>CAVZYX010000001.1:0-5441 GCA_963779645.1 uncultured Actinomycetes bacterium
GACAGCAAGGTCCGGCGCCTCATCGACGTCACTCGACGCAATGGCCTGACCGGCCGTCCTGTGCGATCGGTCCTACGAGCCGGTCCCGGCAGGATGTATCCGGTGCAGGTGTGCCGCTGGGGCGGGTAATCGACGATGATCAGATGTTGACGATCCGGTCCGATCCCGTTTTCAACAGCACGTCACCGCTCCCTCAGAGTGACGCCGCCCATTGCGACGGTCCAGGGCGCGATCAAGCCGCGGCACGACACTGTCGAAGGGACTGACGTCTACGTACTGCTTGGGCTGACTAGCCTCCGGACCACGATGACCAGCGCAACAGTCGTCCCTGAACCGCAGCGATACGCTCCCTCCCTTCACGCACTGCTGCGACGCCGACAATCTGATACTCGTATCGCAGGCAACAGCTATTGGTGGCGAACGGTAGACCACGGCCAGGAGTACGTCGTAAAACAGTTCCTGGCTCCGGTGCTACCGGCAGCCGATCGGCACTCCCGAGTCGCCGACGAGACCCGGGTGCGCTGCCGTCATTTCTTCGACCGGGTGATGGAGGTCGACCGGTTACTCGCGTCCTGCACGACCAAAGATTTGCTTTCCAGGACCGAGGCGTTCGGCGTAGTAGACCGTCACTTTTTTCGAGTTGTCCGATATGTCGAAGGGACGCTACTATCTGAGGTTACCGTCGGTGATATGCATTGTAGCGAAGCCATATACGCTGCCCACGCAATGGCCGAGGGGCTCTCCGTATTGCATGGCACGGGTCTAGTTCATGGCGACCTCGCGCGCAATATTATTCTTCCAAGCGCAGCGAACCTACCTCGGGCAGTCATTCTCGACATTGATAACTGCTGGCGTCCGGGAGAACATGAACCACGACAGGCGGGCGTTCACGCCGACCCCACCTTTTCCGCACCCGAGGCGCAGCGAGGAGACTGGGAGCGCCAGCTTACGTATATTCGCTAGGCCTCCTTTTCATGCAGATCTTTCAGATACGCCAAGACAGCTGCGAGAATCAGGCACTCGCCACGAGGTGCTCCGGCACCATATTGCCTAGAATCTTGTCAATCGTTGCCCAGTGCACAAGCGCCATGGCCACGGCCAGGCCAACTGCCCACGCGGTAGCCTCTAGTCTTCGTTGTCTTCTGGACTAAGATACGCATGGCTGCCGTCTTCTTGAGCTACGCCAGGGAAGACGAGGCGTTCGCAAAGCGCATTGCCCAATGGCTCGGCGAGTCGGGTATCGCTGTTTGGTGGGACAACGGACTACTTGGCGGTCAGAACTTCCGGAAAGCCATTGGCGCCGAACTTGCAGCAGCATCAGCCGTCGTCGTCCTCTGGTCGCGTCACTCCGTCTCAAGCGACTGGGTGCTGGACGAGGCACAAATGGCACTGCTCACCAACAGACTCGTTCCTGTATCGCTCGATGGGACGCAGCCTCCGCTCGGCTTCGGTCAACTCCATACGAATACGTCTCGCGTCAGGACGGCCAGGCGGCCGCCATGGCCGCCATTGTGTCCGGTGTAAGAGACAAACTGGGAAGTGAACGACCGATCCAAAGACCGGGTTATAGCCTCCATGTGATCTTCGTCGTAGACTTATCAAGCACTATGAACCTGTTCATCCGGCGTCTAAAGCAAGATGTTTACGCATTCATATTGAGCATCGCTTCCGGCCTCGCGAACAAGAACGCAAACATCGAAGGGCTGACTGCGAGGATCGCATTCTTCTCTGGTGCAAACGGCTCGTTCGGGGTGTCAAGGATCCTCGACCTCCAGAAGGAACCGAGCGTCTTCCGTGAGTCTCTATATTCCCTCGAGGCGGACCCAGACAACTACGATAGTGGCCCATCACAAGGGCTCGTCGCGCTCGCGTCCGCAATTAACACTGTACGAGTCGACTCTCGAGCCAAGGGAATCGCTCGCAAGAGACGCGTGATTTGCTTATGGACCGATCGCGCAGCGGAAACGAATCATGACGATGGCCTCCTCCGTATCACCCTCTCCTCTACAACAGATGCATGGGAGGACGCTGATTCATCGCCGGACAGACTAATATTGTTCGCTCCTTCTCAGACTCCCTGGGACGCCATCTCCGCCAATTGGCCTAACACGATTCATATCACGTCCCGGGCGGGCGAGGGGCTTCACGAGTTCGATCTAAACGCTATTGTCAATACCATCATCAATTCGATATAGCAGAGATATCTGGTCCATGCTTTCGATTCGAGACCTTACGATGTGAGGTTGCGCGCTGCTTCGTACTTGAGCGCAAGTTCGCACCCGGAGGCGGAGACCCGATGTGGAACGGGGCATTCCGCCTCCTTTAAGCGTCGTCGTCAGCGTCAGCCGATTCCTCGCGAGCGAAGGACAAACTCTGGTCGGACAACCGATCGGCAGCTTTGGCTAGATCCATCGTGAGCAGCGAATCTATCGCTTTGGGCGAGATCGACAGTTCACCGTTCGCTATTCCGTCGAGCATAAGATTACGGAGTTGGATCTTCCTCTTGACCAAGTCTTCCAAATCTCTCTGGTTCGCCCGGAGCATTCGGTCCTCCGCGCTGGCCCTCGCTGTTTCCACGTGACGACGACTTGACCAGGTACGAAGGACAGATAGTAAGTAGCCTATTCCGGCAGCAGCCGGGCCGATGGCGGCAACGAGCTCCATACTTATCGGGTTCGTGTATGAAAGGCTTCGGATGGCGTAACCCTCGTCCGGAAGCCTCTGTGCCGTTTCGTGGGCTACCACAGCGTTAACCAACTCGGCAAGCGGGCTCGGGCCGAACCCGCCAAGCGATGGAATTAGGAGAGAGGAAGCGGCGATACTTCTACGTACGCGGGACGGTAGTTCGGACTCCGGATCGGACAGGAACTCCCACTGAGACAAATAGTGCTGCAGATACTCCAGGTCCTCGTGGGTCGAGTACCGAAGCTGTAGCGGTCGTTCAGACGCGAGTCGCAGCAGAGCACGGGGGCCTTGTTTCGCCACCTCGTTGAAGACGAATCTGTTGGCATCGGTCTCCGCTTGCAAAGCAGCAGCTTCGAGTCCGACATCGGCGACTACTGCCAAGTCCGAGATCGCGGCCGAAAGCATGCGGAGAGACGCGCCCGCCCAAGTCAACCGAGACATTGAAAACCACAGGCATGCTAATACTCTACAGTATCTGGTGCCGCAGGATCCGATCCGCCTTCGGGCGTTCGCTGATTGTTGATTGCGGCGATAGCCCATGCGGCAACATCCGCAATTGATGAGCCATACGTACTTAACACCTCTGTGGTGTCTGACGACATGGCCCGAAGTGCGGGAATCGCTCTAGGATCGCCGATCCTCCCTAGAGCACTAGCTGCGCTCCCCCTTGCATAGGGATACGGATCGCTCAACGCTGCGATTAGAAGGTCAACCGCTCGCGGGTCCGGTATTTGCCACAGAGCCCATGCGGCCCAGTCGCGGACAGTTGGGATCGAACTCGAGAGTGCGACTCGCGCCTCGGCGAGCGCGAAATGGTCACGAAGTGCCATGTGAAAGAACCGTAGTGCAAGTCCCGACGGTACGAGGTATTCGATATCGGTCATAAACTGAACAACCTCGGCGCGCCCGCCACTCGCGCGCAGGACATCATCGTACTCAAATAAGTTTCGGTTTCCTCCACCTCCGGCGTCGCGCATGGCGAGCAGACCTAGGATAGAATAGACTTCGGACAGGGAAGGGGGGATCCGCCAGAAGGGCTGAATCGTTGCGACTCACGGACGTACCGCGCTTCCACATACTTACCGAACACAGCGTCGCGGGTCTCGATCGACTCTTCCCGGGCAAAGTCTGTTACACCCAACTCGGTCAACGCGTAGCAGACAAGGCTAAGAATGAGAGGATTCCGCGGCGATTCGGAGTTCTTTCTCCTTCTTCAGCAGGCTCGCGGCGACGGGTACAGAGGCGGCATAGGCCTCAACCTCAGCATTCGTTAAGGGCAGAAGCTCCAACACACTGCGAATACCGAGCTGCGCCGCGAATTCTTCGTACTCCCGCGCTCTAAGAGTGACGACGAGCGGCGCGGTAGTTGGAAGCGCAGCTATTAGGTCGGCCCGCGGCGTGTACTTCCGGCCGCCCGCTTGGTCTACGACAAGTGCCGGGACCTCATCCAGTCCGTCGACAAGAATTGCAGTTCGGTTGGCTTCGATCAGGTTTACGATCTCATCCGCCAAGAAGGGCACTTCTGCGGCGAGCCAGCCCTGCAGATCGCAGGCCACGTCGCCTTTCCAGGTTGCGGCAGAAACCAGCAACGGTATCGGTTCCTCCTCCTCTAGAAGCGCCTCGCTCGCCAGATCTCTACCGAGCGCCATCAGCGCTACGGTCTTCCCACACCCGGCCGAGCCGATAATCGCCAGGCGCCCTCTAGATTCAGCGAAGGCCTCACGCGGACACTTGAGTATCGAGACCTGGGGGTCGAGCGAGCGGTAGAACCTTGGCGAGAGCACGTCACTGTCGGTCGTCGTCTCAGATCCCGACGCAGCGAAGGACCCTTTGACCTCAAGGAAGCGTGAGTCCCGAACTCCCAGTGGACGCAGGACTGCTCTATCGAGATAGCGAACGACATCGCGGTAAACGCGTTGGAGGTATTGGAAACGGATTGTCGGATTCTCCACTGAAGTGTTCGAGGAGGATCGACGCCGGCAGAAGCGAGCTAGTGAGCGGACTTCCTGATCCCAGTTCTTATAGAGTTCAAAAAAGGTGTGCGTGGCGACAGAGATTGGTGGCGGGACTGGAACGAGTCTGGCGACTGCGATTGGTTTCCCGCATTGCAGTGCGTAAGCAATTTCCCGCCGCATGAAGCTGTCTTTGCGAGCTGAATCTCGCGTAATGCAGACGATCACGACTCTCCGCATGGATCGCGGCTTCAAGTTCGGATGTGTAGTCGCCCGCAGGATCGATGTCCCGAGTATCACGCCATGTCCAGATGCCAGCACGGCGGAGTTCAAGCTCAAGGCGCCGTGCTTCCGTCGAGCCGTCTACCCGCGCATAACTGATGAAGACGTATCCCCCTTGCTCTGATTCGACGCCGTTCACCCGTGGAGACTCCCAGTGCTGAAGCTCGCCCTAACCAAGACAGGCTGGGGACCGTGCCGTGTTGTTCAACCGGAGCGCGTCCTGCCTCGACCGCGACCACATCCTGCTTTGCGGCTCGTCGGATCGCAATGGGTCGTGCCCTGGCACCAAACCTGGGGCCGTAGCGGGACGGTTCGCAACTCGGCGCTCCCGGTCGGACCAGTGGATCAGCTTCGGGGGACCGTAACCGGTAGAGGTATGCCCAACCCGTTCGTTCAATGCACCTGCCGCCGAGACCCGCGAAGGTCATCGGGATGCTCAGCCCGGTGGGGGAGGGCGCAATCGGGCAGTTGAGCGGGGCCTGAATCCTTCAACGTCCTGGCTTGTTCGGATTGGCCCGGAGG
>CAVZYX010000002.1:0-20272 GCA_963779645.1 uncultured Actinomycetes bacterium
TAAACGAACTTGGTCATTCGAAGCCTCCCAGATCGATAACTTGGCAGCCCGAGTCTAGCGAGACAACGGTTCCGGCTGGGCGGAGTGGCCCTCCACCGCGAGCCGCGTGTTTCGCTCTAAGCACGCGACTAGCATCGAGTTCGTGTTCGTGTTCGAGGAGCTTGATGATGAGACTCGCGCGGTAATGCTCGCTGAATTCAGGGCGGAGGAGGCGAGCATCGACCCAGGGCCCTATCGTCCGCGCAATCCCGGTCTTACAGATGCCGGCCTCGCCATCTACACGCAAGCGATTGAGGAGGCTCTAGCACACGGAAATGGGGAGACCCTGGCTGAGGCCCTCGCACATCCTCCGTACTGGAATCTCCGCGAAGAGGCCATGAGGGGAGGAAGGCCGTTCGTCCGACATCACAACCCGGCAGCGCTGGCTCGCAGATTTGGGGTGACCCAGTTCAACACCTGGTATGTGCGAGCCCTGGCTAGGAGGCTGGCTCGCGAGGATATCGAAGTGTGTGAGATTTATGAAGCGGAGAAAGAGCGGCTGGCAGAACAGTGCCCTGACTGCGCCGGCTCGACGGCCAGAGGGTTGCTGTCGTCGACGCTCTTGCTGGTCACCGGGTGCGCTACCACAACGTTGTCATCGACAGGGTCCATCTAACCATCCCGGTTCATGTCTACTGTCACCATTCGATTCGGCGTCTGGGTACCCAACAAGGTTAGGCGAGGCGGACTCGCGCTAGCTGAATTTCCCTGCCGGGGCCGAAGGTCGCTTCCAGAACTAACTTAGGAGTCGAATGATTGGCATGATCGAGGCGACCCTCCTTATCTTCGCAGATCTACAGCGATCGGTCGGCCGCATCCTGGCGGAGTCCGGGTACCTTACGGAGGTCGATCATCCCCTCGTCACGGCGCGCGGCTCGGTCAACATCGACGTCTTTGCGGTAGATCCAACAACCCCGCCGGGCATCTTCCTGATCGAATGCAAGCTCTGGGGAAAGCGCGTTCCGAAGGCCACTGTGCATTCCTTCCGCTCGGTGATAGCAGATGGCGGAGGCAACGTTCGACTGCTCATCTCCTCGGCCGGCTTTCAGAAAGGAGCATTCGACGCAGCGGACAAGACCAACCTCCTCCTTGTCGATTGGGAGGGGTTTCAGGGCATGTTTGCCACTCGTTGGTTCGAGCGCTGGATGGTCCCCTGCATTCGCGAGGAGCTCGATAGCCTCATCCAATACACCGAACCAATCAATTCGGGTATTCTTAGGAGAGCGGATCACCTTCCCGCAGCGGACCGTGATCGTTTTCGCGATCTTCGCGACCGTCATTCGAGCTGGGATGACCGTTGCGGCAATCTGCAGTTCCTCATGGCTCACCGGTCAGGTCCCTCCTCTGCCGCTTCGTAACCTCCTGGGCGACGATGCCGCTCAGGCTGTTACAACCGACATTCTCGACGCGACCGCACTGCGTCCGTTGTTAGATGCGCTTCTTAAGGACGGTCGCGGCGCAATCGCGAGGAATTCGATGGGGTATTTGAAGGCGGACAGTCACACTTCCGAGTGAGCGGTCCTATTTAGCCAGTCGCCCCAGCAGTGGCATGGCTTCCGGCATTGTTCAAAGCTGCTCCAGAGTCGAAAGCTCGCTGGTCATGCTAGTACCTGTGGATGGAGTCCCCAATGGTCCGATCCGGGACCGGCCAGGAGAACCACCCGCACTCACCTTCGTGAGCACTAGCCACCTAGCTTCTCCTCCAGCACTCGACCAGAGTGTCGAAGGCGCTCCTTCTCTGCGAGTGGAGCGCTTCTTCGGGCGCAGCTACCACGCAGTCAGCGACCTGCGCCTTCGCCTCAGCACATACAGACTCGTCCCAATATTGGCCCGCGGCCTTAAACGCCCGTTCGAGTCGCTCGGCCCACTTACCCTTGTTCGATCGAAACGTCGCTGTGCTCAAACAGACGTTGTACTTGTTCTTCATCATCTTTCTGTCGATATCGACATAGTACATGTCCTCCGACTCAGACTCGGGCAGACCTGCGCATGTCGCGAACGTTTGATCGGAAGGCTCAAGGAGGCCCTCCGAGGCAGCTCTCTTCGCTGACTCAAACGCAGCCCTATCGGCATCAAGGAAGACATGACTGACGCATAAAGCGTCCCGTAGCTGCGTCAGCTTGAAAGGCAGGTTGCCCACGCCCGCCAGCGCCTCGACAGCTAGTGTTCCCTCCCCTACGGCATGAGAGAGTTTCGAGGATGCCATGCTCAGTAACGAAACCAAGGCGGTCCGGTCCAATGACCCTTCAACCACCAGCACCAGCGAAGCCGACTGCAGATTGTCAGATACCCGGACGCCAGAACCTCCCTGACTTCCTGAACAGACTCGGCCGGTCTGCCTTGCTGCCCACGACAAGGATGTTGTTGGAGAGGTCAGCTCGGTTAACAAGTAGAGGACTGTGAGTCGTAGCGACCACTTGTTGAACACTGGCAATCTCCTCCAGGACCGAGCGCAATTGGTGAATGGCCCTTGGGTGGAGATGGGCTTCGGGTTCCTCGATCGCGAGAATGAGCTCCCGTCCACCGGCGACCTCTTGCGAAACATGCTGGATCAGTGAGATCGCGGCCAGGCTTTGCACTCCGTCACCCTTTAGCCGTCATTCCGTTGCAGTCCCGTCGTCAACAATGACCTTTGAGAACCGCCGCAAGGCGCCGAAACGTTCCTCTGTCGGCACTTGGAGCTCAACGCCAGCGACCTCTGGTAGGAACGTCCTGAGGGTGTTGCGGATCGTCTCACCCAAGCCCTCAAGGATCGGTTTCTCGGATCGCGTATCTTGGAAACGGCTCGTTGATATTCCCTGCCTCTCTCTACTACCGCTAGCTCCTTCGATATCATGTCGTCGACGATTCTCGTTGCCGCGTCGGCGGTTCGAACTAAAGGCGCATATTGACTGTAGGCGGCTGCCCACGAATTGGGCAATTGCGTCCCGCTTTGCCGTCGGAGCTCTCCGCCAGGGCCCTTCTTTCGAACCTGAATTTACGCGAACCTGCTGGCCCGATCGTCAACCGAATAGGGAGGAGCATGTTCAAGGAGCTCTTGATCTCCTTCTTGAAGTCCTTGAGCTCCGTCTCGGTCAGTTCAAACTCAAAGTCAAAGATGGTCTTGCCGTCCGGCTGCCTATCTTGTACACCGGATAGTCTCGCTCCCATTGGTAGTCCTCCTCAAAGGATGCCGCTCGGGCGCGGAGCTTTCGTCTTCCAACCGTCGTGCGTCCCCACCGTCGATAGCCGCATGCCAGCAACTAGGGCGTGGAAGATGTTTGACTTCCCTTCGTTGTTGGGACCTATCAGAATCGTGAGGTCGCCGAGCCGAAGCCTTTCAGCTTCTTGAGGCTTCGATATTTCTGTACGGAGAAGGTGACCAGTTTAAACGCTATTCCCCCACCCTCGAAGCCGCAGGCCGCAACAGTCTGTGACTCCGAGAGACGCGGAGCTATGCGCCCGGCACTTCATAAACCTTCAGAATCTCGTCGCCGTAATGGTTGATGACCTTGATCGCAACCTTGCCTGGTCGGGTCTGGGAAATGGTCGACTGGTCGTTGAGTAGAGGGACGCCCAGGCTCCGATCGATGTCGGCCCGGAGCGCGCGCTTGAGTTTCTCGTACGGATCGTTCGCCAACGAAGTAGGCGTGGCGAACGAAGAAGCTTTCGCCGTCGTACGAGGTGTCGATGAACCAACACGCGATGTCGTCCGTCGAGTGGCTCCGGACTACTCCCGTGGTCGGGTCGTACACGTCGATCCCCAGCAGCTCCACGATGAGTTTGTCGTCTTGCGATCGAATCTCGACATCCGGCTCGCCGAAAACCATGAAGATTTTCCGGCTCCCGTTTTCTTTAGCAGCTCTGGCATCTGAAGATCCGGATTCATCTTGGCCTTGAGAATCGTTAGCTTCCTATCTTGCTGGACTCCTCACTGACGAGCGCCTCAAATGCGAAGCCCACACAATGAGCAAGTCCGCGAACTTGATCGCCTCCTTGGCGGCGCCGCGCACGAGTTCGGTTCCGACCGTTCCGTGCTCAGGGCCGACACAGAATGGCTGCCGTCCGGGTCGCGCCGTTTTCCTTGTACTCGCCCGCGGCTTGGACGTAGACACCACCCGGCCAGGGCTCCAAGCGAGCGAAGGGAGCCGCTCCCCCTTTACCGTGTTCTGGACGCCCGCACTTCGCAGGTTCGCGATGACATGTTCAACGTACTTGTGGAAGTCCCGTACGCCCTTCGAGACAGACTCCTGGGTACCGGATCTAGTACTCGGTGCGGAGAAAGGCTCTCGACGGTAAGGGGCCGCTGACGCGAACCACCTTAGGGTCCAGGTACGGCCGGTCGTAGAGCGGCTCCGTGTCCGCCAGCTGAGCGATGGCTGCCTCGATATCAACGCGGCTCGCTCCTTCCTTGATCGCAGGGTTGTTCGCGATCGCCTTTAGTGTCACATGCGGGACTCGTTCATAGACGAAACCCTTCTTCAATTCGCCTTGGCTGGGTTCTGTCGGAGCCGGTGACGCCTGTCCTGAGAACTCAGCCTCCCTCAGTTGTCCCTCTGGCGAGTCGGCGAGGACGTCAGTAGGGTATCGGCAGGTCATCAGCCTGGTCCGTGCAGGGCCAACGCCACGCGACTCGTATCAACCGTGATCCATCGACACCCCACAGCTCTGCCACAAAGGCGGTTGTTCCGCTGCCGCATGTTGGGGTCGATCACCAGGTCGCCAGGTCGGTTGTCATGAGCAGGCAACGTTCTCGACCTTGATGGATGTCTGCACAACGTAGATCTTGTCTTCCGCGAAACCCCCGCTAGCAGTGTCTGTCCACACAGAGTTCAAGGGTGCGACGGGGAAATCGTCGCAAAAACCGAACGTAACCGAGCGCTGAACCAGTCCTCGCGATGCGGTTCGCCGTAACAAGGCGAGCCAGACCTTCTGGCGTCGTTTTCCAATGGAGGTTTCCCTCGACAAGAATCTTGACCCTCGAATGTGAAGGACTTCGAGAGCGTTCCGATAGCCGGTCGAGGTCGAGTTGTAATACACGAAAGGGACGGGGTCCCGTGGGAGGATCCGCCCACTCTCCAGCCTGCATGCGCCGCCTGCTTCCGTCGGGCAGCTCGATGTGGCCATGCGCCAAGTACCTGTCCACGACCCCTTCTGAAGATACAGCTGGCGGTACTTCACCTTCTCTCGATCCTTCGCGTACCAAAGGACGAAGTCAGCTACAGAAGCCAGAACGTTGACCCTCGCGACCGGGCTACTCATCCCTGCTGTCTTCTGATACGTGATCTGAGCGCAAAAGTTCTCGGAGCCGAATACCTCGTCGAGGAGACTCCGAACCAGATGCTCATTTTCTGTGTCATCTGAACAAAGAGGGAACCGGATTCCGTAAGCAAATCATGAGCCAATCTGATGCGGTCCCTCAAGTAACTGAGATAGGAGTGAATACCCAATTCCCAAGTGTCTCGAAAGGCATTGACCTGTTCCGGCTGACGCGAAGTATCCTCTGGCCGGCCATCCTTAATGTCGCGTTTTCGAGTGGACACCTGCCAGTTCGAGCCGAACTTGATGCCGTAGGGGGGGTCAACATAAATCATCTGAACCTTGCCCTTAAGGCCTTCCTTCTCGGCGAGTGAGCCCATCGCAAGCAAGGAGTCGCCTACGATCATACGGTTGGTCCACTTCCCTGAGTGCTGATAAAAGTCGACTCGTTCCTCGAATTCCATCCCTTCGAAGGAGTCGAAGAACCTGATTTGGCCGTCCTCTGTCGATGCCTTCGACTGCCTTCGCAGATCCTCGATTAGAACCCGAGGCTCGATCGTCTCCTGGATATAGATCGGCACAGCCGGTACCTCAAGTCGGTCCGGTCCTGTTCGTCCTTTCCCTTCCACACGAGCTGCGGATCAAGGGACGTATCCCGCGGATAGAGGAAAGTATCGGCTTGCGCTCGTCTTCCACGGCGAAGGACTCAACTCGGCGGTTGGGATATTGGTGCGCGTCGCCCCTTGTGTTTGGTGGCCTTGACAGGAACGGCGCGAGGCTCTCGTTCGACGGGGGGCAGGGGTCAGACCTCCGCCGGCGCTATGGCGCCATAGCGTAGACTTAATCACGCTGACAGCGTCCCATGGATCCAAGACTTCCAAGAAAGCCCAGCGACCAAATCCTCCATGGTTGTTGATGGCAGGCACCCAGAACTCGCGTGCCGTCTCGGTCTTGGCTTGCTTTTCCTTCTTTTGCTCACCCGTCACTTCAACAATCAGGTTCAGCGGATTGCCGCTGCCGTCGTGGATCCTGACGATGAAGTCCGGTAGGTAGTTCTTAGAATTCCCTTCGTACGTGTAGGGGATCATGAACCCCAGGCCTTGGTTCTTCACGTAGCAAGCGACCTCCGGCATCGACTCCAACGCTTCGGCCAGCTTCTGCTCCCAAGAATCCGTGTCTGCAACCACGTAATTGACGTGGCACTTGTTCTCATCCGTCGCGTACACGGGCTTCGTCGTGTCGAAACTAACGAACGAGGTCGACCCATGTGGCTCATATGCCCGCAGGATTGGAATGAGCCGTTTCTCGCCCGCGGTTCCAGTCACGATAGATCCGTAGATTTTGCGAGCGGCCTCCAGCGTCCACCCGATGAAGAAGAGCATCTGAGGGAAAGTCCCGTCCTTGTATGTTACGCACTCTTCCAGCCAGCGCTTTGTGATAGCGACAAGGCTCGGCATCAACCAAGGCCTTGGATTTCCCTCATCGTCCGTTAGGAAGCCATCTAGGGTTGCTCGCGCAATGTGAAAGGCTAGCTCCTGCTTGCGTCTCTTCTTCAGGTCCTCGAGATCGTGAACGACGGACGTCCCCGCAATGGGATCCATCACGACCCGAGTCGGTACCTCGGCGGTCGAGAGCACCATCCGCGAGTCTTCCGTGAATGTGGCAGTCAGGGTTTCAGTCGGAAGCTCATATCGATACCCCACTACCCGCGGGAACCAGATCTGCAAGCGAGCTCGGTCCTCCATCGCTCGTACGCGATGTATTGGCTTCGGCGGTTTCGGGTCCGCCGATCCAGCCGCGGGAATGAAACTGAAAGGTACGCCGTAAACCTCCGCGTACTCCGGATCGAACATCCCAGAGTCATTGGGGACATACGACATCCGACGCAGTCCTCGCCCGACTACTTGCTCACAGAGCAGCTGAGTGCCGAATGCCCGGACTCCAAGGATGTGGGTGACGGTGTTGGCATCCCAGCCTTCGGTCAACATTGCAACTGAGACGACGCATTTGAGGTGCTCCCCCAGCCGGCCGGGCTTGCCCACCGTATTCATGACCTCACGAAGAAGGTCTTCATCGGTTAACGCCTCGACGTCTCGATCAGGGAATCGGGCTCGATACTCGTCTTTGAACTCGTCGATCTCCCGAGCCGCAATCCGCTTGAAGTCGGCCGTCATGCTCTCCCCTGACTCAAGCTGAGCCGAGTCGATCAGCAAGGTATTGGGCCTCTCACGCCAGTCTCCACCCTGTTCATTACTCAAGAGTTCAAGATTCCCGGGCACAACAACAGTTTCGCCGCCGACCTCGATGGGCTTCTCCCACCCTGCGATCCAGTCATAGACGATCTTCGAGATGTTCGTGTTCTGGCAAACAACGATGAATACGGGCGGCACCCCTTGCTTCGGCTCTTCTTCTACATAGTCGATACGCCTTTTCGTAGTTGCCGTACAGGCTGACCAGGGCCCCCTCGAGTTCTTTGGGCAGCTTTGGGACGCCTGCTCACCGCCTCCGTTGCGCGGCCCTTCTTTGGGAGGTCGTCGCGGATGCGTGCCCAGAGGTTGCGGTATGTGTGCATGTCTCCGGTCATCTGGTCATCTGAAACGGGAACGCGATAAATTTTCACGATCCCCGATTCCATTGCGTTCATCAGACTGAAGTCCGCCACGACCCAGGGAAATAGCGTGCCCTTCGGCATAACCCAGAGCCCCTCGGGCAGGAAGAATGGGGTAGCAGAGAGGTCATAATACAGCCCGAAGACCAATCTTCTTCTTGATTGCGTGCAAGCCGTCGAGCCAGACTCGAGCTGCCTTCTTGTTCTTTCGAGCTTTCTCGCGTTCCTCCGCCTTCGAGTGCTCGCCCCTCGCTGTGAGAGGCCTCGGCCGATAGCAGTGGTCTGCCTCGTCGTTCAAGACGATGATGTTCTTCTTGTTTCCCAGTCCCCGGAATACTTGGTGAATCATTTCACCTTCGTGTCTCGCGGAAAACGGGGGACGTGCCGCCTCCCGGCCCGGCAAGCACCTTCTTGGTAGAGTGCTGCGGCCTGGAACTTCCTCTCTACGGACGAACGCGTGGTAGTTCGTGATCAGGATGGTCGCTTGGTTTAGGGCGAACAGCTGATCGGGGCTCACCAGGTCAAGGTCGCGGTAGTAGTTGTTGGGGTCGTTGGGCAGAAGGATCTTAAAGCCGATCCTTGATCGTGATCCCTGGGGTGACGATCAAGAACGTGTCCGAGAAGCGTGCGTCCTGCGCATTGGCAATCTTGTTCAGGGCTTGCCAGGCGATGAGCATGCCCATGACCACAGTCTTTCCCGTACCCGTGGCCATCTTCAGAGCCACCCTGTAGAGGCCCGGATTGTGCTCTCCGTTCTTAGCCTTCAACTCGTTCTCAATCCAGGCTTGCCCCGTGTGCGGTGCCACTTCAGCGAGGTATATGGCGGCTTCCACCGCTCCCACTTGGCAGAAGAAGAGTCGCCTCTCGCGGTCGGGGTCCACCCAGTGACTCAATAAGGCTCGAGTCGTGTTCGTCACACCCGTGTGGCCGCCTTCCCGCCAGGCCGTCACCCTTGAACGGACGTTGTTGATGAAATCGTTCTCTCGGATTCTCTCGGCGGTCCAAGAGGTTGAGAGAACGGCCTGCCCGCCCTGCTTCTTTGGAGGTGGAATTGGAATGAAGTACGAGCTGGTGCGCCGGCCGGTTGCGATCTGGTCGGTGATACCTAGGTCATCGAATACGAAGTGCCTCGATGGCGGGTCGAACGGGGAGTTGATGACCGGGTTCTCGATTACCGTCACGCCATCGCCCCTTGCGTCACCCGGGCGGCCACGATCCGCACCACAAGCTCAAGATCCGACTCATTCACGACGTGGAAGCGCAGGCCGCCTCCGTTCCGCTGGAGAGTGTCGGCTTGCGTTAGCTCCTCCCGGAGGAGCTCCTCCTCTTCCTCAGCCACGCGGGGAAAGAACGAATAGATGTAATCGGCTGTGAAGTAATAGCCAAAGAGACGTGTTGAGCCCAGATAGACAGCGTGATAGCTCCCGCGGTGGTGTTCGATCCGGATTGCAGGATCGACTTGCTGGATTCGCGTCTCGAGGTCGTCCACGGCCGCCCTTAGGAAGTCGGTGTGCACCTTCCGCCGAACCTCATCGTGAGTCTTCGAAGTTGTGGTCCTTGCCGGCCGGGGCGTCTCGCTTCCGTCGCTCGCCGAGACCGAATCGTCATCCGTGGACGGGAGGATTGGTCGAACACATACGCGCGGAATTCGTCGATCGAGGTGAAGAACCGATAGCCAGCCTGATTCGCTGCCTCCTCTGTTTCCGGACCTTCATCAATGAGCAGCGCAACTGGCTGACTAAGGCCCTCCTGTAGCCCATTCGGCCATGCGAGGTCGAGCACCGCTAGCGCCTCGCCCGACTCCGAGGTCAGCTCGTACATCACCTCGCCCGGGGGCAGACCCCGTTCCGCGATCCAGATCAGGCATTCCTCGATGATCGCCTCCTCGTCAGGCGACCCCAATCCGCCAGGCGGCATAGTGGACTGGCGGTCGAGAATGGGCATCGATATCGGGCTCGGTCATGGAGCCGTGGTAGAGACTCTCCAGGAATTCGTTCGCCGCCTCCGCCAGAAGACGCCGGCGTTCCATGAGGAAATCGTCGTACCGCTCAACCTTCCAGAGGTCGCGCTCCATCGGTATCCAGTGCGACTCCAGAACGCCGGGCTGTTTCGTCACGAACTCAGGGAGGTATTGCGCGGGGTCCCGATTGGAGATGCGGATGTTTGTCTCCTGGGTGAGGAACGCAAAGTTCGCAACCGCGTTATCTCAGACTTGTCGCGTCCCGCAACTCGGAGCAGATGCTTTGGAAAGATGTGGTGCATCTGAAGCGAGTTGAGGTTTCCGAGAAGCTGGCTCGAGAGCTCCACCCCTGTCTCCCAATCGCGCGCCTTCCAGACCCGGGTAAGCATGTACAGGAGCGGATAGAACCGGGCGCTTCGATTGAAGCCTATGAAGTCGTCCCCACGCACTCGCAGGTCGCGCCGATCTCGGCGAAGCAGATCGATAAGCCGATCGAGAGCACCGTCTTCTCCTCGATCGCGTCTAGATCCTGGTTGAGAACCGTCTCCGTCGACCCCGTGTAGCGGCCCCAGAGAAAGCAGTGCACGTACCAGTACAGCAAGCGATCACGCTCGCGATGGTCCCCAAGCTTGCCGGCTCTGGCATCGAGATAGCGAGCCATTACCGGGAAGGAGTAGCGACTACCCAAGACTCGGTCGTGATCGAGACCAAGTCGACTTGAGATCAGATTGAGAAGAGCGTCGATTCGCTTTTCAGCCTTAGAGAGTCCGCCCTGGAAACTCCTCGACACCAACGTCCTTCAAGGCGGAAAAGAGGGCCTCTCCAGTAAGGATGGCGTTGATGTCCGTAGAAACCAGTCCAGCCGAAACTGAAAGCCCGCGGCTTCCCACTTGGCGAGCCGACGAGACATCTCCTGGCGAGCTGCGGGCCACTCGGCACACATCTTGGCGAGGGCGAGGTCGCCCTTGGTGAGGGTCGTGCCGCTGCTGTTGACGCGGTTGAAAATGTCGACCATCACGTCGATGGTCATGTCTTCACCTGCCACCTCCTCGATGTGAAGGTCCACAGCCTTGATGGAGTCGATCGCATTCAAGCGATTGATGTAGGTCGTGACCGAAGGGGCCAGCTCTGGCAGGTCCATCAACCGACGAATCGCCTCTCCCCGCTGCCCATCCTCATCAGCGCACTCACGTCCACCCACAGGGGGTTCCCCTTCATTTTCTGAGCCGTGTAGAACTCAAAGATTTCGTCATCGAGATGGAAATGGAGTCCCGTGAACGCCGCGGCGTTACCGTCGAAGAACCTCGGAGGCTCCCCGCGGATAATCCCGTACAGGGAAGTGATCCTCTGCTGGCCGTCGAGGAGCAGCTTCACTGATCCTGGCGCGAGGGGTGCGTCGCCGCGGGCGTGGGCGCCCTCGGTTTTGGTGACCCACACCAGCAGGCCTCCGACCGGATGCCGCCGATACAGCGAGTCCATGAGGCTGCGGACCTGATCGCGATTCCATACGTAGCCGCGCTGGAACTCGGGAAGCGCCATGCTTCCAAGATCGATCTGATCCAAGATCGTGCTGACCTTCATTCCGAGATCAACCCAAGCGAAATCTCTTCCGGGGTCGGACGATGTAGCGGATCCTCACCGAGCGCTTGCGCGAACAGCCCTGTCATGACCGAGCCGTTTGAATTAGCCAGATCATCGCGAAGTTCGTCCAGCCGTGGGGGCTCTTCCACCGGGTCATCGAAGTCGTATCCGGTGATCCACATGAACAAGCTGGCCGCCAACCCATAGACATCGGCGGGAGGTCCTGCGAAGGAAGGATCAGTCCTGGCTTCGGGCGCTATGTACCCGCTTGACTCCACGAGCCCCCCAACCCTAGACGCAATTGTCGCCGCGCCGACCAAGCGCGCAGCCACAAAGCCAGAGAAGGCTACGGCCCCAGACGCAAGCAGGTGCACGCGGTCAGGGGAAAGAGCCCGATGAACAACTCCTTCCTCGTGGACGCGCCTCAGACTCTCGTAAGCGGCGACCGTCCCGCCGACCGCTTCCTGCTGGCTAGGCTGTCGTACGAAGTTGGCAGCTCGAAGCGTCTGACCCAGCAATGGGCGCATCGGGACCACCCAGTAGTCGTCAATCCCCCAAGTGAAGTAGGGCTCCACCTCTGGTGCGAGATGAAGCTCGCCGAGCCGCTTGAGGGTGTCGTACTCCCTCATACGCGCATTGCGTGTCTCTTCGGCACGATCGGGAAGGGCAGTAGCGAGCTTAGGAATAAGACGGAGGGTTCGCTCCGTCCCGTCCTCGTGCTGCGCACGCAACAGCCAGGAAGTCGGAAGGACCTCGAGAACCTCGATAACTCGGTAATCGGCGATCTGGCTCGGTACTTCAGGCCGACCAGGCAGATCCAGCAGGCGCTTGAGGATCTGTTCGCGATCCCCACCTAGGGTCTCCCCTCCCTGCCGATCTGCCTTGAGGAGGCGCTGGACGATCTCGCCCAACTTGATCACCCGACTCTGGGCTCGAGGATCTGAAATGTCGGGCTGCGCAGTCGCGTGACTTAGGACCACAAACCCCTGGACAAGCCGTTTGCCTCGCCAACGATTCATGATCCCGGGCGCGGCGGCTTCCATGAGACTCGAGAACTTCTTGCTTGCCTCCTCCACCTTTTGGATAGGACTTCGAGTGGTCTCGCCGCTCGACAAGACCCAGGCGTAGTCATTTCCCTGGATGAGGTCGCTCCAGTACTTGTCCTCGAGGAGAAAGACATGGTTGGGGGCTACGACGACGAAGTCGATCTCCCGGGCGGTCTCCCTTCCCGGCAGCTCGCGATTCGCGATGATCACCCAGTCGTCGGGGAGGTCGCGCTCGAGCACTGCGGCGGTAAGCTGCTCGCCGAGGCTAGCGAACTCTCCACTCTTGACGAGTCGACCCATGAATCAACAATTATGCCGTTTTGTCTGACACGGTCCTAGGCCGAGGAGGGCCGCATGCAGCCCGTTGATCCCCTGGTGGGGTCCGACTTCGGCGACTTCAGGATCGAAGCGCAGCTAGGCGTTGGAGGCATGGGCGTTGTCTATCAGGCAACCCAACTCTCGCTTGGCCGAACGGTGGCGCTCAAGTTGCTTGACCCCCGGCTGGCTGAGGACGACACCTTTCGCTCGAGATTCGATCGAGAGTCACGAGTGACCGCCGGCCTTCGTCATCGGAACATCATCACGATCTACGCAGCCGGCGAACATGAGGGACGGCTGTACATCTCAATGGAATTTGCTCGATCTGGCGATCTGCGGGCACTTCTCAGGGCTGGCGCCCTCGATGGTCATACCGCAATCATGGTCTTCCGGCAGCTCGCCGAGGCGCTTGACGCGGCTCATGAAGCCGGTCTCATTCATCGAGATGTGACCCCGGGAAACATTCTGCTTGATGGTCCCAGCGCCCAGCCTTGCGAGCGGATCCTGCTGTCGGACTTCGGGCTCGTCCGAAGGATGCAGTCGAACTCGGGCCTGACGCTCACTGGACAACTACTCGGAACGGTTGACTACTGCTCACCGGAACAGCTCAAGGGCCGTGAGGAGACAACCGAACCGATATCAACTCAGCGGCGTGCGTCCTCTTCGAGATGCTCACTGGGCGGCCACCATTCCTCGGTGAGCCTTGGGCCGTGATTGCAGGGCACCTGTACGAGGAGCCTCCGTCCCTTACTCAGATCAATCCGAGAGCATCGGATCAGCTTGAGGAACCGATACGGCGGGCTCTGCTAAGAATCCGGAGGATCGATTCGCGACAACGCTAGATCTGATGAGTGCCTTGGAGCCGAGCGAGCCGGATGTCGTGACCACAGGAGCGCCGCCTGCGGAGCCGCACACAGTTGTTGTGGTCGGGGGCCGCCTCGAGCTTGAGAAGACGTTTCACCTTTCGATGCGGCGCGCTACGATCAAGCTCCCAACGAGGCCGGCTACAACGCCACCGTGTTTCTGCGGATGATCTCGGAACAGGGCGGACTGGCAGCGGCCAGGACGCTGCTCCGAGCCAGCACGCCCTCCGGACGGCTTCACCGCTCTTTGGGAGCGCGGTCGCCTCGACCGCGCTAACGGTCGAGAACGTTGTCCTCCGTCCAGAGTTCCGGCCGCTGTTCTCCGAGGAGGAGTTGGCAACGGCCCGGGACCGGCTGTCGCGGTATGGGTTCACGCCCGGGAGCCAACCCCAGTCGTATTCCCAATCCCCCGCGAACTCGTTCCGGCTGGCTCACGAGTCGAGCAAGAGCTCGCGGCGGCGCCTCCGGTAGTTCGTGAAGTCGCCAACCGACTACAGGGACTGGCTGAGGAGGAGCAGCTCCTTATCGACGAGACACACGCGTCCCGTATCTTTCGGTTGGCTCCCGGCAAATCTGGGATCGCGCTTTACCCCGGAAGGGGAATGCTCGAGTTCGACCTCCAGAGTTTTCGGGCAAGAAGTGAAGACCGCGACGCTGACCGGCTCCTCGGAAGGATTCAGGCGCTCGCCGGCACGCGACATGTCACTGAAAAGTGGCCGACGTTGCTTTGCGACGAAATTCTTCCAGCCTGGGACGAGGCGTTAGCCGCGATCCGAGGCCCTATCTGAGTGGCCGCCGCCGACACTTGGGCCTCGCCTCCGGTAAGCAGCGCGTCCGGCCAACGATTGACGAGTTCCTGGATCGGGCTACCCCGGAATTGCGCGGCGCCTTGGAAGAGCTGATCGACGTTGCCCGCGGCGGCGGCCTTAACTTGCGGTCCTACGAGCACTCCGTCATGGCTACTCCGCCGGAGAACCGATCGCGCATGTTGTTCACCTTTTGGATCAGCTCGCCCTGGTCGGGCAACCAAATGTGGTCGTCGGCCGCGACCTATGCGGAGTACTTCAATGTGCCTGAGGAGCGTGCGATCGAGCTGCTCGGTCCCGACGGGCCGAAAATGAGCTTGACGCCGGCGGCGGCGTTCGCCAGTACTCGATGGGACTTCGTGAGATCCTCGGCACGCCGCTAAGTCCACGAACGGCTCTGACCCTCCACGATGCAATGCGCACCGTCCTGGCCCAACGCGAAAACTCCTGGACTACCCCACGAGACCTTGCGGCAGAAATCAGACGGCAAGGGCTATACGAGAAGAAGGATGGCAGTCCTCTAGATGCCTCCCAAGTACATGCGCGAGAGCGAAGAACTACGACGAGGTCTTCGGGAGGAACGGTCCACTAATTCGCCTCCGACCGTAAAGCCGGGCTGCTAGTCCCAACTGATCGAGCGAACGTCGACCCTCTCATCGCCGCGGAGAATGGCAGCTGTCGCGCGAACGATCTCAGTGGGGGTGAGGCCAGCACGCGGCCGCCGTAGATACTCGTGCAACGCAGCGGCTTCGAGGACGTGCACATTGGCGAACCGCATGCTCCCCTTCCGCAGCTTCGTGCTCGGGGGCACGATCACGGCCTCAACCCACGTGTCGATGTTCGAGTTCTTCAGCCGGCGCTTGATCTCCATCGCCTCGCCTGTGGCTTGGCGAACTCGCTTCGTTTGGTCAACCCCATTGACCATCAACTGGCCCTTCTGAGCGTAGAAGCGCCCGGTGTAGGCCTTCGTCTCGACGATGAACGCGCCTGTTGGCCCGAGGACGACATGGTCGATGTTGCCGAACTTCATGGCGACATCGTCGAGGACGACATAGCCCTCCGGTTCGAGCTGATGCAGAAGTCGACTGACTCTCACCTCGCCGCGACCGCCCTTGAACCAGGCTAGGTCTTCATCCCGCTCCGTCTTTATCGAGGGCAACATGAATGGTGCCGCCAAAGCGAACACGACTAACACGGTCGTCGTCGGCCAGGTGAGTTTCCCGATCATCGCCGCGGTCACCAGGCCGACGGCGAGTCCGAAGCCGATCGCGACCGCCCAGAGACGGAGCCGCCGCCTGAACTCCTGGAACGCTCCTTCGCCAGCCTTCCGCGGACGCATTCGGGCATCTTCCTAGCGAGGGCTGACACAGATCAAGCAATCCGACCTGGACCTACGCCGCAGTGCATCGGGACGGTTCGTGGGTACGATGAGTGGGATCCGCGAGTTAGCGGAAGGAGGTGTCTATGCCACCCAGAGCCCGGCCTCCCGAGGCGAAGGGGAACCCGACCCTCATCGAGAGCTTTGAGGCCCACGGCATCAAGCATGTGCTCTTGCGGATGGCAAGGGCTGGTCAAATCCTGGAACTCAAGTGTGAGATGCCTAAGCGTCATTGCCCCCACGGACGAGAACACTTCATAGACAAAAGAGTGGACTCCCTGCATCCCTGGTCGCCTTCCCCCGATCACTATCCCATTCTCGAGTCCGCCGGCGGGAAGCTCGTTCCCGAGAACGTGCGGCTGTCTCATCTGCTCTGCAACAATCGCGATCACGGCTGGCGCATGAAGATCAGGGCGATGTACGAGAAGGGCATGTCCCTGGACGAAATCGCCGGGAAGCTCAACGGAACTGGGATTCCACCGGCTCACGGCCGCAAAACTTGGTCACCCGCGATGGTGCGAAAAGCGTTCTGATCCTGATCAAGCCCTCATCAGCGAGCTGGCGAACGCCAAGGCGCGGGCGACGTCCGTGTCGGTGAGCCCCATAAGGCCGTCGGTCTTGACCAACACGGTCGGGATGCCGGCTACGGCTCGAGCCGCGGCCCACTCGAAGGCGTCTTCGTCGAGGTTGTCGTTGACCCAGACCAGCGGTCGGGACTCGTTCTCCTCGCGTTCGGCCCAGCCCAGGAGGCCTTCCAGCTTCCAGGTTCGCTTCACTCTTGGGTCCAGGCCGAGGTAGGGGAACTCGATGAAGTCCCAGTCGGCGCCGATGCCGCCGATCAACGGGCTGATGTACACCGGCGCGTGCTGGGCCCAGGTTGTGGCCCAGATCGGATCGAAGGGCTTGATCATCCTCCTCAGCCTCCCGATCGTTCCGCTCGGCACGGCGATCTCGTAGGGGCCGACGTTGTTCGCCGCGATCGCTTCGGCCGGCCGAAGGTCGTCGACTCGGTGACGGTCTCACCGCGGACCGCGCACGAGCGCAACGTGATCGGGACGATGAACATCCTGGCCGCATGCGGCGGGTCGGACTCGCCGGTGCGCAAGTTCGTCTTCAAGTCGTCGGCCCACTACTACGGTTGCGAGCAGGACGATCCGGCGTTCTTCACGGAGGAGATGCGGCGCCCGCATCCGCCGGTGACGCCGATCGAGCGTGACATCGTGGAGGCCGAGGACGCGGTCCGCGACTTCGCAGAGCGCCACCCCCGGACCACGGTCACCGTGCTGCGTTTCGCCAACGGAGTGGGCGGTGGCATCCGGACGTCCCACATCGACCTCTTCTCCGGAAGGCTCATCCCGGTCATTGCAGGCTTCGACCCGCGCTACCAGTTCATCCACGAGGACGACATCGTCGGGTGCCTCGAGCACGCTGTCCGTCACGACGTCGCCGGCGTCTTCAACGGGGCGGCTGACGGCGTGCTGGTGCTGTCGGAGGTCTGCGACCTGCTCGGCCGGCAGATGGCGCCGGTCATCCCACCGTGGGGCGGGGGTCTCGCCGCGAGCGCGCTGCGCCGGCTCGGGCTGCGCATTCCGCCGGAGATGCTCAAGCAGATGCGCTTCGGCCGAGGCCTCGACAACCGCCGGTACAAGGCGGCGGGCTATCGCTACCGGTACACGACGCGCGAGGCCGTGCTCCGGCTGGCCGAGCACCTGCGCCTCCGGACGTTCGTGCGCTCGTCAGAGGCGCAGTACCGCTACGAGAAGGAGGTCGAGGACTTCCTGCGCTGGAGTCCCAGCGTCCGCCTCAAGGAACTCGGGTCGGGCGATTGGCGCCCGACGCCCCAGCAGGTGGTGGAGGAGAGGTCCGAGCCGGGGGACCGGCCACCCGCGGGCTATCGCGACCTGTCGTGGAGCGAGGTGCTGTCGATGCTGCCGTCGATGGAGCGAAACGACCTCGTGGCTCTGCGCCGCCACGAGGCGTCGCACGAGGCTCGCGCCGTGATCCTGGACGCGATCGACGGACTTCTCACGCCCCAGTCGACGTAGTCTCGCCGGAGCGCGCGTGCGCCATAAAGCACGTGCAATTGCAGGTATTCGATGGGGTACGGACGACCGCCTAGACTCAACAGCTTCCGGCCGTGCGTCGCTATGTCCTGACAGGTGTCATCGTCGCGACCGTGGTGGTGTTGCTCACCGCCGCGGCGTTCGCGTACGACTCGACGCGGCGCAACGAGATCGCCGACGGCGTTCGCGTGGGCGGGGTCGACCTCAGCGGGCTGACAGCCGGGCAAGCGCGCACGAAGCTCCGCGACACGCTTCTCGACGGGCTGGGCTCCCCGGTCGTCGTCCACCGCGCCGGGCGCTACTTCCGGATGACCGCCGGAGACGCCCAGGTGGGCGTGGACATCAACGGCCTCGTCGATGCCGCGCTGGAGCGCAGCCGGAGCGGATCGATGGTGAGCCGGGTGTGGCGCGACATCACCGGGCGCCGCGTCGAGGCGGTCGTGCCCGCTCGCGTGAACTACTCGCGTGCGGCCGTCGCCCGGTTCGTCGCGCGGATTGGGGCCGCGATCGCCAAGGCGCCGAGGAACGCCGAGCTGAAATTCACCGCGGACGGCGTCACCAAGGTCCGCGAGCGACGCGGACGCAGGCTGAAGGCCGACCTCCTCCGCGGCGAGATCGAGTCGGCGCTGGCTCGC
The DNA here is from genome assembly GCA_963779645.1 of uncultured Actinomycetes bacterium. Classification (GTDB taxonomy): domain Bacteria; phylum Actinomycetota; class CADDZG01; order CADDZG01; family WHSQ01; genus CALMBW01. The sequence goes on from CAVZYX010000002.1 coordinate 18,536, forward strand.
CCCGGCGCGCGCCGGAGCTTCGCCGCGCACGCGCAGCCCCTCAAGCCCGGCATCACGATGGACAGCCTCGCCGACCGCAACCCGGTCGTGCTCACGATCAACCGCGGCGCGTTTCGCCTGCGCCTGTTCGAGCGGCTGAAGCTGGTCAAGACGTACAAGATCGCCGTCGGGCAGGCGGGGCTGGAGACCCCCGCCGGGCTCTACAACATCCAGAACAAGCAGACGAACCCGGCGTGGCACGTGCCGAACAGCGACTGGGCCGGGAAGCTCGCAGGCAAGGTGATCCCGCCCGGCGATCCGGGCAATCCGATCAAGGCCCGCTGGATGGGCATCTACAACGGTGCCGGCATCCACGGGACGGACGCCGTCGGCTCGCTCGGCACGGCCGCCTCGCACGGGTGCATCCGCATGGCGATCCCGGACGTGATCGAGCTCTTCGGGCACGTCGACGTGGGCGCGCCCGTGTTCATCGCCTAGCGCGCGCGCGTTACCACCCCTCGATGGGTGACGGGCTCAGATCGCCGATCTCCGCGAGGGGAACATCTTCCCAGCCGCGCTCGATCAGCAGGGCATGGTGCGGGGTGTGCCGAAGTACGAGAGCGCCGATGAAGACTCCGCGCTCGCGCCTGCGCAAAACGGCGTACCACATCGTGGAGGCGTCGCCCGGGCCCTGGATCCGCAGCCACGGCCGTGGCGGCAGCTCCTCGGCGCCGGCGACGCCCTGTGCGAGCAGCTGGCGGTGAGTGGCGATCCGTCCCGAGTCCGTGTCGATGAAGAACATGCCCACGACAGCCGACAGTAATGGCTCGCCTGCGCCGACCCCGGCGTGGCAGCGCGCGCTCGCGCTGTTCGACTCGGATCTGCGCCGGCGCGGAGCCGCCGAGCGCACCCGACGGGCGTACGGGTCGGACATCGCCGACGTCGCCGCGTGGTGCTCGGCCAAGGGAGTCGACCCGGAGACCGTCACCCACACGGACCTCCGGCGCTACGCCGCAGCGTTGTCGGAGCGGCGGGTCGCCCCGGCGACTCTCGCCCGCAAGCTCGCAGCCTTGCGCGGCTTCTTCCGCACGCTGCGCGAGCATGGCGTCGTCGAGGCGAGTCCGGCCGACCTGATCCCTGCGCCGCGGCAACCCGCACGCCTGCCGACGGTGCTGAAGCCCGCCGACGTCGCGACTCTGCTCGACCGCATCCCCGCCTCGACTCCGCTCGAGGCGCGCGATCGCGCGCTCTTCGAGCTCGCGTACGCCGCGGGCCTGCGAGCCGAGGAGCTGGTCGACCTGGACGTCGAGTCCGTCGATTTCGATTCCGAGCAGGTGCGGGTCGAGGGGAAGGGCGGCAAGACCCGCTTCGTCCCCGCCGGCGAGGAAGCCCTCGGCTCGGTGGCGCGCTACCTCGAGCGGTCCCGGCCGGCGCTCGCGGCGGGGGACGGCGACCGGGCGCTGTTCCTGTCGAAGTCCGGGAAGCGCTTGTCCACGTCCGACGTCCGCCGCCGCCTGCGCGCGTGGGCGACCAAGGTCGGCCCGATCGCGGCGCTCACGCCCCACGCACTGCGCCATTCGTTCGCGACCCACCTGCTGGAGGGCGGGGCGGACCTGCGCGTGATCCAGGAGCTTCTCGGCCACTCCAGCATCTCGACGACTCAGGTCTACACTCGGGTAGAGTCAGGCCGTCTGCGCTCTGCGTACGCGCGCAGTCATCCGCGGGCTTGATAAGGAAGGAAGACCCTCGATTCTTCGG
>CAVZYX010000003.1:0-5320 GCA_963779645.1 uncultured Actinomycetes bacterium
ACCATCACTCTGGGTGAACACAGACTGCAATATCCGGTGTGAGCTGCACATTTAGGTGGCTGCCCGTGACACTCACCCGTAAGTGACCGTTTAGTCCTCAGCGGATAAAGGATGTTCTGAAGGACGCCGGCCTGGCCGCCGTCAGCGACCGGCTGATCACGGCGTCACCCATGAGTGCGTGTCGTCCCCCAAAAGCGACGCCGAGGTCGCTTGGAGGTGGCCGACGTCTAGGCGGTGGCCGCAGCGGTCGCTGACCGGTCCCGGGCGCCAATCCTCTTCGCCTCCGGAATTGGCCTGCGCCGAGGCGAGTGCCCGCATCTCGGCATCGCCCGTCTTGATCGGACGCTGGGATGGGACGATCGGATCTGGGAGGGCGCCGGTTCTAGAACGGCGGTCTTTGCCCAGAAACCAGCGTCAGCGGTACAGGATCGCCGCGTGGCGGCGATCGCTAACAGGCGCCTACACTCCAAAGATTCGAGCGACCTGGACCACATGACCGAAACCGTATCTCTGGACGAACTTCTGTCGACGCTACCTTCGGGTCATTTCCAAGGTGCGCCCACCGAGGCGTTTGGTGCGCCAGCCGCACCCGTCCGATTTGTACCCCCTACCCTGCAGCGGGTCGCTACTCCGCCGCTCCCAACGTGACCCTCATCTCTGCACGAGGCGCGACCGGGAAGTCCACTGTCGCGATGATGATCGCAGCGGAGAAGAAGGTGCCCTTGCGGCGGCTCGACGCTGATCTGAGTGTCAGCGGCCACGCTGTTGAATCAAAGCTAAACCACTACATCGGTGGAGCATCCGCCGTCGCCAAGTTCATGAACTCAGCGGACGGCTTTATCGTCATCGACTCGCTGGATGAGGCGAGGATGCGCGTTTTGGTGTCTCGTGGAATGAATACATCGCCTCACTCGCCGGTCTCGGTGCTGAAGGCCATCGCCTAGTGCTTCTCGGCCGAGAACGTGTCCTTGAGGACGTATGGGTCAACCTGGCCGACGCCGGACTAGAACTCAATTGGTTTGAAATCTCACACTTTGATGCGGAACAGCGTGTGGCGTACGTTGACGCCCGTGTTCGTGGAGATCGTGACGCATCGAACTCTGCGTACATCGAAGCACGCGATGCGGTTCTCGGCGCCCTCGCCGGCACAGTACAAAGCGAGCAAGCCGAGTCTTTCGTCGGCTACGCACCAGTTCTCGACGCCGTAGTTGCCCTCCTGCGCCGTGGAAACTTAGTCGAAGTCAAGAACACTTTTCAGGATCGGTTGCTCGACGTACAACGCATTTCGGTGTTGTTGGATGTTCTAGCTCGGCTGCTGGATCGAGAGCGCCTGGGAGCCGCTCCCCTAGCGTAACAGTTGGCGCTCGACCCGTCGCTTATCTACTCGCCTGACGAGCAATTACAGTGGCTCGCTGCGGAGCTATTGGGTGCCCGCGAACCGACACTTGATTGGTGTCCAATCGAGACTCGGGCCGAGTACGCGACTCGGGTACAAGAGTTTCTTCGTGACCATCCCTTTCGCACTGAGTCGAGATGGGCAAGTCCAGTCTTCGCCGCATTCACCGCCGCCCGGCGATTCGACGACCTAGAGGTTCGAAGTGACCTGCGATCCGTCGGAGAATCGAGCGGCCTTCTATTTGAATTTGTATCGGCTGACCAGACCGAGCTTCTCATCGACGAGTATCAGTTTGCCGCCCCATACGCGCTCTCCTGTCGGCGGAGTGGCATGCAGTAGAAGCGATCGTCACGATCACCGACGACGAGGCGACGTCGACGTCTGCCAGCGCATTGCCGCCTGAAGGAGCTTCGGGCGAGCTGGTGCTGCTCGATGGGTCGGCAATCCATCGTCGCACCGCCTTCGGGCTCGTGCTTGAGCGCCCTGGCCTCCTTTCGCTCTCCGGTCCTCTCGTGTCGTTGTCGGTTGTATTCCCGGCAAAGGTGACGGTCGGTTCACCGAAAGCCACAGTCAGCCTAGGCCCAGACTGCTTCCTCAGTTGTCGTGATCTATGGATCGACGGAGAGACGGTCGAAATTTCGCGGCGTGTTCGTTCCAATAATGGCGCGGGCAGCATTTGGACGATTGGAACGTTGTCCTTGAACTGACGGGAAAATTTACGTGCGACGCCTTGCTAACAGGTAGCCCACCGAGGTCGACTTTTATTCTCCGCGTAGCACCGGACCATCGCCTGACGTATCCATGGGTTTCCTATCGGGAGGATTTAGAGTCGCCTCAACCAGAACCAAGCAGCGTGCTGTGCGGTTTCTGAATATGATGATGAATCTCGTCAGGAGTCATGGCCACAAGGGTCTGATGCCTGTTACGATAAGAGCTTGAGGGACAACAGTCGATCAAAGGCGATGATTTTCGCCGAGTGATCGAAACGCTTGAAGAACTCGGTGTTGTGATCACGAGAGGTGAACTGGTCTTTCTGACCACGGCGTGGGAGTCGAAGCGGTTCAGCGGCAAGTCACGGCAGGGTCAAGCAACGCTCGACGATGCCATGCCACAGTGGCGGCCGGTGCTGGACGCGATCGCGGCGGTTCTTGACCCGTAAGTCCATTCGCTCGATGTTACGAGACGAGCCGCTTGGTTCTAGAACAATCGTCGTAGCCAGCGGTTGAGACATCGGCGGAGGCGTCCATCCCGACCTTGGCCGAGCTTCGTTAAGGGGCGTCTACCCAGTCTGCGGGCGACCCGTCTCTCCCGATCAGTAGGATCATTGGTAGCGACTCGGAGGGAGATGGCGACCTGCGCTGCAGGAACGCCGAAACACGCATGGCGACTATCGAAATAATTCCTGTCAGTGACCTGCTGCTTGACGAAAGCAATGCTCGTCTACCGGACCCTCAGCCGAAGACCCAACAGGCGACTGCTCTCGCGCTGGTGAGGCTCGATCCCCGCAGTTTCGTGAACCTCGCTGAGCACATCGCGGCGAACGGTACGGACCCCACAACCTTGCCAGCAGTCGTGGCCACGAGCGACAGCCGGAAGCGATACCGCGTAATGGAAGGCAATCGCCGAGTTCTCGCCCTGAAGGCGCTCGAAACCCCTCACTTGTCCTCGGAGCACTTGACTCCACCCAGCAGAAGGCCCTCATCCGGGCATCAGCTCGGTTCGAGACGGACCCCATCGATAGCATCCCATGCGTCCTATTCGAGAACTCTAGAGCGCCGGTCCCATGGATCAGCCTTCGCCACTCTGGACCTGCGGGAGGAGCAGGTCTGTGGGGATGGGGCTCCGAGGAGAAGGACCGCTTCAACAGCGCACGGTCTTGACAGGCCAGCGCAGAACGCCCGCGAGATTGTCGACTTCTTGGACGCGGCCGGCGTACTGGGCACACGTGACCAAGCGGCTCAGCGACGAATCCTGAGCAACGTAGTACGCCTGTTTAGCACGCCCGACGTTCGCCACCGTCTGGGCATCGACTGGAGCACCAGCGGCGGGGTGGTCTCGAACTTCGCCGCAGGAGAAACTTCGCCGGGTGCTTGGGGCCATCGTGAAGCGCTTCGTAAACGAAACGCTTCCGTCGGCCAGATTTACAACGCTACAGACCGTCGAGCGTTCGCCGCAGCGCTAAGCGAGGATCAGTTACCCGATCCGGCAGAGCGCATCAGCGCTCCGACCCATCTCCGCGAACTCCAAAGCGTCCTTCAACTACGAGCAAGAAGCCCGCCAACACGACCAATCGAAAGGATAGGAAGGACCAGCGCTCATCGTCAAGACGCAGTCGAAAGAATGAGCCCGCTTACCACTCTCATTCCACGGTCCTGCCAACTAGATATTGCGCCACCACGCATCAACGCCATCAGCCTCGAACTCCAAGATCTTAGCATCGAGAAGGCGCCGAACGCATGTAGCGTGCTCTTCCGGGTATTCATCGAACTGAGTGTGGACCACTACCTCATCACTCACAAGATAATGATAGAGTCGCAGATGAATAGAACTCAGTTTGGACAGAAACTTAAAGAGGTCGGCGGCCACCTGGAGCAGGCTGGCCATATTCCGGCTGCGCTCCGCAAGGTGATCGACACCGTTGGTAACGGACGCGGCCCGCTAGCGTCCGCCTTCACAATGAACCAGTATGTCCATAACGCCCACATTATCGTGAATCCTCGCGAGCTACGTGAGGCATGGGACGAGATCGAGCCTTCCATGGAGAAGGTGTGGCCGTAAATACACATGGCGCTAGGCGACGGTTCCCTTCCCCACTACGATATCCCGGCGGCAAGGGCAAGGTTTCCAACTTCATTAAGCTCCTGTTCCTTGAGAATGACCTCGTCGACGGGACCTATGCCGAGCCGTATGCTGGCGGCGCCAGCGTCGCCCTTAGCCTCCTATTCGAAGACTACGCTGACCACATCCACATTAACGACATTGATCCAGCGCTCCACACGTTATGGTCGTGTGTCCTGGACGATGCTGACAGCCTGTGCCGACTTATTAGCGATACCGACATTACGACGGAGGAGTGGCAGAGACAACACGACGTCCAGGCCGCTCTCGACCCTGATCGCCTCGAGCTTGCGTTCTCGACCTTTTTCATGAACCGAACGAACCGATCGGGCATCATCACCGGTGGAGTTATAGGCGGCCGCTTACAAAATGGGCCGTGGAAGCTCGACCGCGAGGTATAACCGTGATGAGCTGGTCAGGCGCATCCAAAAAATCAGCCGCTTTCGCAACCGCATCACATTGACCTGCCTTGACGCTCTGGTCTTTCTCCTACCCTGGTGCGATACCTCCGCGCCGCGGGGTCTTGTCTACCTTGATCCTCCCTATTACATCAAGGGCGGCGATCTCTATCGGAACCACTATGGACCTGAGGACCACGCCGATGTCGCCCGACTCGTACAACATCTTCGGACGCCATGGCTTGTATCGTACGACGCCGTGCCACCGATTTTCGCTCTGTACCAAGGTGACGAGCACGTCCGCTACTCTCTCGCTTACAGCGCTGGAACGCGGATCCGGGGCTCTGAGGTGATGTTTTTTAGCGAGGGCCTGCGAGTGCCCGAAGTCCGGTCGCCAGCAGGCGTCCCATTCGCTATGGTCGACGGTCAGGTTCCGGCCATCTTTTAAGTCCACGTACGCTCCCTGCGTCCCCAGTTTTCGCAATTGGCGAAGTCTCGTCCCCCCCGGGGGTCGGTCAAGCTCAGGGTGCCGACGCGACGCCTCGCCGCCATGGATGCGTTCGGCTGGGGCGATCATCCCGGAGCCGTACCGCGGACCAGGCTTCCATTCCACGTCATGTCCGGAGGAGGCGGTGACGCCGGAGGCCCTCGACGTGAAGCTTAGAACACCCACGACCGGCACGGGCCT
>CAVZYX010000004.1:0-10934 GCA_963779645.1 uncultured Actinomycetes bacterium
ACCCGGATGCTCATCCGGCGGGGAGATGCGGGACAACCGTCGGTTCTGGCCGGAGGTGGCTGGATGTCATCGGTGGCATTGGCCCGATCGGCGCTCGCCGTGGTCACTGTTGAGCAGATGGCTCACCACTCCAATGTATGCGTGGCCAGGCCGGGATCAGACAGAGCTCGTCCGAGACCCCCCGGTTCATGACTGCAACTGGAGCAAACCATCACTTTCCGGACTGCTGGTACTTGAGAGCGGTTCACATCCGGCGCGTTTTCGGGCGGTGAACTCAAGCCCAAATCGCCAATGCTCGTGCCGATCGCGTCCGTTCGGGCCAAGGTCACAAGCGCGGGCTTCGAGAGCGGTCGGTCCAGGATGGGTTGCCGACCAATCGGCCACTGCTTCCGTGCTCCGCCGGTCCAGGCAATGACCCGAGCCCTTCCGTGGTGCGTTCGCTCGTAACCGTCGACCCTGGGGTCGCCGTTCGGAGGGCCTCGGCGTCGGTAGGAGGCACGGCTCCCCATGGACTCCGCGTGACGGTTCGACAACCCAGCGGGCCAGGAAACTCAACAGCGGTCGGTATCTCATTTCAAGGGCGCGCCTCCCAGCGATACGCAGGACCGGCTACCTGAGGACGACAACGCACACTCGTCGCTGCTCGCGGCGGAGGAGTGTGCTTGGTCGCAGCTTGTCAACCCGGGCTCCAGGCGGCGCCTCGCAGCCGAGTGGGTCTGTATACCCAGTCGGACGACGGGTATTGATCGGATAGTATTCCGAGCAAGATTGCAGCTCGTTACTCATCCCATTTCGACGCAGACGCTCGCGTCTGTCGCCCCGGAGATTACACTATTCTTATATCGCGCGCGTTGACGCTACCTCAGGAACAATAGCCGCAATCTCCGCAATCGCGTTCGAAGTGCGCGCTTCCAAAGAGCCACTAGCGACGACAACACGTCGGCTCGCTGCTGCGCGACTCGAAGGCATTGCTCATGGATCTCAGACCGCAGCTGCCAATAGACTCTCTGAAGAGAATCTCCCGGTTCTGGGATGTCTGTCGGGTCACAAATGATTACGAGGTCGTACCTCTCTTTCTCTGGAGACCATGCAGGGTCTGACTGGCCTACCAACACATTCCAGTACGCATCGCGTCGATCAGGGACTTGTCGAGCATTGTAAACGAACCTGGTGCCTTCGCCATACTGGCCTCACCAACTCGTTGCGCTATTCCTGCCCAGTGCTGGAACTCAAGGGGATCGGCTAGTAGTCCGATACCCTCCACCTCTAGCGCTCGCCGGGGTAGGTCTTCTACGACACCATACTCAAGTCCAAAACGGTCGAATCGGGATACTATCTCTTGCAGCAAAGATGTCTTGCCAGAGCTTGGAGCACCGCTGACAGAAATGACCGGCCGCTTAGCCATCGTATTTTATTGAACCCATTTCAGCCCCGGCAGGTAGCAGTCCAAATTCTCGTACCCAAAATGTGCGTCGACTTTGAGTTCTGGCGAGGCCAACAGCCCAAAAAGCGCCAACGTGTCCTTGTAGGGCCTGACGGAAGGGTCTATCGAACCACGGTAGGTTTGCGTACTGCTGTTCTAGCACGGCAACGCGTGGTCTGCTATGACTGTTCGACGGCTGAAGAAACCGTCGGCGACTCGGAGTCCTAACTGCCGACCATTTGCATCATTCCGGTCACTGTATTTGACGAGCGCAAGACTCATCAGGCGTCTCCCGGCTGCTGCTAGCGCCGCGGCGCTCTTCTTCAAGTCAAGCGCCTCGATCCATGCTATCGGAAGGCGATAAAACGGGCCCCCTGAACCAGTGAGTTGCAGGTGCGCCGTCCACGGGTGCGCAGCCGACCGCACTACACCACCGAGGATGCCGATGCCGGCATACGAACTCTTCAGCTCGACCGACTGTCCGGGGACTGCCGTGAGATCGGAGGATGGCCAAGCTCTCGACCCGACGGTACATGGCACGTCTCGAGCCGGTGGGCGGAGCTGTGGCGACCGCCACCGCCTCCGCGTCGACGTGGCTGACGGCGCCGTCGGCCGGTTTGTGGCCACCACCGAGTCTGCCCTAACCATGCTGCTGGTCGCCCGAGCGAAGTCGACCTTGGTGACGTTTGATGATCGACGGCGTGCACTTCGCCGACCACCTCTGCGTGGTGGCGCTGGTATTGGCCCGTCGGGGGGGTGGCCGAGGGCGACACCGAAAACACCATGTGATCGGGACCAGCTCGCCCATCTGCGGACCCGGGCCGGGACCTCCCTCTTCTGTGCGTACTCGACGGCCATCCCGCTCCGAGGTCGGACAACGCCAGAGTTGAGGCGACCTGGCCCGAGGATCTCGCCTCTCTTCGGTGGCCCGCAGGATGGGACCCGCCACCAGGACTCCAACACCTGGTCGCCGAGGCCGCACTCGAAGCCATGGCCAGCAATCTGGGCAAGATAATCCCCGGCACTGCGCTCAGTACGCGGGACAACGTGGTCCAGACGGTCATTGTCAGCCGCCCGGGCGTGTCGCCCACTCGCCTGCGCGACCAAGGCCCTCGAGTGTCGGTAGTCGAGATCTGGCGGCACGACTCCCGCCAACGTCAGACCTGGCCAGATGGCACGGCGGCGGTGCGCAGAGGGCACGCCCGAAGCCCCCAGACGGTTCCGTCGCGGGCCTGAACGGTTTCTCATTCGTTCCCCCCTCCGAGGCATTCCCGAACTCACGTCGACGGGGCTGTCGCACCTGCCTGCCAGCATGGGGGAACCAGCCGCCGCGGATCAAGGGCCGCCTCTGAGTCGACCGAGCCTCGGGAATCCTCTCCGGCAGTGCAGTCAGCGGCGTTCACGATGCTACGACCCCTCGCACCCATACGGATTCCCCACAAGCGTCAGGAGCCCTGTGGATTAAGCAATCCACAGGGGTGTGTGAATGTGAACAACGCGCAAATGCGCAGGTCGCCATCTGAGTCTTTCATTGCTTGTTATCCACAGCGTCCGGGTGTCAGACTTCGGCGTGCAACGAACTCTGACTCCAACTCAAGAGTTCGTTCCCTTAGATCTGACTAACCTGACCTGCGAACCTAGGCCTTAGCAATGCTACACAGTCTGCGACTACAACATCCACTTACCCGCCGTCGCCGGGTCCGCGAAGTACTCATCACGGATGTCGACAATACGCTTTACGAGTTTGGGACCTATTTTGAAGCTGGGCTGCGCGGTCCCGTGCCAGTGGCGGCGGCCTCTCTAGGTCGGTCTGAGGGCTACGTACTAGACATGCTTAAGACGGTATTCACTGCACGTGGGAGTATTGAGTACCCGTTCCCTCTGGCCGACTTTCCGGACGTCAGAGATATGAGCGCAGACAGGAGGCGGGACCTAATTCGCCTCACTTCCGAGGCATTCTGGAGAGAGGCTATATCAGTGCTCACTCCCTACCCGGGAGTGATCGCTACGCTCCGCCATCTGCGCAACGACGGGGTGGACGTCGTAGCGTTCACTGATGCCCCATTTCATGACGCTGCGCGTCGCCTCTGCTGCTCGGCGTCGACCGTTACCTGAGCGGTTTCGTTGCGACCCAATGGTTCACTCGCCAGCGTTCGATGCAACCACTTCGCATAACCGACATTCCCGGATTTGTTCACGTCCGGCGCACTCTATCAGTCGTCGGGCGCCTCACTGAAAGTGAACGTAAACCCAACCCCCAGGTGTATACCGAGATCATGCGAGCGTTCGACCTAACCCCCGACCGTGTCACAGTCATAGGGGATAGTCCCGTTCGAGATCGGCGCCGGCAGCGCTCCTTGGGATGCAGGCGATCTGGGCTCGATACGGTCGCCGAAACCCTGCCGAGGAGGTCTTGCTCCAGCAGGTCGTGCCCTTCCGACTGCCGGAAATCACGACACGACAGGACACAGCCACGCGGCCATTCCCTGCCGTCGACTCATTCGACGGCATTCTCGACTTTCTACCCACACAGCTCATTCTGCCCTTACGATTCGGATGATGCAGGAGGATCTCGCCTACCTTCAGGAAGCGCACGCCGGCGGAGTTCTAGTCCCCGTCGTCGGTGCCGGCCTCTCCTCGGCGGCCGCAGGACTTCCCTCTTGGCCCGCGCTTCTGGACCGCGGCCTGCGGTACGCCGTCGACCGCTGTGGGGTTGATCCGCACGACCCTCGTCTCGCTGACGCCAGGAATAGGCGAGACGCCGGCCAGCTAACTAGCGCATTCGACGTTCTCCAACAACTTCTCGGCGTCACAGCCACCACGCTGGCGTCCGAGAACTACCGAGCCTTTCTCGCGGACATATTTCATCAGCCCACAGTGAACTCGACCGACTTGCTCGACGCCCTCCGATTCCTCCAGCCAAGGCGCGTCATAACGACAAACTACGACCTCCTTCTGGAGGAATACGGAGTGTGTGGGCCTGACAGCGTGACGTGGGAGCAGCCAGCAGCGATACGACATATCTTCCGTCTTGGCTCGGGCGTCGTACATCTTCACGGTCGCTGGGACCTAGCTGACAGTGTCGTGTTGTCCCAGCGGGACTACATCCGGATTGGTGAAAACAGTCCAGCAACAGCTATTGCCCAAGCAATCTTCCACTCCGGAGTCCTAATGTTCGTGGGGACAAGTCTGGACGGGACCCACGACCCGCACCTCGGAGACCTCCTAGCGAGCTTTGAAGCACTTAGTGACCCAGCAAGCAGCGAACCGGCGCCGCATGTTATCCTCCTACGCGGACCCATAGATGGCCTTCAGGTCGCACGCGTTAGAAGCAGGGCATTCACGCTGTCAGCTACGGCACGGACTATAATGAACTGCCCACATTCTTGCGGTCAATTGCGGATACGGTCAGGTACAGATAACGACACGCCCGCGTGGACCAGCTCTTGGCAAGTGTTGGCAGGGCCACTACCTTAGACGACGCTTTGCGAGAGATCGGCCGGTGGATAGGCGACGAGGTGTTCACCGGCAGGGACGTACGGATCGCCTTTAGTCAAAAGGTTCCCGAAGGGGACAGTGGATACCTGCTGCGGCAGCGCGCCGTTGTTCCGCCGAATTCTTCGGGCAACCCCCACAACTATCCGTTGTCCATTGCGGCGTGGGCACTGCTCAAAGGGCGCGTAATCGCATGGCCAAGCGAACGAGAGTCCCCCATTGATATCGCCTGGCTGGAGAGAGTACGCAAGCTCGGCCGCATCAAGGAGCGGCTATTCTCTGCCGACATGGACGCGAGTCCGGAGCTCAGCAGGTACGTCGATCTTCCCGAAGTCCGAACAAAGTTCTTGGCGCGAACTCTGGTTCTCGGAGACTTCTATCAGGATGGGGCGTCGGACCAGCCTCGGACGCCCTATTTGCAATTTCTATCGGTTCCGGTGCCGATGTTAGAGCAGGTTGGTAACCGGGCTGACCCTCCTCTCGGCGTATTCAATATCGATTGCCGCGATCGTGGGCCCCTCCTTGACCGACGAGTCAACGAGTTGCTTCGGCTCGCCTCAGTCGTAACAGTGCTAGCGTTTCGGCTCTTTCCGGACGCAATATCGTTCTCGATGAACCCCGACGTGGGATCGGCGACAATAGCTTCGGCCAGTTCGATGACTCGCAAGTCACACGTAGCAGACTTCTTCCCGGGCGTCGCCGCAGAATCTGAGATGCCGCCGTGTCTACGGCGCATGTCCGATGAGCGCCGAGGTTGTCATCGCCCGTGGATGGACGAATATTGAACCCAGGGAGACGGGGTGACATCTGTTTGAACCCGCCGGCGTACAATACGGCCTCCAGAAGAACCGGACGAAACGCTGCGATGCCAGCGGCTGCACAAACAGATGTCGGCTCGGGAATAAGCGTCTCGTTGTTCGCAATAACATCGAACGCTGCGGTGCTCGCGGCGTATGCGAGCCCAGACGTCCCTTCGAGCCGGCCCTGCGTAAATGCGTCCTTCCCAGCAACTCGCGACCGAGCCTCGTCCCAGCCAATTCCTTCACCGAGGTGAGAAACGAAGCACTTGCGCCACGCGGCTCGGGAAGTCCGATTCTATCCATACCCGCACGGCGGGTGCGTTCGGTGACGTCCACGGCAGGAGGCATGCATCGAAGACGCCGTCCTGACTTTCGAACATCTCGGTCAGCAACGTGTCCAGCTCGTCATCAATCGTCGAATCTGCACTCCGCGCCGCGTCCAAGGATGGATGCCAGCGTGGTTCTCGCTTCGCGCCGGTTCGATCAGAGACGAGGTCGGCGAGATCTGGTCGCGGATACGTATGGAACGCCGAGGTCGTCGGCCAGCAGCCGCCGTGCGTTGATTTCCCCGCCGCAGTCCACCCCGAAATTACTACTTTCACCATCATCGAGGGTTCGTCTTAAGCACGCCCCTGGTGCTGGCCACAAGTGAGTCCAGGTGAGAGCGGGCGGCTGGCAGCTTGCGATTAAGATAACTTGCTACCGTCTCGGGAGGAGGCCGATCATCGAGATCGGCAAGAAGACTAACGGCCCTCAAGCGACTTCGTAGAGAGACCTGCGAGTCTCAGGTGATCTTTAACTTCGAGCTCGCTTCGCCAATTCCCGCCCGGTGTAAGGAATGTAACCTCGTACTCTTCACAGAGCGACGAGAATGTGCGCAAAGTGCCCGGCTGCTGTTCTGGATAGTGAGACTGGTACTCCGTGGCGCCCATTGCTAAGAGTCGGACATCGTGAGCATGGCAAAAGCCGATGCCAGCGACGATCATCGCAAGAGCTTCGCCGAGGAGGATAAGTTGGCGAGCATCCGTGAATACATCGTCGACGAGCGATTTGAAGCAGAGATCGCGTACCAAACCGCCTATCGGGAGTATATGAGATTCGAACGTGTCGCCCCACGCGGCGCTCAGTTCCGCCAGGCGAAGAGACATAAGTCCAACGTCTAGACCAAGCCCCGACCTGAACGAGAGTAAGTGTAGCGGATGTCCTTGCTGGTGCAGCTGGTGGGCCACCGCCGTGGAGTCGCGACCGCCAGAAAACAGGATCGCGACGGGTTCCTGTGCAGGCCGAACTGTGTCCGCAAACAGTAGGGGAAGGACATGATGCGTGACGCCGGATGCGAGCCGTAGTCCACTATTCCAGTAGTCCGACCGTACGTACGCTAGCTCCTCGATCTCGCCTTTGGGTGTTGGGACCCCATCGAGGGTGACCAGGTAGACCTCCATGTCCAACGAGGTCGATTCGAAGACCGCCTTGTCAAGACTGAGACCAGCGGCGACGCGCTTCGCTGGCCCAACACCAAGTTCCTCCTCCAACTCTCGCCGGAGCGTTTCGTCGGGGCTTTCGTCTCCGGTGGGCTTGCCGCCAGGTAGGATAAATACGTCTCGTCCACGCTTCCGGACCACGAGGAGTGATCGACCATCCTCGCTGAGGACCGCTGCTCCGATCTTACGGATCACGACTTAGCCGCGCGGAACATGGCTGACCGTTTCCTGCGGCCTGCATCACTCTCCAACAAAGTATTGGTGCAACTGTCCGAATACCGGCGGTCTGCTGCGATAGGTGTCATGCTTCGGTATGCGCCGTCCCGGCCTCATGCTTAGCCCCGAACAGATGCGAAGTAGGGGAAGCCTCAAGTGGTCCCTGCCGGCGCCAGTGCTTGGGATGGCCGTTGCAGAGGCCGACGTAGAACTCGCCATTCCCATTCGAACTGCGCTCCATGACGCTATTGACCAATCACGCACAGGGCCATTTTACGATGCTGATTCCCTAACTCGCAGCGTTTGGTGATCTCGCTGTGCAACGCTGGTCGTGGCAACTGGACATGGGGCGGATCCTCGTAGGGCCGTCAGTGACCGCGACGATGTCAGCACTCCTACAACAGCTTACCAGCCCCGGAGAGATCGTAGCCTACAGCTCGCCCGTCTGGCCAGTGTTCTCGCACCTCCCAGGGCGTATTCACGCGGCGGGACTTGATGTGCCGCTTCGTCGAGGGAACGGCCGGTGGTCGACCTGCTTGCTCTTGAGGAGACATTCTCTCGGAGCCCAGTTCGCGCCTACCTGCTCTGCCACCCGCAGAACCCCGTAGGCACAGTGCACTCGGTCGCCGACCTGTCAGCCCTAGCCCAGATCGCGATGAGGAATGGGGTCACGGTTATTAGTGATGAGATCCATGGTCTACTCGATCTCGGTCGACCATTTGTGCCGTTCCTCATGTGCGGTATGGCAGCTAGAGCCGTTGGCGTCACGGTGACCGCAGCGAGCAAGGCGTGGAACCTGACCGGAGCCAACTGCGCAATCGCCGTATGGCATAACCCGGAGTTCGATCGAATCGCAGGAGGAGTTGCAACAGGCCTACGGTGGAGCACAGGTACACTTGGAGCGATCGCGGCGCAAGCCGCTTTCGCTGAGGGAACGGAGTGGCTCGATGCTTTCTGTGTCGTCCTCAAGAGTCATGCTGAAATGATTCAACATGCTACGGACGTGTCGAATAACCGAATACGCTGGGACGGTGTTGATGCTGGCTACCTCGCCTGGCTTGATCTTTCAGAGATGAGCATTGAACCGGCCGCTCCGCTCTTGCGGGAGGCTGGCATCGCGACCATTGACGGGCACCACTTCGGCCCCGGAGGCATCGGACATTGCCGGTTGAATTTCGCGTGCTCTACTGAGACCCTTCAAGCCGCCCTCACTCGTATCTTGCGATGGTGCCATACAATTGCACCTTAGGAGCAGATACGATTGTGACGACGACTCGGCGTAGCCCGGGGTGCGGGTGATATTCAGCTCAGCGGCACTGCCTGGCGACCGTCGCCGATGTCCGTGGGGATCCGGTCGGCGTGACTTTTCGGACTCTGACGCGGTCTTTGACTCGAAACGCTGGTTTAGTCACGGGCATCCGACAGAGGAGATATTCGTGGTTACCTCGGCTATTTATGGGTCTGACCCGGAGCCACCGCATCGACCCCCTACCGAGTCGACGCGGCGTTCGCCATGATGCCGCCCTACCTATCTGGTGGGCGCGGCGCGGCCCCCAGGCCGGAGCGCCCAGTCGCCACTCAGCGATGTAACGTCACCCTCGAGCGTCTAATGGAGCTGCTGGGGCAGATCTGCAGTCGACCAAGCGCGGTCCCACGGCCGAGACACCCGCGTTCTTGCTGTGGTAGTTCGCGACGCAGATGCGAGGGAAGCGGTCACTGTCGTGGAGCTGGGACTGGTGGAGCAGCGCTATTAAGGCGGTGTGCGAGGTCTGCTCATTTGATCCCGAGAGGCCAATACGGTTTAACAACCCGCCGGCCACCGCAGGCGGTCATGGCACGAGCCAAAGCTAGTTCCGGCTCACGAGCGGCCAAGCGGCCTGTTAAGCCTCGATCCACCGATTCGGCCCGGCCCGGGCCGGCAACATCGGCATCGGATGACTTCGCTCGACGATGACGTGGTACCACGCGATGGGTCGTCGCCGGGACGCGTTCGACCAGAAACTGTCGGCGGTGGTCGGAATGTCAGCGCTCGTAATGCCTGCTGTGGTGGCGCCCCACCGCCGGGATGTGACTACCCGGGAGCAGGCTGCAGCGCCCGCAGGCGGGTGAGGATCTCGGCGAACTGACGAGCCCACGGCCAGTCGGTTGGGCAGCGCAGCGTCGGCGTGCCCGAGCGGTTGACCAGTCGTGCCGGCACGGCGATGAGCTGGGTGCGAACCGTGCGGGCGACGGTCAGCTCGGTGACGGGGCCG
Organism: uncultured Actinomycetes bacterium; assembly: GCA_963779645.1. Classification (GTDB taxonomy): domain Bacteria; phylum Actinomycetota; class CADDZG01; order CADDZG01; family WHSQ01; genus CALMBW01. The sequence continues at coordinate 9,668 of CAVZYX010000004.1, forward strand.
GCTCGGCCGACGGTGGTGGTCCAGCGGATGAGGTTGTGGGCCAGCACCGCGCAGCACAGCCAGGCCCCGTTGGCCGAGAAGTTCCCCGAGGGAACGTGTTCGAGCCCGGCCCCCTCCTTGAGGTCACGGATGGCCAGCTCCACCACTGCGTGGCGGCGGTGGAAGGCGTCGAGGTCCACCGCCGGGCCGTCGAGGTCGGTGAGGAAGCCGAAGTGGCGCCAGTCCGGCCACAGCCGGGCCTGGGCTGCTCCCGTCAGCCGGGTCCGGCGCACGATGAGGCGTCGCTTGTTGTAGATGCACTCCGCCACCTGGGCCTCACCGCCGGCGGGGTAGGCGATGGCCACCCATGCCTTGTCGTCGATGGCGGCGATGGCGCTGGAAAGGCCTAACGCCTGGTGCGCACGGCCATCGTGTAGCGGACGTTCAGGCGCCCCAACACCGCGATCGGTGTCGTTGGACCAGTACCCGGAGTCGAAGCGGGCCACGATCTCTCCGCGGCGGCCGCCCGGCGGACCTGAGCGACGAGCGCCTCCACGAATCGGCGGCGGCGCCGGGCGGCGGCGGCCGAGCCGGCGCGCAGGCGGGCGTGCAGGACCTCGCCGGTGTCGGCCCGAGAGGCCAGGATCGGGTGGTAGCCCAGCACCTTGGTGTAGGCGTAGCTCGCCCCCGCCTTGGCCTTGCCCGCAACCTCGCACACGGTCGAGTCGACGTCGATCACCAGGCGGGACGAGCCCGGCCCCGCGCCCGCCGCCCACGCCCGCTCCAGGGCCTTGCCCACCACCGCCTCGAGCTGGCGGACGTGGCCGAAGGTGAAGGCGCGCAGGAACGTGCCCAGCGTCGAGGGGGCCATGACCCGATGGGGCAGGACGACGTCGGTGGCACCGGAGCGCAGCATGTCGGCGTGGTCGATGTGACTGCCACCGGCCACGATGGCATGGACCAGGGTGAGCACCTTGCGGCCTGGCCGAGCCCCACCGACCCGTCGGCCGAGGCGCACGGTGGTGTCGATCAGCGACTCCAGGCCGAGACGGAGCACCAGCGTGCCCACGAGCAGGAGCCCGGCGCTGGACACCAGGTGCGGGTCGTCGAAGCTCACCACCACACGGTCGATCCCATGCGATACTCGACCCACTGAAAGTGCCTCCTGAACCTGCGGATAAGACGACATCAGACACCGTCATCGTCCCAGGTCAGAGGCACTTTGCACGCGGATACGCGGGCCGCTCTACCCCGTACAAATCGGTGGATCGATGCTGCAAGAACGAGC
>CAVZYX010000005.1:0-2366115 GCA_963779645.1 uncultured Actinomycetes bacterium
GAGATTTTCTTAATATTGGCAATAATGTAAATTTAGATTTATTAATTTATCCCTTTCCCGGGTTAGCGAAACGTTTAAAAAAATTCCAATGACTGATTCAATTAAAATGCTGTCACAGCAATTGTTACAACTTCTATTTTTATTTCCCTGTTTGTTGTTTGCACAAAAGCCCCCCATAAAATGGCAGCACCTATCAAGCATTACACATGGGCTGCCGAGGCCATGGAACAGCACAGAACAAACTTCTTCGCAAATAATCGACCTCGATAAAGATGGTATGAATGATTTTGTGGTTGGCTGCCGCAAAGAGCCGCCGGTGCTCGTGTGGTATAAAAGAACAATAAAAGGATGGCGGCGTTTGGTGATCGAAAAGGAATATAAAACAATTGAAGCCGGAGGGACTTCCCTGGATATTGATAACGATGGCGACGCCGACCTGGTGTACGGGCAGGATTGGCAGGGGCCTGAAGTATGGTGGTGGGAAAACCCATATCCGGTTTATGATACAGCCGTTCCTTGGAAGCGGCACACCATAAAAATCGCCGGGGCAAAACAACACCATGACCAGGTGTTTGGTGATTTCATGCAAAACGGAAAGCCACAACTGGCCTTTTGGAACCAGGGCAACAATACCTTGAATCTTGCATTTATCCCGGATGATCCACACAATGCAACAGAGTGGAAAATGCAAACAGTTTTTACAGGCGAAGCGGGCAGCAAACAATCATGGTACCCCGAAGGTATTGCTGCTGCGGATGTGGATGGTGATGGGTACCCCGATCTTCTTGCAGGAAATTTATGGTTCAAATATAAAGGCAACGGAGTGTTTAAGCCAATACATATTGCCCGGATCGGCGGAAGAATTGCTGCAGGAAAATTAAAGCCTGGTAAGGTATTACAGGTGGTAACAGCCCCGGGTGATGGGATCGGACCTCTTTGCTGGTACGAATGTAAAGGCGATCCTGAAGATTCTTCCGCATGGATTGAACACCAATTATTGGATAAAGATTTGATTCATGGACATTCACTCGTGGTTGCCGACATCAATGGGGATGGCAACCTTGATATCCATGCGGCAGAAATGACAAAATGGTCGGAGAAAAAAACAACCCCTGATAACCCGGATGGTACAGCCTATATTTTTTATGGCGATGGCAAAGGGAATTTTACAACTACTATTTTTAAAAAAGATATGGATTTTCATGAATCAAAGGTAGGAGACCTTGATGGCGATGGAGATATGGATATTTTAAATAAACCCTACACCTGGGAGGCACCGAGACTGGACGTGTTCTTACAAAACGGCACAAACAGTTTATTACCCTCGCTTCAGGCATTGAACAGGAAATATGGCCTGGGAATTCATAGCTTCCGCAAAACGTTAAAAAATGATGTTCTTTCAACTTTGAAAAAAATGAGGCAAATGGGTTTTAAAGAGGTGGAAGTTTCGGGTTATTATGGATTAAGCGCAGAACAATTTAATGCTGCACTGAAGAAAGCTGGTCTAAAATGCACCAGTTTGTTGTTTGATTATGGGCGTTATGAAAATGATCTGGAGGGTATTATTAAAGAAGCAAAAAGCTTTGGTGTGCAGGATGTGGGCTTTGGATGGATACCACACAAGGATGTGTTTTCAAAAAACGACGCAATGAATGCCGTTGTATTTATGAATATTGCTGCAAAAAAATTAAAAGCCGCCGGCATACGATTCTTTTATCATCCGCACGGGTATGAGTTTGCACCTGCTGAGGAAGGAACCCTCTTCGATTACATCGCACAGCATACTAATAAAGATGTGGCTTTTCAGCTGGATGTTTCCCAGGCTATGCGAGGTGGTGCTGATCCGGTTTTGCTCCTGCATAAATATCGCGGACGGTTTTCGTCCTTGCACATAAAAGATTTGCGATGGGGAACAGCAACTTCAGATTATACCGGCAGCGCCCCTGGCAATACCAGCGTTGTTGCAGGGAAGGGGCAGGTGAACTGGGTTGAAGTACTGAAAGCCGCTGTAAAGGAGAACATTCAACATTACTATATAGAGGATGAGTCTGAGAATCCACTGCAACAGGTGCCTCAATCCCTTATTTATCTTAAGGCTTTACGCTAACCTTCCATCTGTTCCGGTCGCATTTTACCGGGGCAGGTTGATTCAATTAAATGCATTTCGATGCTGGAGTGCCGCTGTTTCAGTTACCATTTCGTTTAGCAGGGTTTCTTTATCCAATAATCTTTTTAAGAGAGCCCTTTGATTTTGTGCCCTCATATAATTTTGACCTTCGAATGCCGCGCCATAATAGATATCATCATTCAAATGATCCGTAAGGAAGCGTACAGCCTGCATATAGATCATAAACATACCGCTATATACAAAATAGCTTATTTCCTTGCTGGTTAATTCGTCCCCCATTTCACGGAGGTATCCTTCCAGTATTGCTTTAAAGTATTCATCCCTGATCCTGATCTTAGTAAAGTCTTTTTCCTCCTCGCTTACCGGCGAAAGATAGGTCCTGATCATATCACCTACATCGCTGATAAAATATCCCCGGCATAACGGTATCGAGATCAATCACACAAATTCCCTTATCTTCTTCATCAAATAAAACATTGCTGATCTTGGTATCGTGATGGGTCACGCGCAATTTAAAATCCGGGGATTGGGTTATTTCTTTAAATGTTGATACAATATGATCATGCAGCCGTAAAAATTCAATTTCCTCTTTAGCTTCCTCTATTCTTGAAGGATTGCCTTCCGCGCAGGCTTTAATAAACTGGTTGTACCGCATGGTCAAATTATGGAAATCAGGAAGAGTGGTTTTTAATGTATTAGCAGGCAGGGACTTAAGCACTTTCGTAAATAAGCCAAATTGCCGGGCAGCCTGGAAAGCCTGTTGAGGTGATTCGGCTACATTATTTGTGTGCGAATTTTTTACAAAAGGGAACAGCCTGAAATACCCTTCATTTTCAAGGTGGAGCATATTTTGGCCATTGGTAGTTTTAACGGGGCTTACAAAAAAATAGCCGGAGTTTATTTTTTCAAGATAACGGGCGATTGTATCAATGTTGTCTGCTATATGCCAGGGCTCTTTAAATATATCATGATTGATCTTCTGAAGTATATAATTATCTGAAAGATGCCTGATCTTCCAGGTGTAATTAATTAAACCGCTTCCAAATGGTTGAATAATGGCAGAAGCAGGTATGCCATACGCGGATAGTATTTTCTCTAACATGGACTCGCCTTTGAAATTGAATGTCTGATGGTTCGCAAAATAAATCAAATATCGATACCAACGCTCACCTGCTGGATAAATGATACTGGCTTTTAATTTTGTTCGCATATCGCGGATTTTTTAGTAATATGCATTTTATATGGCGAAAGTGTAAACCGTTCGAGAAGTCTGAAAATGAAATTCGCATTTATTACATTGCGACCGGCAATGCGCGACCACTGCTGGGTATCGTGGCCGCGCCCCACCGACAACTTTTTATTACAATACTGAATTCTATAAACTAAATCCAGACAGTTTCTAAAAGAAATTTCCAGTTCAAAATCATTTCATAATTCTTAAAAACCATTGATCGTATATGAATAACCTTAGGTCTGCAATAGCTGAACCCGTAAGCCTTATCCAAAAAGGAAAGGATTAAATCCAATTGTAATCATCGGTTCATTGTTTTTCATTTTTGGTTTTATTACCTGGTTAAATTCTGTTTTGATTCCATACCTGAAGCTTGCATGCGAGTTAAATAATTTTCAATCATATTTAGTAGCGTTCGCTTTTTATATTGCCTACCTGGTGATGGCTATTCCTTCCGCGTGGGTATTAAAGATCAGCGGTTTTAAAATGGGCATGTCGATAGGTTTATTCTTAATGGCGATAGGAGCACTGATTTTTATTCCTGCGGCGCTTACACGCACCTACGCGTTATTCCTGATCGGGCTTGTTTGTTCAGGGCACAGGGCTTACAATACTTCAAACTGCTTCCAATCCATACATTACTATAATCGGCCCCAGGGAAAGCGCTGCCAGCCGAATTAGCATTATGGGAGTCTGTAATAAAGTGGCTGGTGCCATCGCCCCGCTTGTTTTGGGTGCGATTACCCTGAAAAATGCGGATGCCCTAAGTTTAAAACTCGTAACGATGGATGCAGCTCAAAAAGCGATTGAGCTGGATGCTTTGGCCGAACGGGTGATCCTCCCCTATATTTTTATTATTGCTGTGCTGGTTATACTTTCGGTATTAATTTATTTTTCGGGTTTGCCTGAAATAGATACGGAGCATGAAGATGAGGCTACGGCTATTGCCAATACAAACAAGACCAGCATTTTCCAGTTTCCGCATTTATTGCTGGGAGTATTGACTTTGTTCCTTTATGTAGGCGTCGAAGTGTTGGCCGGCGATACAATTATCAGTTATGGAGCATCGCAGGGCATTGCATTATCAACAGCCAAATATTTTACCACAGGTACCCTCTTTGCCATGCTCGTAGGTTATATCATGGGATTATTTGCATTCCGAAATATTTTTCGCAAGAGAAAGCCCTGCGCTATTGCGCTATTTTAGGGTTTATTTTTACGATTGCAGCCCTCTTCACCCAGGGCTGGGTCTCCGTAACATTTATTGCTTTATTGGGACTTGCTAATTCATTGATGTGGCCGGCTATGTGGCCAATGGCGATCGCGGAGCTTGGACGGTTCACTAAGATCGGCTCGTCTTTTTTGATTATGGCCGTAGCAGGAGGAGCCCTAATCCCCCTTTTATATGGCCGCCTTGCGGATGTATATAATCCACAGGACGCATATTGGATATTGGTTCCCTGCTATCTCTTTATTTATTTTTATGCTGTAAAAGGATATAAGATCAGGAGATAAACGGCTGGTCTTTAAATCTACCCCAAATCAGCTGGGCCTGTAGGCTATTCTGATTTGTAATGACCTGCTTTTGATAATGGTTAGTATCAAATTTTGAAAAATCATCATTTGGTTATTATTTTCCCCGATTTCGAATAACACCCTCACTTCATATTTTTGCAATCTTCAGGGATATGCAATAAATAAAATCCTTGCGGATTCACCGTCAGTTGAATAATTCATAGATTTCTCCCAGGCATAAATTGGAATGGAAGGTCCGGACCTCAATAGTTCATGCCCTGCCGGTATTCCAGGGAAACAATACGCTTACAAGCGAATTTCAAAACCGGGATCCGCGCATGAGCATGACTTTTATTTTGCCGGGCAGCTCTATATTTTTTGAAGGAGGGATATGGCAGCCAACATTTCCCGGGTTTAGCGGAACCAATGCTAAACGAACCGGCTATATGATCCGCAAATTTTTAGACCAAACCCTGGATGCTGCACAATTCCGGGGTGAGTATGATTTTAAAGAATTCAGGTATGGCGAAGTGTTGTTAATACTGGCTGAGGCTCTTTACGAAAGAACGGGTCGATCTCCGATTCCGACCTTAACCGTACCATTAATCTGTTGCGGACCCGGGTAAATATGCCTGCGCTAACCAATGTTTTTGTTACGGCAAATGATTTAAACATGCTGGGCGAAATAAGAAGGGAACGTAGTGTGGAACTAGCTTTTGAAGGATTTAGAAGAGATGATTTGCGCAGGTGGAAAATAGCTGAAACCATATTGCCCCAGGCTATAAGAGGTGTTAAATTCGTGGGCACTGAATACAAGGAAGGTATCCGGATCTAAAACCTGGTATCGATATCCAGGTGGATGCCAACGGGTTTATTTAGCAGAAGCAGCTGCCGCCAGGCAGTTCCAGCCCAAGAATTATCTTGATCCGCTTCCGTTGCAGCAAATACAATATCAAACGGAATGCTAACACAAAATGCAGGTTGGTAAAATTGAACTGGTGCATCGTATGAGATTATAGGATTTTAGATACGAACACGGTCAAACGGTGCAGATAAAGATTGCGCAGGCTGGCAAGGTGCAGGGTAATCAGCGATGAATGTTGCCCACACAGGTAGTTAAGAATGACTGCTGCTATTTGAAATGCCCCTGAACTTTTATATAACTTTAAAACATAAAACTTCTCTTTAACTTTGCAAAAATCAGGAGCAAAGGTGAAACAACATTGTTTCCAATTCGACAAGAATTAAAAATGATCATCTAAACGAAAAACTCCACGAAGACAGATTTAAAAAATACCTGTCCTTTTTTCACAAAAAAATATTATGAAACATATTGTATTGATTTCCTGCAGCTGCTTTTTATTTTCAGCGTTTGTCTTCCGGCCAGGCTTTTAAAGGACAGGTTAAATTTCAAAAGTATCCTTTCCTGCCGCACATTACCAGGATGAATATACATTTGATACTACTTTAAATGCCGAAGCCTGGAAAAAGCAAGCAGCGGGCATGCATGTTTCATTTGCTTCCACAGATGAATTGTATTTCAGAAGCGAAGTGCCTGAATTGCCAAATGAAACAGTATCATCTGTATGGTAACCGGCTGGAAAGGTGAAAGGCTAAATGCGCAGGTACTGGTATGGTCACCTGATACATTGCGGCAGGTGCGTTTTATAACGGGTGATTTAAAAATGAAAAAGGCAAGGTCTTAAGCAAAACAATATACAGGTTAACATGGTTCGCTATGTAATAAGCAACTATCCATATGGTGCCAAAGATGTAACCTGTGGTGCAAGCCCCTATAAAAATTTATATTTGATGCCTGACAGGTTTGAAGCATTTGACAGTTTTGATGTGCCGGGAAAAACAGTCAGGCCGGTATGGTTTTCTGTTAATATACCTTCGCGAACTGATGCCGGAATTTACAATGGAACATTGAAGTAAAAGCTGAAAACCATTCCACAACACTTAATTTAAAAGTGAATGTTCAAAATCAGTTATTGCCCAAGCCGCATGACTGGAAACACCGGCTCGATCTGTGGCAGAATCCCTGGGTAGTTGCGTGGGAAAATAATTTAAAGCCATGGTCTGAAGAACACAGGATTTATTAAAGAAACACCTGCAATTATATGCAGATGCGGGTGGAAAATATATTACCACATATGCGGTGCATTCGCCCTGGGCGGACAATTCCTATATGATCGAAGGTGGAATGATCGATTGGCTGAAACGGGTAGATGGAACATGGAAATTCGATTACAATATTTTTGATCAATATGTACAGCTCGCCATGAGCGTGGGTATTGATAAGGCAATAACCATTTATACACCAGTTCCCTGGGGACTCAGGTTTCGTTATATGGATGAAACAACAGGAAACAATGTATATGTTAAATGGCCCCCGACTCAAAAGAGTTCAAAGCATTCTGGAACGTTTTTCTCACCGATCTGAAAAAGCACCTCGAGCAAAAAGGATGGTTTGATAAAACCTATATAGGCATAAATGAAAATCCCCTGAAGGAAACACTGGCAGCCATAAAAGTGGTAAAGGAGCATTCAACAAAATGGAAGATCACCTATGCGGGCGACTGGCATAAGGAACTTGAAAACTTATTGGATGATTATTGTTTTTTATATGGCAAGGAATCGGATGTTGATGTGGTAAAACGGAGGACAGCCAAAGGATTTACCACCACCTATTATAATTGTTGTAATCCACCCGTACCTAACAATTTTGTTTTCTCTCCACCTATTGAAGGCAGGTGGCTAGGCTGGTATACTGCTGCCCATGGGTATGATGGGTTTTTGCGCTGGGCGTATGATGCATGGCCCGCAGACCCAATAAGAGATGCACGCCATCAACTGTGGCCTGCCGGGGATTGTTTCCTTGTATATCCGGTGCAAATAGTTGCATTCGTTTTGAAAAACTAAGAGAAGGAATTGTTGATTATGAAAAGATCAGGATATTGAGAGAAAAAGCAGCCAAATCAGGAGATAAGAACGTAATACTTTTGATGCAGCAACTGGAAGACCATTTAAAAGTATTTCTTACAGAAAAGGATTTTATAAGCGACAAGATAAAAGCAGATGTTGATAAAGGCAGGGCCCTGGTTGAAGAAATAAGTAATAAATTGCCAGCCGGGGTTCCAACGGCTCAATAACCGAATATATATTTACCGATTTGTGGAAGAATGATTTTTTAGCTAGCTTACCAGCGTGAAAATCTTCCTTGCCTGAAAATATGGTTGATGTATTAAAAGCATTAAGTGACCGGCAGGCCCATAAAAATAATGAATTTATAGAATGAGACATAAAGTTCTAATTTTCTTAATAGTAAGTGGAATTGCTGTGAATGCTGTTGCCCAAAAAGCTGTTTCAAGGGTAGTTTGTACGCAATTCCAGGACTATGTACTGACAAATAACCTGACACCTTTCGGACCTGTTCCAACTGCCTATGATCCTAACGGGGTTTATCCTTATATGAGTTATTGCGAAACTTCCGATCGGCCTGTTCTGAAGAAATATAATTTTATTGTGCTCGAAAACGACCAGGTAAAAGTAACCATTGCCCCGACCTGGGGGGAAAGTAACTTCCATGGTGAATAAGAAGTCAGGGAAGGAAGTATTATATGTACCGGATGTTATCAGGCCTACACGAATTTTACCCAGGTTTTATTTTGTGGCTGGTGGTATGGAGGTAAGTTTCCCCATATCTCACTCGCCGAGCCAAAATGAGGAATTGAGCTATAAAATCGACAAAACCAGCGACCGGGCATATGTTACCTGCGGGGAACGGGAGCTACGGTTTGGAATGAAATGGTCTGTGGAATACTCTTTGGGACCTGGAGACTGGTTTTTGACAGAACGGGTGGTCTTTCATAATCCGGGCGCGGAAGCTTATCCATGGATGTCATGGTCAAACGCAGCGTTGCCTTCGGCCCCGGATACAAAATTCTGATTTTCCCAAAGGAATGGTTCTGTCGCATTCCTCAAAAATCGACACTATAAATTGGGAGAAAGACGGCCCCCGGGAGCAATCGGACATAAGGGAAATGACCGGGTACTTTTGGCAAAGCAGGGATGCAAATGCCTTTGGCGCATATACGCCTTCGTTAGGAACGGGTTGTATCATATATCGGATGAAGCTATTGCACCCGGAATGAAATTGTGGAGTTATGGTGTGGGGGTCGACAGTGTATGGTCGCTGCTAAGCACCGCGAAGCGCCAGTCTTATATTGAGCTGCAGGGTGGCCCGATAGGTGACCAGTCAATCAAGCTTGAATTGCAACCCAAAGAGACCAGGTCACATACAGAATACTGGATCCCGACCGACAAGGCTTTGGATATTTATGAATTAAAAGTTCCGGTCGTGGCCTTAAGACCCGTCAAAAATATTCCGCTTTTTGAATGGGCGCGCGCAGGTGGAAGTAGCCATTTGGAAAAATCTCCTTAGGGCCCATCAACAAAAATCTTCCCTGCCACTTCCCCCTGAGGCCGATCAAAACCTTTGGCCTCCTTCCGGGATGGAAAACCTGGAAGCTCCTTTCAAATGGATTATTGGCAGGACTAAAGGCGTAACATCAGACAGTTGGAAATTTTATTACGGAACATGGTTGGCAGGCAGGGGAAAAGAGGATGCAGCCATTAAGTTACTCTCGGCCACAAAAAAAGGGCTGGCAAAAGTGCTTTTGGCCAGGCTGCTAAAACAAAAAGGAGATACTGCAGGCGCCAGGATGGCTTTTGATTCAATAGCAGAACCCTGGTTGCAGATACATCCGCAAGTGATCATTGAGCGGGATAAAGTGCTGAGGAATATCGGGCCCCAAACCATTCCCGAACGTGAAAAATGGCTATCGAGGGTAGATGCGCTGAAAGATGAATGGATCATTGAAAGGAGGGTTCAGCTATTAATTGATAAGGACAACCCGCTGGCTGCGAGAGCGCTGCTTTTATCAGTTCCGTTTCAAATGGTGCACCAGACATACACACGTACAGGCCTATGGATACAAATATGTAACAAGCTTAATATTGCAGCGTACCCGATCCCAAGACAGTTGGGGGAAGATCGTCTTGCAAGATTCGGGGCCTACCGCGAATATGAATAAAGATGACGGGTTGCTTACCAGATGGAATTCGCCCGGGCAGGATAAATGACCAGGCATACCCCTTTATTAATCCAGTATATATCCTGTTCTTAATGAACGATTTGCACTTCATCTCTTTCGTTTAAGCGGCTCATGTCCGGGCTGGCCGGAACATCTTTTCTCATATATGGCCGGATTATAAATCGATTGCCCTTATCATAAGTAAAATAATTCCAGATCCAGCTGGCAAATACCAGTAGTTTATTGCGGAAGCTGACCAGGTAATTGATATGAACAAAGAGCCATATCCACCAGGCAAGCCTTCCACCAAAATGAATATTGCCCGGAAGATCTGCAACCGCTTTACCCCGGCCAATGGTAGCCAGGGTCCCTTTATCGAAATACCGGAAAGGCTTAACGGGTCTCCCGGCATGCAGATTGGATAAATTATTTCCAACATATTTGCCCATTTGAATGGCTACCTGGGCCACACCCGGATGGCCATGTGGGATACTTGGTCGGTTTTCATAAGCGCAATATCCCCAATGGCAAAGATATTTTTAGCTGCCGGTAATCCGGCAATACTCATCTGTAAGAATACGCCCTTTCTCCAGCCATTCGGGTTTCAGGCCGGGGAAGGCCACGCTGGTAACACCCGCAGACCAGACAACGGTGAAGGCATCGATGGTTCATGGTTCTTAAAACCGATCGTTTTGCCATCATATGAATCTACCCTGGTATTCAACAGTACCAGAACCCCCATTTTTTCCAGGTCACGTTTTGCTATTGCGCCTGCTTTTTCAGACATCTGGGGCAATAACCTGTTCGGCTCCTTCCACCAGGTAGATCTTCATTTCATTGAAATCAAGGGCAGGGATAATCTTTAGGCAGTACACATTTTTTTAATTCTGCCAATGCGCCGGCAGTTTCCACTCCTGTAGGGCCGCCGCCCACAAGAACAATAGTTACAGAGCGCTCTTCTTTCCGTGGCATCAGTGGTCATTTCAGCCTGTTCAAGAACCTGCATAAACTGGCTGCGCATGTTTAAGGCATCAGGGATGGATTTCAAAGGGAGCGAATATCGCTCGATTTTTTGATTGCCAAAGAAATTAGGACGGGAACCACCCGCGATCACCAGGTAATCATATGACAGGTCACCGCCGGCGTTGAAACCATATTCCTGTCCGGGATCTATTGCAGTTATTTTGAATAGCCGGAAATGAAAATCATTATGCCTTTAAAAATATTACGCAGGGGTCCGGCAATGGAATCCGGTTGCAACCCGCCCGTTGCCACCTGGTAAAGCAAAGGTTGAAAAGTATGGTAATTGTGTTTATCAAATAATACTAACCTGGAATCCTTTATTCCGAAGTTTTTTTGGCGGTATTTATCCCACCAAAGCCTCCACCAATAATGACTACCCTGGGCTTGTTGGTTGCGGGAATATTCAAAGACAAATAAGGATTGGTTTCCATATGTTTATTTTTTATTTAATTCTTCAAAAAAAATGCCATTTCTGTACTTTGATTTAAAGGCGACGATATGGCGCCGCATCCGCAATGTCTTGCTTTGAAAGAGATTTACCCCGTTTCGAACCGGATCAATAAAATGGGCTTTTACCGGAATCTTCGACGTCGTGGTAGAACCTGGCAATCTTGCTGGGACGTAGCAGAGTTTACCGATGGTACTGGTTTAGAAGGCTGAACGAACCGGGGCCATTGATGTTGCCGAAGCCTACCGAAGAACGGTAGTTGTATTAATAAAGTTGCTGGTTTCTTCCAATCTTGTTGAAATATTTTCATTGTCAAAAATAAAATGAAAATAAAAATTATTGATCCTGCAAAGCTGGTTGAAGTGAAGAATAAATTCATTCGGGTTTTCAAATGAAGCCTGTACGGCAACAGGAATTTCCAGGCTGGAATCAATGCTTATGATATAGGTATTTGTGCTTAGTATGAAAGGATATTTCTCGCCGGAATTATTTTTATAAAAAATTACGCTTCCGTTTGTTTTCGAAGAGAAATTCAAATGCAAAGAATCAATACCTGTTAGATTTTTTTCAAATACTATTGTTCTCTTGTTTATTTTTTTAATTACACTATCGTTTAATGCCTGGAATTCCCGTGCTGGCGGTAGAGCAATTTCTTTCGATATTTTATTTAGTTTGACAAAATCATTTTTATTTTCCGGCAGCGCCTTATTTGCCTGGATTGATTGAAAAATAAATTTTCCAATAGTGCCGGCATCAAATTCACCGCCAAGCATAATTACAATCATATTCTTTGAAGGTATTACGGAAATGGTTTGTCTTCCCCTCCCTGCGGCTTCATAATACCCTGCTTTGTCATTCGTCCACCAACCATATCCATAGCCCTTATCATCCGGAAGTTTGCTATATGAATGCAATGACTTATTGATCCATTGTGCCGAAATGATTTGCTTATTTTGCCATTTGCCTTTATCTAAAATTAATTTGCCTATTTTGGCCATGTCATCCGGGAACAGAAATAAATCTCCCCAGCCATGATTAATATTTTTGTAATTGATCAGCCATTTTGAATTGATAATTTGTAAGGGATTGAAAAGATATTTCTCTGCAAACCCATGCGGTGATAAGCCTGTTGCACGATATATTATTTCAGCTTAGGAGATAGTAATTGCAGCTACAATAAGAAAATTTTTCTCCGGGCTTTGAAGGCATAGCCAGGTTAAAAATAAATTTTACCCAATCCTTGGTTTTTCGCATATCACTTAAAGCTTTCTCGCCATCAGTAACACCACAGTCAAATCCTGAAGTCATGGTTAATAAATCTTTAATCTTTAGAGAGTCTGATGGTTTGTTGTGAAAAGAAATTTCAGGAAAAAATTGCAGTACATTTTGATCTTCATTTTTTATGAACCCTTTGTCAATGGCAATACCGGTTAAAATCGAAGTAAGGCTTTTCGTTACAGAGGCAATGTCATGTTGATAAATCGAGGTATACGGATAAATATCTGCACCGAGAATTTTGTGATTATTCCTTATAATGGTAAGATGGTGTATGTTTTGTTTCGTCTCTTTTATGAAATGCATCATACTGTCCAGGGTTTTTGAGCTAACGCCCTGTTGTTCGGGGGAACTTAAAACAAACACCTGGGAAGGGTTTGATTTTTGCGCAAATGAAGTATTATGAAGGGTTGGGAACAGCAGCAAAATAGCCAACAGCGCTTTGGGATGGATCATGAGTGAAGATTTAAATCGTTAATACAGGAGAAGCATTTGATGATTGGGGTTTGAATGAGTTTCTGTAATCTTAAAATCATAGCTTCCTATGATCATAAATCCGTTATTTTTATAAAAATTAATTGCCCTCCCATTTTCTTTCCACACGAATAACCACATTCCCTTTTGCATATTGTTTTTGGAAAGTTCAATGTTAAATTTAAGAAGTTCAAACCCTAAATCAAACTATAAAACTCTTTTAGCAAGTATAGCCGTTCCATCTTGGTGATGTCCTTTATTTGGATATTTGAATGCGGTACATTTAAGATGATTTTAGAGAATCCTGCGGGTCGGTCACCCTGATAAATAATGTGGTAGATATTTCTTAGGTCATTCAGTTCTTTTTTGAATGAATCATAATTGTATTTTTCATTTACATACATATCAATATTAGCCGCTGAAGCACTTCTTCCATGCGATTCTACATATGATGTTTTGCCTATTTCGGAGAGTAGTTGGAAATCTTTCCCATTCGCTCTAACAATTGAGTTCATTTAGTTGTTTTTTTTCAATAGCGGCTCTTCGAATTAACCCCGCGTTATCAATCAGGAATAACGCGTTAATTTTTATGTTTCCGATGAACCTTTTTTACGGTAAGGTGGAATTGTAAATTATTCAAAGCTATATCGAATTCAAATAATGTCCAATCAGATGTAGAGCAACCCTTACGGTTGCCCCGTTGCCCCAGATTCGCTAACAAGGCAACAGCGGCGTTAGCCCCTGCGAGGCCCGAAATATTTAAATTAATATCCGCGAAATAATGCCTCCTGCTTAATGCATTATTTGTAATTTGCCGGCTCAATTTTATTTATGGCTTTACAACCGTGGCGTATAGGGAAAGTCACAAGGATAGAAAGGGCAACGGATGATACAAAGCGGTTCTGGATTGAGGTCCCGGAATTGACTTCTTTTAATTTTATTCCGGGCCAGTTTGTAACATTAGATCTCCCCATTCATGAAAAACCCAACAAACGATGGCGCAGTTATTCTATTGCCTCCTGGCCGGATGGTTCCAATATTTTTGAGCTGGTGATTGTTTTGGATCCCATGGGTGTCGGAACCCCTTATCTTTTTAATGACGTAATGCCCGGCTCTGAATTACAATTGCGTGGTCCGCAGGGCGTATTCACACTCAAAGAACCATTGAACGAAGACCTGGTCTTAATTTGTACCGGCACTGGGATTGCGCCCTTCAGGAGTATGATCCATCATATCAAAAATAACAACATCCCGCACCAGAATATTCATCTCATTTTTGGGTGCCGTGCAAGGACCAGCCTATTATATTATGAGGAGCTGATTGTACTGAACAATGAAATGTCCGGTTTTTTTTATGTCCCCACTTTATCAAGGGAGCAATGGGAGGGCAAGACAGGATACGTGCATGCCATTTATGAGTCGTTATGCGTGGAAAGAAACCTGCTAAATTCTTCTTATGCGGTTGGAAGGGCATGATAGATGAAGCAAGAGCCAGGCTAGCTGCAATGGGATTCGATAAAAAGGCAATACACTTCGAAATTTATGGTTAACAATTTTTTAACGGTAATTTTTTAACCGCGATACCCGGATACAATTATATGAATAAGATCATTTTATACCGAAGACCTTCGAAATACCGGTGTTATTATTTTTTGCTAACTTGTGTACCTAATTATTTATAAAATTAATTGATTTTTATGGGTCCTTCTTCGATGATTGTTTTGATTCTTGCAGCATTGACATTTTCTTCCATCGCTATTTTGATCTCCAAAATTGTTACAAAAGCTACTACCAATGCTCAAAAAGGGCGAACCTTATGAATGTGGTATTCCTACCAGGGCAAAACATGGACCCAGTTAAATGTAGGTTATTATTTATTTGCGTTGATATTTTTGATCTTTGATGTGGAGCTTGTTTTTTTGTATCCCTGGGCAGTAGTGGCAAAAAAAGTAGGATGGATGGCATTGGTTGAAATCGTTATTTTCTTTTTTATATTATTTATGGGATTTTTATATGCGCATAAAAAAGGAGCGTTGAAATGGATGTAAGATACCCAGTAAATCCGAAGCTGCATGAAACTGAAAATTATGATTGGATATCATTGATAAATGTTATAATTTTAGATAATGAATAGTACTTCAAATAATTCAGGACCTTCAATCCCCTCCAAGGCGAATAGACAGCTTTTCCCGGCCAGATACATGAAACACCCGGTGGTGGAATCGTATTGAGCAAACTGGATGATGTGATCAACTGGGCACGATCCAATTCTTTGTGGCCACTCACATTTGCTACCAGTTGCTGCGGTATTGAAATGATGGCGGTTGCTTCTGCCAAATATGATTTCTCCAGGTTTGGTTTTGAAGTGGCAAGGGCTACACCACAGGCAGGCGATGTAATCATCATCGCCGGTACCATCGTAAATAAAATGGCGCCTGTATTAAAAAGATTGTACGACCAGATGGCCGATCCGAAATATGTGATTGCAATGGGCGCCTGTGCCATCAGTGGCGGGCCCTTTTTTTACAATACCTATTCTGTGGTAAAAGGAGCAGATCATGTGATACCGGTAGATGTATATATAGCCGGTTGCCCGCCAAGGCCCGAAGCATTGTTGCATGCATTGATAAGCCTTGCAGGAAAAAATAAAAAGCGGATTAACAAGAGAACAAATAAAGATCAACCGATAAGCGGAAAAGAATGCACTAATGTAATGAATCAAATGACCAACGAAGAATTAAAAACCAAAATTACTGAACTGCTTACCCTCAGCCACTTTTGAAGAAGGCGGTGAATGGCTTACTATTAATGTTGAACCCAAAGACTGGTTACCATTTGCACAGCAACTTCGGCATGAACACTTCTTTACATTTCGATTATCTTTTTTGCCTTACCTGTATTGACTGGAAGACACATCTTACCATGGTGTATCATTTGGATTCTACAAAATATCCGCCACAATATAGTAATCAAATCAAAACTTGACAGGAACAATCCCGAAATAGAAACCGTGAGCGATATCTGGCGAACGGCCGAATTTCATGAACGGGAAGTATATGAAATGTTTGGTGTGAATTTTCTGAACCATCCTGACCTGCGATTACTGATATTGCCGGATGGATGGGAAGGAAAAAACCCGATGAGAAAAGATTTTGAAGACCCGGTAAATATGATAAGACTATAATATAACGACTGCGGAATAACAAGTGAGTAAATGAACATCGATAGTTTAATCAACATTAATTTATAACAAATTTTAAATTCCTGCCGATATCGAAGACAGGAGTATGGTTGAAGAAATAGGACGAACAGCAGAAGGTGATCTAATCATCAACGTCGGGCCACAGCATCCTGCCACACATGGTGTATTGCACCTGGTGATCACATTCAATGGTGAAACGATAAAAAAAGTAGAACCGCACCTTGGTTATATTCATCGTTCTATTGAAAAAATGTGTGAGAGCCTGAGCTACCGGCAATTCATTTATGTAACCAGCCGGATGGATTATCTTTCTTCCCATATCAATAATCATGGCTTGTGCGCTTATGTGTAGAAAAAGGATTGCAGGTGGAAGTACCGCCACGGGCACAGGTGATCCGAGTATTGATGGATGAGCTGACAAGAATTGCTTCGCATGAATTGTGGTGGGGAGCAATGGCAATGGACCTTGGCGCATTTACTCCTTTCTTTCATGCTTTCAGGGAAAGGGAAACGATCAATGATATCATGGAAGAAACCTGCGGCGCAAGACTAACCATGAATTATATGGTGCCCGGTGGGGTGATGCAGGATATTCATCCCAATTTTCAAAAAAGAGTAAAGGATTTTATTACAGCTTTTCAAATCGAAGATTGATGAATACGATGAACTGGTAACCGGTAATATTATTTTTCAGAACCGGATGAAAGGCGTTGGATATTTATCAAAAGAAGATGCGATTTCCTATGGCTGCACCGGCCCAACGGCAAGAGGCAGCGGCGTTAGTTGTGATATCCGGAAATTATATCCTTACGAAATATATGATAAAGTTGAGTTTGATGAAATACTGGAAACAGGCGGTGATTCATTTGCAAGGTATATGGTGCGGATAAGAGAAATGAATCAATCCATCAGTATAATTGAACAATTGATCGATAATATTCCTGAAGGTGATTTCCAGGCAAAGACAAAAGCGGTATTGAAATTACCCAAAGGAGAATTTTATTCAAGGGTGGAAACAGCAAGAGGAGAATTTGGAGTATATATTGTGAGTGAAGGCGGCACCACTCCTTACCGGATTAAATTCCGTTCACCGGGATTTTCCAATCTTTCAGCATTGGATCATATGGCAAGAGGCAGTAAGATTCGGTGACCTGGTGGCAATGATGGGAACATTGGATTTGGTGATACCGGATATAGACAGGTAGAGTTCAAATGGAAGTTGAAGGTTGAAAGTTGAATAGCACATTGAATTAACCTTGAACTTTCAAACCTTGAACTATTGAACATTCAACTTTAATAATATGTGGAGTTTTTCAAACATATCGAAATCAATTGACAACTGGTTGAGAGCAACCTTTAATCCAACCTGGACATTGATCATTGAAATGGTGATTGCAGGTGTTTGCGTAATCAGTTTATTTGCCATACTTGGGCTTGGTGCTGGTGCTGATGGAAAGAAAAGTTTCCGCCTGGATGCAGATACGGCTTGGACCAAACCGGGTGGGCCCAAAAGGAATGTTTCAAACACTGGCCGACACCGTTAAAGTTGTTGGTGAAAGAAGGGTTGACACCCGATGGTGCAGATAAATTTTTATTTAACCTCGCACCCTTTATTGCGATGATCGTTGCCATGCTGCTGATGGCGCCGATCGCATTTGCAAAAGATTTTCAAATGTGGGATCTGAATATTGGAGTATTGTATGTATCTGCAGTTTCTTCCATTATGGTGATCAGTATTTTAATGGCAGGATGGGCAAGCAATAATAAATATTCTTTGATGGGCGCCATGCGAAGCGGTGCACAGATCGTGAGTTATGAATTATCTGCCGGCTTATCTATTCTTGCCATTGTCGTATTGACAGGCAGTTTAAATCTGACGATATTATTCATTCGCAGGCAAATGGCTGGTGGATATTTAAAGGACATATCCCTGTGATCATTGCTTTTGTTATTTTTATCATTGCGGTAACGGCAGAAACCAACCGGGCGCCATTTGATCTGGCAGAAGCAGAATCAGAATTGACGGCCGGTTTTCATACCGAATATTCAGGAATGAAGTTCGCGTTGTTCTTCTTAGCGGAATATGTAAATGTATTTATTGTATGTGCGATCGGCGCTACATTATTCCTAGGTGGATGGATGCCTTTTCATATCGGCAACTGGGAAGGATTTAATCATGTGATGGATTATATTCCGTCAAGTATCTGGTTCTTTGGAAAAACATTTTTCCTGATATTTTTGATCATGTGGTTCAGGTGGACATTTCCGAGGTTGCGCATTGACCAGTTGTTAAATCTGGAATGGAAATATTTATTGCCGATCAGTATGTTCAATATATTATTGGTAACATTGATGGCGATAATGGGATGGCATTTTTAAAGCCCCGACTCCTAAAGGTGAATTAGCGAATACTAGTTAGTAACAGTATTGATAGTTAAATAAAAAATGAGCATTTGAATATGATAACATTCAAATGATAAATTCTTCAACTACTACATCAGATGTTAATGTTGTGATAATAAAATACATAAAAGAAGTTTTCAGCGGTGTAAAGTCGCTGGCTGACCGGCATGCGGCGGACGGGTTATTATTTTACACATCACAAAGAGATCATCACCCAGCAATATCCTGATAACAGGGAAACATTGAATTTGCCGGAACGATTCAAAGGCGAAGTGGTGATGCCGCATGATGAAAACAATGAACATGCCTGTACCGGTTGTACGGCCTGTGAACTGGCTTGTCCCAATGCCACTATCAAGATCATTACCAAATTTGATATAACACCTGAAGGCAAAAAGAAAAAAGCGATTGACAAATTTGTTTATCATCTTGAACTGTGTACCATGTGTAATCTTTGTATTATAGCCTGCCCGACAGATGCAATCAAAATGGCGCAAACATTTGAACACAGTGTATTTGACAGGAGTGAGCTGACAAAAATTTTGAATAAGCCGGATCGAAGATCAGGGAAGGAGTGGAATAAAATGTCTTAAATTACTAATATTTGATGATCTCACAGGATTGCAATTGAAAATCATGTTGAGCACTGAGAACAATGCTGATACAAATGATAAGCTCAATATACAGAATAAATGATTAAAGATATAAACACAGCATCCTATAATTTTGGAAATGAACAAGATAAATCTTACATGAGCGGATCAACAATAATATTTTATTTGCTGGCAGCACTTACATTGGTGAGTGGGGTGCTGGCGGTTACCACCAGACAAATATTTCGTGCGGCTATTTATCTATTATTTTCACTGATCGGTATTGCCGGGTATTTATTTCTGGCTGCAATATGAATTTATTGCTGCTGTTCAGATCGTAGTGTATGTTGGTGGCATTATTGTGCTGATCATCTTTTCTATTTTTCTTACACAACAGGCGGGAGAAAAATTACCCAGACAAAAGATCGGGCAGACAAGTATTTTCTGCACTGGCTGCCTTTTGTGGATTTGCATTAACCATGCTGCAGTTGTACCAACATCAATTTACTAAAACAACTGATACAGCCAGTGCATGCCAAGTGTAGTCAAATATCGGCAAACAAATGCTGGGCGTTGAAGACAATGGATTTGCATTGCCATTTGAAGTGGTGAGTATATTATTGCTGGCTGCAATGATCGGTTGTATTGTAATTGCCTTACGATTCAAAAACCTGCAGACATATCATGATGGAACCAGGATTATATCATATACTTATTCATCAGCGCCGCACTGTTCTTCATTGGTGTGTATGGTTTCTTTACCCGGAGAAACCTGATCACCATGCTGATGAGCATTGAACTGATATTGAATAGTGTGAACCTGAATTTTATTGCATTCAATAAATATTTGTGGCCGGACAAACTGGATGGATTATTTTTTACCATTTTCATTATCGCCATTGCTGCTGCGGAAGCGGCTGTAGCCATTGCTATCATTATTAATTTATACCGGAGTCATCAATCCATTGATGTAGAAAATGCAGAAGAAATGAAATTTTAAAGGTCCTCATCTCTTCCAAACGGAGAAATAGTAGACCGGTATAAATAATATGAATGATTATTTGCAAATTCACCTGCTCCAGGTTCTTCCCTCAGATAGTACCAGGATGGCATTATTGCTGATTCCTTTGCTGCCACTGGCTGGGTTTTTACTGCTTGGATTATTTGGCAGAAAATATTTCAGCAATTCATCCGGCATTATTGGCACCATTCTTTTATTGATATCAACTGTTTTGTCATTCTATACTGCTTATGGTTATTTTTTTGAGTATGGAAAAGTGGATGGGTTTACCAAAAATGATCCCTTACAATATACCTGGCTCGAATTTTCACCAGGTCTTTCCATCGATATGGGCATCATACTCGATCCCATTTCAGTGATGATGCTGGTAGTGGTGAGTTTTGTTTCGTTGATGGTGCATATCTATAGCCTGGCCTATATGAAAGGTGAAGAAAGATTTCCTACCTATTATGCATTCCTTGGCCTGTTTACTTTTTCGATGCTGGGACTGGTGCTGTCTTCCAATATTTTCCAGATCTATATTTTCTGGGAACTGGTAGGTGTATCTTCGTTTTTATTGATCGGTTATTATTATGATCAACCCAGCTGCAGTTGCTGCCTGCAAAAAAGCATTTATTGTTACCCGTTTTGCCGATCTTGGTTTCTTGATCGGCATATTAATTCTGTCTTTTTATGCAGGCACACTTGATTTTAATACACTTATCGCAAAGATTGACATCACCGGAATCCAACGAATTACATACTGCATATTGCTTCATCTTTCTTGGGCATATCTGCATTGACATGGGGATTGGTACTGGTATTTATCGGTGGTGCAGGAAAAAGTGCCATGTTCCCCTTGCATATCTGGTTGCCGGATGCAATGGAAGGCCCTACACCTGTTTCTGCATTGATACATGCTGCAACAATGGTGGTAGCAGGTGTTTTTTTGGTTGCAAGATTATTTCCGGTTTTTCAGTATGTCCTGCATGCACTGGAACTGGTATGCCTATGTAGGTGTCTTTTCTGCATTATTCGCTGCGATCATTGCCTGTACACAAACCGATATTAAAAGAGTGCTGGCTTATTCCACCATGTCGCAGATCGGTTATATGATGTTTGCATTGGGTGTTTCAGGCTAGGGCAAAGAAGGTTTGGGATATACAGCTTCCATGTTTCATCTATTTACCCATGCCATGTTCAAAGCATTGTTGTTCCTGGGCGCAGGTGCAGTAATTCATTATGTACACAGCAATGAAATGAAAGATATGGGCGGCTTATCCGCGATCCTTGATCGTGTCCCAAAGGAGGAACTCAATGAGTCTCGTCGATCTGCATCGCCGTGCGGTCAAAGGCTTCGATCGCAACGTTCGGTCCGTGCGCGACGACTAGTGGAACGCACCAACACCTTGTCCGGACTGGTCCGTCCGAGATCTCGTCAATCACATCGTCAACGAGGACCGATGGACGCCGGAGCTCCTTGCAAAGAAAACGCTCGAAGAAGTGGGCGACCGATTCGATGGAGACCTACTCGGCGATGACCCGAAGGGGAGTTGGGAGAGTGCATCGAAGGAGGCTCTGAACGCAGTACAAGCCGAGGGCGCCCTCGAAGGCCCGGTGCACGTTTCGTGGGGACAGATCCCCGCTTCGGAATACGTCGGCCAGCTCTTTCTCGATCATCTCGTTCACGGTTGGGATCTAGCGAAGGCGATCGGCGCGGACACGAAACTGGATCCCGAGCTGGTCGAAGCCTGTTACGCGGCGGCCAAGGCACAGGAGGAGTTGATCCGAGGGTCGGGAGCCTTCGGGACCCAGGTTGACGTTCCGGAAGATGCCGACACCCAAACGAAGCTCCTGGCACTGCTAGGCCGCTCCGGCTAACGAACAACCAACCCCCGTTTTTTGCGCAAGATTCAGGGTCATAGGGACCCGATTCTGTCCTCGGAATATCCGGGGGTGCCAGCGCGCTTTCAGTAATGGAGTCCCCCACCTGCGGAGGTCGTTCTGGCACGTCAAGCGGTACTGGATAAAGAAGCCGCGCGCCCGAGGCTGGTCACGCCGACCTTCCTCCTGATCACGCTGGCCACATTCAGTTACTTCATCGCCGTTGGAGCCATCATCCCGACGGTTCCGCTGTTCGTTTCCGGCCCGCTGGGCGGTAGTGAGGTCTCGGTCGGTATCGCAGTCGGATCCTTCGCAGTTTCGGCAGTGCTGCTCAGGCCGTTCGTCGGTTCCCTCGGCGATCGCAAGGGCCGGCGCGTCCTGATGCTCGGAGGCGCGGTCCTCGTCGCTCTTTCGATCGCCGGCTACTCGGCCGCCTCGGCACTTTGGATGCTCGTCGGATTCCGCTTGCTCACAGGTGTAGGCGAAGCTGCTTTCTACGTAGGAGCAGCGAGCGCGATCAACGACATCTCGCCGGACGAGCGACGCGGCGAAGCACTCAGCTACTTCTCTCTCGCCTTGTACTCCGGGCTTGCGGTTGGACCCATCGTCGGCGAGACCGTGCTCGAGAACATCGACTTCGACGCCGTGTGGATCGCGGCCGCTCTCTTCTGCCTGCTCGCGGCAGGCTTGGCCTTCCGCGTTCGCGACACAAGGCCCACCTTCGATGCTTCCGAACCAAGCGAAGCACCAGTGCGACGACTGGTGCATCCTGCAGGACTCAAGCCGGGGACGATCCTCGCGTCGAGCATCTGGGGCTTGGCCGGCTTCTCGGCTTTCATCCCCCTCTACGCGGCGCGAGATCGGGATGTCAGGATCGAAGTCGGTGTTCTTCACGTACTCCGCGATCGTTCTCCTGATCCGCAGCTTCGGCGCACGCATCCCCGATCTGATCGGACCCCGCAAAGCTGCAAGCATGGCCCTGATCGCGACCACAGCGGGGCTCACCGTGATCGCCGTGTGGGCCGAACCCGCGGGGTTATTCGCCGGAGCCATCGTGTTCGGAGTCGGGCAAGCCTTGCTATTCCCGGCGCTCATGACGATCGCGATCCGTGGCGCTAAGCCCTCCGAACGGGGAGCCGTGGTTGGAACCTTCACCGCCTTCTTCGATCTGGCGTTCGGCCTCGGCTCGGTGAGCCTCGGCGCGGTTGCGGCTTTGCTCGGCTACCGAGGTCTGTTCCTCTTCGCGGCAGCCATCGCACTCGCGGGCTTCGGGCTCCTGCAAACCTACGTTCACCGAGCCCGGAGAGCTTCAGAGGGCGAAGACGTGGTCGAAGCCCGCAACCCCGAACGCCCCTACTGATACCTGGGCACGTGGGTGGCTACTGCTACCCTTTAGAGGCTCCATGGCGGCCGTAGCTCAGCATGGTTAGAGCACCTGGTTGTGGTCCAGGACGTCGCCGGTTCGAATCCGGTCGGTCGCCCCACTGCTCGTCCCTTCTTTTCCAAGATAACGACCCTCAGGGTCGTCAAACTGGAAAAGAACAAAACGGAACCACCGAGCGAGGGCCGTCCTTTACACTGCCCGACGGGTCGCTAGCTCAATTGGCAGAGCAACTGACTCTTAATCAGTAGGTTCGGGGTTCGATTCCCCGGCGACCCACTTTCAGAGACCCAAGACCACCGTGCGACCCACTCATGGGTCAAAGGTTCTCCGGAATCGTTGGCTCCTTGCCGTAGAGACGAACCCTCACGCCGTCGACGACAACGTAGACGCAGAAGGTCTGATCGGCCCTCGCCCTGCCTTCGGCCCAGGAGAACACCTCGAATACGTTCGTCGCGTTCGTGAGCTCGTATTCGTCGGACTCGAACGCTTGGTTTTGAGCGTGCTCCGGAATGCCTGATTCATGGCGTCGCCAGAAGTGAACCCAGTAGGTAGGCGAGCCCAATTCCTGATCTATGAAACGAGGATCGACTTTAGCGATATCCACTCGGAACTACTTGGCGTCGTAGAAGCGTGCCTTGATGACTCCGAGGGTGGGGTTCGATGCGCCGTTGCTGGTCGCTGCCTGCCACAGCGAAACTTTGATCTTCTTGCCCGGGGTGACTCTCACTCGGGGGCTACGGTCGCAGAAGTCGACCGACTTGCGGCCCGGCCTTTGGATAATGGCGTAGATCGTCTCGGAGGCATCATCTTCGATACGCACGTCCACGAACTTCTCGTCCGAGTGGACGGGGAACTTCACGTAGACCGAGCTAACGCCCGCCCCAGCATTAGCCTCCGCGTCTTCGCAGAGGATGTCGCCGGCGAGCGTGGCCGCCGGGCCCTCGTAACTCTTGGTGGCTCGCCTGACCACATCGCTGTGGCTCGGCGCCGCGAAAGCACTCATGGCCGCGACGGTCAGTACCAGAACTCCGGTCTTCTTGCTTAGGTTCACAACGATCTCCTTGTACTCAGTTCTTGGTGTTCTTTTTCGTTAGGCCGTCGATCTTCAGGATGTCTAGGCCGCGCGAGCTGTCGCCTACGTAGGCGTTTCCTCGGTACCACTGGGCATCCCAGGTGCTTGTTCCTTCGGCTACGAAGTGTGCGAACTCGGTCGGTGTGTTGGGATCCGAGAAATCGACGCCCATGAAACCGGCCCCGTACCAAGACGTCACTAGTTTGTCCTGCCCGGGGATCACCTGGAAGTTGTGAGCGGTGCAGGAACCTTCGACCAGTCGGGGCGGGATGAAGGAACCCAGTTGTACAGGAGCAGCGGGGTCACTCACGTCGTAGAACCACAAGCCCCCAAGGAGTCCTTGGCCGGTTCCGTTACAAGAGGTGTTACCGGTGCCGAGTGATTCGAAACCGAAGATGGCGATGCTCCCGTCGTTGCTCGTGTCCGCCGAATGCCAGATCGCATCGGGGACATCGTGGATGTGGCTCAGGATCTCGGGCTGGAGAGGATCGGAGATGTCCCACACCTGACCCTCGGTGAGGCATGCGAAGTACGCGAGGTCACCGGCGATGGCGCCGTCATGACAACCGACCGCAGGAGCAACGCTCGGCTTCGACACGACCTCAGCGTTGGCCGGATCGGTGATGTCGACGACCGAAACGATCCCGTGAGCGCTGGGACAGGCTCCACTCGTCGACGCGGGATACGACTGGACGTAAACAAGACCGCGGCCCTCGTGATCGAACGTCACGTTCGTATGCGAGCCGCAATCGGTAACGACGAATTTGACCTCGCGAGGATTGCGACGGTCGGAGATGTCGACGAGCCGGATCCCTTCGGTTCCCTCGGTACCGTCGATGTTGCATCCGACATCAGAGGTCGAAGAGTTGCCCGCGGCCGAGTCGATGCTCATGACCGCTATGTCGTTCCAGAGCCCTACGTCGTAACCAGAGCCTGCGCAGGGCAGGTGACCTACAGCCTTGGGCTTACGAGGATCTCTGACGTCCACGACCCAAAGACCGGCTCCCTCGCCGGACCCGTTGGTACCGACGACCGCGTACCCGTCATCGGTGAAGAGCACGTCGTTCGCTCCACCGAGCCCGACGTTGCCGACGAACTTGACGTTGTCGGAGGCGTCGGCCACCGGCTGAGCTTGGGCTACGGGGATAGCTGCCCCAATGACGGCGGCCAGCAGGAACACGATCCTCTTCATCGGGACTCTCCTTCTTGACATGTCTGGAGAGAGGATTCGCCCGAGATGTCCCGATTCCCCCTCCGGCCGGTCGGAGACATACCATCGCCCCCATGGACACCAGATACGGGACCCCCATCGCCGGCACCGAGAAGGAGGTCCTCGGCGGCTTCCTGGACCACTACCGGCAGGTCATGATCGACGTCTGCGATGGCCCCTCAGAGGAAGACCTCCGTAAGCCGATGACACCGTCGGGCACTTCCCTGCTCGGGATGGTCAAACACCTCGCCTACGTCGAGCAGAGCTGGTTCCTCGAGAACATCGCCGACGAAAAAGTGGTCTACCCCTTCGACATCGAGGACACCGAGGCCGACTTCAGGATCGAAGAAAGCGAAACGTCGCAAGAGATCCTCGATCTGTACCGATCGTCCTGTGAGCGCTCACGTCAGGTCCTGGAACAGGTTTCGCTGGACGACGTGATCAAGAACTCCGTGCCCCGGCCCTGGAGCCGCGACTACAACGTCCGCTGGATCGTGGTGCACATGATCGAAGAGACCGCGCGCCACGCCGGGCACGCGGACATCATTCGAGAACTCATCGACGGGAAGACCGAAACCGGATACGTCTGATACTTAGGGCTTCGTTGCCTTCACGATCGCTGAGTGCATCCCGTCCACTACCTCGTGCGTGGACGTCACGCTGACGTCCGTGAAACCAACTTCTTCGAGGCCACGGGTGTACTCCGAGAACGACAGCGCTCCGGCGATACAGCCGACATGCGAGCCCCTCTCGGCCCGCTGGTCTACGTCCAGTGCGTCATCGGAGACGACATCGCTGATCCCCAAACGCCCGCCGGACCGGAGAACCCGGAACATCTCGCCAAAGACCCGAGGCTTGTCCGTCGAGAGGTTGATCACGCAGTTCGAGATGATGACGTCGATGGTGTCCGCCGGAAGTGGCACGTCTTCGATGTATCCCTTCAGAAACTCGACGTTGGTAGCCCCAGCCTTCTTCTTATTCTCGAGAGCAAGCGCCAGCATCTCGTCGGTCATGTCGAGCCCATAGACCTTCCCGGAGGGACCCACCCTCTTGGCCGATAAGAGCACATCGATGCCTCCGCCCGAGCCCAGATCCAGCACCGTCTCGCCCGCGTTCAGATCGGCGACCGCGGTCGGGTTTCCGCATCCGAGGCTGGCAAGCACTGCCGCGTCCGGAAGCTCATCACGCTGGGTTGCCTCGTAGAGGGCCGAACCGAAGCCGATGTCATCGGTGAACGCTTCGGCTCCGCAGCAAGACGATCCGGTGGTCTCCGGCCCACAGCACGAGGCCGCTTCGTTCGCAGTCACCGACTTGGCAGCTTCGGCGTATCGGTCCCGGACTTCCTCACGTAGGTCACCCATCGGGTTCCTCCTCTATATCGAAGTTTGTCTATATCGACTCAAGTGGATACTTGCACACTATATCGATATCTGTCAATATACCCTCATGAAACTGGACCTGATCGATTGCTGCAACCCCCTTGTGGACTCCCCCATCCAGAAAGACGACGCCCAGCGGTTGGCCACGGCCTTCAAGGTTCTCGGTGACCCCGGGCGCCTTCAGCTCCTCAGTTTGATCGGCTCTAGCCCCACGGGAGAGGTGTGCGCCTGCGAGCTGGTCGAGCCGCTCGATCTCAGCCAACCCACGGTCAGCCATCATCTGAAGGTTCTCTACGAGGCCGGACTGCTCGAGAAAGAGAAGCGGGGCACCTGGATCTTCTACAAGGTGATTCCCGGCCAGCTCGAAGCACTCCGGGACGCACTGGCGGTCCCGGCGAACGCCTAAAAAGAAACCGCCGGCCCGAAGGCCGGCGGCTGTTAGTTCCTAGATCCCTAGGCTGGAGGAGGACCACCAGCTGCGGGGGGACCGCCCTTACCCGGCATGTCCAGACCTTGTTCCTTCATCGCCATGTATGCGCCATAGGCCGTAGCCGCAGAAGCAACGATAGCCAGGAACAGCCCGTACTTCGTGTTGCTGGTTTCGGTGATGAACCGCAGCAAGACGAAGATCACCGACAAACCTCCGAGGATGACCGCGAGCTGCTCGGTAGCCATGGACCCGGTCTTGACGGTGCTCTGCCCGAAAGCCTTCAGCCCGATCAGCACGGCAGCGGCCACACCCGTGAGTATGCCGATCAGAGCAGTCAACTCGGAGTCCCAGCCGTTGATGTTGAAGCCGAAGGCTCCGTACCAGGGCAGGAAACTCGAAACCAACAATGCGGCGCCACCACCAAGAGCGAGCTTCTGCCCGCTCGAAAGGTTATTCACTACCGTCCCCCATTCTCAAAGAACCGATGTTCTCGTCGTTAATCTACGCCGCGAGAGGCCCGATGTGCCTGAAATGTTTCCGCGACTTTTCCCTTATCCGGCGGCCGTCCAGAGGTACATGACGGCATAGGCCCGGAAAGGTTTCCAGCGACGGCTGTGCTCGACCAAGGCCTTCTTGCCCGTGGGAAGACCGAGGGCCGCGGCCCCCCTGAGCACGCCGAGATCGCCGGGCAGGAAGGCGTCCGTGTCCCCCAAGGCCCTCATACAGATGTACGACGCGGTCCACTCCCCTATCCCGGGAAGTTCCACCAACCTGGCGTGGATCTCAGCCGGGTGGGCGTCGGGCGAGAGATCCACCCGGCCCTCGGCAACGGCCCGAGCCAACCCGCGGATCGCCATGCGCCGAGCCTCCGGCATCCCTATCTCGGCAAGGTCCGCGTCGGCGATCACCTCCGGCACCGGGAAGAGATAGGTGAGCTCGTCGTCACCGTTGTCTAAGTGGCGGCCGTATGAGTGCACCAATCGACCCGCGAGGGTCCGAGCCCCTTTCACCGACACCTGTTGTCCGATCACCGCTCGCAGCGCGATCTCGAATCCCCCGAAAGCTCCCGGCACCCGCAAACCGGGCCGCTCTTCGACAACCGGGGCAAGGGTCGGGTCGGCCGCGAGAACCTCATAGAGGTCGGGAGGGGCATCCAGGTTGAGGACACGACGGCACACCTCAACGACATCGTCGGTCGAGCCACCTGATGGCATCCGAGCCACGACGCTGTCCACTTCAAACCGGAGGCCGATCACTGATGGTGTGTCGCCGACATCGATCACGCGCTCGAACCCATCGACGGTCGGCCGTTCGACACCCGCAACAGCACGCGCTCGGAAGAAGTCGAGGAGCGCGGCCCCATCGAAAGGACGTGAACAAGAGAGCGTTAGCTCGGCGGGAGCCATCGTCCGTTTAACCGAATCTGGCGCCCAAGCGTGAGTGGCTGGAGACCTAGCTAGGGCAGCGTCACTCTTTGGATCCCGTGGCCGAACGTGGCTGCCGTGATCGTGTTGGTCCCTTGGTGGTAGCGGAGCTCGATCACGGGGACAGTCGGAAGGTTCGAGCCCAGCTTGAACCACACGCCGTCGCCTTCACTCACGAAGACCCCAACGTCGCTCGCCACCACTAGTCGGTTCCCGGCGATGACCAGGTCGCTGACCGGCGCGGCAGGAAGATCGCCCGAGATGTTCGTCCAGGTTGCCCCACCGTCGGTCGTCTTCACCACGTGGGCTGTGTCGTTACCGTCTCGATAACCCGAGTAAGTGACGTACACGATGTTCGCGTTCGTTGGATCGATCGTTACGCGCGTGATCCACGAGGTTGGCAACTCAGGACTTTCGATCTTCGTCCACGCCACGGATTGGGGGTTGGTGACGTTCGTTGTCTTCCACAGCAACCCGTCGTCGGTACCCGCCCACACCACGTCGATGTTGGACTTCGACGCGGCAACGGTGGTGATGACTCCGCGGATCCGGTATCCGGAGTGAGGGTCGAGCTGAGCCTCATTCCTCGACAGGTCGGGGCTTATGGCGGTCCACGTCGCCCCGCCGTTTACCGACCGGTTGACCCTGTTCCCCGCCAGATACATCGTCGTCGAGTTCGTTGGGTCGAAGATGAGCGGAGTCCACCAGCCCTTCCGGTCGGAGGTGAACGTCATCGGCGCCCCAGCCGGGATCCCCCCAGGAGAGATGCTGCACGACCCATACTGCGAGCACGCGTACAGCGTTGCCTCATGTGTGGGGTTGATCAGAGTTTCCAGGCCATCGCCACACAGCCCGAACGCCGTCCATTGGTCGATGCCGGACTCGACACCGTTCCAGTTCTTTATGCAACCGTTGTCCTGTAAACCCGTCACCACGTGATCGGGATTCAACTCACCGACATCGACCGTGTAGCTCTGGGTCCAGCCCTGTGACACGGCACCGGTCCACGCATCGCCGTTGTTGGCGCTCGTGTACATGCCGCCGTCGTTGCCGAGATAAACGCGGTTGGGAACCTTCGGATCCCACGCCATCGCGTGCTGGTCAGCATGAACACCGCCGACCGATGAGAAGGAATCGCCGCCGTTCGTCGAGCGCAGGAGAGCCACGCCAGGGACCCAAACACGGTTCTGATCGATCGGATCGACCCACATGCGACCGAACCACCATCCGAAGCTGGACTGCTGCAGGCTCCCGCCGCCAACCGCAGTCTTGATGAAGGAGGCCCCGCCGTCATCGCTTCGGAACACCCCAACGCCGGTTCCATTGAGCTTGTTAGCAACGATCGCGTAAGCACGGTTCGGGTTCGAGGGCGCGAATACCACGCCGACACGTCCCACCTCGTTCTCGGTCAGCCCATGGGGCAGCACTATCTCCGCCCACGTTTTGCCTCCGTCGCTTGATCGCCAGACGCCTGAGCCTTCACCTGCATAGATCCGGTGAGACGCAAGGCGCCTGTGATCCCACATCCCAACCAGGAGGTTGTTGGGGCTCAGCGGATCGATCGCTATGTCGGCAGCTCCCGTCCATTCGTTCTCGCCTTCCAGAACCCTGGTCCACGTGTCGCCGCCATCTTCAGAGAGGTAGAGCCCGCGGTCGCCTCCCCCCTTGTAGAGGTTGCCGCTAGCGGCGGCGAAAACGCGCCTCGGATCGAACGGATCTACAACGATCCGACCGAACGATCCAGAGTTTTCGAGACCAACCAGTTCCCAGGTCTCGCCGTGGTCCTTGGAACGGAAGAGGCCGGTGCCCCCGTAGGTGATCGAGCCTCCCCCAGGATTCGACTCACCGGTTCCCGCATACAGGACACCATCGCTTCCTGCGGCGATGGCACCCATGCTTTGGGTTACATCGTTCGGCCACGAGAACGTGAAATTCACGCCTGCATCTGTCGACTTCCAAACACCGCCACCTGCT
Source organism: uncultured Actinomycetes bacterium (assembly GCA_963779645.1). GTDB lineage: Bacteria > Actinomycetota > CADDZG01 > CADDZG01 > WHSQ01 > CALMBW01. The sequence goes on from CAVZYX010000005.1 coordinate 31,149, forward strand.
GTGGCTGCATACACAGTGTTTTCCACGAGCGGGTCGATCGCAACATCCACGACGCGGCCCCCGATGTTCGTCGGGCCCATGAGTTCCCACTCCGCGCCTGCAAGCTCAGGTGAGATCGCCTCTGTGCGCTTCTCGATCCTTAATGACTGATTCAGCGCTCGCATGTAGGCATGCGTCGAAACCGTCGCGCGCTTACCTGCCCGTTGGTTCACCAACCAGTCGGCTCCGGGACTGTTGGGTTCGCTCTCGAAGAGCCGGGCGCCCTCTGACGAGGGAATTAAACCCAGTCCACCGACCGAGGTTCCTGCCGCGACCACACCGGCGGTCAATGCGACGACTAGAAGGGCAGGGATGAGAACGCGCTTTATGTAGGTCTCCATAGAGCAATGATTGTGGGTGAGGGGTGTCATCCCCTGTGTGCAAATGCACAAAAGTCAAGAGAAACGAACGCGACCCGGCGTGGGTTTGGCGAGGGCGCCTAGGGCACCTGGGTGATGGTGAAGATGGTTCCGGACCAGTCGGCCACGTACATCGTTCCAGCATCGTCGAAGGTGAGGTCAAGTGGGAAGTCGATCAGGGCGAAGTCGCTCTGCGAGACCACCTTCGTACCGGTGTCGTCGAGCTCGACCCTCACGATCTTGTGGCCGGAAGGATCGCCGAACAGGCTCCCCCACTCTGTTACGAACAGGTCGTTGCGGTGGTCGTCGCCCCACGCGTCGGTCGTCTGGAAGGCGAGACCGTTCGCTGAGGGGTGCAAGCCGAACGACGACACCGGCTTTGGCACGGAACGCAAAGGGCACTTGCCGAACTTGTCGATCACGTCGGGGTTCGGGTTGGCGTACGGCCGAAGGTCGCCCTTCTCGGCAAGGTTGTAGAGGCAGGACGGGAATCCGAAGTCATCGACGCGCTTGTCGTTGACGTCAGTGAGGAACAGCAGGTCGTCGGAGTCTTCGAGGTTGGGGTCGGCGGGGTTCTCCCCGGTAGAGCCCTGACGCGCATCATCCGTGCCGTTCATCGGGACGAACACCTTCGTGGAGTCGATCGGTGAGAAGGCAAGGTCGTAAACGTTGCGCCAGCCGCTAGCGACGAGGGCCGAGCGCGGCAGATCATCGAGAGAAACCTCGGTGAGGTTCGGCTTGACCCGGATTAGCGAACCGGACCACGGCACGACCTCGGCTTCGCCGCCCTCCACGCCATCGTCGGTCGAGTTGCCGTTGACGACGTACAACAAACCGTCGGGACCGATCGCCATGCCGTTCGTGTTATGTCTCCCATTCGGGAGATCCTTCAAGAGAACCTCTTGCTCGTCGCCGACACCATCACCGTCCGTGTCGCGCACGCGCCACACCCGACCGTAGGAGCGCAATCCGTAAGGTCCTTCGCGCGCGGCTTCCGCGTCAGCTACGTAAACGCTGCCATCGGGACCCGCCAGAACACCGAGTGGACTTCTGAATCCCTCGGCGAAAACGGTTGAAGTTCCTAGGTCGTCGATCGCCAGAACGGTTCCCGCCAGCGAATCCGTGACGTAGAGGAGCTTCGCGTCTTCGCCGGCCCCTTCATTCGTATCGGGTCCGAAAGCGAGTGAGGTGGGGTTACCTCCTGTTGCAGCGAACGGTGCGATCACGAAACCGGGTTCGAGCGGCACGCCAGACACAGGCGAAGCAGGAGCAACATGAGTCGAGCCCGCCGTCAGGAGACCTAGCGTCAGCGCAACGGCAACCCTGGACCTCGTTCTCATCGAACGATCACGGTGCCTTTCATCCCAGGATGCAGGGTGCAAAGGAAAGGGTATTGATTGCCCGACTCGAGGACTTCAAGCCCTTCGACTTCGGTCGTTTCCCCCGCAGTGATAGTGGGGCTCCAGAACAGCGGACAGGTGCCCTTATCGAAAGCCGAGCACCAGCGCGCCTTCTTCGCAGCCTTCTTGCTAAGAAAGAGCCCGTCTGCGACGACGTTGTGGGGAGCGATATCGGCGTTGGCGTAAGTGATCCCTTCGCCCTCTGCTATCACCACGACAGGAGTGGCGAACCCGGCCGCGAACCCTCCTGGGCCGGAAGCAGCTACTCCGGCCGAGGCCGCAGGCGCGGCTAGGACCAGGACGACGGCCGCGACAAGTCCGGCGCGAGTCATGGAGATCCTCATACCCAGGGTTTCGACGAAAACCCCCCAAATCCCCCTCTGGGTCAGATGGCGTAGAGAACGATCGACGTCTGGGCCGCCAGCAGCATCGCCAACACGATGACCTCCACCCCAGCCGTGAACGGGCCTAGGTATTCGAGGTCCTCCCTACGAGCCCAGAGAGCGAAGAACGCGATCACGGTCGCAAGCGGGATCACGAGCAGGGCGAAGGGCTTGCTGAGCGTCTCGGTGGGTTCCCAATCTCCCCACGACCACCTGATGGCCACGTCGGCATCGGCGGGGATCCGGATGAACCCCACGATGGTCAGAACCCCCACGAGAAAGAACACGATCCGCCAGAGTCGACGGATCGTGTTCGCTCGAACAAACATGCTGAAACGTTAGATCAGATCTTGCCGGTGAAGCGAAGGATGTCGAGGCCCCGGCTGTAGTCGATGGCGTAAACGATGCGATCGGTGATCCAGTAGGAGGCCGACGTTGATCCTGCGTTGGGGACGAACCAACCGATCTCTTTGATCTTGCCGTTGGAAGCGATGTCCACGAAGCGGGTGCCGTGCTCGTAGGAACCCAGAGCGACCAGCCCGCCATTGCGGAAGTTGGGGTGCTCCTGGAACCAGTGGGCCGAGCACCCAAGGCCGTTCACGGGAGGGGAACCATCGGTGTAGGTCCCACTGCTCAGTTGATAGATGTCGAGCAACTCGAACGTGTGACTCTTCTTGTACTTAGAGGCGTCCCACGTCATGAAGGCGCCGTTCGCTCCGTTGCAACGGCCGGTCGCGTTGGACTCGCTCGAGAACATCACGATCTTGTCCTTAGCGAGATTCGGCCACCGGTTCGAGTGGATGCCACCCGTGACCTTGTCGCTGTCACCGACCGCTAGGAGCTTCGGGTGAAGAGGATCCTTGCGAGCATCCAGAAGCATGATCGGCCGTGAGGACGTAAGCACCAGCCCAGGGGCTACCTCGTTGACGTCGTGCGATCCCGTCGCCGGCATGTCGGTCGTCCACTTCTCTTCAAGAAGCTTCGGATCCGACGGATCCTTGAGATCGATGATGTTGCCGTTGCTGCCATAGAGCCAGCGGCAATCGAGGATGCAGTCGGCCGTGTGTGCTCCGCCCTCGGTCAGATGCCCGATGAGAGCAGGGTTCGTCTTGTCTTCGATGTCGTAGATGAAGACATGAGCCACAGGGAGCTGCTGGCTGAACACGAGGATCCTGCCGTTGGTAGCGACATCTTCGTTCTCGAACCGGAAGCCGGTTCCCTGATCCCCGGTGTCCTCCGCGAAAGCCGTCTTAGACAACAGCGTCGGGTTCTCTGGGTCCTTGATGTCGTAGATCGTGAAGTCTTTCCAGGACGTGACGTACAGGTAGTCGCCGATGGCGCGTGCCCCCGTGGCGGTTCCAGCCTCGAAGGGCACGAACCTCACGTACTCGACGTTGTCCGAGTTGAATCCATCGGTCGGTCCTGCGCTGGCGCCCGCGAAGGCTGTGGAGATCAGCATCAGCATCGACGCAAGAAGAGCGAATTTCTTCATCACTGCCTCCTAAAGAAAGGTACGTATCGGGGTATTTCGCCCCGGCCCCCCTTTCCCCTTCAGGAGCGATGACCGCGGGGCGAAAGACGTGATCGGAAAGTGGCAAGAAATCTCGGGTGCCACGCGTTTAGGCAGTGCGAGCAGCGGGGAGAAGAATCCGGCAACCCTCTCGGGCGGGGGTCATCCCAGAACCTCCGAATGACCCCCGCCCACCCCGCTTGCGGGCGGGAGATCACACGGGTTGATCTAGGAACGCAAGCGTAAGGCGAGGGCCGCCCCCACGAGCAGTAAGGCTGCACCAAGAACGGGGAGCAGTGGAAACCCTCCACCGGAATGTTCCGAATGATCCGTTGTCGCGGCTGCGGCCGAGGGCTCGGGGGCCTCGCAGTCCTTCTCGCCGTCCACCGTGAAACGGAATGAGTCATCAGTTGAGTGACCGTCCAAACCCGAGATCACAGACGATTCAACGGTCCACTTTCCCGGCTGACCTCCGACCTTCAAGATCGCGTGCAGCGTTTGATTCTTTGCTTCGGCGAACTCCACCATGTCGTGCCCGCACCCGTCGACGACGGTGAGGCGGAAGTCAGACGTGGGTGGCTCTGTGAGGTTGATGTACAGATGCTCCGGAGCGACCTGTAGCTGGGCCCCCTCTTCGGGGTCCGAGGAGGTCCGTTCAGCATGTCCGAGAGCGGCCGTCACGAGAAGGGTCACGAATATCGTGACCATTCCCGCGACGACAACGCTTCTTCTCAAGGCGAACACTTTCTCGGTTACTTGTTGGACCGGCGGTTCGACAGGGCAACGGCTAGGGCGATCAAACCGAAGCCCATCCCAAGCCCCCCGAGGATCGTGCCGAGCCCACCATCATCATCATCTTCCTCTTCGTTCTCGCCTTCATCCTCGATCTCACCAGCAACGGGCGCTTCTTCCGGCTCCTCTTCTCCTTCAGCGATCTCGCCTTGAGTGTGGTCGGCGACAGCGTCAACCGCAGCAAGCTCACCGCCTTCGAAGCCCCCAAGATCGAAGGTCGTGACGAGGGCCGCCGGGGTCTCCGAATCTTCGGCGCCGGTCCACTCGACCACCTCACCATCGTCGTAGGTCTGGAGTGCCTTGAACTCAAGCGACGTTTCCTCGGCCGGCATCTTGGCGGAGAACCCGAACTCCGCGAATTCTCCTGGCTCGATCGCTCCTCCACTCCATGTCACTTTGAGAACGCCTTCAGTGATCTCTTGGCCGAAGGCGTCGACCGACTCGTCGAACTCGCCCGACTCCACATCACGCTTCCAACCATCCTTATCTTCGAAGCTGACGAACGCGAGCGGGGGAAGCTGCACCTCCACCTCGATGGTCGCGGAATCATCTTTCTCATTCGGCACCCGCACGACGAATCGCGAGAACGAGTCCGCCTTCGCCTCAGACGGTTGGATCGTTACATGCGCAAATGCAGGTACGGCAGTCAAGACAAGTAAGGCAGCCGCGAAGGCTCCTATCGATAGCTTCTTCACAAATGCTCCTTGTAGTCCGAGCGGCACTTCGGCCGCGTCAACGATTCAGACGATCGTTGGGAGTGGTGGAGCCCGTGGGGACCGTGGCAGAACCCACGACGAAGTCAGAACGTCGGTGGTGAAGAGAGCGCTGTGGCCGTGGGTGGAGCGCTCACGAGCAGCTCGAGAACCGAACAAACTCCGGACTCGTTCCACCGATCGCGCCACTACCCAGGCGAGTAACGGAGCTACCGCTGCAACGAGCAGCTGCACCGCCAGGCCCAACAGCAAGGCAGGATCGCTCAGGATCGAGGTTGTTAGTTCGTTTGCAACGGCACGTTCCGAGATCTCAAGGAGCGCGAAACCTCCAACCTGGAGTGCGCCGAGGCGGGCAACGAGCGGAAAGTACGTGTCGGCCCTACCTCGTGCACCAGCAGAACCGCATGCAACGGCGAGGAAGGTGGCTAGAGCGAAGAAGATCGGGAGCGTCCATGAACCATGGCCGGTGGCAGCCAACATCGCCTCACGGTCATGGGGGTCTGGAGCGATCAGGAGATAGGTCGCGAGGTGACCGCCGACGACCCCAGCGAAAGAGAGGCCGGCTAAACGCAACCCTGACACCGATCCGCGCCGCACAGACCAAGGGTATTACGGGACCGGAACATAGAATCCGCTGATGGTCACCCCTTCCGGCTACACGCTCTCGACGCCATCGCTAGACGATATCCCCGAGGTGGCCCGATTCATCATGCGGTGGGATAAAGAGATGTCGGGGGTCAACGACTTCACCGAGGACGACCTCCGACAGCTAACGAGTCATCCCAGTTTCGATCCCGACCGCGACTGGTGGGTACTGCGGTCGCACGAGGGCATAGCCGCCCATGGGGCGGCCTTCGAGGACGACCCCGGTAGTCGTTACGGCACGTTCGGGATTGTTGACACCAAGCTGCGTGGGCAGGGGCTCGGCAGTTGCATCCTTGATCTGATCGAGTCGCGCATGGCGGAGCTCGCCGGAAGCGGCCGGATCACGGCGGACGTCTATGTGGACTCCCAAGATCCTTCGGGCCGCACCCTCGTCGAGTCTCGTGGCTATGAGCTCGTGCGTAAGAGCTACACGATGTTGATGGATCTGGGGGGTGTGACTGAGCCGCAGGAGCTTTCCGGCGTGAAGATGGGGACGGCCTCCCGGGATGAACTCCCATCTATCCACGCTCTACTCCAGGATGGCTTCTCGGAACACTTCGGGTTCGCCCCCACTCCGCTCGACATCTGGATGATGGGCTTCCCAGAACGAGCCGACACATCTCCCCAACTTTGGTTCAAGGCAGAGATCGACGGTGAACTTGGTGGCGTCTCTTTATGCACGATCAACGAAGAGATGGGGTTCGTTGCTTACCTCGCGGTGTTGAAGAGGTTCCGCGGGCGAGGGATCGCTAAGGCCCTCCTCCGCACCTCGTTCCGTGAATTCCAGGCGCGTGGGTGCATGAAGGCAGGATTAGGCGTCGATGCGAGCAACGAAACCGGCGCGGTGCAGCTCTACGAAAGTGTCGGGATGTCTGCCGTTCGAGTATTCGAGAACTACCGAAAGGACTTCGGGTCGTAACAACGGTGATCAGCGACCGAAGGTTGCTGTGATAGTCCCCGCGGTCGCGTAACCGAAGGTGTGGTCTGGGCATAGCCCCACGTAAACGCTGACCTCCACCGGGTCTCGCCCACGCAATTCGAAATGCGTGTACGAGGTACCGCATTCGATCACGCCATCCGAGTACGCATGATCGCCGGTCGGACCCTGATGTGCCGGCGCATCGCCTTGTCTGATGTGGAAAACGATCGATCGGCCCGAAACATCTTCGAAGGTGAAGTCGACGAACCTCTCGCCCTTCTTAGGCTGAAAGGTGAAGGTGTCTTCGGGCAGCGAGCGAGCCGCTTCGTCGTAGTGAGAGGTCCAGACCCCCGCCGGCTTCAAGTAGTTCGCCACCTCAACATGCCGCGCGCTTCTCGGGGGCCGCGCTCCGGCAACGGGTAGGGCCGCCAGGAAGGCCAAGCAGCAGATGGCCAGCGCCGCTCTACGCATGCCCTTTAGGTTCGCCACGCTCATACCGGTTCCTTAGACATGCTGATCGTTGGAAGGGCCAATCGGGAGCGACCCAGATCGATCGTGATGTTCGCCCGATCCTCGGATGGAGCAACCCAGGTGTTCGAGGATGACGCTAAGAACAGAGCTAGATGGTGACCATCGGCCACGATGAAGTCCTTGTCGATGAACTCGAGATCGAACACGTAGCGCTTACCGGGCTGTAGATCCTGGCCGCTCTTGAGGGTCTTCCGGTAGCGGGCATTCATGAAGGCCCGTGAGATCACTTGCGTCGCGCCGTTTGGACCAACGTCACACAACACTGCAACGAAGTGCGTTCGTGGTTGGTCGCTGGTCGCGGCCAGATGCAGAACCGGACGACCCTGGATCCGCAAGTTGGTCGCGTCTTCGAGATCGACCCGCAAGAACCGATCGCCGGGAGCTCCCCTGAGCATCTCGCTTTCGGTGAGCGCGCCATCGTCGAAGTACCCAACCTCGCCGGAACCGAGAGAGTAAGAAGCGTCTTTGGCGTCGGCCCACGAGTCGTACGTGTACCACTCACGATCGCTGGACTGGACGTGCACCGCGGGCTCATCCTCGACTCCGTTGTCAACGCCATAGAGCCAGTGTTCGAACCATCGCTCGAGTAAGAGGTCCCACTCGACCCAATAGCTACGTGGATTGGAGTGCGGCCACTGCCCGAGCACCATCGCCTTCTCGACGTTTAAAGCCTCGAACCAGGCGGTGCCTTCCCACGTCTTGACGTTGAAGTCGAGCAAGCCGTGAGCAACGAGAACTGGAACTTCAACTCGGTGAGCGAGTCGTAGGTAGTCACGCTCGACCCAGAAGTCGTCGTAGTCCGGCTGCCGCGAGTATCCCTTCAGGAACTTCTCGTCTCGTCCACAGAGATTCCATCGCATCGCGACCTGTTGAGCGTGGGTCAGCAAGCCGGGATCGGGGGGCGGGAGGAACCCATAGGCGAACATGAAGTCCGTCGGTGTATCCGATGGCGGATCGATGTCGGCAGACTCACCCGAGTACGTTGAACGCGTTCCTTGTTGATAGGCGTAGCCCCACCATCTGCTGATCGCGGAGACGGGAACGATCGTTGCCAGATGTGGAGGGCGCTCGACCGCAGCAGCATTGGCGGTCGTCCCATCGTAGGAGCCACCGGTCATAGCAACTCGGCCGTTAGACCACCTGCGCGTCCCGAGCCACTCGACGAGGTCGTAACCGTCGCGTCGCTCGTTGATGCCGCCATAATCCCAGCAGCCCCCGGAGTTGTAGGTACCGCGAACGTCGGCCCGTGCATACGCGTACCCCTTCGGGACGAACAGGGCCGCGTCGCCGGAGGGAAGGTTCTCCTCGGAAGGGTCGAGGGCTTTGTAGAGAGAGTGGTATGGCGTGAGCGACAGGATCACAGGAACCTTGGGACCGTCGGTGACAGGTCGCCAGATATCGATCGCGAGTTCGACACCATCACGCATCACGGCATAGGTGCGTTCGTAGGTGAATTCTGAATAGGCGCGCTGGGGCCGGTCGAATTCCGTGCGCGGGCTGGCAATCCCCGGCAACGGGGACCCAAGGATCGCTCCAGCTATCAATCCGGTCATCAACCTGCGCATGTCCTAGGGAGATTCGGCCGCCCAGGGGCGAATCCTCCCCAAGCCCCTTGCGGGCCAGGTCCGCTTGCTCCACGTTTGACCCATGTGTGTGGCCCTCCGAGCAGTTCACCGACGCATTCGAGCGCCCCTGCATCCCCGAGGGCTTCGTTACTCGTCGCGCCCGTACTCCCCGGTACGCCCGACTCCTCGCGCCTTGCCCTCCGGGCGCAGTGACGCTCTCGGTGCTGGCGCCGATTGCTCGGAGGACCACTCGTGACTGGCCAGCTCTTTCTTGCCGCCGGGGACGCGCACACCCAGCCTCTGGAGTGGGTTCTAACCTGGGTCGTCCTGGCCGGGCTCGTGCTCCTCGCGCTCGTTGTCGAAGGGACGACTCCACTGTTGTGGCTCATCGGCCTGTCGATGCTCATCGGAGCAGTCCTCATGTTGCGCGGGAACCGGCGACTCGGAGCCCTTCTGATAGCGATCGGGGACGGACTTTTCCTCGGGTGGGCCGCTCCCTACCTCTTCGGCGCGGTGATGGATCCTCTATCGATCGGTGAGTACGTCGCGGCGGCTCTCTTCCTGGTCGCAGGCATCTCTGTCCTGGTTGGAGTTGGAGCGGTTTTCAGAGAAGAAGACGATTCATCGCAGCGTTCGCTCGTGCCACTTGCAGGAGCCGGCATGCTCGTCGTGGGACTCGCTTTCAGCTACGCCGGCGTTTCGCGTCTCTTGACCGACGACATCGCACCGCAACGGGCCGACATGGTCCTCCGAACGGAAGAGCTCTGGTACTCGGTGTCCGACGTGACGCTCGGTAGCGGAACCTTGGAGTTCGTGATCGACAATCAAGACCTGAACATCCACAGTTTCGTCATCGACAAACTCGCGGTCAGCACAACCGTCCCCGGAGGTGCCTCCAGAGCGGTTGCCTTCGCCGCAGAACCGGGGCGCTACGTCTACTACTGCGACGTTCCGGGTCACGATCAGATGAAGGGCGTACTCACGGTCCAAGGGGACTTCTAGACAGACCCCCTCAACTTTCGCCTACGCTCTTGAGCGTGGACGACACGGAGCATCTTCAGCAGATCTACGCAGCGCCACTCGCCGACTTCACTACAACTCGGGATCGCGTTAGCAATGAGCTGAAGGACAGCGATCCGGGGGCCGCGGCTCGGATAAAGAAGGTGCGCAAGCCAACCGTTGCGATCTGGGCGGCCAACCAGCTCGCTTCCAGAGAACCGGATCACCTAGAAGCGCTGATCTCTGCCGGCGCCGCGATCAGAGAGGCGACCGAGAGCGGAGACGTCACTCGGATCCAGAAGTCGAACAAGGCTAGGCGCGAGAACGTGAAGCGACTTGTTGCGGCGGCCAAGGAGGTGTTGGAAGAAGCCGGTCTCGGTGCGTCGGTATCCACGCTGGAGCGGATCTCCAACACTCTCTACGTTGGCGCCGTTGAGATCGAAGCGTCCGAGAAACTGGCCTTAGGCGTCCTCGACCAAGAACTGAACGCGTCATCCCTCGATGGTCTGGGGTCGCTCACGGTCGAGGAACCCGCGCCAGGGGCACGAAAGAAGGCTATAGATCTCGGCGAGCTCAAGAACTCCGTCCATGAGCTTGAAAGGTCGGCCGCGCAACTCGAGCTCGAAGCCGATGACCGGGAAGCCGATGCTCGTCGCGCTCGTCGCGCTGCGGATGAAGCACGGGCCGCAGCAGAAGAGGCCGCGGCCCGTTTGGAAGCCGCTAAAGGTAAGAGCTAGTCGCGGGGCATCACTTGCGGCCGAAGGCCGGTCGGCGGCGTGCGATGGAAGACGGACGAGTCGAGCATCGATCCGAGCTTCGGGGCCTCACCGAAAGCTTTGACGAGTCCTTTGTCTCCAACGAGCCAGTAACCGGTCCCGTCCCAGGTGCGCGTCAGCTCGACGACGTCCTGGTTCAACTTCTTGTCCGCAAGCCCGCCAAGGTCCGCAGCGTCTCCATAAGGCAGAACCGCCCCCGCTCTCGTGTACAGCCAATAGCCAAGGCCGGTCGCGGTGGGGACGATCCCTTCGACACCTGAGACTTCGTTCGCAGCACCCCCATAGAACCGCGCATCACCGAAAGGCTCCACACGCCCGCTCTCGGTCACAAGCCAATAACCCAGGCCGGTGAGTGTGGGAGCGAGTCCTTTCACCACTGCACCGTCTCCACCAAGACCGCCGTAAGACTCGGCATCGCCGTATGCGAACACCTGCCCCCCGCGGGCGTAGATCCAGTAGCCCTTTCCTGAAGCCGTCGACACGATGCCGGCAGCTTTGCTGGTTTCACCGTTGGGTGCGCCTTTGAAAGGCGCTTCTCCATAAGCCTTGACCCTGCCGTTCGAAGAAAGCATCCAGTAGCCGTCACCACCTGGTCTCGATGCCATGTCTGCGACGGGCTCTTTGACTGCCCCTCCGTCGGCCTGGGAACCGTAGTAATAGGTGTTGAAGGGAACTACCGCGCCGTTGTTTCCGAACAGCCAGTAGCCATAAGGAGCAGACGCGGCTCCTCCGAGAAGCGACATCTTCTTGTTCCAGTAGGTCGTGCGCTGCTTAGCGCCGTCCCACGAGAAGCTGAAGTGAACATGATCGGTGTGCGGGTGTCGCAGACCGCCACCACGGCCCGGCTCTTTGCATCCGTATGGCTTCTGAACGCAGTAGGTCTCCCAACCGCCGCTCCATCCACCCCAGATCTTGCGGTTCCAGATGATGTACATGATCCCGAGGCGCGACGCCATCGCCGCGTCGTTGCCGTACCGGTCTTCTTTCGTCAGCCACTTGAGGAGGCTCTCGGCAGCTTGCCGTTGGTGTGGAACCCCAACGTTCACCGTCCAGTCCCAGGCGCGCCCTTCCTTGTGCTCGCTTTGTCCCCCGACGTTGCAAGACCGTTCGATACCGCCCATGCCAGTGCCCGGATAGGCCCTCAGCACGATCGCACGGAACGCGAGTACTCCGGGCTTGGCCCACGGTGAACAAGTGCTCTGACCCTCGTAATCCCTACCGTCGATCGCCGGACCGAATCCCCCCGAGGGAGGTTCGGCGGACGCAGGGGAAGGAAACATCGCCCCCACCGAGGCAACAACGGACACGACGAAACACGCCACGACTTTCTTAGACACTTGTGGAACGACCCCCTCCAAGTTGATCCCTACGCAGCCATCGTCCTTCGGCGTGGGGCCGAGGCACAATGCCCCATTTGGACCCTTTCGCACCATCGATGACTAGCCTCAGATAACTAGTGGTCGGCGCGCCGGCGGAATCTCTTGAGCCGGAAGTAGCGAAGCCCCCGGATATCCGGGGGCTTCGTGGTCTTCGGAGGAAGGAACGTTAGTTCAGAGAGATCGTGACGGTCTGACCGGCCGGGACGGTGATGTAGCTCGTGTATTGGCCGTCGTACTGCTGAACCGCATTGCCCTGGCGGACTCCGGTCACCGGGACGACCGTCTGCTTCACTGCCGTGATCGACATCGTGTTCGAGTTCTGGTTGAACACGGCGGTTACTCCGGCTGCGTCGAAGCTCATCCGCTCTTGGATCCTTTGGCCGATAGCGTCCTGGCGCAAGCTGAGCACCGGTGATCTGAAGATCGTCCTGTACTTGTTCAGGGTCACGTCGATGAGGTCGGTCAGAAGACTTCGGCTTCCGTCGTAGAAGCGGATGTTCGCCTGATGGAACATCCATGGGTAGATCTCTCCACGGAGCACGTACTGGAGCAGGACGTCGCTCTCCTTGTCGAGGATCTCCGTGTAGCTGAGGTTCCGACCCCAGTAAGCACCGTGGATGTGGTTGTACTCAGACGCCCACTCGGCAGGTGTGGAGACGTTGTAGAAGAGGTTGCTCGGCCTGCGAGGGATCATCAGGATCGAGGGCTCGGATGCGTTGTACATGCCTGAGTTCGGAGCGGGGTTCCCGAACTCGGCGACACGTGACGTGTCGCTTACGACATAGCGGACACCGAGGTCTTCCATCGCGGCCATCGCTGCGGGGTTGAACAAGCCCGAGATCTCCGGCGTCACGGCGTTCTTCACCGAATAGTTCGTCAGTTTCAAGGTGTTCGCCAGGTCGGCGTTCAGCTTGAACTCCTCGTAGGCGGATGGGTAGTCGACTGTGTTCAGGTTCATGTGGGTCCAGGTGTGGTTGATCCACTTGAACTTGCCTTGGAGCTGCTTGACCACAGGGGTCAGGGTGTCGGGCTGATACTCCTCATCACCCGAGGTTCCCTCGCCGTTGTAGACCATCGTGAGACGCAGGTCTTTAGCGATCGGGTTCTGCTGCCAACGAGTTTGCCAGGCATCTGTCTTACGAAGATCGTCGCCCGACAGTCGGTACGTACCGACCATGTTCGCCGGGTCGCTTGGGTTCCACATGTCGTTGGGGTAGAAGATGTCGTCGACCTGCGCGTCGAGGTAGTGGCGGCGTTGACCGACGTACTTGCCCTGCGTTACCCAGTTCACCATTCCGTATGAAACCTGGTACGAGTGAACCAAGAACTCGTTGGTGTCGAACGTGACCGCGAGGTTCTCACGACCATCTGGGTACTTGTAGATCGATGCGAGTGCATACCCACCGGGTGCCGTGATCAACGGAACCGTGGATGCGTCGGATGGCGTCGCCATGTAGGCGTAAGCGTTCTTGATCGTTATCGGTGCCGTGGTGAGGTACGAGAACACCTGCCGACCGGTGGTCGTGAGGGTGCCTACGATCGGGCTGGACGTGGTGTCACGCGAGACCGCCGGGTAGTTGAGGCCGTAGACCGGGTTCGGCCACGTGTACCAGGTGACCTGTCGGACTTTGAAGGCCGCCTCGAAACTCTGGAGGATCGTCCATTCATCGGCCGAGAGACCGCTGACGTAGTTCCCCGACGAGTCGGCATAACCGGTCTCACCGTTCGTAAGGATGACGCCGTAGTAGTGCGCGTAGTCGCCAGTGGCCAGCCTGTCAGCCGTGAGGGTCTCATTGGACGACACGAGCACGTCGTACGGGGTACCCATGTAACCGAGGGTCTGCTTGATGGCTCCGAGCTGTGGCTCGTTACCGTCGGCCGCGATAACCAGGATCTTCGCGTCGTAGCGCGGTCCCGTCACCGGCGGAGGAGTTGTGCCGCCGCTCGGCGGGGTTACAGGAACATCTTTGACCGGTTCCGTTGGCACCGTAGGAGGTGTCGTAGGACCGGTCTCGTTCTCGTCGTGATCGTGATCGCCCTTGGCCTTCTTGATGTCGTCACGGATCTGCTCGATCAGGGCCTTCATGGCGTCCTTAGTTGCGTCGGAGCAGTCCTTCGTGAGCTTCTTGTCGCCGTTGGCGGCGCTGATGCAGGCAGTGAAGTTGTTCTTGATGGCATCGAATTGCGCCACGTACTGGGACGCGTCGATCCCCCCAGGAAGCTTGATGCTCTGGGCGGAAGCGTCCATCCGGCCCCCGAATGTGCTGAGCAGCGTTAAGACCGCGGCACCCACCGCGATCGTTTGGCGCCAGGCTCGCTTGTGGCTCGCCGTCATCACTGTCCTTCCCATCTGGCTCGAATGTTCTGTCACATCCTCCTGGGACTGGAAATTGCTGGCATCCCCCCATCGGGCCAACTTTCCGGGGTGCCAAAGGCTTAGTCCACAGCGGCCATAGAGAGACGCCTCAGGGGACTAGTCCGCCCCCTGGCCCAGGACAGAGCGATAGGGTCCGGGCCGTGAATAGGACGTGGTGCTAGAGCGTTGGAACCCGATGATGACTAGAGACCTCTCTCCAAGCTCGTGGGCCCAGCGGCATACCTGGCGATCCGATGACTTCACCGTGGAGCGCGTGGCTGCTGCCAAGGGTGAAATGTCCGTTTCGGTCGTGCTGCCGGCACGAGAGGGTCGCGACCACTATCGGCGGGATCCTGGATGTTCTGACGCCCTTGGAAAGCCAAGGCCTGATCGATGAACTGCTCGTCGTTGATTCCGACTCGTCCGACGGGACTTCACAGGTAGCCGAAGACCGTGGGGTTCGGGTTATCCAGCGTGCCGACATCGTTCCGCACTTCGGCCCCCCGCTCGGAAAAGGAGATGGGATCTGGCGAGGTCTCTCCGCGACGTCCGGCGACATCGTGGTGATGGTCGACACCGACACACAGAACTTCGGCCCCCATTTCTTCTTGGGACTGGTCGGTCCTTTGCTCGAGGATCCGTCCCTCCATCTCATCAAAGGTTCGTTCCGCAGGCCGCTCCGTCTAGGAGATACGCGGGTGGCCGACGAAGGGGGCCGCGTCACAGAGTTGGTCGCCCGGCCGTTGATCAACCTCTACGTGCCTCAACTCGCAGGTTTCACCCAGCCACTCGCCGGCGAGGTTGCTGCCCGAAGGGATCTTCTCGAATCGATCCCGATCCCTGTCGGCTACGGCGTCGAGATCGGCATGCTGATCGATGCCCTGCGCATCGTGGGGCTTGAGGGCATGGGTCAGGTGGATCTCGGGATCAGAGAGGACGCTGGCCAGTCGTTGCGAGATCTCACCGGCATGGCGTACGCCGTCCTCGCCACCGTCATCCGCAGGATCGAAGGGGAAGATGCTTTGCGCTCACTCCATCCGGGGACCTTCTACTCGCCATCCCCAGAAGGGTTGCAGGCTCGGGAGGTCCCGCTCGATGAGCGACCACCACTGAATTCGATCGTTGAGGACGAAGCCGCGGGGGCCTAACTGCTAGAGCTGGTCGGTGAGGTGCTTCGAGCCGATCTTTCGTTTCATCGAAATGACCGTCCCCACTCCGCCAGTTCGGACGTCGACGAAGTCCATGAGTTCTTTCATCATCGAGAAGCCACGCCCTCTCATCGAAAGCGGGTCCGGCATCTCGAACATGTCCTCTGTGAAGGGGAAACCCTTGCCGGTGTCCGTTACCCGCATGCTGAACTCTTTGCCTCTCCGCCCGCAGTTGACCGTGATCTCACCTTGGGTGGGGATGGCGAAGGCATGGCGGCACACGTTGGTGACGGCCTCATTGAGCGCGAGCAGCATGTCGAAGGCCTCGTCGTCGCTGACCCCTGCGTCCTGCATGCAGGCAGCAGCGAAGTCCCGCGCTTGGCTTGCGCAGGCTCCGTCGGTCGTAAGTATCAACTCGCGCAAAGGTCTCTCTCCCCGTGGAGCATTGGGATTCCATGGATTTCAGTACCCTACTGAGGCGTAAGTAACCCTCCGAGCAACCAAAACCTCAGTTTGGGGCCGCGAAACAGGACAAGCCAGACCTCTTTGGGAGGTCAACCGCACCTCAGCGGCCTCAGTCCACAAAGAACGGATCGATCCGCTCTCCCGATAGCATCTCGTCGAACCACGCGGGCGTGGAGGAATCGCAGACTCGCTGGCTTTAGGTGCCAGTGCTCGAAAGAGCGTGGGGGTTCAAATCCCCCCGCCCGCACGATGGCTGATTATTCGGAGGAGCTTGCGTTCGCCCTGGAGATCGCGACCGACGCTGGCGCTATCGCTATGGCGCGGTTCGGCGGAGAGCATCAGTCGAAGGTCAAGGCTGATGGGTCGTGGGCTACCGAGAGTGATCTCGCTGCAGAAACGGCCATTCGCACAGCGATAGCAGCGAAGTACCCAACCCACAACATCTTTGGCGAGGAAGAGGGGCTCGCCTCGGCCTCCGGGGGGGCGGCCGCTGATGGAGCTCCGACGTGGGTGGTCGATCCGATCGACGGAACGAACAACTACATGACAGCCATCCCGATCTGGGCAACCCTGGTCGGCCTGCGTATCGGGACAGAAACGGTCGTCGGTGTCTGCAATGCTCCGGCTATCAACGAGCTGTACGACGCGGCCCTCGGTTCGGGCGCTCGGATGAACGGTTCACCGATCTCGGTCAGCGACACTGCTTCTCTAAGCGACGCGTTCGTTATCCATGCGAGCGTCCGACGGCTCTACGAGTACGGACTCGACGATCTCTACAACACATTGATCTTGAACTCGGCGCGCGATCGTGGGTTCGGGGACTTCTGGGGCCACATGCTCGTGGCGCGCGGCGCGGCGGACGTGATGGTTGAACCAGAGTTAGCGCTGTGGGATGTTGCCGCGCTTCAACCGATCATCTCGGAAGCGGGCGGGCGCCTAACTAAGATCACCGGCGAAGCGTGGCTCGATGGAGGCTCGGTCCTTACCACGAACGGAAGCCTGCACGACGAGATAGTTGCGATCGCCTCAGCGGACAGATGACACTTTCTTTGACGTGAAAAGGTCGTATAGCGACTCAATTCCTACGCAGAATCGGGTTAGGGGTTGAGGCGGGTGATGGACCAGCCGCTTGAGTCTCGCTTGTAGAGGAAGCGGTCGTGGAGTCGGTTGGAGCGCGCTTTCCAGAACTCCATCTCCGTTGGGGTCAGGCGGAAGCCGCTCCAGTGTGGGGGCCGCGGCACGTCGGTGCCGAACCTCTCGCTGTTCGCAGCGACTCGGCCCTCGAGTTCTTCTCGAGATGCCAGCGGAGCGCTCTGCTCGGACGCCCAAGCACCAAGTTTCGAATCGAGTGGTCGCGTCGCGAAGTACTCGTCCGCTTCCGAGTCGGAAACCTTCACGACAACACCACGCACTCCCACCTGCCGCTCCAACATCGGCCAGTAGAAGACGAGGGCAGCGTGCGGGTTCTGCTCGAGCTCGCGGCCCTTGCGGCTCGAAAGGTTCGTATAGAAGGTGAACCCGTTCTCGTCAACGGCTTTCAACAGAACGATGCGCGCAGAGGGCGAGCCCTTCGCATCTGCCGTTGCCAAGGTCATGGCGTTGGGCCAACCGGGATGTGCCTCCAGGGCTTCCTCCAACCACGACGCGAACTGAACCAACGGGTCGGGGTCGAGGTCATCGAGCTCAAGCGGCTCCGAAGTGTGACCGCCTCGCAGCTGGCTGACGCGTTCGGTCAGATCCTCGAAGCCTTCGGTCATGCCAGTTCCTCTGCAAGGCGACGGAAGGCACGGCCCCGGTGACTGAAGGCGAGCTTCTCCTCCAGGGGGATCTCGCCCATGGTCCGGGTTTCCCCGTCGGGAACGAAATGAGGGTCGTAGCCGAACCCAAGTGAGCCGCGGCCCTCTTCGATGATCGTTCCCGAGCATTCGCCCTCGGTCACGACCTCGCGGTCACCGTCTACGAACACCGCCACACACCGGTAACGAGCGCTGCGATGCTCCATCCCAACCAAAGCTGCGATGAGCTTCGTGTTGTTCGATCCGTCTGTGGCGCCTTCCCCGGAATAGCGAGCCGATAGAACGCCCGGCTCCCCACCGAGCGCATCGACCTCGAGTCCCGAGTCATCGGCGATCGCAGGTAAGCCGGTCGCCTCCGCGACGGTGCGCGCCTTCGCCAAAGCATTCGCGCGGAACGTGTCGAACGGTTCAACCAGTTCCAGGTTCGGCGCCACTTCATCTAGCGGGATGAGTTCCACGCCTGGCAGCAGAACGGCAACCTGCTCGGCCTTGTGTTTGTTACGAGAAGCGAAGACGGCTTTCACTCGCCGGCTGAAGCTCCGAGCGCGAGTTCCTGGGCCATCGTCAGTTCGCCGATCCCCTTCTGACCCAGATCCAAGAGGATGTCGAGCTCTTTGCGCTCGAACGTTCCCTTCTCGGCGGTCCCTTGTACCTCGACGAATCTGCCCGTGCCCGTCATGACGACGTTCATGTCCACTTCGGCGGTTGAGTCCTCGGCGTAGTTCAGGTCGAGGCACGGCACTCCGCCCACCAACCCGACGCTCACCGCAGCCACCGAGTCGATCAATGGGGTCGCGGTTATCGCTCCCTTTTCGAGGAGACCGTTGAAAGCTTGAGCCAGGGCGACGAATGCGCCCGTGATCGACGCGGTGCGCGTGCCTCCATCGGCCTGCAGCACGTCGCAGTCAAGCCACACTGTTCGTTCCCCGAGCAGGTCCATGTCCGTAACGGCGCGCAACGAGCGACCGATCAATCTCTGGATCTCTTGAGTTCGCCCCGATGGTCTTCCTTTGTTCACCTCGCGCGGGACTCGTTCGTCGGTCGACCGCGGAAGCATCGAGTACTCGGCCGTGACCCAGCCTTTGCCTCGGCCTTGCATCCATCTCGGCACGCTCTCTTCGAGCGATGCCGTGCAGATGACCCTCGTGTTGCCCATCGAGGCAAGGCACGAGCCTTCCGCGTTCGGCATGAATCCCGTGACGAGAGTCACCGGGCGTAACTGATCCGGCTCTCGTCCATCTACGCGCGTCAACCGATCACCTCATATCTCTTGCCGTCGTCTGCCAATTCGATAGTTGCTCCCTTTGCCTCACGGCTGGCCTGCTGAAGCGTGAGACCGAGGTCAACGTTCTGCGGAAGATGGGAAAGCACCAGGTGCGGCACACCGTTCGCCATCGCGATGCGGCCGGCTTCACCCGCTTGCATGTGGCCGCTCCACCGGCCCCCATCTGTCTCTTGATAGGTAGCTTCGCAGATGAATAGGTCGGCACCTTTCGTGAGGCCATCGAGGTCTCCTGCAGGACCGGTATCGGCCGAGTAAGCGAAGACACCTCCTCCGAATTCGATCCGGACACCGACGGTGTCGTCTATGTGCGCCATGCGGAAGAAGGAGATGGTTGCACCAAATAGCTCGACGGAGTCGCCCGCTGACACCGGTCGAAGATCGAAGGACTCATCGACCTGCGCGAACGCGCTGACCCGATCGAGCGTTTCCTGGGGCGCGAACAGCGGGATCTTAGGCAAAGGCTCGGCTTGTCCGTAGTGAAGCGCATGGTGCGCTTGGAACACATCGGTAGTGTGGTCCGGGTGCCGGTGCGTCAGGACTATCCCCCCAAGGTCGGGATAGTCGATGTATCCGAGGAGGTTCCTCCACGTCCCGGCTCCGGCATCGAGCCATAGGTTCGCATCGTCGAGCTGCACCAGGTATCCCGAGGCAGCGCGGTCGCGCGTAGCGAAGGTACCGGCTGATCCGAGAACCGTCACGGTGAAACTCAAAGCTCGGCCCAAGGCCGATACTCGATGCCGTTGAAAGCCGGGCCGAGGAGCAACTCTCCCAACTCGGAGAACATCCCCTCTTCGCTCGACGCGATGAAACGATGTTTACCGATGGCGCCGGAAGGGTTCAGGAGGTTGCGGTCCTTGAGGGCCGCGAACACCTCGGTTGCGGTTGCCTCTGCACTTGAGATCAAAACAACGTCCTCCCCCATGACGTACTGGATCACGCCGGTCAGCAGAGGGTAATGCGTGCAGCCGAGGATCAAGGTGTCGACACCTACTTCTTTCAGGGGGGCCAGGTACTCCTCGGCCACCCGGAAAACCTCTTCAGACGCGGTCTCCCCCCGCTCGACGAACTCAACGAACCGGGGGCAGGCTTGAGACACCATGGTCACGTTCTGTCTCGTCGCAGCGAGCACCCTGTCGTAGGAGCCAGAGGTCACCGTGGCGGCGGTCCCGATCAATCCGATCCGTCGATTGCGGGTTGCAGACACGGCGGCCTTGATGCCAGGTTCGATCACGGACAGAACCTGCATGTCGTAACGCTCGACGGCCTCGTTGAACGCATGCGACGCCGCCGAGTTACACGCGATCACCAGCATCTTGGTGCCCTCGTCGACCAAGTGATCCATGATCTCGAGAGCGAAACGGCGAACCTCGTCGTGAGGGCGCGGCCCGTAGGGGCAGCGCGCCGTATCGCCCAGATAGATGATGTCTTCGTGAGGCAAGAGGTCGATGACCGCTCTCGCCACCGTCAGGCCCCCAACACCCGAATCGAACATCCCGATCGGAAGTGAAGCTCGGTCGTCGGCTACCACCAAAGTGTTTCCTCTACCTGCTCCTCAGCCGTATCGATGTCCTCGGTCCAAGCTTCGGTCGACAGGTACTTCCATCCTCCATCCGGAAGAAGGCAGACAACGTCTCCTCCACCTTTTGAGGAGAGACGCTCGGCAACGCGTTGCGCGACCCAGATGATCGCTCCCGACGAGATCCCGGCGAAGATGCCTTCCCTCTGAAGCAACTCCCGCGTCCAGATGACTCCATCGCGCGCTTTGACCATCACTTTCGAGTCAAGCATCTCGGGATCGAAGATCGGCGGGACGTAGCCGTCCTCGAGTGATCGCAGGCCGTACACGAGTTCACCGAGCTGCGGCTCGGCGGCAACGATCAAGCACTCGGGGTTGTGTTCCTTCAGGCGCTTCCCGTTGCCCATCAAAGTCCCACCGGTTCCGAGGCCTGCAACGAACGCCTTCACATCGGGAAGGTCGTCGATGATCTCTTGAGCGGTCCCGAAGTAGTGCGCATTGATGTTGGCTTCGTTGCCGTACTGGAAGGGCATGTAGAAACGATCGTCGTTCGACATCTCGAGGGCGAGCGCCACCGCACCGTTCGAGCCCTTGTCGCCGGGTGAGAACGTGATCTCGGCTCCGAATGCTTTCAGCAACGACACCCGTTCAGACGACGCGTTGTCGGGCATCACTGCGTTGAACGGATACCCGCGCAGCTTCGCAACCATCGCAAGAGAGATACCTGTGTTGCCTGATGTCGGTTCGAGGATGATCTTGTCTTTGGTCAGCTCTCCAGAAGCTTCAGCTTCTTCGACCATCTTCAGAGCGATCCGGTCTTTCACCGAACCGGTTGGGTTCTGACCTTCGAGCTTGACCCACAGCCGAACGTTGTCGACGGGAGTCAGGTGCGGGACCTCAACCAGGGGCGTGTTCCCGATCAGGTCGAGGATGGACTTGTACTTCAAGGTTTGTTACCCGCCGGCTACCGAGGGCAGAAGCGAGACGACGTCACCATCCGCCACCTTGGTCTCGAGCTTGTCGAGGTAGCGAGCATCCTCGTCGTTGACATAGACGTTGATGTAACGGTGGAGGCTCCCCTCGTCCGTGAGGACCTGATCACGGAGGCCGGGGAATCGGGTACCCAACTCATCGATGAGCTCGGCGACGGTCCCTGCGTCAACCTCAGCTACGGCCTCGTTATTGGTGAACTTCCTGAATACGGTGGGGATACGAACCTCGACGGGCACACTTCCTCCTTGGATCCCGGTATCGCCAACATCGATGGTAACCGCCAGCCCTACGAGGACCTTCCCGTCAGCGAAGTACCTATCTCACTTCTACGGGGATCTCGATGATCTCGCCCGTCTCGTCCACCCAGTTGTCCTTAACCAGTCTGAAAGCTCGGATGACAGGTGGATCGTTCGCGAGCGACAGGATGACGTACGGGACGGCCTCGGATGCTGCACGAACATCGGTGGGAGATGGGTAGGCCTCCGTGCGGGTGTGAGAGTGATAGACCGCGGCAAGATCCCAACCCTTGGCGCGCATCTCTCTGTCGACCGCCAGGTACTCCTCGGGAACGAGCCGGTATCGGACCGGACTCCCCTCTTCGTTCGTCATCCGATAGCAGTGGACTATCCGACCGCCCGCCGAGGCGAGCAGCCCGCAGGCTTCGTTCGGCCGTTCTTCGAGACAGTGCTCCACCATGGCCTGGGCGATCGCTTCGGGTACGGCAAAAACCTCCGTTAGTTCGTCAACCACACGCGCCCGTCCCCTTCTTTGATCCGACCGATCCGACTTGCAGCTTGATACCCAGACTCACGGAGTTGAGTCAGGAGAGTATCGACTTCATCTGGAGGTACGGCGATAAGCAGTCCTCCGGATGTCTGCGCGTCGAAAAGAACGGAAAGAAGGGTGTCGTCGGTTCCGCCGGCGTCGACCCGATCGATCTGAGTGCGGCGGTTCCGTTGGCTGCCGCCGGGCAGGACGCCACGCCTAGCGAGGTCTTCAGCCCCCAGGAGCAGTGGCACCGCCGAGACATCGATCTCGGCGTCGATCCGCCCGGCCAACATCTCCAAGAGGTGACCCATGAGTGAGAAGCCGGTCACGTCAGTGGCGGCCGAGGCGCGGGCCGACCGCATGGCGTCGGCACCTCCTGCGTTCAACTGTGTCATCGAGGTGATAGCGGCATCCACCGAAGCAGCTTCCGCGACGCCTTCCTTGATCGCGCTGGAGATGATCCCGGTCCCGATCGCCTTCGTTAGAACGAGGGCATCGCCTGGTTGCGCTCCGGTGTTCCGGATGATGTTGGCAGGGTCGATCGTGCCGGTTACGGCTAGCCCGTACTTGGGCTCGGGGTCGTCTACCGAGTGGCCACCAACGATGGTTACGCCCGCCTCCGTACATTTCTCCTCACCACCACGCAGCACTTCGCCAAGGATCCCGAAGTCGAGTGACCGCGGCCATCCCACGAGATTCAAAGCAGTCTTGGGAGAGCCCCCCATGGCAAAGACATCGGACAGCGCGTTCGTTGCGGCGATCTGCCCCCAGGTACGCGGGTCATCGACGATCGGCGTGAAGAAATCGACCGTCTGTACAAGCGCGATCGAATCGCTCACCTGATAGATGGCTGCGTCATCTGGGTCGGACAGGCCCACGAGAACCGCCGGGTCAACCGATGTTCCAGACAAGTGGCGCAAGACCTGCGCCAACTCGTCGGTACCAAGCTTGCAAGCGCAGCCGCCGCCGTGACTGTAGGACGTGAGCCTTATCTTGTCCGTCACGATGCGGCCGGTGACGGAGAACGGAAGTACTCCACCCGGTTTACCTCCCACACGTGCTCTCCGGGCAATGCCTCGAACATCGCGCCGATCTGACTGGCCTGAGCCAACAGCGATCGCTTCTTCAACTCGAACAGATCGTCGGGCACGCAGAACGCGACCTCCGCTTCGTCATCGGGGACGGTCGGAGGCTCCCAGTCCGTGGACATGACGATGCGATCGAGCTGCATCATCTCGGCGTAGGTCTCCCACCAACTCTCGGTCTTCGTCGCGTAGAGGAGTTTGGTTCCGGGGGCCGCGCTCTGCTCGACCGCCGCCGTAGTCCATCGCGACACTGCGATGTGGTCTGCGTGTGCCGTCATACCGTCGGGGCCGAAAGTCAGAACGGTGGCAGGTTTCACTTCTTCGATGACCGAACGGATCCTTGCGATGGCTTCCCGGTCAGGCACATCCGCGCATCCGCCGTCGGGGTAGTCCAGCCAACGATGCTCCGTCACGCCGAGGATCTTCAGAGACTCCTCGAGTTCGGTCGTACGGATCTCCGCGAGGCGCTCCGGTGGCCATCTCTCGGGGTCCTGGATCCCAAGCTCGCCCCGGGTGGCCGTCATGCACACCACCCGCTGCCCCTTCCGGATGGCGTCGGCCATCAGGCCCGCCGATAAGAAGGTCTCGTCGTCCGGGTGGGCCCACACGCCGAGGATCGGAGCCGCCAACGTCATTGGGGTTTTGTACCTCATGTGGCGGGAAAAGCGAGCGGTAGGGTTTGCCCCTCCCTGGGTAGAACTCTCACTTAGGGCGCCTATCCATCGATATCGGACAGGCCCCTTAAGGTGGGGCGACTCAATACTGAATGGGAAGGTGACACATGGAACGGCGAATCGCACTTGGCATCTCGATGATCCTCGTAGGCGTGGCATTCGCGTCGATGATGGTCGGCGTAGGCAGCGCCCAACAAGGCACAGCGACGTACGGATTCGAGGAATGCGAAGAAGGCTGGACCGTAGAGATCAATTCAGACAATCCTGTTGCTCCCGGCTGGGAGCGCGCCGCGCCTGGTGACGAGTCCGAGTTCGCTTGGCATGCGACCGATATCCCAGTTACCGGAACCGAGACCTTCTTGATCTCCCCAGTCCACCAAGCAGCTGGATCGGCGGTAAACCTTGGATACCGCTTCGCGTACTCGAACGTTGGTGACGACTTCGAGTTGCTGGCCGTCGAATGGTCCACGGACGGCGCCGCTTGGACCGAGCTCGAGAACTACCAGGGTGAAAGCGAAGGCTACCCAGCCTTCATAGATGGATCGCAGACCTTCACTCCCCCGGCCGGTCCTTTCCAGGTGAGGTTCAGGTTCTTCTCGGACGTGCTGGGCGAGGGCACCGCCCTAGCTGACGTCGACAACGTCACCATCAACAGGCCCGAACCGGCCGAGGCGACATGCGAGACACCCTCTGCTTCTCCTTCGGGTTCGACCAGTGCTAGCGCGTCACCAACCGGCAGCCCGGCCCCCACGGTGTCGCCGACGGGGGGTCCTTCACCCAGCCCCTCGCCAACAGAGCCACCAGTGGACCCACGGGGTTGCACGATCTTCGGAACTGAAGATAACGACGAGCTCACCGGGACCTCAGGCGCCGACATAATCTGCGGCTACGAAGGCAACGACACGATCAACGGCCGCGGTGGGAACGACAAGGTCTACGGAGACAGCGGTGGAGACAGCGTCCGCGGTGGCTCCGGCAACGACCGGCTCAAGGGCGGCGGGGGTAAAGACAACCTTCGCGGCGGCAAAGGCAACGACAAGCACAACGGCGGTGGCGGTACCGACACCTGCAAAGACGATCAGGGCAGCAACCGCTTCCAAAGCTGCGAAAAGAGTTAACGACTAGTTCGGATCCCAAAGGGCGGGTCTTCGGACCCGCCCTTTTCAGTTAAGGGCCGGGAGCTCCGGCCTGAAGTCGAGAGCGACTGAGGGTTCGTTGCCGACTATCTCTTCGTCCGGCCACGTGGCTGTGGCGACGTGTCGCTCGCCATCGAGGACGAGCTCGACCTTGTAGGTGAACGGCCCTTTCCCCAGGTTTGCGGCAGCGAGGCCTTCATCATCGGGTCCATCCCAGTAGACGGTGCCCTCCGGCCAGCACCTGCCCTTGGCTTGGGTCGCATCGAACGAGAGGGACTCACCGTCAGCTGCTTGGACGGTGATCGTCGCAGAGGCGTCACTAGGTGTGCGCGCGAGATTTGTGACCTCGAGTTCGACGCCGTAGCTATCGACTGCACCATCATGGTCGGCGAGTACCGCGAGTCGCGCCTTGGGCGTAGGTAGTGGACCGTCGCTCGGCGTTGTCCACAGGAACGAAACGAATAGGTCACCATCCCCTCGCCCGAAGAGAGTCACCTCGTAATCGTCCGCATAACCAGCCGGTCGCAGCACGAAGGATCCATCTTCGGAGGCTTCTAGGGGCGCCTCGATGTACCGGCCGCACTTATCCCCCGCCGGTTGGAAAGTCGCGGTGAACGTCCAGTCTGAAAGTGGATACTCGACGAACACCTCGTCGGGGCTGCCGACGTCGACCAGGTTCTTGGGTGGCGCACCGTCGGCACAGCCGTTGAGATAGCAATAGGTCCACGGTTGTAGCTCGGCCGATTCCTCGAAATAACGCAAGGTCACTGGTGGAGGTGAGGTCAACTCGCCCTGCTCCCGCGGCTCCTCAGATTCTGTGTCGATGGGTGTTTCTTCCGGCGGCGGACTCGAAGCACCTTGAGCGTCGATCGGTTCCTCACCGCATGCCCCAAACAGAAGTAAGCCGGCGAGCGCCAGCAAAGCCCATTTCGAACGCGCAGTACGCAGGATCATGACATTTGGACGCCATCGATGGGGGTGAAAGTTCCCACTTCAGGTTGGGGTTCAGTGGGATGCCGGAGGCATCCCAACCAGAGAAATGGGATTCATGGTTTTTGGAATCCCATTTCTGGTGGAGCTGCCGGGAATCGAACCCCGAAGTTGGTGGCGCAGCCCTCGATCCCTCCATCTTGGTGGAGCTGCCGGGAATCGAACCCCGAAGTTGGTGGCGCAGCCCTCGATCCCTCCATCTTGGTGGAGCTGCCGGGAATCGAACCCCCAAGTTGGTGGCGCAGCCCTCGATCCCTCCATCTTGGTGGAGCTGCCGGGAATCGAACCCCGAAGTTGGTGGCGCAGCCCTCGATCCTTGGTGGAGCTGATTGATCGGTGCGCGAACCCCTTCCCTCCGATCATTTGCGATCTCGCTGGTTGACCATGTGCGGCACATGTGACATGCTACCCACATGTCAAAGATGATTCAGGTGCGAAACGTTCCCGATCGTCTGCATCGAGAACTCACGCGGCGCGCACGTGCCCGGGGCCAGAACCTGACCGACTACGTGCAGCAGATCCTTGAGAGAGAAGTCGCCCGTCCGCCCGCCCTTGAAGTTTTCGAGCGGATCGCAAGGAGGGGGCGAGTGCATCTTGGTGGTCCCGCGGCCGATCTCATCAAACAGGAGCGAGCGTCCAGGGAGGCCTCCTGAGGATCGTCGTCGCCGACGCATCCGCTCTTGTGGAATACCTGCTTCGCACAGAGCACTCCGAGTGGATCGGAGCCGCAATCGGCAACGCCAACCACGATCTGCACGTCCCCGCGCTATGCGATGTCGAGGTCGCCGCCGCTCTTCGCCGAGCCATCCTTCTGGGTGCTCTCGATGAACCGAGGGCCGAAGAGGCAGTGGAGGATTACCTCGACCTACCCATCACGCGCCATGGGCACCAATCACTCGTCGTTCGGATGCTGGAACTGCGCAACAACTTCTCCGCGTACGACGCGACCTATGTCGCCCTCGCGGAGCTTCTCGGAGGTGACATCCTGACGGGAGATGGTCCTCTCGCCAGCTCGGTGCGCACTCATACAGACATCCCTTTAGTCGCCGAATAGACGCTGCCCGGTTCGCGCACCGAGAAATTAGGGAGCGCGTCTGCCCAGGTCAGGCACTGAGTGGAGCTGATTAACCGGTGCGCGAACCGCGCCGGGGTAATCACTCCTGAGTGCTTGTTACTGCTTCAGCGCGCCTCGGACTGGAAAATCCGGCGCCTCGCCACTAAGGAGGGGCAGGCCTTGGCGTAGTGCCTACTTCCCCTCAGTCGTCGTCGTGCCCCCGGCTAGTTTTGTTATGAGCCTGGTGGTTGCCGTGGTCGAGGGAACCTTCCGCCGAGTAGATGAGAGATCCTCCAGCGGAGCTGATCTCGATCCTGATGTAGTCGGAGGTCCCCCGCTCGCCCGCATCCGAAGCGGTGAACGAAACGAGTGCTCCTGACACTTTGTCGAACGTGCCGGTGCCCTCCCCGTAAAGCGTGTCGAAGGTCTCGTGCGACTTCGGCTTCTTCTTCGGGGTGATACCGGGATCGTCGCCGCAGAACAGGTAGCTGAGGCTGCTCAGCTCGAAGCGGTGTTTGCCGGTCCCGTCGCGCCACTCGACCTTCAACTGCTGCTTCTTGGTGGAACTCGGGTCGCAGCGGATGTCGAGCTGGTGCTGGTGCCGTGCAGAGCCGTCCAGCTTCCCATTGCCGGTCATCCGGCCGGTGCCGTCGGACGCCTCGCAGGCATCGCCGATCCCGTCGTTGTCGGTATCTCTCTGGTTCGGATTTGCCAGCGAGCAGTTGTCCGAGTTATCGCCGGTGCCGTCATCATCTGTGTCGGCCGACTCGTCGGGGTTGTTCGGGAAGGCGTCGTCGTCGTTGGTGATGCCGTCGCCGTCGAGGTCACCTGCGGGGCCGTCGTTGTCGTTGGCGTCGTCTCCGTTGGTGATGCCGTCGCCGTCGAGGTCACCTGCGGGGCCGTCGTTGTCGTTGGCGTCGTCGCCGTTGGTGATGCCGTCGCCGTCGAGGTCACCGGTGGGGCCGTCGTTGTCGTTGGCGTCGTCGCCGTTGGTGATGCCGTCGCCGTCGAGGTCACCGGTGGGGCCGTCGTTGTCGTCGGCGTCGTCTGCGTTGCTGATGCCGTCGCCGTCGAGGTCACCGGTGGGGCCGTCGTTGTCGTTGGGGTCGTCTTCGTCCGGGATTCCGTCACCGTCGGAGTCTGTGACCGCCGCGGAGTAGGTGATCGAGACGCTCCCGTGTCCGGCCTTGACGCCAGTTTGGAAGACGACGCTCGCGGGACCGAAACCGCTGCCCCCGCCGCCGCCCCCCGCTTGACAGTAACCACTACCACCACCACCACCACCGAAGTAGCCGCCGCCTCCGCCGCCGCCGCCGACCCCAAACCCCGGATGGGATCCTCCGGGCCCTCCGGTGCCCGAGGATCCGGTCCCTCCTGCGTCGCCCCCCGAGCCGTCGTCGGCGCCGCCGGCGCCGCCCGCGGTCTGCGTGCCGCCGCCGCCGCCGGCCCCCAAGTCAGTTTCGAAGCAGAGATCCACTCCTCCACCGCCGGCGGTTCCCGTCGAGCCGCCGCCGCCGCCGCCGCGGCCGCGGCTGCCGTCGTCGAAGTAGCCGCTGCCGCCCCCGCCCCCTGCGACGATGAGCCGGCCGCCCGCCCGGCGGACGTCAGAGGCTCCCCCTCCGCCGGCTCCGTGGTAGTCCAGCGAGCTCATCGAGCCCCCCGCGGCGCCACCGTTGAAGCCGCCAGCTCCGGGGGAAACGTTGCTGGAGTCGCCGCCGGCCCCGCCGACGTTGACCTCGAGCGTCTCGCCCGGCGTAACCGGGATCGTCGCGGTGGCCCTCCCTCCGAGCCCGCCGGCGTCGCCGCCGAGTCCGGTTCCCCCTTGGGCTCCGAACACATCGATCGTTGCCTCCGTCATGCCGGCCGGCACCACCGAGAAGTAGGTCCCGGGGGTGTCGAATGTGACCGGTGCAGCCGAGGCGGGCGATGCGGGCATCAGGGCGCCCACCACCGCGATCGCCACGGTGAGGGCAATGCTGAGTTTGCGAGATTGCTGGCGGCGCGGGATGGTCCGCTGCTGGAGGCAAGGATCGATGATCGACATCAGGGCGACACCCCTCAGACGAGAGCTGAAAGAGTGTTGCCCAAGCTGCTGCTCAACCAGCGGTCGCCCACTAGATTGTGGGGCGGTTCATCCCCCATGGGACCCTCTCAGGCTACGCCCGAGAACAGTAAGAAGATATGGGGAAGGGCAACTTCCGCGCCGTAGGGCCCCCGGACGGGGTCACCCTGAGAGTCGGGGAAGATCACAAACCCCTCGACGTCGCCCCTTACAGCGGCACCGCTCAACAGAGGAAGGCGCTGATCCGTAAGCTCGTGAAGGAGCTGCGGGTGATGGGCCGGGATGAGATCGTCCCGACCTACAGAGTCCCGGCACTGGTTCGCGCACCAGGAGATCAAGTGGAGCTGCCGGGAATCGAACCCGGGTCCCTCGATCCCTCCATAGGTCTTCTACGAGCGTAGTTCGTGGTTAGTTTTCGGCTCCGGCCGGCCCACGAACAGCACTGGCCGGTGCCTAGCCCGACTGAAATGTTCCCTTCGTTGCGTCGGACGTGCTTCGAAGGGTTAGTCCGCTAAGCGACGCCGGACCCCAAGATCGCGGACGCATCTTGGGCCGACGGCCATCATTTAGGTGATGGCGACCGTGCGATTAAGCAGCGGCAGTTAATTGGTTTCCCAGAGGATTAACGAGGTCACACCGGGAGTCCTCGGCTCGCTTCTCCTACTTCGGTCGATCAAGGTCGAAGCCAGTTCAGCCCCTCGATCGGACCTATTTTCAATGTCCGTATCTCAGTGTAACGAGGCCCTGCATTCTCTCATTCCGGGGTTTCAGAAGCACCGCGTAGCGGAATAGCTACACGAAGAAGATCGATCGAAAAGGGGGAACCTGATGAACGGATTGGTATGGATCTTGTTGGTGGTGCTGCTTGTGCTTGCGATCATCTATTTCGCTAAGCGCGTCTGAGGTAGCGGTAAAACGCCTAACGCTTCGCTTTTTCGGCGAAGGCGCGGCCCAGGAAACGGTTGACCGCATCGAGCGTGGCTCTTGCGATCGCGTCGTGTTCGGTCGTTCGCACGAGGGCCGAGCCGACCAAGCGGTCGCTCTCCCTCAGTAGGAACACAACGGCGATCCGTCGATCACCGTGACGCATGATGTCTACCGCTTCGACGTCGACCGCGAAATCGAGGAGATCCTCTAGGCCAGAGATCACTGCCCCTGCGATGGAGCGATACTCGAACAGCTCACCTATCGGAGCTTCCTTCTCGCCAACGAGAACGTCGCCCGGTACTTCGAGAGTGACTCGAGCTTTGAACATCCGTCCGACGCGTTCGGTCATCAAAGATCCAAGGCGGCGGCGGCTGGGCCGGAGAAAGGGCACGACCCCTGCGTTCAGGATGCTGATCTTCTCCATAGAGACCTCGGCACCTAGGTGGTCCCTAGCCAGGTTGTGCACCTCTTGAACCGTCGCAGCAGGGTCGCGCTCGGGTAGCACCAACACCCTTACGGCATTGATACCTAAGTGGTCGGCCTCCACGCGTGCCGTGCGGACGCCAGCTAGAGCAACGGTGAGTCGCTCGAGTTCGAGTCCGACCCGAACGGGGTCAATTAGAGACATCCTTGATTAGCCCGCCAATCACTTTCTAGGGAACAAGATTCCGAACCGGTGGGCGATTCCCCTTTTTCTGCCAACCCGTAGGGCGAAAGTAGGACGAATCGACCAACCAAACCCCGACTATAGACCCAGGAAGGTCACCGTCGTCTGCCAAGTTGCTGTCTCATCCGTCTTTCGTCAGAACGTTCGGCGATATCGCGCCTCCGATCGTGGAGTTTGCGACCCTTACCCACTGCGAGTTCCACTTTCACAAGCCCGCTCTTGAAATAGACCTTCAAGGGGACCAGGGTTCGCCCTTCCTGCTCGACCTTGGCCTTCAGGCGTTCTATCTCCTGGGCGTGCAGGAGCAGCTTCCGAGCCCGCATGGGATCGTGGTTGGCCCTATTTCCGTGGGAGTAGGGCGCTACATGGCACTGGTACAGCCACGCCTCTTCCCCATCGACCTTTGCATAGGCATCGGCGAGGTTTACCTTGCCTTCCCGGCAGGATTTGACCTCTGTTCCCACCAGCACGATGCCGGCCTCGAAGGTCTCTTCGATCTCGTATTCGTGTCTCGCTCGCCGGTTCTGAGCGATGAGTTTGGTCCCGGGTTTTTCCTTTGGCTGGGCCACTAACCTTGCGCGCCGCTCTCGGAGAGCACGATCCCTTGGAGGATCTCGATCGCTCGATCGAACTGAGTGTCCTCGTCCGCGGCGAGCTTGACCCGGAAATCGGGAGCGATCCCCTCTCCACTGATATTGCGACCGCTGGGCGTCAGGTAGGCGGCCGTTGTGAATTTCACAGCCGATGAATCCGACAGCGGAACGACCTCTTGGACCGACCCCTTCCCGTACGTCGTGATGCCGATCAGTACGGCACGGTCCCGATCCTGGAGAGCTCCGGCCACGATCTCGGATGCGCTGGCGGTGCCCTCATTGACGAGAACGACGAGCGGGAGCTCCTCATAGGCATCCCCGGTTGCGTCGTAAACGACGTCTTCCTCGTTAGCGGCCCGGTAAGTGACGACCTCGCCATCTTCGATGAAGACGCTGGCGACCTCGATCGCCTCACTGAAGAGGCCACCTCCGTTGTCTCTTAGATCCAAGATGATGCCTTCGGCTCCCCGGTCCGTGAGCTTTCGAACCTCCTGGCGCACCTGCTTACCAGCGTTCCGAGCGAAGCCGAATAGACGGACGTAGCCGAGCCCATCGGGCGTCAACCGCGCTTGCAGATTGGGAAGGTCGATCTCCGCACGCTCGATCTCGAAATTGACGGGCTCGCCTGCTCGTTCGATATCCAATTTCACGGTGGACCCCGCCGGGCCTTTGATAAGAGCGACGGCGTCGTCGGTCGAGATCTCCGACACGACCTGCCCATCTATGGCAGTGATCACATCACCGCGCTCGAGGCCTGCTTCGACCGCCGGCGTGTCGGGCAAGACGGAAACGATCTGCAGCTCCTTCTTCTTCAGCTTTAGCCACACGCCGATCCCCGAGAAGCGACCCGTAGTCAGTTCCTGAAAGCTCCGATAGCCACGCGGCGAATAGAAGAAGGCGTAGGGATCCTCGGTTTTCTGAAGGGCCTCGATCATCCCCTTGACGGCACCGCGAGCAAGGATCGTCTCATCGGGGGCCTCCACCGCCTCGAGCAAGATCCGGTCATAGGCCTCCTGGATCAGATCCGACCCCTCGACCGCCTCAGCCGTGATCGCCCTTGTCGTGGATGATCGCTGGCCGAGGGAGAACCCGACCGAGAAGATCCCGAGCGCGGCAACACCGGCGGTCATCGCGATGATCAGGGACTTCTGCCAGCTCTCCATCAGGCCTACAGGCTATCCGCCAGCGCGGGCTACCTATTTGTGTCGCTACAGGTAAGGCATGGGGTCGACGGGGCTTCCGTTTACCCGCACCTCGAAGTGCAAGTGAGGGCCGGTGCAGTAACCCGTGCACCCGACGGCGCCGATCGATGTGCCTCGCTGAACGACCGAGCCCGAACTCACGTACTGGGCCGAGAGGTGGTTGTAGGTAGTCGCAAGGCCTTCGCCGTGATCGATGATGACGACGTTGCCGTAACCGCTCATGGCTCCGACGTAAGTCACCGTTCCGGTGTCCGCCGCGAACACGGGATTCCCGTATCCCCCGCCGATGTCGATGCCTGTGTGCAGACGCCTGTCTCCGAAGATCGGGTGCACCCGCCAACCGTAGGGAGAAGTCATGGCGCCCGCAGTCGGCCACAGGAACTGACCACTTCCGCTGGGCGATCCGGAAGTTCCTCCAGCGAGTAGTGCCTGGATCTCGGAGGACTCCTGGTCAAGTTTGTCCTGGACCGCCTGCCAGTAGGCCTTGCGGCCCTCGACCTGTGCCAGCAACCCTTCCTTCTCAGATAGCAGTGCTTCTCGCTGCGCCAGAACGTCGGCATGCTGCGCGCGGATCGCTGCGATCTCCGTGCGGTTGTCTTCGAGTTCCTTCTTGGCGATGGCGATCTCGTTCTGCTTCTCGAGGATCACCTGTCGACGGTTCTCCGTCTCGTCGCGGAGGACCGAGATGTTGGTGATCAACTCGGAATCGGAATCCAGAACCGCTTCCCAGTAAGTGACCTTGTCGACGAGGTCGGTGAAGGAATCTGCTCCGAGGATCGTTTCGATGTAAGCGCCGGGGCCGCCCTTATATGCCTCGACGGCGCGTTGCGTGAAGAGATCTGTCGACGTGCCAAGGTCACCCAGAACATCCTGGAGATCCTCGGTCAGGATCGAGACCTTCATCTGGGCCGCTTCGAGATCGTCTTTGACGGCCGAGATGCGCCCATCGAGCATGTCGAGTTTGGCGTCGAACTCTTGGACGGTTGCTTCGACCTTCGCACGCTTATTGTCGAGAACCTTCACGCGTCCGAGGAGTTCCGCCTGCTTGTCGGCGAACCTTTCCTCTTGTGCGGCCGCGTGTTCCTTCTCGGCCTGGATCTCATCCAGCCGGTCATTGGGGTCGGCCGCGGCGGGTAGAGCCACAGCCAGCAGCCCAGCGATCAAGGCAACGATGGCGAACGGCACACGTGCGTCGACGCGCCTGAGCCTCATCATGGATTCATCCTAGTTAACTTGTTCAACAACAGCAACGTAAGCCCCAGAAGTCGGACATATCTCTCCCACCTATGCTTCGACGCCTGGGAGGTGCCTCTTTAGACCTCGAGGAACTTTCGGAGCGCCATCCCCGAGCCAACCAGGCCCACGATGGCCCCAACGCTGGCCAGCAAGAAGAGCACACCGGCGATCTCCCCCGAGGAGAAGGTTAGAACGGGCCCCATGAAGGGGATCGCATCGCCGATCCTCGAGAAGAGAAGGGCATTCCCACCAAGGACGATGAGGCCCGAGATGATCGCCCCGGTGAGCGCGGCGAAGACCCCCTCGAGCATGAATGGGATCCGGATGAACCAGTTCGTCGCTCCGACGAGCTTCATGATCCCGATCTCTTCACGGCGCGCGTATATAGCTAATCGGATTGCGTTCGCTATGAGGGCCGCCGCCGCGACCATGAGCACGAACGACATAGCAAAGGTGATCGTGCGTAAAAGAGAGTTCACCTGTAACAAACGTTTGATGATCTCGCCGCCGAACCGGATGTCGTCAACACCGGGTGCGCCTTGTATGCGCGCTGCCACCTCCTCCGTGTCGGCGGCATCCTTCAACTTGATCCTGAGAGAGGCGGGTAACGCGTCGGCAGGGAGGTTTTCGTAGAACTCGGGCTGGTTGCGGTAGCGCTCTTTGAACTCCTCATAAGCGTCCGCCTTCGACACGTACGTGACGAACTCGACCTCGTCGTAGTTGGAGATCTGAGAGCTCAGCGTTTCGACCTCATTCTGGCTCGCATCGTCGCGGAGGTAAGCGGAGATCTCGACCTTGGCTTCCCAGTTGAGGGTGACATTCCGAACGATCAGTCCGAGGATCTGAACACCGCCCAACAACAGCAAGGAGATCGCGACCGTGGAGATGGCCGCGATCGTCATTAGGAAGTTCCGGCGAAGGTTCTGGATCGTCTCGCCGAGGAAGTATCTGATCCTCAAGTAGCTGAACCCCCTAGGTGCCTACGCCGTAGATGCCGCGTGACTGGTCACGGACGACCTGTCCGTTCTCGAGTTCGATGACCCTTCGGCGCATCGAGTCCACGATCGCGTGATCGTGGGTTGCCATGACGATCGTTGTGCCCGTTCGATTGATCCGATCGAGGAGTCGCATGATCCCTACCGAAGTTGCCGGATCGAGGTTTCCGGTCGGCTCGTCCGCGACGAGGATGAGAGGCCTGTTGACGAACGCTCGAGCCACCGAGACACGCTGCTGCTCGCCCCCTGAGAGCTCATCCGGGAACCTGTCGAGCTTCTCGCCAAGGCCAACCAGATCGAGGATCTGAGGGACCTGCTTCTGGATGACGGCTCGGGGTCGCCCGATCACCTCGAGGGCGAAGGCGACGTTCTCGAAAACGGTCTTGTTCGGAAGCAGCTTGAAATCCTGGAACACGCAGCCGACGTTCCGGCGGAGGTAAGGGACGCGCCACTTTGGCAGGCTGGCGAGGTTCTTCCCGGCCACGTAGACCTCGCCTGCGGTGGGGTCCTCTTCCTTAGTTAGGAGCTTCAGGAGGGTGGATTTACCCGACCCGGACGGCCCGACGACGAAGACGAACTCACCCTTCTCGACGTCGAGGCTGAAGCCCCTGAGGGCCTTCGTCCCGCCTTTGTATTCCTTATCAACTTCGATGAGTTTGATCATGGCTGCCTAACACCGTAGCCCGGGTCAGGCGCTTGTCGACGCCATTCGCTCGAAGTAGCGGTAGGGGTGTTCTTCCCCGTGGATGGCCTCGTACTCTGCCCAGGCCTCCCCATAGTAAGTCAAGCCCCTGTGGCGCATCTCATCCAAGGTTGCCTCTGGGAGACCGACGACTTTGAGCCTCTTCAGCAGGGAATTGAGAGAGAAATCACGGACGTCGAATGGGTTGATCTGCAGGTTGGGGGGACTCTCTTCCGGACCCACGACGAACCGCCGGTCGGGAGCGGCGACCAGCCTGCACGACGTTTCCAACAACTTGAAGATCTGGTCCGCAACGACGTCGAGATTCTTGGGATCACGTACGCCTGCTTCCATCAGCGCGCGCACTCCGAAGTTGACGTGCCGAGACTCGTCGCGCGCAACGGCGGTGAATCCTGAATAGAAGCCCGGCAGGATCCCCATCTCCCGGATGATCCCAAGGAGGAAGCGCATCCCAGTTAACGCGAGCATGCCTTCGATCACCAAGTGATAAGTGGTGATACCTCTGATCCACGCCTGGTAATCGCCTGGGTTCAGACGAACGTTCTCGGTGGCGTCAACGAGTTCTTTGTCGAACATCGTCTTGTATGCCATGACTGAACGATCGCGAAGCTGCCCCAGCGCTTCGGTTAGTCCGCCCGATAGACCAACGACGTCTTCGAAGAACCTCGAGAAGAAGACGGAATGGCGCGCTTCGTCAACCAGTTGCGTGGATAGGAATACGCGCGAGCCTTCATCGGGGGCCGCATGGACGAGAGGCGACAGCGTGTCGGTAACGGCTTGCTCGCCGAGGAAGAAAAGCGTGAACGTTCTCTGAAGCTCAGTCCGCATCCCCTCGAAGAAACCGGTCATCGAATCCCAATGCTCTTTGTCCTGGGAGAAGTCGAGGTCTTGGGTGGACCAGTGCTGGCCCTCCCACCGGTGATAGAGATCGATCGGTGTCGGCCTCGCCTTCAACATCGCGTCCATCTGCACGTAGACGTCGTTGATGTCGACGGATCGGAGCTGTTCGAGAGTGGCGTTGTTGACGCGCTCGACGAGATGCTCGACGGATTCGCTCATAGCTCAATCAAACCACTTCACGTTGTGAAGTCACAGACCTTGTAGCGATGTCACACGCGTAAACTCCGTGACACGCGTAACGCTTAACTACCGGAAGCGGCCGCCTTCCGGCGTAGTTCTGCTTCGATGAACTTGTCCAGATCGCCGTCGAGGACAGCCTGGACATTTCCGACTTCTGAGTTCGTTCGGTGGTCTTTCACCATCTGATACGGGTGCAGAACATAGGAGCGGATCTGGGAGCCGAATCCGATCGCCTGCTTATCCCCGGACAGGGCAGCCATCTCAGCTTCACGTTCCTCGATCGCTCGCTGGAGGAGACGGGAAGTAAGGATCCTCATAGCGACCGCCCGGTTCTGCATCTGCGAACGTTCGTTCTGACAGGACACGACGATCCCCGACGGGAGGTGGGTGATCCGGACCGCAGAGTCGGTCACGTTCACGTGCTGACCCCCAGCTCCACTCGAACGGTATGTATCCACCCGTAGATCGTCCGGATCGATCTCGATCTCCACATCGTCTTCGACCTCCGGTGTGACATCCACAGAAGCGAATGAGGTGTGACGGCGTTTCGCAGAGTCGAAAGGCGAGATCCGGACGAGGCGATGAACGCCACGCTCTGCAGCCAAAAGCCCGTAGGCGTTGCGACCCTCGACGGTGAGCGTCGCCCCCTTCAGGCCGGCCTCATCACCGTCGGTTGCTTCGACGAGTTGAGCTTTGAAACCGCGCCGCTCGGCCCACCTGGTGTACATCCGCAGCAACATCTCAGCCCAATCCTGCGAGTCGGTCCCACCTTCACCGGCGTGAATCTCGACGATCGCTGGATTGCCGTCGTACTCGCCTCCGAGCAGCGACATCACTTCGAGTTGAGCTATCTCCGACTCCAGGCCCTCTAGCTCCTTGACTGCTTCGCTGGCCACAGCTTCATCATCTTCAGACTGTGCGAGTTCGAAGAGAGTCCGCGCGTCACTGGCTCTCTCCACGTTTTTGTCATAGGTGTCGACATCCTCGGCCAGACGCGAGATCTCGCCCATCGTCTTTTGAGCTACGGATTGATCGTTCCAGAAATCGGGGGCCGCGCTCTGCTCGCGCAGGCTCGTCAGTCGAGTCCGTTTCGTCTCGACGTCAAAGGTACTCCTTGATCTGTTGCAGCTTTTGATCGACAGCCTTAAGCCGGTCGGTGATGTCTTCCATAGCGATTGGATGTTAACGAAGAACGGGGGCCGGCAAACCGACCCCCGTTTTGAACTTCGAGTTAGATCAGCTGGTGCGGCGGGCTCTTATGAAAAGTGCACCTAGAGCAACCAGCCCGAGTCCTATCAGCAGGAAGACTCCTAGGTTCCCACCTGTGAAGGGCAGGATCCCGGATGACCGCTCGAGACTTTCGCCGGCAACGGCTACGTCTTCCTCGGCCGGGGGCGCTGCACCCTCACGTTCAAACTCGGATCCAAGGACTGCGGTGTCATCGGACCCCGGTGCAGGTGCGATCTCGTCTTCACCGCATGTTGCATCGTCTTCGGCCATCTCGTCCTCGCACGGCGCCACTTCGGTCTCTTCTTCTACGACCGGAGCGGTCTCGTCGCACTGGTACCAGAACACCTTGTGCTTCGTATCGGCACCCTGCGAGTACTCGGTGTTAGTCGTCAGCTTGATGTGCCATCCCTGCTTGGCGTGCGGCTCGATACCGGCAGCCTGCAGTCCTGCAAGGAGGTTGTAAGGACCGGCGACATCTGGCTCGCCGGCCTGCAGCGTGATCGTGTCAACGAATGTGAAAGGTCCACCGGTCGGCGGGTGAGCGACGAACGTCAGCGTTGAGTCGAGGGCTTCGCCTTCGTCGGTGCCCCAGTAGAGGACACGGAAGTTGCAGCCAACGTGAGATTCCTGACCCTTGCTCGTGTCGTAGGGCTCGCCGTCGATCTTGATAGTTCCGTTGTTGCCCGGTGCGCCATCGGTGTAGGGCGTGTCGCCCTTGTCCTTGGGGCCCCTGCTCTTCGACGGCTTGTCCTTCGGAGCTTTGTCTTTGGGACCCTTAGCCGGCTTGTCTTTGGGAGCCTTGTCTTTGTCCTTCGGCCCCTTGCCGGGCTTCTCGTCATCCGAAGACTCCGCAGTTGAGCTGTCCTCGGTTTGTTCGGTGCTGTCCTGGTCCTTCGGACCGCCTTCGTGGCCTTCCTTGTGATGACCGAAGGCCGGCGCCATGGCAAGCGATGACAGCATCAACACGGCAATCAGCAGTACAAAGACGTTCTTTCGCCCGCTCATCTACTTACTCCTCTAGTCGCCCCTGGGTAGTTAGTTCGCAACAAGGAGTGGTTTCCCTCCAGGGGAATTGCTAAACGCACTCAGTCGAACGCGCTGCGTAGTCAGCGATCGGGAGCATGGATTCCGTGGCGAAGGAGACTGAAATAGTGAGGCTGCTTTTAGTAGAAACCAGTTAGCCGAGGCCGGCGGCGCCGGGGGCTCCGTGACATTGCTTGTACTTCTTGCCCGAGCCGCACGGACACGGAGCGTTGCGAGGGATCTTGTCGGAGATCGCTTGGGTGACGTGGAGGCCACCGTCGTCGGCCTCGAAGTCTTCTTCGGCAGCATCGACGGGCGGCGGAGCTGCCTGGGCCATGGGGATCTGGCGACGCTCCTCTCGCATCTTCGTCGGCTGAGATTGCTGGTCTTCCTTGACGGCCTCGACGTGGAACACGTACCGGGCGAAGTCTTCCTTCACGACGCCCTGCATCTGAACGAACATGTCGAAACCTTCACGCTTGTACTCGACGAGAGGATCACGCTGGCCCATCGCGCGGAGGCCGATGCCTTCTTGTAGGTAGTCCATCTCATAGAGATGCTCACGCCAGCGGTTATCGATCACGTTAAGAAGCACGAGTCGCTCGATCTGGCGCATCTGGTCCGCGCCGAGCTCTGCCTCCCGTTCGGCATAGACCTTGATCCCGTCCTCCACGAAAGCCTCGATCACTTCCCCCGCGTCGGATCGTTCCTGATCGAAGTCTTCGAGCTTCAGGTGCGTTGGGAAGATCTCTCGCACACGCGCCATGAGTTGCTCCCAATCCCATTCCTCGGGATGAAGCTCGGTGCTGGCGTGCTCGCTCACAGCGCTCGCGATCACGTCGCGCACGATGTCGAGAGCTTGGTCGTGAATGTCTTCGCCCTCGAGGATCTTCTTGCGCTCGGCGTAGATCACTTTCCGCTGGAGATCCATGACCTCGTCGTACTTGAGGACGTTCTTCCTGATCTCGAAGTTCTGAGACTCGACCTGGGTCTGTGCGCGCTCGATCGCTTTCGAAACCATCTTGGCCTCGATGGGAACCTCATCGGGGATCTTCAACCGCTCCATCACCGATGCGATCCGGTCCGACGCGAAGAGCCTCATCAGATCGTCGCCGAGGCTGAGATAGAAGCGCGTCTCGCCGGGGTCTCCCTGACGTCCGGAACGACCTCGAAGCTGGTTGTCGATCCGTCGTGACTCGTGTCGCTCGGTACCAAGCACGTATAGCCCGCCAGCTTCGAGCACCTGCTGGCGCTCGGCCTCGAACTGCGCCTCGAACTTCTCGAAGAGCGGGTTGTACTCGGCTTCATAGGCACGCATGTCCTCGTCCTCATACTCACCGAGGAGATAGGCGTCGTTGTCCCATCCGGCCGCTTGCATCTCGGCCCGAGCCATGCCCTCCGAGTTGCCGCCGAGGATGATGTCGACACCTCGACCGGCCATGTTCGTTGCGACAGTAACGGCGCCGAGGCGACCCGCCTGCGCAACGATCTGCGCTTCCTTCTCGTGCTGCTTCGCGTTCAGTACGTGGTGAGGAACACCTCGTTTGCTGAGCAGCCGGGACAGCAGTTCGGACTTCTCGATGGAAACCGTGCCGATGAGCATCGGCTGACCCTTTTCGTTGCGTTCGGCAACGTCCTGCACGACCGCATCCCACTTCGCGTCCGAAGTCTTGTAGATGAGGTCCTGATGGTCGGCGCGGACCATGTCTCTGTTCGTTGGGATCGGCGCAACTTGCAGCTTGTAGATGTGGTTGAACTCCGCAGCTTCCGTGACGGCCGTCCCGGTCATCCCCGCGAGCTTGTCGTACATCCGGAAGTAGTTCTGCAAGGTGATCGTCGCGAGGGTCTGGTTCTCTTCCTTGATCCTGACGCCCTCTTTCGCCTCGATCGCCTGGTGGAGACCCTCGGAGTAACGACGGCCGGGCAAGATTCGACCAGTGAACTCATCAACGATCAGCACTTCGCCGTCCTTGACGACGTACTCGACGTCCTTCTTGTAGAGCTCTTTCGCCTTGAGGCTCGACTGAAGGTGATGGACTAGGTCGACGTTGACGTGGTCATAGAGGTTCTCGACCCCGAGGATCTCCTCGACCTTCGAGATTCCTTCCTCGGTCACGGCTACTGTGCGCTTCTTCTCGTCCACTTCGTAGTGGACGTCCGTCAGCAGCCGCGGCGTGATCCTTGCGAACTGCTGGTACCACTTGGTCGAGTCCTGGACGGCGCCCGAGATGATCAGCGGGGTCCTGGCCTCGTCCACGAGGATCGAGTCGACCTCGTCCACGATTGCCATGTAGTGGCCGCGCTGAGTCATCCGTTCCTGATCCGTGACCATGTTGTCTCGGAGATAGTCGAAGCCGAACTCGTTGTTGGTCCCGTACGTGATGTCCGCTGCGTAGGCCGGCCGGCGGTCCTGCGGGCTCTGCTGAGCCTGGATCAAGCCGACGTTCAGTCCGAGGAAACGGTAGACCTGACCCATCCACTCGGAGTCTCTCTTGGCCAGGTAGTCGTTCACGGTGACGATATGCACGCCCTCTTCCCACAGCGCATTGAGATACGCCGGAAGGGTTCCAGTGAGGGTCTTTCCTTCTCCGGTCTTCATCTCGGCGATCCAGCCCTGATGAAGTGCGGCTCCTCCCATCACCTGCACATCGAAGTGCCGTTGATGGATGACCCTGTCCGCGCCCTCGCGAACGACGGCGAAGGCCTCAGGAAGGATGTCATCGAGGAATTCGCCCTTTTCCAGGCGGGACTTGAACTCTCCGGACTTG
Source organism: uncultured Actinomycetes bacterium (assembly GCA_963779645.1). Taxonomy (GTDB): domain Bacteria; phylum Actinomycetota; class CADDZG01; order CADDZG01; family WHSQ01; genus CALMBW01. The sequence continues at coordinate 72,911 of CAVZYX010000005.1, forward strand.
GCCTTGAGCTGATCGTCGTCGAGCTTGCGCATGTCGTCCTCGAAGGCGTTGACCCGCGGAACGATCGATCTCAGCTCTTTGATCTTCTTTGATTCGCCTGCGGAGAGGACCTTTTTAATGATGCTCATAGCGGCCCATCATCCCACGCCAACACCACAAAGGCGCTCGGCTGGTGGCTAGAGCGGTGGGTTATTTGATGTCTAGGAGCTTCTCTCGGACCGCATAGACGACGGCTTCCATGCGGGAGTGGAGGTGAAGCTTCTCGAGGATGTTGCGGACGTGGTTCTTGACCGTGTTCTCGGAGATGAAGAGCTCTGCCCCGATGTCCCTGTTGTTCATGCCCTTGGCAACAAGCTTGAGGACTTCCAACTCACGATCGGTGAGTCGGGGGCCGGGGATGTTGCTGCGCTCGTCGCGGCGCTTGACCATGGCGGCGAACTCGTTGAGCAACTTGGAGGCCATCGAAGGAGAGATCAACGACTTGCCCTGCTGGACCTCTCGAACGGCGTTGGCGACCTCTTCGATAGAGATCTCCTTCAGGAGGTAACCGGACGCGCCGGCCTTGATCGCTTCGTAGAGATCGGCTTCTTCGTCCGAGATCGTTAGCATCAGGATCTTGGCGGAGGGAAGTACCTCTTTGATAGCGCGGGTTGCCTCGATCCCGGAACGCTTGGGCATCCGCACATCCATGAGGACAACGTCGGGGGTGTTCTTCTCGGCTCGCTCGACGGCTTCATGACCGTCGCTCGCCTCGCCAACGACATCGATGTCCGGTTCGCCCTCGAGGACCATCTGCAGGCCACGCCTAAAGAGGGCGTGGTCATCGACGATCAGGACGCGGATGGCGTCTTCCGGCTTCTCCGCTTTCGACATCTGCGTCCCCCCTCTGAGTGGCATGGCGATAGCCCGTTCCGTTGGAGTCTAGTGCGGCGAGTGGCCCGGATTGCATAGGCAATCATGCTTAGGCACTTCGGGCTGAGAAAAGGATAGGCAATCAAGCTCGGGATACCAGGATTTCCTGGTTATGCCTGGCAGGCCGCGATGACCTCAACGGACCGTGCCCCCTGGGCCTTTAGAGCCTCCGCACAGGCCCCAGCGGTAGCTCCTGTGGTGATCAGGTCGTCGATAACCACGACCTCTAGGCCCTTTACACGAGGATCTGCCCGGAAGGCTCCTTTGAGATTGGCCAGCCTGGCGTTGCGGTCGAGCTCGGTCTGATCGGGCCTGGCGCCCGTCCGCCTGAGGAGCCTGGTCAACGGGAGTCCGGTCCTGCGGGCCACAAGGGTCGCGAGCAGATGGGCGTGGTCGAAGCCCCGGTCGACGGTGTCCTTCCATCGACCGGGGACCCAGGTCAACACCGTTCCTTGTAGACCCTCTCGCCAGATCGTCGCGAGGATCCCATCGACCAAAGGCCCGGCCATCGGGCGATGGTGACGAAGTTTGAGATCGAGAACGAGCTTCCGCGCGGCCCCCTCATAGGTGTAGCCCGCCAGTAGGCGGTCTACACCTGGGGGGCCGCTGCCGAGAGTTCCGACAGGCTTCAGACCCGAACGACAGTCGTCGCAGAGCGGACTACCGAAATGTCGGCACCCCACACAACGCACACCAAAAACGTCGAGCCACCCGTTCATGCACCGAAGCTAGCGAGCAGATGTGACAGGTCGCCGGCAAACGGGGCGATGGGATGCTGCTTTTGGCATCCCATCGAGGAAATGGGATGCACGGTTTTCGCATCCCATTCTTAGGTTCCTTCTTCCCAGGCTTCTAGATACGCCTTCTGCTCTTTCGTCAGTTCGTCGATACGGACGCCCATCGTCTCGAGCTTGAGACGGGCCACTTCCTTATCGATCTCGACGGGAACGTCGTAGACCTTCTTCTCTAGGGACTTCACGTTCTTCGTGATCCACTCACAAACCAACGCTTGGTTCGCGAACGACATGTCCATCACCGACGCCGGGTGGCCCTCCGCAGCAGCGAGGTTAACCAGGCGGCCGTCGGACAAGACGTAGATGTTGCGCTCGGCCCCCATCGCGTACTCGACGACCTCGTGACGGACCTCGCGTTGATCCGTTGCCATGTCACGAAGAGCGATGAGATCGATCTCGATGTCGAAGTGCCCGGCGTTGGCAAGGATGGCTCCGTCCTTCATCACTTCGAAGTGCTCGGAACGGAGCACGTGCTTGTTTCCCGTCACTGTGATGAAGATGTCGCCCTGGGTTGCAGCTTCGATACCCGGAAGCACGCGGTAGCCGTCCATCGCTGCCTCGAGGGCGCGCGTCGGATCGATCTCGGTCACGACGACATCGGCCCCCATGCCTTTGGCGCGGGAGGCCACTCCCCGGCCGCACATGCCATAGCCACATACGACGACTGTTCGGCCGGCGATGAGAACGTTGGTGGCGCGGATGATCCCGTCCATGGCGCTCTGTCCGGTGCCATATCTGTTGTCGAAGAGGTGCTTCGTGTCGGCGTTGTTGATCGCCACGACGGGGTATCCGAGGACACCGTTCGCCTCCATCGACTTCAGGCGGATCACACCGGTTGTCGTTTCCTCGGTTCCACCGATGATCTCGTGGATCTGATCGGGACGCTGCTGGTGCAGCATCGTGACCAGGTCGCCTCCGTCGTCCATCGTGATCATCGGCTTGCGGTCGAGGACGGCCTTGATATGCGCGTAGTAACCGGAATCATCCACTCCGCGGATCGCGTAGGTCGGGATGCTGTACTCATGGACGAGTGCCGCGGCGGTCGGGTCCTGCGTCGATAACGGGTTCGAGGCGCATAGAGCCGCATCAGCTCCGCCCGCTTGCAACGTTCGCATCAGATTCGCCGTCTCGGTCGTGACATGAAGGCAGGCCGCGATCGTCACTCCATCGAGCGGCTTCTCTTTCTCGAACCGCTCCCTGATACGCGCCAGGACCGGCATCTGACGGTCCGCCCACTCGATCCTTAGACGTCCCTCATCAGCGAGCGACTCGTCCCGGATATCACCATCTGGCATGACTCTCCAACCTCTCTCGATTCTTATTAAGAATTGTCACCTCACAGGTGATGATTCTTACAAAGAAACTGGCTCTTAACGGTCTGCTAGTTCTGCCTTCAACTTCTGTATCACCTCTACGGGGCCGGGATCGACGCCGTATTGGAGTCCTACGTAGATAGCCGCGAGCTGCGTGACCATAACGAGCGAAAGGATCCTCGCCAGCGGGGAATTCCCTTCTGCGGTGACCTCGTACACACCGGCAGAGCTGGCTTCGATCAAGTGCTTTGTGATCTCGAATCGATGAACGATGCGGGGATGCTCCTCGACATCGCGGAGATGAACGATCAGGAAGTTCTGCTTACTGAGATCGGTCAGCCCACTCCAACCGACGATCTCGTTGTGATCGAGCTCGGGGAGGTAGTTCCAGAAGGCCGGAACCTTCCCGTACTCGTTCAGGTCGCACTTGAACCTCATGGCGGCCGTAGCCGTCAGCCCATAGGCGCCATAAACGATGGCTACCTTGTGGAGCAGAGCGTGCGCAAGCTCCTTCGCAGGGTTCCTGTGGGTCGGCTGATCGCGGTGACAACGCTCGCCCAGCGCCTCGAGAACATCGATCGCCTCACTTACGTCATCGCCGATCCCGACCAGGATTCCCATCTTCTCGAGAACGGCGAAGATCGGAAGGGTCAGATATCCGAGCGAAGCTCTCGGCTGCAACCCGGTGGGGATCCGCACGTGAGTGATCCCATGTTGCTCGGCCAGTTCGCCGATCGGACCCCCCGACGACACGGCGACGATGCGCGCAGCTTTGGCGTGGGCTTCCTCCATCGCGGCGACCGTTTCTTCCGTGCTTCCGGAGTACGAAACGGCGAAGACCAACGTGTTGCGCCCCACCCATTCGGGAAGGGGGCCGTAAGACTTGATCACCCGGAACGGGATCGGTAAGCGCGGCTCCACCACCGATTGCACTACATCACCGGAGACTCCGGATCCACCCATCCCCAACACAACGACCGAGTCCACACCTTCGGCGGATGGCAAGCCCGATGCATCGACGCCGATCTGCCACGCCTCTTCACATTGATCTGCGAATCGTTCGACCGCACCAAGCACGTCCTCGGAATCGATCCTTGCTAGTTCATCAAGGTCGTTCAGATCGATGTGGTCATGGCCGTGATGCGTCAAGGCTTCTCCGCTTCGTCGATGAGCATCACGGGGATGTCGTCACGGACCGGGTAGCGGTAGCGACACTCGCCAACGCAAACGATGATGTTCTCATCGGCCCGATACTCCACATCGCCTCTGCAATTCGGGCACACGAGTATCTCGAGCAGTTTCTCGTCAACCGCCATCTCTCAGTTACCTCCCCTGATGATCTTCAGAGCCTCGTCACGCTTCTCTGCCATCAACTCTTCGGTTGCTGCCTCGAGGTTGAGCCGCAACAACGGTTCGGTGTTGCTCGCCCTAGTGTTGAACCACCAGTCCTCATACTCGACCGTTAATCCATCGGTCAGATCCTGCTTGCCATCCGCGTAGTTCTCGCGCAAGGCCTCGAGCACAGCTTCCTGATCCGACACTTCGGTGTTGATCTCGCCGGACTGGGAGTAGCGGTCGTAGGACTTCAGCATCTTCGAGAGAGACTCGCCTGAAGTCGACAGCGCTTCGAGGACCAGCAACGCCGCGATCATCCCCGAGTCGGCTCGGTAGTTATCCCTGAAGTAGTAGTGGGCCGAGTGTTCACCACCAAAGATCGCGCCGGTCTCGGCCATGATCTGTTTGATGAATGAGTGACCGACACGCGTTCGGATGGGTTGGCCACCGTTCTCGGTGACTACTTCAGGTACAGCGCGCGAACAGATGAGGTTGTAGAGGATCTTCTCGCCGGGCGACCGCTTGAGCAGTCGTTCTGCGATGAGTGCGGTCGTGACGCTCCCGGAAACGGTCGCGCCTTTCTCGTCCACGATGAACATCCGATCCGCATCACCATCGAACGCGATGCCGATATCGCAACCTTCATCGAGCACCGCCTTCTGCAGATCGACGAGGTTCTCGGGCTCGATCGGATTGGCAGGGTGATTCGGGAACGTACCGTCGAGCTCGAAGAAAAGAGGCGTCACATCGAATCCAAGCGGTTCGAACACGATCGGCACGGTCTTCCCGGCCATCCCGTTCCCGGCATCGATCGCGATCTTCAACGGCCGCAGCAAAGTGGTGTCGATGAACGAGCGGCAATGGTCCGCGTAGCCCGGGAGTATGTCGAGTTCTTCTCTATCGATCCGCTCCGGCGCTGCGGTTAGGTCGGCGGATTCAGCGAGTCGTCTGATCTCCGCCAAACCAGAGTCAGAGCCGATGGGGGCCGCGTCTCGCGACATGGCTTCAGTCCGTTGTACTTGCCGGGATTGTGCGAGGCAGTGAACATCGCTCCGGGAAGGTCCAGCTTTCCGGATCCGAAGTACAAGGCATCGGTGGAAACCTCTCCCAGGTCGACAACACTGGCCCCGGCGAGGGCGGCGCCTTCGGTGAACGCCGCGGCGAGTGGGGGGGAGGAGGGGCGCATGTCTCTTCCCAGGACGATCTTGCTCGCCTCGGTGAAGCGGCAGAAGGCCCATCCGATACGCCGCGCGACGTCTTCATCCAATTCGTCCGGATATACCCCTCGGATGTCGTAAGCCTTGAAGATCGCGGCGAGGTCTCGTTCCATATCGACCGCATCCTAGCGGTCGCTCGCGGGTGGTCTTCATGAAGAGGTTGGGAAAAAGTTTGCTTATGCATTGACGCAATGGACTTCGGCTGTGACCATCTCACAATGATCAACGAGTCGGAGATGCTGGGCGAGATGCTCTGGAGAGACAGCGCCGCCTGCCTCGACCATCCGGCGACCCTCTTCTTCGGCTACGACGACATCGAGCCCGCGGCCGAGCGGCGCTCTCGCGAGGACCGGGCCAAGATGATCTGCCAGAGCTGCCTCGTCAAAGACGAATGCCTGGATTACACGCTGGCCACCAATGAGTCCTACGGCATCTGGGGTGGGCTCACCGAGATCGAGATCAAGGCTCGCCGCCGCACCGTCAAAGCGCGCAGCCCCTTACCGATCTAGAGACGTATCGTCACGCGGTGCCCGACCACCGCTCCTCCTTCAAACAGAAGATCCTGAAAACCATCAACCGCGCCCGTTATCGAGGGCTGGTAGAGGTTCTGCAACTTGGGCTCCAACGGGCCGGCGAATGGTTCACATCCGAAGACGAGCTGATCCTGATGGTTCGTGAACTCGCAGAAGCTGATGCCACGCCGGATCCGTCGTTCCGTCAAGCGACCGCCGCCGACGCGGATAGCTACGCCCGAGATATCGGAACGGACTCCCCTTCGACCTTCCGCGCCCGATTGAGCGACGACGTCCACTGCTTCGTGATCGAGCTTGGAGGTCGTCTCCTGCATGCCTCGTGGGTGACGACCAGCGCAGCTTGGACCAGAGAGATCCAGGGATACATGACTCCGCCGCCCGGGGCCGCCTACATCTACGAGTCGTTCACTCGCAGCGATGCTCGAGGTCAAGGCCTCTACCCCATGGCCCTCGCAGGGATCGTTGTGTGGCTCCAGAACGAGGGGCTCTCGGAAGCCTGGGTCGGTGTGGAGGCAGACAATCAAGCGTCGATAAGGGCGATCACGAAGGCCGGCTTCACGGAGGGGTTCCTTTTCAAGTTCTCCAGGAGCCTCGGTCGCCTCAAGATGGAGCCTGCATGGGGCTCCCGAGTCGAGGTGGCGCCCGATTTCCTGCGACACGCCCTTTGAGGGCCGGGGAAATATGGCTCAGAAGAGGGGTAGGCAGGACCCACCAGACCAAGCCATACTTTTCCTAGGAGCGCGGGTGTTGTAGCTGGGAAGGGAGTGCACTCCTCGGCTGAGTCTTCTCGGTCCAGGGGTGGCGTGCCGGCACGACCCCCTCAACTGGCACCTGTTGCCGGAACGATGGCCTTAAGGCTGCGACACCCGCACCTCTCCTAATCCTCCCGGCGTTAGAAGGATCAGGTCCGAGTCAGGGAGCGTAGCGCCCTGGATCAGATGGGGCCCCCGCCGCCTGCACAAGCAACGTCCAAGCTGAGACTCCAGCAGATCACGAAAGACCGGGTTGTAAAGAGACCTCCGGGATCGGTAGCGCGCACGGTAACCGTGAACAGGTTCTGGGGGATGGGTAAGCCGGTGCTCAGCTGAAGCTCGTTCCCGTTCGCGATCTTCGCCACGCCGCCTCCGTCGTCATCAAGTGAGAACGTGAGTGCAGCGTTCTCAGGATCAACCGCTGAGATGACTCCGATGACCGTATCGACATCTGTGCTGGAGAAGCCGTAGTTCGAGATCGTGATGTTCCCAGGAGCTTCGTTGACGTTGGTGACGGTGATGGTGAACGACTCGGTGCGGGACAGGCCACCGGCGTCGGTCGTGGTGATGTCGACCGAGTAGCTGGAGTCGGCTTCGAAGTTGAGGGGGTCGTCGACCTCGAGGCGGTCACCGTCGATGTCGAAGGAGTCGTTGTCGCCACCCGCGGCGAGGGTGTAGGTGAAGGTGTCACCGGCGTCGGGGTCGGTGGTCGACAGCGTGCCGATCAGTGCGCCGGCCGCGGAGTTCTCGGCGATCGTCGCCGCCGACAACAGCAGATCGGTGGGGCCTTCGTTGACGTTGGTGACGGTGATGGTGAACGACTCGGTGCGGGACAGGCCACCGGCGTCGGTCGTGGTGATGTCGACCGAGTAGCTGGAGTCGGCTTCGAAGTTGAGGGGGTCGTCGACCTCGAGGCGGTCACCGTCGATGGCGAAGGAGTCGTTGTCGCCACCCGCGGCGAGGGTGTAGGTGAAGGTGTCACCGGCGTCGGGGTCGGTGGTCGACAGCGTGCCGATCAGTGCGCCGGCCGCGGAGTTCTCGGCGATCGTCGCCGCCGACAACAGCAGATCGGTGGGGCCTTCGTTGACGTTGGTGACGGTGATGGTGAACGACTCGGTGCGGGACAGGCCACCGGCGTCGGTCGTGGTGATGTCGACCGAGTAGCTGGAGTCGGCTTCGAAGTTGAGGGGGTCGTCGACCTCGAGGCGGTCACCGTCGATGGCGAAGGAGTCGTTGTCGCCACCCGCGGCGAGGGTGTAGGTGAAGGTGTCACCGGCGTCGGGGTCGGTGGTCGACAGCGTGCCGATCAGTGCGCCGGCCGCGGAGTTCTCGGCGATCGTCGCCGCCGACAACAGCAGATCGGTGGGGCCTTCGTTGACGTTGGTGACGGTGATGGTGAACGACTCGGTGCGGGACAGGCCACCGGCGTCGGTCGTGGTGATGTCGACCGAGTAGCTGGAGTCGGCTTCGAAGTTGAGGGGGTCGTCGACCTCGAGGCGGTCACCGTCGATGGCGAAGGAGTCGTTGTCGCCACCCGCGGCGAGGGTGTAGGTGAAGGTGTCACCGGCGTCGGGGTCGGTGGTCGACAGCGTGCCGATCAGTGCGCCGGCCGCGGAGTTCTCGGCGATCGTCGCCGCCGACAACAGCAGATCGGTGGGGCCTTCGTTGACGTTGGTGACGGTGATGGTGAACGACTCGGTGCGGGACAGGCCACCGGCGTCGGTCGTGGTGATGTCGACCGAGTAGCTGGAGTCGGCTTCGAAGTTGAGGGGGTCGTCGACCTCGAGGCGGTCACCGTCGATGGCGAAGGAGTCGTTGTCGCCACCCGCGGCGAGGGTGTAGGTGAAGGTGTCACCGGCGTCGGGGTCGGTGGTCGACAGCGTGCCGATCAGTGCGCCGGCCGCGGAGTTCTCGGCGATCGTCGCCGCCGACAACAGCAGATCGGTGGGGCCTTCGTTGACGTTGGTGACGGTGATGGTGAAGACCTCGTCGTAGATCCCCCCTCGCCCGTCGTCAACGCGAACCCTTATCGACAGCGGTCCCGTTTCAAAGTCGAGGGGCGCATCCGTCCTGAGTTCGTCACTCACGATCTCGAAGGAGGCATTGTCGTCGTCACCGGTTCCCGGAACGAGAGCGTAGGTGTGTGTGTCGGCGGGATCCGTATCGGTCGCCGCAAGCACTCCCACCAAGGTGCCGGCTGCTTCATTCTCGGGGACCGTGTCCGACGACAACGAGATATCGCTAGGAGTCGAGTTGGAGGGGCCGCCTCCGCCACCGCCACCGCCACCGCCACCGCCACCCTCGGCAACGTCGAGGATAGTGACCGTGACCTGTTCCTCGACCCACTGACCTTCGCTATCGGTCGATCGGATCATGAACGAGACGGTCTTTCGCTTCTCGTAGTCGAAAGATGCTGTCGTTTGTAACTGATCGCCCACGATCTTGAACAATGAGGCGCTCCTACCGCTGAGGGTGTAGTTGTGCAGATCGTCAGCGTCGGGGTCGCCCGTTGTCACCGCTCCCACGAGCGCTCCGGACGGTTGGTTCTCCGCGATCGAGAGATTGTCGACCCCGACACTGGTGGGTGGGTCGTTCGCGTCGATCACGTCGACAGTGAACGACCTCTCGAGACTGAAGCCCTCTGGGTCCTCCACCCTCACTCTCACCGAGAGCGTAGAAATAGCCTCAAAGTTCAGGGACTCGGTGGCCCGCAACTCGTTGACGACGATCTGGAAGCGATCGTTGTCATCCGCCCCGGGTCCCGCTACCAGGGAGTAGCTGAGAGCGTCCTCGTCCGGGTCTATGGCCTCCAGGGAACCGGCCAGAGACCCAACCGGGAGGTTCTCCTGGACCTCAGCGCCTCCAAGTTCAAGGTCGGTCGGTGGGTCGTTCAATGGGAGGACTTCAAAGGTGACTGCACCACGTCGCGAGTGACCAGTGCTCGGCCGCACGATCCGATAGCGCAACTTATCCAGTCCGAAGTAGTTCGACTGAGGCTTGTACGTGAAGCGCTGCCGACAACGCCGAGGGCGCTCGAAACACGATCGCTTTCCGACTTTCAGGGTTCCGTTTGCAGGACCAGAAACCACCTTGAAGATGCGAGTGCGTCCCTTCTTGAAACGCGCCCGCATCATCCCTTTCACAGGGGCCTCTTCCGAAGTGGTTAACGCAATGCTCCGCGGGGGTCGTTTCTGCCCATCACCTCGGCTGGGGTGGGCCTCAGACGTACCACCAAGAAGGCCAAAGGAGATAGCACCGAGGATCAGGATGACGACGGCGACGGGCAAGGAACGGTTGTAAGGACCCCCTTGCCCCGACATCTGCTACTTGTATCTCTCTCTGAGACGGGGTCACAAGACACGAAGTAGCTATTTGCCCCCTCTTGCGCACTAGGTCCGGAAAGACATCGATCCCCACCTCTCTCCGCCGCGCTGCCAGATCAGGTGACGCGAAAAGCCCCCGATACCGGGGGCCTTTTTTGAGGAATGAATCGGGTCTCACTGACCCCAAATCTTGCGCAAAAACTGGTGGGCTAGTTGCGGGCCGGCTCTCGCTCGGCCGTGAGGGTCAGGACATCCGGAAGGGCGATGTCATCGCTCTCGTATTTCCACCACTTGTGCTCGCAGGTGCGGCAGCTGAAGAACCGTACGGACTCATCGCCCTTGAGACGGATCTCGATCTTCGTGGTGTTCGTACCAACACAGTGCGGACAGTCCATGTGGTGCCTCCCAGATCTCTACTTGCCACAACCCCAGTGCTTCTAGAAGAAGCATCGGCAGTGGGAGGGGTCCTCAGCATGGCCCTTAGGTAGGGATTCCTTGGACCGCCCTGACTAGTTACCTAAGAACCTTCTGGACGTCCTCGGGAAGCTCCCGCCCGATGTAGCGGGACTTCAAGCGATCGCCCTCCCGGTAGTAGGCGTACCAGTAGGGGCCGTGGGGGCATGAATTGCAGTTGGGCTTTCCGCACTTGACCGTCTCGAGCCGGTATGTCACCTCGGGGTCGCTCTGGGCAGCCTTGGCTCCCTCCTCATCCCCCAGGGCCATCAGGAGCCCTCGAACGAAGATGAGGATCCGGCGCAAGCTATGCCTGTCGAGCTTCCTGAGCTCGCTCAGAAGACGCTTCTCGTTGGCCAGGCCGACGTTCCTCATGCGCTGTGTCCGAAGAAGATCTGCTGGGACTCTGCCGCCTGGTCCTCCCCGATCCCGGCCCCCACTACCTCGACAACCTCGTAGGTGGTCGCGTTCGGGTCCCGCGGTAGAAACAGCGGAGGAGCCTCTCGCTGGTCATCGAGCGTCCAGCCTCGAGGCATGACGAGCTTGTCCGCACAGGAAGCACAGAGAACGTAGATGTGCGGGTCTGCCATCCCATCGGGCGGGTCCTCGAGAACCGCCAGGGACGATGCGTAGTCGTAAGAAAGGACCGCTGCGGCGGCCCCTCCACATCCCGGTTTCGAACACAAGCTCACGGCCGGACACTAAGACAGATGCTCCACAGAGTGTCGGAAATCGGCCAAAGTGCGCCCTCGGTCAGGCGGGGCCATCTAGTATCCGTTCATGCCACTAGCCGATCTGGGCGACGTCAAGATCTCGTACAGCACCTTCGGAGACGGACCTCCGGTTCTGGGAGTGATGGGCTTCGGACTCGACAAGCGTTACTGGGCTGCCCAGGTACCCGCCGTGGCCGAGGGGAACACGTTCATCACTTTCGACAACCGGGGGACCGGGCGGACCGAGGGCCCTGCCATCTGGACGATCGACGAGATGGCCGAAGATGCGATCCGGCTGCTAGACCATCTCGAGATCGAAAAGGCGACGGTCTTTGGCGTGTCCATGGGGGGGGCCATCGCCCAGCGGCTGATCCTCGATCACCCCGACCGGGTATCGGCCCTCATCCTTGGCATCACCTTCGCCAGGCCGCTCGAGTACATGCGCCGGCGACACTCCCTGGCTCGTCACCTCGTCAACACGATCGAGCCGCTGGAATTCATGGACGCGGCGATGCTGTGGATGTTCACCCCCAAGTTCTTCGAGATCGGCCAGGAGAACATCGAACGCATGATGGCCGCTTTCGCCGGACCGGAGGCCCCGGCAACTGCCTCGAACGAGACCCTGATCGCCCAGATGGACGCCCTCCACAAGCACGACGTCCTGAGCGAGCTACATAAGATTTCGGTACCGACCCTGGTCTTCGGGGGCAAGGCCGACATGATGGTCCCCTACTTCGCCTCCGAGGAGATCGCAGAGGCCATCCCAGGCGCAGAACTCGTCACTTTCGAGACCGGACACGGCCTCATGTTCGAGGAGATGGAGCAAGCGAACGCCATGATCCGGGGTTTCCTAGACCGGGTTAGGTAACACTTTCGTACCCAAGATGCTTTTGTGATTCGCACTCCACCCTCGACCGCCTATCCAGGACCGCTCGCGGCGCGCCAAAGAGGGTCTCTCAGGCGGGGAGATGTGGAGGAACCCACACAAAAATGCACCCCGAAGTGACTTTCGGCCTAGACCTACTCATCTCTTCGAGGTACCCGAACATCATATGACAGTTCTAGAGGGGCCAACAAGCAGGTTCCGAAGGAAACTTCGCGGCCCCCCATCAAGTCTGATCTCAAAACCGGGGCCTGACGCACCAAAAACCAGAGCAGACTTGATCTAGAGGTAGCTGCGGAGGTCCCAGAGCTCTGGGTAGAAGCGCTTGCCGAGGGTGCTGCGAAGGTAGGGAGCCCCTGTCGAGCCGCCGGTTCCGCTCTTAGTCCCGATCTGCCTTTCGACCATGAGTACGTGCCTGCTCCTCCAGATCGCGAACAGCTCATCGTGGGTCAGGAGATCTTCCGAGAGATAGAACTCGTCGGCGTGTAGGTCTCGTTCGCGGGCCATCGTGAGAAGGCTGGCCTTTCGAGTCTCTTCATCGTCATCCGGCATCGGGAGGCCGCGCTCGCGCAGCAGCGCGCAGAAGGCGTCCCAGAGGGTGGGTTCCGTGAGTCGTTGTTCGAGACGCTCCCGTTCGTCGTCGGTCATCGCCAAGCGATCGAGGTACGCCGCGTCCTTGAGCCCCGACACGAATTCGAGTTCTCGGAACTGGACCGACTGGAAACCCGAGGCAGGGGCCAGATGCGTGCGGAACTCGAGGAAGTCTTGCGGAGACATCGACTCGATCACGTTCACCTGTTCCACGAGAACGCGTTCGATCGTGTGCACACGGTTGAGCAGATGGCGAGCACGATGCGATTGACCTTCGAAGATCAGATCGCGGATCGACTCGAGTTCGAAAACGAGCTGCTTGAACCACAGTTCGTACACCTGGTGTACGACGATGAACAGCAACTCGTCGTGCGCGGGAGGATCGGACAGAAGTTGTTGTTGATCTAGAAGTTCGGGAACCCTCAGGTAACTGCCGTAGGAGAGCTTCCGGTCCTCCTCACCGAAACGAGGTGGTCGTCTGCTCGTATCCAGTTACCCACTCCTCAGTCGTTGCCGCCGTTGCCTTCCTCGTTGCCTTCCGGCTCCGGCGAGTCTTCGGTCTCGGTTTCCTCGGTCGTCTCGGTATCGACGATCGTGGAAGAACCGTACAGCGGCCGGTAGAGACCGGTCTCGACCGAAATGATCGGCGTTCCGATGTCGATGAGGTCGTAGAGCTCGATCACATCCTCGTTCGCCATCCGGACGCAGCCGTGACTGGCGTTGTAGCCGAGCGAGTAGACCGCGCTCGTGCCGTGGAACCGGATCGCCGGGGAGGTCCAGTTGATCGCTCTCAAGCCCAGCGGGTTACCGGGACCCGGCGGGATCATGTCGGGAAGGTCCGCACCCCACGTGTCGGGGGCCGGGTTGACCCACGTCGGTAGATAACGCTTGAGCTCGACTTCGAACTCGCCCACCGGCGTTGGGTACTCGGCCAGACCCGTGGCAACCAGCCACTCGTGGGTGATCTTTCCGTCCTCGTAGAGGTAGAGCTTGTTCTCGCCCTTGCGAACGAGAAGGACCTGGTCGTACTTGTCGGTGGTCTTCGGCTCGGTTGACTCGACCTCGAGCATGACGGTGTCGTCGTCCTCGTGAAGGGCAGCTATCAGAGCCTGTCGGCTGGCCTTCTGCTTGAGCTCCCGGCCATCGCGCGGCTCCTTGAACTTGATCCATCCGCTGGAGTAATCGATCGATTCGTCACGCGGCTCGCGATCGAAGTTCTCCGCCAGGCCACGCATGAAGCCCCGAACGCCCTGGTTCGGATAGGTGATGGCAATCTCGCGCTCGAATCCGAGATCGTCGCCCAGCACGCTCATCTGAGTGAGTTTGAGCAACGAGGCGCTGTCGCTCGCATTTAGAGCGGCCCTGACTGCGCTCCGTGCGTCACTCTTGGCTCCAAGTTCTCGAGGCGTAACGATCCAACTCTCGTCCGAGTAAACGATCGTGATCTCGCGATCTAGTTGGGGGCCGAGAGCATCTCGGACGGCTTCGATCGCAGTGTCTTCGGCCATGCCTCCAACGTCGACCCCGGCGATGGTGGTCCCGGGAAGGATGCGTCCCTCGTACTTCTCGCCGTAGCGATACCCCGCGTACGAAACGCCGGCTGCTCCGAGCAGAAGCATCCCGAGGAGGGACAGAAGGGCGATCGAGACCCACCTGCGCCTGAAGCGCGGGACGAGGCGTCCGAAGCTCTTCCGTTTCGCGGGCTCCTCCGCTGTTGGGGTTGATATCGGCATCGGGACGATCGGGACCCGCGGCGGGATGGCCGGAACCTCTGGGGCGGCCGGGGGTGCTGGGATCGCCATCGGCACGATCGGGACCCGCGGCAAGATGCCCGGGGTCTCCGAGGCCTGGATCAGCTCCGTTTCGAACTCCTCCGGCGATACAGGAGGCGGCGGGGCCGGGGGCGTGCTTGAGGAAGGTTCGTTCGTTTCGTCGCTCATCGGGTCCTCATGTTAGTGGCGATTCGGGCTTGCTAGGTGCTCATTCGACGCACGTGAGTGCTCGAAGGTTGCCAACACATTTGCGTCAACACCGGAGGGTGGGCAACTATGCCCTATGGACGTCCACGATTCCATCCTCGACCTCGTCGGCCACACCCCCCTTCTCCGGATGAACCGGCTGGGGCGTGAGATCCCATGTGACCTGCTTGCCAAGCTTGAGATGTTCAATCCCGGAGGCAGCGTCAAAGACCGGATCGGGATCAACATGATCGAGGCGGCCGAGGCCGAGGGCAAGCTCGCGCCCGGTGGGACGATCGTGGAGCCGACCTCGGGGAATACGGGTGTGGGGCTCGCGATCGCAGCGCGACTGAAGGGATACCGGTGCATCTTCACGATGCCCGACAAGATGAGTCAAGAGAAGATCTCACTGTTACGTGCCTATGGGGCCGAGGTCGTCATCACACCGACCGCCGTTCCGCCCGAATCTCCTGAGTCCTATTACTCGGTCGCCAACAAGTTGACCGCAGAGATTCCGGGTGCTTATCAACCGAACCAGTACCACAACATGCGCAACCCGGACGCTCACTACGCAACGACCGGGCCGGAGATCTGGGAAGCGACCGAAGGCAAAGTCACTCACGTCGTGATCGGTGTCGGAACCGGTGGAACGATCACCGGTGCGGGTCGCTACCTGCACGAGAAGAACCCGAACATCGTGATGGTGGGAGCCGACCCCGAAGGCTCGGTGTTCACCGGCGAGGCTCGCCCCTACCTCGTCGAAGGGATCGGCAAAGAGTCATGGCCGGAGACGCTCGACCCTGCCGTCATCGATCGCTGGATAACGGTTTCGGATCGCGATTCGTTCTTAACAGCGCGGCGGATCACGGATGAGGAGGGTGTTCTGGTCGGTGGTTCGTGCGGGACGGCGATGTGGGCGGCTCTCGAGGTCGGCAGGGAGCTCGGCCCCGATCACGTGATGGTCGTGCTCCTTCCGGACACCGGGCGCAACTACATCAGCAAGCTTTACGACGACAACTGGATGAGAGAGAACGGTTTCATCGAAAGACCGGGGGCCGAAGCTCGTATCGCCGAAGTGATCGCCCACAAGCGCGCAGTCACCGGTGCGGTGCCGGATCTAGTTGCGATCACCGAGAACGAGAAAGTGGGCCGCGCTATCGACATGCTCCAGGAATTCGGCATCTCGCAGCTGCCGGTTGCTACGACCGAGACACCTTCCGACGTTGAACAGATCGTTGGGTCGATCCAAGAACGCTCGCTGCTCGGCACGGTCTTCCGCGATTCGGAAGCAGTCGATCGCCCCGTTCAGGAAGTGATGGAAGACCCGCTTCCCGTCGTCCAGCTCGGCCAACACCTAGATGCGATGTTCCGAGATCTCTCGAGGGGAGCCGAAGCAGTAGTAGTAGCCGACGGCCCGCGGCCCGTCGGCGTGCTAACCCGAGCCGACCTACTCGAATTCCTAGCCACCCAATAACAGTTTTCTACTAAAAGCAGCATGAACAATTCATGCTGCCGCGCCACAGAATTCCACTTCCTTCGCCAAGAAGGTCTGTGGCTTAGGAGCATGAATTCCTTGGCGAGCGAGATTGAAATAGTCAATCTGCTTTTACTAGAAAACTAGGTGAGGGCGGTGGCTAGGTCGGCTATCAGGTCGTCGGGGTGTTCGATGCCTACCGATAGGCGAACGAGGGCCGGGCTTATGTCGAGGCCGGATCCGGCCAGGCTCGCGTGGGTCATCCGTGCTGGATGTTCGATCAACGACTCGACTCCACCGAGCGATTCGCCGAGGAAGAACAACTTGGTGCTCTCGCAGACCTTGAGGGCCGCGGCCTCCGATTCGGCTTCGAAACTGATCATCCCGCCGTAGAGCGGGTCGCCTGCGGCCCCCATCTGCTTCATCGCGAGATCGTGGCCGGGGAAAGAATCCAAGCCGGGGAAGAAGACCTGTTTCACCTTTGGATGTTCGACGAGCCACTCGGCGACCCGGGCAGCGTTGAGCGAGTGAGTCCGCATGCGCAACGCCAGTGTTTTCAGCCCCCGCAGCAGGAGCCACGAGTCGAAGGGGCCGGGAACGGCCCCCACAGAGTTCTGGAGGAAGCGGAGCCGAAGCGCAAGCTCCTCGTCACTCGTGGTGATCGCACCCATCACCAGGTCGCTGTGGCCACCGAGGTACTTGGTGGCGCTGTAAACGGCAACGTCTGCTCCGAAGTCGAGCGGGCGTTGGATGTACGGGGTAGCGAACGTGTTGTCGACCACCAGTTTGGCTCCGGCCGCGTGGGACGCACTCGCCAGCATCTCCAGATCGACGATCTTCAGCATCGGGTTGGTCGGACTCTCTGCGATCAGCAGGCCAGCTCCCCCATCGAGAGCTTTCGCAACCGCGTCCGGATCCGTCAGGTCGGCGCTCTCCCAAGCCAGCCCCATCTCGGACATGACCTTCGAGAAGAGTCGGTAGGTGCCACCGTAGACATCGTCCGAGAAGACCACCTTGTCGCCGGTAGACAGGGTGAGAGCGAGGGTCGTGATCGCTGCCATCCCCGAGGCGAATGCGATGCCGTGCGAGGCTCCCTCGAGCGCTGCGAGGCACGACTCCAGAGCATGCCTGGTCGGATTGTCCGTTCTCGAATATTCGTATCCCTTGTGCTTGGCTACGGAATCCTGGACGTAAGTCGATGTTTGATAGATAGGAACGATCGCGGCCCCCGTGGTGGGATCCGGATCCTGACCAGCGTGGATTGCGGCCGTTTCGAAACGCATATCGTGGGACATGGCAACTCCAAGGGAGGGATCAGAACTGTTAACAGGTGACTTGGATACCACGCCTGATGCAGACAAGCGTGGCCACATAGCGATGACCGGTCAGGGCATCGCGGGGGCCGGACGGATACCGGTCCTCTATGCGCACGCCATCGACAAGGCGGGCGGCACACCCAAGGTGTTCTCCCCGTTCGACCAGCTCCGCGAGGACCAGATCGTGCCCGATGACCTGGACCTCGTGATGGATGTTGCCTTCGACGACCTCTCGCCCTTGGACGGAGCCGTCGGACTGCTGTTGCCGGGCGGAGGAGATGTCGATCCTCTGATCTACGGAGCCCCGCGTCACCCGCGCAGCCGCGGCGTCAGCAGGGAACGCGATCGCCTCGAGATGAACCTCCTGAGAGAAGCGCTGAAACTGGACATGCCGGTTCTCGCCATCTGTCGTGGTTTCCAGTTGCTCAACGTGACGCTGGGTGGAACCCTCAACCAACACCTCGCCGACAATCCCGAACAGATGGATCACGATCGCGATATGCCGCGGGCCGAGCCCGTCCACCACGTGAACCTGACGGATGGCTGCATCCTCGCGGACATGTTGGAGACGACCGAGCTCTCGGTCAACTCACATCACCACCAGGGACTCGATCGCATCGCGGATGGCGTCGAACAGATCGGGTGGTCGACGGATGGCGTTCTCGAAGCGATCACAGTGCCCAGATATCGGTGGGTCGTCGGAGTGCAGTGGCATCCGGAAGTCATGTCACCGATCGATGCCAAGCAGATGCGCCTGTTCGAGGAGTTCGTCGCCGCGACCGAGAAGTACGCGGCCGACCGCCACGCTGCCTAACCGCAAGAAACTAAGGGAGCGGTTTGCCCATCACGGTGGCTACGTCGTCTGCAGACTGCGAGTAGGCGACCCTCTCGGCCACTATGTCTCCCGTTGCGGTAACTAGCGCGACTGCCGCTACGCCCCCGGTTAGATCCTCCAAGCCGACTCGGAACCGACCCCCCGGCGCGATCGCGATGTCGCTCAGCACACCTCCCGAGATCGGCTGCCCTTCTGCGGTAAAGAGCACCACATCGACCGTCACCTCATCCTCGCTAGCACTAAGGAGGAGGAGCGAGTCACGCGTCGGCTGTACAGCCGCAGGGCCGACCCACCAGGACTCAGCGGCCCCCGGCGAACCGATCTCTGACGTGAAGCCGTTGAATTCACCTTCGCCGTACCAGATCGTCCGCTCGACGACGATGGGAACCTCGTTCACCGAACGGACCGAAACGCTGAGCCCTCCCACGTTCTGCTTCTCGAGGAAGTTCTTCAATGGCAGTTCCACCGACGAGTTCGCCGGCACCGGCATCTCGACGAGATCGGAAGGTTGGAAGGCCTCCTCGTCGCCGATCAATGACACCGTCACCGTCGCTTCGTCCTCAGTCGGATTCAGGATCGAGATGCGCTCGTCGATGCCCGGCGCAAGTGCTCCGACCGGGAAGAACCAATCCGTTGCCCCAGAACGCGCTCCGAGCGTCATACCGACTCCTGGGGGTTTGCCCTCGGGTTGAGCAAACATGACCTTCCACGCCACGATGCGACCGCGCAAAGCGGTCACGCGTGCCCCCAGACCCTTCTGCTGCAAGAAGAAGTCGTTAACGCGCACCGTCACCAGTTTCCCGGCCGGCACTGCGACATCCGTGAGCCCGGACTTCGATCGCGGCCCCTCGGCTGTCAGGAAGTCGACGCGTGACACCGCTTCATCGGGGAACGGGTTGTAAAGGACGAGCCACTCGTTGAAGTCACGCGCGCTCGATCCCGCCGGGAAATACCAATCGGTACCTGCTTCGCGCGAACATGCTGCTGCGCCGAGTCCGGCGACAGGACCACGGAAGGTTGTGCTTGTCGCGCCTTCGACACGCGACCCGAAGCCGACGAGACCAACGCCGTTCGATTCGTCCGTGTCGCGCGACACGATGTTCCCGGTAACGCTGACGGGCGGCTCGTCCGATGGCTCGACCCCGATCAGAGACTCATCATCCGTCACCGGAGCGCCGACCACGTGAGCCGTAGCGTCTGCAGGGTCCCCTTCGGGGCCGGGCACAGAGACACAGAATGAGGTGCGCTCCTCGAACGATCCACCTTCGGTCTCGACGTCCCGAGCCGTGACGCCGTCTCCCAAAGTTTCGACCACGACACCCGCAGCCGCGATGGCGACGACGGTGATGCCAAGCACGATCTCGCGCATGCGTTCGGGCATCATTCGTCTTCACCTCGACGGAGAGAGCGGCGAGGAGGCTGAGCCGACGACAATGGTTGTCGTCTCGGAACGCGCGGAGCGGGAGCCACCTTCTTGCGTCTCGAGAACGCAGCACCTATGGCTACGATCCACGCGATCGTTACCGCGATCGACCAGAGGAGAGAAAGCGTCGACCGTGGGTAGACGACGTCCAGGTTCCCGCTATCACTACTATCAAGAGTGAACGCGTTGCCCCAGCCTCCATCGGTCCGTTCCAACTCGACACCATCAACGACAGCGCGCCATCCATCGTCTGAAGACTCCGCGATGAACACGGTGCCGGGGCTCGAAACCTCCTCGACGAATTCAGACACGCGCACCTGACGCAATCTCGCTATCAGCACCTCTCGTGTGTCGGTGGTCAACGAAGGATCGAGCTCTGCTATCGCCTTGATGTAGGACGGCAACCCGTTGTAGAGCCCGCCGCGAGGGAGAGGCCCATCGTTCTGAAGGAGGAGATAGTCATCCTCCGCTCGCACGAGTGCAAGGTCCCTCTGTGCGAGCCAGGGAGCGGTTGCTTCGGTGCGCTCGAGTACAACGAGATGGATGTTGAAAGCACCGAGGAGAGTCCCTCCCCTGTCGGTTGCCCCTGCTTCAACGGACCTGATCACCTTGTCCAGTTGCTCGTCGGCCTCAGAGTCCCGATGTTCGAAGATGTCCGTCACGATCTGGCCGCGAGATCCGGTAACGAAGTAAGAGCCGGAGGGGCGCGCGACCGTTGGAACTGGTGACGTCCAACCTTCGCCAACCCACAACGCGCGGAACGGTCCGACCTCCTGAGCTTCGGCCGTGAAGATGCTCCCGACCTGCGCGACCACCGCAGCTTCCGCGCGCGTACTGCCTTTGCCTGGCGTCCATCCCCCCGCCAAGACCTCCGGACCAACCCCGCCGACGAACAAGAATCCGGCGATCGCCAACGCTCCGAGCGTGAGCCAGTGACTCGTTCCCAGCCCGCGACGCGGGAGGTCCAGCCGGAACGCGCCGATAGCGAGTCCGGCGAGGCCCGCGAAGCACACCGAAGGCAGGACACCTGCCTCGATAGGCGAGGCGACGAACGACCGCAGCCACCCAGCCGAGAAGAACGACACGATCAAACCGGTGACGGCGATGATCAACCACAAGCCCATGGCTAAGCGTCGGCGTTGCCCCTCGGCAACGAGAACGGCGACCACCCCAAGGAGCATCAATGCCAAACCGAAGAAAACGGGTCCTTCGGGCGTTTGTCCGAGAACGACACTCGTCACGCCATGACCGTCGAACCCTTCGGCGAACACGCTCCACATGTCACCCCGGAGTACCGCCAGGGGACCTCCCTCGAAGAACCATGTCGCGCTCCAGGGGAGCAGCAGCACCCACGAGCCCAAAAGTCCGAGGAGTGAAGCAAGACCACTACGAAGGACGCGCTGTCCTGGAACGAACACCGCTCGGGCCGAGCTCAGCAGTAGTGCAGCGATCGCGTACATCAGCAAGGAACCCGGAACGAAAGCAGCGGAAATGGCTCCCCCCGAGCGCGATGCCGGCGATCCCTCTCGAAGCGTTGAAGTTCGGAGGTCGTGCCCAGCCGGCGACACGCACCATGCAGAGGAGGACCCAGGGGGCCGCGGCCCCGAACACCAAAGCTCCGAGCGAACCGGCCCTGATGCCGGCCCACCCAACGGGACCCAACATGTACGCGGCCCCCGCAACGATCCGTCCCGGCCTGTCCACGAGATCGGAAACGAGCCGGTAGGCACCGGTGAATGCGGCCACGCCCAATGTTGCGATGAGGACCTTCTGCGCGGCCGCCGCTCCACCGAGCGTGATTATCGGGAACAGCCCGAGCAGCCCGAGTGCCGGCGGATTCGGGCCACCCTGACCCAGGCCGACCCCCCGCCAGGGAGAAAGGAACGCTCGCCAGACTCCTGTCGCCTGCTCGGGGAACGGGAGGATCTCGCCCACCGCCAACTCGGAGGACCACCACACGTTCCGAAAGCCGAGCAGCAACGCCAGGATCGTTAGCACGACAACCCCGCCCATCCATCCTTTGAGCTGTCCAGAGATCGCACGCGCCTGAGAAGTGCGACGGGACAAGAGTTCTGCTCGTCGCCCCCAAGTCTCTTCGATGCGATCGCGTTGGTGACTGATGTAGACCCGTAGGCGTTTGCCTTGACCCACCGTCAGGCGAGACAGATCTTGGTCCCGCACCTTCCTGTTCCTTTGAACCTTGGCTCGCTCCGAGAGAGCCTGTGGCGTCTGCGCGAGATTCCACACCAAAGCACGCCCGAGATTGGCTATCTCGCGCGGCTGACGCAGGATGACGAAGCCGATCATCTCGGCGAAGGTCAACAGGATGAACTGCGGAATGATCGCGAGCAACCGCAACGACGACGCGTTCTTGAACACCGTTCGCAACCTGTTCCGTCGGATGAAATAACGAGCTGGCTGGAACGGCGATGGTCTCTGCCCCGTCGCCAAACCCATCGCATGGCGCGCTTTGGCTTTCGGCTCGACGTTGATCGAGTAACCGGCGACCCGCGCCCGCCAGCACAGGTCTAGGTCTTCGGAGAAAGCACGCATCCGGGCGTCCCAGCCGCGTAGATCCTTGAAGAGGTTGTGACGGATCAACATGCACGTCGAGGTGACGTAGAAGACCTCACTGACGGAGTCGTGTTGACCGGAATCGATCTCGTCTTCTTCGAGGCCCTTGTATGGATAGCCGAAGCGATCGGTGAGCATGCCGATCTCCTCTAGCTTCCGAGGATCATCCCAAGCCATGATCTTCGGGCCCACGATCGCGGTGGACTCGCTTGCTTCCATGCGCGCGACCATGTGTTCGACCGCGTGTTTGTCCAAGGCGGCATCGTCGTGGAGGAATAAGAGAAGGTCTGCATCGGTACGGACCCGCGACATCGCCCAGTTGATCGCTCCGCCGTAGCCGAGGGCTCGCGGGGTTCGCAGGTAACCCCATCGGCGGCTCCCTTGGAGGTGGCGTTTGGCGATCCGCCGGATCTGCGGTCTCTGTCGCGAATCGTGGGTTGCATCGTCGACGACCAGAACGTCGAGAAGCTTGTAGGACTGGCCCGCCAACCCCACGAGTGATTCCTTCAGCCATTCGCGCCCGTTGTGGGTTACAACGACGGCGAGAACGGTGGGCTGATCACTTTCTCGCGTGTCGATCTCCGGCTCGTGGCCGGGCCTTTGGGCCATGGGTGGGACCTACGCGGACTCGGAGATCGGTTGCGCGGGGATATCCGCCGGCACGCCGTAAAGGGTCGTGCGACGCCGCGGAACACGTCCTATCGAAGCGATCAGTTCTTCCATACGGTCGGCAGTTAGCTCCTGTCCGTGGGCAGCTCCAGCCGCGCGCGAGATGTTCTCGTTCATCAGGGTGCCACCAAGGTCGTTGGCGCCGGCCTGCAAGGCCAGCTTGGAGCCTTCCGCCCCCATCTTGACCCATGACACCTGGATGTTGCGAATCGCCCCATGCAAGGCGATCCGAGCCACGGCGTGCATCTTCAGGGTCTCCTCGAAGGTGGGGCCCCGCCTCGCTTGCCCCTTCAGGTAGATCGGCGCAGCCATGTGGACGAAAGGAAGCGGCACGAACTCGAAAAGTCCATCGTGTCCGTCCGCTACAAGTTCCTCGTGGAGCGATCTCACCACGGCGAGGTGGCGAGCCCAGTTGCGGGGGCCTTCCACCGTGCCGAACATGATCGTGGCGTTGCTTCGAAGACCCAATCTGTGAGCGACACGATGAACCTCGACCCATTCGGCTGTGTTGATCTTGTCGGGACAGATGATGTCGCGGATCTCGTCATCAAGGATCTCGGCGGCTGTTCCGGGCAGTGTTGCAAGGCCCGCACCCTGAAGCTGGACGAGGAAGTCTTCGACCGTTCGTTTCGATGTTTCGGCTCCCTGGAACACCTCCAACGCGGTGAACGCGTGAACGTGCATCTCCGGGATCTCTTTCTTCACCGCTTTCAGGTACTCGACGTAGTGATCGCCGGTGAAGGAATGATGGATGCCGCCCTGCATGCAAACTTCGGTGGCTCCGAGGTCCCAAGCCTCGCGCGCCCGGCCCGCGACTTCCTCCGGGGTCAACAGATAGGGCTCGCCACGAAGGTTCAAGGACTTGGGGCCCTTGCTGAACGCGCAGAAACCACACTTGAAGTAGCACATGTTCGTGTAGTTGATGTTGCGGTTAACCACGTATGTGACCTCGTCACCAACCGTAGCTCGTCGAAGATCGTCGGCCACCGCGAAGAGACGTTCCATCTCTCGTCCGCGGGCAGTGAAGAGTCGAGCTACCTCTTCTTCGTCGAGCTTCGTTCCGTCGGCGGCTTTGTCTAGAGCGCTCCACACCTTCGGCCGGACGACGCGGCCGGCCACTCGCCACGCTCCATCGCGAGCGTCTTCGACTGCGACGCGCGCCGAGGTCGGCGGTTCGGCATCCGCCCCGGAGAACCACACCTCATCGAGAGGGCGTCGATACCCATCTCCGTCGATCGAATCCAGAACCTTCGCCTTGAGCGGTTTGTCCAACCACTCGTCGATGGCACGGGGCGTTGCGCAGTACTCCGGATAGATCGCCAAGCGCTCGAGAAGCGTGAATCCATTGCCCTCTGTCACTGCCTGGAGTTCATCGAGCTTCGGCCAGGGACGCTCGGGATTCACGTGGTCGGGGGTTACGGGCGAGACGCCACCCCAATCCGACAGGCCGGCGGCCAGGTAGAGGCCGTATTCATCCGGAGTGAGGTTCGGAGGCGCCTGGATACCCACGTTCGGCCCCATGACGACACGAGCCAGCGCGATCGCAACCAGCATGTCATCGACGTCGGGCTCCGGATGATCGCGCATTCCGATGTCCGGCTTCTGTCGGAAGTTCTGAACGATTACTTCCTGGATGTGTCCGTGCCGCTCGTGGGAATCGCGGATCGCGAGTAACGCATCGACACGTTCATCAAAGGTCTCGCCGATACCGATGAGGATCCCGGTCGTGAACGGGACTCGCGCGGCCCCCGCATTCTCCAAGGTGTCGAGCCGCAGGCTCGGCTTCTTGTCGGGAGCTCCGAAGTGCGCCATGCCGCGCGCAAGAAGGCGCTCGGAGAGGGTTTCGAGCATCATCCCCTGGCTCACCGAAACCGGACGAAGCTTGTGGACCTCTTCGGGGGTCATCGCACCGGGATTCGCATGCGGCAGCAGCGATGTGTTCTCGAGCACCGCAGCGCAGGCGGCAGCTAGATAGTCGATCGTCGTCGCGTATCCCATCGCGTCGAGCTCGGCGCGTGCCTCCGGCCACTTACGTTCGGGCTTATCACCGAGGGTAAACAGGACTTCCTTGCAGCCTGCCCGCTCGCCCGCGAGCGCCACCTCGAGAACCTCATCCAAGGTCATGTAGCTGCGGGTTCCCGGCACCGGGGGGTGGGCGAACGTGCAATACCCACAGGAATCCCGGCAGAGCTGGGTCAGCGGGACGAAGACCTTCCGCGAATAGGTGATGCGCGGCCCGACGACCTCATCACGCAGTGACGCGGCCGCGGCGAGTAAGGGGGTCCTGTCGTTGAGGGATCCGGTAGCGAGCTCTCGGATCTCGGCATCCTCGAGACGTTCTCCCGCAGCCGCCCGAGCCGCCAGCGATTCCAGTCGGTTCATCTGGGTCAGGCTACTAGACTCGCCCCGATGAACAGGATGAAAGTCACGGCTCTCGCTGGTGGCGTTGGTGGAGCCAAGCTCCTCGTCGGTCTCGATGATCTAGACCTCGACCTCACCGCGATCGTGAATACCGGCGATGACGCCACGTTCTACGGGGTTCATGTCTCTCCCGACGTGGACATCTGCACCTACTGGTTGGCTGGTCTGGCGGACGAGGAACGCGGCTGGGGGCTGCGCGGTGACACCTTCGAAATCATCGAAGCTCTGGGTGCTCTCGGCTCGGATAACTGGTTCCGGTTGGGCGATAGAGATCTTGCAACTTGCATCTTCAGAACTCAGAGACTCCTGGAAGGGTCACCTCTCTCATCGGTGACGGATGAGATCCGTCGCGCACTCGGGGTGAGCCCGACGTTGATCCCGATGACCGATGATCCCGTTCGAACGTCGATCACGACCACCGACGGACGTTCGCTCGAGTTCCAGGAGTACTTCGTCAAGGAACGCCACGAGCCCGAGGTTCGGTCTGTGCACTTAAGTGGGATCGCCTCGGCGGTACCGGCCCCGGGTGTCCTCGAGGCGATCGGAGCGGCAGACGTTGTAGTTCTCTGTCCATCGAATCCGATCGTCTCTATCGGTCCGATACTTGGACTCACCGGGGTTCGCGAAGCGCTGATCCAACATCCAAGAGTCATCGCCGTAAGTCCGATCGTCCGGGGGGCCGCGCTCAAAGGTCCGGCCGACAGGTTGATGGCAGCCGCGGGGGTGACCGTCTCCGCGAGTGGCGTCGCCGAGATGTACCGGGATTTCCTCGATGCTTTCGCACTCGACATCACTGAAGAAGGGGAAGCCGAACGGATCGAGACGATCGGGATCGAATCCATCGTCACGGACACGATCATGGTCGATCGCGTTGCGTCGAAACGGATGGCGGAAGTTCTCCTGTGATCGAGATCTTCCCCATCGCTGGTCTCCCTGAAGTCAAACAAGGTGATGACCTCGCACAGCTGATCGTCGATGCGGCCTCGCCGCCACTCGAGAACGACGACGTTGTCGTCATAACGCAGAAGGTCATTTCGAAAGCGGAAGGGCGAGTCGTGAGTGCAGCCGACAAGGATGCGGCCGTCCGGGCAGAGTCCCGGCGCATCCTCCGTAGAACGCCGACGGGCATGGTGATCGCGGAGACGCAGCACGGCCTCGTCTGCGCTAACGCCGGGATCGACGAAAGCAACGTCCCAGGGGACACGATCGCCCTTCTGCCGGTGGATCCCGATGCGTCGGCTCGAGGCGTTCGATCGCGCGTGCTGCACCTCGCCAAGGTGGACGTCCTCGTCATCATCAGCGATACCTTCGGCCGGGCCTGGAGGGTAGGTCAGACGGACGTAGCGATCGGCGTGGCTGGGATGCTGCCGTTCATCGATCACATCGGGAAGCTGGACGCTCAGGGGCGCGAGATGACCGCGACGAACATCTGCAGTGCCGACGAGCTCGCGGGGGCCGCCGAGCTCGTGATGGGCAAGGCAGACGGGATCTGTGCAGCTGTCGTTCGGGGGGCTCCTGTCGTCAAAGGTCGCGGGGCCGCAACTGACATCGTGCGTCCCGTCGAGGACGATCTCTTCCGATGACTCTCGATGAAGCGGTCGCCGCGCGACGAAGTATCCGTGCGTTCAAAGACGAGCCCGTCCCGGCAGACGCCGTTAGAAGAGCGATCGAACTGGCGGTGCAGGCTCCGGCCCCCCATCATTCGAGCCCGTGGCGTTTCGCTCTCCTCGACGAACCCGGGGCCAAGGAAGCCTTCTCCAAAGCGATGACCGCTGCGTGGCGCGAGGACCTCACGATCGACGGGCTGGAACCGCAGAAGATCGAGGGGATCCTCACTAGGTCTCATGCCCTACTGACCTCGACCCCGCTGCTGGTCGTCTGCTGCGCGGACATGACTCGCTCCCACGATTACTCCGACCCGCGCAGGACGAGGGCCGAGTGGAGCCTGTTCGCTCATTCGACAGGGGCAGCCCTTCAGACCTTCATGATGTCGCTCGCTTCGGAGAGAATCGGCAGCTGCTGGATATCGGCCCCCGTCTTCTGCGGCGACGTGGTTCGAGAGCACCTCGGACTCGATCGCAACGTCGAGCCACAAGCTCTCGTTCTGGTCGGCTACCCGGCCGGCGACTACAAACCGCGGCCGCGGCCCACACCGGATGCAGCCTCATACCTCGTCGGCCCTGTTACCCTCCTCCACCGTGAGTAAGAAACTCGAAGAGAAGCAAGAGAGACGACTAGCCGAGGAGCGCCGGCGCCAGGAGCACCACAAGGCAGCCCGCAAGCGCAACCTTTTCACACTGATCGTCATCGCCTTGGTGGCGGCACTCGTGGTGTGGCTGATCCTCTCGGAGCGGAACAAGCAGAACCCGGAGAACGTCGGAGTCGATCCGACCACGGCAGGCTGCACCGAGATCCAGGAACATCCCGACGAGGGCCAGGACCACGTCGACACCGATGTCACCTACGGGACGCAACCGCCGTCGTCCGGGAATCACTTCGGCCAGACCGCCGACATCGGCTTCCACACCGCGGACAGCGGCTTCATCGAGGAGAACGCCGTCCACAACCTCGAACACGGGCAGATCGTCGCCTGGTACAACCCGGCGGCGCCCCAGGCCGTGCTCGATGACCTTGAGATCTCCGTGGACGACGCCGGCATCGGGATGCTGGCGATGCCCTACGAGCAGGTCCCTTCCGGCTACAACTTCAGCCTGTCCGCGTGGGGCGCAACGCAGTCCTGCGAGGAGGTTTCCGGCGAGGTCATCTGTGCCTTCCGAGAGGCCTACCAAGGGAAAGGTCCGGAGCAGGTCGGGATCCCCACCGCCGACTGCTAGTCCTTCCTTTCTACGCAAAACCTCGCATCTCGATCTCTTCGTCTTCCCATAGGGCATAACTGCTGCGATGCTGGGGGCTACGCACTGATCCACGCGTAGTCGGGAGGGGGCTCTCAGGAGCGGCATCCCGCGCGCCTAGTCAAGGAGTTCGGATGCATAAACGCTTCTTCGCGGTCTTCGCAGGGACCACACTTGTTATCTCAGGATTGGTCACCGGAGCGGCAGCCGCCCCTCCCGAGCTTGTGGACAACATGACCGGCTGGGCCGTTCTGGCCCCCGGACAGAGCGGCCAAGGCTTCACTCCTCATGAGGAGGACCAGCGCAGCGAGTACGCGGCCCTTGCCGACGACTCCGACATCACTGAGGAAGAACTAGGCACTTACTTCCACCCGTTGCAGTGGGGACCCGAAGCGATCGAAGAGGAGTACCAGCCCCCGGGCCGCACCGACGTCACGATCTATCGGGACGCGAACGGCGTTCCGAACATCTACGGCGACACGGACGAAGCCCTTGCCTACGGCGTGGGCTACGCGACCGCCGAGGACCGGATGTGGCAGATCGACCTGATCCGTCATCTCGCTAAAGGGCAGATCGCAGAGTTCCTAGCCGAAGAGGACAACGAAGCCGCATACCTGGGTTCCGACAAGGGCAAGCGTCGGTCGGGTTACACCGAGGCCGAGCTACAAGAGATGTTCGATGCACTCGATGACAGGTTCGGAGCCGACGGTGCTTTGACACAGACCATGTTGCTGGCGTACACGGACGGCGTCAACGCGTACGTGACCGAGGCGAACGGTCCCGGGAATCGACCAGGCGAGTACAGCGTGACGGGCAACGAGCTACTTCCTTGGGAAGTTCTCGACACGCTTGCCGTCGCGGTGGACCAAGGACGGAACCTCGGAGCCGAAGGTGGAGACGAAGTTATACGCGCTGCATTCCTCAAGAAGTTGCGTAGCCGTTTAGGCAAAGAGACCGGGACTGCAGTCTTCAACGACTTCCTATTCCGCAACGACCCGGATGCATACACGACCATCGAGGAAGCCGACGGAGCGTTCGAAAGCCCAACCTTCAGCACCGAAGTGAACCCGAAGGCAGTCGCCCTGCCGGACAACGTCAAGAGCCTGGCCCGCAAGATCCAGCGTCGCGCACGCGGAGCGGAGTCGGTTGAGCGCAAACTCGGGCTACCGAAACTCGCTTCGAACACGATCGCGGTGGCAGGGTCAGACACCAAGGGCGGTGACCCGATCCACTACGGCGCGCCACAACTCGGCTACAACGCTCCTTCATCTCTGTGGGAGGCGGAGGGCCACTCCCCCAGCTTCGACTGGGCGGGAGTGCTGATCCCGGGAGCACCGTTCATGGCCATCGGGCGGACGAACAGCCATGCGTGGATGGTTCCGGTCGGTGTCGGAGACATGCTCGACGAGCGCGTCGAGAAACTCTGTAACCCCAAAGGCAAGAAAGTTGCCAAGAGATCGAAGTTCTACATGTTCGACGGCGAGTGCATCAAGATGGAGATTCGCACCGAACTGATCCACGGGATCGATCCGGAGGAAGCACCACTTAAGTACAAGGTGTTCCGGACCGTGCACGGACCGGTCACAGCTCGTGCCACAGTCAAGGGCAAGCCGGTTGCGATCAGCGAAGAGCGCGCCACGTGGGGCCGCGAGCCCGACGTTCTCACCGCCCTGATGTACTGGCAGAAGAAGACGACGGCCACTCTTGACGACTTCCAGACGGGAGTGTCGGACTACTTCCCGTTCTCTTTCAACATGAGCTACGCCAACAAGGACGTGGCCGCTTACTGGTACACCGGTCTGCACGCGGTACGTGCGGATGGGGTCGACCCCATGCTTCCGTCGTGGGGTACCGGCCAGTGGGAGTGGCAACGTTTCATCACCGAAGAGGAACGACCCCATGTCGTTGAGCCCTCTCAAGGCTGGCTCGTGAACTGGAACAACAAACCATCGGTTGGTTGGGACGGAGGACCCCATGGGAACTGGGGGCCACTGAACCGTGTGCACCTGCTCGCCGCCGGTATGGCAGCCCACAATGGGAAATTCGACATGTCCGACGTGATCGAAGTTGCCGCCACGGCCGCGACCCAGGACGGCAACGCCTTCGGGTTGTGGGAGCACATTGGCCCGTCGATATCGCCGAGCTCGCCTGCAGGGATAGCTGCCTTAGCAGCACTCGAGCTGTGGGTTGAAGAGGGCGCTCATCGCACCGATCTCGATCGTGACTCGGACCAGGACAGTCCGATCGCGGTAGCGACATGGGACGAGATGCTCGAGACACTCATCGACAACGTCTTCTCCGACGAACTCGGTGACCTCGGCACGCTCGGTATCCAGAAAACGGCCGACCCCCGCGTCAACAACGGTTCCGCCTACTTCATCAGCTACGCGGACTACCTGTGGAACCTCGTCTCCGGTCACGCCGACAAGTACAGCCGCGACTATTGCGACAACATCGACAGCGCGGCAACCGAAACGTGTGCCCAGCAGATCCAGGCCGCGTTCGACACGGCGATCACCGATCTGAGCGCAGCGCAGGGCGACAACCCTGCGACATGGGAGTGGGAGGCCGATTACATCGAGTTCTCATCACTCGGCACACCGTCGGTAGCTCCAATGCCGTGGCAGAACCGAGGCACCTGGAACCACATAGTCCAGATCCACGAACCCAATTAGTTCAATGCAAAAGGGGCGGCAGCTGCCGCCCCTTTTGCCACCACGAGAGATCAGCGTGGACTCGCCTCGCGCCACCCAAGAATCGAGCCCGTTACCAGCCGAATAGTCGGCGAGTCGTCGTCACCCCAGAGGGGCACTGGAGCCAGGCCCGTAGGGCCGCAGCGATGAGGCCCGTAGGGCCGCAGCGATGAGCGAAGCGGGTGCCCCGGAGGGGTGATGCGATCGCCGATGTTCCCCTCGGAAGGCGACCCCTACTTGGGGTTGGCGCGGAAGTAGGCGACGGTGTGCTTGAGACCTTCGGTTAGGTCGTATTGGGGCCGCCAGCCTAGGACTTCGGTTGCTTTCGAGAAATCGATGACTATGCGGTCGAGTTCGCCGGAACGTGCGGGAGCGTAGGTGGCCTCGAGCTCGTTGCCGGTGATCTCGCTCAACTTGGCGTACAGCTCGTTGACCGAGAGCTCGACGCCGCTACCGATGTTGATGAGTTCTCCCGAACCCTTGTCGCGCGATGCGACGAAAGCCGAGACCACGTCGTCGACATAGACGAAGTCGCGCGTTTGGGTTCCCTCGCCGTAGATCGTCACGGGATCCCGAGTGAGCATCTTGCGAGAGAAGATGGCAACGACCTGGCCTTCGAGGCCGACCTCCGAGGCGGGTTCCTGGCGAGGTCCGTAGACGTTCGCGAGAGCGAGGGCCGTGTAGTCGAGGCCCTTGATCGCTTTGAAGTAGCGGAGGTAGTCGAGGATGATCCTCTTGGAAACACCGTACGGAGACTCGGGCATCGACTCGGGTAGGAAGAACTGATCCTCGGTGACCGGGAGCCGGGCGGCACCGGGCTCACCGTAGATGCAGCCTCCTGACGACGTGAACACCACTTTGCGAGCGCCCGACTGCTCGGCAGCGTGAAGGACGTTCAGTGTGCCGATGACGTTGATCATCGCGTCGTGGATCGGATCGGCAACGCTGTGCCGCACGTCCACCTGAGCGGCCAGGTGGAACACGACCTCGGGTTTGTTCCGCTGGATGAAATCGATGATCGCATCCGATCTGACATCGATGCGAGAGAACGTAAATTTCCCGGTGCCGCTGTTTCGAGCAGAGTTCAGGTTCACTAGCGCCCCGGACGAAAGATCGTCGACCCCGAGCACCTCTTCGCCTTCACCGAGGAGCCGGTCGACGAGATGCGATCCGATGAACCCTGCTGCCCCTGTGACCAGAACCCTCAACTCAACCTCCTAATTTCGCGATATCCGCTCGGCGTCGGCAACCGTTTGACCCTCGACGATAGCGCCCGGTTCTACCTGTACACCCTCTCCCAAGATCGAATCCACCACTCGGGCCCCGGCCCCCACCTTCGCGCCGGGCAGAAGGACCGACCCTCGCACCTGCGCTCGGTCCTGGAGAACGCAGCGCTCTCCGATCGCCGAGGCCACGACGATGCTCCCCTCTGCAATCGAAGCGTCGTCCGACACCTCGGATGCTCCCTCTCCCGGAGCACCGACCGCTACGGTTCGGAAAGCTCCAGACAGAGCGTCGAGGTTGGCTTGCAGATACTTCGCAGGCGTTCCGATGTCCATCCAGTACGCATCGGTCCCGGTCGCGAACAGTCGAGCATCCTCCTCGACCAGACCGGGAAAGAGAGCGCGTTCGGCCGAGTACTCCACCCCTGCAGGGATCCGATCGAGGATCGACGGTTCCATGATGTAAACACCTGCGTTGATGAGGTTCGTCGGAGCTTCCCCCGGGGGTGGTTTCTCGATGAACCCCTGAACCCGCCCATCCCCATCAGTTGGAACCACGCCGTAAGCCGACGGATCTTCGACGGGCGTGAGCACGATCGTCGCTTCTGCCTCGCGCTCGTAGTGGAACTTCAGCATCGCGGTCAGATCCATATCGGTCAGGATGTCGCCGTTGAAGGCAAAAAAGGTCTCTCGTCCGATGAACCCGCGAGCGTTCTTGATGGCGCCTGCCGTTCCCAGTGGAGTCTCCTCGTAGGTGACCTCGACCTTCATCCCCCGCTCCTTGCCATGCACGACCGAGGCACTGAACGTGTCGGCCATGTAGGACGTGAGCAGGACCACCTCATCGATCCCGTGTTGCTGCAAGAGATCGAAGACGTGATGAAGGTGCGGCCGATTGGCGATGGGGAGCAGATGCTTCGGGCGCGTGTACGTCAGTGGCCTTAGACGGGTCCCGAACCCGCCGGCGATAAGTAAGGCCTTCAAGTCCCGGTCTTGCGTCGGAAACTGAAACCGATGATTGCGATGCCCGCCGCCACGACGAAAGTACCTATCCAACGGAGGGCGGGCACATGCTCGTGCAACGCGTACCGACCCAACAAGACGATCATGATGTACGAGATGCCCACCATCGGATAGGCCACTGACAGGTTGACGCGGGAGAGCACGACCAGCCAGAAGAGCGCCGAGACGCCGAAGAGGAAGAGCCCGAGCCATAGGCGCGGCTCCCTTGCAGCCTTTCCGATCGTTTCCCCCGCAGCGGCAACTTCAGCACCGCCGATCTTGCCGACCCTATCCATCGCCGCCTTCAGGGTCACCTGCCCCGCGATCGAAAAGGTGATGCTGATCAACAACAGGGCCAAGGAAACGAGACGGCCGGAAGACGTCGTGTGCGACGACGCGTGGGTCAGAGATTCGGGGATAGGAACTTCAGAAGCCATGGCGGGCAGTCTAAGGGACGGTGTGTCAACCGCAGCTGACGTTGACCTTGCCCGAGGCCTTGAGGATCATGGTTCCGTGTTCGAAGGTCGCCACCCACGTCTCGCCGTCCTGCGTCATGTCATCGGTGGGGTATCCGCAGTCGGAAGCAGCCAGACCGATCTCGACGTAGCGAGCGTCGACCTCGCGGAACAGCGCGAACACACCTCCGCCGGCACCGCTCTTGTAGACCGTCCCGTTCTCGAAGCGCTGGCGACGTCCGCCATCCGGCAATCCATCGCCGGACTCGCGGCCACCAAGCGGGACCCCGAGTGATGCAGCCCCCCCATTCCGCACGAACGCGTCTTCGAAGACGCCAAGCAAAGCGATCGGAGCGTGGCCCTGGGGTTTGATCAACCTGCCCCCGAGATAGGTCGCGGCGACGAACCCATCGCCGTTCCACACGCCGCTGGATGGCATTCCGAGTTTCGAACCTTCTCTCCCGAGGGCGTCGTACGCCTTAAGGATCCGGCCGTGTTGCCATACGACCTTGCCCGTCTCTTTCACGTACGTCATCCGTCCCTGAGAGAAGTCCTGGGCCTGTCCTCGCGGTTGCTTCCAACCGCGGGGCACGTCATACGGCTTTGACTTCGCGGCCCCCGGAGCGCCGTCGAGCTTCCGGTACTTCGACAGGAAGCGTTCACCGACCTCGCCCCCCATATCGATGCTGAACACGAGGCTGTCGTAGAGCGACAACGACCCGCGCAGAGACCAACCGTCCACCAAAGTCGTTTTGTTAGAGCCGATGAGTCGGGCGCCATCCACGGCGATCCGTCGAGAGTCTCCACGCTTGACGATCTCGATGTCTTGGACCTCCCCCACGCCGTACGACGACAACATGGACTGGAACTGTGACCACGTGAACGTCTCGGTCCACCGGTACTTCTCGTTCTCGCCGTTCGCCTCGTCCGCGCCATCTTTCACGCCACGAAGATAAGGAACGGGCGAGCCACCCCAGACGTTCTCGTTACTCTCGGTGTGGCCACCTGAAGACGATGAGTAGAGAGCGTCACCCAGAGCGGTGCCTTCATAGGTCACGAGAAGGTCTTTGGTGTTGTCGACCGCTGCCTTCCAGTCGTCCCACCATTCTCCGGACCCGGTGCGCTTGCTGTCACCGATGTAGGCCTGGTCGATGGTCGAGTCGTAAACGTGACATCCGCAGAGACGAGCCGATAGAACCGACGTCGAAACACGATCGAAAGCGAAGGTGCGGCCCGCGATCGCTTGCGCTTTGAGGGCTGCATCCGGCCACGACGAAGGAACCTCGCCCAGCCCATAGAGGTACTTCTGCATGGGCATCGCTAGAGCAAGTCGGATGCAATATCCATCACAGGCACCGGCGCTGGACTGGTAAGTGCCGATCTCGCCCTTGCCGTACGCGTAGCGGTGCGCCTTCCCCGTCGGCTTCGAGCGCGCTGCCGTACTTGGAGTAGTGAACGATCAAACCTGAGTCGAGACCGAACACAGTCTTGCCACCGCGTTCGACAGCGGTTCCGTTCTTCTTGATGCGAAGTCCTCCGGTCGGAGATGCCTCGACCAGGAACGTGTCACTTGCGTTCCCTTGGACCAGCGTGTCCTTGTCGCCCTTGACCTTGATCGAAACTTCTCCGCCACCGCTCGCGAACGGTTCGGTCGCGAAGGACAGCGAGCCTTGGTTGCCTCCGTAGTTCGGCAGAAGGCCGACCTTGATGGTCCTGCTGCTGGGCTCGGAAGAAACCTTCGCCCCCGTGTAGTAGTGCTCGAGGATCTGTTCGGCCGTCTTGCCGCGCTGAGCGCGGCCTAGAGCTCCGTACTGAGACATGCCGATCCCGTGGCCGTAACCACCGCCTCTGATCGTGACGGTCTTCTCCTGGGCGACAGCAGGCGCGGCCGGGACCAGCGATACGCCGATCATGGCGGCCAGCAAGGCGATCTTTGAGATAGGCATCTTCTTCATGGTCACAGGCTCTTGGATATAACGGTCGTAAGCCCCAAGCGTACGCAGGAGCAACACCCCCTGTCTCAGTATCGGGCGTGTTCCCCTCCTACTGAAGAACGCTGCGGTACACCTCGATGGTTGCCTTGGCTGTGTCTTCCCATCGAAACCCGGTTGCCCTCGCACGTCCAGCCAGCTGCAGGCGTTTCCTGAGGGCGGGGTCGGTCCCCAGCCTCCTGAGCCCCTCGGTCAGCGCCTCGGTATCCAATGGATCCACCACCAGGGCCGCGTCACCTAAGACCTCCGAGGCGGCCGGATAGTTCCCCACCAGGACGGGCGACCCAGCGGCCATCGCCTCGAGGGGCGGCAGCCCGAACCCCTCGTACAGGGACGGGTAGCAGAAGAACTCGGCGGCGGCATAGAGGCCGGGAAGCGTCTCGTCCTCCACCCAGCCGGTGAGGATCACCCCAGGGGTCTCGGGGAGGTCCGGCCCCCACCCCTTAGGCCCCGCCAGAACGAGTGTCCAACCCTCGAGATCGGAGCCCACGTGGCTCCATGCATCTAGCAATCGGCGAAGGTTCTTGCGCGGTTCGATCGTTCCGGCTGCGATCACGAAGGGGCCGGGGATCCCCATCCGCCCGAGAACGGTGTCGGACAAAGGACTCGCTCCGAAGAACAGCGAAGACACGCCTTCGTGTGTAACCGCGAGTTTCTCTGGGGGGACCGCGTAGCGTTCCTCGATCTCGTCTGCTATCGCTTGCGTGGGGGCGATCACCCGCGCGGCTCTTGCGATCGACCAGGGCACAAGATCGCGCAGTCGCTCCCCGCCAGGGAAGACGTCCGTGCGAAGGAACGAAAGGTCGTGCACGGTGACAACGCCTGCCGCGGAACGCAACGCCGGTAGCACGAAGTTGGTTGCATGAACCACGTCGGGGGATCCGGTGAGCTTCTCGACCGAAGGCCAGGTCGAGCGCTTCCAAAAGACGTGTGCAACGCGAGCGGGGAGCCTGGCGCGCGCGATATTCCCGGGGTTCTCACCTCGCAATGCCACCGCGTAGCGTGCTAGATCGACATTGCGCGCTTCCAAGGCAGCAGCGAGTTCGGCTACATAGCGCCCGACACCGGTCGGTGGGTCGAGCAGAGGGGCGCAATCGAGTGCGATCTTCAACGATCTAGCGAAATCAGCGCGTTGAAAGTGTCGTATAGCAACCTGATTCCTACGCAGAATCCCGGTTGGAGCGGAACCAGTCGATCGTTCGGCGAAGGCCCTCTTCAAGCGAAACCTTTGCTTCGAATCCGAAACGCTCGCGAGCTCGGGTCGAATCGACATGGCGACGGGGCTGGCCATCTGGCTTGGACGGGTCCCAACGAAGTTCGCCGGAGTATCCGACGAGCTTGCAGATGAGTTCGGTTAGGTCCTTGATCGCGACTTCGTAGTCGGTACCGAGGTTGACGGGATCCTCGCCGTCGTAGTGCTCAGTCGCGAGAGCGATCCCTTCGGCCGCGTCGTCCACATAAAGGAACTCACGAGTCGCGGTACCGGTCCCCCAGACATCGATGTGATCAGCGCCGGCGTCTTGCGCGTCAACGGCTTTCTTGATCAATGCCGGGATGACGTGCGAAACGGACGGATCGAACTTGTCGTTGGGGCCGTAAAGATTGGTGGGGAGAAGGAAGATCGTGTTCTGTCCGTACTGTGCACGATTCGCTTGAGCGTGGACCAGCAGAGCCTTCTTCGCTATCCCGTAGGGAGCGTTCGTCTCTTCGGGATAGCCGTTCCAAAGGTCGTCCTCGAGGAACGGAACCGGCGTGAACTTCGGGTATGCACAGATGGTCCCGAGAAGCACGGTCTTCGGAACGCCATGGAGCCGCGCCTCCTCGATGACGAACGTCCCCATCAACAGATTGTTGATGTACAGGTCGGCTGGGGCCTTCATGTTGGCCCCGATGCCGCCCACGCGAGCAGCCATGTGGATCACGACCTCCGGGTCAACATCCTCGAACAGGCGTTTCACGCTTGCTCTGTCCGTGAGGTCGTAGTCGGAGCTGCCGAAGGTCACGATGTCCGTCGCGCCGCGGCGCTCGAGGTTGGCCAAGAGAGCCTTACCGAGGAAGCCTCGGCCCCCGGTCACGAGGATCTTCTTGTCCCTCCAGTAGCTGCTCACGCCCACAGCGTACCCGTGCGCCCTCAGCGGAGTTAGCACATGCGTGCACCTGGGTTGCGAGAGAATCGCACCTGTGACCTCCCTTGAATCAGCCGAGATGACCCGCGATTGGCCGTTCTCATCGAGCGGTCGCCTGCGCGCGGCTTTCACCCTGGAACAGTGCTGGCACGAGGTCCCGGGTGGGACCGGGGTCGCGGGCATAGAGATGGCGCGAGCGCTTGCAGAGCGCCCTGATGTTGAGCTCATCGGCGTGGCGGCGAAGCACCACGCGCCACCTGCAGACCCATGGAAGCCACCGATCGAGGTCGCGCATCTCTCGATGGGTCGCTTGAGGATGTACGAAGCGTGGCATCGGTTCCGGCGAGGCGACGTGTTGAAAGCCACAGGGCCCGGTCAACGTCATCCACGCCACCACGATCGCGATCCCGCCGAAGACAGCTCCGTTGGTCGTGACCATCCACGATCTCGCGTTCATCAGCGACCCTTCCAACTTCACTAGACGAGGCGTGCGTTTCTTCCGGAAGGGTTTGGCGATCGCGTGGCGCGAAGCAGATCTCGTCCTCTGTCCCTCGGAAGCGACCATGGCTCAGTGTCGCGAGTCGGGCTTCGAGGAGGCGCGCTTACGACTCGTGCCGATGGGCGTGCATGTCGTCGAAGCGGCGGGGGGCGATGTCACGCTCGTCAGAGAGAAGTTTGGACTCACGCGTCCTTACATCTTGTGGACCGGAACGATGGAACCGCGGAAGAACCTCCCTCGGTTGCTTCACGCGTTCGGGAAGCTCGACCCGGACATGGATCTCGTTCTTGTCGGCCCGAAAGGTTGGAAGGAGAACATCGACCGACTACTCGCCGGTCAACGACCCGACATCAAGGTGCTGGGGTTCGTGCCACAACAGGAGCTGCGAGCGTTGTACGCCGGGGCCGAGCTCTTCTGCTTCCCTAGCCTCGAAGAAGGTTTCGGTTTGCCCGTCCTAGAGGCGATGGCACAAGGAACCCCCGTCGTAACCTCACTGGGCACATCTACCGCCGAGCTGGGGCGTGATGCCGCGGTTCTCGTGAACCCGAACAGTGCGAATTCGATCATGGAAGGTATCCGTAGGGTCATCGAAGACGAAGCTCTCGCTCGGAAACTGTCCGAAGCGGGACGTAAACGCGCACTCGAGTACCCCTGGAGCAGAACGGCTGAGTTAACAGTCGCCGCGTATCGTGAGGTAGCGCATGCGTAAGGTTGCGTATGCATAAGGTCGGGTTGAATCTTCTGTGGATGGTTCCGGGCGTGGTCGGCGGTTCGGAGACCTACATGACGCGCCTTCTCCGCGGTCTGTCAGAGCGGGACACAGGTTTCGACTACACGATCTTCGCCCTCCCCCAGTTCGGAGTTGCTCACCCCGAACTCGCAAGCACCTACAAGGTCGAGTACGCGCCACTCACCGGTCAGGTCAAGTCTTTCAGGGTTGCCGGAGAGAACTCTTGGCTCGCGTATCAACTTCGCCGCAAGAAGATCAACCTGATCCACCACGGGGGTGGGACGATGCCGATGCTGCGGGTATCTCGTTCGGTCTTGACCATCCACGACCTTCAGTACCTCTACTTCCCCGAATACTTCACGCGCTCGAAGCTGCTCTTCCTGCGCAGCGTCGTGCCCCGGTCCGCAGAGAACGCGAGGCTCGTTCTCGTCCCCAGCGAATTCAGCAGGCGGACGGTGATCGAGCGACTCTCGATAGACCCGAGTCTGGTGATCGTGGTGCCCCATGGGATCGCGCCACGCGAGATCTCGGACCTTCCCAGCGACATCCGGGAGCGTTACGAGATCCCCGGCCCCTTCTTCCTCTATCCGGCGGCTACGTACCCACACAAGAACCATCTGACGTTGTTACACGCTTTCGTGCGCGTCCTGGGCGCCCATCCCGATACGACTTTGGTTCTCACCGGGGCGAAGGCGTGGCAAGAGTGGGTCATCGCCAAAGAGATGGCGCAGCGGATCACTTCCGAGATCCGGAAACTCGGGATCACCTCACAGGTTCGAGAGCTCGGCTACGTCCCGTCCGCCGACCTCGAGGCGCTCTACCGGGAAGCGACTGCTCTGACCTTCCCTTCACGCTTCGAAGGTTTCGGGGCTCCCGCTTTGGAGGCGATGGCACGCGGTTGCCCTGTCATCGCATCGAACGCGACCGCCTTGCCGGAGGTCGTTTCGGATGCGGGCGTGTTGGTCTCCCCCGACAACGATGAAGAGTGGGCGCAGGCGATGATCCTCATGATCGAGGACGAAGCTATGCGCGAGGGATTCAAGAAGGTCGGTCCGGACAGGGCGAAGCTCTACAACTGGGATGTCTCGGCGGGCATCCTCGAAGACGCCTACCGGCACGGTTTGGAAACAACGTTATGAACCTCGTCGTCCTCACGCCGCACTTCGCACCAGACACTGCCC
This sequence comes from uncultured Actinomycetes bacterium, assembly GCA_963779645.1. Taxonomy (GTDB): domain Bacteria; phylum Actinomycetota; class CADDZG01; order CADDZG01; family WHSQ01; genus CALMBW01. Next base: position 113,152 of record CAVZYX010000005.1, read on the forward strand.
CGACGGGGGCCGTCATCACACGGATCGTCGAAGAGCTTGCCCAGCGCGGACACACGATCGAGGTGATCACCGCGCTCCCCTGGTACCGGGAGCACAAGCTCGAGGCTGGTTACGAGGGGAAGTTGGTACGCAGGGAGGACACACCCTGGGGGCAGATCATCCGGGTGCATCCGTTCCCTACCGACGACAAGCAGAACATCACTCGCCGAGCCCTAGCGTTCGCAGGCTTCAGCGCTATCGCCGGTCTGGTCGGCCGGCGGGGTGGGCCCGTGGACGGTGTCCTCGCTGTGTCGCCCCCACTCACGCTCGGCGTTGATGGGTGGCTCATCGCTCGTGCTCGTAAGGCACGGTTCGTCTTCAACATCCAGGACGTCTACCCAGACGTCGCCATCGAACTCGGCGCACTCAAGAACCGATCGGTGATCGCGGCCACGCGAAAGCTCGAGAGATTCTGCTACAAGCGCGCCGATGTCGTGACCGTACTTTCGGACGATCTACGAGAGAACCTCGCACGGAAAGTTTCGGATACGTCGAAGGTCACTGTGATTCCGAACTTCGTCGACACCGAGTCGATCCGACCGGCGGAACGGGAGAACGCCTATCGCTCCGAGTTCGGTCTGAGCGGCAAGACGGTTGTGATGTACGCGGGGAACGTCGGGATGTCTCAATCCTTGGACCTAGTGCTCGCTGCCGCGGTTGCGCTCTCGCATCTAGAGGATCTCGTTTTCGTGATCAACGGTCAGGGAGCCGGACGCGCGGATCTCGAGAGCGCGGCCCGCGGTCTATCAAACGTCCGATTCGTCGACTCCCAACCTCTCGAACGGCTTCCCGAGCTACTGGCCGCCGCCGATATCCACGTCGTGCCTCTGAAGAAAGGACTCGCGTCTTCGTCGGTGCCTTCTAAGACCTACTCGATCCTCGCGGCCGGGCGGCCGCTAGTCGCGTCCGTCGATCCGGGAACCGAGGTGGCGCGCCTCGTCGAGCGAACCGGCGCGGGCCTCGCGGTCCCCCCGGAAGATGCAGAAGCTTTCACGAAAGCCATTCAGCGTTTGGTGGAATCACCTGAAGAAGCTGCACGAATGGGAGATGCGGGTCGCACCTTCGTCGAGGGCTGGGCCTCGCCGGCTGCGGTGGCCGAAGCCTACGAACGACTCTTCCTCGGCTAGTCCACTACGTCGGTTAGCCAGAGCTGCAGGTCATCGATGAACGTCGGGTCGATGGTGTGTGGGATCAACGATTCCTTGTAGGTAACGTCTGCGCGTGCGGCCTCGAGTCTTTCGCGGGCCGCACGACCGAAATCGGCAGTGATCACCGGGTCATAGGTGCCGTGACCGATCGCGACCGGATACCCGTCCATGTTCTCGAGATCGAACTCGAAGCCTTCAACGGTGGGCATGAAGCAGCTCAGCGCGATGATCCCCGCGGGACGAGGTCGCCCCTTCGCAAGTGACATCGAGTAAGCCATAACTCCACCCTGGCTGAAGCCGCCGACAACCGTCTTGTCGGGTCCGAGGCCGGTGGTCTCGTAGAAAGCGTCGAGCCACCGCGCCGCTCGGTTGTAGGTGGCCAAGAAGGAATCGGGATCGGGGAATCCCACCTCGCGGATGACGTACCAGTGGGCTCCCCCGGGTGGCATCGAAAGGGGGCCGCGGGGGGTGACCCCCATGAGCCTGCGTTGGGGATCGAGCATGTCGAACAACGGGAAGAGGTCATGCTCGTCCGCACCCCGCCCGTGGAAGAGGATGAGAGCCCCGTCGGGGGCTCCCTTGGATTCCCGAGTGAGATATGTGAGGTCGTCGAGGCTCACCGGCATTCCTCGGGGACTTCGCTTGGCTCTGGGATGTCGATCGGAACTATCTGTACGAGCTTCGTGAACCGGAGCCGTTGCTTGCCCACGATGAGGGCAACGTCAACGGTGGACGAGACCTGGCCCTCCTTGCCTTCCTTCACGACAGCATTCGGCACTGCTTGAGCGATGATCTCAGCCTTCGTCTCCGCTCCATCGACCGAGGGGTCAAACAGGATGACCGGGTTCTTGTAGCTAAACCGATCGGCATTTGTGACCTCCACCACCGAAACGGTTCCGCGTGCGACTTGGGTGGCCTCTTTGAGTTTCTCGGCCGCCGTCAAGGCGATGCCTTCTTCGAACGTGCCGTTGTACACACCGACACTGATGCTCGGCATGTCGACATCGGCAGGTACCAGACCCCCCGCATCAAGGGGTGATTCGTTGTCCGCGATCTGTTCGAACATCACTTCCATGGTCGCGTAATCCGGCACGACGATCGATTCCTCGCCCGCCGCGCCGATGCCGAAGTTCGGCGCCGTGTAAGCCTCGTAGTTCTCCGGGTTGAAGTTCCGGAACTTCTTAGCGATGTCGAGAAGTCCCAAGGGAGTCGTGTTCCTGTCGATCTTGATGTTCTTGCTGGCCGCGTTAAGAAGGTTGTTGATCCGGGTCGGAGCGAAAAGGGTTCCAGGCGATGTGACCTTTTCGATCGCCGCCGCTAGGAAGCGCTGCTGATTCCGGATACGCTCGAAGTCGCTCGTCGGGAAGTTACGGCTCCTCACGTAACGCAAGGCGCGATCCCCATCGAACTGGATCAGCGGAGACTCGTCTATCTCTTCCTGGGTCACCTCGATCCCCGTCTGCGGATCGAAGGGGATCGGCTCGGTGATGCAGAGCTTCACACCCCCGATGGAGTCGACCACATCCCGGAAGCCAGCGATGTTCACCTGCGCGTAGCGATGGATATCAAGACCCGTCAACTGAGACACGGTCTCCATCAATGTGGGCCGGCCGATCTCGAGCGCGGAGTTGATCTTGCTCTCGCCACTCCCCGCGATCTGTACGTAAAGATCGCGCGGGAACTGCACCATGATGATGTGGTTCGTTTCCGGATCGACGTGGGCGAGGATCAACGTGTCGGCGCGTTCGCCAGCAACGGCTTTCGCTCCGAGTTCGAACTGCTCCTCCTCGGTAAGACCGTCACGAGAGTCTGAGCCAACCAAAAGGATGTTGAACGGGTCCATCTCGTCCTCGACCTCTTCTACATCGAGTTCGTCATCCTGGATCTCGTCTGTCAGATTCCAATAGCGGTAATAGCCATATCCCGCGAGGCTGCCCAGAAGCACCAGGACGATGAGGCCCAGCGCCGTCCAGCGATGGCGGAGTAGCCAGAACTTCTTCTTGGGTCGGACGGAGCTGCCCTTCAGCATGCCGCTCATGTCATGAGCGAACGGGTCGGGCTCCTTTTTGAAAGGGTTGAATCTCATATGGCCGCGCAGTTACTCCCTGTGAGATCGTTCTTTTCGATGTGACGCTTGGGGGCCGAGAATAGTGGCCAGACAGGGGTAACGCGAAAAAAACTTCTCGGAGCCACCTCAAGAGAACGCGAAAAGTGTCGCACCCCTTAGTCAAGATTGGCATATGGATTTCGTTGAGATCGCTGACCACCTCGAAAAGACCGCGGTCGACCTCGAGCCCGAATTGATGACCGTGCCAGTGGCGCGCGAACAGATGCAGTCCATCGCCCGTGCCGAGCGACACTTGGCTTTTTGCAAGGCGGCCGTCGCAGCCCGGATAGATGATGCTGCGGAGCTTGCGCGAGTCACCGGGACCTCTTTGGGAAAAGCCAAGGACACAGTAGCGACGGGAAAGACCCTGGCCCAGTCCGGAACGCTGAACGAAGCTCTCAAACACGGAGAAGTGTCTCTGGATCAAGCTACCGAGATCGCGAAGGCCGAGGAGTCGGCTCCCGGAGCTGCCGCAAAGCTATTAGCGGTGGCCAAGAAAGAGTCGTTCGCCGTGCTCAGGGAGAAGGCCAGATCTACCAAACTCGAGGCCGAACAACATGAGGGCCTGGCGCAGCGTCAGCATGCGGCGCGTTGTGCTCGCAGCTATCCAGATGAGCTCGGTATGGCGCATGTCCATCTGTCGTGGGAACCGCACGTCGGAGCGCCGATCATTGCCAGGGCCGAGGCCGAAGCTCAACGTTTAGCTAGGGCGGCAAAGAAGACCGGAAACCTGGAGCCATTCGAGCGGTACCTCGCCGATGCCTACGCCAAGTTGTTGTCTGGTTCGGGCAACGGCCGCGCCAAGCGTCCCGAACTCGTGGTGCTGGTCAGCCACGAAGTCACCACGCGCGGTTGGACCGACGTCCGCAAGGGCGAGGTCTGCAAGATCCCGGGTGTTGGACCGGTGTCTCCTCAGGCGGCTAAAGAGATAGCCAAGGATGCCTTCTTGAACGGGGTGTTCTACGACGGCAAGGATCTACGCCAGTTCGCTCGCTGGACGCGCAACACACCCGTCGAGGTCCGCGTGGCTTTGGAGTTGGGTGAGCCACCGGAGTTCGACGGCGTGTCATGCGTGGACTGCGGCAACCGATTCCGTACCGAGATCGACCATGTCGAGCCGCATTCCGCGCTCGGTCCCGCCTCCAATGGCAACCTCAAACCTCGTTGCTGGACATGTCACCAGGCGAAAACGAAACAAGACCGTAAAGCGGGGAAGCTCAAACCTCCTGGCCCCGCTCCTCCTTAGGTGCGAGCGCGAGAAACCTCAGAGCTTGAAGATGTCGTTGAGATTCGCGACGAGCGTGGCCATGACCACTGCCAGCACGGTGATGATCGCGATCCAAAGCGCGGCTCTCCCGCGACCGGTGTCTGCCAGGACCTCCGGCTCTTCCTCTGTGTCCAGCTCGCTCGGGTCCTGCTCGATCTCTTCTTCGAGCGCCTGACGCGCGGCGTCCACGGCATGAGCTGGGACAAAGATATGAACCGCAGCGTGCGGGTTGCTCCCCGCATGGAGGTACTCGCCCAAGCCAGAACGATCCGGCTCCATCCGAGTCTCTATCCCGGCTTCCTCGAGGCGTCCCACGATGAGATGAGCCTCGATCGCGGAACCGGCGACGGCGAGCTTCACCCAATCATCGATCGCGGTCAGCTCCTTCTGGAGGCACTAGGCAGGTGCCTTCCTGCTGGCAACGCTCCAATGTTTCTTTCGTCCCTACGTAAGAGAGCGCCGACAGAAGGATGCCAAGGCCGAGGGCGAGCGACCACCAGATGAGGGGGCCGCGCCAACGGGAGCCAGGATGGGGCCGCGACATAGACCCAACAGACGCCACCGCTGCCGGCGCTTCGAATGCGACCTCGGCGAGAACTATGCGCGCGTCTTCGAAATGCAGCTTCCTCACCATGATCAGTACGGGTCCCCACGGATCGGAGCCGCCGTGCAGCCAACCGACCGAGCTACTGCGATCCTTCATCGAGAACGTTTCGATGCACGCCTCACCCAATCGACCGACCAGAAGGTGCGCCTCTATGTCGTTGGGTGCCTGCGCCACCGTGACCCAATCGTTGCCTCCCCCATCACCATCGACCGGGGAAGTGGGTGGGCTATCGACGCGCCCCGTCCACACAGGTGGAAGACGAGGTGGTACGGAAACGACCACTAGTGCTTTCCGAGTACCTGCCTGGCGATCACGACCCGCTGGATCTGGTTCGTGCCTTCGTAGATCTGCGTGATCTTCGCGTCGCGCATGAAGCGTTCGACCGGATACTCCTTGATGTACCCGTAACCGCCGAGGGTTTGCACACAGTCGGTGGTTACTGACATCGCAACGTCGCTCGCATAGCACTTTGCGATCGCGGCCCAATAAGAAACATTGGGATCTTCCTCATCGATGGCAACTGCTGCTCTATAGACAGCGAGGCGCGCGGTCTCGATCTTCATCGCCATGTCGGCGAACATGAACTGCAAACCCTGAAAGGCAGCGATGGGCTTACCGAACTGCTTCCGCTCCTGGACATAGCCGGTGGCATACTCGAACGCGCCCTGCGCGATACCGAGTGCCTGAGCTCCAACCGTCGGTCGGGAGAAATCGAGTGTACGCATCGCGTAACGGAAACCCTGGCCGACTTCGCCGATGACGTTCTCCTTCGGGACGCGAACACCATCGAGGATCACCTCTCGCGTTGGCGAGCCGCGGATACCCATCTTGTCTTCCTTGCGGCCGAGCTCGAAGCCCTTCATGTCTTTCTCAACGATGAAAGCGGTGATGTTCCGGCCCTTTTGTCCTTCGCTATCGGTCACGGCGAAGTACGTGTAGAGATCTGAGGCGCCCGCGCCGGTGATGAAGCGCTTGGTTCCAGTGAGAACCCAGTCATCCCCGTCTTGGACGGCCTTGCTCTTCATGGCCGCCGCGTCAGAGCCGGATCCAGGTTCCGTCAGGCAATAGCTCATGCGATGGGTGCCATCGGTGATGCCGGTGCAGACCTTGCGCTTCAACTCGTCGGAACCCGCGAGCAACACAGGGATGGCCCCCAGCTTGTTAACCGCTGGGATCAGAGCCGTTCCCGCGCTCACACGGGAGATCTCCTCGACAAGCAGGCACATCTCCACGGCTCCACCGCCGGCTCCACCAAACTCCTCGGGGTAAGAGACGCCGGCGAACCCGTTCTTGACTAGAAGTTCATCGATGTCCCACGGATACTCGTCGGCTTCATCGATCTCCGCGGCTCGAGGGGCGAGCTTGTCCTCACAAAGCTCGCGTACCGCCTGGCGGAACATCTGCTGTTCATCGGTCAGTGTGAAATTAAGTCCGGTTTCCATCGGCCGAGTTTACTGCCGTAGCGGTCATTGCCGTAGCCGCACAGCTATCCCCGGAGACCCGAGAAACATTCCGCCGTCGACGTTGATGCAGCGCCCCTTCGAGTAGATGAAAGGTTCGACCGCATCCTCAGCCTGGATGTTCGTCACCATGGGGATCGGGGTGTGGCCATGAACGATCACGCCTGCCCGCAACACATTGGACAGCCTCTGCAGGCTCCTTTCACCTTCGACAGCTGAGTCCCACAGCTCATTCCTCCTCACGAACGCCGAGATGAGGATGCTCCAGTTCTCGATGTCGTCGCCCTGCAGCACGTTCTGGATCGAGGCGTTGATCTCGTCTGCCGTATCTCCGAGGTCAACGTAGAAGTCGGAGTCACAATGCACCAGGCCGTGGTTTCCGACCGTGACCACTGACGGAAGCCCTGTGAGCCATGCCAGGTGGTCTGCTGTCAGAGCGTCGAGGTCACGTCGTTTCCCACCGTTCATCGCCCAGAGCTCGAGGAAGCTCATGTCTCCAAGACCAAGAGGCGTCTCGAGGAAGCGACGCGCGCCGAGAAGGAACACCTCATGGTTCCCGAGTAGGCAACCCACCATCCCGCCGGTTTCTCTTGCTTCGCGTTGCAGGCGCATCACTAACTCGATCATCCCGATCCCGTCGGGACCGCGATCCGTTAGGTCGCCGATGAACCAGAGGCGCGACGTGTCCCCGGCCCATCGATAGGAGTCGTCAAGAAGTTCACGCTGTTGGAGAAGAGTGGTGACCGTGTCCACGCAGCCATGGGCGTCGCCCACCACCCATGTGTCGCTCATGAAGGCACGTTACCGCGACGGTGCCTCGGCGGCGGTGCCCCCTCAAGCCGAGTTCTGATCGATGGTTCGGATCAGACGAGTTCGGAGGTCCCGTTCGTGGCGAGGTGCTCGATCACCTCGAGAAGCTTCGACGCCGGGATCGGACGTGAGAACAGAAAGCCCTGCCCATGATCGCAACCGAGCTCCCTCAGTCTCGTCACCTGCTCTGGCTTCTCGATCCCCTCGGCGACCGTCAAGAGGTTCATCTGCTGTGCAAGCGTGATGATCGACCTGGCAAGGGCCGACTCCTCTTTGATCGAGCTCGCTACACCGTCGATGAAGCTCTTATCGATCTTCAGGATGTCCAGGGGGAAACGCTTCAAATAAGCAAGGGATGAGTAGCCGGTTCCGAAGTCGTCAACCGCAACCCTCACGCCCATCGCTCGAAGCTTCCGTAGCGTCGTCACTGTGTTGTCGACGTTGGTAACGAGCATGGATTCGGTGATCTCAAGAACCAGGTTGGAGGGATCGCAGCCGGTGTCGGAGATGATCTCGCCGAGCTCCTCGATGAATCCCTGGTGCTGTAGCTGCCTCATCGAGAGGTTCACGCTGACCTTCAACTCTTCAGGCGCGTCGTATTCAGATCGCATCTTCACCGACAGCTCTGCTGCACGACGAAGCACCATGCGCCCGATCGGCACGATCTGGCCGGTCTGCTCGGCTACGGGTATGAAGCGATCCGGTGGGATCATGCCAAGGCCCGGGTGGATCCACCTGAGAAGAGCCTCGGCCCCGATCGGCATCTCGGTTTCCATGGCTACGATCGGCTGGAAGTAGACCTCCAACTCGTTCTTGTCGAGAGCTCTGGCGAGGTCGGATTCGAGCCTCGTCCGTTCACTAACGGCCTCGTGCATGCTCATCTCGAATTCTTTGTACCGAGCTCGACCCTCGGACTTGGCGACATACATCGCAACATCGGCTCGGCGAAGAAGCTCTTCTGCAGTGTCGAGTCCTGAAGTGCTCGTGTAGATACCGATGCTGGCGTTCATCACGACCCTGTGACCAGATATCTCGACAGGTTCCTTCAGCGCTTCCGTTATGCGCTCGGCCGCGTCCACTGCGGCTCTCGAGTCTTTGTTGACGTCTTCGAGCAACACTGCAAACTCGTCGCCGCCGAGTCGGGCAACGGTGTCTTCATCTCGCGTAACCGCCCTAAGGCGCGTCGCGACCTGAAGCAGCAGTTCGTCGCCTGCCGAGTGCCCCAGGCTGTCATTCACGTGCTTGAAGTCGTCAAGGTCGACGAAGAGGACGGCGATGGCTTGCGTGTTCCTCTTCGTCCGCGTGAGAGCGTGCTCGGCTCGATCTTGGAACAGAGCACGGTTCGGGAGACCCGTAAGCGAATCGTGGAAGGCCTGATGCATGAGTGCCTTGCGGCCCTCTAACAAACGCCGCGCCATGAGGTTGAAAGCTTCGGCAGCCGCGCCGAGTTCGTCCTCTCGCTCGATCTTCACGTTATGGTCGAGGTTGTCCATGCTGAACTGCGTAGCTGCTTCTTCCAAACGGCGAAGTGGCCCATGGATCGACCGACGGAAGAAAAGAGCGAAGAAAACACCAGCGGCAAGGCCGAGAAGGCTCACTACGATGAATATGGCCTCGGTCGTGTGCGTCTGGCGATCGAGTTTCTCGATGTTCGACTTTAGCTCGCCCAACACGACGGCTGAAAGCTGATCGGCGTAATGGAGGGCGTGATTCACGTGCGACTTGTACGACGTCGCGCGGAACGGTCCACCCGACCACACACCGGATGCGGCCAGCTCCGATGTCGTCCAATGATGCTGCGATTCCATGCAGAGATTGACTTCTTCCTCGTCATCGAGCAGATGAAGATCCTCGTAGGCCGCGCTGATCCGCCGGCTGATGTTCTCGAAGTCGCCCAGAGCCTCGGTGTCGCCGCTCTGGATACGTGGTCCCAGAGCGCGAGCGTCGATCAAGAGGCTCCGTAAGCGCGAGACGGCGACCGTTTCGTTGATGGCTTCGTTACCGCCGCCCTCGAAGTTGTTGTGCGAACTGCGCAGCGAAGCTTCGCCCACGCCGGCAACCACGGCGAGCGCGAGGACAACCGATCCCAGCGCATAGACGACCATCCGTCCCAATGGGATGCGGCGCGAGCGTTTGGTGAAGAAGCCTTTGATATCCATTTCGCTAGGTTTGGCTTCGGCTTCCAGGTGGAGGCTATTGAGCGCACATCACGAAAAATGCAAGCTGCTAACTAGCCCGAAAGGTCCATCGCACCGCCGGGTAGGGACTTGGATAGGCTTCGACGACCCATAAGGAGCAGATCCACCCCCCAAGGAGAGACGTCTATATGGCCGGTTCCACCCAAAAGATCGCCGAGGCGATCATCGCCGGGGCGAGTCCCGAAGACATCGCTGCACTTGAGATTCCCGAAGCAGTACGAGCTGGTTTCGTACGCAAGGACGAGACCGACATGTTCGAGGGCATCGAGTCGGGCGACAAAGACCCCCGGAAGTCACTGCACGTCGAAGAGGTTCCGACGCCACCTCTCGGCCCGAACGAGGTCCTGATCGCGGTCATGGCATCGGCCGTGAACTTCAACACGGTGTGGACCTCGATCTTTGAACCGCTACCGACCTTCGCGTTCCTCGAGAGGTTCGGTCGCGAAGGAGAGCTTGCTGCGCGTCACGACCTCGACTACCACATCGTCGGATCGGACGCCTCGGGAGTCGTGTTGAAGATCGGCCCCGGCGTAACTCGCTGGAAACCTGGCGATGAAGTCACGGTTCACTGCAACTACGTCGACATGGAAGGGCCAGAGGGGCACGACGACTCGATGATCGACCCTCGGCAGCGCATCTGGGGGTTCGAGACCAACTTCGGTGGGTTCTCCGAGATCGCGATGGTCAAAGCGAACCAACTGATGCCGAAGCCAAGGCACATGACCTGGGAGGAAGCAGCGTGCCTGGGTCTCGTGTCGTCGACCTCTTACCGGATGCTCGTTTCTCCCAACGGTGCCGACATGAAGCAAGGTGATGTGGTTCTCGTTTGGGGAGCGACCGGTGGTCTTGGAGGCTTCGCTTGTCAGTACGTGCTCAACGGAGGAGCCATCCCGGTCGCGGTCGTGTCGTCGCAGAACAAAGTCGATCTCTTGAACGAGGTGGGTGTTGAAGCCGTCATAGACCGGAAGGCGGAGGGCTTCTCCTTCTGGGACGATGAGGAACCGAACATGGCCGAACAGCGCCGCTTCGGAAAGAAGATCCGAGAGCTCGTCGGTGAAGACCCCGACATCGTTTTCGAGCATCCCGGCAGGCAGACGTTCGCGACGTCCATCTTCGTTGCAAAGAAGGGCGGCAAAGTTGTGACTTGCGCGTCGACGTCCGGGTACATGCACACATACGACAACCGCTACCTGTGGATGAACCTGAAGTCGATCATCGGTTCACACTTCGCCAACTACAAAGAGGCATGGGAAGCCAATCGCCTGGCGTACCTCGGCAAGATCCACCCGATCCTGTCCAAGACCTATCCGTTAGCGGATGCAGGCGAAGCCGCATACCAGGTGCACAAGAACCTCCACAAAGGCAAGCTCGGCATCCTCGTGATGGCGCCGGAAGAGGGCCTCGGCGTGACAGATCAAGAACTACGCGACAAGCACCGGCACGAGATGGAGGTCTACCGCCGCTTCAGCGACTAGCCCATCGCCTCTGACCTCAGAAATGGTTGCCCAAGCCCCATTTTCCAGAGCAGACGTGATGTTTGGGTTAGGCAGGGACGCGGAAGATCACGGCGTCGCCCTGGCCACCACCGCCGCAGAGGGCCGCGGCCCCCACGCCGCCACCACGTCTCTTCAGCTCATGGATGAGGCTGACCGAGATGCGAGCGCCGGTGCAACCGATCGGATGTCCGAGGGCGACAGCTCCGCCGTTCACGTTCACCTTCTCCTGCGCGGAATCGTCACCGTTGAACAGCATCCGGGTCGCGTGGAGCGCGACGGCTGCGAAAGCTTCGTTGATCTCGAGAAGATCGAGGTCGCCGGCAGACATCCCCGCCTTCTTCAGGGCAGCCTGAACCGCAAGTGCCGGAACGGTGTGTAGGTAAGGAGGAGCATCAGCACTCATGCCGTGCGCGACGATCTCGGCCAGAGGCGTCAGTCCGAGTTCCTCTGCGCGCTGAGCGCTCATGACGACAACTGCGGCTCCCCCGTTACTGATCTGAGATGCGTTCCCTGCCGTGATCGTGCCGTCCGACTGGAACACTGGCTTGAGCTTCGCCAACGACTCGATCGTGGTTCCCGGTCGAACACCTTCATCGACCTTGAACTCGATCGGGTCGCCCTTACGTTGGGGGATCTCGAATCCAACGATCTCTTCTTCGAAACGACCCGACTCGATCGCGTCCTGCGCACGCTCGTGGCTCCGCGCCGACCACGCATCTTGGTCTTCACGCGAGATCTTGAATTCTTTATTCACGGTGTCCGACTGATCCCCCATGTGGACGTGGTTGAACGCGTCCCACAGGCCGTCATAGACCATGGAATCGACGATCTTTCCGTCGCCCATGCGGTAACCCGTGCGAGCCTTCGGAAGCAGGTAAGGAGCCTGATCCATCGACTCCATCCCACCAGCGACGACCGTGGATAGCTCGCCGGCTCGGATCAGTTGATCGGCAAGAGCGATCGCATTGAGCCCCGACAAGCAGACCTTGTTGATCGTGATCGCTGGAGTTCCCTTCGAGATGCCGCCTTTCATCGCCGCCTGGCGGGCGGTTATCTGCCCCGCTCCTGCTTGGAGGACCTGGCCCATGATCACGTAATCGATCTGGTCACCGTTCAAACCGGCTCTCTGCAGGGCTGCTTCGATCGCCTTGCCGCCTAGATCGACGGCAGGAGTACCGGCGATCGCTCCACCGAACTTGCCGATCGCGGTTCGTGCTGCAGAAACGATGACCGTGGGAGAGTCGGGAGCCATCTGGACCCACTCCTTTCGCTTAGCTTTGGATACAACGTTACCTCGCAGCGACACCACCATCTGAAAACGGGAGGGCCGCATGACCTATTCCATCGTGGCGCGAGACCCAGCGACGGGAGAGCTCGGAGTCGCGGTCCAGACCTACTGGTTCGGTGTGGGAAGCATGGTCCCGTGGCTGGAACCAGGCGTCGGAGCGGTCGCCACACAGAGTTTCGTCGAACCCAGCTACGGGCCGAAAGGCTTGGATCTGATGCGGTCCGGCGCGGGTGCCCCCAACGCATTGGCGACGCTTCTCGCTGCCGACGAGGGGCGAGAGCTCCGGCAGGTGGCGATGGTTGACGCGAACGGAGTTGTCTCCGCCCATACCGGCGATCTGTGCTGCGAGGCGGCCGGGAACGTAGCCGGGGACAACGTCTCCTGTCAGGCGAACATGATGGAGAAGGACACCGTGTGGGCCGCGATGCTTGCGGCATACACGAAGGCCTCGGGCGATCTGGCCGACAGGATGATGGCCGCGCTGCTCGCGGCCGAGGCTGAAGGAGGCGACATCAGGGGACGTCAGTCTGCAGCACTCCGCGTCGTTCCCGGCCCGGGCGCACAACCTTGGGAACGCTCCGTCGATCTGAACGTCGACGATCACGAGCGACCACTTGATGAGCTGGCGAGGCTGTTACACGTACATCGTGCGTGGGCCGCATTGTCGGACGCGAGTGACGCTGCGGACAAGGGCGATGATGATTCCGCTAAGTCGCTCTACGAACACGCGATGGAACTGCAACCTGATGACCCCCAGATCGCTTTCTGGGCCGCTACCTTCTTCGCCGAGAGCGGGGATGAAGTACGCGCGAAGGAACTGTTCGAAATGGCTCGCTCGCGCGAACCTCGCTACGGCGATTTCCTGAGTCGCCTGAGCATCCACCACCCGCGTGCCCATGAGGTTCTCGGTGCGCGTTAGGTTGAGCAGATGCTGAGAAAGGTCGAGCACATCGCTCTCGCCGTTTCGAACCTCGAAGAGGCCATCGCTCACTATGGAGAGGTTTGGGGAGCCGAGGTCGAGCATCGTGAACGCGTCGAGGACCAGGGCGTTGAAGAAGCCATGCTCCCGATCGGTGACACCTATCTCCAATTGCTCGGTCCGACCGGTCCCGATACAACTGTTGCAAAGTTCATCGAGAAACGGGGCGAAGGACTCCACCACATCGCCTTCGAGGTGGACGACCTCGAAGGCGCTCTCGCGGACCTCAAGGCCAAAGGCGTGCCGCTCATCGATGAAGCGCCGCGCCTCGGGGGCCGCGGCCACATGGTGGCGTTCGTTCACCCGAAGGGCAACCACGGCCTGCTGGTGGAACTGATCCAAGCTTCTAAGCACTGACCTTGGAAGCAGCAGAGGTCGTACCTCCACTCAAACGGCCGGAATTCCGCCGGTTGCTTGCGATCTCGATCACGGTCGCACTCGGGTTCGGGATGGTGATCCCCGTCTTTCCGCTGTACGCCGAGAGCTTTGGAGTGAGCCTCGCTGCGATCGGGCTTGTCCAACTCGTCTTCGGGCTGACTCGATTCTCGTTCGGCCTGGTCGGAGGGTTGGTCGTCGATCGATTCGGCGAAAGAGCTTGCACGATGGCGGGACTGCTGATCGTCTCTCTTAGTTCCTATGGGGCGGGTTTCGCGCAGGATTTCCTTCAGTTCGTCCTAGCGCGCGGTTTCGGGGGGGCGGGGTCTGCGTTGTTCATCGCAGGTCTCCAGAACCGGATCCTGCGGATCATCGAACCTGAAGCGATGGGTCGTGCTACAGGCGCCTTCCGCTCGAGCTTCCTTGTCGGCATCGCAGTCGGTCCTCTGCTCGGTGGTTTCGTAGCAGCGCAGTTCGGCTTAGCTGCCCCCTTCCACTTCTATGCGTCGGGATTACTGGTAGCCACCGTCATCGCTTACATCGTCATGGGGACCAAGGTGAAGATCCCTGTCGCCGAAGGTGTCGTAGAGGTAGCGGCACCGCGTCGCTCCCCTATCGAGGCGTTACGTACCGCGCGACCGTTGTTCAACGATTTCCGATTCGTTGTTGCCCTACTCGCGACCTTCGTGAGTTGGTGGACGATCTCGGGACCGGCGCAGGTGGTTGCCGCGTTGTTCGCAAAGAACGAACTGAAGTTCTCGCCGGACCAGATCGGTCTTGCGATCACGCTGCTCGCTATCGGTGAGGTCATCGTGCTGTATTTCGCCGGGCGAGCCTCCGATCTCTACGGGCGTCGCTTCGTGCTGGTGCCTTCGCTGCTGGTCGGAGCGCTCGCAACCGTCGCTCTCGGACAGATCGCCCCGTGGCCTCTCCTGTACTTCCCATTGTCGATCGTCATCGGCGCATCCATCGCCGCCGGGAGCACCGCAGCCGGGGCTCTGATGGCCGACGCGCTACCCCCCGGCGGGTCCGGAGCGGCAGTAGGCGTGAACCAGATGGCGGGTGACCTCGGCTACCTGCTTGCTCCCGTGGCGACCCTGTGGCTCGCCGAGACCTCCGGGTTCGAGGTTGCCTACGTCTTCGGTGCGATCCCCGCAGCCGTGGTGTTCTTCGTCGCGATGCGACTGCCCCGCGATACGCGAGGACCATCGGGCGAAGTCCCCACGGTCGAGCCTGAAACCCATGTCGGATGACGCTCGTATAGCGTTGGGTGACATGGCCGGCAATTACGAGAGCGCAGGAGTTAGGGGGCAGGGCGACGCGCTCTCCTCGGTCGTCCGGCACCTCGGGCCGACGATAAATCTCCCTCAGGGGATCGAGTCGTTGACGACTTTCGGTCACTACGCAAGCGTCATGCAACTGACAGGTGACCTTGCCATCGCGTTCTCGACGGACGGTGTCGGGTCCAAGACGATCATCGCTTCGAAGCTCGACCGCTACGACACGATCGGTTTCGACTGCGTTGCGATGAACGTTAACGACGTCATCTGTGTTGGGGCACGGCCGATCGCGATGGTCGACTATCTCGGCGTTCACACCTTGGATGGTCGCCGAGCCGACGAGATCCTCCGCGGGCTAGGAGCCGCCGCGAAAGAGGCTTCGATCGCTATCCCAGGCGGCGAGCTCGCGCAGCTGCCTGAAGTGATCGGATCGGATGGCAAGGGACATGAGGACCCCACCGCCTTCGACCTCGTGGGCACGTGTATCGGCACCCTGCACCCGGAGCAGATCGTGCTCGGCCGTTCGATCGAACAGGGGGACGTGATCCTGGGGATCGCTTCGTCGGGCATCCACAGCAACGGGCTGACCCTTGCCCGGAAGGTGCTTCTCGATGGAGCGGGACTATCGCTGATGGATCATGTCGAGGAATTGGGCCGCACCGTCGGCGAAGAACTGCTCGAGCCGACCGAGATCTATGTTCGAGCGATCACGACACTGTGGGATGAGGGATTGCGACCGCGCGGCTTGGCCCACATCACCAGTGATGGGTTCGCCAACCTCTGCAGGCTCGAGGCGCCCGTCGGTTATCGCATCGATGACTTGCCCGAGCCGCCAGCGATCTTCCGACTGATCCAGGAACGCGGGCAGATCCAAGCAGAGGAGATGTACCGGGTGTTCAACATGGGAGTTGGGTTCGTTGCGATCGTCGAAGCTTCGGAAGCCGAACGTGCCGTCGAGTTGATCAGAGGAGTGGGCTACACGGCGATGCGAGTTGGAGTCGTGACGGATCAGGCAGGTGAAGTGAACCTCGAGCCCGTCGGCCTTGTGGGAACTCTCTCAGAGGGAGAGAGTCGCTTCACGTCTGTCTGACGACCGCGGCTAGCCCTCACCGTTGTCGTCCTCGTCGTCCAGCGGCCACCCAAGCGGAACGCTCGAATCCTCTTCTTCTCCCTTGTCGTCGCTCGGGGAAGGCTCAGGCTCTGGCGAGGGTGAGGTCTGTTCTGGCTCGGCGCTCGACTCATCTGAAGGATTCTCCGAGGGGCTCGGTCGATCTGCGGGCTCTTCAGCCACCTCTTCGCTCGTCTCGGAAGCTTGCTGGCGCACGGCGGCGATGATGAACTGCATCGGCTCTTCGAGCTTTTCATCGAACGCTTCGGTGGCGGCGGTGAGTAGGACCGACTGGACCTCGGCGACCATGCTGAGCGGAAGGCGATCTTCGAGGAACTTGCGAAGCCCTTGTTCGTCCATCTCCTTGGTGAGCCTGGTGAACGTTTTCAGCTCGAACGGTGTGAGGGTGAGCTTGACTCCCGGCGCAACCCGGATCGCTTTGAGACTCGATGTCCGAGTCTCGGTGGTCCCAGCTTCGACCTGAACGCCGGCAACGTCGGGAGGTTGAACGGTCGGATCATCAGACGTCAGATGACGTGCCGCCACCATGCCGAATGCGGAGATGGCGAACATGCCTCCGGAAAGGAACGCGGTCGCCAGGCCCCTCAGGAAACGCAGTTTCGTTAGGTGGCGGTGGCGGACGGCCTCGGCGGCCTTGACCTCGTTGACGCTCTCGATGAGTGCGGCCTCTTCGGTGCGAACTTCCCGCTCGACCTCTTGCATCAAGCGTTCGGCTTCCTTGACCTCGCCGGCGCGCATCATCGTCGCCGAGAGACTCATCGTCTCGTCTACGACCTTCTGAGTACGGCGCGTGTAGCGGCTGGCCGAACGGGCCAGCTCGAAACGGGCGAGTTCTTCCGCGGCGCGATCCTCGGCGTCGAGTTTGTCGAGCCGCTTATCCAACTCTTTCAAGGCGCGCAATGGACGCAGGTTCATGCACCTGAGGTTCGCCTCCTAGAGGGGGTTCCCTTCACCCCTTTAGGGGCAGATTTGTCCTAATTTGGGGGTCAAACCGGGCCAGAATGGACAAGGCCCCCTGCCGCCTACCGGCGGCTACCATTCCCGGCATGGCCACTCAGGAAGAACAACCCGCCCCTCGCCGCATCGAAGCCGACCTAGAGACCCTCGCGGCCCTCAAGCAAGAGGCCCGCGAAGCCGGCGGTGAAGCAGCGATCACCAAGCAGCACGACCGCGGCAAGCTGACCGCCCGGGAGAGGATCGACCGGCTCTTAGACAAAGACTCGTTCGTCGAAACCGACGCGCTCGTTCGGCACCGCAGCCACGGCTTCGGCATCGAGAACAAGCGTCCGCCGTCGGATGCCGTGGTGACCGGTTGGGGCACGATCGACGGTCGCAAGGTGTTCGTGTTCGCTCAAGACTTCACGGTGTTCGGAGGAAGCCTCGGTGAAGTTATGGGCGAGAAGATCTGCAAGATCATGGACCTCGCGCTCGAAACGGGTGCTCCAGTGATCGGTCTCAACGATTCGGGTGGCGCACGCATCCAAGAGGGGGCCGCGTCATTAGCGGGGTACGGCTACATATTCGATCGCAACGTTCGTTCATCGGGAGTGGTTCCACAGATCTCCGCGATCATGGGTCCCTGCGCCGGCGGGGCGGTGTACTCCCCTGCCATGACCGACTTCACGTTCATGGTCGACAAGACATCACACATGTTCATCACCGGCCCGGACGTGATCAAGACGGTCACCGGCGAAACGGTTTCGCAAGAGGAACTCGGTGGGGCCATGAGTCACGCGAGCAAGTCTGGGGTGGCTCACGTTGTGGCGGCCAACGACGAGGATTGCCTGGACCGGATCCGCTACTTGTTGAGTTTCCTTCCCTCCAACAACTTCGAGTCGCCCCCCTACTATCCGCCGACCGATGACCCGATGCGCTCCTGCGATGCGCTGCTCGACCTCATCCCAGATTCCCCGAACCTCCCCTACGACATGCATCAGGTGATCCGCGAGGTGTTCGACGACGGAGAGTTCTTCGAGGTCCACGAACACTGGGCGCAGAACATCATCGTGGGGTTCTCGCGACTCAACGGGCATCCGGTCGGGGTGGTCGCGAACCAACCACAGGTGCTCGCGGGGACGCTGGACATAACCTCTTCAACCAAGGCGGCTCGCTTCGTGCGCTTCTGCGATGCGTTCAACATCCCGTTGATCACCTTCGTGGACGTTCCCGGTTTCCTCCCAGGCACGGAACAGGAGTACGGGGGCATCATCCGGCACGGCTCGAAGCTGCTCTACGCCTTCTCCGAAGCAACCGTTCCGCGCCTCACGGTGATCACTCGCAAGGCTTACGGCGGTGCCTACGTCGTTATGAACTCGAAGCACATCCGCGCTGACCTGTCGTTCGCGTGGCCATCCGCGGAGATCGCCGTCATGGGGGCCGAGGGTGCGGTCAGCATCATCCATCGCAAAGAGATCGCGTCTGCGTCCGACGGTGAAGCAACCCGGAAGGAGCTCATCGACGACTACACGGAGAAGTTCTCCAACCCCTACGCGGCTGCCGAACGCGGCTACATAGACGACGTCATCGACCCGCGCTCGACGCGCAGCAAGCTGGTGCAAAGTCTCGACATGCTCCGCTCCAAGCGAGAGTCGATCCCGCAGCGTAAGCATGGGAACATCCCGCTATGAGCCAGAGCGACTTCCACTCCAAACACACACCCAAGCTCGAACTCGTTTCCGTGTCTGGGGATCCGAGCGACGATGAGAGAGCGGCGATCGAAAGCGCTCTCGTTCGCCTCATCGAAGAAGAACGTCGGATCCGTGCGGCTTCTGTGTGGAGAAGGGCGTCTCGTGCCCAAGGCCGCCGTCTTGGGGATGTCCGACTACCGCGACCGCTTCACCTCGGCCGACGCATGGAGACTCTCGGCACGCTTCCCGGCCGGGGGCCGGGAGTACCCAGGCCTGAACGGCCGCGGCGACGCCAAGTAGCCCGCCGGTTGGAACGCCCCATCCGGGGCATGCGTCTGTACCGCATGAAGCCAATCATCCCTGTAGTACTTGCATTGCTCGCGCTCGGCGCGCCCGCCGCGGCTCAGCAGGAACCTTGCTTCGATCAAACGGCCACGATCGTCGGGACCGAAGGTGACGACGTCATGTTCGGAACCGAAGGTAACGACGTGATCGATGGCCTCGGAGGCAACGACACGATCTTCGGTCGCGAGGGCGACGACAGGATCTGCGGGGGCGACGAGGACGGCGGCGGTGACGACATCGAAGGCAACGAGGGGAACGACCTCATCGACGGTGGCTACGGTCACGACGCCATGACGGGTGATGAGGGCGACGACCTCCTCCAAGACCCAGATGGGAACGACGATCTCGATGGAGGGATCGGGAACGACCACCTCAACGGCGGTAACGACAACGACCACTTAGTGCCCGGCCCCGGTGACGACTTGGTGGAAGGTGGCGTACGCGGCGGAGATGGGGATTTCGACTCGATCGATCTCGCGCTGGCCCCGGGGTCAGTCGTCATCGATCTGGCCGCCGGAACCGCGGCAGGTGAAGGAACCGACGAGCTCGTGGACGTCGAGAACGCGGTGGGTTCGGCGTTCGACGACCAGCTCTTCGGCGACGGTGGATCGAACTTCCTGATCGGCGGAGAAGGCAACGATCTCCTCGATTCTCGTCGTGGAGACGACACGCTCCTGCCGGATGGAGGAGACGACACCGTCTTGGGCGGATCGGGGGACGACTGGGTTTGGTACCTGGAGTCGCCCGTCGGCGTTCATGTGAACCTTGCGAAGGAAACCGCATGGGGATGGGGCCGCGATGTCTTGGAACGCATCAACCACGTACGCGGCTCTCATCACGGTGACGTGATCAAGGGCGGCCCGGGTGCCAATCTGATCGAAGCTGAAGACGGGGACGACTCGCTGTTCGGTCAGGGCGGTGAGGACGACATGTACGGGGGGAACGGCGACGATCTGCTATCGGGTGAGGCCGGAGACGACACCCTTCGCGACGACTACGGGAGCGACGTGCATTACGGGGGCCCTGGCGACGACGAGATCCGCGATTTCAAAGGTTCACCGGGGTTCGATCGGATCTCGGGGGGGCCGGGGAACGACGCCTGCAAAGGCGGCGAGACCACCCGGAAATGCGAGGACTAACCGGACATCGTTAGGCCCCCGCTTACGGACAGGACCTGCCCCGTCACGAAGCGAGCGTCATCGCCGTAGAAGTAGGCGACCGCGTCGGCAACCTCTTCCGGAGTGGCCAGTCGCTTGAACGGCGTAACCATCACCAGGAGATTCATCATCTTCTCGCCCATGCCACGCTCGCGGATCCCGTCGGTCATCGGCGTATCGGCCGGGCCGGGGCAGACGGCGTTAACCGTAACTAGATCGCGGGCCAGCTCTCGAGCCATCGACTTCGTGAAAGCGATCACTCCGCCCTTCGCCGCCGCGTACACCGCTTCGCCCATGGAACCAACGCGTCCCGCATCCGAAGCGATGTTGACGATCCGGCCGTAGCCAGTCTCCTTGCAGCGCGCCGAGATCTTGGGAGAGAAAACGTAGGTGCAGTTCAAGACTCCTTTGAGGTTCACCGCGATCAAGTCGTCCCAGAGGCTCGGCTCGGTGTTCAGGAAGAAATCCGGGCGATCGAAACCCGCGTTGTTCACGAGACCGTCGATACCACCAGCAGCATCCGCCACAGCCCTGATGGAGTCGAGATCGGTTACGTCGAGCTCATGGAACTCGGCATGGCCACCGTCGGCTTCGATCTCCTTGACGACCTGCTCGCCGGAATCGCGCTCGATGTCTGTGACGATGATGTGCGAACCACCTCGAGCCAACCGGTGTGCGATCGCACGCCCGAGCCCTGAACCCCCACCAGTAACGACAACCCTCTTGTTATCCATCCGAGAGAGCATACGCAGCGTTTTCTATGTCTTGAAAGGGTCGTATAACGACCCAAAACCTACGCAGAATCGGTTTAGCGGCCGCTGCGGTAGATGGCGAGGGTTCTGAGAAGGGGGGCCGGGAGTAGGTAGCCCTGGCGGGCCATCGCGTCCAGCATGCCCCCGGTCGAGGCCGGATCGGATGCGATCTCGTAGGAGGCATCCGAAGTGTTGAACGGGACGAGCGACGAGGGCGAGGGTCTCGGCTGGGGAACCTCGCCAGGGTCGGTTCCGGGAAGGACAACGAGGGCCGAGGAGACGGCCCGCTCGTGACCGGGTGTCTTCGGCGAGTAACCGTCGCTGGGCCGGTTAACCAACGCGCCGTTGATCGCCAACGCTGTGGATCCACCGCCGTCGAGATTGAGTGCCCAATCGGCTCCCAATCTGGCGAACAGTTCGGCGAATTCTTGAAGAGTCATGCCGACGCTGTAGCCGGGCTGACGACCGTCGACCGTCACGAGTAGGACGCGGCCGTCGGGCGTGGTGCCGACCCCGGTTCGAGGATGCCGGCTAAAGAATGCTCCGGTCCCCTGCGTGTTCGCCAGAACGATCGCGCCGGCTTCGATCAACGTGGGATTGCCGCCGACGGTGTCCAGGACATTCGGCCAAGTCATCGACCAGCCGATCTTCAACTCTTCGCCGATAGTCATCGAGGC
Source organism: uncultured Actinomycetes bacterium (assembly GCA_963779645.1). Classification (GTDB taxonomy): domain Bacteria; phylum Actinomycetota; class CADDZG01; order CADDZG01; family WHSQ01; genus CALMBW01. The sequence continues at coordinate 134,893 of CAVZYX010000005.1, forward strand.
GAGTTGGAACGCGTACTGACCGTCAAGCCTGGAGGCGAGGATCGCGCCACCTTGAGCTCGGAATCCGCGGCCCCCATCGCAATCCACACGCTCAACCTGGAACGCTTGATCCACACCCGGTTGGGTCTCGGCGATGTACGGAGGCTCGAGAGGCATCACCCTGACGAGACAGTGGCCGTCCGGCGCACGAGCAACGCCACCTCCGACATCGGTGAAGAGCCGGACCTCATCGGTGGTCAGAGGTTCGTCCATGTAGTTAACGCGCGTTACCGGATAAGTGGCTCCCGCATCTTCCTCGGTGGCCCAACCCGTTACCTCTGGGTGACCGATGTAGGTCGCGGACTCGTCATAAGTGGTTGCGAAGTTGCGGCCCCAAGCCAACGGTGTCTGCGCGAGATTGCCATCCGATGCAAACGTGAACACGGGCCGTCCCGAATCGCGGGCATAGTCACCGTTGATGGCCGCGATCGATCCAGTTCTTTGAGCCATCGACGTCGTCGTCTCGAACTTCGGTAGCTTCTCGTTCGAAAGAACGGTGTCCAAGGTCGCCCCCGCTGCCAGATCGACGCTCACGTAGCGGATCCGGAAGGGACCACTGTTGTCACGTATGACCGTGTAGCTCACACCGGGCGCGAGTTGTGTCGTGCGCTCCTTGTAGCGGCGCTTCGCGCTGGTCTCCGCGGCAAGCGGCGCCACCAAGAGCATGCAAACGATGATCGAAACGGGCTTCTTGATACTCATAACCACCGCTCGAGCTACGGGGAAGTGCTTCGAGCGGTTGAGATACTCCCCCTTACGCTTGTGTCCTGTAACTCTCTCTTATAACGGGAAAACGGCCCCTGGGTTGCGGGGGCCGTTTTCTCAACTCTGGGCTTGCCTTAGTTCTTCTTGGTCTTGACCACTTTCGGCCTCGAGTGCCCGTTCTGGTGAACGTCGTCCTGCTTAGGCCAGGCGGCGTCAAACACTGCCGTCTTCCAATTCGCCGTCTGGAAGAAGACTGCTTTGCAGTCGGCATCGAAGAACTGGGTATCGACCTTCACGGCCCTGGTCTTGTAGATACGACGAAGCTTGATCCGGGTGCCCGCTTTCCCGTCGCAGGGCTCGATGCGGGTGGTCAGCTTGACCGTCTCGCCGCGCTCGACCACATTGCGGCTCGTCTTCAAGCCGACGAACGGCTTCACCAAGACCGGCTCGGCCGACGAAGCGACCTGTGCACAGTTCTTCGGGGTGTCCTTGTCGATGAACGCGATCCACTGTGAGTTGAAATCGGCGGTTGCGTTGTAACTGAAGTTGCCGTTCGCATCGGTCTGAACCGTCGCTATGTCCTTGAAGTCTTCTGCCCCGCCGACCTTGTCACGACGGATCGTTAGCTCGACGCCCTCAACACATTCCCGAGGAGTTTCGAACTCGGTGGCAGGCGTAACCGATCCGGTCAACGAGAAGACCCGGTCGTACGTCACGATGCCCTTCGAGGTCTGCAGGTTCACGTCGCGGGGGTAGCCGCCCAAGGGGATCTCCTCGCCACCGCACACCGCTTGTGCCTCAGAGTGGCCGATAACGATGTCCTCGGTCGGCGTTTGGATGTGAAGAGCGTTCACCCACACGTAGTCGAGACCATCGGTGACGGTGTTGGTCTCGGGGTCCCAGTTGGTCTCCCAGAAGGTCGCGGTATCCGACGATGTAAGTCCGAGTCCAAGAGGATCGAGTGCTTGGTTCGGCATCGTCGGATCGACGATGAGATTGCCTGTGATATCGCCGTACGAGGTAGCCGTCATGTATTCGGGAGCTGCACCGATACAACGACCCACAGCTTCGGAATAGAGCTCACTGAACACGATCGCGTTGAGGGCTTCGACGTAACCGCGTCCGTTCCAGAGCTGCAGAAGAGCCTGACAGGTGGTCGGCACAGGATCGGCAGAACCATCGAAGTCCTCGCACGGCGGGTTGGTCGCGGGATCCTCCGGAACCTCAGTGCCCGCTGGTGTGAGGCAGAAATCATCGACGCCGTAACCGGCCGGTGGCGTCGCGGTTTGACGCGGAGTTACAGCGTCGTCGGCAGGGGGCTCCTGTCCCAAAGCCTGGCGACGTGCTTCGTTCATGATGTCCTGAAGGTTGGCCTGGACGCCCCCGGACAGACACGCGTCTGCAGTTGTCTCGAGTACCTCGACGGTGTCTGCGAAATCGACCTGTGTGTTCTCCTGGTGTTGCGATTCGTTGGGGGGAACGGCGGCAGTAGCGACGGGCGATTTCTGATCCATGAGGATCTCGGCTCCGTAGGCCTCGCCTTTCGCAGAAAGAACCTCGTCGGCAGCTGGTGCGATCGCAGGAGCGGCCATGCTTGATACCAGGGCCGCAGCCAGAACCACGGCCCCTCGGGCTAGTCGTCGGCTCCGAGCAGGTGTCATCTGAATAAACCCCCTAAGTAGTCGAACACTCACGTTCAGTGGTTGGTTTGGTTCCCCTTTGTCTATCCCCGTAAACGAAAAAGACTCAACCGGGTCGCGTAACGGGTCGATATGACCGGTATGGCCAAAGGTCTCAAGCGAATTGCCGATGTTCGACCCACGCTTGTCCTCCGTACGGTGACTTCTATGAGGCTTGGGGGGATTCCTGCACGACTAAGCGTATACGCGACGATTGCCGTGCTTGTCCAGTTATTGGCATTTCCCGCCCCCTCAGGGGGAGCCCCGGAGGGGGTGGCCTGCACCAAGCGAGGAACCAACGGCAACGACGTGCTCTCGGGCTCGACTGGGCGAGACGTCATCTGCGGCCTGGGCGGCAACGACAAGCTGATCGGTGCTGCCGGCAACGATGTCCTCATCGGAGGGGACGGCAACGACACCCTTCTGGGAGCCGAAGGCGACGACAAGCTCGATGGTGGCGCCGGCAATGACTACTTCAATGCCTCGGTCGGCAACGACACGCTGATCGGTGGGGATGGCCACGACTACATGCTCGGCGAAGAAGGCAACGACACCCTCAAGGGCGGCGCCGGTCATGACTTCATATCCGGCGACAGCTCCGGCGTAGGCAAAGACAATCTCGAAGGTGGCTCGGGGGATGACTACCTCTTCGGTGCCGGCGGCGTCGACAAGATGAACGGTGGAACCGGGCGCGACCTCCTAGACGGAGGACAGGAGAACGACAACCTGGACGGCGGTCCCGACGACGACTCTGTTGAAGGCGATGAGGGCGACGACAACGTTAAAGGTGGCGACGGTGACGACACCGTTACCGGTGGCAAAGGAACCGATGTCGCAGACGGCGGGCCGGGCAACGACTCGATCAACGGTCTCGACGAGAACGACACCCTGACAGGCGGCACCGGAAACGACCGCATCCTTGGCTCGATCGGGAACGACACGATCTCCGGTGGCGACGGCGACGACATGATCATGGGACACGCGGGTGACGACAACATCCACGGTGATCTGGGCAACGACCTCATCGACTCCGGTCTCGATTCAGACAACGTGTTCGGCGGCGACGGCGACGACTCGGTGACGGCAGGCAAAGGCGACGACAAGATCGACGGAGAAGCGGGGGCCGATCTTCTGAGCGGGCAGGAATCCGATGACGACCTCACGGGTGGGCCGGGAGCCGACGCGCTCTACGGCGGAGGCGGGAGTGACGACCTGGTTGGAAACGAGGACGACGACACTCTCGTAGGTGGTGGTCAGGGTAGCGACGACCTGAAGGGTGGAGGCGGTACGAACCTTTGCGACGATCTTTCCGGCGAAGGATGCACCGCTGCAGTCGCCGAGGTCTTCATCTCCGGGCCGGGCGAGGCCGGTGTGGTCTGTGACTTCCTCGGCACTCCCGGTAACGACTACATCACGGGAACCAACGGCCCTGACGTGATCTGCGGGGGCGGCGGCAACGACTCCATCGATGGCTTGGGTGGAACAGACGAACTCTATGGCGATGCCGGCAACGATGAACTGACGGATGTAGATGGCAATGACGAGTTCCATGGCGGTGCCGGGAACGACATCGCTATCGGTAGCAAAGGCGAGAATGCCTTCTTCGGTGACGAAGGTAACGATTACTTCGATGGCTCGGACGGGAACGACAACGCCAATGGTGGTTCAGGCGACGACACCTTGTTCATGGGCCGAGACAAAGACAACGCCTCGGGTGGCATCGGCAACGACTTCATCTACGGAGAAACCGAAGACGATGAGTTGTCGGGCGATGCCGGTGACGACTTCATCGAAGGTGGCGGCGATCACGACAGCGTCGGCGGCGGACCCGGTAACGACACGCTCGAAGGAAACATCGGCAACGACACTCTCAATGGGGGTGACGATGACGACGTGGCCTTCGGCAACGACGGTGAGGACAAATTGATCGGCGGTGCCGGCAACGATGCACTCATCGGCGGCCCGGCGGACGACAATCTCGACGGTGGTGAGGGCGTCGATGCCATGCAGGGAGGCTTCGGCCGGGACAAGATGAACTCCGGCCCCGGCAAGGACGCGTGCCCGACCCAGCCCGACGAACCCTGCTCCTGACGAACCATCACGTCTGACCTGAAAAACGGTGGCTCAGGCGCCACTTTCGAGAGCAGACGTGATCTTGGGTTAGGTGTAGTTGTAGAAGCCTCGACCTGACTTGCGTCCTAAGTAACCGGCTCGCACCATGTGTTCGAGCAGTGGGGCCGGAGCGTAGCGACGCTCCCGGAACTCCTCATGTAGTGAGTTGAGGATCGCGTACGTGACGTCGAGTCCCACTATGTCCATGAGCTCGAACGGTCCCATCGGATGCGCGCAGCCCAACTTCATCGCCGCATCGATATCTTCCGGAGTTCCGTAGCCCTGCTCGTGCATGTGAACCGCATCGTTCAGATACGGGAACAACAAGAAGTTCACGATGAACCCGGCGCGATCACGACACCGGACGGGGTGCTTGCCGATACTTTCGATCCAAGCGGTCGACCGTTCTTCGACCTCTTCCGCGGTTGCAACCGTTCGCACGATCTCGACCAGCTTCATGACGGGGGCAGGGTTGAAGAAGTGAAGCCCTATCACCCGGTCGGGTCGCTCGGTGACTGCGGCGAGATCGACCACCGGCAACGAAGACGTCGTCGTCGCGAGGATCGCTTCGGGCTTCGTCGAGCGATCGAGCTCTCGGAAGACTTCCTCTTTGATCGGAAGATCCTCCGCAACCGCTTCGATCACGAGGTCGCATTCGGCAAGGTCAGAGAACTCCAACGTTGTCGTGATCCTGTCGAGGATTTCGTCGGCGGCAGCCTGCTCCATCTTTCCTTTGGACACGGACTTCTCTAGGAACTTCTGCACCGCGGCCTTGCTCTTCTTGATCGAGGCTTCACTTCGTCCTCGAAGGATCACCTCATTGCCGGCTTTCGCCGCGACCTGGGCGATGCCCGATGCCATCAAGCCTGTCCCCACAACACCGATCTTCGTGATGTCCGAGGATCCGGCCCCCTTGTCCCTAACCACTGCATCCGTAACCTTCGACGATTCGGGGGCCTCGTAGTTGTAGAACCCGCGGCCCGTCTTGCGTCCGAGATAGCCGGCGACGACGAACTGCTTGAGCAGTGGAGCCGGAGCGTCCTGGTCGTCTCGGAACTGGCGCCACAGGGCCTCACAGATCTCGTAACCGGAATCGAGGCCGATGAGGTCGAGTAGCTCGAGGGGGCCCATCGGGTGTCCGCAGCCGAGCTTCATCGCTGCGTCGATGTCTTCACGCGATGCGTAGCCCTGGTCGTAAGTCCGGGTCGCCGAATTCAGATATGGGAACAGCAGAAGGTTGGCGATGAACCCCGCGCGGTCGCGGCATGCAACCGGGGTCTTCCCCAAACTCTCCGCGAACCCCTTCGCTATCTCTACAACTTCGGGCTCGGTTGCAACCGTGTGGACGAGCTCGACGAGTTTCATCACCTGAGCCGGGTTGAAGAAGTGAAAGCCGAGTACCCGGGATGGGCGTTTAGTAGCGACTGCCATGTCGATCACTGGTAGCGATGACGTGTTCGTCGCGAAGATCGTCTCGTCTTTCGCTACTTCATCGAGGGCCGCGAAGACGGACTTCTTGAGATCGAGATGCTCGGGCACCGCTTCGATGATCAGGTCGCTATCCCCGAGATCCTTGAAGTCGGTGGTCGACCCGATGCGACTCAGCAAAGCGTCGGCGTCGGCCTGATCCATCTTTCCGCGCTCGACCGCTCGTCCCACGCTTCGGGCGATGCGTTCCTTACCGTTAGCGACTGCCTCGTCGGAGATCTCGTGGAATACGACCGTGTAGCCGGCTCGGGCCACCATCTCGCAGATACCGGAACCCATCGTTCCGCAGCCAACGACCCCGACCTTCTTGATATCCACGCCCCAAAGCTCCTTAGGTCAACGAAAAAGCGAGCATACGAGCCACCGCTCGGTCACCGAGCACCTGGAACTCATAGGCGTTGGGACTTATCCAGAGCCACGTACGATTCATGCATGGCCCGCAGAGACAAGGACAAGCCGTGGATGTTCCGCACGTACGCGGGTTATGCCACGCCCGAAGCCACTAACGCACGCTTCCGATCCAATCTGGATAAGGGGCAGACGGGGCTATCGGTCGCCTTCGACCTCCCCACGCAGACGGGGTATGACTCGGATCACGAGATGGCTCGGGGTGAGGTCGGCAAGGTCGGAGTGCCCATCGGCCACCTTGGCGACATGGGCACGGTCTTCGATCAGATCCCGATGTCGCAGATGAACACCTCGATGACGATCAACGCCACGGCGGTCTGGTTACTGGCGCTGTACGTCGCTACGGCCGACGATCAAGGAGCTCAGAGATCCGAGCTCGCAGGCACGACTCAGAACGACATCTTGAAGGAGTACCTCAGCCGCGGGACGCACATCTTCCCTCCCGAGGCATCGATGCGCCTAACAACGGACCTCATCACCTGGACGCTCCATGAGGTTCCTAAGTGGAACCCGATCAACGTCTGCAGCTATCACCTTCAGGAAGCCGGAGCCGATCCGGTTCTCGAAGTTGCCTACGCGCTGGCTAACGCGATCGCGGTGCTCGACGCGACGAAAGCAACCGGGCGTGTTTCCGAGTCAGATTTCGGGCGCTTGGTGGGACGCATCTCGTTCTTCTGCAACGCCGGGATCCGGTACATCGAGGAGACCGGAAAGATGCGGGCCTTCGGACGCCTGTGGGATCGCGTCACCAGCGAGCGGTACGGCGTCACCGACGAGAAGTACCGGCGCTTCCGCTACGGCGTCCAGGTCAACTCGCTCGGACTCACAGCAGCGCAGCCCGAGAACAACGTCTACCGGATCTTCTTAGAGATGCTCGCCGTGACCCAAAGCAAAGACGCGCGAGCTCGGGCAGTGCAGCTTCCGGCTTGGAACGAGGCGCTCGGGCTTCCTCGCGCGTGGGATCAGCAGTGGTCACTGAGGGCTCAGCAGATCCTCGCCCTCGAATCCGATCTTCTCGAGTACGACGACATCTTCGAGGGTTCGAAGGTCGTCGAAGGCATCACCGACGAGATCGCCACGGGGGCATGGGACGAGCTTCAACGAGTGCTCGACCAAGGCGGTTCGGTCGAAGCCCTCGGATACATGAAGGAGAGACTCGTGTCGGCGCACGCTGGAAAGCGGCGCGCGATCGAGTCCGGTGAACAGACCGTCGTAGGAGTCAACGAGTACGACACGACGGAACCCTCTCCCCTGGTCGATGGGCTCGATCCCTCCGGCGCCTTCGAGAAGGTCGACCCGGCTAACGAGGAGGAGCAGATCGAGCGTCTTGAGCAACACCGAGCGAAGCGGGATGCAGCCGCTGCTTCCAAGGCCCTGGACGAGCTGAAGCGCGTCGCCGCCGGTAGGGACAACATCGTTCCCATGTCGATCGCAGCAGCGCATGCGGGCGTAACGACCGGCGAGTGGGGAGATGCACTACGAGAAGCGTTCGGCGAGTACCGAGCTCCCACCGGTATCGGCGCTGCGATGACGGGGGCCGAGGTTCCCGCGATGGGAGATACGAGGGCAAAGGTCGCCGCGGCCTCCGAACGCATCGGTGCGAAGAAGCTCCGGATGCTCGTCGCGAAGCCGGGCCTCGATGGCCACAGCAACGCCGCCGAGCAGGTGGCGGTACGGGCACGAGATGCCGGGTTCGAGGTCATCTATCAGGGGATCCGGCTGACCCCGGAGGAGATAGCCCAGGCCGCTGTTGATGAGGACGTGCACATCGTCGGGCTCTCGATCCTCTCGGGGGCTCACGGGTGGCTCGTCCCTGAGATCATCGAACGCTTACGGGTCCTAGGCGTGGACGCGACCGACGTACCGATCGTGGTCGGCGGGGTTATCCCGGACGACGATGCAGAGAAGTTATTGGAGGCCGGCGTCGCAAAGGTGTACACGCCGAAGGACTACGACCTGACGAAAGCCATCGGGGAGATGGCAGACCTGATCGGACAGAAGAAATGAGTAGAGACGCGGACCTATACGACGAGTTGACAGGGCTCGCTACGCGGGGCCTGTTCTTGGATCGATTGGGACACGCGCGCGAACGGGCGTCTCGAGAGGACCGGTTGCTGGGCCTGCTCATGATCCAGATAGACGGGGCAGAGGTTCTCGACGTGGAAGAACGCGATCGGCTTCTACGATCGGCGGCGCAACGGATCCGCAGCAGTGTCAGGAAAACCGACACCGCGGGACGCGCCGACACCCTCAGGTTCGCGGTGATCATCGAAGGCTCCCAATCGCGGGAACAGGTGACCGAGATTGCGAACAAGATCGTTCATCAATTCGACCAGTCATTCGTTTTCGACGAGGGAAACATCGAAGTCACGGCCAGCGTCGGAGTCACGATCTACCCCTGGGACGCCCAGGATGTCGAAAGACTCGTGTGGAACGCTGAAACGGCGATGCTCAAGGCTCACAACGCCGGGGGCAACGCCTACCGGCTGTTCGATGAGGACCACCTGCCGGAGTAGCCGAACTACACGCCTGCAGAAGGCCTCGCTGCAAAGTTGCGCCCGCGGTGCTTACGTTCATCCACTGCAACACCGTGGACGATGGCTACCTGGAAGGCGCTTTCGACGGCGCCACGGTCTCGTGGACAGTGCCCATGTCCCTGATCGGGGCGAAGAAAGGTTCGCTGATCTCCGGGGGATCCACTGCCGCAGCCTCGTCCGGATGCATGATCTGCTGGGTCTTCCACTACGCGGAGCGCTCGCTTACTCCGCACACGATCATCGACGCCGCCACTCAGGCAGTCATCTACAAGGTTCCCTAAGGAATCTGTGCGGGATCGACCCCCTCACAGGTGATGATTCTTACAAAGAAACCGGCCCTTTCGGGGGCCGGTTTTTCTGTTAGAACGCTGGCATGACTCTCAAGATCGGTGTGGGGCTGTTCACGGGGCAGGTTCCGTCAACGAGCGACCGGACCTTCCATCGCGAGTATCAGGACTATCTAACGTTGGTGCGGCTCATCGAGGACGAAGGACTCGATTCGGCGTGGGTGTCGGAGCATCACGGTTCCGGGGACGGCTACCTTCCTTCTCTGCTTCCGATGCTCGCCGCGTTCGCAGCGGTAACCGAGAGGATCGAACTTGGCACGGGCGTTGTCCTCGCTCCCTTCCACGATCCTCTGCGACTCGCCGAGGACTTCGCAGTGGTGGATCAACTCTCCGGGGGTCGCGTGATCGCCGGACTCGGCATCGGCTGGCGTGAAGAAGAGTTCCGGATGTGGGACATCGATGTTTCGAGTCGCGTTCGCAGAACGACAGAACTGATCGACGTCCTGCGGCTAGCTTGGACCGAGGAACGTTTCTCCTTCCATGGCAAGCACTTCGATTACGAAGATGTTGCGATCACCCCGAAACCTGCTCGCGTTCCGCCGATCTTCGTCGGTGGGTTCGTCGACGACGCGATCAAGCGAGCAGGGCGCATCGGTGATGGTTACCTTTCGTCGCGGGCTGACCCGTCGCGCGTTGGAGATGCATTCCGCATGGCCGCGGAATCGCGCGAGGCCGCCGGTAAGTCTGGGCCACCGATCGTCGGCATCCTCCAGAACGCGTACGTCACCAACGATCCTGATGGTGATTGGCCGATGGTGATGGCAGGGATCGGTCATCAGTTAGGCGTGTACGGAGGATGGCGCTCCGGAACGGATACACCCGGGCGACCGTTGGAAGTGACCCCGCCTTCGGAGGACGACATCCGGAGGACGACCGCCTACGGCACGCCCGAACAGGTCATCGGATCCCTCACGCCGCTCGTCGAGGTGCTCGGCGACTACCCCGAAGCGCACCTGATCCTCCGCCTCCACTATCCGGGGATGGAGGCGGCCCCGGCAGCTGAGGCAACCCGCCTGCTTGCCCGGGACGTTGCTCCCGCGCTGCGCTCGATGGCGCGCTGAAAATCCGCCTGCAGGCAAGATAGGCCCCTTGGATCAGAAAAAACGGGTTCCCGCGGGCCTCCTCGGAGCAGTGGTGTTGGCCGCTGGCCTCCTTGGGGTCGTGCTCTGGGGCTCGATGCTGCTGGCCCCGTGGAACCTCGCTACGGGCTTGATCGATGCGCGGGATCACCTCCGCCGAGCGGAAAAGGCGCTGTCTAAGACCGAGCTGAAGGTTGCTCGGTACGAAACGCTGGCGGCGGTCGGCGCTGTCGAGAGGGCACGTGACGCTCTGGCCGTGGGCGGACCCGCCCTCGATCTTGCTCGAACACTCCCGATGATCGATGACGCGCTCGGGGAGGTCGATCATCTGATCGCGGCGGCCGACCATTCGTCGAAAGCCGCGTTGGGAACCCTTAACGTCGCACAAGACGCTCTTCGGGGGCCGCGAGCGATCATCGTCGATGATCCGGACGATCCGAAGGGCAACGGGAAGAAGTTCGATCTCGAACGCCTCGAAGAGGTAGCCGTCACCATCACGGACGTGCGCAGCGAGATCCAGGCGACGAGGTCCGAGCTGGAGCAAGTGAACCTCGACAAGCTCCCGGAACGTCTTCACGACGGGATCAACGATGCTCTGAAGAAGGCGAAGGAGGCAGAGGCGGTCGTCGCCGATGCCGAGGCCGGGCTCGAAGTGCTTCCTGCGGTGCTTGGTGCAGGTGGGTCTCGCACCTACATGATCGGCTTCCAGAACACGGCCGAGCAGCGCGGCACCGGTGGCGCCATCTTGAGATTCGGATTCATGGATATCGCGTCGGGTGCACCGAATCTCGTCGACAAGTTCGCAACGGTGTACGACGTCGACAAGAACCGAGAGACGATATCCATCCCGCTTCCCGACGACGCTTGGTACGTGAAGAGCATCCTGGACGCGCAGCGTTTCGGCAACGCGAACTGGTCGCCCGATTGGCCGTTCTCCGCCCAGCTGACGGTTGACTACCTGAAGGCGACGCCGACGAAGGTCTCGCCTCCCGAGATCGACGGGGTGATCGTGATCGACCCGCTCGCCGCTCAGGAACTGATGCCTGGGAGCCGGTCCGTTCAATACCGAGAACCCTTATCACCGGATCTCTTCTCGAAAGCTCGTGCACTTTGTGCTGTACAAGGCGTACTCGCGGTACCCCAATACCGGTGCAGCGCCGGAAGGTACTCAACAAGGTAGTTGACGGGTTCTACGAAAGGTTGTTCAACCCATTGCATCCCACCGAGCTACTGCAAGGCTTCGGGGACGCGTTGTCACGTAAGCACGTGCAGATATGGATGGCCGACCCTGTAGAGCAAGCATTCATCGAGCACATGGACTGGGACGGTGGGTTGATCACAAAACAGGAACTCGAAGATGACGACTACGCGTTCGTCGTCGAGCAGAACGTCGGTGGGAGCAAGCTCGACTACTTCGACACGAACACGAACACGATCGACATCGAGTTCGAAGGCGCCGATGCAGTAACGACGACCGAGATGCGGGTTCGTAATGGTGTGTTCCTGCCACAGCCGCGCTACTCGATGGGCGACGCTCAGAGCGGAACGGCCTGCACTACTAGGCGTTGCCCTCTGCACCGGCCGATGCTCAACCTCTACGTCCGAGACGACGCTCATTTCATCAGCGCAGAAGTTGAAGGGACGCGCATCGATGCACCTCCAACGGTGGCCACGTGGTCGGGAGACATCCCGCCAGAACACTTCGAACACGGCAAGAAAGTGTGGACCGGCACGCTCGAGATCCCGCCCCAGGAAGAAGCGGCGCTAACGATCCGCTACCGCGTACCCGATGTTCTGCAGGCCGACGGAGAGCGCACGGTGTACCGTCTCCACGTCCAGCACCAGCCGAAGGTGCGACCCGAGATGTTCGTCATCCGGATACGGATACCTGAGGGAGCGAGCTCCGTCAGGGCCAAAGGGTTCGAACGAGATGGCGACGTGCTCATCTTGGAGAAGCCGATCAGGAACGATCTGACCTTGGAGGTCTCGTGGCAAGAGTGAGAGCCGCAATCCTCGCTGCAGGACGTGGCGTGCGCATGGGCGGGCAGCACCCGAAGACCTTGCTCCCGCTGGATCCCGAAGGGGCCATGCTGAAGTATCTGCTCGAGGGCCTGAAGCGAGCAAGGATCGACGATCTTCTGGTCGTCACAGGGTTCATGGCCCACGAGATCCAGGAGTACGTGACGGAGAACTGGGGCGAGGCAAAATTCGTCCACAACGCTCGCTACGCGTCGTGGGGCAACTTCCACAGCGTTCGCATGGCGATAGAACAGTCTCCGGGACTCGACCTGTTGGTCGTCAATTCAGACATCGTCATAAACCCCGAGGTCTACACCCGCGTCATAGCGAAGGAAGGCGACTTGGTACTCGCCGTGCAACGACGTCAACGTCTCGACCAAGAAGACATGCGTGTGCACCTCGACAAAGACAACGTTTTGGGGCTGGGCAAGGAACTCAAGATGGCGCGCAGTCACGGTGAGTACTGCGGAGTTTCCATGCTCCGAGGCATCGCTCACCGCGCTTACACAGATGTCGCCACCAACTGGGAATGGCCGGGAACGATCCACGGGTACTACGAAGACATCTACAACGCGATGGTGGGGCGCATCAAAGCTAGGTCTGCCGAGGTGGCGGCCGGTGATTACGCGGAGGTCGACACGCCAACCGATGCCGCAGGCGCGGTCAAGGTCATACAACGCCACTTCGCGCCAGCCCCGGTCTAATTTGCCGAGGACAAACTCGTGACCGACCCAGAGGTTCTCCTGTTCGATGCCTCTGATCGCGAGGAAGAAGCGGCAGCCGACCTAGCGGACAAGTTGCGATCGTTCGGGATCGCATCGCCTTTCGTCGTTAGCTCCGTTCATGGCGAGGTTTACGCGGCGCAGCTGAACTCCGAACCAGTTGGGGTGATCGCCGGCGCGGATCAGGACTGGGCGATGGCCGCTGGGTCGAAGGCTCAGAAAGCAGGAGCCGATGCGGTGATCGCTATCGGCGGAGGGCGCGTTCTCGACCTCGGCAAACTGGCGGCCGCCCGGGCAGGGCTGACCCTCATAGCGGTGCCTACACAGCTTTCTCACGACGGGATCTGTTCGCCGGTTGCCGTCGTCCCTGACGACGAAGGACGTAGCCAGAGCTTGGGAGCCAACGAGCCGAAGATGGTGTTCCTGTCGCTTCCAACCCTGATGCGCGCACCCGTTCGCTCCAGCGCAGCGGGGATGGGCGATCTCCTCGCCAATCCACTCGCTCTAAGGGATTGGGCCCTCGCTTCTACCAAGGGTCTCGAAACGATCGATCAAGGAGCGTGGGACCTTTCCGTCGAATCGTTCGAGTTGGTCGAGCCGTACCTAGATACCAGCGTTAGCGAACTCGTTGGGGACGCGGCGTTCGTGCGACTCCTAGCCCATGCCTTGATCCTCTCCGGTCTGTCGATGATCCGGTCCGGCACTTCGCGGCCCGCGTCCGGTGCCGAGCACGAGATAAGTCATGCGATCGACCATCTGTTCGGGGGCCGCGCCTTACATGGGGAGCAGGTCGCCTTCGGTTCCATCTTTTCGGTTGCGCTCTACGGCGAAGATGTCGGTGCGTTCCGCGCACGACTCGACCGGCTGGGACTTCCATCGCATCCGTCACAACTCCAGCTCGCTCCAGATGAACTAGTGAGAGTCCTACTGGAAGCTCCCGAAACCCGGCCGGGACGGTTCACCGTCATCGAGGAAGCGGCGCTAGACGAGGCATCGGCTACTGCACTCATAGATCGCATCTGGCCTGCCTAGAATGACTGAATGACTCATAAGGCTGTCGTCATCGGACTCGATGGAGCGGCCTGGCACCTTCTCGACCCGATGATCGAAGCCGGTGTCATGCCGCGTCTAGGCGCGCTCAGATCGGGGGCGGCTTGGGGAACGCTCACTTCAACCGTCCCCACTTACACGCCACCCGCGTGGACCTCGTCGGTGACCGGCGTTAACCCCGGTCGTCACGGCGTCTATGGCTTCATCGAAGGCAACGCACAATCCGAGCGCCAAGAGCTGATGCACTCCGGGAAGATCAAAGCCCCCACGTTGTGGGAGGTAGCGAACAGTCAGGGCGTCCGCTGCGGGATCTACAACCTGCCGCTTACCTATCCGCCGCGCGCCTTAGAGGGCTGGATGGTGTCGGGGATGATGACCCCGGGATACGGGGAGCAACAGGCAGACTTCGTTTACCCGCAGAGCTATCAGTCCAAGATCCTTGAGTGGGCTCCCGGTTATGTGCTTGATGTTCACGCGAACTACGAACAGGACTGGCGCGACAGCGATCTAGCAACGAGGGCGCTCGCTTCGATCGACCAGCGTTTCACCGTCCTGCAGAATCTGCTCGAAACAGATCCTGTAGACCTTCTGTTCACGGTCCAGGAATCGCCCGACCGCATCCAGCACGTCTACTACCGCTACATGGACCCGAGCGACGATCTCTACGACACCGAAGCTGGCAAACGGATGCGCGCCGAAGTGCTGAAGTGCTTCGCTCGGATCGACGACATCGTCGGACTTCTCGTGGACTGGGCGGGAGACGATGGGGGGATCCAGGTTGTGTCCGACCATGGCTTCACTGCATGGGAGGTAAGCGTTCATATGAATGCCCTACTCGAGCAGTGGGGCTACCTGAAACTGAAGCCTGGCGCGAGAGCGATGCAGACCGGTCTCGCACGCAGCTTGGTTCCGGTAGCCAAGCGGTTCCTTCCGCGCAAGGTAGCTCGCGAGGCGAAGGGCAAGATGTTCGCGGCCATCGATTGGTCGCAGACCAAGGCGTTCGCCTCACCTATCCCCCAACAAGGCGTCTTCGTTAACGTTGCCGGACGAGAACGGTTCGGGATAGTCGCGCCCGAAGCACTCGAAGCGATGAAGAACGATCTCGTGCAACGGTTCCTCGGCGTCACAGGCCCCGATGGGCGCCCCGTCACCGACAAGGTTCATAGGTCCGAAGACGTGTTCAGCGGCGATGCGCTCGAGGGAGCCCCTGACGTCCTTCCTGTCATGCGCGATCACCGGTTCGAACTGGACGACGAGCTGTTCCACAAACAGCCCTTCACCGACGTGAGTGAGATGCCCCGCGGCGTACACCATCCCGACGGCATCATCGTCGTGGCCGGACCAGGGACGAGAACTGATCGCATCGAAGGGAACGTCGTCGACGTCATGCCGACATTCCTGTACCAGGCAGGCCTCGAGGTCCCTGAGGGGCTTGACGGGGCGGTGCTGACGGACGCCTTCACGCCCGATCACCTGAAAGAAAAGCCTGTGCAGACCACTACGGCCCTATCATCTTCTGACAAGGACGAGGCCTCCCCCTACTCGGAGCAAGAGGAAGCACAGATCGAGGAGGCTTTGAGGGGACTCGGGTACCTGTAACTCATAGATCGAGGGAGAGATGGCTCAAGCCGACACGATCATGGACACCGCGCCCACGCTGTCTCCGCTCCGGTTACAGCGACGCAGCGCGGGGCGCATCGCGCTCAGGGTTGTCGCAGACGGCATGGCGATCTCTTCCGCATTCTTCATCGCATCGATCATCCGATTCGAGCTGGGTACCGAGATACCGGCCGCTAAGTACAGCTATCACTTCATAACGGTGATCATGTCCCTCATCTGGCTATTCCTCTTCTGGCTCTACGGCTTGTACGAGCCACGTCAGGTGCTCTCGCCGGTGAGCGAGTTCAAGCAGGTCTTCCATGGGGTTTTCGCAGGGACGGCCCTGTTGTTCATCGCCGATTCGGTCTTCCGTCTCAACCTTGCACGCGGATGGGCTCTATCGGTATTCGCTCTTGGTCTGGTAGTAGTTGCCGGCGAACGCCTGTCAGTAAGAAAGGTTCTTCACTTCCTTCGACGACGCGGAGGAGATGCAACACGAACCTTGGTGCTCGGCGCCAACCACGAAGCTCAAACCGTCGCCAAGACTCTCGAGCGCGAAAGGTGGCTCGGCTACAGGATCGTTGGTTTCGTCGACGACTCCTTGCCGGAGGGCAGCGAGGTGGGGGGCTATCAGGTCATCGGGAGCACGGATGACATCAAGCGTCTGGTTGCGGAGCAACGCGCCCTCTTTGATCCTGGTGGCGGCCACCGCTTTCGATGCGACACAACTGAACCGTCTCTTCTGGGAGCTACAGGACGTGGATGCAGACCTACAGATCACTTCCGGAACGATCGATCTGATGGCCTCACGGATGACGGTTCAGTCGGTCGCCGGCGTCCCCCTCCTTTTCGTCCGTCGGACGGGCATGAACCGCGTGCAGCTCACGTTGAAGCGAGGACTCGATGTCATCGGTTCCGGCCTCGGTTTGATCGTGCTTTCTCCGTTTATCGCCGCGATCGCCATCTGGATAAAGAGGGGCTCCGAAGGTGGTGTCTTCTTCGCACAGGTCCGCACTGGGCGCGATGACGAGACCTTCCGTTGTTTCAAGTTCCGCACGATGGTGAAAGACGCCGAACAGCAGCTGGCCGAGCTGGAACACATGTCCGAAGGCCCAGGCTTGCTCTTCAAGTTGAAGGACGATCCCAGAGTGACCAAGGCAGGCGGGTTCCTGCGCCGTTACTCGCTGGACGAGCTCCCCCAGCTGTGGAACGTCCTCAGAGGCGAGATGAGCCTCGTGGGTCCTCGCCCTGCCCTGCCGAGCGAGGTCGAGCAATACGACGATTGGGTACGTAACAGGCTGAAAGTGAAGCCCGGGATGACCGGTCTATGGCAAGTTTCCGGTCGGACCGACACAACTTTCGCGGATTACGTTCGTTACGACCTCTTCTACATCCAGAACTGGTCACTGTCATTGGATCTGTGGATCTTGTGGCGCACCTTCCGAGCAGTGATGAGCGCCGAGGGCGCGCACTAGCCACCAGCGCGTCGGCTCTGCAGGCCGTCGCAGCAGGGGGTAACCTCGAAACATGCTCGAGGAGATCATCATCCGCGCTATCGACGAACAGTTCGTCGCACTCGCCGAGATCGGAGAGCTCCTCGGTAAGCATGGCGTCAACATCGAATCACTAGCCGCGTCTAATCACTTGAGCGAGGGCATCATCCATATCGTCGTGGACGATGGCGAAGACGCCGCTGAGATCCTGAAGTCTCATGGATTCGACGTAGATGGCGTCCGTCCGGTCTTGTCCGCAACACTCGACGACAAGCCCGGCGAGTTCGGCGCCTACTGCCGGCGTCTACACGACGCTGGCATCGATATCTCAGCCTGCTACGTCAGACACAAAGGCAACGGCGAAACAGAATTGATCTTCGCCGTCGACGACCTCGACGCCGCTCGAAAAGCCTAGCTGTACGTCCTCGGGCGAGCGCCTACGGTTCCGAAGAAAAGGGCTACGAGTCCGGTGGCGAGGTGCAGGTAGTTATCTGCCGAGCTTGATCCCTCGATCGCGAGGAACTTCAGTACTCCGAGGAATCCCAACGCCGCCACACCGACAAGCACTGCTCCTAAGACGGTGTTCACCTGTTTGGCCGCAGCGAGCCTCGAGGACGACACCATCCAGATGAGACCCAAGGCGATGTGGACGAAGTTGTGGAGCGGGTTGATAGGAAACAGCAGCAGCTTTTCGGAGAAGAGCTGTGCGGTCCATCCGTCGAACCCAGTCACCCCGAATCCGATCAGGCCGATCATCGTGTAAACGACGCCGAACGCCAGTGCGACTAGCTGTGTGGGGGCAAGTGCCAGTGAGTAAGCCATGCGCAGGACTCTATCGGTTGCCAACCTCGGTCGTCTCACAGACGAACTCACCACTGGCAGATTCCTTGTCGCCCGGCACCTCTATGAACGAGTTTCCGCTCGTGCGATCGCTTTCCTCTTCGGGTATCTCGATCGGATAGAAGCGGGTGCGGTGGGTCGGCTCGCCTTCCTCATTGAAGACGGCGGCATAGCAACGTGACTTGAAACCCTCGTAAGGGATAGGTCCCATCCAGACCGGCGAACCGATCAGAGCAGCTCGGATGGCCGCTCGCTTGTTCTCGGCCCTCAGTCTCACGTTGAGGAACTGATGTTCTGCAGGTTCATCGGAATCTTCTTCGTCGTATCCGAGCAGCGTGAAGCAGGTCTCCTCGTCGATCAAACCTTCGACGCGATTCACCCGCCACAGCCCTTCACTTAAGACAACCTCGACGACCAGGTCGGGATCGAAGGTCGCTGAGTAACCATCCTCGGTCTCCTCGATGTCCAGGTAGTCCCGGAATGTGGGTCCCTCATCCAAGAACCCTGCTGAACCGCCGGCACGGATGGCGAAGAGAGCGGCGCGTTCCGGCGAATTCTTCTCGAAGCCCGAATATTCACCGTCGGGCGCGCAGCTGATATCGGTGTCTTCGGTGGTGATGTCCCCACACCCGATCGAAGTAGCGAGAACCGCAAGCATCGCAACCGCGAAGCCTTTACGAAGCGACCGAGGCATCAGAGGTAACCGAGGTTACGGAGCGACTCTTCGATCTGAGCTTCCTCCTCAGCCGAGTACGGCGACGCCGCGGCCCCCTCACCCGCAAGAGGCAGTTCCATCGGCTCGATCACAACGGGATTGGCCGCCAGATGATCGGCCGGCAAGAACTCTGTCAGGACACGGCCATCGACCTCGGGGATCTTTAGGCCGGCTAGGTACAACGCGGTTGGCATGATGTCGTAGAGCGAAGCACGTTGGCCGCTCAGAGGGAGAACCCCAGGCCCGGCGATGCCGAAAACGCCGTCCATATGGTGGAAACCCCTAGGCAGCGAACGGTAGTCGTCCAGAACGCCAGGTGAGTAGACACCATCAGAAAGCTCATATGAGTACTCTCGGCACACGGGGAACAGATCCGGAGCTTCTGGTGCCTGCGATCCGAATATGACCTCCTCGCGCTTGTAGATCCTGTCCGCGACCGGCTGACCATCATCGGGGTCAACCATCGTTCGGAACCGCTCGATGATCTCGTCACGAACCTGTTCGTAATCGGATTCGTCCACGATGCCATGCGGCTCTCTGCCTTTGAGGTTGATGTAGATACCTTGCTGAGGGATGGGGGCCGAGAAGGCCTTGGTGCGCGTCCAATCGATGGACCCCTGGGCCTGCCGTTTCGCTTTCTGCCACACCGACTTCGGCAGGATCTTCTTCGCTCTACGTGCCAGTTTGCGGATGCCTGCGCTCTTGGTCACGGCTCCCGCGCCTCCGACCGAGAGCAGGCCCCACTCCCTAAGTGCGACGTTGACGTTCACGGACTTGTCCTTCGGACCGAAACCGTGGTCGGACATCGTGATCACCCAGCCGTCGCTGCCTGCCCAGGTGAGCATGTCTCCGATCATCTCGTCGATCTCATCGAAGAAAGCCCACGCGTGTTCCCGTATCGGCGCGGCCTCGGGGCTGTCGAAGTGCGGGCAGTTTGGATCGATGTACTTGTAGTGGACGTGCATCAATCGATCGGGTGATTCGATGACCGAGAACAGGATCGGAACGTCGTTCTGCTCTAGCAGATACTTCTGAGCCTCACGTTTCGCTTTGAGATTCCGCGAGAGGCGCTCGATGATGTCGGTCGACTTCCAATCCTCGTCGTAGTTGACCTCGATATCGATCTCGTAATGGCCGACATGCTGACTTATCGCATCGCGAAGTTTAGCCGGGAACGTGAAGTTCTCGGGGGTCTCGCCTCCTCCCTCTGGCGTCAACATCCCCGAAACCGAGAATCCATCCACCGCGGGGGCCGGGTAAGTCATCGGGATGTTGAACAAACCGATCTTGGCTCCCTGCGCGTTCACCGCGTTCCAGATCGCCGGAGCGGTGACCCTGTCTAGACGAACCAGACCTTTGACCTGCTGGACATTTCCAAGAGTGAACCCGAAGATCCCGTGCTTGCCCGGGTTCACACCGGTGAAGATGCTCGTCCACCCTGGTGGCGTGTACGGGGGAACCGTCGAGGTGAGGAAACCGGATGCGCTCCTGTCCAGCAATCTCTTGTAGTTGGGCATGTGCCCAGCCTCGAATAGGGGATCCAGAACGTTGAACGTGATCCCATCGAGTCCGAGTAAGAGAACCTTGCTCATGAACCTCCGGCTGCCTTCAGTCGTCTTCTAACCGTCAGCAGGATAGCGGCGAGCACCATCGAGATGCCCACTGCCAATGCCGGCACGACGAAGCCGGTCAGCGGTCCGGCGATGAACACCACCGCCTGCACGTCGGGCATCCCCGGGTTCGGTAGCAGGCGGTGCTTTGCGAGGGCCGCGCTCCACCGGCCTCGCACCCCCTCGATGGGATCCTGCTTCTCGGCCCCCGAGATCTCGAGGAAGTAGTACGCCAGTCCCATGTACACAACCGCCCACAGGATGTCTCCATCCACGCCACTCCCCCATCCGCGCCCGTCGGAGTTCCACAGGAAGAACCCGATGCCCAGGCACCCGGCTGCTCGTCGGCCTCCGTCCGCCAGTGCGTCCAGCGCCTTACCCCTCTCGCTGGTTACTTGCAATGCGCGCGCCAGCTTCCCGTCCACACAATCGAACACGAACGCTAGATAGAACAGCACGCTGCCGAGGGCCAGACTCCACCGCGTCGCATAGGCGAACGCCGGACCAACTGCGAGACCGAACACGAGAGCGAGGATCGTCACCTGGTCGGGCGAGAGCCATCGTTTCCGTGCGAGGAATCTGCTCATAGGGATCGCTACGGGATCCGTGAACAACACCGTGAACCAATAATCGCGTTTCTTCGCGCCGCGCTCATCCGCTACGAAGCCACCTTGGGCCTCAGACATGTTCATGTGGGGTCTATCAGGCCGCGGCCGCGGGCCTGTTCCCATGCGCCTGCGATCATCCCCGTCAGGAGACCGGGGTCGCGCGTCTGAACGGCTTTGCCGATGTTCAGGATGAACAGACCGGTGAGCGCCCACCACAGAGATACGCGGTGACGTCCATCCTGGGGCATCAACTTCCGATGCAGATAGAACTGATTAGCGATGTTCATGCGTTGTAGGTTGTGTGAATTCAGCCGGGCCGAGGGTGCCTTCAGGTGATCGCAACGCGCTAGGGGCTGTTGCAACAATGCGTAACGTCGAGAGACCCGGTAACTGAAGTCGATGTCTTCCTTGTACCCGTAGCCGGCGAGTTTCTCGTCGAATCTTTCGTGCTCGAATACCTCTCGCTTGTAAGACATGAACCAACCGTTGAAGTACTCGACCTTGCGAACGCCGGCCGAGTCCGAGATCCCTTCCGCGTAGAAACCCGATCGAACCCTCCCCGTGGATTCTGGCCACCACCCTCCGATCCCGAAGAGCTTGCGATAGACGATCGTCAGACGGGAGGGACGCGCCGGTCGCACGGGTGTCGCCCTCACTCCGCCCAAAAGGGCTCCCTTGCCGTTCCATTTCGAATCCCACTCGGCATAGGTCTTGAGGATCTGCTCGTGGCAATCGGGTGCCATCTCGACGTCGTCATCGATGAAGAAGACCGGATCGCCCGAGGTTCTATCTATCCCGATGTTGCGCTGGATCGTCAGGCCTCGAGGGGCAGGATGGTGGTAGTCGAGTTTCAGGCCAACGGACGCGCAGACCTTCTCGATATCCGCTTTCGTAGGGGTCTCATCCGACGAATCGACGATGCAAAGCTCTGCGGGCAGCACGGTCTGACCGACGAGGCTCCGAACGGTGTTGAGCAAGTCGTCGGCACGATTCCGAGTAGCGATGACGAAGGCCGATGCGGCCGTAGGTGTCTCTTCCATGCCGCCGTGCAGGGTACCGTTTGATTAGGCCGCGCCGGCGCAGCGCACCCACCGCAAGGCGCCAGTCGGAACCGATGGAGAGCCTTACGAGTCTCACCTGGAGCAGGAAATTCCTATGAAGCGATCGAACCGGACGCGCCCACGGCGTGTTTTCAGGCGCAAGCGAAGCCGGATACTTCCGGTCGTACTCGGCGCGCTCGTACTCGGGGGGGCCGCGACCGGTGGCTATCTCTTCTTCGGGGGCAAGACCGACGAAGAGCTGAGGCACGAGGAATTAGTCGAGATCCTTCCCAAGTGCGAGGTTCCTCGCGAGATCTTGCAGACCGTGCGGAACGGCTACTACCCCGGGCGATCGGGTGATGTCCTAGCGGTCGAGGAGCTCCCGAATCAATTCGGAACGAGACATTCTTCGCCGCACGATTACACGCAGGAAGTGCCGATAATCCTGTACGGCCCCGGCTTTATCAACGCGAGGGCCGAGGTCGATCGACCGGTAACTGTTGCGGACCTGGCGTCGACGTACGCGGAGCTCCTTAACTTCGACGCGTTCCCTACCGCGGAACGGGAAGGGAAACCCCTTACGGAAGCGTTGCTTCCTGAAGCCGAGAGGAACGGCGTACCCAAGCTGATCTTCACACTCGTATGGGACGGCGGGGGTGACAACGTGCTCGAGCGGTGGCCGGATGCATGGCCGAACCTTCAAGGTCTTATCGATAACGGGACCCACTTCTCGAACGCGACGGTCGGTTCATCACCCTCGATCACGCCTTCGATCCACGCCAACATAGGAACCGGCGCGTTCCCCCAGACGCACGGGATCCCAGACACGCGCATCCGCGTCAAGGGAAAGATGGTGGACGCCTGGGAGCAGACCTCGCCGCAGTACCTCGAGGTCGACACGATCGGCGATATGTACGACGTCGCGATGGGGAACGAACCTCTCGTCGGCATGATGGCGCGTGACGCGTGGCACCTGGGGATGATCGGGCATGGCGCGTACTCACCAGGAGCGGACAACGACATCGCCGTGATGGACGAGCTTGGCGGTATCGAGTTCCGGACGAATCCGCTGTACTACTCGATGCCTGATTACATGCTCGGCCTCGATGGGCTCGAGCAAGCTGTCAACGAAGTTGACACGCGTGACGGGCAGAAGGACGGACGGTGGCTGGGGAACCCGATCCTTTCCTACGACGCGAACGTCAGGTTCACACCGGCATGGTCTCTCTATCAAACGCGGCGGATGATTCAGCTGCTCGAGAACGAGGGGTTCGGTACCGATGACGTACCGGATCTCTTCTACGTGAACTACAAGGCGATCGATCTCGCCGGCCACTTCTGGAACATGATCGAGCCTGAAGTTCGGGACAACGTGATCGGATCCGACGCCGAGATACCAAAGATCATCGACTGGCTCGATAGCACGGTGGGGGCTGATAGTTATGTCCTGGCTTACACAGCCGACCACGGTATGACCCCCTTCCCCACCGAGACCAAGGGCTGGTCGATCGAGATCCGAGACATGAGTGAGGACATCGAAGGTGAGTTCGACACGAAGACTCCGAACAAACCAGTGATCCTTAGCAACCGTGGCTACCAGTTGATGCTGGATCGCAAAGAGATGGTTGCCAACGGGGCGACCGCTGAAGAAGTTGCTGAGTTCGTGCGCAACTACCGGATACGGGACAACATCACACCGACGAATCAGGTACTGCCGCGGTTCGAGGGTCGCACGGATGAGCGTTTGTACCTCACAGCTCTAACGAACGAAGAACTCGACGAAGCGATCGAGTGTTCGGAAGATCCAGAGAGTCAGGCTGCTTTGCCTCGCCGCTCCCGCCATGCCTCTCTGGCCACCCGCCAGAGGAAGACAGGGTTCCCGACCACGTAGCGCCTCCACATGCGGAGGGGTTCGCGGCCCAGCCGCCAGACCCATTCCACACCGATCCTGATCATCCACTGCGGCGCCCGCCGCACACGTTCGGCAGAGAAATCGAAGAACGCACCGACCCCGATACCTAAAGTGCACCCTGTGGCGGTGAGATTCCTCTCGAGCCATCTCTCTTGGTGAGGATTGCCCATGGCAACCATCACTACCTCTGCCCCGCTGACCTTTATCTCTTCTGCGACACGCGCATCATCGTCGGAAGAGAAGTAGCCGTGGTGGTGACCCACGATCTTCAAGCCGGGGATCCGAGCGGCCAACCGGTCCGCAGCGGCTTCCGCCACGCCCGGCAACGATCCGAGGAAGTAGGCCGACCATCCTTTACGAGCGCAGAGCTCGAGGATCTGCCGGTTCATATCGGTGCCGTTCAGGTTGTCTGGGAAGCGCTTGCCTTTGAGTCGGGCGGCCATCGCGATCCCCGAACCATCGTTGAGAAGCAGGTCGGCCCCTTGCAGCAGCCGGCGATAGGCGGGATCGCCGACCGAGAGGTTGAGCGTATGGGCATTCACATAAGCGACGAGCGCATGGTCCTGGGCATCGCCCAGGCTCTCGATCGCTCGAAGAGCCTCAGCACGCGTTGCGATCGGAACCACGATACCCAGCACTTCGACCGTCGATCGAGTTTCCACCATTCCCAAAACATAGCCTTGGGTGGGCGACACTTGAGATATGGGCGTCTCATCTGGTGCAGAGCTTCCTATCGGTCGGGTCGCCGACTTGTGGCGGTACCCGGTCAAATCGATGCTCGGAGAGAAGATCCGCGAGACCGAGGTCGGCGCGATGGGCTTCAAGCACGACCGTCGATTCGCGCTACGAGATATAGCTTCGGGTTCATTCTTGAGCGCGAAGAGAGTGCCGCAACTTCTCGAGTTTCAAGCCCGCATCTCTCGCGAAGGACTACTTGGGATCGAGTTCCCCTCGGGCTTCCTGGGAGCGTTCGGAAGACAGGATCTAAATGCTCGTCTGTCGCACGCACTCGGTCGCCAGGTCGAGCTCTTGGAACGCGCCGACGAAGACGAGCCGGCGATGATCACCACCGAACCTGATGATGGAAAGGAGGCGTTCGAGTCTCCATTGGGTTTCTTCGACGGGTCACCCTTGCATCTCCTCGCAAGTGCCGACCTTGCTACAGCCGTCGCGCTATACCCAGAAGGGGTTTGGGACATCCGTCGTTTCCGCGCCAACCTTGTTATCGACACCGGGAGTGCGAGAGGATTCGTTTCGGAAGGATGGATCGGCAGAGGATTGAGGATCGGTAAGGATGCCATCATCTCCGTGACCCGCGGCTGTACGCGTTGTGTCATGACCACGCATCCGCAGGAAGGGCTAGAGCGCGACCCGGGGATCCAGAAGGCATTGATCCAAGGCAACGCCAACGTGCTGGGGGTGCGGGCACAAGTGGTCATCGCCGGGACCATCCGCGAAGGTGACCCCGTAGTGGCGCTGGGTTGAGCCAGTGGCCGCCCAGGACGGCTATGGTTGAGGCGTCGAGCGCCTGGCGCTCACCCACCCCTCGAGCTGCAGGAAAGGTTGCTTAGTGACCGCGCCGAACGTCTTGTTCCTAGCTATCGACTCCTTGCGAGCCGATGCGATATTCGGCGGACACCTCAAGACGCCAAACATCACCAGTTTCGAGGGAAAGGGCGCAGCTTTCCATCAATGCGTCTCGACCACGACTTCAACCACTCCTTCGTTCTCTTCGATGCTTACGGGTTGTTACCCGCCCAAGCACGGCGTCAGAGGGCTCCAGGGCTACCGTCTGCGATCGGATCTAACGACGTGGGCGGAAGCATTCGCAGGGGCCGGATACAAGACCCATGCGGAGGTCACCGGCCCATTGCTACCGGAGACCGGCATATTGCGCGGTTTCGAGGATGCGAATCACCGGCAGGGATACAAGGTTCCCTTCTTCAACTGGCGCGATGAAGTCGTCGAGCGGATGCATTCCTATGTTGATCCGTGGTTCATGCTGCTCCACATCTGGGAGGTGCATCGCCCCTACCGAGCTCCACCCGATTTCACGAAGCGATGGGATCGATCGGGTTACGAGGCCGCGGTGCAAGCGACCGATGAGTGGCTCCAACCTGTGTTCGAAGCGGCCGGCGAGAACACGATCGTCGTTATCACCGGGGACCACGGCGAGGACTACCCCGATACGCCGTGGGAACAGAAGCGCCTCCGCGTGGCCCGCAAGGCACGTGGTCGTTTCAAGCTGGGGAAATGGTTCCCGTGGCTGGACAAGAAGCTTTCCGGCTTGGTGGTCGGCCACGGTTTCGCTCTGCACGAGCACCTGGTCCGTGTGCCCCTCATCATCTCGGGGCCCGGCGTCGACCGGGTAAGGATCGACCAGCAGGTTCGTCACGTCGACCTCTTCCCAACGATCGCCGACATCACCGGCGTGCCCATCCCATCCGGTGTTGACGGGCGAAGCCTCAAGCCGTTGATCGATGGCGGCACGTTGCCAGATGAGCCTGCGTACATGGAAGCCGTCGGCGTGAAGCTCGAGGGAAATCGGATCGAGGGTGTACGTACTCAAGACTGGAAACTGTTGAGGGCCGGTGGAAGCAAACCGAACCTCTACAAACTGAACGGGACCACGGGACCGAACGAGAAGCACAACCTTTACGGTTCGTACCCCGAAGTTGCAGGGCCTCTTGAGGAATATCTCGAAAAGGTTCGTGCTGGTGAAGTCGTCGCCGAATCGGGGATGACTGCCGAAGAAGAGGCAACCGTCGAACAGCACCTACGCGACCTCGGGTATCTATAGAAGGTGCCGTTCTTCATCGTCGCATCGGCTAGATCGGGAACCACTTTCCTTCGCCTTACGTTGAACGCACATCCCGACGTCGCTGTCCCTCCAGAATCGCGTTTCATCACCGAGCTCTACACCGGAACGGAGAACGTCGAAGTCGAGCAGTTCCTCAAAGCCCTTGCGGCGCACAAACGTTTCCAAACTTGGAACCTTCCGATAGATGCGGTCCGAGGTGAGATCGGCACGCGCGACACCGTTACGTATCCAGAGGCGATCTCCGCGACGTATCGCGCTTATGCAGAGCGCGAAGGAAAGTCCCGGTGGGGAGACAAGACCCCGCGCTACATCGAGCAGATCCCTCTCCTGATCCAACTGTTCCCCGATGCTCAAGTGATCCACTTGGTGCGCGACGGTCGAAACGTTGCGCTGTCGTACGCACATGTCGACTTCGGCCCGAAGACCGTTGCCAGGGCCGCTCGCTTGTGGGCCGACCGGGTGGGGGCCGGGATCCGAGACGGGCGAGCCCTTCCTGCGGGTCAGTACATCGAGATCCGCAGCGAAGACCTCGCGGAAGATGTTGAGGGTGAAGTCAAAGACGTCGCCGACTTCCTTGGCATCCCCTTCGATCCAAAGATGCTCGACGAGGCCGAGCGTCGCAAAGGCGTCGTCGAAAAGAGCAAACACAACTACGACCCGCAGGCCGCGGGCCGCGCCAAGATGTCCGACTGGCGAACGGAGATGTCCGACTCAGATATCGAAGTCTTCGAAGCGGTCGCCGGCGACGTTCTCTCCGAACTCGGCTACGAGCGGCGTTACCCGGTTCCCGGCGCGTCCGCCAAGCTGAAAGCTCGCCTCGCTGTGGCCGGATTACCGCTCGGCAAACTTCGATAGGTCCGATTCCTCCCTATTCCTGCGCGAACTGTGTCACCTCGCGGCTACAGACTGGCCGCCATCTGCCACAGAAAGGTGAAGGAACGATTTCGGGCGCGGAGAACCCTCTATCTAGCACCTACCACGGAGGGATGATCGTGAAGCGAGTCGTAGCACTAACCACAGTCGCGCTGATGGCCCTTGGACTCTTCTCCTCGAGCGCCGTAGCTGCCAAGCGCAAGCCCAAGCCAAAGCAGGAGTACGCGGGCTCGGTAATGCTGCCGGCCCCCTACCCCGCCGACGGAACTTGCTACACGCGCGGTGAGCGCATCCTGGCCCAAACCGGCAACGAATCGGTCAACGGCTTCATCGGAGCCCACTTCAACATCGATCCCCGCACCTACAACCGCAAATTCCAGCTGCACGTCATCGGCGGTAGCGCAGACGTCGACCTCGACATCGTTTTCTACTCCGGATATGGCGACCCAGCCGACCCGTCTACGGTCCCCGCGTACGTCGCCTTTGAGAACCGTGCTGCAGGTGGCGAAGAAGGGGTCGTTCCCGAGGGCATGACGAAAGCGATCGTCTGCATGGCCGCCGGCCAAGAAGCCGAATTCCACTACATGACCAAGTAGCCAAATCCAAGGCGGTTCCACGACACTATTTGTCGCCTACGTAGCAAGAAACTCACGCAGACAGGAACGAGAGGCGTACTTTCCGGTCGGGGTTGTCCTTGTTGGTGTCGACCAGCACGATGCTCTGCCATGTTCCTAGGGCTACGCGGCCCCCGACTACCGGAACCAACAGCGAGGGCGAGATGAAAGCCGGCAACACGTGGTCTCTGCCGTGACCCTTCGAGCCGTGCCGGTGCGAATAGATGTCTTCGGTGGGCAGAAGCCGTTCGAGGGCCTCATCTAGGTCATGCTCGGTCCCCGACCCGGTTTCGATCAGAGCCAGACCTGCGGTGGCGTGCGGTGCAAACACGAGAACTGCGCCTTCTGACCCAGCCGCGGCGGCGAACCTCTGGACCTCGCCGGTTAGGTCGACGTAACCGCGGCCCCGTGTGTCGAGCTCCAGCACCTCAGTCTTCAACCGGGTACCCCATCGCTTGCATCGTCGGCCGAAGGATGTCCAACACCGATGCGATCTCGGTTGGATTCTCTCGTCGCCACTTCCCGGCTTCCGGTGGAGTCACGACGTTGATCGGCTTGGTCTTCGCCGCTGCCGCACCATCGCGGACGGCAACCTCCGACTCAAGGCCAACGAAATCCAGCAACGTCTGAGTGTGTGCGACCGGGTCCTCGACGAAGTCCTCGTACCGCACGCTCGTCCACCGATCCGGCGCCAGCGCCTCGAATGCCTCGATCGCCGAGTCGTTCGAGAACACCCACTGCTTAGCGCACACGTGCTCGAGCGGACCGCTTAAGTCTTCGCGCCATCCCGGATAGAGGATGAACTTCCACCACTCCGGAGGTTGAGCACCGGGGATCGAGTGAGGCTCAGGCAACCGATACGTGCGATACCTGGGCGTCCGCCATGCATTGATCAACGAGTTCGTGTTGTCGCGTCCGTCTCGCTTCAGGTAGATGAAGCGCGCATCGGGAAACAACGCATCGATGAATCCGACGCGCGGGGCGTTGCGGGGCGTCTTGTCGATCAGGCGCTTCCGGCCGCCGGCCACCAGGTAGAACGAGCGCTGGATCCGAGCCGCCGCGGCCCCCTCGCCAGCATCAGCCACGCCCAGCGCATTGGACTCCCAGCCACGTAGGGCCGGATGGAAATCGTGCTCCCACACCTCGTGAGCCTCACCGGGCCAGTTGGCGAGCCCGCTGTGCCGACGAAGGATCGCATAGAGCATCGAGGTGCCCGATCGGGGGGCGCCGATGATGAATACCGGTCGGTCCAGGCGGCCACCCGCCGCTAGACCCGGCAGATGCAGGGCCTTACGTGCCAGAAGCTTGGCTCTGTTGAGGTGATCCCGGGGGCCGGGGTTGAAATTGGTCCGGAGGCTCTTCCGGAGCGCTTTACGGTCGACTGACATCGGCGGCCATCATAGGTGGGCCGGGAACCTCCGACCCCCTAGGCACGTCAAAGAGGCAACGTCCAGCCACGGTCAGCCCAGGAGGCTTCATGCGTGCACGCAAGACTTGGATCGGTCTCTTCGCAGCTCTCGTCATCGTTGTGCCGGCACTCCCGGCCCACGCCTGTTCGTGCGCGTACGGAGATCCGAGAGAGCGCCTGGCAGAAGCAGACGGGGCCTTCATCGGAACCCTCGTTTCGCAGACCGAGACGGAGCCCCCCGATCCAGACGAACCGATCAGTTCGGGCCGGGACAACACCTACACGTTCACTGTGGAAGAGGTTTTCAAAGGTGACATCGGCGAGACGATCGAGGTGCACGCGCCGGCCGACGGAGCCAGCTGCGGTCTCGAGATGGGCATCGGGCAACAGGACGGCTTGTTCCTATACATGGAAGACGGTCTCTGGCGTTCGAGTCTCTGCAGCCGGGTCAACCCACAGGAGCTGCGCGACGCCGCCGCTCCCCTGCCCGAGCCAGATGGTCAGAATCCTGCGCGGTTCCTCATCGGTGGGAGTTACGGCGAAGCGCGCATCCTTGCCGTCGACGAGCAAGGACGCACGATCGCCTACGGCTACGGCCAGAAAGACACCACCCACGTCAACGTGTGTCCGGGCTCGAGGTTCTCGGTAGAAGCCGTTGACACGAGACGTAAGCCATCCGAACTCGCGGTCAGAGATCTAGAAACCTTCGAAGTCGTACGGAACATCGAGATCGCGGGCTGGAACAACTGGTACAGCGGAAAGAAACCTGACCTCGTGGCGCTCTTATGCCTGACGGAAGACGCGAGCGACATCCTGGCCTTCGGAAGCACCCGACATGAGCCGGTAGCTCATAGCGAGTTGCTGAGGATCACACCCGACGGCATCACCGAAGTGCACGACGGCACGGGTATGTCCGCGACGTTGACTCCCGACGCCGTCTACGTAAACCAGGGACGCTGGGGCAAAACGGTCGCGGTGATCGACCCCAGTACGGGAGCCGAAACGAAGGTCACCAAGCTCTATGAGTTCGCGAAGCCACACCCCAGCCCAGATGGTGAATGGATCGCCACCTACTACAACGACTGGCGTGAGATGAAGGCCCCATCACGCATCACCCTGACTTCGGCAGATGGCTCAGAACAGCGGAGCGCGAGGCTGTTCAAAGGGGGTCGCATCGCCCAAGCAGAGCTCCTTTGGGTCGACAACGATACGCTGGCATTCCTCCCTTGGGGAGGAGACATCGGAACCGCGAAGGTGTTCGACCTGAACCTCGATGTCACTTCGACCTTCGACTGGTACGCCCGTAGCAATGTCGCGCTGGGTTCCGATGTGTTCGGGCTCGAGTTCGAGTCTCTCGTGAGGACAGACCTATCGAGCACCGAGAAAGTCGCCGATCTCCTGTTCCCGGTCGTAGGCGCACTAGCTTTGATCCCGGACGGCGCCACGATCGAGCCCTAGCGGGATAAGTCCGGCATAACGGGCAGGAGCCGACCGGCAGCCGGCGAAACATGCCGCCATGCCCAAGAAGCTGGTGGTTCTTTTCCTAGCGTGCCTGGTGGCCGTGGTGGCCGCTATAGCCCTGCCTGCCAAAGCCTCTCCCCTCGACTGCGATCAGCTCCCCGATCCGGCCCGCTGGGAGGCCGCAGGCACGCCCGACGTCGGCCAAGCGGACATGACGATCGCAGCCCACCGCGGAGCGGCCGAGCTGGCTCCCGAGAACACCTTGGACGCCTACCGCTACGCGATCGCCTACGGCGTTGACATGATCGAGATCGACGTCCAGCAGACGCTGGACGGCAGGTACGTCTCGTTCCACGACCAGACCGTCGATGCGAAGACCGATGGCGCCGGACCGATAGCGACGATGACCTACGACCAGGTACGCGCACTGAATGCGGCCGACAATGGCAAGTGGAAGGGCAGCATCTACGACCCCGCTCAGATCCCCTCGCTCGAAGAGATCCTGGAGTTAGCGCAGTCCACAAACACAGGCATCTACTTCGACTTCAAAGAGTCGGTCACACACCCCATCGGTGCGGTCGATATGGCAAAGCAGTACGACACGTTCGACAACTCCGCTTTCCTCACCTACGAGCCAGCGCGTGCGGCGCTCATCAGGGCGGCCCACCCAACTGCTCCGATCATGTTGTCGAATCCGGATCCGTTGATGCCAGCGTGGATGCTCTGGGCCATCGGACAGGACTACAAGTGGTTCGGATCGTCGATGCCCAACTACACGCCGGAGAAGATCGCCGCGATCCACGACGCCTGTGGTTTGGTGATCCCGAACGTCTACCAGCACGATGTGATGGATGAAGTTATGGAGAACGCGACTGAGGGGGATGAGATCCTCTACGCACGGTCTATCGGTGCGGATGGCGCGCAGGTGAACCTTCCCGACGTCATCGCCGACGCGCTAGACGAACCGGTA
Organism: uncultured Actinomycetes bacterium; assembly: GCA_963779645.1. Lineage (GTDB taxonomy): Bacteria > Actinomycetota > CADDZG01 > CADDZG01 > WHSQ01 > CALMBW01. The sequence continues at coordinate 167,042 of CAVZYX010000005.1, forward strand.
CCGACGAAACTGGAGATCGCCGAGAACAAAGTGTGTCTCCTCAACTCCGAGAACGGCATGGGCCTCCCAGAGAAACCCCTGAACGTTGGCGACTCGACGATCGAAACGAGCCGAGGTGGCTGCGTGGAGCTACCCGAGAGCTACGTCGACACCGGCATCACCTTCGAGGGCGACGGCTCGGCCCTCGCGGTTGCTCTCAGCCCTTCCGCTTAACCGCTCGGCGCTTGATGCGATCGAGGACCATCCGTTCTTCAGCATCGAGGCCCAAGGCTTTCAACGTGCCCAGGTAAGCAACCGCCCCAACACAGATACCCGCAACATCCAGCCATACCTGGTCACCGGGGACGAGTTTCCAGAGCAGCAAGACACCCGCCCCCACCGCCGTTGCAACCACCGGTTTGTAGAACGTGCGGCCGAACGGCTGCACCCCGACGATGACCTTCGCTTGAATGACCCTGACGGTATTGATCAGCGCAGTCACGCCGGCGTCGACCCAAGCCATACCTACAACACCGTGTTCGGGAACGATCATGGCTCCGAGCCAGATGTAGAGACCGACGGCGACGGCAGAGTTGACGAAGTTCACCGTCGGGTGACCCGTCATCGAGATCACGTAACCGGTCGGTCCTGTGCCTGTATAGAAGAAGTTTCCTAATGCGAGGATCGCGACAACTGCTACGGCATCGCCCGGATCCTTTGAGGTGAAGAGCTTGACGAACACGTCACCCTCGATGATCAGAGCAGCGAAGACCGGAAAGGAAAACGTCGCTATCCAGCGGTTGATGGTTTGGTAAAGCGACCCCAATCGATCGATCTCGCCACGGTCGTATAGATCCGAGACAACCGGTGCCCAGATGTTGACGATCCCACCGAGAAACACGTTCCCCGGCCCCTGCAGCTGCAGCGCGACGGCGAACACGCCTACCGAGAAGTCGTTCGAGTAATAGCCCAGCATGAGCAGCCCAAGCCCAAGCGTCTGAACCCCCAGCAACGAGGCCCCTGCTTGAGGCACGGCGAACCTCATGATGTCGCCCACCTGGTACTTGGGAGCCGCCGCAAGCTCGGCTTCCGTGAGGAGGCGGCGGAGCCACCACGCCGCAACCGCCACGGACAGAGCGACGCTGATCTGGAGCGTCCACAGAGCGCCGGCGATATCGGCACCCGCCAGCAGGACGATCGTTCCGAGGATGAACCGCACTCCCGGTTGCACGATGTTCCCGGCGATGACCGACGGGATCATCGTCTTGTAAGCCTGAGTTGCGTAGCGCAACACTTGAAGAACGGCGAAGAGGCCGATGTAGGGGACGGCTATCCGCGTGAGGCGGACCAAGTCGTCGAAGTTCTCTTCGCTATCGGCGAAGAGGTCGGCGATCCGTTCGGTCATCAGCAGGGTGACAGCCATAACGACGACCGCCGCGATGACCACCCCAGCGACCCCGACACGCATCGTCCCGCGCACAGCACCGTGATCCTTCGATGCTCGGGCCTTTGCGACGAATCGCATCGTCGCGTAGTTGAAGCCCATAAGCGCCAGCTGCGCGAGGTTCGTTACCACTTGCTGCACGAGCCTGTAGAGCCCGTAGCCAGAGGTTCCTATGACTCGAGTCGCGACCGCCCCGAAGAAGAACGACAGACTGCGCTGAGTTATCTGACCGACGACCTGGACCGCTCCGCCCTTCGCAACGACGGCGAGATCCTTCTGGGCCCCCTTAGAGAGCTCTTGGTCGTCGTCGATGGGTGGCATCTAGGCAGTGCCTTTCGCGTGCCACGGCAAGACCGAACGCTCGAGACCCACCCCCGAGGCCATCGCGAGACCCAGCGCGGCTGAGATCGTGAGTGTGTAGATCGGCTCGACGTATAGAGACAGGATCACGGCATGAGCCGCAGCAGTCACAGCCGCGACGGCAGTGCACGTTGCGAAAGTGCGTTCGTCTCCCGCTTTCTCCGCGCGGCACCTCGACCGTGAAGCCACGCGATCAGATAGAGAGCCATGATCATCAGAGCGCCGGGCAAACCAAGGCGGAATAGATAGTTGAGATAGGTCGAGTGGGTCCCCGCCCTCGGCACGTAACGTTGGCCTTCTCCTTCATGGACGGTGCCCGATTCAGTGCGGGGTTGCTCCGTTCCGTATCCGAACAGGATGTACTTACCCTTCAACGCATCGAGGGTGTCCCGGTAAAGGTCGTCTCGTGTCGTGACGGAGGCGCCACCGCCCGCTCTGCCTGTCAAAGGATCAACGTCGTACTTGATCAGGAACACACCGGTCAGTACGAGAGCTGCCAGGAAGCAGGCGATCAGAAACTCTAGTTTCCGCCTCCAACTAACGGCTCCATCGAGCAGCAGATAAAGGAACCCCACCCCAACGGCTGCCCATGCCCCTCGAGCAAGCGAGAAACCGACCCCGAACAGGCAAGCTGCGATCCCTACTGCGCCGAAGATCTTCCGACGTCGCTCCGGGCTCCACCACAGGAAGAAGGCCAGAGGCAGCACTGCCGCAGAGATACCCGCATACGTGAGCGCATTCCGCGGGAACGAACGAAGCCGCGGAACCGTTCGAGCATCGGCCAGGCCGACATCGTCGTAAAGCAGCGACACACCAGCGGTTCGAAGCTCATCCTCGTAAGGACGCGCCGAACCTTGGAACTGCACGACGAGACTGTTCTCGTAAGCCTGGAACTTGGGCCTGAAGATCTCGAACTGAGGGATCTCCGGATCGCGTTCCCTCCGCGCCTTCAAAACGTTGTCGAGTTCCGTGATCCCCGGCTTGGTGGACCGGGCGTACTTGATCATCCCGATGTTGTTCGGGAACGCGTCGACGCCATAGGCCTCCTCGACCCGCTGGCGAATCTCGTCGTCTTGCAATGGTTGGATCGGAACACCGACCCATTCGAACAGTGCACCTAGCGACAGAACGATCACGAAGGCTACGAGCCCCGAAGCGGCTGCTACCCGCGGAGCGAGGTCCCGGAATTGGTCGACCACCAGCAACAGCGTCCCGCTGATCAGAACCTGGATGCCTAGGAGCAGCAGAAAGTGCTTGAGGTCGGCTTTACCGATCACCAGCAGTCCTGCTCCGGTCCAAACGACCATCGCGATCGGTAGGCGGATCCATTTACCGCCAACGGGAAAACGCCGCTCTCGCCACACCGAAAAGACCCAACGCAAGACAACCGTCAGCCATCCGATCAAGAGAACGAACGGCATCATGTTCACTAGCCATCCGCCGATGCCCACGAACAGCGGTGCCGAAAGTGCGTAAGGAAGTGGGAGCACCAAGCAAGCAGCCACCGCGGCCACGGCGAAAGCCCACATCGCGATCACGCCGCCCTGCAAACTTCCAGTTCCCCAGGCGACGAACCCGGTTATGAGTGCCGCGATCGCAGCCACCCACAGCAGTCGTGCCCACTTTCCGGGGGTAGCCGATGGAATTTTGTCGAGGATGGTCACAACGTCAGGGTTGAGCGGGCGAGGCCTGATTCCGAGAGCCGCGCCGCAAGGCAACTACACCTATCGCGATAGATCCGACGATGCACGCCCAGACGACGCCTGTCGAGAACGGGCCGGCCACGGCCAACACCGCCATGGCGACGAAACTCAAGATCGTCATGGACAGTGCAGGCACCATGCCGAGGGCTTCGGGAAGTTCACCATCGGGGAGCAGCCACCGGAACAACAGATACCCGGGGACCAGCATCACGGCGAGGCCAAGCACCGCTAGCAAGATGTCGAGGGGACCGCCCCCCTTTGGCTCACCCTGAGAGTCGAATGGTTCGCCGGTAGCCATGTCCCTTACCCACAGGTGCTCGCCGACGACCCACACCTCCGTTCCCTCCGTTGAGAACAAGGTCGGGCCCTCTCCAGAGATCACGTTGACGTTGGATCCCTGGGAATTGAAAGCCTGAGCAACGACGACGATCGGCTCTTCGCCTAGACGTTCTATCCCGGCCTGCGCGTCTTCGAGAACCCCACGCGAGACCTTGTCGTAGGTCTCTTGGCCCCGCAACGTCGGTTCACCTGCGAGGTAGTTCTCTAGCGAGCCCAGATAGAGAAAAGCGTTCTCGATCTCGCCACTCGGCATCCCATAACGAGACGTGTTGCCCGACAGCTTCGTGAAGCCCCATATCTGGAACTCCTGATCGGGCTCGTCGTCGATCACGAAGACGACGGGACGGCCCTCGTGATCCTCGAGGACCGAGCGGAGGTGGTCAAGCTGAAGGCGTTGGGATGGCGATATCCAGCCTCCGTTCGCGTTGTTCCATCCCGAAACCTCCAAGCCTTTCGTGAAGTTGGTGGCGATGATCACAACTAGGGCAACGACACCAAGTAGCGCGAGGCGCCGCGGACCGCCCTCGTCCGCTTTCGTCAAGAAGAATCGAGCCGCGAAGTAAACGCCCAATCCGACCAACAACACCCATGCGAGCGTCGTGTTGAAGAACCGGTAGTACGGATAGGCCTTGCCGGCGAGGAATCCGAAGATCCCGACGAGTGGAGCAAGCCACACGATGCTGACGCGTGTCAATTCATCCTCAGCAGCCTTGCGCTTGGTCATCGCCAGTAGCCCGATGACTCCGATCAGCATCAAGGGTGCATTGAGAGCGGGTCTCATAGCTTTGATCCACAGAACCAAACGGTCGACGAAGAAATCGCTTCCGTAAGGAGGTGCCAACGCCGACTCGCTGAGTGATGCCGACTTCCCCCAGATGCCAACGGTCCAGACGGCAACCATCAGGATCCCTGCAACGAACGCAGTGACGAGCATCGGGCCGTCGTCGCGTATGACGCTCTTGAGTTCACGACGGAAGAGTGCTCGTACCACGGCCATGGCCCCCAGCACGATGCAGAAGAAAGCCAAGGTTGTTGGGTGCGTGAACCCGGACGCAAGTAAGAGCGCGGCGAATCCGATCCGAGCCGGCCACGAATCTCGAGTACCTGGGATCAGATAGAGCGACGCCGCGAGGAAGACCAGGCAGAGAACGTTGTCGAGGTATCCCACGAAGGGAGGCGTGAGCAACAAGCTGCCCGCTCCGAGTGCGACCGAATGCCAGATCAGCGGATCCTTGCGCTGTCGATAAGCGAATCCCGCCAGCAACAACGCGACAAGCACGGGGAGCACGACCATGAGGACGACGGTCACGCGCAAAGACGAGATCCCGGCCCCCTCACGGAGATAGCCACCCAGGATCGGGGCTGTCACTCGGTAGCCGCCCTCGAACATCCCGAAAGCACCCTCGATCTCGAGCAGCGTGACCGGATCCTCCGTGATCAAAGCCTCGGTTCGCCACGTGTAATAGGCGGGGTCCTTCGTGGGAGCAACACGGTCGGGGTTAGTGACGAACGTCCCGCCGAAAGCTGCCAGGAGGATCAGCGTGGTGATGATGTAGGCGACGGGGCGCCCCAGCCACCCCGAGACCCGGCCTATCAGGGTCGGCGAAACGTCGGGAGCGCGGTCTGACAAGGTCGATGTAGTCATGAGGGCCGCATCCTATCCAGTGCAAACAAGGGAGGTCAGCATCTTGGCTGGGATGGCCATCTGGAGCAGTCTGTCGGATGGCTCGAGGCTTCCCATGTACTTCTCGGCATCTCCCACCAGGTTGTCATCCACCGTGTAGCGCCCGAGGTATTCGGCGATCTCTTCTTCGGTCACATCGTGGATCCGCATCTTGTTCTCGCTGAGGAAAACCTCAGTTGGCCACACCGCACGGATCACACTGCCGAACTCGTTGTTCACGTCCGCTTTGATCTCGTTGGGGTTGATCCCGAAGCCATTCACATCAGGAGCGTCAGGCTGTTGACCGTGATCGGCCGTAAGGATCACGACGTAACGCCCTCGGCCAACCTCTTCGTCCAACGACGCAAGGATGTCGCCGAGAACCTCATCCGTGGCAAGGAGAGATTGATTCACTTCCTCTGACTCCATGTTGAAATAGTGCCCGACCCTGTCTATCTGCTTGAAGTTCGTGAACAAGAGGTCGGTGATCTCATCCTTGCCGTACCCCTCCTCACTGATCATGTTCAGCAGCGCGTCGCGATGGAACCGGATGAATGCCGGCGTCTCTTCCTTCCTATCGGGAGCTGCAAGGATCTCGTTGTCCAGCCACGCTCCATCGGACCTGCCGTCCTCAGCATCAAGTTCTGAGATGTAGTCCTCGAGGCCGGACGTCGCCGCTACAGCGTCTGGCAGGCTGTAGTGCTCCTCATTCGTCTTCCATTCGTTCGTCTCTGTGTTCAGCCAGATCGCGTCATCCTTGTCGCCGCCCGTTCTCTCGGCACCCTGCCCGATCATGCCGAGATGCCAAGGCTCGTATCCGAGCATCCCAACGAGAGCCTTGTTGTCGTTCTGTTCGTCCCATCTCTCGGCGATCGTCGGCACCTGGATGAATCGCGACGACTCACCTTCGAGGAACGCGTCTCGGACCTCACCGGCTTCGTCTCGCACTGGAACGCCGGTCACTCCATGCGTCCACGGATAGGCCCCGGTCCCGATAGTGGTGTGAACGGCTGGGGTGACCGAGGGATTGGAGCCCACGGTTGCGTTCTCGTAGGACACGCCCTCTTCCATCATCGCGGCGAGGTTCTTCCAATCACCCGGCCACTGCGCGAGCGTGTTCCATCCGCCGCCGTCCCACACGATCGTAAGGATCAAGCGCGGTCGGTCGGTTGCAAGGCTACGAGCGCTGAGCTCCGCAGCTTCCGTTAGTGGCTTGCCCTCGAAATCGCTGACGTTGCCGTGCAAGAGGGTCGCGATGGTTGGCGCGATATCGGCAAGATCGACGGGCCTCTCCACCTGACCGCGGGGCTTCACGATCCCCGGCCCGTAGACGACCAGCGGGACACGCTGCAGGTACGACCACGGCCCCGAATGCGACCAGCCTCCGGCTCCGGAGGCCATGTAGGCGGGTTGTCGAGGAAGGATCGCTATCTGTCCGGAACGAGCCTCGAAGAAACCGCGTTGCGTTCGTTCTAGCCAAGACTCGGGCAGAGAGCATGCCTGCTGCTCGAAGGTCGGCAATTCCTCCTCAGAGATGAGGACCAGAGCGGCAACGCCGAGTGCACTAACGATCAGAGCTGCAGCGCCCAGGATCGCAACTGGTCTCAGCTCGACCCGCTCCTCTGCATGGCACTGTCAGATAGGAGGCCTGCTCGCTTGAACCACATCCCGATCAGAGCGATCCCGGCCAGGAAGATAACTCCCATGATCGCGATCAGAACACCCTGGTTGCCGCCGCTTGAAGACTCTTCCCAGAAGATCTGGAGTCCGCCCGCCGCCAGCAACCACGCGATGTTGTAGGCGATGTCGTAAAGCGAGAAGGCGCGGCCCCGGAAATCATCTCCGAGAGATTCCTGCACCATCGTGTCGAGCGAGATCTTCGCAAGGAAGAAACCCAACCCCAGGCAGAAGGTCAGCGCTGCTAGAGAAACCTTCGTATCGATCGCTCCGAGCAGCGCTGAGGCCGCACCGGCCAACACCGAGGCACCCAACACGACGAGAGCCGTCGTGCGCACCCGCTCGGATAAACGCTGCGCCGACACGAATCCAAGTGCGGCACCGATCGCCCCCGCGCCCCCCGTGATGATCAACAGTTGAAGATCGTCATCGGCAAGGAGTTCCCGGGCCGAGAAACCGATGCACACGATCGCGAAACTCCACAGCAGGCGGAGCCAGAAATACGTGGTGATCGACGACGCTGCTTTCGGCGTGCGAGCGACCTCCCTGAACCCGGCCCAGATGTTGCCTGCCACTCGGCCAACCTCTTGAAGGAAGGTCAGTTTCGCGGGCCGCGGCTCCCCTGCCTTACGGATCATCAGTGCCAAAACCGCAGCGACCCCATAGACCGCCGCTCCGACGAGCACCACCGGATCCGTATCGATCATGTCCGTAGCTATGAGGGCCGCGCCGGCTCCGCCGAGTTGGAACATGGCTCCGCCGAGTTGAGACACGGCGTTGCCTTCGACGAGCGACCCTCCATCCAATGCAGCGGGCAATGCGGCAGCCTTGGTTGCCAGCACAACACGGGTCATCGAAAGGGTGAGTAGGAAAGCCGCGAACAACGGGAAGTCGCCGATGTCCGCACTACCGAGCAAAGCGATGGCCGCTATCGGCAGAGCTCGCACGACGTTCGAGAGGAACAGCAGACGCTGGCGCTCCCATCGATCGATCACCACCCCGAAGAACGGCGAAAGGATCGTGTAAGGCACCAGGACGTACAAGACGATCCGGAGAAGCTCCTCAGGGTCGCGGGCGTTCTCGAGGTCGAAGCCCTCCTGCCCTCCAAAAGCGACGACCTTAGCGAGAGCCGCTTGAACGATCCCGTCTCCAGCCTGAGACGCGAACTGCACGCCCATCAGCAGCCCGAAGTCGCGCTTGTGGAAGATGAGGTCTAGACCTCGTTTGATCATGTTCATCTCGGGGCGGACTCTAACTTGACCACCAGGGCAGTCTGCCTCCTAGTCACCGATGGTGAAGTCGCCCTCGGGGTACTCCCCGGGGCCGAAAGACTCGATCTGTTCAGGCGTAAGGGAGCCGAGAAAGTCGGTCGAGAAAGCACCCGCGAACAAGATCTCACCCAGTCTTGCCTCGGGGACCCGGTCGGCGCCCGCCGCACCCTCGGGGATGTTGTCGCCGATCGTGTATGTGCCGAGGTAGCGAGCGATATCGGCGCCGTTATGTTCGGAGTCGGCCAGTGCATCCATGTCCAGGTAGATGTCGACCGGCGTGATCTTCTCGACCACGTTGCCGAATCTGTCCTCTAGGTCTCGTTGCAGTTCCTTGTTGTTGATCCGCCATCCCCCGAAGTTATCGGGCAAGGGCTGCTGTCCGTGGTCGGCGGTCAAGGTCACCAGATAGTTCCCCTTCCCCGCGACGTCGTCGAGAACATCTAAGAACCGTCCGATCTGGTCGTCCGTTTCCCTTATGACATCGCCCTCTTCGGGGCCGGTCACGTTCCATGCGTGGCCCGCATAGTCCGGCATCTTCATCTCGACCCACATGATGTCCGTCACTTCGTCGTCACCGAAACCCTCATTGCGAAGAACGAGTTCCACCGCATCACCTGTGAAACGCACGAATGCCGGTGTGCCTGGACGAACAAGGTCTTCTTGAAGTTGCTCAAGGTCGTGTCCGAACCAGCCGTCGCCCTCAAGACCATCGCGAACGTCTAGTTCCTGTTCGTAGCTCTCCAGCGTCCCTATATCCGTCGTTGCCAGATAATCCGGGAGCTCGTAATAATCCTCGTTGACCCACCATTCGTTCTCGGCGGCTTCCCAGAGAACCGCGATGTCACGATCTCCACCCTCACGTTGCGCTCCGTGGCCGATCATGCCGAGGTGCCACCCCTCGTAGGACACGGTCGCCACGATGGGCTGGTTGTCATTCTGCTCATCCCATAACTCGGAAACCGTCGGGACCTTGAGATAACGCGGGTCTGCATCCTGCAGCCATGTGTCGGTGTTCTTGCCATCCGCTCCGCGCATCTGATTACCGGGGATGCCGTGTTCTATCGGATAGACGCCCGTCCCCATCGTTGCGTGGAGTGCTCCCGTTATCGATGGAGCGGAACCGATGGTTGCGTTCACGTACGTGGTGCCTTCATCCATCAGCCTACGGATGTTCGGCCAGGTTTGAGAGTGATACTGAAGCGCGTTCCATCCCCCACCGTCGATGACGATGTTGAAGATCGTCTTCGGCGCCTCGCCGGACCACTCGATAAGAGGTTCGCCGGCATAGCTCGAGGTATCCATGTCGAGCACGCTAGCGATAGTCGGCGCGATCCCTGCGATGTCCACCTCGTCGGCGCGTTCCTCTGCGGGAACGTTCGGTCCCCACAGGACGATCGGAACGCGCGTTAGGTAGTTCCACGGATTGGGATGCGACGTGGACGTCGTCGGAGTGGAAGTACCGAGGGTCGTGAGGTCCCACTCCCCCAACAGGAAACTGTGGGGCGTCGGGACGAGCATAATCTCCCCCGAGCTTCCAGGGACATGGCCTCGGAACAGGTGTTCCATGATCGGCTTTCCCAGCGATGTCGCCATCGCCTCTTCGGTCGGAGCATCGTCCGGGACAACCGGCTCGGATGCCAGAAGGTAGATAGCGCCACCCGCGATGAGCGTCGCGACGACCATCACGGCAAGAACGCGCTTCGGCACTCTGTGAGCTCCTTGAAGGATCGGGGTTCGGCACCGAAAAGGTAACTTGGGTCATGTGCAACCTAGCGACAGCCAGCGCCGGGGCTGGATAATCGGCCAGACGCTGGCGGGACGGACGATCATCGTCGTCGCTATCGCCGGGATCATCTCCCTAATCGGAGCCGTCCTTCGGCTCGCATGCGTAGGGCGCTCCTGTGAGGTACTCGAAGCTGTCAGTGCGGATGTTCCTTTCTGCCGTCTCCCCGATGCCACGCGAGCGCTCGTATCTGCCGGCTTCAGGGACGGTCGTTCGCCAAACATCCTGGGCGTCAGGCGAGGGTCTCTCGAAGTTCCGCTCCCATTGGTCTTCTCGGGTGTCGGCTTCGAGCGTGGGGTGGCCATCCCCGAAAACGTCACTCTGGATCGAGTAGCTCCGACGGTTGCTCAGGCGATGGGGCTTGAACGTCTGCACCCAGAAGTGCGATCGGGAACGGCTATCGAGGGAATCACGACCGGCGAGAGTCCCGACCTCGTCGTCATGGTCGTGATGAAAGGCGTCGAAGCACCGGAGGCTCAAGAGATGGTGTCCTTCTCTGCCTTGACAGAGGCAGGAAGCGCGACGTTCGCCGCGGCCCCCGGGAGCTCACCGCTCGATCCCACGGCTTTGCTGACAACGATAGGAACCGGTGGCCTTCCCCACCAACACGGGATCACCGGAAGGTTGGTTCGCAACGACCAAGGAAACCTCGTAGAGGCATGGGGCAGGCAGTCACCGGTTTCGGTCATAGCGGGACTCGGTGACGATCTCGATGACCTGACCGACCAGAAAGCCGAGATAGGACTCGTAGCAGCAGACCCGTCCGACCAAGGGTTGATCGGTGGCAACTGGTACATCTCGAACGATAGGGATGACCTTGCCGTCGTGCCGGCTCCGAACGCGCCTGCAGAGGTAGAGCGACTGCTCGACAGCGGGTACGGCAACTCCGGCGCGCCGGACCTTCTGGGTGTAACACTCGAAGGCGACCCAGAGACGATCGACGGAGTCCTATCTAAGATCGTGGATCTCGTTACCGCGTCGACGACGAGTCCCGCATTCGTCGTGACGACCATTGGAGTTCCGGAGCAAACCGCGTCGATGTCGGCGACCGAGATCGAAAGCATCGTTGAGTCTCAGATGGGCACCCCGGTGATCGAAGCATCGACGCCTGGAGGATTCTTCGTCGATCAGGACGTGCTCGCCGACGAAGGGATCCCCGAGGATGACATCATCGCGGCGCTCGCTGCCGTCGAGAGTGGTGGAACTAGGGTGTTTGCAGATGTATTCGCCGCGATCGCGGTGAGCTTCGAGAGGTATTGCTGATGGCACAGGTGGTTCAGGCTCACGATCCACGGCGCTCCGACTGGCTCCAGGTCGGTTTGTTCGTGGCCGCTCTCGCGGCCCTCGGTCTCGGCCTTCATCTCGTCGATCCTGGGCGTGTCGCCGCCCTTCAGAACTTCTTCCTCGTGTTCGGGTCGCTCTTGATCGAGGCCGTGCCCTTCGTATTGGTGGGCGCCGTCGTCTCGGCAGCCATCGAAGTCTTCGTCCCGGGCCGCGTCTTCGAACGACTAGCGAGGCTCCCAGGGCCCCTTCAACTCCCGGCCGCAGGTCTGGCGGGGATGGCTTTCCCCGTTTGCGAATGCGGATCTGTTCCGGTGGCACGCAGGATGGTGACAAAGGGATTGAACCCAGCTGCCGCTGTGACATTCATGTTGGCCGCGCCAATCATCAATCCGGTCGTCATCGCCTCAACATTCGTCGCATACCGAGGACGCGACACCCTGTGGCCGATGGTGATCGGAAGGACAAGTTTGGGGTTGATCGCCGCTATCGCCGTGGGGTGGGTGGTCGCCCGGCAACGCAAAGAGGATCTGTTGCGCCCTCGCCCCGAGGATGAGGAGCATCACCATGAAGGAGGCTCACGCTGGGCCGATTTCGCAGGACACGTCGCGGGAGATTTCTTCTTCATGGGCCGCTACCTGGTCTTGGGGGCCGCCGTAGCCGGCGTGTTGCAAACGTTCGTACCTTCCTCGGTGATCGGCTCGGTAGCAGACACTCCCGTTGTGTCATTCGTTGCGATGATGGTGCTCGCCTATCTACTGTCCCTGTGCTCGGAATCGGATGCGTTCGTTGCGGCATCGTTCGTCCAGTTCGGTGTGGGTGCGCATCTTGCGTTCCTCGTGTTCGGACCGATGGTCGACACCAAACTCAGCTTCTTGTACAGGGGCACGTACTCGAAGGGCTTCCTGCCCACTGTCATCCTCGTGGTCGGCAGCGTCACCCTGGCGGGGGCGTTGTGGGTTGAGGTGATCTTCGGATGACGAAACCTCAGGTTGCCCCACGTCGCGTTCTGGGAGCCATCGTGCTGGGAGCATGGTGCGGCCTGTTCTGGTTCTTGATGGTTTCGGGACGGACGTGGCTCTATCTTTCGTCCAGGACAGACTGGGTCGTTCCCATGGGAGCTGTGATCCTGACGGGCGCAACCCTTGGTCGCCTCCTGACACTGCGCGACCCGAACCCCTCACCGATGTCGAACCGCGACACAGCCGGGATGTCCTTGTTGATCATCCCGGTCGTGATCGTCCTCGCGATGCCAACAGCTTCGCTCGGGGCCTTCGCTGCCTCTCGTCGGTCGAGCGCCCTCGGCGGTAGCTACGTCTCCACAGCGGAGGACATCACAGATGGAGAGCTCACGATGATCGATGTGGGTGGAGCGTTGCGCTCGCGGGAAGCCATGGCTGCTCTTGCAACGCGAGCCGGCACCGAGGTCACATTCGTTGGATTCATTACGCGAGACAAGGCCGACCCAGCCGACGAGTTCACGCTCACGCGTTTCCTGATCTCATGTTGTGTTGCAGACGCCCTCAGCGTCGAGGTGCGTGTCGTGGGTGCCCCGCCCGGACGCTTCGAAGAAGACGATTGGGTGCAGGTAGAAGGAAAGCTGTACCCGTTGGGCACCGAAGTAGTCGTCGATGCAACCGGAGTGATCGCCGTTCAGGAGCCGAAACGCCCTTATCTGAATCCCTAAGGATCGGGGACGATGAAGGCCATCATGATCCCCATCACGTCGTACCAGTTCTTACTGTCGTTGTAGAAGGCAGTCAGCTTCAGCATGTCGCCGGCATTCGCGCGTTTCCCCGGCAACCCGGAGTAGCTGGACATGGTTTCAAGGTCCCACTTGTGGGTCTTCGAGTAGCCAGCGCGAGACACGAAGATCTTCTCGGCTGTGGTGGTGTTGTCGAGACGAAGTCTCCGCCCGCCATCATGCAGGTGACCGCCGAGAGCAACGAAGCTGCCTCCGATCGGCATCTCGTAATCCCACTCCTCGGCGTAGATACCGTCGACACCGCTGTTCTTCTCCACGTTGAAAGTCGAGTTAGAGCAGTTGCGAACGTCTAGCCAAACAGGTGTGACATCGGTCAATGTTTGTTCTGCCGACGGCGTGAACCCGATATCGAGCCTGACGAAGACGTCGGTCTCGTAGCCCTCAACCATCCCGTGGATGTGGTGGATCATCGCCCAGCCTGGGGAGTCAACCGGATAGTCGCCAGGGGGATCTTCGTTGTCCCAGTGGTAGCCGAGGCCCTCTGGCAGTTGAAGCTTCGATCGTTCCTTCCCAACGGCGAAGAACCTATCCAGAAGATTGAATGGATAGGAGCGACACGTCACGTCATCCTTGTTGGGGTTCCCGAACACGATGTGATGTAGGTGCGCGGCGTGATGGTCGACGAGCGACCCGTTCTTGTCCACCAACGTCGCGTACAGCGACGTGATGTAGCCGGCTTCGGGAGGCGCAGGTATCGACTTGATGCCTTGCTCGGAGTTGAGTTCCACATGGATGGGTCCGTAGAAGCACCGGTAGCCCCACTCCTTCTCAACGCACCTTTCGGTGACAGCTGTGGTCCGCGAACCTGCGGGAGTTGCTACGAGAGTTGCGGCCAGGAGGCCCAGTGCTGCGATCAAACGAAGTCGAGTCATGGCTTCAACGTAGTCGGTCGAGCGCGGCTATGTCACTCGAATGCGAAGCTCTTGGCTCCCAAACCATGACGAATCACCCCACTCTGCTCCTGGAATCTGCGTGCTAGCCTCGCTACGCCTCAGGATCGCAACCGCCGACAGGAGCTCGATGGGACTCAGGATCTTCGGCGCACTTGTCGCCGTTGCACTCGCGAGTTACGCCCTTCTGCGCTACCGAAAGGGCCACCTTCGCCGCGGCGAGTTGCTCCTCGTGGTCCTGGTGGTTGCCGGTTTGGGAATCGCTGCAGCTGCCCCCGACCTGCTCGATCCAGCTCTGGGAGCTTTGGGTTTCCAGAAAGGTCAAGAGCGACGGATCATCGGCCTACTCGTTATCTCCAACCTGCTGACGCTGGGGCTCCTTCTCCGGGGCTTCTCGCGCGACGACACGCTCTCGAACGAGATCGGAAACCTCGTTGACTACACCGCGCTACAGAGACTTAGGGAGGCGAACTGGACGCTGCCCGCGGATGCGTGTGCGGTCGTGCTACCCGCCTACAACGAAGCCGACAACCTGCCGGCCGTTCTGGGGAACATGCCGGACGACGTTTTCGACCACCCCGTTCATGCGATCGTCATCGCCGATGGTTGCACCGACGCTACTGAAGAAGTTGCCCTCCGCTTCGGAGCAACCGTGATCCGGCGCGATCTTCGACGAGGCTCCGGCGCAGCGGTCCGCCTCGGATACACGGCAGCTCTAGAGGCCGGAGCATCGATCGTCGTCACCATCGATGCCGATAACCAACACGACCCGAAGGAGATGGAACGGTTGGTCGCACCGCTTCTCGATGGCCGCGCTGACATGGTCCAAGGCTCGCGGGTTCTCGGCTCGTTCGAGTCCGACTCACAAAGCAGATCCCTGGGCGTGAAAGTGTTCGCACGCTTGCTGAGCGCGCTCTCACGAACGAAGATCACCGACCCTTCTACGGGTTACCGCGCGATGACCGTCGACGCGTTGCGTCGTCTCGATCTGCGTCAGGACCAGTTCTATGTTTCCGAGGTGATCCTCGATGCGACACGGAAGGGCTTTCGCGTAGTGGAGGTCCCGATCACCTTGCGCAGGCGAACCCATGGATCAACCAAGAAACCGGCAACGCTCCGTTACGCGTGGGGATTCTCGAAAGCGATAGTTCGAACCTGGCTGCGCTGATCTCTCTAGGAGGAGCCTCCGCAGAAGGGGAGGTTCGGATCGGCCACACAGGATCTCCGCCGTCATCTCCGCCGTCATCTCCGCCGTCATCTCCGCCGTCATCGTCGTCGGCGTGCTTGTTACCGCACCAACCCTCGTTGTCGTCGTCGCGGTCCGCGTCGTTCCCGCAGCCGTTGTTCCCGTCGGCCTGGTCCTGGCCACCGTCACCACGGTCGGGGCCCTTTCCATTGTCGTCGGGATCGGACTGGGCTTCGCCTGTGGTGGCGCCGCGATCCGCTCTGGCTAGGGCTTGCTGGCCGAAGCTCACGATCAAGGCCAAAGCGAAGAGCGCCGCAAGGAGCCTCGAGCGATTCTTCGTAGCAGTCATGCATCTCCCTCTCTGTGCAACCCCGAACTGGTCATTTCTACCTAGTCAGGTAACGGCATCTGGCGGGAGAACCTTTAGGCCAGGTTAGGCGGCGTGCGCGGAGAGGAAGTAGTCCTCTCCGTCTTCATCCCACTCGAGGTCGACGACGCCTTTGGCAGCCGCGGCCTTGACGAACTGCAGGAAGCCGCCGTACCCGTAGTCCTTCTCGCTGAAGCCCGGGTCTCGTCTACGCATCATGTCTTTGAGGCCAGACAGTGGCGGTCTACCCGACTTCTTCTCGAGCTCGGACACAACATCCTTCAGCAATTCGAAGGCGGTCCCCTCGCCCCCACCATCACTTGGGAAGTCGACGACGGGATCCCCTTCCGCGGCCCCCGGAACGAGTTCGACCACTCCCTCCTTCTCGAGATAGCGCATCAGTTCCGTCCATGTGCGGAAGCCGTAGTCGCTCTCAGAGAAGGTGGGATCCTTCCGGAGGATCGCCCGCTTGATCATCGACGACAGCACGCCTCCGTCCAGCGAACGTTGCAGTCCGGCAAGGGTCTTCGTCGTGAGCCTTGCAAGTTCGGAGAGGTCCGTTACCTGCTCGTTCGATTCGCCGTTCGTCGTCACTTCCCGTTTGCGTCTACGACGCGGCGCCGACTTCGCGGAACCGGGACCCAGGAGACGTTCGTAGAAAAGGAACTCGTCGCAAGCGCCGGGGAGTAGCTCCGATGTTGAACCCTCGACACCGACTCCGATCACCTTGCGATTGAGCTCACGAAGTTTGAGCACCAGCGGCGTGAAATCCGAGTCGCCGGACGCGATGACGAAAGTGGTGATGAAGTCTCGCTCGAAGGCGATCTCGAGCGCGTCGACGGCAAGCTTGATATCCGCAGCGTTCTTCCGCACCATGCCGGTTCTCTGGGGTACTTCGATCATCTCGATCCGCTGACCAACGAGGCCCTGCCTGTGTTCGGAGAAGAGGTTCCAATCCGCGTACGCTCGCCTGATCACCGTTCGGCCCCGCTCGCTCAGGGCGTCGGTGATGACCGCCATATCGAGCTTCTCCCCCCGTTCACGCGCGCCGATCGCGAGGTTCTCGAAGTCGATGAACAGGGCGATACGTTCCTCGTCGTTAGCCACGTACCCAGTATGGCCGACCTTCATTAGCCGAGCGGAACCTCTTCGATGTAGGGGGGCTTATCGATCGAGCGAACGGCCACCTTGCCCTTGGCGAGGGCCACGACGGCATCGCCTGCAAGATCCTTGCGCCACCCCCCGAGCAGGCGGTGGTTCTCTCTCTTAGGCCCGCCGTCGAACACATCGGCGAGGAGCGATTCCAGCTCGTTCCGGGTGGACACGAGCTCGGTGGCGACACCCGCCGCATCGGACCGGGACCGGATGATCGCATCGGCCAATCCCGACAGTGTTCTGGCTCGGGCTTGCGCACTTCGGGAGGGACCTCCGGGAAGTTCGACCGGAGGGGCCTTTCGTCCCAGATCGATCGCAGCCAGGATCGCCGTCCCCGAACGCTCCGCCTCCTTCGCCACCATGCCGCGCAAGTTTCTCAACTCATCGATGCTTCGGGGGCCGCGGCGTGCGATCTCGATGAGGGTTTGGTCCTTGATCACCCAACCCCGCGGGATATCCCGTTGCACCGCCATCTCTTCACGCCAACTCGCAAGCTCGCGCAAGATAGCCATCTGCTTACCGGAGAGATTCCCCCGACCGGAAACCTTCCGCCACACTTCCTTGATGTCCACGTCGTAGAGGGAGGGGTCTTCGAAGAACCTCATCTCGTCTTCGGCCCAGTCGATACGACCCGACACCTTGAGCTCGTCACGAAGGATGTCGGCGATGGGCAGCAAGAAGCGAACGTCGTCCGCGGCATAGCGCAATTGCGCTTCGGTTAGTGGCCGCCTACACCAATCCGTATAGGACTCGCCCTTCGTGAGAGTGGTCGACGTGGTGGCTTCGACCAATCTGCCGTACGGAAGGGACGCACCGTAGCCCGCGAATCCAGCCGCTAGCTGGATGTCGTACACGCGCGCAGGCACGGCATCGAAGCGTTCATAGAAGATCTCGAAATCCTGCCGGCCAGCATGCACGACCGTATCCACCTCTGGATCGGCGATGAGATCAGCGACCGGGGTAAGGTCCACGTCCTTGAGAGGATCGATCAGGTAGATACCTTCACGTGTGCTGATCTGGATCAAGCACAAGCGCGCTCGATAGGTCTTCTCGCGCATGAACTCCGTGTCTATCCCGAAAGACCCTCGGCTCGTAGCCTCGTCAACGACCTTCGCTACATCCGAGGCGGATGTGACCTCGACGGCCGACAGATCGTTGCCGTTTTCCACCTTTATGCGAGGCCAAGCTCCCGAGCGATGAGGATCCTCATCACCTCGGATGTGCCCTCGCCGATCTCAAGGATCTTGGAGTCACGGAAGTGTCTGCATACAGGGAACTCTTCGACGTATCCGTAACCACCGTGAATCTGTACGGCCTCGCGCGCGACGTCGACGGCGATCTCGGATGCGTAGAGCTTCGCGATGGCCGCCTCCTTCTTGTAAGGACGACCTTGCTCGGCGAGCCATGCAGCTTTGTAATAGGCCTGACGTGCTACTGAAGTCTTCATCTCCATATCGGCGATCTTGAACTGGATCGCCTGGAACTTCCCGATCTCTTGACCGAAAGCAGTTCGCTGCTGCGAGTACTTGACCGACTCATCAAGACAGCCTTGCGCAAGACCGACGGCGAGGGCCGCGATCGCGATGCGGCCGTCATCGAGGATCTTCAGGAAGTTCTTGAAACCCTCTCCCCGCTCGCCTAGAAGGTTCGCCTCGGGAACGTGAACATCGTTGAAAGACAACTCATGCGTGTCCGAGTGGTGCCACCCCATCTTGCGATAGGCACGTCCCACTTCGAATCCGGGCGTTCCGTTCGGAACGATGACCGCCGAGATCTCTTTCTTTCCGTCGGACTGATCGGTTAGGGCGGTGACGGTCACGAAATCGGTGATGGACGTCCCCGAGTTGGTGATGAAAGCCTTCGAGCCGTTGATCACCCATTCGCCATTGGTGAGCTTCGCCGTCGTCTTCGTCGCTCCGGCGTCCGAACCCCCACCCGGTTCTGTCAAACCGAAGCCGGCCAATCTCTCCCCACGAGCAAGCGGGGGAAGGTATTTCTGACGTTGCTCCTCGGTGCCGAACCGGTAGACCGGCATTGAGCCCAAGCCCACGCCGGCTTCCAGCGTGATCGCTATCGATGAGGACGCTCG
The DNA here is from genome assembly GCA_963779645.1 of uncultured Actinomycetes bacterium. GTDB lineage: Bacteria > Actinomycetota > CADDZG01 > CADDZG01 > WHSQ01 > CALMBW01. Next base: position 185,994 of record CAVZYX010000005.1, read on the forward strand.
AGCGAGTTCTTCGATCGCGAGGCACAAGGTGAAGAAGTCGCCTCCGACGCCGCCGTACTCCTCGGGATACGGGAGACCGAACAACCCCAGCTCGCCCATCTGTTTGACGGCATCGATGGGCAGCTCACCTTGCTCGTCCCAATGCTCTGCGTTAGGCGCGATGTAGTCCTCGACGAACTCCCGCACAACTTTGACGAACTCCTGCTGCTCTGATGAGAGGTCTAGATCCATGAGCGTCAGCCTACAGTCAGCGTTTCAGACGAAGAGCTTCGAGAGGCGCGCTTTGGCAGACAGAGAACCATGGACCTTGAGCTTCCGACGAAGCAATGCCCAACGGGGATCCGTACGGCCGACCGCGATCTTCGCCCAATCGGCTGCCGCCACATCGAACGCAAGAGCAGGCTCCCCCGCCTGCCCCGGCTTGGCTTCGGCATGACCGTTCGTTACGACGATGTGCCACGGCTCGTGGTCGGTGAAGTTCCACTGGATCGGGCCATCTAAGGAACGGGCCACCTCGAGATCCATCGCTCGCACCATGCCCTCGAACAGGAGTTCCATGGCCTCGTCCGTGAGCCTCGGCTCACGCTCATCGTTCCCGATGACAAAGGCGTCGATTAGAACCCAGGTCCGGCGTGCCTGCTCCTCGTAGCTGAGTTCGGGGTTGTGCCGGTTGATGATCGGAATCTCTTTCATCTCGATCCCGACACGCTTCAGTTTCGTGTCCAGGCTGCGCAGGCCGAACGCGTAGATCTCTTCGAGGGTGAAGTCGAAGCACTCAGCGAAGGATCGATCGTTGTTCGGCGGTACAAAAACGCCCACCGCGTAGCGCAGAAGCATGTCGAGGTGATCGATGACCGCGGCGCGAACTTCAGGCGAGCTGCGGACCAGCCCACCCAGGAACTTGATGCCGAACGCAACATGCCGCGATTCGTCGCGAGACACGTTCCTGATGCCCTCGGTGAAACCCGGGAGAATGTCGAGCTTCTCCACGTAACGCTGGATGAAATGCTGTCCTGGGATAGCGAGGACGCCCTCAACGACCACGTGATACGTCACTACGGCTTGAGCGAGAAGTGCCCGATCCTTCGGCTTCTTCCGAAGAGCCTCGGTGACCTTGTCGAGCTCGTCGAAGACGCCTTTGAAACCCCAGGTTAGATACGGCTCCATCGCGCGGAGCGTGGAACCGGTGTCGGTTCCGATAGAAACAACCTCTCTCATGAAACGGTCGAAGAAGACGTGGTGACGCGCTTCGTCAACGATCTGCGTCGTGAGGAAGAGGCGTTCAGCGGGATCCGACGACGCATCAAGGATCGGCGTCAAGGTTCTGGCAACCGCGTCCTCGCCTACGAGGAACATCGCGTAGCTCCACAGAGCCGCCTGACGCTGTTCCTCGGTGAGCTTTGTTTGCCACTGTTCCTTATCGATCGAGAAATCGATCCCGGTCGCGCTCCAGTTGTTCTCCTCCCAGAGCCGGTACAGGCGGTCGTAGGAGATGACCTCTGGCTTCACTTCTTCCAGGTCGCTCATATCCACCAACTTAGTCGGGTTTCAACTATCCTCCTACCCGGGTAAACTTGACCATCGAGTCAAGTTTTTCTTGCGCCAGCAACCTAGGAGGCTTGTGTGGATTTCTCCCTGACCGAGGAGCAGATCGAACTCCAGAAGTGGGCCCATGAGTTCGCCGAGAAGGAGATACGGCCGGTAGCGGCCGAGTACGACGAATCCGAGGAATTCCCGTGGCCGGTTATCAAGAAGGCCGCCGATGCGGGCCTCTACGGCCTCGACATCTACATGAATTCGCAGCAAGACCCCACAGGCATGACCTTGCCGATCATCATGGAAGAGATCTTCTGGGGATGCGCCGGCATCGGCCTTGCCATCTTCGGTACGGGCCTTCCCCTATCGGCTCTCGCTTCCGTTGGAACGCCCGAGCAACTCTTCGAGTGGGCGCCGAAGATGTTCGGCACGCCCGAAGACCCCAAGGTTGCAGCGTTCGGTGTCACCGAGCCACAAGCTGGATCTGATGTTCGCAACCTGCGGACCAAAGCGGTTCGTGACGGAGACGAATGGGTGCTCAACGGTCGCAAGGTCTTCATCACGAACGGTGGCGTCGCCGACGTCTTCGTGATCGTCGCCACGGTCGATGCCGAGCTTGGGCACCGCGGACAAGCGAGTTTCATCATTCACAAAGACGATGGCGGCATCTCCGCTGGCCGCAAAGAGAAGAAGCTCGGTATCCGGGCATCCAACACGACCGAAGTAGTGCTCGAGGACTGCCGCATACCGGCAGACCGCGTACTCGGAGGACTCGATCGCCTCGAAGGAAAACTCGATAAAGCCCGCAAGGGCGAGTCGACCGGAAGATCCTCTGGAGCGCTACGAACCTTCGAGGTGACGCGACCGTCGGTCGCCGCTCAGGCTGTTGGTATCGCGCGGGCGGCTCTCGAATACGCCATCGAGTATTCGAAGGAACGTGAAGCGTTCGGCGTTCCGATCGCTCAGCACCAGAGCATCCAGAATCACCTCGCCGATATGGCTGTAGAGGTCGAGTGTGCGCGACTCCTAACCCACAAGGCTGCATGGCTGGCCGCCTCGGGTGCCCCGTTCACCAAAGCCGAAGGTTCGATGAGCAAATTGAAGGCCGGCGAGGTAGCGGTCAAGGTCACCGAACAGGCCATCCAGGTTCTCGGCGGCTGGGGTTACGTCAAAGAGTTCCCGGTCGAGAAGTGGTACCGGGACAGCAAGATCTACACCCTGTTCGAAGGCACGTCCGAGATCCAGCGCATGGTCATAGCGAGGGCGTTGATCTCCTAACCAGAAAAATCACGTCTGACCTCAAAAATGGTGCTCTGGCCGCCAGAAACGAGGTCAGACGTGATCTCAGGTGCCCTGCGGTCCTTCGGAGCGGACCTTGGATACCTGGACTAGCGCATCACGCAACTCGTCGATCCACTCGGACTGATTCTTCGCAACGAGCTTCACGCACCATGAAAGAGCGTGAGCTCTGCTTCGCGCAACGCCCGAATCCACGAGCGTGTCGAGAACCTGACGTTCCGGAAGGCGAAGTCTCGTCATGACCGGCAACGCAAGGTGGGTGAACAAGATCCGACGGTCTCCAACTCGAACCCCCCAGGAAACCTTCTTACCGAAACGAGACTGAGCCTCATCCGCGATCGCCATGCGATCGCCGAGGGTCTCTTCCCGGAAACGGGCGATCCGTCCTGCCGTCGCTTCCTCGAGAGCTGCCTCGTCGGTGTCCCCTTCCAAAACCACGCCGTCGAGAACCCCGACGACGTAGATCTCGTCCCGATCCGAGTCGACCTCGACCCCAGAGAACCAATCATCGGGGAGCCGTCCGGTGAACCACGCCTGAAGCTCGTTCATGCTGCCTCCTTGTAAGAATGATTACATCATTACACACTTACAAAGGATGGAGCGCCTCACTCCCGTAGGGTCGAGGGGTGGCGAGCAAGATCACGGGGATATGGGTAATCCGGGCGCTGATCGCCCTGGTTGCCCTCGGGAGCCTCATAGGGACGATCACCTTCCAGAGCGGTGGCGGAACCAGGCCCCCGCCCAAGGACCCGACCCCGTCGCCGCCCGTCCCGACCACGATCCCCACCGGCGCCTTGGTGACGGTTCCGGATCTTCTAGGTCAGGCCGTTGCGTCAGCTCGACAGATACTCGTCGCCGAAGGGCTCGTCGCATCGGTTGGAACGATCTCCGAAGAGGCGCCACAGTTATGGAGCGTGGTGCGCATCCAGGATCCAAGGCCCGGCGAGCAGCTCCCCCCAGGTGAATCCGTCTTCTTGATCGCGACACGACAGGAACGACCCGATCTCGAACTTCCGGAGACCTCCCCCGGTTCCTGTCCCGCTACCCAGGTGCATCCATCCCCTCGTTTCCGTCAAGCGATAACGACGCGGCATGCCAAGCTGGGTTCCGCAACGGAGGACGGGGTCATCGACCTCGACAGCTATCCGCGATCGGATGAGGGAGCCGAGGTCTCGCTTCTCTGGGGCACCGCCGGTGGCTACAAGGGTCCGATGCTGGTACGCGGCGATCGCATCGATGGCGACGGAGAACTGGTCTTCTTTCAGGACCCCGACCCCGTCGAGAGCCGTTTGATCCCCCGCGGTACTTCCTTCGAATTCCACTTCGATCGCGGTGGAGCACCGAATGGGCTCGCGTGGAGCACGGTCGTCACTTTCCCCGATCCAGGTTGCTACGCCTTTCAGATCGACGGCCCAAACTTCACCGAACACCTGATAGTCGAAGCGATCTGAACGCGCCAGCCTCTCTGATAGAAGTTAGTAAGTGGCCGACAAGGTGATCCTTTGGGACTTCGACGGAACGCTCGCGTATCGCGAGGGTTTGTGGAGCGGATGTCTTGCCGAAGTGATCGCTGACGTAGCTCCGGATCTCGGTCTGACCCGCGATGATGTCCGGCCATTCCTTCAGAAGGGCTTCCCATGGGATCGCGCCGACGAACCGCACCTGGAACTCTGCGACCCAGAAGCCTGGTGGGCACCGATGGAAGACCTTCTTGCAGGAGTCGCCGTCTCTCTCGGCGTTCCTGAGGATCGAGCACGAGAATGCGCGCATCAAACGCGGCTTCGATACATCGATGGCACCGGTTTCCGTTTGTTCGATGACGTTGTCCCGGTTCTTTCGTCTCTCCGGGATGAGGGGTGGAGCCACGTCATCCTTTCCAATCACGTTCCTGAACTCGAAGCGATCGTCGAAGCCGTGCGACTTCGTTCATTGGTGACCAAGGTCTTCACATCCGCCCTCACCGGGTACGAGAAGCCTCACCCCGAAGCGTTCCGCATTCGCGCGAGGCGAGTGGCAACCCACGTGAGATCTGGATGATCGGTGACAATCCATGGGCCGACGTTCTCGGCGCGGAAGAGCAAGGCATCCCCGCAATCCTTGTCAGAGAGAATCATCCTGATGTGAAGAGAAGGTCTGAAGACCTTCGCGGGGTCACCGATCTACTGACCCAACCGGCCCCATAAGGAAGTACTTCGTTCCTTCAAACATCCCGGTGGCAACTACGTTGTACGGATTACCAGGTGGGATCCCCCGAAGAACCAGGTGGGTTGGCTGACCCTCACCACTGGCAGTCAACTCGTTCCACTGATCGGCGAGTTCGTTGAATCGGATCCGGAGGTCGTTCGTTTCAAGTGCCGGGTGGTCGTAAGTAGCCAGGCGCACGCCTGAGAACTCGAACAACTTGAATGCGAGCTCGCGCGGACCTTCGACGATGACGACATCCGCAGGCTCGAGCACGCGCGCCGCCTGATTGATGAACGAATCGGAGTCTTGGATGTCATCGCCGCCGTAGACGAAACCGGCGGCTCCTCTGTCCATGAGATCCGTGAGGTGTACCGATGCGAACAACGGGGAGACCGCTCCGACTCCAAGGATGAGCACCACGACCATTGCAGCTCGCACCTTCGAGATGATCTTGCCGTAGATCCACATGAGAGCGGCGCCCCCGAAGACTGCCCCGAGGAGATGCAAAGGAGGCCATACGCGGCCCTGATGAAGAAGAGTCGCGTTCCCCCATAGGTCCCATTCGAACTGCCCGCGGAGGATCGACAGCAACAGCAGCGCTGAAGTTCCCGCGGCGAAAGCTAAGAGACCTCGGTCCTCGACCTCGCGTCGCTTCAGTGAAAGGTAGACACCCAGCGCGAACAATGGCAGCAACAGTCCCCAGGACGCTGCCGCGATATGGAACGGCCATTCTTTGCCGAGCCGCGGTGTGATGTTCACGAACCCGTCGAAACGGATGTAATCAACGATGACGGGTAAGCCCCACAGCGCGAACACGAGACCGGCGCCACCTACGGTGTGCTTGACGTATCGCCACCGGTTCTCGCGCACGGCAAGGCTTGCAACCGCCATCCAAACGAGGGAACTCATGAACATCGGGACGCTCACAAGTCCGGCGAGACCAGCGCATGCACCAGCCAATATCTCGACACGCCGGAGCCGATTCCGCGCCGCGATGATGCAGAGGAGACCGGCAGCCCCCAGCAGGATCACACCCAGCTCGCGCGGCAGTGCCGGTGGAAAGAGTTCGTAGACAGAGTTCGGTGACGCGACCACAAGATCGGCTCCGAACCTCGCGTTGCCGGGACTGGTGACGAAGTCGGGACCGCCCGATACGACCCAGCCGAAACCTCCGATCAAACCCGCGGCCCCCGCGGCCGCCCACCCCCCGTCGGGCCGCAGCCTGAATGCAAGACACGCCGCGGCGATGGGCAAGCCGGCGATCAGCAAGAGGTGAAGCGTCTCCAAAGCGGTCAGAGGCACGGTGCCGGGTGCCAGTCGCACCATCGTCGACATCGTTGCGTGCAAGCCCCACGGGTAGGCGTTCCGTCCTAGGTCAACGGCGGGCCCGGTGGGAAGCGGGTCGCCGCCCAACAACTGCTCCGTCCAACCGAGATGCCACGGCGGATCCCCCGTTCGAACACTCGAACCGGACACGAACGCCGGTATCGCATAGATGCTCACCAACACCACTAGGAGCGCGCCCAGCTTCGCGTAGGAGATGGGCCGCGGACGCGGAAGCCGCTCGCGTCTCTTGAACCAGTAAGCGAGCATCGCGATGGTGAGCACAGGGACAACACCGGGGTGACCGAAAACATGTCCCCTCGTCGCGATGTGCAGCAACATCAACACGACGCTGAAAGCGACGAACCCGACGAAGCTCATCAGCGCTCGTTCGGTGATACCAACCCACTTCAGCTGGAACCCTTCACCGTTGCTCTCGGTCCTGTCCGGCAACAACCCCGACCAGCGGAGTAGGAGGTCCCCGGCAGCGAAACCAACTATCGAGAAAGCGATCAGCTGAAGCGCGATACCGGCGATCGTGGCCGCGCTCACCGCGGCTACTCGACCACTACGAGGATCTGACCGGCGGCGACTGAGTCTCCGGGTGAAGTAAGGACTTCGGTGATGGTTCCGTCATGAGGAGCCGCGATAACGGTTTCCATCTTCATCGCTTCGAGAACGGCGAGCGGCTGACCGGCTGTCACCTTTTCCCCCTCCGCAACGAGAACCTTGAGGATCGTTCCTTGCATCGGGGCCGAGGCGTCGCCCCCCGCTGCACCCGCAGCCGCGTAGGCAGAGGGTGCCATCCCTGGGTTCCACAGTCGCACCGGGTGCCCACCAACCAGAAGAACGGGTTCGGTCGTCGTCGCAGCGAGCTGCGCAAGGGCTCCGTCCTCGACGGTGCGTGTGGTGTGGGTGCCCTCGACGAAACTCGACTCCTGCAGAAGAACCTTGTGAGCCGGGATAGTCGTAGCTATGCCCTCGATCCGGTAGTCGTCAAGAGCTTTCAACATCCGTTGCCGCGCTTCGTCACGGTCTTTCCCGGAAGCGATGAGCTTCGCGATCAGGGAATCGTAGGCCGCCGGGACCTCGCCACCTTCGACGTAGCCCGAGTCGACACGGATCCCGTCACCTTGGGGTTCGATGTAGGTCGTGAGTTTGCCGGGCGTCGGCAAGAACCCGCGACTGGGATCCTCCGCGTTGATACGGCATTCGATCGAGTGCCCCTTCATGTTCTTGAGGATGTCGGCTTGCGTGAAGCCCAGAGGGTCGCCACTCGCGATCCGAAGTTGTGCAGCGACGAGGTCGATCCCTGTGGTCTCTTCCGTGACCGTGTGCTCCACCTGTAGGCGAGCGTTCACCTCGAGGAAATAGAAGTTGCCATCCGCGTCCACGAGCAGCTCCACGGTGCCGGCATTGACATAGCCACACGCGTTCATCAACGCAACAGCGGCGGCTCCCATCTCGGAAGCGCTGTCTCCGAAACGCGGCGGCGGTGTTTCCTCGATCAGTTTCTGGTGACGGCGTTGCAACGAACAATCGCGCACTCCCAGCCACATCGATTCGCCGGGTGCAGAGGAAAGTATCTGCACCTCGAGGTGCTTCGGATGCTCTAGGTAACGCTCCACGTAGACATCGCTGGAACCGAAGTAAGCCTGAGCCTCGCGACGGGCCGATGCGAACGCGTCTGTAGCCTCGCCTTCGCTCCGCACCACCTTGAGTCCACGGCCCCCACCCCCACCCGACGCCTTCACAGCGAGCGGATAGCCATGCTCTTTGCCGAAGTCGATGACGGCCGAGGCGTCTTCGCTCGCTTCAAGGAGACCAGGCACCATCGGAACGCCGGCCTTCTCGGCGAGTTGCCGCGCACGGATCTTGTCTCCAACGGCTCGGGTCGCCTCGGGCGGAGGCCCGATCCATACAAGCCCTGCATCAGTCACGGCTTCGGCGAAGTCGGCATTCTCGGACAAGAACCCATAGCCGGGATGGATGGCTTGCGAACCGGTGTCCTTAGCTGCCCCGATGATGGCCTCGACATTTAGATAGGTATCCGATGGCGCGACACCAGGAAGATGTACCGACTCGTCGGTCGAGCGCCGGTGCTTAGCGTTCGCGTCAACGTCCGAGTAGACGGCGACCGAAGTCACGCCGAGCTCCGTGCACGTGCGGGCCACCCGCACGGCGATCTCACCCCGATTAGCGATAAGGACCTTGTCGAACACGGATTGGAGGCTAGCCGAAGGAGGCCCAAGGGGCTAAAGGTCGGCTCCGTGATGCGGCCAGAGACGTCCAGCGGCGGTGTGGAAGACATACCTAGGCTGATGGATTTACGGAAAACTCCGGCCTTCAGTTAGGGATCGGGTCCTCGGCTGGGTACTAGTTCGCCCAACAGGTCTTCCCATAACCACTTCTTGACGTCGTAGTCGAGCGGCGGGGGCCCTTCGTGCAAGACCTTCCCTTCTGGACTGATGAACACCAGGTCGCCGTCGGGATCGCCCTGCACTTCCCAACCACCCCCATGGAGCAGCGGGTGATGGGTTCCCTTGCAGAAGCGTGCACCCTTCTTCAGATCGGTGCGGCCACCGCGGGTCCAGTGGTCGAGGTGATGGTTCTGCAGGAACTTCGTCTCGTGACAGCCGGGCCAGCGGCATTCGAGGTCGCGCAAGGCGATCTGCCGGGCGAGCCACGGCGGGAAGATGCGCTGGGTACGTCCCACCCCGACCGGGGTGCCGTCCTCGCCACAGAGGACCGGTTGGATGCACGCGTCGCAAAGGATGCGCTCCATCACGTCGGACGAGAAGATGCCACCACTCTGCGATCGCCCGTTGCCCATCCCGGTGCGCGCGGTCTCTAGGTCCATGGTGAGCACCACCGTGGCGCGATCGGAATCTTGATCCTGGGCGATCGAAGTCGTAGCGAGAGCCGCCAGCGCATCGGCGCGTCGCTGAGCCACCGTCACGAAGCGGCCCTCAGCGTCCTTGTTGGATGCCTGGTCCACTATGCGTTCCAGCGACTGTGCGATGGCTGCACCTTGTTCGGCCCCGAAGCTCCCCCACAGGGTCCATCTGGTGCCCCCGTCGCGCCACCCATAGCGCAGCTCGCGCTTGCGATGGATGTCTTTCTCCTGGTCCGTTGATACGACCCGAGCGCGTCGAGCGGCGGCCTCTAGCGCGGTGATCGAAGCATCTTTGGCTTCCTTGGCCACCACTTCGTCGTTGTCGGGGGTGGCCAGTTTCGCCACGGCGACGACCTTGTCGAAAGAGATCTCACCTGACGCGTAGGTCTCGGCGAGATGCGGGAGATGTTCCAAAGCGATGGCGGTCTCGGCCATCGTGATGCCGGTGCGCAGTGAAACGCCGAGCTTCTGACACAGCCAACCAGCGGTGTCGCGCGCGCCGTCTTGTCTGTGGCTCTTGCGACGGGCATGCTCCGCCGTCATAGCCAATAGTTCGCGGTCTGTCGCATTGCGGATGCCGTGGAGCTGGCCGATCCCATGCGAGAGCTCTTCGTCGCTGAAGTCTCGATATGAAGTTGCGATACCAATCACCGCCTAGGCGGCACTTCAGGATGTGCGGTCCTACTTGGGACTATATACGAACGTATGTTCGATAGTCAAGCCAGCTAAGACGACCCCTCGGGGCTATCCGAGGTCGGCTTCGGTGATGGGCCCGGTGACGTTCGAGCGGGGGCCTGCTTTGAGCATCTTGCTCGGCAGTTCGCCCTGGATGAAGGTCTGGGCGATGCGAGCAGCTTCGATCAGCTTGTCGAGGTCGATACCGGTTTCGATCTCCATGTCGTTCAGCATGTGGACCAGGTCCTCGGTGACGATGTTCCCTGTGGCTCCGGTCGCGTAGGGGCTGCCACCCATGCCTCCGATGCTGGCGTCGAAGTAATCGATTCCGAGTTCAAGTGCCGCGACGACATTGGCGAGGCCGGTGCCTCGGGTGTCGTGGAAATGCATGTTGAGCTCGACCTCGGGAACGTCCGTGCGTAGAGCCTCGATCACTTCTCGCACTCGTCGCGGGGTTCCCATCCCCGTCGTGTCGCCATAGGAGATCGACGAGATGCCACAGTCGAGCATCCATCTGGTTACCTCGACGACGCGGCCCGGGGGGATGTCCCCCTCGTAAGGGCAGCCGAACGCGGTCGAGATGGTTCCCTCGACGGGCACGCCGGCAGCGTTCGCAACCTCCACCACCTCTTGGACGTTGGGGACCGAGTCCTTGACCGTGCGACGCACGTTCTTGAGGTTGTAGGAATCACTCGCCGCGATGAAAACCTGCAAGCCATCGACGCCGGCTTCAACCGCAGCCTCGGCCCCCCTACGGTTCGGAACGAGAGCCGAATAGAAAACATCCGGCTTGCGTTCGATCCCGTCCCAGACCTCACGAGCGTCCGCCATGTTCGGGATGGCCTTCGGTGAGACGAACGACACGGCTTCGATGAAGCGAATGCCGGTGCTCGACAACGCGTTGATCAGTCGGATCTTGTCATCGGTAGCCACCTGCGCCTTCTCGGATTGGATCCCGTCGCGCGGGCCGACCTCTCGTATCCGCACCGACGTCGGAGGACTCACCTGTTCTGCCAGCGGGGATCGCGCTTGTCGTTGAAGGCTGCTATTCCCTCTTCACGATCCTTCGACGAGATCACGGTCTTCCACATGTCGTTCTCGATCTCGATCCCATCCTCGAGCGCGACACCAACCGTGGAGTTGATCGCGTGCTTCGCCGCTCTGATCGCAACCGGGGAGCTCTTGCAGAGATCGCGAGCGACCTCGACGGTCCAAGCATCCAGTTCGTCACGTTCACAGATCTCGGCGACCAGGCCGAGCTGCTGAGCGAAGTCGGCATCGACCCTCTTACCTCGGAAGATGAGGTCCTTCGCCCGGGCGACTCCCACCGATCGCGCCAGGAGCTGAGTGCCTCCGCCGGCCGGCAGTAGACCAACACGCACTTCGGGAAGACCGATCTGCGTGCCTTCGGCCGCCACCACGATGTCGCAGCTCAGCAACAGCTCACAACCGCCACCCAACGCGAAGCCGAAGATCGACGCGATGACCGGTTGCGGTATCGACCGCAGCGCCTCGAACATCCCCCGTATCTGAGCGCGGTTCGCATAGAAATCGTCGAGTGTGAAAGCGTTGCGTTCCTTCAGGTCGGCCCCTACACAGAAGGCTTTCTCGCCTGCGGCACCTACTATCACCACCCAGGTGTCGTCATCGTTCGCCACCGCTTTGAATGCGGTCGTCAGTTCCTCGGCCATCGCGCCCGAGATCGCGTTGAGCGCGTCCGGACGGTTCAGGCGGATCGTGGTGACGTGTTCGGACGAGCCGACCTCGATCAGCTCGTACCTCATACCGGAGGAACCCCGTGATGGCGGTCGCTGAAGTGACGATCTTTGCGAGCCGAGTAGTCGAGACGAGCGATCAGGTCCGCTCGAAGCTGATCGGGCTGTACGACGGCATCGACGATGTTCTCGGACGCAAGTCGCACGAGGTCGATGTCTTCTTCGTATTCCTTCCTCTTCTCGGCAACGAAGGCCGCGCGCTCCTTCGGGTCTTCGATCGCCGCGATCTTGTTGAAGAAGACAGCATTGACCGCGGGCTCGGGTCCCATCACCGCGATCCGAGCCGTGGGCAGAGCGATCGTTGCATCCGGTTCGAACCCCGGGCCGGCCATCGCATAGAGACCGGCTCCGTATGCCTTCCGGACGATCACGCAGAACTTCGGAACGGTTGCCTCCGACACGGCGGTGATCATCTTGGCTCCGTGGCGGATCATCCCCTGCCGTTCGACCTGCGTTCCGATCATGAAACCGGGAACGTCGCTGAGGAACACGAGTGGGATGTTGAAGGCGTCGCACAACCAGATGAACCGAGCGGCTTTGTCAGCCGAATCGACGAAAAGCACGCCACCTTTCTGAGCGGGCTGGTTGGCCACGATCCCAACTGCTCTTCCGTCCATACGAGCCAACCCGGTGATCAGTTCCTTGGCGAAGTCGGGCTTGATCTCGAAGAAACTGTCTTCGTCGACGAGACCGGCGACCATCGAATACATGTCGAATGCTTGCGATTCATCTTCCGGTACGAGGTTCTGAAGCGATCCGGTGAAAGCTGGGGGCCGCGCCTCTTCGAACGGAGCATCCTCGAGCCAACTCTGCGGGAAGTACGAGATGTAAGAACGTGCTGCCTCGATGGCAGCCTTGTCATCAGCGCAAACGAGGTCACCGCATCCCGAGATCTCGGCATGCATCCGTGCCCCGCCCATCTCCTCGAGCGTCACCTTCTCGCCGATGACTTCCTCGGCCATCCGCGGGGACCCGAGATACATGGACGCGTTGCCCTCGACCATGAACACCACATCGCAGAAAGCGGGGATGTAAGCGCCACCTGCCGCACTCGGGCCGAACAGACAGCAGACCTGCGGAACGTGTCCCGATGCTTGGACCTGGTTGTAGAAGATCTTCCCCGCGCCTCGCCGGCCGGGGAAGAGGTCAACCTGATCCGTGATCCGAGCTCCGGCAGAGTCAACCAGGTACATGATCGGATGTTCGTGTTTCCGGGCAAGTTCGATGATGCGGATGATCTTCTCGACCGTTCGAGCCCCCCACGATCCGGCTTTGACGGTGGGATCGTTGGCCATGATCGCAACAGGCCGACCATTGATCTTCCCCACGCCGGTGACGACTCCGTCGGCGGGGAGGTCCCCCGCAACGGCGTTGACGAGCATCCCGTCTTCGACGAAACCGTCAGCCGAGTCGAGTAGGAGCGCGAGCCGGTCACGGACGAAGAGCTTGCCCTGCTGCGCGAGCTTCGGAAGGTATCTCTCGTTCCCCTTGGCGACCTGTTCGGTCAGCCCACTCAACTCTTCGTTACGGTGTCCATTGGCCATGACGTGAATGGTACTGCCCCCGATATTGGAGCCGCTGTCTGAAAACGATCTATGTGCTTCGACATGCCAAGTCCGACTGGGTCCAGGGAGCCGAAGACCACGAACGCCCGTTGAACGAGCGCGGCTTTGCATCCAGCTCGGTTGTCGGACATTTCCTGAAGAGCGCGACCATAGAACCTGACGTAGTCCTGTGCTCATCTGCACGACGCGCCCAACAGACCCTGGAGGGGATCCGCTTCTCGCTACCTGAGGACACCAAGATCCTCATCGAACACGATCTGTATCTAGCTTCGGTGACCGAACTCCTCACACGCTTGAGAACGCTGGACGATGGAACCGATTCGGTGATGCTGATCGGCCACAACCCCGGGGTTCAGGACCTCATCGGACGTTTGGCGAACGACGGCGAATTGTTGGAGGAGGTCGCAACGAAGTACCCAACGGCGGCTCTTGCGACGATGACGTTCGAGGGCACTTGGAACGAACTAGAGCCTGCCTCTGCGCGGCTTACCGCCTTCGTCACTCCGAAAGATCTAGCCAGGTGAACTCGTCGAGCGCGTGATCTCCGCGGAGCGCACCTCCTCGACCCGATCGGCGAACTCCACCTCGAGTGCCCCCGACGGCAGTAACCGTCGAGCGATCCCCGAATCGACGCGACCGTCCGCGAAGGTCAACTCCACGTCGTGGCCCAGTACGGCCGACCGTTCACTCGCGAGGCGAACGATCTCGAGTGCTCCTGCATCCGTCCTGAGCGAGTGATACAGAGGTTCTAGCCACGAGAGGACCGCTGCCAGGACGCGGGCACGCGATGGAACGCTCGCAGAGACCTCCGAAAGAGTTACAACGCGGCCCCCGAGTTCCTCGGGCCAGTCCAACGCACCTAGGTTGATACCTATCCCCGCGATCGCACTGGCGACGCGGCCACCATCACTCTGCGACTCGACGAGGATGCCCGCGAGCTTCTTGCCTCCGACCGTGACGTCGTTGGGCCACTTGAGGTGAGCATCGACCTCGGCGATCTCTCTTAAGGCCTCGGCCACGGCGACACCGACGGTCGTCGTTAGCAGGTCCAGACGATCGCCCGGCCACGGAGGACGCAAGACAACAGAGAAAGTCAGCGATGCACCGGGGGCCGAGATCCACGATCGACTCCAGCGTCCGCGCCCGGCCGTCTGGGAATCTGCGACCACAACCGCGCCCTCGGGCGCGCCCTCGGCAGCCCATCGGATGGCTTCGCTATTGGTCGAATCGATCTCGGTCAGATGTCGCAGAGGGTCCCCGAACGCGCCGCAAAGGAGAGGTCGGATCTCGGCAAGCAAGTCTTCGGTCATCGCACTCTAGGATACGGACCCATGTTCACCAAGCTGCTCATCGCCAACAGAGGTGAGATCGCGATCCGAGTGATCCGAGCTTGCCGCGACCTCGACATCCGATCCGTGGCCGTCTACTCCGACATCGACAAAGACGCTGTTCATGTCCGCATGGCCGATGAGGCTTACAACGTGGGGCCGGGGCCCGCCTCGGAGTCGTACCTGAAGATCGAGAACATCCTGGCAGCGGCGAAGCGATCGGGGGCACAGGCTGTCCACCCCGGTTACGGATTCCTTGCGGAGAATGCTGCCTTCGCACAAGCGGTGATGGATGCGGGGATGACTTGGGTTGGTCCGCAACCTGACGTCATCGAGTCGATGGGAGAGAAGACGGCGGCGCGTCGTGCTGCGATGGATGCAGGCGTCCCGGTCGTCCCGGGTACGAAAGACCCGGTTACCGAAGCGGCCGAGGTTCGAGCCTTCGCGAAGGAGCATGGCTTACCTATCGCGATCAAGGCGTCGGCAGGTGGCGGTGGCAAGGGCTTCCGAGTGGTCGAGTCCGACGATGACATCGAGGAAGCCTTGGCCGGAGCAGCTCGAGAGGCGAAGGCATACTTCAGTAACGACGAGGTCTTCATCGAGCGCTACCTTCAGCGCCCGCGCCACATCGAGATCCAGGTCCTCGGGGACGGCAAAGGGAACGTGATCAGCTTCCCCGAACGCGACTGCTCACTGCAGCGACGCCACCAGAAACTCGTCGAGGAATCCCCCTCCCCGGCGCTCACACCGGACGTGCGCGCTCAGATCATGGACGCAGCAGCACAGTTGGCCAAGCACGAGAATTACCTCAACGCCGGCACCTGTGAATTCCTGCTCGACGCCGACGGAGAGCGTTTCTATTTCCTCGAGATGAATACGCGTCTTCAGGTCGAGCATCCGGTCACGGAACTCGTGACGGGAATCGACCTCGTCAAGGCACAACTGTTCGTTGCAGCCGGTGAGTCACTGTGGTTCGACCAAGCGAGTATCGAGCTCCGTGGAGCCGCCATCGAATGCCGGATCAATGCCGAGAACCCGGCGAAGAACTTCATGCCCTCCCCCGGAAGGATCGGCTCGTACAGAGAACCAACAGGACCGGGCGTCCGTGTCGATTCGGGGGCTGAAGCCAATTACGACATCCCCCAGACCTACGACCCGATGATCGCCAAGCTGATCACCTACGGCAGTGACAGGGAGGAAACGCGGCGTCGGATGCTTCGAGCACTCAGCGAGTACGAGATCGAAGGCATCAAGACGACGATCCCATTCCACCGGTTGATGCTCGCCGACGAAAGATTCGCATCGGGCAACTACCACACCAGCACTGTAGAGAAAGAGATGGACCTCACTCCCCTAGCCGAGACGACCGAGCCGAAACCTGTCGCCGGCGCACCGGAGATCGCTGTACGCGATTTCGAGGTGGAGGTTGGTGGGAAACGGATCGAAGTGAAGGTGCGAGAGCACCTCGAGAGCTTGACCCGACCACGTAAACCGAAGCCTCCGAAATCAGCGGGCAAGCTTGCCGGCGGAGGCACCGATGTGCTCGCGGCCCCCATGCAGGGGACCATCGTGAAAGTGCTGGTGAAGCAGGGTGATTCGGTCGAGGCCGGCGACACGATCTGCGTTCTCGAGGCGATGAAGATGGAGAATTCGATCCTGGCTCACGCCCCCGGCAAGGTCGAGGAACTAAAGGCGGAACCTGGAAAATCCGTGCAAGCCGGTGAAACGCTCGCGGTAATCCGCTAGAACCACTGGACGTGGTGAGTCCCCAGACACCAGAATCTTTCTGCGGCGGGAGGAAAGGAAACTCATGAAGAAGCGGTCATTGGTTGCGATTGTCCTGGCTCTGGTCGTACTCGGCGCTGCAGCATGCGGTGGTGACGAGGAGCCAAACGTCGACGACATCCTCAACGACGCCGAACAGGCTCTCGAGGAGGGCTTGGAGGAAGCGGAGGAACAGGCGGAGGATGCACTCGACGCGGCCGGAGGATTCGACGCTGCGCAGTGTCTAGAACTCTCAACTGCTCTGGCCGAAGCCGCGGGGGCCGCGGTCGGTACGTCCACCGACCCCGAGGCCGCGGTTGAGAGCCTTCGGAACATGGCCGAAGTTGCCGACGGCGAGTTAGGCGACGATCTCGCCCTGATGGCGGATGCCATGGGTGACTTCTTCGCGGCTCTAGCAGATGCAGGGATCGACATCACCGACCCAGCCACCTATACGAGTGAAGAAGCGGTGGCGGCACTAACCGAAGCGAACGAAGCCTTGGAGTCCTCCGGTATGCAAGAAGCGTCGGAGAACATCAATACGGCGATAACGGATCTCTGCGGGGGGTAACGAGACCACAGCCGGGTAACTTGAAGGCATGCGGAGGCTTTTCGGTGTCACCCTGTCGTGCCTGGTGGTCCTGTCGCTAACAGCGTGTGCATCTTCGGGCTCGGATCTTGCCGTTCAAGGCGATCCGAGCCCGGCCGCCACGCCTTCCCCCACCGCTTCAGCTCCGTCGTCCGATACGCGCCCGCGGCCCCAACGCCTCGCCGACCGCATGGCGACCGTCCATAGCGACCTGATGGATCTGGTCGATGTCTGGCTGGAAGAGGCGGAAGGAAAGCCGCGCGGAGCCAAGTTCCATCAGCTCGAAGTCCTAGGGCTACGCAAGCAGAAGATGATGCGGGACCTCGTGGCTCACCCGCGTCTCTTTCGAAAGGTCGTTCGACATCTCCCACCCGGGCTGCGACTCGAGACCAAACGCAACTTCAAAGCAGCGCGACAGCTCTACGAACTCACGCCGCCGGTCAAAAGATCCTCTTTCAAGATGCCGACCTCGCGAGAGGATCCACCCAAGAAACTTCTGCGTGCCTACGCTGAAGGAGAAGAGCGGTTCGGCGTGCAGTGGAGTCTGCTGGCGGCCGTCAATCTCATCGAGTCGCGGATGGGAAGGCTCAACGGACCCTCCTCGAGTGGCGCCTTGGGCCCGATGCAGTTCATGCCGGCGACCTGGGATGCCTACGGGAAAGGGTCGCCGTTCAACCCACACAACGCGATCATCGCCGCGGCGCGTTATCTCGCGGCGAATGGGGCGCCGAATGATCTTCGCAATGCCGTGTGGCATTACAACCATTCCGATTACTACGTCAACGCGGTCATCACCTATCACCGGCAGATCGCGGCGCATCCAAGGAGCTACTACAGCTACTACTTCTGGCAAGCCTTCGCTCGAACGACGAAAGGCGACCTACAACTCACCGGCCCCGGCAATACCTACCCTTATTGAGCGAGTAGCGTTTAGCGATGTCGCTTGGACGGATCAGCGCGCTGGTCTTCTCGCTCATCTTCGGGGTGGTGACGCTTGCCGCCGGTACATTGCTCACGCTCGGCGGTCATTGGGCGGGCTTGCTGCTATGGGTCCCTGGGGGGGCGTTGATCGCAGCTGCGATGAAGATCAACGCCCGCTCCCGCGTCTAGTTCTGCGCTCCCAGACGGCAGAAGTAACGCTCGGCCGCGGCCAGACCTCCAACCGTTTCGAGGTTGACCAGCCATGACTTCACCAGCTGGCGTTTGCTAGGCAGCGGTGCCTCGCGGTTGAAGCTCAGGATGTCGATCCCTCGCGCGTAGTCCACGTTGTAGACGTAGGTGTCGTCGATGGTCTCTCCTCAGAGAGGGTGGGCAAGGTGCATGCATCTCGCCTCCCAGGCATCAAGGAAGTCATACCCGGCTTCTCTAACCTCAGCGCTCCTAGCGGTTCGGACGACCTGTTGATAATCCTTTCCGCCAAACTCATAAAACACCCTGTACCCCTCGATCCTGAACCTTCCCTCATGCTTAAGTTGCACCGTTGCTGCTATTGCAACATAGCGGCTCGGCTCAAGGATGTATCCCGAACTTGGATGTAGCCGCTGGACAAGGCAACGTCCTTTGACCGAGCGACCGACGGGTCCATCGGAAAGTCGCCATATGGAGTGAGCGTGTTGGGAAGGGCATCGGAGGGTCGCTCCGCAATCCTTATTTCCGAGACGACAGCAACGTCATCCGTCAAACCCACTGGCTCAATCCGTTTGATCTGGACAGGCTCCGTCGCTTGGTTCGAAAACGAGGCAAAAAGGCTAATGAATGTCACTGGTTCCACTGGGAGCGTATCGTGGAGTTCGTTGGGCTGGTCGACCTCAAGTGCGGTGCCTTCGGGCACCGCACTTGGCCGTGTTCCAGAACTACACGTGGCCCCTAAACCCAGCACGAGAGGTTAACGCAATCACCCACGGCCGCCCCACTAACAACCAGTACTGTGCGCAAACACCAGTAAGCGGCATTCCGGCTGGTTTCGCAGTAATGCCATACAGGGTCCTCTTCGTGCAGTTCAGAGTCACGATGAAGTAAAGGTTCGTGTCCGTCGCGTAGGCCGTTTCAGAGGAGAAAGCGATTCCAAAGATGCTGCCGCCGGCGCTGAATCGGAAGCCTGTCTTCGTGGCTGAACCTTCGGCTTTGAACCATTCCTGACCCTTAGCAATGGGAACCTCATAGTTGGGGTTGGGGCCGACATTTCCTCCGCGTCGCGACAGGCTGGAAGTCACCGGCCAACTTCTCTCGATCGTGCACGACGGTCTTGTCCACCTGGAAGAAACGAACACCATGCTCGTACCAGCTGGCGACGTATCCGTCGTTCTCCGTGAACCAGTGGCCGGAGCATCCGAGAGCATTCGCCCCGGGTGATCCGTCGGCCCAGGTTCCGTTAAGGGGTCGGAAGACCTCGAGCTGCTGCAGAGGAGCACCCTTGTCGAAATCGATCATCGACCACGTCGACAGACCACCAGCCGTGCTGCATCGGCTGTTCAGGTTGCTCTCCGCATTCCCGATGAACAGCTCGCCAGGTCGCATCATCGGACGTTCCGTGGTGATCGAGATCGACCGAGAGTTCGGCTCGACGGTTGCCGTCTCGACGGAGTCGGCAGCTTCCGCAGGGTCGGGGGGGACCGCAGCCGAGTGGGTCGAACGTTGTTGCTGAGTGCATTGGAAGTCTGCGATCGGCCGCTTCGACGGCGAAGTACTCGAAATCCAGTCCGGGTCTGTTGTCCACCCTGCAGCGAGAAGTACGGACCGGGTTGCGACGGATCCTGACGAGGGTGATCCCAGGCACAGGGCAAACAAGAGCGGGAGTGCGGAGCTCGTTCACGATTCGTCCTCTCTGCCCCGATCCCTCGGCTATGAAGATTTGCTTAATCCTGCAAGGAAGTCAAGCGTTTTGCACATATTTGGCAGTATTTGTCGACGTCGTGGACGTAATAGTAGTGAGGCGCGAACTCGCGGGGGTTCATGGATCTAATTTGGTAATTCCGCGGCGGGTTCACACCAAAACTCGCTTGAAAACCTCTGGGCCTTGCTCAAGCGCAGCCTCAAAGGCACCTACGTCTCGGTCGATCCTGAGCACTACAGCGCGATTCAACGACCGCTATGACATGGATGGTGGGCGGCTCGTGAACGCCCTCAAGCAGACTGAGGGCAACCGTTGACTTATGCCGACCTAATAAATCGTAGCGAGATCAATATCCACAGGTTGTTCACATATTCTGTGCCACATGGGGTATCACGCGTATGACCCGTCCCCGGGCCTCTCCATTCCAGGCCCTTCCGGTCCAAAACCTCCTGTAGAAGCCGAACTGCTGTAGGCCCGAACACCAGGCCGTGACACTGACGACCAAGGCGGTTACTGCCTCCTCGCTATAGGAACCGAGGGCGGCAAGCTTCAGACTTTCGGCCTTAGCCAAGACGCCATTTCCTGCCGGGACCACCTCGAACCGAACCTTGATCTCCACCAAAAGCCGCCTTTCACCTGGGCTTTTCATCCTAGGAGGAGGCTGGGAAGTAAGGTCGAATATCTGACGTAGCATAGCGATGTAAATATCATCGGCAACCCGAACTCATAGGCTATCGACGGGTACAATGCTAGCGCTACCAGCAGAAGGAGAAGGACCGTGAACTCAACCGAAGAGGCGCGAAGGGCGTACGCTTCGCTCACGAACGTCACCCAAGTCATCGATCGTGCTCGGTCCCGGAACCTGCCTGACAGGTGGATGAAGACTTCCCGGATCGCGGAATTGGAGAAGCGGTCCATGGTTGCTGTCGTCGATAGCAATCCGTTTCCTCGGACTAATAGAAGACGATGGGAATCCGACCGACATATTGGTTGCTATCTCGGGTGCGCCCGATGACGAGGATCGAGCCGCTCGGGCTGCGGCCATCCAGAGCGCTTACGAGGAGGACATCCGGCGAGGAGTTGACCCAGCCCAAGACACTCAGGCGCAAATAGTCGAGGCCTTTCGCCGTTACCAGCCGCGGTCACAGACCTCTCGGATGGTCATGTTTTTCCTGGCTATGTGCCGGGAGGCGGGAATCGGCGTGTCGGAAGCTCCGCGGGAGCGGGGCATGCGGTCGGGACCGCGCCGGACAACTAAGGCCTCGATCCGCACACACCAGCGGACTCGCAAGGACCAGCTGCCCTCCGTTTCCACGACGAACCGATCCCGTGCCGTCAGGGTCGCTTTTCGGTATCACTGCGCAAGAAATCGCGTTTCTCGATGAGAACGAGTTCGAAGAGGTCTGGGCGGCGCTCGGCAAGGTCGCCCGTCCGCGTGATGCAGCGCCTCCCGGAAATCTCCGGCAGAAGGATCTCCGGATGAGTCGGGAGGGTTGACATAGGAGGCATCGGGACCGCTTGATCGGCGCCGGTCAGGTTGAAGGTGCCCTAGGTAGAAGGACCAGGGCGAGGCTCGCCCCGAACCCTGGCCCTCCGTGCAACTACAGAAGACCATGATAGGGCCTCCTAGCCTGAACAGCCGGGAGGCCCTATCCTTTGGCCATGGCGAAGTCAGAACCTGCGAGGCTGACCCCTTCGAGCGCTTCGAGGAGGCAGCTAAGAGCCTGTTCAAGGTGTCCAGGAAGGACATGGATAAGGCTCAGTTACGGCGCAAGAAAGAAAAAGACGCCCGAGAGGCCGACAAGAAGTAGCCGTTGATGGGTACGAGCGCAGTTGATTAACGACCTCGCCTGTCGATTGGTCGGCCAACGCTGCCATCGCTGAATCGATGGGGCATCGTCGCCGTGGTGGGCGGTTTTCGTGCAGGGGCGGGGAACGCGCCGCCAGTTGAGGATCCAAAACCTCTGGCGACTCATTGATCGATGGGACGCCCTACAGGGCAAGCGCCTCAAAGCAGCAAAGTACATCTTCGATAACTGGGACGACCGCGCGAATCTACCTGGGTCAGCGTATGAAGTGCTCGACACTCTAGAACTTCTTGGCTATCTGGTGAAAACCAAGACCCTCTCCCTCGATGACGTTTGGATCAATGTGATAGGGGGCCGATCGTCTGGTGGCACGTTTGTCTCCCTGGAATCGAGCCAGACGAGGCAGCCGACCGTCCTCTATGAGTATTCGCTGAGCACATCGAGCGGCTCCAGAAGCTGAAGCGAACCGACTAAAGCAGCCGCGTGAGGACCTGGTGCCTACTGAGGAGAAGCTGAAGGAATCCATTAGAAACGTAGGCAGCGAGTCCGTGGGGGTGCCACGTTCTGTGTGGATGGGGTGAGTGAAACCGTTCAGCACCTTTATTCAACGGCCCAACAGTGCCAAAACCTATCTGGCAACCCTCCACGGGATCAGCGACGGGAGCTAGAACGATGCGATCTCCGGCGGGCTCAGAAACAGATGAATGACCGCCGACAGAAACAACGGCAACCGAATGGCGGCTCCGACATGCCACCCTTAGCGCCGACTGCGGTCAGGACGACATCGAAGAAAGCGTCGCCCCCGACGTTGGTAAGGCGGAATCTCACCGGGCCTTTGTGCATATGCCCAAATAGCTAGTAAGCCTTGAGGCTCCCGTTCCCGGGGATCTTGTCCTTGCAAGCCGGGTCGCAGTCCACGTTCGTCGCGTCCTTCGACTTGACGCGAACGCCCAAGGTGTCGCTCTTGAACTCGGCGAGGTCTAGCTGGAACGAAACCTTGGTGACCTTTGACTTGGGACGCTTGGCTCTCAACGGCTCGTAGTTGTTGCCGCTTTTCGTTCCGTGGAGGAGGAACATCAACTTGTTGTCGGAGCACTCGAACGTTCCAACAAGATCGATATCGCCGTCGCGCCCATCGTCGAACTGCAGTTTCAGATAGGTGTCGCCGTCAGGCTCCAGATAGTTGCAGGCGAACCCCTCGTGCGTCCTGATCGTGAAGAAGCCAGGGCCGCCTTTCTCCGCATCCGACTTCAGCGATGCGAGGTCGAGGAACCCGTCGACATCGTCAGGATCCGTAGCTTCGACCTCCGCGGCACTAACCGGGATGGCCAACAAACCCAGACAAAGGATTGCGACTAGGAACGCGCGTTTCATCTTTGGGCCTTTCGATGTCGGTGTCGTCTGGATGAGCGTACGTCCCGACCGAGTGCCGCACAATACGGCTAAGCCTTCTTGTTGTCCCGCCTTATCAGTGGGTGGGCGTACCACACGCCTACTAGGAGAACCCCGACGGCGACGGTTGTGATCAACGAATTGGGTGGTCCGAAGATGAAATCGAGCACCATGAACACACCCGCCGTCATCGCCACACCCACGAAAGCCGTGCCGACCAGGATGTAACGCGTGGCGGTCTTGAGCAGCATCTCTGGGTCTTCGTCGCGAAACATGATCCGGTGATGAACCGAGGGTGCCATCAACAGGATCGCCCCGATCGCGATTGCAACTATGGCGATGTGGAAAGCCGTTCGCTGCGGATCGGTCGTTTGAGCGAACCCTTGGCTGAAGGCGGCCGTCAGCAGGAAAGCAAAGAGGACCTGGACACCGGGGAGAAGCACCCGGAGCCCCTGCAGCAGGTTATCCAACTCCTGTTGAGCATCGTCATCGATGCCTTTTCCGCTCTTGCTCTTATCAGCCATGACCCAGACTCATACCCTCCGATGCGATCGGCAACCATCTGCCAGGTGCTCATGGATGGGATATCTATGAGCCATGCCGACCACGAAGATCAGCCGGACGCAAGCGCGTCGCATCGCCGTCACAGCTCAGGGTCTCGCGGCCTCCGACAGGGACCACGACCTCATGGAAGTGGCTCGGCGGCTGAGGTGTATCCAGTTCGACCCTCTGAATGTTGTCGCTCGGACGCAGCTCCTCGTCCTTTTCGCCAGGTTGGGGGCCTTCAAGGACGAAGATCTCGAACGAGCCCTCTTCGAGGACAGAACTCTCTTCCACTACTGGGCCCACGCTGCGTCGTTCGTGTTGACCGAGGACTTCCCCATCCACAACCTCCCTATGAGGCAGTGGCCCGGTGTCGAAGCGTGGGGCATCCGTGTGAAGGGCTGGATGAGGGATAACGACGCGTTGCGCAGCCACATCCTTAAGGAGCTCAAACGGAGAGGCCCCCTGATGTCACGCGACTTCGAGGACCGTTCCACGACCGATTGGGAATCTTCCGGTTGGACGAAGAACCAGAACGTCGGTCGCATGCTCGACTTCCTCTGGATACAGGGAAAGATCATGGTCGCCGGGAGGCAAGGTGGTCAGCGCGTCTGGGCCCACGCCGGTGACTGGTTCCCAGAATGGACCCCGAAAGAACGTCTCAGCGAGGCCGAGGTTCTCCATAGGAACTCGGTCATCTCGCTCCAAGCGCTGGGGATCGCCACGCCCAGGCACGTCGCGCACCATTTCGTCACCACGTCGCATGCGGAAGCGAAGGTAGTTCTAGGACGACTGGTTGCGAGCGGAGACGCGATCGACGTCGAGGTTGAGGGGTTGCCCGGGCAATGGCTGATGCACAAGGACAGCTTGCACCTGCTGGACGCGACGGCGAAGGGATGGCGGGGCCGGACAAGGCTCCTTTCGCCCTTCGACAACCTGATCCGCGACCGTGACCGAACGATCAAGATGTTTGACTTCGATTTCACGATCGAGATCTACGTGCCAAAGGCCAAGCGCCGTTACGGGTACTACGTGCTGTCGGTGCTCGATGGGGATCGCCTGGTGGGTCGGATCGACCCCAAGCTAGATCGCAAGACGAACAGACTGGCGGTCAACGCGCTCTACGCAGAACCCGGGTTCGAAGATAAGCCGGCCGTCGCTAAGCGGGTCAAGCGAGCGATCGAGGAGATGGCGAAGTGGGCCGGCGCCACAACCATCGACTATGGAACGATGCCGCGGGGGTGGAAGGCGACCTTTTAGATGAAACAGGCGGGGAGGCTAGCTACCTCCCCGCCCGAAGAAAAGTTCTAAGCCGCTGGTGGAGCCGACGTGGTCGAAGGCGTCGCCTTGAGAGTCAAGATCGAGCCAACCACCGCGAGGATGGCACCAACGATAAGGACGTACATCCCGATACCGACGCTTGCGCCTTCTCCTGCGTCACTAACGTCTTTGTAGTCAACGATCCCGGCATAGAGACCGAAGAATCCGACCCACAACAGAGCGATGATCGAGATCACCTTGCGACCCGTTGCACCCTTCACGGCGCTCCAAAGGAGGCCACCGAAGATGATCGCTGCCCCACCGGCCAGCATGTAGCTGCTTGCCTGGTTGTCGATCAACTCATCCGTCGCCTTGAACGACACGCCCCCAACCTCGATGAACGTCAAGAAATTACCGGCGAATAGGAGGATCCCGCCCAAGATCATGAGCAGCTCACCCCGCTTTTCACTCCCCATTCCATGTCCTTTCTGCTTGACCCGATTGAGTCGGGCTGTCGACCACCAATCAAACGCCTAAACCGAGCCCGGAGCGTGGTTTTCCACCCAGTAAACGCTGACGGGTCCTCCCCACCCAGGGGGCGATGAGGCGCTCCGGTAGGGCGAAAGTCGTAGTCCATTGGGCCAAAGGTCGCATAGCCCGTAGGTCCACCGGCTGACCACCCTGGGCCTTTCGGAGAACCACCTAGAAGGGCCCTACGAAGCGCCGCGCCCGAGGAACATCCTGAGATCGGGTCGTAAGCGAAGGCCCACGTAAGACAAGAGCGGAGCCCCGGTTCGCCAGCTGCCTGCGGCGGCAGCAACGGACGAACCATCTGATCCCCCTCTCCCGAGTGGGCGGACCGGGGTTTCCCTCCCACATACAAGAACGGAGAAGGAGCCAGATGAGTCACGGCAAGGGAGCACGCCTTGGTGGGCCCGAGGGATCTCGAGATCTTCGACCTATCGCGCTGGCACTCATGGCTGCCCTCGTGTTGTTGGCGTCTGCGATCAGCTACTTCGCTCCTCGGGCCGCCGCTCAGGAAGCACCCCCGGCCACATCGGCCGATCTTTGGTTAGTCGTGCAGGAACCTTCAGACCCACAACTCGTCGGCAAACCTCTGACGTACAACTTCAAGATCGGAAACAGCGGCCCGCAGCTCTCCACGGGGTCAAGCGTCGTGGCGCAGATCGACCCGATCGCGTCGTTCGTCTCTGCATCTCCGGGCTGCAGCTTGTCGGTGTCCACCTTGTACTGCGAACTCGGAGCACTCGAGGTGGGGGCCGAGCACAACGTGGCTCTCACGTTGACGCCGAACTCCGAAGGGACGCTGTTCCTCCCTGCCGGCGTGGACGGATCGCTCGTCGATCAGAACACTTCGAACAACACGTGGGTCGAGGACACGACCATCGCGCCTCCGGCGGCCCCCGTAACCCTGACTCCGGTAGCAGACACCTTCGTCAGGAGATCGGCTCCAAACACCAATTTCGGGGCTGCCAAAACTCTGGAAGCGGATAGCGATCCGCTGAAGGTGGTCATGATGAAGTTCGACAAGTCGGCTATCCAAGGGCGTCAGATCGCATCTGCGAAGTTACGTCTTTACAGCGTTGATCCGTCCAGCAGGGGCGGCAGCATCTACGGAAGCAACGGCGCACAGTGGTCCGAGATGACGACCACGTATGCCTCAAGGCCCAGATGGGGAGATGTCCCCGTCGGATCACTCGGCGTCGTGACGATCAACAAGTGGTACGAGGTCGACGTCACAGCGGCGCTCGGAAGCGGCAACGAAGTCACGTTCTTCGTGGTCCCAACTTCCGCCGATGGCGCCGACTACTCAAGTCGTGAAGGAACCAACCCGCCTCAACTCGTTATCAGCTTCGCCGGGCCAGCTCCACAAGTAACGAACTAACGAAGCCGCTCACATCGCGCGAAGGCCTGTCCTACTGGCTCGGGACAGGCCTTCGTCGCGTGCTGCTCCTTGGGGTGGGGGGATGCGGGACGATGGTGGCGTGGCCAGCCGAAAAGCATTCGATGCGGTCGTCGTTGGGGCGGGTCCTAACGGTCTGGCGGCCGCTATCGAGATCGCGCGAGCGGAACGCTCGGTCCTTGTCATCGAAGCGTCTGAGCAACCCGGTGGTGGATGTCGTTCCCGCGGAGTTGACTCTGCCGGGCTACGTCCACGACGTCTGCTCGGCTATCCATCCCCTTGCTGTCGCATCACCCTTCTTCAAGTCGCTTCCCCTTGAGAGGTTGGGTGCTCGAGTCATCCATCCCGAGATCCCCCTGGCACAGCCGTTGGACGGGGGCCGCGCCGCCTTGTTGCACCGCTCCGTGAAAGAAACGTCCGAGAGATTCTCCCCGCGAGATGCTCGGGCCTACCGACGTCTCATGTCACCGCTCGTCGGATCTGCCGACGATCTGGTGACGGAGTTCTTACGACCGCTGCGCTTCCCTCGCCACCCGGTAACGATGGCGCGCTTCGGCCCCCGAGGTCTTCAGGGGGCCGAAGCGATGCTCAACCGTCGGTTCGAAGACGACGAGCCGAAAGCGCTGCTCGGAGGAGCTGCCGCTCACGCGATGTTGCCGTTGGACAAACCTCCAACCGCTGCAGTCGCGCTCTTCCTCAGCACGCTTGCTCATGCCGTCGGCTGGCCGGTGTTCGAAGGCGGATCGGAACGCCTCACCGCCGCGCTGCTCATGTATCTAGACGAACTTGGTGTCGAAGTCCGATGTGGAGAGCGTGTGACTTCGATGGCTCAGCTTCCGGCATCGAAGGTCGTGCTGTTCGACCTTGCGCCGCGTCACGTCGCGGCCATCGTGGGCGATCAACTGCCCGAGCGATACAGGAGGCGACTGACTCGGTTCCGACACGGTCCCGGGATATTCAAGATGGACTGGGCGTTGGATGGTCCCGTCCCTTGGACGAACCCCGACTGCGGCCGGGCAGGGACCGTGCACGTCGGCGGCAAGCTCGCCGAGATGGTCGACTCCGAGCGCGCTCCGTGGCTCGGGCAGGTCGCCGAGAAGCCCTTCGTGCTCGTAGGTCAACAGAGCGTTTGCGACCCGTCGCGCGCCCGAAAGGTAAGCAGGGCCTCTGGGCCTACTGCCATGTCCCGCACGGGTCCGAAGTGGACATGACGGGGCGGATCGAATCCCAGATCGAGCGCTTCGCTCCCGGGTTCCGGGATCGGATCCTCGAGCGCCACGTCATGACAACCCGTGAAGTCGAGGTCTACAACCCGAACTACGTCGGCGGAGACATCACCGGTGGGGTTCAAGATCTGAGACAGACGATCGCTCGACCGGCTCTGAAGTTCAACCCCTACGCGACGCCTAACGATCGCCTCTACGTCTGCTCGGCCTCGACCCCTCCCGGCGCAGGGGTGCACGGGATGTGCGGCTACTTCGCAGCTAGGGCGGCCCTGAAGCGGTCTTTGTCGTAACGCTGCCCGGCGGCCGTGCAGGGTCTGGCCCCTCGACCCCGAATACGGACATATCGGGTTTCAGGAGGACGTGGGAGGACTCTGGATGCGCAAGCTGGCTCTACTCAATGTCGTTGCCCTGATCGTCGGGGTGCTGGCCCTGCTGGCCCCTGCGGTGCGGGCCACACCGGTCGCAACCGACCCGGACACTTATCAATTACTCGGTCGGATCTTCCCCGACCCCCACGCGTGCCGCGCCGATGGCTCGCCGTGGGCTAAGGGCACGGTCTGTGCGGCCGACTTCATCCAGTACCAGGAGTTGGTCGACGGCATCACCTTCCTCGAAGAGACCTTCCCGGACTTCGTTGAGGTTTACGCCTTGCACGAAGATTTCCAGTGCGACGGCACGCCGGCCCCTACGAAGAAAGAAGGTTGTGAAGACTTCCGCTCGGCCGGTATCCCACAAACGATCGAAGGCTCCGAGACGACTGAGCGGGAACGATTGCCTCTCTACATGGTGCGCATCACGGATGAGTCCGTGGTCGATGAAGGCAAGAAGTACTTCGTCTTCCCACTTTCGATCCACGGGATCGAACGCGCCGGTGCCGAGGGAGGCACGAGAGCGGCCGAGGACCTTGCTACGTGGGGCGCATGCGAGAAAGAGACTGCGCCCGACTACGTCGACTGTGCGAACGAAGACAACGTCGCGCCACACCCTCTCCTCGAGGCAACACCCGATAAATCCATCATGGCGGGCGATGCTCTGCGCGAATCGGCCATCTACTTCGTATGGCCGAACCCGGATGGCTGGCACCGCGGAGATCGCACCAACGGCGTTTCCTTCTTCCAGCGCTACAACGGCAACGGCGTCGACCTGAACCGCGACTGGCCCGAGCAGGGATGGACCTACCGCCCCTACACACCATGGTCGGAGCCGGAATCGCGTGCCTTCGGTCGCGTGCTGCAGGCGATCGGGCCACGTGACGCGCAGGGCAACCCACGGTGGACCGGAGGGATCGACCTCCACGGGATGGTCGACGCGAAAGCGTTCTCGTTCACCTTGCTAGGCGGAACGCAGCGGGCCTACGACAAAGACCAGAGCGTGCTTCAAACCGTTAAGGGCGCTTGGGCCGACGCGGAAGCGAGGCTCGCTTACTCGCCACTTATCAAGCCCAACAGCGAGCCCGAGGCGGACCCGCGCCAGTACGGCGTTCAGTGGGGAACCATCTGGGACACCATCGACTACACGGTGACCGGCGCGTTCGGAAACTGGATCGACTCGCCCATGGGATTGAACGCGGATGGCATCGACAACGAGATGGCGTTCTCGCATCTCAGCAACTGCGGCGTGGGCTCATGCTTCGAACCAGACATCGAGCAGTTGCACGTCGATGGCAACAAGTCGCTCATCTACTCGATGATCAACTACTCATTGAAGGGCGAAGACTCGACCTTCGAAACGAAGGGACGAGTTGCATACGTCCACAACAAAGGCTTCGTCAGCGGGAAAGCCAAGGATGTCTCCTCTGAAGCAGAGAAGTGGGCAAAGCTCCCGCAGCAGAAACCGATCGAGGACATCGTTCTCGATCAATCCAACGACTACGCATTCGAGTTCAAAGTGAAAGGCCCGCCCAAGATCTACAACGGCGGGATCGAAGCGGTCATCACCTGCACGAATGTCCAGGGGGTGGGGCCGTGCTCGGGTGCCCAGTCTCTTCTGCAACGCAAGGGCGGTGTCGAACATCCGGGCGAGGAGCAGGACCCCGACGAGTGGGAGACGATCAACTCCTACAACGGTGGCGCCGACCCCTACATGCAAACCGGACAAGCTCTGCATGCGAACTACCCAGAGAAGGGGCGGTGGCGGATCATCGTCGAGAACGGCCCCGCGGGTGCGCGCTATGACGCATCGATCAGATTCCTCGAAGAATCGGCGTGGCCGGACCCGGGTCAGCTGGCATTCAAGAACACCTCCATGCGGTTCTGGGAGATGCTCGACGATTTCGCGGCCCCCGGGGTCGAGAAGATCACGGCACAAGAGATCCTGAAGACGAAGGGTTGGCAGAAGAGATACGACACGATCGTGATCACGAACCGCGTTTATTACAAGCTGGGCGCTCCTCTTCGGAAGTGGGTCGCCGATCACGATGGGAACCTCGTTCTGACGGACCATGCCCTCGAGATGCTGTGGAACGGGCTGGATCTGGTGCCCCGCATCATCGGTGGCGAAGAGATCAGCGTGCAGAAGGTTGGTGTCTACGCTGGGTACGTCAACTTCGCTACTCAGAGGAGAGAGGGCACGTACAAGGACCGCCTGGCCCGCAAGATCGATCAGAAGGGCGCGGCCGAAGGTCGCTCTTGTACCGCCAAACAATCGGGCATCGTGCGCGGCGAGGTCTGCGGTCCGGACGACGAGATACACCGCAGGCAGACGTATGAGCCCGTTCCTTTGGGATACAGCTTGAACGATGGCGGCGAGAACTCCCCTGTGTGGTACGTCCAATGGGCGGCGCTCCAGGAGGCGAAAGGGAAGGTCCGAGCCGTCGGCAGTACCACGTTGCAAGATCGGATATCGCTCGGTGAGATCAAGTACAAGGGGGGCCGGGTCCGTTTCATCGGAGCTCTACTCCCCGACCCAACGACGAAGTTCTATCACCCGTTCGGCTTGTCGGACTATGCGCTGACGTGGGCCGGCTACCAAGTGCTGCAGAACCTTCTCACCTGGAGCAGCTAAGGAGCTTCCTCTCTTTCTGTTCCACTTGTTGCATCTTTCTGCCTCTCTTGAGCGTGTGTAAAGGTGAAGGCGAGCTGAGGGGCATGGGTGGATCAGGACGCTGCGGACTTCTGCACAAGTGAACATCCCCGGTTGGTGGGTCTACTCGGCCTACACACAGGCGATAGGGCCTTGGCGGAAGAACTGGCTCAGGAAGCACTCGCTCGGGCTTGGCACGACTGGAAGAAAGTCAAACAACTAGAGAATCCCGCTGCGTGGCTTTACCACATAGCGCTGAACCTGGCCACCTCCAACTTTCGGAGGATCTCAGCAGAGAGGAGAGCCAGAGACAGGATCGGCCCTGCCATGGCGGACCATCAGGATCCGGATGGCGCGGACCGTCAAGCGGTCAGGAATGCCGTAAGAGCGCTGCCCCCACGACAACGAACAGCTCTCATCTTGCGCTACTACCTCGATCTTGCCTTCGCCGATATCGCCGAGTTGATGGATGCACCTGAAGCGACCGTGAAGTCACACGTACGACGCGCTCTGTCTCGCCTTCGCAACGAATCTGGCCTTATCGAACCGAGGGAGATCGCCGATGTCACCTGATATCCGTTCACTACTTGCCGACGCCGCTCCACGACCAACTGGCCCCGTTGCACCTGCTACAGATCGAACAACGGGCGAGGATGCAGAGAAAACAGCGATGGCTGATGGCTGCGGTTGCTCTTTGCGTTTCTGCGATTGGGGCGGTCGCTACAGTCAATGTTCTGTCACGAGAGTCACCCTCAATGCGTCCATCCGAACTCCCTATCGTTTCCGAGGATGGGCCAACAGATGGCCGGATGACTTTGAAGCAGCGAGCAGCAGTCGTCGCACTTGAAGCGCTCAAAGAAGCCGGGATGCTTGACCCAACTGATGCATATCCGGACTACAAAGGGGTCGTTGAGGATGGTGATGGCTGGAAAGCATCGTTCGATACGTACGACTGCATTCAACGCAGCGATACCAGAGAGTGTCGATACATCAGTACGTTCGAGATCTCACTCTCGATCCGGGGCACGGTGGTAACAGGCCCCTACGGGGATGTACTTGAGAGCGGTGACGGCTTAATAGAAGTCGTTGCGGTCACGGGAGACATCACCGAGGACCAGCGCAGCCGGATCGTCGGCTACACATCGCCAGTAAAGGGCGGAAAACCTGAGTACGTGTACCTTCCCGTGGTCTCAGACACGCCGGGGAGTGGGGGTAGCTACATGGTGACCGCGGTGCTCTATTGGTCCGGCCCTATCCCAGCTGACTTACGGTCGTCTTGCCACGTCGAGGCGGTAGACCGAAACGGGAAGGTCGTCTTCGAGGGCCGGGACCTGGACTTCACAACGCCATCGACCGAAGCAGCTCGAGATGGAGCATCACGACATGCGTTGGCTTTCGATTCGTTGCGCACCTACATACCCGCGGAGGCGCAGGGAGCCGAACTCCGGTTCCCATGTGGAAAGTGGACGCCGGTGCAGCATTACGAGATGCCCGATGGTCCGCGAGAGGCAATGGCGGAAGGGACCTTCCCAGAAGACGAGCGGTGGGGTGTGTACGCGGGTCTGACGTGGCGGATCGAAGCCGCAAAGAACGACCAGTTTGAGTGCGCCTACTTAACCACCCCGGAATCCCCAGAAGGTGAAGATCATGGCTCGATGTGCTACCCGCCCGGCAACCAGAACAAGTACGTGATCGGGGGGTCAACGCACACCCCCGTGGTGAACTCGGACGGTGCCACGACACACGCTTTCATATTCGGTGACGCTGATTCGTCGGTCGCACTGGTGCGCTTCGAGCTGCCGGAAGGTGATGTGGTTAAGGTGGTCCCTGTCACCTTCCCGACTGGCTATCAATCAACTGTGCGCTTCTACTTCGCCTTGCTACCAATCAGCGAAGCGGCCTTCGCGTCAGGATTCGATCGAGATGGCAATGACTTAGGTGGGCGCAAGTTCTGCTTTGGAAGCCGTCCGTGCACGAGCGACATTGACGCTGAGGCTAATAGGCCCACGGACTGACCCGGCTGAATCACACTCGTGTGAGATAACACTTCGCCGAGCTGCCCAAGAGTGAGCGAATGTTCCTGGGGGCCGCAGTGGAGCAATGACAGCACTCCCGTCAAACGAGGCTTGGAATCTGGGCTGCCGTCCTAGCGCAGCGCCTCGATGGCGTAGGTCTCGGGTGTGGGAATGAATCTCTTCCACCCTGCGTCGCTTTCCCGGAGGTTCGCCAGACGAATCAAACCCTTACCGACACCGAGGACGCCCCAGCGAGTAGAGCTGAGATCGACTGCGTGCCAGTTGCCCACCCTGCGAATAACATCGAGGCTCAGGTTGAAGACGAGAAGGTGAGGATGAGGAGAATAGGGATCAGGCGCGATGGCGAGTGAACCTTCATCGGTCCAAGTCATCTCGGAGTACAAGTAGTCAGACCCCAATCGCCTGACCACCGGGACACCGTCCAACCCAACGACGGTGAGGCGAGCTGCTTTCTCCATACGTTCCACCAGCGCCACAACTCCGGTATCGCTGACCACCACGTCGGGTGATGCATCAAGGCCACTGATGAGTTCGTGTTCCCCGGCATTCAAACCGATGGCGATAAGTCTCCGGTCGCCACCCCTCTCCACGTACGCCTTCCTGTTGCTGAGGCTGACCAACCCTCCTCGTCCCGACTGAATCTCATCCTTGACCTGGGCCCCCACCCGTCTGACGGTCCATGACTTGCCACTACCGAGAGCAACAACTCCTCGGTCCGCAGCGGCGCTGTTGCATCTAACAAAGATGCTGTCAGGCCCATCAACATCCGACCGCGTTCGACGCCACACCCGACGCTGCCAAAGAATCTCCGCCGTTTGGGCCTCGCACGCAGTCAGCCAATAGGAGCGGACCGTCGACCGGAGCTCAAGGAAGGTGTCTCCGCCAGGGCATGAGGCGACATCGATTGCGTAGCCGTCGCCGTACCCGTAAGCGAGCGTGCGGCCTTTCCGGTCGAGGACCAGAAGGCGTGTCTCTCCATAGTTCCCACCCACCACGAAACGAGCATCTCCAGAGCCATCTGGTTCCGGTAGAGGAGCTGCAGCCTCTCGAAGGGCCTTAGGCCCGATCAGCGCGCATAGGTTCGAGCGCCAGTTGTCGAGAGACCCGAACAGGAGTAGCCCCACCCTTGTTCCGATATCGATTTCAATTTCGTTATAGGTGTCCCTCACCTCGACTACATCGGGTACCTCTCCCTTGACGGATTCTTCAACATCAAAGGTCAGGTCGGCGTAGGTAAAGCCTTCAGAATCTGTTCCCTCCACGCGGGTGAGCAACTCCCCGATGAAGGCCCCATCGGCTTCAGCGACTCGATCGCGCGAGTCTCGTTCTCCGCAACTTGAGGCGTGAGAGGACTGATCTACCAAGAGGTGCGTAGTCACCAACAAGGCCACGAAGATCAGACGTGCCATAGCGGACCTCGTCAGATGCGTCCCGAAGGGGCGCGAGCCCATTTCCACATCGGGAGGTTTCGGCGTCCCTTCGGCGAGACCTCCGAGGAAGGAAAGCGAGCTTTCGTGCCGTACAGGGCTTTATGCGTCCTCAAGAGTTGATGAATGTTCCTTGAGGCCGAATGTCGGATGGTCCCCCGCGCACACGATCGGATCCCGATCCGACGTCAGCGTCCAAGAGTCCTAGGTAACACGGGGTGATCTACCGGGTAAAGCGAGCACCAAAACCTGACCCCCCCCATCCAGCGACCAGACACGAAATCTCTGAGCGGGTCGGTGCCGAGAGTCCTATTGAAAAGGGCGAAGAGTGGGCATAGGGTATTGGAAGATATTGGACATTGGGGGATGGCGTTGGCAGAACGGCCTCACACGATCTTGGCGCAGCCGCGCACGGCCTTGGGCAGAATCCGCAGACTCGCCTTTGTGCTCGCCGCCCTCGGCACGACCCAGGTTCTTCTGGCACTAATCGAGTTGTTGTTCGATGGCCACAGTGAGTGGGCCGCGGTGGCACGCTTCCTCAATCTCGGCATGTTTCTCTTTCCGGTGATGTCGCTCCTTGCCTATCTTTTATGGACCACACAGGACCAACTGAGGGCAGAACTGCGTCGTGCCGACGAGGGCATCGCCGCAATGTTGGGTACGGTCCAGGATTGGACCTGGGGCATCGATCGGGACGGGCGCTTCGTGTCGTCCAACGACCGCATCAGAGATCTGCTCGGGTACCAGGCCGTGGAGATTATCGGACAGGACTCCGTGGATTTCCTCGTCGGCGCCGACACCTCAGACGCAGTCCGTCAGGCGTTGGTTGAGTACCGAGAAACGAAGCAAGGCTGGAATGGCTGGGAGTTGGAACTGCGACATAAGGACGGCGGGCTCCGCTTCGTCGAAGGCTACGGAGTCCCCATATTGGACAGCGAGGGAGAGCTGATCGGCTGGCATGGATCTGTTCGAGATCGCACCGCCTTCGTCACCGACACGAGAGAACTCTCGCAGCGAACCGATGAGATTCGGTCAGTGGTCGAGGGTGGCCTCTTACAGATGGTCTTTCAACCGATAGTCGAGCTAGGAACGGGTTTAGTCGTCGGGGCCGAAGCCTTGACTAGGATCGACACCGATCCGTACCGCCCACCCAACGTTTGGTTCGCAGCAGCCCGGGAGGTTGGCTTCGGTGACGAGTTCGAGCTGTTAGCCATAAGTCTTGCTCTGGCCCATCTCGATGAGCTTCCTCCCGACGTCTACCTGGCTATCAATGTTTCGCCTTCACTACTGGTTCACGCCTCCCTTGAAGGGCACTTGATCACGCACGACTTGACGCGCGTCGTTCTCGAACTCACTGAGCACGCCTCTATTGATCCCGATCGTTATCCACAGCTCTTAACCGCGATCCGTATGTTCCAGGCCCACGGGGCTCGGATCGCGATCGATGATGCCGGAGCCGGTTTCTCTAGCCTTCGTCACGTTCTCGAACTCGAGCCCAACATCATCAAGCTAGACATCTCGATGACGCAGTCGATCGACATAGATCCCTCCCGCAAGGCGATGGCTTCCTGTTTGGCGCAGTTCGCCGCAGAGACTCGCGCGACGGTCATCGCGGAAGGGATCGAGACGCAAGCGCAGATGGAGGCGGTCGTCACAGGAGGGATACGACACGGACAGGGATTCGGGCTCGGTAAACCGATGCCCCTGCCATTGCCCGCTCGTTCGCTGCTAGATCGCGTGAAGCAGCCAGCTTCCATCTAGTTCAGAGACCTCAAGACCAAACCAAGGGCTGGGATGATCGTCGATCTTTTACCGGTAATTGGGGGGGCGGATCGAGCCTAGAGGCATCCTTCGATGTATCCGACTGCTTCCTTCTCCCCAGCTCGGAAACTAGTCACCTGATACCGGTCGGTTTCGAAGATCATCGAATACGCCTGGTCCGACGCGCCTTGGGGTGTGCAGATCAGGTAGTTGCCGCCCCCGTAAGGATGGGGCTCGCTGCGGATTCGTCCTGGATAGGTGGAGAACACATCCGCTTCGGAGATCCCGACGCCGATGCCGGAAAGGGTCGTCGTGGAACCCGTGCCGCACAGAGCCACTCTGAATCACACTCATGTGAGATAACAGTGTCCCGAGTGTTGCCCAAGTTTTCTCTTACTTGAGGCCGGTGATGTGGATCCCGGAGCGGTCGGTGTCGTAACGGTGGTTGATGCCGATCAAGAGTGCGGTGATCGGCTCGACTATCCGAGCGTTCTCTAGTGGCCCGGCATCGACGTACGTGAGGTCTGGGATCGCGGTGACGAGTTCTTTGAGTTTCTCTTTCCCGGCTTTAGGTCCGCAGACCAGAACGTCACCCTCGAGGATCGCGTCGAGATCGTTGAGTGCGACGGCAGCAAGGCTGTGGAAACCGGCGCACATGATGGTTCCCTTCGGTAGGAATGCTTGGCCCTGCTGAGCCGCCGACCCTTCCCACACGCCTAGCGTGTGCGTGACTTTCGCGCCAACGTTGGCAGCCACGGGCACGGTGCAATCGCATACGACCTTCTCGGGGGTGATGGACTCGGCGATGCTCTTGTAGATGGCTGCCTGACCCGAGTAGGGGACGGTGACAACAACGACATCGCAGGCGGCAGCAGCATCGGGATTCGCCAGGCCATCGACCTGAGCGTCGGGCAGCTTTCCTGAGATCTCGGCTGCCGTCGCCTCGGCTTTGGGGGCTTCCCGCGACCCGATCGTCACTGCGTAACCGGCTTTCGCCCAACGAAGGGCCAGGCCGTGACCTTCGTCCCCGGTACCTCCGATGACGGCGATCCTCAACTAAAACGACCTCGGTTCGTATTCGCCGAACACACCGCGAAGGACATCCGATACTTCACCAAGCGTTGCATAGGCAGCGAGCGCGTCCTTCATCGGATAGAGAAGGTTGTCGGTGCCCCGAGCAGCGTCGTCCAGTTCCTTCAGAGCTTTGGCAACACGCTCGTTGTCGCGTGTGGCACGAACCTGTTCGAGGCGCTCCAGCTGGCGCTTCTCGAGCTCGGGGTCGAGCTGCATGATGTCGGTTGGTCCTTCGACGTCGGCGACGAAGCGGTTCACGCCCACGACGACTCGCTCGCCCGATTCGATGCCCTGAGTGATCTTGAAAGCCGATTCCTCGATCTGCTCCTTCACCCAACCGGAGTCCACAGCTTCGACCGCGCCGCCGCGCTCGTCGACCTCTTTCAGCAGCTCCCGCGCCGATCCTTCCAACTCATTCGTGAGAGCCTCGATGAAGTAGGAGCCGCCGAGCGGGTCGGCGGTCTCGGGTACACCTGATTCGAATCCGATGATCTGTTGCGTACGAAGGGCGATCGTCGCGGCCCTCTCGGTTGGCAACGACAACGCCTCGTCGTAACCATTGGTGTGCAACGACTGCGTTCCTCCGAGAACGGCAGCAAGTGCTTCGAGGGCCGTGCGCACGATGTTGTTCTCGGGCTGCTGCGCCGTCAGCGTTGCTCCACCTGTTTGGGTGTGGAAGCGCATCATGAGCGACTTCGGATCCTTCGGGTCGTACCGCTCCTTCAAGATCCTCGCCCACAAACGACGAGCCGCCCTGAACTTCGCTATCTCTTCGAAGAAGTTCATGTGACATGCGAAGAAGAACGACAAGCGTGGCGCGAAGTCGTCGATCAGCAAACCTGCTTCGATCGCAGCATCTGCGTAGGCGAGTCCGTCGGCGATGGTGAACGCGATCTCTTGTGCAGCAGTGCTACCCGCTTCTCGCATGTGATAGCCGCTGATCGAGATCGTGTTCCACTTCGGCAGGTTGTCTTTGCAGTAAGCGAACATGTCCGTGATGATCCGCATCGACGGCTTGGGCGGATAGATGTAAGTACCCCTGGCCGCGTACTCCTTCAGGATGTCGTTCTGTGTCGTGCCGGTGATCTGATCCCCGGCGATCCCCTGTTTCTCGGCGACAAGTTCGTAGAGGAGGAGAAGGATCGACGCCGTGGCGTTGATCGTCATCGAGGTGGACACCTCGCCCAGGGGGATGTCTTTAAGGAGGAGCTCCATGTCGGCGAGCGAATCGATGGCGACTCCCACCCGCCCGACCTCTGCTTGAGCCTTGGGATGGTCGGAGTCGTATCCCATCTGGGTGGGGAGGTCGAAGGCTACGGATAGACCCGTCTGCCCCGCCTTCAGGAGATAGCGGAAGCGCTCGTTCGTCTCGGCGGCCGACCCGAAACCTGCGTACTGCCGCATGGTCCAGAGGCGCTGCCGGTACATCCCGGAGTAGATGCCGCGCGTGAAGGGGAACTCCCCGGGAACCCCTAGGTCGGTTCGGGGATCGACCGGCGCTTGCTCCGGGCCATAGAGCGGCTGTATCTCGATGCCGGAATCGGTGACACGTTCTTGGTCCACGCCAAGACTCTAGTCCAGGCACTCCGGCTTAACGCCACGTTAATATGCCGCCCAGATGGCAACGATCGAAGAGGTCTACCGCAAGCGCAAGCCGAAGGCTTTCAAAGCCGACCGGCAACCATCGCGGGCCGAGGTCTGGTGGTGGTTCTTCATGAGGATCTCGGGGATCATCCTCGTCTTCCTCGTCCTAATCCACCTGTACATCATGCATCTCGTCGGCGAAGGGGTTGAGCGGGTCAACTTCGCTTTCGTCGCAGAACGATGGGACAACGTCGGGTGGAAGACGTTCGACTGGGTGCTGCTGGTTCTCGCACTGCTACACGGAGTGAACGGCTTGCGGATCATCATCGATGACCACGTTAAGTCCGATGGCCGCCGCGCCGTCGTCAAGGGCTTCCTCTACACGATCACAGTCGTGCTGATGATCATGGGTACTGCCGTGATAGCAACCTTCGACCCGTCGATCGCGAACGCGTAGATGGCGATCTATCACCGGTACGACGCCGTCATCGTTGGCGCAGGCGGAGCAGGGCTTCGAGCAGCTCTAGAAGCCGGCCAGAGATGCAAAACCGCAGTCGTTTCGAAGCTCTACCCCACTCGCTCGCACACCGGAGCCGCGCAAGGTGGGATGTGCGCTGCCCTCGCGAACGTGGAAGAGGACTCGTGGGAGTGGCACGCATTCGACACGGTCAAGGGTGGAGACTTCCTCGCCGATCAGGACGCCGTGGATGTGATGTGCAAAGAGGCGATCGATGCCGTGCTCGATCTCGAGCGGATGGGGCTCCCCTTCAACCGAACCCCTGAGGGCAAGATCGATCAGCGGCGATTCGGGGGGCACACCCGGAATCACGGTGAAGCAGCTGTGAAGCGTGCGTGCTACGCGGCAGACCGAACCGGTCACATGATCCTCCAGACGCTTTACCAGCAGTGCAATAAGGAAGGCGTCGAGTTCTACGACGAGTTCTTCGTGCTGGATCTCCTGATGGTGGATGGAGCATGTGCTGGCATCGTCGCGATCGAGATAGCAACCGGCGAGCTTCACGTCTTCCACGCGAAGTCGACGCTGTTCGCGACGGGTGGATTCGGCAAGATGTTCAAGATCACTTCGAACGCTCACACGTTGACCGGTGACGGACCGGGTGTCGTGTACCGCAAGGGCCTCCCGCTTGAGGACATGGAGTTCTTCCAGTTCCATCCGACGGGTCTATACGGGCTGGGCATCCTCTTATCGGAGGCAGCGCGCGGCGAGGGAGCGATCCTTCGCAACGCGGACGGCGAGCCATTCATGGAGCGCTACGCCCCCACGATCAAAGACCTCGCGCCTCGCGACATGGTGAGTCGCGCCGAGCACCAGGAGATACGAGAGGGCCGCGGCGCAGGGCCGAAGAAGGACTACATCCTCTTAGATCTCACTCACCTTGACCCCGAGGTCATCGAGAAGAAGCTTCCCGACATCACCGAGTTCGCAAGGACATACCTGAACGTGGAGCCCCTGCGGGAACCGGTCCCGATCGTGCCGACGGCTCACTATGCGATGGGTGGGATCCCGACCAACATCAAGGCCGAGGTCGTCCGCAACATCGATAACGACGTCATCCCGGGTTTCTATGCGGCCGGCGAGTGTGCATGCGTTTCAGTGCACGGGGCCAACAGGCTCGGTACCAACTCCCTCCTAGACATCGTTGTCTTCGGCAAGCGCGGCGGCATCAACATGGCCGAGTACGCAGCAACCACCAAGCACCTCGATATCCCAGAAGATGCCCACCAGGCGACCGAGGACTGGGTCCGGAGCCTGATGGAGGGCGAAAGCACGGTCAGGATCGCCGACATTCGCTCGCGGCTGCAGGAAGACATGATGGACAACGCCTCCGTGGTGAGGACCGAGGAGTCACTGTCAGCGGCGCTCTCGACGATCGATGTCCTGAAGAAGGACTTCGCCAAAGCGAAGGTGGGAGATAGGAGCAAGGTCTTCAACACCGAGCTCATCGAGCACATCGAGCTGGGCTTCCTTCTAGACATGGCCGAGGCACTCGTCATCTCCGCCCGCGCTCGAACCGAGAGCCGCGGTGGCCACTACCGTTCGGATCATCCCCTGCGCGAGGACAACCACTGGATGAAGCACACGTTCATCACCAAGAAAGCGGACGGCGAAGTCAAGATGTCTTACAAACCCGTCACGCTGGGGCGCTACGAGCCGGTCGAGAGGAAGTACTAGTGGAAGTAAAGGTCAAGCTTCTTCGCTATAGCCCCGAGACTGATTCGGAAGCGCACTTCGAGGAATACACCGTCGACGCCGAACCCATGGATCGACTTCTGGACGTGCTCCATAAGGTCAAGTGGTATCAGGATGGATCGCTTGCGATGCGTCGTTCCTGTGCACACGGGATCTGCGGTTCCGATGCCATGGTGATCAATGGCGAGAACGCTCTCGCCTGCAAGGTGCTCGTAAAGGATCTCAAGCAGCCGATCACGGTCGAACCGCTCCGTGGGCTTCCCGTGATCAAAGACTTCGTCGTCGATATGGAGCCTTTCTTCGCCGGCTACAAAGCGGTGAAGCCATGGCTGATAACGGACCCTCATGAGCACGAGCCAGCAAGAGAGCGCATCCAGAGCCCCGAAGAACGAGAAGTCTTCGATGACACGACCAAGTGCATCCTGTGTGCGGCCTGCACTACCTCATGCCCGATCTTCTGGAGCGACGAGGGGTACGTGGGCCCGGCCGCCATCGTCAACGCTCACCGGTTCATCTTCGATTCACGAGACAGCGGAGCTCGTGAACGTCTGGAGATCCTGAGCCAAGCCGACGGAGCCTTCAAATGCAGGACCGCTTTCAACTGCACAGCAGCGTGCCCGCGAGGCATCAAGGTGACCAAGGCCATCCAAGAAGTAAAACGAGCCGCCCTCTTCGACTCCCTGTAGTGGGATTCCGAAAACCACGAATCCCACTACTCTGGATGGGATGTCTTCGGCATCCCACTAGCCCCCTTGCCCTTACAGGGCGGCAGCAGACTTGCCGCTATGTGCCACAGTTGAGAAGTGAGCAAGAGATTCAAGATCGTCGCTGCCGTCGTTGCCGTCATCGTTGCCTACCCGGTATGGGTCGGCTTTCAGGTGTGGCAGCAGTCACGCGAGGACGAGGTTCACAGCGCGGATGCGATCGTAGTCCTGGGGGCCGCGCAGTACGACGGTGACCCCTCGCCGGTATTCAGAGCGAGACTCGACCACGCCGCCTACCTTTACAAAGAAGCTTTGTCCCCCACGATCATCGTTACCGGCGGCAAGCAGCCTGGCGATCGGTTCACGGAAGCCGAAGCCGGCGAGATGTACCTAACGTCTCAGGGGATCCCCTCGGAAGCGATCCTCGGAGAAACCGAAGGTCGTACCACTCTTGAAAGTCTCACGAACGTCAGGGAGATCGCCAACGACAACGAGATCGAGAGCCTTCTCCTCGTCTCGGATCCGATGCACTCGGAGCGCGTCAAACGGATGGCCAACGATCTTGGATTTGACGCCTTTGTGAGCTGGGCCGGCTATCAGGCTTTGGAGAGAAGCAGACTCACGAAGGCCAAGGAGCTTCTACGTGAGGTCGCGTCGATCATGGTTTACGAATTCCTCAACCGCTAGCCTCGGGAGCGCGCCGCCTCGACCGCACCGGCGATCGGCCCTCGCCACGGCTCACCGTGACCCGTCAATAACAGATCGACGTCGAGCGCACTAAGCGACTCCAGGCTAGCGGCTGCCTTCTCTCCATCGTCGTTGAACGAGTGGAGCGACGGTCCCCGTCTCCCGGAGTCGACCGCGAACATCTGCATGGCATCACCGCAAAACAGAGCACGCCGCCCTTCGAACAGCAAGACGGCATGCCCTTTGCTGTGACCGGGGGTGTGGATCGCCCGCAGTTTGCCAGGCACATCCAAGATCTCATCGTCGGAATAGGTCGTTACTTGGGGAACCGTGATCTGCTGCATGCCCTTATTGCGCGCGGCGTGAACTATGAAGCCCAGCATCGAAGGACGCCAGATGTTCGAGGCGATGCCCTTCGGCCCCGGTGCCTTCTCTGCGCCCGTTGCGAAATCTGCCTCCGCCTGGTGAACGAAGACCGGAGCGCCACTCCACTCCGCGAATGCGGCCGCTCCACCTATGTGGTCGCTATGCGTGTGCGTTAGCACTATCGCTCTGACGTCGCCGATCTCTTTAGAGATGCTCTTAAGGCCCGCGGGGAGTTGCTCGGCGTAGCCGGGGAATCCCGTGTCCACCACGGTTAGCCCGCCACCGTCTTC
Source organism: uncultured Actinomycetes bacterium (assembly GCA_963779645.1). Classification (GTDB taxonomy): domain Bacteria; phylum Actinomycetota; class CADDZG01; order CADDZG01; family WHSQ01; genus CALMBW01. The sequence continues at coordinate 229,076 of CAVZYX010000005.1, forward strand.
GACCACGTAGTAATTGGCCCACCGGGTTCCAAGCCGGTAGATACCGTCGGCTATCCGTTCCATTCCAGTCTCATCCTTTCGTGTAGCTCTCGACCGATCGCGACGGTTCTGTCCACGACGGCATCGAGGTCTGGAGCTTCGGTACGGAAATTTACGATACAGATACGTTGCACGAAACGGCCGTGGATAACCGCGTTCGAGTAATAGATACGTCCATCCATCTGGACCGCGGGCATCAAACGTTCGTTCAGCAAGTCCAGGTACTCCTCGCGCTCAGTTCCATCAGGCACATCGGGCGGCACGTACCGAAAACAAGCCACAGACAGGGTCACCGGCGCCACGAGTTCCAACTCGGGGTGCTCTTCCACTCTTGCTGCCAGATACTTCGTCAGATGCACGTCATGAGCGATCCGTTCCCCATAGGCGCGCGTTCCGTGGGCGAGCAGCGATATCCAGACTTTGAACGCGTGGAACCCCCGACTGAACTGGGGGCCCATCTGTCCGAGGTCCATGCCCCGTCCGGTGAGCTCCTTGTCCTCGTGGATGTACGCGGCCCCCGCACCGAACGACCGGGCCAGCACCGACATGTCTCGGACGATGGCGCAACCGCCGCTGTGTGGCGTGTACAGCCATTTGTGGGGGTCGACTGCGATCGAATCGGCATGCTCGATGCCCGCCAACAATGGACGAAGTTCGTCAGACAGGACGGCTGGTCCCCCGTAAGCGGCGTCTATGTGGAACCACATCCCGAATCGTTTCGATATCGCTGCAAGTTCCTCCAGCGGATCGATCGAACCTGTCGCGGTCGTGCCGGCAGTGCCCGCGACGACGATAGGTCGAAGACCGGCGGCGAGGTCCTGTTCGATAGCTTGAACCAGAAGGTCAGAACGCATCGAGAACCCATCATCTGTCTCGATCTTGCGCACCGCGTCCGAGCCCAGACCCAGCATGTCGGCTGCTCGCGTCAGAACTACGTGGCCCTCCTCGGATGTATAGATGGTCATGAGAGGCAGCTCTCGTACGCCCTTCTCACGGACCTCGTATCCAGCCTGAGCATCTCTCGCAGCCTTCAAGCAAACGAAGTTGGCAAGCGCGCCACCCGACAGGACGATCCCGCCGCCGGTGTCGGGGAATCCGAACCGGGCGGCCAACCATCTCGTAAGAGCTAGTTCGATCTCGGTTGCTGCCGGACCTAGCCTCCAGCCTCCAACGTTCTGATTGATCGCTGCAGCGAGCATGTCTGCGGCAGCTCCGGGCAACGTTCCGGATCCCGAGATGTAAGCCATGAACCCCGGATGTCCCGGGTACATCGATTGATCGAAAACGACCTTCCGCATGTAGGCGAGAAGCTCGTCGTACTCAAGAGGTTCCTCTGGTACGTCCACAAGCACCGCTTTGCGCACACCGCTCTCGTCGAATCCTCGGTCGATGAGGAGCTCGGGCAGCTGCTTTATGAACTCGACCCACATGTCAACGACATCGCTGCCCAAGCGTTCAACGCGTTCAGGAGACCAGTTGAGCTCCTCGACGGGTTCTGGGACCTCAACCAACTTTGGATCCTCTCTGTGAGGTCGCTACGTGATTCGCCGAGAACACCGTTACTCTGCTACTTAAGCCGCGGATCTTGACCTTTCCGTTTCTTCGTAAATGCAACCGTCTTCAATCTTCGATCGGCCAAGTTCCTTTGCGGCCTCCGACACACAGATCTCATCCGGCTTGCAATCATCCAGCAGGCGAGCGGTGAGGTTCACATCGTGGCCGAGAAGATCGTCTCCCTCGACCAGGGGTTCACCGGCGTGGACGGCAATACGGAGGTGAACAGGGAATCCAGGATCCACCGCCACCAACTGAAGCGCCCCCTCGCGAAGCGAGATGGCCCCACGCACTGCCTGAGAAGCAGAGGGAAAGGCAAGAAGGTATCCATCACCCAACGACTTGACGATCTCTCCCTTGCCCTGACGGGCAGCTCTCTGAACGATCGTGCTCAATTTGTTCAAGAGAGAGATGGCAGCGTCATCTCCGTTCTCGGCGGTGTAGCGAGTAAAGCCTGCGACGTCCACGAACATGATTCCGACGGAGGAATTCTTGGCGATCGCCGCCAGGCGGTCACCGGCTGATGCGTCCTCCGTCGCAAGGCTGGCAAGAAGATGTGCGCTCTTAAGCCCGAATGAACCGAGCTTGGACGGCTTCCGCTGAACCGCATCGGCGATGATCGGCTCGAGTGCTTCGGCGGCCTGAACCACCGTCGTCATCGGCCCTTCTTCTCGAACCTCGATCCGCATACGCAGCGTTTCTGCGATCTTAGGAAGGATTGCAGTGTCGCCACGCAGCGCCGCGAGGATGGACTGGCGCATGCTCATGCGGGCGATGCTACTAACAACAGTGGGTACGCTTCGCAGATGAACGATGGCAAGGAATCGAGGAGAGGGCCGTTCCTGGTAGGAGCCGCCGTCCTGCTGATCATCACGATCGCACTATTCCGACTGCCCGAAACGTTCGTGGAGAAGTTGTACCGACATCGGCCTTTCGACATCACAACGTCAGGCTGGGTCTATCGGTTCCTAGCGATAGCGGCATTCGCCCAAGCTGCATACGTCGGATTCGTGCTCCTAAGAACGGAGCGCGTCGAGCGCTCGCGGAACCGCGATCCTCGATTGGCGCAGCTGAGTAAACAAGAAGTGCTGAGATCGCTAGCGAGGAACGCTTCGGGGATGGCGCTCCTGACCATCGTCTACGGACTATCTAGCTTCGCGCTCACCGGACAGCGGGGCGGCTTCTGGCTCTTCGTTGTGTTGAGTCTGCTGCAGCTTGCGTGGTACTTCAGAGCGGTTGGTGAGATCCAGCAGTGGCTCACATTCCAGCCTGAATTCGCGATAGCTGCAACGGGGAAAGACAGCGCGATCTCAAACGACGATCGACGGAGTCACTACGTTCCACCACTCGCCCGCGGTGTCCAGTCATCGCAACCGGCTGAATCAGACTGACCCACCCAAGCGACGCCATCGCGGGCACGACATCTCGTGATCGTTGACCATCCCGGTTGCTTGCATGAAGGCGTAGCAGATGGTCGGGCCAACGAAGCGGAACCCCCGCTTGCGAAGGTCCTTGCTCAGCGTCTTGGACTCCTCGGTCTCGGCGGGTATGTCATGTAGGTCTGCGAAACGGTTGATCCTGGGACGACCATCTACGAATCCCCAAACGTAGGCATCGAAGGACCCGAACTCTTTCTGAACGGCCAGAAATGCCTTGGCGTTAGTGACGGCACTGGCGACCTTCAAACGGTTACGGACGATCCCGGGATCGTTTAGGAGCGCGGCGATCTTCTTGTCGGAGTAGCGAGAGACCTTGATCGGATCGAAATCGGCGAACGCCTTTCGATAGCCCTCACGCTTGTTGAGGATCGTCGACCAGCTGAGTCCCGCCTGGGCACCTTCGAGGATCAGGAACTCGAAGAGTCGCCGGTCATCGTGCTCCGGTGATCCCCATTCGTCATCGTGATAGGCAACCATCGACGGGTCGGTACCCGCCCACGCGCACCTTTTGGTCGTGGTCGTCTTAACCGAGGCCGTCGAGCTCCGAGTATTTTCCCCGGATAGCCTCGGCGGCTTCTTTCAGGCTCGCCAGCTCTTCGTCGTTGAGATCCAACTCGACGATCTCCTCGACACCCTTGCGACCGAGCTTGGCGGGAACACCGAGGTAGACATCGCTGATCCCGTACTGACCCGTGGTCCACGCGCAGGTGGGAAGGACGGCTCCGGAATCGTTGAGGATCGCTTCGACCATCACGGCCGAGGACGACGACGGTGCGTAGAAGGCACTCCCCTTCTTCAGGTATCCAACGATCTCGGCCCCCGCATCGCGCGTGCGCTGGAACAATTCCTCGAGCGTCTTGGCATCGACGAGATCGGGCAGTGGCTCTCCGTCCACGGTGGCATGCCGCGGCAACGCCACCATCTGGTCGCCGTGACTCCCAAGAGTGATGGCATCGACCTTGAGCGGAGACACTCCGAGCTTCTCTGCGATGAAGTACTTGAGCCTTGCCGAGTCGAGCACGCCGGCCATCCCCATCACACGCTCCTTGGGGAATCCGGACACCTTCGCCGCCAGATAAGTCATCTCGTCGAGGGGGTTCGAGACGAGGATGAGGATGGCCTCAGGTGAGTGTTTGGCGATCTGCTCAGTAACGCCACCCACGATCCGGGCGTTGTCTGCTAGTAGGTCCATGCGAGACATGCCTGGTGTCCGTGGCTTCCCGGCTGTGATGACGACGACATCGGAGTTGGCGGTATCCGCATAGTCGTTCGTGCCCGTCACGTAGGTCTCGAAGCCTTCGGTCGGAGTGGACTGATTGATGTCGAGAGCAAGCCCCTGCGGGAGCCCCTCGACGATGTCGATCATCACTACGCTATCGGCGACGCGTCTTTCGGCCACCCTTCGCGCTGTGTTCGACCCGACGTTACCGGCACCGACGACGGTTACTTTGGTCATTGATAGCTCCTTAGATGTTGTCTGCTTGCATCTTTGCGATGATCGCGTCTGCTACTTCCGAGGTTCCAACTGCGGTGGGATCATCGCGGTTCGGCTTCATGTCGTAAGTGACGGCCGAGCCCTCGGCGATGACGGCGGCGATCGCCTTCTCGAGACGGTCCGCGGCGCCGAACTCTTCGAGGTAACGAAGCATCAGAACCCCGGACAGCATCATTGCCATCGGGTTCACCTTGTTCTGACCGGCATACTTGGGGGCCGAGCCGTGCGTTGGCTCGAACACGGCAACCTCATCTCCGATGTTGCCTCCCGGAGCAAGGCCCAGTCCTCCGATCAAACCTGCGCCCAGGTCGCTGATGATGTCTCCGTACAGGTTCGGTAGAACGAGCACGTCATACAACTCGGGCTTCTGCACGAGCTGCATGCACATGTTGTCTACGATGCGGTCTTCGAACTCGACTCCCGAATCGGCGTACTCCTTCTCTGCAACCTCACGCGCCACCCTGAGGTAGAGCCCGTCGGTGAACTTCATGATGTTGGCTTTATGCACCGCGGTGACCTTCTTACGGCCGTTCTTGATCGCATAGTCGAATGCGCCGCGCACGATCCTCTGAGTTCCGTACACGGAGATCGGCTTGATAGAGATGCCCGAGTCCTCACGGATGCGCCGGGCACCGAGGTCCGCCAGGAAATCGATCAGCTTGGTGGCTTCCGGAGTGCCCTGCTCGAACTCGATACCCGCATAGAGGTCCTCGTGGTTCTCGCGCACCACGACGAGGTCGATGTTCTCGTAGCGCGAGCGGACACCGGGGTAGGACTTGCAAGGCCGCAGGCACATGTACAGATCGAGTTCTTTCCGCAACGCAACGTTCACACTGCGGAAACCCGTACCCACGGGCGTAGTGATGGGGCCTTTGATGGCGATCTTCGTCTTCCGGATCGACTCCAGAACCTCGTCCGGAAGGGGCGTGCCCTTTTCTTCCATGACGTCCACGCCTGCATGCTGGACGTCCCAATCGAACTTCACACCGGTGCCCTCGAGCACCCTGCGCGTGGCTTCAGCGATCTCGGGGCCCGTTCCATCCCCCGGGATGAGAGTCACGCGATAAGTCGTTTGCGACATAGAGATCCGCTCCTCGATGTTCGAAAGAGAACCATCAGATGGGACGTTCGACGTCCCTGATTAGCAGGCAGAGACTACCCTGATAGCCTTTCAGACGACGAGAGATGAGAATGAGCCCCCGGGTGGGGGCCGCAAGAAAAGAGGCAGGATGGCTTCGAAATCTGGCAAGGGACTGGAAGGTGTAGTAGCAGCCGAGACGGCCGTCAGCGACATAGATGGTGAAAAAGGCGTTCTGTATTACGTCGGCTACGACATCCACGACCTCGCTCCCAATGCCTCTTTCGAAGAGATCGTTTACCTCCTCCACAACCTCGAACTTCCCAATGCTGCCCAGTTGGATGAGGTATCCCAGCAGGTAGCTTCCGAGCGAGACCCCAACGATCTCGTGAAGGAATTGCTCCCCCGATTGGCCTCGGATTCATCACCGATGTCGATGCTGCGATCGGCCGTATCGGTCTCCTCCGCGCAAGACCCGGATGGCTGGGACATGTCGGAAGACGCCAACTACCGCAAGGCTATGAGGCTCATCGGTTTCTTCCCGACACTCGTTGCCTGGTACGACCACCTACGCAACGGCCGAGACACCATCCCACCCGATTCATCACTCAGCCAAGCTGCGAACTTCCTCTACATGCTGAAGGGCGACAAGGCCGACGACGAGAGCGCTCGGATCTTCGACATGTGCCTTGTGCTTCACGCCGATCACACGATGAACGCTTCGACGTTCGCGGCCCGCGTTTGCGCTGCGACATTGAGCGACATCCACTCGGCCATCACAGCCGGAGTCGCGGCCCTCAAAGGGCCGCTTCACGGTGGTGCTAACGAAGCCGTGATGAAGATGATGGAGGAGATCGGCGAATCGTCGAAGGCCGAGGTCTACATCAAGCAGAAGCTCGCAAACAAGGAAAAGATCATGGGCTTCGGGCACCGCGTTTACCGGACCGAAGACCCACGGGCAACGCACCTTCGCAAGATGGCGAAGGAGCTTGCGGAGAAGAGTGGCGACCCGAAGTTCTTCGAGATCTCTCAGATCATCGAGAAGACCGTCATGGACGAGAAGGGCCTGTACCCCAACGTCGATTTCTATGCCGCATCGGTTTACGGATACCTAGGGATCCCCACCGACCTATTCACGCCGATCTTCGCCTGCAGTCGAGTGGCGGGTTGGACCGCACACGTGAGAGAGCAGTACGCGGACAACCGTCTGATCCGCCCAGACCACGACTACGTTGGCCCCGCGCCACGCTCCTGGCGCGCCCTCTCAGAGCGCTAACCCGCTAAAGGTTTTCGGCTTGGGTGACCGTGTTGCTCAGCAGCATCGCGATCGTCATGGGGCCTACTCCACCGGGGACCGGGGTTATCGCTGAGGCGATGTCCTTTGCGGCCTCGAAGTCGACATCTCCTACAAGGCGGCCGTCTTCCGTTCGGTTGGTCCCTACGTCGATCACTACGGCGCCGGGTTTGATCATCGGTCCCGTTATCGAGTGAGCTCGTCCGATGGCCGCTATCAGGATGTCCGCTCTTTGCGTGTGAGCGGCGAGATCTTTCGTTCCAGTGTGGCAAACGGTAACGGTGGCGTTCGCGCCGGCTGCTTTCTGGAACAGCATGGCTGCGATGGGCTTACCAACGATGTTGGATCGCCCAACGACAACCACTTCGGCACCACTCGTTTCGATGTTGGACCTGATAAGAAGCTGCTGGATCCCCGCCGGCGTCGCAGGAGCGATGACGTGGGTTCCTTGTAGGACACGACCCATGTTGCAGGGATGGAAGCCGTCGGCATCCTTGTGTGGCGGGAACGCCTCGAGGATCTTCTCCTCATCGATGTGCTCGGGAAGCGGAAGTTGAACGAGGATCCCGTGAACATCCGCGTCTGCCGTCAGACGGCCCAGCAGTTCCAGGAGCTCGGGCTCCGGTGTGCTGGCAGAGAGGTCGTGGTCCCAGGAACGGATCCCGACCTCGGCGCACATCTTGCGCTTCGTTGCGACGTAGATCTTGGAAGCGGGGTCGTCTCCAACGAGCACCGTCGCGAGCCCCGGGGTAACCCCCTTCGAACTAAGAGCCTTGACGCGCTCTGCTACCTCGGCGCGCACCTCTGCAGCGATCGCTTTTCCATCGATGATCTTGGCGGTCATGTGAGTTCCTTAAGGTCGCCTTGCCGGCCGCTGGCATCCTACTCAGGCCGGACATCGATGCAAGGTAGGCGACCGAGCACTCGTTCTATCCTGCCTGCGTGGAGAATCCAAACCCTCGAGCGCGCACCCTGATCTGGAGCCAGGTCGGTTACTTCCTCTTCCTCTTTCCATGGCTCGTGGCCGCCGCGACTTCCACGCAGCTATCCATAGAGCCTGTGCTGATCGCCTACCTCTACCGGGGGTGGCTGTGGATCTATCCGCTCTTCTGGGTCGCCTCGTTGCTCATGACCCACCGCACCTCATCGAGGGACCAACATCGCACCGCAACGCGGTGGAACATGTTGCCGTTGGCGTGGATCGTTCCAACTGTGCTGGCGGTGACAGCCGGCGCGGTCCTCTAGCTGCCGGCGCGGTCCAGAAGACCTTCGCTCGCACCAGGCGACAGCATCACGACGAGCCTCGTGCCGGGGACGCGGAAGAGCGGAAGGTCCTTGCGAGCGTGAAGCACTTCGACCACGCCGGGAGAAAGCCGCCAGTAGTCGTCCCACACGATCGCACCGTTGTGCGACAGCATCGCCAGCGCATTGTTGGTATCGGAGCGGACGTACTCAGTCGAATGCGCTCCATCGACGTAGACCAGGTCGATCCTGCCCTGCCACGGGGAGAAATCGAACTTCGCCGAGTCGGCCCAATGCTGCTCGATCTCTCCCTGATGTGGGAGATCTCGATAGACATGAGATCCCTCCGAACCACGATGAACGTCAGACGGATCGAGGCCCCAGGCCGGATCTTCGGCCGGTGGGATGTCCAAGGTGTGAACGATCGCTTCGGGGAGGTTGCGAGACAACATCCACGCCGTCAGGCCGATGAAAGTTCCGATCTCGAAGACGGCCGAAGCCCCGAGCCTCTTCGCCAGCGAGACCAGGAAGAAGAGTCCATCGATCGTCTGAGTCCCCTCCTGCATCAAGAGTCGACGCGGCGGGAACGTCACTTCGGAATCGTAGATGCGTGCGAGGGCAGATCCGGGGAGAGGCGAGAGGGGCGATCTTCTTTCGAACCGATGATTCAGGAACTGCCGCCGAAGGATGTCCAGCCGGCACGTGAAGCTTCGGAGACCAAGCGGGTTGTGGAACTGAGACCAGGACTGGTCGTCGGTCAATGTCGGAAGTGGCGACGGCCGGTAAACACCATCGGGATGCCGTGTTCGTCGGCGGCAGCGATCACCTCGTCGTCGCGGACCGAGCCCCCGGGTTGGATGACCGCTGCGGCGCCGGCCGCAACGGCGGCATCGAGGCCGTCCCTGAACGGGAAGAAAGCATCGGATGCGCAGGCCGTGCCCTTAGCTCGCTCGCGGGCCCTCTGGGCCGCTAGTTGCGTCGACTCGACTCGGCTCATCTGTCCGGCGCCTACGCCTACCGCCACGCCGTCTTTCACCAGCACGATGGCGTTCGATTTCACATGCTTCGCGACCACCCAGGCAAGCCTGAGGTCTCGCCATTGCTCCTCGGTTGGCTCGGCCTTGGTTACTACCTTCGCGTCCTCTGCGCCATCGGGTTGATCCGACGTCTGCACGAGCAACCCGCCGGCAACGCTGCGAAGGTCGATCGACAGAGACAACGTCGGATCCGCCTTCAACAGCCGAAGGTTCTTCTTCGCCATGAGAACCTCCAGGGCTTCGTCTTCGAAATCGGGAGCGATGATGACCTCGAGGAAGATCTCGGCCATCGACTTCGCCGTCGCTCCGTCGATGGGAACGTTGCAGGCGACGATCCCACCGAAGGCCGAGGTCGTATCGCACTCGTAGGCGAGCGAGTACGCCTCAGGAAGTGAAACAGCGGTCGCCACTCCGCAGGGATTGCTGTGCTTGATGATCGCGGCGGCTGGCCGCTCGAGCTCGAGAACCAGCTTCCAAGCAGCATCCGTGTCGAGGATGTTGTTGTAGCTGAGTTCCTTGCCATGAAGCTGCTCGGCAGCGGCTACACCCCTAGGAGTACCGACGCTGCGGTAGAACGCGGCCTCCTGATGGGGGTTCTCGCCGTAGCGGAGTTCCTGCACCTTCTCGCCCGAGAAGAGGATGCGGTCCGGCCATCCGCTATTCCGGCCGAGGTAGCTCGATATGGCAACGTCGTAGGCAGCAGTGTGCCGGAAAGCTTCGAGCGAAAGATGTCGCCGAGTGTCTTCGGAGATGTCTCCTGACGCACGGATCTCATCGAGGATCGCCTCGTAACGGTCCGGGTTGACCACGACGGCGACGGAGTGGAAGTTCTTCGCCGCGGCCCTCACCATCGCGGGGCCACCGATATCGATGTTCTCGATGGCGTCATCCTCGGTTACGCCGGGGGCCGCGATGGTCTTCTCGAACGGGTAGAGATTGCAGACGACTAAGTCGATCGCACCGATGTTGTGTTGATCGAGTTCCGTGATGTGTTCGGGCTTGCGCCGGTCGGCAAGGATCCCGCCATGGATCTTGGGATGGAGCGTCTTCACGCGGCCCCCGAGGATCTCCGGTGAGCCGGTGATGTCGGACACCTTTCGAACGGGGACGCCTGCCTCTATCAACAAGGTGGCCGTTCCGCCGGAGGAGATGATCTCGACTCCCGCTTCCGACAGACCGCGCGCCAACTCCACGACACCGGTCTTGTCGGAAACACTGAGGAGGGCACGCTTTACAGGCACGGCCGAATACTAGCTTTCGTCCACGAAGGTCCGGCCGTTCTCAACGCGCACGCGGCCCTCGAGGATCAAGCGACATGCCCTCGGCAACAGTTCGTGCTCCACCTTCTTGATCCGCTCGTGGAGGCTTGCCTCGTCATCGTCTGCCTCCACCTCTACTGATCCCTGCAGCACCACCGGGCCGTGGTCGACCTCATGGTCGACGAAGTGAACCGTGCTTCCCGTCACCCGCACGCCAGCAGCGAGGGCATCGCGCACCGCATGGGCTCCGGGGAACGCAGGCAACAGGGCCGGATGAAGGTTGATGAGACGGTCGGCGAAGGCGTCGACGAAGACGGGTGCAAGGATGCGCATGAAGCCTGCGGAAACAACCAGATCGGGTTCGCAGGCGGCGACAGCATCCTTCAAAGCTTTGCTCCAGGCCTCACGATCGGAGAAGTCGGCGGGCACCAGTACCTCGGAGGGAAAGCCCAGCTTCTCGGCCACCTTCAGGCCCAGACAGTCCCTGTCGGCCAGGACGCCCACGATCTCCCCAGGGACGTCACCGCGCTCGCACGCCGCGGCAAGGGCCTCCATGTTCGACCCACTCCCAGAGATGAGAACCACGATGCGCCCCGCCACCTAGTCAGCCTATTCGGTCATGACAGGGCGGTCAGGAGTTCCCGGATCGCGCCGGGGTATCGATGGGTGAGCCCGAAGTGGCCCCCATCGAATAGCTCGAGGGTGTGATCGATACCGGCTTTGGTGAGCTCTTTGGCGAAAGCCTGTGCGCCGAGATCCAACATGAACTCGTCTTTCCGACCCGCGTCGATGTAGATGCGTTTCATCGAGGCTAGGGCTTCGAGTCGCTTCGGAGCCATGCGTACCGGATCCCATTCCAGCCACCGTTCCCACACCTCGGGGATCAGCCGCCCGGTATCGATGTCGAAAGGCAAGATGGCCTTCGGCGGGTTTTCCGGGTCGGGTGAGTAGCACGCGGCCATCGCGTACACGTCTAACGGATCGTGGAACCTGTTCTCCAACCGATCCGCGGCCCGAAACTCTTCGAAGAACCTGTCCCAACTTCCGTCGAACTGGTCCCGGAGCTGCCGCGCCGTCTTGGGGAAGTCCATCTGGTAGCAACACTCGAAGAGCGCATCGCCAGCATGCGTTGCGAGCCCTCCGAAGACGTCGGGTCGCAGCATCGGCACGACCATCGCGCCGTATCCCCCACTGCTTTTGCCGGTGATCCCTCGATGGTCCCGCGAAGCGGCTGTGGGGAATCGTTCGTCGATGAACGCGACGACCTCGTCGCAGAGGTAGTCCATGTACGGGCCCGTCGACGTCGAGTTGATGAACTGAGCGCCGCCGTAACTCGTCCACGCGTCGACGAACACGATCACGCCAGGAGGTGACTCCCCCGCTTGGAACATGTCGTCGAGTCGTTCGAAGATGTTGCGCTCGAAGGTAGACCGGTTCTTCCACGAGTCGACCTGACCGGTGAAGCCTTGGATCACGTAGACACTCGGCAGCTCCTCAGCCGAATCCGCATCGACACCGGGCGGAAGGTACACGTACAGAGGACGAACGGCAGGGTCTCCGAGAGGATTGCCCTCAAGGAGCTCGGACTGAACGGTTAACTCGACGAAGGTGCCGGCGAGGTCCCTATCCCAAGGCGGTCCCGGTCGCCCGGAGACCTCCTTAAGTGACAACTAGCTACCTCGAACTTCGGCGACAAGTCGGGCAACCTCGGAAGGGTTCGTAGCTACGGGATAACCGGCCGCCGTGAAGGCATCGGCCTTCGCTTGCCAGGTGCCCTGCGAACCAGAGACGATCGCGCCGGCGTGGCCCATCCTCTTCCCGGGCGGCGCCTCGCGGCCTGCGAAGTACCCGACCATCGGCTTGCCGAGGTTCTCTTTCGCCCAAGCCGCTGCACGCTCTTCAGCGTCACCACCGATCTCTCCGACGAGCACCACAACTTCGGTCTCGGGATCATCCTTGAAGCGCGACAGAACATCGATGAAATCGCTGCCGGGGACGGGGTCTCCGCCGATCCCGACACACGTCGATTGACCGAGTCCCATCTGGGTGAGCTCGTGAACGATCTGATAGACGAGCGTGCCCGAACGAGACACCAGCCCCACGGGGCCGGGATCCTTGCTGCACACCTCACCGGGGATGATGCCGACGTTCGCTCGCCCTGGAGAGATAACCCCCGGGCAGTTCGGCCCGATCAAGGTCGCCTTTCGGTCTGGCTGGCGTAGATAAGAGACAACGCGCCCCATATCCATAGCCGGGATGTGCTCGGTGATAACGACGATCGTTTCGATACCGGCGTCGAAAGCTTCGAGAGCTGCATCTGCTGCGAAGCGCGCCGGAACGAAAACCATCGCCGTGTTCGCGCCCGTTTCCTTCACGCCATCCGCGACCGTGTTGAAGATCGGGACGCCCTCATGGTCCAGGCCGCCCTTGCCGGGAGTAACACCGGCTACAAGCTTGGTTCCGTAGTCGCGGTTCCGGAACGAGTGGAAGGTTCCTTCGGCCCCCGTGAGACCCTGCACCAATAGCCGCGTTCTCTCATCGATGATGATGGCCATCAGTTCCCCCCCTCGTTCGCCAGCTTGACCGCGAGGGCCGCAGCCTCGAGCATCGTTTCCGCCGTTTGCAGCATCTCGTTCGGGTTCTCGGCCAGGATCTTGCGTCCGATCTCGGCATTGGTGCCATCCAGGCGCACAACGATCGGCACCTTGATATCCAGACGCTTGAGGGCGTCGATGATCCCTTCGGCAACGAGATCGCAGCGGGTGATCCCACCGAAGATGTTGATGAGGATGCTCCTCACTTCGGGGTTCGAAGTGATGATCTCGAGAGCGTTGGAAAGCACCTCTGCATTGGCGCCACCACCCACGTCGAGGAAGTTCGCAGCTTCGCCACCGGCGTCCTTAACGACGTCCAGTGTCGCCATGACAAGTCCAGCACCGTTCCCGATGATGCCGACGTTGCCGTCAAGCTTGATGAGGTTGAGGCCCTTCTCCTTGGCGATCCGCTCCTGCTCGGGGATCTCGTGAGCCGACTTCAGCTCGTCATAGAAGGACAACCGATAGGCAGCGGAGTCATCGATGATCACCTTGGCATCGAGAGCCATCACCTTGTCGTCCGCGGTCAGGACCAACGGGTTGATCTCGATCTGTGTGGCATCGAGTTCGATGAACGCTCGGAACAACTTCGGAAGGATCCCGATGACACCTTTGCGCGCTTCCTCCGGGATGTTGCCGCCGAAGGTCAGCGCACGCGCGTGGAAATCAGAGAAGCCAAGTAGCGGGTCGATCCCGACCTTTGCGATCTTGTCGGGAGACTCGCGGTTGACCTCCTCGACGTCCATGCCGCCTTCCGAGGTCAGGATCCCCATGAATCGTCTGTGCGTCCGATCGACCAAGAACGAGCAGTAGTACTCGTCCTTGAGGTCCCCGGCCCGTTCGACAAGGACTCGCTTCGCTTTGGAAGGAACCGTTCGTTCGAGGCGCTCGCGTTCCTGATCGGTGAGCGACGACGGGTCCTTACTCTTGAGGGCGTAGCCCTCCTGGTCGTAGAACTCGATCTCAAAGATGTCGCGAGCCGCCTCGGCAGCTTGCTCGGGGGTCTCAACTACTTTGACTCCGCCCTGCTTGCCGCGGCCCCCGACCTGAACCTGTGCTTTGACGACAACCTTGCCGCCGAGCAGTCGCGCCGCCTCTGCTGCTTCTTCTGGCGTTTGCGCTACTCGACCCTCGGGCACTGGCACCTCGAAACGCCGGAGGAGCTCCTTGCCCTGATACTCGAAAAGATCCACCTAACCTCCCGTCAGGACTGCTTTGCCCCCACGTGCTCGCGGACCCATCCGATGATCTCTGATGTCGGAGCGCCGGGAGTGAAGATCTCGGCGATGCCCGCGTCCTTGAGCTGGGGGATGTCGGATTCTGGGATGATGCCACCGCCGAAAACGAGGATGTCGCTGCCCCCCTGCTCGGCGAGCAGATCCACGACCCGTGGGAACAATGTCATGTGGGCGCCGGAGAGGCACGAGAGCCCCACCGCGTCGACATCCTCTTGGATCGCGGCAGCCGCTATCTGATCGGGGGTCTGATGGAGTCCTGTATAGATGACCTCCATACCGGCGTCCCTTAGGGCACGGGCGACGACTTTTATGCCGCGATCATGTCCGTCGAGACCTGGTTTGGCGACCAAGATGCGCGGTCGTCCGGATGCCACGATTGGACTCCTCCATGAATCGTCTAAGGATTGTTACGGTTGCCTGCGCCGGGCGGCCAGGCGTGTCACCAGAGGTTAGCAGGTCAAAGGGGGGTTTAGGCCTTGACCACGGGGTCCACGGGTGCGTTGGAAGCGATAGAGGCTCTCGTCGATGAGGGCACTTTCAAGCCGCATGTTTTCGACCTGAACAGCCGCGACCCGCTCGGGTTCCCCGGCTACATGGACGCCGTCCTCGATGCTCGCAATCAGACGGGCCTCGGGGAATCCGTGACCTCGGGACCGGCAACGATCGGCCGCTACGACGTCGAGATAGCGGCCTTCGACTTCCGGTTCCTCGGCGGAAGTATGGGGGAAGCCGCCGGCGAGATCCTTGCGCGCAGCATCGAGAGAGCCGTCGAACGGGAGGTCCCCTTCATCCTGCGCACCGCAACCGGAGGGGCGCGCATGCAAGAGGGCATGCGGTCATTGATCCAGATGCCGAAGGTAGTGGTGGCGCGACTCGCGCTTTCAGACGCGCACCTTCCGTTCATCGCGCTGCTCGCCCATCCCACTACCGGAGGGGTGCTGGCAAGTCTCGGCGCTCTAGCCGATGTGACCGTCGCCGAAGCCGGAGCCACCGTCGGTTTCGCAGGGCCGCGGGTTGCCGAGCGGTTCATGGGCAAGCCGTTGTCCGAGGACTCTCACAAGGCCGAGTCGGCGATCACCTATGGACTCGTCGACGAAGTGGTCGACCCCGAAGAGATGCAAGAACACATCGCGACCGCCCTCCTTACCCTCGCGCCGGACCAACCTCGCGAGGTCGAGGCGCCCGAGGAGGCCATCGGCATGCGGGAGTCCGACGCATGGGCAACAGTGACCGCAGCACGCGCTCCCGATCGCACGTTGAATCACGAACTGTTGCTCGAGGCCGCGGACACGATGATCGTGTTGCGAGGTGACCGCGCGGGAACCGATGACCCAGCACTCGACGTCGCGATCATCCGAAACTCGGGACGTAAGGCGATGGTCATAGCGCTCGACAGAGAAAGAGCACCCGGTCCCGGTGCGTACAGGAAAGCGCGACGGGCTCTCGATATCGCGGCGCGGTTGCGTTTGCCTGTCGTGACCCTGATCGATACCCGTGGAGCCGATCCGTCGGAAGAGTCTGAGTCCGGCGGGATCGCATGGGAGATCGCCCGTTTGTTCGAGCGGATGTTGACCGTGCCCGTTCCCACGTTGGGCATCGTTACGGGAGAGGGAGGCAGTGGCGGGGCGCTCGCATTCGCCGCAACTGACGTCTTGCTCGCATACGAGCTCTCCTTCTTTTCGGTGATCGGACCCGAGTTCGCAGCCGAGATCCTCTGGAGGGACTCAACCAAAGCGATGGACGCGGCTCGGATGCTCAAGCTGACGGCTCACGATCTCGTGGATCTAGGTATCGCCGATGGTTTGCTCGCCGAACCCCTAGGGGGGGCCTCGGTAAAGAGGGCCATCGCCTATCATCTCGGCCGTCTACTAGAACGATCTTCGGATGGCGAGGATCTGGGTGCTGCCCGCAGACGGAAGTGGAGAGAAACATATGGCGACAGATAAGAGAGCCCGGAAGAAAGACGCTCGCGACGCTACGTTGGCAGCACGTGCCGCAGAACTCCGGCGTCGCAACATCATCCGGCTCATCACCATCTTCGCGATCGTTGGTGGGCTCGCCGGCTACGTCCTCTTGTCTGGCGGAGACGAAGAACCGAGCGAGCCTGCTGCTCAGGCATCGTCTGAGCCTGCCGAGCCGACGGAAGAGCCAGTCACCTCAGGGGAGGTTGCCTGCGGGGCCGAAGCTCCTCCGCCACCCAGTCCGCAGCAGTATGAGGCTCCCGGCTTCGAGCTTGCCGAAGGTGTCGACTACCGCGCCATCATCCACACCTCGTGCGGAGATATCGAGATGGACCTACTCGAGAAGGACACCCCCGAGTCGGTCGCCAGCTTCATCTTCCTCTCGCAGGAAGGGTTCTACGACGGACTCACGTGGCACAGGATCGAGAACAACTTCGTGATCCAGACCGGCGACCCCAATGGCCAGAACGGCACCGAGCCTGACGGTCCCGGCTATTCGGTGCCCGACGAGTTTCCGGACAAGAGCAATGAGTATGTGTACGGCACGGTCGGGATGGCGAACGCCGGGCCGGGCACGACGGGTAGTCAGTTCTTCGTGATCGTTCACGATCCGGATCCCGCCGATGGATTCGAGCCCGCAGGCCTTCAACCGCTCTACACGATCTTCGCAGTGGTTGACGAAGCGAGTTACGAAACGCTGAACACGATAGCGGCCCTCGAGACGATCGGCGGGAACGATCCAGTAGAAGCCGTGAAGCCGATCCAAACCGTCTTCATAAACTCGATAGAGATAACCGAGTCCTAACCACTTTCCACGATTACGTGCCTCTGTGGCACTTTCTCGTGGATAGTAGCCGGATCTTTCGGGGCAAGATTCCTAGAGTTCGGCGTTACAAGTTCGGCAGTACTTCGTTCGACCGTTCCAGGTTCCGCATGCCTTGCACTGGATATCTCGTCCCGCTCCTCGATCCTCCTCCTTCTGCCCGAGTTCGGCGAGTTGAGCAGGAGAGAGAGTCTCGGTCTCAGCCGCTCGAGAAGGCCGCGGAACTACCGGCTCCGGGATATCGAAAGACTTTGCGTTGGTAGGCCGCGATCGCGATCGCAGCTGGCTCACTTCGCTTTGAGTGTCCCTAACGACATCGATGATGTGCGCGAGGGCGAAGAATGAGATCGACCCGACCAAGATCTGTAGAAGAACCTCAGCAACTGTGCCAGCGGGTACGCCACCTCGCAGTTCAGCTAGCTGAACCAATCGAACGAGCCCCAAGAAGATGATCAGGCAGCCAACGCCCCTCAGCGCCCAACCCCATTGAGTAGGAGGTGTTTCTCTGTCCATCTCTAGAGGCCCAGCGTGGCGCCAGTGGGTAGGTCGGCGTTACCGAGCAGATACGAGGCATCATCCTTGCGAATGAACGCTCCAAAGGAACCGGACCCCAAGTCAAATGTGCCCGACATAGTGACGTCCTCACCAAGGTAACTAAAGGACACCAATGTCTCCGAAACATGTGAAACATCCGCACGGAGAACAGGAAAGTCCGGGTAGTCGTCACTTATCAATCTGAACTTCCCAGAGCTGGGGTCAATCACGATGCTTCCACCATCATTCAATGCGTCAACAAACTCATACGGCCACTTCTCAACTCTAAAATCCAACGTAGCGAAATCGAAGGTGTGACTCCCGGAAGATCCAACACCATAGTGCGAGCCATCTCGATGGTATGTAGCCCAGTTGTTGAAGGAATCGGCGGCGCTAAGGCCATAGAACTCGTAGGTACCGACAGCCATGTCCTCATCGATCTCAATCACCTTGCTACCAGCGATTGGCTCCGCATAGCCCGCGTCCTGTTGGGAGAAATACTCGCCGTCGATCACCCACAACATGAAAACGCTACGGGTGACGGAGAGATCTTCAAACTCGTACGACAGCGTCAGCGTTTCCCCCGAAAGGAAGTACTCATCTTCGGGCTGTAGAGCGATGCTTTGAAGCTCGGGTGGCGTCTCATCCGCATTTGGATTGTCGATAACAAAGTCCAGTTGGGAGAGATTGAATCCGTGATGCGTTGGGCCCTCTAGTCCCTGGGGGGAGATGTGGGCTTCACCGTTCCTTAGCAACTCAATCTCGTTGGAAGATCGATCTGCGAGTATCACGCTCTTGAGTTCGTAGGTGCCCGAGACCCACGATCCCTGGACATATTCCCTCTTGAACCACTTGATCGACCCCCGCGGGAACTCTTCGTAAGTAGATAGGCGATGACCCCGACCAGAGGGCCCCTCATAAACAAACGTGATGTGCCCAAGCGCCTGATCCGCGACCTCGTAGTCGATGACAACTGGATCATCGACGGCCAATGGGCCGCTTGAACGAATGGACATCGACACCAATTCCGGTACCTCTAAATCAGCATCTGGATTCACAAACTCGAAGTCGAAGGCGGAGAGGTCGAAAGAATGATTGCCGAAAGTTTGGCCCGGCCGTACATAAGTACTGCCGCCCCGGTAGTAAGTGACGGATCTCCCGCCTAGCCAACTAAACGTAACTTGATAAAAGTGAAAAACTCCGGGTCGGTGGAATTCGCCAACTGGCTCCTCAAACGTCGACCCATTTGGGTCTAAATCATCGAAGCTACGCCACTGCCCATAGGCGTCTGCGTAGCCAACCTGGATGAAGTTCAAAGAGTCGGCATGAGTAGCGTCATAGGTGAAGGAAAGATTTTCTCCCACCTGAAGTTCCTCGCCACTCGTCACTTCGAGGGTGACGACTTCGTAGTCATCCTCAGCTGAAGCCGCTGGGGCGTTGACGGCAGCCGAAACTGCGATCAGGGAAATTGCTACGAGGACAAGAGAAAGTCGCCGTGCAGGTATCACAGTTAAGCCCTCTCGCCCGTCCGCTGATTCGTCTCGAGCGTGGTTCGCCCTGCTTATGCCGATTCCTGCCAGCTTGCCCAGGTTGGAGCGGTTAGGCGGGTTTTATGGGGGCTATCGAGAGGTCTAGGCGCTTGAAGCCGCCGGCTTCTGGGAAGTTGATCGTTGCTTCGATGCCTACTGCCGACTGGCTTATCTCGACGATGGTGCCGCGGCCCCATTTGTTGTGCACCACTTCCTGACCCGCCTTGAAGACGGTCGGATCGTTCACCTCGCGTAGAGGAACTAGCCCCGGACGCGAGCCACCGGTCCGACCAGTAGAGCCCTTATGACCTTCAGCCATGTGCACGAGTTCGTTCGGAATCTCGTTGAGGAAGCGAGACGGAGGGTTGTAGTTCAGTCCCCCCCACAGGCTGCGAGACCAGGCGTTGATCAGATAGAGGCGCTCGCGGGCTCGAGTGATGCCGACATAGCAGAGGCGCCGCTCCTCTTCCATCTGGTCGGGGTCGCCGATCGAACGGATGTGGGGGAAGACGCCTTCCTCGACGCCGAGGATGAACACGACGGGATACTCGAGTCCCTTCGCGTTGTGCAGGGTCATCAACGTGACCCCGGTTTCGTCACCTTGTTGTTCATCCGTGTCGGTAACGAGAGCGATCCGCTCTAGAAACTCGACCAGTGTGGGTTCGTCCGCTGCAGCGTCGTACTCCCCCGCAACGCCCGCCAGCTCTCGCAGGTTCTCCTGCCGGGACAGAGACTCGAACGTGCGGTCCGCCTGTAACTCATTCATGTATCCGCTGATATCCCAGGTGAGCTCGACGATCTCGGGTACCGGTCGCCGCTCTTCGGCTGCCCCTCTGATGCGCTCGAAGACGGCAAGTACTTCACCGACACCAGCCCTGGCCCGCTTTCGGGATGTCCTCGATCTCATCGATCCGCTCAAGCGCGGCCCCCAGGGAGATGTCTTGGCGGCGAGCGAACTCGATGATCCGAGCCATCGATGTATCACCGATCCCGCGTTTGGGGGCCGCGACCGCCCGAGTGATACTTACCTCGTCCGAGGGGTTCATCGCCGATCGAAGCCACGCAAAGATGTCTTTGATCTCCTTGCGCTCGTAGAACCGGACACCACCGACGACTCGGTAAGGAAGCTCTTCCTTGGCGAACATCTCTTCCAGCACCCGGCTCTGAGCGTTCGTGCGGTAAAAGATGGCGACATCTGACAGAGAGATGCCGTTCCTGCTCAACCGCTTGATCTCCCCCGCGGCCCACAACGCCTCGTCATGTTCGTTCTGAGCGTGGTACCGGGTGATGAGCTCGCCGCCGGCTTCTTGGGTCCACAGAGCCTTGGGTTTCCGCATCACGTTGTTGCTGATCACGGCGTTGGCTGCGTCAAGGATCGTTTGGGTGGAGCGGTAGTTCTGCTCAAGCGTGACGACGCGTGCATTCGGCCAATCGCGTTCGAAGTCCAACATGTTTTTGATACTGGCGCCACGGAACGCATAGATGCCTTGGTCTGCATCACCGACAACGAAGATGTTCTTCCACTTGCCTGCCAGCAAGGTCGCAAGTCGCGCCTGCGCATGATTGGTGTCCTGGAACTCGTCGACCATGACGTATTGGAAGCGCTCCTGGTAATGGAGCCGAGCATCGTCGAACCGATCGAGGATCTCGACCACTTTCATGATCAGGTCGTCGAAGTCCATCGCCGACGCAAGCGTCAACCGACGCTGGTAGTCCGTATAGATGCGAGCCACGGTTCGCTCCCACGGGTTCGAGGCGAAGTCGCTGTAGAGACCGGCGTCCATCAGCTTGTTCTTGGCATCCGAGATAGCGGCCGCTGCAGCTCGAGGCGGAACGCGCTTCGGATCGAGGCCCTGGTCCTTCATGACCGCCTTGATCAGACGTTCGGAATCCGAGGAGTCGTAGATCGAGAAGGACGAACGCATGTCCAGGCGGTCGGCTTCACGACGAAGGATCCGGACACACGCCGAGTGAAAGGTCGAGACCCACATCTTCTCGGCCACTCCACCGACCAGTTCGACGACTCGACGCCTCATCTCGGCCGCGGCCTTGTTCGTGAACGTGATCGAGATGATCGAGAAAGGCGACACACCCTGCTGGATCAGATAAGCGATCCGGTAGGTCAGAACGCGAGTCTTGCCGGAGCCGGCCCCTGCGACGACAAGCACGGGACCATCACCGATCTCGACGGCTTCCCGTTGGACCGGGTTCAGTTCGCTAAGCAGATCCCTCGCCATAACCAGTTTTCTTCCTAGAGTTCCTCAAGCGCTGAACGAGCTGGCGCAACCCCGCCCGCTCCTTATCCGTCAATCCCACCATCAGGTAGGCGATGCCATAGGCCCCCACTCCGACGGTCCCGGTAAGTAGGAGATCCACTAGTGATCCGCCCGGAGCGACGCTGTGAACCAGCATCATCACGCTCCCACCGACCAGGGCGGGGACGATCAGACGCCCATAGGAACGATCGTAGGGCTGGATACCGACAAAGCGGCGAACCAGCGCCAGACGAGCCCATTTCGAAAGGGCGAAAGTAACTGCGTTGGCCACGGCAGCCCCCTCCATCCCGTAGCGCGGGCAGAGCCAGAAGGCCAGTCCAAGGTTGCAGACCAGCGACGCGGCGTACACGGCAAGGTCCCAACCGGTCCGACCCACCATGATCAGAACGAAGCCCACGCTGCCTGTCGCGACGTTGACGAACTGCCCCGCGATCAGGATCAGAAGAGCGGTCTGTCCCCCACCGAACTCGGATCCGAAGATCTTGAGGGTTTCCTCGGGCAGCACTCCAAGGATCAGGAACAGGGGCAAGGTCGCAGCCAGCGTCCACCGCGTGAGGTTCTTGAACAACTTGTCTAGTTTCTCGGTCTCGCCCCTGTTGTGCAGGTCTGCGACGAACGGACTGAACATCAAGCTCGTCGATGTAAGGAACAGCACGATGATCTGCCCGGCCCTAAGAGCAGCCGAGTAGACGCCGACCTCTGCGTCGGACGCATACCGCGTCAACACGAACAGATCGGTCCAGAAGAGAAGTTGTGAGAAGAGTGCAGCAGGAGCGCGCGGCCCGGCGTAGCGGAACAGTTTGTTCATCGCGCCGGGCTCCATCGGTGCGGCCGCCCAGCCTTTGCTCTCCTTCCTCCACGCAAGGAAAGCCAATAACGCGGCGGCGACCCAAGAGAGCGAGTAAGCGAGAACACTCATCCACGTGCTCTCCGAGAACTGCCAGCCGATCAGCATGAAGATCAGCCACAGCAGTGGCTGTCCGGCCCAGAAGATGTAGAGCGTGTGACGCATGATCTTCAGGCCTCGGGTGGCCGACAACCACACGTTCGCCAAGGCGAGGAAAGGCAGTCCGAGGGCCGCGGCTGCGACCACGTGACGAACCGCGTTGCCTTCGAGCGAGAAGAGGTTCTTCACCACTCCATCGCCCATCAGAGCGAGAAGGCCCACGAGCCCGCTCACGAGGGCCGCGATCAGCGTTGCGCGCGCCACCGGAACACGGATCTTCTCCGTTCGTCCGACCCCCGCTTCGATGGCAACGTCCCGAAGAACCGCCATATCCATCCCGGCCCTCGTTGCGAAGGACAAGACGAATGCTGCTTGCGTCATGACCGTGACGACACCGAAGGCGCTCTCGCCCAAGGTTCTTGAGATGAGAACGTTCGTAGCGAACGTTGCGATCGCAGCGATGACGATCCCGACGATGTTCTGCGATGTCCCGGAAAGGATCTTTAGAACGTCGCTGGAGTCTTCCTTCTTCACTCCCACTCGATCGTGCCGGGCGGCTTCGAGGTGATGTCGTAGACGACGCGGTTAACCCCAGGAACTTCGTTGACGACACGCGTTGAGATCCGTTCCAGTAGGTCGTACGGGAGCCGGGCCCAATCGGCGGTCATCGCGTCCTCGCTCGTGACGGCTCGAAGCACGATCGGGTATCCGTAGGTCCGCTCGTCTCCCATGACCCCGACGGAGCGCACCGCAGGGAGTACCGCGAACGATTGCCAGATCTCCCGGAGAAGACCGGCCTTTCGCATCTCTGACAGAACGACGGCGTCCGCTGCTCGAAGGATCTCCAGGCGTTCCGGTGTGACCTCCCCGATGATCCGAACAGCCAGTCCAGGGCCGGGGAACGGCTGTCGCCAGACGATCTCTTCCGGCAACCCCAGTTCTTCACCGACCTTGCGCACCTCGTCCTTGAAGAGGTTGCGCAGCGGTTCGACCAAGGTGAACTTCATGTCTTCCGGAAGCCCGCCTACGTTGTGGTGGCTCTTGATCTTGGCAGCATCTTTCGTGCCGCTTTCGATCACATCTGGGTAAAGGGTCCCCTGAACGAGGAAGCGCGCATCTTCGAGCTCGTCACGTGCGACCTCCTCGAAAACCCGGATGAAGGTTTCGCCGATGATCATCCGCTTCCGCTCGGGGTCGGAGATTCCTTCGAGGTTCTCAAGGAACCGATCCGCGGCCTTCACGTGGATCAGATCGATCCCCATGTGACGGCGGAAGGTGTCCTCGACTTGCTCGGCTTCGCCGGCGCGCAGGAGACCGTGATCGACGAAGACACAAGTGAGTTGATCGCCAAGAGCGCGATGCACGAGCACCGCGGCCACCGACGAATCAACACCTCCGGATAGACCGCAGACGATCCGCTCGTTCCCGACGGTCTCCCTGATCTGTTCGATCGAGGATTCGATGATCGACGTCATCGTCCAACTGGGAAGCAGGTCGGCTCCGTGGTACAGGAAGTTCTTCAGCACCTCGGTCCCGCGTTGGGAGTGCACGACCTCGGGATGGAACTGGACCCCGTAGAAACCACGTTCCCGGTCTTCGAATGCGGCGACGGGGGACGAAGCGGTAGCCGCAACGTGGATGAACCCATCAGGAGCACGCACGACTGCGTCGTTATGACTCATCCACACGACCTGCTCCGGCGGAAGTTCGGCGAATAGAACCGAACCGGGTGTGGCCACGGTGAGATCCGCCTTACCGAACTCCGCGACCCCCGTCTGGGCTACCTCGCCTCCGAGAGCAGTCGCCATCAGCTGCTGGCCGTAGCAGATGCCGAAGATGGGCACTCCGAGGTCGAACACCGCCGGGTCGATCCCAGGAGCCCCGGGCTGATGCACCGATCTGGGCCCACCCGACAGGATGATCGCGGAAGGGTTCAGGGCCGAGATCTGATCGGCGGTCAGCTCGTGAGGAACTATCTCTGAGTAGACGTGGCATTCACGGACCCGGCGAGCGATCAGCTGCGCATACTGGGCGCCGTAGTCGATAACTAGGACTCGAGCGTCCGGCGGGATCGCGGTGGAACTCATAGCCCACCCTACCGCGCGGCCCCCTTGCGCTTCGGTAATCGGCCCTCCACAACGACGCTGAGGTCGTCGTCGTCACTCCGGATCTTGAGATCGGTGAACCCGGCCTTCTCGCACATCTTGCGAACCTTCTTGGCCAGGTCGTCGGCAAGTTCCAACATGATCCAGCCACCCGGTTTTAGCCACGGGACGGCCTCGACGACTGCCCGGCGCATCAAGTTGAGACCGTCATCGCTGAGATCCGAGAGCGTGTAGACCGGTTCGTAGTCCTTGACCTCGGCCGGGAGATCTTCGAGCTCCTCCTGAGGCACGTAAGGCACGTCCGCGGTGATCAGATCCACGCCACCGAGGAGCTTCTTCGGCAGCGGATGATAGAGATCGCCCTTCTTGAACGTTGCGTTATCTATGCCGAGTTCCTTGGCGTTCGCTCGGCCCTGGGCCAGCCCACCGGCATCGATATCCATACCGAAGACCTGTGAGCCATCTAACTCGTGAGCCATAGCGAGCGCGATCGGGCCTTGGCCGGTGCACACGTCGACGATGACTGGAGAACGCGCCTTGCGCATCTTCTTGACCGCAAGGTCGATGATGAGCTCGGACGAGGGCCGCGGAACGAAGGCTCCGGGCCGGACCTTGAAGTGGATCCCGTAGATCTCGATATGCCCTGTAAGGAAGGGGAAGGGCTCCCCCGCCGCACGCCGCGCCACCAAAGACAAGTAGCGCTCGCGTTCCCGCCGGGACGGGACGTGATCATCGGGAACGTCTTCGAGGTCCTCGGTGTCCAAGACCATCGCAAGAAGTTCTTCCACTTCCGCCTGATGGTCATGGTCGTCGAAGACATGAGTGCTGTCATCGAGGACACGGAGACCGATGTTCAGGAGTTGATCGACAGTTCTAGGCTCGCTCATAGCCGGACGATGGTACGCCCTGAACATGAAACGTACGCGACGTTTCGCTAGTTGACGGCCTCGAGGTTGGTCTTGCGCTCGGAGACATCGATGGTCGGTTTCTCCAGCTCTGTGGAGAGAACCACCGTCGTGCGTGAACGAGCGACGCCAGGGATGCATCTGATCCGACGCAGTAGTTGTTCGAGTTCTTTGTTGGTCTGGGTTCGGATCTTGATCAGGTAACAGTCCTGCCCGGCGACCCGGTGGAACTCGAGTACATCGGGCTCTTCGCAGATACGCGCCACTACCTCTTCATCATGGGCGAACTCCACGCCGTCGGCCGTGCTGACCAGTGTGAACGCGGCGTGGTGCTTGCCGACGGCGTCCGGGTCGATGACGGCGGTGTAACCAGAGATGACCCCGCGCTGCTCCAGCTTGCGGACACGATCATGGATCGCCGGCCCCGACAGCCCCACCTCTTTCGCGATGGCCGCATGAGACATGCGACCGTCCTTGCAAAGGAGCTGGACGATCTGGCGGTCGATCCGGTCGAGTCTGTCCATCCGTGGGAACCCTTAGACGTCCGTGCCGAGCACGGAGGCGTCCTTGGGGGCGACCCAATCGTCGCCGTCACGGGTGCTCTTGCCGAAACGCGTCGCCGCGTACTCGAAACCAATCAGTCCTGCGATGAAAACAAGGCTCTCTGCCACTTCAACCACTACTCCTCTAGGTCTGGGACCTTCCCTACAGAAGAATCCTAACACTTTATCGGCACTTCTGATGGAATCTAAAGTACCGATTCTCTACTTCTGAAGAACCCAAAGCAGATGGTAGATATTCCAAAGGAGTCTTCAGTCCGGATGAGCGATGGAGAAGGCAGACCCGAAGGTCTAGAAGGGGGCGTTGATCTTCAGCCAGCGCAGAGCGGAGGCCTCATCGCCATCGATGTTGAGAACCGAAGGGTCTGCTCGCTTAGTCATCACCCGACAGAAGTCGGGGACGGAGCCCGAGATCCGTACTCCGTCACCCGTTCCTGCGATGAAGGTGCCGAGCCCATCGAGGCTGACGATCGCGTTGGCCTTGGACCGCTTGGCCCAGTCCTTGATCACATCGGCCATAACGGGCCGATCGGCATCTTCGAGCTCGAAACCCCGGCCCGTCGCCCGAGCTATGTCGATGCGATGCATGAGGATGTCGCGCGTGAAGATGACGTTGAGCATGTAACCAAGGTTCGATGCTTTGACGACAACGGGGTCGTAGATGGGTATCCCTCGACCGATGGCGCCACCTCGCGCCCTGAAGCGAACGAGGCCCGGGGCAAGTTCCTCGATCCGGGCGATGAGCTGCTCCGGGGAATGGCTTCGACGGTCCTCGACCTGTTGCTCGTTCGCAGCATCCAAGATGTTGCCCAGTTCTTTCCGCCGGCGCCATCCCGAACGAACGAGGTGACGCGTCTCTTTGAGAGAACGCGTTGCCTCCATCCACCCGATGATGTGAGCGACAACGTCGTGAACGCTCCATCGATCGCATTCGGTCTGAGCGTCCCACTCGGCGGGATCGAGCTGTTTCAGCTGTTCCACGAGGGCGCGATAGCTTGCCTCCGCGGCCTCACGTGCCGGAACGCCATTGAGCCCCGGTACGGAGCGGACGTGCCGACCTCCCGGCGATGAAGCTGCGATGGCGCTCATGATCCTTGGGTTACCGACCCATGCCGATACGTTGAGCCTGCTGCAGCGCTTTACCTTCGGTCTTCAGCGCGGGCGCGACCATCACTTCGGCCTTCTGGAACTCCTTGATGTTGGCGTAACCGCACGTCGCGAGACTCGTTCGGAGAGCTCCGAACAGATTGAGACGTCCATCGTTTTCGTGCGCAGGTCCGACGAGGATCTCCTCCATCGTTCCGAGCGTGCTCGTTGCAACTCGAGCGCCACGCGGGAGTGATGGATGGAAAGTCGCCATGCCCCAGTGGTAACCGTGACCTGGAGCTTCCGCAGCGGCCGCTAGGGGCGAACCGATCATCACTGCATCGGCGCCGCAGGCGATCGCCTTCGCGATGTCGCCGCCGGTGCGCATGCCGCCGTCGGCTATGACGTGGCAGTAGCGCCCGGTCTCGTCGAGGTGACGGATCCGAGCTCCCGCAGCGTCTGCGATAGCTGTGGCTTGAGGCACTCCCACGCCTAGGACGCCTCGTGTCGTGCAGGCCGCTCCGGGCCCGACGCCGACGAGAACGCCGATGGCCCCGGTCCGCATCAAGTGGAGAGCGGTGGAGTAACTCGCACACCCTCCGACGATCACAGGGATGTCATAGGTGGAGATGAACCTCTTGAGGTTGAGCGGCTCCGTTCGAGTGGAAACGTGCTCGGCCGACACGACGGTTCCCTGGATCACCAGTACGTCCAGCTCGGCCTCGAGCGCGATCTTGTGGTACGCCTCGACCCTCTGAGGAGTAAGCGATGCCGACGCGGTGACTTCTGCATCTTTGATCTCGCGGATGCGCTTGTAGATGAGCTCTTCTTTCACAGGTTCCTGATAGAGCTCTTGCATCCGGCGCGTCGCCTTCTCGTCCGGCAACTCTGCGATCTCGGCAAGGATCGAATCGACGTCCTCATAACGGGTCTGAAGACCTTCGAGGTTGAGCACCGCAAGCCCTCCGAGTCGCCCGATCTCGATCGCGGATCTCGTGGAGACCACACCATCCATGGCGGAGGCCATCAAAGGAAGTTCGAACGTGTACGCGTCGATCTCCCACGAGATGTCGACGTCGTCGGGGTCACGCGTGCGGCGAGACGGAACGATCGCTATGTCGTCGAACCCGTAGGCCCTTCTCCCGGACTTACCAATGCCGATCTCGATCTCCACTAAGCGTTGCTCCTCCCCAATCGTCCCTTACCTATAGGGCTCTTACCTAAGATTCTCTCGCAACCGTCAACGACCCGTTGCTACCTGTCCCGATCCTCGGTCACCAGGCGACCGGACAATTCATCATCGAGTTGTTGGATATCGGCCTCCACCATCAGGCGAACGAGATCGGGGAACTTGGTCTTCGCTTCCCACCCGAGGAGTTCCTTGGCCCGCGATGGGTCGCCGCACAGATCTTCCACCTCCGCAGGTCGGTAGTACTTCGGGTCGATCTCGACGTGCTTTTCCCATTCGAGGTCTGCGAAGGCGAAAGAGGCCTCGGCGAACTCACGAACGGTGTGTTGTTCCCCCGTTGCGATCACCAGGTCGAGCGGCTCGTCGTGCTGCAACATCCGCCACATCGCTTCGACGTATTCGGGGGCGTAGCCCCAGTCCCGCTTGGAATCGAGGTTGCCGAGATAGAGCTTGTTCTGGATCCCTGCCTTGATGCGGGCGACCGCTCGGGTGATCTTGCGACTGACGAACGTCTCGCCCCGCCGCTCGCTCTCGTGGTTAAAAAGTATGCCGTTCGTGGCGAACATCCCGTAGGACTCCCGGTAGTTCACCGTGATCCAGTGGGCTGCCACCTTCGCCACCCCGTAGGGGCTCCGGGGATGGAAGCGGGTCTCCTCGTTCTGGGGTGAGGGGGCCGAGCCGAACATCTCGGACGAGCCCGCCTGATAGAAACGGGTCGGAACACCCGATGCTCGGATCGCTTCGAGAATGCGTACGGTCCCCATACCTGTCGTGTCGACGGTGTATTCGGGGATCTCGAACGACACCTTCACGTGACTCTGAGCGCCCAGGTGGTACACCTCGTCCGGTTCCAAGTCCCTGATCAGATTCACCAACGAGCCCGAATCAGATAGGTCTCCGTAGTGCATGAAGAAGCGCACACCCGATTCGTGAGGGTCGCGATATATCGGCTCGAGTCGCTGCGTGTTGAAATTCGAGGCTCGCCGGATGATCCCGTGGACCTCATAGCCCTCTCGCAAGAGGTGCTCGGCCAGGTAGGAGCCGTCTTGCCCGGTCACCCCGGAGATCAACGCCTTTTTCATGGCCACAGGATACGTGCGAAACCCCTGGTGGGGCGGGGCAAGTGAGCTTGTGAACAACTTCACAAACGCTTGCAGAAGTTTATGGCAAGATGGCGCTGGGTAACCTTCCAGGGTTGAGCCGGGTGTACTGCGGGCTCGCCTGGGCATCAGTGCCCGAGCGAGGGACCTGACCAAGGAGCTGTTTCTCAAGATGGATCATCTTTATTTCGGCCCACGCGCACGACGACGTGCGCGACGGAAAGCTCGCATCAAGCGAGTCGCCATATATGTGTGGTCACTTACCTTCGCGGCCACAGCTCTAGGTTTCGCCGCACCGAATCCCAGCGTTGGACTTGACTTGATCAGCAGCATCCTCGGCAACGAGCGCGCTGTGAAGTCCGCATCCGCAGGAGTCGAGACATCAGAGAGCGCTGCTTCGGCTACGCGCTTCCGCCGCCAGATCTTCGCCGAGAGGCCGAGCCCCACTGCATCCCCTACCAGCGCCACCTATGCCGCCTCGAGCGGCTCCGTGGTGGAGATAATCCGAGCCGCAGCGTCGGAATTCGGCGTCTCCGGGGACTGGATGGTCTCGATCGCCACCTGCGAGTCCACCCTGAACCCAGCTGCGTACAACGCTGCCGGCTATCACGGACTCTTCCAGTACGACCAAACAACGTGGGCCGAGTACGGCTATGGGTCCATCTACGACCCCGTGGCCCAGTCACGCACTACCGCCGAACTTCTGGCTGCAGGCCAATCCAGCCGCTGGCCCAACTGCGCCTAACGATCTAACTCACGATCAAAGAAAAGAGGCCCCCAAGGGGGCCTCTTTCCGTGTTAGTAGGTGGTCGGCCCCCCCGGGGGAGGAAAGACCGACCGCCTTACTCAGGCGATCCGGGCTGAATCAGGCTCTAAGCCTGGGTCCAGGCGGTCGGCCAGCGACCTCAAAGCTCTGGCTGCACCTCGGCCCGCACGCCCGTTTGTTCCAGCTGTGACTTGCCTGGAGCGAACGGCTGCCTCGTGCAACTCCGCCATCCGGAGGCACGAGAGCTCACCTTGGATCCCGGGGTTCATTGGTCCCATAGCGTCTCCTCTCTCGACCTCGGATATCTTGAAGTGAAGATACTTGGCAAAAAGCTTTATGTCAAGTTACTCCATGTCGAGTAAGATGAACATGATGCGAACCACTCAGGGCCTTCACCTCGCCCCCTCTTCCCCGCCCCCGCCGGAAGAGCGAGATCTCGTCGATGTGAGTCTCGAGGCGTGGCTGAGGGAGTTCCCTCACATGGACACCAAGACCGAGGGTCTCGTAGCCCGGATCCACAAGATCTCTCGCTATATCGACCGGACGCTCTCAGAGACGGCCGCCGAGTTTGGCCTCTCAATGGGTGACTGGGAGCTCCTGTCCAGCTTGCGCCGGCAAGGACCCCCCTATCGGATGAGCCCAACCGAGCTTGCCAAGGACATGATGCTGTCGTCCGGGACGATGACGAATCGACTAGACAAGCTCGAGGAACAAGGCCTCATCATGCGGAGCCCCCATCCCGAAGATCGAAGAGGCATCCAGGTCGAGCTGACGGACAAGGGTCGCGACCTGTGGGGAACGGCAGTGGACGTTCAAGCCGCCAAAGAAAAGATGTTCGCCGACGCACTCAGCGACGAAGAAAAGGAGATGGCTAACGACCTCCTACGAAAGATGATGCTTGCCTTCCAGAAGAAAGCAGGCGCGATCCCCCGCCGAGCCGAGCTAGCCAAGGAATACGACTCTTAGTTAGCTCCTAGCGGGCGGTGAAAAAGAGATGTTCCGGGTGGCCCTCGCGGGCCGGGTACTCGCCCTCCGACACGAAGTGCTCCATCACAGGTTCAGGAAGCGCGTCCGGTGCGCAGTGAGAGAACCCGAGAGCCTCGTAGAAACCTTTCGATTCCTCGTGGCAATAGATGTACAGCGCTCCGCCGATGTGGTTCATCGCAGCGTTCATCAGCTGCTTGCCGATCCCCTCGCCGCGTCGATCCTCGCGGACAACGAACCGATCGATCGCGACCGCTTGGGGCGCGACCTCTTTCAGTCGGATACAACCAACGAGCTTCCCCTCACGAGCGATGAACATCGTGCCGTCGCGCGGGTTTGGTGCCTCCAGGCCGGTCGGCGCCAGTAATTCCGAGACGTCCGCCACGTCGTGACGTGACGCCCTCGAGATCATCAAGGTGTGCCCTCCTACGCGATGAGTGACTGAGCTTTCTTCAGATTGCCTAAGACGTCGTCCGGGACGATAACGCCGTGCTTGCCGCCAGGCATCGAACGGTCGGGACGCATGTGGCCGTGATAGTCGCTACCACCGGAAACCACGAGATTCTTCTTCGCGCCGAGTTCTCTATAAACGGCCTGATCTTCAAAGGGTGTATCGCCGTGATAGCCCTCGATCCCTTTGAGGCCCGCACTACACAGCTCGTCGACGAAGCGTTCCATCTCCGACGCCTCAAGGAACAGAGTGAAGGGGTGCGCCAGAACAGGGACGACACCGGCGTCGAGCATCAGTTGGATCGCCTCCTGAGGCGAGTACAACTTGCGGGTGAGGTACGCCTTGGCTCCCTTTGCGAGGTACTCGTCGAAGGCGGTCTGGTAATCGGGAACCGCCCCATGCCGGACGAGAACGGCGGCGAAGTGCGGTCTACCGATCTGCGATCCCGGTCCCCCCGCTTCGGTCTCGATCTCCTCGAACGTAACGGGGATCCCCAACTCGTTCAGACGTTCGACCATGAGCTGGTTGCGGTTCGCACGGTGATACTGGAGGTCGGCGAGGGCCGCGCTCAGGGGGTTGTCACCTTCAGGGATGAAGTAGCCGAGCAGGTGCATCGTGGGCCGGCTCGAGGGAGCGAACCCACGTTCCGCAAGGCCCTCGACATCGCACGAGATCTCGACCCCACGAACAACTTCGACACCTAGTTCGACGCCCTTTGCGACGGCTTCGTCACAGCCCGCGTCGTTGTCGTGGTCCGTCACCGCGATGCTGGAGAGCCCAGCTGCTGCAGCCTTAGAAACAAGCTCGGACGGCGAGTCGCCGCCGTCCGAGACAGTTGTATGAAGATGGAGATCGATCACGCGAGGCTTGCTTAGGCCTCGGTGATGTACTTCAGCTCGACGAGCTTGTCGATCACCTTCTGAGCCGACTCTTCAACGTCCTCGGTCTCTGTCTTGCAGAGGACCTCAGCGTTCTCAGGCGCCTCGTAAGGATCGTCGATCCCCGTGAAGCCCTTGATCTCACCGGCACGTGCCTTGGCGTACAGGCCCTTGGTGTCGCGCTCTTCGCAAACCTCGAGCGGAGCATCGGCGTAGATCTCGACGAAGTCCTTGATCATGTCGCGTGCCTCATCGCGGATCGCCTTGTAAGGGGAGATCGCGGCGGTGATGACGAACACACCGTTGCGCTGCAGAAGGTGCGCAACGAATGCGATGCGACGGATGTTCGTGTTCCGGTCCTCTTCGGAGAAACCGAGGCCCTTGCTGAGGTTCTCGCGCACGACATCGCCGTCGAGGATCTCAACCGGCACGCCTGCATCGAGGAGTTTCTCCTCAACAACGTGGGCGATGGTGGTCTTGCCCGAACCGGACAAGCCTGTGAACCACAGTACGGCGCCGCGTTCGCGGTCTGCTTGCTTCAACATCGTTCACTCACTCCTTTTTCACGTCTTGAAAAGGTCGTATAGCAACCCAATTCCTACGCAGAATCGGGGGTTATTTCTTTAGGACGCTGGTGCCTAGTGCTCCGGGGGCCGGGGCGAGGTCGAACAGATCCAGGATCGTCGAGTGCACATCCCAGAGATGCAGACCGTCCTTCGTCCCGTGCGCCTGATCGGGAGCGTTGTTCATGATGAAGATCCCGTGCTCGGCGTGGTTCGCCTCGTCGGAACCCGTGTCGTTCTCGAACGTGTAGATCGATCCGTAACCGACCGAACCAACCGATCGCCAGCGAAGCTCGCCGAAGATCACGATCAGGTCGGGAGCGACCCCATTGGTGGTCGTGTAAAGCTCTTCGGGCTTTAGTGCCTTGTTGCCCATCGGCTTACCCTCGTGATCGACGATCGCTTCGATCTTTGCGATGAGTTCGTCGCGGACCGCCTCGTACTGATCGGCGGGGATGATCCCGTTCGGCTCGCGGCCCTCGACATTCAGGAACAGGCGACCGTAGTAGCCGCCGTCTCCCCACGCCTTGGTCTTCGACCAATCGATCGTGAGCTTGTTGAACCCGGTTACCTCGGAAGGCATGCCCTCTTCGAAGTCGAGGAAGCCCTCATTCACAAGCCACTCGTTGAAGCAGAGACCGCCGTACATCGGCTTGGCGCCGTGGTCCGAAACGACAAGCACCGTTGTGTTCGAGTCCGCGTACTTGCCGAGGAGCTCACCGATCTTGCCGTCGAGGTAGCGGTAGTAGTCCCGCAGCGAGTCCTTGAAAGGGTTGTCCGGCTCGAAGCGTGGGTGGTTCGGGTCGATGTAGCTCCAGATCCCATGGTTGAGGCGGTCCGGCCCCATCTCGACCATCATGAAGAAGTCCCACGGCTTGTTGGCGAGTAGATAGTCGGCAGCCTTGAATCGCTGCTCGGTCATCTTGTAGGCCTCATCGATGATGTACTGCGTGTCATCCGTCCGGAAGTTGCGGATGTCGAAGATGTATTCGCCTACGTTGCTCTCGAGCTCGGCCTTCAGTTCCTTCGGGTACGTGTATTCGGCCTCGTTGTTAGGCGTCAGGAAGCAGCCGATCTGGACACCCTTCAACGGCTTGGGCGGGTACGAAGGAGGCACGGACATCACGATGCAGTCCTTGCCAGCCTCCGACAGGATGTCCCACACGGTCGGCTCCTTGATGGCCCACGAGGTCGCGAAGCTGAGACCGTCGTAGGTGTGGTCCTTCCGATTCCTGAAGCCGTAGATGCCGAGCGTTCCCGGATCCTTGGACGTCATCATGCACATCCATGCAGGGACCGTGATCGGCGGAGTGATCGACTCGAGTGGTCCGAAGAGACCGTTCTCGCGCAGCTTCGTGAGATTCGGGATCTCGTCGGCGTACTCATCGAAGATGTGCTCCGGCGGAGCACAGTCCAATCCGATAACCATCACCTTGCGACGGTCTTTGTCCTCCGAGGCAGCAGGCGACATCTTCTCGTCGATGGCACCGACGACTTCATCCGTGTGTTTCTTAAGCTTGTCTAAGAATCCCATCCGAACCCCCTAGGCGCCCTTACGAGCGTCGTCGATGAGGATCCGTGCGACCTCGTGGCGGGAGAACTCCTGCGGCGGCTCGATCCCCTGCTGCAGCATCTCCCGGACCTGAGTACCCGAAAGGAAGACGCGGTCTTCCTTGCCGTGCGGACACGTCTTATCCGAGCCCATGCCCTCACACTTGTTGCACCAGAACGAGTGCTCGAACTTCAGGGGCTCGATGCCCAGCTCGCCCGGCTCGAAGCGATCGAACATCTCCTGGGCCTCGTAGGTGCCGTAGTAGTCGCCGACCCCAGCGTGGTCACGGCCCACGATGAAGTGAGTGATCCCATAGTTCTTGCGGAGCAGCGCGTGCCAGATCGCTTCACGCGGCCCGGCGTACCTCATCGCTGCCGGAAACACCGACAGGACGACCCGGTCGTTCGGGTAGTAGTTCTCCATCAAGACCTCGTAGCACTTCATACGCGTGTCGGCGGGGATGTCGTCACCCTTCGTGCCTCCGACCAGTGGGTGGATCACCAAACCGTCGGTGATCTCGAGAGCGCACTTCGTCAGGTACTCGTGCGCCCGGTGGATCGGGTTACGGGTTTGGAACGCCACCACTGTCTTCCAACCACGCTCGGCGATCTGGTCGCGCAGTTGCTGTGGCGTGTTGCGGTACTCGGCGAACTCGTGAGCGAAGACGTTCTTCAGAACGGTGACGTCTCCACCAACGTAGTTGGGGGCCTGACTGTTCAGATAAGCGACGCCGGGGTGGTTCTCGTCCGTCGTGCCGTAGGTCTTAGAGGCTTCGTTCTTCGCGTCGTACTTGTAAACATCGGCGACCTCGATGATCGCGACGATCTCGCCTTCGTGAACGATCGCGGCCGGCTCTCCCACCTTGAGACCGGCGACCTCGTCATCGGTGGCGGAAAGTGTGATCGGCAGGCTCCAAGGCAAACCGTTCGCCAGACGCATCTCGTCCACCACCGACGTGTAGTCATCGGAGGACATGAAGCCACGGTTCGGCGACACCGCTCCGACGGCTAGCAGTTCGAGGTCGGAGAGAACACGACGAGCCTTGGCTTCGATCTTCGGATACGAGGCTGCTTTCGATGCGAGATCAGAGATCTCGTCCTCAGCTGCCATGCGGATCTCGAGAGCACCACCATGAGGGGCATTCCCAGGGACGTCCTTCAACGTGTAAGGCATTGTTGCGGCCTCCTTCGGGTCGCGCACCGGTGCAGCCGGTCGGACCGATCGGGTCAAAAAAGAAGGCGGAGCGGGAGCTCTCGCCACACTCTTATAGCACTCCTAGGATACCAGAAGCGCCGGGTTTGCGGGGCCCGTGGGGCGGCTGCGCAAGGATCGAGGCATAAAAAAATGTACCCGCTGAGCCTTCGTCCCGGGCAAGCCCGGTTTACAACTCAACGGGTACAGACAGGACTCTAGAGGGGGGCCGAGTCGCTTGGCAACCCCTTTTCAGGCCGATTCTTCGCGTTCTCGAGCCGTTTTCGAGCTTTTTCTCTCTCATCGTCCCCGTCGAGCCAAGGCTTTCTTCACGGGCCACAAAGGAGGCTCGAAAGGGGCGACGAACCGTCCACGATGAGGTTAGCTGGCCCCGGCAGACGGACGACCTAGGTGGTTTGCCGGGTGCTCGGGGAGTGTGGCAGGATGCCCCCGGCCTACGGCGGCGAGCCGATCTTGGCCACGTGACCTTGAAACGACAGCTGGGTCTTCGCGGGCCCGGGGCGTTCCGGTAGGACTAGGCGAAGGAGAACGGATGCGCGTAAGGCTTGACCGCGGTGTGCTCGCGGCGATCCTTATCGCCACCCTCGTCGTCCCTGCCGTCGGCTCTACTGCCGGCCCCCGGAAGCAACTCCAAGACGCAGAAGCTCGACTCGACGAGATCCACGATCAGATCGCGGCGGACAAGGCGAAGGCCACAACGGTCGAGGAACGGATCCAGGCACTCAACTCTTCTCTCACCCAGCTTCAGATCGAAGTGACGAAACTCGACCGGCAGATCACCGACATCGAGTACGAGGTACGCAACCAGCAGGCCCGGATCGATGCAACTCAAGGCGAGATCGATCTGATCCAGGCAGAGGCCACCGAGCAAGCAGTTGGGCTTTACAAGACCGGCGCCTTCGAAACCATCGATGCTCTGCTTAACTCCGAATCGCTCACCGAACTCGACGAACGCATCGAGATGCTGGGGATAGCTGCCCAAGAGAACACCGGTGCTCTGATCCAGTTCGGCCGCCTGCAGGTCAAGATCCGAGCTCAGCGAGCAGAACTGTTCGCTCGGAAGGACGACCTGACAAAGACCTTCGCCGACCGTGCCAAGTTCCTGGCTCAGCAAGCGGAGCAGAAGGCCGAACTGACCGTGGCACTCGCCGAACTCCGCGGCCGGCTCGGGACGAACAAAGACAAAGAGCGGCACATGGCCTCCGAGGTCGATGACATCGCGCAGGCGTTACTCGAGCACCAAGCCCAGGCAGCCGTCGCCGCACTTGGTACCTCGGGAGAAGGCTTCATCTGGCCACTCAACGGAAGCGTCACTTCGTACTTCGGCCCTCGATGGGGCCGGATGCACACAGGCATCGACATCGACGGTTACTCGGGGCAGCCCATCGTGGCTACGAAAGAGGGTCAGGTGGTCCTCGCCAGTTACTACTCCGGCTACGGCAACGCCGTCATCATCGACCACGGCGGCGGTTACGCAACCTTGTACGCGCACATGTCGGAGTTCAACACGAGCAACGGTGCATACGTGAAACAAGGTGACGTCATCGGATACGTCGGCTGTACGGGTTCGTGCACCGGCGACCACCTCCATTTCGAGGTGAGGGTCAACGGAGAACCCGTCGACCCGATGCCCTACCTTCCCTAGCTCTTACTCCTTGAAGAGCGCTAGCTGACGCGAACGCGCAAGGAGGCGGCCATCTCGGGACCACATCGATCCGTCTTCTAGCAGCATCCCGTTCTCCCCCACCGGGGAGACGAACCTGCACAACACCCAATCTGGCTCCATGGGGAAGCTTCCCAAGAAATGAACAGTGAGGTCGACCGTTGGGGCGTCGACGGGGTGGTCGAGACGAGTGAACAACGCAGGCGGGAAAGCATCGGCGTAGCAAGCCAGCAGCACCGCGTCGATATGGCGCGGCTCTTGGAGCTGGATCCACCCTCCCAGCTCGGCCTTGGGCGACGACGAGTAGGGAAGGTTCCCGAGGGCCGCGCGGTACTCGAAGTTCTGTGCGAAGCGAGGAAGCATCCCCGCAGGGACCGCCATCGCCTGGAGGTCCTCCGGTTTCGCAACTTCCGGCATGCCATCTTCATCGTAGGAGCTGCCACTTCGCTCCACAGAGAACGCGCAGGAAGATGTCGCGCAGAGTCGATCGTCCTGATACATCCGAGCCGTCGTGGAAGTGAACGATCGTCCCACCCGCTCGGTCACAACATCGACGATCACATCTCCTTCGA
This sequence comes from uncultured Actinomycetes bacterium, assembly GCA_963779645.1. Lineage (GTDB taxonomy): Bacteria > Actinomycetota > CADDZG01 > CADDZG01 > WHSQ01 > CALMBW01. The sequence goes on from CAVZYX010000005.1 coordinate 267,000, forward strand.
CCGCGCGATCGACGAAATGAACCGAGAGCGAGCGGGGGATTCGGCCTGGGTCATCGACATGCTGCACCTGTGCGTTGAGGACGATCGAGGTCAGGTAACCGCCGTTGGGACCTTTGTAGATCGTCCATCTCTCGTCCGCGTGACCCGCGTAGCGGCCGTCTCTCTGAGACTCTAACGAGACACCTTTGTCAAACGCCGTCATGGGAACAATCCTCTCACTCGCGGTCTATGGTCGAAACATGCGAAACGGAGCCGCGCGCCTCCTTGTTGTGGTCACGGTGGCGCTCGCCGCGTTCCTTCCGTCGGCGATGAAGTCAACCGCCGCGCCTTCGGCGAAGCAGTACGTCATCTGGTCGCCCAGGGGGTTGCCTGCGAACACCGGTAGGAGCTTGGAACGGATATCTGGGGTGCGTGCAACTCCGATCATCTTGGGGCTCGACTGGCTGATGCGTTCGTGGATGCCCGACGGATCGAAGATCGACGCTCCCGCCGAGGGGTACGGGTATCCATTCGAGGTCGCCGTCGTGAACCCGGATGCCTACACGCGGTACATCCCCGAGGCATACCGCGATCTCGTTCGTGCGCTCGGCCCCGGCGAAGCATTGATCTCTCGAAGCGAAGCCCGGCTACGCGGGGCCGGGCAAGGTCTACGCCTCGGATTGAAGAGCGGGCGACTCGACGTGGTCGAGGTGGTTCCCGATCGCGTCATACAAGGCTACGAAGCGGTCACGGCAGAAACCCCAGCCTGGTCGTATCGGGTTCGCTTCTTCATCATCTCGGCGCCCAGCGATGTGTCGAAGGAGCGACTACGCCGCGCCGTCCGCCGGGCCGCGGGAGATATCCCGTTCGAAGTCGTGGGGGCAGCTGCCGATCACCTGCGCTACGCGCCCGATGTAAGGCCACAAGCAACGTTCAAGCGTGTGTTCGGAGAGTTCGCGGCGCGGCCATCGACCTCTGGATCGTTCAGTATCTTGCCGCGCTGGGTGAGCAGGCACATCCGCAGCGAGAGCGTCCCCATCCTCGGCCGTGTTACCTGCCACAGGAAGCTTCTGCCGCTGATGCGAGGGGCTCTGCAGGAGCTCCGGGACAAGGGCCTCGCGCACCTTGTCAGACCGAGCGAGTACGCCGGTTGCTACAACCCTCGTTTTGTTGCCACACCCCCCGGTGTCCGGCTCTCGCGACATTCCTGGGGGATCGCCTTCGACATCAATACGTCCGACAACCAGTTCGGCCAGGAGCCCCACCAAGATCCCCGCTTGATTCGCATCATGCGCAAGTGGGGGCTGCTGTGGGGAGGCCAGTGGCCGGTCCCCGATGGAATGCATTTCGAATGGACACGTTTCCCCAGATAGCGAAATAGGTTAGGCGGTCGTTCTGAAGGGAGCTTCTTTGAGCCACGTACGTGCGCAGGGTCTGGTGCGACGCTTCGGGGAGATCGAAGCCGTCGCGGGGATCGACCTCAACATCGAAGCGGGAGAAGTGTTTGGCTTCCTCGGCCCTAACGGTGCCGGCAAGTCGACCACTATCCGCATGCTAACTACGCTTCTACGCCCCACGTCCGGTACGGCCGAGGTAGCCGGCTTCGACGTCGTGAAAGACGCCGACAAGGTTCGGCGGTCGATCGGGGTTGCACTGCAGGAAGCCGCTATCGATCCGCTGATGAGCGGAAGTGAACTCCTTCGCCTACAAGCCGTCCTGCATGGGATCGGAAAGAAAGAGGCCAAAGAACGCGAGGAGCAACTTCTTTCCACGGTGGGACTCACAGCCGCCGCCCACCGGCGCGTAGGGACCTATTCCGGTGGGATGAAACGGAGACTCGATCTCGCCTTGGCTCTAGTTCACGAACCTCAGGTACTTTTCCTCGATGAGCCGACCACAGGTCTCGATCCCAACTCACGGGTGACCCTCTGGGATGAGGTTCGGAAGCTCAACAGCGAAGTCGGCACCACCGTCTTCCTCACCACGCAGTACATGGAAGAGGCCGATCAGCTTGCCGGAAGGATCGCGATCATCGACAGTGGATCGATCGTTGCAGAAGGCAGTCCCGCGAAACTGAAGTCGGAAGTCGGTGAGCCGTCGCTGCGCGTCGCTGCGACGGTTGCTGAAGATCAGGAGAGAGTTGCCCAAGTTCTCCGCGCTTTCGGCGAGCGCGTCCCCGATTCACCCGGCTACGTGTCGATCCGACTCACCGGTGGAGCATCGAAGGTGGGTGCGGTTGCTCGAGCATTGGACGATGCAGGGATAGAGATCGGAGGGTTGGAGCTTCATGTACCAACCCTGGATGACGTGTTCCAGAAGGCAACGGGCCGCAGGCTGGAAGGTGCAGAGGCCGCCCTTGTCGAGGCAGAGAGCGTGATCGTTGAGTAGCTCCAGTCAGTACCTGGTCCTAGGCAAAAGAGCGATCCTGCATACGGCACGTCAACCGACTGCCGTAGTCCCCTCGATCCTCTTCCCTCTTGTTTTCCTCGCTATGACCTCATCGGCCCTCAACCGATCGACGACCCTGCCTGGGTTCCCTCAGGTGGATTCCTTCATGCAGTTCGCCATCTCCGCAACAGTCATCCAGGGAGTGCTGTTCAGCGCTGTTGCCGCGGGCACTGATATGGCGAAGGACATCGAAGACCGATTCTTCGACAGGCTCATAGCCGCCCCCATCGCAAGAACTGCGATCGTTGTAGGACGGATCGCAGGCGCATCTCTTCTCGGGGGCATCCAGGCTCTCGTCTTCCTAACCATCGGCAGCATCTTCGGCTTGAGCATCGAAGGTGGGGTGGTCGCGGTGCTGCTCGTCGCCACTACTGCAGCGGTCTTGGCAGCAGGCATCGGTTCGGTGACGGTGGCGATGGGGTTGCGAACGGGATCCTCAGAGGCTGTCCAGGGATCTTTCCCATTGATCTTCGTACTTCTCTTCCTGTCCAGCGCTTTCTTTCCTCGCGACCTGATGTCCGGCTGGTTCAAAGGGGTTGCAACGGCAAATCCGATGTCTCATCTGGTCGAGGGCATCCGCCACCAGATCATCACCGGCGTCGACATCGGTGAGTGGGCAACCTCGATCGCGATCGCAGCTGCCGTTTTCATCGTCGGCGTTGGAGCTGCAGTACTTGCTCTCAACGGTCGGATCAAGGCGACTCACGGTTAGATGAGGGAGCGATGACGTATCCGGTGAGAGTCGCATGGAGCATCGCTGCGCGCAGTTTGGTGCTGATCCCCCGCGTGCCGAGCACATTTTTCCCGTCGCTGATCATGCCCATCTTCCTTGTGCTCGCATTCGGAGGTCAGTTCGCAGGTCTCGTTCTACTGCCTGGCTTCCCCACGGATCAGATCCTCAACTGGTTCGTTCCCATGGCGACTTTGCAGGGAGCCGCTTTCGCGGGCGTGACAACCGGGCTGGGAGTTGCGCGCGATCTCGAGAACGGTTTCTACGATCGTTTCCTGCTAAGTCCCGCGCCTCGCAGCTCCCTCGTTGCTGGCCCACTGGTTGGATCGGTACTACGCGGTTTCCTGCCTCTGACACTCCTAACCCTCGTCGCGTGGCTGTCAGATGCGACATTCGTCGACGGCTTCCGCGGCTGGCTGAGCTTCGCCGGCGCGTGCTTGGGGATCGCTCTGGTTGCGGGAGGCTGGGCCTTCGGACTTGCTATCCGATTCAAGACCATGCAGGTAGCCCCGCTGATGCAGATCGGGATCTTCATCACGGTCTTTCTGTCCACGGCTCAGATGCCGCTCCATCTGATCGGCGGCTGGCTCCATGAGGTGGCTCGGTTCAACCCGATGACGAACATCCTCGCTCTAGCGTGCCAGGGGTTCCTCGGTGAAGTTACCTGGCAGGGAACCTGGCCGGGACTCGTAGCGCTCGTCGGTATGGCAACGGTCACGATCACATTCGCGATCCGCGGGATGCGCAAAGCCGCCCCATAACGCGCAGCGACCCCCGTTTCCGAGGGCCGCTGTCACATTCTCTGTCTTGAAAAGGTCGTATAGCGACCTAATTCTGACGCAGAATCGGGGGTTACATCATCCCCATGCCGCCCATGCCGCCCATGCCGCCCATGCCGTGATCGTGGCCATGACCAGCGTGAGCTGCCGGGTCCTCTTCTTCCGGCTTGTCGGCAACGGCCGCCTCGGTCGTCAGGAACAAGCCTGCGATCGAAGAAGCGTTCTCGAGAGCCGAACGGGTGACGCGTGCAGGGTCGATGATGCCGGCCTGAAGGAGGTCGACGTACTCACCCGTCGCCGCGTTGAGCCCGTGACCAGGCTTTTCGTTGCGAACGTGCTCGACGACAACGCCACCTTCTAGTCCTGCGTTCTGAGCGATCCACCGCAGCGGAGCGTCGAGAGCGTCGGCCACAACCTTGGCCCCCGTTTTCTCGTCACCGCTCAGTTCGAGCGCGTCCACGGCCTCCCGGGCGCGGACCAGGGTGGTGCCTCCACCAGGAACGATGCCCTCCTCGACTGCTGCCCGCGTCGCGGACACGGAGTCTTCGATCCGGTGCTTCTTCTCTTTGAGCTCGACCTCGGTTGCGGCGCCTACCTTCAGGACAGCCACACCACCGGACAGCTTGGCGAGACGCTCTTGCAGCTTCTCGCGATCCCAGTCCGAATCAGTGCGCTCGATCTCGGTCTTGATCTGCTCGATACGGCCGCGGATCGCGTCGTCGTCTCCGGCGCCTTCGACGACCGTGGTGTTGTCCTTCGTCACCACGATCTTGCGAGCGGTGCCGAGCAGGTCGAGGGTCGCGTTCTCGAGCTTCAGGCCGACCTCTTCCGAGATAACCGTTCCACCTGTGAGGACCGCGATGTCTTCGAGCATCGCCTTGCGGCGGTCTCCGAAGCCCGGAGCCTTGACGGCAGCCGAGTTGAACGTGCCGCGGATCTTGTTAACGACGAGCGTGGCTAGAGCCTCGCCCTCGACATCCTCGGCGATGATCAGAACCGGCTTGCCGGCCTGGATGACTTTCTCGAGAACTGGGAGAAGGTCACGCACGTTCGTGATCTTGCCCTGGTAGATCAGGACGTAGCCGTCTTCGAGGACAGCTTCCATCCGGTCGGGGTCGGTCACGAAGTAAGGGCTGATGTAGCCCTTATCGAACTGCATACCCTCGACGAGCTCGAGCTCGAGACCGAAAGTGTTGCTCTCTTCGACGGTGATAACGCCGTCCTTGCCGACCTTGTCCATAGCCTCGGCCACCATCTCGCCGATCTCCGGGTCGTTGTTGGCAGAGATAGATGCAACATGTGCGATCTGCTCGCGGCCCTCGACGTCACGTGACTGCGCCTTGATCGAATCAACGACGGCTTTGACGGCCTGCTCGATGCCGCGCTTCAAGGACATCGGGTTCGCACCGGCAGCGACGCTCTGGAGGCCGCCGCGGATGATGGCTTGAGCCAACACCGTTGCGGTGGTGGTTCCGTCACCAGCAACGTCGTTCGTCTTGGAAGCAACCTCTTTGACGAGCTGGGCGCCCATGTTCTCCCACGGGTCCTCGAGCTCGATCTCTTTGGCGATGGTTACGCCGTCGTTCGTGATCGTTGGCGCACCCCACTTCTTGTCGATCACGACGTTCCGACCGCGGGGGCCGAGTGTCACGCGCACGGCGTTCGCGAGACGGTTCACACCGTTCTCTAGCCCACGCCGGGCTTCCTCATCGAACTTGACGATCTTCGCCATGTTCTCTCCCTTCTAGTAAGTAGTCCCCTCCACGCGCATGAGGACGCGCTCGGCGTCCTCATAGCGGTGTGACTTCGTTTTAGCCGACGATGGCGAGCACATCACGTGAGGAGAGGATCAACAGCTCTTCGCCGTCGACCTTGACCTCGGTGCCGCCGTACTTGCTGTACATGACGACGTCGCCTTCTTTGATGTCGACGGGGATGAGGTCGCCTGTCTCCGAGCGCTTGCCGGGTCCGACCGCGAGGATGGTGCCCTGCTGGGGCTTCTCCTTGGCGGTGTCCGGGATCACGATGCCGGAGATGGTGGTCTCTTCGCCCTCGTCCGGACGCACGAGAACCCTGTCCTCGAGGGGCTTGAGCTTGGTCTTTGTCGCAGTCATCTACAACCTCCTGGGCCATAACGGTGCATTAGCACTCACAACCTTTGAGTGCTAATTCTAGGGCCGCCTCGCGATGTGGTCAAACGGGCGGGCCCAAGCCCACCGGAGCCGCTAGACCAGGGGGAGATTGGGGTCGGGGGAGGCGTCCAGACCCATATACCGGCCTCGACGAAGAAGGGCCGTCCCGCAGGCGGCGATCATGGCTGCGTTGTCGGTGCAGAGCTCCATCGGGGGCACGAAGAGCTGCACGCCGCGCTCCTCGCAGGCGGTGGCAAGACCGCTCCTGAGACCCGAGTTAGCGGCGACCCCACCGCACAGGAGCACCTGGCTCGCGCCCACATGATCGACGGCCGCAACGGTCTTCGCGACCTGGACCTCGACCACCGCTCTTTGGAAGGACGCTGCGATGTTCTCAACCGAGATCTCCTCGCCCTTCGCTTCGATCTTGCGGACGTAGTTGATGACGGCCGTTTTCAGACCGGAGTAAGAAACGTCGAACCCGGCCTCGTTGATCATGGAACGAGGGAAATCGATGGCGTTCGCGTCGCCCAAGAGAGACAGCCGATCGATCTCGGGTCCTCCGGGGTAATCGAGTCCCAAGAAGCGAGCGACCTTGTCGAAAGCTTCTCCCGCGGCATCGTCGATGGTGCCGCCCAGGATCTCGTAGTCGCCGTGGCCCCGGCAATCCACGAGCATCGTGTGACCACCCGAGATGATCAACGCGAGAGCGGGGAAGTTCGCCTTTGGGTCTGCGAGGAGATTCGAGTAGATGTGTGCTTCGAGATGATTCACCCCGACGAAGGGGATCTCGAGGACGGCAGCCATCGACTTCGCCTCTGCAACCCCAACCAAAAGTGAACCGACCAGTCCCGGCCCGATAGTTGCGGCGATAGCGTCGAGATCCCAGAACGTCAGATCGGCATCCATCAAAGCTTCGCCGATCGCCGGAGTGAGAGCTTCAACATGCGCGCGTGCAGCGATCTCTGGAACTATCCCCCCGTACTCACCATGAAGTTCGGTCTGGGACACGACGATGTTGGACAGGATCTCGCGGCCCCCCTTAACCACAGCAGCCGATGTCTCGTCGCACGATGTCTCGATACCGAGAACGAGCGTGCTGTTGTCCCATTCGTCCAAGGTCTTTTCCATGCGGGCCGATTCCGGGAGCGTCAGAACGTCATCTCCGTGCGATGACTCTGAATGGCCATAGGTGAATCGCTCGTCGGTCATCGCCTGATCCCATCGACGCGATCGAGCTCTGTCCGGATGTTCTGAAGGAGCGTTCGATACTCGGTGGAGCTGGCGTTGGAGACATCCATCACGTAGGCGTCTTCACGCGTCTCTATGTAATAGCCCTTTCGCATACCGACAACATGGAAGCCAAACTTCGTGTACATCTCTTGAGCCACGTTGTTGCTTACTCGAACTTCGAGAGAAACCACTTCGATACCTCGTGCGATGGCTTCGGTGATGATCGTGAGAAGCAACCTCGTCCCGACCTTGCGTCCATGGACATCCGGATCGACGGCGATGTTCGTCACGTGCGCCTCGAAGCCTGTGTACATCATCCCGGCGTAACCGGCCACTTCGCCATCTACACGCGCCACGATGTACGAGCGCGTATTCTTCTGTGCAAGTTCGGAAAGGAACAGCGACATGCTCCACGGTCGGGGATAAACCCTGCTCTCGATGGACAGCACTTTGCGAAGGTGCCGGCGCCTCATCCGAGTGATGTCCATCTCGGGAAGCGGAATGGGGGCGGGACGTCGCATGATGGCGCTCACGACGCGGCCCTCCCACCGCGGATGCGCTCCCATTGGATCTTCTTCGCGGAGCGCCTGAGGTACAGAGGCTTGAGGTCGTAGAGAGAATCGAAGTCTTCCCTGTACATCCGAGGCAACGCTAGTTCCACCACCGAGCGCGCGTTCGGGAACGCGTGACTCATGGTGCCTACCTCAACGACCGAACCCAGGTCTGCGAACATCTCCCTGTACAGCAGGGCCCCGTTCCCGACCATCAGTACTTCCTCTGGCCGAGAGGCGATCCCTATAGCGAGGTTCTCCGGACGCTCGACCCGGTAGTCGGTCATGCGCTGGATACCGCCAGGTGATGGTCGGTAGAAAGCGTGGAAGACCTCGTTGCGGCGAGCGTCAAGGACGGCGCAGATCGTCTTTTGGCTGTAGCGGACCTCGTAGGCCAGGATGTCGAGGCTCGGAAGGCCCACGATGGGGACCGAGAGTGTCTGTGCCAATGCCTTCGCCGTGGCGACGCCGACCCGCATGCCCGTGAACAGCCCCGGGCCCAGGCTCACGGCGATCCCCCCGAGGTTCCGGTACCCCAGGCCGGCTTCTTCGAGGCAGAACCTCACGGCGGGCAGGAGGAACTCGTTGTAGGTCGCCCCACGCGACACCATCGCGCCGGCGACGACTCCTTGTTCGGAGCCGATCGCCACGCTGGCCTGTGGAGTGGACGTTTCGATACCGAGGATTAGCATCAGGCTTCTTCCGCAGCGGGATCTTCAGTTCCCCTATGGTCGCGTGTCGGAGCGATCTCCTCGAACCGCGTGCCCTGTGACTGCTGATCTGATGCGGCGTCGAGGAGAGTCTCGGCGGTCCCCCGCATCTCGAAGAGCTTCCGCGTCCAGTCCTCTCCCCCGGCCCGGAACGTAAGTATCCGGTCATCCTCGGCCCCCTCTGTGTCTGGTCTCCTGAGGTCCACCCTTAGATGAGAGCGAGGCAGTAGAGGCTCGACGGCATCGCCCCATTCGAGAACGACGATCGCTTTCGGATCCAGGAACTCCTCGAACCCGATGTCCAACAACTCTTGGAACGAGTTGAGCCTGTAGATGTCGAGATGGATGATCGGGTAGCGCGCGTCGTATTCATGAACGATCGTAAAGGTCGGAGATGTGACGCGCCCCTGAGCTCCCAACGCCGTCGCAAGACCCTGTACGAACACCGTCTTGCCTGCACCTAACTCTCCGCCCAAAGAGATCACGTCGCCCGGCAACAGCGTGGGCGCCAACGACGCACCGATGATCCTTGTCTCTTCAGGTGAGACCGTGATGACGCGAAGAGATCTGAGCACTAGAACAGCCCTAGCTGTTCAGAGGCTTCGTCGTTGGCGGGAACCGAAACCCGCATCAGATGTTCTGACTGAGGTGGCGTTGCGGCTACCTGCGCTGGCGGTTGGACCGGTTGTCTCGGGTTCACGCGTCCGTCGAGCACGGCGCTCACAAGTTGGAGGTCTTGTCGCATGGCGTCGACCGGGCTCATCCCCCCGAAGCGCCCACCTCTGAGAGCGGCAGCGGGATGGAACGTGGGGATCACCACTGCACCTCTGCGGTCGTACATCTGACCACGTACCTTCGTGATGCCAACCTGCTCTTCGAGGATGAAGCGCGTTGCGAAGTTACCGAGTGTGACGATGACCTTCGGTCGCATGTGTTCGAGCTGAGCCTCGAGGTAAGGGCGACAGGTGTCGATCTCGTCGGGGAGCGGATCACGGTTGTTGGGGGGTCGGCACTTCAAAACGTTCACGATCGCAGCACGACTCCTATCGAGGCCGATCTCCGCGAGCAGCTTGTCCAGCAGTTGGCCGGCAGCCCCTACGAAAGGGATGCCCTGCTGGTCCTCGTGGAAGCCGGGGGCCTCGCCTATGAATAGAAGGTCTGAATCGAGGTTGCCTGCCGCCCAGACCACGTTGGTACGGCCCTCAGCGAGGCGGCATCTTGTGCATCCAAGCGCTTCCGCCCGGATCTCGTCGATGTTAAGCACCTCGCCACCGTACCTAGCGATGCGGGACTAGTCGAGGCAAACGGTCATACCAGTAGTTTTCCGTCCTCCATAAGAAGGTCGCCGTCCGCCGTGATCCGGCCCCCCTTACGGAGGTCGCAGACCATGTCCCAGTGGATCGCCGACTCATTGGTCCCCCCCGTCTCGGGGTAAGAGGCTCCCAGTGCGAGGTGGACGGTGCCGCCGATCTTCTCGTCCAGTAGCGCTTCTCCAGTGAATGTTTCGATCCCATAGTTCGTCCCGATGCCGAGCTCACCGAGGGTTCTCGAACCCGCGTCGGTGTCGAGCATCTTCAAGAGGAATTCTTCGTTCTGTCGAGCCGTGGCATTCACGACCTTGCCGTTCTCGAACTCGAGACACGCACCTTCGACCGAGACGCCGGCGTAGTTGGCCGGGAACGTGAAAGTGATGTGGCCGTGGGTCTTTGTTTCAACGGGTCCTGTAAAGATCTCTCCGTCGGGGAAGTTCTCTTTGCCATCCGAGGGTTCCCACGTTCTCCCGGTCACATCGAGATACAGATCGGTTCCTTCACCCTCGATATGGATCTCAGACCGTCCTTCGATCCACTCCACCAAGCCGCGGTGGCGTTCGGCGACTTTCTCCCATTCAGCTACGGGATCCGAAGCGTCGACAAGGCAGGCCCCGTAATAGAAGTCTTCGTACTCTTCGAGGCTCATCTGAGCATCCATCGCAAGGGCTTCGGTGGGGAAAAGGGTCACGTTCCAACGAACGTCACCACGGGCCGCTCGGTTAAAGAAGTTGTCGACCAGATCCTTTCTGCCCCGCTTAGCTACGGCGAGTCGATCTGGATCGACTCGCGACAGCGCGCGTGTGTTGGTCTCAGCAGTGATGTAGATGTTGACGTCACAGTGCTCCCAGATCCATCTTTCGCTCTCGGGAACGAACTGCAATTGCTTATCGTTCGCGTACCTGTAGATGATGGGCTCGATAGCCGGTATCGAGGTACGCAGAACGGGGTTCGCCCCCTTCTCCAAGCATCGCTTGTAGATCGCGACAACCAAAGGTTCTGCCGCGTAACGCGGCTCGGATCATCACCAAGTCGTCTTCGCGGATCGCGACCGAATAGTCGACGATGATGTCCGCGAGACGTTCAACGCGTTGGTCTCTCATCTGACCTCTTTCATCTCCAGCTCTTTGCTGTCTCGTGGCCGCGGGATCTCCCCGAGGACATCTTCGAACACACCTTCCAAGACACGGTTTACTTCCCTGTGGCGCTCGAGCATAGACATGTGCCCGCACCCCTCAAGGATCTTCAGCTCGGCGTTCGGTAGGCCCTCCGCTATCTCCTCAGACGCCCGGCCGATCGTGATCCGGTCGTGACTACCACCCAACACGAGGGCGGGCACGTTGACATCCCCCAGATGCGAAGTCACCTCGTAATCCCTGAACGATCGAAGCAGGTCGAAGATCACATCAGCGGGCGTCTCGGCCAGCATGTCGTAAGTGAAGTCGATCTGCTTGGCCGAGGCATGGGGGCCGAAGGCAGCCAAAGAAACGGCCATGAAGACGGCGTCCGATGGCTTGATGATCTGACGTAGCCGTTCCAAGTAGTCCGACCTACTCCCTAGGGCGTCCAGCGGCCGGCGGACCACCCTTTCGAGTCGAGCAAGTGGAGCACCTCCCACCAAGGTCTCGAAAGCAGGCCTATGCGTTGTGTTCATCAGCACCAGACCCTTGATCGGCTCGCCCATCAGCTCCGGGTGGAGACGGCACAGATCGAGGGCGATCATCCCGCCGATCGAGTGACCGACCAGGACAACCTCATCGAGGCCCGCTTCGTCGATCACCAGTCTCAGATCCTCCGCCAGGCGTTCGATGGTGAACTCGTCATCACCCTTGGGTTGCGACATCCCATGTCCACGCAGGTCATAGAAGATGAGCCGCCGGTCGGGGATATCCCTCATCTGGTAGTGCCACATGTCGGTGCGCATGCAGGAACCGTGGATGAACACAGCGCCCGATCGCACGTCCGGACCGGTCTCTTCTACGAAAAGGATCGCGCCGTCGGACAGCCGAATCTCGTGAGAGCGCTCCCCTCTGATGGAACCGAACTTCTCACCTGCCTCAGGATCGTTCCGTCGTCTTCGTCTTATCGCAGAGTGCTGTGCTGCGAGGCCCACTCCCACGCCCGCTGCCGCGCCCGCCAGAGCGAAGATCCCACGCTTCTTCATCGGGCCGCCATGTAGATGCGCGGAACGCGAGAGGGGATACGAGTGGTGACCTCATAGTTGATGGTTCCGATGATGTCCGCTAGTTCCTCAGCGGGCACGGCGTCTTGCCCGTCTTTCCCGATCAACGTTGCGGTAGCTCCAGCTTCAACATCGTGCTCCCCCACGTCAACCATGAACTGGTCCATGCAAACGGTTCCGGAAACCCGATGTCTCTCGCCGGCGATCAAGACATCGGCATTCCCAGACAATCTCCGGTCGTAGCCATCCGCATACCCAGCGCCAACGGTCACTACTGAGCTGGGCCTGTCGAGTTCGTAGTGCAACCCATAAGAAAGGCGCTCGCCGGCGGGTACCTTCTTCGTCATCGTGATCCGAGCCTTCAGCGCAAGAGCCGGTCTGAGATCCGCGCTGCCCACCAGACTGGGGCCGGGCCATAAACCGTAGGCGGCTACTCCGCAGCGGACTATGTCGAGATGCGACTCGGTAAGGGTCAGCGTTGCAGCCGAGTTAGCGATGTGCTTGTAGCGAAGGTCGACCCCAGAAGCTTCGATCTTTCCTGTTAGATCCCGGAAGAGATCAAGTTGCTTGCGCGTGAACGGATGGTCGGGGATCTCGGCTACTGCGAGGTGGCTCCACACCCCTTCTACTTCGAGGCCCGAGGATCCCTTAAGTCGACGGATAGCGTCTTCGACGTCGTCTGCCATCACTCCAACACGATGCATCCCGGTATCGAGCTTCATGTGAACGGACACGCGTTTGTTCATTGAACCCGCTACATCAGAAAGTGCTTCGGCGAATCTCTGTGTGTAAACGGTCGCCGTGAGTTCATGGTCGATGAAGGCGGGAGCTCCCTCGACCGGTGGCTCTGAGAAAACGTGGATCGGAACGGCTATCCCGGCTTCTCGAAGGTGAATGGCCTCCGAGACTCGCGCGACGCCAAGACGTTGGGCGCCCGCCGCGACCATGGCTTGGGCCGATGCCGGATTCCCGTGGCCGTACGCGTAGCCCTTCACAACTCCCATCACTTCAGCGTGGGGAGCGAGAGCAGCCAGCGTCCGGATGTTGTGCTCGATCGCGCCGAGATCTACCTCAGCCCAGACGGTATGGCCTCGTTCGGCCATCTCCTCAAGGGTCAGCGGGTTAGCAGTCACCGCCCAAGGTTACGAGCTATCTGACTACCCCGGACGATGAGCACAACGGCCCATGGCTATGTGAGTCGCACAGGCATAGCGTGAAAGTGCTGCGTCGGGGAAGGAGTCCCGATGAAGCAACGCCCCGTACCTGCTCGTTCGACCGTCGTTCTGATGGCCGGAGCCCTCCTCGCATCCGCCTTGATAGCCCCCGTGGCTGCCCGAGAGAGCAAGAAAGACCTGAGACAGTCCTACAAGTACGTGGTCGGAAAGCTGTCCAAGAGCGGCACGATCAATGCCCTCAACAACCCCCTGAACTGGACCAAGTTGATGAACGTCCCTTCAGGGATCGCCGATGGCACCGACGACGGCATCACGAGTGTGGTCGGTTGCGCTGAAGGCTCCTTCATCCAGGACATCGCGAATGACGGAACGGCGACCTGCGGAACCCCACAAGCTGGTGAAGGCGGAGACATCACGGGGGTAACTGCAGGGGCTGGCCTAACGGGCGGAGGATCAACCGGCGCTGTGAGCCTGGCGGTCGATGACACCGTGATGCAGCGTCGGCTCACCGGAGGATGCAGCTTCGCGCAGGAGATGATCGGGGCAGCCGCCGACGGCAGCATCACATGCGGAAGCGATCCCTACATCACGATGTCAACGGTTCCCGACCCCAATGTGCTTGCCAACTCCTTCACGGGAACGACCTACAACGCCCTGACCGGCGCGCAGCTGCAGATCGTGTTGCCACAGACGATGGACATCGGCTTGCAGATAACGTTCTCGGCCGAGTCCGCGTGTTACGGGGGGGCAGCTGCTTCATACTGCGGTGTGCGGATCCTGGTGAACGGTGTGGAGGCCCAGCCCACGGGAACCGGGTTTGCATTCGATAGCACTTCCGCGGGGGCTGAAACCTCTCAAAGCTGGGAAAGTCATTCGATGACGAGGTCGTTCTATGAGTTCCAACACCCAGCCAATACCCCCATCACGATCACAGTAGAGGCCAAGACAAGTAACGCCCAAACATCTCTAGGTCTGAACTATTGGAATCTGAGCGCGATGCTCAACGGTATCGACTAGGGACGCGTCTTTGTTCTAACGAACCATCAGTAACTCGATAGCCTCGGGGAGCGCGTCGGCTACATCGCTGGCGATGACGCCTAGACGGCCGACGCGCTCTCCTGCGACCGAGCCTGCTAGCCCATGCACATAGGCGCCTGTGATCGCAGCCCCCACGGGAGGCGCACCTTGAGCCAACAGCGCCGCGATGGCTCCGGTTAGGACATCACCTGTTCCTGCCGTTGCAAGTTCGGAACCACCAACCGGGATGACCACGACGACACGGCCGCCGGCGTAGGAGATCAGTGTTCTGTAACCCTTGAGCAGCACTACAACCGATGGGAACCGACTCGCCGCCTCACGCGCAGCTTCCAATCTGTTCGCAACGATCTCTTCTGTTGAAACGCCAAGCAGACGCGCCATCTCCGCCGGGTGGGGTGTGATCACCGTCGGGTAACGGCGGCCGGCGAGAGCCGATGTGTCTTCACTGAGAACGTTCAACGCGTCGGCATCCAAAACCACTGGACACTCGATCGATGCCAGAACACGGTGCACCAGCTCACCTTGCAGCCGTCCAACACCCAAGCCCGGACCAACGGCTAATGCATCGGCCCGATCGAGGACATGAGAGAACGCCTTGAGCGCTCCTTCATCGAGGACGTCGCCGTCGCTCACCTGCACGCTGAGTATCTCCGGGAGGGCACCCGAGACCGCCTCTTTGACAGCGCGCGTTGAGCCAAGCGTCACGTACCCGGCCCCCATACGCAGCGCGCCTTGCGCTGTGAGTTGTGGGGCCCCCCTCGTCTCTTCCGACCCGGCGAGGATCGCGACCGAGCCGCTCGATCTCTTATGAGCATCGGCCCGGCGCACCGGTAGCGACCGTGCAACATCTCTGGCCTCGGCCATCTCGACGAACGAATCGACGACGATCCCCTCGCCTGCCGTTTCCATCTTGCGAACGTTGACATCGATCCCGATATCGACGACCCGAACGATGCCGGCGTGCAACGCACCTGGAGGGAGCGCCGTACCGGTCTTCTCCGCGGCGATGGCGACGGTCAACGCTGCGGTGATAGCCGGACCTGTCACCGCGCCCGTAAGTCCATCAACACCCGATGGGATGTCGACAGCCAGAACTCGCTCGTGGCCCTGCATCGCTTCGATCGCTCGGGCAGGGACGCCGTCAGCTCGATCTTTGAAGCCAGTGCCGAAGATCGCATCGACAACGACATCGTAGTGATCGGGGTTGATGCCGTCGTGGAACGCAAGGGGCTCGGTGCCGGAGGAACGAAGCAGGTGCAGATGGCGTGCGGCTGCTCCCATGATCTCGCCGGCATCGCATGTCAGTACGCAGGTCACTCCCAGACCACGTCCCGATAGGACACGGGCTGCTACGAATCCGTCGCCGCCGTTGTTGCCCTTGCCGCAAAGGACCAGCACCCGTTTGCCGTAACGGCCTCCGGCTAGTTCGACCGCCGCCGTTGCTACTGCGCGCCCTGCGCGTTCCATCAGGGTCTCAGCCGGAACGCCTCCTTCGATCGTGAGGCGATCGGCCGCGGCCATCTCGGCGGGGCGCAGCAAGGGGCGCATATGCCCTTACTACTCGACGGTGGACAGCGCCGCCACTCGCAGCGCCCTTACTTCTTGGCTTTAGGAACCGTGAAGGTCTTGAGCACGGTCATCGTGTCGTGAGGAAGCGACGCCTGGGTCACCATCACTGCGGGGGCCGCGTAGACGGTACCGCCCAGAGATGTGACACCCGGAGCGATCTTCGACCCGGGTTTGGCCTGGATCAGCTCCAACGGTATGGGGATCGTGATGGTCGCTGCCGCGGCATCGAATGTACCGTTGACGGTTCCATCCAGGAAGCAGTCGGCACCGACGTTGCACGGCCCGTGGCGCACGAAGAACGGGGCCATCCCAGGGTTCTGGGGTGGCGGACAAGCTCCCGTGTGAAGCGGGTTGCAAACGCCACGTAGGAAGTCGGTGAAGGCACCCGAGATCTGGAACGCGTTCCCATCGACGACCACGTCCCAGGTGTACCTGGAGTTCTCCGGGATACCGCCGGTGGTCGGCAGAGCGTTCACTTTGATCACGAAATTAACGGTGGTTGCGTCGGCCATTGTGATGGAGGCTTCGACCACGTCCTGGCCCAAAGCGTCACCAAGCGGGGCGATGTTGGGGTCGACGTTCGCGCCCCAATCGCCGGCGGCGTCGGTACCAACTACAACGGGCCCGCCCTTGCCCTTGGCCAAACCAGCCGTGGCAGGCAAAGCCAGCGCCAAACAAGCAGCAACAGCAGTAGTGATCAGGATACGAGCTCTCATAACAACACCTCTCGTGGCGATTAGGTCTCCACAAGAGAATTCGCTACTAAGGGCTCCCCTCCTCCCTTGGGCCGAAGGCCGCACCGCGAGCGAGGCGTTGCGGCCCCGAGGCGACTGGATGCAAGGCCCGCAGGTTCCCTGCGGGCCTTGAGGATGAGCGAAGCGGGGAGACCTCGGGCCGCAACCCGAGCGAGCTATTCCACAGTGACGCTCTTAGCGAGATTGCGGGGCTTGTCTGGGGAGAGGCCCTTGCCCTTGGCTATGTAGTAGGCGAAGAGCTGCAGAGGGATCGCATCCAGGATCGGCGTGAGCAACGGTTTGGTCTTCGGCACCTCGAAGATGTCGTCGGCCAGTTCCCGAGCACGTTCGTCTCCCCGGGGGGCAACGATCAGGGTCGAGGCTCCACGAGCACGGACCTCCTCGACGTTCGCAAGCATCTTGTCGTAGAGCTTGCTGCCGGTGAGGAGAGCAACGACCGGAACGCCATCCTGAAGAAGAGCGATCGGACCGTGCTTGAGCTCGCCTGCCGCATATCCCTCGGCGTGGATGTAGCTGATCTCTTTGAGTTTCAGTGCACCTTCGAGAGCCATCGCCATCCCAACGCCACGTCCGATGAAGATGACGTCGCGAGCGTCGGCGTACTTCTTGGCAGCAGCTTTGACGTCTTCCTTTATCTCCAAGAGATCCTCGATCTGGGCTGGCAATGCTTCCATCGCCGCCATGGTCTCTCGAAGCTTCTCCGGCGTCATCGATCCTCGCTCTTGTGCGAGGTACAGCGCCAGGATATTGAGGGCCACCAGTTGCGCGACGAACGTCTTCGTCGCTGCGACACCGATCTCGGGGCCTGCATGCGTGAAGAGGACGGCATCGGCGTCACGCGTGATCGATGAACCGACCACGTTGGTTACCGCGATAACGCGGGCACCCATGTCTTTGGCGAAACGGCAAGCTGCGAGCGTGTCCGCGGTCTCACCTGATTGAGTGATCCCGATGACTAGCCCGGTTTCATCAAGTACCGGATCTCGGTACCGGAACTCACTGGCGAGATCGAGCTCGACCGGGATCCGCGTCCAGTGCTCGATCGAGTGCTTCGCAGCCATCCCGGCGTTGTAGCTCGTTCCACAAGCCACGATGACGATCTTGTCGATCTCTCGAAGTTCGCCGTTCGTCCAGTGGACCTCGTCGAGGGTCACTTTGCCGTTCGAGTCGATGCGGCCCAACATCGTGTTCCGCACCGCGTCGGGCTGCTCGTGGATCTCTTTGAGCATGAAGTCGTCGTAGCCGCCCTTCTCAGCGGCCTCGAGATCCCAATCGACGCGTATGGTCTTGGGCGTCAACTCTTTACCCTCGAAGTCGAACATCCTGATCGCGCCGGCCTTCACTTCGGCGATCTGCCTGTTGTCGAGGGGGATGATGTCCCGCGTGTAAGCCAGCAGAGCGGGAACGTCCGAACCTGACGAGTCCCACGCCATTCGCCGAGCCCACGATGATCGGAGGATCTTGGCGAGCGGTGATGATCACGTCTGGTTCATCCGCCGAGATGCAGACAAGGGCGAACGCACCTTCGAGGATGTTGACGGCCTCGAGTACTGCATCGAGCAGGCTGCATTCCTTGTCCTTGACGATCTGCTCGATCAAGTGGGCCGCCACCTCGGTGTCGGTCTCGCTGAGGAACTCGTGACCCTTCTGTTTGAGCTCTGCTCTCAGAACGTCGTGGTTCTCGATGATCCCGTTGTGAACTATCGCGAGACGTCCACTGCAATCGCGATGCGGATGGGCATTGCCATCTGTCGGCGCGCCATGGGTTGCCCACCTGGTATGTCCGATGCCCGTGCTTCCACCAAGCTGGTGACCGTTCAGGGCTTTTTCGAGATTGCCGATCTGTCCGGCTTTCCGGACAACATCGATCGAGCCTCCTTCGATGATCGCGACGCCGGCCGAGTCGTAACCGCGGTACTCGAGCTTGCGCATCCCTTCCAGGAGGACGGGAAGGGCTTCGCCATCACCCACGTATCCAACGATGCCGCACATATGTGCTCTCTCCTCTCTCCACACTCTGACGAGCGCGCGAGGTCAGGGTCGATTAAGAGAGGAGCCACCTCGATGCCGGTTTGTGCCCCGGGATCGCTCCCGGGTTTTGTCGGCACCGTCACGACCGTGGTCTGGCCGAGGGTCACCCGCCGAATGGTTCGAGATCCCCTACCTCGTCACCTCGTCGCCTCCTAACGGCGAGGTCCGGCGCTAGGTCCGTGAATTACTTCCTCTCAGGAACAGGATAGCCACCTCATAGGGGAAATCGGAAGACCCGTTGGTATGAGATTCCAGGTCCTACCAGGACTAGCCCCGGTAGCCGGGTTAGGCGGTGCCTAGGTGGCGCTCTACGGCGGCCACGAGGCGGTCGGCGTTGGCCCGGGCAACCGAAGGGTCTGTGGCCTCGACCATCACCCTCACGAGGGGCTCGGTTCCCGACGGCCGTAGGAGGACACGGCCCTCGTCGCCCATCTCGGTCTCCACGACCTTTACCTCGTCCCAAAGGGCCTCAGCCTCGGCCAGCTTCTCCTTAGCGGCGACTCGAACGTTGATCAGGATCTGAGGAACCGGCTCGAAGACATGGGCGAGAACGGAAAGAGGTTGCCCCGATGCAACCACGGAGCGTGCCACTTGTAGGCCCGCAAGGATGCCGTCCCCGGTGGTGGCGTACTCACCGAAGATGAGGTGACCCGATTGTTCGCCTCCGAGAACCGCGCCCCGATCGAGCATGGCATCCGAAACGTACTTATCGCCGACCGGAGCTTGCACCACTTCGATCCCACGGCTCTCGAGGGCTCGACGGAAACCTAGGTTGGCCATGACGGTCGACACCACAACATCGTTCTTGAGGGTTCCCTCCTCATGCATGCGGATCGCCGACAGAGCGAGGATGCGATCCCCATCCACGCTGTTTCCCTTCTCGTCGACGGCGAGTACGCGATCTGCGTCGCCATCGAACGCAAGACCGAGGTCGGCCCCTTCCGATACCACCGTTCGGCTAAGTTCACCCAGAGAGGTCGATCCGCAATCCACGTTGATCCGCGACCCATCTGGCTCAGCGTTGATCGCGATCACTTGGGCTCCTGCCTCTCCGAGCGCAACCGGCCCTAAGCGATAGGCGGCCCCGAATGCGCAATCGAGCACGACTTTGAGTCCACTCAGGCTCCCACCTACCGACTCGATCAGGTGAGCCAGATAACGTTCGACGCCCTCTTCGTAGTGCACCGCAGAGCCCACCTCGGTGCCCTCAGGCAGTTCGGTCCTGGGGTTAGCGAGCAGTTCCTCGATCGCCTCCTCGGCCGCTTCGGAGATCTTGCGTCCCTCATCTGAGAAGAATTTGATGCCATTGTCGGGAACCGGGTTGTGAGACGCGGAAACCATGCCTCCTGCCCCAAGTCCCAACTCGACGGTGATGAAGGCGACCGCGGGAGTGGGGACAACGCCGAGCCGGCGAACCTCGATCCCGGCCGAGTTAAGCCCGGCAACAAGGGCGTTCTCCAGCATCGGACCGCTGATCCGCGTATCCCGGCCCACACAGACCTCTCCCCCCTGTGGGAGCAGAACGAAGCCTGCCGAGCGGCCGAGAGCGAGCGCGAGGTCGGGCGTGAGATCGCGGTTCGCGACCCCTCGTACCCCGTCCGTTCCAAACAGTCTCGCCACGCCGGCCATCCTCCCATCCACAGCGGGTACCGCTTCAGCAGGGTAGAAACCTACACATGGCCGCCGTTTCGGAAGTCAAGATCAAGGCCCTCCAGCCTGAGAGGTTCGAAGAGGTCATCGGCGAGGAGAGCTACCTAGCCTTCGGGAACGCCATCGCCGAGGCTCGGGAGCTGCTGAAAGACCGGATCGTCTGGAACATCAACTCCACGGGCAAAGGCGGTGGGGTGGCCGAGATGCTCTCCTCCCTTATCGCCTACTCACGGGGCGCGAACGTCGATGCGCGGTGGCTGGTGATCTCCGGCACTCAGGATTTCTTCAAGATCACGAAGAGGATCCACAACCGGCTCCACGGAGCTGAGGGTGACGGCGGCGAACTCGGCCCGAACGAGCGGTCGATCTACGAGTCAGCGCTGGATCAGAACGCGAGCGAACTCACACAACTCATCCGCCCTCAGGACGTCGTCATCCTTCACGATCCGCAGACCGCCGGTCTTGCTGCATCGCTCAAGGAACTCGGTGCGATCGTGATCTGGCGTTGTCACGTGGGCCTCGACACACCGAACGATCTAGCGCGCCAAGCTTGGGAATTCCTCCGTGGATACGTACAGCCTGCCGACCGTTACATCTTCTCGAGAGAAGCGTTCGCGTGGGAGCACCTCGACAGCGACCGCATCGTCATCATCCCGCCATCGATCGATGCCTTTTCGCCGAAGAACCAAGACCTCGATCCCGACACCGTTAACTCGATCCTCGTCACAACAGGTTTGATGCAAGGTCGTGCGTCAACATCTCCAAACTTCATCCAAGTAGACGGCGGCCCCGGCCGTGTCGAGCGCGCGACCGAGATGTTTGGAGCAGCTGCCTTTTCCGCAGACGCTCCGATCGTTACTCAAGTCTCACGTTGGGACCGACTTAAAGATCCCCTGGGAGTGATCGACGGATTCGTCGAGCACATCGCTTCGAGTACCGAGGCGCACCTTGTTCTCGCCGGCCCCTCGGTCGCGGAGGTTGCCGACGATCCCGAAGGAAAAGAGGTGCTCGAGGAAGCGCGCGCTCGTTGGGACGAACTGCCTGCCGGATGCAAGGAGCGGGTCCACCTTGCGTGTCTGCCTATGGATGATGGACAGGAGAACGCCGCGATCGTGAACGCTCTGCAGAGACATTCGCAGGTGATCGTTCAGAAAAGCATCGCGGAGGGCTTTGGGCTCACCGTGGCTGAGGGCATGTGGAAAGCACGACCGGTCGTCGCCACGAGGATCGGTGGGATCCAAGACCAGATAGAACACGACGTTACCGGGATGCTGATCGACGACCCTCGCGACCTCAAAACCTACGGAGAGGCCTGCGTCGAGCTCCTCGGCGACGACCGCAAAGCCACAGAGATGGGAACGAAGGCACAGGCGCGCGTACGTGGATCCTTCCTCGGCCCCCGGCACCTCATGCAATACATCGAGCTGATCTCGTCATTACTCACCGAGGCTCGCACTTAGGCTGGTGGAGTGAACGATCTTTTCCTACGAGTGGCTCGGGGTGAGCCCACCGACCGGATCCCTGTCTGGTTCATGCGCCAGGCGGGACGCAGCCTTCCCGAGTACAGGGCCTTGCGCGAACGGCACAGCATCCTCGAGTTGTGCCGTACTCCAGAGTTGGCGGCCGAGGTAACCCTCCAGCCCGTCCGGCGGTTGGGAGTCGACGCGGCGATCCTGTTCAGCGACATCGTTGTGCCGCTCGCTGCCATTGGGATCGACCTCGAGATCGAGCCGGGCCGAGGGCCCGTCATCGCCGAACCGATCCGAACCATCGAAGACGTTCGGAGGCTTCGTCCCCTAGAACCGTCGGAAGACGTGGGTTTCGTCCTCGAAGCCGTGAAGCTCCTAGTAGCCGAGCTCGAGGTTCCGCTCATCGGGTTCGGGGGTGCGCCATTCACCCTGGCCAGCTATCTGATCGAGGGTGGACCATCACGCACTCACGCGCTAACGAAAGCTCTGATGCTCGGGGAACCCGAGGTCTGGGCACAGCTCATGGATCGACTGGCCGACATCGTGCTCGTCTATCTGCGGGCGCAGGTTGAAGCCGGCGCAGCGGCTGTCCAACTGTTCGACAGCTGGGTCGGCGCGTTGTCCCCGATCGACTACGAACGTTCGGTACTGCCGAGCGTTAACAAGATCCTCGACGGGCTCTCCGACCTCGACGTACCCAGGATCCACTTCGGAGTTGGGACCGGTGAGCTTTTGGAACTGATGCACGGAGCGGGGGCGGATGTGATGGGTATCGACTGGCGCGTGCCGCTCGACATCGCGCGTAAGCGACTAGGAACGGAAGTGCCGCTCCAGGGAAACCTCGACCCGGCTGTGCTTCTCACCGACTGGTCCGTTATCCGCGAACAAGCTATGGACGTTCTTCGGCGGGGTGGAGGACAGGGTCACATCTTCAATCTCGGGCACGGCGTGCTACCGGACACCGATCCGGCGAATCTCGAGCGACTCGTAGAACTGATCCACTCAGAGCCGACCTTCTCATGACCGCGAGCGTCGTCGTGGTTGGCGGCGGGATAACCGGACTAGCAGCGGCATGGACGCTTTCGGACCACGGCATCGAAACTGTTCTCCTCGAGGCTTCCGATCGACTGGGCGGGAAGCTCCACACGATCGATGTGGGCGGAGTGCAGATGGAAGCAGGAGCCGACTCGTTCGTCGTTCGAGGTGATGTTCCCGATTGGTGTGTCGAACTCGGGATCCACAACGAGCTTGTTGAACCGGCCGTGTTCGGCGGACTCGTTTGGAGAGCGCGTAGGACGCAACCGTTGCCCAAGGGAACCTTCATGGGGATCCCCTCCAGCCCTGCGGTTGCACTGAAGGCAGCTCCGCTCGGCCCCCTCGGGCGCCTCCGCGCCCTTGGGGACCTCGTTGTTCCAGGCCCCCTTCGGGGGCCGGACGTATCCGTCGGAGATTTCGTTCGCCGTCGGTTCGGGAGACAGGTGCTCGATCGCATGGTCGACCCGATCCTCGCCGGCACCGCGCGGGTCGACCCGATGAAATGAGTCTCGCAGCCGCCCTTCCCGACATAGATGCGGCGGCACGTTCCCGACGGAGCCTGATGCGCGGCCGAGCTCCGAGTTCGCCGCCGCGCTTCTGTGCGCCAAGATCCGGGATGGTTCGGATCGTTGACTCGATCAGCGCAAGTCTCCGTAACGTCGAAGTCCATGCATCCATGCCGGTAACTGCCGTCGCACGGAAAGGACGGGACTACGTAGTGATCGCTGGGGACGAGGTCTTCACGGCCCCCGCGGTGATCGTCTGTCTACCCGCTCACGTGAGCGCTGATCTGGTCCAGCCGATAGCACCTGAAGCAGCTACGGGGCTACGCACGATCGAGCACGCGTCGGTGGCATCACTCGCACTCGTCTTCGATCGCCACGTCTCGCTCCCGCCGTCCTCCAGCGGGGTTCTCATCCCGAGCCCAGAGGACCGAACCCTCTCCGCCGCAACTTGGTGGAGCGTCAAGTGGCCGCACACGTCAGAAAACAACTTCGCTATCCGGTGCTTCGTGGGGCGCGCTGGCAAACACGCAGCGCTCCAGCTTGATGATGAGGCTCTGGTTGCACGAGCGATCGAAGAGTTAACGGTACTGGTCGGTCCTCTTCCCACGCCCCTCGCCAGTGAGGTAACGCGTTGGGACAAAGGGATGCCTCAATACCGCGTCGGGCACGTCGACACCGTTCGGCGCATCTACGACTCCCTTCGAGAAAGTCCCGGTGTGCGGCTAGCCGGTGCGGATCTCGAAGGGTCCGGAATCGTTGATTGCTGGCGTCAAGGTGCCGCTGCCGCCACATCGGTTCGGGCGTTCGTTGCATCGGCGGCGCGTTAGAGTGCTGCCATGTCTGATGAACTGATCTACGCTGGCTATCCCGTCTTCCAAGCCCTCCCCGGAGTTCTCGGTGACGATCGCGACGTAGCCACGAAGGAACTGCAGAGCCTGTTCGATGATTTCTCCGACCGGGTGAAGGTCCGAGGGGCATACTCGACCGCTGGTTTCCGAGCCGACGCCGACCTGATGTTCTGGTGGGTGGCAAACAACGTTGACGACCTCCAGGACCTGACGGTGGCGTTCCGCCGCACGGCAGTCGGCCGAGCCGTGACGCCCAGGGACCAGTTCCTCGGCCTCGTTCGCCCCGCCGAGTTCTCGCCCGACCACCAGCCCGCCTTCGTCAAGGGTGAAGAGCCTCAGCGCTACCTGTGCGTCTATCCCTTCGTGCGCACACCCGAGTGGTATCTCCTAGATCCGAAAGAACGGGGTGCGATCCTTCGGGAGCACGGGGGAGCAGGCCGGGAGTTTGCCGATATCGGAGCCAACACGACGAGCGCCTTCGGTCTGGGTGACTTCGAATGGATACTCGCCTTCGAGGCAGCCTCACCAGATCGGATCGTCGATCTGATCCGACGCCTCCGCGCCACCGAGGCCAGGCTCTATACGAAGCTCGAGATCCCCTTCTACACGGGCATCCGCAAGAACCTCGGCGCCGTCATCGCCGACCTTCCCTAGAAGGCGCACCCCTGCTGCCGGGGTCGTTTGGGCTAGTTACCAACTAGAATCGGTGGTGGCCAACTACAGCTATCGGAGGGACCTTTTCATGCGACGTTTCCTGGCGATCCTCGCCACTTCTGCGCTCTTCCTCGCCGGGTGTGCGGGCGATTCCGGACCCGACGCGGAGGCGAGCCCCAAGGAAGCACTGGTTAGTGCTTTCCGTGGTCTGGCCGATATGCCGGGCATCACGGTCACGATCAGGCTCGACGCGGCCCCCGAGGATCTCGTAAGCCTCGCCGGTGACGGCGGAGACGAGTTAACGATCGAGGATGCACAGAAGATCGTGGACTCGTCGCTCGTGATCAGTGCCAGGAATGAGAGTGATCCCGAGAACCAGCAGACCGAACTCGTCGCCAACATCGCCGGGATCGACAACGCTGTGGAGCTCAAGGTCGTGGGTGACACCATCTACGCCCGAGCGTCGGTTGAAGACCTTGTTGGTGTATTCGGCGGCGACCTGAGCGAGATCCAGGCGGGACTGGCGGGAGCGCCCCCCGGTTTCGAATTCATCGGTGCTGCGCTCCAGGGCCAGTGGATAGGTATCTCCGGCCTCCAGCAGCTCGCTGAGCAATTCGGTGGCGCGGCTGCAACGCAGAGCGAAGAGCAGGAGCAGCAAGCACTCCAGTTCGCTGACGATATGGCCGCAGCGTTCGAAGCTAACGCAGAGGTAACTTTCGAGGGCGACGAAGATCCGGGCGCGCACCTCGTGGCCACCGTCAACATCCGAGACATCTACGACGACTTCCTCCAAGCATTCGGTGCATTGGGCACCCTGGTCACCGGTCAGATGGGTCAGCTACCGGATGCAGCCTCGATCCCCGACGAAGAACTGACGCTCGACTTCTGGGTGGCCGACGATCGGGTTACGCAGGTCGGCTTCGACTTCATCCAGCTGGCAGCGATAGCGGGCGAAGATGCGCCTTCGATCGACTCGTTCGGTGTCCTGGTCGAGCTGGATGAGTTCGATGGAGATGTCGAAGCTCCTGATGACTTCGTAGAGGTAGATCTCGCGGCCCTGCTCCAAGGGTTCATGGGTGGACTCGGTGGCACAGGGTCCACAGAGACCGTCACCCCAGAGTCAGAGTTGCCTGCCGACTTCTGCGAGAGCCTCGCCGAAGCACCAGAAGAGGTCCAGGCTCAGTTCGAGGCCGAGTGCCCCGAGCTGGCCGGATAGAGAAAGAAGGCATAGCGAAACATGGGTGATTCAGCGCGCGACCCCTTCGGGGCGAGGACCAAGCTAGATGTTGCTGGAGGGTCCATCGATATCTTCCGACTGGATTCTCTGGAGCGTGCGAACCTCGCCGAACTCGAGCGCATCCCCATGACCGTCAAGGTCTTCATCGAGAACCTGCTTCGTACCGCCGGGTCCGCGTTCGCAAGTGAGGACGACGTTGCGTTGTTGGCCCACTGGGGTCAGAAACCGCTGGAGGACAGAGAGTTCGCCTTCGTTCCCTCCCGCGTGATCCTCCAAGACTTCACGGGTGTTCCTGCTGTCGTAGACCTCGCGGCCATGCGTTCAGCGATGCAGCGTGAGGGTGGTGACCCCGCAAAGGTCGACCCCCTCGTCCCCGTCGACCTGGTGATCGATCACTCGGTACAGGTTGACGCTTTCGGTTCGGATGAGGCCTTCGAGTTCAACGTTCGCAGGGAGTACGAGCGCAACGGCGAGAGGTACGCGTTGCTTCGGTGGGCCCAGCAGGCGTTCAAGGGCTTCAGGGTGGTGCCTCCGGGTATGGGGATCGTCCATCAGGTGAACCTCGAGTACCTGGCGAAGGTCGTCCGAACGATCTCAGACGATGGAGATGTTGCGATCCCCGACACGGTCGTGGGCACCGACTCGCACACGCCGATGGTCAACGGTCTCTCGGTGCTCGGATGGGGCGTGGGCGGGATCGAAGCCGAAGCAGCCGTTCTAGGGCAGCCCATCCCACTCGTAACTCCCCAGGTCGTTGGTTTCAGGTTCCTCGGGGGCCTCAATCCTGGCGTGACCGCTACGGATCTGGTCCTCACCGTGACCGAGATGCTCCGCAATCACGGGGTGGTCGGGAAGTTCGTGGAGTTCTATGGAAGCGGACTGTCCAACCTTCCAGTTTCCGACCGAGCCACGATCTCGAACATGTCGCCCGAGTTCGGCGCCACTGCATCACTCTTCCCGGTCGACGACCGAACGATCGACTATCTGAAGCTAACCGGACGACCCTCCGACCTCATCGACCTGGTCGAGCGTTATGCGAAGGAACAAGGGATGTGGCGCACCGATGCCACGACCGATCCTGAGTTCACCGAGACACTCGAGCTCGATCTCTCCACCGTCGAACCTTCGATGGCGGGGCCGCGGCGTCCTCAGGACAGGGTGACACTTCCGAACGTCTGGAAGAGCTTCACAGACATCTACACCGACAACCTGGACGCGTCTCTACGAGATCCAGGTGGAACGATTCGAGGACGAAAGTGGGCACAGCGAGAATGAGCCCACACCCCACGGGGCCGTCGACCTAAGAGAAGAGCCAGAGAGCTTCTCTCTCCGTCACGGTTCGGTCGTCATCGCAGCGATCACGTCCTGCACGAATACGTCGAACCCGGCGGTGATGCTCGCGGCCGGACTGTTGGCTCGCAAGGCGGTCGAAAAGGGGCTTCGCAGCAAACCGTGGGTGAAGACCTCGATGGCACCGGGATCACGCGTGGTGACCGAGTACCTCGCCAAGACGGGACTCGACGCGGACCTGGAAGCTCTCGGCTTCCACACCGTGGGGTACGGATGCACGACCTGCATCGGTAACTCGGGTCCACTACCGGAACCGATCGCCAACTGCATCGACGCGAACGACCTAGCCGTCGTATCGGTTCTGTCGGGTAACAGGAACTTCGAGGGGCGCATCCACCCACAGGTGAAGGCCAGCTACCTCGCGTCACCTCCGCTCGTCGTTGCTTTCGCACTATCAGGGTCGGCCGACATCGATCTGACAACCGATCCACTCGGCCAGGACGCCGACGGGAACGATGTCTTCCTCTCGGACCTGTGGCCGAGCAACGAAGAAGTCACGGAAGCACTCAAGTCGGTTAACTCCGGCATGTTCGACAAGGAGTACGGGAAGGTGTTCGAGGGAACCGAAGAATGGAAAGCGCTTCCCTCCCCCACCGGACAGCTGTACGACTGGGACCCGGATTCCACCTACGTTCGAGAGCCGCCGTTCTTCATCGACCTCGGCACCGAGCCGGGACCCATCACCGACATCAAGGGTGCCCGGGTGCTGGCAGTGGTCGGCGATTCGATCACGACCGACCACATCTCCCCCGCCGGCGCGATCGCCCCTTCGTCACCTGCAGGTAAGTACCTCCAGTCTGAAGACGTGGAGATCAAGGACTTCAACAGCTACGGCGCAAGACGCGGTAACCACGAAGTCATGGTGCGAGGCACCTTCGCCAACATCCGTTTCCGCAACCTGCTAGCGAACGGCAAGGAAGGCGGATGGTCCCGCTTCATCCCAGGCGGGGATGTGGAACCCATCTACGACGTTGCGATGCGCTACGTATCCGAAGGCGTTCCAACGATCATCCTGGCCGGGAAGGAGTACGGCTCCGGCTCGTCGCGTGACTGGGCCGCGAAGGGACCTCTCCTCCAAGGCGTCAGGGCCGCCATCGCCGAAACGTACGAACGGATACACCGCAGCAACCTCGTCGGCATGGGCATCCTTCCGCTCCAGTACACGAACGGCGAGACCGCTGAGTCCCTAGGCCTTACGGGCGAAGAGACATACGAGATCGCAGGGGTCGCCGAGAGACTTGAGCCTCACGCCGAGCTCGAGGTGGTCGCACGAGCCGACGACGGCACGGAGAAGCGATTCAGCGTCGAATGCCGGATCGACTCCGAGGTCGAACTCGACTACTACCGCCACGGCGGCGTCCTCCAGATGGTCCTCCGCCGCATGCTCACCCCTGAGTAGGTTTCTTATTCAGAAAACGGGTGACGGGGACACCAATTCCTGACCCGAAAACGCCCGAAACCTTCAACAGATTCTAGGGAGCGACTCCCCAGTCGGGGGCATCGCCTGTAGCGATTTCCTCACGGTCACCACCCGACGATGCGATGGAGTAGATGATTCGATCATCACGCCCGACGAACAGCAGTCGCTCGCCGTCCGGCGACCACGCCAGTCCTCGACCCGAGATCTCGTGGTACCTCCCTTTGAAGATCTCGTGTGGATCGGAACCGTTCCTCCGCATGGCCCAGATACGCCAGGTGTTCCCCTTCTGGTACGCAAATGCGATGCGAGTCCCGCTCGGCGACCAAACCGGAGAATCCAGGTATCTGTTGGGAGCGAAGAGCTCCTTTCGACCGCTGCCGTCGGGTTTGATCGAATGGATACCTCCCGTCCCGCTCACCCCGGTTGTGAAGACGATCCGCGCCCCATCGGGTGACCACGCAGGGTCGCTTGAGTAGGAATCGGTCAACTGTGTCTCAGTGCCATCAGCGAGGTCGACGACGTAGAGGTTGACAGTGGGGTCACCGACCAAAGGATCGATGCGCCTGCTATAGACGATGTGTTCTCCGTCGGGAGACCAGGCCGGCTGCTGAGCACTGCCGTCGGGCGCGGAAGTCACTACAACCTTGGCGCTCCCGTCGGGGGAGGACACGCAGACCTGCAGATCACAGACATAGGCAAGCTGCGAGCCGTCCGCCGACCAGGCGGGGCTCCTTCCTTCGTCTACAACCCCATTGAACCCATCGGCCGTGACGGTGTGAACCTGCCCATCGATCGAGTAAGCGATCGGGCCGTTCTCGCCGGGAAAGGCCAACGCTGTGGAATAAGCCACCTGAAGGAGCAGACATGACATCAAAACCAAGCTTCGTCGCATATCCATAAGGATGCTCCACGAGCCAAAAGAGTTCCTGAAAACCCTCATTCTTCGCGTTCTGCGCTTTCCTTCGCGGGTTGCCTGACGGCGTGTTGGTGGCAGGCGTATAAGAGAGGGGTACCGGGAGGAGCGCCATGCGAAGAGTCATGATCGTGGCGAACCAGACCGCCGGGGGGAAGCATCTGAGCGATCTGGTTCGGAAGAAGATGGCCCGCGGCGAATGCCGCTTCACGTTGCTCGTCCCCGCTTCCGCTCCCAACGAAAGTTTCTGGACCGATCAAGAAGCCGAGGCGCTCGCCCATCGCCGGCTCGAACAAGCACTGAAGAGATTGGGCGAATTCAAGGTGGATGTAAAAGGGGTCGTGGGCGACGGCAATGTGATCCTCGCGATCAACGATCTGATGCTCAGAGAAAGCTTTGACGAGATCATCTTGTCGACGCTTCCACCGGGTATCTCTCGTTGGATAAAGCAGGACCTACCCCACAGGGTGAGCCGTCGCTTCGCGATCCCGGTTACTCACGTGATCGGCCACCGCGACCTCGTCAGGGCCTAAACGAGCGCGCTTCTTCAGAACCTTAAGAGCGCGCTTAGGTGGGATACATTGCCGCCGCCAACGGCTCGCCCGAAACCCGCCAGCGTCTCGCCCACTCCGATCATCCGCACGTCATAGGTGCTTAAGTCCACTCGCCCTCCCGGGAAGGTGTTGAAGGAATGGACCGACCCACCTTTGCCGCCGGTCTCGCGACAAGGTGCTCCAAGCATTGCTGCGTGCGCCAGCACAACCCCACCATCCGATCGGTAGCACGTTCCAACTTCCGCTTCGAGGGAAGCACTTGCTGCGACAGCCACGACGGCTAAGGAGGGCTGGTCAGCCTGCAGGGTCATTGAGTCCAGCCCGGCTGATTCCTTCGTAGAGTTAATTCCGACGCGAATCTCAGTTGACTTGCCAAGTAGCACGCTGCCTGAGGGAAACGATCCAAAGAAAGTAATTGGCGCACCATCCCCAACCAAGTGGAGCTTGTAGCGACCTCTGGGTAGGGTTACGTGACCGGACCTTCCCCTTCCTCCCTCAACGATCTGCAGTGATCTTCCCGTTGCACAGCCGCGAGATTGGCAGGTACGCCAATGCCCAACGGCCGCAACCGCACCCCCTCCTGAATTCGTGACGATCGCGACAGCGAGGCGGCCTTCACCGGTTACGCGCCAATCTGCGTTCTCACCTTCGATTCCGAATCGGAGCGGTTGTAACACCTCGATCTGAATCGAGGTAGGAACTTCGACTGTGACCTCAATGGCAATGTCATTGTCCGCCGTCCCCGCGCGAGTGGGCAGCGCCAATGTCGTTCCGAGAACGGCCCCCAGAAGGAAGAGTCCGAGTGCCTTCTTTCGGATGCGGATGTCGCTTGAGCGGACCATCACCGAACGCTTACGTAAACGCTCGCCGTTGTCGTGATCGTCTCGGCTGGGTCAGCTGTCCCATCGTCATCTACATGCTGCCATTCGAAATCGACAATGTGATCTTGAAAAATGGTTTTCTGGCCCGACTGGTCAAGATGGCCATCGATGCAAGTGTTGTAGATAGGTCCTGTTGGGCCGAAGTCAAATTTTGAAGTACCACTAACCGGTGGGGCAATTTGGACGTTGAGCATTCGCCAGTAATCGAACCCCGAACCGCCAGAGTAGTGGGTACACGGAGGGACATTTGCCGTAGCCCCACGCCACTTAGCTTCGACAACAACCTTCGTACATTGAAGTCGACAATCTGCAGTGACCTTGAATTGAGAATACTTGCAGTCAAGGGTTGTCTTCCAGCCATTCCCGCACGGGGACGCATTCTCGTCCAACAGGATGACGACGGGATCCAGGACTGATCCATCCGCTGCCACCGATTCGGATCCAACTGATCCCTGAGGATTATCAGTCTGATGGCCATTGCCCGGCGGCTCCGGTGTGGGCTCGACGGACGGCTCCGGTTTGGGCTCGACGGACGGCTCCGGTGTGGGCTCGACGGACGGCTCCGGTGTTGGCTCGACGGACGGCTCCGGTGTGGGCTCGACGGACGGCTCCGGTGTTGGCTCGACGGACGGCTCCGGTGTGGGCTCGCCGTGAACCATTGTGTAGGTTTTGTCCAGCTATTCGCCACTCGGTCAACGAGTCCTGTAGGTAAGAGGCCTTGATGCGCAAACCTGGCAAGAAGACACACCTAAACTGCATAAGATCCCTACGGATCATGGCTGGGGTTCTGATCCTGTCGGTGCTCCCCGCGTGCGAGTCAGGCAAGGATGTGCGGTTTGATGAACTCGCTCGTGTTGAAGTCATCACGGATGATCCCAGCGGGGCGACTCTGACCTTCAGTGACGGCTACTACCGAAGAACCTGGTTAGAACTAGGGTTTGACGGGCCGGCTCCCCCCGTAGACTTCAGAACATCAGCCGTCCTCTTCCTAGCTGTCGACGGAGAAACGTGTCCCACGCTAATAAACGAGATAAAGACGCGAGTCGATCAGATTGCGCTCCGTACGGAGACCAACACTTGCCCCAATCTGAGAACACTAATGGTGGCGGTGCGGATGGATCGGCCAAAACTCCAGGAGTGGCATTTGGACGCAGGATGGCTCGAAGAGCCAATTTTAGTCCGCCTTCCAGCGGGAACATCGGGATAGCCCAGACCGCAGCTCGGCCCAGAATGTCCTACCTAGTGAGCAGGGCCTCCGGTCACGCTAGTGGCCTAACCCTCTAACGCTTGGAGTACTGAGGGGCCTTGCGGGCTTTCTTCAAGCCGTACTTGCGGCGCTCTTTCTCACGAGCGTCACGAGTAAGCATCCGGGCCTTCTTGAGGGCCGGACGAAGGTCGGGGTCAAGGTCGATCAATGCACGGGCGATCGCGTGACGCAACGCGCCGGCCTGCCCCGTTATGCCGCCGCCCTCGATCTTGGCGAAGATGTCGTAACGGCCTTCCGTCTCCGTGATGCGGAGAGGCTCGGTGATGATCATGCGCGCGGTCGGGGACTTGAAGTAATCCTCGATCGGACGATCGTTGATCGACCACTTGCCCTCGCCGGGTAGGAGTCGAACGCGACAGACGGCTTCCTTACGGCGCCCGGTTGCGCGCGTTAGAGCTGCATCAGGCACCGTGGGTTACCTCCTCGATCGTGTGAGCCATATCGATGTTCTTGGGATCTGCGACACCGTGAACGTCGAACGGCTTGGGCTTCTGTGACGAGTGGCTGTGCTCGGCGCCCGAGTAGACCTTCAGTTTCTTGATCATCGCTCGGCCAAGCTTGTTGCTAGGAAGCATCCCCTTGACGGCCTTCTCGACCGCGAGCTCGGGGCGTGTCGACATCAGCTTGTCGTAAGGAACGGCGGTGAGGCCACCCGGGTAACCGGAGTGCCTGTAGTACTTCTTGTCCGTGATCTTGTTACCGGTCATAACGACCTTGCCGGCATTGACGATGATCACGTGGTCACCTGTGTCCAGGTGCGGGGAGAAGGTCGGCTTGTGTTTGCCTCGGAGAAGCTTGGCGACCTCGGACGCGAGACGGCCGAGCACGACGCCCTCGGCGTCGATAACCCACCACTCGCGCGTGATGTCTCCAGCTTTCGTTACATGGGTATTCATAAACGTCCTTTAAAGAGTGACCTTCAAGGTAGCGACCTAGCGGGTCGCGGAAGGTCGGTAGAGCTTATCAGCCCTGGTCAGCCGCCTCAAACGGGCCCGACCACCCCTCGTCGTATTCGACCGAAACGAGGCATAGCCCCAGGGCGGGAGCGACCGGACCGGCATCCGACCTGTCATGAGCCTGAAGGATCGCGGGCACCTCTTGAGGGCTTCTGCGGCCCTGTCCGACGTACAGGAGCGTTCCGACCAGCGAACGCACCATCTGCTGGATGAAGGCATTGGCGCGAGCTCTGACCTTGATCACTCGGCCTTCGCGCCAGACCCGAAGTTCGTAAAGGTTGCGCACCTTGGAGGCGCTGGGATCGGGCGTCCGTCCGAACGAGGAGAAGTCGTGCTCCCCCACCAGGTGTCCCGCGGCCTCGCTCATGGCCTCGACATCGAGGAGGTCTCGATGGTGAAGCGTCATGGTGGACAGGAACGGGTCTGGGGTCTCACCCTCGAGGATCGCGTAGACGTACAAGCGTGAGCGCGCACTGAAACGAGCGTGCCAGCCTTCCGGCATCTCGCGGACCGAGTTCACGCAGATCGCTGGTGCGCACGTCCCGTTCAAGGCTCTACGGACCTTGTCCAGATCGGTGTCGTCCGGAGCGTCTGGGATCGATACGACCTGCCCTAGAGCGTGGACACCGGCGTCGGTACGACCGGCAACGAAGAGGTCGACATCGCGGCCCATGACGCGGGCGAGCGCATCCTCGAGATCGCCCTGAACGGTGCGCTGCTCTGGCTGACGCGCGAAGCCTCTGAAAGGGTTCTCCGTCGTACGCGATATCGAGACGGAGATTCACGGTGAAGATCCAAGCGGCCCCCTTCGGGGGCCGCGTTGATTACTTCTGGTCTTCGGTGCCGGGGCTGCCCGCATCGGGAGCGTCTCCGGCGTCGGCCTGGCCTTCGGCGAGCGCTTCTTCGGCCGCATCGGACTCGGCCTCGAGCGCCACTTCTTCGGCTTCGGCAACGGCCTCGGCCTCATCGGCTTGCGCTTCTGCTGCTAGCTCGTCGCCTTCAGCAGCTTCCTCGTCGCCTTCGGCTTCGAGCGCAAGCGCGGCGGCTTCTTCTTCGGTTAGAGGTTCTGCCTGACCGACGGCCCACGCTTCTGCAGCCTTGCTACGGACGGGCTTGTCCTGAGGTAGGTCTTCTGATCCCGCACGGCGGCGTCGCCCAGGGATCCTGCGCTTCTTGCCTTCGGGCGTCTCAACGGTGGTAGCGATGGGAGCGTCTCCCTCTTCCACCAGCTCCATGAGAACCATGGGCGCACCGTCACCTTGACGCGGCCCGATCTTCAAGATCCGCGTGTACCCACCGTTGCGGTCCGAGAAACGTGGACCGATGTCATCGAACAGCTTGTGGACGACGTCGCGGTCCTCGATCACGGACAGGACCTGACGACGATTGTGCACGTCGCCTTTCTTGGCCTTGGTGATCAGCTTCTCGGCGAGAGGACGCAGGGTCTTAGCCTTAGCCTCTGTCGTCTTGATCCGCTCGTGGATGAAGAGCGACGCCGCCAAGTTGCTGAGCATGTGCGCCTGGTGTTTCGGGTTGGCTCCGAGACGAGCGCCCTTCTTCGGTTGCGGCATCGGTTTCTCCTAGAACTCTTTCTTGCGTAGGCCGAGATCCATGTCTTCGAGCTTAGCCTTGACCTCGTCGATCGACTTCTGACCGAAGTTGCGGATCTCCAACAGGTCTTCTTCCGTCTTCTGGACGAGCTGTCCGACCGTGGCAACGCCTTCGCGCTTCAGGCAGTTGTACGAACGAACCGTTAGGTCGAGGTCCTCGATGGGCGTTGCAAGGATCCCAGAGGCTTCATCCTCGCCCGGCTCGGGGCCAAGGACCAGTCCGGCAGAACCCTCGCCCATCCCAGCGAAGAGCTGGAACAGCTCGACCAAGGTGGAACCGGCCGAAGACAACGCCTCGGTGGGGTCCATCGCACCGTTGGTCTCGACATCGAGGATCAGACGGTCGTAGTTCGTCATCTGCTCGACACGGGTGGGCTCGACCTCGTAGGTCACCCTCTTGACCGGCGAGAACAGCGCGTCGATCGGGATCGCACCGATGGCTTCCTGAGCCGAGCTACCGGCCGGGACATATCCGCGGCCCTGCTCGACCCTGAGCTCCATCGAAAGGGTCGCTTTCTTGTTCAAGGTGGCGATGTGATGGTCGGGGTTGAGGATCTCGACACCGGCAGGAAGCTGGATGTCGCCGGCCTTGACCTCGGTCGGACCGGTAACCCGGAGGTGCACCATCGTGGGCTCCTCGTTCTCGCTCTTGATGACGAGCTCTTTGAGGTTCAGCACGACGTTAGTTACGTCTTCGGCTACACCATCGATCGTGGTGAACTCGTGGAGGACACCGTCGATCTTCACCTGGGTTACAGCTGCGCCAGGGATCGACGAAAGAAGCGTCCTACGTAGCGAGTTGCCGAGCGTGTAACCGAAGCCGGGCTCAAGCGGCTCGATTATGAACTTCCGGCGCAGATCCGAGATCTCTTCGACAGAGATCTGGGGGCGC
The DNA here is from genome assembly GCA_963779645.1 of uncultured Actinomycetes bacterium. Lineage (GTDB taxonomy): Bacteria > Actinomycetota > CADDZG01 > CADDZG01 > WHSQ01 > CALMBW01. Next base: position 302,864 of record CAVZYX010000005.1, read on the forward strand.
TGGACGATAAGCAGATCCATTGGGCTCCTCTCGCGATTCTTTGGGTGATGCGTAAGTGCGGTTATGAAGTTGTGAACTATTTCGAGTAGTACTCGACGATCAGCTGCTCCTGAACGGGAGCATCGATCTGTGCCCGCTCGGGGAACCCGAGGATCGACACAGACATATCTTTGAGGTTGGAGCTGAGCCAGTCAGGGATGATCCGGCCCTCGGCATAAGACACGTTCTCGACGATGCGCCCCAGCGTCTTGCTCTTGCCTTTGACGTTGATGGTGTCGCCGACCTTTACGCGGTACGAGGGGATATCGACCTTGCGGCCGTTCACCTCGAAGTGCCCGTGGTTCACCAGCTGGCGCGCCATTGGTCGGTTCATCGCGAAACCTGCTCGGTAGACGATGTTGTCTAGCCGCAGCTCGCAGATCCGCATCAGCTCTTCGCCGGTAACACCCTTCGAGCGAGCCGCTTCCTCGTAGTACGAGCGGAACTGCTTCTCGAGGATCCCGTAGAAGCGCTTCGCCTTCTGCTTCTCACGAAGCTGAAGCAAGTACTCCGACTCACGGACACGACCGCGACCGTGGTCACCGGGAGGGGGACGTCCCTTCTCGATCGGACACTTCGGTGACTCGCACCGCGTGCCCTTGAGGAACAACTTGGTCTTCTCCCGTCGGCAAAGCTTGCAAACGGGTCCTGTTTCGCGGGCCATCAGACACGTCTCCTCTTACGTGGACGGCAGCCGTTATGCGGAACCGGAGTCACGTCCTTGATGCCGATGATCTCTAAACCTGATGCCTGGAGGGAGCGGATCGCGGTCTCACGACCAGAGCCCGGCCCCTTCACCTCGACGTCGACACGGCGCACACCATGTTCCTGTGCGCGACGTGAGCACGCCTCGGCGGCGAGTTGTGCAGCGAACGGAGTGGACTTCCTGGAGCCCTTGAAGCCGACGTTGCCCGCAGACGCCCACGAGATCACGTTCCCCTCAAGATCCGAGATCGCGATGATCGTGTTGTTGAACGTCGACTTGATGTGCGCGACACCATGAACGACGTTCTTCTTTTCTCTGCGCCTTGTCTTCTGCTTCTTCTTCTGAGCGGCCAAGTGTCTCCTGTTCCTTATCGCTTCGTTCTACGAACTACTTCTTGACTTTCTTCTTCCCGGCCACGGTCTTCTTCGGACCCTTACGGGTACGCGCGTTAGTGTGCGTGCGCTGTCCGTGGACGGGGAGTCCACGCCGGTGGCGCAGACCCTGGTAACAACCGATCTCGATCTTGCGTTTGATGTTCTGGTTGACTTCACGGCGAAGGTCACCCTCGACCTGGTAGTTGTTCGAGATCCAGTCACGGATCCGAACGACCTCTTCGTCGGTGAGGTCGCGCGAGCGAGTGGCAGGATTCACCTTCGCTCCGACACAGGTGTCTTTGGCCTTGGTCGGGCCGATCCCGTAGATGTACGTAAGCGCGACATCGAGACGCTTGTCTCTTGGGATGTCGACTCCGGCGATACGTGCCACTTAAGCCCCTCTCTCCTTCTAGCCTTGACGCTGCTTGTGACGGGGGTTCGTGCAGATAACCATCACCCTGCCGTGACGGCGGATGATCTTGCACTTATCGCAGATCTTCTTGACGCTTGGACGTACCTTCATGGTGCTCTCCCGATCACTTGTAGCGATAGATCACTCGACCTCGGGTGAGGTCGTACGGCGACAGTTCGATCAGGACCTTGTCGCCCGGAAGGATCCGGATGTAGTGCATCCGCATCTTCCCGGAGATATGCGCAAGAACCTGGTGACCGTTGTCCAACTCAACTTTGAACATGGCGTTCGGAAGGGGCTCGAGAACGGTGCCCTCTATCTCGATACCTTCCTCTTTGTTCGAGGTATCTGGGCCGCGCTCTTTGACCTTGCGCTTACCCCTCGATCTCGACCTCGACTTCGCCACGCTCAGCTACCTCTTATCTGTCTAGAGAATCCGACATGAAGCCACGACATGGTGGTAAAACCCTCGTCGAGCCCCGATAGTTCCCAGGCCAGAGAAAGCGCCCCGTAGGGGCGCGCGTGAACTCGACCAGGAACGACCGCCAAGGATAACAGACCTCCCCTAGGGCGGCATGCCCCCCCTCCTAGGGGGCTGTGAGGATCACGGGGCCTTCTTCGGTTATGGCTACTGTGTGTTCGAAATGGGCTGATCTCGAGCGGTCGGCCGTTACCACCGTCCAGCCGTCGTCCAGGGTCTGGGTGTCCGGCCCCCCTAGGTTGACCATCGGCTCGATGGCTATGGTCATGCCCACTTCCAGCTTCTCTCGCCGGCCGGGAGGGCCGTAGTTCGGGACCCACGGCTCCTCGTGCAGTTTTCGCCCCACCCCGTGGCCCGCGTACTCCTGAACCAGTGACAAACCCTTGGGGATGACCACCTGTTCCACGGCGTAGCCGATATCGCCCACCCGGTTGCCGATCACGGCCCGATCTATGCCCTCCAGGAGGGCCGCTTCCGTCACTTCCAAGAGACGGGCCGCCTTCTCGTCAACCTTCCCCACGGGGAACGTCCAGGCCGAGTCGGTGTGGAAACCCTCGTAATAGACACCGAGGTCGATCGAGACGACTTGGCCCTCCTCCAACGGCGTGGCATTGGGGATCCCGTGAACGATCACGAAGTCCGGTGAGGCACAGATGGACGCCGGATACCCGCGGTAGCCCTTGAATGAGGCTTCGGCCCCCGCATCGTCGAGCATCTTTGCGAAAGCGACGTCCAGATCAGCGGTGCTAACACCGGGACGGACCAGCTCACCGATCTTTTGCAATGACGACGCAAGGATCGCTCCTCCACGTCGCATCGTGGTTATCTCGTCCGCCGATTTCTTGTAGATCATCGGACGGACATCGGTATCCGTTAGAGGACCTCGAGGATGCGGTCGAACACCTCGTCGGTCGTCCCTACACCGCCAACCCTGCGAAGAAGGCCGCGGTCTTCGTAGTACTTCTTGAGTGGCTCGGTCTGCTCGTGATACGTGCGGAGTCGCGTGCGCATGGTGTCTTCATCGTGATCGTCGACACGCTCGACCACCTCGCCGCCACATGTGTCGCACGTCCAATCCTCGGCGGGCGGAGCGTCCACGTTGTAATTGCGTCCGCAGCTGACACAGACGCGGCGACCGGTGAGTCGTCGGATAGAAACATCTTCGGGAACCTCGATGACGAGAGCGGCATCAAGTCCCTTCCCGCGGTCGGACAAGAGCTTCTCGAGCGCATCTGCCTGTTCGACGTTCCTCGGGAACCCATCCAGGATCCAACCGTTTGGCTCGGCGGCTAGTCGTTCACCGACGACATCGATCGTCAGCTCGTCGGGAACCAGTCGACCCTCATCGACGTACTCCGCGACCTTGAGACCCAACGCCGTGCCACCCTTGATCGCCCAGCGGAAGATCTCACCCGTAGAGATCGCCGGGATCTGATATTTCTCAGAGATCGCCTGACCTTGGGTGCCTTTACCGGCCCCTTGGGGGCCGAAGATGATGATGCGCATAGGTTTCGTTCCTCGTCCTTCCGCTACTTGAGGAAGCCCTCGTAGTGACGCATCATCAGCTGCGATTCGATCTGTTTCATCGTCTCAAGCGTCACACCGACCGTGATCAAGATCGACGTACCTCCGAACGGCAGCTGCTGGATGTTTTGCCACGCAAGGAAGATAGAAGGCATCAACGCGATGGCGGCGATGAACAAGGCACCCGGCAAAGTGATGCGAGTCAGGATCCTGTCCAGGTATTCCGCCGTCTGGCGACCGGGTCTGATGCCCGGGATGAAACCTCCGTACTTCTTGATGTTGTCTGCAACGTCGACGGGGTTGAAGGTGATCGCAGTGTAGAAGTAGGCGAAGAACACCACCATGAGGCCGTAGAGAAGCATGTAGACAGCACTCGCCGAGTTCACGAGGTTGTCGTTGATGAAGTTCTGGATAGTTCGGTTCTGCACGACGTTCTGTAACAACGTCGGTATGTAGAGAACGCTTGAAGCGAAGATGATTGGGATAACACCCGCCTGGTTGACCTTGAGCGGGATATACGTCGAACTACCCCCGTACATCCTTCGACCAACGACCCGTTTTGCGTACTGGACCGGGATCCGCCGTTGGCCCTGTTCCATGATCACGATCAGGACGATGACCGCCAAGGCGATACCGCAGATCGCAAGGAACGTCCCCATGCCCTTCTGATCGAGGATCGCCTTGCCTTCGCTGGGCAACGTGGAAACGATCGAGGCGAAGATCAGGATCGACATCCCGTTCCCGACCCCTCGGGCGGTGATGAGCTCACCGAGCCACATGATCAACGCGGTTCCAGCCGTCAGAGACAGCACGATCAAACCAACGCGCGGCCCACTGAACTCGGGGATGAGGTCGGCATCGACGACCTGCCTGTTGTGGAAGAGGAAAGCGAGACCGGTGGACTGAAGCAGTGCCAGCATGACGGTGAGGTAACGGGTCCACTGGGTGATCTTCTTCGTGCCGGACTCGCCCTCTTTCGACCACGCCTCAAGCCTCGGGATCACTACGGTAAGGAGCTGCATGATGATCGAGGACGTGATGTACGGCATGATCCCCAACGCGAAGATCGAGAGCCTGGTCAGCGCACCGCCGGAGAAGAGGTTGATGAAAGAGAAAACCCCTCCTGCATTCCCACCCGTCAAAGACAGAGCGGTATCGACGTCGATACCCGGGCTCGGCACGTGAGCACCGAACCTGTACACGGCGATGATCAGCAGCGTGAACAGGATCTTCTTTCGAAGATCAGGGATCTTGAATGCGTTGATGAAGGCTCCGAGAAGATTCATTACTCGTGCTTCCCCCTGTGGGTGTCGGAGTAGTGGATCTCTAGAACTTCGACGGAGCCTCCGGCCGCTTCGATCTTCTCCTTAGCGGTTCCGCTGAAAGCATGCGCCTTCACGGTGAGAGCCTTGTCGATATCTCCCGAGCCAAGGACCTTGATCAGCTTGTCGCGCTTGTGCACGATGCCGGCCGCCCTGAGCTGATCGGGACCGATCTCGGTCGCACCAAGATCCGCAAGTTGCGAAAGGTTGACGGCGCCATAGTGCTTGCGGCGCGGCGGCGTGAAGCCCTTGAGCTTGGGCACACGACGCACGAGCGGCATCTGGCCACCTTCGAAGAAGTGAGGCACGGTGTTACGTGCCTTCGTCCCCTTGGTGCCTCGGCCGGCCGTCTTTCCCTTGCCTGACCCTTCACCACGGCCGACACGCTTGCGCGCTTTCGTCGAGCCTTTCGCTGGTTTCAGTTCATGCGGCTTCATCAGTTGATCTCCTCGACCTTCACAAGATGCTCGACGGCGCGGATCATCCCTCTGATCTCGGGTTTGTCATCCTGTGTAACCGTATGTCCCAGACGTTTCAACCCAAGGGCTCGTATCGTCCCGACTTGCTTCCTGCCCTTATCCGTGGACGATCTCACCTGCGTGATCTTCAGCTGCTTTGCCATCCTTACCGATACCCCGTTCTACTTAGAGCCCGCTGCCACTGGAGTGGCCGGCCCTTGCAATAGATACGCAGGAGCGACCTCTTCGGGGGTCTTACCCCTCTTGTCCGCGATGTCGGCGGGAGTCTTAAGGCTCTTCAATGCCAGCACCGTCGCGTGGATGATGTTGATCGCATTGCTCGAGCCCAGCGACTTGCTGAGGATGTCTCTGATCCCAGCGCACTCCACGACCGCACGCACGGGGCCCCCGGCGATAACACCGGTACCCGGAGAAGCGGGCTTGAGGAGTACAACCGCGGCCGAATCCTCGCTGATGATCTCGTGCGGGATCGTGTGGCCGACCATCGGCACCCGGAAGAAGTTGCGCTTCGCTTCTTCGATGCCTTTCTGGATCGCAGCCGGAACCTCACGAGCTTTGCCGTAACCGACGCCAACCTGACCTGCTCCGTCTCCTACAACGACGAGCGCGGTGAAGGAGAACCGGCGGCCACCCTTAACCACTTTGGCTACGCGGTTGATAGACACGACCCTCTCTTCGTACTGATTCCGGTCGTCGTCTCGGCGTCCCTGCCTACCGCCTTGTCTTCCTCTTCCCATCGCTCTACAAGCCTCCTGTCAGAACTCCAGGCCGCCCTCGCGGGCGCCGTCGGCCAGAGATGCGATCCGGCCCTGATACATGAATCCACCGCGGTCGAACGTGACCTTGGAGACACCGGCTTTCTTCGCCTTGTCTGCAACGGCCTGACCAACGGCTTTCGCCTTCGTCTTCGGATCCTTACCCGCCACGCCTTCCTCCAACGTGGAGGCAGCAGCCAGCGTTCGACCGGTCGAATCGTCGATCACTTGCACGTAGATATGACGGTTCGAACGGAACACGGCCAAACGCGGCCGTTCCGCGGTCCCGATCACTTTCTTGCGCACCCGCCTGTGACGTCGGATGCGACCCTGCACTCTGTCTGCTGTCGCTGGCATCTCATCTACTCCTAAGCGCCGGCTTTGGCGGCCTTACCGCCCTTGCGCCTGATGTATTCACCTTCGTACCGGATCCCCTTGGCCTTGTAGGGCTCCGGCTTCTTGATAGCTCTGATCTCTGCCGCAACCTGGCCGACGAGCTCCTTGTCGATCCCACGCACCGTGATCCTGGTGGGCTGCGGAACCTCGAACTCGATCCCTGAGGGAGCGATCTTCTTCACGGTATGCGAGAAGCCGACCGACAGCTCCAGGTCGTTGCCCTGCTTCTGGGCCCGGTACCCGACGCCATGGATCTCGAGGCGTTTCTCGTAGCCGTTCGTTACACCTTCGACCATGTTGGCGAAGAGACTCCGGAACAAACCGTGCAGAGCCCTGGCCTCGCGCGTTTCTCGCGTGCGCGACACACGAAGCTCGCCATCCGCTTGCTCGATGACTATCTCGGGTGGAAACGCGCGATCAAGCTGACCCTTCGGGCCCTTGACGTTGACGCTCCCGTCAGAGATCTTCACTTCGACCCCTGAAGGGACCGTTATAGGTGCAAGACCAACCCTTGACATCCTCTATCCCTCCATCACCAAACGTAGGCGAGCACTTCGCCGCCAACTTTGGCTCGACGCGCATCCTTGTCCGTCATCACGCCTTTGGATGTCGAGATGATCGCGACACCCATGCCCCCAAGCACACGAGGTAACTCCGTCGCGCCCCTGTAGACCCGGCGACCCGGCTTGCTTATGCGCCTGATCCCGGCTATCGCCCGCTCTCGCTCCTGCGTGTAACGAAGAGCGATCTTGATGTAGGCGTGGCCTTCTTCCTCGATCTCTTCGAACCCGTCCACGTAACCCTCTGAAGTGAGGATCCGAGCGATGTTCTCTTTGATCTTGGACTTCGGGATCAACACATCGTCGTGCATCGCCTGCGATGCGTTCCGCACACGAGCAAGCATGTCCGCGATCGGATCAGTCATCGTCATAGCTACCAGCTCGCCTTCGTGACACCGGGGATCTCGCCCTGGTGTGCCATCTCGCGGAAGCAGAGCCGGCAAAGACCGAAGCGCCGGTACACAGCTCGTGGCCGGCCGCATCGCTTGCATCTTGTGTACTCGCGCACCTTGTACTTCGGCTTGCGCTCAGCCTTGTTAACCAAAGCTTTCTTAGCCATCTATGCCTCCTGCCTTGCCCGGTCCCTCAGTGGGAAGCCGAGGGCCTTGAGCAAAGCCCGTCCTTGATCGTCATCTTTTGCCGTTGTCACGATGGTTACGTCCATGCCGCGTGTTGTATCAATGTCGTCGTAATCGATCTGGGGGAACACGAGCTGCTCGGTCAGACCGAAGCTGTAGTTCCCCGCACCGTCGAACGAACTCGGATTGAGTCCACGGAAGTCACGGATACGAGGCAGCACGATCGAGTTGAGCTGATCGAGAAAGTCCCACATCCGATCGCCACGCAATGTCACAGCGGCACCGATCGGCATCCCGGCCCGGATCTTGAAGGTCGCGAGGGACTTACGAGCTCGGCGGATCGACGGCTTCTGTCCCGTGATGCGTTCGAGATCCGCAAGGGCCCCGTCCAACAACTTGGCGTCCTTGGGGGCCTCGCCAACACCGATGTTCACCACGATCTTGTCTGGCTTGGGCACCTGCATGACGTTGCCCAGACCCAGGTCATCCTTGAGCTTGGGAACGATCTCGTCCCGGTACCTCGTCTTGAGCCGCGGCGTGTAGCCGTTGTCTTTAGCCATCAAGCTCAGCTCCACTCCTCTTACTCACGCGAACCTTCGCGCTCGTGCCCTGCTCGAATCGATAGCCGATGCGAGTGCCCTTACCCTCGGTGGGGTCGAGCACCGCAACATTGCTGATGTGGATCGCAGCCTCTTTGTGGGTGATACCGCCTTCTTGAGCACCACGACGGCTCATCCGGATCTTCTCGTGCCGGGTGATCTGGTTGATTCCCTCGACGATGACCTTGTTCTTCTTGGGTAGAACCTCGAGCACTCGACCCTCGGCTCCAACGTCTTTTCCGGAAAGGATGACCACTCGGTCGCCCTTGCGGATACGAGGCTTGTGCGGCATTACAACACCTCCGGAGCTAGCGAGATGATCTTCATGAACCGACGATCGCGCAGTTCTCTCGCGACGGGTCCGAAGATGCGCGTTCCACGCGGCTGCATGTTGTTGTCCACGATCACAACCGCGTTGTCGTCGAATTTGATGTAGCTCCCATCGCCGCGGCGGCGTTCCTTCGCCGTGCGAACAACGACCGCTTTGACGACCTCGGACTTCTTGACGGCGCCGCCTGGGATCGCGTCCTTGACAGTGCAGACGACGATGTCTCCGATGCCGGCGTAACGGCGGCGCGAGCCACCGAGGACCTTGATCACGAGCACCTCACGAGCGCCCGTATTGTCCGCAACTCGGCATCTTGATTCCTGCTGGATCATTTCGCTCTCTCTAAGATCTCTACAACGCGCCACCGCTTCGTCTTTGAAAGCGGCCTTGTTTCCATCAACTTCACCGTGTCACCTACGTGACACTCGTTAGCCTCGTCATGCGCCTTCAGATGCTTGTCACGGCGAACGATCTTCTTGTACGTCGAGTGAGAGGCGGCATCGCGAACGCGAACGACGATCGTCTTCTCCATAGCGTCGGAGATGACAACGCCGGTGCGTGTCTTCCGCTTGCCGCGTTCTTGCGTGATGTCCTGTTCCTGCGTGCTCATGCCTTACCTGCCACTCTGTCTGAGGCAGACCCAAGCTCTTGCTGGCGAAGCAAGGTCTTGATCCGCGCAACGTCTTTACGGAGCTCGCCGATCCTTTTGTAGTTATCCAACTGACCGGTCGCGTTCTGGAACCGGATGTTGAACAACTCTTCCTTCGTTTCAGCGAGCTTTTCTTTCAACTGGTCTTCCGAGAAGTCCTGGAGTTCCTTCGCGTTCATCACTGCACCTCCAGGGGCTGCTCACGAAAAACGAACTTGCACTTGATCGGCAGCTTGTGGGCCGCCAACCGGATAGCTTCCTTAGCCAGAGGTTCGGGAACACCAGCGATCTCGAACATCACGCGACCAGGCTTCACGACTGCCACCCAACCCTCTGGGTTTCCCTTACCGGAGCCCTGACGGGTTTCGGCCGGCTTCTTCGTGTACGGCTTGTCGGGGAAGATGTTGATCCAGACCTTCCCGCCTCGGCGGATATGGCGAGTCATCGCGATACGAGCGGCCTCGATCTGACGGTTCGAGATCCAGCCCGGCTCGACGGCCATGAGGCCGTAATCCCCGAAGTTGACCGTCGTGCCGCCCTTGGCCTTCCCTCTCATGCGGCCGCGCTGTTGCTTGCGGTGCTTGACCTTCTTTGGCTGCAGCATCAGGCATCACCCCCTGCGTCACCTTCGGGAGTTGCCGGAGCATCGCCCGTCTGCTCGGCCGGTGTCACCTTCACGCCGCTGGGAGCCTTGCTCGGGGTCGACTCTTCGACTACCGGAGTCTCGGTCTTAGGTTCCTCGACGGCCGGCGCATCAACCGCGGCATCGCTCTTTGGAGCAGGCGACGTAGCGGTCGGAGTCGTAGCGGTGGCATCGTCCTTGCGCGGGATCCGCTTGCGCGTTACCCGAGCCGTGGTGCCTTGTCTCTTGGGCTTCTTCTTCTCGGCAGCTCCGGCGGCGGCGCGCTCTTCCGCGCCCCGACCGACGGTCTCGCCGGCGGCTAGAGCGGCTTCGCGCTTCAGCCTGGCAGCGTCACGTGCAGATGCGTAGGTGTCTTCGAAGGGGCCCCGGTAGATCCATACCTTGACGCCGATCCGACCGAAAGTCGTTCGCGCTTCCGAGAAGCCGTAATCGATGTCGGCGCGCAAGGTGTGCAAAGGCATCTGACCCTCGATGTACCACTCGGTGCGGGACATCTCGGCGCCGCCGAGACGACCGCCACACTGAACACGTACACCCTTAGCGCCGTGTCGCATCGCGGTTCCGACAGCCTTCTTCATCGCTCGCCGGAACGAGACACGGCTGACAAGCTGTTCCGCAACACCCTGGGCGATCAGCTGAGCGTCGAGTTCCGGCTGCTTCACTTCGATGATGTTCAGCCGCACGTCTGTCGGCTTGCCCGTGATCTTCGCTTCCATCTGCTCGAGGTGGGAGCGAAGCCGTTCGGCTTCCGACCCACGACGGCCGATGACGATGCCGGGACGTGCGGTGTGCGTGTCGATACGGACCCGCTCACGCGTACGCTCGATCTCGATACGAGAGATCCCTGCATGCGGGAGTTGCCCAAGCAGAAACTCGCGGATACGAAGATCTGCGATCAGGTACTCCTTATAGTCCTTCTCGTTGAACCATCTCGACTTCCAATCGGTGTGTATCCCAAGACGGAAGCCGTAAGGGTGAACCTTCTGACCCATTACTCCTCACCTCCGTTCTCGGTGGACTTGCGCTTAGTGGTCTTCTTGGCTGTCGTTTTCTTGGCTGTTGGCTTCTTAGCCGTGGTCTTCTTCGCTGTTGTTTTCTTTGCAGTGGTCTTCTTGGCCGTGGTCTCGGCCTTCGGCGTGGCCGCGGTCGCTGGCTTCGCAGCCGTCGACTTCTTCGCCGTGGTCTTCTTCGCCGTGGTCTTCTTGGCCGCTCCCCGGCGCTTCGGTTTCTCTTCAACCGCGATCGCGACCTCTTCGAGGAAGGCACTGTTGCGTCCCACCACCACCGAGATGTGCGACGTACGCTTGCGAACCCTTGTCGCCCGTCCAAGAGCACGGGGGCGGAAACGCTTCAAGGTCGGGCCCTCGTCGACCCAAGCTCGGGCAACGACCAGTTCGTCACCGGGGAGGCCCCGGTTGACCTCCGCGTTGGCGATGGCGGAGTTCAAGACCTTGAGAACAGGCTTGGATGCGGACCTTTCGCTGAAGGTCAGCACACGGCGCGCATCGTCCACGTGACGGCCTCGGATCAGATCGACGACCTGACGAACCTTGGTCGGCGACATCCGGATGTACCGCGCGGTGGCGATAGCTTCCTGTGCGTCTGGTGCGATCTTGTACGCCATACCTACCTGACCTTCGATGATTTCTCGGAGCCCGCGTGGCTGCGGAACGAACGTGTTGGCGCGAACTCGCCGAGCTTGTGACCAACCATTGACTCGGTTACGTAAACGGGAACGTGCTTGCGCCCGTCGTGAACGGCGATCGTGTGGCCGACCATGTCGGGGATGATCGTCGAGCGGCGCGACCAGGTCTTGATCACTCGCTTGGCGTTCTGCTTGTTCATGGCGTCAACCTTGACTGCAAGGTGGTCGTCCACGAACGGACCCTTCTTCAGAGATCTAGGCATCAGCGGCCACCTCTCTTCTTGCCGCGTCTGCGGACGATCATCTTGTCGGAAGCCTTCTTCTTGCGGGTCCGGCCTTCGGGCTTGCCCCAAGGACTGACCGGATGGCGTCCACCAGAGGACTTGCCCTCTCCACCACCGAGCGGGTGGTCGACCGGGTTCATGGCAACTCCACGAACCTTGGGCCGCTTGTTCTGCCAGCGGTTACGACCTGCTTTACCGATCTTGACGAGCTCGTGCTCGGCGTTACCGACCTCGCCGACCGTTGCACGGCAGTCGAGGGGCACGATCCGCATCTCGCCCGAGGGAAGGCGCAGCGTTGCACGTTGACCTTCCTTCGCCACGAGCTGCACGGAGGAACCAGCCGAACGGGCCATCTTGCCGCCGGCTCCTGGCTTGAGCTCAACGTTGTGCACGACCGTACCGACCGGGATGTTCCTCAAAGGAAGAGCATTACCGGCACGGATCTCCGCACTCGCCCCAGATTGGAGCATGTCGCCGACCTTCACCCTATTCGGCAAGATGATGTAGCGCTTCTCGCCATCGAGGTAGTGAAGCAGAGCGACGCGTGCACTTCGGTTCGGGTCGTACTCGATGTGAGCGACCTTCGCGGGAACACCATCCTTGTTCCTGCGGAAATCGATCGCACGATATCTATTCTTGTTACCGCCACCACGTCTGCGAGAAGTGATCCTGCCGTAGTTGTTGCGGCCGGCCGTCTTCGGCTTCGGCTCGAGCAGTGACTTCTCGGGCTCGCTCCGAGTGATCTCCGAGTAATCGGAGAACGTTTGGAACCTACGTCCCGGTGATGTCGGCTTCGCTTTACGGATCGCCATCAGTACTCCTCTTAAGCCTGCTGCTCGAATATCTCGATCGAATCGCCCTCACGAAGCTTCACGATCGCCCGCTTCGTGTCTTGGCGCTTACCAACTGTGAAACGGAAACGCTTGCTCTTGCCTTTGCGATTGATCGTGTTGACCGAAAGGACTTTCACGTCCCAGATCGTCTCGACCGCCTGCTTGATCTCAGTCTTGTTCGCCTCGGGATGAACGATGAACGTGTACGCGTTCAGATCCAGGAGCGCGTAGCTTTTCTCGCTCACTACCGGAGCCAGGATCACGTCGCGTGGGTCGGCTTTAGTGGAGCTCACTCCGCCACCTCCTGCTTCTTGCCAAGGGCATCGAGAGCACCAGCGGTGAAGACGATGTCGTCGGCGACCAGAACCTCGTAGGTGGACAGCGAGCGCTCGTAAGAGAAGGCCGACTGGCCGAGGTTACGGAACGCCTTGTGCAGGTCTTCGGTGTTGGGATCCTTGCTGTTCACAACGATGAGCACCCGACCATCGATACCGGCCGCCTTGAGGCACGCTGCTGCCGCCTTGGTCTTGGCCTCAGAGAAACCATCGAGCACCCACACGTTGCCGCTCTCGGCCTTGGAGGTCAGAGCGGAACGAAGAGCAAGCGCACGCATCTTCTTGTTGACTCGCTTCGAGTAGTCGCGAGGCTTCGGCCCGAAGACGGCGCCACCGCCGACCCAGATCGGGCTTCGACTCGAGCCATGTCGAGCACGACCGGTGCCCTTCTGACGCCAAGGCTTCTTTCCACCACCCCGAACTTCGGACCGCGTCTTGGTTGAGGCGGTTCCGCTGCGAACGCCGGCCAGCTGAGCTACGACGACCTGATGCATGACGGCGACGTTCGGCTCGCCGCTGAAGTAAGCCTCCGGCAGCGCCTTGTCGCCGGTCGTCTTACCGGTCGCGTCGATGACTTTCGCTTTAAGAGCAGCCATCAGCTTGCCTTCCTAGTTCCGTTGCGGCGCGCTACGCGCACCGAACTGCGGATCATCACTAGACCGCCGCGGGGGCCGGGGATCGCTCCCTTGATGAGGATCAGGTTCCTCTCGCCATCCGCCTTGATCACAGTGAGATTGAGTGTCGTTACGCGCACGTGGCCCATGTGACCCGACATGCGAGTGCCTTTGAAGACGCGAGCCGGCGTTGCGCATGCCCCGATGGACCCCGGCGAGCGGTGCTTCTTCTGGGTTCCGTGCGATGCACCGAGACCTTTGAAGTTGTGACGTTTCATCCCACCTGCGAAACCCTTACCTTTGGTTACCCCGATCACGTCGACGACTTCTCCGTCTTCGAAGATGTCTGCCTTGATCTCTGTGCCCAACGAGTAATCGGTGGTGTCTTCGACCCGCAGTTCCACGAGATGGCGCGCGGCCTCGATACCTGCTTTGGCCAGGTGACCGGTCAAAGGCTTGTTCATGCGCTTATTAGCCCCGAAGGCGATCTGGATGGCTGCGTAGCCATCGGTCTCGACCCTCTTAACTTGGGCGATATGGCAGGGCCCGGCCTCGACGACGGTGACCGGCACTGCATGGCCGACCTCATCGAAGACCTGGGTCATCCCGATCTTGCGACCGAGGATCCCTTTCGTGGATGCCATCGCTTGAGTTCCTCTTTCCTTCGTTCGTTCGTGGTTAGAGCTTCAGCTCGATGTCCACGCCGGCAGGCAGGTCCAGCCTCTGCAGCGAGTCCACCGTTTTCGGAGTCGGGTTCACGATGTCGAGCAGCCTCTTGTGCGTACGCATCTCGAAGTGCTCGCGTGAGTCCTTGTCCTTGTGTGGCGAGCGGATGACCGTGTAGACCGACCGCTCGGTCGGTAGAGGTATCGGGCCGTTGACGCTCGCGCCAGTTCTGGTCACCGTCTCGACGATCTTCTTTGCCGACTGATCGATGACCTCGTGGTCGTACGCCTTCAGCCTGATCCTGATGTTCATCCCATTCGCCATACGTTTTTCCTCTATTCCAGGATCTTGACGACTCGACCTGCACCAACCGTGCGACCACCCTCACGGATGGCGAACCGAAGTCCCTCATCCATGGCGATGGGCTGGATCAGTTCGACGGTCATCTCGGTGTTGTCACCGGGCATGACCATCTCGGTACCGCCGGGGAGAACGACCGAACCGGTTACGTCCGTTGTACGGAAGTAGAACTGGGGACGGTAGTTGTTGAAGAACGGCGTGTGACGGCCACCTTCGTCCTTGCTCAGGACATACACCTGGGCCTGGAACTTGGTGTGAGGCGTGATCGAACCAGGCTTACAAAGCACCTGGCCACGCTCGACGTCTTCCTTCTTGGTACCGCGGAGCAGGATCCCGGCGTTGTCTCCGGCCTGCGCCTCGTCCAGCAGCTTGCGGAACATCTCGATACCTGTGACGACGGTCTTGGTGACCTCCGGACGGATCCCGACGATCTCGATCTCGTCACCGAGCTTCAGCACACCCTGCTCGACACGGCCCGTGACCACGGTTCCACGACCCGTGATCGTGAAGACGTCCTCGATCGGCATGAGGAAAGGCTTGGCGGTGTCGCGCTCGGGCTCGGGGATGGAAGCGTCGACCGTAGCCATGAGCTCCAAGATCCCCTTGGCTGCTTCTTCGTCACCATCGAGCGCCTTTAGGGCCGAAACGCGCGTTACAGGTACGTCGTCCCCGGGGTACTCGTACTCGCTGAGCAGCTCACGAACCTCGAGCTCGACGAGGTCGAGGAGCTCGGGGTCGTCGACCATGTCGACCTTGTTCAAAGCGACGACGATGTAAGGCACGTTGACCTGACGGGCGAGCAGCACGTGCTCACGCGTCTGGGGCATCGGGCCGTCGGCGGCGGACACCACGAGGATGGCGCCGTCGATCTGTGCCGCACCCGTGATCATGTTCTTGATGTAGTCGGCATGGCCCGGCATGTCGACGTGAGCGTAGTGACGATTGTCCGTCTCGTACTCGACGTGAGCGATAGCGATCGTGATGCCTCGCTCTTTCTCCTCCGGAGCCTTGTCGATCTGGTCGAACGCTGTGAATGCAACGTTCGGGTTGTGGTCGTGTAGCACCTTGGTAATCGCCGCGGTGAGCGTCGTTTTACCGTGGTCGATGTGACCCATGGTGCCGACGTTTACGTGCGGCTTGGTGCGCTCGAATTTCTGCTTAGCCATCGCCCTCTCTCCTTCTACTTGCTCTCCGGCTCACCACGAACCGTTGCCACGACTTCTTCTGCGATCTTCTTAGGTACCTCTTGATACGAGTTGAACTGCATGGTGTACGTAGCTCTTCCTTGAGTGCGAGACCGTAGCTCGGTCGCGTAGCCGAACATCTCGGCTAGAGGGACCTGCGCTTTGACGATCCGGTCTGTACCGCGCTGGTCCATCGCCTCGATCCGTCCACGACGACCCGATAGGTCACCGATGACGTCACCCATGTACTCCTCGGGTGTGACGACCTCGACATCGAAGATCGGCTCGAGCAGAACGGGCTTCGCCTTGCGGGCTGCGTCCTTGAACGCCATCGAACCCGCGATCTTGAAGGCCATCTCGGACGAGTCGACGTCGTGATAGCTGCCGTCGATGAGTCTGATGCGGATGTCGACCACCGGGTAGCCGGCCATGACGCCGGAAGCCATCGCTTCCTGCACGCCCTGGTCCACCGAAGGTATGTACTCCTGAGGGATCTTTCCTCCGGTGATCTTGTTGATGAATTCGTAGCCACCGCCAGGACCCGTAGGTTCGATCGCGATCACCACGTGGGCGTACTGACCCTTACCACCAGTCTGTTTGACGTAGCGAAGGTCGACCTTATCGACAGGATCCGACACGGTTTCCCGGTAGGCGACCTGCGGCTTACCAACGTTGGCTCCAACCTTGAACTCGCGGATCAGGCGGTCCACCAGTACCTCGAGGTGAAGTTC
This sequence comes from uncultured Actinomycetes bacterium, assembly GCA_963779645.1. Taxonomy (GTDB): domain Bacteria; phylum Actinomycetota; class CADDZG01; order CADDZG01; family WHSQ01; genus CALMBW01. The sequence continues at coordinate 319,361 of CAVZYX010000005.1, forward strand.
GCCCATCCCGGAGATGATCGTCTGTCCGGTCTCTTCATCCGTGTGGACCCGGAATGTTGGGTCTTCCTCGGAGAGACGTTGCAGGGCGGTCGCCAGTTTCTCGGAGTCGGGCTTGCTCTTCGGCTCGATGGCCACGTCGATCACCGGCGTCGGGAAGGTCATCTCCTCGAGCAGGATGGGGTGGCTGGTGTCGCTCAACGTGTCCCCGGTGAGCGTGTGCTTCAGGCCCACCACGGCAACGATATCTCCGGTAAATACCGAGTCCATGTCCTCCCGGTGATTCGCGTGCATCTGCAAGACGCGACCGATGCGCTCCTTGCGATCGCGGACCGCATTCAGAACCGTCTCACCGGATTTGAGCGTTCCCGAATAAACGCGCAGGTACGTAAGGCGTCCGACGTAGGGGTCACTCATGATCTTGAAGGCGAGAGCCGAGAAAGGCTCGGAATCGTCGGGCTTGCGGAGTTCGGAGTCGCCATTCACCGGGTTAGTGCCCTCGTATGGGGGCAGATCGATCGGCGAAGGTAGGTACCAGGTGATGGAGTCAAGCAGGGGCTGCACGCCTTTGTTCTTGAAAGCGCTCCCACAAAGGATCGGGTTCACCTGGCCTGCAGTGGTCGCCTTGCGAAGAGCTTTGCGGATGTCATCCACCGATACGTCTTCGTCGCCGATGAACGCTTCCATGATCGCTTCGTCGTAGTCGGCGAGGCCTTCGATTAGGTCGTGCCGGTACTTGGTGGCCTCGGCCTTCATCTCGGCGGGGATCTCTTGGTCTTCCCACTCCTCGCCGCGGCCCTCGTCCGGCCAGACATGAGCGTTCATCGTGATGATGTCCACGACGCCTTTGAAGTTGTCTTCGCCACCGATCGGCAACTGGATCACAAGTGGGTGGCCGTTGAGGCGATCCTTGATCATGTCAACACAGCGATAGAAGTCCGCACCCGTCCGGTCCATCTTGTTGATGAAGCAGATACGCGGGACGTTGTATCGGTCCGCCTGACGCCACACGGTCTCGGACTGAGGCTCGACACCGGCAACGGCATCGAAAACCGCCACAGCACCATCGAGGACTCGCAGTGAACGCTCGACCTCGACCGTGAAGTCGACGTGGCCGGGCGTGTCGATGATGTTGATCCAGTAGCCCTTCCACTGGCAGGTGGTCGCAGCCGAGGTGATCGTGATCCCTCGCTCCTGCTCCTGCTCCATCCAGTCCATGACGGCCGCGCCCTCGTGGACCTCGCCGATCTTGTAGGTACGACCTGTGTAATAGAGGATCCGCTCGGTAGTCGTGGTCTTGCCCGCGTCGATGTGCGCCATGATCCCGATGTTGCGGGTATGGCTTAGCGGGAATTCACGTATGCCAGAGGCTCCGGCCTTGGAGCTCTGCTTCTTCTCAGCTACGTTCGTCTCTGCCACTTACCTCTTCCGTTCGTTTCTCTACCAGCGGTAATGAGCGAAGGCCTTGTTGGCCTCGGCCATCTTGTGCATGTCTTCACGGCGCTTGACCGCCGAGCCTGTGCCGCCCGACGCATCCAAGATCTCGCCTGCTAACCGGTCCGCCATGCTCCGTTCGCGACGCTTGCGCGAGAACGTGACGAGCCAACGGATGGCCAGGGTCTGGCCACGGCGAGCCTGAACTTCGACGGGAACCTGGTAGGTCGCACCACCGACACGGCGTGAGCGAACCTCCAGCAGCGGCTTGATGTTGTCGATCGCCTTCTTGAGAACCGGGAGTGGGTCTTTACCGGTCTTGTCGCCGACCATCGCCAGCGCGTCGTACACGATCTTCTCGGAAAGGCTCTTCTTGCCTCGCGTCATGATCCGGTTCTGGATCTGAGTGACGAGGAGCGAGGAATAGATCGGATCTACGAGAAGCTCTCTGCGCTCAGCTGCTCCACGGCGAGGCATCAGGCACCTCCTGCCGGCTTCTTGGCTCCGTAACGAGAGCGGGACTGAACCCGATCCCGGACACCGGCTGTGTCTAGGGAGCCGCGGATGATCTTGTAACGAACACCGGGAAGGTCTTTCACACGGCCACCACGCACGAGCACGATCGAGTGCTCCTGGAGGTTGTGGCCGATGCCTGGGATGTAGGCAGTGATCTCGATACCAGAGGTGAGACGCACACGAGCAACCTTGCGCAGAGCGGAGTTGGGTTTCTTAGGAGTAGTCGTGTACACGCGCGTACAGACACCACGCCGCTGCGGCGATCCCTTGAGGGCCGGCGACTTCGACTTTTCCTTCTTGCTACGCCGGCCTTGCCTGACCAGCTGCTGGATAGTCGGCACTGAATCTTCTCCTCCTGCCCGGACATGGTCGTGTCCGAACACCATCTCAGCCCGGCTCGCACCGGGACATCTGTCGAACCCTCAGGGTTCGCATCTCACCTCTATGGGACTCGCGGCGCATGCTGCGACCGAGACCTTTTCTCCGAGTGGGCCGAGAGATAGGTGTGACCGTGTGGTCTGTTGACCTCCGGTCCCTCCCGGCGACTCTGACGTTCGGCGATCTACCCCGACTCCGACGGTTCCCGGGGTCAACCAGGCCTGTCGAAGCTCACCGAACTCGGGTTGCTTCTTGGCGATTCGGGCTCAGATTTCGAGCCGGCGCGCCCTGTCGGGCACGCGTAGCGCCCGCCGATAGGCAGGCGCGACGGGCAAGGATAAGCGCGCATCAACACCCGGTCAAACGGGAGGGCACAGCGAGTAGTTAGGCGCTTCGACGATCTCCGCGACGACGCTCTACGGTCACTTGAGCGGCCGTTCTCCGCTCGGCGAATCGGCGACGGTCGGCCGCTCTCCGGTCGTAGCCGGGGATGATCGCGTAGCCTTCGGCGCTTCGAGGCTTCAGGGCACCGACCGCGGGGGGAAGAGCCTCTACGGGTGCTTGCGGAGCAAGAGGTGCCTCGCGGTAGCGGATACGTCCCGAGCTGGTGACCTCAACGGGCTCACCGGTCAATAGAGCAAGGCCGTCGGGGTCCTTACGGCGGAGATAGGCGCGCACTCCAAGCCAACCGAGCCAGATCAAGATGATGAAGATCGCAAACATGTCCAGAACTCCCCGTTCGCCTTACTTTCTATCCTTTTGGGATTAGGCGCCTGGGGGCCGAATCCTCCCCAAGAGAAAGAGGCCCCCGTTCCCGGGGGCCTCTTCTTTGCACTTTGTGGAGCTACTCGCTCGAAGCCTGGACTTCAACGGTTTCCTCGATACCTTCTTCTTCAGCAGCTTCTGCTGGAGTGGTCTCGAGCTCGTCCACCGCGAGCACCTCTTCGGCTTCGTCGGGCACAGCCTGCAGCGTTCCCCCAAGGAGGGCCACTGCGTCCTCTTCGCCAAGCTGGTCTTCACGAGGAGGAAGGCCGAGCATGGCGCGAGCCTCGTCGTCGGAGATGTTGTCCACCGAAGTCTGGACCCGGATGTTGCGGTAGCGGGGCATACCCGTACCGGCCGGGATCAGCTTTCCGATGATCACGTTCTCCTTAAGACCTATCAGGGGGTCGCTCTTGCCTCGGATGGCAGCTTCGGTCAGAACTCGGGTCGTCTCCTGGAAGGAGGCTGCCGAGAGCCACGACTCAGTTGCCAGCGATGCCTTAGTGATACCCATCAGGACCGGGCGGGCGGTGGCTGCTTCGCCACCGTTCGCAACGATCTCCTCATTGGTCTCCGCGAAGGTGCGGGCGTCAACGAGCTCGCCGGGAAGCATGTCGGAGTCACCAGGTTCGATGACTGTGACCTTGCGGAGCATCTGGCGAACGATGAGCTCGATGTGCTTGTCGTGGACCGAAACGCCCTGGCTCCGGTACACGCCCTGCACCTCGTTGACGAGGTAGAGCTGAACCTCGCGGGTCCCCAAGATCTCGAGGATCTCGTCCGGATCCTTATGGCCCTCGGTGAGAGCCAAACCAGCTTCGACGCTGTCGCCCGTCCGCACCTTGAGACGCGCTCGGCGAGGCACCTTGTAGCTGGTGGGATCACTCCCATCATCCGGGATGAGTTCGATGGTCCTGGTCCGCTCGTCTTCGACGATCTCGACCCGGCCTGTAGCTGCAGCGATCTCGGCCTTACCTTTCGGCGTACGAGCTTCGAAAAGCTCCACAACTCGAGGCAGACCCTGCGTGATGTCGTCCGCACCGTGAACACCACCGGTGTGGAACGTACGCATCGTCAGCTGGGTACCGGGCTCACCGATCGACTGTGCGGCCACGATCCCGACGGCCTCACCAAGCTCGACCATCGCACCCGTGGCCAGCGAGATGCCATAGCACTTCTGGCACACACCGTGCTTGGCCTCACACGTGAGGACCGAGCGCACCATGACCTTTTCGACGTCGGTGTCCATGATCACCGTCAACGTGTCTGAGTCGATGGCAGTACCGGCTTCGGCAACTACCTTCTTCTTCGAGTCGACGGCATCCTCGAGCAGTACCCGAGCCAGCAGCTTCTGCTTGATCACGTTGCGATCTTTAGCAACCTCGACCTTGATCCCACGGTCGGTGCCGCAGTCCTCAGCGCGCACCATGAGCTCCTGGGCAACGTCAACGAGTCGACGCGTCAGGTAACCGGAGTCGGCCGTCCTTAGCGCCGTGTCGGCGAGTCCCTTACGTGCACCGTGCGTCGAGATGAAGTACTCGAGTACGGAAAGGCCCTCACGGAAGTTCGCGCGGATCGGGCGAGGGATGATCTCACCACGTGGGTTCGTCACGAGACCACGCATACCGGCGAGCTGACGGATCTGAGTGATGTTCCCCCGGGCGCCCGAGTTGGCCATCATGTAGATCGGGTTCAGTTCATGGAACTCTTTCTCCATGGCGTCCTTGACCTGCTCGGTCGCGTCCGTCCAGATCTCGACCAGTTCCTGAAGACGCTCGTCCTCGGTGATGACGCCCTTCTTGAACTGCTTCTCGACCTTGTCGGCCTCAGCTTCGAACTTCGCAAGGATCTTCGGCTTGTCCGCAGGCGTCTGGACGTCTTCCAGACCAACGGTCACACCCGAAGTCGTTGCGTAATGGAAACCGGCTGCCTTGACCGCATCGAGGATCTCGGACAGTTCCTTCTTGTCGTAGATCCGGGAGCAAACCTCGATCAGCGCAGCTAGTTCCTTCTTACGCACCATGCGGTTGACGAACGGGAAGTCCGCCGGGAAGCCCTCGTTGAAGATGACGCGTCCAGGTGTGGTCTCCATGAGACGACCGGGGGCCGCGAACTCTTCCTCGGACTCATCTTCGAATCGCTTCAGACCCCGCACCTTCACAGTGGCGTGGATCCCCACTGCCTTGGCGTCGTACGCCTTGAGCAATTCGTCGGCACTCGAGAACGCGTGGCCCTCGCCCAGCTCCCCTTCATGGGAAACGGTCATGTAGTAGCTACCGATGACGATGTCCTGAGTCGGAGCGACGATCGGATCACCGTGCGCCGGTGACAACACGTTGTGTGCCGAAAGCATCAGGAGACGGGCTTCCGCCTGTGCCTCCGAACTCAGGGGTACGTGAACGGCCATCTGGTCACCGTCGAAGTCGGCGTTGAACGCCACACAGACGAGTGGGTGGATCTGGATCGCCTTGCCCTCGACAAGCACCGGCTCGAAAGCCTGGATACCCAAACGGTGAAGCGTCGGAGCGCGATTCAACAGAACCGGGTGCTCGTGGATGATCTCCTCGAGGACGTCCCAAACGTGCGGGCGCATCCTCTCGACCATCCGCTTCGCACTCTTGATGTTCTGGGCGTGGCCCATGTCCACCAGACGCTTCATGACGAATGGCTTGAACAGCTCAAGGGCCATCTGCTTCGGAAGACCACACTGGTGAAGCTTCAGCTTCGGACCGGCAACGATCACGGAACGACCGGAGTAGTCCACGCGCTTGCCCAGCAGGTTCTGACGGAACCGACCCTGCTTGCCCTTCAGCATGTCGCTCAAAGACTTCAGAGGACGGTTACCTGGGCCGGTCACCGGACGTCCACGACGACCGTTGTCGAACAATGCGTCGACGGCCTCTTGGAGCATCCTCTTCTCGTTGTTGACGATGATCTCTGGAGCACCGAGGTCCAAGAGCCTCTTGAGCCTGTTGTTCCGGTTGATCACTCGTCGGTAAAGGTCGTTGAGGTCGGACGTCGCGAAGCGGCCTCCGTCGAGCTGCACCATCGGGCGCAAGTCGGGTGGGATGACCGGGACGCAGTCGAGAACCATCCCTAGCGGCGAGTTCTTGGTTCCACCAGTGAAGGGGGCAACCACTTTCAGCCGCTTGATGGCTCGCTGACGCTTCTGGCCCTTGCCGTTCTTGATCTGGTCACGCAGCGAGTCTGCTTCGGCATGCAGATCGAGGCTTGCGAGCAATTCCTTGATCGCTTCGGCCCCCATGCCACCCTTGAAGTAGTCCTCGTAACGGTCCTTCAGCTCTCGCCAGAGTTCCTCGTTGTCGACGATCTCTTTGATGGTGAGGTCGCGGAAGAGGTCGAAAGCATCCTGCACACGCTGGATCTCGCGCTCGGCGCGCTCACGGACTTCCTTCTGCTGACGCTCTGCCTGGTTCTTCGCGGTGGTCTTCTCGGAAGAGCGTGCCTTACGGCCTTCCATCTCTTCGAGACGGCCCTCAAGCTCCTTAAGGATCTCTTCGATACGAAGGTCCCGACGCTCTTCGATCAGCTTGATCTCTTTGCCGACCTCATCTTCGAGCCTCGGTAGATCGTTGTGGCGACGGTCTTCATCGACCCACGTGACGATCGAGGCAGCGAAGTAGATGACCTTCTCGAGTTCTTTGGGAGCAAGATCGAGCAGGTATCCCAGACGGGACGGAACACCCTTGAAGTACCAGATGTGCGTGACGGGAGCCGCCAGCTCGATGTGGCCCATCCGCTCACGACGCACCTTGGCTCGAGTTACCTCGACACCACAGCGCTCACAGATGATGCCTTTGAACCGGACGCGCTTGTACTTGCCGCAGTAGCACTCCCAGTCCTTCGTAGGACCGAAGATCTTCTCGCAGAAGAGTCCGTCCTTCTCAGGCTTAAGGGTCCGGTAGTTGATCGTTTCGGGTTTCTTTACTTCTCCGTTCGACCAAGCACGGATCTGATCCCCAGTAGCGAGACCGATCCTTAGCTCGTCGAAGTAGTTGACATCAAGCACTACTAGACCTCCTCGACGGAAGACGGTTCGCGGCGGGACAGATCGATGCCAAGTTCCTCCGCAGTGCGGAAGATGTCTTCATCGATCTCCTTCATCTCGATCTCCTCGCCCTCGGCCGAGAGAACCTCGACGTTCAGACAGAGGGACTGCATCTCTTTGATCAATACCTTGAAGCTCTCCGGGATCCCAGGTTCGGGGATGTTCTCGCCCTTGACGATGGCCTCGTAGACCTTCACGCGACCGAGCACGTCGTCGGACTTGATCGTCAGGAGCTCCTGCAGGCAGTAGGCCGCGCCGTATGCCTCGAGCGCCCAGACCTCCATCTCACCGAACCTCTGACCACCGAACTGAGCCTTACCACCCAGAGGCTGCTGGGTGATCATCGAGTAAGGACCCGTGGAACGAGCGTGGATCTTGTCGTCCACCAGGTGGCTCAACTTCAGGATGTACATGTACCCAACGGTGATCGCATTGTCGTATGGCTCACCTGAGCGACCGTCGTAAAGCACCGCCTTGCCGAGCTCGTTCGTCAGCGGGTACTCGGACTTGCGCTTCGTGACCTTCGACAGTGCGTCGAGGATCTCGGTGTCTTTGGCGCCATCGAACACCGGGGTGGAAGTGAAGATCGGTGTTTCGTCGCGCCACTTGCCGGGCTCGATCGCGCGATCGGCGTCTTCCCAGTGCAGCTTGGCTGCCCAGCCGAGGTGCGTTTCGAGCACCTGGCCGATGTTCATACGGGAAGGCACACCCATCGGGTTCAAGATGATGTCGACCGGGGTTCCATCCGGCAGGAACGGCATGTCCTGCTCCGGAAGGATCTTGGAGATGACACCTTTGTTCCCGTGACGGCCTGCAAGCTTGTCGCCCTCAGAGATCTTGCGCTTCTGGGCAACGAAGACACGCACCAGCTCGTTCACGCCGGGAGGAAGCTCGTCACCGGAGTCACGCGAGAACTCGCGGACACCGATCACTTTTCCGGACTCGCCGTGCGGCATCTTCAGCGAAGTGTCACGCACCTCGCGTGCCTTCTCACCGAAGATGGCTCGGAGCAAACGCTCTTCCGGCGTGAGCTCGGTCTCACCTTTGGGGGTGACTTTTCCGACGAGCACATCGCCTGGGTCAACCTCTGCACCAACACGGATGATGCCGCGCTCGTCCAGGTCGGCGAGGACCTCTTCCGAAACGTTGGGGATGTCCCGAGTGATCTCCTCGGCCCCCAGCTTCGTGTCACGGGCGTCGACCTCGTACTCCTCGATGTGGATCGAGGTGAGGATGTCGTCCTTGACAAGGCGCTCGGACAGGATGATGGCGTCCTCGAAGTTGTAGCCCTCCCAGCTCATGAAAGCCACGAGCAGGTTGGCGCCTAGAGCAAGCTCACCGGCGTCGGTGGAGGGACCGTCGGCGAGGATGTCGCCTTTGCTGACCTTGTCGCCTTCGCGCACGATCGGTCGCTGGTTGATGCAGGTTGACTGGTTGCTGCGACGGTACTTGTCGAGCTTAAGGAACGTGCGGTCGTTACCACGGGTCAACAAGATGTGATCCGCGGAAACCTCTTCGATCGTCCCGTCGTGCGGAGCGATGACCACGTCGCCGGAGTCCACCGCGACACGGAATTCGAGTCCTGTACCAACGATCGGAGCCTGCGGCTTAAGAAGAGGAACGGCCTGACGCTGCATGTTCGCGCCCATAAGGGCACGGTTCGCGTCGTCATGCTCGAGGAACGGGATACAGGCCGCCGCCACAGAAACGATCTGCTTCGGCGACACGTCCATGTAATCGACCTCGGAGGCCTCTACGTTGTCGACCTCGTTGTTGCGGCCACGAACCAGCACCTTGTCGCCGATGAAGTTGCCTTTGTCATCGATCAGAGCGTTGGCCTGAGCGATGATCTTCCGGTTCTCTTCGTCGGCCGTCAGGTAGGCGATCTCTTCAGTCGCACGACCCTTCTTGACGATCCGGTAAGGAGTTTCGATGAACCCGTACCGGTTGAGACGCGCGTAGCTCGACAGCGACCCGATCAATCCGATGTTCGGACCTTCCGGGGTTTCGATCGGACACATACGGCCGTAGTGACTTGAGTGAACGTCACGAACCTCGAAGCCTGCGCGCTCACGCGACAGACCACCGGGACCAAGGGCCGACAGACGTCGCCTGTGGGTCAAACCCGTAAGCGGGTTGGTCTGGTCCATGAACTGGCTCAGCTGGCTGGACCCGAAGAACTCCTTGATCGACGCAACCACGGGCCGGATGTTGATCAGCGTCTGAGGCGTGATGGCCTCGACGTCCTGCGTCGTCATGCGCTCGCGCACGACACGCTCCATCCGTGAGAAGCCCACGCGGATCTGGTTCTGGATCAACTCGCCGACCGAGCGGATACGACGGTTACCGAAGTGGTCGATGTCGTCGGTCTCGGTCTCGAGATCGCCGGCATGCAGACGAACCATGTAGCGGATCGTCTCGAGGATGTCCTCCTTGCGGAGCACCATCCCGGCATCATCGATGCCCTTCTCGTTGTATTCGAAGCCGAGCTTTTTGTTGACCTTGTAACGACCCACTCGGGCCAGGTCGTAACGCTTGTGATTGAAGAAGAGGTTGTCGATCAGGGTTCGCGCCGACTCGACGGTCGGAGGCTCGCCCGGACGAAGCTTGCGGTAGATGTCGATCAAGGCGTCTTCTTCGGTCTGGATCGCGTCACGCTCGAGCGTTATAGCGATCGACTCAGCTCCATCGAACAGGGCGAGGATGTCCTCATCGCCTCCGTAGCCGAGGGCCTTGAGCAGAACGGTCACGTTCTGGCGCCGCTTGCGATCGATCCTGACGCCGACGGTGTCGCGCTTGTCCGTCTCGAACTCGAGCCAGGCACCGCGAGCCGGGATGATCTTGCAGTCGAAGATGTCCTTGTCAGACGTCTTGTCGATGCTCTTCCCGAAGTAGACACCGGGAGAACGCACGAGCTGCGAAACGACGACACGCTCGGTTCCATTGATGATGAAGGTGCCTTTGACGGTCATCATCGGGAAATCCCCCATGAAGACGGTCTGCTCCTTGATCTCTCCGGTTTCCTTATTGATGAAAGCGGAGGTGACGAAGAGCGGGCGGGAGAAGGTCATGTCCTTCTCTTTGCACTCGTCTTCGTCGAATTTGGGGTCCTCGAACTTGTGACTGAGGAACTGCAGAGCGAGGTTTCCCGTGAAGTCTTCGATCGGGCTGATCTCTTTGAGGGTCTCGCCGAGACCTTCGTTAAGGAACCACTCGAAGGATTCCTTCTGTACTGAGATCAGGTTAGGCGGGGGGAGCACTTCGGTGAGCTTGGCGAAAGAACGGCGTTCGCGCAGCGCGTTAGACAACTTGCCTCCTGATATCGCTGGCCAATCCGGGGCGGGGATACATGCCGAGGAGTGCCCCTTTCATCTCCCCAGCCCCCAACCGGCACGCTTTGGGCGGTTCTTAGCCGCGCGACAGAGCGCAGAGCGCGTTTGGGTGGACAGGTGATTGTAGGCCCGTACGCGGGTTACGTCAACAACCGGGGTCTCCGGTCGTGACTAGCGAGGTATTCGGGACCTCTTCAAGAGGCTGTGGGCAGGTTAATCCCCAGTTGGTGTCAGGTCAATCCTAGATTCGCGGAGGTGCTTGCTTCGGTGGCGGTAGGAGGCGCAGGCTGAGGGCAGGGATTGCGGTTCGACCAAGGGAGGTTCGGATGGCAACGGAAGCTCGAACGACCAGCACGGGAACGATAGGCACGCCAACCCAATGGACGATGGTTCTGCTGACCATGTCCTGGCTGGCGGGAGTGATCGGTAGCTTCCTTGATGAGGGAGCGGATGGGCAGGTGCTGCTCTACTCGTTAGCAGCGATGGGCGGGGCTGGAGCAGGCGCTCTACTCGCGGCTCGGCACCTCCGCGCCGGACGTGATCTTGCCGCCGCCGGCTTCATCGGCATGGTTGCGTGGTCTCTTGCTAGCTCGGTGGCCGGCTACACAGGTGACGGCAGCACGGCTGTTGGGGTATCGCTCTCGGTCCTGGTACTTCCGGGGATGCTCCTCATCGCGGCGCAGGACTGGTCTCCGATTTGGACGCGTGGCGCCGCTGCTGTGGCCGGCATTGCCTTTGCCATATGGGGCTACAAGTACCTGCTCGGCGACGACGTGCCCGACATCGAGTCCCCGATCATCATGGTGGCCTACTTCGCGTTTGCGGTCGCTTCGATCGGCTGGACCCTGACGGTTCGCTCCGAAGGCTGACTCTTCTGAAATAAAAAAAGGGCCCCCCTCGGGGGCCCTTTTTTGCTCTCGCTCTTTACTACTTGAGTTCCACCGTTGCGCCGGCACCCTCGAGCTGTGCCTTGGCAGCGTCGGCCTGCTCCTTGTTGACCTTCTCGAGGACGGGCTTGGGAGCGCCGTCCACCAGATCTTTGGCCTCTTTCAGACCGAGGCTCGTAAGCGCACGGACCTCTTTGATGACCTGGATCTTCTTGTCTCCGGCTCCGGTGAGAACGACATCGAACTCGTCCTGCTCCTCGGCAGCGCCACCGGCGTCGCCCCCACCGCCACCGGCAGGGCCGGCAGCAACGGCTACGGGAGCCGCGGCAGAAACACCGAACTTCTCTTCGAATGCCTTAACGAACTCACTGAGTTCGAGAACGGTCCAACCGGCGACCGCTTCGAGTACGTCATCTTGGCTGAGCGTCTTGGTTGCCATCTCCTACTCCTCCTTGCCTTCTTCATCATCTGAAGAGCTGTCATCTGAACTGGAATCTGCTGATTCTTCTTCCTCTGGATCTGCTTCGGCTGCGGGAGCTTCTTCGGCCGGTGCTTCGGCTGCGGGAGCTTCTTCGGCCGGTGCTTCGGCTGCGGGAGCTTCTTCGGCCGGTGCTTCGGCTGCGGGAGCTTCTTCGGCCGGTGCTTCGGCTGCGGGAGCTTCTTCGGCCGGTGCTTCGGCTACAGGTGCCTCCGCTTCCTTCTGGGCCAAGACCTGCCCCAACATGGAGCCGAGATCTCGCAACAGTGCGGCGAACACGTTCACCGTCATCTGGGCCGGCTGGTTGAACAGCATGGCGATCTTGGTGAGAAGAACCTCACGCGATTCGAGCTTCGCCAAGGCTTTCGCATCTTCGGCACTGATCAGCTTGCCGCCCTTGAGCGCCCCACCTTTGACGACGAGAACCGGGAACTTCTTTACGGCCTCATCCAACGCCTTTGCCGCTGCGACCACGTCGCCCTTCACGAAAACGATGGCTGTTGGCCCCACAAGGTTCTCAGCGAGATCCTCGTAGCCCACGTCGCGCACCGCTATACGGGCAAGGGTGTTCTTGAGCACCCTGTACTCAGCGTTGGCTTCCCGGAGCGCATTGCGCACCTCCGCAATGTCCGCCACACGCAGCCCGCGATATTCGGTCAGGAGCGCGGCGTCGGAGTCCTGGAACTTCGCAGTGATCTCTTTGACCGCTGCGGCCTTATCCGGTCTAGCCATTCGCTCTCCTTGTCCTTACCTAGAAATGAAAAAAGCGGCCGCCCATGCAGGGTCGACCGCCATCAAGGCAACTCCGGTCTCACCTGCGTCGGGATGTTTAAGGAGTCGAACGTATCCGCACGGCGCTTGTGCCGCTACGCGGCGGCGCCTTAGCGAAACTCCCCCGACGGTCTCGGGCAACCAGGAGAGGATAACGCAATCCACATGCCAGACTGCGCGGGTGGACCGCACACGCATGAGTCAGATCGCGCATACGAACCGCGACCTCGCCGGACCTTACGACCGACCCACCTTGGACCGCCTGATCGACGCCCTGCCTTCGAGCCCTCGCACTGTTCTCGATCTCGGATGTGGAGAGGGCTCGACGCTCGCCTGGATCCTCGAACGGTTCCCTGAAGCCACGGCGGTCGGAGTCGACCTCGCCCTCGGCCGAGCCCACCAGCGGACCGCTTCGGTCGCCGCGCGGGTCGAACTGGTCGAGGCCGACGCCACCGAAGTGAAGTTGGAGTCGGCTGATCTCGTGATGTGCGTGGGTGCAACCCATATCTTCGGTGGTCTCGAGCAGACTCTCGAGGCTCTGATCCCCTTAGCCGACCAACACCTCTTGATCGGAGACGGATTCTGGGAGCACCCCCCGTCCGAGGAAGCGCTCCACGGTCTGGGCGGCGCCGCGCCGGACGAGTTCACAGATCTGCTGGGTGCCTTGGCCACCGCCGAGCAACGGTCTCTGAGGGTGGTGCACACCGAGGTCAGCACCCAGGAGCAGTGGGACACCTACGAGCAGAGTTGGTGCGACGCCTTGGAGGCATTCGCCAACCAGAACCGTTCGGATCCCGATGCCGAGGCCTTCATCGAGGTCGCCATGGAGCACCGCCGCGGCTACCTAGAGGGCTATCGAGGTTTCTTGGGCTTCGTTCTGATGCTTTTGGAACGCTAGCTTTCGCAGACTCGCGTACTAGGAGCGCTCGATCCGGACCTCTTCCCAATCGCCATGGCCGAAGATCTTCACGTGCAAGAGACCCGAGCCCTGGTCGAAGTAGTAGGCCGAGTCGTCGGTCGACCGCAGTAGATCTAGTCCGTCGACATCCCTGAGAGCCCTTCCCCACCGTGTGACCTTGTACGCGGAATCAACCGGGATGGTCAGTTGGACCCAGCGGCCGCGGCCCCCGTAAAGAACGAACCGGCCGTTCCTGGGGGTCCCCCCGTTGTAGGCGACCCGATAGGTCTGGTCGGGGAACGCACTCGTCCACGCATCGTCGGAATCGTCGCAACAACCCATCAATCTTTGCTCGACCCCATCGCTCCGCTTCAACTTCACGGGTTTGATGGCGTTCGAGTTGTTGGCACCAACCATGAGAGACACGTACTCGGTCGGGCACACATGGGCGTTCCACTGCGTCTGGTACTTGCAGTCATCGGTTAGCAAGAAGGGGTTGTTCACGACGACAGCGCGCCCGGCGGTTCCCGTCACCGACCCATCAGTGTCGATGAAGACCTTCGCTTGATCGCCGTCCATCCCGGCTTCGGGATCGGCAAGATAGACGGGGTTCGCATCCACCAGGCGAACTCCGCTGGCGGAGTTCTGGGGACTGATGGAGAAAGCGTTGGGAGCTAGGTAGCCCAGGGCTCCCGATCGCCTCAGGCTGTTGTGGCGGAAGTTCACGAACGTGGTGTCCTTCGTTCCGACCCGACCGTCGTAGAACTCGTACCCGATGATCGGCGTCTCCGGTTCCCAGAAGAACGGAAGCGCTCGGCCGTTCGGACCTGTGTCCTCCCAGTCTTCGACCGTCCCGGGGTTTGCCGTCTCACCGACTACGAGAGAATCGACCAGCCAACTCTCCGATGACGCGAACGTTGCTCCAGCTCGGTTGTCGGCCAGCACTGCATTCCGCACGAAGTGGTTCTCGCCTCGCAGCCAGATACCGCGGTCACGATTGAAGTAGGACGTGAAGTTGTCGAAATAGACCGGCACGGTGTCCGACTCCTCGTCGGATGGATCCTCCAGCGGCCGGTAATAGGTCGATGTCGTGTTTCCGTTCTCGTCGGGGCCGTCGTCGACGTTCAGGCCGACGTTGCCGTTCGAATGAGCGACGTTGCCTTTGAACTCAGCCAGCGGTGTCCTCCGCGGCCACACGCCATCGTTCTCGGAGAGGCCCGTCGGGTGCTCCGGAAGCGCGTACCAGAATCCAGTGCCCTCAGAACCTGCCGCAACGTTGTTGCGGATGATGTTGTCGGGATTGGTGATCCAGAAGCTCGCCGCTCGTTCGTCGGTTGGCAGAAGCCCGTCCTCAACGGAACGGGTTCCTAGAACCAGGTTGCCGATCAGCTTGTTGTCGGTCTCGACACCGTCCTCAAAGAAGATCCCGTGACCGGCATGGTCGAAGCAAACGTTGTTCTTGATCTGCAGTCCGTGCGTTCCATGGATCGTCATGCAGCGATTGAAACTGTGGTGGATGGAAGAGCGCTTGAGGTAAGAGGTCTCGGCGCGTCCCTCCATGTGGAAGTGAACCGGGTATCGCCTCAAGAGCAGCCTCTGGCCCATGCGATCGAACTCAACGCCTTCGATGCGCGCCTCGCCGCCCTCCATGATCATCACGTGTCCGCCGAATCCCTCGTCGTCGGAGTCGTCGGCACCGCGGATAACCACGTTTCGTGTGAGTAGCCCGACCTCTGCACGCTCGTCGACGGTTCGGCCATCGAACGTCTGCAGTTCACCCCAGTGACGACGACGGAGTGGCTCGTTCAACTCGACTGTCGATCCCGACACGTTCGTGATGGTGCGTTCCTCGTCGTGGGTACTCCAGTAGGAGCTGGACGCGATCACGATCCTGTCCCCGGGCCTCCAGGGCATGGGGCGCAGCAATTCGATGCTTCGCGATCCCCCTTCCGCGGTCCGCGCTAGCCTGGTCCACCCTTTGATCTTGCGCCCATGGAGCTCGAGGTTCCCGCCCATGACGCCAAGGAAACGCGTACCCATGTCCATCACGTTCTCTTTGCCGGAACCGGTCAGCGTGATGGCAGCCCGATGTTGGAAGGGTTGGTCAGCCGTTCCCACTTCCAGCGTTCCGTGGACCATGATCCAGGCAGCCGTGAGGTCGAGATCGCGCGGGGCGAAAGACAAGGTTCCGTCGACCTGAACACCGCCTAACGAAGGGGTGCTCGTGTCCAGACTGACCGAGATGCCCTGAGGGATCTCGACCTTGTCACCTCGTTCGGGAACTGGCCCTCCCCAGGTGGCCGGGTCAGACCATGCGCCGGATGCCTTGGCGACTCTGGCAGTGGCAGCCAGTCCAGCGGATGGCAGCGACAGCGCGAGAACAGCGATGCACAGCAGTGAAGCGGACGAACGCCGCAATAGACCCTTCCCCCCCAATAGATACCGTGTTCATTGTCGAAAACTTCCGACGGGGAAGATATCGGCACATCCGGCAAAAAAGATGAAGCAGGTCGAGCGATGGGTGGTTGCTCTGACAGAGGTGCTCAGTCATAATGAGGCCGGTCCGGCGAGCGACTTTGACCCCCGGACGGAAAGGAGCGAACTATGAGGATGTCCACTGGAGGTTTCAACCTCTAGGCCCACGCGGGTTCGCTCCTTCCTTTCCACTGAATCCCCCTGAAGGACCCGGATGCGTGTCGGGCACGGTAGGTGCCGTCGCGGCGCGGTCGCTTCTCGCGTCCCTGTTCGAGGGCCCTGCCTCACATTTGAGCGGGAACCAAGAGTTTCCCTGAGCAGGAGGTACGCCTGATGCTTGTACTCGGATCAGTAGTTCGTAACGGCGACAGAGCGATGGTTGCCGTACATACCGGCCCAAGAACCGACGATCCGGAAGCGGACCGTGACGAGCGATCCCACGGTCCCCCGGGCCGTCCGACCTGCCGGATGGAGCCCCGATGGTTGCAGAACGCTCCGCTGGGCAGGCACCCTTACAACGAGAGGTGATCTGTTGACACTTGAAGAACTCGGCTGGAACGAGTGGTTCCAGACCCAGTTGGATGAGCTCGAGGACGAGACCCTGGTGCCCGCCAGGGTCTCCGTCGAGCACCGACGCGGATTCACGGTCCTCACGCCTGCCGCCGAACTTTCGGCGGATGTACCCGGCCGCCTTCGGAAAGAAGCAGGGTTCAGTTCCGATCTTCCCGGTGTCGGAGATTGGGTGGCGCTCAGGCTTCTGCCTGGAGAGGACAAGGCAGTGATCGAAGCGGTGCTCGGTCGGCGCTCGCAGTTCTCGCGCAAGATCGCGGGCGATCAGGTGGACGAACAGGTGGTTGCCGCTAACGTGGACCACGTTTTCTTGGTGTCCGCCATGAACGAGGACCTGAACCTTCGAAGGATCGAGCGCTACCTCACGCTCGCATGGGAAAGCGGAGCACAACCCGTCGTCGTGCTGACCAAAGCAGATCTTTGCAATGAGGTCGACGAAGCGATGGCCAGCGTGGTGGCCGTTTCGCCCGGCGCCCCGGTTCACGCGACGAGCACGGTCACCGGGGTGGGGTTCGATGAACTCGAGCCATATCTGACAACTGGAACGGTGGCCGTCATGGGCTCGTCCGGCGTCGGAAAGTCGACGCTGATCAACCGATTGATGGGCACCGAGCACATGAAGGTGGCCGAGATCCGGTGGGACGGGAAAGGCCGCCACACGACCACACATCGCGAACTCGTTCGCCTCCCGCAAGGCGGGTGGATCATCGATACGCCCGGCATGCGGGAGATCCAGCTTTGGGATGCGGGCGAGGGCCTCGAAGCCGCGTTCTCGGACATCGCAGAGCTCGCCGTCCAGTGCAAGTTCAACGACTGTAAACACGAGACGGAGCCTGCATGCGCGGTGAAGCTCGCCGTGCAAGAGAACCGACTCGATCCCAAGCGATTGGAGAGTTACCGCAAACAGCTACGCGAGATGGCAGCGCTGGCGCGGAAGATCGACAAACGGCTAGCCAGCACCGAATCCAAGAAGTGGACGAAGATGTACAAGGAAGCGAGCAAGCGGTCCCGCCACTAACTCGCTCGGGCTACGGTCCGAGGCGAACTCGGACGGCTATTCCTGTTCGCAGGCTCTGACGTCTTCGCCGTTGTAGCAGGTGTCCTGTCCGGTGCCTCCGTCTACGGCATCGCGCCCGGGTTAGGCAGGGGCGGTCTCGAGTTCGTCGGAGAGGTCTTTTGCCTTACCTGTGTCGATCCGGATCCCGGGACCCATCGTTGTCGAGACCGTCATGGACTTGAGATAGCGACCCTTTGCTGCAGCGGGCTTCGCACGGACGATCTCGTCAACTGCGGCGACATAGTTCTCGGCGAGGTCTTCGGGACTGAACGACTTCTTGCCGATGATCATGTGCAGGTTCCCCTGCTTGTCGGTCCTGTACTCGATCATCCCGCCCTTGATGTCTCGAACGATCTTGCCCACGTCTTCAGTCACGGTTCCGGACTTGGGGTTGGGCATGAGCCCGCGGGGGCCGAGAACACGACCGAGCTTTCCGACCGTCGGCATCATGTCGGGGGTTGCGACGACTGCATCGAAATCGAGGAACCCACCCTGGACCCGCTCGGCGAGGTCATCGTCACCGACGACGTCCGCTCCCGCCGATTCAGCATCCTTCGCCTTCTCGCCCTTGGCGAAAACGGCAACACGCATCGTCTTGCCGGTTCCTTTGGGAAGCGAAAGTGCACCGCGCACCATCTGATCCGGCTTACGGGGGTCAACACCGAGCCTGATGTTGAGTTCGACGGTTTCATCGAACTTAGCGGCCGGGAGGTCCTTCACGAGCTTGAGTGCCTCTGAAGGTGAGTAGAGCTTGTCGCGATCGACAATCTTCAAGGCTTCTTGCAGCCTTTTTCCATCCTTGGGCATATCTATCTCCTCCTTGCGGTCTGCGGCGGCCGCTTGGGTCGCCTCCCGCTACTAGGTCTTGTTACTGGTTACTGGACGGTGATGCCCATGCTGCGGGCAGTCCCCTCCACGATCTTCATCGCTGCTTCGACATCGTTGGCGTTCAGGTCCGGCATCTTGATCTCGGCGATCTCCCGGACCTGATCCTTGGTCACGGTACCAACCTTGTTGCGGTTCGGTTCGCCTGATCCTTTTGCTACACCGGCCTTCTGACGCAAGAGAACCGCCGCAGGTGGGGTCTTGGTGATGAACGAGAAAGAGCGGTCCTCGTAGACGGTGATCTCGACGGGAACAACCGTTCCGGTCGATTGCTGGGTAGCGGCGTTGTACTGCTTGCAGAACTCCATGATGTTGATGCCGGCCTGACCGAGCGCGGGACCAACCGGAGGCGCAGGCGTCGCCTGTCCACCCGTTATCTGTAGCTTCAGTATCTGAGCGACCTTTTTCTTCTTGCCACCCTCTGCCATCTGGGTCTCCTTCTACAGCTTCGCTACTTGGTCGAAACCAAGCTCGACCGGTGTCTCCCGGCCGAAGATGTTAACCAGCACTTTGAGTTTGGATTGGTCGACGTTGATCTCTGCGATCGACCCTGTGAAGTTCGCGAACGGTCCGGATGTAACTCGAACGCTCTCGTTCTCTTCGAACTCGAGACGGGGCTTGAGCTTCTTCTTCTCTTCGGGCTTGACCCCGAGGATCCGGTCCACTTCTTTCTCTGAAAGGTGTGTTGGCTTTGCCCCTGACCCAACGAAGCCCGTGACACCCGGCGTTTCCCTCACGCACCTCCAGGAGTCGTCCTCGAGGTACATCCTGACGAGTAGGTAACCGGGGAACACTTTCTTCTGAACGATCTGCTTCTTCCCGGACTTGATCTCCATAACATCTTCCATGGGGATCACAACCTCGAAAACGAGATCCTCGACGTTCATCGATTGGATGCGGGACTCGAGGTTCGTTTTGACTTTGTTCTCGTAGCCCGCGTAGGTGTGAACGACGTACCAAGAGCCGGGACGTTCGTTCGGAGGCACGACCAAGTCGTAGTCGTCGAACTCCGCCTCAGCTTCGGCCTTAACGGCTGCCACCGGTGCTTCAGCTTCTACAGGTTCCTGGGCGTCGAGTGATTCTGCCTCTGCCTGTGGTTCCGCGACCTCTTCTCCAACGGGCTCGTCGGAGCCAACGTCGGCGACATCGGCAGAAGCAAGTTCGGCGACCTCTTCAACCGGTCCTTCGACCTCTGCGGAATCTTCGACCTGCGGTTCGAGAGCTTCGGCGAAAGCGGGCTCCACATCAGCTTCGGCTCCCTCTTCTGCCAAGACGCGAGCCGCCTCAGATTCGTCACCCTGAGGATCAGGCGACGACTCGGAGAAACCTGCGAGCTCTTCCTCGACTACAGCTTCTTGCGGATCTTCGACGTCCACCGGCTGATTGATGTCGCTCACGAGTCCACTCCGAAGAGGGCAAGGATCGCCTTGGTGAAGCCGTAGTCCATGCCGAAGATCAATGCCGCGATGACGATCGAAGCTGACCAACACGACCATGGTGTAGCCAAAGACTTCTTGGCGGGTGGCCCAGTTAACCTTGCGCAGCTCGGCAACAACTTCCTTCACGAACTGGCGCGGCTTGGTGCGCTCCTTATGAGGGGCGGCGGCTGCCTTTGGAGTAGGAGCTTTCCGCTGCTCCTCCTGCTTCTTCATCGCACGTTTCGTCTGTCGGTTCACACCAGACCTTTCGATCCAGATCGTCCATTTGGGGCGCCTAAGTTGGGACGCTCACCCGGCTCTCCCGAGCGCGTTCGGTAAAGGTCTTTCGCCGCGGGGGGAGATGCCGAGCGCCAACTTTAGCACGCTCGTGAAAAGGGAGTAAGCGGGCAGGCGCCCAACCCGCGAGGTTGCTAGGGAGAGGCGACCGGCTCGGGTTCGGAAGTTGGGTCAGCAGGCGGCGATCCAGTGGGTGAGGGAACGCCCGTCTCATCCGGCCTCGGTTCATCACTCGAGGTTGGTGAGGGAGTCGGAGTCTCAGCGACTTCGGTTCCGTCGGCGACCTCCCCCGGGACCAACTCGTTATCGAGGATGTACGCGACCCGATCGGTGAGGACTTTCACCTCAGCGAACAAGTCTCCGACAGATATCTGGTCAGTCGCCATCATGCCCCAGAAAGACCAGATTCCCCCGTAGGTCCGTGCCAGCAATTTGAGGCCCTTCGGGGTGAAAGCGATCGGTCCATCGCCTACCCCCACTGCGAGTTGATACGCAACGGTCACCGTTTCGAACATCTGGCCCATCGCGCTACGTGCGACCCGGACGAGGTCGAAGACATGGTCGAGCGAACCGCTCTCGGAGCCTTCGTCATGGACGGCTTGTGCCGGCTCTTGGGACTGCGCAGCGGCCGGGCCGGGGGCCGCGAAGAGTACGAAGACTGCGATAACCGCCGCGCAGCTTCTGTGAAGGATCTTTCGAGGGCGCGCTCCGCTCGCCCGGCTTGGAATCACGTACGGATGAGGTTCCCAGACGTGGGCCGCCTAAACCACGATCCGCCGGGTCCGGGCCCTGCGGGGCACCCCTGGATCCCCCGTCATGGGGGCAGGAGGCGCTCGGTCGGTAGCGAACCCCTATGGCGAGAAAACGACTCGATCTGGGGGTACCCGAAGAGATGAAAAGGATCCTGACGACCGCTCTAGTTGCGATGCTCGCGGTCGGCATGCTTCCCGCTGCCGGCGCCCGGCAGAGCGATGGCCCGTCACCCGGCGGGATCTCCTCGGACAACGTCGAGTGGGTGGCGCACATCCCCTTCTCGGCCCCCAGCGGCTCGGGCGGAAGGCTCGTCGGACGCTATTTCTACGCGCTCGATTCCACGAAGCTCACGATCTACGACACCAAAGACCCGTTGAACCCGACACCGGTCGGCTTTCTCCAAAACCCCCACGAGCCGATCTTCACCCGTGAGGATGTGGACACCAACGGCAAGATCCTCCTCATGCCCAACCTTGCGTACGCCCCGGGTCCGCTAGACATCGTCGATGTCGAAGACAAGACGAACCCGCAGATCATCGCCAGTGTCCCCAACATGAGCAACCACACGTTCTCGTGCATCCTCGACTGCCAGTGGGCCTACGGTTCGGAGGGCTTCATCATCGACCTGCGCGATCCGTCGAACCCCGTCGTTCAGGACAGCAAGTGGGGCGACGACACACCGGGGGGCAACAACGCTCACGATGTCACTGAGGTTGCGCCGGGCATCGTCCTGACCGCTACCTCACAGATCATGCTTCTCGACGCCCGGAAAGATCCAGCGCACCCGAAGCTTCTCGCCATCGGCACCACGCCGGACATGCGCTTCCAGCACACCGCCGTCTGGCCGCGTGGCGGTAAGGATCGGTGGATCCTCATGGCCGGAGAAACGAACTTCAAGCCTCGCTGCTCGGACACCGGTGGTGCATTCGAGACCTTCGATTCGAAGGGCTGGAAAAAGACCCACACCTTCACGATGGTGGACGAGTACCGGGTTGCCAACGGCACCTACGCCGACGGAAGCCCTGCTCTAAACGGCGTCGGTTGTTCGTCGCACTGGCACGAGGCTCGACCGAACTTCAACAACGGGGGCATCGTCGCCACTGCGTTCTTCGAGCACGGCACCCGCTTCCTCAACATCGGCAAAGACGGGATGATCGAAGAGGTCGGCTACTTCATGCCTCACGCCGGTTCGACCGGAGCGGTCTACTGGAGGACGAAGGACATCCTCTATGCCACCGACTACACCCGGGGCATCGACATCCTGCGCTTCAACGACTAGATCTTCGTTCTGTGGCACACGGCTGCGCCGGCTCACGACAGAGTCTCTGGCCGCCTGGTGCCACGGTTCGCTTCCCTCGGGTGAGTTAGGGCGGGGGCTCGATGCAGAAGTTGTCGGGCTCGATGCCATCCGAGCCCACCCATTGGCGTCCGTCGCGCTTGCAGTCCCACTCCGCCCACTTGCTCATGATGTAGACGGTCGTCAGGCACACGGCGATCGTGGCGATCACGAATGCAAGCGGCCACGTGATACGGGGGCCGGGCCTGCTTTCGAGTAGCTCGCCTTCGTCCAAAGGCTCTCGGTCGCCGAGCTTGGCTCGGAGCGACCGAAGGACCCCTCCCGGTGCGTCGGGCGTCTCGTCGTTCATCAACACAGCCTAGTAGGTAGCAGGGCGGGAGGGACTCGAACCCCCGACCGCTGGTTTTGGAGATTCCTTCTAACTGTCTGACCCATCCTCTGCGGTCCTGCCGCGTCCAACCTCAGGGCGGTTTTCAACCCATCGCAGTCCATCGCGTTCACTCATGTCTGGGGATTCCAGTGGTGTCCGTTAGCAATCCGTTAGCAAGGGGGATGCGATGAAAGCCGTTGCTTATCTGCGCGTTTCAACCGATCGCCAAGCCGATGAGGGGTTGGGGCTCGAGATCCAACGCCTCATCTACACGGAACAGAACTACCTTTGGACGCTCCTCTACAGCCACCTTCGAAAAGGTCAGATACAACCTCAGCATCTGCGGAGAATGCGCGCCGCCGATCTCGAGTACATCGCGGCTGCGACCACCCACGTCCACGACAAACTCGATGAAGGAGAAAAGGCAAAGTTGCACGGAAACATAGCGCGAGCAACTCGCGAGTTGCAGCGCAGATACACAGTTCTCACGGGACTCGTCATTCCAATTTCTGCTTCAATCCTTGGGGCGTTTGCTGCGCAGCGTGCCCGCCAAGGTCGTGTGACGACCCCTCGTTGTGGGTACGCACATGCCAAATGTGTGGGCCGAATGTGTGGGTCGATATGCATCGAACCGTTGACTTAAGACGACGAATCGGCGGCCTGGCGTTCTAGTTAGAACTGTCCAACTTCTCCTCCTCGAGAACGGTCAGCGCTAGCGCGAAGAAATCTGGATACCGGTCCTTTTCAACCTCTTCCCATTGCCACAGCGTCGCTGCTTCCGTTCGCGGCTCGCTCGAACCCTCGAGCGTGAAGTAGAAGAAGCGTCCATCCCGGGTCGCTCCGAGGCCGAACTCCACCCCCGGATCATCAAAGAAAATCGCGCCGATCGCTGTATCGGAGGGCGAGATGCCCTCCGATACAAGCCGATCGCGAAGTTGAAGCCAAGCCGGAAGCACACCCGATCGCATATCGCGGGTTAGCTGCCTAGCTTCGTCAATCAACTCCACCGATAGCCTCTCTGTCGCTGAACTTCAGTCAGTCATCAGGTGTCCCAGGGTAGGCCGTGACCAGTTCGCCACTGACCCGCAATGTAATGACAGTGTATTGATCTGTCACGATGTCCGATCCCCGCAAGATTCCCACAGGTGAATGAAATGTCACGACTCGCTGGCACTTCGGTGATTCTGGCGCGCTCGGCTCAGCCATCACCCTTAGTGAATCGTGAAACGCCAACCATCTCCAATCAACGTGTTCGTAGAATTCACTTGAGCCCCTTTGGACTCCCCAACCATGCCAGATATCGACGTGCGCCTCATTGCTTGCATGGGGATTCACTTCTTGGTTGCACCCGTTGTCTTCCCAGTTTTCCGGGGGGGTCCATGGCGCCGGCGGATCTTCTTCCTCCTCCACGGTGGGGACGAGTTGAAGGGCGACATACTCATCTTGCAACATGTCCAACGCAACTGAGCCTGCCGCCGCTGCTGCAACGGCAAGAAGCACGTTGCGTAATGTGCCGCTTGCTATGACCTGCGCTTCGCAGGCTTCCCACACATCAGGCGCACTATTCTCATTCATGCTGGGCAAGCCACTCAAAGCAAGAACAGCGCAGAAATTAGATGGGTCCAGTGCGAAAGCTGCTGCTAAAGCGATCTCGAATGGGATGAGATCTTGACCGTTGGCCATGCTCTCACTCGCAAAGGTCACTGCTTCGTTAGACCATCCTGACCCGTGCCCATAGGCTCCCACAGCTCGCACCCGGTACCGATAAAGGGTGTTAGTTGTCACTGAATTAGTCAGCGACGTGACGTTTGAACCCACCGTGGCGACGGTACTGAAGCTCCCCTCGTCTCCCTCAGCACGTTGGATCTCGAAACTTGATTCGTTCGTTGATCCATCTGTCCACGAAAGCGCAATCGAGGATGAGCTCGCGACCGCAGCTAAGGCAGTGGGAGATGCTGGCGTATCAAACAGTGCCGTCGTTTTGGCCGTTCCAACGATCTTGCCAGTCCATTCGCCTCTAAATCTGAACTCGAAGTGTGGCCCCGGAAGGCCGGTCCTGGAGACATGATGCTGAAGATGTTGCGGCGGATAGCACGAGCTGTGGCAATAGGTCCCAATGGTTTGGATCCATCCAGACCCGTTGGGGTCACCGTTCGCGTCGAGGCTCCGCACTTCCCAGTTAAAAGGTTCTTCGAGATCTCCATACATCGCTGCTGTGAAATCAAGATCACCCTGAACCGTCCACAGGTTGGGATTGAAGTTGGTGTTTTCAATCACTCGTAGGTTGGGGTTTTTCACGCTCGCGGCAGACTGGCTGACCCCACCACCCGCTGAGATTACATACGGTGCCTCCCCCAGTTCCGAAGACAGGATTTGGACTTCCGCTATGCGCCAATGCCGGTGAAACCGGCAGAAGAAAAGCGCTGATAGTTGTTGCTAACGCAAGTGCGCCAAGTCGTTTCAGTCGCGATCCGAGAGAGCCGCTTCCTCTCCCTTTTTCTTGCTCGCGCGTACCTTTTGGAGCGCGCTTAAGTAAACCTCAGTAGACATGTGCCCCTCCTAGCTCCTCGTGAGCGGCGTTCGCTCACGTCCCGGCCACAAGGTCACACAGCGGGGAGCGCACCCACAATAAGTACTTTGTCCTACTCACTTCATGTGGTTGCTCCAGTTCCCAAATTCTGCGGGCAGGAAAGCGTCAGGTAATCGGCAATAGATGTCGGGGGCGTGCATCTCGTCTCGGGCGACGAAAACTCGGAAGTAGCCCGCCGCGGCCGATCGAGGGACTCCTAGGCGGGGGGCGTTAGCAAATGGTTAGCAAATCGCACCGGGACGAGCTGAAACCGCAGGGCGGGAGGGACTCGAACCCCCGACCGCTGGTTTTGGAGACCAGTGCTCTACCAACTGAGCTACCGCCCTAGCAGCTTGTCAGTCTATCTATCCGTTGCGTGGATCGGCCGAACTAGGCCGTGGCGACGCGGCGGCGGGTACGCCAGGCGGCGGCACCGGCGGCCCCAACGATCGCGACCGCTACGCCGGCGTAGGTGCGCTTATTGCGCGCCACATGCGTACGGACCGCTTCGAGTCGATTCGCTTCGTTGGGGATGGCGATCAGAGCGGCCAGCAATCCACGAGGTGGCTCGACGTGAGTGGTTCGCAGGGAAGCTAGAGCCTGGCTGAGTGCTCCATAGCGATCAAGCTCGCCCTGGCATCCGGAGCAGCGCGCGAGATGGCGCCTCACCATCAGCGAATCTTCGCCTTTGGCGTAGCTGGGAAGCATCTCTCTGATCTCTTCGCATCTCATCGTCGCTACCTCGGTCATTCGTCCACTCCTAGAAACACGATCTCCTTCAGCTTCTTCCGAGCCCGGTGGATGCGTACCTTCGCTGCCGTCTCGGAACACTTCATCTGTGCTGCGATCTCTTCGATCGAAAGTCCGTAAACATCCTTCAACACGATGGCCATCCGGTAATGCTCGGGCAGTTCCTCCATCGCTTTCTGCACGACTTCAAGATCGAGCCTTGCTCCGGCGGTCGTCTCGGTCGAAGTGCTCGATGGCACCCGAGCGAGTGCGTCCTCGTCGGTCCAAGCCTCGTGACTCTGCCTACGCTTCCTGCCTCGATGCTTCGAGATGGCGGTGTTGGTCGCCACCCTGTAAAGCCACGTGCTGAAAAGCGAGTCGCCTCGGAATCCTTTCAACCCCCGCCACGCCTTGAGGTAAGCATCTTGCGTAGCCTCAGCGGCATCGTTGGGATCACCCAGGATCCTGAAGCACAACGTGTAAACGTCTCGGTAAGTCGCCTCGACGAGTTCCTTCCAGGCACCCTCATCGCCGTTGCGACAGCGTTCGAGGGTCTCGGGAGGGACCACGTCCTCCGAGGCTTCTAGCGAGTTCTTCTTAGGACGCCACACGGCTTCCCAGGTTACAGACGGTTGGACCCGGTCGAGCAACTCCCCCAGCAGATGGGCTCATGGCCCGTGGCGACGACGAAATCCGCGCCTTTTTCGGAGTGGGCGATCCGCACGGCGATCTCCTCGCCTACCCGGGGGGTTCGTCCGAAACCGATGGTGGCGGATGACACGGGTTCCCCGGAACTCCTCCGCACCGTTTCGAGTGCCCAGGTGAGAGCCAGGCCGGGGGGTGCCACGGGGCCGCCCAGCCCGGCAGCGCGAGCGAGCTCGACGTTCCAGTAGGCAGGATTGAGATCCCAAGTGGCGGCTGCGAATGCCATGGCTCGACCGGCGTCCATAACCGTCCGCTCGCCGAGGATGGCTCCGTTCATCGCAGGAGGTTCAGGGGTATCCCCCGCGAGCCGCAGCTTCGCCTCAACGGTTCTCCTGCCCTCACGGTGCACCTCGATCGTGGCCGTGCCATCGGCGTCCACTTCGATCGAGCAGTCGAGCTCGTCGTTGGGATGGAGAGGAGACACCCATCGAAGATCCAGAGAAACGAGTCGAAGATCGGCTCGGCGCGGAGCGAGCCGCGGGTCGATCAAGGCTCGAGTGATCCCCGGAACGATCGCGTAGGCGAACACCGCTCCGGCCGGAACGGTGGCCCCGTCGGGCATTCCCAGACAGGAGCGGAGCTCGCGCACCTTTTCGGTGCCGATCTCGTACGTCCAGGTTGGCCCGATCATCGGGCAAGGGTAAGGGGCGGTGAGCTAGAAGTCGCTGAAGATGGATTCGAGACGTGACAGGAGCTGGGCCTTATCGAGTTCTTCCTCGGTTCCGCCCCGCAGGTCTTGCTTCTGAGAATCGATCATGGTCTGGACCGTATTGAGCAACTCGTCGGCACCGAACGGTTTCGTGACGTAACGATCTGCGCCGAGCTTGTAGCCCTTGACGATGTCGGCCTCTGAAGTCTTTGCGGAAAGGATGAGGATCTTGACTTCCTCTCGTATCCCCCGGTTCTTCATCTCCCTCAGCACACCGTACCCATCGAGGCCGGGCATGATGATGTCGAGAACCAACAGATCTGGATGCTGAGTTCGCATCAACTCCATCGCCTTCAGGCCATTGTCTGCGACCTGCACGGTGTGACCACGTTCGACCAGGAGCGTGCTTAGTAAGTGCCGCATGTCGGCACTGTCATCCGCAACGATTATCCGAGCCATAGTTCACCCCGAAACGCTAGACGTTCCTCGTCTTGCGCAACTCACTCGATCGACATTCAGATACCTGGTTCTTGGAACACACTTTCCAACTGAGCTAAAAGAGT
Source organism: uncultured Actinomycetes bacterium (assembly GCA_963779645.1). GTDB lineage: Bacteria > Actinomycetota > CADDZG01 > CADDZG01 > WHSQ01 > CALMBW01. The sequence goes on from CAVZYX010000005.1 coordinate 347,220, forward strand.
TGCCTTGTCCTTCTCATGCTGGCGTCGAAGCTCGAGTTCCTCTGAGCTCGCGTCCAGAAGATCTCTGACAGCTGCGACGAATTCATCATGATCGAAAGGCTTCGTCAGGTACATGTCGGCGCCGTGCTCAAAACCCTCCACACGTTCCCTTTCAGAGTTGCGCGCCGACAAGATCATGACGCGGGTCGATGACCTGAACCCGCTGCGCTGCAAGCCATCGAGCACCTCGAACCCATCGAGGTCCGGCATCATGATGTCGAGAACCAGAACGTCCGGCGCCTCTTCCATGACCGCCTCGAGGGCAGCCTTTCCGTCACGGGTTGCTAGAACCTCGTGTCCCTCTTCGATCAATGATCGGGTGAGGACCTGCCTGATGTCGGCATCGTCCTCCGCTATATAGATCCGTGCCATCGAATCAACCTCCGGCCCCTTCAGACGACGCTATCCAGGGCATGGTTTAGCCCTCGGTCTTCCATCGGCTTCCAGGCGGGTTTTCCTTAGGAGAGCGGGTAACCTCGTCGAAATGGTCGATTCGCGGCTTCCGAGGTTCTCTCAGCCGATCCAGGCGCTCGTACCGTCTAGCCGCCCGCCACAGCCGGGATGATCGACAGCTTTGCCCCATCAGGGATCTCCGTATCGATGCCGTTCAGGAATCGCACATCTTCTTCATCAACATAGATGTTGACGAACCTTCTGAGAGACCCACCGTCATCGAGAAGGCGCGCTCCGATCCCGGGGTGACGGCTTTCGATATCCGCCACTACCTCGCGCACCGTTGAACCGGCGGCTTCGATCTGCGCTTCTCCACCGGTCAAGGCACGTAGTTGCGTCGGGACCTTCACAACGATGCTCATAGCTCTCCTCCGATCGCTTCTTCGAGTGCTTCAACCGAGGCGTGGATCGAATGCGTGGGGACGGCCGGACCCATCGCTTCGAGGGTTTTCAGCCCGATCCCAGTGATCAGAGCCACGGTCTCGTCGTCGGGCTTGATCGCGCCTGTTGCGACGAGATGCTCGAGCGCCGAGATCGTGACGCCTCCCGCGGTTTCAGTGAAGATCCCCTCGGTGCGGGCGAGCAGACGGATGCCTTCTGCGATCTCGGACTCGGGAACAGAGGTAACAGAGCCTCCCGTTGATCGCACTTCGCCCAACGCGTAGTAACCATCCGCCGGGTCCCCTATCGCGAGCGACTTGGCGATCGTCGCCGGCTTAACCGGCATGACATCAGTCGAGCCTTGCTCGAAAGCCTGGGCGACCGGAGAACAACCCTCTGCTTGCGCGCCGTAGATCCTCGTTCCCGGCTCGTCGATCAGACCTGCATGTGAGAACTCTCGAAAACCTTTCCCTATCTTCGTCAGGAGGCTCCCCGAAGCCACCGGGACGACCACCGTGTCGGGTGAACGCCAGCCCAGTTGTTCGGCGATCTCGAAAGCGATCGTTTTGGAACCTTCGGCGTAGTAGGGGCGAACGTTCACGTTGACGAAGGCCCACGGTTTGGACCCCGTGAGTTCCGCGCAAAGCCGGTTCACGGCGTCGTAGGAACCATCCACTCCGATGACGTGTCCTCCGTACACGGTGGTTGCAGCGATCTTTCCGGACTCCAGATCCTTGGGGATGAAGACAACACTTCTCATCCCGGCCGCCGCGGCGTGCGCTGCGACTGCGTTCGCGAGGTTTCCGGTTGATGCGCAGGCAGCGACCGAGTACCCGAAGGAGCGCGCCATGGAGAGTGCGACCGACACCACTCTGTCCTTGAACGAGTGCGTCGGATTAGGTGCATCGCTTTTGAGCCAGAGTTTCTTGAGACCCAGTTCGGCAGCAAGCCGTGGCGCTTCCACGAGCCTCGTGAACCCTGCTCCGATGTCGACCCTCTCGTCCGGAGCCGGCAGGAAAGCTTCGTACCGCCACATCGTCGTGGGCCCAGCCGCGATGGTCTCCCTCGTGACAGAAGCCCCTATCTCGTCTAGGTCGTAAACGACCTCGAGGGGGCCGAAGCAGATCTCGCAGACATGCTGAGGAGCGATCGGGTGCTCCCGACCGCATTCTCGGCAGCGAAGTCCTCGTACGTACTTCACGATTCCACCTTCCCTACCAACGAAAAAAGCCCCTTCCCCGGAAAGGAAAGAGGCTCCTACGTTGGAATCTCTCGCTCATCCATCCGGGGTTCGCACCTGTCCGGGCTTCAGCGATGAAGCCTCGGGTGGTTGCGGCGGGATCATCGGGCCGGTCCCTCCCCCGCTCTAGATGAGCAACCAGATATTAGCCGGACTCGTCCTCGGGTGGAACCACGTCGGGTGGCGCACCAGCCAACCTCGTATGAGCGAAAGGTGATGGCTCGACCCCGAGCACCCGAGTGGCCCAAAGGTGACCGAGGAGCAACTTAGCTACAGCGACGGCCGGCACTCCGAGCAACACCCCCCAGAAACCAGCGAGTGCTCCGCCGGCGAGAAGCGCCAACATCACCGTTGCAGGATGGAGTTGGACCGTTCGCTTCATGACATTCGGACTGATGATGTGGTTGTCGAGCTGCTGAACGATCAGTTCCACGACAGCAGCCTTCAGACCGAGTTCCACTCCGCTCGTGAGCGTCCCAACGAGAAAGCCCAAGGCCCCGCCGATGAACGGTCCAATCAGCGGGACGAGGTTGAAGAATCCCGCGATCGCCCCGATCAACAACCAGAACGGAAGACCGATCAGCAAGAAGCCGAGGGCGGATAGAACGAAGACGATGAACGCGACGAAAACCTGGCCCCTGAGGAAGCCGGAGAACGCGCGGTAGATCTTCGCTCCGAGGTCGATCGCTTCATCGCGATGGCTTTCGGGGATAAGAGCGAGCACGTCGCGTTTGATCTGCGGCAGATCGATCAGAACGTAGAGCGCTATCAACGGAGCGAGGACGAACACGAGCAATATCTCGAGCAGACTGCGTCCGATCTCGGTGAAACTTCCGAGACGATCGGTGATCGTCTCCCGCACGGCCCTCGTTGCTTCGTCGCATTCCCGCTCGGTTGGGGTTCTCTCGCTTTCCGGCAGAAGGCAATCGACCGCGGTTGTATCGACGTTGATGCCGAAGCGATCCTCGATCTCGGCCGCGGCATCGTCGACGAACGAGACGGTCTTGTCCCGGAACTCGGGCCATTGATCCGAGAACTGATCGACCTGCTCTGCGACGTACGGGATCGTTATGACCAGGATCAGCGTGAAGCTTCCGAGGACTACCACGTAGGCAAGGAGAGTGGCGATCGATCGCGGAACGCGGCGTTGCTCGAGCCGCGTTATCAGGGGGTTCAGCAAGAGGATTATCAGGATCGCGAGGCCCAGCGGAGCGAAGATCACTCGGATGTAGAGAAGGGCACGCAGGGCCAGATAGAGCAGAACGAGTACGCCGATGATCGCCCATGCGGCGATCCCGACACGCCGTAGTCGTTCGCTCAGGGGAAGCCTGGGTGGTCGCGGCATCGACACGGCGAAAAGTATCCCCCGAAACCGCCTTGGGGCCCGTATGGAACGATACGGGTGATGAAAGAAGGCATCGGAGTCGTCCTCGCTTCCAATCGTGGCCCCGTCTCGTTCGTTCAGACCGAGCGGGGCTTCGAGACGAAGAGGGGCGCCGGCGGCTTGGCGGGAGCGATGGACCCCGTCGCCAGGGCGCTCGGTCAGAGCGCGGTCTGGATCTCGGCCACCACATCCGAAGCCGATCGGGCAGCCGTTCATACCGGTGAAGCAGATTCGCTCGGTGACTTGCTCGGCTATCCCGTTTACATGCTCGACATAGATCCCGACACGTACTCTCGGTATTACGACATCGTGAGTAACCGGATGCTCTGGTTCGCGAACCATTGCCTCTGGGACGAGTTGGGGATCCACGACTTCGGTGAAGACGAGATCGCCGCATGGGATTCCGCGTACGAAGCTGTGAACAAACGTTTCGCTCAAGCTGTTTGCGAGGTTGCAGAACTCGACGATTTCGTTCTGTTCCAGGACTACCACCTGTACACGGCTCCTGGGCATCTCCGTTCGATGAGGCCCGAACAAGTGATCTTCCACTTCACGCACTCATCGTTCTGCAGTGTCGAGGGCCTGAACAGGTTGCCGAGACCGCTTCCTCAGCGAGTTATCGAGGGGATGCTAGGAGCGGACCTGCTCGGCTTTCATGTTGCGCAGTGGGTGCACGGGTTCCTCGACTGCGCCGAACGGATAGGTGCGACCGTCGATAGGGCGAACGGCAGGGTCGAGCACAAGGGGCCGCGGAACGTGGGTGCGTGAGTACCCGATCCAGGTAGACGCGGATGATCTGCGCAAACGAGCGCAGGGGGCCGCGGCACAGAAGTGGGCTCAGCGTTTCAAGGGCATGACCGAGCGAGGCCCTCTGATAGTGCGCGCCGATAGAACCGAACCGTCGAAAAACATCGTCCGAGGCTTCGAAGCATTCGGGAAGCTGCTCGATCGGAGGCCGGACATCGCCGACGATGTTCACTTCGCGGCATGCGTATATCCCTCCCGGCAATCGATGCCCGAGTACAAGGCGTACACGGAGAGGATCATCGCGGCGGCAGACTCCGTTAACGAGCGCCATCCGGATGCCATCGAGCTCTTCATGGAAGATGACTACGACCGAACCCTCGGGGCGCTCCTCGAGTACACGGTCCTGTTGGTCAACCCGCTCATGGATGGGATGAACCTCGTCGCCAAAGAGGGGCCTGTCGTGAACGAGAACGACGGGCTGCTGGTTCTCTCAACCGGGGCCGGAGCCTTCGAGGAGATGGGTGACCACGCGATCCCGATCGACAACGCATTGAGCGTCGAGGAGACCGCTAACGCATTGGAGCGCGCTCTCGACATGGAGCCGAGCGAACGTAGCAAGAGGGCCGGCGGGCTCAGAGAGGCCGCGGTACACACGAAACCGGAGCACTGGATAGACGCACAGCTAAACGATCTTGCAGCTATCTCCGAGGGTAGGGCGCCGGTCTCACCCCCCTGTTAGTTCGACCAGCCGTTGCATCAGTGCCAGCACGCCGGTCGGCCCCCGAACGATGACGTCGGCTCGATCCAGTAACTCGCCGGGGGCTTCATCCGAATCAACTGCGATGCGAACCGTGAACATGCCCTCGCGCTCGAGTTCATCCAAGGCGTCGAATCCAGGTAGATCCACAACATCATCGCCAACGAAGGCGGCCGCGTTCAAACCGGCATCACGGCTTCTCCGCTCGATGACGAGTTTCTTCGAGAACTCGCCCGGGGGGCGCAACTCGATGGCCAGCTTCCCCTCCGCTAACCGAAGGGTGTGAGCCGCAGCGAGATCGCCGGCGATGCTCTCGATCTCCCTTTGGGCTGTATCTCTATCCTCGGCGGCTCGATAGTGAAGCGTCACGATCACACCTTTGTCTTCGACGACGATCCCAGGGATCGCCAGCGCTTCCACGCGCTCCCGAGCGTCGCCGAGAACCTCCTGCATCCGTTGCTTGAATGGACGCGCGAGCTCGGAAAGTTCGATCTGGCCGTCTATCGAACGCTCGGCACCGTGGAGGCCCCAGAGCTCGATCCCCGGGCCCAGCCAATCGAGAAGTTGCTCGGTCGAACGCCCCGACACGATCGCTACAACCGCGAATCTCTCCGAGAGGGTCTCGAGCATCTCGCGCACTCCCTGAAGGGGCCGCGCGTCGTGAGGCAAACGCACTATCTCAGAGAGGGTCCCGTCGAAATCGAAGTAGACCCCAGCGGTCGGCGCCCGGGCAGAGAGGGTCTCGAGCTTCGTGTCCTTCATGTCGTCCACATGGCGACCCTAATCGGGTGGCCCTCTAGGATGCGTGAATGCGATCCGGCAAAGTCGCCCTCCTCCTAGTGTCGATCGCGTTCGGAAGTTGCAGGCCGGACACCGTCGACCTTGCCTACTCGTTCGAAGTGGGACAGACCTTCAACTACAAGATGGAGGCGCAGGCAACTGCGTCGTGGAGCATCGGTGGGGAGGGCAGCGGTTCGTACAGGATCTCTTATGCAGTGGAAGAAAGGGTCATCGCTGTCGATGACGCTGGCGCCACTGTCGCCGTGACGATGACTCCATCCGATATCGAAGAGGAAGGGTTGCCCTCACCCGGTCCAACCGAACGGATCTTCACGCTCCAGGTAGGGACCGACGGAGAACTGCTGGGCGTCCTGGATGTCGATGGCGTACCGGCGGAGGCTCTCGATCCCGACACACTCGCGTTCATCGGCACCTACCGGCCCCCTCTTCCCTCTGAGCCCGTGCGCCTCCGCGACACTTGGACGGCGCGGCAAGAGCTGACGCTGGGATCGGTTTTCCAGCAGGTGACGACCACTGGCACGCTCCTGACTCTGGACCTAGACGAAGACGGCGAGATCGCGGACGTCTCGTATCAAGGTGAAGGCCCTCTCGTGTGGACGACGACGCTTCCCCAAGGAGCAGCCGAGCTCAGCGGTTCCGCGACTTCGCAGGGGGTCGCAACCGTGGCTATCGAGAACGGCTACCTGCAGAGCTCGAGATCTATCACTTCCGGCCGATTCGAGGTGAGGATCGTCCCCGATGCCGGACAAGCAACTTTGAGTGGCCAGGTTTCCTTGGAGCTGACGATGAGCCTGGAGAGAACTTAGGTCGCTAGAGGTAGTCGAGCCCAACGACGATGTGCAGGGCAACTGTCGTTGAAAGGTTCTCGGGCTTCGCGCCGACCTGCCATCCGAAACGAGCGGCCAATGCTTCGGCGGCTGCCCGCGACTCCTCGTACGACCAGAAGACGGTGGTCAACTCGTACTGGGTCGAGGCACCTGCTACCGCGACTACTTCGAACCCCTCTTGGCTGAGCTGATCGGCCATCCGATCGTCCGCCGATGTGTCTGAGGTTGCGTTGAGAACCTGAACGGTCATGTTCTCTGTGATCAGGGCTGTAGTGGGGGTTGGCTCGGATTCGTCCGGCGAAGGAGTGGTCTTAGGGGTCTTGCTGGGGCGTGGCGAGGCCGGAGTCTGAGTTGTTGGGGTCGGAGTCGGTGTTTCCGTGGCCGAGGCCACTTCCGGAGTCTTGAGGTCGTCGTTCCCTAAGGCGTCTACCGCGATCCAGATCCCGACGGCAGCCAGTGCGGCGACCAAGAGCCACGGAAGAACCCACCCGAGAACCGAGCGGTAGAAGGGCCACTGGGACGAGGAAGAGTGCTTACCCACAAAGCACTATCTGGGGTTGTAGTCCGCCCCCAACAAACGAGCCACCCGCTGCTTCTGGCGGTACATGCGTAGTCGCTTGAGCCTCTTGACGAGGATGGGGTCGTACTCCATTGCCGCGGGTTCTTCTAGGAGCTCATTGAGGACCTGGTAGTAGCGGGTGGCCGACATGTCGAAGCGCTCCTTGATGGCCTGCTCTTTCACGCCCGCATGCTTCCACCAGGACCGCTCGAAATCGAGGATGTCGATGTCTCTTTGCGCGAGTGATTCCATGGGTTCACGCTAACCGCGGCCGGTGGGGGCCGGTCGGATTTCCTTGAGGGTTGTGACTGATGAGGTTGGTGGTTCGGCGATCCCTGCCCGGAGGGCTTAGGGGAACAAGCCCCTCATCTGGTGGGCCTCGGCTACCCGGGAGACCCCGATCCAGGTCGCGGCCTGGCGCATGGACAGTTTCTTGGCCGTGGCGAGCTCGTGGACCTCGTCGAAGGACTTCTCCATGATGAGGCGCAGCCGATCGTTAACTTCCTCGTCACTCCAGAAGTAAGCCTGGATGTCCTGGACCCACTCGAAGTAGGAAACGATCACGCCCCCCGAGTTCGCCAGGATGTCAGGGACGATGAAGATGCCCCGCTCGTTCAAGATCTTGTCCGCCTCGAAAGTTACGGGGCCGTTGGCACCCTCGCAAACGATCTTGGCTTTGATCTTGTCCGCATTCTTGACCGTGACGACACCTTCGACGGCCGCCGGCACCAACACATCCACATCGAGCTCGAGCAACTCTTCATTGCTGATCGGATCGGCGCCCGGGAAGCCTGAGACCGTTCCGGCTGCCAGCTTGTGACGGTTGATCGCCTCGGGATCGAGACCCTTCTCGCGGTACAGACCACCGTCGACATCCGAAACCGCAACGACGCGACAACCAGCGTCATGCAACAACTGGGCCGCGTGGCCGCCGACCTTTCCGTATCCCTGGATCGCAACCGAGATCTCATCGATACCGAGCCCGAGTGACTTGAGGGTCGAGAAGATCGTGTACATCACGCCTCGCGATGTTGATCCCGCACGACCTCTCGAGCCACCGATCGCGACAGGTTTACCCGTTACAACGCCGGGAACCGAATAGCCGTAGTTCATCGAGTAGGTATCCATGATCCACGACATGATCTGATCGTCCGTGTTCATGTCGGGGGCCGGGATATCGCGCTCGGGCCCGATGAACGGCAGGATCTCGGATGCGTAGCGACGAGTCATCCGCTCGAGCTCGGAACGTGAGTGGTCTCGGACGTTCATCGCGACTCCGCCTTTAGCGCCACCGAAGGGGATGCCTGCGATCGCGCACTTCCACGTCATCCACATCGCCAGAGCCTTGACCTCATCGAGGCTTACAGCTGGGTGATACCGGATTCCGCCTTTGGCCGGCCCCCTAGTGACGTTGTGGTGAACGCGGTACCCCTCGTAAACGCGCGTCGTTCCGTCGTCCATCCGGAAGGGAACGGAAACAACGAGAGCTCGCTTAGGAGCACGGAGGATCTTGTGGACGCCTGGGTCGAGACCCATGAGATCGGATATCTCATCGAGCTGCGCAAGAGCGTTCTCCCAGGCGGAATCGCCGGTCTCGGAGATCCCCTTCAGATCAAGATCGGACGTCATCGTCCTCCCATTCAATCAGGCCAACACGAGAGCCGGGTGTCGGGATCGAACCGACCACCTTCGCATTACAAGTGCGACGCTCTACCAACTGAGCTAACCCGGCCACGGCACATCGCGATCCGCTGCCCCAGGTTACCGTTCGGATCTGTGGTTCATACGCATACATAGTGATGTGGAGTCGGCGCGGATCTGGTTAGGGGCGGGGGCGGCTGGCCATGTGGGGCTCTAGTTTGCGTTTGATCCGTTGGAGCGCGTTGTCGATCGACTTCACATGGCGGCCGAGCATGTCGGCGATCTGTTGGTACGACTTGCCGTCCATGTAGAGCTGCAGTACCTCGGTTTCGAAATGTGACAAGAGCCTGCCGACGGAACTCCTGATGTTATCGATCTCCTCGGCTGAGATCACGAGCTCCGCCGGGTCCGTCATGGACTTGGATGCCAGAGCCTCTCCGATCGAACGGTCGTCATCGTCGGCGTCACCCGCCGGCTTGTTGAGGGAAACGTAGGAGTTGAGGGGTTGATGCTTCTGACGGGTCGCGGTCTTGATCGCGGTGATGATCTGGCGAGTCATGCAGAGTTCCGCGAAGGCCCTGAAGGCCGTGTTCTTGTCTGCCTGGAAGTCTCGGATGGCCTTGTAAAGGCCGATCATGCCTTCCTGAACGATGTCTTCTTTGTCGGCGCCCGCTAAGAAGTACGTGCGAGCTTTCGCTCGAGCGTAATGACGGTAACGGTGAAGGAGCAGCTCGATCGCTTTGTCCTCGCCGGCCCGGACGCGCTCAACGAGGTCTTCGTCCGAGAGGGCCTCCAGAGCCTCATCCGTCATGCGTCTACTCTCCCGCCGCAGCAGTTCTGGGACGCCATCCGCCGTCGATCACAGGTTAGCTGAAAGGCGTCTCGCGACCTCAAACATCGCAACTGCTCCGGCAACTGCCACGTTCAAGGAGCCGATGCGTCCGGTGTGAGGGATCCGGACCAGTTCGTCACAGTGCTCGCGAACATTCTTCGAGATCCCGCGGTCCTCGGCCCCCAAGACCAGCCCAACCGGGGGGGTCATAAGTTCTGAAGTCCACACGTCTTTGTCGGTCTTCTCATCCAGGCCGAGGATCCAGACGTCTGCCTGCTTCGCCTGTTCGATCGCCTGCGTGAGATTCTTCACTCGCGCGACGGGGACGACCTCAGAAGCTCCCGCCGACACACGGCGAACAGCCCCTGTCACCTGGACAGAACGGTGAGCAGGGATAACCACCCCGTGGAAGCCTGCCGAGTCCGCGCTGCGTAAAAGAGAGCCGAGATTGTGCGGGTCAGTAAGGCCATCGAGAAACAAGCAAAGCTGCCGCTTCGGTGACTAGCAACTCCTCGAGAGGCGTATAGCGAAAGCGCCCCGCGACGGCAGCGACTCCTTGATGATTAGCGCCGCCGACCATCCGGTCGATCTGCTCCTTCGGCACCATGCGGATCGGCACGTTCGCTTCTTCCGCCCTCTTGCGGATCTCCCCAAGCACACTGGACGGTGCGAGGTTCTGAGCGATGAACACACGATCGACAGATCGCCCCGTCCTAAGCAGCTCGAGAACTGGGCGACGTCCATAGAGGACATCTTCGGAAGGCGTTTCCTTCATCATGAGACCTTCATCATGAGGCCTTCGTCATGCGGCCTTCAGCCGCCGATGCGCCAGCGGGGTCCGGCAGGTGTGTCTTCGATCGTCACACCGAACTCGTTCAACCTGTCTCGGATCGTGTCTGCTCGTTCGAAGGCTCGCTCGACTCGTGCTTGCTCTCGCATCTCGAGCAAAAGGTCCAGCAGCTTGCCGACAAGTTCATTGTCGGTCGCATCGGACGGGAAGGTGTAGCCAAGAAGACCGGTTAGCTCCACGAAGGACTGAACGATCTCGATCAGAGCCTTGCGTTGTTCCGCATCGCCTTTCTGAGCCTCGTCCAGCACCCTGTTCCCTTCGCGCACGAGATCATGGATCACAGCGTTGGCGCCGGCCGAATTGAAATCATCGTCCATCGATTCGATGAAACGCGTCACATAGCCAGGCGCCGTCGCCAGCGAGCTCTCGTCACGGATGGCCGGCCATGCATCGGAGGGGAAGTCGTCCTTCAGAAGATGCTTCGATGCTTCGTAGAAGATCCGCCACCGCTCGTAGCCTTGTGCGGCGTCGTAAAGCGCATCCTCGCTGAAAACGGCTTGGACCCGGTAAGAACCCGAAAGGGCCCAGTACCGAACCTGTTCCCCCCCGTAATGATCGATCGCCTGGTGAGCAGTAACGAAGTTGCCGAGTGACTTCGACATCTTCTCGGCGTCCATCTGCACCATCCCGGAGTGCATCCAGTGACGCGCGAATGTCTCGCCCTTGTTGAGACCTTCAGCTTGGGTGAGCTCGTTCTCGTGGTGAGGAAAGATCAGATCGCTTCCTCCGCCGTGAACATCGAAGCCCATACCCAAGTACTTAGTCGACATCACCGAGCACTCGATGTGCCATCCAGGTCTGCCTTGTCCCCAAGGTGACTCCCACGAAGGTTCGCCTTCTTTGGCGGCTTTCCATAGTGAGAAATCGAGTGGATGGCGCTTGGTTGGGTGGGGCTCGACACGCTCACCGGCCCGCAGGTCGTCGATGCTCCGATGACTGAGCTTCCCGTACTCGGGGAAACTGTCGATCGAGAACCACACATTGCCGTCATCGGTGGCATACGCAGACCCGTTGGTGATCAGCCCCTGGATCGCGTCGATCATGTCTGGGATGTGGTCGGTCGCTTTGACGGTGATATCCGGCGGTTCCGTGCCCAGCGCGGCCATGTCCGCCTCAAAAGCATCGGTGTACTTCTTAGTGATGGCCTCCGGTGGCAACTTCTCGAGATTGGCGCGCTCGATGATCTTGTCATCTACATCGGTGTAATTCTTCGTGTAGGTAACCTCGTTGCCGCGGTATGCGAGGTACCGGCGGATGAAATCGAACCAGACGAAGGTTCGCGCGTTCCCGATGTGGATGTAGTTGTAAACGGTTGGGCCGCAGACGTAGATCGTGACCTTGCCTGGCTCACGCGTCTCGAGCGGAACCAGGCTGCGTTTCATCGAGTCGTATATCTGAACCGGCATGTCTCTACCCTACGAGGTCACGAGAGCCACCGCCGTGGCCGCCATGCCTTCACCACGTCCGGTGAAACCCGATCCATCAGTAGTGGTTGCCTTTACCGACACCTGGCCGGTCACGATACCTAGAGCCTCAGCGATGTTGTTTTGCATCTGCTCCTTGAAGACTGAGAGGCGAGGACTTTCTGCGATCACCGTCGCGTCCACGTTGGCGATCTCGAAACCCGCTTCTCGTAGAAGTTCGGCAGTTGCTTTGAGGATGTCGAGGCTAGACGCATCACGCCACTGGTCGGTGCTCGGAAAACGAGAGCCGAGATCACCCAGACCAGAGGCTCCGAGCAACGCGTCTGCGATCGCATGGCACAAAACATCCGCATCGGAATGCCCCGAGAGACCTGCATGCCCCTCGATAGTCACCCCGCCGATCACAAGAAGGCGGGACTCGTCGAAGCGGTGAGCATCGAAGCCTTGACCTACTCTCATCCTCGGAAGCCTCCACGAAGGATCGCTTCAGCTAGAGCGAAGTCTTCTGGATAGGTGAGCTTGATGTTCGAGCGCGTGCCTTGAATAACGCAGACGGTGCCACCGTAGTTCTCTAACAGGGCGGCATCGTCGGTAGCGATGAAACCCTCGGCAGCAGCCTTCTGGTGCGCGGCCCTCAGCACCTCGCTGCGGAAGGCCTGGGGGGTTTGGGCTCGCCACAGACTCGCTCGATCGACCGTCTCCACGATCTGATCCCCATCGACTCTCTTGAGTGTTTCGTCGGCGGGCATCGCTGCGATCGCTCCGTCATGATCGGTCAAAGCGTCCACGACTTTGATGATCAACTCCGCTGTTGCGAACGGCCGGGCACCATCGTGCACGACAACCGTGTCGGAATGGATCTCATCCAGGCCACGCGCAACGGAATCCTGTCTGGTCTCTCCCCCACCGCGAATACCAGATCGTTCCGGGAACCAAAGAGTGTCTTCGCCTCATCCATGAACCGTTCGGGAACCACGACAACGATCGGAGCGCACCCGGCGAGGGCCAGTACATCGAGAGACCACTCGAGCAGAGGACGTCCGCCGAGAGGCCGGAATTGCTTCGGCTGTTCGTCCGCGAAAGTAGCCCTCTCACCGCGGCCGCCAGCGGCGATGATTGCGGATGTTGGAGAAGAAAGTTGGGACGTGGTCGCTATCCGAGAACCTCGTCGAGCATGCGCTCGGCCTCGGCCTCGTCGCAGTTCTTAGAGAAGGTGAGCTCGGACACCAGGATCTGGCGCGCCTTGGTAAGCATGCGCTTCTCGCCCGCCGCTAGGCCCTTCTCCTTGTCGCGCTGATGAAGCGAACGCACCACATCGGCCACCTGGTAGATGTCCCCCGACTTGAGCTTCTCGACGTTTGCCTTGAAGCGACGGGACCAGTTGGTGGTGTTGGTGGTCGGCTCATTCTTCTTGAGGACCTTCATGACCTTGGGAAGTTCCTTCTCGGGTGTCACTTCACGAAGGCCAACCTCGTCCGTGGAATCGGTTGGAACCATGAGCGTCAGTTCACCGTAGGCGAGCTTCAAGATGTAGTAATCGCGCTCTTCACCGAAGAGCTCACGCTTCTCGATCGCTTCGATGGTGGCAGCACCATGATGCGGGTAAACAACCTTGTCACCGATGCGGAATGAACCCACGCGGACGTACCTCCTACTTCAGTTCAGATGCGGCGCAGAAGTGCGCTCGACAATCGGCCCCACAGACGGACGTAGACCAAGGATAACATGCCGGGCTTTTGTAACCCCCCTCGCGACGGCGCGGATCTACGCGCCGAGAAGTCGGTGAGCTGCTTCCGCGACGCTAGACACGGGCACGACTTTCATCGAACCGCGGCCCCCTTCGACGCCACGCGGAACGATCGCCGTTGTGAATCCCAGCCTGGACGCTTCCGCGAGTCTCCGCTCGGCTCCCGGAACCCTCCGCACTTCCCCACCCAACCCGACCTCGCCGAAAGCAACGGCTTCTTGCGGTAGTTCCCGACCTTGGCGAGCCGACAACACGGCGAGGGCGAGGGGAAGGTCCACCGCCGGTTCGTCGACAGCTAGTCCGCCAGCAGTGGTTACGAAGACATCCTCATTGGAAAGCTTCGTGTTCGCCCGCTTCTCGAGGACGGCGATCATCAACGCCAACCGGCGAGCGTCCACCCCGTCGTGAACCCGTCGAGGAAACTTCGCATCGTTGGTCGACGTGAGCGCTTGGATCTCGACCAGCATGGGCCGCGTGCCTTCGAGCCCGGGGAAGACGATCGAGCCGAAGATCCCTGCACAGCGATCTGCGAGCAGTAGCGCCGAGGGGTCCTCGACCGTCTCGAGTCCGCGCTGACACATCGTGAAAACACCCGTTTCCTCGCAGGAGCCGAACCGGTTCTTCGAGCCCCGCAACAAGCGCATCGCCCCGCTGCGTTCGCCATCAAGGTGCAGAACCACATCGACCACGTGCTCGAGTGTCTTAGGTCCGGCGACGCTGCCCTCCTTAGTGACGTGACCGACGAGGATCACCGCCGTTCCCGTGGCCTTGGCGTAACGAACGAGACTCGCCGTGCACCCGCGAACCTGTGTCACGGATCCGGGGACCTGTTCCAGCTCTGGGTCCTCGAGCGTTTGAACGGAATCGATCACCAATAGCCCGGGGCGCTCCGTTTCCAGTGCAGCAAGGATCCCATGGAGGTCCGTTCCCGCAGCCGCTAGGAAACGATCCGTATCGATCTGCAACCGTGACGCTCTTAGAGCGACCTGCTCCAAACTTTCCTCGCCGGTAACGAGGAGGGCAGAGCTCCCATTGGATGCGAAACCGGAGATCAGCTGGAGAACGAGGGTTGACTTTCCGATCCCCGGTTCACCGGCGAGAAGGACTACTCCGCCCGGGACGAGACCCCCACCGAGCACGCGATCCACCTCGGAGATGCCGGTCGAGATACGTGAAGGGCCGGCGCCAACCACCGAAAGGGGCCGAGGCTGCAGAACCGCGGCAGCCGCCGCAGATCCCGACTCGAAAGCTGTGTTCCAGCCCCCGCAATCCGGGCACTTCCCGAACCACCGTGGTGATGAGTGCCCACAACCAGAGCAAACGTGAACTTCTTTGAGCGCTTTTGACATGCCAATGACGCTAACGACGGCCTGCGACAGTTTGTGCGGATGCACAAAGGGCCTCGACGCAGCAGCGGTGAACGTGACCCAGAACAGTTGGGGTCTATCTGGGGGGTCTTAAAGATGCGTCGTCGTTCCATATTGCTTAGCGTGCTCGCTCTGCTCGCCATCCAAGCCGTTCCTGCCCACGCGGTTGGCGAGGTCTACCAGCGTCCCGGCCTGAACGAGTTGATCTCCGTATCGACCGATGGGGTCCAGGCTGATTCCAGTTCCTACTTCGCGGGGATGACCCCCGATGCCCGACTCGTCGTGTTCTCTTCCTCTTCTCCTGAGCTCGTGAACACGGATACGAACGAGCATGACGACATCTTCCTCAGGGATCGGATCGCCGGGACGACGACACTTGTCTCTGTCGCGGCCGACGGAGGCTCGGCCAACGGGATGTCCATGCAGCCGGCGATCAGCGCCAACGGTCGCTACGTCGTGTTCCTCAGCTATGCGACAGATCTGGTGGGTGAAAACAACGAAGACTGGCGATTCGCCCGCGTCTACGTTCGCGACCTGGCCACGGGAACCACCGAGCGGATCCTTAACGCCGCGACTGGAGGATCTTCAACGGGCGGTGCTCTTCAGCCATCGATCAGCGGAGATGGCCGGTACGTAACCTTCCACTCCCAGGCAACGGACCTCGTTGCCGGCGATACGAACGGCAAGGCAGATGTGTTCGTAGTAGATCGGGATACCGATACCACTCGACTCGTTTCCGTAGGAACCGGTGGAGTTCCGGCAGACGGTAGCTCGACCGCACCTGAGATCAGCGATGACGGCACCACGATCCTCTTCACGAGCGTTGCTACAAATCTCGTCGAGGGTGACAACAACGGAGTTGGAGACGTCTACGCCGCCCACCTGGGACAGAACACGATCGAGATGGTCTCGATCTCCCCGAGTGGAGCTCCCGGTAACGGAAGCTCGACGACATTAGGGGCTTCGATAACACCGAGTGGGCGATTCGTAGCCTTCCAGAGCGATGCTTCCAACCTCATCCCCAATGACACGAACAGCGACCACGATGTTTTCCTGCGCGATCGAGAGACGGGAAGGACGGAGCGCGTAAACGTCAACTCGGACGGGATCGAGATCGCAAAGTCCAACTCACCATCGATATCCGATGACGGTCGCTACGTCGCCTTCTTCTCGATAGCCCCCGGAGAGGACCCGAGCAGCTTCACCTACGGCTCGGACATCTGGTTGCACGACCGTGTGACACGAGCGACAGAGTTGGTCTCGGCAACTCCATTCGGTGATCCGAACGAGGATCAGAACGAAAACCCCATCGTGTCGGGCGACGGGAGCTACGTTGTCTTCCAGACCGATGGCGGAGAGTTCGTTCCGAGCGACTCGAACGGCGTGATGGATATCGTCGGTCGCTACCGGGGGGCCGCGTTGGAGATCCTTAAAGCCGGCCTTCGCAAGCGATCGGCCGGCATCTTCGAGGGCGACGTCACGATGAGCGGAGCAGTTCTGTCGAGCGCTGAAGATCTCGCAGGCGACTCCCTTGGGACTCCTGCGACCGACATCACGGACGCTTCGGTCGTCTACCGACCGGAGCAGGGCGATCTCCTATTCCGGATCGGCGTCGACAGGATGACTCACGTGGCTCCGGCCACGGGTCCGACCGCGCAGGTTGTCCGTGGCATCCCCGGCCTTGCGGTTCTCCCGGGAGTGGTTCACGGTTTCAGGTTCAGCTTTGAGGGCCAGCCCTACCAGATCAGGTTCAGCTCGGTCTCCGCGGACGCCGGACCCGATCTCCCGAAAGCTGCTCTCTACTACTGCACCACCGCGTGCCAGAAGGTTGCGTCGTTCACAGCCGGATACGGCAGCGTGGGGCACGAGATGGAAGTGTCGATCGGAACCGGGTTCTTCGGTCTCGAGCCCGGTGAAGGCTTCACAGGCATCAGCGCCTTCGCCTCGGCCGGGGAAGCGATGGCGGGAGTGGGTGAAGCCTTCGATTCGGTATCGCTTCCCGATGCCGTCACACCGGAGATCTTTGTCGAGCTTGGGATCGAAGGGTCCGGAGACAGCGCGTCGAGTTCCGCGAAAGCAACCTTCAATCTTGGCCGGTTCAACGGTTCCTTCAGCGAGGTTCCCGCCTCCGGAACCGAGATCTGGGCGCGACCCTGCATGGGAACCGTTTGTGGGGAGCTGATCAGCTTCCTCGTGCCCTAGAACTAGAGGTGGTGGAACCTGCTTCCCGAATCGGGGGCGCGGTCGATGGTGCCATTCAGAACACTTTCGGCTCTCCACTCGATGCGGTCGGCCAGCCCCACCATCGCCGAACGATCCGCCCATAGACGAACGCTGCGAGGGCCGGTTTTCTTGGCCGCGCCGATCACGCTCTGACCGAAGTCACATGTCCTTCGGCAGGGTGTGACGGTGACGACGGGGCCGGCGCTCCCGCCCGTTAGTTGAACCAGGTAGTCGCCTTCCCCAGTATCGATATCGATCTGGATGTAGTCCTCAGCGCGCAGGTCGGCGGGTGACCACCTCCCATACGTCTTGATGTCGATGATGAAACGGTTCTTGGTGTGTTTCATCGCGACCGAACGCAAGTCGAGACCGCCATTGCCCTCCTTGGGGTCATCGATCTTTTGGGTATGCGCGACCGTGGACATCAACACCCCGACCACGATCACGAAGCCGAAGATGATAAGGATGCCCGTCAGGCCGTACATCATTCCGCGCCCGTTGGTTGCACTCATCTTTTCCTCGGAGCTAACGCTAAGAGTCAGATGGTCCCAAGTCGATGGGGATGGGTGTTATCGGCGTGATGTCCGAATTGGATGAAAGAGTCTGCTACTTCTCTGCCAAGGGAGTACTGGCTTTTTCATTGATGGCCTCTTGGTACAAAGCGGAAACCGCTTGCCTGCTGATCCCAAGGAGCTTTGCCGTTTCGGTGAGGGTCATGCCTTCTTCCTCGACGATCACCCTCATGTAATGCGCTCGCGCTCTTCTTATCCGGGCCTGCGCGGTATGGATCGCGTCCTCGAGCCGGTGTCGGTCGCGAGCGCCCATGTCCTCGATGATGATCCTGGCGGTGTCACCGTTCCTGATCCGCTCGTTGGTCCCTCGAAAGATGTCTCGGGCGTGGCGGGACTCGGCGGTCAATGAGTCGAGCGCCTCGTCCATATCTTTGATGACCTGCCAGTAGAGCGCATCGGGCATGTAGCGACCTCCTTGTACTGATGATAGTTGCGCGCCCCGCGTAGTCATCACACGAAAGGCGGACATTTCGAAAGCCGACGCGAAGAAGCCCGCTCACTGAGCGGGCCTCTTGCCTTTGCCTCTGTCGCCAGAGGACGTTTCTTATTCTGATTCGCCGTCGCTGTCGGCGGATGCACCGGCCCCCGCAAGTTCCACCGGAGGCATCTCCGGAGCTCGCTCGGCCCGGCGGAAGACGATGTCGTCTTCCCCACCGTCCACTTTCTCGGCATCGATGATGATCGTGTCGCCGGCTTCGTACTCTTTCCAGAGGATCTTCTCGGACAGTGGGTCCTCGATCATCCGCTGGATCGCCCTGCGCAAAGGTCGAGCACCAAGCGATGGATCGTAGCCACGCGTGGAGAGCACATCCTTCGCAGACTCGGTCAACTCGATCTCGACGTCTTGCGACTTCAACTGGTTCTGAACTCGCTTGATCATGAGATCCACGATCGAGTGAACCTCAACCCTGGACAGCTCGTGGAAGACGATGACCTCATCGATACGGTTCAGGAACTCGGGCCGGAAGCTCTTCTTGAGCTCTTCCTGTACCCGGTCCTTCATCTTGTCGTAGGTCATGTCGCTCGTGGCGTCGCCGAATCCCATGGCCGGCTTACGCAAATCCCTGGTCCCGAGGTTCGACGTCATGATGATCACGGTGTTCTTGAAGTCGACGGTTTTACCTTGTGCGTCCGTCAGGCGGCCGTCTTCGAGGATCTGCAGCAGCGTATTGAAGACGTCCGGGTGGGCCTTCTCGATCTCGTCAAGCAGGACCACTGAGTATGGACGGCGTCGCACTGCCTCGGTGAGCTGGCCGCCCTCTTCGTACCCGACATAACCGGGAGGCGAACCCATCAACCGAGACACGGTGTGCTTCTCCATGTACTCGGACATGTCGAGCTGGATCAGCGCGTCCTCATCGCCGAACATGAATTCCGCGAGAGCCTTCGCAGTCTCGGTCTTACCGACACCCGAAGGACCTAGGAAGATGAACGATCCTGCAGGACGCTTGGGATCCTTCAGCCCGGCCCTCGTACGACGGATCGAACGTGACACCGCCGCGATCGCGTCGTGCTGACCGACGATGCGCTTGTGTAGTTCGTCTTCCATCCGGAGGAGCTTGGCGGTCTCTTCTTCGGTGAGTGATGTGACCGGGATACCCGTCCACGAGGAAAGCACCTCGGCGATCTCTTCTTCGTCGACGGTTGCGAATGCTTCGCCCTCAGCCTCGCGCCACTGGCTTTCCTTCTCGGAGCGCTCGGCCATCAGACGCTTCTCTTCGTCGCGGAAGCCAGCTGCTCTCTCGAAGTCTTGAGCTTCGATCGAGTCTTCCTTCTTGCGACGGACGTCCGCGATCTTGTCTTCGAGTTCCTTGTAGTCGGGCGGTGCGCTCATCCGACGGATGCGGAGACGCGAACCGGCCTCATCGATCAGGTCGATCGCCTTGTCGGGCAAGTAGCGGTCCGAGATGTAGCGATCGGCGAGGTTCGCCGCGGCAACTAAACCTTGATCGGTGATGGTCACGCGGTGGTGAGCCTCGTAGCGGTCCCGAAGTCCCTTAAGGATGTCGATCGTGTGAGCAACGGAAGGCTCCGGCACCTTGATCGGCTGGAAACGCCTTTCGAGGGCCGCGTCCTTCTCGAGATGCTTGCGGTACTCATCCAGTGTCGTCGCGCCGATCGTCTGCAGTTCGCCTCGAGCCAGCATCGGCTTGAGGATGCTCGCAGCATCGATCGCGCCTTCGGCGGCCCCCGCACCAACGAGAGTGTGGAGCTCGTCGATGAACAGGATGATGTCGCCGCGCGTCTTGATCTCCTTGAGGACCTTCTTCAGGCGCTCCTCGAAGTCACCGCGGTAGCGGGACCCGGCCACGAGAGCACCGAGGTCCAACGTGTAGAGCTGCTTACCGTGCAGTGTCTCGGGAACCTCGCCCTTGACTATCGCTTGCGCCAAACCCTCGACGATGGCCGTCTTACCGACTCCGGGCTCGCCGATGAGGACGGGGTTGTTCTTCGTCCTGCGAGAGAGAACCTGCATGACTCGCTCGATCTCTTTCTCGCGTCCGATGACCGGGTCAAGTTTGTTCTCGCGAGCATGTTGTGTGAGGTTCCGACCGAACTGGTCGAGCACAAGGCTGCCCTGAGGCTGCTCGCCCGTCGTGGCACCTGTGCCTCCACCGCCGCCACCTTCCTTGCTACCGGAGTAGCCGGAGAGCAGCTGGATGACCTGCTGGCGAACACGACCGAGGTCGGCCCCCAACTTCACGAGTACCTGGGCTGCGACGCCCTCGCCCTCGCGGATGAGTCCGAGCAGGATGTGCTCGGTGCCGATGTAGTTGTGACCAAGTTGAAGTGCTTCGCGAAGCGATAGCTCGAGCACCTTCTTGGCGCGCGGTGTGAATGGGATGTGCCCCGAGGGTGGGGATTGACCCGCACCGATGATCTCTTCAACCTGCTGGCGCACCTTCTCTAGAGAGATGCCCAGTGATTCGAGCGCCTTGGCGGCGACGCCCTCGCCTTCATGGATCAGTCCGAGCAGGATGTGCTCGGTGCCGATGTAGTTGTGGTTGAGAAGCCTTGCCTCTTCTTGCGCAAGGACGACCACCCTGCGGGCCCGGTCTGTAAATCGCTCAAACATGTGACCGTGCCTCCTTGTCTGTCAGTCCGGGGAAGGTTCGCCCCGCTCCCGGCTGGAAAGCTCTCGCTCCCCAGGAAACCATTATACGGAGAGGGTGTCGTTTACCCCCTGTACTTCTAGATGAACGTAATTCAGCCCCAGAACGTTTCCTGGAACCTCTATCGGCGGAAAAAAGGGCCCGATTGAAGTTCGAGAGGCAACCTTTTTCGGTCTTTGAGAAAGATTCGTTGCCGGTCAATGGACCGGATCGTTGCGCTTCGTGGCCACCCCGAAGCTTGCCTTGATGAAGCGAGGAGCCGGTCCATTCAAACGATAGGTACCGGCAAACAATTCCTTCCAATCCTGTGGCAGGACGTCGGTGCGCTCTCCCCCCGTCGAAAAGCCGCGAGCCAGCGGTACCCAGGGCATCTCGGGATCGAGGTCTTCCCTTTCTGGCACTTCTACCCCCGATCGGGGGACCACCCAGAGACCGACCGTCGTCTGGATCGTGGCTGTGTGATCGTCAGGCCCGAAGCTGACCTCAAGGCCGCCGAAACGCGCTCCGTTCAGCTTCTCGAGCTGGGCAGCTGCGTCCCCGCCGGGAGGCGTTCTTCGCGCTGCCCAGCCGACGAGGAGCGCAGCCTCGTAAGCGCGGCGTTGCCATCCCAGAGGTTCGGAATCCCACCAGTCAACGAATGCCTCTCGGAAACCCTCGAAAGAAGCCAGTGGAAGGTAGTGGGCGCCGCGCGCATAGGTGTCCGTTGCGATCGTGCCCGGCGGCACAACATCCTCTCCACCGCTCAATGGACTGATCATCGCGTCGAGCCCCGCGATCTGTGGCCGCCACGACCGGTTCCTGGATCCCTTCTTCTTCTTCGGTAAGCGGGCCGCGTCGGTAGATACGTAGGTCGCGTCCAATGAGGTGAGCCCCTCGAACAAGGTTTGAGCCGCGGTGGGCGAGCCATGGAAAACGATCGCCTCAACCTTGGCCTTCTTCAGAACCTCGAGTTCGGCCGTGAAATCGTCGTCACCAACGAGGTAACGCGCTTGTGCGGCCACGCGGCCCGCGACATCGTCAACCCCCGTTCGGATCGAGCCCAGAGCGGTGTCGCCCATCAAGGAGCGTTCCGCGAGAACTCCGATCTTTGTGTATCTGCGGTCACGGAAGAAGTAGGTGGCGATCCGTCGCGCCTGCCACAGATAGGGCGGTGAGGACTGGAAGATGTGCGGCCGCAGCAGGTGAGCGCTGTAGAGATCACCGTGGACGAGGATCGCAGGGATGCCGGCTTGAGCGAGCGCTGCCTCGGCCGAGGGGAGTCCTTGCGGGGGCCCGGCATAGACCACACCAACGGTGCGTTCATCGGCAGCGAACTCGGCCACGAGGTCTGCAGCAAGGATCGGATCACCTTCATCGTCGCGGCCAACAAGCGTGAATGGAAGCTCTGTATCCTCGAGATCTCGGTTGAGCGCCTGGATCGCAGGCTCGACACCTTCGAAGGCGTCATTACCTCGCCACATGTCGGGACCGGACAAGGTGCCGACCAACGCTATGACCGGACCGGTTTCGCTAGTGGGAGATGCATTCGGCTCTCGTACCGGGAAGGAACGTTCGTCCGGGTCCCCTCCGTCGTCGCATGCAGTCCCCACGACTAAGACGACCAGCAGTGCTCCCACCGATAGCTTCCGCAGCATCCGAGAATCTTCGCAGGGTCGAGGGCCTATACCTCCAAAGACCCCCCGCCGGGCGTTACTCGGTGGGGTCGGTGGAGAGGGGGCGGAGGGTCGGGAAAAGGATCACTTCTCGCAGAGAGCCCGCGCCCGTGAGGATCGACAGCATCCTGTCCACGCCGAAACCGAAGCCTCCTGCCGGTGGCATGCCGTAAGCGAGTGCCTCGAGGAAGTCTTCATCGGGAAGTTGGGCTTCTTCGTCACCGGCCGACCGCGCCGCAGCTTGCTGCTCGAAACGACGGCGTTGTTCTTCGGGGTCGTTGAGCTCGGAGTAGATCGGAGCGATCTCGACTCCGTCGATGTAGAGGTCTGCCTGCTCCGTGAAGTTCGGTATCGACCGATGGTCCTTGGCGAGTGGCGAAACCTCTTTGGGGAACCCACACACGAAGGTTGGCTGCCTAAAGCCCTTCTCGCATGTCTCTTCGAATATCTCGACGAGGACCTTCCCCGGCCCCCATGCTGCGTCCAACTTCACGTCGTGGCGCTTCGCAGCATCCCGTAGGGCGTCGGCGTCTCCGGCCGCCCAGGACGACTCGAGCTTCTCCCCGACGGCGGCCTCGATGGCTTCGAACATGGTGACGCGCGGGAAAGGAGCGGCGAGATCGATCGTGATGTCACCAGAAACGACTTCGAGCGAGCCATTCACTGCCTTTGCAAGTTCTCTGACCAGATCCTCCACCAGCGCCATCGTGTCCTGCCAATCGACGAACGCCTCGTACCCCTCGAGCATCGTGAACTCGGGGTTGTGCCTCGGTGATAAACCCTCGTTCCGGAAGCTGCGGTTGACCTCGTAGACCTTCTCGGCTCCCCCGATCAGCAGTCGCTTCAGATAGAGCTCGGGTGCGATGCGTAGAAAGAGGTCGATGTCCAGGGCGTTGAGGTGCGTCTTGAAAGGCCGCGCAACGGCTCCCCCTGCGATCGGCTGTAGTAGTGGGGTCTCTACCTCCATGAAGCCGCGACCGTCCATGAACCGGCGGATCGTCGCGAGGGTCTCGACACGCGCATGCATGATCCGCTGTGCCTCTTCATTCGTGATGAGGTCTAGGTAACGCTGACGGAAGCGCGTCTCGACATCGGTCATACCGTGCCACTTCTCCGGCATCGATCGAAGGCAGGGCGCCAGCATCGTCACCGAGGTCACTTTGATCGAAAGTTCACCACGCCGCGTTCTCATGACGATGCCCTCAGCGCCGATGATGTCCCCAACTCCGATCCCGGCGAAGGCAGTCATGGCGTCATCGCCGAGCACCGCCTGCTGAGCGAAGAGCTGGAACGCGACCCGATTGATCCTTCAGATCGATGAAAGCGATCTTCCCGTGTTCCCGCGTCGTCATGACGCGACCGGCGACCTGCACAACGTCAGGCGTCTCGGTACCCGGTTCGAGGTCGGCGTAGCGTTCCTGGATCTGTGCGTTGTAAGTCGAACGGTCGAAGCGATAGGGATACTCCGTCATGACTCCGCGTTCCGTTCGAAGATCAATCGCAGTCCGGTCAAGGTAAGCATGGGCTCCAGTTTCTCGATCGTTCGGCAGTGTTCGGCAACAACCGATGCATGGCCACCTGTCGCCACGACGCGCGCATCGCCACCCATCTCCTCCGTTGCTCGTTCGACCAGCCCGTCGACCAGCCCGGCCGCACCGAAGATGATCCCCGACTGCACCGCGTTAACCGTTGTCTTTCCAATCGCATGAGAAGGCGCAACGAGCTCAACCCTTCTGATCTGAGCGGTTGCACTGAAGAGAGCCGTTGCTGCCGTATCGACTCCCGGGGCGATCGCGCCGCCCAGATACTCGCCTTTCGCCGACACCGCGTCTACGGTGATAGCCGTTCCGAAATCGACAACGACTACATTGCTTCCTGGGAAAAGCTCGTGAGCCGCCACCGCGTTCGCGATGCGATCTGCCCCTACTTCTCGCGGATTGTCCATCAGAACCGCAACCCCGGTCTTCGTGCCCGGTTCTACAACGACGGGTGTGAAGCCGAAGTATGTCTCGGTCATCTGCCGAAGCTCCATCGTTGCCCGCGGTACGACAGAACAGATCGCGACGCCGGAGATCTGACGTGAGAAAGAGAGGTCTGCGATCTGCAGGAACTGTCCGAACAGCAGGGCCCATTCATCCGCGGTGCGCTTCGCTTCGGTTGAAACGCGCCACTCATGCGCGAGCTCATCGCGCTTGAACACCCCCAGATGGGTTTGCGTATTGCCTACATCAACGGCTAGCAGCAATCGTGCCCTACGCGCTTTCTGTGACGGATCCGAGATGAGCCACGATCCGGTTCGCCTCGTCCACATGAACGATGGTCGGCTCGTAGCTCTCCAGCTCTTGCTGGTCGTAGGAACCGTACGAGATGACGATGATCTTGTCTCCGGGTTGAGCCAAGCGGGCCGCGGCACCATTGAGGCACATCACGCCCGAGCCGGGGTCGCCGGCGATGGTGTACGTCTCGAATCGGGCACCGTTGTTGATGTTCACAACTGCAACCTGCTCGTACTCCAGCAGATCGGCCGCCTCCATCAGGTCTCGGTCTACGGTGATCGACCCAACGTAGTTGAGATTCGCTTCCGTCACCGTTGCTCGATGGATCTTGGATTTCATCATGCTGCGTTTCATGGTCTTCTCCTAACTGCAGGCCGCTTACGCGGTCCCGCGTTCTGAAGCCTTCACGAACTTGTTGTCTATCAACCGGGTGGAGCCCACCCGGGCCGCAACTAAAAGAAGGACATCTCCATCCCCCGGCGCCCCGAACGTGTCCGGGTCGACAGCCGCCGCATAGTCAACCTCAACACCGGCCGACTCGAGGACGTCCAGCATCGATTGTTCGGCCCCCGTGGATGATTCTCCTGCTCGAAGCGCTTCCGAACCTGCTTCCAGAGCTCCGGATAGAGATAAGGCCCTCTCTCGATCCGCCGGCGTCAGGTAAGCGTTCCGGGAACTCATCGCCAGCCCATCCGAGTCTCTGATGGTCTCGCCGACGACTATCTCCAGATCGAAGTCGAGATCCGTGACCATCCTCTGGATGACCGCGACCTGCTGGGCATCCTTTTGACCGAAGAACGCGACGTCTGGTTCGACGAGATTGAAGAGCTTGGTTACCACCGTGGACACTCCGTCGAAGTGTCCCGGGCGATGCGCCCCCTCGAGAACATCCGTGATGCCTGCGACGTGGACGGACGTCGCGCCGCCATTCGGGTACATGTCGTCGGTCGTGGGAAGGAAAGCGATGTCTACGCCCGCGGCTTCCGCAGAGGCAAGGTCGGCTTCCTCGGGACGCGGGTACCGGCCGAGGTCTTCATCGGGTCCGAACTGGAGAGGGTTCACGAAGATGCTTAGAACCACGACACCGTTCCGTGCGCGGGCTAGGCGAACGAGCGACAGATGCCCCTCGTGAAGAGCGCCCATCGTCGGCACGAACCCGATGGAATGCCCCGCGATCCTTTCCAGGTTCAAGGCGTTCCGTAGATCCAACGGTGTTCGAACCACCCTCATGGGAGTAGTCCTTCGATGCGTAAGGCGGTGGCGTCGTCGATCCGCTCTGCAGCAACCGCAGCCGAGAGGATCGTCTTGACGACGCCGAGATAGTCATCGATGAGGTGCGGGGAATAAGCCTCGAGCGCGCGGAGATGTCTCCGCAAAGTTTCCGATTCACCGCGCACAACTGGACCCGTCAATGTGGCCGCTCCCCCGCCCCCCTCGCGAGCGTTCTCCACCGTTCCACTAGCCAGAGGACCTAGAACCGATTCGGGAGCCGCTATCCCGAGCGTCGCGAGGACCGACTCGCCGAACGCCATCAGGGCCGATATCCCGTTACTCGTCATGACGCATGCCGCGTGCCACAGAGCCCGGTCGGCCTCGGCAACATCGACCGGTATGCCTCGCAGTTTCTCGATGATCACCGCTCGTACGAAATCTCTGGCCTCGGGATCACAAGTGAGCCCCCATGCAGACCGCGGCAATCGCATCAGCGCGGTGTGAACGTCGGGACAAGCTTGGACCGGATGCATCGCGCACCCGAAGGCGCCTCGAGCGATCACCGGTTGAAGAGGGCCGACGCCCAGCGAGCCGGACAGATGGGCAACGACGGTGCCCCGTCTGACGCCACCACTGATCTCGGTCGCGATGTCCCCGATGGCATCATCGGTCGCGCCGATCAGAACGAGGTCGGCGTCGATCGGTGCATCGAGCTCGAGGACGGGAGCGCCCAACAATCTGGTAGCTCGATCAACCGATCCGGGCGATCGTGACCACACTCCGGCGATCGAACAGCCTCCGCGCCGCAGCAGTTCGACTACCGCCGTACCGACATTGCCCGCGCCGAAAAGCGCAACGCGTGGGGGGTAGATGAAACTGACTTCTCGCATGTACGGCAACGCTCCAGTCCGCATTCGGTACCGGTCGTATCGCTCAAGTTTAAGTGCACCGAGAGGTTACCTTCGAGGGTCGCAAGACGTTGGAGGGGACATGCGGATCTACAGGAAGGTCGCGGGTTCAGTCGCTCTGCTATGCGTGGCGGCGTCGAGCAGCGCCATGGTGCTAGCGGCCGAGCCCGCCGCGGCACCGATGCCGGTCACCCGCGACGGCTTCGTCTCTGCGCGGCCCACGGATCCTGCGGCCCACAGCGAGGTCGCCTACCCGGGCGGAGCAACGGTGAGAACCATCTGCGAAGCGGTGTGTGTCCACTGGGTCGAATCGGGCGAGCATGCGCCTCCGGCCGACGACGAGGACTCCGACCGTGTCCCAGATCAGGTCGAGAGCGTCATCGAGACCTACGCCCACGTGGTTGCAACGGAAGTTGATGTCCTCGGCTTCCAGCCTCCCGCCGGCGACTCGGACTCCTCCGAAAGTGGTCCGAACGGTCTTCACGACGTCTACCTCGCCGACGTGAGCGACGTCGACCTTCCCGGCTTCTGCGCAAGCGATGATCCCGACCTAACCGATGAAACGCAGATGTCGAACGACGTCTCGGCCTATTGCGTTCTCGACAACGACTTCACCGACCCCGGATTCCCTGGCGAGACACCACTCGAAGCTCTCCAGGTAACCGCGGCTCACGAGTTCTTTCACGTCCTCCAAGCCGGCTACGACTTCGACGAGGACGTGTGGTTCATGGAAGCCTCCGCGAGCTGGGTTGAAGACATCGTGTTCGACGAGATCAACGACAACTACCGTTATCTATCGAAGGGAGCCATCCCCTACCCGGACTTCCCTATCGATCATTGGGATGCATCGGATCCGGAACGCAGATACTCATCGTGGCTCTTCATCAGCTTCCTGACGGAATACATGGGGGGCGAGCTAGCACCTGCGAACGACACAGTGAGAGAGATGTGGGAGAGGGCCGCGAACCGTGCGGCACATCCTGAAGACGTGGATATGTATTCGATGCAGGCCATCACAGAGACACTCGTCGCTCGAGGTTTCGAGCCCGAGGTTGCGATCGCCAACTTCCACATGAACAACTGGGCCGCACAAGATTTCTACGAAGAAGGCCAGGCGTACCACGACTATCTCGTTGCGAATTTCGTCGACCCCAGGCCGTACGTAACCAAGACGCACTGGTTCTCGAGGCGGATCTACACGAGCGGTCGGTGGGAGATCGACCTTCTTCATCTCTCCGCTCTCAACATCGGCTTCAAGCCGCGGCCCGGTCTTCCCGTCGACGCCCAACTTCGAGTTGAGGTAGATGCGCCTGCCGCTAAGAGATCTCCGGTGGCGCGGTTCGTCGTGCTGTATCTCGATGGGAGCTACAACATGGGATATCTACGCTTGAACTCGAAAGGTGACGGCACAAAGATCGTCGACTTCGGCGGCGGGGTCGTCGACCGCGTGATCCTTACGCTTGTTAACGCCAGCACCAGGTACGAAGCGTGCGGGTCCGGAACGAACCTCTCTTGTGGTGGCACGGCGACGGACGAACTGGTTCCGTTCCGATGGAGGGCCAGCGTCTACTAGGAGGCTCAGAAACCTTCGAGCAGCTCGACTTCACCTTCGGCTTCGTCGAGGTTGCCCGAGTAGGGGGTCCCCCACGGATCTGAGACATCGGGGTTGATCTCGAGCAGCGGGACGAGAACGAACTTTCGTTCCGAGATGCGCGGATGTGGAATCTCAAGATCAGGTTCGACGATCTTCTCTTCTCCGTAGATCAGCACATCGACGTCGATGATCCGCGGCCCCCATCGGATCTCGCTGTCTTCCCTGCCGAGCTTGAACTCGACCTCTTTCGCGAGTACCAGCAGCTCGCGCGGGGACTTTGCCGTTTCGATCTGGACGGCAGCATTGACGAAGGATCGCTGGGGAGGACCGCCGACCGGCGACGTCTCGAACAGACTGGACGCTTTGAGCAGGGACACTCCGGGGGTGTCGGCGAGTTCGTCGATAGCGCGACGAACGAACAGCACCCTGTCCCCCACGTTAGATCCGATGCCCAGATAGGCGATCGTCATCGCAGCCTCTCGATCCTCACACTCACTCCATCGACCTCCTCGGGTACTGGAGGTCTCTCTTTACCCAGAACGACCGTAACCCGGCCAAGTTTCGGTTCGGTTAAAAGATGATCCGCGATCTTCTGAGCCAGATGCTCTAAGAGGAGCACTTCGTTGTCCTCGATGAGCCTTGCGACGTCTCCCGTGACCTTGGAATAGTCGATCGTATCCTCGAGGTCGTCGGAGAGGCCGGGGGGGCCGAGATCCAGTTCCAGCTCGAGATCGACGATCAAGCCTTGGGGCACGGCTCGCTCGGCCTCCGTAACCCCGATCCTGCCTTTGGCCCTGAGGCCCTTGAAGATGATCGAGTCGGTCATCGCAGGGACCCCGGATCCAAGATCGCTTCGGCCATCCTCACAGCGCGCACGGTCTGCTCGACATCGTGAACCCTGACGATCTTCGCCCCCGCCATCACGGCCGCAACAACCGTAGCTAGGGTTCCCTCGATCCTCTGATCTTCGGGGAGGTCCAGGACTGCGCCGATGAAGGACTTGCGCGACGTGCCGACCAGGATCGGATGCTCGAGTGTTGTTAGCTCGCCCATCCTCTTCATCAGCTCGAGATTCTGGCGCGGATCCTTCGCGAAGCCGATGCCAGGATCGAGAACGATGGAGTTGTTGGGAACGCCTGCACTTTCGAGTTCCGCCGCTCGCCGTGCGAGGAAATCGCGAACGTCGGTCACCACATCTGTGTAATCGGTCAGCTCTCGCATGTTTGCGGGGGTGCCACGTGAATGCATGATGCAGATCGCAGCGCCCGTCCGGGCCGCGAGTTCGTCCATCTGCTTGTTGGTCTCCTCGCCGGTCGTGTCGTTGACGATCGATGCGCCGGCCTCGAGGGCTCTGGCGGCCACTTCCGGCTTACGTGTGTCTATCGAGATGGGAACTTCGGGCGCTCTCGCCATGAGTTGCTCGATAACAGGAAGGACACGACGCAGCTCTTCTGTCTGAGAGACGACCTCGGCTCCCGGACGTGTCGATTCACCACCAACATCGATCAGGCCGGCTCCTTGATCGATCATCTCGAGCGCGTGCTTGACGGCGACATCTGGCTCCAGCCAGAGCCCACCATCAGAGAAAGAGTCGGGCGTGACATTGAGCACGCCCATCACAGCGACCTTGTCGAGACTCAGCGATAGATCACGGCACCTAAGTTCCATCGCCCTCAGTCTATTGGCGCTAGTGGAAGATCAGGCCCATCGCTTCGGCGCGGGTGGCGTCGTTCTTGCGGAAGAGGCCGCGTACAGCCGAGGTGACCGTTAGGGACCCCGGCTTCCGGACACCGCGCATGCTCATGCAGAAATGTTCGGCCTCGATCACGACGAGCACGCCTCTGGGCTCCAGCACCTCTTCGATCACGTCGGCGATCTGAGTAGTGAGTCGCTCCTGCACCTGAGGTCTCTTCGAGAGCGTGTCGACCAAGCGGGCCAGTTTGGAGAGGCCGGTGATCTGTCCCTGCTTGTTGGGGATGTAAGCGACATGAGCCTTCCCAACGAACGGCACGAGGTGATGCTCACAGTGACTGATCAACGCGATGTCTTTGATCATGATCATCTCGTCGTGGTTCTCTTCGAACACGACGTTCAGTTCCTCGCGAGGGTCCTTGTCCAGGCCGCTGAAGATCTCCTCGTACATCTCAGCCACGCGACGGGGAGTGTCCCGGACACCTTCGCGATCGACCTGCTCGCCGATCGCTTTGAGGATCTGGCGAACCGCTTCTTCTATCGTTGGTTTGTCGACCATGGCTGATCCTCGATCTCGGAATCTGTGCGGGATTGACCCCCTCACAGGTGATGATTCTTACAAAGAAAGCGGGGGTTAGGCGGGGGCGGGGCCTGGTTTGGGGGTGCTTCGGGGGGCAGGGCGTTTCGAGGCTTTCTCGGCCTCGGCAGCTACCGCCTCTTCGCTCTCGCGCTGCTGCCTCCGCAGACGGGCCCGCTCGGCAGGGTTCGCAGGGTCACGCTTGGCAACTTCGGCGAAGATCTCGGCAACCTCGTCCTTTTCGATCGACTCTTTCTCGATCAAGACCTCTACCATCCTGTCGAGCTTGTCGCGGTGCATGGTGACGATCTCGCGTGCCTCGTCGTGGGCCTCCTCGACCAGGCGGCGGACCTCCTCGTCGATCTTCGCTGCAACCTCTTCGGAGTAATCCTTGACGTGGCCGAAATCGCGGCCGAGGAAAGGCTGGCTCTCGTTCTCGCCGAGCGCGAGGGGGCCGAGCTTGCTCATGCCGTATTGAGTGACCATCTGCTTCGCGATCTTTGTGCACCGCTGGATGTCGTCAGATGCACCGGTCGTAACTTCGTTGAAGACGACCTCCTCGGCGACGCGGCCCCCGAGAAGCATCGCAAGTTCATCGATCATCTCGCTTCGAGAAACCAGGAACCGATCTTCAGTTGGAAGCGTGAGCGTGTAACCGAGCGCCCGGCCGCGGGCAACGATCGACACCTTGTGGACGGGGTCGGCATTCGGAAGGGCATGCGAAACGAGAGCGTGACCGGCCTCGTGATAAGCGATGACGCTCTTCTCTCTGTCGGAGATGATCCGCGATCGCCGCTGAGGACCTGCAAGAACGCGATCGATCGCCTCTTCGAGTTCGTACATCCCGATCTCGGACTTGTTGAACCGGGCCGCCAGGAGAGCGGCCTCGTTGACCACGTTCGCCAGATCAGCACCGGTGAAGCCAGGCGTCCGGCGCGCGAGGACTTCGATGTCGATCTCTTTGCTGAGCGGTTTGCCGCGCGTGTGCACCTTGAGGATGCCTGTACGCCCGTTGAGATCGGGTCTGTCGACGACGATCTGCCGGTCGAAACGACCAGGACGCAGCAGTGCGGGGTCAAGGATGTCGGGTCGGTTGGTCGCCGCGATCAGGATGACGCCGCCCTTGATGTCGAAACCGTCCATCTCTACGAGAAGTTGGTTAAGGGTCTGCTCACGCTCGTCGTGACCACCACCGAGGCCCGCGCCACGGTGCCTTCCGACCGCGTCGATCTCGTCCATGAAGATGATGGCCGGAGCATTCGCTTTCGCTTGCTCGAAGAGGTCACGGACACGTGACGCCCCAACACCCACGAACATCTCGACGAAATCGGAACCCGAGATGGAGAAGTACGGGACGCCCGCTTCACCGGCGACGGCCCGGGCGAGCAACGTCTTCCCCGTTCCCGGGGGGCCGAACAGAAGCACGCCCTTGGGGATCTTCGCGCCCATCGCTTGGAACTTCTGAGGAGCTTCGAGGAACTCCTTGATCTCTTGCAATTCCTCGATCGCCTCATCCAATCCAGCGACGTCGGCGAACGTGATCTTCGGCTGATCTTTGGTCACGAGCCGCGCCTTGCTCTTGCCGAAACTCATCACACGGTTGCCACCACCCTGCATCTGCTGCATCAGGAAGAAGAAGAATCCGATGATCAGCAAGATGGGGAGGAACTGGAACAGGACCGAAAGAAGCACACTCCCCTGCTGGGGGTTCGCCGAGTACTGAACATCGGCTCGCTCGATGTACTCAGCCATGTCCGGGATCGTGCCGGCCGGCAAGGCGATCTCGTACTTCCGCCCGTCGGCGTAGAGCCCGACGACCTTCTCATCCTTGTTCAGGAACTCAGCGGTCTGGATGTCCCCCGCGGCAACGAGCTCTTTGTATTGATTGACCGATTCGAGTTTCTCGGGCTTGTCAGCGCCGTTCCGGTACAGGTTGAAGACCCACACCACAGCGATGATGAGGACGAGGTAGAAGACTGCCGATCTGAATACCCGATTCATGGTTGTTTAGGCTAGCAACAAGCCAGCACTAAGTAACCTCCCAAGGACTATTCGTCAGGCTCGGACCCGTATGCCTCAGGCCTGAGCACCCCTATGTAGGGAAGGTTCCTATACCTCTCGGCATAGTCCAGCCCGTACCCAACAACGAACACGGGCGGTATCTCGAAGCCCGGGTACTTCACCTCGAGCGGCACCGCTTGCTCGCCCTTCTTCCAGAAAAGGGAGCAGATCTCTAATGAGGCCGGCTCACGGGCCTCGAGGTAGCGGAGCAGGTAGCTGATCGTCAGGCCCGAATCGATGATGTCTTCGATCAGGAGCACATGACGTCCGGATATCTCGTAGTCGAGGTCCTTCAGGATCCGCACAACGCCGGACGACTTCGTCGACGTTCCATAAGACGAGACCGCCATGAAATCGAACTCGAGTGGCAGTTCGACGTGCCGGCAGAGGTCGGCCATGAAGATCAGCGCGCCTTTAAGGACCCCCACGAGGAGCAGATCCTTGCCGCGGTAGTCCTCGGTTATCTGCTTGCTGAGCATCGAGATCTTGTCTTCGATCTCCTGGGAGGAGATCAGGATCTCTTGGATGTCTTCGTGGAGTTGGTCGCCGCTCACGGGTGCATCCTAATCCCCGTCCTCAGGCGGACTTGGGACATAGACCTTGATGTGGTCGCTGTGGAGCACGATCTCGTAGCCCTCTGCCACTGCGAAGCGGGCGTCTACTTTCCGCTCCGTCCTGGCCAAGGCATCGATGGCGGCGTCTATCCCATAGGAGCGGTCACGGACCCGGCCGATCGCTCGCTCCAGTAGTCGGCGTTGCAACGCGCGAGGCATCGCAAGGACAGTCTGGATATCGAACCGGATGCCGTTCGACTCGGGGGCCGCGAGGTCCTTGTAGAGACGATCTGCCATCGCGCTGAGTGCCCTGGCGTCTTCGCCGAGTCGCTCGGCTGAAGTCGCGATCGCTTGCACCGCACCCTCACCCCACAACTTCTCTATTTCGGCGATCAGCTCCGAGCGGATCTTTGCTCGATCGAACCTGGGATCTTGGTTCGAGGGATCGTCGTAGAACGGCAACTCCACTTCCATGCAATAGGAACGCGTTTCGTTCCTGCGCAGATCGATCAGAGGTCTAACCCTGTCCCCCTCTACCGGCTGGATGCCTGCGAGTCCTTCGGTGCCCGCGCCGTGTATCAAGCGCGCCATTAGGGTCTCGACGCGATCGTCGAGCGTGTGGCCCGTGACGATAGCCGTCGCACCAACGTCGCTCGCGATCGTTTCGAAGAACGCGTACCTGAAGTCACGGGCCCGGGCATGAAGGTTCGGGCCGGCAAGGTCGTGGGCCCGGGCGACGTGGACGTCGAAGCCTCGCTGCGCCGCGTGGCCGGCTACCTCTTTCGCGATCTCCTCGGAGCTTTCCGAAAGACCGTGGTCGACATGAGCCACGACGAGGTCAAGATCCGCACCCAGCCGCGCGAGTACATCGAGGAGAGACATCGAGTCGGGTCCACCGGAAACGGCTACGACCACTGTCTCTCCACCACGGAACATGTCGTGTCGAGCGACGGTGTGAGCGACCTTGTCTGCCACCTCGAAGCCCGGCCCCCCGGACACCGACCATTTAGGCGACGCGACTCACCCACCTCTCGGGACTGCGAAGTTCGACGAGCGTCGGAAGGTTCTCGGGTGCCGCCCACAGATGAGCGAGAGCTTCGCGGCCCCCTTGCTCCACAACGGACTCGCAGAATCGCTGGCCGAGTTCGTACTGGCGGAGCTTCATCTCGAGTCCGATGGCATTGTTGATCACACGCTGGATGAGGTTCGTCTGTTCCTTGCGCCTATCGAAAGACTTGCGCATGCGATGGAAAGACGGGATCACCTCTGCCCCTATCGCGTCCATCACGTAGTTGCCATGTCCCTCAACGACCGACATCAATGCCTGGATCTCATCGAGGATGGCTCGCTGTTCGTCGGACGCGAAGAGATAGACGGCGTTGCGTTCATCTTCAGAGACCGACCGGGTCGCGAGCTTCCGGGCCCCACCCGCCAGCCGTCTTGCGAAACTCTTGGGATCCATCTCCATGCTCGCTAGGTATCTCCGGATCAATCCGAAGAAGCGATCGCGAAGCCACGGGACGCCTTCGAACTGGAACCGGTGAGTGATCTCGTGCACAGCAACCCACAGAGCGAAGTCCTCCGGCACGAAACCCAATCGCTTCTCGGTCTCGACCATGTTCGAACCCACAAAGTAGAGCGCGGCGCCGCCTGTCGGACTGCGACGCCTCTTCCAGCGAGGGCCGGTGGCAGGGTCCTGCTCCGGAACGAGTAGGTCGTACTGGCCGAGTACACGCCGAGAGACGTATCCCAGCATGATGCCGATCTCGGCGGAGACGAACGTTCGCTGCGCGAAGCGCGCCGGCGCGGGCATCGAGTCCAGCCGTTTGCCAAGCTTCTCTGAGAGAGGGGCGATCAAGAGATCCATCCCCAGGATGTTCGCTTCGGCCCAATCGCCACGGCGCACGATCGCCCACTTCACAGGTTTGGGGGCCGGGATCCCGCTCAGGCCCGCGACAAGTTCTTCCGCGCGCGCCACCGACGATTCGAGGTCGCGCTCAAGTCGTTGGGATAGATAGGAATCACCACTCGGTTCGTCCGCGGCAAGGCGTCGAGCTACCGCGGTAGCGATCCGGGGATCTATGAGACTGGCCATCGTGGGAGTGAGTTAGATGCCTTCCTGTTGGCGCTTGTGAACGAATCGGTAGTACGCGCCACCCATCGCCAGCAACATCAGAACGAAGAGTGCGATGGAGATCTTGGCCATCTGGTAGGTCCAGATCGGTCCGACCTCGGGCTCGGCAGGTTCAGTGGCTTCTTCTCCGGCACCCGTTTCGGTCGCGGGATCGGTTCCTTCTTCACCCGTTTGAGACTCTTCGCCCTCTACCTCTTCTTCTTCACCGACGGCAGGTTCATCTTCGTCGGTGGTGTCGGTCTGAGCGAGGACCACACGTTCATCAGCTGCTGCGGTCGCGCCGAACGCCGACAGACTAAGAACGAGGACGAGCGCAAGTAGCAGGGCAAGCCTCGGGCGCATCCTTCTGGCCTCCTAAAGTGAGTGAGCTAGGAGGCGTCAGGATATATCAGGCGTTGCCGGCGGCGGGCTTACGGCCCCTTAGACGTGGGACCTTCATCTCCGCATGTGCCCAGCATTTCTCACGCTTGTTGTAAACGGAAAGCCTTGTCTCGCATCCTGTTTCGGCGCACATCCGGCCCTCCGGCGCCTTCTTGTTGGCCTTGGGCAAGCCCAAGGTTCGCTGTCCTCTGATCGCTTCATTCCTCGCCATCGAAAGGATCTCCCCTCTCTTACCTGCGGCGACGTTGCCGTCCCCTGGAGACATAAACGTCCGAGAAAGCAAAACGATTCCTCTCTCATCTGTTATTCGATTGGACGAACCACCTTGGTTTGGGGTTCCCTCTCCGAAGCCCAATAAATCGGACAACTTTGGCGATGACTAGGAAGATGAAGGACGCATGAGGCAGACCGGGGGGCCGTACTCGAAAGTGGCGCTCAGGCTGGTCCACTGGATCGGCCTCCTCGCTCGCGCCCTTGTGGGCCCCCCCGCACGGGCGATACGGGGTACAGCCCGCCGCGTGGCCGACCCCGCCAGGCAAGTGAGGGAGTACTTCCATTCCGAGCGCCAGACCGTGCGCCAGGGGTTCATCGCAGTGCTCATCGCATCCCTCACCT
The DNA here is from genome assembly GCA_963779645.1 of uncultured Actinomycetes bacterium. Taxonomy (GTDB): domain Bacteria; phylum Actinomycetota; class CADDZG01; order CADDZG01; family WHSQ01; genus CALMBW01. The sequence goes on from CAVZYX010000005.1 coordinate 383,833, forward strand.
CGCTGATCGCCGGATTAACCCTTGCCGGGATGGACGGTCGCATCGGCGCGGTGACCGGCCTCTTCGTCCTTATCCCCGTATCCATCGGGATGAGGGGCAACATCTTTGGGGCACTCGCCGCGCGACTCGGGACGTCGATCCACTCTGGTCTGTTCGAGGTGTCACGTAACCGAGAAGGGATCCTCTACCAGAACATCTACGCGGCAACGCTTCTGACGATCGGAACCTCGGTCACGATGGGGATCCTCGCCAGAGCGATCGCCGGTCTGCTCGGAGTCGACACCGTTTCGGTATGGGACTTCATCGTTATCGCGCTCGTTGGCGGCCTGCTCTCGTCCGCGGTCGTTCTCGCGGTGACCATCGTCTTGTCGATCCAGTCCTTCGAGCGAGGGTGGGACCTCGATTCGGTCGGAGCTCCATTGATCACGGCGATCGGCGACGTCGTCACCCTCCCCTGCCTGTTGCTCGCGTCCTATCTCGTCGAGATCTCTCATCTGACGTTCATAGTTGGCATCATCGCGATCGCTGCCGCTGCGCTTTCGATCTTCCATGGGTGGCGCGCTGCACAACCGATCGTCAGGCGGATCGTGCGCGAGAGCTTTCCCGTGCTCGCGATCGCCATCGTTCTCGATGTTCTCGCCGGAACCGTCGTCGAACCACGGATGGAGGAGGTGTTCCTTCCATTCCCGGGTCTGTTGATCATCATCCCCGGGTTCCTGGAGAACACGGGGGCCCTCGGTTCGATCCTCGCAGCGCGTCTCGGTTCGAAGCTGCATCTCGGTGCTTTGACGCCGAGCGCGAAACCCGAACCGGTGGCCCTCTTGGATGGAACGATCATCCTGGCCCTTGGAACGCTCGTCTACGTAGTGACCGCTGTCTCCGCGCTCGGTCTCGCAGAGTTGCTCGGCCTCGCCCACCCCGGGGTCCTCGACATGCTGGGCGCCACCATCGTCGGCGGAATGATCGCGACTCTGGTGGCAGCCGTCATCGGCTACTACGCGGCCATCACTACCTATCGCTTCGGTTTCGATCCCGATAACCACACGATCCCGCTCGTAACGAGCGGTATGGACCTGCTCGGTATCAGTTGCCTTGTGCTGTCGCTAGTGATGTTCGGAGTAGCCTAAGAAACGCAAAAGGGGGAGTTGTAAGTGGATAGAGGCGAAGGCCCGAGTACCGTCAAGGGACTCCTTGCTGAGATCAAGGATGTCTCTGAACTGATGGTCGATCTGGCCTATGCGGCCGTTTTCTTCTCGGACGAAAAGCTTGCCAAGGAGGTTAGGCGGCTCGAAGAGCGGATGTTCGAACATCTCCGTCACCTGAGGAAGCTCGCGATCCTCGCAGCGCGCAGCCCGGAGGACGCTGAGCACATGGCCGGCGTTCTCGAGATCGCGGGGGCCGTCGAGAAGATCGGTGATGCAGCTGAGGACATCGCGAAAGTGGTTGCTTCCGGGATGGGGATCCTCGAAGACCTAAGGCGTGATCTTCGCCATGCAGACGAGATCGTGTCGCGGATCAAGGTCCGCGAGAGCGCCCAGGCCGTCGGCCGAAGTCTGCGAGAACTGAATCTTCCGGTCGAGATCGGCATGTGGGTTATCGCGACGAGGCGCGGCGGCGATTGGAACCTCGACCCCGATGCGGACTACGTCGTGGCCGCAGGCGATGCACTCCTCGTCAAAGGTCCCGAGGACGGAGTCGAGCTCGCACGCGAGATCATGGGTGCCCCGTCCCTGCCCGAAACGCCTGACCCCCCAGAGATCGCGCTTACGGAACTCGATCGGGCGGTAGACCTACTCGTCGAGATGAAGAACTCAGCGGAGGTCGCGGTGGGGCTTGCCTACTCGGCACTGCTGTTCAACGACAAGGCACTAGCCGCCGAGGTTTCTGCCCTGGAGTCCCGGTCGGATGTCCTACACGGCGAGCTCGAATCCTGGGTTCTCAGAAGCGCACTCGAGGCGCGCAACACCGACGACCTTCGAGGATTGATACGTCTCGCTCAGGCCTCTGAGGTGATCTTCGACTCGGCTCGAGAGATGACGAGACTGGTCGAATCCGGGGAAGAGCTTCATCCCGTGATCGCCGCAGCGCTGGTCGAGTCGGATGAGGTCGGCCACGAAACGATCGTGGGGGCCGGGTCCGAGGCGGATGGAAAGACCATCAAGGAACTGAAGATCGAAACCGAGACGGGCATGTTCGTCTTGGCGGTGCAACGCGGCCGCCGATGGACGTACAGACCCAAGCCTCGGTTCGAGTTTCAAGCAGGTGACAGGGTCATCGCGATCGGGCCGTCGGAAGGCGGCGAAGAGCTGGACCAGATAGTCGGCATGACCCGCGAGCTTGCCGAGGCGTAACCGGGGCGTGAGAGGGCATACTCGATCCATGGCAGAGAACAGCACCCAGACGAAGCCGTCGATCTTTCAAACAGTTGGGGCCATGGTGGCCGGCATCCTCGCGGTGAAACTAGCGACGTTCATCGTCACGACGCTATGGCGCCTCGTAACTCGAGAAGACCCACCGCAGATCGATCAACCTGCCCCGATCGGCAAGAAAGCAGCTTGGCTGGCACTGATCGGAGCGGCCACCGGGGCTGCGCGTCAGTCGGCCCGCGACATCATCAAGCCCCCTACCGAAGACCCCGCCTAACAGGCGCTCTTGGTGTTCTCGATCACTAGGCCTGCGGTTTCTCCCGTGCGCCTGATCGCTCCAACGCGCTGCCCCTGACAATCGACCACACCTCTCTCCGAGGTGCCGCCTTCATCCTTGAAGTGGATCCCACCGCTATCGAACGTGAGCCCTCTGAGGCCGGAGGCGTCCGAGGGCGGGGCAAGTAGCGGGAGGTTGTCCGCGAAGAACGCGTAGGCATCGGCTCCAGCTTGCGCCGCCTGCCACCAACCAACGCGGTACTCGATCCAGGTTGAAGCCGTGTCGGGAACCGTTCCGGTCATGCTGTCGAGAACGCCAAGCCTTGTGCCGGTCTCTTGGGTCAGACGAACCGCTTGTGCGAACCGTGCGAGATGGGCCGCTCGATCGAAGCCGGTATGGAACTTCCCGTAGACGACCGTTGGATTCTCGAGCAGATACATGTCGGCAGGTCGCGACCCATCTCCATCGCCCAAAGGTGCCGAGGTTCCATCGATAACACCGAGTGCGTTCTGCACGGAATGGGAGTTCGCGAAGACGGCGAGTCCCATCGAGTGGATCGCTTCGACGATCTGAACCTGCCGCTCACGCGTCAGGAGCACGCCTTTGCCATCAGGACCCGAGCGGCAGGACTGCCACGATGGATCGCAGACGTCGTACTCGTCGAGGAAGATCCCCGTAGCGCCCATCGCCTTCCATCGACTTGCCCTGTCGATGTACTCGTCCAACGTGTAGACGACGTCGCGGTGGCCATTGGCGTCCTTCTGAGATCCGAGAAAAGAGATGTATCCCCAGAGTTCTGTTTTGGGGGCGGTCTTCCTCAGCCTTTGCATCAGATTCGCTGCCCCGACGTGTCCGCCACGACTCGCTTCTTCGAGACGCGCTCCGAACACCACGTGACGGAACTTGCGGAAGACCTTCGCCGCGCAGTCGACCTGGGTTTGATCCCAGCCAGTGCACTCGCGGACGATCCAGGGACTCCCCGAGTAATAGAAGGCCATGCGTTTGGGAGCCATCACCTTCTCGGGTCGCAGTTCCACCTCGGAGTTCGGATACGCGGCCCCCCGCACGAATCTCATCGGCAGGGCGATCTGATTGTTCTCGGCCGTTATGAAGAGTTGCGACGTCGGGGGTAGATCCTCCAGTGGGATACAGAAGTAGTAACGATCGCCTGCGTGCACCGTCTCGAGCTGCTTGCTCTTGACGCTGTCCCACTTCCAATCGTTCGGTCGCGGAGCCGCGTGCCGGTAGAGCACTCCCGCCGGATCGACCATGTGGTCCCAACCCGAATCCGATAGATGGGACTGAGCGGTCCACATGCCGGTCATGCGGTCCCCGTCGGCATCGATGAGGAGCCGGTGGACGGGCACGCCCGGCTTGGCGTCGACACGGACGTAAACCCGTTGAGAACCGAGAAGATCGCCCGGTGAGTCGGAAGTGATCCAGACTGCTTCGAGATCTCCGCTCGGATCCGCTACCTGCGGCTTTAGTCCGTTCCATCTCTCGTTGTCATCACAGGACATGCCGTCGATGACCTGTTGAGCTTTGGGGGCGCGCTGCGGAACGTGCCGGCCCGATGCGCTTACGTGAGATGTAAAGAGGGAGGGAGAGGGCCGCGCCGATGACTGGAGCCGCGGCAACAACACCGCGATCAGGATCGCTGAGATAACGACAGCAACACGCGCCGTATGTGGAGCTTCGACGCGTGTGGTTTTGGGATCCATATATGCCCTCGCCACCGCTTGTAGAAACGTTGGTGCTGCCCTCCGAAGGGTCAATGGAACGCCCTTCGGGGGCTGGGGCCAAGGGGGTTTTTCGACTTTTTAGTCGTTAAAGGGCCTTGCGTTGGGCTATTTCCGGCGCATCCGTTGTCAAAGGAGGCACTATCGGGAGCCATGTCCCTGCCCCCAGACCATCGCCCGGATGCCCCTCTTCGCGAGGGGATCCTCGGCTACGTAAAGCGGATCTCGATCGATACTTCGCCGCTGAGGGCGTCGAAGGACTACCGGCGGCTGTGGTTCGGAAGTGTCGTTTCGTACATGGGCAGCGGACTCACCCAGGTCGCGATCCCCTTCCAGGTTTACGACATCACGGGCTCGCCCGCAGCAGTGGGATTACTGGGACTGGTGGAACTCTTCCCTCTCTTGGTTCTGTCCATAGTGGGAGGAGCGATCGCCGACGCGGTCGATCGGCGCAAGATGCTGCTGATCACGGAAACCCTCATGGCGCTCTGCACCCTTGGGCTCGCGTTGAACGCTTCCTTGGCCGAACCCCATCTGTGGTTGATCTACGTGCTCACCGGGGGGCTGACATCGATGTTCGCTCTGGGGATCCCGGCCTTCCGGTCGCTGACTCCCTTGTTGATAGAGAAAGACCAGCTCGCCGCGGCTTCAGCTCTTTCGGGCGCCTCGCGAACCTTCAGCTCCATGGCAGGCCCGGCGGTGGCCGGGGTGCTCATCGGTTCGTTCGGTCTGACCACTACATACCTTCTCGATGCGGGCACATTCGCGGCAACGCTTCTCGCTATCGCGTTGCTTCGCCCCGTCCCGAGGCAGCCGGAAGCGGACAAGTTCAGTTTCCGCTCCGTCTTGGAGGGACTTCGATTCTTGAAGGGCCGCCCGGTCCTCAAGGGTTCGTTCATCGTCGACCTCATCGCGATGATCTTCGGAGTACCGGTAGCCCTTTTCCCCGCGGTCGCAGAGGGGTTGGGGGGGCCGGAGGTGCTCGGCCTTCTCTACGCGGCACCATCAGCGGGCGCGCTCCTTGCGACACTGATCAGCGGTTGGACCTCGAGGGCCGTGCGACACGGAATGATCGTCTACGTTGCTGTTTGTGGCTGGGGGGCTTCCCTCATCGTGTTCGGTCTGTCGGACACCGTCTGGTTGTCGCTGGTTGCTCTCGCGTTCGCTGGAGGTTCGGACGCCATCAGCGCGATCTTCCGCAACACGATCCTTCAAACGGCGACGCCGCCTCACATGCTCGGGCGGATGAGTGGTGTGGAGATGGCCGTCGTCACCAGCGGCCCTTCACTCGGAGATATCGAAGCTGGCCTGCTTGCCGCCATGACCTCCGTAAGGACATCGATCGTTACCGGAGGGATCGCTGTTCTCGCCGGCGTCGCGGTGATGGCGGTAGCGCTCCCGGAGTTCGGGCGCTACGACTCTAAAGATCCAACGCCCTAGAGAGAGCGTTAGCCGACCGGAACGTTTTCGCGGTCGAGGATCGCGTAATAAGCGAGGCGAGCGCTCTGGAAAGCGTCTTCAGTGGAGCCGCCACCCCTACGAGCGTTCCAAGCAGCTTCCCTAGCGGCGATCGCTGCATCGGGGGAGAAGTCGGCTCCCGAGAGTCTCAGGTTAGTGACCCATTCGCGAACGGAGGGGATATCGCGCGCCGAGCGACGGTCATCCGTGCGGGGAACCTGCATCGGTGTACTGCAACTCGGACAGAGAGAGATGCGAAAACCGGATGTGCGAACGACTGTTCCGCAACTGACGCACGAGATCTCGAACGGCATTGTTCTCCCCCTTGCCCGGTCTGAAGCTCAGTGGCAAAGGGTACAGGTCGGGCATCCTCCAAGCCAAGCTCGATGTCACTTTCTCCAGCGAAACAGGCCCTTCCGCTTAGGACTTTCCGGCTTCGGCTCGGGAACCTCTTGTCGGGTCAGTTCGTCCTCGAGAACCTCGTGCCGTTGGATGTAGGTGGAGAGGCCGGCCTGCACGATCGCCGCAGCGGGTAAGGCCAAGAAGGCCCCGATCGCCCCCATCAGGGAGCCTCCCGCGATCGCCGCACCGAACGCCACCGCCGGGTGGAGATTCATCGTCCGGGCAGTGATCCGGGGGCTGAGTAGGTAGTTCTCGACCTGCTGATAGACCGCGAAATAAATCGCAAGGATGAGAGCCGATGAAGGTCGATCGAGCAGAGCGACGAGCAAAGGCACCACCGCAGCGATGTAGGTGCCCACCACAGGGATGAACTGAGAAAGGAGGCCTGCCCACAGTGCCAGCGGAACTGCGAATGGAACCTTGAGAACGGTCAGGGCTACGAATGTGGAGATTCCGGAGATCAACGCGAGTAACAGCCTCGAATACAGATACCCGCCGGTCTTCTCGATCGCGACGTCCCACGCCCACAACACTTCGCGCTGTCGCTCGGGCGGAAGTGTCGAGCAGACAGTTCGTCGGAGACGCGGCCCGTCGGCCACCAAGTAAAACGTGAACAACCCGATGGTGAACAACTGGAAGATCGCCCCGAGGATCGCGGCCCCCACCCCTAGGAGATTCCCTGCGAGGTTGCGCGCGTAGTCGGCTAGTGAACCGTCTACGCCTCGGAGCTGGTCGACGATCTTTTCCGAGCTGATCGAGACATCGAACCACCGCTCCGTGTACTTACTGATCGTTGCGAGATAGCCGGGGGCCTCGGTGATCAGATCTCTGATCTGCTCGATAACCAATGGGATCATCGATGCCACCATCACGCTGCCGACGATGAACAGTCCGAAAAGAAGAACTCCGGTGGCGACACCACGCCGCCATCCTCGGTTCGTGAGCCAGTTGACGCCCGGTTCCAAGGCGAACGACAGGAACAGCGAGATAACCAGCCAGACGATGAGGTCCCGGAGTTTCTGGATGACGCTCCAGGCGAGAAGCGCGGCCGCAACGAAAAGGATGACGGTGATGATGAGCCGAGGTATCCACGGCGGCATCTGGGATCGACCCGACACCGTGCTAGCTGGGGCAGGTCGTTCGTCGCTTCGTGGGGCGGGATCGTCTGGCATGTGGGATTGAGACTATCCCCGAGTTACCGATCTGAGCTGGTTTGGCGCCACCATGCATCGTGTTCGTAGGAAGGATCGCGGCTGGCAGACTTGCCGCATGGGGGAACCTCTAGTCACGTACACCGGCGTCGTCTATCCCTGGCAGTGCGATCAGGTCGGCCACATGAACGTCGCTTTCTACGTCTCGAAGTTTGACGAGGCGACCTGGCAGTTCTTCACCCACATCGGGATGGATGGTTCCTATTTCCGAGACAAGGTCGGGGGTCATGGGGGCCGTCGAGCAGCACCTGACTTACGCCCGCGAGCTTCAACCCGGTGACTGCCTACGAGTCACGACTCACGTTGTCGAGGTGAAGCCGAAAGCGATCACCTTCCGACACGAGATGACCGAGGTCACTTCCGGCGACGTCGTATCAGCCTGCACGATCACAGCCGTTCACATCGATACGTCAACACGACGGGCATCTGCCCTGAGAGAAGACGTATCCGCTGCGGCGTCGGGGATGCTGATGTCACCTTGACCGAGAATCGGGACGTTCGGACACCCGGCGAGATGGGCGACGAGAAGACAACTCTGCTGGGATTCGCCAATTACCTACGCGACGCGATGATTCGCAAGGTTGAAGACCTAAGCGAGGAGGACGCTCGGCGCGTTCTCGTCCCCTCTGGAACCAGTCTTCTCGGCCTGGTGAAGCATCTGACCTTCGTGGAACTCGCGTGGTTCGTCTGGTCATTCGCGGGTGAAGAGGTGGAGGGCTCTTCGAACGATCAGGAACTCAACCAGTCGGACACCATCGAGAGCATCATCGCGGGATACCAGGAGGCGAACGCTCGAGCGAACACTGTCATCGAGGCGTGCGCCGACCTCGACCAGAAGGCTGCCCAAGCGTTACGAGAGGAACCGATGACGATGCGCTGGATGCTCGTTCACCTCATCGAGGAGACAGCGCGGCACGCCGGACACGCCGACATCATCCGCGAACAGATCGACGGGGTTATCGGTCGCTGAGCCGCTCAGCTACCAGGCGTACTCCTCGGGAGCTGTCTTGTAGCCGGGCCAGATCTCGTCTAGCTGCGCGATGTCCTTGTCGGTCAGCTCGATCTCTAGGGCGCGAAGCGCGCCGTCGAGTTGCCCCATGGTCCGGGGGCCGATGATCGGGGCCGTGACGGCGGGCTGCTGTAGCAACCAAGCGATGCCGATGTCAGCCGGGTTCTCGCCCTTCTCGTCACAGAAGTCCTCGTAGCGCTGGATCTGCTCGCGATGCTCCTCGATCGCCTCGCCCGCACGTCCTTTGTAGCGGCGACTCCCGTCCCTGGATTTCTTGAGTGCGCCGGCGAGCATGCCGCCGTGAAGGGGACTCCAGGGGATCACGCCGATACCGAGATCCTGGCAAGCAGGGAGGACCTCGAGCTCGACATGACGGCGAGCAAGGTTGTAGATCGATTGTTCCGAGACGAGTCCCATGAAGTTGCGCTTCTCGGCGACCGACTGCGCTTTCGTGATGTGCCAGGCCGCGAAGTTGCTCGAGCCCGCGTAGAGAACCTTTCCCTGCTGTCTCAGAACCTCGAACGCTTCCCAGATCTCTTCGAAGGGAGTATTCCGATCGACGTGATGCATCTGGTACAGGTCGATGTAGTCAGTCTGCAGTCGCTTAAGTGAACCTTCACAAGCGTTGCGGATGTTTCTGGCCGAGAGGAACGTGTCGTTCGGCCAGTCGCTCATCGAGCCGTAGAGCTTGGTAGCGATGACGGTGCGCTCACGACGCCCGTCGCCCTTGGCGAACCACCTGCCCACGATCTGCTCGGTGATCCCCTCGCCCTTCTTCCAGCCATAGACGTTAGCCGTATCGAAGAAGTTGATGCCCAACTCGTGGGCGTGATCCATGATCGAGTGCGAGTCTTCTTCGGTCGTCTCGGGGCCGAAGTTCATCGTCCCAAGACACAGCCGCGAAACCTCTAGCCCACTACGCCCGAGATGCGTGTACTCCACGGAGACTCCTCCTTAGTAGACGAAGGCCCCTAGCCTCGCGCCTCCCCGGCGGGTTCTTTGCCAGGTTAGCGACGCTGAGGGTCGTCAAACTGGCAAAGAAGGCGACGAGATCAGGACGCGGAGTACTCCGTGATGACGTAGCAGGCTTCATCGTCGGTCGCGTCTTTGTTGTAGTCGATGTTGATCCGCGTCGGATGCCCATCCGACGGATCGAACTCGACTTGGAGGACGTCAGCATTGACTTGCTGGGCTTCAACAGCTTCCTCCAGTAAACCTTCGAGGGTTGGGATGGATTCGCCAAGACCGGACTTGAATAGAGCCTTACCTGACTCGTCGAGACCCTCCGCTTCTGCGACATAGCCATTCTGGACAACGATGCGGAACAGGCCGATGAGGCTGCGCTCCCCGCAGGACGACTTGACCTTGAATTCGTAGCTCTCCGGCACGTCCCAATCGTTGCCGGCGATCTCGGGGGTACCAAGTCCCCCTGAGGACGATGAGTCGCAAGCAGCCAACGCGACGATCGCGAACATGGTCAAAGCCAGCTGCTTCCTCATCAGTGCCTCCCAACTAGTCGACTACTCAATGAGACGAGTCGAGGGCAGTAACTTGTTGCCGGCATGGGCGAAGCATCCCTTCTTTGGCGATCTATCCCCGAAAATCGAAGTTATTCAGCAAAAGAAAGACGAGAGGTGGAGCCGGGGAGGGGAATTGAACCCCTGACCTGCTCATTACGAGTGAGCCGCTCTGCCGACTGAGCTACCCCGGCCTGGTACGGCGGCCAAGATTACGGGATATGGAGTGAGCACTCGTCGGCCGTTGTTTCCGTGGCAAGAACGGGGTCTATATGACCCCAGCTCTTGCGCAAAAACGGGGTTAGACCCAGACGGTGCCGGCGGTGCGGGGGGCTACTTGTGCAGCGAGATCAACCAGCGCTGCTTCGATCGTGAGTGCCGGGTTGGCGTTCGAGTCGAAGCACGTTCGAGCAGCCAACAAACGATCGACGGCAGACAACAGGCTTGCGTCGGCGATATCCGTTTCGGACCACTCGGTGAGGGTCGGGAGCATGTCGAGGTTCGTCACGGCCTCTTCACCGCCCCGTCGCAAGGCAACTACGTCTCGATAGAAAGAAGCCAGCGATCCCAATGCTTCTCCGAGAACCTCTTCCTCGAGTCGCTTGAGTTCACGTTTGTGCCGTTTCGCCAGAGCGTTGCGAGCACCGGCCGTACCGCGGCCCTCACCCATCGCGTCGGCCAGTTCCTGCACCTCGACCTTCTGCGACTGCTCACGTTCGCGCACGGCCTGTTTCGCCATCTCGAGAACCTCGGCTGCGACATCCAAGGCATCGCCGCTCGAGATCAAGCGAACCGGGATCTGCGTCCACGTCTTCCGACGTGCCATGACGGTGTCGTCTTCGGCCAGATGACGAGCTCGTTCGAAATCACCTTCAGACAAGCGGGCTGCGAGTAGGGCGACATCACCGTCTGCGCCATCCTCTTCAAGAAGTTCGACGATCCTCGATTCCGATACAGGATCGAGCCGAACGACTCGACATCGGGAACGGATCGTTTCGAGAACGTCGTCCTCGGCATCCGATAGCAGGATGAAGACCGTGTCCGGTTGAGGCTCCTCGAGTGTCTTCAGCAATGCGTTCTGGGCAGACTCGTTCATCCGATCCGCTTCCTCGATCACGAAAACCTTGCGGCGGCCCTCGAATGGAGAGCGAGCGGCTTCTGGGATGACCATCTCTCTGATGACATCGACGGGGATGAGCGGACCTTCTGGAACGATGTGATGGACGTCCGGATGCCTTCGTCGAAGAACGCGAGCGCAAGCGCGGCACGTTCCGCAACCCACACCGGGTTGCTCCAAACAGTTCAACGCAGCGGACATTGCAAGAGCAGCCGACCGCTTACCCGACCCAGCGGGGCCAAGCAGCAGCCATGCGTGGGGTGTTTCTCCGGACTTGAATGCTCGAGTGATCCCATCCACAACCCGAGAACTATCGAGCTTGCTCCAAACGTTCATCGAACGACAGGCCCTGGGGGGCCGAGAGAAGTCCCGGGCTCGAGCGGCGAGACAACATGACCGGCTCGCTTGGTGAACGCATCGACTATGTCCTGATGAACCTGATTCGCATCTCGAGACGCATCGAGGACAACGAAACGAGCCGGGAACCGCCGTGCGAGTTCCAGATAGGCAGTGCTCACTTTGCGGTGGAAGTCATCGTCCTCTAACTCGATGCGATCGCGACCGTCGCCAACGCGCTTCAGGCCCTCCTGGGCATCGAGCTTCATGAAGAACACCAGATCCGGCAACAGACCTCCCGTGGCCCACTCGTTCAACCTGTAGATCCTCTCGAGACCGAGACCTCGGGCAAGCCCCTGGTAAGCAAGGGACGAATCGAGGAACCGGTCCGACACCACGATCTTGCCGTCATCCAGCGACGGTTTTATGACCTCGGCCACATGCTGAGCCCTATCTGCGGCATAGAGCAGTGCCTCGGTACGCTCGTCCATGGGGGAACAGTTCGGATCCAAGAGGATCTTGCGGATCTCGTTGCCGATGCGGGTGCCACCGGGTTCCCGGGTGGGCACGACCTCTTCTCGACGATCTCGAAGCCATTCAACGAACCGATCCATCTGCGTCGTTTTGCCAGCGCCTTCGCCCCCCTCGAACACAACGAAGAAACCCGTTTCCCTACGCTTGCGTCCGCCGCCCCATCGATCCTTGATCGCCTTCATGGAGTAGAGGCCACCGGAGATGACGAAAAGTCCCGCGAACCACAACGTGACACGAGTGCCGGGCAGATCGATGCCCCCGATCTTGTTGTCTCCCACCGCTCCTGCGATGAATGGGAAGAGCCCAAGCCCTAGAAGCGTGCCGATGCGGATCGCAGTGTATGCAGCTGCGAAGGTGCGCCCGCGCAACTCATCGTCGGTGTTCTCGTGCATCAACGAATAGCCGTTCGCGTAGGCGGCCCCCCCGAAGAATCCGAGCATGCTCGCCATCGGGATGGCCGATTCGAGGCTGCCCATGCTGGCGAGTCCTATCAGCGAACCACCGAGCAATAGCAACGATGCAGAGAACAGAACGTCTTTCTCGACGCGTTTGGTGATCGTTCCGATCGCGAGGAGTCCGATGATCATGCCCGTCGCGAGGAATCCGATGACGAACGCGAACCCACGCGGTCCCGCGTTCAGAACGTGTTCAACGAACCCTGGGCCGAGTGAGAAAACACCGCCCGCAGCCGTGAAAGTGAAGGCGATACCGATGATCCAAGGTCGCACCTTGTCGTGCTCGACGACGAAGCGGATCCCTTCGACCAGATCGCGTTTGATCTGACCCATGTCAAGTCTGCGACCGCGGTGCTTCGAAGCGGGGATGTGCAGCGTCCAGATGATGAGGGCCGAGATGACGAACGTCCCCGAATCCAGCCACAGGGCCAACGCTTCCGGATCACCGCTGATCCCAGACAGTACGTCGACGTGATCCCCCACCCACTCGCCGAGCGTTGCGAGGCCGATGAACACGATCGATGCTAGAGGCCAGGGCCCGTAGACGGCGAAGAGGTTGAGCGAGTTGGCGTGGGTCAGATGTTTCACGGGAACAACATGCGGTAGAGAGGCGTCCTTGGCGGGCCCCCAGACCAAGGTGAGACTCTCGAGCAGGATCGAAGCGAAGATCAGATATACGAGGTTCGGGAACAGCGGCAGAGAGAAGATGATGACCGCTCTCCCCGCATCTGCAATCACCATTACGCGCCGTCGGTCGAAACGATCGGCGATGACGCCGGCGAGTGGCCCAACGATGAATCCCGGGAGCACCCGAGCCGTCATGACGACACCAACGCCCTGGATACCGGCGATCTCCTGCGCCAGGATCGCGATAGCGAAGAGGCCGACCCAGTCACCGAGCGACGAGACGAGTTGCGCGACGAAAAGCTTGGCGAAGTCCCGGTTCTTGAGAAGGGTCAGATAGGAAACCTTCTCGTCCTCAGAGACGACACGCAGTTCGCGACTCTGCTGCGGTACCTGCTGGATCTGGACTCTCCCCCGTCGGCTGATCTCTAAGGGCCATCCTAGTGGTCCATCCAGAGGGCGAAATAGGGGTGCTAGGACTCTTTCTCGGGCGCTTTCTTCGCAGTCGACTTCTTCTTGGCAGGCGACTTCTTCTTCGTCGACTTCTTCCTGGTTGCCTTCTTCCGCTTCGGGCTTGGCCCGGCGGCACGTTTGTCGGCCAGCATCTCGGCCGCTCGCTCTGGTGTTATCTGGTCCGGTGACGAGCCTCGCGGAAGGGACGCGTTGGTCTCGCCATCGGTCACGTATGGGCCATAGCGGCCGTCCTTGATCACCATAGGCTTGGTCGTAGCAGGATCGTTTCCGAGTTCCTTGAGGACGGCCTGGGTTCGACGACCACGGGTCTTGGGCTGGGCGAACAGAGCCAACGCCTCCTCGGTGGTGACCGAGAAGATCTGTTCCTCGGTCTCGAGCGATCTCGTGTCTTCACCCTTCTTGAGGTAAGGCCCGAAGCGCCCGTTCAGTGCTTGGATCTCGACTCCCTCTGCATCCACGCCGACGGTCCGCGGGATACCGAGAAGCTTCAAAGCGTCCTCAAAGGTGACGCTCTTCGGGTCCATCGTCTTAAAAAGGGATGCGGTCTTCGGTTTCGTTTTGCTCCCCTCCTCCAACTCACCGAGTTGGATGTAGGGGCCGAAGCGACCGGCCTTCACCCACACGGGGAGGCCGGTGTCTGGGTCCTTTCCGAGTTCGCGGTCATCGCTGGGTGCTTCGAGGATCTCGACGGCTCGCACAGGCGTCATTTCGTCCGGAGGGATGTCGTTGGGGATCGAAGTCGTGTCGTCACCACGCTGGAGGTAGGGGCCGTAACGACCCACTCTGACAACGATCTCGACTCCATCCGAGTCCTTACCTATCGGTATCGAATTGATCTCGCGAGCATCTATCTCTTCAAGCCGTTTCGAAACGATCGCTTTGAGACCCGGCTGTCCGTTGCCGAAGTAGAAGCGGTGCAACCAAGGCAGCGCCTCCGCATCGCCGCTCGCGATGTCGTCGAGATCACTTTCCATGCGCGCTGTGAAGTCGTAGTCGACCAAGCGCTCGAAGTGACCCTCGAGGAGACCGACAACCGAGAATGCGATCCACGACGGCACGATGGCCGAACCTTTCTTCCACACATAGCCGCGATCCTGGATCGTCCCGATGATGCTGGCATAGGTGGAAGGCCTGCCCACTCCCATCTCCTCGAGCTTCTTGACCAGCGATGCTTCCGTGAACCGGGCGGGGGGCTGGGTCGTGTGTCCTTTTGCTTCGAGGGCCGTTGCCGCGACCTGTTGACCTTGATCGAGGTGCGGTAGACGAACCTCCCGGTCTTCGAGCTCGGCATCGGGATCGTCTGCGCCTTCGACATACGCACGAAAGAAACCCGGGAAGGTGATGACTTTGCCGCTGGCGCCGAAGCCTGCAACCTCGCCAGATGCGGCCGCGCCTTCGATACGTACTGAAACGCTGCGGCCGACAGCATCGGCCATCTGCGAGGCAACGGTTCGCTTCCAGATCAGGTCGTAGAGCTTTATCTCATCCCCATGTAGCTCTCCGGCGACCTCGTCCGGCGTGCGGAACCGATCGCCTGCGGGGCGGATCGCTTCGTGTGCCTCTTGCGCGTTCTTCACTTTGCGCGTGTATTGCCTGGGAGCATCGGGAAGGTAGTCGCTGCCGTACAGCTGGGCGATCTGCTTACGTGCCGCATCCAGCGCAGTTGACGACAGGGTCGTGCTGTCGGTTCGCATATAGGTGATGTAACCGTTCTCGTACAAACGTTGAGCGATCTGCATCGTCCGCTGCGACCCGAAACGGAGTTTGCGTCCAGCTTCCTGTTGCAATGTCGATGTGATGAACGGCGGGTAAGGAGAGCGTCGGTATGGCTTCTCTTCAACCGAGGTCACGGAGAAATCACGCCCATGCAACCCCTCGGCCAGTCGTGTCGCTGCAGCCTCGTCCAGCCTCGCGACATCGTCACGCTGTAGCTCGCCCGTTTCCGTGAAGTCCTTGCCTGTGGCGATCCGTTTGCCGTCCAGAGTCAGAAGCGTTGCTCCGAAGGTCGAAGGTTGATCGGCGGCCGTTGTGTCCACCGAGAACGTGGCTTCGATGTCCCAGTAGTCCGCTGCGCGGAACCGCATCCGGTCGCGCTCGCGCTGCACGATGATCCGTGTCGCGACGCTCTGCACCCGCCCCGCTGAGAGTTTCGGCGCAACCTTCTTCCAGAGAACCGGCGACACCTCGTACCCGTACAGACGGTCCAGGATGCGCCTGGCCTCTTGAGCATCGACCAATCGACGGTCGAGTTCCCTCGTGTGCTCGAGAGCGAATTGCACGGCCGACTTAGTGATCTCGTGGAACACCATCCGCATCACCGGCACCTTTGGATTCAGTTCCTCTTGCAAGTGCCAGGCGATCGATTCACCCTCGCGATCCTCATCAGTTGCGAGGATGACGGAGTCCGCCGATTTGACCAGTGCCTTCAGTTTCTTGACCTGGTCCTTCTTCTTTCGAGGGACCACGTAGAGAGGCTTGAAGTCGTTGTCCACGTCCACTCCGAGCTTCGACCACGCCTCGTTCTTGTACGCAGCGGGGATCTCGGCCGCGCTAGCAGGCAGATCACGGATGTGACCTATCGAAGATTCAACGACATAGTCGTCGCCGAGATACCGGCCGATCGTCTTTGCCTTGGCCGGAGACTCGACTATGACGAGGTTCTTTCCCACTCAACTCCTTTTACCTGATTCGTCCAGCCAGCCCGTACTATCTGCAGCCGTGGAAGCGCTGATCAATACGATGGAACATTGGGTCACTGATTACGGCTATTGGGCCATCTTCCTTCTGATGCTTGCCGAATCAGCCTGCATCCCCTTTCCATCAGAAGTCACGATGTTAGTCGGGGGGTGGTACGCGGCCGACGGACGTCTGGAATTCTTCTGGGTAGGCGTGGCCGGGGTGCTGGGGAACCTCGTGGGTTCGTGGATAGCTTATGCCGTCGGAAGAAAAACGGGCCGCGCCGTCCTGGACCGATATGGAAAGTACGTACTGATCAGATCGCACGACATAGACAAAGCTGAGGTCTGGTGGGAGAAGTACGGCGATAGGGCCACCTTCTTCTCTCGCTTGCTTCCCGTTATCCGAACTTTCATCTCGCTGCCGGCCGGCATCGCCAAGATGCCCTTCGGCAAGTTCTCGATCTACACGATCCTCGGTTGCATCCCGTGGACGTTCGCCCTCGCATGGCTCGGCGTTGTCGTCGAAGACAACTGGGAAACGGTCCTGGACTACTTCGATATCCCCACACTCGTCATCGGAGTAACCCTTGTAGCGATAGCAGGCATCTGGTACCTCCGCCGCCGCAAGCAAAGAAGCGCAGCGACCGAGTAAAGCTCGCTCGGATGTGGCCGGAGGCGACTGGATGCAAGGGTCGCAGGTCCCCTGCGACCCTTGAGGATGAGCGAAGCGGGGAGACCGGAGGCCACCTCCGACGAGCGGATCGGACCGTGACCGGGCTTAGGTCAGGCCTATCTCTTCCGCGTATTCCTGGATGCCCGTGATCGAGATGGCTAGGAACTCGTCCAGTTCCAGGCCGATGTAGTCGGTGACGTTGTGGATGTGTTCTCGTTCGACGCCGGGAGCGAACGACTTCTCTTTCAGCTTCTTCTTGACCGAAGAAACCTTCATCCCATTTGCTTTTTCGGGACGAACTAAAGCTGAGGCCACTAGAAGGCCGGATACCGCGTCTGCATTGACGATGGCCTTGCTCATCAGGTCCGTCTGATACTCCTCGAAGCGGTGGCCGAGGATGGCGTTCAGCACTTGCTCGTCCTCATAGCCCTCGTCCTTCAGCCACTCGATCGTGAGATAGCAGTGGCGGCCCAGATCTTCCTCGGCCTCCGTCACGTCGTAGTCGAGATCGTGGAAGAGGCCGGCGATGCCCCAGCGGTCCTCGTCCTCACCGAAGTGCCGGGCGAGAACTCGCATGACGCTCTCGACCGAGATGAGGTGACGGTAGGTGATGTCCTTCGTCGTGTACTTGCGGACGATCTCCAGCGCTTGTGTTCGATCCACCGACTACTCGCCTACCAACGCCTTCTTGAGGTCTTCTTCAGAGGTTGGTGTCGCCAGTGCTAGGACCTCGTCGCCAACGTGAAGTGGCGTGTCTTCACTCGGCGCGATCACGTGGCGATCACGAACTATCGCGACCAAGGTTGTGTCGGACGGCAACCGAAGATCACGGCAGGTCTTGCCGTCGGCAGGCGATCCCTCGGCGAGCGTGACCTCCACGAGGTTGACCTTCCCCTGCTCCAGCTGCATCAGCCTGACGAGGTCACCGACGGAAACCGCTTCCTCGACCAGAGAGGTGATGAGGTGTGGCGTCGAAACGCTTACATCCACACCCCAGGTTTCGTTGAAAAGCCACTGGTTGTCTGGGTAGTTCACACGAGCGACGACGCGAGGCACGGCGAATTCCTGCTTCGCAAGCAGCGAGACAACGAGGTTGTCCTCGTCGTCACCGGTAGCTGCGACAACGACATCGCATGAACTCAAGACGGCTTCGTCAAGTGTGTGGAGTTCGCAGGCATCCCCGACGACCCAGTTGGCCTGGATGTCCCCTTCGAGAGAGCCCACCTTTTCTTTGTTCTGTTCGATCAACACCACCTCGTGACCCTTCGCGAGGAGATCGCGGGCGACATAGCGGCCGACCTTGCCGGCTCCGGCAACGGCGATACGGATCTTTCGCTTGGTCACTCTGGCTGACCAACCTGCTTGAGGCGCTCGCCGATCTCTGCTGCGTCGTCGCGCACGGCCGAGACGTACAGGGTGTCGCCGTCTTGAACCGTCAGGTCCTTGTCGGGGACACGCGGAACACCGAACCTGCTCAATGCAACGATGCGCCAGCGACCTTCATGATCGAGTGTGCTCACGTGTTTTCCGATGATCTCTGGTGGCGGATACACGGCAGTAACGACAACCTCGCCGTTGTCGACCGTGTACGCGACGGGAACGTCATCGGGAAGGATGTGTCGCAGCATCTGGTCGGTGGTCCAGCGAACGGTCGCTACCGTTTGGATACCCAAGCGTTGGTAGATCTGAGCCCTTCGAGGATCGTAGATGCGAGCCACCACATGCTGGATGCGGTAGTGCTCCTTGGCGACTCGCGCCGACACGATGTTCGAGTTGTCGCCGCTGGTAACCGACGCGAAGGCCGAAGCCTCTTTGATACCGGCCTGATCCAGGATCTCGCGGTCGAACGCGAACCCGAGCACCTTCTTTCCTGCGAAACCCGGCTTGAGCCGTTCGAAGGCTCCTGCCGTCTTGTCGATGACGGCGACCGAATGGCCGAGCCTTTCAAGATTGGATGCCAGCTCAGACCCGACTCGACCGCTACCTGCGATGATCACGTGCAATTGGTTAAGGCTCCTTGCTGCTCGATAATGAGCACGGGCGATACTGCCATACTTCCCAGACGTGACTAAGCTCAGCCGCTTCCTCGACAGCCTTACCCAATCTCCGGACGAGGCCAGGGCCGAGAACCTAAGACATTGGGCCTCCTCCATACCTGACACCATCCCGATCGCGGAGGTCCGTCACCGCGAACGAGGCAAGGTGGCCGGCGTAGTCCACAACATCCGGATCGATCCTCGCGAGGGCAGTGGCGCGATCGAGGCGACGTTCACGGATGGCTCAGGCTCGATGGTTGCGAAATGGTTAGGCCGTCAAGCCTTGCAAGGCATCACGTTGGGTATGGGCCTGATCGTCGAAGGAGTGATCGGCAAAGGAACGGATGACTCACCGATGATCCTCAATCCCGAATACCAGCTCGTCCCGGGGCCTGAACACGGAGAGGGGCATTGAGCAAGGTACCCACCGCGCTTAAACGCCTGGTTCTCGGCCGGCCCATGTCTTCGGGTGAGCTAGGCCACACGCTTCTACCGAAGGTGATCGCCCTTCCGGTCTTCTCCTCGGACGCGTTGTCCTCGGTGGCCTATGCAACGCAGGAGATCCTCCTGGTCCTCGCCGTTGCAGGAACTGCAGCGCTTTCGAACGTGGTTCCGATCTCTCTAGCGGTAGCGACCCTGCTAACGCTGGTCGTCATCTCTTACCGGCAGACGGTGCGTGCTTACCCTCAGGGTGGCGGCGCTTACCGCGTGTCACACGAGAACCTCGGCGAGGGGGCCGGTCTATTGGCTGCGTCGGCGCTGCTCGTCGACTACGTGTTGACGGTCGCTGTGTCGATCACGGCGGGGACGGATGCCATCGTCACGGCAGTCCCGAGTCTCGACCCGTCGAAGCTCTACATAGCCTTCGCCTTCATCGCGTTCGTTGGGATGATGAACCTCCGAGGAGTAAAGGAATCCGGGGTCTTCTTCGCCATCCCGACTTACGGTTTCATCCTCGCGATCATCGCGCTGCTCGGCACCAGCTTCCTTCAGTGCCTCGGTGGGTGCCCCCAGGCGGAGAACCTTGGTGTCGACATCGCGGAGGTCAACGAGCACGCGCAGATGTTGACCTGGTTCGTGTTGCTCAAAGCATTTGCTGCAGGAACTACCGCTCTGACCGGTGTCGAGGCGATCGCCGACGGGGTGCCGGCATTCCGCTATCCGCAGAGCAAGAACGCCGCTCAGACGCTGGCCATCATGGGGACCATCTCGATCAGCATGTTTCTCGGCGTTTCCTGGCTCGCGGACAAGATGAACGTGGTGCACGCGCACGGGGCCGAGCGCACGGTCTTGGGCGAGATAGCGAACGCAGCCTTCGGTGGGGGCGTGGGTTTCTATGTCGTTCAGGTGATGACGGCGATGATCCTCATCCTTGCAGCGAACACCGCCTACCAAGACTTCCCGCGGCTCTCTTCCATCCTGGCAACCGACCGCTACATGCCCCGCCAGTTCATGAACCGAGGAGACCGGCTCGTTTTCTCGAACGGGATCTTGATCCTGTCATTCCTGGCAGGGCTACTTATCTGGGTGTTCGGGGCAGACCTAAACCGCCTGATCCAGCTCTATCTCGTTGGCGTCTTCATCTCGTTCACGCTTTCGCAGGGCGGGATGGTGATGAGGTGGCGGAAGCTAAAGGAACCCGGCTGGCGTCGCTCGCTTTCGATCAACGCGGTTGGCATGACTACGACGGCGATCGTGTTGGTCGTCGTCGTCCTCACGAAGTTCACCGAGGGTGCGTGGATCGTTCTTACTGCGATACCCATCTTGATGTACGGGATGTTCAGCATCCACAGGCACTACACCTGGGTGAAGGAACAACTCGCCCACCCAGAGCGGATCCCGACCGACCGGCGACCGGGGCAGCAGAATCTCGTGATCCTCGCCCACAAGGTCGACGCGGCCGCAGCGAGGGCCGTGGGTTACGCGCGATCCGTGCGACCGGGTTCGATGACAGCGATCGCGCTGGACTCTGGTGTGGCCGCGGGGTGGAAGCGTCTGGCTCCGGACATCCCGCTGGTGATCCTTCCGTCTGGAGGCTCACTGAAGAAACGGATAACCGGTTACCTGAAGGAGCGCCGAACGGACCTCGCCAGTGACGACTTCTTGACCTTGGTGATCCCCGAGGTCCTCGCAGGCAAAGGCATCTTCGAGATCCTTCGGCATCCGACCCTCCACCGGCTGAAGGGCTCGATGCTCTCGGTCGATGGTGTGCAGGTCCTCGACGTACCGATCGTCAAGTCCGAGATCGACCCGACGATCGACGAAGCGGTGGAACCGGCTCGAAACTTCGTGCTCGTTCTCGTCTCGGCGGTCCATAACTCCACGCTCCAAGCGATCGAGTACGCCGAGACCCTTCGTCCAACAGACCTGCGGGCCGTGTCGTTCGGTTTGGATCCCGAGGAAACCGAACGTCTCGGTGACCTGTGGCTCGAGTCTCGTATCCCACACCCACTCGAGATCCAGGATTCGCCGTTCCGAGACATCAGCTCGTCGTTGAAGCGTTACCTCACGGAGTTCGACCCCAACGGGCGCGAGCGAGTCGTGACGATCGTTCTCCCCGAGTGGGTGGTGGATAAGACCAGGCACCAGATCTTGCACAACCAAACGGCATTGATCGTTAAGCGCACGATGCTGTTCGAACGGGGTGTCGTGATGGCTTCGGTCCCCTACCACCTCAAGGAGAGCTGAGAAGGCCCCCTTTCGGGGGGCCTTCTCTTGCTACCTAACCAACTCGGATCTGGCTACGCGTCGACCGATGCAGCTGCTTCGAAGCCAGCGTCCTCCATGCCTTCAGTCTTTCGCTTGCTGAAAGCGATGGCAGCGAGCAACACGGCGAGCGCGGCAGCCGCGATCGCGTAACGTGCCCCGTCGTTATCCCTCAGGTTGATAACCGCCGGCAAGATCAGAAGAGACACGAGGTTCATCACTTTGATCAGCGGGTTGAGGGCAGGACCGGCGGTGTCCTTGAATGGGTCACCAACCGTGTCGCCGATAACGGCAGCCTTGTGAGCCTCTGAGCCTTTACCACCCAGGTTGCCGTCCTCGATGTACTTCTTCGCGTTGTCCCATGCGCCACCGGAGTTACTGAGGAAGTTAGCCATCAGCTGCCCGGTGAGGATCACTGCGGCCAGGAACGCACCCAGTGCGAAGTAGTTGATACCGAACCCGATGATGACCGGTGTCAGGACCGCGAGGAGAGCCGGCGTAGCCAACTCACGCAGCGAGGCCGCAGTGCAGATATCGATAACCGGACCGTAGTCGGGCCGCTTCTCGCCCTTCATGATCAGACCGTCGGCGAACTGGCGGCGAACCTCTTGCACAACAACCGCCGCCGTACGACCGACCGCTCGGATAGCGAGGGCCGAGAACAGGAATGCGACCGAGCCGCCTATCAGAAGGCCTATGAATGTCTTCGGATCAGCGACGTTGATCGAGGTTTCGATGGAACGGAAGATCTCGTCGCCTTCCAGTCCCAGGTCTAGCTCTGACACGATCGTTTCGATAAACGATGCGAACAGCGCAACGGCCGCGATAACCGCCGACCCGATGGCGAAACCTTTCGTAACGGCCTTCGTGGTGTTACCAACGGCGTCGAGGCTGACCATGATGCGCTCGGCCTCGCCCTCGAACTCACCCGACATCTCCGCGATTCCTGCTGCGTTGTCTGCCACCGGTCCGAATGTGTCCTCGGATACAACAACTCCCGTGGTGGCGAGCATGCCCATACCGGTGAGAGCAACAAGGTAGAGCGAGAACTGGATGTTTCCTCCGCCCAATGCGATGGCGGCCGCTAGTGCGCCGGCGATCGCGACGATCGCCCACACGGAAGACTCGAGACCGGACGAGATACCCGAAAGGATCGTCGTCGCAGGGCCAGTCTTGGTGGACTGTGCGATCTCTTGCACCGGCGCGGTCTCGGTTGAGGTGAAGTACTCGGTCAACCGGCTAACGACTTGGGCAAGCACGAGCCCGATCACCACAGCACCGAAGACTTTCCAGCCCTCGTTGCCGTTCTCGTTACCGACGTAGAAGTGCGCTACCAGGAAGGTACCGATGACCGTCAGGACACCAGCGGTGAGGAATCCGCGGTTGATCGGCGCCATCGCGCTCTTGTCCTTTTCGGTAGCACGCACCGAGTACACGCCGACGATCGATGCCAGGACTCCGATCGCACGAGCGATCACTGGAAAGATCAAGCCGAGGGCCGGGTTGGCTCCGATCGAATCGAACGCTGCAACTCCAAGGATGATGGATGCAACGAGCGTGACCTCGTATGACTCGAAGAGGTCGGCAGCCATACCCGCGCAGTCACCGACGTTGTCACCGACGTTGTCTGCGATCGTCGCGGGGTTACGCGGGTCATCCTCCGGGATCCCGGCTTCGACCTTCCCGACGAGGTCCGCACCGACGTCGGCGGCCTTCGTGAAGATCCCACCACCGACCCGCAGGAACAGCGCGAGGAGCGATCCACCGAAACCGAAACCGATCAAGATCGCGCTGGACGTGTTCTGGAAAGCCATGATGATGACCGTCGCTCCGAGCAGACCGAGACCCACCGTGAACATCCCTGCGACTCCACCTGTACGGAAAGCCACCTTGAGGGCCGCGGGAAGCGACCCGCTTTTCGCCGCTGCCGCCGTACGAACGTTGCCTCGCACGGCAAGGCTCATCCCGATGAATCCGGTGAGCCCCGACATCGCGCAACCGGCGATGAAGGCCAGGGTCCTGAAGATCCCCGACTCGGCGAAGCTGAGGGCCGTGGCCCCGTCCGGCTTCAACACCTCCGTTGACGTCAAGAAGACGACAATGACAAGAGGAATAAGGATCATCAGGATTGTGCGGAACTGGCGTTTCAGATACGCCATCGCACCTTCCTGGATCGCGGTGGCGATCTCGATCATCTTCGGGGTTCCCTGATCCGCGGCGAGAACGCCCTTCATCAGTAGGAAGCCGACCCCGATGGCCAGAATTGCAGTCGCGCCCGAGAAGATCAACCAGAACCACTCGGCTCCACCGAGTGTGAACTCCTGGTATCCCCCTTCGGACGCAAGAAGCAGATGCTCCATGTCCGTCCTTTCTCTTCTTGTGTCCTTTACGACACTTTCTTGACGAAGATCTGGTTGGCGATCTTCTCGCCGACCGTTCTCTCCTTACCTTCGACGCGCAACACAAGCGGCCCGTCGAAGGGGTGCTTCTCACGCACCTCGACGCGCACACCGGGACGAAGCCCTAACGTGTCGAGGAACTTCACAACTTCTGGATCCGTGGAACCCGGCACCGCCACCTCGGCGATATCTCCGGGCTGCAGGGCATATAGCGGAGGCAGCTCGAGCAGATCGTCGGTGCCTGTGTCGGGGATAGGGAAACCGTGAGGGCAGGTCTCCGGACGATGAAGCGCCACGAAAAGTCTGTCCTCAACTTCTTGAGGGAGCTCGTGTTCGAAAGCTCCCGCGAGACGATCGGCTTCGTTCCACGCGTAACCGAGCATGTCGCTCAGGAAACGCTCAACGATGCGATGACGCCTGATCGCCGCGATCGCGATCCGCCGTCCGGTGTTCGTCAGCTCAACACCTTTGTACGGCGTGTGATCGACGAGGTTCCGTTCGGCCAGTTTCTTGATGGTGGTGGTCACCGTCCCGGGCGAAAGGTGCAGTTTGTCTGCGAGCGCGCCCGTAGGAGCACCTTCGCCGTCCTTGGCGAGGCGGTAGATGGCCTTGAGGGCCTCTCGGTCGGATTTCGAGAGTTCGGTGGTAGTCATTTGGGCAGCCGGAAAGATAACTTTTGAGCGCCCAAAAATCAAATCGTCAACCTCAGGGACTACCTAAGCAATCCGCGCGCCGAAAAGGTCGTATAGCGACCTAATTCCTACGAAGAATCGGGGGGTCAGAAGCTGAGGCGGGTTACGGTCCCAGCGCCGTCGGCGCCGGGGCGGGTTTCGTAGGACTCCACGAGCGACTGGAGCAATGCCACGGACATCGCCTGCCTGGTAGCTATCCCCTGGCTGTCCTCGAGACTGGATGCTGCTGCCTCGGGAACCTGGTCCTCTACCTCGACGGTGACCCGGCCCCCCTCTTCCTCAGCGATCCACCTGATCAGGATGGGGGCCGTGGAGCCGGCTTCCTCGGTTGCCATGACCGCGTTCGTGCAAGCCTCGGAAACGACGATCTTCAGGTCATCGACCTTGTCCTCGTCGAATCCCGAGCTGCGCGCGAGCGATGCGAGCGCGAGCCTGACCACGCCGACGTAACCGGGGCGAGAAGGAATCTCGATCTCAACGGGGGGGGTCAATCCGATCTAGCTTTCGGACCCGGCGGAGGCAGCTTCCTCAACCGAGCCATGGATCGGGAACACCTTCGTGAGCCCCGTGATCTTGAAGATCTTCAGGATCTTGTCTTGCGTACAGACGAGGGACAGGCTCCCCTCGTGGGCCTTGACTCGCTTAAGAGCGCCCACCAGAACGCCGAGTCCGGTGGAGTCCAGGAAATCGACTCCCTCGAGATTGACGATCACATCGTATGAGCCTTCAGACACCAGCTCGATCAGCTTCTCGCGCAGCTTCGGAGCTGTGTAGACGTCGATCTCGCCTTTCACGTCCACTACTGAATGCGAATCGACTTTCCTCACATCGAGGCCCAACTCCATGTACATCCTCCTTGTTGGTAACGTACTTTCTTCGAGAGCCGGCACCTGAGACGGTGGGCGCTCGGCTTGCACTACTTCCCCCACAGGCGGCCAATCCTAACCGCCGGTCCCAGACCGGCAGGGAGAATCCGCCGTTCTCGAAGGCCCTCGGGCTAGCGTGGAGAACGTGAGGGGTTACCGGCGTGGGGTACGCCGGTCTTTAGAGAGCGGCTCGCGGGAGCCGGAACCTAAATACATATCGCGGGAGTCCTTATGAGCGTGATGATGCGTACTGAACGTCGCCCATGGGTCTGGTGGGCGGTTGGTGGAGGGATTCTGGTGGCCGCCCTGGTTCTGATCGGCACCCTGGCCGTTCCCGCCGACCAACCCGTGATGACGTCCGACGCCCCAGCCGTGACGGTGGGAGCCGACGGGGTGGCTCTGCCCCAGGCCTCTTGGGACGTAGGGGTGTTCCCCGCAGGGGCCGGCAAGCCCACGAAGGCTCAGAAAGCGGTTGTCACGGCTCAACGCGACGACCTCAAGGTACTGGTCGAAAACATCTACAACGCTCTTCTGATGGAAGGCAGCGTCTCGTCCATCAAGGGGAAGTCCATCACCGAGGAGGCCGGGGCGGCTCTCGATCGCTCCAAGCTGCTCTTGCCCAAGGGCATGTCCGAGGTCCAGACGGTCAAACGGGTAGCGAGCATCGGCGTCGACACCAAGGCGACACACGCCGCGGCGAAGGTCATCGTCTCTTTCAAGGGGATGCTCGATGGAAAGCCGGTCCGGATGATGCACCGGTCGACCCTTTGGCTCCAGCGCGGCCCCCGAGGTTGGAAGGTCATCGCGTACTCCGGTGAGATGGGACGCCTTAAGTGATCAAACGCATCGCTAGCCTTCTCGTTCTTATCGCGACGATCGTCGCCGGTTTTCCGCTGCTCGGCGCCAACCAACTGGCCGCCGCGCCGGTTCTCTTCGGGAAGGTCCACGATTCGTTCGACCCGAATAGCGGGAAGATCTTCGTTCTCGTGATCGGCACCGATGCTCGCAGTGGCAACCCGAACTCGCGTGCCGACGCGATCCACATCGTTGGCATCAACACCGACACGATGAAGGGCGGGATCCTTAACTTCCCTCGCGATTCGTGGGTGAACATCCCCGGTTACGGAACCTCGAAGATCAACGAGGCGGTAACGGCCGGCGGGCCGGAACTTCTTGCGAAGACGCTGGAAGGCGTCACGGGCATCCGCCTCGACTACTGGATCATGACCGGCTTCGACGGATTCCAAGGAGCCGTCAAGGACCTGGGTGGGGTAAAGATGAACCTCCCTTCGCCGGTGCACGATCCCGGTTACTCCGGAGCGAACCTTAGGGCGGGGACATACAGGTTGAAGGGCTTCGAAGCCCTGGCCTACGCAAGGACGCGTCACGCCTTCGGTCAGGGGGACCTCGCACGTACCTACAACCAGTCGCGCATCCTGCTGGCTCTTCTTTCGCAGTTCCGAGACGAAGTAACCGAGAACCCGTCTGCGCTACTTCGCTGGATGTCGGTCGCGAAAGAGCACACACGACTCGACATATCTCCAGACGAGATGTTCGAGCTCGGGGTTCTGGCGTCGCAGGTCAAGGCGCGGGATGTTTCGAACGTGACGGTCCCGGTCAGCCTAGGCTCGGTTGGCCTCGCGAGCGTCGTGTTCATTCAGGACGGGGCTCGCTCTCTATACGAACATTTTCGGGAGCACGGGAGCCTCTAAGCAGTCGGTCGAGTGCCTTGTCGCTTCCGTCCGCCGGGAATCGTAAGAAGAATCGAGAACCCTCACCCTCACGGCTCGTGACATCGATAGTGCCGCCATGCACTTCGAGGATCGTCCTCGCGATGCTCAATCCGATGCCCGTACCTCCCGCGGGGCGGGTATGCGATGAGTCCACCTGATGGAAGCGATCGAAGATGCGATCCAGATCTGCTGGATGCACGCCGATGCCCCGGTCCGCCACTGAGATGCGAACCTCACCGTCGGTTACCTCGAGCTTTACCGTTACCACCGACTGCGGATCAGAGAACTTCAGGGCGTTGTTGATCACCTTCCCCAATGCATTGCCGACCTTCTGTCCGTCGCAGAAGGCGCGGACCTCACCTAGTGGAGGGACCAACTCGATCCTTCGATCCGTGAAGATCCGGGCAGCCTCGACCTCCTCTCGAACCACTGCGACCATGTCGGCCCACGCCATATTCGGGATCAATCTGCCCTGCTCCACCAAACCGATATCGATGATGTCCTGTACCAACGCGGCGAGACGTCCAGACTGTCGATCGATCATCTCAACGAGTGTCGTGTTCTCTTTCTCGGAAAGGGTGGGTCGTCTCGCTAGCGTGGCAGCAGCCCCCCTGATAGCCGTCAGAGGCGTGCGTAGCTCGTGCGAGATGTTCGTGACGAACGTGCCTCGCATCCGGTCCAGCTCCATGTAAGCGGCCGTTTCTCGCTCGGCCTCCAGAACCTCACGCTCAGACCTCCGCGCCACTTCAACGACATAGGAGACGAACGCTGCGATCAAGAAGATGTATGCGATCCGCACGGGGAGTCGGTAAGAGGTGCCCTCGAACCCATCGATACCAACCACGATCAGATAGATGAGAGAGCTTCCAACCCCCGAGAGGTTCCCCGCAAGAGAACCGAATCGACCTATCGAAGCCGCTACCTCCGCGTAGAAGAGCGGGTAATAGGGAGATGAGAACCCACCCGTCGCATACAGCCAGACGCCGATAAGGACGTTGTCCAGGATCATGTTCGTCAGCGCGTAGGCGAATGTGAGCTCGCGAGTGGGGCGGACCGCGAGCGTTGCGAACGCATACAGCGTCGCCAGGACACAGATCACGTTCGCCAAGCCCCGCCTGTCGGATTCGGGAGCTAGAAGCTGATAGCTGGCGACATTGAACAGAACGACCCCGAGTCGAATGAAGGAAACGACTCGTTCCGTTCGTCTAAGACGTTCAACAGGAGAAAGATGAGGGCTCAATAAGTCTCCGCGGCGCACATGGGTCCAGCATGACCCCTGCTTGATTCGGTGTCACTACACAGAAGGTCGGAGATTGTGCTTAGTCGCCGCCTTCGAAGAACCACTTAGAAGGCTAGTTCGGCGGCGAACGCATCGGGGGCCAGCGGGCGGCCGGTGGCTTGCTGGATCACCTCGTCCCACCGCAAAGCCGAACCCGGATGAAACACGCGTTCCTTAAGCATGTTCCCCGCTTCCTTCGACCCGACGATCCCCCCGAACTCGGTCGTGGCGGTATCGACGAGCTGCGACGCGAGAAGATCCCCGAGCAGGTAGTTCTGGTAGTAAACGGGGGCGACGGCGATGTGGATCTTGCTGGCCCATGCGCCCTCGGGAGCGGCCCCGTCGGGAAGCGAAACACCTTGGAATCGCTCGACGTAACTCCACCAACGATCGTCGAGGTCGCCCTCGGGGTCGGAGTAGAGATCCCGTTCGAAGTACACCATCACCAAACCCCAGCGAGCGAACTGCAGACACTCCGCAGCGTTGGCGCGACGGAGTTCAGTCGCCAAGGTCTCGATCTCGCTCTTTGGTAGACCTGCGATCTGCTCGAGCCAGTTCGGATCTCTAACCATCCGACCGGACATCAGTGCGATCGCCTCGGTAACGAACGTGTGCGCAGGGAGCCGCAACAGATATGGCAGACGGCGATCGATGAAGATGTCGTAAGCAGCATGACCCGACTCGTGAAGCATCGTGTTCATCCAGCGCTCGCCTGGAACGTTGTTCGACAGGATCCGCACGTCTTCCTTGCGGTCCACCGAGATACAGAACGCGTGCTGGCACTTGCGATCGCGCGGGTACAGATCGCTGCCCTTCATCACCTTCCTTAGGTCGATGTCCCAACGAGCGAACGTCTCGATCGCCAGATCTTCGGCGGACACGTCGCCGAGTAGCCCGTCAAGGCTTACGCGACCATCCGGGGGCAGCTGCTGGAAGAACGGATCGGCGTAGTGCCACGGGTAGAGCTCGGTGGTTCCGAACCGCTGCGCCAGGTTGGCGTCGAGCTGGCCCTTCCATTTGGCGAAGGGTTCGTCCGTCAGGCTCTGGAGGTCGTCCAACACCCCGAACAACCATTCCTCGGGAAGTTCCTCGAGCTCGAGGCTCATCCTGTAGTAGTCGGCAAAGCCGAGTTTGCGTGCGGCAGCATTTCTGACCCTCACGAGTTCTCGGACGCGCTCGGCGACCTGTGCACCGACCTGCTTAGACCCTTGCCAGACTCGCTTCCGTTCCTCTGAGTCATCCGACAACCGAAGAACGTCTTCGATCTGGTTGTCGTTCATGCGCGCGCCGTCGACCACGGGTCGGAACGAGGCGAACTCGCTTTCAACCTCGGTAGACAGCGCCACTATCTCCTCGCGCTCGGCATCGGACATCTGATTACCGAGCAGAGACAGACGAAGGATCTCGAGCTGTCGCTTCAGGATGGGTTCGTGGAGTTCGTCGTCGAGCGCGCTGTTCACACGCTCCAGAGACTCGGGATCGCCTTTGAGCTTCAGTAGCTCTAGTTCGAGCTCGGCCCGTGCCCGGTCGTTCTCGGGGGTCGCTTCGATCTGTGATTGCCAGTACGCCTCGTGGAACTCCATCTCGAGTGCTTCTATCTTCGATCCAAGTTCGGCAACGAGTCGATGCGTTCTCTCTGTCATGCCCAGACCCTACCGTTCAACCTCTCGAACCTATGAGTTCGAAGTGCCAGGGTTCGTTCGCCAGAGGTCGGTGCAACGGCAACTCAAGCTCGACCACCAAGCGAGCCGCGTAGGAGACATCCCCACCTAGATCGGCGGCGAGGCCTTGCTCGTGCATCGAGTGTCCGGGGCGTGCCACCCAGTCATCGGCTACCTCTGCGGATCCGTACCGAGCAAGTGCCTGCGACCAGAGCTGAGCCTGTCTGGTGCTCGTTCGGAAGCCGGACACCAGATAGACGCGGCCCCCAGAGGCGGCGATCAGTTCATCGATCGCCGCAGCGAGGGCCGGATGCATCCCTTCGACCGATGCCGTCCATGCTCTCGTAAGAAGAGATGGGTCGAGCTCAGCGGTGGCTCGGGCTTCGACATCGTCGAACTCGACCTTCACGGTCACCCGGTAAGCGCCGGCCACGCAGTCGCACTCGATCAGTTCGGCGCCGTTCCGTTCGGCGAAGAACTCAGCCATCCGAGCGTGAGCGCCGCGACCGCCGGGAGCACTCTCCGCGATCGCCGCTAGCGCTGCTGCATCTGCCGCGGCCTGCGCCCTCGCTTCCCGCTCTGCCGCTTGCGCCGAATCGACGGCGGCATGGCCGAGGACGAACGTCGCGACGGTCACTATGGCCGCGATGAGGAGTGTCATGGCTCTTCGACGCGCATGCTCACACTGGCATCGAGCGTTAGACCCCGCACGAGCATCCCGATCAGCGGCACTTCGCCTTCAGGGCGATAGGTGACCTTCACAGTGACCGCTTCGCCGGCAACCCGGAAGCGGTCGGTTGGATCGACGGACACGTCGATGTCGCCAGGAGCCGACCGCTGCGCCGCCTCCTCGATCACCTCCGTGTTCCCGGTCACTGCTGCGACGCGAGCGGCTTCGCGGGCGCTATGCCAAAGCTGTGCGCGATCGATCGAGATAGCGCCGATCTCGATAACGGCGGCAAGCAGCAACCCCACTAAAGGCAGACAGAGAGCGAGCTCAACCGTCGCCTGTCCGCGCTGATCGGACCCTGACATCAGTTGTTGGTCAAACGCTCGACGATCGACGCGAAGAAACCATCGAGACCGCCGCCCTTCACGAAGGCCGTGAAGACTCCGACGATCACTCCCACAACGAGCAGCACGAGCGCATACTCCGCCGTTGTCTGGCCGCGCTCATCAAGTACTCGAGCGATACGGAACATGGGACACCTCCGTTGCTGGTGCCGGTCACGTCAACCGGCGATGCCCAGATGGGACCAGGGATGGGGGCCGCGCGTTGTGAGCTAGCTCACAGGTTCTATTTCACTTGTGGGATCGCCGTCCGACAACGACCAGAAAGAATCAGCTATCGAGGGTGGCCGTGTCGCCTTCGGCGATGCCCCATCCTTCGAATGCTCCGATGTTTACCTCGAGGGCTTGCACGTAAGGATTGTCTGGTGTGTAGATGTCGCACGGTTCGGCTTCGCACGGTTGCATGTCGAGGATGTCGACGATCACTCCATCGCTATCTATGAACGCGATCGAAAGCGGGATCAGGGTGTTCTTCATCCAGAAGCCGCCTTGGAACTCCCCCGGGAAGATGAACAGCATGCCTGTGTCATCCGGGAGAGATGTGCGGCCCATCAGGCCGATCTCCCGCTGCTGTGGCTCTTCGGCGATCTGGACCCGGATGGTCTTAGTGCCTGCGTCATCACTCTCGAGGGTGATCTCTCCCGTTCCGAAGGCAGGTGTGGGTTCAGCGGCGGCGGGGGTTAGTTCACCAAAGGCGGGAACGACATCGTTCGATCCCGAGGGTTCGGGGTCCTCGTTGCTACAAGCTCCGAGGACGGTGGCGAGGGTCAACGCGATCAGAAGCAGCTTCTTCATGAGCTGAAGCTTCGCGCTTACGCAGCGATAGCGCGTAGGAATGGGGCGGCGGCCAGGATGGCGTAGGCGGGGAGGATGCACAGGGTTAGAGGGAGGACCATCCGGATGGGAGCTTTTCTGATCGCGGTGGTGTAGCGGGCTTCGTCTCTTGTTCGAAGGCTCCGTTCTAGCTCCGCGAATGCGCGTTGGGGTGGGACTCCGCGTTCGATCGAGATCGCGATCGTTTCGCCGAGGTGGGCGAGGTCGCCAGAGCATCGGGCGAGGGCTTGCGACCACGGCATCCCAAGGCTGACGCGCCGGGCGGCCCTTGCGAGTTCTTCGGTCGAGTCCCCTTCTGTGTGCCGGGCACACGCTCGTAGTGCGCTGTGGTGATCGACTCCGCCGGCGAGAGCGGTGGAGAGGAGGCCGATGGTTGCATCGAGGCTTGTGTGCCCATCGACTCTTGGGAGGAGTCGGCGGATCCAGCGCAGACCGATCCAGGTGAGACCTGCTCCGAACATGAGGAGACACAGCGTCACCGGATCACGCAGCGAAGCTCCGCTGGTGGAACCGGTCGGTAGGAAGAAGAGAGGAAGAACGGCAACGAGACGGGCCGACGCGATCATCCCTGCCGAAGCGGCTCGCCCTTTGCGTTCAAGAGCTTCCCGGTGATCGATCGACGAGGCCAGTTGTTCCAACATCGCTGCCAGGTCACCGCCCACCTCGCCGTGCATCGCAATAACGGACCGGACGGATCGAGCATCGTTCCCGAAAGAGCCATCTAGATGACGCAGCGCGATCAACGTCGGTAAGCCGAGTCGGATAACGCGCGCTATGCGCGTCAGTGCAGTCGAGGCTTGATGTACTTCGGCGGGCCACCGTTGGAGAGCCAACCGGAGAGACATGCCGGTCCTCAGAAGCGACGCGAGACCACGCAGGGCGTCAGCTCTCAATGATGTCGGTGACCTTCCGCTCGCCAGCGCGATGCTCGAGATGAACGCAAACGTCGAACGCCGCCTTTGCCCGCGCACGGATCGCATCCTCCGTACTGCGGGTCCGGGCCTCCATCGCGAGTGCAACGAACCGATCCGATGCTTCGGGGGCAGAGCGCGCGTGGATCGTGAGTAGAGAGCCGCTGTGCCCGGTGGAAAGGGCGGACAACGCCACCATCGCCTCAGCCCCCCGGACCTCTCCCACCACGATCCGATCCGGTCGCATGCGCAGTGCCGCACGAACGAGCTCCTCCAGACCGACGGCGCCTTCACCGGCAACATTGGCCCGTCTCGCAACGAGCGACACCGCATGAGCGCAGGTCGGCCGAAGCTCGGGGGTTTCTTCGATCAGCACCACGCGCTCCTCGGCGGGAACGGCTCCGAGCAAGGCGTTCAGGAGTGTCGTCTTTCCGCTCCCGGTCGCCCCCGAGATGAGGATCGTCCTTCGCTCCCTCACCGCGGTGCGCAATGTGGTCGCCTGTCCCTCCGAGACCATCCGTCGCTGCAGAAGGTCGTCGATGCTGAACGGCGTCGAGGGGAAGCGGCGGATGGAGACGAGCGGTCCGTTCGGGGCCAGAGGTGGCAGAACAACGTGGAGTCGGGACCCATCCTGCAGTCGGGCATCGGCGATCGGCGCTGAGGGATCGACACGACCACCCGCGCCACCGACCAATCGATCGATGAACGATCGCAACTGATTGGGTTCGAAAGAAACCGCCGTGCGAGCCATCTGCCCACCGCGCTCGATCCACACGTCACCAGGTCCATTCACGAGGACGTCGGTGACTTCCGGATCACTCATCACCACGGTCAGAGGACCCCAACCGTCGATCTCATCCGCAGCCTCGGCGACCGCAACGCTCAGATCGTCACCACTGAGATGGAGACCAAACAACTCTCGGAGCGCTAACCGTCTTTGGGCCGGAGATAGTTCGGCAAGCTCATCATGCTGAAGAACAAGCTCGGCCAACTCACTACGCACTACTGCGCCTCCAGAGAACGCGCGAGAGTGCTCAGCCTGCGCATCCAGCGCGACCATCCGGGAGCGATCAGACGCCCATCGCGCTCGGCCGTTGCCAGTTGTGCTGTGTACGGCAGCTCGACGGTCACCGCGATCCCGAGAGATCGCTGGACGTCATCGTGCCGGATCGATCCGTCAGGACATGTGTGGTTCAAGACGATCGCCCAAGGGCTGTCGGGGAGAAGGGGCGCGAGACGCGTCGCCCGCGCGAGGCCAACCTTGGTCGCGGGGATCACCAGCACTCCAGCCGTGATCGAGACCGGCACCAGCGGCTCGACCACGACAGTGGGGAACTCGAGGAAACACTGGTCGAAGAATCCCTCGGGCAGGGTCCCCCCGTTGGGGGCGAGCAGCGCGCGGATACCTTCGATCGGGAGAGCCGCGGCCCTCAGGTCCTCAGCTTCATCCCAGGTGCGCGTCGGTCCGTCGATCCCGAATCGGTCCGCCGCAGTTCTCCTAAGCGGGTCGCTCTCCAAGTAGACCGCGCCGGTCATGAGTCGGGTCAGATGTAGAGCGATAGTGGTCGTTCCGCAACCTCCGGTCGCGCCCGTAACTGCGATAAGTCGACCACGCCGAGGCCGCTGAAGGTGTTGGGCGATCCGATCTATGAGTTGATCGATCGGTTCAAGACCAACGTCGGCGCCTGTCTCTGCCGAGACCACGACGTCGGCGTCGGGCGGCGGGAAGTCGAAGAAGGCCACTCTCCAAGTAGACGGAGCAGCGTCGAACGTCAGGGCGATCGCTGCGTGTAGGTCTTCATCGGGGACGCAAACGGCGATACGCGGTTGATCCATGAGGCAAGCGTTAGCCGAGCGAGGGGGCCGCGGTGTGAGCGACGTCACACATGCGCGAGGCTTTAGGGGTGGAAGCTGCATTCTTCGACCTCGATAAGACGATCATCGCCAGATCCAGCCCTCTGGCTCTGTCGCGCTCCTTCTTCAAGGAAGGCCTGATCGACCGGTCCTTCTTGCTCAAGTCCCTCTACGCGCAGCTCGTCTTCCATCTGATGGGAGCGGACGAAGAGAAGATGGAGAAGATGCGCGAGGAGGCGTCGCGACTCACTGCCGGCTGGGATCAGGCGCGAGTTCGTCGCGTCGTGACGGAGGTCCTCGAAGAAGTGATCTCGCCGATCATCTTCGGAGAAGCTCTCGAATTGATGCACGACCACCGGTCGGCCGGACGGATGATCGTCATCGTTTCGTCGTCACCCGAGGAGATCGTCGAACCACTGGCCGACATGCTACGTGTGGACCACTTCATCGCAACGCGGCCCTCGGTTGAAGACGGCAAGTACACGGGAGACCTCGACTTCTACGCGTACGGTCCTCATAAAGCCGACGCGATCCGCGAACTCGCGGAGCAGAAAGGCATCGACCTCGAGAGTTCCTACGCTTACTCCGACTCCGTTACCGATCTTCCGATGCTGGAAGTAGTGGGCAATCCGGTTGTCGTTAACCCCGACAAGGAACTTCGAAAGCTCGCGACCGAGCGGGATTGGAAGGTCGAATGGTTCCGCAATCCAGTCTCACTTCGCGATCGATTCCCCACTATCAAGGCTCCTGAGTTCCGTGCCCCGAGCAAAGGCATGATGATCGCCGGCGCGTTCGCGTTCGCGGCTGCCGCGTGGTGGCTCACCGCGAGAAGGAGCCTCACTCGCACTGAGTTCCGGATCTGCTTCGGGGATGGGAGCGGCACCCGGGGCCCCCGCTGCAAGGGCTGTAGCTCGCTTCTCGACAAGTGACTCGATCCTCACGATCGCTGCAACCGAGGCGCAGATCACGACTGCTCCGATCACGATGGTGGTTGTGATCGATTCATCGAGGATCAGCCAACCCAAGAAGATGGCGACGACTGGGTTGACGTATGCGTAGGTCGCAACCTGCGAGATCGGCGCGTGCTGCAGAAGCCAGACGTACGCGGTGAAAGCGAGTAGCGACCCGAAGATGATCAGGTAAACGAACCCGAGCAACGAAGCAGTCGAGAAGTCCGAGAACACCACTTCGGAACCTTCACCTCTCGCAAACCCGACAAGGGTCATGATCACTCCACCCGTGAGCATCTCCATCGTTGTCGCGGTGAGAGGGTCTTTCGGGAGATCAACTCGCTTAGAGAAGAACGATCCGGTAGCCCAAAGGGATGAGGCTAGGACGATGGTCACCATCCCGGTCATGCTCGCACCATCGGGCTGTCCGCCGGGCAGGACCAGAACCGCGACTCCGATGAAACCGACGGCGACCCCGATCAATGTGCCGCCCGGGACTTTGTCCTTCGCGAACGTGCGCCACAGAACGACCCAGAGAGGTACAGCCGCGATGAGGAGCGCAGCGAGGCCGGAAGGAACCTCCTTCTCGGCGATCGTGACGAGGCCGTTTCCGCCCAAGAGCAGAAGAGTTCCGATGAGAGCAGATGCTCCGAGTTGGGAACGCGTAACGCGCACGGCTTGGGGCCCTTTGCGGATACGGAGGAAGACATACATGA
Organism: uncultured Actinomycetes bacterium; assembly: GCA_963779645.1. Classification (GTDB taxonomy): domain Bacteria; phylum Actinomycetota; class CADDZG01; order CADDZG01; family WHSQ01; genus CALMBW01. The sequence goes on from CAVZYX010000005.1 coordinate 420,411, forward strand.
CCAAGCCGGCGATGATGAATCTCACCCCTGCGGTCAACAGGGAGGGCATCGTTTCGACGACAACCCTGATCGCGAGGTAGGTCGATCCCCACACGAGGTAGACCACCCATAGGGCGGCCCAGATCAACCAATTAGGGGCGGGGCGATCAGCACGTGCAGGGGTCATATCTGAGCGAACTCCTCCCTCCTACCCAACATTCCGACGGGTTCGAAAGTCCGAAGAATCGAAGCTTCAGGCCCCCTCGAGCGAGCGCCATCAGAAAGTTGTGAGCGAACCGGTCCTTCGACCTTCGAACTCGAAGACCCGGAAGAGCGTGTAGGCAGCGACCCCGTATGCGAGCCCGATAGCGGCCTCAGTGCGAACGAGCGAAACAACGTCCCCGAGCGAAGCGCCTCCCGCGACTGCACGCGCTGCTTCGATACCGTGAGTGAGCGGAAGGGCACGACCGATCGACTCCATCCATCCCGGTAGTACGTCGATGGGTACGTTCACTCCGCAGAGCAGCAACATGAAGAAGTAGATGAGGTTGCTGGCGAAGAAAACGTCTCGGGCACGCATGCCTATAGACCCGATGGTCATGCCGAGGGCGGTGCAAGAACAAACAGTTACCAGCACGACGAAAGCCAGGGCCGGGAGAGCCGCGGCCGGCATCTCGAGATCCAGGAAGACCGCGCCGACAAGGAAGCCGAAGGCCGATACGAAAACCCCGTTGGCGATCGGTGGCAACGCGCAACCCAAGAAGAGCGCAACGCGGTTCGCCGGTGTTGCAAGCAACGGACTCAGTGTGCCGAAGTTCCGTTCGTTCGCGATCGTCATCGTCATCCCATAGATGCCTGCCATCGACGAAACCTGCACAGCATTGCCTACGACGAAGAAGGTGTCGTCCCGGAGACCGCTGTAACGACCGACGTAAGTGAAAAAGAGGATCTGGAAAAGCGGGCTGCCGAGCATCGTAGGTATGTAGATCGAGGGGTGGAGCCAGTTGAAGAGCGCTCGATAACTGATGAGTCCACCCACGAAGAAGATCCGAAGGTTCGTGACGATCCCGCTCGAATGATGCGTGGAACGAGCGGTGCTGAAACCGACCGTCATGTCAACGCCAAAGTTGCTCGTTCGCGCGCCATGCGCTCGAAGATGGATAGGAAGCGCGCACCGGCCAGCAGATAGATGATCCCAAGGCCGAGCGTTATCCCGATGTAGAGGAGCGGGTCACCCTCCCCCCCGAGGGCCGCGGTTCTGATCGCTTTGATCCCCCAGGTCGGCGGCAGGACCCAGGAGATCGGTTCGAAGAAGCCCGGCAGTAACGACACTGGCACCAGAAGGCCGGTGATCAACCAGATCGGATACTCGAGCAGATTGCTAAGAGCGTTCGCGTGGCGATACATGACGAATGTGGACGACAGGAACAGCCCCATGAAGCCGAGGCCGAGCACGGTCGACGGAACGGCCAGCGCGAAGAGCCACGGGTGCACAAGGTCGAGGGGGATGTCGAAGAACAGCTTTCCCCAACCGATGGTGGCGATCAGCGAGTAGATGCCGATGGAAGCGTTCGCAAGCGTCGCCGGAAGAAGCACGAGCACGAACGGAACGGGAGCGGCCATGAGGATCTCGAGAGTGCCTTGGTAGCGCTCCCACTGGATGAGGCCTCCGGAACCGAACAGCGTCGACGACCAGATCCCCATGATCGCTGCACCGAGGGCTACGTAGAGAAGTGACTCACCGCGTGCGCCGCTCTTGAACATGTAGAACGCGATCGTGGCAAAGATGATCGGCTGCAGAACGGAAACAAGGAGGAAGAAGCTCGAGGTGCTGAGGTTCTTGAACGAGAAAGCGAGACCACGCGCCATTATGCGCAAACAGCTCCGCAGCGGCGGGAGTTTTTCGCCCATCAGTCCTCCACCAGAGCCACGTAGGCATCCTCGAGCGATGGCTCGCGCGCGCTGACCCGACCGATCTTGACGTCGCCGAGCTGTGCCAGGAGAACCGGAGTCAGCTCGGCGCCACGAGCCGCTTGCACCAGGATGTTCTGGAGATGCTCACGTTCCTCGACCGTGACGGACTGAACTCCTTCGATCGCCTTCAACCGGTCGATCGCGCCGTCCTGAACTCCGTAGACCTCGATCTCGACCACGGTTCGGTCGGCGACTACGGACTTCAGTTCACTCGGCGTGCCTTCGCCGATGATCTCGCCGCGAGCTATCACCGCGATCCGATCGCAAAGAGCATCGGCTTCGAACATGTAGTGGGTCGTTAGTAGGACTGTTTTTCCGGCGTCGATCAAACCGGAGATCATCGCCCGGAGCTCTCGTGCACCCACCGGGTCGACACCGATGGTCGGCTCGTCGAGGAAGACCACCGGCGGATCATGGATGAGGCCCCTTGCGATGTGAAGTCGCTGACGCATGCCCCGGGAGTAACCCTCGACCCGTTCCTTCTCGCGCCCGTTGAGACCCACAAGCTCCAACAGATACTGGATGCGACTCTTCTGAAGCTTGGGATCGACCCCGTACAGCTCGGCGAAGTACCGGAGATTGTCGAGTCCACTGAGTCGTTCGTAGAGGCCTCGGTCGCCGCCGAAGACGTACCCGATGCGCTCGCGCACCTGCTGGGCATCCTTGACGACGTCGAGACCGAGCACCCGAGCGGTCCCCGACGTGGGGATCAGAAGCGTGATCAGCATCTTGATGGTGGTGGTCTTGCCGGCACCGTTGGGGCCGAGGAGGCCGAACAACTCGCCTTCCTGGACCGAGAAGGACACGCCTTTGACGGCTTCGACCTCAAGGGAACGGCGACGGACAGTGCCGGTATAGGTGCGATACACACGGCGCAACTCGAGGGCCTCGATGACGGACATTGCTAATCAACCCTTCCGACATTTCGATCTCACAGCCCCCGGAACAACCACCTTAGCGTTTTCTACTAAAAGCAGCATCACTATTTGTGGCTCCTTCGCCAAGGAATTGAGGCTGTTTCGCCAGGGAATCGATGCTCCGTACTTCATTAGCCATCCTTGTCCGGCGGGAGCTCTGCAACCATGCCCTCGGGGACCGGCCCCACTCGACGGAGGTACGGAAGAGCCTCTACCGTGACGATCGCGGCGAGGATCAAGAAGGCACCGGTCCAGCCGGCCGCGTCCAGTCGTTCGTCTGCAAGTAGAAAAGCGAAGAGCCCGGCGAAAGCTGGTTCGCTGGCGAGGATGAGGGCCGTCCGCGACGGCGATGCGTGTTTCTGCGCATACGTCTGAACGAAGAAGCCGACCGCGCTGGCCAATACGGACGTTACGGCGAGCGCCCACCAAACGGTCGCTGATCCGGGAACTGCAAGTTCCCCGTTGATCGCAGCAACAACCAAACAGAAGATCCCGGTGACCGAGAGCTGTACGGCAAGCAACGCACCCGCGTCGTGATTCCGAACCGCTCGATCAGTGACGAGGATGTGGAACGAGAAGGAACACGCGCATCCGAAGACGAGGGCGTCTCCGGCAAGAGACGCGGCCCCCTCACTCCCCTGTCCTACCGACAGCAACAACAGCCCGATGGTCGAAACTCCTGCGGCGATCCAGGCCGGTGCTCCGGCCTTTAGTCGAAGGAAGATGGCTCCGAAGATGGGGGTTAGGACCACGAACATTCCTGTGATGAATCCGGCGTTCGATGCGCGGGTGCGCTCGAGGCCAAGGGTTTGAAAGATGTAGCCCACGGTGAGGAAGACGCCCATGAACAAGCCCCACTTGAGACCTTCGCGGCCGAGATCCTTGAGCCTCTTTCGAAAAACGATCGCCACGAGACCAGCTGCGGCAAGGAACCTGTAGGCGAGGAAGGCAAAGACCGGCAAGAGTGCGATCGCGTCTTGGACCATCACGAACGTAAGACCCCAGATCGCGGCGATACCGACGAGTGCTAGCTCCGCCGCCCAGGCCTTCCGTTGCTCTTCCATGACCGCGCAAACTAGCCGCGATTCGAATGGCGAGGAGCATGGATTCCGAGGCGAAGCAGCATGAAATAGTCATGCTGCTTTTACTAGAAAAGGGGGGGGTTAGCCGGTGCGTTCTAGTAGGGGGGAGGACATGTCGCCTCGGATCAGGTCTAGGACCGCCTCTTCGATCTGGGCCAAGGATCCTTCATCGAGAGCATCTGTCTCGGCAAGGCCATCGAGGGCCCCGGCGATCGTTACGCCGGAAGAGAAGCGGTCGATCACCCTCGGGTCGATGTAGGACTTGCGACAGACGGCGGGTGTGTTGCCGAGGTAGTGAGCCACCTCCTTGACCGCGCGGGCAATGGCTCGTTTGCGGGCGGTGTCCGAAGAGTTAGCCGAGTAGGAGACAGCTAGTGCCAACGAGCACTGGACGGTGCCGTGCCACGTCCGGAAGTCCTTCGCCGAGTAATCGCCTCCCGCAAGATCCCGCAAGTAGTTGTTGATGTCGGCGGACTTGACGTCTCGCCATCGACCGCCCTCCTTGTAGGCGAGCAACTCGTCACCGCCGGTGCGTCTGGTCTTGAGAGTCATGACGACGTCGAATACCAGAGCATCCACCACTGCCTGGATGCGCTGGATGCTGTGTTTAGCGGGGTAGTCGAAGAGGACCGAGCCATCGGCGGCGCAGGTCACGTGCTTCTTTTGCATCGTAGCGAGGCCGTAGGTCTCGTTCGCCTCGGCATAGCTCTCTCCCCCCACGCGGAAGAACCCACGATCTAGCAGCCTCACCGCGCAGGCAAGCACGCGTTCACGCGGCATCCCATCGAGGGCAAGGTGTTCGTTGGTTAGGAAACGCACCTTGGGCAATGACTCTGCGAAATCGATCATCTTGTCGAACTTCTGCTGATCCCTTCGTTCGCGCCATTTCTGGTGGTAGATGTATTGCTTGCGCCCCGCCTGATCCGTTCCGACGGCCTGGATATGGCCGCGAGGATCTACGCAGATCCACACGTTCTGCCATGCAGGTGGGATCGCTAAGGCACGGATGCGCGCGATCGTTTCGTCATCATCGATCCGGCGGCCGTCGATCAGGTATTCGAAGCCGCGGCCCCTCCGACGCCGGGCTATCCCCGGGCCACTACAGTCAACGCGCCTATATGGGATGGGCAAAACTCTTCTCCGTCCTTGCTCACCTTGAGCCCGAGATGACTACCCTCAGCCAACCGTATTCACACACACCGGCCACCCCGTGAACGTTTCGCAATCAACCCAATTGGGGAACGTAGTGGAAACCCAATCGAGCCTAGGGAGGCAACCGATGTCAAAGATCGAACAATCGATCGATGTAGATGTGCCGGTGCGCGTCGCATACAACCAGTGGACCCAGTTCGAAGAGTTCCCAAAGTTCATGGAGGGCGTGGAGAGCATTACCCAGATCGATGACACCACGATCCATTGGGCAACCGAGATTGCCGGCCTGAAGCGCGAGTTCGACGCGAAGATCACCGAGCAGACCCCTGACGAGCGCATCGCATGGAAGTCCATCGGTGGCGAAGTGACTCAGGGCGGCGTCGTAACGTTCCACAGGCTGGGTGACAACCAGACCCGCGTCATGCTCCAGATGGAGTTCGAGCCGACCGACTTCGCAGAGAAAGCCGGCGACATGCTCGGCATCATCGACCTGCGGATCAAAGGCGACCTGAAGCGATTCAAAGACTTCATCGAGGGGCTTGGCGTCGAGACCGGTGCCTGGAGAGGCGTCGTCTCCCAGGACCCAACCCGTTAGCTATTAGCGTTGCGCAGCGCGGTGCGGATCTCCTCGACCTGGTCGGGTGAGACCCACCGCGCTATCGCGTCACACACAGAATCGACCGTGACCTCGCGGCCCCCGTTCTGCAGCGCAAGGACGGTTTTAAACACGAAACCCCGGTAGTCGCCAGGCACCTTCAACCCCGCTGCCGTTCCGTGGGTTTGCCACTCCCCCTCCAGTTCCGCGGTTGCATCGTTCTCCCACCAAGGTTGCGCGGTTCCGTCGACGATGGCTGGTCGCAGTGGAACAACGTTCACCGGTTTGGAGCCCTCGCGTCGCCAAGTTGGAGCGTCGAGATAGTCGGGCTCGAACGCGAGTCGCTTGCGGTCCAAAGACTGAAGGTCTTCGTCGGAGTTGACATGAAGAACCAAACGCAACGTTCGTTCGAGCTCGTCGGGAACATTCCCTGCGTTACGGAAAGCGAGAGCCTCTTCGATCGTCAGAGGTTGAACGTTCTCCGCCGGTCTTCCCGAGCTCGTCCGCCAGAAGATCAACTCGCGTTCGAGGGAAGCCGTCGACATCAGGTACCAGCCTTCTTGGAGCATTACCGCGATTCTCGCGTCGAAAAGAATCCCTTGGCCAATCAGCAGCAATTCCGTGGCGAAAGAGCCACAAATAGTGATGCTGCTTCTAATAGAAAACTGGGTTTGGGTTAGGCGGTTTGGGGGCCGTGGCAGAGGCTCCGGAGGACCTCTGTCAGTCGCGTGAAGCTCGTGCCTTTCTCGAGGTACGCGTGAGCGCCCAGGTCGAGGGCCGTGCGAGACATCGTGTCGGCTTCGAATCCCGACATCACGAGGATCTTGGACTTGGGGGAGCTCTTGCGGATCTCGGGGATCGCCTCGAGTCCGTCCATCTGGGGCATCGAGAGATCGAGGATCACGGCATGAGGTTGCGAGAGTCGCGCCTGCTCGATCGCTTCGTGGCCGTTGCTCGCCTCTCCCACGATCTGAAACTCGTCGTCGATGCCGTCCAGCCAGAAGCGCATCATCTTCCGGATGTCCGCGACATCGTCGGCGATGAGGACCGTGCAGGGCCCCTCTGGGCAGGCGAACATATCTAGCTTGTACCCCTCTTCAACCGTGTCTCAATCTGTAAGACCACGATGATTCCGCGAAGGTTGCTCCACAATCGTTAGATATAGAAGGTCGGAGTAGTTCTAGGTACGTGAGTAACGGTCGAGATACGGGCGAAAGGGATTTATCGATCCGTCATCTTCGCTTGGCCCAAGCAGCCTGAGCGGCACGTCGCGAACGGAGCGCAACCGCAGCGGCCATCGTGAACACGGCCGCGGCCCCATAAAGCGGGAGCCACGCGGGCTGCTGTTCCTCGTAGGCGACCATGGCTAGCAACTCCTCTTCTTCGACATCCTCTAAACCGGCGAGGGCTAACTGCGTCTGTTCTTGTTTCTGCTCGGCCACTGCGGTCTGAGGGTTCGGGTTGGGGTTCGGCTGTGCGTTCGCAGGAGCGGGCGGAGGTGGAGGTGGCGGGACGGCCGCAGCCACCGGCTGCTCTTGGATCGGGGGCGGGGGGATCACGACTACCTTGTCCTTTACCTGAAGCAACGGAGAACACACGACGGTCGCCTCAACGGCAGCTTTGGGCACGCCGTCCACCATGGCGGTGAGTTCGATCGGGCTACGGCTCTTCTTACTGAGGGCCGGGCACTTGAACGTGACGTCGTAGTTCTCGTTGTTCGCATCGGTCACGTCGACGATGCGTTCGCCCGGCTCGATCTTCTGGACGATGTCTTCGCCCTTCGTCACGTCCAAGGAAACCGGCGCGTCTTTGACGATGTCGCGAAGGATGTCGATGATGGCGGGAGCAAGGATGGCAACGCCGCGCTCGTCTTCGGTGATATCGCAAGCGAACGGATCGTCTTGGCCAACCGTTTCATCTCCTAAGTAGCAGCCTCCGAACGAGGGTCCCGCCATCGTCTCTGTGGCGTCCGACATCCTCTGCATGTCTTCGCGTGCCGGATCGACAGGACTCTCTCCCTGTGAAACAAGTCCAACATGGAGCACGCCCTTCCCACGTAGAGTCTGAGCAACGAGATCGAACGGTGGGCTGGGGTGCTGCACGCTTTCGTCGTACGCCGCGTCGCTCATGTGAACGATCACGTTCAAAGCTCCGGGTCGGAAGCCCGCGTCTTGCCCTGGATCAACGAATCCCAGCTCCCCTTCTCCAGTAACCGCTTGATAAAGAGCCGTTAGCTGCGATTCAGGGAAGTGTCCGCGGCCCCCACCGCTCGCCTGCATCATCTCGATCGCCGCGACCAGCGATTGATCTGCGGGCCCGATCGCGCGATTCAACCGATAGGGGAAGTCACCCTGAACGGGATCGCCGAACCCGGGTATCGGGTAGTCCTTATATTCACCGACACCGAACTGCACATCGATCTTCGCCGCGGCGAGCTCGCTCGTGATCTCGTGGATCCCGAGCAACAGTCCATCGATCACCGAGTCCATGCTGATGGTCGTGTCGACGAGGAAGAACACGTCGAGTGGCTGAGGCTGAGGCGGTAGTCCGAGCTTGTACCTGACCGTCTTCGACTGACCGCTGGCTATCTCGATCCTGCGGTCATCGGGTGACAATTTCAGATCACCAAGGTCCGTATCCACTAAGGAGGGTGTGAGCGGTGGGATCGAGATCTGGAAACGGTCGTAACGAAGGATCGAACCTGATGGCCGGAACCCCCAGGCCGCGCTATTGACCCTGTCGACCTGCAGATCGAAGACGTCCTCGTAGTCTGGATCTCGGTTCCCTCCGACCATCCCCGGCGTGATCTCGATCCAGTAGTGAGGCGCCTGGAACCGCCACATACCCTCGTGCGTAGACATCACGACATCGTCGAGTCCGGCGCCGTGGGCAAGAGAGAACATCACTTGCAGAGGCGAACGGAAGCGACGCCAGGTTCGGCCCCCGTCATCCGTTCGCGACATCGATCCACCATCTGGTTCGTAAACGATGAACCGACTATCGCCACCTGGGAGGCGATGTACGTCGCCGGGCCCTGCAGGGGTCGTCACGTCGTTCACTTCCGTGATCGTGTTTCCTGAGTCGACCGATCGGAACAGCGCTGGACCCGTGAACCACAACTCATTCTTGAGTAGCGGGTCGATCAGGATCTTCGAGGTAGGAACCTGTCCACGACCGTCCCATGAACCTCCCCCGTTGTTCGTCGCATAGATGGTGCTCGCACCGCCACCCGCTGCGCCTATGGCTAGGTAGACAGCACTGGGATCGGATGGAGCAACCTCCATGTCGACGATCGGGCCGGCAGCAGCGGGAAGACCGGAGTCCGCGAGCGCCCAGTCACCGCCATCGTTCTCACTGACGAAGACATGGGGCCTGGTCACCCCGCCCACGCCTTCCTCGACCGCGACGTAAACGCTGTTGCCGCCCGCTTCCGGAACGGCGATCTGCTTGATCGTGGCCACCGCGTTCGACAGAGGTTTTTCGAGCGACGGCAGCAACTCAAGTGTGAGTGAGGGCATCCAAGAGCAGCCGCCGTCGCGCGAAACCATCAGAACTTTTCCGTTCGTAGCCCAGAGGATGTTGGGGCTCTGCGGGTCGACCGCATAGCCGGTGAGTGAGGCGGGGCCCTCGGGGAAAACGGGGCCGGGGATCTCGAACCATTCGCCGTCGGCCAGGTATCCGCCGCAGGGCGAAGCGGCCACGACGGGCGCGGCGAACGACGCGATGACGATGGCCAGAAGCAACCCGGCCAGAGATGCCCTCACAAGCCTCACAAGGGTGAAGGTTCTCCCCCCTGGGTTCGTTTCCCCCGGTGGTTGGGGTGATATCCCCGGTGACGGGTAACCTCGGACCATGCCTCAGCTCGTTCTTGTGCTTGCTCTACTTCTCACCGCTATCCCAAGCAGTGCGGGCCAGGCCGAACCCCCGCCCATCAAGATGCGGGTCGCCACCACGAGAACCAAGCTCATCGCCTTCGGAAAGGTGAACGTCGGTGGTCCCGGCGAGATCGCCATCACGCTCAACCACATGGATGGAGACTCCGGCGGAGTCTCGAACAAAGACATAGAGGTAGGAGCGGACGGACGTTTCTCCGGGTCTTTCGACAGGCCCGAGACCGGAACCTGCGAGATCACGGCAAGCTACGCCTCGGACGGTGGTCCGGTGTCGGACACCGACGACCTCGAGTGCGAGCGTCCCGAATGGGGCACCGGCGAGGTGCGCTTCCAGGGCTCGGATGAGGCAAAGACGATCGAAGTCGAGGTGGCCGATAGCGACTCCGAGCGCAGCTACGGCCTCATGTACCGCAGGAAGCTGGCCTCGAACAAGGGAATGGTATTCCAGTACAACACCAATTCCGAAGGCGGCTTCTGGATGCGGAATTGCCTGATCGACCTATCGATCGCCTTCTATGACGCCACCGGCGAGATCGTCGCGATCCGCGACATGAAGAAGTGCTCGGAGAAAGATTCTGGAGACGACGGTGCGCCCGTCACCTGCAAGATCTACACGTCAGGAAAGCCTTACCGGGGCGCCCTCGAGGTGAACTTGGGAGCCTTCGACAGATGGGGCGTCGACGTCGGCGACCGCATCCTCGTCACCCCCTGAAGCGCGTTAGCCCCCCGGACTAGATCGTGACCGAGATCGCGCTACGAGTATCCACACGGCGCAGCCCGCGACTAGAACGCCCACAAGTGCATCCGTCCAGATCAAGAGATGCATCTTCACGGTGAAGTCCCCGCCGTGCCCGTATGGGTAATGTCCCAAGCTGCTCGTGCCCGTATAGGAGTAGATGAGCAGGTAGAGGCCGGCAGCTAGATGCAGGCCCTGTCGGAACAGCAGGTATCCCGCCATCCCAGCGAGCGTGAACAGTGACCACGCCAGCACGATCGTCTCGCGGTGGATCCATTCCGGCTGCGGATAGTCTGCGATCGATACGTAGTTGTCCGTGTAATGGAGAGCGGTCACGATGATCGACGCGAGAACTACGAACCGCACGGTCGATGCCGAAGGTGGTGTCACTCGCTGCATGAGGTAACGCTAAGGGAAACCCCCTACCCCGCGTTACCCCCAGAACCGAATCTCGTTATGCCCTGGTCAGGGAATGTTGGTGCTGGTCTCGCAGAGGGGCGTGCCGATGTCGAGGTTGGACCCAGCGCCACCGTCGCAGTCATCGGTGTTGGCCCCCCCAGAGAGTTTGTCATCGTCGTCGCCGCCGAAGAGTTTGTCGTTGCCAGCGTCGCCGAAGAGCCAGTCATTGCCGACGCCGGCGAAGAGTTTGTCATCACCGGCGCCGCCGTAGAGGGAGGCGTCATCGCCGTCGTTACCCCTGAGGGTGTCATCGCCGTCGTTACCGTTGAGGTCGTCATTGCCGTCGCCGCCGTAGAGTTTGTCGTTGCCGGTGCTTCCCCAGAGTTCGTCGATCCCGCCACCTCCGAAGAGTTTGTCGTCTTCAGTATTGCCCCAGAGTATGTCGTGGTCCCCGCCGCCGTAGAGTTTGTCCTCGTCCCCGCCGCCGTGGAGTTTGTCGTTGCCGCCGAGGCCGCAGATGGTGTCGTTACCGCCGAGACCGTGGATGGTGTCGATCCCGCTTGTCCCCTTGATGACGTCGGCTCCGGCTGTGCCGGATGTGGTCGAGTTCGGGGTCGTCACCTGAATGGTCACCGTCTGGCCGCCACAGGTGACCGGAGCCTGGACGATCGTCTGTTCGCTGTCCTGGTTGTCGGCAGTCTGCGGATCCGCCTCAATGGCTGCAACCGAGGCGGTGTTCGTGATCGTCCCCACCTGGTTGGGGGTGACCTGGATCTGTACCTGCGCGGACGCTCCCGAGGCGATGTTGGCAACATTGCACGTGACAGACCCCGAGGCGTGGGTGCAACCCGAGCTGGCCGAAACGAAGCTGACACTGGCAGGCAAGGTATCGGTGATCGTGACCCCCGTGGCCGTGTCTGGGCCTGCGTTCTGGACCGTGAGCGTGTAGGTGAGAGTCTGGCCCGTGGCTACCGGATCGGTCGAGTCCGACTTCACCAGCGAAAGGTCCGCAGAGGTCTCTCTACACAGTTTGGTGACGAAGGCGTCGTCCGACCCCGCCTTGGATCCCTGGAACGGACCTTGCATGGGGAAGTTCGTGGAAACCGTACCGCCGGCCACGTACGCCGCGCTCGACCCGTCGACCGCGATCGCCCTTCCGACATCGCCGTTCGATCCGCCGAGATAGGTCGAGCAGATGAGGGCCGAGCCCGTGGCGGTGAACGAGGTGACGAACGCGTCGCTGTTCCCGGCAAAGGTTCCTTGGAACGGGGCTTGTGTGGGGAAGTTCGTGGAAACCGTGAGGCCCGCTACGAACGCCACGTCCGACCCGTCGACCGCGATCCCGTAGCCCTGATCGGGACCCGAGCCGCCGAGGTAGGTCGAGTAGATGAGGGCCGAGCCCGTGGCATTGAGCTTGGTGACGAACGCGTCGGTGGACCCGGCATTGGATCCCTGGAACGGGGCTTGCGTGGGGAAGTTCGTGGAGAACGTACCTCCGGTCACGTACGCCGCGCCAGACCCGTCGACCGCGATCCCGGAGTTGTCCCCGGAGTCGTTTTCGTTATTCGAACCCCCCAGGTAGGTCGAGTACACGAGCGCCGAACCCGTGGCATCCAGCTTGGTGACGAAGGCGTCGGTGGACCCGGCATTGGATCCCTGGAACGGGGATTGCGTTGGGAAGTTCGTGGAAGTCGTAGAGCCGGTCACGTACGCCGCGCCCGACCCGTCGACCGCGATCCCTCGGCCGAAATCATCACCTGGGCCCATAGCGCTACCCCCGCCGAGGTAGGTCGAGTAAACGAGCGACGAGCCCGTGGCAGAAAGCTTGGTCACGAACGCGTCGATCCCCCCAGCTTTGGATCCCTGGAATGGTGCTTGCGTGGGGAAGTTCGTGGAAGTCGCGGAGCCCGTCACGTACGCCGCGCCCGACCCGTCGACCGCGATCGCATAGCCAAAATCGTCACCTGGGCCACCGGCGCTACTCGGGCCGCCGAGGTAGGTCGAGTAGATGAGGGCCGCGCCTGTGGCGTTGAGCTTGGTGGCAAACGCGTCGCTCCCGCCGGCATTGGATCCCTGGAACGGGGATTGCGTTGGGAAGTTCGTGGAAGTCGTAGAGCCGGTCACGTACGCCGCGCCCGACCCGTCGACCGCGATCCCGAAGCCGAGATCGGTACCCGAGCCGCCGAGGTAGGTCGAGTAGATGAGGCCCGAGCCCGTGGGGTTGAGCTTGGCGACGAAGGCGTCGGGCGACCCGGCATTGGATCCCGAGAGCGGGGATTGTGTGGGGAAGTTCGTAGAAGACGTGTAGCCGGTCACGTACGCCGCGCCCGAACCGTCGACCGCGATCCCGTAGACGTTGTCGTACCCCGAGCCGCCGAGGTAGGTCGAGTAGATGAGGGTGGGGTCGATCACGAGTGGGTGTTGGTGGTCGTACGAACCGACCTCGAAGGCGAGCTCGTCACCCGCGAGTGAGAAGCGCCCGGCGACCGCGACCCGCCGGCCCGCGATGCTCTGATAAAGGATGGGTGCTTGCTGTGTGACCGTGCCGTGAGCGGTTGTGATGACTAGGCTCCCGCCCCTCAGCGCGACATCGCTTGCTCCCGAGAACTCGACCCGGATGTCTTTCGGATCCGCACCGGGAGCCACCACGAAGTCGTATTCGAGCGTGCCTGCGTTGGTCCCGTAGTAGGTGACATCGATCCCCGGAAGCACGTCGCGGTAGGACACGCGACCGAAGGTCGAGACGCCGCTTCGCCACTTGGAAGGGTCGTTGCCGATGAAGTAGTTGACCACCCCGGGAAGGGACTCGAGCGCGCGCGGGTGAGCGAACCGCTCCGCTCCAAGGAGGTTGAACCGGACGAAGTCCTGGGCCTCCTCGGTGCCAAGAGCCAGGGTCGCGCCCGTCGCGTTGATCGCCATCCCGAAGCCTTGACCGCGCGCCACGAAGTCGTAGTGGTCCGGAGCTTGGCCCACATTGGGCTCAAAGGAGATGGGGAGCTGGCCGTAACCGTCGGCAGCGCGCGCTTCTGCTCCGGTGCCCGAGACGGGAGAGACGGGAGGGAGGGATGGAGCCACAACCACAAGGCTCGCCGCAAATGCGGCCACAGCGAGGAACGCAACCTGAGTTCGTGGAACGCCACCGGTCGGAGCGACGACGAACGACCACGCCGAACTGGACTTTTGCGTCGTCGCCTCCCTCTGCAGTCGCTCCCGAACCCTACATCGGAGCCGACGCAACTTAAGCGGTCGCTAACGCGAATGGCCCCGGCGAATTCGCCGGCCCCCGTTACCTCGGGGGCCGAAATTCGTTATTCCCTTTTGGATAGGATGTGAATTCGTGCACCGATCCATGTGGGGTGGGTGGGTTCGCTCCTTTCCTTGGGGGGTTCTGGTAACCCCTGGAAAATTGGCTGTGTAGCGATAGCGGAGGCGGATGAGAATCGAACTCACCAGGCGGGGGTTACCCGCCTCACCGGTTTTGAAGACCGGGAGGGACACCAGTCCCCATTCGCCTCCGAGCAGATGGTACGGCCCCTGGGGAACGCGATTAAAGGGGTCCCTACTCTGCGTGACGAACTAGTCACGCAGAGAGGTAGAACCACCCCAACGGGCCATTGTTCGGGGCAAACCGGACAAATACGTTGAGCCGTAGGTAGTAGCGGGACTGCATACGGCGGAGTTGTAAACGGGAGAGCGACTTGAAAGTCGCTCTGAGGGGAGTCACTGGATGGCGACTACCAGATCAGCGGGCGAGGATCTCCAGCTACTGGAGGATCTCGACCTCGTGACACAGGTGCGCAGCGGTGATGAGCGCGCTCTGGAATCCCTCCTGGCTCGCTATCGAAACTTCGCACGCTCCAAGGCCCGCTCCTACTTCCTGGCCGGCTCCGACAAGGAAGACGTGGTCCAGGAAGGCATGATCGGCCTTTACAAGGCGATCCGTGACTTCGACCTGGATCAGGAAACTCCGTTCCGAGCGTTCGCCGAGCTGTGTATCTCAAGGCAGATCCTCACGGCCATCAAGACGGCCAACCGCCAGAAGCACCAGCCTTTGAACTCCTCGGTATCGCTTGATGCTCCTGTTTACGGTGAGGACACCGGCGAGCGGAGCGTTGGGGACACGATCCCTGGTTCGACCCTCCACGACCCGATCGAGCTCGTCATCTCGGCTCAAGAGATCGAGTCACTCCGGGACTCGCTTAGGGACAACCTCACTCAGCTGGAAGGTGACGTCCTCCGTCTTTACATGGACGGCAAGTCCTACGAAGAGATCGCCGGAACCCTCGGCAACCATGTCAAATCGATCGACAACGCCTTGCAGCGCATCAAGCGCAAGCTCCAGCGACACATCGCCGAGCGCGACGCAATCTCGAACGGTTAGCCCCTTTTCTACTTCACGTTTCTTTTAACGCGCCCGGCTGTAGCCTGGTGTCATGCCCCAAGACCCGAGCCCCCACATAACGATCCACGAAGACATCGATCTCGATCGGCCGGTCCTCATCGCTGCTTTCAAAGGATGGAACGATGCCGGCGACGCTGCCTCTTTCGCCGCAAAGCATCTGGGAAAGGTATGGGGAGCCCACAAGGTCGTGTCTATCGATCCGGAAGAGTTCTATGACTTCCAAAACGTCCGTCCACATGTCCGTCTCGAAGACGGAGTCACGCGGAAGATCGCGTGGCCCCGGAATGAGTTCTGGTCGGCGCGGGTGGCCGGGTCCGGGGACGCACTGATCCTGCTCGGCATCGAGCCCAGCCACAGATGGCGAACCTTTAGCGAGTTGATCGTGGATGTCGCACAGCGCCATGACGTCAAGCTCGTGATCACACTCGGTGCACTACTTGCCGACGTTCCTCACACGCGGCCCGTTCCGATCACAGGAACCGCGGTCGATCCCGAGTTGATCCACAAGCTCGGCCTCGAGAGATCTCACTACGAAGGACCAACTGGGATCGTTGGAGTGATTCACGACGCGTGCGCTCGAGCAGGGCTGGATTCGGCGAGCCTGTGGGCCGCTGTGCCTCATTACCTCGCGGTTACACCGAATCCGAAGGCCGCGCTGGCATTGGTCGAAAGAACGGTAGAGCTAACGCACATCCCTGCAGACATCGGGATCCTTCAACACGCAACATCCATGTACGAGGAGCGGGTGGCAGAGATTGTCGCTACCGACGACGACGTGCAGGGCTACGTGCAGATGCTTGAGGAACGAGCCGACGAGCAACCGCCCGAAGAGATGGCGGATCTCACCGACATCCCCTCAGGCGACTCGATCGCGGAGGAGCTAGAGCGCTTCCTCCGCGACCACGAAGAGTGACCTCACTCGACGACGACCGTCTTCGATACCTTCTTACTGCAGTCGATGCTGTCGTCCACCGATGATGCGGGAGCGCTGAAGCGGTAGGACCCTGGAACGTAGTCGAACCTGGCGGACACGAACCCATCGGGCTCTGATGTCCCGGAGTCAACGGTCTCCCATCCACCCTCGGTGAGGACCTGCACATCGAAGTCGCGGTTGACCGAGCAAGCCCAATGCCCATCCTTCGGAGCGAACGCAGCAAAGGCATCGATCTTCTTGCGGAACCTCGTGATCGAGATGGCCTTGATCTTGATGTCGTGGGTGATGGCTCCTGTGTCGGGGAACGGATCCTCGGGCGCGACCCCTAGCAACGCGAGGGCGGTGGCAACGTTGAGGCGACCATCTGTCGCAGTCAATCCGTCCGATCCCTCGATGTCGTCGACACTCTCGAGCAGCGCCCACCTGACCTGCTCGACGGTGGCGTCGGGAACGTTCGAGAAAAGCAGTGTCGCGGCCCCCGCGACGTGCGGGCTGGCCATCGAAGTACCAACGAACATGTCGTAGTGCTGGGGGCCGTAAGGCGTGTCGTAACAGGTCACCTTCTGGCTGTCCATGAACACACCGGGTCGACCCTTGCTCGTCGCACTATCGGTTTCGAGACGGAAGCGGACGTACACCGAGTCGTCCCCGATGTAATCGGCGAGGTCCTCCGCGAAGAAAGCATCCGCATATCCGCCATGGCTCCCGACCGTTTCCCAGGTGACGGCATCGTGCGATAGCTCGGTCTTGATCTGCGCATGATCCTTGCGGATGTCGACCTGCATGTACCACTCGAGCTGGCACGCCTCTTCATCGCTGAGGTCGATCGCCTGCGCGTACTGCGCCCAAGAATCGGTGTTCGGTTCGTAGGGAACACCGGGGCTGTCCGCCAGTAAGGAGTAGCCGAAGGTCTCCGGCGGTTCGACTCCCCAATCGTTGTTGGTTCCACCGGTAAGCCATCGGCCTTCGATCGGATAGTCGAAGAGCTGTGTCTTGAGCGGCACCGAGAACGGCTGAGTGCTCAAGATGTTGATCCCGGGAGCAGACAGGTCGACGTTGACGTCACCGATGTTCGAGAAGCTGAGTGGCTCGTCGAAGGGACCCGTGGCTCCGACGCAGATGACGTTAAGCGTCCATACGTCGCAAGGACCATCTGGCCTCTTATCCACGTTCTGACCGGAGTTCCCTGAGGCAACCACGTACAGCGTTTCAGGGTGACGGCTGATCGCATTGACCATCGAGCGGTTGATGAAGGGACCGCCGAGGCTCGCGTTCACGACCTTTGCACCGGCTTCTCCGGCGGCGTCGAACGCATCGACGATCGCGGAGGTGCGGAGCTCGCCTTCGCTGTTCGACACTTTGAAGATCATCAGACCGGCGTCCCACGCCACACCGGTGACACCGATGCCGTCGTTACCTTGCGCGGCAACGGTTCCCGCTGTGTGCGTGCCGTGGGTGTTCCCGGCACTCGGCCGCGGATCGAGATCGTCGTCGCCATAGTCGTAACCGTTGACGTAGTTCGCGGCGAGATCTGGATGGTCGATATCGGCACCATCGTCAACGACCGCGACGAGGACTTCATCACTTCCGGTCTCGACGTCCCATGCCTCGGGCGCGTCGATGTCCGCGTCGACGGTGCCGGTCACGCCGGCGACCGTCTGCCCGGAGTTGTCGAGTCCCCACATCTGCGTGAAGAGAGGATCGTTAGGAACGGTTGCCCTCAGCTCGTAGAGATAGTCGGGCTCGGCGAACTCGACCTCTTCGAGACTCTGGAACCTTGCTATCGCTCGATCGACGCTCTGCCCTTCCGGCAACATGACGAGCCGCGTGCGCTTCCCCGCGAGCTTCTTGTTGACGGGGCTGCCCGACTCCTTGAGAACCCGGGCTGCTCCTTGTGCGCTGTGGAAGCCGACGATCACCTGGCCGGGGACGAATCTCCCGGTGGTCTTGATCCGGTGACCGGCACCCTCCCGCCTCTCTCGGGGGCCGCGTGAAGCGCTCGATCCGGTCGGCAGAAGTGCAACCACGAGAGCCGCAACGAGCGCGGCGAGGGCTAGCTTGCGCAAGGAGATCCTTCCTCGGAACGTATCTAGAGGCCGGGCCAGTCCCGGCTCTTCTCTTTAACTTCTGGCCACTCTTTGGTGGATTTGGTGTCGCCTCCGGTCAGTACATCACCGAGGTCTCGCTTGCCCTTGATATCTCCCGCCGCGGTCAGCAGATCTTCCAGCGACTTCCGCGGCTTGCCTTCGATCCGTATGCGGAGGGCCGCAAGGACATCGGCGTGAACGTCGGAAAGGCCGTGGTTGCGATCGATCTCCGCAAGCGTGTCCGCGGCCCTCTGGATCAACTTCCGATCCTGGCTAGCCTGGCCCTTCAGATCCTTAACCTGCTCAGCGAGCTTCTGAAGCTCGTCATCCCCCTCACTCATACCCCGAGCCTATCCGCCCCGCCCCCCGGGCCGCCGACCTTTCCGTGATTCACGCCCCTAGAGGGCCGTAGGTACGGAGAGGTGTGAACTTCGTCACACCGCCCCGGATCATTGGGTGCTCCACTGCGTCTATGACTCCCAGACAAGAGGCGGAAAAGCTCGCAGCGAAGCAGCACGGGGTTTTGACTCGCGATCAGGCGACAGGTGCAGGACTGACAGAGAAGATGATCCGGACCCTCATCGGTCGGGGTGATTGGAAGAGGGTTCTACCTTCTGTCTACCGATTGGGTCACGTATCGGTCACCTACAAGTCGCGTCTCATGGCAGCAGTGTTGTGGGCCGGGCCCTACGCGGCAGCTTCGGGCCCGAGTGCCGGTCGCCTCTTCGGTCTGCTCTCCTCCGACGTGATCGAGGTGACGACGAACCGGAAGCTCAAAGCTCGTGATGGGATCCGCCTCCGATACGACCCCTCATTTGAGACCGCGCGGCTTGCGGTTTTCGATGGAATCCCTGTCACCAGGATCGGTCGGACCGTTTTCGACCTTTGTGGTTCGCTCACATATGAACTCGCGTCAAACCTAGTCGCCGACGCTTTGCGTGGGCGACTCATAGACCTTCCGCGGCTTGGAGTGGCGCTAGATGAATTCGCCCAACGAGGGGCGGCCGGCAGCAAGAACCTTCGGCGGATCCTTACCGAAAGGTTTGCGCACGGAGTAACCGACAGTCATGCCGAGGACATCTTCAAACAGGTGGCCCGTCGCCGCGGCTTTCGGTTCACATTTCACTATGCGGTTCGCAGCGGGGGCTTCGTCGCCGAGCTGGATTTCTCTCTTCCTCACATCAAGTTGGACATCGAGATCGACGGGTACCGCGACCACGGCGATCCTGTTGCGTCCCAACATGACAAGAACCGGGATGCTGAACTGGCCCGGATGGGTTGGGCGGTGCTCCGATTCACGTACTGGGATCTGATCCAACGTCCCGACTGGGTCTTCGAATGCATCGCTGGAGCCATCTCCGAGCGCTCGCCGGAGCAACTTTCCGTATTGGGCGCCCGCTAGGGGCGGATGTTACGGAAGGTTGAATCGATCTCGCCGCGTGGAACCGCGTCGAGCAATTCCGCCCCTCGCTACGCCTTTTGGGTTTTGCTTTTTGTTTAGGGGAGGGCGTCTAGGACGAAGGCTGTGTAGTACGCGGACAGGAACGTGTTTTCGGTTCCTTGTTCTAGTAGGTCGCGGCCCCCGGCTACTTGCTCCATGAATGGAACCGTGTCCCACGGCTGGTGGTAACCCGGGTAGTCGGACGCAGTACGCATCCCCGTCCAGCGCAAGGTGAAGATCCCCTTGGATGCGAAGTTGCTCTCGTCCGAGTTGCGGATGTTCGGCCCACACATGCAGACGTGAGGATCCGTTCCAACCGGCCACTTGGCGGCAGCACCCGGCCCGCCATCACCGGATGGGAAACCGAGGAAGTCGAAGTTGACGTAATCGATGATCGGAGCGGCAAGCGGAGCATCGAGAGCTCCGTGGTAAACGCAGATGCAGTAGCGGGCCGGGTAACCGATGCCCACCATGTCGAAGCCCATCGCGGCGTGGAACTTCACGCCGGCGGGAAGTTCGTTCGTGTACGCATCCGAAGCCGTGAGGCCGGTCTCTTCGGCGTCGAACCAGAGCAGGGCGATCGAGCGCTTGGTCTTGATCTTCGAGAACGCCTTGGCGAAGTAACGCATGATGTTCGTGCCGGTTCCGTCGTCGTAGGCACCTTGGAGGGTCACACCGGCTGAAGCGATCGTGTCGTAATGAGCCACGAAGGCGATCCATTCGTTGGGCTTTGTGGTCCCCTTCTTCACGGCCTCAACCACGCGCACGGGGCCGCCTGTCTGGCTGAGACCGTCGTACTCGATAACGCGCGTGTCGTAACCAAGCTTCTTGGTTTCCTTAGCGAGGAACTCTGCCACCTGGATGTTGCTTCCCACAGGTGTATCGGCGAGAACGCTCTGGCGTAGGGGGTACTTCTCAACGAATTCTTCGAGACCCTTGATGATCTCGGCACCCGTGATCTTGGGCTTGGGGACTTTCTTGAGGTCGACGAACGAGGTCTTCGACTTCGCCGCCGCCGGAACACCCGAAGAAACGAGAGCCGGCACCGCCAGCAACGAAACCAATCCAACCGCAACGATGCGCTTGAGCACTTTCAGACCCCTCTACTAAGTGTGATTTGTGTCCGCTTTCGACCATTTCTCCGCAAGTCGTCAGAGTCCTGCCCTCGGGATCCGGCAGGAGGGAGGCGGTTGAAGTCGAACTTCCTTCCCTACAGCAGCAGTTCTCAGCTCGAGGGGAGTAACAGATGAAGTCCAAGAAGTTCTCAGCCTTAGTGCTCGCGGCGTTGGTCGCTGGAGCCCTGATCGCTCCTGCCGGAATCGCCGAAGCCAAGAAGAAGAAGGCCCCCAAGGGTCCCGTCGAGGTCGGCACCGACGTAACCGGAGACTGGGGCGCGAACGTAGATGCGAACCTCGGCCCAGCCGGCGATGCACTCGGTATGGACCTTGTTGGCGCCGAGATCGGTCCCGGCGAAAAGGGGATCCTCAACTTCGTCATCAAGCTCAACTCACTTCCACCGAACGGTGGAGCACCCGAGGTTGCGCGTTACTCGTGGGACTTCAACGTTGACGGAAACGCCGTCGAGCTCGACGGCAAGTGGAGCAACTACAGCCGCGGAGCGTGCGACCCGACTTCCGGTCAATGCCCGCCGCCTCGTGATCCCGGTCAGCAGCCGTTCCTCATCAGAGGCAACTGCGCAGTGGTAGAGGGCACGAACGTAAACACCTGTGAAGAACTCGGCATCGTGCAGGGCATCTTCGATGCCGCTGCCGCGACCATCACGATCCCCGTTCCGATGGAACTGATCGCAGCGAAGGCCGGCTCGAAGATCACCGGTGGCACCGGGCTCTTCGGTGGATCGGTCGAAGCAGCTCACGCAGCATTCCTCACCAGCGGCAACGGCCCCGCCGATGCGCTTGTCGTCCTTGTCGAATACACCGTCCCCAAGTTCTAAGGATCTGATGATGAAGAAGACATTCAGCGTTTCACTCGCAGTCTTACTGATGCTCGGTGCGCTGGCGGCTCCTAACGCGCTGGCAAAGAAAAGGAAGGGTCCGAAGTCCGGTCCATTAGTCGTCGGTACCGACGCTGCTGGTGACTGGGGCGCGGCTGTAGCAGCCGAGTCCGCACCTGTAGGGGATGCCATGGGTCAGGACCTCATCGAAGCCGAGATCGGCCCCGGTGAGGGCGGCAACATCAACTTCGTTATCAAACTGGCTTCGCTACCTCCGAACGGAGGCGCACCCGAGGTCAGCCGCTACGTGTGGGACATGCTCGTCGATGGTGAATTCGTTGAGCTAGATGGCAAGTGGACGAACTACAGCCGCGGAGCTTGCGACCCGACCTCGGGTCAGTGTCCTCCCCCGCGCGACCCGGGCCTTCAGCCCTTCATCGTTCGTGCCAACTGTGGGATCGCTAACGACACCGGCACGACCCTGACCACCTGTGAAGAGGTTGGGATCGTCAGTGGCGTATTCGACGCGGCGGCAGCCACGATCACCGTCTCGGTTCCCCGAGACCTCATCAACGCAAAGCCGGGAAGCAAGATCGAGCCGGGAACGAACATCTTCGGCGGCTCACTTAGTGCATCTCCCGCCGCCTTCGTAAGCAGCACAGCGATGCCGCTCGACACGCTCACGATCACCGGGACCTACGTCGTATCGAAATAAGGCGTCGGGGGACAGCGCAGGAATGCGTGGCTCGGCGCAGAAATAGCACCACTAGCTAGACCCGAACACCTTCTCTAGGAGGGAAATGTCATGAAGCAGATAAAGAGGGCCCTGATGGCATCTGCCATCGTTGCTGGGCTCGTAGTCGGGGCCATGGGTGTCCCCGCAGTGGCAGGCAAGGTCAAGACGGCTCCCCTCAAGGGTGAGGGTGAAGGTCTTGAGATCGTTGCGAACATCCCTTACTCCGGTGGTAGCGACATGGAATACACCACCATCAAGGGGCACGACTACGCGTTCGCCTCGCAGATGCCCGGTGAGAAGGGTGGCGGTCTTCACGTCATCAACATCGACAACCCCGAAAAGCCTAAAGAGGTTGCTTACGTTCCCTGTGCTGTCAGCCAGGGCGACGTTCAGATCTCTTGGAACAACAAGTACGTCTACACCGCAGCCGACTCGGCCGGTGGCCCCGACTCCTGCCTCGCGGTTGGTAAGGAAGGGTTCCTGATCTACGACATCAAGAACCCCGCAAAGGCAAAGGTCGTTGGTTTCGCGGAGACCGGCTCGAGCCACAACGTCACGGCTCACCCGACTAAGCCTTACGTCTACAACTCCAACTCTGCGCTGGCGGGTAACCCTGTCATCCAGATCTGGAACGTGAGCAACCCCACGAAGCCGGAGATGCTGAAGACCATCAACAGCCTTCCGCACGCTCCGCACGACATCAGCTTCAACAAAGACGGTTCGAAGATCGTCACCGCGGCGATCAGCCACTTCGACCTCATGGACACCAGTGATCCCGAGAACCCGACACTTCTTTACACGGGTCAGTGCCCCGGTTGCTCGATAACTCACGACGCCAAGTTCCTCCCTGACGACAGCGGTCTTCTGATCGGTGACGAAGGCGGCGGTGGCGGCGGCTACCCGTGCC
The DNA here is from genome assembly GCA_963779645.1 of uncultured Actinomycetes bacterium. Lineage (GTDB taxonomy): Bacteria > Actinomycetota > CADDZG01 > CADDZG01 > WHSQ01 > CALMBW01. Next base: position 443,599 of record CAVZYX010000005.1, read on the forward strand.
CGGGTGGTCAGCTCCACTTCTACTCGCTACAGCAGGGTCGAGTTCCGGTCTACCAAGGTGTTTACGCCCCGGACGAGTTCGTCCTTGCTCGTGACGGTCAGTCCGGTCCTCAGGGCTGCACCAGCCACGTGATGGAGATCTCCGACGACGGCAAGACCGTTGCTATCTCCTGGTACTCCGCAGGAACCCGTTACCTCGACATCTCTTCGATGATGGGAGCGGCCCTCGGTGGCAACTCGGTGCCGGGTGGCGTGACCGAACTCGGATGGTTCATGCCCGAGGGCGGCAACACTTGGAGCTCGAAGTTCCTGAACTCCGACGGCAAGTACATCTTCTCTAACGACATCAACCGGGGATTCGACGTCTTCAAGATCACCGGCTAAGAACCCCGCCTTCTAGGAGGCGGATAAGAGGAAACCCCGGCTCACCCCCTCCGAGCCGGGGTTTCCTTGTGTCCGGTGTTGTTGTCCGGTTTAAGCATTTCTACGTATGTGCCGACATTGTTCTTGGGGGACTAGTCAGCGAGATGGCTAGCCAGGTTTCGAACCAGTTCGAGAGGACGGCACCATGCACTTGATAGAGGAGTTCCCCCAGGCTCTCATCGCAGACCTGGGCCGAGCGAGGTCGGTCGACCAGTTCCTCAACGCTATCGATGAGCACGATCGCTACACCGGAGGGCATTCCTGCAGGGTTTCGGCCTGCTCCGAGATGCTCGCCCGACTCATGGGGCTGGACGAACAGACGGTCCAAACGGTGAAGACCGCGGCACTCATCCACGACATCGGAAAGATCGCGATCTCCCGCGAGGTGCTGCGTAAGAACGGCCCCCTCGATGAGGAGGAGAAGGCCCAGATGATGATGCATCCCATCACCGGGGCGACGATGCTTTCAGGGCACCCGGACACAGCTCACCTGGTGGCGATCGTGCTCCACCACCACGAGCGGTGGGATGGCCGTGGTTACCCAACCGGGGTCTCGGGCATCGACATCCCCCTCGAGTCGCGCATCATCTTCGTGGCTGATGCCTACGACGCGATGACGACGGCCCGCACGTACGGGCAGATCGTCGGGACGCGCATCGCGATCGAGGAGATCGAGAGGTGCGCCGGGTGGCAGTTCGATCCTCAGGTGGCCAGGACGATGAGGATGGCCTACGACAAGGGATGGCTCGAGCCGAATGGGGTTAAAGACGAGCTTCCCACAAAGATGAACCCCATCCTCGATACCGCCTAGAAGCAGACCAAGTCGGTAAAAAGGTGGAAAAGTACTGCCGCGACCCTTCCATTAAAAGCGAGACATAGCTAGATTCGTAGAGTTCATCGGGGCTCAAAGCAGAGCCTCGTCATCTCATTCGGAGGGGGATCATTTTCTTGAGAAGTAAACGTTTTCTCGCGGTCATCGCGTCCTTCGCGTTGATCGCTTTGGTTGCGCCTGCAGGGCAGGTCGCCGCACGACAGAAGCAGAGTCACAGGAAGGTGGGGCAGGACCTTCTTATCGGAGTCGATGACTCCGCGTTGCTCAAGGCGCACAAAGCTCAGCTCGCCAAGCTGCGCGCACGCGCCATCAAGCACAACCGCAGGATCACGGCCAGCGGTGGGTACCAGAAGGGTGACAGGCTCTACTGGCCCGCATGGGACGACACGCTCGATTTCCCGCCGTACCTGAAGAAGTACAAGTTGCGCGGGACCTCGCCTCACATGGAGTTGTGGGTTGCTGCGGGTAAGGCGAAGGTAGCAGACGTCACAACGATCGGGACTCAGTATCCGGCCGGCGACTGCCGTAACGACTACCCCGAGCGGATCAAGGTCACGAATGCTCAGGTGAACTACTTCGTAGACCAGTTCGAGACGAACATGTATCCGACCGAGACGGCGCTGTTCTCGACCCCACCGAACCGCAACGGTTCGAACGCCGACGCGACTTTGATCGTCGGCAAGCCGAAGAAGAACTATGGGATCGGCGCGAACTACTGGAAGGGTAAAGGCCAGCGCATCGTCACCCTGGTCGACAACGTTCGTGACGACCAGTTCTACGACATGGACGACAGCCAGGACCTCTCGCGCATCGGTGGTTTCTTCTCCACTTACCTGAACGATGCCACCGACCGCAACGTCATGACCATCGACTCGTGGAACTGGATCTACGGAACCACGGGAACGCCACCGAACGATCCGGTCCCTGGCGATGTCTGCGCAAGCGCGACGGCCGATCCGTTCGGTTACGAAGGAACGTTCGCACACGAGTTCCAGCACCTGCTCGAGTCCTACGCGGACGCAGACGGTGAAGACTCGTGGATCGACGAGGGCATGGCCGAGTACGCGGCCTACGCGACCGGGTATGTCGAGCCATCTGCTCCGATGACGGATTCGCGTTGGCACGGATTCATCCAGTGCTTCCTCGGAAACGTCCACCAGCAGACGGAGTTCAACCCGAACCCACACGAAGACTGTGGGCCGGAGAACTCGTTGACGTGGTGGGGTGATCAGGACGCGGACAACGAGTTCGAGATCCTGGCCGACTACGGTGCAGCTTTCTCTCTCCAGCTCATGCTCGCTGAGGAGTACGGCGAGGACGCCATCACGTTCCTGCACAACCACCCGGCGGATGGGCTCGAGGGCTTGCAGGCTCTGCTCGATAACGAAAGCGCAGGAGTCACCGCTCGAGAGAAGATCCATCAGTGGGCCTTGATGGTGCTGCTCGACGGACTGATCGATGACGGTGCCACCGTCACGGGAGGAACCGCAGCGGACTACCAGGTCGATTCGCTCAACATGCACATGGATCTGACACGCGAAGACGCTTATGCGTGGCCGGGTAGTCCTCCGAACGGTTCGGACTACGTAGCCGCTCGCGATGGCTCGGGGAACTTCCTTTCTGCTGCCGATATCGACTCCATCACATTCGCGGGCGACCAGGAGTTCCCTGCCGATCCGATGGAGTGGACAGAGGATGCGACGGGCGATGAGATGGGTGGAGCTGCTCTAGCCGCCACCGACACCGGTCCGGAGTTCGACGGAACGATCGCCCGTACGGTGACGGTCCCGGCGGACAACGCAACACTCACGTTCGACACGAAGTACGACACCGAAGCCGAGTGGGACTTCTTCTTCGTCCAAGTGTCTGCCGATGGTGGAGACACCTGGACCTCGCTGGCGAATGAACACACGACTTCTGCGTTCGCCGACGGGGCCTACCCGACCGTTCAGGCGAACGTGCCAGGGCTCACCGGTACTTCCGGCGGCGGAGCCCCAGGAAGCCCCGAGTGGGTAACTGAAACCTTCGACCTTTCTGCTTACGCAGGACAGGAGATCGTCATCTCCTTCCGTTACGTGACGGACTGGGCGTTCGAAGGCTTGGGCACGTGGGTCGACAACGTCGCCGTAGGCGGCACGACGGTCTCCGCGGGCGACGACCTCGAGGCGTGGGAGACGCAGACTCAGGTCAACGCCGACGACATCGAGGGAGGCTTCACCGTTCAACTCGTCTCCTACGATGCATCCGGTGCGATGATCGGCCAGTTGCCGGTCGACGAGAACTTCCAAGGGTCGCTTTCGGGGGCCGCTCTCGATGCGGTCATCGGAACGTCAGAAGGGACCACCGTCGTCGCTCTCGTGATGTACGACGAGGACACCGAAGCGGTCCTCCGCTACGCGCCGTACACACTGACGGTCAATGGGGTCACGCAACCCGGGGGCCGTTAAAGCTTAACCAGCAAGATCAAGAGGGGGCCGGTCACTCGGCCCCCTCTTCCGCGCCCCGATTCTGCGTAGGAATTAGGTTGCTAGGCGACCCTTTCAACGCGCGAAACCCCGCTCATGCAGAATCCTTGGCGACAAAGTGTCGCTATACGACGCTATTCCTACGCAGAATTAGGGTTGGGGGATGTCGGATGCGTTGATGGTGTCGTCTTCGTTCTTGCCGGGCCGCGGTGGGATCGAGAGTTACCTCGCCGAGCTGTGCGATCTCCTTGCGCCGCGCTTGTCGGTCCTTGCAGCAGCCGAACGCGATGGCAGGCCCCTGCCGACCGATCTCGGCTACAAGACGCACCCGTTCCCCGGTCGGTTCCTCAAGCCGGATCGCCGCGCCGTAACCGCGACCCTGGGGGCCGCGCGTGCCGACGGAACCGATCGGATCCTGTTCGGAACTCCTTGGCCGCTCGTGCTTATGGGACCGAGGCTCCGAAAGGTCGGCCTCCGATACGCAGTGATCGTGCACGGGGCAGAGATGCTCGTGCCTTCTGCCATCCCATTCGTGCGCAAGCGATTGGCATCGGCGCTAGCGGGAGCCGAGCTGTTGCTCCCGGTCAGCAATTACACGGCGGAGAAGATGCGAGCCTTCTTAATCAAGTCCGGCGAGACGATCCCACCGGTCGAACTCTTGAGGGCTCGGGTCGATCTCGAACGCTTTCGACCCGACGTTCCATCCGAAGACATCAAGGCCGAACTCGGTATCGGCCCGCAAGACAACGTCGTTGCATGCTTCGGCCGGCTGGTAAAGAGGAAGGGCGTCGACCATTTGATCAAGGCTTTACCGGCGATCAATGAGAGGGTTCCGAACACGGTTCTGGTCGTTGCGGGCACCGGACCTGAAGAGAAAAAGCTCAAAGCCCTAGCCGCCAAGACCGAACAGCGAGTGATCTTCGCGGGCCGCGTGCCCGAGGAGAAAGCTCCTGCCGTCTACGCCGCGGCCCACGTCTTCGCCTTGCCGGTCACCGACCGGTGGTTCGGACTCGAGATCGAGGGGCTTGGGGTAGTTCTGCTCGAAGCAGCCGCGAGTGGAGTCCCGTGTGTTACCGGAACGTCCGGCGGCACCCCCGAGGCGGTACTCGACGGCAAAACAGGCTTCGTCATCGACGCCTCACGCGAGATCGACTTGGTCGAGAAGGTGACCGAGCTCCTTACAGATAGAGACAAAGCCCGACAGATGGGGCAGGAGGGCCGGGCCCACGTGGAGCGAGAATTTTCCGAACGATCTTTGCCGCAGCACTTTTTGACCTGGCTAGATGGGGAAGGTTCTCACTAGCAGAATTCCCCCTAGCGGAGTTCCGGCAATTGGCTACGATGGTGGAGCCAGGATCCTCGAGTCAGGAGGTTTCGATGCAACTTTCGATCTCATCTCCAGGAACCAACCTCAAACCCGACGACGTGGAACAGATAGAGAGAGACCTGGAGAAGATCGACGGGCGATTCAGATCCCCCGACGACGCGTTCGCGAAACTTCGCGTCACGAACGGAAACCCGAAGCTTGGCTACGACGTATTGCTCCAGGTCGACTATCACAAGTACCACTTCCTTGCGAAAGCGCACAACAACGATATGGGTATGGCCGTGCGCGAAGCGCGTGAGGACGTGATCCGACAGATCGCCGATGTGAACCACGGCGGCCACAGCTCGATGGCGAAAGGAACGTAGTCTTTCTCCATGACTAAGGAAGCGGCAAGCCCTAGGAAGAGCCGCGACCGTCGAGAAGAGATCCTCCAGGTCAGCCTTCATCTCTTCGCGGAACGAGGCTTCCACGGCACGTCGATGCGGGACATCGCACGTGAGGCGGACATCGGCGAGGGCCTCATCTATCACTACTTCGCTTCGAAACGCGATCTCTTCCGGGCGATCATCGAGGAGCACTCTTTCCTGCCCTTGTTGAGGACGCTCCCCGATCTCGCCCAGCAGTTAGATCTCCACGGGCTCCTCATCGTTCTTGCCCGGGGGTTCTTCGATGTGCTGAAGCAGAACACAGAACTCGTGCGCGTTCTGTTGCAAGAGGTTCAGGTTTTCCCTGAAGAGAAAGAGGCGTTCTTCACCGACGCTGTTAACGAATCGATCACTGCTCTTGCGCAGATTCTGGACGAGCGCATGAGCGAGAAGGCTCGGACTCAGGTCGATCCTTCGGTTAGCGCTCGGATCTTCTTCAACTCGCTACTGGCGTTCTTCGTCGAGCAGGAGATCCTCGGCGGCAAGCACATGCTTCCGGCTAACGAAGCCAGTTACATCGAACACCTAGTGGACATGTTCGTGAAGCGGCACGGGCCGGGTCGTCCGACCCCTTCGATCGTCCGCTAGATGCTGGGGGTCTGGGCGAGTTCGCACCAGACGACGTTGCGGTCGCCACGTTGGGTGACTCCCCAGCGCTGGCTCAGTTCGGACACGAGCAACAGCCCGCGCTGACCTTCAGCCAACACATCCCATTCCGGCAACACGGGGTCGAACCCGGGGCCGGAGTCTGTGACCTCGACGCGGATCGCCTTGGGCGATAACTGGATCGTCATGTCGATGGAAGCTTCGGCCCCCATTGAGGCGTGCCTCACCGCATTCGTCACCAGCTCGGTCACGACCAATCGCAGAGTCTCGAAGGTCTCCTCGCTCATCGAGGGCGCTAGCTCGGAAACGACCGAACGCGCTTCACCCGGAGCAAGCTTCGTAGGCTGAAGAGCCACCTCTAGGCTTCCCACGCTCCCATTATCGCGGAGAGTAGCGAGGCATACACGTACTGTCGTTACTTGACTTTCAGCTAGTTGAGGGGGCCGCTCGCCAGCAGCGAGTCGATCTTTCCAACCACCGGGAAGCGATTCCGGGTGGACGCCTCGTAATCCCGCAGAACTGCCAACTCCTCAGGGGTGAGCGACTCGATCGCGGAAAGGATCGCAGGGATCTCGAGCGAGTCGTACGTAGGCAGAGGAAGATCGACGAGGCGTCCATCGATCGCCGCAAGGATGTCCGAGCGTCCTTGGGTAGCTTTCTCGTAGGCGTAGATAGCAGCGAGGTCCGACTGGATCAGACCTTCGAGTCGAGCGACGACCTCTTCGGGAGAAAGGGTGTCGTAACCGGGGAGCGCTAGCGCTTCGACGGTTGGCATCTCGATCCCGACGACGGGAGAGCCCGATGGCGTCTCCACCAGCGGTGCGGAGCCTGTGATCGTGGGGATGTCTTCGGACTTGCCGTTTCCGTTGCTCTGAAGTGGCTCATCTTTTCCGCGAAAGAGGCGGTCGACGACGGGCGAGACGAGGCCGATGCCCTTACCGGCAGTGCTGACCACGGTGCGGCCGACAGCCGTCTGAGTGAGCTGGTCGATCCCGCCGGCGACCTTCGAATAGATGGGCGCGACGGTGTTCAGCCCCGTAGCGAGGGCTTTGTCTCGGAGCGCGGTGAGGTTTGGCATCGGGTCTCCTCCTTCAGAGGTTGCTTGCAAGGGTTATCTAGGTGCTTGCAAGAGTATATATACCCAGGGATCTACGCGTTGAAAAGTTCGTATAACGACCCAATTCCTACGCAGAATCCGTGGGGGTTACTGGAGGGCTAGGGCTACTCGGTCTAGGACGTGCTTGAAGCTCGTGGTCTGGACCGAGAAGAACGCGACGAGCACCGTGCCGTCCCCGGCGACATAGTCGCTGACGTTGGGGAACCTCAGTCTCTTCTGCTTTCCTTTCCTGAACTTGACTGTCCCCTGGTACTCGTAGACACCTTCGGCCCAGTTGGCGAAATAGACCAAGGTCTTCAGCGTGTTGCCTGTGGTCGCCTCGAAAGTGAGGGCCGGGGGCGGGTTGGTGGGATCAAGCAGCCATCCGAACTGATAGTCGGTCGTGTGATTCCCCTGCTTCACCTTCGACTTGATCGTGACCTTGGTTCCGTCTTTGTTCGCCAGCGCTGCGAGGTTGCCGCTGCGCTTGCCCGTGAACACTTCGAAAGTCGTCGGCGCCAGGTCGAACAAGCCGAGTTGAACGACCACCTGGTTGCTAGAGGGCGATTCGGCCCCATTGAAGGCGCGCACCACGTAGTAGTAGAGAGCGCCCGGATCTCCACTCGAGTCCACGAAGGAGATGGCCGTAGCACCAACCTTGCCGACCCGTTCGGGCACTCCATCTGGAGTGAGCGAACGGTAGATCCGCTGATCGGTTACGTCCGTCGAAACGGATGGTGTCCACGTCAGTTGCACATCGCGGCCGTTCGCCGCGACATCGGCCCCGAGGCTCATCGGTGCGTCGGGCTGAGTGAGCCCATCGAACACGGTTAGGTCGGCTTCTAGGTTGTCACCGAAGAGGCCGGCATTGCGGATCGCGATGTGCGATGCACTTCCATCCCGCAGGTCCGAATTGGGCGATCCACTCCCGTCGAGGAAGGTCCGGTCCGTCGAGCCGGGGAACACATCTCCGGTATCGGCGATCCCGTCCACAACGCCGTAGGCACCACCCAGTTCATCGAGACCATCGGCCTGCACCACCTCGACCAGGCGATCGTCCTGATCGGCGTTGTCCGTGTTGTCGAACGTTCTCCTAGCCTCGTTGATGTGCCAGACGACTAGGCCCCTCGGCATGTCTGAGGACCAACCCGATTCGGGGGTGCGGTACTCGACGAGGAAGTACTCCTTACTACCGAGGTCGCCACCCGGGGCCAATCGGTAAGCCCCCGTGAAAGCACCGGAGTACGTCTTATCCACGCTGAGGAAGGCAACGTCGTCCAACGGCTCATCAACGGCTTGGGGCACCGACCAGCCGAGCTCGGCCGCCGTCCATGCTCCCAAGGGGGCCGGTCGAGAGGGAGTAAAGCCATCGATGCCGTAAGCGCCTCCGGCCATGAGGTCCCACGTTCCGACTCCGCCCTGAGTATCGATATCGATGTCGTAGAGGTCGGGGAGTCCGAGTGCGTGTCCGAACTCATGACAGAACACGCCGACCGAGATCATGTTGGAAGGAGCTCCGGAGGCAACTAGTTCTGGGAAGCGATGCTCCTCCGGTTGAACCGTATAGATCCCGATCTTGGCCTTGCTCCCGTCAGCGCATGTGTCGTTGGTCGCATAGTCGACCCTCGATTCGTGCGACCAAAGACCCGTGGCAGTCTCGCCGGGGTTGACCTCTTCGGCCGGCCGGCCCGCGTGGATCACCATGAACACGTCGACGTAACCATCGGCGTCCGAGTCAAAATCGCAGAAATCAAACTCGGGATCAGCCGCGTCGGTCGCATCCTTGACGAGGGTTCGTCCGTTCGGCTCGTTCGCCTGCAGGCCGTTATCAGCCCCTGCGTAGTGGTCGAGGTCGTCAGGCATCATCAACCACGACGAACTGACCTGACCATTAACATCGAACAACCCTCGGGAGACGTCGTTGTAGTAGTCGCGGAGCGAGCCACCTCCGACCGAGTGGTTCTCCTTGAACAACATGTCTTCGTACGCAGACGGAGGGTGGTTTGCCGCGTCGGCGGCTTCGTCCGAGAACTCCACCAGAACGGCGGGTAGCTGAGCGGTCCCCGTTACCGCTTGGGCGCGCCCCGTCGCGCTCGGGTTTCCGGTCAGCTCCGAGATCCGCTTCGAGGACCGCCACGGGACGTGCTTGGCCGGACGATCGAACCTGATGAGGTCGGCGCCATGCCGGTGCTGGAGCGTGTACTGACGCCTGGGCTTAGGCGCGGCCCCCGCAGGGCTCAAGACTGGTAGGGCGGACAGGGTGAGCGTTGCGGCGAAGGCCGCAGCGAGGTAGCTCTTTATCTTGGACATCTTGAAATCACACCACCAGAGTCAAGCCCAGACAACCCCACCCATCACGTCTGCTCTCAAAAGTGGTGCGTGAGACCCCAGAAACGAGAGCAGACGTGATCTGTCTTAGTGGGCCCCGGCTGCCACCATCTGCCGGGCGAAGCCGAGCAGCATCTCTTCGGAGATCGTCCCGTAAATCAGGTAGCGAGCATCTTCCATCGCCTCGGTCGTCCCCGGCCACACGATGGCTCGAGTCTCGTCCATGTGATCGCTCACCGCTTCTATACCGATGTCCTCGTCCCGGGGTTCCATCACTCCACCGCATCCGAAACTGAGCGACACGTCGCCTACCGAGAACATGAGGTCGTCGAAGTTCCCCTCAGCATTGGGAACCTTCAGTTGCAAAGTCGCTGTGTAGCTATTGCCGTAGCTTCCCGCTGAGATCGGGTAGCGATCGTCGATCACGGTTCCCTCGGGAAGTGTCGGGAGAACGAAGTCAGCTTCCGGCAACATCTGATCGAGAACATCGAGGGCCTCGTCGATGTCCGTGACCGGTTGCAGGGGATCTGCATCTCCGATCTTGACCTCCAGCCTTCCCTCCTTGTTCTCGATATCGACGCGCACCTTCCGGGCCGCGAAGGATTCGCCGTCCTTGCGCTGTCCGAAGATGAATATCGGTACCTGCCAGCCGTTCGGCGTCTTGTGTGGCGTGTCGACGAGGTTGTTGATGTATCCCTTGAAGCCCGTGAGCGCGGGTTCGGCCCCCTCGCCTCCGCGCAGCAGCATCAGTCTCGTACCACCATGTCGCGACTGGAACAGGAGGTCGCCCGCGAGGTAGCGAGCTCGTCGCTCACCGAAGTTTCTGATGGCCACTGGAGCCGGACTTGCGTCCGGTTGCCACGCATAGTCGATCAAGGTCCACGATCCGGCCGGGACGTTGAGGATCCCGAGAGTCGGGTTTCCCGCCGGATCGATCAGGTCCACGAAAACGCCGTAGGTATCTTGCGAGATCGCGGGCTGCGCGTTCGGGGCGATGGTGAAGCCCGCCGGTGGCGCGATCCGGTGGTTGTCTTTCATCTCCCACGCGGTACGGCGGTAGCCGATGAAGTCTCCAGAGGCCCGGCCCCCATCTCGGATCGTTGCTACCCCACGACCCCAGAAACCGTTCCAGCCGTCGGGTGCGAACGCCGTCCCTAGTGGCGAACCCCCGCGCGAGCCTCCGATCCGATTGCACGTCACTTGTCCCCTGGTAGATCCCCCGATCACCTCCGGTGCTCGGGTAGGAGAGGTACCGGCCCTGCCACGACGGCACGGGCCAACCGAGACCCTCGTGCATGAAGTGCCCGGCGCCCAAGCCGAGCGTCCAGATCGAGGCTCCGTCCCTCCATGAGTTTCCGCCTTGAGCAACGAGAGCGAACGCTAGTCTCTTGCCGTCGGGCGACCACGTGAGGTTGATGGCTCGTACGCCTTCGGGCAGCGCACCGTCAACGGCGATATCGCCGACCTTGGTCGGATGGCTGCCTCCAGCGGAGACCATCCAGATCTCGTGTGAGTCCTTCAGGAACGCGATCGTGCGGGCGTTCGGCGCGAAGGTCGGTGAGCTAAGGCCGGGCATGTCGAGGATCAAGCGCGGGTCGGAACCGTCGGGCATAGCTCGCCAGAGTCTTGTGCAACGCACGAACGCGATGCCCCCGGCGGGTTCGTTGCTCTTGGGTTGAAGGTTCGTTCCGAATGCCCGGACACGGTCGAGTTCTTTGATCCCAGCAACACTGAGGGCCGGGGCCGCCGCTTTGACCGCTGCTACCACTCTAGGAGTCTCTCGAGTTGTTGTTGTGGGGCTCGACGTGAGGGCCGCCGCTCCGACGACAACTCCGGTCGTGGTCCCTACTGCGATCAGCCACATGATTGCGGCTCTGAGGAGTGCGTTGCGGTGAAGCTGTCGGATAGTCGAAACGTCGATCATCTCGTCTCCCCTTCGTTTCGTGCCCTAGGTGGGAGACGCCTCACGCTTCGTCAAAGTTGTCTGTCTTTCTTAGGTAGAGAACGAAGAAAAGATTTCCGGCGCGCCCAACATCACGTCTGATCTCAAAAGTTGGGCCTCACGCCCCAGAAACGAGAGCAGACGTGATGTGGGTTTTAGATCTGGGCTAGGACTGCGTCGGCTAGGTCGGCTAGGGCCGTGCGGTAGGGGCCTTCGGGTAGAACGGCGAGGGCGTCTTTCGCCCGAGCTCCTCTGTCTTGGGCTGCGGCCCGAGCGTCGGCGAGGGCCGCGGTGGACTCGAGGGCCGGGAGCACCTCGGAGAGGTTCCGGTGTCCATTGTTCAAAGAGGTAGCGAAGGCCGGGTCGCGCTGTGAGGCGAGAAGCACGGCCATCGTGAAGACGCCCTCCCGCAGGTCCGTGCCCGGCGTCTTTCCGGTCACGTCAGGGTCGCCGATCAGGTCGAGAAGGTCGTCCACCATCTGGAACGCTTGGCCCAGATGAGTGCCGTAATCGACCAGAGCGGTCCTCTCGGCCCCCGAGACACCCGAGGTCGAGGCGCCGAGCTCGCAGGCCGCTCGGAACAAGGCTCCGGTCTTCTTGGAGATCGTGTCGAGGAACTCATCGATCGAGCGACGCGGGTCTCCGAGGGCTCCGGTCTCGACTATCTGTCCTTCGCACACCTCGGCGATCGCTCTCGCGAGGATCCCCGGCACCTCGCCCCCAGCGTCGGCTCCCAGCCCGCAACCGCAAGCGAAGAGATAGTCGCCGGCCAGAACCGCTACCTCGATCCCCCACTTGCTGTGTGCGGTGGGCACTCCTCGCCGCACTTCGGTCTCGTCGATGACATCGTCGTGGTACAGCGTCGCGAGATGGACGAGCTCGATGGCAGCCGCGCTCAGATCGGTTGCGACAGCGTCGGGTTTCCCAGCCATCGAGGAGAGCAACACGAGGGCCGGCCGCATGCGCTTGCCTCCAGCTTTGATCAGGTGGGTCGAGGGCTCGGAAACAAGTGGGTGCGTCGAGGCGCCCGCGGTGTCCATGAGGATGCGCTCGACGCGCTCCATGTCGGGTTGGAGCCAGTCAGGGAGCGGGGTGCTCAATGTTTCGGTCCTTACTCGCCTAGGACCTGCACGCAATAACGCCTCGGGCGGGGCGAACAGAGCTCGACGAAATAGATCCGCTGGTGCTCGCCGAGGCCGAGGCTCCCATCGTGGATCGGGATGACCTCGGACGCTTTTCCGCTGAAGACGTGAACCAGGTGGGCCGGAGCGTTCTCGGGCTCTTCGTCGACGCTCGGGTCGAGGTTCTCGGTGCGGATCGACCAGTCGTCGTGCTGGTAGTAGCCATCCTCAGGCTCGAGGAGCTGCATCGCCTGGCCGAGGGCCTGTATCAGCTTCCGGTCGCCGTTGGCCACGAGGACGCAACAGGTGGTGTGTGGGCTGAACACGAGGGCCGAGCCATTCTTCACGCCTGCGTTGGCGAGGACCTTTTCGACCTCGGGGGTGATGTCGAGGGCATCGAGCCGGCCCTCGGTTCGGGTAGAGAACTCTTCGTAAACGATCATCCGCCCCATTCTGCCTTGAACCCGAACACATGTGATTGGGCGGGCGTTCGGGACATCTGAACGAGCGTTCAAGCGCCTAGCTGGTTGGGGCCGTGCCTCTTAGCCCATGTGGTGGCGGAGATGCACGTCGAGCTTGGCGCTGAGGCCATCGATGCGGCCCGTCAGACGGTCATCTAGACCATCGATACGCGCGGTCAGTCGATCATCGAGCGAATCGATCCTCGCCGAGAGGTGGTCGAGCCGTCCGTCGAGCCGGGCCCCGAGGCCGTCGATCTTCTGGCCCAGATAGACGAACGAGCCGAGGGCCGTCGCCCCCAGGAGTCCGATGAGCGTCCACACTTGCGCTTCCATGCCATCAACGATACTCCCGGCCTGCGACAAAGGGCATGTGCTTGAGTCGCCGAGGGTCGGGTAGAACAGGGTCTACTGATCGGGCGGATACAGGAGGGCAAGATGAGTCTCGTCAAGAAGATCGTTGGTGCGTGGGCCGTGAAAGAGGGCGTCGAGTGGGTGGCCGAGCGCCGGCAGCCTCGCCGTTCGGGAGGCTTCAAGAAGTTGCTCATCCTTGCGGGGCTCGGTGGCGGTGCCTACTACCTCTACTCGACCGGCAAGCTGCAGCCGCTCCTCGAGAAGGTGGCCGAGGTTCGCAACGGTGAAACGGGAGTCTCCGAAGCCGTTTAGCGGCGGGAGCGAGTTAGGACTGCGGTCATCTCCTGGACCCGGTAGGGCTGGGTCGCGCTCGTCGAGAAGTAGCCAAGGGGTTGCCAGGTGCCCGTCCCAGATCGCCAGCGCGCTTCGTAGACCACCTCGACCGTGAGGTCGTAACGACCCTTCGTCTCGTACATGTGGCGGATGTTCCCCCTCTGTCGCTTCGTCCACGGGCGTCCGTGGTGGGAGGTCGTCGTCGAGCTCCCGTCGCCGAATGTCCAAACGTATTGAACGGGCCGCGCCTCGGCGGTGACGGTGAAGCCCGGAACCTCTGCGGTCGCGGCGACCGAGTTCGGTTCTTCGGTGAGCCAGAAGAATGATGCGAGGCCCGTGAGTCCTCGAGTCGCCGGAGCCAGCGCGAGCTGCGGGGTTGTTACCAGTGACCGAGCCCGGTCGAAAGCGATCCCCACGAGGTCCCCTACCGAGATCCGTCGTGGATCGACGCTGTTTGCGTCGATCGGCGGCGGAGCGAGGGCCGCGCAATCACCGATCCCCGCATTCTGCAGCGCGTTGTCCAACGCCAACCCGGTGTTGTCTGCGAAGTAGACAACACCGCAATTGTGGGCCGCTATAGCCACAACCACGGGAACGAACGGCCCATCAAACGAAGCCGTCCACCCCGAATCATCCGGCACATTCGACGGAGCAACGTAGTCTGCGCTCTGACTTCAACGCCCGGCGCAATCCGACATCCCGAAATCCCGGAACGTGCGTCCACCATCTCGTCGGCACAGCTAGGCTGGGGACGCAATGCAAAAGCAGCAGCCCGACGACACGCATCAAGACAGTGCTCATCGACTCGACAAGGCGCACGTGAGTCACAAGTGCATCTCCATCTCAAGACGCCACCGGTCGTCAGTCGAAGCTCCACGATTGTCGCAACTCCTGTGCGCGATCGCCGATGCTGCGCTCCCTGTCATCGCTAAAGAACTGGCATCAGCAATGACAGTTGCCGCAATCAATCGATCTCCTCGATCTGATGACACATGCGCGAATCGGTTCGATACTTACCGAAATCAGGCATCAAGCTCGACTTCGAATCAAGCTCGATCTCAGAAGCTCACTGTCCTCAACGGCAGACCCGTCCATCTCGCGAGTAGATGGCCACCATTCTTGCGATGGCTTTCTCGATATGCATCAGAGTCCAGCAGTTGCAAGCTCGTGCAAGATTCGATCGCTTCGGTTTCAGAATAGGACGTCGTCTCCGTAGCGACCGGGTTCAACTGATTGGCGGGGCAGGTGGTCGGGATTCGTCGCGGGTTAGGGCGTAGGTGGTTACTCCGGCTGTTAGGAGGGCGGCTAGAACTAGGAAGACTTTGATCGGGGGGAGGCCCCCGGCTCGTGTTTCGACTTCGCCCATAGTCGCCACCGGCTCTAGTTCGTCGCTTGGGGTGAGCTTAAGACTCAGGGCAAGTTGCCGTAAATAGGGCCCGTGGGGGCGGAAATTACGGGGAGAAGCTCGGTTTGGTGCGACCTAGACCGCCATGGCTGGGTGAGGCTGCCAGCCTAGAAGGTTCCCGATCCGCCCAAAATGGGCAGGTATATGACCTATGCCGCCTAATCTACAGCCATGAGCGGAGCCCTCCGAGAGATCTCGGACAAGGATCTTGTGATCGCCTACAAGGCCGGCACGACGGGGGCCTACGAGGAGATCTATAGACGCCACTCGGATCGGGTGCGCGCTATCTGTCGTCGCATGCTCGGCAACAAACTCGACGCCGAGGAAGCCGCGCAGGAAACCTTCCTTCGCTCCTACCAGGCACTGCATCGTTTCAACGGTCAGTACCAACTCGGGGCGTGGCTGGCGCGGATCGCGTCAAACATCTGCGTCGACGAGATCCGTCACCGCAACCGCACGGTCGAGACCTATGAGGCGTCGGACACGCTCGCTCAGACCGAGTCGCCGCTTGCGGGGACCGAGGTTCTCGTCACCGAGCAGATCCGTCTGGCCGAAGCGCTCAACGAGATAACTCCTCTGCATGCCGAAGCGCTGATGATGCGCGCGGTGCAGGGAATGAGCCACGTCGAGATATCTGACCGGCTCGAGATGAGTCCCCAGCAGGTGAAGTCATTGCTTCACAGGGCTCGCACATCGTTCCGTCGTGCTTGGCAAGAGGCATCCGGTTTCGTGATGGCGCCCATCGTTTGGATGCGTGCGATGGCCGGGCGCTCGAAGGATCCCACTTCGTTCCACAGCCTCGCCGCTGCGACACCGATGACTGCGATAACGATGGAGCGCGTTGCGACCTCGGCCGTTGCGGTCGTGCTCGCGATCTCCGGGATATCGGCAACATCGAGCAGTTCATCGACATGGTCGACCGACGATGTGAATGTCAGTCCGAGGGCCGCGGCTCTCCCACCGAGAGAGACCGATTTCAACCTGACCGGCGCAACGCCCGAGGCTCCTTCTCACGAGCATGCCGGGCTACTCGACGCTGTCGATGAACTCGTTCAGACGGTAACCGTCGAGGTCCACGACGAGACGAAGCCGAACGAACCCACCGAACCCGAAGACCCCGTCGGCAATCCTTCGACAACGGCCTCGGACCGGATCGAAGAAACGCACGAGACCGTTCAGCGCAAGGTCACCGAACTAGGGAAAGCTCCGCTAGCTCCGTAAACGCTTTTCTGCGCGCTGAATTGCCGTCATAGGCGGCACAGTCTTCCGAAGAAACGTGGGGTGGTTTACTTTTGGGATGCCGGCTGCAGGTTCGGGCGTGCCACCTCCTCCGGAGCCACCCCCGTCCTTCCTAGAGAACGACCGATTCGCCGTCCTGGCGGAGATCGAGCCCTCGCGCAAACCCGACATCGAGCGGGTGCGCATCCAGATCGATGTTCTCAACCCCGTCTGTGATGCGTTCCTGATCCCGGACAACCACCTCGGCCGAGCGACGGTCTCGAGCGTCTCTGTCGCCCACGAGGTTGCCTACATGGGGGGCCGCGGGATCGCCTGTCTGAACGCTCGTGACAGAAACCTCCTCGGCTTCCGTCGAGACCTTCTGACCGCGGCTGCTTACGGCGTCGATCACTTCCTGTTCGTTTACGGAGATGCTCCACGAGAGGGTCGCCGCACTGAAGACCTAACCGTCCGAGGCATGATCGACGAGGTCCACGGCTTCGGCGAGGGTCCTCTCTTCGACGGCTTCCCGAACTTCCGGATCGGCACGGTGTCGAAGGTGGGCCGCGATCTTCAGTGGAGGCGGAGGGCAGACTTCGTGTTCGTGCAGGTGAGCTACGACCTCGACCGGTTGTTCGATTGGCGGGCCGAGCTCGACTACTCCGGAAAGATGTACGCCGCCGTGCTCGTGCTCGCGAGTTCGCGCATGGCGCAGCGGATCAACGCTTCGATCCCCGACATCCGGATCCCACAGACCCTGATCGACAAGCTCGACGACGACCCTCAGGTTGGGCTCGACCTCGCCTGCGAACAGATCGCAGAGATCAGAGCCTCCGGACTGTTCGACGGTGTGCACCTAGTGCCGGTGCATCGCTACCGCGAGATGGCCGAACGCCTCAAAGAGATCTAAGGCCGTGTCCACGCAATATCCCGTTATCCCGCATTTCGGGCAGACGCTGTCGAGAAGGGCCTATCGGCCTTGCGATGTTGCGGCGATGATTGATGGGTGAAAGATGATCTGCGCCTCAAAGAGATTCTTGGTCTTCCTTTCATCCCGCCGGGACGCATAACCAAGCGAGCGATTCGGTTGCGAGGGAGTCTTCTGAAAACTCATCGCAATATGGCACCGGCGGCGGTCCAAGTGTTGGAAGGTCTGTTCGGATTGTTCGACAACAAGGTGCTCGGTCTCCTCGTAGCGCTGGAGATTCCGGAAGCCCTGGATGTTCCCCGAACAACTCAACAGTTGGCGGTTACCTCCGGAACTGAACCCGCTGCGCTTCAACGCGTGCTGCGATACGCGGCAGGGCGCGGCTACTTGGACGAGAACAAAGACAGCCGCTTCCAGGCCAACGCGGTGACTCAGGTGCTGCGTCGCGATCACCCCAACAGTTGGGTTGCTTGGGTTGAGTTTGCGTCGAGCGATTGGTTCTGGCGGTCATGGCAGGCATCAGATGCCTCACTCGTCCGTGACGGGATGAGTGGGATCGAGTCCGCGACAGGATCACCCTTCTTCGAGTACGTGACCGAAAAACAGCCCACCGCGGGAGATGTCTTCGATAGAGCAATGGGGGCCGGTGCGACGATGCAGGCTTTGGCTCTGTCCCATGCTTTGTCTTGGAAAGGCATCAAGTCGCTTTGCGACGTTGGAGGCGGAAACGCCGCGGCATTGCACGTTCTGCTCCGGCAGCACCCGAGTCTGCATGGCGTTTTGTTCGACCTCCCGGCTGTCGTGGCTCAAGCTGACAGGCATGACAGGCTGCGCGTTGAGGGCGGAGACTTCTTTACGAGCGTCCCGCAAGGCTGCGACCGGTACCTCATGCTCGCGGTGATCCACGACTGGAACGATGAGGAGGCGGTGGCTATCCTTCGCAACGTCGCCGCAGCCATGCCTCCGCATGCTCGGGCTTTCGTGGTCGAGAACGAGATGGGGCAGCGCGCCAATGGCGAGTTTGTAGAGGCGAGCGACCTCTTGATGCTGGTCCTCGGATCGGGGAGGGAGCGAACGAGGGCTCAGTTCAATCATCTGTTCGATCAAGCCGGGATGTCTCTCCAGCGCGCTCACCTCCTGCCTACCGGCTTCACAGCATTCGAACTGGCTGCCGGCGCATGATGCGGAATCTGTGCGGGATTGACCCCCTCACAGGTGATGATTCTTACAAAGAAACGCGGGGGGTTAGCGGAGGTCGCCGCCTAGGACTTCTCGGGCTGCTTCTAGGGTTTCTCGGTCTTCGGTGACGAGGACCCAGTTCTCGCCCACCAGCACCTTGTAGCTCGCGAGCTCTGAGCTCGCATCGGCCCAGGCGTCACGTGCCTCTTCGAAATCGATGACGTACATCTCGACTCGCTCGCGCTCGATGCGGCATACGCCGTAGCTCTGGATCTCAGGTTGCGGAACCTCGTGAACCTTCATGCGGGTGCAGAAGACGTCCTCACCGGCAAGTGCGCCACGGATGGCATCGACGTCTCTGAAGTTACTGGTGACGGGCCTCTGGATGATGAACGCGGTGACGATGAAGAGCACGACCACCGCGATGGAAGACACCGTGAGCAAGCCGAACGTGGTCCGCGGGTACATAGCCAAAGATTAAGGGGGCCGGATGGATCCCGGCCCCCTTAGATCAGTCCAGTTCGATCAGTGCTTGAACCTCTTGGCCTTCTTGGCTCTCGAACACACCTGGTCGCCGGCTTCCTTCTCGACCTCAGGTGCCAGCGCACGGTACCTGCCGTGCTTGTGTGGCGCCTTGATGACGTACTTGCCGTCCTGGTTGGTCGAGTCGGTACCCACGGTTACCCACTTGCCCTTCTTGCGCTTCTGCAGCGTCACGGGCACCTTCTGAGTGCAGCCATCGAAGTCGTCGTTGTTGTTGAGGGTCACACGGCCCGATGCCTTAAGCATCTCTTTCTTCGCGTCCTTGATCTTCAGCGAGATGCTGCGCTCGTTGACGTTGGGTTCGGGTGTCGGCGACACCGATGGTGACGGCGAGGCCGTCGGCGAAGTGGTCGGTGAGACCGAAGTCGTCGGCGAAGCCGTTGCCGAGGCGGTCGCGGACGCCGTTGCCGAGGTAGAAGGTGACGGCGACGGCTCACCCACGACACAGGTTGGGACCGTGCTCGCCTCAGCAACAGGGGTTGGCGCTGGAGCGCCCCAACCTATCGACGAGATGTCCTTGGCTTCAGTAGCGCATAGCTGGTCGTCGTCGTCGAGGTCGCCCCAGGCTGTTATCTGGGTCGAACCCGCTGCGGGGGAATGCAACGCGAACACGAACTCGCCGGCGTTGTTCGTTCCGGCCACGATCGATTCGATGTGCTTGCGAGATGCCTGTCCCGCGACCGGGTGCGATCCCTGAGAACCGGCCGCACCGGCGGTCGTGGTGGTCCCATCTGCCGAGCAGATCACTCCGGCTTCGCCCCCGTGTTCACCCTTATCGGGAGCCTGGGAGGCCGATGAGCCGAAGGGCGATGCGCCATCGGGATCGACATCGAACTTGAGGCTGTCGTTAGGACCCTGGGCGTGAACATCGACGTTCGCACCCGTCATAACCCGAGCGTTCTGGTCCTTAACAGTCACCGTGAACTTCTGACATTGCGATGTGGTGGCGTTGCCGATGGTCTCCGGCTCGATCGTAAGAGTCGTGGGGCGCTGGAAGTAGGGCTTAACGCGATGGCCGTCGGATGCACCGGCCACGGTCGGTCCAGGAGCAGGAACAACCCCCGGAGAAGTGGCTCTCGCCGCGATCCCGGTGATGTCCAAACCGAAGTCATCCGCCGCCGGTACGCAGCGGATCTTGAAGTCGTCGTCACCATCCGTGTCACTGTCAGCAGGAACAACGGCAGCGCCGCAGGATTCGAATGTAGCCGGGGTTCCTACCGGCGAGACTGTGTAGAAGCCGGCGATGGAGTTAGTTGTGGAACCGGTCTCACCCTCGATCAGGAATGATGCTCCGCCCGTCGCGGGGATGCTCACTCCGAGAGGACCTCCGTTAACCGGATACGTGATCTTCACGTTCTCGGCTGCGGCGGCTCCTAATGGCGGGGCGCCGGCAGCTTGATCGACGGTTACGGCTTGGTCGACAGAGTCGACGAGGGTCCCTGTTCCGGGACCCGTGTAGTCCTTATAGAGGGTTGCTTCAAGCGTGTAAGCGCCATCAGCGATCGAGTCGTCGATCGTCCAGTCGTATTCCCAGGTGTCGGTGCTCCCGGCTGTCTGGGTCGCCACGAACGGGCCGCCGTTGGCGACCGGCCCACTCCCCGTCTTCAGACGGAACTCGACGCGTGGGTTAGCCGGTACGGCGTCGATCCACGCGGTTATCCCGTAAGGGAAGACCTTGTCGGAGACGATCGCGGACGAGGTTGAATTCGGGTTGACGAACTCGATAGTGGTCGCCGTCTGAGCGAGGCCCAGCGGCAGGGCGATCAAGCCCACCAATACCGTCATCATCCCCGCCAGAACGATGCGCCCCAGTGCTCGGGGAGTCGTAACCCCTGCCTCGGACGGCTTCGGACCGATCTCCATCTGATAACACCTCCGGTGTCTAATCTTGTGCGAGGGCGGTTTGTCCTAGTTTCGCCCTAGGTTCTACCCATCCGCCTACGTACTAGAACGTACCAGCCGGGCCGAGGTTGCCCCTCCGGAGGCCCCCAGATGCCCTTAAGGGGCCTTTAAGCAAGATAATCACCGCCTGGCGAGGGCTTAGGGCCGCGGAAAGTGGTCATCGGCCAAGCATCGCCAGGAACTCCTAGATCAGGCCGCCGCGACAACGACACTGCCGACGGCAAGCATCGTTCCCACCATCGAGAAGATGTAAGTGCGAGTCTGGGTGGCCATCTGTGCGCTGAAGCTCATCCCCAGGGCGGACAGCTCCTTGTGGAACGTCCCGGTCAAGCGATGCTCGAGGTTCTCGAGCTTCAGGTCGAAACGCTCCGACATATCGGCCAGGTCCGTCTTTGTCGCAAAGTCGTCGCGTGCGAACTTACCCATGAGCATCATCGCTTCCTCTTGGCCGAGCACCTCGCCCAGCCTGCGCCTAAGCGCTTCTTCTTCTGCAACCATCCTCGCGCCTCCGATTCTCTCCGACAACCGCTGGAAACGGTAGCGAGGGGGTGCGACAGGCAAGTGCTAGGCGAGGGGGCGGGGGATGTTCTTGGTCCTTTCGCAGGACTTGGCTTTGTCCTTGCGGCCGGGGCCCCCGTTGCAGACGTCTCTCTGAGACCCACCATTGATGCGGTCGTCGCCCTCGTTGCCGTCGATGCGGTCCTTGCCTCCGTTACCGAAGAGAAGGTCGTTGCCGACGTTGCCGAAGATGCGGTCGTTGCCGGGCCCGCCCCTCAAGGGATCGTTGCCGCCGTCGCCGGCAAGGCGGTCGTTCCCACCCTGCCCATAGAGGCTGTCGCCGTACTTGCCGCCGTCGTTGCCTCCGCCGCCGTAGAGCATGTCGTCGCCGCCCATGCCACAGATGATGTCGGCGAGGTCGAGGCCGTAGATGATGTCGTCCCCGCTCGTTCCGATGATCACGTCGACTTCAGGCGTGCCGTAAGTGGTCAGCCCTGGAGCTGCGACGTAGATGGTCACGTCTTCGCCTCCACACTTGTCTTCCACCGGCGAAGGAGACGGGCTAGGCGAAGGGCTCGGGGTATCCGAAGGCGTCGGACTAGGCGAGGCAGAGGCCGACGCCGAGGGCGAAGGACTCGGGGACACCGATGGCGTCGCGCTAGGCGAAGCGGACGGCGTCGCGGTGGGACTCGGTGATGGCGAAGCTAGAGACGGCGAAAGTTTGGCCACGAAAGCGTCCTGGATCCCGCTGATCGCGTTTTGGAACGGCGCTTGCATGGGGAAGTTCGAAGAGAACGTCGAACCGGTCACGTAAATCGAACCCGAACCGTCGATCGCGATCCCGTGGCCGAAGTCCTGGAAGGAGCCGCCGAAGTAAGTAGAAAGGGCGAGCGCCGATCCCGTCGCCGTCAACTGACTGATGAAGGCATCGTCCGCACCAGCGTTGGACGCTTGGAGCGGATCCACTGTGGGGAAGTTCGAAGAGAACGTGGACCCGATCACGTATGCCGAACCTGATCCGTCGATCGCGATCCCAGATCCGAGATCGTTCCCAGTCCCACCGTGATAGGTGGAATAGGTGAGGGCCGAGCCAGAAGAGTTGAGCTTGGTGACGAACGCATCGATGCCGCCGGCATTCGCTGCCTGGAGCGGCACTTGCGTTGGGAAGTCCGTGGACGAGGTCTCACCGGTTAGGTAAGCGGCGCCCGAGGAGTCGACAGCGATCCCACGGGCGAGATCGGAACCTGTTCCGCCGAGGTAGGTCGAGTACGTGAGTGCAGAACCTGCAGTCGTGAGCTGGGTGACGAACGCGTCAGTACTGCCGGCATTCGCGCCCTGGAGCGGAGCTTGCGTTGGGAAGTCCGTGGACGAGGTCTCACCGGCTAAGTAAGCAACGCCCGAGGAGTCGACAGCGATCCCGCGGCCGAGATCGGAACCCATTCCACCGAGGTAGGTCGAGTACGTGAGTGCAGAACCTGCGGCGGTGAACTTAGTAACGAATGCATCATTGCCCCCTCCAACGCCACCACCATTGAATGCTTGGAAGGGCGTGACCGTTGGGAAGTTCTGAGACGTCGTCGTGCCACTCACATAAGCCGCGTTCGATCCATCCACGTCGATGGCGTAACCGATCTCGGCCCCCGCGCCGCCCAGGTAGGTTGAGAACGAGAATGCCGATCCAGCAGGGTTGAGCTTGGTTACGAAGGCGTCGCTATCACCACCGCCGTTAGCGGCCTGGAACGGTGCTTGAGTGGGGAAGCTGAAGGAGGCGGTCGAGCCTGTCACGTACACAGCCCCCGTCGCATCGAGGGTGATCCCGTGGCCACGGTCGACCCCGTGTCCACCGAGATAGGTCGAGTAGATAAGTGTCGAGCCGGTGGGGTCGAATTTGGTCACGAATGCGTCGTACCCAGCGGCAAGGGGGTAAACGGGATCCTGGAGGGGGAAGGTCGTCATGGAGTTCGTCGCGCCCGTCACGTATGCCGATCCCGACCCGTCTACCGTGATCCCGTACCCGAACTCATCCCCAGTTCCGCCGAGGAACGTTGAGTAGACGAGGGTCGGGTCGATCACCAGTGGGTAGCGATCGTCGTAGGCACCTACGTCGAAACCGACCTTGTTGCCCGAGAGCGAGAAGCCTCCCGAAACTGGGATCCGTCGACCATCGATCGTTTGGTAGAGGACGGGCGCGGCTTGCGTGGCTTCGCCGTGCTTCGTAGTGATCACGATGCTTCCGTCTTGCAAGGTGACGTCTTTGGCTCCCGAGAATGCGACCCGGATATCTCGCGGGTCTGCTCCAGGAGCAACGACGAAGTCGTACTCGAGAGCTCCTGCCTTCGTGCCGTAGTAGGTGACATCGATCCCGGGGAGAACGTCGCTATAGGAGATGCGACCGAACGTCGGAACCTCGCTGCGCCACTTGGACGGGTTATCCCCGATGAAATAGTTGGTCTTTCCGGGAAGGGACTCGAGTCCCTCCGACGTGGCCGAACGGTTTGCTCCCACGAGATCCAGACGAACGAGTTCCTGAGCCTTCATCGAGCCGAGAGACAGCGTCGCTCCGGTCGCGTTGATCGCCATCCCAAAGCCCTGACCGCGCGCCACGTAATCGAAGCGGTTCGGGGCCTGGCCAACGTTGGGTTCGAAGGAGATAGGCAGGTCCCCGTAGCCCTCAACCGCACGCGTCTCGGCACTGCTGCCTGATGCGCCGAAGATGTTCGGGAGGGATGGAGAGACGATCGCGAATCCGGCCGCAAGGACGGCAAGCGTGAGGACTGCAACCTGGGCGCGTGGAACGGTACGAAGTTGTGGGGATATCTGCAGAGACACCGGTCGCTCTCTTTCAGACGAAAGCTGAAGGAGTCATTGCCTAGATCGGCTCGACCAGCGGTCGCACACTTAGAAGAAGATCGCCCCTGATAGGGCCTCCTCAGAGTACGCCTCTTAATCGCGTCTGTACTCGAAAACGGGTCCTCAGGCGCACAAAACGAGATCAGACGTGATCTGGGGTCGCTTGTCTAACTATTTAAGGAACCTGCCGCCTCCTGGGGGCGGTATGACGCAATCCGGTGGACACCCTCCCGGGTCCGGTGGATCTGGAGGATCTGGAGGATCTGGCGGGTCTGGTGGATCGCAAGTAGGCGGGCACCCCGTTGGAGGCGGTGAGGAACCCCCGCCGCCGGGAGGTGGTGATGCTCCCCCGCCCGGAGGTGGGGATGCACAGGTCGGATCGCAACCACCCGGAGGTGGGGATGCACAGGTCGGATCGCAACCACCCGGAGGTGGCGATGCGCATGCTGCCGGATCGCACCCAGGTGGCGGTGAAGGACAGGTCGCGGGATCGCACCCAGGTGGCGGTGACGGCGTGACGCAGTCGGCTGGGTTCGCGCACGGTGGAGGTCCACAGACGCCTCCTTCGCACGGCGGAATGAAGCCCTCAGGCGGCTGGAACCCCGGAGGTGGCTCGAAAGCGTCAGGTACCCCGTCGCCGTCGAGGTCCGGTGGGCCAGCAAACTCGGCCCAATCCGGGATCCCATCACCGTCGGCATCAGTATTTGCCTGATCCGGAGCGAAGACTGTGAGGAATCCATCCGGCATGCCGTCGCCGTTGGCGTCGTTGAAGAACGCGCCGGTGTTGTTCATGAAGTCGGGGACTCCGTCACCATCGAAGTCGGCAAGACCCGGAGGCGGACCACACGGAGGAGCCTGGCGCGATCCGGGGGGCGAGCAGAACTGCGGATCGGGTGGCGCCAACAGATCCGGTATCCCATCGCCGTCGAAGTCAGTGAGGAACGTTGGGTAACCGTTCCCGGTGAAGTCCTGCATCACATCGGGCACTCCGTCGCCGTCGATGTCACTGAACATCGGAGGCGGTTGCCCGGGGGGGCCATCGAATACAAACATGTCGGGCAAGCCATCTCCGTCGAAGTCCTGGAAGAACGTT
Organism: uncultured Actinomycetes bacterium; assembly: GCA_963779645.1. Taxonomy (GTDB): domain Bacteria; phylum Actinomycetota; class CADDZG01; order CADDZG01; family WHSQ01; genus CALMBW01. The sequence continues at coordinate 468,924 of CAVZYX010000005.1, forward strand.
GGGAACCCGGCGCCGGTGAAGTCCTGCACCATGTCCGGGATTCCGTCGCCATTGAAGTCACCCAGGAACGGAGGTAGTTCTGGGAAGTCGTTGAGATCGGGTGGCGTTCCTAACCCATCCGGCCAACCGTCCCCATTGGTGTCTTGCAGGTAATCGGAGTAACCGTCGCCATTCAGATCTGGCAGGAAGTCAGGTTGCCCGTCCCCATCGACGTCGAGATAGAGATCCGGTTGGCCGTTCCCGTCGTAGTCGCCAAGGCCGGTCGAGAAGCCCGAGCCCAAGAAATCCTCGAGTCCATCGGGGATACCGTTGCCGTTCAGATCGCCCTCGATGATGTCCGGCGACCCATTGTTGTCCTCGTCGCCTAACCCATCGCCCGGGTCACCATCGTCGTCGAGGTCTTCGAAGCCGTCGGGGATGTCGTTCCCCTCGTCATCTCCATCTTGCTTCGATGACTTCCCGCTTGCTCCACCGTTTCCGAAATTGTCCTCGTAAGCATCCGGGATGCCGTTGCCGTCACTGTCGGGGTTGGTTGGGTCGGTGCCGAGGATGCCGATCTCGATGCCGTCATCCAACCCATCGTCGTCGGAGTCCTTGTCGAGCGGATCGCTTCCTTCTTGGAGTTCCTTGCCGTCCTTGACCCCGTCGCCGTCGGAATCCTTCTTCTTGGGGTTGGTGCCGAGCTTTACCTCTTTCCCGTCCTTGATCCCATCCTTGTCGGTGTCGGCCGCGCGCGGATCGGTGCCGAGCTTTACCTCTTTCCCATCCTTGAGACCATCGTTATCTGTGTCAGCGTCGCGCGGATCGGTGCCGAGCTTCTTCTCCTGTTTGTTAGAGAGCCCATCTCGATCGGAGTCTTTGGCCTTCTTCGCGAGAACTGCATCGACGGCGAAGACCGAGGTGAAAATCAGAAGGACCGCCGCCACTATCCTCAAAGAGATCTGGCGCGAATCGTTGTGGGTAAGCATGCCCCTACCTCCCAACTACATATCCCCTTTGTCCTATCCGACACCCGGGGTTGCGCCGCTGGAAATCGGTAGAAGTACGTAGCCGGAACATCGCGCGTGCTAAAGCTCGAAGATGAACGGAAGCCAAAGCCCAGAAAACGAGCGGAGACTTGATCTAGGAGAGCGGGAAGGCCGCTGGAGCGTTGAGAAGGGGGGCGGGGCGGGCCATTAGGAAGCCTTGGCCCTCGCGGCAGCCGACGTCTCGGAGCGTGTCGATCTGCTGAACGGTCTCGATGCCCTCGGCAACGATCTGAAGGCACAGGGTGTCGGCCAGCTTGATGATCGCTTGGACGAAGGCACGGTCCTCGATCCCACCCTTGATGTGGTGCACGAAGGAGCGGTCGATCTTGAGGACATCGAGGGGGAAGGTGCGGAGGTAGCTGAGCGACGAATAGCCGGTGCCGAAGTCGTCTAATGCGATCCGCACGCCTAGCTCTCGGATCCTCTCGAGCGCTTCACGGCAGTTGTCAACGAGCAGGACACCTTCAGTGACCTCCAGGATAAGAGCCGAGGGATCCAACCCGGAGCGATAGAGAGCGGCAGCAACGACACCGGGGAAACGATCGTCTTCCAACTGCAAGGGAGACACGTTGACGCTCACGTGTGCATCGGATCCGTTCAACTTGCGCCACGCGACGATCTCGTCGCAAGCGTTGCGAAGGACCCAGCGGCCTAGGTCGAAGATAAGTCCAGTCTGCTCGGCCAAGGGGATGAACTCGCCGGGTGACACGTCACCGAACTCAGGATGCGACCAGCGCGCCAACGCTTCGAAACCGGAAGCCTCACCTGTGTCCAGCGCCACGATCGGTTGGAACAGGATGGAGAGGCCGTGATCGGACCCCGCTTCGAACGTGCCATCCACAGCCGACCGCAAGTGCGCCTTCTAGCCGTAGGCGCATCGAGGCTCTATCGTGCATCTCCGTCTCGAAGACCGCGAACCCGTCTCGGCCCTGAGCCTTAGCTCTGTACATAGCCAGGTCCGCATTCCGCAATAACGTCTCGGCGGTGTCGCTCGGCCCTTGAACCGCGATGCCGATGCTGGCGCCGACGGAGATGGGTCGCTCGCCCACCATGAAAGGTTCGCCGCGGATCCCCTTGAGGATGCGTTCGGCAAGTACAACTGCGTCGCACTCAGAATCAAGGTCCTCGATCAGCAGAGCGAACTCGTCCCCACCCAACCGAGCTGCAGTATCCCCACCTCGGAGACATCCACTGATCCTTTCAGCGACCAGCATGAGTAACTCGTCGCCGTAAAGATGGCCGAGTCCGTCGTTGACCGATTTGAAGTTATCGAGGTCGACGAACAGCACTGCGGCGCGATCTTCAGGTCGCCTCGCGAGTCGCTTCAGGCAATGGTCGACGCGGTCGCGGAACAGTCGCCTATTTGGCAGCTGTGTCAGCGGGTCGTGGAAGGCCTGATGCTCGAGGCGCGCCTCCAGGTCCTTCTCGCGCGTAACGTCCACGAGGAGGCCATGGAACATCAACTCCCCGTTCTCGTCCCACACAGCCATGGCATCGTCGCGGACCCAGATGACCTCGCCATCACGGCGGATCATCCTGTAGTAACTGGTAAGAACCTCGCCCCGTTTATCGATGATCGCATCCTCGTCACCAAGCGCTATGGCTCGATCATCGGGATGGATCTGTCTCAGCCACAGGTCGGGATCGTCGACCAGATCGTCCGGGTTGAATCCGAGCATCTCCTCAGACTGTGGGCTCACGTAATGCCACTTCCCTGCGGCTCCGGGTTCGGCGATGTAGACGACCGCGGGCACACGCTCGACCAACAGTCGGTAGCGCTCCTGCACTGCACCGAGTCGCTCGGAGAGGGACTTCTTCTCGGTGATGTCTTCGACCATGCCGATCGCGTAGTCCGGCGTGCCATCGTCGTCCCGCAACAGGGAGGTCGTAAGACGCCCCCAGACGAGCGAGCCATTCTTGTGGATGAAGCGCTTCTCGATCTCGAACGACTCGATCTCTCCGGTGCTCAGCTGCGCAAAGAACACCGCGTTGGAGGCGTTGTCGTCGGGATGGGTGAACTCCTCGAAGCGCATCTGGGCGAACTCCTCACGGGAGTACCCGAGCATCTCGCGGAGGACTTCGTTGCTCATGATGGTGTGACCCTCGAAGTCCACGAGCCCGATCCCGATGGGAGCCAGCTCGAAGATGGCGAGGAGGCGCTCGCGGGTGTCTGGTGTCAGAGACGCGGGCAGACGAAGGTCAGATGGATGAAGCACCCTTGTCCCCCTCTCTTCCTGTGTCCCGCCGGCGGCCGCTGGGCCACACCACAACATCGGCATCCTGAGGTTGCGTCCTGAGTACGTACTAAGGGCCGGTCCGGATGGGTTTGGGAAGAGAGAGCCTCAGAGCGCGAAAGAGGCCCCCTGAGGGGCCTCTTTCTTCATCTCTAGAGTCTTAGCTGGCTCGGCGTGCCCTGGCACGGCGGCGCTTGAGCGACGCACGTTCCTTAGCTGTCAGCCCGCCCCAGATCCCATACTTCTGGTTGGTCTCCATGGCGAACTCGAGGCACGGCTCCAGGACCGGGCAGGTACGGCAGATAGCCTTCGCCCGGGCCTCACGGCCCTGCTTCTCGAGCTCTGACTCCCCTTCGTCGCCGAAGAAGATGATGTTGTCGTTGCCTCGGCAGAGGGCATCCTCTTGCCATTCGGCATGTTCGTCGTAGGTGTCCAGCAAGGACACGGTGATCCCTCCTCTATGGTGGTGCCTGAAGCGCCCCTTGGCACCTGACTGGGACTAGCATTCACCAGCCTCCCGACCTATAAACGCCCTGGTCAGGGGCAAGATTCCCACTCTGGGGAGCCTTGGCGGTAAGACCGCCGGCAAGGCAGCTAGGTTGCCCTACCTCGGCCATTTTTTCAAGGGTTGCAAGCAGCTTTTTTCACCTTTTTCTGCCAGTCTGACCACCGTGGCGGTAGTTAGGCTGGGAAAGACCTGGCCCGGGAGGCTCGGCCGAGGAACTCCTCGATCTCCCGAAGTACCTCTTGGGGGCGGAACTCGACCTCGTCCCAGGTGAAGTACAGGATGGTCCACCCCAGCTTCTCCAGGGCTCTGTGGCGAGCGGCATCGGCGGTAGCCCGTTGGGGGCCATGCCATCGGCGGCTCTGGCACTCGACAGCGAGCAGTTCCCGAGGGAACGCGAAATCGATGACGTAGCGACGGGGGCCGCTGACCTCGTAGTCAGGAACGAAGCAATGCCCTTTGATGCGCCGAAGGATCTTGAGCATCCGGGTTTCCATCTCGCTCCGGACCTTCTGGTCGTTGAGGTCTCGATTCCTTACCAATCTCGTGAAGACCTTCGAGCCCTTGATGCCTCGCGGATCCGTGGGGATGGTCGCGCGGAGGCGCCGGATGGTGGTGAGTCGTTTGCGGAGTGCATCGTCCATGGCCCTGCCGACATCCTTCGGGGGATGCGTGCTGCAGGCATCTAAGAGCGCTCTTTCGATCGTGGTCCCCGGCGTACCTGCGAAGCTCCGGCGCGGGAGCCTCTCTGTCGGGAGGCGTCGGGTCTTGATGCCGTTGGCCGATTTCCCGGTAGCGACGTAAAGCTCGATCGGAGCCTCGGCGAATCCCTCGAGCCCGGCCATGCTGAGGACGGTTGCCCCGGCAAGGAGCGCGTCCTCCCCGCCCCATTCCAGTGCGGCACGGACGCGCGCACGGTAGGTATCGGGATGACCGGCGTGTCGGTAAACGCCGGGAAGCATTGGGATCAGAAGACCAGCAGCGACGCGACGATCGATAACGCGGACCGAAAATCCGGCTGCGCGTGCCGTCCTACCGCGATGATGCCGTCGTTACCTTCCGCAAGTTCGGCCAGAAGCACGTCGATCTCCATCCGCCGAGAAGAACGCAGCTGGGGGCCGACCGTTGTGAGCTACGTCACACGTCTTTGCCAGGATGACGACCCGCTTGATCGTGTCTTCGCCAGGGTGACTACCGTGGCGGTAGTTAGGCTGGGAAAGACCCTTACGAGGGGCGGCGGGGTGGGGGTTCTCCGGTCGGGCCGAAGGCGCAGCTCATGATCTCTTCGAAGTCGGCTGCTGCCCAGGCGGCCGAGAAGACCCGGGCCGAGCCTCTGTATCCGTCGGGTATGGACCCTTCGCCGTCGGGCCAGTTCTGTCGGATCGTGTAGTCCTCGAGGAAGCCGGCCAGCTCCCGTGGCGTCACGCCGTGCTCCTTGGCAACGTCCCTGTTCAGGAAGAGTCCCACCGCGGTGGTGGAGGCGAACAGCGCCGCATCCATGGGGACATCGAAAGCCCGGAAGATGTCGTCGCGCGCCTCGGACGGAGAGATCGGCCACCCTCCCGTGGTCGACGCTTTCGGCGTGTGGCCGTGGTCTGCCGTCAGGATCACCACGTAGTCCTTCACCTTGCGATCGAGATAATCGAGGATGCGGCCGAGCTGCTCGTCTTGAACCTCGAGGTCCTCCGCCACTTCTAGAGAGTCGAGCGCGTATTGATGGGCGGCGATGTCGGTCATCTTGAAGTTGGCGAACCAGAGGTCGGGCACGTCGTCCAACCCGTACGCACCGCGCTTCAACATCTTCATGGCAAGGTCACCCTGGTAACGAACAAAGGCAGGATTGTCGTCGTAGGCACCCATGATGTCGTGTCCCCGCCACTGGAAGTCGACCTCACCATCCTCCCTGTCGAGCTGCGAAGCGTAAGTAAGGAGCAATTCCTCGTGGTGCTTCAGGTAGGAGGGCGTTCTGTAGAAATCGCGGTTGCCTGTGACCCTGCCGGTCTCACCGATAAGCGCGAGCTCATCTTTGTCACCACCAGGGGTCATCGCACCGTGCCCCAACATCGGCACGTGCCAATCGCGCCATCCGATAAGACCAACCTTCGAGCGATTCCCGTAGAACTTATCGATCTGATCCGCGTAAGTCGTCAGTTTCAGATCTTTAGGATCGCTGTAAGCGAATGCGGTTCGCACGGTGTCTTTGTCGACGCGGTAATCGATAGCCGTCACGCCATGCTCGTTCGGGTAGGAACCTGTGCCGAGACTCGCGTGCGATGCCGGAGTGATCGATGGAGAGGAGCCAACCTCGGCAGTGATGTAACTCGTGCCTTCAGTTTCGAGTCGAGCGAGGTTCGGCCACCTGTCCGGCCATCGCTCGAGCATGTTGCGACCCACGCCATCCCACATGATCGAGACGATCAGTTTCGGATCCGTGGTCGTTCGCTCGGGGACGAGAGCTTCGTCGAGGAGTAGACCGCGACGTTCACGCAGATCTGCGGTGAGGATCTCGTCGATGGTCGGATAGACATCCGTGATGTGAGCGTCATCGTCGATCGATCCGGCAGCCGCGATACGACCGGGGCCGTAGAGGACGAGTGGGACGTTCTGGAGATAGTCCCAGGGTCCCGAATGGCTCCAGTAATCGAACCAGCCCCAGTAGTTGGGCTCCTTCGGGACGATCGTGACGTCCTCGGAGTGCTTGGGATGAAAGCCCCTGTAGATGCGCTCGAGAAGAACATGGTCGACGGCGCACGGCTGTTCCGAGACCGCGGAACTCGATGGCGATGCTACGGGAGGGGCCGAGGTGCTCGCCTGCGGCGAAACTCCGGATGACGGGGAACAGGCCACGAACAAGAGCGTCACGGGTAGGGCCCACGCGGCCGATCTCATACGGGCACCCTAGTAGCCGATAAGAAGTTACTCAGCGATTGGCCACCAGTAGGGCGGCACCCAAGGAAAGCATGATGCCGGCCATGGCGATGATGAAGTTCCGAGTCTGCGACACCATGACCATCATCAATTCGTATTGCATCGTGCCCATCCTGGCGAGCAGCCGATTCTCCATCGACTCGAGCTTCAGATCGAACCGCGTCTCAAGTTGCTCGATGTCGGTCTCGAGCCGTTCGATATCGACCTTGGTTGCAGGTTTGTCTCCAGGCAGGCGCTCCATCAGTTCCCCCGCATGCTCCTCACCGAGTACTTCATCAAGCTTACTCCGAAGACTTTGCTCAATCGCCATGGTGCACCTCCGTTCGTCGAACAACCACGAGGAAGGTAGCGAGGAGGTGAGACATGAAGTCACGAACCGGGAGGATCAGGCGGCTGGTTCCCAGGTTCGTTCGAGGATCTCGGGACGGATGATGCACGGTTCGAAGACGGCGGTGAAGGTAAGGCCCTCATCGGTGTTCTCGACTCGGTACTCCGCTGCCGCCTCGCCATTGCCGGTAAGCCGGTCTCCGTTCTCGTCGTAGCAGTTGTAAGCGCCCACCGCGGCGGGAGTGGCTGTGATGGCGAAGGTGTCGCCCGAGATGCTCCAGCGCTCCGTAACGCGGAAGTTCTCGGCGAGAACGACATAGGTTCCGTCATCTTTGACCTCTAAGGTCCATTCACCTTCGAGTTCCTTGGCCGGGAAGAAGTCATGTTCCCTGAAGTCGCTTGCCGGTACCTGAGCCGTGTAGGTACCCATAACGTCTACCGACTCCGCTGCGGGTTCTGAGTCGGACGACCGGTTGCAACTGACCAAGGCAACAAGAAGTACTAGGACCGCGAGCGTTCTCTTCATCCTCTGATCCTCACCACCTCGATCGAACTCATACCCGGCTGACGATATGGATCGTCGTCCTCCGTCACGACAACACGCATCTCCCACACGCCGTCAGCCGGAAGCTCTAGATCCACTGCGTAGGTCCCGCCCTCTTCGGCCATCACCGTGGGGCCCGTTCTCCATCGGGCTGCTTCGGGGCGACGGTACTGCACGAGCAGGCTGGCGCCGGACGCATCGGGAGTCACCATCCCTGAAAGGAGCACCGAACGATCAGGCCCTCTGTCGGTCACGAGAGTGACATCTTGTTTCACGAGCAATCCGGTGCTGGGACTGAACGCTTCCGAAAGGAGCGGATCGGTAACCCGGATCCGGTAAGCAGCATCCATCTCCGGGATCAGTTCGGTCGTCCACCTTCCCTCGTCGTCCGTGATCAGTTCGATCACCGATGTGGAACCATCCGCCGATTGAACGATCAGCTCGGCGGACGCGAAGGGGGCCGGGGACCCATCGCATGTAACGCTTCCGCGTAACGTCGCCTCGTCACCGAAGACGGTGAAAGCGGGTCCGCTCGGACTCCCGGGAGTGACCTCCGATGCGCCCTCGGCTGCCCTAACGGAGTAGGCGAGCTCTCCTTCAGTGGCCGTCGCGATCGTGAAAACGATGAATGGGCGAAGTGTCATCTCCGGCGTTACATCCAGCACCGCGACACCATCGTCACCCACGTCGACGACTACAGCGGAAGGACCGATGTCCTCCTTCAAGTAGACGAGCATCTTCGCGTCCGGGGGGCCAACCATCCGGATGGTGGTGTCTGACATCGACCACTTCAGCCGCACACGCTCGCCGACCGAAGACCACACCGCGCCACCGGGAGTAGGGATGCGACAGCTTTCCCCTTCGACCTTCCGTTTCGGGACCTTCAGGTACCCGCTACCGGCCAGTGCCTCGCGGTAATCCGCTCCGTCGACAAATAGCGATAGCTGTCGCGTCCAGAAGATGAATCCTGCCCACGCGTCGGCCGATGTCGTGTTCTGTTCGTTCAGGAGCGCTTCCAACTCAGACTCGATCGTTCGCTCGGTGCCTTCCGCGCCGGTGAACACCTCGAGGAAGACGGCAGGGAGAGACTCACCGATCCCCCAGCCTTCTTGCAGGTAGCGGAGGTAGAGGAAGGCCCCGTACTCGCGCGGCCCATCTGTCGGGATCAGTCCACGGTCAAGCGTCGTCAAGAAGGCCGGCAGCGTCCAGTAATGGACATCCAACTCGGGATGCATCGTCTGCGCCATGATCACCGCCGATGCTTCCAGGAACCACTTCGATTCCGAGTAGTCGTAGCCGTACTGGATGGCGTGGAAGAACTCGTGAGCTACCAAGCTTTCGAGGTGCGCCTGTGTGACGGCAGCGCGGATCTGGTGAGGAGGAACGAGGATGAAGCTCCCTCGACTCGTCCCTTCATCGCCGGGGATAACGCGGATGTGCGGAACGTCTCCTCCCACCACGACGTAGACCTCATAGAGCTCGTCGCCCGGTGGGGGTCGGAAGCCGAGTTCATCGACCTCGAAGGCGTAGACGGACTCGAACGCATCTGCAAGACGCTCGATCGAATCCGGCATCCCGTCGGAATCGCCGTCGGTCAGATCGGGCGCGTCGGGGTCGCCCAGATCGGTCGAATAGGTGATGGCGAAGTGCTCGCTCAGGTAACGATCTTCGTCATCGGCAGCTTGGCCCGAGGCGACAGCTATCGGGCCGAGCGTGCAGAGCGAGACGAGTAAGACCAAGATCCGCATAAGGAAAGGGGCCGGCCCCCGCATGGGAGCCGGCCCCCGACTTTATCGTCGGTCGTTAGCTAACTGATCTTGGTGGTGGCCGATGAGGCTCCACAGTTGACCGTCGCTTCCTCAACCGATCGAGCCTTCACGGACGCTTTGTATTTACCCGCCTTCGGCTTCTTGTTCGGCTTGAACTTGTAGGCGCCCGTACCGGACGTGGTCGCGGTTCCGAGCTTCGTGGTGCCCTTCTTGATCGTCACCTTGGCACCGCCCACACAGGCATCGTTGTCGGAGGTCAGCTTGCCTTTGAAAGCACCCTTACTGAACTTCAGGGTCAGGGACGTATCGGCATCCTCGACACTTGGCACGTCCGAGTTCTCGGTGTCGTCCAAGACGTCGGTGCAACCAGCATCACCGAGGTCGACCGTCCCGTCCTCGTCGTTATCCACGCCGTCGTTACATTGCGTGACCGGGATATCGCCGAGCCACACAGCCATGAGCGTGTCGTAGACGGTTGCGTTCGCACAACCATCGCCTTCTGGATCAGCGCAAACTGTAAGCATCTGATCCCCGGTCGCCGACTCATCCGTATTGCCGATGGCTGCGGAGTAGATCTCGTCTGCACCGCCTGTGGGGATCACACAACGGTCGTCCAACCCGTCGGAGTTCGTGTCCGACAGGGTTCCTTCACACGACGTCAGTTCGCCGGGCCCCATCGACTCCCAGGTCATCTGAACGTCCGAGCGGTACGCGTCCTTCGCTGGCTTCTGGACACACGCTTCAACAGTCCTGGTGTCTGGGGCCTCGAGGACCTCGTACTCGTCCTGCATAGAGCGGACGCGATCGTTCTCTGCGGGCACACCATCTTCATCCAATGGAATGGTGTCGTGGCAGGTGTGGCCCTCGGTGCCGAAGGTGGCGATCGCAACGGCAGGGTCGGCTGATGTTGACCTTCCATACGTGATCGCGACCACGCAGGCCGAGGCGGCTTCCTCTGGCTCCATCTCTTCATCCCCTGCAACGACCTCGGCGCCTGGACAACCGAACTCAACAGATGACGCGTAAACCAAGAGCGCCCACGTTTGGCCGACCGGATAGTCGATGAAGGCGGCTCCTCGTTTGAAGGTGTCAGTGGTCTCGTAGGGGTAGAGAGCCCCCGTGGAGAACACATCGCAGGTGAACGTCTCGGTAGCAGAGGTCACGCCGAGGTCGAAGCATGCGCTCATGTCGCCTGCATCGAGGCTCGTGTAGGCGGCAACGCCTCCGTTAGCTTCAAAGGTGACCTCACCAACCGCGTTTCCAGAAACGTAGGAAGGCGGGCTCGTACAGGCGAGCTGCTCACAGGTTGCGGGCGCCTCACCGGTCACGAACTCGCGGCCCCCGGTCTCGCCATCGTCGAAGCGGATCCCCGACTCGACGTCTTGGACGCAGTTGTCGGCGAGCGTACCGACGTCAGCACCGTCTGCGCCCGGGCTTCCCTCACATGCCTGTACAACGACATCCCAGTTCCCCTGCTGAGCCGAGGTGAACTCGGTGTTCATCTCGTAGCCTTCGTCACCGCCGCCCTCGGTCTGCAAGCCGTTGTCGCTAGAACCCAACTGGACGCAGCCTGCGGGCTGATCGGTTTCGCTGGCCCCGCCCACGCCACACTGGAACCACGTCACCTGAGTGGCATGGTCATCGGCGAGAGCTGTGAAGCGCGCTCCGGGGATCGTCGTAACTCCATCCGATGCGTCACTCATCTGATCTGTCTCGGGATGCGAGGCGTTGGGCAGCAAGCTGGCAACGCTTGTCGGAGCCTCGGCGGCCGCCGGCAGAGCCGTTATTACGAATAGTCCGGCCCACAACGCGAGCGCGGTTACCAACGAAAGTGATCGTCTAGACAAGATTTCCCCTCCCGGAAAAGTGCAACAGAACCTTCAAACCGTACGTAATCGGACCTAGATAGTCCATAGGTATTTCCCTGCATATCTCTATCAACGCCCTATTACCCGCGACGTTGCGAGCCGATCGCACGCTTTCTGGGGCCAGTTCTGGACAAAACTCCGTTAACGTGTCGCCTCTCAGTGAGAGTGTCGCTTCTCGCCCGAGTCCCTCTTACAGATGTGCTCGTTAAACCGAGCATCACCGAATACGTACTTGGATGCCTTTAGCTTGTAATGGCCGGGTTGGTCTTCGATCCGCGCCTCGAAATGGCCGTTCTTGTTTGTCAGTGTGCGCTTCTGGTGGGCGAATGCCCCATCGATCTTGAGCTGGATCTCGACAGGGACGAAAGCCTCACAGTCTGCGTAGTTTGGGGAACTAACCCATCCTTCGACCAGCAAGAATCTCCTGCCCTTCCATTTGACGTGTTTGAACATCGTGATCTTCGATGTACGTGGGTGCTTGATCATGCGCGCAGTGTTCTCGGAGTTGTCATACAGAGCAGTGCAGCCGGGGTCATCCGGGAAATCGGTGAATCCGTCACTGTCATTGTCGATCGCGTCGTTGCATTGGGCTTCCGGGGTGCACCTACGCGATCTCGTTCCGACTCGCCGACAGCCCTCCATGGAAGCGGTGACACTAGAACTTTGATCTGGTCCCATCTGGGGATCGAGCGTCACCGTAACGGTAGTACCCCCATAGTCGTGCGCCACCAGTGCCGCCTCGGCGGTCCCATCGGCACCCGTTTCGGTAGGTGGCTCCGGATAGAGCGATGCGACGGCAGGACCAGTGTTCTGCCAACCTAGGGCCCCGTTGTCCATCCCATCCAGATGGGCTGCATCCGTTGAAACGAGTGTGCCTCGGTCATCGTAGGTACAAACGATCAGTTTCTCCTGATCATCGAAACCCATGGTCCGGAATCGATCACCTTCCGCACAGGGGTCCTCAGAACTGCCGGCTCCTTCAGTTTCGAATACCAAGGAAACTCCTGCGGCGTTTCCTGCGAATGTCCCGGTCAGGATCGACACGACCTCTTCGTCGGCGCAGCCGAGCTCGGCGCTGTCCGAGTCGGATCCTTCGGCGTCAACGCAGAAGGTCACTGTCACTTCGCCGCGAATGAGATCACCGTTCGCGTCTTCGATTGCTTGGAAGTCAGTGTCGTACACGCCATCTGGCCCTGCATAGTTGGAGGTGCAGACCTCCTCAACGCCGTCGTTGGGATCGTCGAGGCTCTGCGGCTCGCAGTCCCTGCCGGTGAAACCTGCTGGCCCCTCAAGCTCAAAGGTGATCTGCGCCTCGTCCGCCAGGGTGCCAGCCTGATCGGTCACGCATCCTTCGATGAGCTCCTCATGATCCGAAGGCGGGTCCTCGGAAGTGACCAGGTTCGTCCTCGAATCTTCGACCAACTCATCGTCGCCGGTTTCGCAACCGATCGCCGCGGATTCTTCGTCGTAAGAGACTGCTACGGAGAGTGGGTCGACCTGTTTAGGCGCAGCGCGGCCCAGGGGTTGGATCGCCAAATTGGCGGCGACCAACGCCATTACTACGAGAGCACTCCGCTTCATAGATCAAGCCCCACTGGCGACATCCCTACCCCGTATAACGACCGAGGACGCGAGCGGTTGCTTGACCTCCTTCTAGCGGATGGTTCTAGTGTTGCTATTGGCCCCCAGGCAGAAGTGGTTTACCCCGTTCTTCCTGAAGTCCAAGGGCTGAACGGAGGCTCGATAGAGGCCCGGCTTGCTCTTGAACCGAGCCGACCATCTACCTCGCCTGTTGGTTTCGTCCGAATCACGAGTAACCCACTTGCCCCGTTGCCTGAACTGCACCCTTACGGTCACGAAGTTCTTGCAGCGAGGATGATCAGATCGCACTCTCCCCGAAGCTCGCAGCTTCGCTATGCCATCATCGCTGAACTCTTCGAGGGACTTGAAGATGACGCGGCGCACATGCTCCTTGGACGGATCCACCTCAGAGTTGTCCTCAAGACCGGAACATCCTGGGTCGTCCGGAAAGTCGGTCTTCCCGTCGCTATCGTTATCTACTCCGTCTCCGCAAGCTGCTGGTGGCGGTGCAGCCTCAACGGTAAGGACGACCGTGGAGCTCTGGTCGGCTCCCACTCGTGGGTCAAGTGTCACCGAGATCGAAGCTCCACCCTCCGACAGTGCATCGAGGGATGCCTCGACGGTCCCAGCAGCACCCGTTTCGGTAGGTGGAGTTGGATCGAGAGCCGCTACGGTCGGCGCGCTGTTCTGCCAACTGAGAACGCCGTTGTCCACGCCGTCCAGATGGGCCGCGTCGGTGGACACCAACGTGCCTTGATCGTCATAGGTACAGACGAGAAGCGTTTCTTCGGTTCCCTCCTCGACCGTTCGGAACGCATCGCCGCCCGAACATGGGTCCGTCGGAGTGCCTGCGCCCTCAGTCTCGAACACCAGCGAAACGTCCACCGCGAACCCGATGAATGACTTCGTCAAGGTAGACACATCTTCCTCATCCGCACATCCGAACTGGGCATCGTCGGTGTCATCACCCTCGGCATCCACACAGAACGTCACAGTCACATCTCCCGTTATCAGAGTGCCGTTTTCGTCTTCTATCGGCCTAACGATGGTGTCGTAGACGCTGTCCGGACCGGCGGCATCAGAAACACACACCTCGTCCACACCGTCATCCTCGTCGTCGATACTCATCGCGTCACAGTTCCCGCCGGTGAACTCTCCAGGTCCATCGATCTCGAACGTCACCTGGCGGTTGCCCAGCAGCTCACCGAACTGGTCCTGGACACAGCCCTCGATAAGTTCCTGATGACTACTCGGCGTGTCCTGTCCCTCGACGAGATTCGTCCGCGAACTTTCGATGTCCTCGTCATCGTCCTCTTCGCAACCGATGTCCTTGGATTCATCATCGAAGGACACGGCCGTCCCCGACACTTCGAGCGGGTCGGTCAACGCGTAATGAATATCGAAAACGACCCCGCAATCGTTGAGGGTCGAGTAAGTGGCTAGCGGATCCCCTTCGTCATTGACGATCGGGATGTTCACGTTGCCGCCATCGTTCTGATAGCCGATGCCGCACTCTCCCGCGCTGTCCTCGCCCGATCCGAAGACCGCAACCAGTACGTCTTCAGATTCGGGGATCGCGTTGTCGTCGAAGTAGGCGACCCATGCATGTCCGGGGTCGGGATCATCACTGTGCGCTTCCCCCAACAAGAGGACTTCCTCTGGATAGACGTCGCAATCCAGAGGGTCGATCGCAGATTGGTCAACATCTACAAGGCCATCGGGAGAAAGGGTTTCGATACAGGCTGCAGATTGCGTCACATCGTCGGAAGTCATGTAGGTGATAGCGAGATCCGTAGGAGGGATACCCGCGCCATTGGAAAAGTTCTCGCCCTCATCCAGTTCGTCGCACTCTGTTGGCGCGTCGCCTCCGTCTCCCCCGGAGCATGCGTTGCGGATCTCACCGCTCGGCATGTCTTCGAGGGAAGGCTCGGGGGCTATACGGGTAGCGAAGTCATCTAGATAGACCGCTGTTTGCTCGTCCCCTCTGCAGTTAGAGCTTGACGCAGGCGCCGCCGGGGTGCCCGGCGTGCCGGCACAGGCAACGAACCAGACGTCCCGCAGTCCTGCAGCGTCCGAATCCAAGGACCCGGGGATGTTCCAGAAGAAGTCGTAAGCCTCCGCCCCCCCGGTGTCCTCGTCGGGGTCCGGGTCTCCACCTGGCGGCTGGGTTCCGGAGCTGTCAGCCCCGATCACGCTGCAGCCACCGCTGCCGGGTGCCGCACCTCCGCTTCCGTCCGCCGTACAGACGTACCATGTGCCCTGCGTGGCAGCTGGATCAGCGATCGCGCTGAGGTGCGCCGAGGAATCAACTCCGTCAAAGGCGTCACTGAGTGCATCAGAATCGTCGTTCTGGTTCGGCAGCAGCTGTGTCGTCGTATCGATCGTGACGTCTTGAGCCCGGCTCGCTGACGGAAAGACAACCACGGACGCGATGACTGCAAATGCAACGAACAGCTTCAGTCGTTTCGACAAGACACACTCCCCCACTCGACACCGGCCAACCGCTCCAAAAGTACAGGTTGACGGCTTCTACGTCTGCCTTCTGGGGGTGAAAACAAAGAACCGGCCCCCGAGGGGGCCGGTTCTGTACAACTTGCTCGCTTAGATCAGCGAGGTACGTCTTAGTTGTGCTTGTGACGCCTCTTGCCCGAAGCCTTCTCACAGATGTGCAGGTTGCCCTGTCCATCGGTGAACTGGAACTCCGAGGCCACAGCCTTGTACAGGCCTGTGACGTCCCTGATCAGGACCTTGAAGCCACCGTTCTGGTTCGAGGACGTGCCCTTACGGGTGGCGAATGAGCCACCAGCCTTGAGCTGAACCTTGACGGGAACGAAAGCCTTGCAGTCGGGGAAGTCCGGGGCGCTGACCTTGCCCCTGACCCGCAGCGAAGACTTGCCGTTGCCCAAGCTCACGTGCTTGAACCTGGTGATCTTGGCCGAACGGTCGTGGTTGATGACCTGGTCGGTGTTCTCGGAGTTGTCCTCCAGACCAGCACAACCTGGGTCAGCCGGGTAGTCCGTAGCACCGTCACCGTCGTTGTCGACGTTGTCGTTGCACTGCGACTCAACCTGCTGCTCCTCGACCGACTTGGTCACCGCAGAGGTGTCGTCGTCGGCGTCGGTGCTGTCACCGTCACCGTTGCTGTCCAGGTTCGCCGTGATCGTGGCGCCACCCTCGTTGACTGCGGTGATGTCCTGCGTAGCGGTTCCATCGGCTCCGGTCTCTTCGACTGGGTTGCCATTGAAGGCCACGATGCCAACACCTGTGTTGGTCCAGAACAGCTCACCGTTGTCCGTGCCACCAAGCTCGGCCTCATCGGTCGAAACGAGCACGCCGTTGAGGTCGTAGGTGCACACGATCAGGGTGTCCTGGTCGTCTTCCTGGTTGGTACGGAACTTGTCGCCCGTTGCACACGGGTCGGCAGGGTCCTGACCAGGCGTCTCGAAGACGAGCTCGACGTCTACAGCAGCACCGGCCACCGTCTTGACGATCGAAGCGGTGTTCTCTTCATCAGCACAACCGAACTCGTCGTCCGTGTCGTCTTCACCTTCGGCATCGATGCAGAACGTGATGTTGGAGGTTCCGGCGTCGTCGACGCCATCACCATCCGCGTCGGTAGCAATCCAGTCGACGTCGTACTCATCGGCTTCGTCGTCACCACCGGTTCCGTCACATACCGCGACCTCGTTGAAGTCGTTGTCGTCGTCATCAAGGTCCTGAGCGTCACAGTCGGCAGTGTCGGTGAATTCTCCAACACCTTCGAGTTGGAACACAGCGTCGGCACCGGCGCCTCCGGTTACTTCTGGGTCCTCGATGGGCTCACCGAACTGGTCGAACTCGCAACCCTCGATCTCTTCGCCATCTGCATCTCCTGCAGAGTCGATCAGGTTCGTCTCTTCGTCGTTGACTGTCTCGTCTTCGTTACAACCATCTTCGTCATCGTCAGCGTCGGCTACGTCGAAGGAGGCGGTCAGTTCCTCAGAGGAAGTGTCTTCCGTCGAGGCATAGTGAACATCGAAGACACAAAGATCATCCGTGTAGATGAACACACTCGTGGCGTCGGCATCCTGGTCGTAGACCAAAGCCGTGCCCGCGCCGTTGGGGTAGTCACCGCCAGCGACACACTCGACCTCGTCCTCAGGGTCGTTACCAAAGATCGCAACCGTTAGGTCCTGACCTTCGGGAACGTCGCCGTCGGCAAAGTAAGCAATCCAGCCCTGGCCGGTCGCAGGAGCGGCAGCGTTGTCAGGGTCGATCTTCACGATGAAGTTGGCTTCGAAGTCACAGCCGTCGAGCGCCTCTTCACCATCGATTGCGACATCCTCATCTTCCTGCGCCGAAACATCTTGATCTTCAAAGCCAGCGTCACCGGTCAGTTCGATGCATGCCGACGCCTCAGTGACGTCGTCGCTGGTCGTGAAACCAACGGCTAGGTCGCCGGATGGCAATGACGTCCCGTGCGGGAAGGGCTCGCCCTCGTCGACCTCGTCACATTCCTCGATCGCGGTCTCGTCCGGGACGAGGTCGATTGGGAACTCAACTCCACCGCCCTCACCGCCGGAGCAGAACAAAGCGATCTCACCGGTCGGGACCTCGTCGTTGTCCTCGAAAGGATCAGTCGAGCTGTCTGTATCGGCGTCATCGAGGTAGATGTCGAACTCCGTGTCAGTTTCACAGTTGGCGCTTGTCTCAACGGTCTCCCCGCTGAGCGCAGGCGTACCTGCACATGCGACCACCCAGATGTCGTAGTTGTCGCCTGTCGTATCCGAATCGAGTGAGGCGGGCACGTCGTACTCGAGTTCGTACGCCTCTGCCGCTCCCGAGTCCTCATCCGGATCTGGATCGCCACCGGCGGGCTGCACACCCGAAGTGTCTGTCCCTGCGGTCACGCACGGCGTGTCGCCTGGGTCGCTGCCCGACTCACAGATATACCAAGTCGTCTGCGTTGCCGCCGGGTCGGCGATCGATGTGAGATGTGCAGTCTCATTCTGACCGTCATCCAGGTCGCTGAGCGCGTCCGTATCCGCCCAGTCATCATTCGGCAGCAAGCTCGCTACCGAGTCTATCGTCGTGTCCTGCGCTTGCGCGGCAGGAGCGATCGCCATGACACCGATCACGAGACCAAGCGACGCTAAAACGCTAAAGAGTCTCTTTTGCAACTAGTCACCTCCCAATAGGTGTTTCCGATTTCTTACACAACATGAATCCACACAACATGAACCCACCACAACATTTGAATCAGTGAGCTTGACGGCGCTCACTAGCCGCAAAACGTATCCCACCGTAACGTGCTTTTCCTACTCCCCGTCCCCCTCTCTCGGTAAACGGTTCTTACTGGCACAAAGAGAACGCACCGAAGCTACCTCCTAAATGCGCTTCCTTCAAATAACAACGACCCCGCGACGGGAAAGTTGCTTGTTCTCCGGCTCTTGAGATCGTCGTTCCTTTTCTCTTTACATCCAGGAATAACCAGGCTCCTAGAGATTGCCGCCCAACGCTTTGTATGCCCCGCTTTGATGCGAGTCAAGCATTTGATATGGGCTAGGAGAAGGAGATCTGAACCGAGACGATCCTCTGCTGCGTGGGCGAGAAGGCGATGACCACCTGGTAGGCGCCTTCGTCCGGCATCGATTCGAGGTAGTTGGGGCGAGATGTGACCTTGTAGGTACCGGCATAGGTGTAGGTCCAGCCGCCCCAATCGGTGGTTCCTCGAGACACCTCTGCGCCTTCAGCGACGTAGGAATAGGTGCCTTCAGCGGTTCTCGCTTCCATGAGCAACTCGTGGACCCCGCCATGATTCTCGTGGCTTACATGAACACCGAAGGAACCCTCGCCATCTACCTGCATCACTCCTGACAGCGATTGCGTGAACCGAGTGAGTTCGGTATCGCTAGCCGTTCCTCCCGCCGACGTGATCTGCGTTGGGTAGGCGCATGCCTCACAAAGACCAGCCTCCGGACCGGTGGACGCGCCGAGACCGATCGTCACTCCTTCGGGCTCAGAGGGAGTTTCACTAGGCTGCGGCTCGGGTTCTTCGGCGCTGTCCGATCCGTCATCTTCTGGATCGACGACCGGTTCTTCGGGGGCCGGGGTTGGGACGGGTTCAGCAGGCGGTTCAACAACGCTTCCGTCGGTGTCTTGGGAGTTCGTGTCGGGTTCCTCTTTCGGCTTGTGCCTACGGGCCTTGTGAAGAACGACCGCGTCGGTTACGGCAGCTTGGTAAGAAGCGGGTTCGGTTCGTTCGGCGCGAGGTTCGTCGACGGAGGTGCCTGCTCCACCGGAAACTACTGCGGTTGTAACAAAAATCGCCGTTGCGGCTGTCGTGAACTTGTCGGCGATGAACGTTCCGCATTGCTGGAGCGCGGTGCTGCACGAAACAGCCACCTGTCCACTGGCAGAAGTAGCAACCTGCGCAGCTTCGCGCGATCTGCCCTTCGACGTTACGGAAGCGAGCGAGTAAACGGGCGGGCACGAAGATCGATGCAAGAGACTCGATCCAGTTGCGCTTGAAATTCTGACGCGCGCGATGGATCAGCGCCTTCACCTGTACATCGGTGATGCCAAGCGCAGCAGCGACCTCTTCGTAGGACAAGCCTTCAAAGTCGCGTAGCACGATCGCGGCACGGTGCATCGGAGGAAGATTCCCGATGACACGACGCACGCGGTGGCTCTCGAAACGACCCATCACCTCGTCTTCGGGGCCATCCACACACTCGGCGGCCATCTCGAGCTCGTCGCCGGGTGTGAGATCAGCGGGGTGACGATCGGAAGAACGGATCTGGTCGAGACATACGTTCGTAGCTATGCGAGCGACCCAGGCGCCAACCTGATAGCGACCGTTGAAGCGAGGGAGCGCTCGGTACATGCGAAGGAAAGTTTCTTGGGTAGCCTCGTCGACGTCCTCGCGTTTGCGTAGCATCCGGCGGCAGATGCCCTGGACGCGCGCGTGGTGCCGGCTGTAGAGCTCTTCGTAAGCGCCGGCCTCACCGCGCTTGAAGGCGATGACGAGTTGTTTATCCTCTTGTGGCTCCTCGGGCACGCGAAAGTGACCGAGAGACTTACCCTTGTGGATCGTGTGTCCCTTCAACGGTCTCCCTCTGTCCCCCAGCGTTTCACGGGGTAGCCGTTACTCCAATAGCTCAAATGGGTCATATCGGTCGACTTGGGTCCGAAAGCCACCCAAGAATTCTTCGCTACCACTAACCTGCAACGCCGTGAGCTATCGAAAGTTGTTCCCTTCCAGCCTCGCCATCATGAGGCTTCGACAGGCAAGGAAGCCGGATTGAGAACCCTGATACTGGAACGAGGGCCCGAGGTCCGCAGGTGGATCCTGGCAGGCGCCATCGTCGTCATCCCGCTGGTGGTCGTGCGCACCTTGAACAATGGTGTCAACACCCCGAAGTTCGCACTCATCATCGTCGTGCTTAGCCTCGTGGCCGCCATCCGCATCGCCGAGATATCCCAAGGCGCGCCGGCCGGAACACTCAAGCTCGCCCTGATACCTGCCGGGGCCTTCGTCGTTCCCCTTCTGATCAGCTGGCTCCTGAGCGACTTCAAGGGGTGGACCTGGCTAGGTGAGTACGGCCGGTGGCAGGGACTCTTTCCTTATCTTCTATTCGCCCTGTGGGGCATCTTCATCGCCGACGCTTTCGAAGGTCATCTGTCCAAGCTCGTTTGGGCGTTCGCGGTCGTGGGCGGAGCGGTGGGCCTACTTGCAACACTTCAGGCCCTGGGTCTCGATCCGATTCCTGGCTACACCCGAAGCGCCGTCCCCGGCTCGATAGCCACCCTCGGAAACCCGAACTTCACGGGCGGCTTCCTGGCGATCCTGCTCCCGGCAAGTTTGGGATTGTGGTTCGCCGAACCCGAGAGGCGACTTCTGCTGTCTGCGATCCTCATCGTCACGGCAGTTGGGGTTGTGGTGACGCTCAGCCAGGGAGGGTGGGTTGCCGCCCTGGTTGGTGTCAGCATCATTCTGGGATCCATCTTTGGCCCTACCTGGACCAAGGCGCGAACCCTCAGTGTCGTCATCGCGGTGGGCGCAGTGTTGTTCGCGGTAGCACTCGCAGCCGCACCGCTCGTTTTCGATTCATTGAAGGAGTACTCGCCACAGTCGGTCCGTCTGCGTGGCATGTGGTGGGCGGCGGCGGTCGACATGGGAGCCGATTCACCGGTCTGGGGTAATGGACCCAACGCCTTCGGATACGAGGGCGTACAGCACCGTCTTCAGGAAGAGGCAGAGCTCGATCCCTTCGGTTTTCCCGACGACCCACACTCCGTTCTGTTCGCGATGTTCGCCAACGCGGGGATCCTGGGAGCCGGAGGGTTCCTCTTGTCTGCGGCCTGGGCGCTGAAGAAGGCACGCACGATGGATCAGGACGACATTCTGAAGTTCGCGATCGCGGCCTCCGTTGCCGCCTACTTCGCGCAGTCGCTCCTGAGCATCGATGAGCTCTCGCTACGACTGGTTTTCTGGTCGGCGATCGGCGGCCTTGCGGTTTCCGCAAGCACGTCGGCAGTGAAAAAGAAGCGATCAACCAAGCAGAAAACGAAGACAGCAAGGTCGCGCTCGGCTTCTCCTCAGCGCTTGCAAAACCCGATCGTCTTGGGAGCCGCTCTACTAGTGCCTATCGCAGCTTTCTGGTACACGAGCCGTTTCGTGGCCGCCGACCGTGCGATCGCCCTCGCATTCGGCGAACTCCGGCGCGATGAGATCTCCGAAGCTGCTGAGGAGTTCGAGCGTGCGCTATCTCTCCGCGACGACTACGAGTACCGGCACATCTACGGGTTCCGGATCGGGCCCGTAGGAGGCCGCGACTCTCGCTACTTCGAAGCCATGGAACGAGCGATGTCGTTCGTTCCCGAGTTCCCAGATCTCCCCGCCATCCGAGACAAGGCTCGTCTGTACGCGGCTGGGGCCGAACGAGAAATCACCGGTTTCCTAGATAAAGCAGCAGACCTGTACGAAGTCGCGTTGGACATCGATCCGTACAATCGAATACTTAGAGAAGAAGGTCTAGAGGTGCTCTTGATGGCGGAGCGAGATTCTTACGTCGTCGACTACGTCCACGGACTTCCTGAAGACTCCAAAGAGCAATACGCATGGGCCGCCCTCGCGCTGGCAGCGGGACGAGAAGGCGAAACGGAACTGGCCTTGGATGCCCTCGACATCGCGGTAGCGCTGAACTTCCAGCTCGACTGGGTGATCCAAGCCCAAGAGGTGTTGGGTGTTGAACCCGAAACCCCCTAAGCTCCATGGGCGATGAAAGTGACCCCATGGAAGAGCTGACGCTGAACGATTACCTCGCCCTCCTCCGCAGGCGCTGGAAGACGATCACGGCAACAACGCTAGCGGTGATGCTAGGCGCGCTGGCTGTTACGGCAGCTCGCGGCAATCCCGCCCCCCTGGTCGCCGAGCCATCAGCGCAACTACTTCCAGAGGCGCGGTTGCTGCTCGGGCCGAGCTTGGATAAGAACGGCAACCTCGTCGAGCCTCAGCCCAGCACGGCAGCCGAGATCCTCCGATCCGAGCAGATCGCGAACAGGGCGGGAGAAGCGATCGGTTGGGATGACTCCGACGCATTGCTAGCTGACCTCACCGTGACGGCGGAAACGGAGGTGCTGGTGATCTCTCATCCCGGCACGGAAGACATCGGCGGTGACGAGGTAACCGAGGCATTCGCTCTTGCATTTCTGGATTTCCAACAACGAGAGGTCGCTGAAACGCAGCGGAACCAACTGGTTGATCTCAAGGCGGCATTGGAGGGAGAGAACGAACGCCTCGAGGAGCAGCTCTCTCAGCTCGTGAAGATCGACTATCCGGATGAAAGGTCGGCCGGCTCAGCAATCGTGGCTGCCATCGCCGGCAGCAATGCACAAACCATCGGGCTCACTGAGAAACTCACGAACGTCGAATCCTTCGATACCGAGGATGTTGGTCAACTCCTGGGCGTTACCTCGACCGCCACCAGCGCGACCGCAGCAACGGCCGATCCGGCAGTTGAGGTACCTGCCACCAGCACATCAACATCCAAACCGTGGGCGCGCAACGGAGTGGCGGGATTGATCATTGGCGTCATCGTGGGAGCGTTTCTGGTTCTCCTTCAGGAGCAACTACGCGGCCGGTTCCTCTCCATCCGAAACGTGGAGCAGTTGCTTCGGCTCCCGGTCCTCGCTGTAGCCGAGGAAAGGACGGCGGATCCAAGACCTTTCCAGAAGGTGGCGCTCCTGTTTTCGAAACCGTCCGTCGCATCTGTCGCTTTGGTGGGTCCAGGCATCGACGAAACGGATCCCTATGCAGCGCAGCTGAGACAGGCACTCACCGCCGACAATGAGTCTGCTCCCACAGTCATCGGGATCGACGACCCGCTCCAGTCCCCCAAGGGGCTGAGGGAAGCCGCAGCCGCAGATAAAGTGGTGCTTCTAGTCGATCCCAATCGCGTTTCAAAGACCACCGTCTCCACGACTGTGGAAGATTTGAGGAGGGTGGGGGCCGATCTGGAAGGCGTTCTGGTCATCGGAAAGATCTAGCTTTCTTCCCGCTCTTTCGTCGCAACGAGGTTCCCGAGTACCAGCACATCCATGTGCGTTCTCTTGAAACAGTCGACAGCCTCATCGGGCTTACAGCAGATCGGTTCGTTCTCGTTGAACGAAGTATTCAACACCACCGGCACGCCCGTCTGCCGCTCGAACTCCGAGATCAACGCGTGATACCGAGGGCTCTGTTGGCGCGACACGGTCTGCAGGCGTCCCGTCCCATCAACGTGCGTCACGGCGGGGATCTCGTCGCGTTTCTCCGGACGAACGTCATAAGCCATCAACATGTAGGGCGACGGTTCCGAGCGCGTGAACCAGTCCCCCGTCTTCTCTTCAAGAACACTGGGCGCGAACGGCCTAAACGGCTCGCGATGCTTGATCCGCGAATTCAGGATGTCTTTCATGTCGTGGCGACGCGGATCGCACACGATCGATCGGTTGCCGAGGGCGCGAGGACCGAACTCCATACGTCCCTGGAACCACCCGACCACGTCACCTTCCGCCAACCGACGAACAACCTCAGGGAACAGTTCTTCATCTGACAGCGAGCGGTACTCAAGGCCGGCGTCAGACATCGCGTTCTTGTAGTCGGCCTCGTCGTATTCGGTACCCAGATACGCGTTCTCCATGATCCAATCGCGCGGCATCCCGAGCACTGCGTGCTGCGCCCATAACGCGGCTCCCACAGAGATACCCGCGTCGTTGGCGGCCGGCTGGATCCACACCTCTTCGAACGGGGTCTGTTCCTGGATGCGTGCGTTCATGACGCAGTTGAGAGCTACCCCACCTGCCATCGCCAACCTGCGCGACGGCGCGACTGCATGGATGCGACGCAAGAGCTCCATGGCGACCTCTTCCAGAACCGCCTGGACGCTTGCCGCTAGATCCTCGTCGCGTTGAGTTATAGGCCCACCCACCTCGCGCGGCTCGCCGAATACCTCGGCAACCTTCGGGGACCACAACCCCCCGACCTCTGGAGTTCCTTCCTTCCAGGTCATGTCCACGCCCCGTTTGTCGTGGAGGAAGTAGTCAAGGTTGAGCTTGAAATCGGGGCCGTCGCCTACGACACCGACCACGTCGCGCAGCTTGTCGACGAAGCGAGGCTCCCCGTACGAGGCGAGCCCCATAAGCTTGAACTCGTCGCCGTAGCGGTGGAGTCCGAGATACTGAGTGAACGCTTGATAGAAATGGCCGAGGGAATGAGGGTGGGTAACTTCGCCTTTGATGTCGATCTGTGATCCGCGGCCCGCTCCCCACATCGTCGAGATGAAATCGCCCATCCCATCGAGCGAGACGCAGGCCGATTCTTCGTACGGGGAACAGAAGTAGGCACTCGCTATATGGGTGCGGTGGTGTTCGACACGATGGAAACGAGCGTTCAGCGAGTCTTCGCTAACACCGAGGGCCGATGCGATCGATGCCTTCACGTCCATCACGCTTCTCGCATTACGGAAACGCGATTTGACGAAATCCATGCCGGGCGGATGCCTCAGCGCGTAGAACAGCTTCTTGACGACATTCGTAGTTGGGTCACGGCCGATAGCGACGTGTCCGAGTTCGCCCGGGGCTATCCCTGCCTCCGCCAAGCACCAACGCGCTGATTCATCGGGGAAACCCGATTGGTGCTTGATCCGCGAGAACCGCTCCTCCTCTATCGCCGCAACGCAGGCTCCATCGACGAACAGGGCCGCTGATGCGTCTCCGTGATAGGCGTTTATGCCAAGAACGCTCTCGGTCAACTGCTCTCCTCGTTGGACTCGTGCTAATCGAAAGTAGCCTAGATGGAGCGGCTCGCGGTCGCGGCCCCCTCGACGATGTCCGTCACGACCTCCATGCACTTGATCCGATCGAATTCGGTTGCACCCCGAGCAGCGGCATGGCTCATCCGAGCGAGCTCCTCAGGCGATCTCGCCGCCAGCGAGATCGTGCTGGCGATCGCGCTGGGGTCTTGGGGATCGACCACGTAGCCGCATCCCAATTCTTCGACCACCGCGGCCACCTCGCTCTCGGTCGGTACAACCGCCAACACCGGTCGCCCGTAGCCCAGGATCGTGTACAGCTTGCTGGGCACCGACGCCCCAGCGACACCCTTCTTTAACGTCACTATCTGAAGATCACCCGCCTCCATCACCGAAACGATGTCACTCGCGGGTCGGAGATCGAAGACTGTTGCTCCGGCTCGCTTGATGCGCTCGGCCTCCGCCCCCTCACCGACGAACCGGATGTCCACCCCAGACGGGAGAAGATCCTGCGCCTCGAGGAGTGAGTCCCAGGCCCCGGATGACCCCAGATTCCCCGCGTACATGGCCACGAAACTGGAGCCTCTCCTTAGTTCGTCGACAACGGCCGGATCGCTGTCACCATCGGGTGAACGTCCCCCGTTCGGTGCCACCACAACCTTCCCCGGATCCAACCCTTTGCCAACAACCCGTGACGCCATGTCACGACCGATGCAAACGATTCGTGTGGCGCGGGAAAGAGCCTTCATGTTGCGTTGGTCCCATGAACGAGATACGAAACCATCCCCGATCCATCCCCCGCCAATCGCTGCCTCGGGATGAAGATCCTGCAGACTCACCACGACCGGAGACCGACCTGCGACGCGCACTGCGGCACCCGGGGCCAAAGGCGGGTCGGTTCCCACGACCACCACGTCGTGGACATCGCGATGCTTGCGCGCGACCACACGAAGGAGCGCTAGAAACGTCAAATAGTTGAACAGCCGACCGATGAAACGGTTGCGGTTGAACGCCAACGAGCCGAGGGTATGGATCGTCATGCCACCTCGTTCCTCAGTTCGATGCATCGCCCAGCCGAACCGGTGCTGTGGTTGATAGGAGGGGCGGCCCCGAATCACGGTCACATCATGTCCGCGTTCGACCATCGCTCGCGAAAGATCCGAAAACACGAGAGCGGTCGCGGAGGTGTCCGGAGGGAAGTATTGGTTGATGAGCAGCGCCTTCATAGAACCCGCTTGACTAGAGCCGCTTCGTAGATCTTCATCTGCTCCCTGGATACGGAGGCCCATGAAAGTCGTTCACGGAGAGGGGCGGCACCCTGCGACGCAGCCCTAGCAACCTCAGGGTTTCCCAAGACATTTTGTAGCTTGATCATCAGCGAGTCGACGTGTCCGTAGGGATAGGAGTGGATCGAACCTTCATCCAACCATTCAGCCACCCCGCATCGATCTGAAAGCACAACGGGTAACCCGACCGCCGCTGCTTCGGCGGCCGCCAAACCGAAACTCTCAGTTTGCGAAGGAAGGCAAAAGCAGTCTGCGTCTGCTAGCGCGGCCGCCTTCTCCCCTTCCCACACGCCACGATCCAAAAGTCGAAACCTGGGATCGAAATCCAATCTCCTACTCACGGAGAGAAGGGATGAGCGTGTCCCGTCTCGGTCGTCCGGACCTGCTATCACCAGGTATGCACCATCCAGTCGGGAAACGGCCTCGACCAGACCGGCGAGCCCCTTCGTCAAGGACAGCCGGCTGATGGTCAGTATCAGGCGCGCTTCCGCGGGGATATTGTGCTCCGCCCGAAAGTTGCCTCGCGAGGGAAGTGGCAGCAGATCATCTACCGAGAGCCCATTGGGGCGGAGCACGATCCGATCTTCGTTGATCCCCGCCATGATCAACTCGTCTCGCTCGATGACGCTCGTTGCGATGACACTCGCGGCCGACGCCACCACTCGTCTTCCGAAGAACCGCTCGAAGATCAACTTGATCCGCGAACTTCTCAGCTTCGGACCGTACATACCGACGGGCTCTAAAACGTAAGGGATCCCCTTCCGACGGGCACGTAACGCGGCGAAGGTCCCAACAGGGTCGCGGTAACCGATCACATGGAGAACGTCCGATCGATCAATTGCCTCATACAGCGGTTTCAGATATCGCGGGACCGGCGTTGCGTGAAAGCGCGTTGTGGTGCCCAGACTGATCGCGTTTGCAGACTGCCCAGCTCCCGCCAACTGCACCGACTGGCCCGCAGCGCCGAGCGCGGAAACTAGTCTCGTTGCCTTCACGACCGGTCCTCCGAACTCGCGGCGAAGTGATGGGACCGTCACGACAACATTCATCAAGCCGAGAGCCCATTAGCAACCGGCCAAAGACGAAGCACCGCAACTGCCCACGGACGAGACCAATGGATGCGACCGGCCTCGAAAGCGCTCAGTAATCTCCGTCGCATACGTTCTTCGATCAGATCACCGAATGGAAGTTCAGCTGAAAGCAGCCCTTCACGAAGCACTCCGCTCAATGGCCCACGGAGCCATACGTCGAACGGCAGAGTGAACCCGCGCTTGAAAAGCGAGGGCTCCAAACCCGTTGCTCTTGCGAGAAGGGCCTTTCCTTCGGCCATCCTGATATCAGCGGGAATCGAAGTCGCCATCTCGACCACTCGGTCATCTAGTAGAGGAACGCGCACTTCGAGCGAATGCGCCATCGACATCTGATCCGTGTCACGCAGTAGGTGGTTAGCAAGATAGTGCGTCATCTCGAGCGACGAGACTCTGTCGGACGGGTGCTTGTTCAAAGCGGGGCGGGCGACCTCCCAGTAGGGGATCCCCCCAAATGCTCCCGGTGGAAAGATTCCTCTGACTGCTCGATACGCGTCGGTATAGGAACCATCGCCTGGAAGCACTCGACTCAGTTTTCCTCCAGGAGAGACGCGACCGGCCAGCTTGGCCGTGGCAGCGCGAGCCGGATATGGCAACACCCGCAACCCTCGTTGCAGTCGAGCGATCCGAGGTACGAGAGCGAAACTCGGATAACCACCGAACAGTTCATCACCACCCACACCCGACAGGGCAACAACCAACCCGCTCTTTCGAGCCGCTTGAGACACGATCCACGAATTGACCCCATCTGCTGTGGGTTGATCCATGGCGCGAAGGATTTCCTCGAAGTTGTCAGATACCTCACGGCCTTCGACCGGAACAGCCTGATGCTCGGCCCCCACACGGCTGGCCAGTCGAGCGGCTTGATAACCCTCGTCACCACCAATGTCGGGAAAGGTGACCGTCAGGGCTCGGATCGACGCCAACTTCGCGGCGATGCCGGTTACTGCCGATGAATCAAGTCCACTGGACAAGAAAACACCCACTGGACGATCCGCCACAAGATGGCGCGAGATCGAATCCTCCAGCGCCTCAGCCACCCTGGCCTCTGCCTCTCCAGGCTGGAGCGGTAGAGGTTCGAAGCTCGGCTCCCACCACTTCTTGATATCGATCTTGCCCGTCACGTACTGAAGAACATGACCGGGCATCAGCTCTTCCACGCCCTCGATGATGGACCCGGGACCCCGGATGATCCCCCATACGAGAAAATCGGCTAAAGCATGATGAGAAATCTCCGAGCTATCACAAAGATGGGCGAGCGGCCGAACCTCAGAAGAAAAGATGAGTCCTCTGCCTTCTCTCTTGAAGTAAAGGGGCTTGATCCCCAAACGATCACGCGCCAGAGAAAGGGTCCCTCTCTTTTGGTCGACTAAGGCGAACGCGAACATGCCACGAAGTTCGCGAAGTGTCGCAAGGATGTCTCCGTTGAGTTCCTCATAGAGGTGAACGATCACTTCTGTGTCGGTCTTGGAACGAAACGTGTGTCCGGACGACTCCAAACGCCTCCGCAACTCGACATGGTTGTAAATCTCACCGTTGTAGATGATCCAAACAGAGCCATCCTCATTCCCCAATGGCTGATCGCCCTGTGGCGACAGATCGATAATGCGCAACCGCTTGAACCCCAGAGCGCATCGTTCGTTGTCGAGCATCAGCGTAGTCGATGCCCAGGCGTCCGGCCCCCTGTGATGGAGGAAAGCGAGGTCAGTTTCGGTGAAATCTGACCGATCCGTTCCGATCGCTCCGATTATTCCGCACATGCGAGGTTGCCCTTCTAGACAGACTCAGCCAGCTCCGGAACTCCTCCGACACGGAGGGCGTACCGACTCCTATGCAAGTGTGAGTTCAATCCCAATAGGAGGAAGAACAGCATCCAGGTAGAGAACCCCAGGATACTGCCGGGTGAGGTCAAGCCACTCTCGAAAAGTGAGACCGTAAAAGAGGCCACCAATCCGGCGAACAGAGCGGCCCCAATCTTGTCGCGCCTAACCTTCCAACCGAGAACAAGAGCAAACAAGCTCAGAGAAAGAAGTAGTAGCAGACCGACAGGTCCAAGCTCCATCAACGTATGGAAGTAAGAGTTGTGAGGGTCACGTCCTTGGAAGGATTGTTCGATCTCATGCTCTCGCGCTCCGAAGACCTCCTCACCAGATCCGAACCCCCAACCAGTGAGTGGCCGTTCTTCCCAGATGTCCGTAGCAAGACCCCACGCGGCGAAACGGCCCGAGCCCTCTGCCGACCCTTCATATTGAGATGTGAATCGAGCCGAAAGGCTCCTCACTTCACTAGGCTGCAGTTCAGGAACGATGATCGCTAGGCTGATCAGCATTAGAACGCCGGCTGCGCTGGCCACGACCCTCGTCTTTCTCATCACTTGCAAACGAGACCAGAAGAAAGCGGTCAGCCCAACGGCAGCAGCAACGATGCCCCCGCGCGACTGAGACAGGATCAGGCTCAAGCCGACGACTGCGAGCCAAACGTTCCAGCTCCATCCATATCTCGTGCTTGCAGTCATCCGGAGGCCCAACGCGACGGGTAGAAAGATCGCTGCAACGACACCGACCGAATTGGGGCTAACCAGGAGTCCTTGGAACCGGAAGAATCCAACAGTTCTTGTTGCCTCGGAAGCCTCTGAATATCCGAGCAGCGTTGCAATCAGACCAGCAACTTGAAACATGAGAATGGCGACGCACACCCCCGACAACATCGAGCGCATCGAACGAGGATCCAAGCAGGCTCGAACCGCCAGAGCCATCGCTCCCAAAAGTAGGCAAAAACCGAACGCGCGCTGCAAGGTGAGCGCCGGTGTGACGGACCACAAGGTTGAGCCAAGTGCCAGAAAAGCGATGGCACCGACTAAGAAGACTGTGAGGGGACCGGCTGTCGGACCAGTTCGCGGGATCGTCAGGGCAAGAACGATCAGACCCCCGTAGGCCGCAAAACGAAGATAGAACCCTAGAGAAGCGAGCTGTTCCTGATTGCTGTTCCCGGCCAGAACCGCGAGCATCGTTACTACGAATCCAACTGGGAGCGCCTTCTTCATCCGAGTTCGCCCGGCCCTTCGTCCTGCAGCGTCCTGTCAAAGACCGCCGGAGGACCAAATCGAAAGAGATTCGTCATTCCAGTGAACAGCAGTCGCCATGACGGTTTCGACAGCGCCAAAATACCCAGCCCGGTCACTTCCGAGGCCCGGCGAAGCAACATCCAGGTCGTAGTGAGATACCCCAGCAACGAACCTACGGCCGCGCCCTGGATCCCGAACGTTCTTACACTGCCTCCAACGGCAACGACCGTTACAACCATCCCGGCTACCTCGGGCAACATAGCTCGGTCCGGCAGACCCAACCCTCTGAAACCCCCTTCGATGACGCTATTGAAGCCGTACGTGGTTCCCCCAATTGCGAGGACGGTGGCGGCAAACACTGACTTTCGGAACTCCTCTCCAAAGATGGCGGGCAACAGCAGCGGTGTTGCCACCGCGAGGAGCAGCCCCAGCACGAGCGCAAGCGACGAGCCGAGCCGGATGCCGCGGAGAAACTCCTCTTGCTCCATGCCTTCTCGCTGTTTCATGGCCACACCTGGAAAAAGCACGTTGCTCACGGCAAGAAGCAGAGGTCGACCCGCCAGGCCCCACGTTACGGCCGCGGCGTAGAAGCCAAGTGTTCTTGCCGGTAGGAAGACCGCAAGGATCAGCTGGTCGACCCTGAGGCTTGCGATCTGGCTTGTGTGTGTGAGCGCACTTGGAAGCCCATATCGAAGTAGGGGCTTCCAGTCGGAAATGTTCGGTTTGCCGACAGGGGCAGACATAAGAGGCAGGATCACGGCGAGCAGTAGGATTGTCATTCCCACGAAAAACCACAAATAAGCGTCTGCAATCCCACCTGGATCGGGGTGGTTCAGCACCCAGAAGGTAATGAGGATCGCCAGCCAGCCTACGTATTGCAGGAGACGGAGCACGTTCCACGCCGTGTAATCGTTCCTGCTGGGGAGAACCACGAGGGCCAGCGACCACAGTACGTAAGTCGGTATCCACCACAAAAACAAACGAGCCGCATCCACTACGTGTTGGGGGTGAGCCGACAAGAGAGAAGGCAGCACGAGGAAAGCAACCACCGATACGAATGCCGTGATCACAAGCCCCAAGGCAATGGATGACCCGAGGTAGGTCGACGTCCGATCTTGATCACGAGCGGAGAAGTAAAGGAGAGCGTCGGGGAGCCCAAGGACGGCGATCGTCCCAAAAAAGAATGCCCAGAGCTGAATCGCAGCGAGTTCTCCGCGGCCCTCCGGACCGAGAAGCCGGACGGCGATCGCACCGGCAACCACTGCCAACACCGCCAAGAGGAACTGCGTTGAAGCTGTTTGTAGAACGCGGCTGCCAAACGTCCCCGGATGCCGGAGGTGACCTATGACATTCCTGATCGACCCCATCAATCAGCGCCCATAGCATTGGTCACAGATGAGTACCGAACAGAGGCCAATCGATCTAAGAGCCCAGCGCTGGAGGCTCTCGCCAGCCGGTCGCCTCCTACGGAAGCCCATTGTCTGGCGAAGACACCTTGGGCTGAAGAGCGAGGACTTCTTCATCGGCTCCTACCCTCGTTCGGGTCGCACCTGGTTGGCGTTCATCCTGGCTGAGATCCTGACAGGACGCCCTAGCACCTTTGGTGGACTTAATCATCCGATTCCCAGCATCGAGAACCACCACCGTGCGCCGAAGCTAACTCGAAACGGAGGCCGGATCCTTAGAACACATGAAAAGCATCGCAAGACATACCACCAAGGTATCTACTTGGTAAGGCACCCTGCTGACGTCATCGCCTCTTACCTTCGCTATCACGTGATGCTAGGCATCGCCCCACCCTTCGATGAGTTTCTGGAAAATTTCCTCCACGGGGCTGTTGATGGATACGGGCGATGGGATGTGCACGTCCGTTCATGGTTGGACGCAGGAGACGGTATCCACGTTATCCGCTACGAAGACCTTCGCGCCGACACCAGCCGCTCCGTGAAGGATGTTCTCAGTCACATGGGCTTCGAATGCCCTATCGAGGTGGTTGAGCTCGCGATCAGAAACAATGACCTCCAGGCCATGCGTCTCAAGGAAAGGACGCGGACGGACAAGCCGCGCGCTCGTGAGCGGAAGAACGCCTCATTCGTTGGAACCGGGTCGGCGGTCGGCGGGAGTCAAAAGTTGCCGGGAGACTCGATCCAGCGGATCAACGAGGCCTTTCACGAAGTCATGGCTTCCCTCGCGTATTGTCCCGATTCATGAAGCGACTGTCCTGGCTACTAAACGCGCACGAAACCTCCAACTCCACAGGAATCGTCGTGGGAGGATCATCGCGCAGTGGCACCACGCTAGTTCGAGTGATGCTCGATTCACATCCAGAGATCGCTTGTGGTCCCGAATCCGGCCTCTTTTGTGGCCGGATGCGAGAAAGGGCTCTGAGATCAAACTTCGACATCTCTCTCGCCGAGATCCAGATGATGAAATGGCGGGTGCGCAGCTTTCCCATTTTTGTGACAACCTTCATGGAGACCTACGCATCGCGCCAAGCGATGCCGATGTGGGCCGAAAAGACCCCAGCCAATGTCCTCAACATCGATTGGGTGCTCGATCGTTTTCCCAATGTCATCTTCTGTCACGTGATCAGAGATGGTCGAGCCGTGGTCAACTCGCTCCGATCCCACCCCCGGTTCAAAGTCGTTCGCGGTGCGCTTGTACCGACCAATCACCAACGAGACCTGGATGACTGCATCAAGATATGGACCAACATGGTCAGTTCGGGCCTTCGACTCAGAGGTCATCCTAGAGTCATCGAAACGCGCTACGAGGAGCTGGTTGAGGACCCGAAATCGGCACTTGAACCCTTGCTGCGAAGAACGGGCCTAGCCTGGGATGACTCAATGCTGTCCTTCCACGAGGTTAGAAATCGAAGTCGAGATGTTCGTCGGTTCCCTCAGACGCCGGAGGCTGCTCAACCGATCTTCAGAGCCGCCCTCGATAGGTGGAAACATGACCTATCTGAAGAGCATCTGACATACATAGAGCGTGCGATGGGACAGCTACTCAACGATCTCGGCTATAGGACGCTCACGACCGCTCGGCCCCAATGAGAGAGGAAACTAGACGATATGGGCGCCGGTGCAAGATTCCTGATGTCGATGGGCAGCCAAGCCCGAGTTGCTTGGCTTCGGATTAAAGGCGTTCAGATCGATCGGGAAGTCTATCTCGCCCGCGGGGCCAGGATACGGCGAGGGACCACGATCGGGCGAGGAACCAGGATCAACGGCCCAGTGCTGATCCGCGGCGGACAGGTTTCGATCGGCCGCTACTGTGCGATCGGGCGAGACCTGTCGATAATCGGCTCCAACCATCTGATGAACTACGCAAATCTGCAGTTGAACCTCCAGCGACGCTTGGGGCTACGGTCGGTTACCGGACCCCAAACAAAGGTCTCTCTCGGCAACAATGTGTGGGTGGGCGATCGTGTCCTTGTGCTGCCGGGCGTGACCATCGGCAATGGGGCCGTGATCGGTGCCGGGAGCGTTGTTTCGAGGGACGTCGCTCCGTTCGCCGTTGTAACCGGAGTGCCAGCGCGTGAGATCAGGAAGCGGTTCACTGAAGACGTTATCGATCTTCTACAAGAGATCAGGTGGTGGGACTGGGACGAAGCCACGATGCTGCGCCACAAGTCCCTACTTGAGAGTGATCTATCCGTCATGAATGCCGACCAAATCCGGCGATCCCTAGAACTGTAATGATTCAGAGGGGAGAATCAGCGCCTACTGCCAACCTCATGGCGTTGATGGCGCTCTTTACTCCGAAGTCGTAGTTCCACCGGCCGGCTGTTGCACGTGCTTCATCTTCGAAATGCCTGCGACCTTTGCGGATGACGTCCGTCATCCGCCTCGCCAGAGCTTCGACGTCGCCAACCGGAACGACGTACCCCGTGGCTCCATCAACAACCAGATCGGCGGCGCTTCCCACTCTGTCACTGACGATGGCTGGCAAGCCAGCTGCCATAGCCTCCTGCACCACAACTCCATAGGGCTCGTATATGGAAGGCAGGACGAAGCAATCGGCTTTCCCATACAGATCGATCAAGTTGTCACTACTTACATGCCCCTCGAATGAGACGTTCATCCCCCGCACGCGGGCGTCGGTCTCGAGCGCGGTGCGTAAAGGTCCATCACCCGCGACGACTAGGCGAGCGCTCGGCGCGGTTTCTCGAACTTTGTCGAACGCGTCGATGAGAAGGGCGGGCGCCTTGGCATCCACAAGTCTCCCGACGAAAAGGAAAGTGAACCCGGCTGTGTCCAAGTTCGGCTGCAAGCGCGTCCTATTGACGATCTCTTCGACATCCGGTGAGTTGGGGAGGATGAACATCCTGGCGCGATCGCCGCCCCACTCTTCCAAGTAAGAAGCAGCCGGAGAGCTCACCGGCAGATAGCTGGATGCATTCCTTACAACCCAGGACACCAAGGGCGCCTTGACCCGCTTCTTCCAGGTGGAGCGCGGGGTCAGGTTGTGAGATTCGGAGTGAAGGATGTAAGGAACGCCGTGCCGTCTACACCAAAGGATCGCCAGAAGCATCGTGGGGTGGGCGTAGCCAGCCACGACGACAACATGGGGATGCGTCGAAGTGAGCCGCTTCCATACCGAGAGGTTCACTTTCCAGTTCGGCCCGCCCCCGCGACGGCCCCCGAACCCAAAGCCCGGCAACACCTCCCCATCAGGGTCGATCTCCAGCGCGGGGCCTCTCCAAGGATCGGATGCTGCACAGTAGAGAACGGAGAGCTCGAGTTCGGTCCGAAGTCTTTCGAACAGCGGCGTCCGGTAAACCGTTGGGATCTCGGTAAGCCAGACGACCTTCACGCGTCGATCGAACTCAGAGCGTCAAGAACAGCTTGGATGACACGATTCTGGTCCAGTTCGCTCAGATAGGCGTGCATCGGCAGACTGAGGACTTCCGTTGAAAGAGCTTCCGCGATCGGAAGACCCTTAGGGTCCATCGGGCAAGAGCGATAGACGGGTTGAAGGTGCAGCGGCTTGGGATAGTAGACCTCGCTCGCGATCCGTTGGTCAGAGAGAAACGATGCGATCGCGTCCCTCTTCGAGTGACGGATCGTGTAGTAAGCCCATGCAGACGCCACCCCGTCGGGGACCTGGGGAACCCGGACCGAGCCCGACAATGCCTCGTTATAGCGTTTTGCCAACAATTCGCGCTGCCGCCGTTCGTCCTCGTACACACTCAGCTTCTTCAGAAGCACCGCCGCCTGGAGCGTGTCGAGTCGCCCATTGATCCCCAACCGAACGATGTCGTACTTGGAGCTCCCGCGTCCGTGCAACCGGATGGAGCGAAGGTCCTCGGCCATGCTCGGATCGACGGTGAAGACCGCCCCACCGTCGCCGTAGCAGGCGAGCGGTTTGGAGGGAAAGAAACTCGTGGCCGTCGCGTCGGCAAGGATGCCTACCTTTCCCGCCGCGGT
Source organism: uncultured Actinomycetes bacterium (assembly GCA_963779645.1). Taxonomy (GTDB): domain Bacteria; phylum Actinomycetota; class CADDZG01; order CADDZG01; family WHSQ01; genus CALMBW01. The sequence goes on from CAVZYX010000005.1 coordinate 504,853, forward strand.
TGACGCGCCGAAGCTCTGCGCTGCATCCGCCAGGACCTTCATCCCGCGCTCGGACGCGAGCTCCTTGATGCCTTCATAGTCGGCCGGCGCGCCGAAGAGATCGACGCCGATGACGACCTTGGGATCGAGAGGATCGATCGAATCGATCGTTCTCTTCAGACTTCGGATGTCGATGTTGAAGTCATCCGGCGACACATCCACGAAGACGGGAGTTGCACCTAGGAGCGCGACTGCTTCGGGCGTTGCGGTGAACGTGAAGGCAGGTAAGAAAACCGCGTCGCCGGGGCCGATCCCCCACGCCATGAGGCTCATGAGGATCGCGTCGGTGCCGCTGGAACAAGAGACCACCGAAGTGGCCCCCGTGTAGCCGGCGAGCTCGGCTTCGAGTTCCTGAACCTCCGGTCCCATGATGAAGCGACCGTGATCCAGGACCCGACCGATCGCGGCATCGATCTCTGAGCCGAGTGCCGTGCGTTGTGCTGCGAGGTCAACCAAAGGGAGTCGCCGGATCGAGTCGTTACTCATCCGCCACTACCAGGGTGTCTGGGTCGTTTAGGCGGTAGCGGCGTCCCGTCCGCGGGCAGACGAGGTCCTCGCTCAGACGTTCTCCGGCATGGCTCACCCAACCGATGCGCTTAGCGGGAACCCCGGCCACGAGTGCATGCGGTGGGACGTCTTTCGTAACGACTGCTCCGGCCGCAACGAAACAGTTGTCACCCAGTTCGACTCCGCACACGATCGTGGCATTGGCTCCCACCGTCGCCCCCTCTCGAACCTGGGTCGCCTCGAACTCTGCACTGCGATCGATCTCGGAACGGGGGGACTTCACATTCGTGAACACGCAACTCGGTCCCAGAAACACGTCATCTTCGAGGGACACACCCTGGTACACGCTGACGTTGTTCTGGATCTTGCATCGTGCTCCCACCGAAACGTTGGGTCCGATCATGACGTTCTGTCCGATGGTGCAATCGGGCCCGATGTCAGAGCCGGAGAGGATGTGCGAGAAGTGCCAGATCTTCGTGCCCGCGCCGATTTCGCTGCCATCATCGATCACTGCAGTTGGATGAACCATCACATCAGGATGCACCGGTTTAGCTTGCTCCTCCCGCTCGGTCATCGAAGTCGCAGCTCGATCCAAGACTCTCAGAACACGCAATCCCTCGGGTCCATCGGTACGGGGTTGGGCGCGGGTTCGGATGCACTCTATGAAGTGCTCGCACTCAAGGAGCAGGGGCTCCTTCGCTTCCAGATGGACTGCCTCAGCATCCGCTCTAACCGGCTCGGGGAATCCGCCCTCCCAGGACACCTCATGAGGATAGAGAAGCAACTTCGACTCCCAGGGCTGCGCGTCGTCAAAGACCGCCATCCCGCCCTCACCTACGACCACGAGGCGCTGCTCCTTATAGGGGTGCAACCAAGAAACGTAGACATGGGCCCTCTCACCCTCAGGGAAAGCCATGTGGGTAGTCGTAACGTCGGCGATACCCGATTCGAGGTAGTAACTACCAACAGCTTGAACCGATTCGGGTTCTGATCCGATGAGGCTCAGAATCATGGAGATGTCGTGGGGGGCAAAACTCCACAAGATGTCCTCTGCTTGTCGAAATCTGCCGAGATTCAACCGGTTCGAATAGACATATTGAAGAGACCCTAAAACTCCCCCTGACACGAGCTCCTTCAAACGAACGAACGCCGGGTGATATTGCATTAGATGGCCGACCATCAGGATCGCGCTGCGCTCTTCAGCAAGGAGACAAAGCTCCTCCGCATCCCGGACCGCGAGAGCAAGAGGTTTCTCTACGAAAACGTCCTTACCAGCGAGAAGGCACTCCTTTGCTAGTTGATAATGGAGTGCCGCGGGGGTGGCAAGAGCGATCCCCTTGATCGTTGAGTCCCGCAGCAATGTTTCGAAGTCTTCTGCCGACACCTTGTGGGCCGTTGAGAGAGCGGAAGCGGTTTCGCCATCGGGATCAGAGATTGCCGCTAGAGATCCCAACTCCTGAAACACGCGTACGAGGTTCCGTCCCCACCGACCGGTTCCAACCACGGCTATGTGCCTATTCACAGGAGTCCTACCGCATCTCGCTCAGTTGTCGACTAAAAAGTTCAACAACGCTCGCTGCGTTCCGGTGGATGTCCAGCATCTCTTCGGCCTTTGAGCGAGCGGCAGCGTCCCATTGAATCAGCAAGGGAGACATCAGTTAGCAGTGGCTGCAGCGCCTCGGCGAGCCTCTCTGCGTCGCGCTGAGGGACGACATAACCGTCGCTCCCATCGCTGATCAGTTCGTCGATCCCTCCGACGGGAGTCGAGACGCACGGCTTCCCCGACGCCATCGCTTCCATAAGCACTACCGGGATACCGTCTGTGTCGCCATTAGAGGCCTCAATGGCCGGAAGACATGCAGTTCTTGACTCTTTGAGCAGCGATGCAACCTCCTCCTGCCTGAGGTAGCCCGTCACTCGGATCGACTCCTGCAAGCCCAACCGGTTGATATCCCCAACGATGGAATCCCGAAGGTCACCGTCGCCGATGAGAACGCACGTTGCGCCAACGCCTTTCTCTCGCAAGATCGCCATCGCTCGAACCAGGTAGGCGTGACCTTTCTTCTCCTGCAGGGTGCCCACAGAGACGATCTGTGGACCCACCGGGGCCGGGACTGGTTCCCATTCGCTCAGATCAACTCCCAAATAGGCAGTATGGACTTTGTCCTCGTGGGCTTCCCCTGACATACGCAAGAGCCAAACTCTATTGGCTTCAGAACACGCAAGCACGAAACGAGAACGTGACACCTTTTCGCGGATCAATTGGGGATTGAAAGAGAAATGGTCGCGGAAACTGAATCCAACTCTAGATATCGAATCGACCATCAGCGCGATGGTAGCCGTGTCATCCGAGAAGTCACAATGTAGGTGCCGATAACCGCGACGCGAAACATGACCAATCACTGCGACTGCTCGGATGGAAGTGAGGATCGCGTGAACCCGGTGGCGGAGGTCATTCACCCTGAGATAGCCGGCCGTCCACACTTCCCAGAAAGCGCGGCCAGACCGAATGGGGTGTCGCATGCAAACTGCCAAGCCACGTGTCCAAGCCAGAAGGCCGATCTGCCCAAGATATGTCGTGGTGGCCATTTCCTCACGATGTTGTCGCGTCAGGAACACAACTCTCTCGGAAAGGGGTGGGCGCAGAGCTAGAACGTCCAGTTGAAGGCCCTGCTGCCTCCACTCGATCACTTCGTCAACGAGAAACCTTTGGGGAGGAGCCGGATAGAAATGCGCGAGGTAGAGAATCTCAGGTCTATCTATCCGAACTCACCTCATCCAGAAGCTCAGCGAGGCGTCCTGCTATCACGTCAGAACTGAGTTCTTGTGGTGGGCCATAATCACCCGAATGGAGCATTCCGGAGTTGAACTGGGTCCATACCTCTCGGAGTCGCTCCTCGATCTCGATGACATTCCCAGCCTGAGCAATGAAACCAGTGGCTCCGTGCGTCATCACCTCGGCCGCTCCGGAGGCTTCATCAACGACCGCGAGTATCGGCCTACCCACGGTGAAGTAGTCCCAAATCTTCCCCGACACAAAAGTCATGTCTCCCTTCGCTCGAAGGAGCAGAAGAACGTCGGCGTCAGCCAGTTCGTTCAAAGCCTGTTTCCTCGGCACGAAACCCCCGATCTCAATGACGTCTCCGAGGCCGTAGCGCCGGGCCATCGATTCAACATCCATCAACACCCGACCAAAGAAGAGGACTCTGATCTTGTCAGCGGGGATCACTTGGTTCTCAATAAGACTCTTGAGTGCGCTAAAGAAAGAGTCAGGGTCGGAGCCTTCCGGATACAGCGTGCCTCCATGGGCAATCCTCAAGACACCATCACCTGAGCTCCTCGGCTTTCTGCTCGCAAGCTCCGATGCCTCGAAACGATCCCAACCATGCGGGATGACTCGGCTCCGCAGATGGTCGGTCGGAACATTCTCAAGGTTGTCTTGGAGCACCCGATCGCTTACAGCGATGGCAGCCGAGGCTGTGCTTAGAACGGTTCTACGGATCCTCGTTTCGATCCTTGAGCGAACTGGACCGGCTCCTCGAGCGGGCCCATATGCAAACCATGGATCTCGGAAGTCTGCGACAAAGGGCAAGCCAGTTTCTCGGCTGAGTTTCGCCCCCGCTAGCACCGCGGCTGCGGTGGGAAAGGACGCCACGATCGCCTTAGCTCCCCACGCGCGTGCAAGAACTCGAGCTTCACGAACCGCTCGCCGGATCCAAAGAGCGTACTCGTCCGGATACATGCTTTTGGTTATCAAGTGCGTTGTTACCGCTCTCCAGCTGTGGATTCCCCCAACCCCATCCCCTTCTCTGTCCTGACCCCCGCCGCCCTTAGCACGGCGCGACCGAAACGGTAGATGTAGGTGGGATCCGAGAGAGATCGGGTTCAACGCCCACACCTCGTGCTTCTCCACGAGGCTCTTCTGCTCAGAATCAGATGAAAGGATGCGACGACCGGCCCTGTCGCGCGAAGGCGTGTAGGCCGTCGGAGCAACCGTTACGACTATGGGCTCCCAGCCACATCGCAGCAATCCGGTTGCGAGTTTCGCCAAACGCAAAGAACCAACCTCCGGCGCCGGCGGAAATGCGGTTGTCAGGAAGAGAACGGCGGGCATCCGAGAACTCCTCCACTTGAGTAATCCGCAACGGCGGAACAATCAGCTTAGATAGTCTAAGTGTTATGAATCTGAGCTACGCATCGCACCACCATTAGAGAACGTGAGAGCGTGCGGATGAAGAAGCGCCTCGCCAGCCAAGGTGTTCGAAGCCTCAAGGTGCAAGATCAACTTCCCGATTGCGAAATACTCATTAATGCCAGCGCCTTTGACCTCCGAGAACTCTCTCCCCGCCGACTGGTCCTGGACGTGGGTTGCGGATACGGGCGATCGCAAAGGATCGTTGAGGGGGCGGGGGGCACCTGGTTTGGCCTGGAGCGCTTTCCTGGAACGTCGGAATCCGTTCGGGGGGACGCGGAGATGCTCCCAATAAAAGAGTCAAGCGTGGACGTAGTGTTGATGGATGCGGTATTGGAGCATGTGCCTGATGCATCTCTTGCCTTCGCAGAAGTAAGTCGGGTTCTGCGGCCCAAAGGCTATTTCATCGGATACGTGGCATTCATGGAGTGCTTCCATGAAATTTCCTACTCACACCTCTCATTCAAAGCCCTTGAGTACTTCGCTTGGAAGAACGGGATGAAACTCATAAGAGTGGCCGGTGGAGGAGCCTTTGGCATCGATTACCACATGCAGGTTCTCCTTTATCCACTGCCCACCGTCATGCTGCGTCGCGTCTTAGCGTCCTCTATCAGAATGTTCATAAGAACTAAGGCAGCTCTGGCTGCTCTGTTAATTCGAAGCAGGAGACACCTTTCTCGAGCGGAAGCGATCCGATTGCGGGAGGACTATTACCAACTGGAATGCCTTCGACAATCAAATGGGTTCACTTTCTTGATTCAGAAGGTCTAGATTTCTTCTCGCTCTTGGACGCGGACCCTTACAGCCAAACGTAGAAATCCTCGATCATCTAAGGTGGCCTCCACCCCTTCTGGGTCCGTGACACCACCTCAAAGACGATGTGGGGAGTGCAACCCCGGGACCTTGAGTTGCCCCCGCGATCGACTCGCGGAGCCGCCGCGATCACAGACTCCGTTAGTGTAAGTCCTGTGGAATTGGGGACTTTTTGGGGTTTCTTGTCGGCATCCCCGGCCTCTTACCCCCTCGCTCTCGGCGCACTAGCGGTCGGTGCACTGGTCGCGTACATCGTCACACCGGCGACGGGATGGTTGGCACGACGGTTCGGCGTCCTCGACCACCCCGACCCCGACCCATCCGGACGCAAGACACACGAAGAGTCAACCCCTTACCTCGGAGGGGTGGCAATCATCTGCGGGCTGGCCGCCGGCTCCCTCTTTGTCGTTATGACCCCCGACGTGGGCGCCTCGACCGTGATCGAGAACATCCCGGCATTGTTGGGAGTTGCAGTGGTCATCGCCGCGATCGGACTCGCCGACGACATCCGGACCCTTCCACGCTGGCTGCGCGCCGGAGCCCAGATCGCTGCAGCGCTGTTGGCGTGGTGGGGCGGATTCCGAGTGCAGCTGCCCTGGGAGGTCCTCAATCTCCCGATCACCCTGTTATGGATAGTTGGAGTAACGAACGCCTTCAATCTCCTGGACAACATGGACGGACTCACGGCCGGTATCGCAGGGGTGGGTGCCTTGAGCTTCGCAGTGATGGGCGTGGTCGGCAATCTATTCATCGTGCCGATCATCGCAGCCGCACTCGCGGGTGCTGCCTTCGGTTTCCTCGCACACAACCGGCATCCCGCAAAGATCTTCCTAGGCGACGCGGGATCGATGTTCATCGGCTTCTTACTGGCACTGATCGGACTGCAGTTGCGCTTCGAGAACCTCGTCAACGTCACGTTTCTAGTACCCGTGGTCGTACTTGGCGTCCCGATAATGGACACCACTCTTGTCGCCTTGAGCCGGCTGAGACACCACCGGCCGGTGTTCCTGGGAGGCCGGGATCACATCTCACATCGACTCGTACAACTGGGGCTCCCCGTGAAAGCGGCGGTGCATGTCCTCTATTGGGCGGCCCTGTGTCTGGGCTTCCTTGGACTCGTCATCTCTAGGGCAAATCAAGAGGTCGCCTACATGCTGCTGGGATTCGTAGTTGTGGTCGGCGTCTATCTCGCCCGATTCCTGTGGCGTGTGCCTGTCTACGCGAACAGCGCGGTGGCTCTGTATCCCATCGCCGATCCGATCGACGGTAGACACCTTCACAAGGACCAGGTTGCAGGCAAGGATTAAGGTCCATGAGTAGTCGGCCGCCGTCCGTCACCGCGATTATCCCTGCCCGGGCGGGCTCTAAGGGCTTGCCCGGCAAGAATCTCCACCCTTTGGACGGTAGGCCATTGATCGATTGGACCCTGGATGCGGCGTCTAACTGCGCGGAGCTGACCAACTCTTGGTTATCAAGCGACGCCGACGAGATACTCAGCCGAGCATCCCTTTTCGGAGTTGACACAATCACACGACCCGCCGACCTTGCCGCAGATGACTCTTCGCCGGTTGATGTTGTGCTGCATGCCTTGGCAAAGATCGGTTTCGATCCGACGGTGGTCGTCCTTCTCCAACCAACATCGCCACTCAGAACAGCGGACGACATCTCAGCTGCGATCAAGGTTCTCGTCGGGAGTAAGGCTCCGGCCGTTGTTTCGGTGACGGCGGCGCGTACCCATCCCTATCTAACGAGGACGATCCGCCCAGATGGCACCCTGTCCACCTTCGCCCAAACCTCGGATATCGACTCGAGGCGTCAGTCCTACCCACCGGTCATGGAGCTCAACGGCGCTATCTACGCGGTGCGGACCGAAGTCTTCCGCCGGCTCCGGACCTTCGAACCGCCCGGCACTCTGGCGTACGAGATGCCGGATGAACGATCGGTGGATATCGACACGTTAGAGGATCTGATACGAGCAGAGTCCCTCCTAAGGGGACGGCGATGAAACCGATCCCGCTTGGCAAACGGCACATCGGAGAGGGTCAACCCTGCTTCGTGATCGCCGAGGCCGGCGTCAACCACGGTGGCGACCCGCTAGTCGCAAGCGAGCTGATCGACGCAGCCGCGGATGCTGGCGCCGATGCAGTGAAGTTCCAGACCTTTTCCCCCGAACGACTGGTTAGCCCAGATGCGCCGAAGGCCACATATCAGGTCCGCTCGACCGGACGGGGGACCCAGGCCGCGATGCTGGGCGAACTCACCTTGTCTCCCGACATCTACATAGGACTAAAGGCGAAAGCAGAGGCGCGCGGGATCGAATTCCTCTCCTCTCCCTTCTCTGAGGAAGATGCCGACTTCCTGCAGGGGCTGGATCTTGTCGCCTTCAAGTTGGGATCGGGGGAACTGACCAACACTCCCCTGCTCAGACACGTGGCGACGTATACCAAGCCGATGTTGCTCTCGACAGGGATGGCCACCGAGAACGAAGTTGAAGCTGCTGTTGCTGCGATCGGCGCGCAGGCGTCACTCGTTCTACTTCACTGCGTAAGCGCCTATCCGGCCCCCGTGGAGGAAGTGAATCTCCGCGCGATCCGAACCCTTCGAGAGAGGTTCGGCGTGCCGGTCGGGTACTCGGACCACAGTCTGGAGCTCGAGCCAGGCCTGGGAGCGGTAGCGCTCGGTGCGGTAGTAGTCGAACGTCACCTCACTCTAGATCGATCGGCGCGCGGACCGGATCATGCGATGTCGAGTCTGCCGGAGGAATTCGCAACCTATGTAGCGTCGATCCGGCGGCTCGAAGCTGCGATGGGTGAAGGGAAGAAGGTGCCAGCGCCCTCCGAGTTGGACACCGCGAGGGCCGCCCGGAAGAGCCTGTTCGCGGCGCGAGACGTTGAAGAAGGGCATGTGCTCGAAAGCGAGTGACCTGGTGGCTCTACGTCCCGGAACGGGCATCTCTCCGAGCCTCACCGACGAGATCGTCGGAAAGAAAGCCGTTTGCGCGATCCAGCAAGGAACGATGATCGATCGGGAGATGCTCACGTGAGATCGATCGGAGTCCTCACCACCTCCAGAGCCGACTACTCGTCACTCAGGCCCTTGATCAAGGAGCTGATCATGTCGGAGATCTGCGATCCCGCCCTGATCGTCTCCGGTACGCATCTATCGGCACGACATGGAGAAACCATCTGGGAGATCGAGGCGGACGGATTCCCCATCGCAGCGAAGGTTCCACTATCCATGGACGACGACAGCCCCACGGCGGTGGCTCGGTCTATGGGGGAAGCCACCAGCCGATTTGCCGATGCTCTCGATGTGACCCGTCCCGACATCCTCCTGATCCTGGGAGATCGATTCGAGGTTCACGCCGCAGCTTCAGCCGCGACGCCCCTTCTTGTGCCACTTGCGCATCTCCATGGGGGTGAACTCAGCCTCGGGGCGATCGACGACTCACTTCGTCACTCGATCACGAAGCTCAGTCACCTTCATTTCGTCTCTACAGAAGGGCATGCTGCCAGGGTTCGACAGATGGGTGAGGAAAGCTGGCGAGTGACTGTTTCAGGCGCGCCGACCCTTGACAACTTGGGAAGCATCAACCTGATGAGTCGAGCACAACTATCAAAGCAGTTGGGGGTCGATCTGAACCGAGATCCTCTCGCGGTCACCTACCATCCCCCAACGCTCGAACCCGACGCGCGCGAGCTGGATGGTGTTCTCGAAGCACTTGACGGCTGGGAGGGACCCATTGTTGTCACCGCCCCGAATGCCGATCCAGGGAATCTGAAGATCCGCGCGCAGCTCAAGAAATTCGCCAATGAGCGGACCGGCACCGTCTTCGTCGAGGATCTGGGGCCAAACGGGTACTTCAGTCTTCTGTCGATCGCGGCAGCTATGGTGGGAAACTCTTCGAGTGGCATTATCGAGGCACCGTCGTTCGGCTTGCCCGTCGTCAACGTCGGAAACCGACAAGGCGGACGCGAAACGCGCGCAGAACGTGATCGACGTCGAAGACGTCACCGGGGCGCGGGTTGCTTCAGCACTCAAACAAGCGACCGATCCGACCTTTCGCCGAAACCTGGAGGGCATCGCGAATCCCTATGGTGATGGCAAGGCGGCCGCTCGCATTGTGAGTCGGCTGGAGCAGGAAGTATTCGGTCCTCGATTGCTGCATAAGACCTTCACAGATTTGGGGGCTCGACCGTGAACTCGCCTGTCGGTCTCGTCATCCTTGGTGCCGGAGGTCACGGGCGCGTTGTTCTCGATGCCGCGCTCTCCAGTGGTGCGGCATCACAAGTGGTCTTCCTCGATGGGAACGAACATCTTTGGCGAAGAGCGGTGGACGGAACGGAAGTGCTCGGTGGCGATGACCTGCTGCCCGACCTGCCCGAGATGGGCATCACCCACTTCATTGTCGGGGTGGGCAACGTCACAGGAGGTAGGTCGCGCAAGCAGTTGTACGAAAGGGGGTTAGGAGCGGGTCTGACCCCTCTAACGATCGCGCATCCGTCGATCTGTCTCTCGTCAAGATCATCGATCGGTGTAGGGACCTACCTTGGCCCGGGAGCGGTCATCAATACGGGAGCCGTAATCGGAGACAACGTGATTGTCAATTCCGGAGCCATCCTCGAGCACGACTGTCGGATCGGTTCCCATGCCCATATCGCCAGCGCCGCCTGTCTAGGTGGAGGTGTGGAGATCGGTGAAGGAGCGCTAGTGGGCTCCGGAGGTGTGATCCGGCAAGGTCTCAAGGTGCACGAGGGGGCCATCGTAGGGTCAGGGGCCGTTGTCGTTGCTGACGTTCCTCCAGAAATTGTTGTGGCGGGCGTCCCTGCCCGCCGCCTGCGGAAATCATGACCGTTCGCATCATCCCGAGACTTGACATCAAGGGGCCCAATCTCGTTAAGGGCATCCACCTCGAAGGGCTGAGAGTGCTCGGCCGGCCCGAACACTTCGCGCGTCACTACTATCTGCAGGGGGCAGATGAACTTTTCTATATGGACGTTGTGGCTAGCCTCTACGGACGCAACAGCCTGCTCCCCCTGATAGAGCGAACCGCGAGAGAGATCTTCATCCCACTGTGTGTTGGAGGTGGCCTTCGTTCGATCGAGGACATTCGTCGCGTCCTGCGGGCCGGTGCGGACAAGGTATCTCTGAACACTGCAGCCATCCAAAACCCGCATCTAGTTCAGGAAGCTGCTGAAACATTCGGATCTTCTACAGTGGTCATCGCGATAGAAGCCATAAAACAGCCCGACGGCCACTACGAATGCTTCACCGATTCAGGGCGGGAAGGGACGGGACTAGACGCTTTTGAGTGGGCGAAGGAGGTTGAGGCCCTAGGAGCCGGAGAGCTGTTGGTCACGTCTGTGGATCGAGAAGGAACGGGCCGAGGTTTCGATGTCGACCTGGTGAAGTCAATCGCAGAATCATCATCCATCCCAGTGATCGCTCATGGAGGTGCAGGGGATATAGGACATGTGATTCAAGCCATCACCGAGGGATGGGCGGATGCTGTGTGCGTAGCCTCGCTGCTCCATTACGAAGCGCTCAAGGACATTCTTTTCGAGGAATCTGACTTCACGGCAGAAGGCAACATCGAGTTCCGAAAGAAGGGCAGAAACTTCACAAAGGTGAAAGCGATTCCCCTTCCTGATTTGAAACAAGGTCTCTCCATGGCGGGAATCGAAGTAAGGCCTCTGGAAGCATGACTTCGGCTCCGGTTGCGATCGTCGATCACTCGCTGGGCAACCTATTCAGTGTTGAGCAGGCATGTAGGCAGTCGGGATTGAGTGCGTCGATAACGGCCGACCCGAACGAAATAGATTCCGCCGAGGCCTTGATCCTCCCAGGTGTCGGAGCTTTCCGGGATGCGATGCGGACCCTGCGAGAACGGAACCTAGTTTCTGCAATCACGCGCTTCGCCAATTCGGGCCGACCGACCATTGGCGTCTGTCTCGGTTTCCAACTCTTCATGGATGCATCAACCGAGTTCGGCGAGCACGAGGGCCTCGGACTGATCCCGGGGACGGTCCGGAATTTTTCCGATAAGGGCACGTGGAAGCTTAGGACCGGCAGGGAGCCGCGCGTCCCGCAGATCGGATGGAACAAGATACGTAGGAACGAGTCCGATGATTCACGCACCAGGAACCAAGACCCCTGGAGTGGAACCCCCCTAGCAGGTCTGAAGGATGATACGCACATGTACTTTGTCCACTCGTACTACGTCGTCCCCGAAATCACTGACGACGCCTTGGCATTCACGTCTTACGAGGGATTCACTTACTGTTCGGCTGCCGCTCGAGGAAATGTTTTCGGTTGCCAATTCCACCCCGAACGAAGTGGGCAGCTAGGGTTAGCGGTGTACGAGAACATAGCCAAGTTGCTGAGGGGAAGATCGGTCGATGACTGAATTTGAAACCTTCTTCGGTCTTCCTGATGAGGTTGTCTATTGCCTGCGGTGCGTCATGTCGAATCAGCGCCCCTCTTCGTTTCCCGAATTCAAACACACGCCTGACCGCGTTACGCCAACTCTTCATATAGATGAGGAAGGCATTTGTGACGCATGCCGGCTCGCGGAAAAGAAGGAAGAGGTCGACTGGGATGAGCGGGAACGGGATCTCCTCGCCTTACTCGACAAGCATCGCCGAGACGACGGGGCGTATGACATCTTGGTTCCTGGTAGCGGCGGCAAGGACAGCGCGTTCGCAGCTCACTCGCTCAAATACAAGTACGGGATGCATCCGCTCACGGTCACCTGGCCACCGATCCTCTACACAGACATCGGTCTTCAGAACTTCCACAACTGGGTGGAGGTCGGCGGATTCGATAACATCACTTTCAAACCGAACGGCCGCGTCCACAGGATCTTGACGCGCCTTGCCATCGAGAATCTCCTTCACCCCTTCCAGACCTTTGTCCTCGGGCAAAAGAATCTGGCCCCGAAGATCGCCCAGCGGTACGGGATCAAGCTGGTTTTCTACGGGGAGAATGAGGCCGAATACGGAAATCCCATTGCCGACAATGAGTCCTCCTTAAGGGATCGCTCCTATTACACCTACAAACATCTCGATGAGCTTTCGTTCGGAGGTGTCCCATTCCAGTACCTGGTCGAGCATGAGGGCCTCACGGTGAACGACCTGATCGTCTATCTGCCGCCCGACCATCGCGACCTGGCAAGCAGTGGGATCGAAGTTCACTACCTGGGCTACTACCTCAAATGGGTACCGCAAGAAGCGTATTACTACGCCGTCGAGCACACCGGATTCGAAGCGAACCCCATCCGGACCGAAGGCACCTATAGCAAATACAACAGCCTGGACGACAAGATCGACGGCTTCCACTACTACACAACATGGACAAAGTTCGGTCTTGGTCGCGCCAGCTACGACGCGTCGCAGGAGATCCGGAACAAGCACTTGACTAGGGACGAAGCCGTCGCCCTGGTTAGAAGGTTCGACGGGGAATTCCCCGAAAGATACGCTGAGGATGTCTTCGAATATCTTGAAATGGACCGGGATCATTTCGACTCACTCTGCGACAAGTTCAAGTCACCACATCTCTGGAAGAACGAGGGCGGGGAATGGGCCCTTCGCCATCCCGTCTGGGAAGCCTGATCCCGACTATCGCTGTGGCCAGACCGACACGAGACCCTTCGCCCTTCATCGTCCGACGTGGAACAACCGTCGCGGACGTCATCCGCTGCATAGATTCCAACGAAGAAGGAATCGCGCTGCTAGTTGGCGACGGCGAAAGGCTCGTCGACACAATCACCGATGGAGACGTAAGGCGGGCATTCCTATCGGGATGCAAACTCGATGACACCGCCGAACAACTTCTGGAGAGAGGTAAGCCCGCAGACGAGATGGACGGACCCACCGTTGCGACCACGGACATGGCCGAGAATGAGTTGCTTCACCTGATGACCAGTGCCGGTATTCGCCAGATCCCCATCCTGGACGGTTCTGGACGCGTCGTCGACATCGCTTTCATGCACGATCTAGTAGAAGTCTTCGAGGACAACCTCGAAGCGATCGTGATGGCGGGGGGATTGGGGTCTCGACTCCTCCCGCTCACCGAGCAGCTGCCTAAACCCCTTCTGCCGGTGGGTGACAAACCGGTGATGGAACGCCTGCTCACTCAACTTCGCACGGCGGGGATCACGGAGGTTCACGTCGCCGTTCATCACATGTCCGACAAGATCGAGAAGCACTTCGGCGACGGAAGCGACCTTGGCGTTCATCTCAGCTACATGGTGGAAAACAAGCCACTAGGGACCGCCGGTTCCCTGAGGAGCCTGGCGAAGAGCAAAGACCCCTTCTTAGTGATCAACGCAGACATAATCACAACTCTCAGCTACCGGGCCCTTGTTGCGTACCATCGTGAGCATCAAGCAGATATCACCGTCGCTGTTAGGCAATACGAAGTAGCGGTGCCGTACGGCGTTCTCGAATGTGACGGTCCGAGGGTCACGGGGATCCAGGAGAAACCGGTTTCTACTTTCTTGGTGAACGCCGGCATATATCTAGTTGAACCGGACGCGGTCAGGCATATACCCGAAAATGGAGCGTTCGACATGACCGATCTTGTGAACGAAGTTTTGAGAGCTGGAGGCATCGTCCATGCCTTCCCGATCCACGAGTACTGGATCGATGTCGGTCAACACGAGGACTACGCAGCGGTCCAAAGGGCCTTCCAGGAAGGCACACTGGATTGACGACCTGGACCGGCAAAGATGTCTTGGTGACCGGCGCCGGCGGCTTCATCGGCAGTCATCTCGTCGAGTCCCTAGTGAAGTCTGGTGCGCGGGTGTCCGCGTTCGTCCACTACAACTCGGCTGGGAGTTGGGGGTGGCTGGACCGATCGTCCCTTAAAGATGAGATCCATGTGATCGCGGGCGACATCGTCGATCCCGAGATCGTCGAACACTCTGTAAAGGGGCGGAACACAGTGTTCCACCTTGCAGCCCTCATAGGTATCCCGTACTCATATCAAGCCTCGAGGTCGTACGTAAGAACCAATGTCGAAGGAACCCTGAACGTGTTACTCGCTTCAGCCAAAGCAGGGGTCGACCGGCTTGTTCACACCTCCACCAGTGAGGTCTACGGAACCGCCCAGACCATCCCCATCTCCGAGGATCATCCACTTCAGGGCCAGTCTCCATACTCTGCTTCAAAGATCGCTGCGGACAAGCTCACGGAGTCATTCCACAATTCCTTCGGCCTGAAAGTAACTACCGTTCGCCCATTCAACACATATGGTCCTCGGCAATCAGCGCGTGCCATCATCCCCACGATAATCTCGCAGTGCCTCGCAGGTCGGGACACGCTTACGCTGGGGAACCTCTCTCCCTCAAGAGACTTCAGCTACGTGACAGATACCGTCCAAGGCTTCATAGAAGCCAGCAGATGTGACGCTTTGATTGGCGAGACTGTGAATCTAGGAAACGGCGAAGAGATTTCGATCGATGATCTTGCGCGGAAGATCCTGAGGCTCACGGACTCAGGCGCCTCTATCGAACAGGACGAGAGTCGCGTCCGCGTGGTCGGGAGTGAGGTTGAACGCCTGAAAGCAGACGCAACGAAGATGAAACGGTCAACCGATTGGCATCCGACCGTTGATTTGGACGATGGGTTATCACGAACGATTGATTGGATGCGTGACCACCTAGACCGATACAGACCGAATGTCTACACGGTCTAAACAAGAGCAGTCCCCCGATTCGTATATCCCACTCTCCGTCCCCTTCATCGGCGACCTCGAAAAGTCCTATGTAAACGAATGCCTGGACACGGGATGGGTCTCTTCCGCTGGCCAGTTCGTCAAACGATTCGAAGAGGCTGTCAGAAACCAGGTAGGACGAAAATACGCAGTCGCCGTCACCAGCGGCACCGCGGCTTTGCATCTCGCACTGGTGATCTCAGGAATCGAACCAGACGACGAAGTCTTAGTCCCATCGCTGACATTCATAGCCCCCGCGAACGCGGTGAGGTATACAGGCGCCCACCCGGTGCTCATAGATGCCGACCCACACACATGGCAAATGGACCCCACTCTGGTCGAATCATTCCTGCGTGATGGCTGCTACACGCAGCATGGAACTTTGGTCAACCGGGAAACAGGTCGTCGAATCCGCGGGATCCTCCCAGTGCATGTACTGGGGCATCCCGTCGACATGAACCCGATCGAGGACATCGCCGCTCAGTTCGACATCACGGTCATTGAAGATGCAACGGAGGCACTGGGGTCAACGTACAAGGATTCAGCGGCCGGATCCCGGGGGGACGTGAGCTGTCTGAGCTTCAACGGGAACAAGATCATCACCTGCGGTGGAGGCGGGATGCTTCTCACCGACGATTCCGATCGTGCAGAGCTGGCACGCCATCTGAGCACCCAGGCAAAGAGTGACCCCGTCCGCTACGTTCACAACGCTATCGGCTACAACTACCGGTTGACCAACGTTCAAGCGGCGCTCGGGCTCGGACAACTCGGATCGTTAGACGAACGCGTCGCCAAGAGACGCGAAACCGCCTCCGTCTATCAGGACGCCTTTCGCGAATATGCCAGCGTATCTTTCATGCCGGAAGCATCCTGGGCGCGAAGCAACCGATGGCTCTCCGCGATAATCCTGGATCCGAACTTGAACCGACACGCGGCGTCAGACGTCATCAAAGGGCTGGCTGAGAGACGGATCGAGACTCGGCCGCTGTGGCAGCCACTTCAAGATGGAGCTCCGCACCGGGGCGCTCTGGCCATCGGAGGATCCAATGCGCGCCTCCTTCACGAAAGATCGATCTGTCTTCCTTCGTCATTCCAATTGAAGGACTCGGAGCAAGAACGGGTCATCGAGACCATCTTCGATCTGTTGCAGCATCAGTAGAGGCGATCAATCCCCCAAGAACTGATCGGCCGACCTAGCGAGTGCATCATAGGTCTCCAACCGAGAGATCGCCCCGCCTTCCAGAACCACGATCCCCTCACAGAAACGGAGGCTGCTGAAACGATGCGCCACCATGATCACCGTCATCTGCGCGCCGTAACTCTCGAGTGCCCTCATCAGAGCAGCTTCAGTTTCCCCGTCGAGCGCCGAGGTTCCCTCGTCAAGGATCAATAACGAGGGCGCTGTGTAGAGAGCGCGCGCAATCGCGATCCGCTGTCTCTGTCCGCCCGAGATCCGAACACCGCGCTCGCCCACCACTGCGTCCAACCCCTCGGGAAGTGCGTCGACGAAATTCGTCAGTTGAGCCGCTTCGATGACTTCGGCCATCCTTCCCTGGTCAACATCGGCGGCGGCCACTCCGATCGCGATGTTCTGCTGCAGCGAATCATCCAAGAGAAAGACGTTCTGCGGAACGAAACCGATCTGGTTCTGCCAGCCGGCGAGATCCCCTCGGATATCGACACCATCAACCGTGACCTTGCCCGATGAAGGCTCCAACAGGCCCGTCATGATGTCCAGCAAAGTGCTCTTCCCGCTACCCGTAGGTCCCACGATTCCAATCGCGGACCCAACAGAGATGTCTAAGGACAGAGATCTCAGCACCCGCTGGGCAGACCCCTCGTAGTCGAAAGAAACATCTTCTAACGCCAGGGTCGCGTTGAACTCCCCCACCCGACTTCTCCCCCCGTCCGGTGCGGGGGCCTTCGTAACCTCGAGCTGTTCCTCGACGATTCGAACGGCCGCGACGCCGAATCGGAAGGAGGTCACCGAAGACACGATGCGGTTGAGAGCCGGGAGGATCCGGAAGCCCGCATACGCAAGAACTCCAAGAGTCACGAGGAGCCCTTGGGGAGAATCTCCACCGGTAAGGCTCAATGCGACCACGAGGAGGATGATCAACACGATGAGTGTTTCAAGCATCATCCTGGGTATCTCGATGATCCCTGCACGTTGGTAGTAGGCCCGTGCAAGGTCCGCACGCGCCGATAGGTACTGATGTTCGAAAAAAGACTGCTTGCCCAAGAGCTTGATCTCCCTGATCCCCTGCAGAGCCTGCTGCAAGACTTGAAGTCCCGCCCGTTGGGCGCCCTGGTTGAGCTCTCCCAGCGATGCCAGGCGCGGCTGGATGGCTCGAAGAACGAGTAAGAGCAGACCGCCCACAACGATGCCAGCGACGACCGCCTTCATATCGGACACCACGATCAAAACTGCTAGCAAGACACAGATGAGCGTGGCGTCGGCAAAGATAACGATCAAAGGCTGGAGTACCGACCCAGCCAAGTCGGTGATCGTAGGAAGAACGTTCCGGATCAGTTCAGCAGAGTTATGGCGAAGATGAAACGAATAAGGAGCTCTCAGATATTGGGCCAGCAACCGCCCAGAAAGACGTACGCCCATGTTATGAGCCAGACGACTCTGAGCGTAGCTCTGCGCAACAATGGCGAGCGCTCTGATTATGAAGAAGGTCGCAGCCAGAGCAGAGAACACCCAAATCGAAGTGTCGGAGTCCAAAGACATAAAACGATTCAAGAAGTCCAGCTGAGGGATCGAAACATCGCCTCGAGAGACGATCAACCCCGCGATCAGAGCAATCACCAGGGCACCGGCCGCCTCGATCACGCTAACGAAGACCGTGAAGGCCGCTACCAAGGCCCAGCGACCTCGCTTGTCTCGCTCAATCAGCGAGAAGGTCTTACGAAGATTCGGAAACAAGAGCAGCCTCGCCGCGAGCCTCAGTTACGCGCCGAAGCGCAGCCTCATCACAAGTGCAGATGACCAAGTGGCCTCCTTCGATAAGAGACTACAGCGGCAAGAATGTCGCCATCGTCACCGGACACGCGTCATCAATCCACGAAAAACGGTGGCCGCATCCGCAGTCTGGTGGCATTCGAGTGTTTCGAGTTCAATGAGCCGTTGGATCGCCTCGACGATGGAGTTGTGGTCCCCAGCCATCGTGACAAATGGGGGAAGATTCTCAGATCGTGGCGTCGCCTCCAGCGCCACAGCGTCTCTACCTTCTTCACTCGTGACGACTGAAGGAACCCCAAACTGCGCGGCATCGAAGCAGGCAGAGGAAGCGTAGGTGACATGGACATCCGTGTGACGCAATAGCGCGGGTAAGGGAAGTCGTGTGATCGCATCCACCTCATCCATGTTCCAGCCTTGGTCCGCTAGGAGGCGGACGACGCGGTTCGCCTCAGAGTCACTCGTGCTGGGATGAAGCCTGATCCACCAACGCCACCCCTGGGGAGCAAGCTTCCTCGCCTCAAAGATGCTTCGGAGGTGCCGAGGCTCCCCGCGACCAGGAGAGAGTGTGATCAATACATGAACCCCTTTGCCGAGGCTCAATTTCCGCGCGACGATCTCATCGTGGGCCGCGACCAGTTCGTCGGTCGGGTCGACCCACTTGACAAGCCAAACGTTTCCACCGGCGATGGCGTCGTGGCGAGAGGTCGAATCAGACCAGTTTTTTATCGTCACGGCGTCGTTTTCCGACCAGGTCCAAAAGATATCCGGCAACAACTCATAGCCCTCTGCCGGTAGCCGTGTCCAACTTGCATAAGCCTCATGGAATGGGCCCTGTCCACCATGCTGTAGGTCGATCACCGGGACCCCCGTCCTATGACCGGCAAGCACGAAGCCCATCCCGGTGGCGTTGTAGTAGTCGACGACAAAGCAAAGGCGAGGCCGAACCCCGGCGATCATCCGTTCGAAGTAGTCTGCTGCCGCCCCGATGCGTCTAGCTTCAGCAGCTATTGCGCCGGGCTCGATAGTCCCGGTGTCCAAACCTGAGTTACTAACTTCGGCCAGGAATTCCGGATAGGCCTCCGCCTCGAGTTCCGGGGTACGGGTCCGGAGAGCCGCCTTCATCAACTGAAACTCCAGAGGAGACTGAACGAAGAACGAAGGGGAGTGCCGCGGTATCCGATATGAGTGGCTTGGGTGAAGAAGAAGGCTTGAATAACCTTGTTTACCGGCGACCTCCATTATCGGTTCGCAGAAGCGGTCATACCAAAAGTCGAGTATCGGCACGCTAGAAACAGCATCACTCAGCAGAAGAACGTCTCGAGGACCAATCTTCGCCTGGTGACTTCGGTCTCTCGCGCCTGCAATCCAACGCCTGGCAGACTGGAAGCAGAAATCGATGGCCGACCCAGTTCGACCCTTCGGGCTTACCTCTGGACCGGGAGCTTTATCCGGCCCTGCTGCGGCAGCAACGCCGGCCGTCCGCCCTAAGAGGATTCGGATCACGGGCCATACCCGTGTCGAACCAACCTTCCATTGCTCCACCGGATACGCACTCTCGATAGAGCGGAGGAACTCGATGTAAGTGGAGGGAAGCATCAACGATCTCCAGGTGCAGTCGCCATTGTGTGTTTACGGCCCTCAGGTCACCTGATGTCTCAGCCGCCATTCCCCATTCTCCTGTTTCCAGATGTGATCCGGTCTGAATCCATCAACTACTTGAGAGAATTCCTCCTCGGTCATATCGAGGTACTCCAAGCACTCGGCAAAATGCCTTGATGGGAACTCTCCGTCATACTTCCGGACAAGAGACACACCTTCTTCTCTGGTTAAGTGACCATCCCTTATCTCATGCGACGCATCGGAAGTCGCCCGACCGATTCCGAACTTGATGAACGCGAAGTAATAGTGAAGGCCATCAAGTTTGTCGTCCAAGCTCGCGTACTTCGAATAAGTGCCATCAGATCGGATCGGATTCGCCTGAAAGTTCGTGTGTTCCACAGCGTAGTAGTAGTGCTCTTGAGGAACCCATTTTTTGAAGTAGGAGAAGTGGTGGTAATCGATACCAGCAGCGCGCATCTCGTCCAGACTTGGAAGGATGTACGGCTGCAGGTGAGCGGGATCTATCCCATCTTCAACAAATGCCTCAGGCTCAAGACCCGAAAATAGGATGCTCGCGATATCACTATCGAGATCAAGGCTTGATCTCTCCTCGTTCTTAGAACTCCCTCCGTACTCCACCTCTCCGTCCTCGCCGTAGAACACCAACGGAACCCCGTATTTCACGGCTATCCGCAGAGGAAATGCCATCTGTCCAAAGATGAAGGGCTGGAACGGATCGCCCATCCTAACGAGAGAGAGACGCGTCAATTTCCGATGGACCTGCCCATTCGCCCACCCCATGATGTTGTCGAACCCAGAATCGATGAAGTTCTGGAAGTTCTTCCACCCGATGTCGGTATAGATATGAGGCGCCCAGGTGACGGTGAGTGGGTGCATCCCGTATTCATGCTTGAGCACATGAGCTACGTAGGCGCTGTCTTTCCCACCGCTCCCCGGCACGACGACATCGTATTCACCGCTCTTGCTCCGGTGGCGGTCAAGAACCTCTCTGAGCTCCTGGTCGCGGGCGTCCCAGTCGATCTCGTGATCCTTTCGCCACGCGTGCTGGCATGCGTTGCAAACGCCATCTCTATCAAACTCGATGCGGGGTCTCTGATTGGACACCACGCAGCGCGTGCAGTAGACGACTTCGGTGGGTCGCGGTTGCGACAACCTCTTTGACTCAGCAGTGTCCATTGACCTCAGTAAGCCCTTCCTCGATCAATGCGGGCGCCCAGCTTGACCATCGTTTCGAACTCGCTCATGAAACACCGGGATAACCAAGACCTCGCAGGTCGCATCGTGCCTTAAGGCGAGCATTGCTCCCCTCATACCGTTCGGAGAATCCAACCAGTTCTTGGTCTACAAGGTGCGGCCGCTGACGATGAGCCTGAAGGATAAGACGCATTCGAGATGCTCCGAAAACCCTGAGCAGCGGGTGAGCGTTAAAGCGCGACGCCCGAAAAAGACGATTCCACCTTCGGAGAAACGTCAAGCGCCAACCAACAAGGGACGGGTTCATCGTCGATCTCTCGAACTGCACCGTCTTTAGAGTTGTGCCCATCGTCCCCGCAACGGTAGTCAGAAACCGAGCCGGATCAGATCGTAGAAGTTCATATGGGAGCACAACCACTCGTTCCGGGAAAAGGTCCTCATAGATGTCTACCAATCGGTCATAAGCAAGATAGTCGGGATTCCAGTTCAGTCCTTCAGCCTTTCCTTCCAGAAACTCAGGAAGAGACCCCCACCCCCCCTCATTCACATACTGCGCGTAAAGAGACAGCAGCATTGATGGCTGAGCTCTGACTACGATGAGAACTGTGATCGTGGGATCGGGGAACGCCTGCTTAAGCCGTTTGGCCGTTCGGTTGGCGTCCAGGCCACCGTCCCAAACTTGCCCGGAAAGGTCTTCATAGCTCAAAAGGGCTGACTGACCTCTACCTTCATAGTGCTGAACATAATCTCGCACGAGGGCCGGGGCAGGGGTGTCCTCACTGGTGACGAGGTCGTTGAGAAGTCTGGTCACGGTGTGGTCCGTCAAAACAGCCACGTCGTTTAACAGATGAAACCCGCTTTCCTGCAACCAAGTTGTGCCCGTCTTGGGATAGCCGATGTGAACCAAGTTCATAACGAAGATCCGTGCATGTCAGCTTGCCTTCCAGAATCGTTCTAAAGGACTCCCTCCCGCAGTTCAACCCGGTGAGGAAACGTCGGCCAGAGCATCCATCGCGTCATCAGATAAGAAGCAAGCATAAGTCTGGTCCGCAACTCGCCTGCTTCAGCGAATATCCCTAGGAAGATAGGTTCTATCGGATGAGCGACCTGAGGTTGTGTGTGCGCTGCGTGATGGATACGTCTGATCCTCAGATCGAGTTCGATGAGAACGGGATCTGCAACCACTGCCGCGAGGCCGAAGCTGCGCTGGACCGCCTAAGCAAGGACAAGGGGCCGGAAACCCTGGCGCGGATGGTCGACGAGATTCGGCACGCTGGCTCAGGAAAGCCTTACGACTGCATCATCGGTTTGAGCGGCGGAGCCGACAGCTCCTTCCTCACCTACGAGATGAAACGACTCGGCCTTCGTCCCCTAGTCATCCACCTGGACAACGGTTGGGATTCGGAACTTGCCGTGAAGAACATCGAGAACATCGTTCGGAAACTCGAGCTCGACCTGTACACGCATGTGGTCGATTGGAAGGAGTTCCGAGACATACAACTCTCCTACTTCGCCGCATCGGTGATCGACATCGAGATGATCACCGACCACGCGATCGTCGCCTTGGCCTACGAACAGGCGCTCAAAAACGGGGTTCGATACATCCTGACGGGGGTGAACACCGCGACGGAGTCGATACTGCCCAGTGCCTGGGTCCACCCGAAGACCGATCTCCGTAACCTCCGGGCGATCCACAAGACCTTCGGGGTCGTGCCACTAAAGACCCTGCCGACGGCGAGCACGCTGCGGATCAGATATCTCCAAAGGTTCCGAGGGATCCATTCGATCAACCTGTTGGACCTCATCGACTACGACAAGGCCGCAGCGATGCGCACCCTGGAGGAAGAGGTCGGGTGGACCAACTACGGCGGCAAGCACCACGAGTCGATGTTCACTCGCTTCTACCAACAGTGCATCCTGCCCGTGAAATTCGGAGTGGACAAGAGACGGGCCCATCTGTCCTCGTTGATCTGTGCCGGCCAGATCTCACGCGACGATGCCCTTCGGGAGCTGGCGACTTCACCGGTCGATAGCTCCACGCTGGAGGCCGACAAGACCTACGTAGCGAAGAAGCTGGGCAAGTCGGTCGAGTGGATGGATCAGTACCTGGCCCAGCCATCTCGGTCACATTACGAGTTCGCCTCGGACCAGACGTATCTGAAAGGCCTCTCGAAGATCAAGCAGGCGATCAAGCGGAAAGGCCGAAGACAGATTCCTGCTCATCCTGAGACGGATAACTGATGAGCACCGCTCGGTGAGGCCCTTCGAACACGAAGAGACTCCCCGCCGCTACAGCGGAGGCGCCGTGAGAGAAAGCCTCGGCAAGGTGCTCAAGGTTCCCGGCGCCGCCGTGAGCGATAACGGGGATCCCCACCGAGGAAGTGACTTCGCTCAACAGCGCTAAATCCAGTCCCGTACCGGTGCCCTCTCGATCAATGGAGGTGAGCAGGATCTCGCCCGCACCGCGCCGTTCAACCGCCTTCGCATGATCGACGGCTTTCAGACCGGTTCGCTCTCTCCCCCCGCGGACCGCCACCGATGGTTGGTATAGCCGAGAGGTCTTGACGTCCAGCGACACAACAACACTCTGGGAACCGAACACTTCGACAATCTCCTCGATCAGGTCGGGTGTAGACACGGAGGCAGTATTGAGGCTTACCTTCTCAATACCAAGTTCGAAGAGACGCCGAGCATCTTTCATCGACCGGATACCGCCGCCGTAACAGAGAGGCATGAAACATTCTGTAGCGAACTCCTCGATCAATTCGAAGTCGATGTCGTCGCCTTTGGCGCCGATGTCGAGAACGACAATCTCGTCGACCTCCTTGTCGTTGAAGATCCGAACAACATTGATCGGATCTCCGACATATTTAGCTTCCGAGAAGCGAGTCGTCTTGTAAAGTCCACCGTCCTTCATCAGAAGGCAGGGGATGACACGCTTTCCGATCATCCCGTGAGATTGACGAAGTTGCGGAAGAGCTGCATCCCAAAACGATGGCTCTTCTCAGGGTGGAACTGAACCCCGAACACGTTCTCCCGACATACGGCGCTGTCGAATATCTGCCCGTACGTCGTCTGAGCAATTGCCTGAGACCGATCGCGGCAACCGACGTAGAAGGAATGTAGGAAGTAGAATTGAGGATCCTCGATGCCCGCAAAGAGAGGCGACTCTTCCAAAACGTTCAAACGGTTCCATCCCATGTGTGGGACCTTTAGGCCCTCCGGAGGATCGAAGCGATAGGAATGAGCATCGATCCAGCCCAGGCCCGGCTCCGTTCCCTCATCACTTCCATTCGTCAGCAGCTGCATCCCCAGGCACACTCCGAGCAGGGGTAGACCGTCGTCCCATACGCGCTTCTCGATAAGCGGTAGGAGACCCGACTCTTTGAGATTCATCATCCCCCGATCGAAGGAACCCACGCCGGGCAGAACGATCCCAACAGCGGAAGCCAAATCCGACTCAGTCGTGGCGAGATCCGCCTCCGATCCGATGCGCCTGAACATGTTCAGGATCGATCCAAGGTTTCCGACCCCATAGTCGACTATGGCAATCACTGCGCTCCTAGGGTTTGTCTACCCGCCTAGTATCGGTCACTAAGACGATAGAGGGAGATCCAATCTTGAATGTGCTGATCACCGGTGGGGCCGGCTTCATTGGGTCGCACCTCGCCGAAGAATTGCTCGCGAGCGGTCACCGGGTCCTCGTTCTAGACAACCTATCTACGGGGCAACACGAGAACATCGCTCACCTAACCGGCAGACAGGACTTCGAATTCGTCCTCGGCTCCATCTTGAACGTTGATCTCGTCGACCACCTGGCGGCTCGAGCGGACGTGATATTTCACCTTGCCGCGGCTGTTGGGGTTCAGCTCATCGTCGAAAAGCCTCTGGAAAGTCTCGCAACCAACATCAGAGGCTCGGAGATCGTTTTCGAGAAGGCCCACAAGTACGGAACGAAGGTTCTCGTCGCATCAACCAGTGAGATCTACGGAAAGAACACATCAGATCGTCTCGGTGAAGAGGACGACCGTATCCTTGGGTCTCCGCTAAAGAGTCGATGGTCCTACTCCGAAGCGAAGGCGATCGACGAAATCCTCGCGTACACCTACTGGCGAGAAAAAGGTCTAGACACCGTCATCGTTCGGTTGTTCAACACGGTTGGTCCGCGCCAGACGGGCCATTACGGGATGGTGATCCCCCGCTTCGTCGCACAGGCGATCCGAGGTGAGCCCCTCACCGTTTACGGCGACGGTAACCAAACGCGCTGCTTCTGTTATGTCGGCGACGTCATCCTGGCCCTCATCAAGCTCATCGAAACGCCAGATGCCTATGGAAAGGTCTTCAACCTCGGCGGCCAAGAGGAGATAACCATCAAGGATCTCGCCGAACGGGTCATCAAACTCGCCGAGTCAGCGTCGACAATCAGATACGTGAGCTACGAAGAGGCGTACGAAGAAGGGTTCGAGGATATGCAGCGCAGAGTGCCGGACATCGGTCGCGCCAAGAACGCGATCGGGTTCACTCCAAGCGTAAGCCTCGATGAGGTCATCGAGATGGTGATCGGGGAGCACCGAGGGGCTCCCTCGCTGTGATCAAGGCTCCTGGAACGGCATCCTAGAGACGGTGGATCTTGTCGCTCTTTCGACCCAGGGCGTTGCAGCAATCGAAAACCAAGCGCGAATGCATCGCGACCAGGTCCCAATCGATCTCGATCTGCGGAACGAACGCCAGAACGGCATCGAATCCCTCCAAGGATCCGGCCGTTAGATCGACAGAACGAAGTTCGTGTCCCGCTTCTGTCGTGATCTCGGGAACGAGTGGATCGTGATAGCTAACCTCCGCCCCTCGGTCGCTCAGAGAATCAAGGATCTTCAGCCCTGCCGATTCGCGGGTGTCTTCGGTCCCACCTTTATAGGCGGCGCCGATCCCAAGGATCTTCGAGCCGCGGATGGGCTTGCCGGCGTCGTTCAGCAGGAGCGACAGTCGTTCGACGACATGACGAGGCATCTCGGAATTGATCGACTGAGCAAGCTCTACGAAGCGAACCTCATGCGATCGCGACTGGCGAACCTTCCATGAGAGATACGAGGGGTCCAACGGGATGCAATGTCCGCCCCACCCCGGGCTCGGCCAAAAGGGTTGGAAGCCGAACGGTTTGGTCGCGGCGGCCTCAATCGCCTCCCAGATGTCGATTCCAAGTTCATGGGAGTAGATCGCCAGCTCGTTAACAAGAGCGATGTTGACGTGCCGGTAGGTGTTCTCGATCAGCTTCGCGAGTTCGGCCTCGCGTGTTCCGGAAACGTCGATGACCTTGGGTACCACCTGCCGGTAGAGAGCGGCAGCCGCCTCTGTTGACATCGGGTCGATGCCACCGACCACCTTCGGGATGTCTTCGAAGGAGTAATCCGGGTTACCCGGGTCGATGCGTTCCGGAGAGTAGGCAAGCATGAAATCGACTCCCGCTTTGAGGCCACCTGCTTCGAGCAACGGTTGAAGGAGCTCCTCCGTGGTGCCTGGGTAAGTGGTCGACTCAAGTACGAAAAGCGACCCCGGTTTGATGATCTTCCCCACCTCTTCGCCAGCAAATACGACACGGGAGAGATCAGGCTGCCCCCCAGCCAAAGGTGTGGGCACACAGATGATGACGGCGTCCGCTTCCGCCAGCGGGCCGAAAGAGGTTGAGGCGTTAAGAAGACCCTTCTTCTGCACGGCCGCGATCCGGTCTGCCGAGATGTCGCGAAGGTGGGACAGACCGGAGTTGATCGCGTCGACTTTCTCCTCGCGGAGATCGATCCCCGTAACTTTGAAGCCAGCCTCTGCGAATGAGATGGCGATGGGAAGACCTACGTAGCCGATGCCCACGATTCCGATGTGCGCTTCGCGAGATTCGATCCGTCCTAAAAAGTCCTGGAGCATCTCAGAAGCCTACGTCTGTTAGCCAGTGCGGGCGGATGACCTAGAAGCGCGGATACCGGTCGTCGAAATCAACCCAGAAAGAATTGACTCGAACGAAGTCGTCCTTGATGTAGATAACGACATCGAGGGCCTTGCCCTCTTTAGGAGCGGCTGCAGTTTCGGGAAAGAAGATCTCGGCCTCGACCGACTCGCCGTCGGGTCCATCCGGCAGTACGACTAGCTGAAGCGTGCTCCCGTAAAGAACCTTTCCGATCCGTTCGCTGTCGGCGAAAGTCGACCCTTTCACCTTGTGGAAGGTCGGCGTCCAGGGCTCCTCGCCATCCACGATCACCTGGGTCTCTCCTTGAAGGGGCACCTCTTTGGTGTCGTTCCAGATGCTGTACTTGACTGGATATCTTCTCCCCGCAGGGTCGCCCGTTGCAGCGGTTGAGTCCGTCCCGTCCGGTAGGTCGGGTGGATCCTCATCGGAGCTACAACCGACGAAGACGAGCATCAACATCGCTAGAGCGGCCAGAAATCTCGTCGTTCTCATGGCCCCAGCTTCTCAGAATCCGGCGTTTCCACTGCCCGTGGCTTTTCGAGTTCCCTCTCGGCCTCCTTCGAACGCGCCAGTGCTGTCGCCACCAACCACGCCATGGCTGCCCCTCCGGCGACCAGGCCGATCCCCATCACTATCTGTAGCCAGATGGGAGGCGAAAGAGCGAAGGCGAGGATCAGAGCGATGATCACGAGCCCCGCTAGAGCCGTCGAGCCAAGCAGACAACCCAGCCCCCAGCGGACTTCGGGCCGGTTCAACGGGTCCTCGCGCGCGGCCCCCTGGGCCTTGTCTTCAGTCATTTGTGTTCAAAAGAGTCAATCACTGGCTATCCTCCATCTATGGATTCTGCCGAACCTGTACGCGTAGTTCTCATCGATGACCACGATCTGATCCGGAGAGGCATCCGGACCATGATCGAAACCGATGCCGGGATCGAGGTCGTGGGCGAAGCCAATGATGGCGCCAAGGCGCTCGCACTGGTCGAGGAGACCTTCCCCGACGTCGTACTCATAGATGTGGTCATGCCCAATCGGGACGGCATCGACGCAACCGGCGAGATCAAAGACCGCTTCCCCAACATCGGTGTAGTGGTGCTCTCAGGACATGACGAACAGCAGTTCATCTTCGATGCCCTGAAGGCGGGAGCTTCCGGCTACCTGCTGAAGACCGCCGAGCTCGACGAGGTCATCTCCACGATCAGAGCCGTCGCCGCTGGCCAAGCCAAGATCGATCCCGAGGTGGCGGCCAAGGTCCTCAACGAGTTCCAGAACTACCAACAGTCCGACGTGCAAGAGGCCTACCAACCACTCACACCACGTGAGCGAGAGATCCTGCAACTGATGTCTGAGGGACTTCCGAACAAGACGATCGCAACGCGTCTCTCGATCTCGGAGCGAACCGTGACGACGCACGTCGCGAACATCTACACGAAGCTGCAGGTGAACAACCGAGTGTCGGCGATCCAAGAAGCGATGCGCCGACGCATCCTCGATCTCGGGATCTAGGAGCTGCCTCTAATGAGGCGACGTACCGAAGACGTCGAGCGCGTTATCGGGTTTGCGTTCATCATCATTGCCTCTCCCCTCTTCGCCTTCGTAGCGATAGCGATCAAGTTGGAGGCGTTACTGCGGCCGAGCGCACGCGGCCCCATCTTCTTCGTTGAGGAACGCATCTCGCGCGGGAAACCCTTCGGTCTGATCAAGTTCCGCACGCTGACCCGCAAGGCTTTGAGCGAACTTGGACCCGGGCCGAGCCACATCAAGCATCTCGAGATCTCGGGCGACCTTACGAAGGTAGGAGCGTGGCTGAAGAAGTGGTATCTCGATGAACTCCCCCAATTGATCAACATCGTCAGGGGCGACATGGCCTTCGTCGGCACACGCCCGTGGCCAGCAAAGATGTATGAACTCGAGATCGCAAAAGGGATCACACGCAAACGCGACATGCCTGCGGGCTTAGTGGGGCCGGTGCAGGCCGCCAAAGGCGACGAGAACTCCCCCGACGGCTTCAAGCTCGACGAGGACTACTTCGAGGCCTACAAGACCCTGCCCCCATTGAAACTGTTAGCTCTCGACGCACGGATCACGGTCCGATCTCTGCGAGTCATGTCACGCCACCAGGGCCTCTAACAGCAGGTCCCCCTAACCCAGCCCTGCTTCGTGTCGTAGGTCGTTCTTAGGGTGGCTAGCGTTGCCGAGCACGACAAGGAGGTCCACAATGATTATCGATGAGCGAAGTCGGCATTCGATGTACAGCCGGCTCAAGGAACTGATGGGCGAGGAGGAAGCGACCATCCTGATGGAACATCTGCCTCCTGTCGGCTGGGCCGACGTAGCTACCAAGCGAGATCTCGACGCGCTCCGCGCCGAGTTACGAGCAGACCTGGCTGATCTGCGAGGCGGCCTGTATGAAGCAATGAACCACCAGATGAACAAGGTGGTGGCGTGGATGCTCACCTCGATGACGCTTCTGACTGCCGCGACGGCGGGGCTGACCGCGGCATTCGCCTAAACGTTCGTTCGCAGACACCGCCACTAGCTCGAAGGGGGCCGCTACCAAAGTAGCGACCCCCTTCATTCGTTACGCCTCTACTTCATCGGTCCATCAGCGAACGTAGAGGCCCCCAGAGGACTTCGAGAGTGGAATCTCCTCGGTGGTCCCCGGGAGACAGTCGGTGTCGAGGATGCTCGGGACGCAGTCGAACTCGACCTTGGCCACCGAGGTGCCGTAGAACATCCGGCCCCAGAACGGTGTGCTCGTCACCGGGGTTATCTGAATCATCAGCTGCTGACCGGCGCTGAAAGCTGCGCCACTGAGAACTGCCTCGACAGTTCCTTCGCCGGTGGGCAACGCGACGATCTTCGATCGCGATGGCGCGATATACGAGGGTGCACATGCTTGGGCCGAAACATCGGGCCATACCCGGACGTCTACCGCCCCGGCGGTCGAGACTGCATCGAAAGTGACCTTGATGTCGCCCGTGATACGTCCGGAGAGTGAACCGAGGAAGACCGGGAAGAGGCTGTTGCCGGCACAGTTCGTGTTGGGTCCGCCGACGTAGTTGATCAGCTGCATCGACTTCTCTGTCGAGGGGGCCGCCGGGACCAACTTCAGGTAGGCGTTCTCGGCCTCACCAGCGGGAGCGTTCCCGTCGAGGTAAAGCGTCGTTGGCACGGGCTCGGCTTGAGCGGCGGGTGCCTCGGCGGCCTCGGTTCCGATGGTTGTGACGATCGGAGCGGTTGCCGGGTTGATAGCGACCACGAATACCTTCTCGTCCGATGCGGGGGCTGCGATCGTCTCTCCGGGGGCCGGGTAGCTGATGGCCGGGCCGGCGTCGGAATCACGAACGACAGCGAGTACCACTCCGCTCGTAACCGTGGCCCGCACAGATTCGAATATCCGTCGTCCCATGATCCCGCCGTTAGCAAGCGTCGTCGTCGCGGACTCACCGGCCATCAAGGTGCCCGGGGTCCAGCGACGTAGGTACTGGCCCCAATCGCGTGTCTCACCGTCATCGGTTGCAGGGTCCCAGCTCATGCCCTTACCGGTGAGCAGTCCCGCGGCCCAGATGGCGGCGGAGTTGGCGTAAGGCTGGTCCGTCGCAACCTCGATCGCCTTGATGACCTTGCCAGCGTTGTTGGCGCCCGGGACCTGAGCACCCGCAGCTGCCCCTTCGGTTACAAGCTTGCTGAGCGCCTCGGGGCCGAAAGATCCGTACCACGGGAGCCAGAAGTTGCACGCGGAGTAAGCGGGGGTCTGGAAGGCACCACCGGCCAACGAAGCCTCGTTCGGCGCGACGCCGTTGCATCCGTTCGCGTCGGCCGCGTAAACGAGCGATTCCGACTGGTGCGAAGCACCCGAGTAGCTGTGGATCGTCTCTTGGAAACGAGCGGTGCCCTCGGAGTAGGAACCGGGGACGCTGCGTCCTGAGGAGGTCGGCTTCACATAGTTGTTCTGCCAGTTGTGGAACATCTCGTGTCCGAGGATGTCGGTGAGGACCTCGTAGTCCGACGCGCCCGGGTAGGCGTACCCGAGTGCCTCGAGGAAGATGCGGAACTCGCTGACCATGTGGATCTGGAAGTCATCGGCGATGAACACACAAGCCTGGCAGTAGGCGCTCGTCGAGTCGTTGATGGAGACATAACCGGTCCTGTCGGGGCCGACGCTAAGCCCGTTGGCCTGAAGGACTAGGAAACGCGTCACAGCCTTCGCCCAAGAGGCGCGGAAGCCGAGGTCGTAGAAGTCTTCGTAGTTCTCCTGAACCGATCTGCGGAAATCGCGCAGGATGTCGATGCGAGAGACGCCGGTGTCCGTGTCTGCATCGACGCCCTGACGAGAGTCGCCGATCCCGATGACGATCTTGAAGTTGTCCTCGGGGTGCGTGTAGCTCACTTCCGCTGCGGGCGCGTCGGTTTCGTTCTTGGGCAGACCACGGAGTGGCTGGAGCAAACCGTCGGCGATCCGTGTGTAGCTCTCGGTCGCACCATCGAGGGCGGTGAGGCCCTCGAACTGAGCGACGAACGGCTTGACGGCGAAAGCGGTCTGGGACCACTTCGCGGTGCGCACACCAAACAGGTCGGTGACGATCGTCCAGGTTGCCTCGACACCGTTCGTGAGTGCATGCGTGTTGATCTTGTGGATCCCTCCAACGCTGGAACGCGAGGTCACCGTGGTGCGATCGAAGTACGGCGCAGCCGCGAGCCGCGCGTAGGTTCCAGCTACGAGAGTGGAATCGCTGAAGGACCGGCCGTTCGCCTTCCATGCCTGGTTGAAGCCCGTCTCGGCATCGCACCATCCGCCGGGGATGGCGATCAGACGATGACGCGTCCCCGGAGCGATGTACGGCTCCATGACGAGAGCGGTCGTTAGACCGGCAACCTTGCTGGTTCCGGTGAACTCCGTGCCACTACCGAAA
Organism: uncultured Actinomycetes bacterium; assembly: GCA_963779645.1. Classification (GTDB taxonomy): domain Bacteria; phylum Actinomycetota; class CADDZG01; order CADDZG01; family WHSQ01; genus CALMBW01. The sequence continues at coordinate 536,768 of CAVZYX010000005.1, forward strand.
AGTTCGGCGCCGGCCTGGGCAGCGGTGCCCGAGACGCATGCTTGCGACGAAGGAAGCGCCTGATCGTCATCGGACGAGGCGATCGCGGCCCCCGGGGGCAGCATGAGGAGGGCGGCGAGTACCAGGGTGAGCGAGCGGAGGCGCATGTTGACTCCTTTGTCGAACGATCAGCCGTTGGAGGGTGAGCCTGTGAACCTGGCGAATCCGTGTACGGAGACCGATTCGGTGGGTTCTGTCCGATTCCTGCCAGGTTGTGATGTATTTCGGGTTTGGTGAAGACTGGTGGTTCCTGAACCACCTTGTCCCCCACCTGCTCTCGGGCGTAGCGTGGGGTTGCGGGGGCAAGAGGAGGAACCGTGTGCTCGCGCACTTCGCACAATCGCCTTGTCGGCGCCCTGCTGGCTATAGGACTCGTCCTCGTGGTCGCTCTCGCCCCAGCCCAGGCGCATGGCGATTTCAAGCACACCTGGGAACACATCAAGAAGAAGATCTCGAACCCTGGGACGATCAACGCACCCAACAACCCACTTGAGTGGACCAGGTTGAAGAACGTTCCCGGCGGGATCGCCGACGGCGTGGATGACACCGCCGAAGGTGAGTGCTCCCAGGGGTCCTTCATCACCGCGATCGATCCCGGTGGAGCGATCGTGTGCGACGAACCGGTGGTTGAGGGTGGAGACGGAGACATCACCGGAGTTACGGCCGGGACAGGTTTGACCGGCGGAGGCACTAGCGGGGCCGTCGCTTTGGCGGTCGATCCCACTGCAGTGCAAACACGGCTCCAGAGTTCTTGCGCGGCGGGACAGATGATTAGTTCCGTGAGTCAAGCGGGAGCGGTTACGTGCGCGGTCGACGACGGCTCCGGACACGTCATCGTGTCGCAACAGTTCGAGATAACAGCGGGCGCCACTTCCGGAGGAGGGTCGGTACTCTGCCCCGCCGGCAAGAAAGCGGTGGGAGGAGGGGCAGAGATCAACTTCGGGATCAATGATGGAGATTTCACCGGAGTGGCCATACAGGAGAGTTATCCAAATGCTAACGGTTGGGCCGTTGTAGCCATAGAAACCGCGGATAATCCTGTTGCCTGGTGGGCTTCAAGTATTTGCGATCTGCGTAACGACCGAATAGTTCAGGGAGCGGCCCTTGTTCTGTCATGCATGTGGTCAGCCGATAGCGGAGGGACAGAAGTTCTGTCCCTCTTGCGGTGCCGACCAGACGCTCGGCGATGCGGAGGAAGTCGCTGCCGCTGAACAGCCGACGACCGAGCAGCCGGCCGCGACACCACCCACTCTCGAACAACCCGTAGCCGAGCAGTTCACCTCGGAACTTCCTGCCGCGGTCAAGCCTCCGCCCGCAGCGGGGCCGCCGCCGGCCGCAGGTGGAGGTAGTGGGTGGACGAACGCGATGGGTGGGAACGCTCCGTTCCTTCTGATGTTGGTCGCGGTCGCGGCGATCGCGTTGGGCGTTGGTTTCGCGACGAAGGGTTCTAGCACTCCCGCTGTAGCCGAGCGTCAGGAAGAAGAGCCAGAGGTTCCTTCTCCGCCGGCCGAGCTCACGCCGGACCCCTTCCCATCGGCCCCCTACGGCGGCGCAACGCTCGCGTGTACCAACACGGTCGAGGGTTTCTCGATCTCCTACCCCGAGGGATGGTTCACGGTCACCGATCCGGCGGAAGAAGCCTGTAGCGCTTTCGCGCCTCGGCCGATCGAGGCCGGTGACTTCGAGGCCCCCGTTCTAGCCGGGCCTGCCGACGTTTCCTACGACGAGATCTTGAGCGAGCTGGAGTCACCGGACGTCACGATCGTGTCCCGTGCCGACACCACCATTGCAGGACGTCCTGCGGTGGCGATCGAGGCTTTCGCGACCGAGGATCCGGGCAGCCTGGGGTACGTCTATGTCATCAACGTCGACGGCCAGGGGTTCTTCATACAGACCAGCATCGAGAACACCAACGACTACGAGAACGCCAAGGTCGTCGTCGATCAGATGGCAGGCACCCTGACCTTCCCCTAGGAACCTTGGAGATCGTGACTCTGGACGAGCGAGCCGAGGGGGCCGCCCGAAAGGAAGGCTTCCTCCTAACACTTAGAGATAGGACTGAGACGCAACCGCATATTGCGTTTTCGCTGATTCTCCCGTTTTTGCTTGTTTTGACCGCTTCTCAGGAGCACGATTGGCGAGGCGGCATGAGCAAGAAGGGCGGTGAGGGTCTATGCGACGGATCAGAACTGTCATCGTCGACCACGACCCGGAGGAAAGAAGCCGACTCTCGACGGCCCTCGCCGAGTTCGAACAGGTCGACGTCGAGACAGTCGGCGAACTCGAGACCGCGATCGATCTCTGCGACCGGCACCGACTCGACGTCCTCATCACCGAGGTCAACGCGACCAACACGGGCGACGGGTTGATCGATCTCCGCGAGAGGTGCCCCGACCTAAAGGTGCTCTTCATGTCGGGACAGCCACTCGAATACATCGCCGATTCCGTTCGCGGCAAGCCGATCGACGGTTTCTATTCGAAGAACGCACCAGCGCGCGTTCTCGTGACGCAGATCGAAAAACTGTTCAAGGCCGGCTAGCCAACTCCGCTAGTTCTCGCACCCCTTCTTGTTGGCCCCATCGCGGCCGAGGCTGCACTCGTCGGTACCTTTCCCACCATGGAGGAAGTCGGGGCCGCGGCCCCCGAACAACGTGTCGTTGCCGGAACCGCCGTAGAGACCGTCGCCGGTCTTCAGCCCCTTGATCGTGTCGTTGCCGGCGAGACCACAGATGAGGTCCTGGCCTTCATGTCCCGTTAGGACGTCGTCCTGCGGCGTTCCGACGATCACGAGGAACCCCTGGGGTGACGTCGTCTCGGACCCGACCTCGTAGCCCTTGCAACGGCCGCCCTGGACCAGATCTGGATCGGGAGTTGGCGACGGGTTTACCGTCGGCGACGGAGATGGAGAGGGCCCACCCGAGAAGGTGGCAGTCACCGTCTTGTCGCTGGACACCCTCACATCACACGTGGTTCCGGAAACGCTGGTGCAACCGTCCCACGAGACGAAGGTAGACCCCGCGTTTGGTGTTGCAGTCAAAGTTCCCGACGTGTTCTCGCGAACGCGATCGGTGCAACGAGTTGGACAGTCGATGTCGAGATCCGAATCACCGGTCACGCTGCCCGCTCCCGAAACAACGACGCGAAGGACACTGAACTCCACCGGAGGCGGCGGGAACTCGTACGCACCGGCGTCGCACTCGGAGCCCCCCGGGCGCGGCTCCCCGCGCTGGTCGATCGTTAGGCCCCCACAACCCGCAGGGATACCTCCATCGATCGCGGGATGACCAGATTCAAGCGCGTGAGTCAGTGTTGGTCCGCCGTTATCTGCGAGATCCACGAGGGGGCCGGCGGTACCGGTCACACCACAGGAGCCATCGGAGCCGAAGTTGCCGCCGAAGTCTCCTAGCGATGACTCGCAATCCGGTCCACTGCTCTGATCCACGATCAATGAGTTGTAGAACTCGAGCGATCCCGGGCTGTCTTCGTAGATGGCCCCCGAGAGAGAGTTGGAACGCGTAACGGTCACATGACGGACGGTCCCGGTCGTGTCTTCTGCGTAAAGAGCCCCACCGTCGCCGGCCGAGTTCCCCGAGAAGGTCGAATTCTCGATATCGATGACGTTCGACCCGAGGAAATCCGAGGTTAGCAAGGCGCCGCCATTAGCCGCCTCGTTGTAGCTGAAAGTGGAACCCGAGATCTCAAGGCTCGTCCCGGTAAGGGCGATGCCGCCCCCATCATCGGCTTCATTCTGATCGAAGGTCGAATCGGTAACGCTCGCTCCAGATAGTTCCTCGAACACGATCGCTCCGCCCGTCCCGGCAGCGTTCAGGCTGAAGATCGATCCCGTGATCGAGACGTCTGGGGAAGTGAGGCACGCGCACGCAAGGATCGCTCCCGCGGCGACTCCGCCTCCGTTGCCCACAAAGATCGAATCGACAACGGTGAGATCGGCATCGAAGCTGTCGATCGCTCCTCCAGCGAACGCTCCGTTATCGAAGAAGCTCGAATCCGCGACAGAGAGCGAACCCCCGTCCATACGGATCACGCCGCCGCTAAACGCTCCGTTGAACTCGAAGGAGGAATCCTCAACGATCAGGGGTGACCCTTCCATCAAGATCGCGCCGCCGTTAAACGCTGCGTTGTCGGCCGCAAGGACGTTTCGAAGAGTCAGCGGAGTTGCGGCACGGATCGCCCCACCTTCGTCGTCGATCCCTCCGTTGCCACCGGCAAGCACAAGGTCTTCGAGCGTGACGGTTCCCGAGAGGATGTCGAAGGCCCGGTCGGGCATCGCCGATGGATCGATCGTCGTGTCATCTCCCGCGCCCTGGATCGTCACGTTTCCATCGATGTCCAGATCACCGACGAGGTTGACGTCGTCATCCGCGCCGAGTGTCAGGTTGAACGTCCCAGCGGGCAGCGTGATGACATCGTCGCCCGAACCGGCCGTGCAGTTCAGGAAAGTCGCGGCGTCGTCGTTCGCGTTGAAGATGGCCTCGCGCAGCGAGCAATCGCCATCACCATCGTCTAGAGCATCGAGCGTCGTGTTGACGACGATGACGGCTGCTTGAGCTGGTGCAGCTACGAACAGATAGGCGCCGGTAAGCGCGCTCACGACAAAGATCCGCTTGATCAATCTGGTTCCCCTCCTGCGAACTGCTTCCTTCTGCACCGCGACCACCGGCCAGCACATCGTCCGCCCAAGTCCCCACCATGACAAGTCCGTTCGTTGAATCGAAGGGGGCTCCATGTTCGAGTCGCAAGCGGCGGTACCGTCATCCGGTTGGCTCGGAGGTATCGTTCTTGTACTTATCTGTACGTTCTTGTACGATTTCTGTATGACAAGGATAAGCGTGTCTGAGGCGCGGGCCCAGATCAGGACACTTCTCGAGCGGGTCGAACGCGGTGAGGAGATCACGCTCACACAGCACGGGCGGCCCGTCGCGGTGATCATCCATCCATCCCAGCTCCGGGCACGGCGCGCTTCGGCTGCTTTCGATGCGGCCGACCGCTTAGGCGAGGACCTCGAGAAGGCAAGAACCGAAAAGAGAAAGATCAAGCCATCGATATCTCCGCATCTGGCCGAAGAACTCGTTCGAGAGCTCCGGGCCGATAGGAAGCACCGTTGATCCTTTCCTTCGATTCAGATGTGCTCATCTTCGCGGCCGCCCCGAACAATGAGCTGGGGCGCTTCGTCCGTCGCTCGCTGGACGATCCGGAAAACGAGGCCCACGGATCAATGCTCCTCCTGCCGGAGTTGCTGTCCAAACCGATGGCACGGAATCTCGAGCGAGAAGTCGAGACCCTCAAGTCGATCCTGGCGCGACTCGAGCTGGTGTCAGTGTCTGAACCCCTAGCCCGGCTGGCAACCCGGTTAGGTGCGACGCACAAACTCCGAGCTGCAGATGCGGTTCACCTCGCGACCGCCGCAATGGTGGGAGCCGACGCCTTCGTTACCAACAATCTCAAGGACTTCAGACCCGACGAGATCGAAGAGGTCACCGTCCTATCGCCGGCTGACCTCTAACTCTGGTATTGCCTTGTTATAGCTTTCGGTATACCTTTGGGTCATGGCCAAAGTGATGATCTCGATGCCCGAAGACCTGTTGGCCGTCCTCGACGAGGCGGCTAAGGACGCGTCCAAAACCAGGAGCGAGTTGATCCGCGACGCGATCCGCCTGTACATGGCCAGTGGGAAACCGACACCCGACAGGGCCGCGATCTTCAAACGCATGCAGGAGCGCAACCGAGGCTTCGTTCCTCCCGCTCCACCGGAACAACTTGTTCGAGAGGATAGGGACAGCCATTGGTAGGCATGCCGGAGTCTGCCGTCATCGATACGTCGGTGACACTGCGCATGGTTTCAGACCATTTCGATAAGCATCAAGCGGCAGCCGTCCGCCTTATGCAATCGATCGCATCAAACGAGACGACCGCTCACATCTCCGATCTGTGTCTCTACGAGATGGTCAACGTGATGGCCAGGAAGTGGGGCTTCACTGAAGGCGCTATAAGTGCTTCCCTCCGTGATTTTCTCTCGCTCGATATCAACCTTGTGAGGCTCGATACATCTTTGATAATGGCAACCGCAAGGATCGCGACTAGCACGGGGCTATCTGGATACGATGCGGCCCACGTCGCTGCCGCCCGAGCGGTCGGTGCGCCCTTAATCACAGACGACGCTCGGCTCGCCGCGATGGCACCAGACACCGCGATCACTCTGAGGGGTCTCTTTGACTGAATCGTCGTTCAGTTCGCTTCCTGCAGTGGATGAATTGCTCAAGCAACTCGATTCGCCGCACCACGTTGGGGTTGCTGCCACGCGGCGCGCCATCGATGATGCGCGCGATGTGATCCGGGCCGGCGGTGATGCCCCTAGTCTCGACTCGATCGTCGAGCGCGCCACCGAGTTGATCGGACAGACCGAACGTTCCTATCTACGATCCGTGATCAACGCAACTGGTGTCTTGGTGCACACGAACCTTGGGCGGTCACCACTGGGCGCGGCGCAACTGGAGGCAGTGGCCGAGATCGCCGGTGGTTACTCGAACCTCGAGTACTCGATCGAAGAAGGTGAGCGCGGCTCTCGTTACGTGCACGCCCAGTCCTTGATCAACGATCTAACCGGTAGCGAGGCCGCACTGGTGGTCAACAACAACGCCGCAGCGGTACTGCTGATGCTCGCGGGTTTGGCGCGCAACAAAGAGGTCATCATCAGTCGCGGCGAGCTGATCGAGATCGGCGGCGAGTTCCGCATCCCCGATGTGATGGAACACGCAGGCGTTCGACTGGTCGAGATCGGCACAACGAACCGCACGCACCTCGCCGACTACGAGCGAGCGATCACACCCGATACCGCGGCGATCCTCAAGGTGCATCCATCCAACTACAAGGTGGTTGGGTTCACATCGTCGGTTTCGTCACACGATCTGGCGCGGCTCGCGCAAGGTCGTCGCGTCTACTTCCTCCACGATCTTGGATCGGGGCTCATCTCATCCGAAGCCGGCAACGCGTTCGACTCCGAACCGACGATCGCCGAGTCGTTGCGCGAGGGCGCCGATCTCGTCACGTTCTCCGGCGACAAGTTGCTCGGAGGGCCGCAAGCCGGAGTGATCGCGGGCCGGGCCGAGCTCATCACGAAGCTCTCTAAACATCCCCTGCTGCGCGCTCTGCGGATGGGCAAGCTCGACCTCGCCGCACTCGAAGCGACGCTACGTCTCTACCTCGAAGGTCGGCGCGCTGAGATCCCTCTGTGGGCGATGGCCGAGGCTTCCCTTGAGACGCTCGAAGCGCGCGCGCGAACCATCTCGAGTCAGATCTCTAGCGACGGAGTGAAGGCTCAGGCTGTACCCGTCGAGAGCGTCACGGGCGGAGGCTCGCTCCCGGGCGAGTCGCTTCCTTCGTGGGCCATCGCTATCGAATCGTCGGAGAGATCGGCGGACGAACTCGAACGCCGCTTGCGCTACGGATCCACGCCGGTGATCGCACGGATCGAGGACGACCGCCTGCTGCTAGACCTCCGAACCGTGCCAAAGGCCCTCGACGACCTCCTCACCTCGCTACTGGCGGCCGCGACCGCGCCATCCAGCAGATCCGAATAGCCGGCGGTCGCCTTGCTCGTCGGGGACTAGTTCTAAAGGACTAAAGGTCTGGGTGCCTTCTGCCGATGCTCGCTCTATCGAAAAGAGGAGAGAGGTATGAGCGTTGGTTGGGCCCGTCGCGCCGCTCCGGAGGCTGACTAAAAGACACACACCAAAGGCGGGTCGCCGGCCTCCGTCCAGGCTGGCGTTCGCGAACTAGAAAGAGCGGCCCATCGCCCCGGGCCGCTCTTTCTCATTCCCCCCACATCAGTTTTTAGGGCTTCGTGCTGACCAGATGCGGGCAGACGTCTACGTATGCATTGCGGATCGGGTAAGCGCCGTTGTCCGCCGGAAGCGCTTGGCCCGTGTAGTAGCCGCCGCCCCACGCTCCCCAGATCTGTTGCCGGCACCAAGAGTCGACGATCATCCAGTCGCTCTCCCCGGCGGGACGCGTTAAGGGGGCCGCGGCCCCCACCATGGGATCGAAGATGCGTGCGAGCTCAGCTGCGAAGTCTCCGAGCTTTCCTTTGTAAGTGCCGTGCCCTTCGTGGAAGAACTTCTCGTCGGCGGTCGGCTCGGGAAGACTCACGACGCCGGCGGGGCTCGGACCCTGAGGTGTGTGAATGGCTCCGTGGAACAACCTCGTTCGCAACTCTGCGATCGTGAGTTGTCCATCTCCCAATTCACAATCCGGCCGGAGCGCGCCGCAAACGACAGGCGTTCCCGTTGCGATCACTCCACCCGCTTGAGTTCGAGAGGGACCGGCTAGCGCGCGGCGCGCCTCGTACAGGGACTTCCCATACATCCCGGCAACGACCGGAGTGGCGTTCGAGGTTCCTGAGAACGTGCGTCCGTCGCTCACCAGGGTGCCTCCGTACGCCGCGGGATAGCTGCCGCCCGGCGCAGCCACATCGGCCGGCTTACCGGCTCCCGAGTAGTCGCCGCCTGCGGGCGTTGTCGCTCCGACGGTGACGATCCAGTCTGGACCCTCTTGGCTCGAGTGCAACGTCGAGTTCGGGACGACGAAGTTGCCGTCTTGACCGTTACCTGCGGAGAAGAAGATGCTCTGCCCCCGCTCGATCGCGGCCTTCTGTTGTGGTGTATTGCCACCGTCGTAGTAGCGATCGCGGTAGGCCGCGGAGAACCCGTAGGAGTTCGTGATCACGTCGATCCAGGGCTGGCTCATCGCCCAGTCGAGCGCTTGCTCATCGCCGTACTGGATGAAGACGAGCAGACACTCGGGACAGGACCCGTAGATGTTGCCTGTCGAGACCGAGGTCGACCCGACGCCGTGGGCGTTCTGAGCCCCGTGGATCTTGCCCGAAGAGAAGGTCACGGCACCGATCACTTTGGAGCCCGGGATCCAGTAGAGGCTGGTCGCTGTCGGGGTCGAGCTCTGCACGGCGTTCCACTTCGCAGAGTCCGCTGCATCAAGACTGGCGCTGGTGGCACCTGGGTTGGTCGGCAGCGTTAGGTCGAGGCGATTCACCGAGAAGTTCGCCGAGGGGGCCGGGAAGCCGGGTAGCCAAGTATCGGGGGACTGGTCTAGCGGGAGGTCGTTGCTCGGGTCCGAGTCCTTGTGCTGGGGCATCCCCGAGGCGAGAAAGTCCAAGTGATACGGCGTGAAGGCATTGTCGATCACCGCCACGACGACGACGTCATCTCGCCCGTCCGAGGCAACCACCGGTTGCTGATCGGTCTCTTCGGCTGAGGCCGGGAGGGCCGGTACCAAGACACAGGCTACGAACAGCGCGCCGAACGCGCGACGGATCAACATGGTTGTGCTCCCCCTGGGTGATAGCGGCAGGACTCCTGGGGATTTCGGCTTCCTGAGCGTCCGAACCTTCGTGCATCTGCACAAAAGGGCCACTGCCGCATGAGGCGAATCGAACCGCATGGTCCGAGTGAGGTCGGACGTGTACGGCGTGCGTCTGTGGTTGGAAATTTAGTGCTTACCGGCAGGAATCACCGATAGCGCGGTGAATCCGACCAACCACGGACAGTAGGGCCGTATTCGGCCACCATGCACGAAAGGGAACAGATCATGAAGGGGAACCTCGCCAAGAGGCTCGGCGTTTTCGTAGCAGCCGCAGCGCTCATCCAGGTTGTCGCATTGCCGGTAGCTTACGCAGCGGTTCCGGGCGGTAACGCTCAGATCACGACGCCACGAGACCTTTTCGCCGGTTCGCCCACGGCACCCGTAACCATCCGGGTGAACAACACGGGCACGAACCCACTCGTCCCGCTCATGGCGGCCCCCCAGCCGATCAAGGGCGTTGAGGTCCTGCTTCCCACGGGGGCCGCGACCTTGGCTGAGATGGGCGCGCTCCCCAGCGGTTGGACCGCGACGAGTGTCCCTTCCGCTAACAAGGTCATCTTCGAAACGACCGGCGCTGGGATCACCGCCGCACAGAACCTGAGCTTCCCTATCCTCGTGAACGTTGCACCGCAAGCTCAGGACGCAGCCCGAAACTGGAGGGTCAGCATCTCCAGTGACGGTTTCAACTCTTCGACCCCTGCTCAGGCTGCGTCGAGCGGCGCGCTGACGACGACGACTCGCATCATCAAGGTGCTCGGCGTCGACATCATCGGCGACGCCCGCGTCACCGACAACTCGGTCACGTCGGGCCAGTCCGGTGTTCCGATCCGCGCTCTTATCCAGAATGCTGGTAGCGGAACCCAGACTGTCACCCCAGTCATCACGGGACTCGGCACCGGCTCGGCCACAGGACCCGATTCGGTCGTCGTCGGCCCAGGCGAAACCGCCACCGCGATCTTCAACACCACTTTCGGCGCAGCCGGCACAGTGACTCCGAACGTCGATGCGAACTCCGCCTCTGCAAACGGGATCCCGGCCGACGGTTCGTTGATCACCGTGCAGACCCCCTTCGCCGCTACCTACGGTGGCAGCCTTGCTCCCACCGACGTAATCCCCGGCGAGTCCTACTCCTTCGGCCTGACGGTCAACAAGACCGGTGAGGTCGGCGGAACGCTCGACACGGCCACGACGAGACTCGCCTTCGGTCCTGCAAGCCAGTTCTCTGCGGGGGCCGCCGACGCAACGAGCTTCGCCGCCGGCAATGACAGCAAGGGTGTCACCTTCGCCTCGACCGCGATCCCAGCGATCGCCGACGCGCAGTACACACCGACCCTGACGCTGGCCGGCACCGACACGAACGGTGCACCTTTCAGCGTCAGCCCTACCGTGAACAACCAGATCCGCGTTGACAGTGCCTTCCCGCTCATCGCGCCAACGCTTACGGCTCCGGCTCCTGAGGTCGGCACCGAGCCTGCGGCCACCGACGGCGCTCAGATCACCTTCGGCGGCACCGTCAAGGACAGCACGACCAACAACGCCTGCACGACCTGCACCATCACGGGTGCCGTCCTTCGCCAGTACGACTCGTCCGGCGTCGTGATCACGCCCGACATCCCGGTCAACGTTTCGTACAACTCCGGTACGGGTGCCCTCAGCGGTTCCTACGCTTCCACGTACGACGCAGACGCGACGAGCGTCGAACTTCTAGTGACCGCTCGCAAGGCCACGCTTCGCCAGGCCACCGCTGCATCATCCGCACTCGACGTGGACAACATCGATCCCTTCTTCATCGCCGCTGCCACGGGTGACGGCACGGGCGCACTCGACAAGATCCAAGTGACCCTCAACGAGGCCATCACCGACGGTGGAGCTCTCGAGGCGACCGACTGGAGCGTTCCGGGCAACACCGTCTCAGATGTCACTGTTGCCGGTCAGATCATCACACTCGATCTGCAGAACAACCTTGGCCGTGAAGACACCCCCGAAGTGACGTACGAGCCGACCGCGATCAGCTCCGGCCACACGGACCGCGTTGCTCAAGAGCTCGCTGCGGCGGTGATCGATGCCGCCGACGGCATCGTTCCTCTGGCTCCCGTCTTCGACACCGTGAGCGGACTCGCCATCCAGGGCGGCAGCTTCTACACGAACCAGTCCACCCCCGCGTTCGTCGTGAGCGGCGTCAGCGCCGGTCAGACTGCGGCTATCTACGAAGACCTCAACGGCAACGGCACGATCGAAGGCAGCGACCGCAAGCTCGCCGAGGCCACTGCTCAGAACGGCAATCCCTTGTCGCTCGTGTCGGACGACCTCGGAACCACGGATCGGACCCTGCAGATCCTCGGTCAGGTCGTCGACGGAGCCGGCAACGAGGGCCCGATCACGATCGTTCCGCTGGTTCTCGACTTCACACTGCCGACGGCCGGAACCTTCGCAGCCACGGCTGACGGTGTGGACGTCAACTTCTCCGAGGTTCTCGTCCGCGGGGTTACACGGACCGTTGACTGGACCGTCTTCTCGGGCCTCGAATCGTTCGGTGTGAATGCCATCGCCGGCAGCGGTGCTACCCGCAGCCTGGCAGTGGACGACCCCGACTGGGCGAGTGCTGCCAGCAAGCTCATCTACCAGCCGGTAGGAGCGTCCACTCCGCTTGAGGACAGGGCCGGGAACCCGCTTGCTCCCTTCACCCTGAACCAGTAACCGGATAGTCCGAAATATAGAGAGAGGCCCGTCGATTTGACGGGCCTCTCACGTTTCACAGCAGGAAAGACCCCTTCGAAGTCAAAAGGTAGTGCCATGCGTAGAACCCTGACCATCGCCGTGTCCCTCGCCCTCTTCCTGGGCGCGCTTGGTGCGCCCACTGGTGCTCTCGCGGCCGGTGCGTTTCCGGCACCGACCCTCACAGATCCAACCGGCAAGCCGTCAACCGACGGGACGGAGCAGGTCGCCTTCGGGGGCACCACCGAGCCCGGTGCGACGAAGATCCAGGCAAGGATCCTCCGGCTTGATGCGGATGGGCTCATCATCACGACCGATAACAACGGCCACTCCTTCAACGACGACGTGACTTCATTGCTAACGATCTCCTCCGAAGGCGTCATCAGGGGTTCTGCTTTCGCGGGAGTCATCCCGAGCCGAACCGAGGCTCTGTCACTTTTGGTCAAGGTCCAGAATCCGGACGGCTCCACGGTAGAAGGCCGCTCCCCTGCGCTTCCTTACGACAACGATCCACCGAAGATCTCCGGCTACGAACTCGTCGATGTGGACACCATCCGCGTTCTCTTCTCGGAAGACGTCACTTACAGGACGCCCTTGGGGTTCTCTTCCGCGGGATCTACAGCGGACTGGACGGTGTCCCTCGGGGGAGCGAACAATCCCGTCGTGAACGTTACGGGGGCCGGTGACGAGCGGCTCCTGACACTCTTTAACGATTTCGACGAAGACGACACCCCTAACGTTCTCTTTACCGTTCAGAACGTCGATCGGCGCTACGAAGACGTGCATGGACGTCGATTGAACAACGACACCACGCGTGTCGCCGTCGATCGGATCGCGCCGGACGTTCCGACCATCGCATCGATCGCAGGCCGTAACTCGACACAGGTGACCGCGAACGAGACCAATCCGATCGTTGTGGTCTCGGGGCTTACCAACGGGCACAGCGGTCAGCTCTTCGAAGAAACCGATGGAGTTAGCGGTCTCAGTTCCGGCGACTCTGCGGTCAGCGCAAAGGTTCTTGGAAGCGGCGGCAGCGCCACGCTCGACTTCTCCGGTCCATCTGAAGGCAGCAACGACCTGTACGCGGTGGCGTGGGACAACGCCAGCGACCCGAACAGAAGTGCTGGCGCTGGCGGCCGATACACCCTGGACACGACCGCACCGACGGTGCTGTCGGCTGAGCCGGTGGACTCATCCTTCATCCGAGTCACATTCACGGAAACGATCTTCGGAACCGGTACGCCGGCCGACTGGAAGGTTGGCGGCGGCACATACCCGGTCATGAGTGTTGTGGGTCAAGGGAACTCGCGGTTCCTACAGGTTTCGGGAGTTCCGGCCGGCACCGAAGTCGCCTACTCACGTACCTCAGGCTCGGTACTCGCCGACGCTGTTGGGAATGCGGTAGCGGCTGCCTCGAAGAAAACGACTCAGAACCAGCCGAGTTCGGGTTCGACAACCACTCCGTCACCAGCGCCAACTTCGACGGCAACCCCGACCCCGCGGCCCTCGTCTACCGCGACACCAACGCCGACACCGACTCCTACATCAACACCGACCGCGGCTCCCGAGCCTGAGAACATCGAAGCGACCGCCGTCCAGGATCGAGCGGAGGCCGGTACTTGTCAGGAAGTCAGCGTGACCTTCTACCGGAACGGTGAACCCGTTGCTGGAGAGAACATCGACATCGAACTGGCCGAGGGCTTGGAGTTCTGCGACGGAACGAGTGGTCGACACGCCGAAGCGTTCACCGACTCAACCGGTACTGCCGTCTTCAAGATCCTCTCGAGAACCGATCAGACGATCGCTATCGTCGCGTGGCACGACAAAGATGATGATGACTTCACCGACTCGAACGAGCAGAGAAGGACGGTCGAGTTGAAGTGGGGCCTCAACGGAGCCCGAGAGATCACGTTGAACACCAGCAAGAAACTCGTGAAGCGCGGCAGGAAGATCCGTCTCCACGGAACGACGGAAGCGGTGGTCCGGCGTTGTGAGGTTGATGCCGCCATCGATATCGTTCGCAAACGCAGGGGCCGCGTGAAGGTTCTCGACACCGTGTTCACCCGAGCCGACGGAAGTTTCCGCAAGCGGATCCGGGTCAAGCGCAACGCCTTCTACTTCGCCAGAGCGAACGCGATCGGCGGATGCGACGAAGCTCTGTCCCCGCGACTGCGAATCAGGGTCAAACCTCTCCGCAAGTAGCGCTCTGAAGTTTGGACCTTTGCACAAAAGGGCCTGCTCGTTCTGCGGCTAACCATGCGCCTCAAGAGGGGTTCCAGTGGAGGCGCCGTAGACGGATCGCATTTCCCGGACCGTCGCATGAAGGTCGCTCTTTGCGTGTTCGATCTGCTCCCCAACTGCTGAGATCAACGGAACCCCTCTACTAAAATCACGTCTGCTCTCGTTTCTGGCGCCTCGGCCACCGATTTTCAGATGAGACGTGTGAGCAACCTCACAACCGCGACCGCAACGTGATGTTTACCTCTCGCGATGAAGAACGCAGACGCTGTAATCGCCGAAGTAGCCGGGCCTCAGTTCGGAGTCTTCACCTCTGCGCAGGTTTACGAACGCGGAGTGACCAGAGCAGAGCTCCGGTCGCGAGTTAACAAGGGCCAGGTCGAAAAGCTCCACCCCAAGGTCTACGCCATCGCAGGAGCACACCTATCGTGGCGAAGTCTCGTGAAAGCGGCAGAGCTATGGAGCAAAGATGGCGCCGCATCTCATCGAACGGCATGCCGGCTCCACGACTTCAAGGGGATCAGGTCGGCCTCCATCGAAGTCTCCTCGCGACGCTCGACCCCTGCCCCGAAGGGGTTCATCTGTCATCATCCAAAACGACTTCCCGAGTGGCAGATCGCATCGGTGGACGGGATCCGAACTACGAACGAAGAAAGATCCCTCCTCGATCTGTGCGCGATCGGGAAACCGTGGGAATGCGCCGACGCACTCGATAGTGCCTTGCGGGTCGATCCGGAGCTACTTGAAGCCGTCAGACACATCATCGAGGTCGAGTCAAAGCCTGGTCGAACGGGCATGCGGCTCCTCAGAGCACTGATCTCGGAACGTGACCCGTCGCACGCCCCGCCGGGCAGCGTTCTAGCGGCCCGGTTCCTTCGGTGGCTTCGCCGTGAGGGTTTTCCGGAGCCCGATGCCGAGTTCCGGGTTCTCGGTGAGGGCGGTTTCGTGAAGGATCTCGACTTCGCGTACCCATCGATCAAGCTGGGCTTCGAAGTGGACGGATACGAGCACCATGGACTCAAACGCCTCTTCGATGGTGATCGAGATGGAGACACGGTCCTCATCGGGCTCGGGTGGCGGATCATGCGGATCACGCATTCAGCTCTCACCAATTCTCAGAAGCGATTCCGGCTCCGAAACAGCATCGCCGCGGCCCTCCAACATCACGTCCAATCTCAAAATGTGAGCCTCACGCGCCGTTTTTGAGAGCAGACGTGATTTGGGGGGTTTTGGGCGTTTGCACAAAGGCCGGGCCTCCTTCTCTGGAGAACCGAAAGGGTCCAAGGAGAAACAGGGAGGAACTTTGATGCGCAGACGTATCTCGAGGCTCATCGTCGCCTGCACGATCTTTGCAGGCCTTCTGGTGGTCGGGCCGGCCGCCCAGGCAACACCTGTTTGTATCGGCGAGGAAAACGGAGGGCTCCCGCTAGAAGTGTGTGGGGGCCGCGTCTTTCCTGAAGCTGAGTACTCGTACGAGTACGTCCAGTACATGCCCGACCCGGTAACGGGGATAAGCGAATACGTCGATGGGCTCGCGGCCCTCGAGGAGCTTTACCCGCGCTGGATATCCGTCGTGAAGCTCACAGACCTCTATGGTCCCGACGCTGTTTCGATGGGCCCTGATGGACGTCGCTCATACATGGACGAGGACACCAACGACGGGTTCGAGATCTACGCGATCAAGCTCACCGACCACGACGTACCCGACGAAGGCAAAGAGACCCTTCTCTTTTCACTGTCGGTGCACGGCGACGAGATCGGTGGCAAAGAAGGCGGACTTCGCGCGATCGAGGACCTCGCCATGGCGGCTGAAGACGGTGGAACGATCGTTGACGGGTACGAGGGGTACACATCAACCACCGGGGCGGTGCCGGAGTTCCATGAGTACCCCGTCACAGAGGTGCTCGCTAATGAAGCCGTGTACTTCATCGACTTCAACATCGACGGATGGGTCAGAGGCGATCACTTCCGCAACGGTCAGCCGAATGGTGGTTTGTACACACGCGGCAACTGGTCCGGAACAGACCTCAATCGCCAGATGCCAACCGTCGGATCGATCAACACCTCGCGCAACCCCGTTACGGAATCCGAGATGCTCTATGGCCACCGTTTCATGCACGAGGTTGCGGCCGCTGGCGTGGGCGGTCAGCTCGCTTACGGCGCCGACATCCACGGTGAGAGCCAGTCCCGGGCGTTCATCGACATCATGTATCCGGCAGGTCAGTTCGACTCGGTCAAACACCGTCGTTTGATGGCGATCGCAGAACGAACGAAGTCGGTTGTTGATGAGACCCTCTTCGGGGGCTTGGTCGATGCACTCGAAGCCGCGACCGGCGGAGACGCTGGAGAAGGCATCGAAGACCAGGGCCTTCCCAAGAACACGATCCCAACCAAGCCCGCTCGATGGGGAACGGTGTGGGACACGCTCGGATACACAGACACCGGGTTCATCGGCGACTACCTCGCCACAGAACTCGGCGTCACGGGCATGGACTACGAGATGGCTTTCAACCACGCGGACACTCGCGCGCACACCCGTGCTTGGAACTACTGGATGCAAGAAAACATGATCAACGGGTCGCGAGCGATCATCAAGACCGCCATGGCCTATGCCATGACCGAGCGTGAGGACTTCGCAGACTTCAAGATCGAGCCGGGGGGCCGCGTTGGGTTCGTCTTCGATCCCACCCGGGTGACTGATTCGGACGACAACGGAGTGGGCAGACTTGCTGGTCCGCAAGCCAATGGGATCAGTCAGAACGGCAAGCCGGTTGAGCAGGCGTCCTACTCTGCTTCGCACCTTGACTTCTTCGCCGACGAGAGCAAGTACGTCGTTGGAGGGATCACGCCCATCGGTCCGGCGATCGATAGCTGCCGATCCAGGCGCGTTGGATCATCTCGACTCACTCGTGATCGCCGACCTCCTAAACCCGGTCGACGCCTCGGGGGCCGCGTACGACAACAGCGCCTACATCGCCAACCTGAAGTCATGGGTCGAGCGAGGAGGCAACCTCGTGCTCACGGACCGCTCTCTGCATCTACTCGGTGACATGGATGTCGTCGACGATGCCGCTGTTAGAGACATCACGGTGTACCAGCCTTACGCCAACATCCGCGATTTCGACAGCCCGATGGTGGCCGGCCTCCGCAGGAACGCGCGGCAACTGTCGGAAGCGACGCTCGTCGGTTACGGCATCGGTAACAACGCATCGCCGATGACCATCGTCGACAAGGCTCCGTGGGAGGCAGTCGGGGGCCAAACCGTCGGAACAACCGGAAACAACTCCGGGGGCAGCGACAGCCAGACGCAGACCTCTGTCGGTCAGATCTCACTTGGGGACGGTCAGATCAGGATCATGGGTGGCGGGCTCTCGACACCGACCGAGACTCTCGACCACCGCTACGGCCTGAAGGATTACGCGCTTACCTATTCGGGGCTGTACATCCTCGAGAACTCCATGAAGTACGACGCGCCGGGCCTCGGCACCTTCGTCACTCCGGTCGAGGAGACCGGCGGGTTGTTCTCGCTGCTCTAGACATCAGGTCTCCGCTCGGAACTGGGTGACATGTCCCCGGGAACGAGCGGAGACGTGATGGAAAAAGGGGACGAACCGGACGTGGAGAACCTTTGGAAGATGGATAAACGATCGGTCCGACTCGTCCCGCTCGCCCTTCTTCTGGCCGTCACTCTCGCCTTCTCGGGTGGAGCCGCCGCGAAGAAGTCGGTGGGTAAGAAGCGTTTCCCAAAGAAGCTCGATAGGCAGACGTGGGTCTTGCCCGAAGACATGACCTGGGGTGACTACCGCGCCATCCCCGGTGTCGATTGGAACGCCGAAGGCGTGCAGCCCCCGAAGAAATTCAGGGCCGCGTTGATCCTCGGCGACTTCCAGGATCGCAAGTTCGTCATGACGACGCCTAAAGGCTCCGACGAGGCCGGCAACCCCCGTGGGGTTGGAGGAATCGCACAAGACGAAATCGGAGATTGGTACAAGCGTTTCTTGATCACCGAGCCCCAGAAGCTAAACCACTTCCACACAGTGAACGAGTACTGGCTCGAAGACACGTACGGATTGATCGGGATCGATGCAGATGCGTTCGGCCCCTACACGATGGAAGGCAAAGAGCACGAGTACGGGCTCGGGGATGTCGGCGGAGCGCAGGATTCTTGTCCGCAGGGCGATGACTGCAGCAAGGACTTCGACACTGAGATCCTCGAAGCATCACTTGCCGACGTGAACGCCGGCATCGTGACCAACGGTGGTCACGACTACGACTTCAGATTCCTCTTGCACGCCGGTTACGACGAGTCCGGGACCTGGCAGGAGTTCGGCGAGATGCGTTTCCAGGACAAGGACGCGGTAACCAACACCTTCGGCAATCCCGATGGATCGCAACCCAACTGGGCTGGCACACGATACGTCGACTGGACATCTTTCTGGGCGGCCAAGGGGATCTGGTCGCACGCGACTCCCGGCGTGATGTCCACCCAAGGTGAGAACGATGGCGCCTCAACCTACGCTCACGAGTTCAGTCATATCGTCGGGGTACTCGACAACTACAACAATCCTTACGGGGTTCCGGTTCGTCGCTCTTACTCTGGTCCGTGGGACATGATGAGCCGCGGAACGTTCAACGGTCCGGGCGGGCCCCACAACCGCTGGCAGGTACCACCAACGCTCGGCGGCACCATGGGCAGCCATCACATGTTGCGCAACAAGATCAGGATGGGCTTCGTCAAGCCGAACGAGGTTCTCGTTACAAGCAACTCGGCACTCGCTGCATCGGGTCCCATCTATGCGGACCTCATCGCTCGAGCGGTACCTCTCGGCCCTTCCTATCCATGGGATGGCATGCGAGGGATCCAGATCAACCTCACGGGTGGCGACCAGGCTCCCGACTGCTCATCTGAGGAAGATCACCGGTGTGACGGTGGGGGGTACGACAACTACACGGTCGAGGTTGTCGACCGCGTCGGTTACGACTCCTTCACCCCGGATCACGGTGTGCTGATCGCCAAGACGAAGAATGCCGATACCTCTCCGTTCATCTGGGTTATCGATTCGCATGCCAAAGACATCAACGTCGTCGACTTCATGCGTCCCGACGGAACTCCGGCGATGGTTTCACTCGGTGACTACCGCCAGCTTGCCGACGCGCTATTCCATGTTGGTAATGGGAAAGGTGTTGTAAGCGAATACGTCGACGAAGCGAACGAGCTGCATTTCTACGTACTCGAGAAGCGCAACGACGAAGGAGCACTCGAGTACCGCGTCGCGGTTAGATCGTTGGCTGGTTCCGACCCCGCTCCTCGTGGGGTTGCAGTGGAAGCTGGTAAGGCTCAGCCGGCAAGTCCGGGACGCGTTGGCGTCTACCAGTTCGACGTAACGAACAGCGCGACCGTGACCGACCTGTTCCGCCTTAAGGCGAAGTCTGATGCCGGTTGGAAAACATTCATCCCCAGCTCGGTGATCGAGGTTCCGGCCGGGGAAACGGTAACGGTGCGGGTCTACGTGGCGATCCCTCAAGGCACGTCGGGGGCCAGTGGCCTGAGGTTCACGGCTACGTCCGAGACCGATCCAACAGCCACAGCCTCTGCCAACACGTCAGTCAAGCCCGTTCTCTAGTGAATCGCCCGAGGAGGATCCGATGAGGTTCAGGTCACTCGCGATGGTCATCATCGCAACAGCATTGGTCGCAGCTCCGATGACGTCCCAAGCTGCGCTTGCGCCGGTGAAATGCGATGCGAACGACATCACGCCGGACGGCCGGGTCTTCCCCGAACCACAGGTGAGCGCCACGTTCCTGCGACTCGACGATTTCGAGTGCGGCATCTTCCTTCTCGAGGATCTACATCGGAACCTCGTCGAGATCGACAAGCTCGGCTTCTCGAACGGTGGACAGCCCATCTACAACATCAAATTGACCAACGAACTTATCCCCGCTTCCGAGAAGCGGCACCTCTTCATCATGAACTCGATCCATGGCAACGAACCCGCCGGACGAGAAGGTGGAGCTCGAGTGATCGAAGACATGCTCGACCCACGTTTCATGGCGAATGAACCGTTCATCAAGGAGACGCTCGACAAGTTCATCGTTCACTTCGTTTTCAGCAACCCCGACGGTTGGGTGGCAGGTGACATCTTCGGTCGCAACAATGCAGGGTTCTCGACGACGCGCGCCAACAAAGGGGGCCGCGACCTCAATCGGAACTTCCCGGTTCAGGGATTCCTTCGCTCTGGTAACGGGACGCTTGATCAGCCGGAGGGTCAAGGACTCAACGAGCTGCTCCTCAAGCACGCGGACACACAACACGACGAAGACGACTCCGACTACCGCGGTTGGTATCTAGGGACGGACAACCACGGCCAAGGCGTGAAGCCGGTTGCGGCCTCCGGCCTTCAGATCGTCGGTCAGTTCGATTTCGAGAAGTCGGAACGCCTCGCACACTTCGCGGACGGCATCGAAGGTGCGATGGCCGAGTACGGGGTTCTCAGCACGCTTCAGCAGCTGAACACGCTCACCGGCGGCGAGGTACGGCCTTACGAGTGGGGAACGCTCTACGACATCCTCGGCTACTCGGCTTCGGGCTCGGGGATCGACTACTACAACACCCCCGGAGTCATCGACGGCACTGGCTTCGCAACGGAGATGACGGCCGCGAACAACCCTTACAACTTCGGTTCGCACCCACACCTTCTCAACCAGATGTGGGTCGACTCGACTACGAGCCATCAACTTCACTCTGATGCGCGACGCGGTGGATCCACCGAGCTACACGTTCCCCGTTGGCGGAAAGGCCGCTTATGTTTTCGATCCGAAAGTAGTCACCGATACGGACGACAACGGTTTCGGCCCCGGCAATGCACAGATCCCGACGTCGTTCACAGGTGATGACCCCGGTGTCGATCCCAACTTCGAGTTCAGCCCCTACGAAGTGACGCGGATGAAGTTCTTCAGCGACCTCAACAAGTACGCCGACAACCCACTCGATGAGTTGCGGGTGCCGGACGTCGTTGCCGACCCGGCGATCCTCGATCGGTACGACTCCGTCGTGCTGACCGAAGATGCGATGCCCGAGGAAGCAGATGCGAACGCATGGGCGGATGCACTGCGCGGCTTCGTGCAGCGCGGTGGGAACCTCATCGTCACGGACGGCGCGGCCCCCATCTTGGCCAACCTCGTCGACTCGATCCCGGCCACGAGCATCACGATGCAGCGCAGCAACGTCGGCTACGTCGACTTCGGCGACCGTACTCACGCCCTCAACGCAGGGCTGCGAGGTATCGCTCGTCAGACTTACGACGTCATCCCGATCGGTTACCCCGATGGCGGTGGCCAGGCTCCCAACTGGCGAGTGGCCGGATCGGCCTGGACGGCTGCAGGCGGTTTCAGCGCCGGGACCATGGGCGGAAGTGGGTTCACGGCTTACGGCGAGCTGCCGCTCGGCGAGGGCCGGATCCGTTTCCTCGGCGCCCTGCTGCCGCAGCCGACAGAAGAGCACTTCCACCCCTACGGCCTGCAGAACTACGCCGTGACCTACACGGGCTACACGCTGCTCCAGAACATGCTCGTCTGGGATAACCCGGCTCGGATCGAGGCTCCCTAAGCCCAGCCTGAATCACGTCTGCTCTCGTTTCTGGTGCCCCACGCACCACTTTTGAGGGCAGACGTGATTTGGGGTGCCCGGAGCAGGAAATAGGGCGAATCGGGCGAATCACGCCAACCAGGACCGCTTGGGCTGGGGAGCCGGGGCGGTCGGCTGTGATCCATCGAGCTGACCGGGAGCGACATGGGACCGAGGGTCTGGGACCTTCAACTGAGAGGCGGACGTCCGTACCTGGCGCAAGCCGGGGTACCTCTCCATAGATTCTTCGACGGCCTGAAACGGGTCGTATTCGTCGAGGACAAGAGCGACCTCGACCATCTAACGACCGGCGATCTCGTCGTTGTGCTGGGTGGAAGCGGGGGCCGCTCCTTCGCGTCGGTATCGAAGCTGACGGAACGGTTGGCGAGGATGGGAGTCGTGGGCGCGCTGCTACACCGGCGTTCGCTCAAAGAGGATCCCGAGAACGACCAAGACGGAGAGTTCCCACTGGTTCTGGTTCCGCAGGAGATCGAATGGGCGGACGTGCTCCAACCGCTTCTGAAGATCGACGAGTCCCTCCGATCCCGGCGCGGCAACCCGGAGAAGAACCGGCAACGGATGCTCGAGCAGATCCTCGAGCGCAACGGCCGTTTGGATCCGGCAAGCTCAGCCGGCAGGGACTTCGGTCTCGACCTTTCGCTCGCGTACACTTGCTACATCGTCTGCACCATCTCGCCGCAACCCAAAGAGGTTTTAGCGAGGCTGGAAGAAGTGATCGCGACGGAGCTCTTCGAACGTGACTCTCTCGGGACCGTTGCTACTCGTCCGACCGGGATCATCGCGGTCGAATCAACAGGCGATCTCGGGATAGGGGAAGACCTCTTGCACCGGGCTTTGTCGGTTCCGAAGATCAGCGTCGCGTCGATAGGGGTTGGGCGGAGGCACGCCGGAGCTCGGGGGATCTTCCGCTCGTATCGCGAAGCGCGGTGGGCATCGCTCGTCGGGCAGAGACTGATCGGGCCGAACCTGGTCACGCGATTCGACGAACTGGGTCCTTACGCGTGGCTCGAACCCCTCGACTTCGACCATGACGCGGACGCATGCAGCGCGATAGAGATCCTGATCCGTCACGACGAGGAACATGGCGCCAGATTGCTGGACACGTTGCAGGCGTTCCTAGACTCGAATCGCTTCAAGGAAGCAGCGAACCAGCTCTTCGTTCACCGCAACACACTTCGCTATCGACTCGAGTCGATCAAGAAACTGACCGGCCTGGACGTACTGGAGGCCGAATCGCGACTGGTCCTCGAGGTCCAGCTCCGACTCGCCATGGTTCGGGGTCTGGTGGCATCGCAAGGCCAGATCCGAAAGGCGTGCCGGGCCGAGGCCTAGCCCAAGAGGGTTCGTCGTACCGTTTGACTCATGCACGTCATCGGGACCGCCGGCCACGTCGATCACGGCAAGTCGACGCTCGTCCAGGCCCTAACGGGGATCGATCCGGATCGTTTGGCCGAAGAGAAAGAGCGCGGCCTCACGATCGATCTGGGATTCGCGTGGTTCCCGCTCCCGTCGGGCTCGGAGATCGGGATCGTCGATGTTCCGGGTCATGAGCGGTTCATCGCCAACATGCTTGCGGGAGCGGGGGGGATCTCGGTATGTCTCTTCGTCGTCGCGGCGAATGAAGGATGGATGCCTCAGTCCGCCGAGCATCTCGCGATCATCGATGTGCTCGGTGTTTCGCATGGAGTCGTGGCACTGACGAAAGTGGATCTGGTCGACGCCGACACGGTCGAGTTGGTGGGAGCCGAGGTCGCGGTGAAGTTGTCAGGAACATCGTTGGAGGGCGCGCCGATCGTGCCGGTGTCTGCATCGACGGGCGTGGGGCTGGATGCGCTTGTCTCTGCGTTGGATTCGGTCGTAGCCGCGGCCCCCGCGGCTGTAGATCTTGGGCGACCACGGCTCTGGATAGACCGTGTGTTCACGATCTCGGGGGCCGGAACCGTCGTCACCGGAACTTTGGCGGGAGGATCGTTCTCAGTCGGGGAATCCGTGCAGGTCTCACCCGGCGGCGGTTCGGCTCGAATCAGAAAGATCCAGTCACACAAGCGGTCGGTGGAGCAGATCGCCCCTGGGAATCGAACGGCTCTGAATCTCGCGGGACTCGAGAGGTTCGCGGTGTCGCGGGGCGACGCGGTCGTGAGGGCGGATCGCTGGCGACCGACGTCGCGCATCTCGGCTCTGTTGCGCGTGCTTCCCTCATCGGTGATCGGCGTGTCGCACGAGTTGAGCGAGAAGGGTTCGCACCTTCTATATGTGGGGTCGGCAGAGATACCGGTGCGCGTGAAGCTCTTGGAAGGCTCTGCCCTGCGTGACGGTGAGTCTGGATTGGTGCAGCTGTACCTGCGCAACCACCTGCCTCTGGCGCGCGGTGATCGGTTCGTGTTGCGTGATGCGGGCCGCGTACTGACGTTCGGCGGAGGCGTGGTGCTCGACCCTCTGCCTCCGGTGGTGCGCCGGGGGGAGGCCGAGGGGATCTCGTTGTTGCGTTCGCTCATCTCGGCCACCGGTCCGATCGCCGTTGAGGCGATCGTGGGGGCCGAGGGTGACGTGTCTCTGGCGGACATCAGGCTCCGGGCCGACACCGACGAGATCCCTTCGTCGGTCGTTCATCTCGGCCCCCGTTTGTTCTCCGTCGATCGGTTCTCGTCGTTGGTCTCTTCCGCGGTTGAGGTGCTCGGGTCGTTCCATCGTGACCAACCTCTGGCCAAGGGGATGGACCGAGCTGCTCTGCGCGCAGAGATCGGATTGGATGCCGACACGTTCGACGCATTCATCGAGCGCGCTCCGGGGGTCGTGGTCGATCGCAGCATCGTCCGGCTCGAAACTCATAGCGTTGCGTTGTCCGCGGAAGAAACCGCGGTGCGAGATCGATTGATCGCGACGCTCGAGGGGGCCGGTTACCAACCTCCGCTCGCCCGGGAGCTCGACATCGATGCTCGGCTCCTTCGTTCTCTGACCGAGTCGGGAGACATCGTGAAGATCGGTGACTTCTATCTAAGCGGCCCCCAGGGGGCCGCGGCCCGGGCTCAGGTTCGCTCGTTCATCGAAGCCAACGGGCCGATGACGGTGGCGCAGATCCGAGATCTGCTCGGAACCTCACGCAAGTACGCGGTGCCGCTATCGGAATGGCTCGACTCAACAGGAGCCACGGCCCGCCACGGCGACCTCCGCCACCTAGGCCCCCACCCCTAACCCGTTTTTTAGTAAAAGCAGACTGACTATTTCAATCTCGCTCGCCAAGGAATTCATGCTCCTTCGCCGAGAAAGTCGCGCGGCATTCCGTGGCCAAACAGCATGAATTCTGTGGCGAAGCAGCATGAAATAGTCAAGCTGCTCTTAATAGAAAACAGGGGTTAGACGGTGGTTTTTAGTTCGGTTACTAGGGAATCGACCACTGCCGATAGGTCGTGGGTCTGGGCAAATACTTCGCGTTGGCGCGAGGCCGAGGTTCCGTTCTCGAGGATGTCGTGGATGCCCACCAGTTCGTCGCGGCAGCCGAGGCGCTCGGCGATGGGCTCGAGTGTCTCGACTATGTCGCTGATCGAACGGCGCAATGACAGGAGGTTGCCCTCCTCATCACGGATGATCTCTGCGTCGAGGCCATAGCGGGCCGCGCGCCACTTGTTCTCGCGGATGGTCCACGCTCGATGAGCAGGAAGGTCGAGGCCGGACTGGTAACGCTCGCCGAGCCACACGACGAGTGACTGGCTGAGGGCAACGATCGACGAGAGCTCGGACATCGACGGGATGCCATCACATATGCGGAGCTCGATAGTGCCGAGGCCCGGGTGCGGGCGGATGTCCCACCACACCTCACGGATGCTTCTGATCGTTCCGGCGCCGATCAACGTGCGCATGAACCGTTGGAACTGCCCCCAGTTCTCCATCTGATACGGAAGGCCCGCGGTAGGAAGTGATTCGAAGATCTTGCTGCGAGTAGAGGCGAGGCCCGTGTCGCGGCCCTGCCAGAACGGTGAGGACGACGACAACGCCAGGAAGTGCGGGATGAACGTCCCGAGGCTGTTGCCCACCGCGATCGCTTCTTCGCCGGACTTCACACCGACGTGCGTGTGCACACCGAAGATCAACAGTCGGCGAGCCGTCCACTGGCAGTTCTCGATCAGACGGTGGTAACGGGGGTCGGGCGACACGGTCTGGTCGGCCCACGCAGAGAAAGGATGGGTGCCGGTGCACATGACTCGGTAGCCGAGGGCCTCCGAGACTTCGATGAGTTTGGCCGTCTTACCGGAGATGTCGGCTCGTGCCTGTCCGACGGTCGTGCAAACGTCGGTGATCACCTCAACGGTGCACTCGAGGAGCTCATGCTTGAACCACTTCTCATCCAGCTCGCCCAGGATCTTCGTCGCCGCGGTATCGGTCGCGAGGGCGCCCGCCTCATCGACGATCTGACACTCGATCTCGACGCCGAGCGTCGGGTCCGGCGATCCGTTGAAGACGATGTTCACCGTCTGTCCCCCTTGTTTGCCTTAGGCGGGAAGCGTACTCGCAGGAATCCTTGTCGAGAAAGTGTCGTATAGCGACCTAATTCTGACGTAAAAGGTGGCGGCCGTAGGTGTAGGCCAGGGCTATGGCGTTTGCGGCGAGGCCCACTGCCACCATGCCCCCGGCCCCCGGGACCGCCACTATCAGCGGGATCAGGCCTCCGGCCACCCAGGCGAGCTGAAGGATCGACTCGAAACGAGCGAAGGCCCAGCCGCGGCCCCCTTCCGGCGTCTCACGCTGCACGATCGCATCGAACGCAACCTTGGCGGCGCCCGAAGCCAGGCCGAAGGTGAAGACGAGGGCCCCGGCACTGATCGGCGTGAACCAACGACCAACCACCACCGCTGTTATGCCCGCCCCGACGAGTGACGCGACGAGGATGCCTTCCTCGCGCATCGCTTTGCGGAGGCGAGGGGCGGCTACGGCTCCCGCAAGGGAGCCGAAGGCGGCCGAGCCGACCAACAGCCCAAGGCCGATGGTTCCGAAGTCCTCACGCCGGAGAGCGAAAGCGAGATGGAACACGAGGAAGCCGACGAGGAAACGCATCCCTGCGATCGCGAACGTCGCCTGACGCATCGCGAGGTCCTTCGCTTTGCGGCGCGCGTCTGAACGCTCGGCCGAATCGCGACGTCCGTGAGGCGAGGGCAACCGGAGTGCCGGCAGAACTCCCGCGTAATAGACGATGGCCGCAATCACTAGCTCCGTCGAGACACCGGGCCACTTGATCAAGATCAAGCCGGGAATGCCGGCGACCATCCCGGCGATAGCGCTGGCGCGCGACAACGACGAGTTCGCCTTCACCAGCGAGTCGCCCTCCGGCACAACCATCGGCAGGATCGCTCCGCGCACGATCAACGCGGCCCTCGATAACAACAAGATCCCGAACGCCAGCGGAAAGACAAGCAAGGTGTCGAGCCGCGTCGCCAGCAACCAAGTCAGCGTCGCGCGGCCCGCGCTCGACAGAACCATCGCCCACCGCAGGCTGCCGCGGTGGCGGTCCAAAACCTTGGCGAGCAAGGGGGACACGATCGCGAAGGGAGCGACGGTCAGCCCCAGATAGAGAGCTACCCGGCCTCGGGCCGTCGTTTCGGGGACCGAGAAGAACAAGGTCGTGGAGAGTGCCAGAGCCAGGAGGGCGTCTCCGGCAGCGGAAAAGGCCTGGAAGCGCAGCAGGCGGGCGAATTCCTTGGTCGTCTTGACAGTTCGAGCCCGCTTGTAGGCGCGCCGGGCTGCGATCCGGAAGAGGGGTTCCTCGTCATCATGGCTCCGGTAGCGCCGGGGCGGCTTAGGGGTGCTATCCACCCTCGGACCCTAAGGCTCTGGCACTCCCACCGCCCGGAATCGCCCTATTAGCAAGGGTTTCTGACCTACTCATCACCCGATCGCGGCGGAGGAGTCTCGGGGGCCGGGGCGAACCTATGAGGCGTGGGTGACCGGAGGAGGATCCAAAGCCCCTTCCGGTTCCGAATGGATATAGGACTTATCGGACATATATTCAGTGAGGGGAAGTAAACAGATGCGACGAACCACAGCGCTTCTATTCGCAGGATCGATGGTGGCCGCCATGCTCGTGGCCCCGGTCAGCGCGCAAGCCAAGGACTACACCCCCACTACCGAGACCCTCTCCGTCGACACGAAGTTCGGCAAGCTCTACGTCGAAGTCACTTACCCGACCAACAACGGCAAGCCCGTCAAGGGTCCTGCCGTCCTCACGCTTTCTCCCTACTCGGTGCTCGGACGCGCTAACGTTTCCATGGATTGGGTCACCGAGGGTTACGTGCATGTCTGGGCCGACGTGATCGGCACCGGTAACTCCGGAGGTTGCTACGACTACGGTGGCGAGCGCGAGCGTCGTACCGGTTACGAACTCGTTGAGTGGATCGCCAAGCAGCCGTGGAGCAACGGCAAGGTCGCGATGATCGGTGGTTCGTACAACGGGACGACAGCGTGGGCAACTGCCGCCGAGGCTCCCCCGCACCTGACGACCATCGTCCCGCAAGCTGCGATCGCTCGCTGGTACGACTACGCATACGCCGGTGGCGTGCGCTACTTCCTCAACAACGAGAACCCCGCCGACGAGGGCTTCGACACACCTCTCGGCTTCGACTTCGGATTCGCGATGCCGCCGCCGGTTGATGTCCAGGACCCAGCGTGGGCCGACAAGGTCGCGTCGACGATCACTCCTTGCGATGAGCTCGTTCACTCACAGCACGGCTACGACGACACCCCTGACTACGACGCCTTCTGGGAAGAGCGCGACTACTTGAAGGATGCGAAGAACATCGACATCCCCGTGCTCATCGCACACAACTGGGGCGACTGGAACGTCAAGCCCGATGGTGCCTACTGGATGTACGGGGCCTTGAAGAAGTACAGCTCGGCCAAGACCACGCTGTACATGGGTACCCGCTGGGATGGTCACGGATCGCCCGCAGGTGAGGCTTACGCCAACACCGTCAAGCAGTGGTTCGACCACTACCTCATGGGCAAGAACAACGGCGTCGACAAGATCCCGAGCTACATCACCGCCCTTGCGGACTACGACGGCACGCTCAAAGGCGACTTCAAAAGCGAGCCCAAGACCCGCAACATCAAGCTGATCGCACAGTGGAGCCCGTTCCCGCTGAATGGTGGGAACTCGTGGTTGCTCCTGCCCTCGAAGTACCGCTCCTTCCCCGGCCAGACCCCCACAACGGCCGGGTGGGCGATCGATGCTCCGAACGCCGAGACCCACGCGAACCACCACGCCCGGAGTAACCACGAATGGTGGTACTTCGAAAGCCCTGCCCTCAAGGAGGACACACGTATCTTCGGCGAGGCAAAGGTGCAGATCTATTCCAAAGTTGCCCGGACCTGGGTGACACTTGCGCCGGTGTTGCTCGACGTTAAACACGAGTGCCACCAGACCGTTGGCAACCAGCACGTCACAACGCCGGAATGCACCACCCAGCCCGCACCGAGCGCCACTGTTACGCCGCGCGCAGTCGTGTCAGTTACCCGAGGTTTCCTCGATAGCCGGTACCGCAACGGACTCAGCAAGCAGGTGCTAGCCGAGCCGAACAAGTCGTTCTCTAGCACGGTCACCATGAAGCCGACCGACTACTTGTTCCGCAAGGGACACTCGATCGCGGTGAACTTCTTCACGAACAACTCCGAATGGATGCTCCCGAAGGTTCCTCTGCCGACCGATCTGGATCCCAATTGTGTGGCCAGCGCATCGAAGCCAGAAGAATGCGCAAAGATCATTCTCGATTGGGCAACGAACAAAGTTCGGATCATCATCCCGGTCGTAGATGGTCCGATGGACGCTAACGACCTGTTCGACTACGAGCACAACCACTCGTAAAGGACTGCCTGATGAGGCGAACGAGGATGCTGACGGTTGTTCTAGCGGTCGCTCTTTTGGCGACGTTGTTCGGCCCCGCGGTCTCGCCTGCAACTGCCATCCCTTGTAGCGGTACCAAGGCGATGGAGACCCTCAGCCTTCGCACGTTCAAGATCGATGCCAAGCCGCAGCGCAAGACGTACAAGGTGGGCCAGACAGTCTTGATCGAGGCGCTCGTGGTGCGTCCCGATGACACGGACCCTTTCCAGCAGGGCATCCCCACCGATGGGGTCGACAAGCGACCGGCCGAGGGGATCAACATCGGCGCCGGACTTCTCATCGGTGATGTGTTCCTTCCGGGCTTCGCAGTCACCGATGCCGAGGGCAAGGCACTGCTCAAGATCAAGCTAGAGAAGTACGTGAAGCCCGCCGTCGTCGATGTCGCGCTCTACGCCTGGAACGTCGTGCAGGACACGCCGTGCCTCCGCGTGGAAGAGAACGGATACCGCGCCTACCCGGAGATGTTCGCGGTAGTTAAGTAGTTTCCGCCTCGGGCTCCGGGTCGGGCAGCATCTTCATGACGGCTTCGAAACCCCTCAGCAGCTCGACCGGTATCGGCATCACCAATGTGGAGTTCTTGTCCGACGCCACCGCTGTCACCGTCTGCAGGTAGCGAAGCTGATAGGCGATCGGCTCACGCGAGATAACTGCCGCGGCCTGAGCCAGCTTCTCGGCGGCCTGGAACTCACCCTCGGCGTTGATGACCTTCGCGCGTCGCTCGCGTTCGGCTTCCGCTTGCTTAGCCATTGCACGCTGCATCTCGACCGGGAGGTCGACGTCTTTGATCTCGACCAGCGCGACCTTGATCCCCCATGGATCGGTGAGATCATCGATGATCTGTTGGACCTGCGAGTTGAGCTCGTCGCGCTCGGTGAGGATCTCATCGAGGCTGACCTTGCAGAGGACCGCGCGAAGGGTCGTCTGCGCGATCTGTGAGGT
Organism: uncultured Actinomycetes bacterium; assembly: GCA_963779645.1. Taxonomy (GTDB): domain Bacteria; phylum Actinomycetota; class CADDZG01; order CADDZG01; family WHSQ01; genus CALMBW01. The sequence continues at coordinate 567,628 of CAVZYX010000005.1, forward strand.
TGCGTAGAGATAGTTCTGGATCTCGACGATCGCCTTGACCGGGTTGAACACCTGGAAATAGACGACGGCGTTCACGCGGATAGTGATGTTGTCTCTCGTGATCACGTCCTGCGGCGGGATGTCGAGTGTCACGACCTGAAGGTTGACCTTCACCATGCGGTCGATAATCGGGATCATGAAGAAGAGTCCCGGCCCCTTTGCTCCTTCGAGCACACGACCCAGCCGAAAGATGACTCCACGTTCGTACTCCTGCACCACGCGGATAGATGCAGCGAGGACGATCAGCACGAGAACGGCTATCACCCCAAAGACTGCGAGACCCACTCTGTCCACCTCCTAGGCAAACGCGAACGCGTTATGCCTCAGCTAGTTCCCACGTTCTCTGATTCGTGCTCGGCCTTGCTTTCGTCGCCATGGAACGGTTCGACGAGTAAGACGATGCCTTCGGTCGCTTTGACCTCGACCTTCTCACCAGCGGCGATCCCCATCTCCATCGTGCGAGCTTTCCACAGAACGCCCTTCGAAAGCACGGTCCCTTCGGGAGCGATGTCCGTCTTGGCGATCCCGATGGTGCCGACGATGCCTTCTTCTCCAGTGATCGGCCTGCGAAGGCGCACGCGGAGGGCCGCTGTCATCACGGATACGAAGAAGAGCAGAGAAGCTGCCGTCGCGAGAGCGAGTGCCCACGGAGACACCGTGACGTCGGCGGTGGCGCCCGAGAAAAGGATCGCCCCACCGAAAATGAGCGCGGCAACGCCACCTATCGTCCATATGCCGAAGCCGGCGATCTGGAGATCGATGATGAACGCGGCAACCGCCACGACGACGAGCAGGACTCCGACCCAGTTCGTCGGCAGGACGCTCAGTCCGTAGAAGCCGAGCAACAGGCAAACGGCACCGAGGATCCCCGCGAGGCCGATGCCCGGGTTGTAAAGCTCGAAGATGATCCCGAACAACCCGACGAGGAGAAGTAGGTATGCGATCTCCGGCCCGGTGACGGCGTGAAGCAAGCGTTGCCAAACGTTCATCTCCTGGAACCGCAAGGTGACGCTCGGCAGACCGGCTGCCTCGTCCCAGGTCTCGAGTGTCACTGTCGTGGGCTGCTCGATCGTCTCGGTCGACTCTTGTCCGACCGTGACCGTTTGCCCGTCCATCGCGATGAGCAGATCGCTCAGGCCGTTGGCTATGCCGTTGATGACACCGCGCTCAAGTGCCTCGGTTGAAGTAAGTGATGCTCCTTCGCGGACCGCTTCTTCAGCCCAATCGACGTCACGCCCATTGGCCTCGGCCAGTGATCGCAGGTATGCGGCCGCATCGTTGACAACTTTGTTGGAGAGATCGCTCCCGGATAGATCGATGGGGGTTGCCGCTCCGAGCTCGGTGGCTTCAGCCATGTAAGCGAGGTCGGCGGCGTAGGTGATGAAGGTTCCGGCCGAAGCGGCTCGAGCTCCGCGGGGAGCGACCCAGACGACCACGGGCACCTCGGACGCGAGCATCTGCTGAACGATGTCTCTCATGGAAACGTCGAGGCCGCCGGGCGTGTCGAGCTGGATCACGATGGCCTGAGCGTTGTCATCCTGGACCGCGTCCAACCGGGTCTGGATGTAGTCGGCCGTGACCGGATCGATGATCCCTTTGACCTCCACGATGTCGAGGACGGGCATGGCCTCTTGGGATTCCTGGGCGCTGGCCGGGACCATCATGAGAACGCCGCTAAGGGCAAGACAGAGCCACACCACCAAACGGAGCGTCTTGCGAGCGGCTGCAGCCATACCTCAATGGTCGCACCCCTACGAGGGTTACTTCACCACCGTTTACGAGGCCAACTAGGACTTACGGACTATCCCAGGCTTCCGGGGATTACTAGGGTCCAATAGACCGAACGGACCCTAGGCAGACGAAAACACTGAACGGTACTTTGCATAAGCGGCGACTAGACGTGTGCGCCGTGCACCTCTGTAAGAGCCAGTTTCTCGTAGTGAGCCAGATCCGAGTTGAGCCAGATTCTCGTGAGACGAGAGTAGGAGGTACTTCATGCGGCGGCGCGAGTTTGCTGTATCGGTTGTAGCGATCCTTGCCCTTGGTGCCTTGCTGGCGCCGGCGGGGGCCGGAGCGAGTGCTTCGTTCGGAGAACGTTTCGACACCCATGTCAAGAAGAAGCTGTCGAAGCAAGGGATCATCAACACCGCGACTAACCCCGTTCACTGGACGCAGCTCAAGGGTGTCCCAGATGTCTTCGCCGACGGCGCAGACAACGGCCTCACCGACATCAACGACTGCCCTCCAGACTCCGCTGTGCGAGTCATCCATGGCGACGCGACCGTCGAGTGTGTGAGCACCGGTGCGGGTGACATCACCGCAGTGCATGTCGATGATGGCCTTCTCGGCGGCGGTTTGACGGATGCAGTTACGCTCAGCGCCGACTTCACTCAAGTTCAGAGGCGCGTTACGGGAACCTGCACGGGCGGAACCTCCGTTACGGCCATCGCTGAGGCGGGAACCGTTACCTGCTCGACCGTCGCACCAGTGATCGCAACTGGACGAGTGTCCCAGGATGGTCCCTCCGGGTTTGCCGGGGTGGGCAGCTGGTCATCCTTGTACCTGACCGACCACTACGAGATTACGATCACGGGACATACCTTCTCATTCAATGGTTACGCCGCTTTCGTCACGCCGATCTCCTGCGAAAACAACTCGACAGTGACTTACACAGTCGACGGCCAACCAGCGGCGGGCAAGGTGAATGTGACCTTTTACAAGTCAGATGCTCCCGCAACCAAAGTCAAGTGCCAGTTCTTCTTCCAGGTACTCGACATCTAGCTTTCAAATTCAGCGGGCAATATCGAAGGCGGGGCCCCGGCCCCGCCTTCACCGCGCCCCCACATCACGTCTGCTCTCGTTTCTGGTGCCTCAGACCCAAGTTTTGAGGTCAGACGTGATGTTCGGGGGTAGAAAGGGTGCGTGCAGCTCGATGAGTTCTTCTCCCCCCGCATCCTGATCGTCTCCGGCAAGGGCGGCGTCGGCAAGACGACGGTGTCTGCGGCCCTCGCTTTGGCGGCGGCACGTCAGGGGCGGAGGGTGTGCATCGCCGATGTCGACCCGAAGGGAACCCTCCCGAGGCTGTTCGGGGGCGGAGAAGTCGGCTACGAGCCTCGCGAGCTCGCCTCCGGCGTTTACGGGATGACGATCGTCGCCGACGAAGCTCTCCGCGAGTATCTCGACGTCCAGTACCACATGAAGCGGATCTCCCGTGTGTTCACCTCGAGCCACTTCATCGACTACATCACTGCGACCGCGCCGGGGCTCAAAGACATCCTGGTGCTGGGGAAGATCTGGTTCCTCGAGCAAGGCAGAACGGGGCCGCGTTTCGACACGATCATCGTGGATGCTCCAGCGGCTGGGCACATGCTGACGTTCCTCTCCGCGCCGATCGGTCTGTCGGACGCGGTACGTGCCGGTCCGCTCCGTCGCCAGGCAGAGTGGCTCGTGGAGATGTTGCGTGACCCGGCTCGTTCGCGGGTGCACCTCGTGACGCTTCCAGAGGAGATGCCTATAGCCGAGACGCTCGAAACCGTCGAGGCTCTGCACGAACGGGTGAAGATCCAAACGGGGCCGATCTTCGCCAATGCGGTCTATCCGGAGCACCTCACCGCGGGGGACGAAGAACGACTGACCGAGATAAAGGCGGATGGTCGCCTGGACGAGCTGTCGGGGGCCGCGGACGACGTTGGTCTGAAGCTCGAAGGCGAAGACCTAGATGCCCTCGTTGGGTACGCGCAGTTCATCGTTGCTCGGCGTGCGATCCAAACGAAACATCTCCGGGCGTTGAAGCGCGGCGTGAAGGAACCCGTTGTCGAACTTCCATTCCTGTTCACCTCCGGCCTAGCTCTTCCGGGGGTCGAGCAGCTTGCCGACGCGATCGAAGAAGGAGTCGAGAAACTTTGAACCCGATCGCCGAGCTTCTCGGCCGCAAAGAGATCATCGTCTGCGCCGGTGCAGGTGGGGTTGGAAAGACAACTACCGCCGCTTCGATCGCGCTGAGGGCTGCTCTCGATGGCAAGAAGGCCGCGGTGCTGACGATCGACCCGGCGAAACGTTTGGCCTCTTCCCTCGGGTTGAAAGAGCTGAGCAACACGCCGACGAAAGTGAGCAAGCGCAAGTTCACGGCTGCGGGCCTCGAACCCAAAGGTGAACTGTGGGCGATGATGCTCGACACGAAGTCCACGTTCGATGAGGTCGTGACTCAATACGCGCCGACTCCCGAGCAAGCCGAACGCATCATCAACAATCGCTTCTACCGGAACATCTCAGGAACGTTGTCGGGGACGCAGGAGTACATGGCGATGGAGAAGCTCTACGAGCTCTACGCCGACGGCGACTACGACGTGATCGTGATCGACACTCCGCCGACGCGGAACGCGCTGGACTTCCTCGACGCGCCGAAGCGGATGGGCGATTTCTTAGATTCCAAGGTGCTGAAATGGTTCCTGATCCCGTACATGAAGGCCGGGGGTGGGTTGTTCAAGGTCGCGAACGTGGCGGCGACGGCATTCCTACGGCTCGTGAAGCGGATCGTGGGGTCGGATGTACTCGAGGACACGGCCGAGTTCTTCGGGAACCTCGAGGGGATGTACGACGGTTTCAAGCAGAGGGCCAAGGATGTTGCAGCTCTGCTCCAGAGCGACGCCACGTCATTCGTGATCGTCACGTCGCCGGCCGAGGAGTCCGTGACCGAAGCGACGTTCTTCGCCTCACGGCTGAACGAGTCGAACTTGAACTTCGGGGCACTCGTGGTCAACAGGGTTCACCCGGCCTGGGGGGATCCGATCGACGTGAAGCCTCGGCAACTGGCTCGCCTCGAAGCGGGTAACGACGACGCTCGACTGCTGGCGAAGCTCTTGAAGAACGAGCTTGCGTTCTCTGCCGTCGTTAAGCGCGAAGAGTCCAACCTCGATGCACTAGCGCGCAAGGTGCCGCGGCACCGCTGGGTTCGTGTCCCCTATCTGGAGCAGGAAGCCGTCGACTTCCCAGGTTTGGTAGCGATAACCGAACAACTGCTGGCGAGCTAGGGCCGCGGGGGCCGCACGCCTCGGCGAGCGGGCGATATATTCGTGACGTGATCGGCGCAAAGCTCATCGAAGGGCTCGTTTTCGTCCTGACTATCGGGGCGGGGCTCTTCGCTCTCTACCTTCTCTTCGATCTGTTCCGCCTGCGCAAGTCGCAGAAGGGCCCCATCTATAAAGGTGGCGTTGGACAGTGGTCGTGGGCCGCTCATCGCATCACCGGGGTCGGCATCCTTGCGTTCCTGTTCGGTCACATCGTGGACACGTTCGCGGTCGGCTTCGGGCCGGAGCTCTACAACGAAACTGTGAGCCTCTACAAGCAGTGGTGGTTCGCACCCGCCGAAGTCTTGCTGATCGGTGCCGTCATCTATCACGCGTTCAACGGCGTCCGCATCATCTTGTTCGACTTCTGGCCCGGGCTGGCGCTCAAGCAGAAGACGTTCGCTTACGTCCAGATCGTGTTGACCTTGGTGGCGTTCGCACCCGTTGCGATCATCATGCTCGGCAACGCCTACGAACACTCACCGTTCAATTGAGCTCTCTATGGCGATAGCCCAATCACAGGTCGACAAGCTCACGCCGATCCTCGAAGCGGTCGCTGGCGAGATGGGTCGTCGGGGGATCAAGTTCGGCTCGGGTGGAGCCGCTCAGATGGACCTCAAGCGCGAAGCGAACGTCAAGCGGATCGTGCAGGTCTATTGGACGCCGTTCCAAGCGAACATCCCCGGCGATTCGGTTGGGCTGCACCTCAACATCGACAAGCCGACGAAGCATTGGGTCGAGGGCTACATCAGTCCATCGGAGGCAAGCTGGGTCTTCTGCTTCCACGAGCGCGCCATCGACGGTGAATATCAGCTCGCCTACTACACGCAACAGAACGACTGGCAAGAGGCGGTCGAGAACTTCTTCGACCTGGCGTCTTGGTACTCGCTCGTTCCTTGCGACCTAACGTGGGACGACGTGACGTGCTCGGTCGATCCCGAGAGCGGTTGGAGCGACGAGCTGGCTGCTGTTGCCGGTGGCGGCGGGCCAGCGCTCGATAAAGAGGTCAAGGACTCGCTCAAGAAATCGACCATCGTGTGGTTGCGATGGAAGGATCGTGAGGGGGCCGAGCAAACGATGCCGGTCTGGTTCGTCGCTCAGGACGAAAAGCTGTACGTCGTTTCCGGCGAGCGCCAACAGACCATCCCCGGCGCCCAGCACATCCGCAAAGCGGATGTGATCGTGCGCTGGAGGGGGCATGGCAACTCTCGTGTCGCCGACCTCCCCGCCAGCGTTCGTGTTCTCCCCCACGGCCCCGATTGGGATGCCGTTGCGGACAAGCTGGCGGAGAAGAGACTGAACGTGCCGGGGGCCCCCGAAGACCTAGCCCGCCGCTGGCGCGACGAATGCACCATCCTAGAAATCACGATCTAACGGTTTTCTAGTAAAAGCAGCTTGACTATTTAAGCCTGCTTCGCCACGGAATTCATTCCGCTTCGCCACGCAGAAAAAAGGTCGCGACGTGTGAGCATCCTCACACCCAAAGTTGTCTTCTTCTTGTCTAGTCGAAGCATGAAAAATACCGATGGACTCATCTTTGAATTGGCTCGCGTGCAACACGGAATCATCACGTTAAGGCAGGCTCTTGAGCTTGGTCTCACCAAGAATCAGGTTGGCTACCGCACAAGAACCGGAACCTGGCTGCGCGTTCTTCCCAGAACATTCCTAGTGGCTGGGGCAGCTTGGGACTTCAAGGCGCACTTGATGGCAACCTGCTTATGGAGTGGAGGAGTAGCAAGCCACCGCTCTGCAGCGATCCTCCACGATCTTCTTCCCTTCGAGAAACCGATCGTTGAAGTTACGACCATCCGAAATTGCAAAAGCTATGACGGCAAGGCCATCATCCACCGAACCTCAAGGCTTCCCATCGACTTCATCACAAGCGTGGAAGGCATCCCCTGCACAGATATCGAAAGAACCCTCCTCGACCTGCCTCAGATCGTCTATCCGAAGCGCGTAAGCATGGCCCTCGATAAAGCTCGGCGAGAGGGAAAGGTAACTCTCGGTTCTCAGAGCCTTAGGTGTGAGGAAGAAGCGAGATCGGGCAGGAACGGTCTCAATGTAGTGAGAAATGAAATCGCGCGCCGCGATCCACGGGCCTCGATTGCTCAAAGTCAGCTTGAGGACACCGTGTTTCAGATCCTCACGCATCCATCGATCCCATCGTTTACGCGACACTTCAGGATGGACACAGGACGGGGGTACGAGTACGAGATCGACGCCTGTTGGGTTGATCTGAACAAGGGAGCCGAGGTCAACGACCACGGGACTCACTCGGATCTCGACCCGTTCAACAAGGATGGCGACAAGATGCTCTTCTTCGCCGAGAGAGGGATGCAAATAATCCCGATCACCCGTGAGATGACCAAGAAGCCTGACGATCTTCGAATGCGAGTGCTCAACTTCCTTCGGGCGCGGCCCCCACAGCTCCGACGCGAAGGAGAGTGAATTCCGTGGCGAGGCAGGCTGAAATAGTCAAGCTGCTTCTAATAGAAAACTAGAGGGCTATGGCGGAGCGCCAGTCGCCTCCGGGGGCTTTGCGTCGGTAACGGCGCCTCTCCCGCTCGGTCAAGCCTCCCCAGATCCCGTGGTCAACGGGAGCGTCCATAGCGTACGAGAGGCACTCTCTACGCACGGGGCACTGCTTGCAGATGGTCTTGGCCTGTCGGTGCTCGAGAGCCCCAACGGCGAACCACAGGTCGGGGTCTCCGCCTGCGCAGAGCCCATCGGCCCGCCAGTTCTGATCCTGAGTCACTGCTAGTCCCACTGTCTCCAGCCCTTCAGTTAGCCCAACGGCTTTGTTCCTGCTTGCCGAGAGGTCACGCTAGGGCCGCGGAACGGGAAAACAGATAGCGCGTACAGGCGGTTTCTAGGTCCTCCGTATGAGCCATTCGAACAATGGTCTGACTGCTCTAGTGCAAACGTCGGGCGCGGTTGTACGTAAATGCAGACGCTCGCGGCCCCCAAAACTGGACAGACCACCTGGAACCCCCGCTCTGTGGCCTGTCCCCATCTCCCCCGCCTCCGAACGGCATAGCCCGTTCGGGGGTGCAGGAGGGCCGCTTCTGGGGGAGAAATCCCTCTATAGGCCGGAGAAATCTCGCAGAAATCTCCTGGTCAGGAGGGACCCGATGAGGAGAATCTTCATCTTCGCCACCGCGAGCGCCGTGCTCGCTCTCCTCTGCCTGCCCGGGATCGCTCACGCCGGGCCTCAGGTGATCGAGTCCGCCCCCGCACAAGGTCAAACCTTCCACAGCCCTGAGGAAGTTCCCTCCGAAGCCACCATCACTTTCGATCTGATCCTGGACGCCGAGGCGTCCGAGTTGATCATCCGGGACGAATGTGGGAACAGGGTCGACGGCGACGACCTCCGGATCGAAGCGAACAAGATGACGATCTCGATCGCGAAGACTCCGTCCGGCTACTACGACATGGTTTACAACGCGACAGCGCCGGCAGGAGTTACGGGATCAACGAAGGGACGCATCACGTTTCTCGTGCATGGAGGATCTACGTGCGGACCGGGGGCCGGAGGTCACTCCGGACACGGGGGCCATGGTGGGAACGGCGAGCCAGGTAACAGCGGAGGTCACGACGGACACGGCTCGGGTGACGGCGGAAGCCACGACGGGCACGAAGGTGAGACAGGTTCTCACGATTCCGATCACATGGACTCGCACTCGAGTGACACCACACACAGCCATATCTCTACCGACAATTCGACTCATGCGATGAGCGACACGAGTCACGAACCCAGCTCGAAGGACCACAAGCACCACGGCACTTCGGAGGAAACCAAGGATGCGGATCCCAAGGTCGCTGTCCCGATAGCGGCCCCCGAGGTGATCAGCTTCAACCTCACGCGTGTATCGGGGGGCTCACTTCTATTTGCGCTGCTCCTCTGCCTGGGTCTCGGCGTTGGAGGCGGTTATCTCATCCGTCAGAAGGACGCCCTCTAAGAAGCTTCGACTCGAATCGAAACCGAGGCCGGAGGCGCTGTCGGTTCGATCGTTTTCGTGCGCGACAGATATGTCATCAAGCCCGTCGCCGCCATGATCGCCAACGCGAGCACGAGTTCGGCGGCGATGGTGCGCCGAAACACATCTTGTTCTTGCGCACTATCTCCCGCGGCGAGCGCCGCCTTCAACCGGTTGCGAACGACCATGTGGTTGATCCCTCCGAGGATCAGCACACCGATGAACAACAGCAGTTTCAAAGAGAGGACCTGGCCGTAGGACGTGACCCACAGATCGCGGAGATGGCCGACGTGCAGCAAGGAATTGAGCGTGCCCGTAACGGTGACGATCCCGATAGAAACGAGAGCCACCATCGAGAACCTTGTGACGGCGGGAGCAAGAAGTCGCAGACGCTCGGCCTTCGGCCTTCCCCTCCAAGCATCAGGCAACACGACGGCGAGCAAGATCACCCCGCTGAACCACACCGACGCAAAGACGAGGTGAAGGATGTCGTTGCCGATCGATAACCCCTGAGGCCTCCCGACGAGAGCGTGACCAGAGAATGAACTCGTCGCGACAAGAGCCACTCCGACGACTATCCACGATCCCCACCACAGCATCGACGGCCCCGGCGTCCCCTTGCCCTCGGCTCCCTCGGCTCCCTCGGCTCCACCGAAGCTCCACAGTTCCACCTTTCCAATCAGTAGCACCGCGAGGGCCGCTAGCAACGGGAAGCGGAGCGCGTGCCACTGTCCGAACGTCGTTTCGAAAACCGACTGGATGTCATTCGCCGAGACATCGCCCGCGTGAAGCTCCGAAGTCAGTGCTGCTTGTAGAAGGAGGATCGCCCCCGTGACAGCCACGGACGCCAGAAGGGCGGCCCGGATGAAACCCTCCAGCCGGCGCGCAGCGGCCTTGGATGACACGGCCCAATCTGGGGGAAGCGTCGCGAAAGCGGGCCGGAGTACCAGGAGAAGGATCACCGGGGTCCCCAGGATCAGAGCGTTCGCCGAGTAGGAGCTGAAGCGCAATATGGGAAAGGCGATATTACGGAGGAGATCCTCAACCACCATAGGCTTGCCCACCTGGGATACTGCAGTTGCGATGACAGCTTCTCAATTGATCCTCGTCTCCGTCACCTCGGCCCTCGTGGCCGTCTTCGCGATGCTCCTGGTTGCGACGGTACGACGCTCGCGCAAGAAAGATGAGGACGAGTAGCCGATCTCCTTGGCGAAAGAGCATCAATTCCTTGGCGAAACAGCTACAAATAGTGTGGCTGCTTTTAGTAGAAAACCGGGTTAGGGGCGGAAGCCGGCGGCGGCTTCTTCTACCGTCGGCGCTATCGATACGCCTTCGCCGAAGCCCGTGATCGTGAACAGTTTCAGGTGCTGTTCCCGGGTGCAGGAGATGGCCAAGTCGCCTCCGGCCTCCCGAAGCCTCCGGACGCCTCCCATAAGGGCGCCGAGACCCGACGAGTCCATGAACGGCACCCCGTCGAGGTCCACGACCACCTTGGTGTTGCTTTCCTCGATCAGCTGCCCGATGGCATCTCGAAGCGAACCCACGGTGTAGACGTCTAGGTCGCCGGTCGGCTTGATCACTTTGTAGTCGCCCTGCTGAGCGATATCGATGTCGATCTTCTGCTGTGACACCTGGAACTCCACCTTCCCGGGGCCCCTTGACTATCTAGTCGGTAAGGCCTTCGAATCCGACGATAAGCATCGTGAGGTCGTCGTCGAGCTTACCCGCCGCAAAACGTTCGACCTCGACCACCAGCTGCTCGCCCAGGTTAGCCGCATCCAGCGGAGCGAGCTTCACCAGTATCTGAGCCATCCGCTCGTCCCCGAACAGCTCGCCGTCTGGGGCCTTGGCCTCCAGGTAGCCGTCCGTGAACAGAACGATCCTGTCCCCGGGCGAGAGCCTGATCTGGCCATCCGAGTACCCCGGCTCCTCGAACCACCCCAGCGCCTTGTTCCGGGGTCCCTCGAGGTAGTTGCCGTCGAACCGGGCTCCCGCCCGGCGGATCAGGAAAGGAGAGTGGTGGCCCATGTTGAACCAGTGGACCTCCCCCGTCTCCAGGTCCAGGGTCAGGTAGATGACGGTCGTGAAGGAGTCCGGCTCGGTGGCGTCGAGCAGCGCCTTGTTGGCTCGCTCGATCACCCGTTTCGGCCCGGCCCCCATGCCCCTTTCGGCACGAAGCGAGGACAGTGTCACCGTCGCCATGAGCGCCGCAGCGATCCCCTTCCCCGAGGCATCCCCGATCACGACCGACAGCGATCGTCCCGAGACATCGATGTCGTACCAATCGCCGCCCACGAGGTTCGCCTGACGTTGGATAGGGGTCACGGTTGCGCCGGGAGCGTCGGGCAAGGTGCGCTGGAGGAGGTTCCGCTGGATGGAGGCAGCGATCTCGAGCTCGCGTTCCTGGAGCGCGAGCTGCTGCAGTTTCTTCAATCCCGCCTGCATCTCTTGGAAACGGGTAGCGAGCTCCTCCACCTCGTCGCCGGAATGCACATCGATCTTCTGGTTGAAGTCACCGCGCTCGATGCCGCGGGCTGCTTGAACCAGAGCGCCCAGGTTCCGCGACAGTCGCCGCGGCAGAAGGAACGCCAGGAGCAAGCCGATCGCGAGAGCCGCCACCGTTACAGCGGTCAACGTGATCACCGTTCGGTTCTGTCGAGAGTTGATCTGGGCTTCGGATGCGGCGACGACGCTGTCCTGTGCAAGACGTAGTTGCTCGCCGAGCAACTCGACCCGTGTGATCAGCTGATCGCCTTCCTGCGAAAGGATCCGGAACGCCTGAGACCTTTGACCTTCCTGCGCAAGTGGAAGAACCTGCTCGTCGACGAGCTGGTGGAACTGCCCGCCCGCCTCGACCAATCTGTTCAACAGGTCACTCTCGTTCGAGGACGGGTTGAACCCCGCAGCAACCTCCTCCCACTCGGCAGCAACTTCGACTTCGGTGTTGTACTGATTTAGGAGGCTAGAGCTGGACGAGATGAGGTACCCGCGCACGGCAGCGCTCTGGGCCGTATAGGAACGAACGATCTCGTCGGCAGCAACGAGTTTGGGGAGGGCTGTGTCGAAGACCCGACGCTGCACACCGCGGAGAGAGTCGAACAACGACAAGGTCACCCATGCAAGGGCGACGATCAACACCAGTAGGAGTCCGAAACCCCCCATGAGCTTCTGCCGTAGGGACAGCTTCACCGCGTCAGTATCCTCTACACAATGGGCCTATTTCGCGCCACGGCGCTGGCGGCCACGGGCACGCTGGGATACGCGCTGGCGGAGACCCAGGCCTTCCGTCTGCAGACCCACAGGGTCCCGGTAGCTCCGGGCACCCCTGCCCTGCGCGTCTTACATCTGTCGGACACCCACCTGCGTGAGGCGGACACCGGCCGGATCAAGTTCCTCCGCTCGCTGCGTGACCGGGTGGGGGACGTGGACCTCATCGTCATGACCGGCGACATGATCGAGAACGACAGCGGTATCGACCCGCTGATCGATGCACTCAGTGGTCTCGAAGCGCGTTACGGGAAGGCTTACGTGCTCGGCTCACACGACTACTACCAATCACGCTTCAAGCTTCCCGTGAAGTACCTGTTCAAGACAGAGCCGCGCCTCGACGCCGGTCCCGCAGACACCGGTCGCATGCGCGCTGGCCTCGAGGCGCAAGGTTGGTTGGACCTCACGAACCGCACCGCGATGCTCGAGACCGAACAGGGACGCATCAGGCTCGCCGGGGTCGACGACCCGTACCTGAAGAGGCATCGGACAGATCACATCGAACGCTCATCCGGCGACGCGGCCGCGATCGGCCTCGTCCATGCACCTGACATTGTCACGCCCTGGCTGCTGGCAGGGTTCGACCTCGTGGTTGCAGGACACACCCACGGCGGACAGCTCCGAGCACCATTCGTCGGCGCACTCGTCACCAATTCAAGCCTGCCCACCGCCCTCGCCGCCGGGCTGCATCGGATCGGCGACGGGCATCTACATGTCAGTCCCGGGCTCGGCACCTCTCACTACGTGAGGCTTCGCTTCCTCTGCCGCCCCGAGGTGACGATCCTGGAGTTTGCTCCGAGGTAGGCCGAACAGAACAACCGAAACCATTGCGGCTTCGTTGTTGGTGAAGTGAACGAACAAGGTCGGCTAGGTTCGATAAGGATGCGACGAAGAACACTGGGCGTACTACTTGCTGTGGCAGTGATGGCTGCTTCGGCCCCTGCTGTGGGACAACAACGCCCCACGCCGCGCAAGATCCGTACACCGCTCGGGCAGGTCAAGGTCGTCACGGTCAACGCCAGGCAGAACGCCGTTCTGGGGCTGAAGCGGTTCGAGGACATGTACGAGTTGTCGTGGGGGATGCGGGTGCGGCCCGCTGCGTTCAACGGTGGCGCGGCGGGAGCGGTGGCGGCTCCCGACGTGGTCGCTCTCCAGGAGGTTCGAGCGAACATCGCAGAGATCTACGTTCACCTCCTCCGTCAGCGCTTCAAGATCAAGTACCAGTTGGTGGGACTCGAAGACGTCGCCTCACAGATGCTCTACAACCCGGAGACCGTTACTCCTCAAGGTGACGTGGTGACGTGGGAGGACGTTTGTAGTGAACGGACGCCGGGCCGCCGCGACGATCGCGTCTATCAGTTCGCTCGGTTCACTGAAAGGCAAACGAATGCTCCTTTCACGGTTGCGGCGATGCACATCCCGAAGAACTTCAAGGAATCCGGCGGGACCACATGCTATGTGGACAACATCACCGAGTTACGTAGCCAACTAGCCACGGAGACCGGAGCCGTCTTCGTGGTTGGCGACTTCAACCGACGAGCCGTCGAGGTTCAACACGAATGTGACCCGAACGAACGGTCCGCGCCTTTCGAGTGGTACTCGATGATGACCGCCCCCACCGATGGGGGCCGCGCTTACACCGATGCAGTCAGGTTCTTTCACCGCGAGCGCGGACTCTCGTTGAACAACCAGTGGACGCACGAACAGAAGGGCAAGAGCCTGGCGTGCGACGGCTCGACCCGGATCAGGCGCACGCGGATCGATTACATGTTCGTCTACGGAGCCTCCGTCGTGGAGGCCTCTGTCGACGCACCAGGTTGGGCAGGTTCGGCGCCCGGCAGTCATAACCCCAACGTTCACAAGTATTCCGACCATCGATATGTGTGGGGTCGCTTCGTAGTGCAGGGTCCGGAACGCGTCACGCTCCCTGATCTGATCCACGGGAAGCGGGGGGCGATCGCGATCGCTTGGGAGCTCGTTACGGGGGCCGAGGGCTATCTGATCTATCGGGCAACTGAGGGAGAGGACTACGCACTCCTGGGTGAGGTCGATGGAACGGTGGCGGAGTACGTCGACGACACGACTTCGAACGCCTTCACATATAAGTACGCCGTCGCGCCGGTAGATGCCACTGAGGCTCAGGGTCAGGAGTCGAGGCCCGCACGCATCCTGGTGGACAAGAAAGGGCCTTCCATCGTGAGCGTCTCGCCGGTTCCGGGGGCGACGGGTATCGATCCACGCGTGAAGATCCGCATCGTCTTCTCGGAACGGATCCGCGCCGAGAGCGTGAGGAACGACCGCATCCGTCTGTACAGGGGAAGCAAACGCATCCCGGGAACAGTGAAACAAGTAGCGCCACGCGTTCTTGTCCTCGATCCGACCTTCCCTCTGTGGAAAGGCAAGCTCCATCATGTCGTGGTCAAACCCCTACAGGACAAGTACGCGAACGTAGGCGGAGCGACGAACTTCTCATTCACGATCAAGCACAAACGCAAGAAACACGACGGCAAGAACTGAGCCTTAGCCGCAGGCGCTCCCCAGCGATGTCGCCGAAGGAACCGTCCCGTTCGGGCCGATGAGGTTGAACTGGAGAGTCTTGGGTGCGACCAACTCTCCCTCGAAGGAGAACGGCTCGGTCCGATAACGTGCGCCGGGTTCGTTGCGTCCCATGCTGAAACCTTCAGGGGGCACAACGCGCAGCTCCAGCAGATCAGGATTCACCAGCACTTGAGGCAAGAGCGTCATCTCGAACGTCCCCTCGTCCTCGGTGAACGAGACCATCTCGGGAACCGTGTAGGAGATCGCGAGCTGAAGCGTCTCTTGCACCTGCGCGTCTACCAACTTCCAAGCGGTCGGGTAGATACCCGACTCGAGTCCTCTGAAGAATGTGTTCTGGATCGAGCCGGTGAAGAACTCCTTGATCTCGGCCCCCTCTGGTAGCGCGAAGAAGACGCCCATGCGGCTGACCCCGGAAGGGATCTCGTTGAGGTCGGATTTCTTGAGAAGCGATCGTTCACCACGCGGAGCGTTGTTCGCGATCAGCAGAGTAGTGACGATCTGGGCGTCGCCATCAGCCTCGATGACAACGCTGACCTTCTGCGTACGCTGGATGAAGTAGTCGATCTTGTTCGCTGCGAAGTTGTTATGGAACACCCTCTGCACATGGGGGCCGTAGTAGGTGGGATCGCCCGAAAGACCGGTTTCGTCAAGGGCCTCCGCTTCCGTGGGAACAAGAGTGAACATCTTCAGGTGCTGGGTCCGGATGGCTTCAGCAAGTCCTTTCGCCAGTTCCCTTCCGTCCACATCGCCTTCACCGATCTTCTTCCATAGCTGGTCAACCAGGTCGCGGAGGTACGCGTTCTGATCGTCCTCGCGGCCCTCGAACTCCACGTAGATGTCATGCAGTAGAACGTCCGCGGCGTTGTCTGGTCCGACCTCGACATCCAAACCCTTGGCCTGGACGGGTCCCGTGCCTCTCGTCAACTGCTGAACGACGTAAGGATCCATCGCGATCACGCCATCCAGACGATCTCCGACGGCTTTCTCGTACATCCGAAGCAAGACACGAGCGGCAGTCGGAAAAGAGGGCGACATGTTGGCGCTTCGCCATTCATTCAATCCACCTAGGCGTCCGTAAAGGTCCTTGAACCAACCTGGCCCCGTTACAACTCCCTCGAGCTTCGGAACGAGTTCTCTGATCGGTGCGACATTCTCGAGATCGAGACGTCCATCATCCGCGTTGAGCACGCCATAAACACCGATCAACCCGCCGCCTCCGCGGGCTTCACTAGGCGTTTGAAAGGCAAGGAAGTAACGGCGAGGTCCGTTGGCTCCGAGCAAGCCGGGGAGCGCGTCCAGAACCTCGCGCGCTCCGGTCAACTGCGTGAGAGCGTCGCGCACGGTCCTTTGTGCACCGAAGAAAGCCGAACGGATCGGACCTATCGAGGGCCGCGGAGAGTCATCGAGGATCTGCTCGGCACGGCCGATCCGCTCGAGCGCTCGTCCGATCGCGTCGGACCCTTGAGCCAGTGTCTCGAATTGAACCTGACCATCGGAATAGAGGGCCGACAGAGAGCCTTCGCCGGCCAAGCCCATCGTTTCTGCGGCCGCTGCGCCGTCGAGACCGGCCTGCACGGCTTCGCGCGCTACACCGCTCAATGCTTTGAGCGCTCGAACGTTCGACCCGATCCACGGCACATAGGTTGCGACCGCTACTGAGGGATGGCCGAGGTAGCCGCGCGAAGCACCGACGAGTTCCTCGGCGAGTCTCAATCGCTCGATGCCTCGCTCGAGGTCCAGGTCCTCGATGCGGTCGGTGGCCTTCTTCAGGTTGCAGGCGGCCGACTTGAACGTCGAGCGGAACCGAAGGCCTGCATAGACGCCGTCCGCTGCGAGCAGGAAAAGAACGAGACCGATGGCCAGAACGAAACGGAGCCCGCGGCTGGAAGGAAGTTTCACATCCATCCGCGGGCTCCTATAGTTCGTTAACGGCGATTTACCGAAACATCATAGGTGTATCACCGCGAAACCTTGTTGCTATGTGCTTTAGAAGTTGGCTTTCGCCTTCTCGCAAAGACCGTAGGTCATGACCGTCGTTCCGGTTGCGGGGTTGTAGTACTCCCACCACAGGAACTCGTGTGGCTTGACCTCAACGTAGTAGTGCTTGCCACGCTGCTTCCTGGCCTCGATGTCGAAGACGCCGTGCTTGTTGGTCTTGTCGTCGTTAATGAGAACATCTTCGCCGTTGGCGACGCGGTAGAGCTTGACCTTCACGCCAGCGGTGCACTCGTCGGCCTTCGCCAGAACCTCGGCGTGATCGGCGACGTTGTCGGGGACATCGTTACGAGAGAACTTGGATGTGACCTTCCCCTGGAAGGTCTTCCTCTCCGCCTTCAGTCCCTTGAAATCAGACTTGAACTCCACGGGAGGTACGGCGCCGCCTTGGGCATCCGAGCCTGAACCGTTCGGAATCTTCGCAATCGCAACTGCCTGTAGCGCAAGAGCTGCTAAGGCTGCCAGCGCGGCGATCTTCAATACGCGCATTGGGCCGCTCACCTGTACCTTTCCTCTCCCGGTCCCCGATGGGACCACCCGCATTTCTTTCAGACCTCTTCCCTGAGTCGTCTTAGCGTTTCACCCGTAATGGGCGTTTTCGATACGCAATCGACGCAGGGGATGGGTTTCTAGTGGTTCGTTCGGCGAAACGGGCGGCGAGCTTTAGCCATTCGGACACAACGTGCGAAAACACCGAAAATGGAGGGCTTAGAAGCCGGCTTTCGCCTTCTTGCAGAGCCCGTAGTTCATAGAGGTCGTTCCTGTGCTGGCGTCGAGGTACTGCCACCAGAGGAACTCTTTCTTAGCGACCGAGACGTAGTACTTCTTGCCCTTTTGCTTGGCGCCCTTGATCTTGAAGACTCCGCGCTTGTTGGTCTTGCCTGCCTTGACGAGGGGGTCTTTACCCTTGGCGGTTCGATAGACCTTGACCTTGCGTCCCGCCTTACAGGTGTTCCCTTTTGCGACTACTTCGCCTGAGTCATCGGGGATATCGCTCGCGGAGAACATCGACCTAACCTTGCCGCTGAACGCGCCCTTCTTGTACTTCAATCCTGCGAAGCTCGTGCCGAACGGCTTCGGAGAAACAGCGCCGCCTTGACTGTCCGAAGCTGAACCATGGGGAACCTTCGCCGTGGCAACTGCCTGCAGCGATATGGCGGCGAAAGTGGCAACCGCGGCGATCTTGAGTACGCGCATCGAGCCGCTCATCTAGACCTTTCCTCTCCGAAAACTCTGCCCAGTAGGCCTTCAGGCTGGCACCCAGAATGTGCGTTTTCGATACGCAATCGAAGCAGGGCTGAGGAAAGGTTCTCTAGGAGGGTTCTGGGATCTCGGGATGCGAGGCGTCCGTGAACTCCCGGAACACACCTGTCACGAGGAACGCGATCTGTTCGCCGATGTCGACCGCATGGTCACCGAACCTCTCGAGGTATCGAGCTACCAACAGCAGCTTGGTTGCCCACTCGAAGCTGGTCTCGTCGGAGGCGTACTCCTTGAGGTCGCCAACCATCCCCCGATTGAGACGATCGAGGAACTCGTCTTTGATGGGCAGTTGCTCGGCAAGCTCCACGCTGCGCTGCGCAAAGGCGGAAAGGGCGAGATCGAGCATCTCGGCCGCCCGCTCCCCCATCTCTTCCACCCTCTGAAGCATGGGCGAATCGGACGGGTAAGGGTCTCGGTTCCGCACGAACTTCGCAACGTTCACGCACAGGTCGCCCATGCGCTCGACGTGCACGTTCGCATGCAGGATGGCGCTGACCAAGCGCAGGTCGCCGGCCACGGGTGCCTGTAAGGCAAGCAGGTTCAAAACCTGCGCCTGGGTATCGAGGTAAGCCCCATCCACCCGGTCGTCGGCGATGATGACCCTCTCGGCAAGCTCCACGTCCCGATCCTGAAGGGCTTGCATCACGTCGACCAGCTGCTGGCGCACGAGGCTACCCTCGGCAAGAAGACCGTTCTCAGCCGATTCAAGGGCTTCATGGAAGTTGACTCGGATCACGGGTTCACTTTAACGCCGGGCACTTCGATATCCCCGTCCAAGAGGTGACGCTGGTCTTAAGCGTTCATGAACAGAAAGCGAACCTTGGCCTCTGGCGGCCCCAAGAAGCCAAGCAAGCCTGGGGCCGCCCGTAAACTCGTCACAGCTTATGAACACCGTTCTCCTTATCGCTCTGCTCGCAGGGGTTGCCTTGCTCATCGCCCTCGTTCTGAGCAGCCAACGTCGCGGTGAAGCTCCCGCAGCCCTCCCCTCGACCCCGATCGACCCTCCCCGCAGCCTGATGGAGCACCAAGACACGTCCCTGGAGATGCTGAACCGCCTCCACGAGGGGGTCTGCCTAGTGGACGTAACGCTCCGCCCTATCTTCGCTAACCCGCCGGCCCACGCGATGCTCGGCATCGACGAGAGCGCGGGCACCCCCGCAAAGCTTCCCTCGGTGGAGATCTCGGCCTTAGCGCGTAAGACTCTTTCCGCCGGCGAAGAAGCAGAAGCTCAGGTCGACATCTTCTATCCGAAACGAGCCTCACTTCACGTACGGGTCACGCAGGTAGCCGATGGAGACGGAGCACTGATCGTGATGCGGGACATCACTGAGGAGATCCACATCCAGCGTGTCCGCAAGGAGTTCGTTACACACGCATCCCACGAACTGAAAAGTCCCGTTGCCAGTCTCCGAACCGTGACCGATGCGCTCAAACAGGCGATCGAAGCCGGAGACGCACCGCAGGCAGAACGATTCACGAATGCTCTCACTGATGACCTCGAAAGGATGAGTGCACTGGTTGAGGACCTTCTGGATCTTTCGCGCGTTGAAGACCCGGCCGCATTGCCCGTTGGAACGTGCGACGTCGGAGCGGTCGTAAACGAGGAGCTCTCGGCGCTAGCGAGATCCATCGAGGACAACGACCTCCATCTGAGGATGTCCATAGATCCGCTCTTGGAGATCAAGGGTGATCCTCGACAGATCGGATTGATGGTTAGGAACCTCGTTCGCAACGCGATCCGGTACACACCTGACGGGGGCCACATCGATGTAACTGCTGCTCGTGCCGGAACAGAAGTCATCATCAGGGTTACCGACGACGGCATAGGCATCCCTCAGGAATCACAGCCGCGTCTGTTCGAGCGGTTCTACAGGGTCGATCAAGCGCGAGCGCGGGCCCACGGTGGCACCGGGCTTGGCCTGGCGATCGTGAAACACGTCGCGGAATCACATGGAGGATCAGTGGGCGTCTCGAGCCAACTCGGTGAAGGCTCGACATTCACGGTTCGGTTGCCGCTGCGCAACGAAAGTTCAAATGGCGAGCCCCAGGTCAGCCAGGCTCACGAGGAGAGCGCCTGATGCCGCACATCTTGCTTGTCGAGGATGAGGAGAACCTAGGAGAAGCCCTCAGCTATCAACTGCAAAGAGAGGGATACACGGTCGATCACCGCGTCGATGGTCGTACGGCCCTCGACAGTTTCAAGAGTCGCGGTGCGGATCTCGTTCTCCTCGACCTGATGCTTCCTGGAATGAGTGGTGAAGACCTCTGCAAGGAGATCCGGCGTCATTCCGAGGTTCCGATCATCATGTTGACGGCCCGCGACACAGACGTCGACAAGATCGTTGGCCTTGAGTTAGGTGCCGATGATTATCTGACGAAACCATTCAACACTCGAGAACTCCTTGCTCGGATGAAGGCTGTTCTTCGCCGAGCAACCAGGGATGCCGGTGGCGACGGACGTGTTCTGGAAGGCGCAGGCGTAAGACTGGACGCCGAGCGTTTCGAAGTAACGGTCCGAGGCGAACCCGTCCACCTTCCTCGGAAGGAGTTCGAACTCTTGGAACTCCTGATGGAGAACGCGGGCCGAGTGCTCACCAGAGACACGCTTATCGACCAGGTATGGGGTCCCGACTACTTCGGGGATACGCGCACGCTCGATGTCCACATCAAACGTTTGCGGAGCAAGTTCGAACCGGAACCTCACGACCCTCAGCACCTAGTAACGATCCGCGGCCTCGGCTACAAATTCCTCCCCTAACCCGATTCTGCGTAGGAATTGAGTCGTCATACGACCTTTTCGACGCGAGGAAATGATTCCGGTGGCCCAAACAGCTGCCGAACACCAGCGAGGAATTCTGTATCGCTCATCATCTCCGTCACGGTATAGATGTCGATGCCGACCGCTCTGAGATCATTTACTTTGCGGTGGTCTTTCGTCAGAACCCAAGGATCGCCGTGCCACCATGAAGGTGATCCTTCGATCCCACCTTGACGACAATGCCAGAAGAGATCCACCTCCCAAACTTGTTTCAGACCGCGGACCGACACATTGCGCTCCGGTGGTGGGTAACCGGCACGGATGAGAACCTCGAAGAGGTGATCCTCGAAAGCGCTTCTGGCTTTGTCAGCCGTTGGATCGGTGAGCTCTAAAACCAACCGCGCTCGCTGAAGTCCGGCACGTCCTTGTCGAGACTCCCGTTCGATCCGTTCAAAGACTGCCTCTCGGGTGAACGCCGATCTCCGAAGACCCCGCCTGAAGATGCCGAAAGCACGATAGGCATGCGAAGAACACATATCGATGAAAGTGCGCGCTGGGTCGGTAGTAGGCAGGTTATCGATCAGCACGATCTCATTCTCGGGCAATCGAGATGTCCAGTGAAAGGCGTAACCATCACGCCCATCGAGGCGTCGGGTGGAGAGAACGTGGATAGGTTCCTCGCCGACTGGATCAACAAGATCGTGCTTCACAGCCGCCGTGACATCGCAGAGGGCAGCGCGGACTCCCTGCTCGGGGCGCCGAGGGCCCGCAATGAGCAAGCCAAACATCGCCCGGTACTCGGATGTCTCCGGAGCGCCGGCAGCAGCTACGACTCCATAGGCCACACGGCGAAGACTCCGCGCGTCGACCATTGCCCGCAGTTGACCCTTGGTGACGCCCACCGCCAATGCCTGATGCGTGAGGGCAAGACCATGCTGCACTCGCAAGAGATCCCAAAAATCATCAGTTGGTCGCATAAAGCCATAGAAGCTGATGCTTCGTCCCTGTGTTGTGAGCTACGTCACAAAGACGGGAGGAATTTCCGGCGATTCCTTGTCGCGAAAGAGTCGTATGACGACTCAATTCCTACGCAGAATCGGTTAGCCGAAGCGGCCTGTTACGTACTGTTCTGTGCGTTCGTCGTTGGGGGTCGTGAAGATCGTTTCGGTGAGGTCGTACTCAACAAGGACACCCGTTCGCCGGTCTTGCTCCTCATTCACCTCCGCGGTGAAGAAAGCTGTCCGGTCACTTACTCGAGCGGCCTGTTGCATGTTGTGAGTAACGATCACGATCGTGTACTCACTCTTCAGTTGCCCCATCAGGTCCTCGATGCGACCGGTTGCGATCGGATCGAGGGCCGAGCAAGGCTCGTCCATCAAGATCACATCCGGCTCGACAGCGATACACCTCGCTATACACAGACGCTGCTGCTGGCCACCCGAGAGCCCCATGGCTGATTCCTTCAATCTGTCCTTGACCTCGTCCCACAGAGCCGCACGGCGCAGAGAGTTCTCGACCAACTCGGCCATGTCACCTTTGAAGCCGGCGATCTTGGGGCCGAAGGCAACGTTGTCGTAGATGGATTTCGGGAAGGGGTTGGGCTTCTGGAAAACCATCCCGACTCTCCGACGAACCTCTACCGGATCGACCTTTGGGTGATAGAGATCGACGCCGTGGTAGTGCACGCTGCCTTCGACGCGTGCGATCTCCACGAGATCGTTCATCCGATTGAGGCATCGTAAGACCGTCGTCTTTCCACATCCGGACGGTCCGATCAGGGCCGTGATCTGTCGTGCAGGGATCTCCATGGTGATCTCTCGAACCGCACGGAAAGCGCCGTAGTAGACAGACAGGGCCTTGAGGTCGAAGACCACCTCTTTGATGCCCGGATCGGGGGGTCGTTGTTGTGATGTCGCTATATGCATCTCAACTCGATTCTCGATCTTGTTCTCAAGAACTTTAGTCTCCATCACTTCACCACTTCCGTTCGTATCTATTCCGAAGAATGATCGCCGCGGCGTTAGCCGTCAGGATCACAGCGAGGAGAACGATGATCGCGGCGCTAGCAACCTGCCGGAAAGCCTCCTGGGGCAGCTGTGAGTACTGGTAGATCACGCTCGGTAAGGTCGTGAACCCTCGTGGCTGCGACATCTGTTCAAAGATGCTCTGCCCCCCGCTCGCCAAGAAGCCGGTGACAGCTCCAACGAGCAGCACGGGGGCCGTCTCGCCCAGCGCCCTGGCCAAAGCCAGAACGGTGCCCGTCAGGATCCCTGGAGAGGCCGACGGAAGGACGTGGTGACGGATGACCTCCCATCGTGTGGCTCCGACCCCGTAGCCAGCCTCTCGGATGCTGTAAGGGACCGCGCGGAGCGCTTCGGCGGAAGTGATTATCACGATCGGGAGAACCAACACGGCAAGTGTGAGACCGGCGGCAATCATCGTCGGGCCGTTGGTCATCGGCTTCAGTACCTCGACGAATAGAGCTAGACCCAGAAGCCCGTACACGATCGAGGGGACACCTGCGAGGTTCCTGATGTTCACGTTGATGAAACGATTGAGCCTTGTATCGGACGCGTACTCCTCCAGATAGATCGCCGCGGCGATGCCGAGAGGAATGGCGAAGATCAGCACGAAGACCAAGGTCACCAGCGAACCGATCACACCTTGAAGTACCCCGGCCGAGTCGGGTGTGAACGACGAGATCCCAGAAGTGATGAACGTAGATCCACGATCTCCGAGGACGGGCCATCCCTTGGTGAACACGTTGACCAGAAGCACCAGCAGGATCAGCAAGGAGAACATAAGCATCAGAAGCAAAACAGCTTGAAAAACGAAGTCGCGCAGATCAAAGCGCCTGCCCTGGATCTGTTGGCGAACGAGGTCTGAGCCGCTCAAGCGTTCAACTTTGCTCGCCATCAGTACCTCTGCCTGACGCGGCGCACGAATCGTTCACTAACGACGTTGAGGATGAGCGTCATCAAGAAGAGGAGCAGGCCCACGAAGAACAGCGACTCGAACGCGTTGTCTGCTCCCTTGACCTGGTCCGACCCGATCGCGAGCGAAGTCATCGCCGCAGTCATCGTCTGACCCGGCCCGAGTGGGTCAAGTGTGAATGGAGAGCCACCGCTCGCCCCCGCTACGATCGCAACGACCATGGTTTCTCCGATGGCGCGAGAGATGCCGATGATCAGGGAGGCAACGATCCCGGAGATAGCTGCCGGAAAAACGATCTTCGTTGTAACGGACCGCTTGCGGCCCCCAAGTCCGTAGGCCCCTTCTCGTAGGGCGTGCGGCACCGACCGCAGTGCATCCTCGGCGATCGATGCAACCAAAGGTGTGACGAGGATGCCCACGCCGACCCCTGCTGCAAGCATGTTGAAGTAGGACGCTCCGGAGAAGATGCTGAGGACGATCTCTGGACTGATGAAAGAAAGCGCGAAGAATCCGATCACCACGCTGGGTATCCCGGCAAGGATCTCGAGGATCGGCTTGAGCAATCGCCTAACGCGAGGGGTCGCGTACTCAGATAGATAGACGGCTGCGCCAAGACCTAGGGGGGCAGCAACGAGCATCGCGATCCCGGCGACGATCAAAGTGCCGACAACGATCGTCTTGAGGTCAAAGAATCCCTGTCGAGGGTGCCACCCCTTCGACCACAACGCACCGAGATCCACATCGCCGAGGAAGATGGCCGCTTTTCCGACCAATGAAGCGACGATTGCGATACTGATGACGATCGAGACTAGGGCAGCGCCGAAGAAGAGGCTCTTGACGAGCCTCTCCTTCCTACGTCTTTTCGGATCGCCGGCTAGTGCACCAACTCCAGCAAGATCCATCGTTTGCGCCAACTAGCTCTCCCGGGTGCCCGTCTCCTTCGATCCCCACACAGATCTGGTCTCCTCCAGCGTTTCGGGCTGGAGTGACACGTAACCAACTTCGTTCACCGTGGCTATCCCTGGGTCCGCGAGGTAGAAGTCAACGAACGCTGCCAGAGCGTCGTTGTCCTCGGCGTTGGTCGCATTGACATAGATGTAGAGGTCGCGCGAGATCGGATATTCGTTGGAGGCGATCGTCTCCTCGGTCGGTTCGACACAATCACCGTTCGGCTCCGCAGATACAGGAAGGGCTTGAACTGCGTCCGCGTTGTTAACGAAGTAGGCAAAGCCCACCCAACCTAGCGAAGAAGGGTTGTTCGCGATCCCGTCGATGATCACGTTGTCGTCGCCGGACGCTTGATAATCGGGCCGAGCGAACGGTCCATCTTCTGACACCCCTCGTTCCTCGACGGCGATGTCCTCAAGTACGAGCTCAACGAACGAGTCGTAAGTGCCGGACTCCTCCCCGGGGGCAGTGATCGAGAGCTCGGCATCGGGAAAGGCAGTGTCGGAACCAAGTTCTCCAGCGATCGCCGCACCATCGCTCCAGTTGTCGACACCTTCCGACTCAGGGCCGAGCAGTGCGTAGAGGTCGGCGAAGCTCAGGCACGAAACCTCTGTGTTGTCATGAGACGTCAGGACGGCTATGCCATCAACGCCGACCTTGAGCTCGATGAACTCCACACCGTTGGATTCACAAGCTGGGATCTCTTCTTCGGGGTCGATCGGGCGAGACGCATCCGAGATGTCCGTGTCGCCCGCGCAGAAAAGTTCGAATCCGTCCCCGGTTCCCGGCCCGTCTACCGAGATCTGGACATCGGGGTTCTCGCCGGCGAATTTCTGTGCGATCGCAGCCGAGATCGGTTCAACCGTAGAGGAGCCCGAAACCACGATCGACCCCGCCACGCCGTCTCCGTCGGTTGAGCCTCCGGAGTCTGGATCAGAGTCATCACCGCTGAAGCAGGCCGTTCCGATCAAAGCTGCGATCAAAGTGAGCAGGAGCAGGCGCCAAGTTCCGTGTTGCCTGGTCATTCAGATTCTTCCTTCCTGATCGATGCCACCTCTCAGGTCCGTCGGACCGCGATCGAGGCTTGGTGGAAGGAACGCTAGGGAAGGGATATGGCGATGCCCTGGCCCGTTCATGAACTCCCCGTGAACAACCCTCTTTCCGCCCACAGAGCAACACCGAACGGCTACGGACCGCACTCGGCACAGCGGCTAAGATGCGGCAACGGGAAGTGGCGCAGTTTGGCAGCGCGCTGCGTTCGGGACGCAGAGGCCGGGGGTTCAAGTCCCCCCTTCCCGACCAAAGGATCAGAGCAGCGTCAGATCGCGGGGATCGGTCGAGGGTGATTTCAGCCCCTTGGGTGGGAGGAAAGGGTCCCTGTACGGGCGAATCTGACCTTTGCGACGGTTTTTCTATTTTCTTATGGTTTGAACCTCCGCGCGAGGTGGGATGTATCACTCCGTAATCGAACAGTCGCCCTCCGTAGTGGGCGCTGTCACCAGTCAGTCGCTCTCCGTGAGGGGGGCCGAGCGGCAGTAGGAGGTAGGAATGAGCTTCAAACGGGATTCCCTAGCAATGGGTCGTGCCCAAGCAGCAATGGCGATAGAGGGCCCAGAGAGCCGGGACGGCCGTTTCATCGCAGCGATCCTGCTGCTGATGACCTCGATCATCATCGTCATCGTGGGGGCAGCACGCCCGGCGATGGCTCTCGATACCAAGACGAGAGACGACGTCGCCGTCCGAAAAACCGGCGACGACGATGGAGACGATCACGGTGAAGACCATTCTGGCGACGACAACTCCGGCAGCGGTGGCGATGGGAAGGACTCCGGAGACTCCGGGGGGGACGATGGCGATTCGGGCAAGGACGACGAAGCCAAGGACCATGGGGACTCTGGGGACGACAAGAGCCACGGAAACACTGCCAAGGACAAGTCTGGGGATGAACAGTCCAACGAAGCAAAGACCAAAGATTCCAAGAACACGTGTGACGAGGGCACCTCGGGCGGCCACGTAACCGCTGCCGATGAGAAGGCCCAGACGGTCGACTCGAAGAACACCAACGACACCGGCAACTCCGGTGGATCGATCTCCGGCACCGGCAAGAGCGGAACAGATGGCAAGACGGTGGACTCGAAGAACACCCACGACACCGGCACCTCCGGTGGATCGGTTTCCGGCACCGGGACGAGTGGCACCAGCGGAACCGGCAAGTCGGGAACCGAAACGAGTAGCCACAGTCAGACCGGCAAGTCGGGAACCAGCGGCGGGGTCTCCGGCGACAGCATGTCGAAGGGCACCGTGTCGGCGAACACCCACGACACCGGCACATCAGGTGGAACGGTCTCGAACGGGCAGAGCATCGATTCCAAAGACACGCACGACACCGGTACCTCTGGTGGTACTGACTCGGGCGACGTGGCCGGCGTCGATGACGACAAGAAGAAAGACAAGAAGGACGACGCCGACGTGCTCGGTGGCGGCCTGAACGCTCCTCCCAGCGGAACCGACGTGCTCGGTGAGTCACTTTCGCGACCCGCCGACGATGCGGCGGTCGCCGGTGAATCGGCAGAGCGCGCCGGCGGGATCCTTCCGTTCACAGGCTCCGGTCTGATCGGTCTTCTGAGCGTTGGTCTCGGACTAACAGGAGCCGGGACGGTTCTCGCCAGACGCCGCAACAGGCAGCAGCCCTAGCGGAACCAAAAGGATCGGTAAAGGGGGCGCCCTCCGGGGCGCCTCCTTGCGCGTCAGCGCCTCCGGCCGGGCCGGGCTCTTCTTAGAACCGGTTTGCGTGGGAGTACTGCGACCAGTGGCTCGAGGGATCCCGCCACTTCCATCGGTGCGGGGCGCTCGCTGGGAACAGGGTTCAGGCATTGGAGGATGACCTCCTTGAGCCCCAGCGGAACCTCAGCGATGAACGGTTCTGGCTTGTCGAACAGCTGCGGGAAGCGTTCCTCAGGGACGTCCCGGTCGTAATCCTTGGGCCGTGGGAAGGGCACGTATCCGTTCGCAGCGCGGTACAAGGCAGCTCCCATCCCCCAGACATCTGCCGCCGGACCGATCTCGCCCCGCTCACCCGGGGCACATTGTTCGGGCGCCATATAGGCGTCGGTACCTACGAAGCCGGTGATCTTCTTCGCTCTCTCAACGGTGCGAGCAACGCTGAAGTCGATCAGACGCGGCGGGACCCCCATCACGATGTTCCGTGACTTGATGTCGAGGTGGATGATCCCCTCGCCCTGCAGGTAATGAACCGCGGAACAGATACTCAGAGCGAGTGGGAGAAGTTGTTCCATCGGTACTGGACCGAACTTGATCAAACGACGAAGGGTCTCGCCCTCCAGATGCTCCAAGATGAGATGAGGCCGGTCGCCTTCCAGAACCACATCGAAGCAGCGGACGATCACTGGATGAGACAGCGAGTTCAGAAGGTTCGCTTCTCGCTCCATCGGTCGGAGGTTCGACTGATCTTCAACCTGGTCGGGCCTAAGCATCTTCGCGACGACGATGCAGCCAAGTCGATCGTCGAACGCGATGTAAGCCTCATACGCACTACCGCCTCCGAGATGTGCGAGCGCGTAGCGCCCGGGAACGATCTCGTCACCCGACTTGAACTTCCAACTCGCTTTGGGTTCCGAACTCATCCGTTGATCAACAGCTCTGCGATCTGAACGGTGTTCAGCGCGGCCCCCTTACGGAGGTTGTCCGCAACACAGAACATCTCGAGCGCGTGGTCATCGAATAGGTCTTGCCTGATCCGCCCAACGAAGCAGGGGTCCTTCCCGGCCGAATCGAGAGGGGTGGGGTAACTCTCGGCAGATGGGTCGTCAACGAGCTCGACACCGGGGGCCGAAGCAAGTATCTCTCTCGCCCTTTCCGGGGTCACCGGTGACTCGAACTCGGCGTGCACCGCTACGCCATGCCCGATCATCACCGGAACACGAACGCAGGTCGCGGTTACAGGAAGATCGGGCAAGGACATGATCTTGCGCGTCTCGTAGCAGAGTTTGAGTTCCTCGCTCGTGTAACCATCGTCCTTCCAGGAACCGCAACGAGGGATCACGTTCATAGCGATCGGCTTCGGGAAAGTCTCGCCGGCTTCGAGAACATCGCCCGCTCGACCTGAGCGCGCCGAGTCTTCGTCTTTGGACACCGTGAGTGTCTGATCCCAGAGTTCGTCGATCCCGCCTTTACCGGAACCTGAAGCCGCCTGGTAGGAGGCGAGGATCAATCGCCTGAGGGGAACCTCACGGTGAAGGGCGGCTATCGGCACCACCATCGCCAGCGTCGTGCAGTTCGGGCTTGCGATGATGTTCCGAGGACGATCGCTCACTGCTTCGGGATTGATCTCCGGCACGACCAGCGGAACGTCGGGCTCCATCCTGAAAGCTCCGGAGTTGTCGACAACCGTCGCGCCACGCCCGGCCGCCACCGAGACCCACTCCTTCGACAGATCGTCGGGGAGGTCGAACAAGGCGAGATCGCCGTCTCGGAACACCTCAGCGGACAATGCGACGACTTCAGCCTCTTTTCCTCCCAGGGACACCTTGCGTCCTGCCGAGCGCGCCGATGCAACCGGAACGAACTCATCGAAAGGAAAGTTGCGCTCGCCGAGGATCCGGATGGCTTCCGAGCCGACCGCACCGGTCGCGCCGACGATGAGCAGTCTCACGAGACGTCCTTGCGGTCTTGAGTTTTCAGTGCCTGAAGCTGTCCCGTAGCCGTAAGGGGGTGCTCCTCTCGAAGAACGGCTTCCTCCGAGAGCTTGAACTTGGAGTGGATGGCATTCACTGCGCGCTCGACTTCGCCCGCCCGGATCACACATGAGATCCGGATAGACGAGGTAGAGATGATCTCGATGTTGATCCCCGCTTCGGCTAAGGCGTCGAACATGTCGGCTGCGACACCCGGATGTGTCTTCATCCCTGCGCCAACCAGCGAGATCTTCGCGATGTCCGGATCCGTTTCAACCCCCGTGGCGCCGATCTGAGCACGTATCTCTTCGAGCACCGGCTGAGCCTTATGCAGATCGTCCTTCGGGCAGGTGAAGAAGATGTCTGTGGTGCCTGCGTGCGAAGCGTTCTGCACGATCATGTCGATGTTGATGCCGTTGTCGGCGAGAGGTCGGAAAACACGCGCTGCAACGCCCGGATGGTCGGGCACGTCGGTGATCGTGATCTTTGCTTCTGAGGTGTCGTGAGCGATCCCCGAGATGATCGCTTGTTCCATCCGCTCGTCCTCCTCTCGAACCCACGTCCCCTCGTTCCAGCTGAACGACGAACGGACATGGACGAGCACTCCGTAGTTACGAGCGTATTCGACCGACCGAACCATGAGGACCTTGGCGCCGGCAGCGGAAAGCTCGAGCATCTCTTCGTAGGACACCGCGTGGAGCTTGCGAGCGTCCGGCACCAGGCGAGGATCGGCCGTGTAAACACCGTCCACGTCGGTATAGATCTCGCACACATCGGCTTCGAGTGCTGCGGCAAGCGCAACTGCTGTTGTGTCCGTGCCGCCTCGGCCCAAGGTCGTGATGTCCAGGGTTTCCGTCGACACGCCTTGGAACCCGGCAACGATCACGATCTTGTCTTGATCGAGAGCCTCGAGAACGCGCCGCGCTCTGATCTCGACGATCTTGGCCTTCCCGTGCGAACTATCCGTCACGATGCCCGCTTGAGAGCCGGTGAAGGAGATCGCTTCCCGTCCGAGATCGATGATCGCCATCGAAAGTAGAGAGGTAGAGATCCGCTCGCCGGCCGTTAGGAGCATGTCCATCTCGCGGCCCTGCGGATGAGGCGTGATCTTCTTGGCTAGATCAACGAGCTCATCCGTCGTGTCGCCCATCGCGGACACCGCAACGACGACCTTCGCGCCGCCCGACGCCGTTTCAACGATGTGTTTAGCGACCCGTTTGATGCGGGTCGCGTCCCCAACGGACGTTCCACCGAACTTCTGAACGATCACAGCCATAGAAGGAACCTACAAGGGAAACGATGCTGCGCCTGTGAAGGTTGCCCGCCTCAGTGGTTCGTGTTGCCGTGGCTGTGCGTGATCTTCGACCCCGTGATGGAGTCGTCGTCGTCGCCGTCATCGCCCCCTGAGGGATCGTCGTCACTCTGGCTTTCGGTGATATCGGTATCGGTGTCGTCGCCTTCGTCGTCGTCGGAGTCATCGTCATCGTCATCGTCATCGAGCGGAGGATCGTCCTCGGGTTTGCCTTCGAGTTCGTCGCGCTCCGGCTTATCCGGCTCGGTTCTCTCTTTGGGCTCAGGTTGGACATCGACCTCGGCATCCTGTTCTTCAGGTTCGATCGCTGGAGCGGCGAGAACCCCGGCGTCGGTTTCTGGCGCACCGCTAGCAACCTTGCGCGTTCGCTTGGAGCGCTCGACGGGGACAGTCTCTTCTTGAACGGTCGGGATCGAAGCGGCAGCCTCTTGGGCGGGCACCGCCAGCGGGACCGGCATCGCAGGACGGCTTTGGGGCGCGCCCGAGATCCCGGTCGTGCCCAGGATGACGGTCATACCGACGGTTCCTACCCCGGAGGCCACGCTTCCCGCCCCGACGCCTTTCGCCCACGCAGATGCCTGGCGTGCGGCGCGTGCGGGGGCCGCGAACAGGAACAGGAAAAGTCCGGCGATAGGGAGCGTCGAAGAAAGGGTCGAAACGAAAGCCTTCACGATCTGCGGATCGAACTGATTGCCCGCGCCCGCCGTTAGAACCTCGACCGCATCGCGGCGGCCGGTCCCTGCCTTATAGGGCCGCGCAGAGGTGATCGCGTCGTACGCATCAACCACCGCGATGATCCGAGCGAACAACGGGATCTCTTCGCCGGAAAGTTTGGCTGGATAGCCGCGCCCGTCCCACCTTTCGTGGTGGTATCGGATCGCGTCAACCACCGACGCACTTGCCGCGACCGAGACAAGGCCCGCACCGTCATCCACATGCCCGCGCACGACTGCCACTTCGTCGTCGGTGAGGCTGCCGGGCTTCCGCAGGATGCGATCGGGGACCTTGATCTTGCCCACGTCATGCAGAGCTGCGGCAAGGCGCAGCTCCTCGGTTGTCGGACCCGAGAGACCGAGGGCCAGCCCGGTGCGATAGGCGTGCTTCTCCACCCTCTTCGAGTGGCCCGAGGTGTACGGATCTTTGACCTCGAGGGCTGCCGTGAGTTCATGTAAGAGATCGAGCCGCTCTTGGTCGGAGAGGTTGACGACCGCGGCCGGCTCGTCGTGAAGTAGGCGTGCACCGCGGTGGATGGTGGCTTCCGCTTGCGACCTGCGGAACCAACGCCACAACATGAGCTCGCCGAACGCGACTTCGATCGACTCGGGCCGCCTGACCCAAAGGGCCGCTCCCACCGTGGCAGCAGCGCAAGAGAGAGCGATCCCGATCAGAGTTGCGAGGAGAACCTCGGGTTGCGGGAGACCGGCGACGACCATCGCAAGGGTGACGAGCGCGGGAGCGATGACGACCCCGAAGGTTGCCACCATCGCCTGCGGGAGCAGGTTCCGTACGGGATGGACCAGTTGCGCCATGTGCCCGGTTACTCTCTGTCGCCTATCGCCTACTGTGGGCGATATGCCCAGCTTAGAGTACGCCAAACCTGTGGAAATCGCGCCGGCGGATCCCTAGCCAGTGAGGTCCCGGCGCCCCGTTAACGCCTTTCCCAGGGTCACTTCGTCGGCGTACTCGAGGTCTCCCCCCACCGGGAGGCCACTGGCCAAACGGGTCACCCGGACCCCCAAGGGCGAGATGAGCCTGGCGAGATACATGGCGGTGGCCTCGCCTTCGACGTTGGGGTTCGTGGCCACGATGACCTCTTCGACCGGGATCTGATCCGGTGGATCCTGGATCCTCATCAGCAGCTCCTTGACCCTGAGGTCATCCGGCGAGACGCCCTCGATCGGCGAGATAGCTCCCTGGAGCACGTGATAGATGCCTCGGAATTCCCTCGTTCGCTCGACCGCCACGATGTCGGGGGGCTCTTGAACCACGCAGACGATCGTCCGGTCCCTTCGTGAGTCGCGACAGTAGTCGCATACCTCTTGGTCGGAGACGTTGAAGCACCGCTCGCATAACCGCACCTTCGACCTCACCGTGACGATCGCATCGGCCAGTCTCTGCGCGTCGTTCGATTCACCCTTGAGCAGATGGAAAGCAACGCGTTGAGCGGACTTCGGGCCGATGCCCGGGAGCCTGGCGAGTTCGTCGATCAGATCCTGGATGGGACCCGTGTACAACTATGAAACCCCGGGGAGGCCGAGCCCACCCATGCCACCAGCGATGGGGCCGAGGGCTTCGGCTTGCACCTCGCGAGCTCGGTTGAGTGCTTCGTTGCACGCGGCAGTAACAGCGTCACCCAGCATCTCGATGTCATCCGCATCCGGGACACCATCGAACATCTCGGGGTCGATCTCGACCCTCAAGATCCGAAGGTCACCCGACGCGACGGCTTTGACAGCGCCGCCGCCGGCGGTCGCTTCTACCTCGACCTCAGCCAGGCCTTCTTGCGCCTTCTGCATCTCGGCCGCCATCTTCTGCGCCTCGCGCATCATCCGTTGCATGTCTTTCAAGTGGTGGTCCTCTCTTCGACGATCTCGGCAGCGAGTCCCTTGCGTACCAGTTCGATAGGGTCACTCTCTGATTCGCCGAGCGGCTTTGTCGATTCGATATCGACCTCTCCTCCATCATCGGTCGCCGCCGGCACATCGGATGCGTCTGAAGCTGATCCCGATGCGGTTGCTGCTTCCGCTCCTCGAGCGATGAATCCCAGCGATGGACGGATACCGAGGGCGGAATGAAGGGCTAGGAGCAATACCTCGCGGTTGCGATCTTCGCTCATCGTGGCTTCGTGGAAGGTCGACTGCACCTCGACAACGAGATGCCCGTCGTCGAAGCGCGCGGGCCTCGACGGGTTGAGCAGCGCCTGGATGCGCTTGCTTGCCCGGCCGACCTCGGCCAGTGTCGCGTTCCACGCATCGCGGACGTGCCCAAGGCCAACGCCGTCGGGCACCGCAGCACCTGACTGCGGTGGGGGTTGCGAAGCCACCGGGGCGGATGCTGGCGCCGCAGCTTGGGCCGGCGGCGCCTGCTCGGCGGGCGCTCGCTTTGCAGCGGCACCAGCCGGTGCCTTGCTGACCGCCGCCGGTTTGCTCCGAGGGGGAGCTACCGATGGAACGGGGGCTGGAGTCGCTTGCTGAGGAGCGGCTAAGACGGGAGCAGGCCCGTCGATCCCGATACGACGTTCCAGGCGTTCGACCCGGCCCTGAAGACCTAGGGCCGAAGGATCGGTATCGGGGGCCGCGGCCCTCACCAGCGCGACTTCGAGGAGCAGGCGATGGTTCGGTGCCGTGCGCATCTCGGTGATGGACTTACCCACGAGGTCCAGGATCCGAAGTAGATGGTCCACCGACAGCGATCGAGCCTGACCCGACAAGCGAGCCACGTCATCCGCTGCAACATCGAGCAAACCTTCCGAGTCGGGTGAGGTGGCGAGCAACAAGAGTGTCCGCGTATGGCCCAGGACCCCAAGTGCAAGTTGGCGAGGGTCGGCGCCTTGACCAACGAGGCTGTGCAGGGTCAGGAAAACGCGCCCGACTTCGCCGGCAGCTATCGCATCGACCAGTTCGAAGTAGGAATCCTCTTCACGCAACCCCAGCAACGCTTCTGCATCGACCTCGGAGATCGCACCGGAGATGTTGGCAAGTTGATCGAGAGATGACAATGCATCACGAACTCCACCATCAGCGTGACGAGCGATAACTCCGATCGCCTCTGCGTCGATCTCGATCTTTTCTTCGGTAGCGATGTGACTCAGATGTTTCTCGAGGATGTCGGTTGGGACGCGTCTGAAGTCGAAGCGTTGCGTGCGCGACACGATCGTTGCCAGCACCTTGTGTGCCTCAGTCGTAGCAAGGATGAACACGACGTGGCTCGGTGGTTCCTCGAGCGTCTTCAGCAGCGCGTTGAAGGAACCGGACGACAACATGTGGACCTCGTCGATGACGTAAACCTTCCGCCGACCACCGGCCGTGGCCAACGGAACGCCGGCAAGGATCTCCCGCGTCTCGTCCACCTTGCTGTGGGAGGCGGCGTCCATCTCGATGACGTCCAGGGATGAGCCGTCGGTGATCGCCACGCACGAGTTGCAGACCCCGCAAGGCGATGGGGTCGGCCCCTTCTCGCAGTTAAGGGCCTTGGCAAGGATCCGAGCGGTGCTGGTCTTGCCCGTCCCTCGGGGGCCGGTGAACAGGTAAGCGTGAGCCACCCGATCCTCGTTGATCGCGTTCGTGAGGGTATTGGCCACGTGGTCCTGGCCCAAGATCTCGTCGAAGGTCTGCGGCCTGTACTTGCGGTAAAGGGAGAGGTAAGCCATCTGCAACCCATCCTAGATGCGGCATAAGTCAATATCCCCGAAGGCGCGAAAAATGGCCGTGCGCCCTGTCTTGGACCTTTGCAGAGCCGGCGCTATCCCCGGTAGCCGGCTCCGGCCGAGCACTCCCGCGGCACTCCCGGTGCGCCGCTTAAGGCTGCTCCCTTCCGGGCCTGACCTGGTTCGCGGTTCCGAGTCGCGCGGGACCCGACCATCAACACTGCTTGCCGGGGGCTGACCCGGTTCAACAAAAGCCGCAGACAGGTAATCAGTCCGGCATAAGAGGGTTTCCGGTTACAGGGGACCCCTGGCCCCCCACCTAGCACGGCCACCCCAAGGATAAGCAACATCCTGCGTTCGCTAAACTCCCGCACGGAGGCGTGCGAGAGCGGCCGAATCGGCACGACTGGAAATCGTGTGACCTGAAAGGGTCCAAGGGTTCAAATCCCTTCGCCTCCGCTCTTAGATCAGGCAGGGGGGGCGAAGACCGCGGCGTCCTCGCGGCGTCTCTGCCTGAACAGCAGGATCACCCAGGAGAATGCTGCAACGAACCCAACCACTACTAAGAGGTCGGCTCCGATCACTCTAAGAAGCTCGTAAGTGAGCGCGGCGATCAACGCCGACCCCGGGATCGTGAGGATCCAGGCGTAGACGACCTTCCCCGTCACACCCCACCGCACCGCCGAGAACCTGTTCGTAGCGCCCACTCCGATGATCGATCCGGTGATCGTGTGTGTCGTCGAGACGGGGATACCGAGGGCCGCGGTTCCGAACAATGTCACGGCCGCTCCTGTTTCCGCTGCGAACCCCCCTACGGGGTGAAGCTTCGTGATCTTCGAACCGAGCGTGTGAACGATCCGCCAACCTCCAGTGAGCGTTCCCAGCGCGATCGCAGCATGAGCCATCAGGACGATGGGAAGGGTGACATCGAAGTCGCTCACAGGTTGCCCTCGGTCGATCAAGACCACCGCAGCGATAACACCCATCGTCTTCTGAGCATCGTTGGCTCCGTGACCCAAAGAGTAGGCGGCAGCCGAAACGAGCTGAGCTTTGCGGAAAAACCAGTTGGCCGAATTAAGTGTGGCGCGCCGGGTCGAGGTCAAGAGTTGAGCGATCGAGAGAACGATGTTCATCAAGACGACCGAGAGCACCAGCCCGATCAGCGGTGAGAGAACTATGAACAGGGCGATCTTGGTGATCCCCCCGGTGTGGAGGGTGTCCCACCCTCCAAACGCAACGGCTGCTCCGGCAAGGCCACCCACCAGGGCATGAGATGAGGATGAAGGAAGCCCGTAATACCAGGTGAAGAGGTCCCAGACGATCGCACCAACGAGGCCGGCAAGGATGACATCGTTCGAGGCCACCTGGTCGATGTCGATCGTTCCGGTGCCGATCGTCTTGGCAACCGCGGTCCCAAATACAGCGAAGGCGATGAAGTTCCAGAAAGCTGCCCACGCGACCGCAAGTCGAGGAGACAGAACTCTCGTGGAAACGACTGTCGCGATCGAGTTGGCGGCATCGTGGAAACCGTTGACGTAGTCGAAGGCAAGGGCCGCGGCGATGATTGCTATCGCCTCAAAACTGAGATTGAGATCCATCAACTCTGCTTCAGGAAGATGCTTTCGACCGTGTTGGCAACGTCTTCGAGTCGATCGATCGCTTGCTCGATCTCCTCGATGATCTCCTTGTACTTCAAGACATCCATGGCCTTGTAGTCACCAGAGAACAGTTCGGCAACGGTGCGTCTGTAGGCGCGGTCTCCTTCGTTCTCCAGACGATTGATCTCGATCCAGTACGACTCGAGGTCCTTCATCTTCCGGATCCCCGGCATCGCTTCAGCGGTCTTCGCAGCTGCTTCAGCCAGAGTCCTAGTGAGAGAGACCATCTGAGGCAGCGGCTTCTCGATGCCGTGAAGGCGAAGGTTCTCTGCGACGGCCTCGATGTGATCTAGAACATCGTCAAGGCTCGATGCAAGGTGATGGATGTCTTCTCGATCGAAGGGTGTGACGAAGGTGGTGTTTAGCCTGCGAACGATCTCGTGAGTCAGTTCATCGCCTTGATGCTCGATGTCGAGTAAGCGACCGACGCGGCGCTCGAGGTCTTCAAAGTCGTAGTCCTCCATCAGGGCCAATAGACCCTCGCCGCCCTCCTTAACCTTGTTGGCAAGCTCTTCGAAGAGATCGAAGAACGACCTCTCACCGGTGACTATCCGAAGTCGCACGTGCCCCCCTGTGATCGTCGCTGAGTAGGAGGGCCCGATCGAAGAGCGACCCTCGGCGGCAGGATACAGAATCGTGTCTGCTCTCGTTTCTGGTCCGTCAGGACCCGTTTTCCAGAGCAGACCTGATGTGGCGGTGGGGGCGAGATTCGAACTCGCGGTGGGCTTGCACCCACAACCGCTTTCGAGGCGGTCCCGTTATGGCCACTTCGGTACCCCACCAGGAACGGCACAGTCTACAAGCCGGGCTTTGCTCGTTTGCCCTCGAAAAAGCGCGTCAGCATTGCTCGGCATTCCTCAGCAAGGACGTCTGGGACGATCTCGAGCGAGTGATTGAGCCTCGGATCCTGGACGATGTTGTAGAGCGAGTACGCGGCCCCCGCCTTGGGATCTTGTGGTCCGTAAACGAGGCGGGCCGCGCGCGCAAGCACGAGGGCTCCGGCGCACATCGGGCATGGCTCGAGCGTCACGTAAAGAGTGGTGCCTTCGAGCCTCCAGGTTCCGAGAGCTTCGGCCCCCGCGCGGAGAGCAAGTACCTCTGCATGGGCGGTGGGATCGGATCGCAGCTCGCGCTCGTTGTGGGCCGCGGCGATCACCGAGTCGCCGGACACCAGAACCGCTCCGATCGGAACGTCGTCGTGGGCAAGGGCTGCCTCGGCTTCTTGAAGAGCCATCCGCATGAAGCCGTCGTGATCCATCAAGACTTCTCGCGCTTGCCTTTGCGTCCCTTGATCTTGTTCTTAGCGGCTTCGAACCGTTCCTTGGTCCAATCGAGGAGGTCGTCGGCCCAGTCGTACTCGTTGGCCAACACGGCGAGGCCGGCGATGTTGAGGAAGAACGACCAAGGGCCGGGCAGCGGGATGATCAGGATCCCCACGATGATGAGCACGCTCCCGGCGACGGTGACCCAGATCCTTTTCGCCAGCTGTTTCGCGGTGCGCTTGGCTCTGTGTATCTCCGCGTCGCTCTTTGCTTCGTAGTTGCCGTTTATCCCTCTGACTGGAAGTGTTTCTTCTGGCCATGGCGCCATCTCGGCAAACACCTGGATGAATCGCGAGGCTGTTCTTGCCTGATCCGTGGTCGTGACCATCACTTGGACATAGGTGATCTCTTCGGTCTGGTTCTCTATGGCGAAAACCGGGCCTTCCTTTGAGTCCTGGTTGAGGCCCCAAGTGCGAAGCTCAGTCCACGGGAGATCGTGATCCTCGTTGCGGCCCGTTTGCCAGTGGACGAGAGCGCGCTCGAGAAGTCGCGAAGAAAAGACCGCGCCGGCGATCATCGGGGTGGCGTGCCCGCACCCAAGCAACGATCGATTCGCCTTCGCTCATGTAAGGGAGAGCCTTGCGTTCGATCTGTTCCTTGCGAAGCTCGCTTAAGCGAGCGAGCAACCCCATCGCCCTATCAGACCATCTCCGAGGCGCTTAGTGAGGCACGCCCCGAGAGGTTCTTTCGGCCGGACATGGGTATCCACCTCTGAATGGAGGACCTCATCGAGCGTCTCGCGAACGATCGAGTCTCGGCCGTCAAGATCGAACAGGAAGACAACAGCGGGCCGGGCAGCAACGATTAGCTCGCATGATGGAATCTGTGTCTTGAAAAGGTCGTATAGCGACCTAATTCTGACGCAGAATCTGAAACTCGTACGCCCGGAGGGATTCGAACCCCCGACCTTCCGGTCCGTAGCCGGACGCTCTAATCCACTGAGCTACGGGCGCAAGAGCAACCAAGGATAAGGGCAAAGCGTTCTGGCGGAGGCGCGGGGATTTGAACCCCGGAAGGAGGTAACCCCCCTTAACGCATTAGCAGTGCGCTCCCTTCGGCCACTCGGGCACGCCTCCGTCACCGATTCTAGCCGTCTCTCACAAACTCCGGCCGTCCGTATCATCGGTGCACACGTCGATAGGAGGTCTTGATGAAGCGGCTGGCCATCCTGCTGACGGCGGGCATGCTGTTACTGGTACTTCCGCGGGCCGCCGTGGCATTGCCGAAGGGTACGAGGGCCGAGGTGTGGGCCAGCGGGCTGGATTTCGCGATCGACATGGCCTGGGTAGAGGGCACGAAAAAGGTCTTCGTCACCGAGAAGAGCGGCGCGATCCGGGTCATAAAGAAGGGTCGGGTCCTGGGCAGGGCATGCACTCGGTTAGACGTGAACAACAGCAGCGAACAAGGTCTCTTGGGGATCGCTCTCGATCCCAACTTCAGCTCGAATAAGTTCCTATACGTCTATTACACGAACGACAGCCCGAACGAGAATCGCGTCGCGCGTTTCAAGGTCAGTAGCGATCGCTGCCGCGACCGCAAGAACATCGTCACCGGGCTCCCCGCGGCGGGAAACCACAATGGGGGACAGATCGAGTTCGTCAACGGCAAGCTGTTCATTTCGATCGGTGAGGTCGGTGTGCCGAGCCGCGCACAAGACACCGGCGACCGGGCGGGGAAGATCCTCCGCTACAACAAGGACGGCTCGATCCCCAATGACAATCCTTTCAACAACGCGGTGTGGAGCTATGGACACCGCAACCCCTTCGGGCTCGCGCACAAGCCCGGGACCGGGAGGATCTACTCGAGCGAGAACGGCCCGAGCTGTGACGACGAGCTCAACTTCATCAAACGAGGCCGCAACTATGGGTGGGGGGACCGCTACAACTGCGGGACCGCGGGTGTGGGGTCGGACCCGAAAGGGCCGATCGTTCGGTGGAGCAACATCATCATCCCGACCGATCCGGGCTGGTACTCGGGCCGGCTGAAAGCCTTGAGTGGATCGCTGTACATGGGTGACTATGGACGCGGCCGACTACATCGGTTCGTGATGAACTCCACAGACACAAAGGTGCGCAAGGACCGGATCATCCACAAGGCCGGGTCGGGGATCCTGGATGTTGGGAAGGGGCCGGGAGGATGGCTCTACTTCATGACGGGGAGCACACTCTCCCGGATAGTGAAGTCCTAGAGGTATTGGCCGGTGCCGGTGTGGCCCGGCATGTCGGCCCCTTCCGGGAGACCCATCCGCTGCGACTGCTGCAACCGAGCTCGCTGTTCCATCTGTTGCGCGAACATCATCGCCTGCAGTCCGTGGAACAAGCCCTCGAGCCATCCCACTAGTTGCGCGTGGGCAACGCGCAGCTCGGAATCACTGGGCGTTCCATCGAACGGGAAGCTCAGACGTTCGAGCTCATCCTTCAGGTCGTCGGAAAGAACCTCGCTGAGTTCTTTCACGGAGGTCTGGTAGATCTCGCGGCAAACGCGCGCGGCTCGCTTCATCTAAGGGGGCAGCGCGGACCTCGTCCAACAAGGTGCGGATCATCGACGCGATGCGCATGACCTTCGCCGGTTGATGAACCTCTGTGACGCCGATCTCTTCTTCGCCCTCTGGGATCTGTTCGCCCTGGGGGGCCGCGTCTTTGGGGATGACTTCGACCTCTGGTTGCTCTGACTCACTCATATAGGGCAAATGTAAATGTAAAAGACCCGGCCCCCTTACGTTGGCCGGGTCTCAGGTCTTGCCGCACTGGATCATCAAAGCCCCTATCGACGAGTCCTCTTCTTCTGGATCCGGATCTGCCTCATGTTTGCCCTCCTGCTTGTTGTAAACGGCGTCTTGGGTTTCTTGTTCTCCCGTTAGACGTCGCAACCTGCTCGGAGGGTGGGTGGTTAAGCGCGTAGCCTGGATGGACTAGTTACTCAAGCTTGGCGTTTCTCGCCCAGTGTCGTGTAGCCGGGTTTGCTCTCGTGTGTGTCGTCAGTTCCGATAACCACGCGGTTATTGGAGGCGAGGTACATCAGATCGACGTTCCGGCCACCTTCGACATAAGGCTGGAAGATCTCAGCGAGCGCACCTGGGCGGTCCTCTATGGGATGCACATCCACTTCTCTCTGGTTAAGCACCTGGAACCCCGCCTTATCGATGGCCTTCTCGGCAACGCCGGAGTCCTCCTCCACCAGGATGTGCAGAAGCACCCAAGTTTGACCCCGCTGGGGAAAACCGCAGGCGCCATCGATGTTCACCCCTGCGTCGCGCAGCTGGTTCCAGGCAGCCACGAGGGCACCCGGTCTGTCCGGCAGAACTATCGTCAGGTCTTTGGGCATATCTCCACCTTTTCCACTCGTGGGCGGTCCAAGCATGGCAGGCAACGGTCTGAAGCACCAGCGCAGGGGCCGGAGGCCGGACGGAGAACCTTCCCCGACACACCTTTTTCCGATCGAGGAGGACACCCAATCGTGCTGCGGAGGCTAGCGGCGGTCGCACTCATAGGTGGATTGATGGTCGGCGTTGCCGCGGGCCCGGTCCAAGGCAAGCGAGTTGCGGGAGCCATACAAAGCAAGAAGGTCAAGAAGGCCCCAGCGTGGGGTGACCTCGGATCCCCCCTACGCCCTGGTTCTTCCCTAGGTGGCTATTGCACCTTCAACTTCGTCTACTACCAGCCCGGCACGAAGTCGGCTCCCCCTAAGGCCTATATCGGCACCGCAGGACATTGCACCGAGGCCCTCGGCGAGGTCGCAGCACATCCAGACCTCGGCGAGATCGGCACGGTCGTCTACGACTCCGATCTGGTCAAGAGCACTGTCGATTTCTCTCTGATCGAGATAAAGCCCGAGTTCGTTGGTCAGACCAATCCAACGGTTCTCGGCTGGGGTGGTCCGACTGGTGTCGTAGATCTCGAGACCATCGCGCTCGGAGATCAGATCGACGTCTACGGATACGGACTCCTTCTCGGCAACAACGAGCAGACACGACCTCGTCATGGATTCCTCGTCAGCTGGGACCAGAACGAATATCAAGCCGACATGCCGGCCGTTAACGGAGACAGTGGAGCACCCCTTATCCACGACGCCACGGGCACGGCCTTCGGGATCATCAGCCGCTACGGGTTGACGGTCCCACCGTCGACCGACCTTGGCCCGATGATGCCGTGGATACTCGAGGAACTTCGCAAAGCCGGCTTCGAAAAGGTCGAACTGGCTTTAGCCACCGAGTAAGGCTCTCTTCAGCTCCCCAAGCGAGAGACGAAGCCCGTGACGGCTTCGATGTAGCGCGGTGCCTGCGACACGGTCGTTGCGTGCCCACCTTCCTCGAAGGTCACCAGTTCGGCGGATGGATAGAGCGCAACGAGCCGATCGTGCATCGATGAATACAGATCGTCATCCTTCGCATCGATGACCAGCATCCGCTCCTGCCACGCGTGATCGATCTCCTCGAACAGATCTGCGTTTCCGTAGAAGTCGAGGCTGAGCTGATTCAAGATGCGCAGCTTGGCTTCGTAGTTCGGCACGAAAGTCTCGTTGAGATAGGCCTCCCAGAAGGCCCGATCTTCCTCGCTCGTTCCCGCCAGAAGGCGACCGAAGGCTTTACGGAGCATCGACCTCGAAACCGCGCTGGGTAGGAGTCGCGACAACTTCGCCTGTTTCTTCACCTGTGTCGCGCGCGCCGGATCGGGGGCCGACGTGTTGCTCAAAGTCATCGAGTTGACCTTGGTCGGATGCCGCAGGCCGAACCGTTGCGCCACCATCCCTCCGAAGGAGGTGCCCCAGAGATTCACACGCGGTACGTCGAGTCTTTCCAGGACACCGGCTATCGCATCGGTGAGGGTGTCCATCGAAGACACCGTTGGATAACTGATCGCGATCACCCGATGCTTGCCGGCGAGGCGGAGGATGTAGTCGAACGAGGCCTCGGCTTCTCCAGTACCACCCGGAAGGAAGAGAACCGGGTCGGTCCCCGTCGAGGTGTCGACGTATCGCACCTCGAGTCCGTCGACGGTCGTGGTCGTAGGCGGATAGGTACTCCGGAAATACTCGAGCCTTTCTGGAAGCGCGGTCGGGGGTTGGCTCACGCGTTCACTTCCGGATCCAGTTCGGCTCCAACGATCCCTCGAAGCGTCCGAAAACCCTTGCGCACGGCATCCTCTACCCCGTATGTCGGATCCCCATCACGCCAATCGCTTCCGATCCTCTCTGTCACCGACATGCATATCGCCGCAGCTAGCCCATCCTCCTCGCTCGCGGCTGAGTCCCCCTTGCGCTGAGCGAACGCTCTCGCGATCGCGCTCGTCCACCGATCACGTTCCATGTTGCGAAGCGAACTCAAAGCTGGGTCGCGCTGGAGCAGGTGCTCCATAGAACGTGCTTGGTCTCGGTCGTTCTCGGAAGCGGTGGCTGAGGAGAGCTCGATCAGCGCCTCTTCGAAAGCGACGACCGGGCATTCCTGTTTCGGTCGCTTGCGCAACAGATGCAGGAAGAGTTCTCCCCGCTTATCCATCTCGGAAAAAAGGACCGCTTCCTTTGAACCGAAGTAACGAAAGAAGGTGCTACGAGAAACGTCTG
Organism: uncultured Actinomycetes bacterium; assembly: GCA_963779645.1. Classification (GTDB taxonomy): domain Bacteria; phylum Actinomycetota; class CADDZG01; order CADDZG01; family WHSQ01; genus CALMBW01. Next base: position 611,345 of record CAVZYX010000005.1, read on the forward strand.
CCGCGGCGGCGATCTGATCGACCGAAGTCTCGCCGAACCCGTGCCGGCTGAACAACCTCAGGGCAGCATCCTGTAGGGCTTTCCTGGTGGCTGCCTTCTTACGGTCACGCAGCGAGTCACGGGTTTCTGCACCTTTCGTGACTTTCAGTTCCAAGTGTGCTCCCAGCGCCGAGTAGTCCCATCACGAGATGGTGACGATACTCCGTTCCAGTTGGTACTGAGTCTCAGAACAGATGGGAAAAGAGGCGGCGTGATTCCGTTGTGGGCTGGAGGCGTGATGGGCGCCGTCCTGGTATTGCTTGTGATCTACCTCTTACTCTCGGACCGCTGGGGCGGGCCCGACGACAAAGACAACGATCGCCGCTAACCGCCACGAGCGCCGCCCCGCACATCTATCCTGCCTCGATGAACCAGGATGCTTCCGCGAACAGAAGCGCGGTCATACGCGATGCGCTAGGGGTGGGCATCGCCAGCGGCGCTTATGCGTTGTCCTTCGGGGCCCTATCGACGGCAGCCGGGCTCGATGTCTTGCAAACCTGCGCCTTATCTCTGTTCGTCTTCACGGGAGCGTCACAGTTCGCCCTTATCGGGGTGATCGCTGGGGGAGGATCTCCGCTGGCCGGCGCGTCTACCGCGATCCTCCTTGGAACTCGCAACGCTTTCTATGGATTGCGATTGACGACCCTCCTGAAAGTGAAGGGCGGGAAGCGATTAGTAGCGGCACATTTCGTCCTCGACGAGAGCACGGCGATGGCTGTGGGGCGTGAATCGGAAGCCGACGGAAAGCTCGGCTTCTGGTCCACGGGTCTGTCGGTCTTCGTCCTCTGGAACTTGGGGACCTTGCTCGGCGCCTTGGGGGCCGAAGCGTTGTCGGATCCAGAGGTTCTAGGGCTGGATGCGGCCGTACCTGCGGCATTCCTCGCACTCGTTGCCCCCCGACTGCGCTCGCGCGAGACGTGGATGTTCGGTTGCATCGCGGCAGCCGTAGCGATCATCTCGGTCCCCCTCGTTCCCGCGGGTTCGCCGGTTCTCCTGGCCGCGGCAGTCGCAACAGTCATGGGGATCCGGTCGAAGGAGCCACTCGAGGATGAGACGCCATGATCTGGGGTGCTGTGATCACCGCCTCGGTCGGCTGCTATCTATTCAAGCTCGCCGGCCTTTCGGTGCCCGAGAGGGTTCTGAACAACGATCGCGTACGAAGGGTTGCATCGCTGCTCCCGATCGCCCTCTTGATCGCGCTCATCGCGCTGCAGACATTCTCTGAAGATGAGCACCTAACCATCGATGCGCGGCTTCCCGCGCTGGGAGTGGCCGCCATCGCCGTCTACCTAAAGGCACCATTCTTGGTCGTCGTCGGCCTCGCCGCAGGTACCGCAGCCCTGATTAGAGTGTTGTCATGAAAGACAGGGATCTGAACCCCGAGGAGCTCCGCGAAGCCACGAACTCCGCAAACGAGCGTGGGCGAAAGAGGCCCCCAGCTACGACAAGCGTGTCGGCTTCTTCGAGAGAAGGGTCTTCGGGACGGAACATCGAAGCTGGGCCTGTTCCCAAACTGCGGGCAACACCCTTGAGGTTGCCATAGGCACTGGTCTGAACCTCGCTTATCCGGCCGAGGTGGTGGCGCTGACAGGTCTCGATCTGTGTCCCGAGATGCTGGCGATCGCACGCGCTAGGGCAACCGATCTTGGAGTTGAGGTCGAACTCCAGGAAGGCGATGCGCAGAGCGAAGGCCGTCCGTGCAGGTTGAGGGGGCCGGGTTCGAGATCCGCACCCGCGAGCGGATGAAGGCCGGCGCCGTGGAGCGTCTTGTCGCGGTTAAGCCTTAGACCTCTTCGGGGGTATAACCGGCACCAACCACCGACGCAAAGAGGGACTCGCTCGCAACGTCGTCATGTTCTACGCGGAGTTCTTTCGAATCGAGATCGAGTTCTGCAGCGCGCACGCCCGCTAGGCTCGATACGGCGCCTTCGATGGTCTCTTTGCAATGCCCACAGGATGCATCTGGAACCCGCAAGATCGTGTTCATGCGTCGATCCTAGGCCTTCACTAGTCGCTCGATCGCAGCCGTCGCTTCGGCGACCATGTCCTTCCCCTTCTCCGTACCGTTGACGACACAGTGGCGGATGTGGTCCTCGAGAAGCCCAACGGCAACCTTCTTCAAAGCGTTGGACGTGGCGCTGATCTGCGTGAGGATGTCGATGCAATACTCGTCGTTATCGACCATCCGCTGTAGGCCGCGCACCTGGCCCTCGATCCGGCGCAGCCGGGCGAGAACATCGTCCTTGTCGTCGTAGTAGCCCCTCATCGCAAACTCCTCGCGGCTCGATACCCCAGGGGGGTATCTTAAGCCGATTTCGAGCAGGTTAGATGGGTGGGCCGCTGCCGGGGTGACGTTTCTTCCTTATCTTTTCGACGTAGAGACAATCGACCTGAGGCGGACCCTCGTCGACCGTGACCTTCGCCACCGAAGCTCGATACTTGTATCGATAGTCCCTTACGTACGCCACGAAAGCACCGTCGTCGTCCACCACGTCGGATGCGATGAACTTCCAGGCTCCTCTAACACGCTTTTCGAAGATCACGGTCTGGTCCAAGAGGCAAGGCTCGTAGCCGTCGAGAACCTTCAGGAAACCATGGAGTCGCAGCTTCTTCTTCCCCTTCACGGTGTCGTGGTGTCCGTGCAGCACCAACTTGCGCTCATGTTCCTCGATATCGACTTCGTCGTCGTCGTCGGCATCGGTGCAGCCTTGATCGTCGGGAAAGTCGGTGAGGCCGTCGCCGTCGTTATCGGCACCGTCGGAACAGGCCGGAGTCCCCCCGCCACCAGACTCGTCGTCGTCGTCGGCATCGGTGCAGCCTTGATCGTCGGGGAAGTCGGTGAGGCCGTCGCCGTCGTTATCGGCACCGTCGGAACAGGCCGGAGTCCCCCCGCCACCAGACTCGTCGTCGTCGTCGGCATCGGTGCAGCCTTGATCGTCGGGGAAGTCGGTGAGGCCGTCGCCGTCGTTATCGGCACCGTCGGAACACTCTGAGGATGGCTCGGCCTCGATGAAGCTGGCGGTGACGGATCGATTGCCGGTCAGATGGATCGTGCATTGGCTGGAGGTGTTGCTTGGACCCTCTGAACACGGTCCACTCCATCCGGAGAACTCAGAGCCATCATCCGGGGTCGCCGTCAAGACTCCCGAACTGTTGTGCGGGTGACTCGCGGAACAGTTCGTCCCACAGTTGATATCCAACCGGGTTGAAGCGACCGTACCGGTTCCGTTACCGGACTTCACAACTCTTAACTCGAAGTAGGGCGGTGGTGGAGGAGGTGGTGGTGCGGTCTGGAACTCGTAGGCACCAACATCGCAAGTAGACGTCGCGTCATCGTCGCCATCGACGGGGCGCGGCAGCCCGCGCTGATCAGTCCCGGGGCAACCTCCGCCGGTGCCGGCATCCAGCGCGGGACTTCCTAGACCGATCGAGTGAGTCTGCGTCGGCCCACCGTTACTCGCGAGGGGGCCGAGTAAAGGATCGGCTGTTTGATCGGGGAAACCCCCAGGGAAGCACGAGCTATCAGAGTCGAGGTTCCCCCCGCCCGAAGTGATCGGGGACGGACCAGGAAGGAAACAATCACCGCCGGCAACGTGATCAGCGACGATGGTGTTGCTGGAGTCGATGGTCCCCGTGTTGGCGATTCCGCCTCCGCCTCCAGCGGACGCTGAGTTGCTGCTAAGCGTCACGTTGGTGAGCGTCATCGTTGCACCCAGATTCAGAAAACCACCACCGAAGCCGTTGCCGGCTACATCGGCCTGATTGCCCGACAGGGTGGAATTCGTCACAGTCAGCGTTCCGCCGTAGTGAGCAAACCCCCCGCCATCACCCGCGGTGGCAGTGTTGGATGAGATCGTCGACCCAGTGATCGTCGTTGTCCCTGCCGCCGTATACATGGCACCGCCACCCAATACATCGCCGTCGGCTGCCCCCGGGCCTTGCGCATCATTGCCGGTCAGCGTCGAGTCGGTGATCACGACCGTGCCTCCATCCACAGCGATCGCCCCGGCTCTGTTGCCAGACGAGTTGGAAGAAACGGTGGAACCGGTCAGGGTAAGGGTGGCGTTGTTGAAAACCCCCGCGCCCTCAAGTGCCTCGTTAGACGTAACGACGGCGTTCGTGACGGTTAGGATTCCAGTGTTCCGGATCCCACCCCCGCCTTGGTCGCCCACAACGGCAGGCGTCTGACCGTCGGTAACCGTCAAATCCGAGATGGTCAACGAGGCTAGGGCGAGCACATCGAACACGCGGTCGATATCGTCGGCATCCACGGTAGTGGATCCCGCTCCGGCTCCCTGGATCGTCAGACCCGCTGGATCCGTCACATCGAGATCGCCGGTGGCGGCCGCGTCCTCTCCCGTACCCCCAACCGAAAGCGTGTAGGTCCCCGCGCCAAGTGTGATGGTGTCGGCACCCGCTCCCCCAACACATGCGTCCTCCGCCCCGTTGCTATCGGTATTCGCAGAGATGATCGCTTCACGTAGCGAGCAGGTCGCGTTGTCCGTCGCCTCGTCCGCAAGTGTGTTCACCGAGATGGTGGCCGCCAGAGCATCTGAGCTCGTCAAGACAATGTCTATCGCCAACAAGACGATGACGAGGAGAACCGCCGAGGTCCTCCGACTCAACGATACGCGCATTGCACCCTCCGCCTGTTATTCAGCCCGTCCCAGGACCGATTTGTCCTTCAAGGTCGAATCTATGAGTCGTCAGACTGACCCGCAATAAGGAAAATAGGCAGCCCACCATCCGCCCATGACTAGTTCTGGAGCGCCAAGGCCTGTCTCAACCAGACGTGGACGCCACCGCCGGGCGATCATTCCACCGGTTGGAGGGAACCATCCATCACGTAGCCGAGGGCATCTTCTGGAGAGGGATCGAACACCTCGATCTGATACTCGAAATCGGGAAAAGCTACGAAGACGCTGGTGGCCGGCTCGCCGACGTACGCGATCCCGCCTCCCTCGAACCTGATGACGGGGGAGTCGATCCGCCGCGCCCCTCCCAAGGTTTCGTCGAAAGCATCCGGTAATGGGTACGTGCCGACCGTGAGGAAGGAATCTGCAGGATCGGAATCGGCCCCCGGCAGGTACCGGATGAAGAACCGACCGTCGCTCGTGATCGTGGTCTCGTAGGTATCCGAGGAACCGGGCCCTGCCCAGTAGATCGGGTGTTCCAGTCGACCCGCCAGCAGCGAGAGATCATCGGCGGACATGATCGTCGGGGTCCCAGGAAGCAAGATCAGACTCTGCTGCCCCCCGGATGTGGTTGGTGGGGCCTCCCTCGCGGGTCTAACCAGAAGGGCGATCGAAGCCCCCAGGACGGCAGCAAGTAACAGAGCGCCAGCGCTCTTCCAGAAGCGACGATCCAGGTGAGGTCGTCTTGACTGCAGGACATTTCCTGTCGCGGTCATCCATAACAACGTTCAATCTAACGGGTCCTCCGAACGATCTTTTCGATCTACAGCGCGCTTACGCAGATGATGCCGATCGAGAAGCTCTGGGCCGACAACGCTCCGTTGTGGATCGTGAAGGTCCACGAGGTATCGGACGTGTCGGCTATCGATGCCCTGACCCTGACGGCTGAGTCAGTGTTGCTGAATCCGCCACTCAGTACCTTCTTCCCCGAGGGACAGTTGTAAGTGATCGTCCGAACCGAGCCGGCTGCCATCGCCGATCCACCCGAGGACAGGTTCCCCGTGAAGTTGCCCGCCGGCGGGTTGAGAGCTACGAAGCGCTCGTAGCCGGAGACGCCTGCAGCTCCTGTAGGTCCTGCAGGCCCCTGGGGGCCAGTAGGTCCGGCGGGTCCTTGGGGTCCTTGTGGCCCTTGAGGTCCTTCGGGTCCTTCTGGTCCAGCGGGACCGGTTGCTCCTGTTGCACCCGTTGCTCCCGCAGGCCCCTGAGGTCCGATCGGTCCGTCTGCCCCTTGAGGACCCTGAGGGCCAGTGGGCCCTTGGGCTCCAGTTGTTCCGGTTGCCCCCTGGGGACCGGCAGGACCCTGCGGTCCGGTCGCACCGGTGGCCCCGGTATCGCCCTGGGGGCCTTGCGGACCGGTCGCGCCGGTTGCACCCGTTGCGCCAGGGTCGCCTTGAGGACCCTGCGGACCGGTCGCACCGGTGGCCCCGGTATCGCCCTGGGGGCCTTGCGGACCGGTCGCGCCGGTTGCACCAGTTGCGCCTGTGTCACCTTGAGGTCCCTGGGGACCGGTCGCGCCGGCGGGTCCCTGAGGGCCGGTCGTGCCAGGGTCGCCTTGAGGACCCTGCGGTCCGGTCGCACCGGTGGCCCCGGTATCGCCCTGGGGGCCTTGCGGACCGGTCGCGCCGGTTGCACCAGTTGCGCCTGTGTCACCTTGAGGTCCCTGGGGACCGGTCGCGCCGGCGGGTCCCTGAGGGCCGGTCGTGCCAGGGTCACCTTGGGGACCCTGCGGGCCTACTGGTCCCGGATCGCCTTGTAGACCTTGGGCCCCATCGGCACCATCAGCTTACCATCGGCACCGGCGGGTCCCTGTGATCCGGTCGCACCCGTGGCACCGGTCGGGCCAGGATCGCCTTGGGGACCTTGTGGTCCGGCGGGTCCCTGTGATCCGGTCGCACCCGTGGCACCGGTCGGGCCAGGATCGCCTTGGGGACCTTGTGGTCCGGCGGGTCGCGACCGGTTGCACCCGTGGCACCGGTCGGGCCAGGATCGCCTTGGGGACCTTGTGGTCCGGCGGGTCCCTGTGATCCGGTCGCACCCGTGGCACCGGTCGGGCCAGGATCGCCTTGGGGACCTTGAGCTCCCGTCGCGCCCGTTGCGCCCGGTGGTCCGGCAGGACCCTGGTCTCCCGTTGCCCCCATCTCGCCCTGAGGACCTTGGGCTCCATCGGCACCATCGGCACCATCGGCACCTGGAGCTCCATCGACCCCGTCTTCACCATCTGCTCCGTCGGCACCCGGAGGGCCCTGGGGACCCTGGGCTCCGGTCGCACCGGTGGCTCCGTCGGCACCTGGAGCTCCATCGACACCGTCTTCACCATCTGCGCCGTCGGCACCGGCGGATCCTTGAGGTCCGGCAGGTCCCTGAGGGCCGGCGGGTCCGGCAGGACCCTGATCACCGGTCGCGCCCATTTCACCTTGAGGACCCTGCGGGCCTTGCGGGCCTTCGGCGCCATCCGCGCCGGCGGGCCCCTGGGCGCCATCTGCTCCGTTCGCACCGGCGGGGCCTTGGGGACCTTGAGCTCCCGTCGCCCCGGTTGCACCCTGCGGTCCGGTGGGACCCGTTGCTCCTGGATCGCCCTGGGGACCTTGTGGTCCGGCGGGTCACCGGTTGACCCGGGGCCCAGTGGCACCGGTTGCACCAGGATCGCCTTGGGGACCTTGAGCTCCCGTCGCGCCCGTTGCGCCCGGTGGTCCGGCAGGACCCTGGTCTCCCGTTGCCCCCATCTCGCCCTGAGGACCTTGGGCTCCATCGGCACCATCGGCACCATCGGCACCTGGAGCTCCATCGACCCCGTCTTCACCATCTGCTCCGTCGGCACCCGGAGGGCCCTGGGGACCCTGGGCTCCGGTCGCACCGGTGGCTCCGTCGGCACCTGGAGCTCCATCGACACCGTCTTCACCATCTGCGCCGTCGGCACCGGCGGATCCTTGAGGTCCGGCAGGTCCCTGAGGGCCGGCGGGTCCGGCAGGACCCTGATCACCGGTCGCGCCCATTTCACCTTGAGGACCCTGCGGGCCGGCGGGGCCCTGTGGACCAGTCGCCCCCGTTGCACCTGAAGGGCCAGCAGGACCTTGGGGGCCGGTCGCTCCGGTTGCACCCGTAGGGCCCTGGGCGCCGGTCGCGCCGGCAGGCCCAGCAGGTCCCGTAGGTCCCGTAGGTCCTTGGGCTCCCGTCGCGCCAGTATCACCTTGTGGTCCCGTCGCGCCAGTAGGTCCGGCAGGTCCTTGTGGTCCGGTTGCTCCAGTTGCTCCGGTCGCTCCGGTCTCTCCAGCAGGTCCAGCAGGTCCTTGGGGGCCGGCAGGTCCTGGGGGACCGGCGGGACCGGCGGGTCCTATCGGGCCGGCGGGACCTTGCGGACCCTGCGGTCCGGGTGGGCCAACGTTTCCGCCACCCTGGCTATTGCCGGAGTTGCTGTCGCCGTCGTCATCGCCGCCGCCGCCGTTGTTGCTGTCGTCGTCGTCATCGTCATTGCCGCCGCCGCCGTTGCTTCGTCGTCGTCATCGCTGTGGCTGCCGCCATGATTACCGTCGCTGCCCTCGTCGTCGTCATCATCGTCGTCGCCACCATCGGCGTCGTCGTCATCGCCATCATCATCGTCGTCGTCGTCATCGTTGCCCGCCCACGACCATGTACCGGCTGGGCCAGGGGGACCAGCAGGTCCGGTCGCGCCGGTGTCGCCTTTGGGTCCCTGCGCTCCGGTGGCCCCTTGGGGACCAGCGACGCCTTGAGGACCTTGGAGGCCAGTGGGGCCGATCGCGCCCTTGGCTCCCGTGTCGCCCTTGGCTCCCGTGTCGCCCTTGGCACCCTTGGCCCCGGCTACACCCTGGGGACCCTGAGGGCCGGCGGGTCCGGCGGGACCTATTGCACCGGTTGCACCCTTGGGTCCTGCCGGTCCGGCAGGACCGGTTGAGCCTTTGGGCCCGGCGGGGCCTTGCGGTCCGACGGGTCCCGGTGGACCCTGTGGACCCGCTGGTCCCTGGGAACCGTTGCCTCCGGCCTTGAAGACGATCGGCGCTTCCTCGGTCTTGCATCCGGTCAGATCGATGATGTTGGTCAGTGGGTTAAGCAGACGAACGGTGCCGTCAGATCTATCAACACACGCCGTCGTTGTAGCAGCCTGCGATACCCCGCTAAATGCGAAGGAGGCGTAGAAAAGAACAACCGCAACTATGAGACCGCGAAGTTTCATGCTTGAACCAAGAACCTCCTCAAAAGCCCCTCAAGGACTCAAGCCTGAACCCAAGTTCGTAGCTTCACAAGAGAGGAGACCTACGTAGTTGCACGTAGTTTCAGAGCGACCGGGCGATTTGCCGGCCCTGGGTCGGAATCGATCCGGCATCCCTGGGACCGATGCAGCCTCGACCCTTAGCCCCGAAGCGTTGCCCAAGCCTCTTGGTGGTGTGAAGGCGCCCTAGAAATCGCCGGTGTACTTGATGATGTCGAGGCCGCGGTTGTAGTCGAGTGAGTAGATGATGCGGTCGGTAACCCAGTAGGCCGCACCAGACATCCCGGCCCACGGCATGAAGTAGCCGACCTCTTTGATCTTCCCGTTAGAAGCGACGTCCATGATCCGAACGCCGTGCTCGAAACGGCTGTGGGCGACGATCCCGCCATTCGGAACGTCGGATGCAGCTCGAGCCAGTGCGACGAACATCCGCCCTGGTTCGCGGCCGGCTTACCGTCGATGTAAGTACCGTTCGTCTCATAGTGGCGATCGAGGATCGGACCGATCTTGCCTGTTTTCTTCCAGTCGGAGACATCGAACGTCATCATGTGACCGTTGGTCTTTGCGCCGCAGCGGGCAACGAAGTTCGCCTCGCTACCAGCGACGAAGATCGAGTCATCGCCACCGTTCGCCCAACGCGCTGAGTGAAGAACGGAAACGTCCGTGATCGGGTCGGAGATGGCCAGCAGTTTGGGGTTGGCCGGGTTCTTGCGAGCGTCAAGAAGCATCATGGGGTTGCTGGCCGTGAGCACAAGACCGTTGCCAAGGTCCTCTACGTCGTGGCCGCTCTGAGCCGGCTTCCCGTCGCCCCACTTCGTCTTCAGAAGTTTGGGCTTCGCAGGATTACGGATGTCGATGATCTGTCCGTTCGAGTTGTAGACGTATTTGCAATCGAGGATGCAGCTGGATGTGTGCGAGCCTGCACCCGGAAGCGTTCCGATGATGACCGGGTTCGACTTGTCCTCGACATCGATCACATAGAGGGCGTTCGTTCCGACACGAGCCTGTCCGTCGGCCGAAGCAGTCACCTGGTTCGGCACAACGATCACTTTCTCGTTGCCGTCGAGGTCTTCGCGAGAGAGGAGCCACTCCTGCGGCATGGGAACGAAACCGGTCAGTTGAGGGTTCTCCGGCGTGGTGATGTCGAAGATCATGACCTTGTTCTGGTCGTTCGCGTAGAAGTAGTCGCCGATCACGCGGCCCCCGACCCCGTCTTGGGCGATCGGCAGATGCATGATGAACTCGACGTTGTCTGACGTGACGCCACCCGGACCCGGGCCGGCCGGCGAGGGAGTCCCGGTAGCCACCGGGGCAAGACTCGCGAACAGCATCGTTGCTGCAACTAGGGCTAACTTGCGCATCTCCTGGGCCTCCGAGCTGGGTGAATTTCTGACTGGTTCCCATGGAGATTCGCCCCTGTGAGGTGGTTCCCTGCCCCTGCCGATGCCTCATACAGGGCATGGATGTCGAAGCAAATAGGGTCGCCTCATGGAAACTTGGCACGGGGTCGATTCTCTTCGCGTTGTACGAAACTTCAGTTCCCAACCGATCGCAGATGAACAACTCATGCGGATCGTCCATGCTGGACGGCGCGCCGGGAGCTCTAAGAACCTCCAGCGGTGGGCCTTCGTATTAGTACGCGATCGCGCTCGGCTGGAAGAACTCTCGAAGGCGGGTCCCTTCGCCGGGCACATCGCAGGAGCTGCGGCGGCGATCGCTCTCGTCACGCCCGACCCGAAAGCCCCTGACCAGCCCCTATCTGTGATGTGGGATCTAGGTAGGGCCGCACAGAACATGGTCCTTGCCGCTTGGGATCTCGGGATCGGAAGCGTCCCGGCAACGGTTTACGAGCACGACTTCGTAAAGACGCTGCTCAAGCTCCCCAGCGACCAGCATTGTGAGTACATCCTGTCGTTCGGTTACCCGGCCGACGACACCGAGCTAAGGGCCGGGAAGCGGGCGGGAGGACGTCTCGGATTGTCTGAGGTTCTTCATCTGGAAACCTGGTAGCGCCAACACGAGGAGATACGTATGTCGTTGAGCACCGGCGAGCGTCCCGCTGCAGGTCTAGGAATCGCAGCGAAAGCGGTCCAAGCTGTGAAGATCTACGGCTCGGGCGAGACCGCCGTGACCGCGCTCGATCACGTGAATGTCGGATTCGCCGATCGCACATTGACTGCGATCATGGGTCCCTCGGGCTCTGGCAAATCGACACTCCTGCAATGCCTCGCTGGCCTCGACGATCTCACATCAGGGGAAGTTTTCATCGGTGAAACGAATGTCACCGCTCTGGACGAGAAACACAGAACCTTGATCCGGCGCGACAAGATCGGATTCATCTTCCAGTCCTACAACCTCGTTCCAACTCTGACGGCCGAAGAGAACGTTCTCTTACCTATGGCGCTTGCTCGACGCGATCCGGATAGCGGGTGGGTCGGCAAGCTCGTAGAGACGCTCGGTCTTGGCGATCGCCTTCACCACCATCCAAACGAGCTGTCCGGCGGACAGCAGCAGCGCGTAGCCGTCGCGCGAGCACTAGCAAGCCGGCCCGAGATCGTCTTCGCCGACGAACCAACAGGAAACCTCGATTCACAGCGAGGTGGGGAGATCCTGTCGTTCATGCAAACGGCGGTGAGGGAGCTCGAACAGACCATCGTCATGGTGACTCACGATCCAGTTGCCGCCACGTATGCAGATCGGGTCGTTTTCCTCCAGGACGGGAAGATCGTCGACGAGATGCATGAACCCAACGTCGAAAAGGTCCTCGACCGGATCAAGCTCCTGGAAAGCTAGATGTTCAAGGCAACCATCAGCAGTCTTCTAGCTCACAAGCTTCGGTTGATGCTGACCGGCCTTGCCATCGTTCTAGGCGTTGGATTCATCTCGGGCACCTATGTACTCACCGACACGATGAATGCAGCGTTCGACAAGCTCTTCGACGACACTTCGCAAGGCATAGATGTCTTCGTCCGAGACGGCAGCGAGTTCGAAGCTCAGTTCGGGGGCAGCCGTCAACCGATCGATGAAGCCGTGCTCGGGGTTGTTGAGAGCGTCGAAGGTGTCGAGGTAGCCGCAGGCTCGGTCTCGGGATATGCCCAACTGATCGACAAGGAGGGCGAGGCGATCACCCCAGGTGGAGCCCCCACGTTGGGCTTCAGCTGGACGCCGGATCCACTCAACCCCATGCGGCTGCGCGACGGCGCTCCGCCCGTCGGGCAGTCAGAGGTGGTCATAGATTCGAGCACCGCTGCGGATCACGGCTTCGAAGTTGGTGACACGGTCAAAGTCATCACCTTGGAGGCGCCTCGCGAGTTCACCGTCGCCGGCATCGCCAGTTTCGGAGATGAAGACAGTCTCGGCGGCGCCACCATCGCCCTCTTCGATACTCCAACCTCTCAGGCCCTGTTCGACAAGGAGGGAAAGTTCGACGCGGTAGAGGCAGCCGGCGTTGAAGGGATCAGTGAGGTAGAGCTTCGCAACAACATCGAGAACGCGCTGCCTGACGGTCTCGAAGCGACGACTGCAACCGACGTCTCGGACGAACAATCCGAGGCGATCCAAAAGGGTCTCGGCTTCTTCAACACTGCTCTCTTGGTGTTCGCAAGCGTTGCCCTGTTCGTGGGAGCCTTCTTGATCTTCAACACGTTTTCGATAACGGTTGCTCAGCGCACCCGAGAGTTCGGGCTCCTCAGAGCTCTCGGTGCAAGCGGAAGGCAAGTCATGGGCTCGATCGTGATCGAGGCCGTGATCGTTGGCCTTTTCGCGGCGATCGTCGGCATCGGGGCCGGGCTACTCATCGCGATGGGTCTTAAGGCGTTGCTTGCGGCCTTCGGGCTCGATCTTCCACAGGCTGGACTCCAGCTCCAACCACGAACCATCATCGTTTCGCTGATCGTCGGTGTCGTCGTCACGGTTCTGTCGGCGATCCTTCCTGCTCGACGTGCCTCTCGGATCTCTCCGATGGAAGCTCTGCGCGAGGGAGCACCCACGATCTACCGCCCATCTCGAGCGCGGCTGATCTTCGGGAGCTTGGTGACCGTGACAGGCATCGCCCTCCTCCTCACCGGACTCTTCGCTGAAGTGAACCAGGAGATCTCCTACGTGGGCGGTGGACTTGCCGTCATCTTCTTGGGAGTATCTGCTCTGGCACCCGTGTTCGCGCGGCCCATGGCGGATGTACTAGGCGCTCCGATCCGAAGAGTGTTCGGCATGACCGGTCGATTGGCTCAACAGAATGCAACGCGTAACCCAAGGCGAACCGCTTCAACCGCGGCCGCCCTGATGATCGGGCTTGCTCTCGTCGGCTTCGTCAGCATCTTTGCCGCATCGACCAAGGCATCGATCAACAGAACCCTCGATGAAGCGATGCGCGCCGACTTCGTGATCCAGAGCACATCATTCACAAGTCAGGTGATCAGCCCGAGGCTCTCAGAGGACCTTCGCGAGAGGGCTGAGATCTCCGCCGTTACGCCATTCCGGTTCGCCGAGTTCCGTCATGGCAAGGACACCTTCTTCTTATCCGCCACTGACCCGGCCACCCTTCCCCAGACCGCCGAGATCGGGGTGGTGGACGGTGACCTGGCAGGTCTTCAAGAGGGAGGCGTATTCCTCTACGACCAGACGGCGGAGGGGCTGGGTCTAGGGGTCGGCGATGCGATACGAGATGGTGTTCGCCGCCACCGGGGAGAAACAACTTGAGGTTGCCGGACTCTTCGATGACAAGACGTTCGTCGGCACCGACTACCTGATCTCGATCGCGACGTACGACGAGAACCTCCCCGACAAGATCGACAACAACATCCTCGTCAAAGCCGCCGACACCGTCTCCCTCGACGAGGCTCGTCGCGCGGTCGAACAGGTAGCCGTCGACTATCCGAACGTTGAGGTCGAGAACCAAGCTGAGGCGAAGGAGACGTATGCCGATCAGATCGATCAGCTGCTCGGGCTCGTGACCGCACTGCTCGCACTGGCACTGGTGATCGCGCTACTGGGCATCACCAACACCCTGGCCTTGTCCGTCTACGAAAGAACGCGTGAGCTGGGTCTCTTGCGTGCGGTAGGGATGGCGCGCAAGCAGATGCGATCGATGATCCGCTGGGAAGCCGTGATCATCGTCCTCATCGGCGGGATCCTCGGACTCGGCTTGGGGGTGTTCTTCGGTTGGGCGATCGTCAGGTCGCTCGAGAGCGAGGGGATCACTGACTTCGCGATCCCCGGCGGTCAACTCGCCGTCTATCTTCTGCTCGCCGTTCTAGCCGGCGTACTGGCGGCGATCCCTCCAGCGAGACGAGCCGCAAGGCTGAACATCCTGGAGGCGATCGCCACCGAGTAAAGGCGGGCCTAAGCGTCGGGGGATCCGAGGGGGCCGAGGCCCGCAGAGGGAGGTGCTTGATCGATCTTGATCAGTTCCTCGCGGCCGCCGCCTCCGGAGATGCCCAACGCCAGGACCAAGCCGACGCCCGGCGCGAAGAGCTTGAACTCGAGAACGTTCGGTTCGAGAGCGATCGTGTCCTTCGTCATCACGACGTCGTCGAAGTGACCGTAGGGAACATCGGCCATCTCTTCGGTGCTTAGTACCTCGCCGTTGTCCTCTGCGTGTCCTTCGTAGTACTCCTGGCGATACTTCATTCCATCTTGCGGGTCTGCCGGCATGACGATCCCGGGCATGGCACCGTCGACACCCGCCTCCCAGGAACCTTCTTTGGTAGTGATCTCGCCGTTGGAGAACTCGGCCGTGTCCTCGCCCATGTACCAAACGTTGCCTTCGGCATCCTGTGCGTACCAGTCGAAGGTGTCCTCGATCAGTTCACCATCCTCGACAACCGTGTCGCGTACGACACGCGCCGTTATGCCGTTGGCGAGCATCTTGGTCTCTGTCGTCACGGTAACGACTACCTCGAGCTCTTTTCCTTCTTCATCGATCTCCCGGAAGGTCCAACGCGTCCCAGGCTCGAGAGGGAAGTAAGGATTGTCGATCTCGGTCGTGAAACCGGCGGGGTCAAGCTCGATCGGATCGTCTCCCTGAGGGAGGTCAAACCCTTCAGAGACGGATCGAGCGGACGGTGAAGCCGTGGGTTCATCGCTACACGCAACTAGCGAGAGCCCGAGCATGAATGCCAGTGCAGCCGTGCCCAAGTTCCGTGCCTTAGTCATGATCGCAGCCTTCCCTGAAGTCTGATCGTCGGTTCAAAGGAAGCATCGCTCGGGTGGGCTGAAACCCACCTGAAAGTAGAAAGGACTCCTCTCGGAGCCCTTTCTCAGATCCACTAGTTGGAGGTCACTGTGCTCGAGCAGCGGCCTTGCTGTACTGCCGTACCGACAACGGGACGAACACCAGGAGGATGATCGCCACCCAGATAAGTGTGTAGATGACGGGGTTGGCCAACGACCACGCATCTGGAGTCGGGATGGTCCCCGTGTTCCCAAACGCCTCCCGTGCCGCTTGGGCAACCGACGAAACCGGGTTCCATTCTGCGAAGGTTTGCAAGGGTCCCGGCAGGTTGCCTTCGAACACAAAGGCATTCGAGACGAACGTCATGGGAAAGATGAACATGAACGACGCGTTGTTCACGACTTCGACGCTCGACACTTTGAGTCCGACGTAGGCCATGATCCACGAGACGGCGTACGCGAACAGCAACAACAGGAGAAATCCAGTCATCGCATCCAGGATCCCGGTTTTGATACGCCACCCCACCAGTAATCCGGTGATCGCCATGACGACGATCGAGATCCCGTTGTAGACGATGTCGCTACCCGTGCGGCCGATGAGCAGGGCCGATCGCGCCATCGGTAAAGACCGGAACCGATCGATGATGCCTTTCGTCATGTCCTCGGCGAGCCCGGCTCCGGTGAACGTAGAGCCGAAAACCACGGTCTGAACGAAGATGCCCGCGATCAAGAACTCCTTGTAGCTCATGCCGGGAATCTCGATCGAACTGCCGAACACATACGCGAACAACACCACAAACATGATCGGCGACATGGTGATCCAGATAAGGATCTCTGGAACGCGCTTGATCTTGATCAAGTTCCTTTTCGCGACGACCGCGCCGTCCGCCAGCGCAAACGCTAGTTGTTTCATCGAACGGCCTCCTTCTCTCTCGCGTCGTCCTTAGTCTTCTTCTTGCTAGCCGTCTCCGCCTCTGCCTCTTCCTCAGCCTCTTCAGCTGAGTGACCGGTCAGCGACAGGAACACATCGTCCAAAGTCGGCCTACGAAGTCCGACATCGACGGCGCGGATGTTTGCATCTGCTAGACGCTGAAGAACCTGCCTCAGTGTTTCGGTACCTCCGCTGACGGCCGCCGTCAGAGTGCGGGTCTGCTCGTCGATCTGAACCTCACCGACCGCAAGTCCCGCAAGGATCGTTCGAGCCGGGTGCAGGTCCGCGGCGTCCGCGAGAACCGTTTCGATGCGCTCGCCGCCGATCTGAGTCTTCAGCTGGTCGGCGGTACCTTGAGCGATCTTCTTTCCCCTGTCGATAACGACGATGTCGTCACAGAGCTTGTCGGCTTCCTCCATGTACTGAGTGGTGAGAAGGACCGTGGAACCTTCGCGCACGAGGCTCTGGATCGTCTCCCACATCTGCGCACGGCTACGAGGGTCAAGTCCGGTCGTGGGCTCGTCTAAGAACACAACCTCGGGCTCGGCGACGAGAGCCGCTGCTAGGTCGAGGCGTCTGCGCATACCGCCGGAGTACGTTTTCGCAGGACGGTTGCCAGCCTCAACCAGATCGAACTGCTCAACGAGCGCGAGCGCTCGATCGTGGGCCCTCTTCTTACCAAGGTGGTAGAGGCGCCCCACCATCTCGAGGTTCTCGTAGCCCGTCAGATACTCATCGACCGCCGCGTTCTGGCCGGATAGCCCGATGCGCTCGCGCACCTTGCTCGGCTCGGCCCTCACATCCAAGCCGGCTACCTCAACGGTGCCTTCATCCGGTTCCAGCAATGTCGTAAGGATCCGGACGGCGGTCGTCTTTCCGGCTCCGTTCGGTCCGAGCAGCCCTAAGACGGTCCCCTTCGGAACCACCAGATCGAGCCCATCAAGCGCAACGACTTTGCCGTAGCGCTTGACCAGGCCCGAGGTTCGAATCATGTCAGCCACTACCTCACCCCTTCCTACCCACGTGATCTCCGGCCGGGCTCCCCTAGGGGGCCCCATGCCGCGTACAAGTCCTAGTACCTACAAGGCCAGCGGCCCCGCTTTCCTTCCCTCACGAGCTATCTCCACAGGGGTAAGACGGCGCCCCTCGATGGAACTCATCGGTTCCCGCGCGATGAGTTTCGCCTATCCCAGCGGTCTCTTACCCACAGCAGAAAGGAAAGGAGATCTGCTGTTGGCCGCACGCAAGCAGTCATCGATCCCGCCGGTGCTTGTATCGCGACCGACTTCCCAGCCCGGCACGATCGTCATGGCCCTAGAAGGCTCCGTCGAACGGAGCGATATCCGCACGCTCTGTGCGAGAGCCCGCACGCTTCTTGAAAGCGACCCCGCCGAGATCGTTGTGTGCGACGTCGAAGCGCTGCTCGAACCGGACCTCATCTCGATCGATGCCCTAGCGCAACTGTGGTTGACGGCACGACGCCTCGGACGCAAGGTTCGACTCGAACGAGTCTCCAACGAACTGCAGGATCTACTTTCGCTGGTGGGATTGTGCGACGTCCTAGCAAACCTCGAGCGATCATTAATCATCCAGCTCGAGCGGCAGGTCGAACAACGGGAAGAAGCTGGCTGCGTCGAGGAAGAAGCAGACACCCGTGATAACGGGACCGGAGGTCTCTAGGACTTGGAGCGCCCACCCTTCGTAACCACCACCCGGTGTGGGTTTGTAATGCCCGAACGCGGGTGCACCGTTTGCGAAGGTCGGAACCAGTCGAGAGTCAGCGCAGCCGATACCCGGTCCGAGGCACCAGGTGACGATGTCGGCGTGACCACGCAACCAGAGTTTGAACGGAGGCATCGACCACGAGGCGTCCTCGGACAGAAGCGCCGTGAGCGAGTCCATGTCGTAACGCTCGAATGCATCGACATAGCGAGCGAGCAGTTCCTTCTGCTCTTCATCCATCGGTTGAGCAGGAGCTTCGGTGGTGACTCCGTTCTCACTCAACGCCGCCCGGGCTCGTTGTAGAGCGCTATTGACCGACGCCACCGACGTATCAAGTAGCTCGGCAACCTCAGACGCCTTCCATCGGAGGACCTCGCGAAGGATCAGTACCGCGCGCTGGTTGGGCGGGAGGTGCTGCAAAGCAGCGACGAAAGCTAGGCGGATCGTCTCGCGCAGCTCGACCATCTCGGCGGGATCCCCGTCCGTTGGCAACACACGGCCATCAGGCATGGGTTCGATCCACGTCGTTTCTGGGAGTGGTGCTCCCATCAGGGAGATATCGGCAGCTTGCGAAGGACCGAGATCCATCGGCCGGGCACGGCGCTGACTTCCGCTCAACATGTCGAGGCAAACGTTCGTCGTGATGCGGTAGAGCCACGAACGCAGCGCCGAACGACCCTCGAAGCTGTCGTGGCTCCGCCATGCACGTAGAAGAGTCTCCTGGACGGCGTCCTCCGCCTCGAAAGCCGACCCAAGCATCCGGTAGGCGTACGCCGTCAACTCCTGTCGATGCTGTTCCAGCTGGAGCTCGAGCTCGCGGGAACCCGCACCAGAAGGAGCAGACACGTCGGTCCTCAACTCGGTCACCACAAGAGCTTAAGACGGCCGTGCGACAAGAAACTCATCGTTTCTGAACTGTTCACCTTGGCCCTTGAAATCTTCAGGCGGCAGGTGGTTTCGTTGGAAACGGCGGTCTGAGGAGGGAGGCCAGTATGTGGGCCAGCGTCAGGAACTACCAGATGTCCCAGCCGTGGGATGACGTGCTCGAGAAGCACCTGAACGAGGGCTTCGTCCCCATCATCAGTGGTGCTCCCGGTTTCGTTGCGTACCACTGTGTACGGCCATCCGATGACGTGCTCGTCTCGGTGAGCGTTTTCCAGGACGAAGCCGGAGCGGTGGCTTCGAATGACCTGGCTAAGGAGTTCGTAGAGGAGAACCTAGCGAGTTATCTCGGCAACCCTCCAACGATCTCTGCTGGAGAGGTAACTAGCCACAAACTCGCATAGCCACAAGCCGCTCCAGCGGTACCGGGCCGGTATCGATCCCTATCGGATTAGCTCGGGTTATCGTGCCGTCGATGCTCGAAGACCTGAGGCGCCACGGCGGCACGGTCGTGCCTTTCTACTTCAGCAAGGCGCGAACAACGGCCACTTTGCTTGGAGCGGCCGGTGTTCCGGTGCTGTTCTTGCGCTCCACCAACGACCCCTTCAACCTTCCCAAGCTGGCGCTGCTTCTTTCCGTGGTGGGGGTGGCCGCCGCCGCACTTGCCATCGAGGCGCTCCAGGGCCGACGATTTCCAGCGCTTGCAATAATGCGGGCCCCAGCTCTCGCCCTTGCCATCCCGCTTCTCATAGCAACCGCGCTGTCTCCATATCGCTGGTGGTCTCTGTTGGGCGAGTATCAGCGTTTCCAAGGGCTCATTCCTCATCTACTCGTGATCGCACTGGGCTTGTTGGTGGCAGCTTCCTTTCCCGGCGAGGCCCGCACTCCCGCACACTGGTTCAGCCTTGCGGGCGCTATCGCCGGCGGCTACTCGGTCCTCCAGTACCTCGGAGTTGACCTGTTCGAATGGGGGGCCCAGGTCGGAGGTGGGGTGGAGGTCACCTCGACGCTCGGCAACACGAACTTCAGCGGGGGCTTCCTCGCGATCTGTCTCCCTGTCGCCGTATCGCTGTGGCTCATGGAGCGCAGCCCGAAACGGTTCCTTGTTGCGGCTCTGATCGCGGGCGGCGTGTTGGTGTCTTTCTCGCAAGGTGCGTGGGTTGCGAGTGCGGCCGGAGTCATCTTCGGGGCAGGCCTCTATTTTTCCGAGCGCATCAATTGGGCCCATATCGCCGGCGCTGGGCTTGCGGTTCTACTAGCTCTGACTTCCTTCGGTTACGTGGTTAGGGGGATCGTCCAGCCTTCAGACCGAGGTGTAGCCGACACCGTTCAGCTCCGCTCGTGGTGGTGGGAGAGCGCGATCGATATGACTCTCGCTCATCCGATCGTGGGCCGCGGACCCAATTCCTTTGTAGTGGA
Organism: uncultured Actinomycetes bacterium; assembly: GCA_963779645.1. Taxonomy (GTDB): domain Bacteria; phylum Actinomycetota; class CADDZG01; order CADDZG01; family WHSQ01; genus CALMBW01. The sequence goes on from CAVZYX010000005.1 coordinate 631,428, forward strand.
ATCGTGGGCTTACCGAACCTTTGACGAGGCTTCAACACAGACTTTCGACTACACAGATGATCCGCACTCTGGCTACCTCTCGATTGCGACGGGAGCTGGCCTGCTTGGGTTGGGGGGACTGCTTTTCGCGCTGGGTTGGGCTGTCAGGCGAGCGTGGGGGAATCGCAACGTTGTCCTGGCGGCGGGGGCGGGGGGTGGAGTAGTCGCTTACGCGGTCGATGCCATCAGCACCGTGGACGAGCTCTCTTTACGGATCGGACTGTGGGTCTGTATCGGGCTTCTGGTTGCAGCAACCATGCCTTCGGACAGATCCACACTCCCGACCCCGAAAACCAAGTCGAAGGGAAGGAAGCATTCGCAGCCCAGGTCGCACCCCTTGAGGAAGCCGTGGGCCGTGGTGGGGTGCCTTTTGGTCGCGTTCGCAGTGACCGGTTACTCCCTAGCGCTGGTTTTCACCGACGCGCAGATACGCTACGCGGTCCAAGACTTCCGTACTGGAGAGGTCGAGCAGGCTCGGGACCGGTTTGAATCAGCACTAGCCGTGTGGCCTTCGAACGACTACAGGCACAACTACGCCTTCTTTCTCGGTGAGCTCGCCATCGCCAGCGAAGACGCCGATCTCATGGAGGAATCGGCGAAGGAGTACTCGTACCTCGAGAGCTTCCCGGATGTGGCTAGCCTCCGCGACCGGGGAAGATCGTTCGCTCAGTTCTCTGAGTTCGACCGTGAATGGCTGGAACCGGCAGCCGATTCGTATGCCGAGGCGATGTCGATCGATCGTTACAACGCCGTCTTGATCCCTGAGGGCGCCGACGTGCTACTTCGCGCGCGACGCTACAAACAATTGATCGATGTAGTCGAGCCTGTGCTGGATGCACTCGGTCCAAGAGCACCCTCCCTGTGGCCGATCGTTGGCCTCGCCTACGTCGAAGTTGGAGATCTGGCTGCAGCTGAGGCGTCACTGGAGCAAGCCCTCGCCATAGCGCCGGATGATCTGCGCACGATCGAATTGCAGGAGATCCTGGCCCAAGGGAACCCACCCCAGGGTCAAGAGACCTGACCGGCCATCCCCTCGACGGCTGCCGGTTACATCTGGCCGTGACGAACAGGACCGGCTGGTTCGTAGGTGCCGATAACGACACCGAGATCCGTAATGGTGAGGTCGACAGCTCGCATCGTCGCGGGGAGGATGCCGTCGTTGAACAAGCGGCGACCTGAGCCGAGCACCAGCGGAAACATCATCAGGCGGAAGCGGTCGACGAGCTCGTGCTGCAGCAGCGTCTGGAGCAAGTTGCCGCTTCCCCACATCTGCAGCTCGTCGCCGGGTCCGTCCTTCAGCGCCTCCACAGCCGTGACCACGTCGCCCGTCAGAAGGCAAGCGGTGTCGGGGTGCTCGCCTCGCCAGGCGGCATCGGATTCGCCAAGCGAGTTGGACACGACGTACTTCGGCAGCGAGTTGATCGCCGAGGCGATGGGGTTGGCGGGATCGGTCTGATCGGGCCAGTAGCCGCGGAAGATGTCGAACGTTCTGCGCCCGAACAGGAATGCGCTGGCGTGGCTGTTGAGCTCGGTGACGAACTCACCGACGGCCTCGTCGGGGAACGGGGCTTGCCAGCCACCGTGGGGGAAGGAATCGCTGGGATCTTCCTCTGGCCCGCCGGGGGCCTGCATCACGCCGTCGAGGGTCAGGAACGTCTGGACGGTGAGCTTCATGTCTAACTTTCGGGTTGAGCGATGTGGGCTTTGGCGTCCTCGTACGTCCCTTCTGGTGCCGACTCGACAGGCGCGTACACAAGGTTCAGGACACCCGTCTTGAACGTTTCGGACTTGATCACCTCAAGGGGGATGGGCGACTCGCCTTCGTCGAACAGCCTCATCCCTTTGCGGACGGCGATCGGGTGCACCAACAGATGCAGTTCGTCCAACAGACCCGCCGCAAGCAATTGCCGGACGACCGACACCGAGCCGCTCATTCCGATATTCGATTCCCCCGGTCCATTCTTCAAGTCAGTGACTGCATCGACCAGATCGCCCTTCAGCTGTTCTGAATTACGCCAGGTGAATTCCAGTTGCTGGTTCGAGACAACGATCTTGCGCGCGTCACCGATCACCTTCGCGAAAGCAGCGTCCTCCTCACCCGCTTCTTCCCTATCGGGCCACGCTCCGGCGAAGCTGTCGTAGGTCTTGCGCCCAAAGAGCATGGTGTCTACGGAGCCGAGCGTTGCATCGACTGCAGCACCCATCTCGTCGTTGAAGTAGGGGAAATGCCACTGGTCGGGCGCCTCCACGACGCCGTCGAGCGAGATGAACATTCCTGCAACGATCTTCCTCATGTTCTCGTCCTTTCGAGTCGTCCCGGCCCAAACCAAGCTGCTTCTTGCTCCAACCGTTACGACCGAATGCGGAGGCGAAACGCATCCGACCTGATGAACGTTACCTGGGGAGCTTCTTCACGTAGCTATCGGGTGGAAGTCAGCCTAGGAAGGAGCTTAGCTATGCGCGTTCGGGTAGCGATCGCCACAGGCATACTCGGTCTCGTCTTTGCGGCCATGCCCGTGCAAGCCGCGCGTCCGGCGTCGGCGGTCGTTGGGACCGACCCGGCCGGCGACTGGGGAAGTAACCATGACCCCTTCATCGGCCCCCTTGGCGGACCCGTCGGTCAGGATCTTCTCGAAGCCTCGATCGCGGTGACGGAGCCCGGGAAAGTCGATTTCGTCTTGAAGCTGGCGGGTTTGCCCGCCGATCAGATGTTCGACACGACCCGCTATGGCTGGCGTTTCAGTGTCGACCGGTCCGCGTATCTCCTGACGAATTTCAACGTCGAATGCGTGACCGACGCCCGACCAGAAGATTGTGAAGACACCGCGGGGAGCGGACCTCTCTTCGAGATCTACACGTTGAAGCCTCACGGGTTCGTCGGGATGGTGTTGGCCGAGCTCGATCGCACCGCTAACACGATCACGGTCTCCGTTCCGGGCCACCTCATCGACACCAAGGAGGGTTCGGTGATCGCGCCCTATCCGAAGAGCGACCCCGATCCGATCATGGCCGGTGCCTTGTTCTGGGGGTCGATCGCAAACCAGCCGATCCCATACGACCTCATGGAGTACTCGACCAGGTTCACTCTGCCGTAGGCAGGCGTTGCATAGAAGAAAACGACGGGTCCTAGGTGTGCGAGGCCGTTCCTAGGCCCGAGTGCCTACCGCCAGGAGATACTCCTGCTCGAACCGCGCCTCGCTGTCGGTGCCGCGGTTCCACTTGTGGCAGAAGGCTGCAAGAGCCTCGTCGAGGTCCCCTTCCCCTCCGTTGGCGCGCGCGTTGTTGTAGGTCGCGATCGTCGGGCCGTAGTACTCCTTGAAGTGCTCTCGGTAGTCCACCGGGTCTTTGAACGCGGTGATCTCCAGCGAGCGTCGCTCGAGCGACGAGAACTCCACGCGATCCCCAAACAATTGCTCGAGGTGCTCCTCCGAACCCCACAGCAGTGGCGAAGAAGCCCCAGGGGCAGGGGGAGCAGCGAACGGCTTCATCGTCGCGAACAGGTCGCCGAGCATGCCCTCGGGGGTCCAACTCAGCAGTGCGATCTTGCCGCCCGGCCGGCACACGCGCACCGATTCATCGGCGGCAGCCTGATGGTTCGGGGCGAACATCACGCCGATCGAGGACATGACAACGTCGAAGTCTTCGGCGGAGAAGGGCAGTTCCTCGGCATCGGCTTCGATCCACTCAAGCTTCAGCCCCATAGACTCGGCGCGCGCCTCACCCGCCTCGAGCAGACTCGGGGTCAGGTCACTCGCCATGACGGTTGCGCCACGTTCCGCCGCAGGGATGGCGGCGTTGCCCGTACCGGAGGCGACGTCGAGGACCCGGTCACCCTGGGTGATCCCAGCAGCTTGGACGAGGGCCGGGCCGAGAGGCAGCAGGAATGTCTCGACCATCGTGCGGTAATCGCCCGATGTCCACATCGCGCGGTGCTTGGACTTCAGTTCCTGGTCGGCTGTACTCGCCATCTGATCTTCTCCCTCCTAAAGGGTAGCCATAGCGGAGGGCGAGGGACTCGAACCCACAAGTCGTTGCCGACAACGGTTTTCAAGACCGTCCGCTTGCCAGTTAGCGTAGCCCTCCAAGCTGAAGCGTAGCCGCGTCGAACTGTCGCAGGATGCGGTCACAGACTGGGCCGATCCTGCGACAGAAGGACCGGCAGGGAGAAAACGTGGGGATAGGGCAGACGGGCATCTACTTCACCAACGAAGGGTCGAAACTTCTCGGAACCTTGTTCTTCGCTTGCCAAGGTGAGGCGCGGCCCACTGCCATCGTGATGCACGGTATCCCTGGGATCGAGAAGCACTACGACCTTGCTCACGCCATGCGGGACTCAGGGATAAACGCGGTCATCTTTCACTATCGGGGTTGCTGGGGGAGCGAGGGTGACTACACGATGGCCGGGTTGCCTTCCGATGTACACGCGGCCATCGATCACCTGTCGTCGGGGCTCTACGCCGAGGTCGAGCCCGATCGGTTCCTGCTATTAGGGCACAGCCTTGGCGGGTGGGCATCGATCATGGCCGGCAAGAACGAGCGCATCGTGGGGGTCGCCGCTCTATCCGCGGTCGTCGTACCGGACGAATTGCCCTTCACCATCGAACTTGCAGCTCAGAACTTCACGCCGTGGCTCCAGGGCATCACCCCGGAGGATTTCGTGCGGCAATGGTCGATGCTACCGGCAACGCTCGAAGCCGTTAAGTCTCTGGAGAAACCGCTGCTTGTGGCCCACGGGGCCAAGGACGAAGTCATCCCCCTCGAACACGGGCAGAGGCTGTACGACGCGGCCCCCGAACCCAAGGAACTCCGGATCCATCCAGAAGCGGACCATGCCTTCCTCAACCATCGGCCGTGGTTCCAAGAGACGGTCGTCGCCTGGGCGGAAGGGGTACTTGCGCCCTGAGAAAAGGTGACATAACACCACTTTCTGCCGTCGGAAGGGTCCGGATGGGCCATGTTGTGACTGGAAGAAACTTCCGATATCTGGAAGATGAGCCTTCGAGCACCCCGTCGCGGCCGTCCCCCAAAAGCCGGGGCCGAGCCGCTTTCCTTCGAGGCGTTGAATCGCCGACGGAGTGAGCTGTGGTCCGTTTCGCTCTTCTCAGTAGCAGCGCTCACGGTCGCGGTCGGGATCTTCTCGCTCGGCCGGGACATGCTGCCCGAGACCCTGAGGTTCGAGTCGTTCTCGAATTGGATCGTTCTCGTGTTGCTCGGTGGCTTGTTGCTCTCCTTCATCCTTTACGTGGCCGAGAAGGAAAAGTCTCTGCGTCGGATCAGCCACCAACTCTTCGAAGAGAAGATCCGAACCGAACGCCTGTCTCAGAGGCTTCGTGAAACGGCCAAGCTGTCACGCGTCGGGCGAGCCATGAATGCAACGCTCGATCTCCCCGTGGTGCTCGACATGATCCTCGATCAAGCTCTTGAACTGCTCGGTGGTCAAGAAGCATCGATCATGCTGCTGGATCCCGAAGGCGGCTTCTTGGAGGTCGTGAGCTACAGGGGGGCCGCGGCCGACGCGGTTCTCGGCGCTCGGATGCCTCTCGGCGAAGGGATCGCTGGTGTAGTTGCCGAGCAGCGCCAGCCACTTCTACTCCAACAGAGCCCTGGGCCACCTGTCGAAGGTGCCGGGCATGAAGAGCGTTCCATCAACTCGGCCATGTCTTGCCCCCTGGTCCGACGTGACGAGCTACTCGGTGTTCTGAACATCACAGAGACCGCGGGACTACACGGTTTTAACCCCAGCGATCTGGACGCTTTGGGTTTCTTCGCGGAACACGCGGCGATCGCGTTAGGAAATGCGCGTCTGTTCGCCAAAGAGCGCGAGACGATCGAGCGCCTGGAAGAGCTCGACCGCCTGAAAAGTGACTTCCTCGCCAACGTGTCTCACGAATTGCGTAGCCCGCTCGCATCGATCATCGGCTCCGCTCGGACGATCAAGCGGAGTGGGTCGCGGATGCCTGCTCACGAGATGGAGAACTTCATCGACGTGATCGATCGGCAAGGTGGCCGCCTTCTCTCCCTGGTCGAGGAACTACTCACGAGCTCCAAGGTGGACTCCGGTCGATTCAAAGTGCGGCGAGTCAAGGTCGAGATCGGGCCCTTCCTCGACCAACTCGTGAACGACATGTGTGCATCTCAGCTCGGAGAGCCACGAAAGGTCATGATCGAGCTACGTTCTAACGACCCTGTGGTGTGGTGCGACGACCGGGCACTCAATCACATCGTCCGCAACCTGATCGACAACGCCATCAAATACTCGGAAGAAGGCACCACGGTGCATGTTTCGGCAGAGAAGACTCCTTCGGAAGTCGTCTTCACGTTCAGCGACGAGGGCCGCGGTATCCCAGAAGAGATGATGGAACACATCTTCGAGCGCTTCCGCCAGCTCGACCCCAGCAACACCCGAGCCGTGGGCGGCGTTGGTCTTGGCCTATCGATCGTGAAGGCGCTGGTCGATGTCCACAACGGAAGCATCGAGGTTGAGAGCGAAGTCGGTAAAGGCAGCACCTTCACGGTGCGCATCCCGCAGCGTTCGCCCGATCGGGATCAGCCCGTGGGCGTTAGCGCGGCGAATCCCGTATAGGGGCGTAAGGCTTCGGGGATAGCCACGGTTCCGTCTGCACGCTGGTGATTCTCGAGCAGTGCAACGATCGTTCGACCGATGGCAAAGGCCGTCCCATTCAGAGTGTGCACTAGATCGGTTCCTTCCTGGCCCCGATAGCGGATCTTCAGCCGTCGCGATTGGAAGTCGGTCGTGTTAGAGGCCGAGGTGAGCTCGAGATATCTCTGCGCTCCGGGCAGCCACGCCTCATGATCGACCTTCTTCGCAGCGGGGGCGCCGAGATCTCCGGCACACATCATCATCACGCGATAGGGGATCTCCAACATCTGCAGCAACTTCTCCTCGTTCGCACGCAATGTAGCGAACTCGTCCCACGAATCGTCGGGATGCACCAGCGAGAACTGCTCGACCTTGTCGAACTGGTGAACGCGGATCAGACCTTTGGTGTCCTTCCCGTAACTACCCGCCTCTCTTCGGAAACAAGGTGAGTAGCCCGCGTATCGGATCGGGAGCTTCTTCGCGTCCAGAACCTCATCCGAGTGATACGCAGCCATGGGCACCTCCGAGGTACCGATGAGAAAGAGGTCGTCACGCTCCAAGCGATAGATCTCGAACTCTTCAGCTGGGAAGAACCCCGTTCCATACATCGCTTGTTCACGCACAAGCACAGGCGGAATCATCGGCTTGAAGCCCTTCTCCGCGAGGAAGTCGAGTGCGAAGCGCACCAGAGCGAGTTCCAAAAAGACTCCTTGGCCCGTCAGGAAAACGAAACGGCTGCCTGAAGTCTTCGCTCCGCGTTCGGGGTCGAAAATGCCGAGACCCTCGCCAAGTGCAACGTGGTCCTTCGGTTCGAAATCGAAATTGGGTTTCTCACCCACGGTGCGTTCGACGACGTTCTCTTCCTCGGTCAGACCATCGGGTACCGAGGGATGAGGAAGATTCGGAAGGAACGACGCTTCGGTCTCTAACTGGTTTTGCAGCTCTTCTAGCTGGGGCTCGAGCTCCTTCAGACGATCCGACAGAACCTTCGCGGCGGCGATCGCTTGCGGTCGATCATCTGGCGCAGCCAGTCCGATGGCTTTCGATGCTTGATTCTGCTCAGCTCGGAGCTTCTCTACCTCTCCGAGAGACTCGCGGAATGCGGCGTCGAGTTCGATCACTTTGTCGAGGTTCTTGACCCCACCACGTCTCGCGTAGGCGGCGCGTACGGCGTCCGTATCGTCGCGCAACAGTTTCAAGTCGATCATCTGAAAGGCCCTCTATTCAGTGGGATGCGGCGGCACGGCGAGTCTCTGGTGCTCGCTCGTCTCCCGAAGCGGCCAGATCGATCGCGGCTCGTTCTTCACCCGAGAGGTTGTGCTCGGATGAAAGTCGCTTAACCGGCTTTGCATACGTCCGCGTCTCGGTGCGTCCGTTGATCGAAGTGATGACCAATCCGTCGCCGTGATCGTCGAGGATCGCCGCAGAGAAAGACAACCTCCCGCCCATATCTTCGAAGGCGTCATAGCGAACGAGTCCGAATCGCTGAAGAGCGAAGCGCCCAACAGCGCCCTGTTCCTCAGCCTTGACGACAACACTGTCGACCCGATGATTGAGGCTCTCCACTTGCTTCAGTGCATGCCCCACGGCACCCAAGATGTCTCGCGAGCCGCCCTCACCGCGAAGGGTCATGTACTCCCTACGAGCCTTGCGTAGCTTGGCGACGGAGACCATCGCTGCCAGGAAAGAAAGGAGGGCAACGGCGGCCACTATGGCCACCACAAGGGTCAGTTGCTCGTTCGTAAGGTCCGGCACGGTGGGTCATCCTACACTTTGGTAATGCGCCCCGAAGAGGTGAAAGACCTGCTCACAGGTATCAGCGACGGGAGCACAACCGTCGATGAAGCCTTCGCATCCTTGCGACGTGTCCCCACGGACAACCTCGGCTTCGCTCGTCTCGATACGCACAGAGAACTACGTCAAGGACTTCCCGAAGCGATCTATGCCGAAGGCAAGACGGCCGATCAGGTGCTGACGATCGCGGCACGGCTGCTCGAGACAACTTCGTCTCCTGTACTAGCGACCAGGTGCACGGATCAAGTTGCGCAACTTCTGATCCAGGAACACCCCGAAGCGGTTCATCACGAACGCGCTCGTCTCGTCATCCTAAGGAGCGACGCACGCCCATCGAAAGAAACCTCCTTGGGAACGGTTGCGATCTTGAGCGCCGGGACTTCGGATCTGCCTGTCGCGGAGGAAGCTCTCCATACGTCCCAAGGGTTGGGAGCCTGGGCGGAGTCTTCCACTGACGTAGGCGTTGCCGGGATACACCGGCTCCTGGAGGTTCAAGATCAACTTCACGCAGCCGACGTAGTGATCGTCGTGGCAGGGATGGAAGGCGCCTTGGCCAGTTTGGTCGGCGGGATCTCCTCGGCTCCCGTTGTCGCCGTGCCAACAAGCGTGGGTTATGGGGCCTCTTTCGGAGGTCTTGCCGCGCTGTTGGCCATGCTCAACTCATGCGCGGCTGGGATCACGGTCACGAACATAGACAACGGATTTGGGGCGGCCGTTTTCGCGCACCGACTACTTAGGAAGATCAACCGGTGAAGGCCCTCTACTTCGACTGCCCCTCCGGAGCATCCGGCGACATGATCCTGGGAGCACTGGTCGATGCCGGCGCGGATGTCAACCGCGTGATGGAAGCCCTCGCAGCACTCGAGCTCGATGGATGGGAGTTGCGTTTCCAAGAGGTCCGGCGCGGGGCCTTGCGAGCATTGAAAGCGGACGTGAAGGCAGGAAAACCTGGTCCGAAACGAGGCCTGCGCGAGATCGAGGACATCATTGGGATCTCAGCGCTCGCCCCCGAGGTCCGTGACACATCACTGAAAGTGTTCCGAACACTCGCCGAGGCTGAAGCTCAGGTGCACGGGATACCCGTAGAGGACGTCCACTTCCACGAAGTCGGCGCACTCGACGCGGTAGTGGACATAGTCGGAAGCGCTGCCGCTTTAGCAACCCTCAGTGCCGACATGATCGTCTGTTCACCTCTGCCGATGGGGAGCGGCACCATCGAGACAGATCACGGAGTTCTCCCCGTCCCAGTCCCAGCGGTAGCCGAACTACTCAAAGACGTGACCATCACCTCTGGCGGGAAAGGTGAGCTAGTCACCCCAACCGGAGCCGCTTTCCTCGTCGCGGTATGCGACCGATTCGGAGTTCTACCCGACATGGAATTGCAAGCCGTTGGAGCCGGGGCAGGAGAGCGGGAAGATACGACCCTTCCCAACGTTCTACGCGTGTTCGTTGGGGAAGTTACCGAACCCATGGTGGACAACACTCATCTGTTGCTCGAAGCGAACCTCGACGACATGGTCCCGGAGATAATCCCTTACGCGATCGAACGTCTAATCGAGGTCGGTGCCGATGATGCATGGGCCCAGCCGATCACGATGAAGAAGGAACGACCGGCTCTCCTACTCAGCATCCTGTGCAAGAAAGACCATCTCGACCAGGTGCTGGAAACGCTTTACGCGGAAACGACCACGCTCGGCGTCCGCATCCGTCCCACCGGCAAGCACGAACTCGAACGCGAATCGACCACCATCGAGATCGAGGGGTACGAGATCCGAGTGAAGATCGGCAAACTCAACGGCCGAGTAGTCAACATCGCCCCCGAATTCGAAGACGCCGCCAAAGTAGCTCGCATCACCGGCCTACCCCTAAAAGAGATCTACCGCCGCACCACCTCCCAGCTCTAAAGGTCCGGGTGTGGGTTTTCGGAGATGCCCCGGAGGGCGACTGGATGCAAGGCTCGCAGGTTCCCTGCGGGCCTTGAGGATGAGCGAAGCGGGGAGACCCGGAGGGGCAGCTCCGAAAGCCCCTTCCCGCGAAGGCTATGAACCGAGAAGGTGATCGAGTATGGCTTTTTCGAGGGTCGCTTCTTCGGTCCAACGTTCTTCTAGGTTCTCGGTACCTACGTAAGCCCATAGGGCATCGCGAAGGTCGGTGTCGTAGCCGTGTCCTATCCCCGGGTCGTAGCCCCGGGACGAGAGCTTTACTCGTAGCTCATCGGAAAGTCTTTCGTCTATCGGGACGAACTCGAGGTCCTCGGGACGAGGGAAGTACAAGCGGTGCAGCTTGAAGAGACGATGCAATTCGTCCATCGGGGCTGGGTGGTCGTCGGATCGCAGGTCCACTGCGATATCCGTGCCGCCACCGTATCCCCCGCCTTCGCGCACCACGAGTAGGTGAGCGGATTGTCTGCCTCGGCGATCGCCGCCTGCGCTATCCCCCGCTCGGAGAGCCGCCAGCAAGCGCGTCGCCAGCTCCCCCTTGGTAGACACGAAAGCGGTTGCCATGTCGTCGACCACTTGCGGGCTGGCGAGGATGTTGCCCTGACATGCGAAATGTTCGCCGGTGCGGCCGCCGGCCCAGTCCATGCAGCTCTCGCCTGTGAAAGTTGCAGCGTTGCCCTTCGCATCAACCACGCCAACCTGTCGATGAGCGCGCTCGTCATCAGCAGATGTCAGCTTCTCGACAACATCTGACGCTGATGAGCCTGCGCGGAGCAACTCGAGTCCATCGGGGCCGTACGCAAGATTGGCGAAAGCTTGCGTTGCGACTGCACCGACCCCCGCTTGGGCCCACGGAACGACGGCACCAACAGCAAGGAACTTAGAGGCGACGGCCACTCCCCATTCGGGTGGGTCGGACGTTGGATCGAAAGCGACGATCGAGAAGGTCACGAGTGAGCGGCCTTCTCCAGTTCTTCACCTTCTTCCACCGGATACCAGCAAGCACAGATGTGCTGAGGCAAGACCTCGGCGAGAGGAGGAAACTCCGTCCGACAGTTCTCCGGAACACCCTCGCCTCCGGCGACCTGTCGCGCCTTTGGGCAGCGTGGGTGGAATACACAGCCAGAAGGTGGATCGACCGGAGAAGGAACATCCCCAGTCAGTACGACGCGCTCGGCTACGTTCGACCCCGCGTGTCCCTTGGGAACCGCCGAGAGAAGAGCAGCGGTGTACGGGTGCTTCGGACGGGCGTACAACTCGTCAGCATCGGCCACCTCAACAACGTGGCCGAGGTACATGACCGCGATCCGGTCAGAGATGTGACGGACGACGCCAAGATCGTGGCTGATGAATATGTAGGTCAACTTGAACTCGTCTTGCAGGTCCTCAAGCAGGTTGAGGATCTGCGCCTGGATCGAAACGTCTAGCGCCGACACGGGCTCGTCGCACACGATCAGTTTCGGACGCAGAGCTAACGCTCGTGCAACGCCGATCCTTTGGCGCTGCCCGCCGGAGAACTCGTGTGGATACCGGTTGAAGTGCTCGGGGTTCAGGCCGACGCGATCCATCAGGTCCTGAACGCGACGCTTGACCTCGCCTTCGGTGCCGTGGATGCGAAACGGAGTTCCGATGATGGAGCCCACGGTCTTGCGCGGGTTGAGCGACGCATATGGGTCCTGGAAGATCATCTGCATCTCACGTCTAAGTGGACGCATCTGACGCCGGCTCAGCTTGGTGATGTCGCGACCCTCGAAGATGATCTTTCCGTCCGTCGACTCGATAAGTTTGAGGATCAGTCGTGCAGTTGTGGACTTCCCACAACCCGACTCACCAACGAGTCCCAACGTCTCCCCCGGCAGCACTTCGAAGGAGATGTTCTCGACCGCGTGCACGTGGGCAACCTCTCGCTGCAACACGATGCCCTTGGTGATCGGGAAGTGCTTCGTCAGGCCCTCGACCGAGATGAGGGCATCGCCGCTGTGGGCCGGAGCTTCGACTTGCGTGTCAGAGATCGCTTGACTCAACTAGCCGCCTTCCTGCGACGGGATTCACGTTCGGACCATAGACGATGCTTGTCTTCAAGGGACAGGAAACATGCGTCGGGATGGCCACCACCGCGGTCGATCAGCTCTGGCATCTCTTTGTCGCACTTCTCGAAACGATGCGGACAACGTGGGTGGAAGGGGCATCCCTTCGGCTTGTTGATCAATGAAGGTGGAGATCCCTCGATGGGCAGCAAGCGGGTCCCCTTCTGGTCGACCCGAGGCATCGACTCGAGCAAACCCCAGGCGTACGGGTGCAGAGGCTGCTCGAACACTTCCGCGACGGTGCCCATCTCCGATCCGCGCCCCGCGTACATCACGAGGACTCGCTCGGCTACATCGGCGATGACCCCGAGATCGTGGGTGATGAGGATCACACCGATGTTGAACTCCCTCTTGACCCTGTCGATGAGCTCGATGATCTGTGCCTGCACGGTCACATCGAGGGCAGTCGTCGGCTCGTCGGCGATCAGCAGGTCGGGGTTGTGCACGAGGGCCATGGCGATCATCGCTCGCTGGCGCATCCCACCGGAGTACTGGTGCGGGTAGTCCTTGAATCGCTCTTTCGGCTTGGGGATACCAACCGAGGCCAGCAGCTCGATGGCGCGGTCCTCCGCTTGCTTCTTCGGCATCTTCTCGTGGCAGAGAACGGCTTCCACGATCTGCTCGCCAACTTTGTAGAACGGGTGAAGGCACGCGAAGGGGTCCTGGAAGATCATCGCCAGTTCTTTGCCGCGGACCTTACGAAGCTCTTCCTTGTTGAGCTTCAAGAGGTCCTGTCCCTTGAAGATGATCTCGCCGGTGATGGTGGCCGATTCACGCTTGATCAATCCGAGAGCTGTGAGGTTCGTTACCGACTTCCCAGACCCAGACTCGCCAACGATGCCGAAAGTCTCGCCTCGCATCACCTGGAACGACAAGCCATCCACTGCTTTGACGACGCCGTCCGGCGTCGGGAAGTGAACGTGGAGATCCCTTACATCTAGGAGAACTTCCTCAGACATGCGGTTCGGCCTTCCGTTCGGTTTACGAGTAACGCACTCTCGGGTCGAGGGCCGCGTACACAACGTCAACTATGAGGTTCGCCAGTATGACGAAGAAAGCTGCGAACAAGGTAGTACCCAGGATCACCGGTAGATTCTGATTGGCTATCGAGTCGACCGCAAGCCGACCGATCCCAGGGATGTTGAAGATCTGCTCTGTGATGATCGCTCCACCCAACAGGATCCCGAGGTCCAGCCCGTACATCGTCACCACCGGCGTTAAAGCGCTCCGCAGGATATGGCGAGTCACGGAACGCTCCTTCAGACCCTTCGCCCGAGCTGTACGGATGTAATCCTCGCCCTGCACCTCGAGCATGTTGCCTCGAACCATGCGGGCGTAGACGGCCATGCTCGTGATCGCCAAGACAAGCCAGGGAAGCCACATCGACTTCAGCCAAGCAACCGGGTCTTCGGTTATCGGCGCGTACCCACCGACATCGTAGATACCTAGGTTGCCGTCTAACCAGAACACCAACACCAAGCCCAAGAAGAAGGTGGGCATCGACACGCCCAACAAGGCGAAGAACATCGCTCCTCGATCGAAGATAGACCGTCTCTTCAACGCAGAAACGATTCCGATACCTACACCTGCTACGAGCCAGACGATCGAGGCGCCAACGGCCAGACTTCCCGTTGCGGGAAGCCGGCGGAAGATCGCATCCCGGACGGGCTCACTCGAGTGGTACGAGTAACCGAAATCACCCTTCGCAAGGTTCTTTAGGTAACGACCGAGCTGGATGTGTATCCCCTTGTCCAAGCCCAACCGCTTCTCGATGGCGCAGACCAACTCGGGGCGTGGGTTCCGTCCGGCCATCTGCACCGCGATCGGACTTGTGCCGCACTCGCGGCCCTCAACGACCTGGCGGCCCGAACCCCCGGGGAGAACGAAGAAGATCAAGAAAACGGTGGTGGTGACCAGCAGCATCATCACAACCGCCCAGATCAAGCGTCTAACGATGTACTGAAACATCTCACGCTCCCTCTCGCGTACCCACGGACAGGATAGTCCTCAGCCTCCTGACCCATCGAGATGCACCATCAAGAGAACGATGCATCTTGAAAAGTCAGTGACCGGAGAGGGCCGGTGCGGTTCCCCGCACCGGCCCCCCGGTTCTACTGCTCTTTACTTACTGAGCGTCTGCCAGCGCGACGTTGACCCAGTCAACATGGCTGTGGAAGCCCAGGTAGTAAAGGTTCTTCAGGTTGGTGCTGAACAGGATGAGGTCGTCATCCCAAGACCAAGGCACCCACACCGCAGATTCGGTGGCGTACTTGTTGGCCGCTTCCCAAGCTGCTGTCTGCTCCTCACCGAGAGGCGCTGCTGCTGCCGCATCGATGAGTGCATCCATCTCAGGATCCTTCAGCTCGGCGTAGTTCTGGTTACCCGAGTCCAGGACGTTGTCTCCGTGGAAGAGCGGGTCCAGGAAGGTGAAGGCGCTCTGGTAGTCCTTGCACCAACCAGCCGACGAACCGAACGCAGTCTCGGAGTCAGGCACCGAGTAGAACTGCGTGTACTGGTTCGGGAACTTCGGCGTCTTGCCGTCGATGTTCGTGAAACCAAGCTCTTCAAGGTCCGAACGGACAGTCTCGAAGATCTTGTCGTGAGGTGGGTCCGAAGCGCCGACCAGCTTGATCGGCTCGTCCCATGTCTCAGCACCGATGGCCTCTTGGAACTGCGCCTTGGCAGTCTCCATGTCACCAGCCATGTTCGGCGTCTCGAACGGGTTGTACTCGTCCGAAGACAGTGCACCGTCGATGCCCGGAGGCACGATCGACGTTGCGATCGGACCAGTGGTAGGTCCACCGAACACGCGCTTGATGTTCTCACGGTCGATCGCGAGGTTGACAGCCTTGCGTACTTCGGGGTTATCGAACGGCTCGATCGTCGTGTTCATGAACAGGTAACGCGTGCAACCTGAGGGCTCTTGGAGCAGACGCTCGTTGAGCTCTGGGTCGGTCACAACCTCTTCAAGTACCGGTCCCTGCGGAGCAACGTCCAACGCGAGGTCGTACTCCTCATCGAGGACCTTCTGAACGCCCACGTCGTTGTCGAAGCCAAGCTTCCACTCGACGCTGTCGGCGTATGCCTCGCGGATCGTGTCGGTGGCCGGGTCCCAGTTCTCGTTGCGCTCGAACTGGATGAGCTCGCCCGGGGTCCACTCAGCGATGTAGTACGGACCCGTTGCTACGACGTGACGGTCATAGTCCGAGTCGTCCTTCGCGTCGTACTTCTCGGAAGCGGCACGTGGCACCGGCGTGGTTGCCGGCATCGCCATACGGAAGTCCCAGTCGGCTGCCGGCTCGGACAGGTTGATCGTGAGCTCGGTGTCGCCGTTACAGGTCAAGCCCTCGATGGAATCTGCCTTGCCATCCTGGAAGTCAGTCGCCCCAACGATGGTGTTGTAATAGAAGGGGTAACCGGCTCCAACCGACGCCGTGAACATCCGCTCGAACGAGTGGACGAAGTCATCACAGACGATCTGCTCGCCCGTCACTCCAGGGACATCTTCGCCACCCAAAGCGGGACCATAGGTAACGCCGTCCTGGATCGTGTACGTCCACTGCGTGAAGTCCTCATTGGACGCACCCGTGGCCGTCGCTAGGTCCGGAACGAGCGTGTTCTGCTCGGCCAGGTCCGTGACGTTCCCCGGGTAGGACACGAGCGTGCGGTGGACACCACGCGCTAGGAACCACGACACGGTGTAGTACATCGACGCCGGGTCCATATAGTCGACGTCCGATGCGCCTGCGATCCGCAGTGTCCCACCGGATAGCAGGTCTTCTTCCAGAACCACATCGGTATTGTCCCGCTCGTCACCAGCATCCTCAGGGTCATCGCCACCACCACAAGCGGCCGCGATGAGCATGAGAGCCGTGAGTGCAGCGAACAATCTCAAAAGCTTGCTGTTCCTCAAACGATTCCTCCTCTTCGTCTTTCCGACATCTCCAACCTTGTTGCTGTGTTGCTCGTGAAACTTGTTTCGCGTGTTCTGTCGAACCCCCTCTCTCAACTACCTTCCTGTCTTGGGATCGAGCGCGTCGCGCAGCCCATCCCCCAAGAGGTTGAATCCGAGCACGGTGATGAACAATGCGAGGCCCGGATAAACCATGAACCACCAGGCTGCCCCTTGAGCGACATAAGGGGTAGCGGAAGAAAGCATCTGTCCCCACGCGGCCGTGGGCGGTTGCACACCGACACCCAGGAATGACAAACCAGCCTCGGCGACGATGTTGATCGGGATGATCAGCGTGCCAAAGATGAGGATGGGGGCGATCAGGTTCGGCAGGATCTCCCGAAACATGATCCAACGCGTAGGAGCGCCCATCGAATACGCGGCTTCCACGAATTGAGCCTCACGCAGGGACAACGTCTGTCCACGCACGATCCTCGCGATGTAAGGCCAACCGAAGAACGCGATCAAGAAGATGATCAGGTTCTCTCCGCCTCCAAGGAACCCGGTCACCGAAAGCGAGATACCCAAGAGCAGGAAGGGGATCGAGAGGATGAGGTCGATCAAACGAGAAACGATCGTGTCGAGCCATCCGCGCATGAAGCCGGCCATCATCCCCAACACGATCCCGATGGCCAGTTCGATGCCCGTGGCAACGATCGCGATCGTCAGTGAGACCCGCGCTCCGTACATAGTGCGCACGAGAACATCCCGGCCGAGATCGTCGAATCCGAAGTAGAAGTTGCCTGTCGGTCCAAGTGGAGTTCCGAAGTCGTTGATCCCCTCACTGCGGTACTGCTCGTCGAAAGGATGGCCCACGAGGTCTGAGACGAACGGGGCAAGGATGGCAACGATCAGCATGAAGAGGACCAAAACGCCACCGACGATGGCGAGTTTGTCTTCTTTGAACCGACGCCAGAACAACTGTCTGGGCGTCTTGGCTACTACATCCGGTCCCTCAAGCTCCGGTCCTTCTCCTACGCCGAAGCCTGCAGATCCACGGACAAAGTCACTCGCGCTCTGAGACAAGTAACTCCTCTATTCCCCCGGGTTGTGGCCTGAGGAAGATACAGGTCTCCTCAGCCGTGAACAACCTACTACAGGTGTCGTACCTGGTCTAGACCGTGAGCTCCACCGCCTGGAAGCTACACGGAAGGGATATTTCGGACATTCGCCAACTGGGTGAGCCAGGGATGCTTGACCCGCCCCCAGGTGCTACACGTAGATTCGTTTAGCGACAACCGCCTAGGGGTTGGGGGTAACAGTGTCACTTTTGGAGTTCCTGCTCGTCGTTCACATCCTGTCGGTCGTGCTGTGGATCGGCGGGGGGATGCTGCTGAACATCCTCTTCACGAAGTTCAGGGCAGCGCGGCAGTTCGAAACCACCATGCACCTGGGCGAGCTCTCCGAGAAGCTCGGGAAGACATACTTCATGCCGCTGTCGATCCTGACCCTTGCCTCTGGGGTCGCGATGGTTCTGAAGGCAGATATCGGCTTCGAACATCTCTGGATCCTCTTGGGCCTCCTCGGGATAGTGGTGAGTTCCGTGATCGGAGCCGCCTTCCTAGGCCCGTCGGCAGGGAAGATCGCCCGTCTCGCTGCAGAGAAAGGCCTCGAAGACCCGGCAGTCCAGGCCGAGAGCGATCGGATCATGTTGCTGTCGAGGATCGACCTCGTGATCCTCATGCTCATCGTGGTCAACATGGTGGTCAAGCCCACGATCTGAGGGCCGGCAGTCGGTGAGCGTTTGAACCCGACCAAGCAAGGAGAAAGACCCGCCGTAAGCAGTTTTCGGCGGGTCTCTGGTTGTGGGCGAGGGGGGATTTGAATCGCCACGAGAACGGCGAAGCCGTGTGGGGGTGAAAAGTGGCTCGGGCACCTGGGCGGCCCGAGCCCACCGTGTTTGTGGTGGGCGAGGGGGGATTTGAACCCCCACACCCTTGCGGGCACTGGCACCTGAAGCCAGCGTGTCTGCCATTCCACCACTCGCCCTGAGGCCGCACGTGCGGCTGCAAGAACCGAAAAGCTACCAGGGAGTCTTCGGTAAGGCGCCGCAGCGAAGCGGCGGAGGGCGCCGTGCGGATCCGTTTCGCTAAGGCGCCGCAGCGAAGCTGCAGAGGGCGCCGTGCGGATGGGTGACTGGCGATAGCGCGGGGATAATCGCTTTTGACGCAAAGGAGAAGTGTGGGTGTAGCTAAGAGCATCGAACAGCGGCTCGAGGGTCTCGTCGAAGGATTCTTCACCAAGGTCTTCCGTTCGGGACTGCAGCCGATCGAGGTGGGGCGGCGGATCTTGCGCGAGATGGCCGACGGCAAAACCCTGTCCGTGAACAAGGTTTACGCGCCCAACGAGTTCCGGGTGTTCATGGGGGCCGAGGACTACGAGCGATTCGCTCAGATGGAGGCCGGTCTTCGTAAGGAGTTCACCGAGCTAGTGATCGAGAGCGCTAAGCAGAACCGTTGGAACCTCATGGGTCTCCCTGATGTGGTGTTCGAAGAAGAGCCTTCGATGGGGAGGGGCGAATTCAAAGTAGAAGCTTCGTTCGCTGCATCTGAAAACGAGGCCGCGCACGTAGGCACCCGCGAACCCGACAAGAACGATCCTTCATCCACCGGAGCCATCTCACTCGGAACGGCCGAAAAGATGGGGATCGCTCGAAGCTCGGACCCCCAACTCATCGTGCTCGACACCGATGGCAACCCTGCCGAACGCATAACCATCACGCGTGAGCCCATCGTCATAGGACGACTAGCGACCAACGACGTTGTACTTGCCGACGCGAACGTAAGTCGAAGGCACGCGGAACTCCGGAGAGTTGATGACGGATGGGTCGTGCGCGATCTGGGGTCCACGAACGGAACGGTCGTCAACGGCAAGATAGCGAGCGAGCATCCTTTGAACGACGGTGACCGGATCTCATTCGGAACATCGGAACTGATCTTCCAACTAGGTGAGGGGTCCTAGTGCCTACGATCGTTCTGGAGCTTCTGAAGTACGTCTTCCTTGCGATCCTCTACATCTTTATGGCGAGGGCCGTCCGTGCGATCTACCTCGAACTGAAACCCACCAGCTCTCGTACCCGAGCCCCGCGCGCGAAAGCGCAGCCCAAAGCCCAGCCGAAGAGATCGGGGAAGTCACCCCGAAGTATCAAAGCCATCGAAGGCGAGGGCCTGAAGGGAAAGACCTTCGAACTTGACGGGGAACTACTCATCGGACGCGGAGACCACTGCCAGATCAAAGTCGAGGATGCGTACGCGTCGCAAGTGCACGCGCGTCTCTTCCGCCGAGGTGAATCGGTGATGGTCGAGGACATGGGTTCAACCAACGGCACGTACCTCAACAGACAGAAAGTCACAGCGGCGGCAGAGGTTTTCAAGGGTGATCGAGTGAAGGTCGGCAAGACCGTGCTGGAGCTCCGGCGATGAAGATCGCGGTTGGAGCGCGCACCGACGTCGGCAGGGTTCGGGAAGACAACGAAGACTCGATGCTCGTTCAAGCCCCGTTGTTCGCCGTCGCCGACGGGATGGGGGGGCACACAGCTGGGGACATCGCATCTCAGACGTGTATCCAGGTGATCACCGAGATGTCGGCCAAAGAACCCCCCAACGCGGACGGAGCGCTTGTCGATTACGTCGAGAAAGCGAACGCCGCCATATATTCCAAAGCCCAGAACGATCCCCAGCTCGCGGGCATGGGCACTACTTGCACGCTCATCTACCTTGACGGCTCGACCGCACATCTCGCTCACGTGGGTGATTCGCGCTCGTATCTAGTTCGCGGTAGTGAGATCTCTCAGATCACCGAGGATCACACACTGGTTGAGAGGATGGTTCGCGAGGGAAGACTGAGCCGAGAAGAGGCCGCCAGGCATCCCCAGCGGAACATCATCTCCCGTGCGCTAGGGATCGATGCCGACGTCCGAGTTGACACGATCGATATCGAGGTCACCGATGGGGACAGGCTCATCATCTGTTCGGACGGACTTTCCTCGATGCTTGACGATGATTCGATCTTGGGAACCATCGAGGGAGTTTCGGACCCGCAAGAGGCTGCAGAGAGGCTCGTTGCGGCCGCCAACGAACGCGGTGGCGAGGACAACATCACGGTTGTCGTTATCGATGCTGGGCGAGGAACCCCCGTCCCGCCACCCGCGCAGGTCGGGGACCGAGTCGATACCTCACCGGGAGATGAGCCAGACACCTTGGCACCACCTCGCCGATGGGTGAAGCGCTTAACGATCGCTCTCATTGCGATCGGGCTCTTGGTGGGTGGCGGGTTCGCAGCAACCAAGTACCTCCTGAACAACTCCTACTTCGTCGGGGTCACCGAAGACGGGACGGTAGCGATCTACCGAGGCATCCCCGAGGAGGTCCTGGGTTTCTCTCTTCGAGAAGAGGAGGAAGCAACTGAGGTGTCGATCGGCGACCTCCCAGAATCTCGAGCGCGACAACCTCGAGGCCGGCGTGAAAGCTGACTCGCTGGAAGACGCTCGCGCCACCGCCCAGAACTTCGAGGCGATGGCGGAAGAGTTCGCTGCTCCCTCGCCGAGCCCCGAACCGAAGAAGAAGAAGGGCACGAACAACTGATGCAGGCGCCAAGCGCGCGACGGAACACAGAGCTGTCGCTTCTGATAATCGCTTTCATCCTGGGGTCGGGCGCGCTCGCGTTGATCGCGATCGCACGAAACCCGGAGCGATTCGATCTCTCCGATCCTGCTCCTTACATGGTGGGAGTCACGATCGCCTACGTAGCGGGGCACATATTCATGCGTCGGTTCGCTACGTGGGCAGATCCACTGATCCTTCCGCTTGCCGCGATCCTCAACGGGCTCGGTCTCGCGGGTATCTATCGTCTAGACGGATCGCGCGCCGACATCCCCGCTGGGATCACGGGCACACAGGTTCTCTGGTCTGTACTCGGCATCTCCTGCTTCGTAGGAACTCTCCTGTTCATCCGCGACTACAAAGTGCTCGCCAGATACAAGTACGTACTGGGGTTCACCGGTGTTGGCCTTCTGCTCCTACCGATCACGCCATTGGGAAGGGTGGTGAACGGAGCTCGACTTTGGATCGGAGTAGGAGGGTTTCAGTTCCAGCCCGGCGAGCTGGCGAAGATCTGCCTTGTCATCTTCTTCGCTGCCTATCTCGCCGAACGGAAAGAACTTCTGGCGATCGCCTCGCGCAAGATTGCCAACTTCCACATCCCAGACGTGAAACATTTCGGACCCTTACTTGTGATGTGGGGGTTGTCACTCGCTGTGATGTTCTTCGAGAAGGACCTAGGTTCATCTCTGCTCTTCTTCTCGATATTCCTCGTCATGATCTACGTGGCAACCGCCCGATTCGTCTACATGGCCTTCGGCTCTTTGCTGTTCGCCATCGGCGCGTATTTCGGATACCAGGCATTCAGCCACGTGCAAGCTCGGATCTTGGTGTGGCTCCACGCACTCGACTCTCGTTACATCCCCGACGAGAGCTATCAACTCGCGCAAAGCCTGTTCGCTTTCGCCACGGGAGGTTTGTTCGGAACGGGTTTCGGCGGCGGACGACCAGACCTCATCCCCGCAGCTCACACTGACTTCATCTTCTCGACGCTGGGAGAGGAACTGGGATTGCTCGGAACATCGGCAGTCGTTCTAACCTTCATGTTGCTCATCGCTAGAGGCCTGAAGATCGGCTTCAACGCCCGCGACGATTTCGGAAAGTTGTTGGCCACCGGTCTCACGACGATCCTCGGGATCCAGACGGTGATCATCTTGGGGGGTGTGACCCGGTTGCTACCGCTTACGGGTATCACGCTGCCGTTCATGTCTTATGGCGGTTCCAGCATGGTGTCTAACTTCATCATCCTGGGGCTTCTCGTCCGCATCTCTCATCAAGAAGCCGCCGAACCCGGGCCAGCTGCGACGGCCGAGATCCTGATCGGCGGTCGTTAGGTGCGCCCTCGAGCAGATTCCCGTCACATCAGAGCGCCCCTGCATCGACGATGGCTACGTTGCTCGTCGCGCACGTACTCCCCGGTACGCACGACTCCTCGCGCCTTGCCCTCCCCGCGCAGGGTCGCTCTTGATGAAGACGCTACCTACACGAGGACGCACTAATGGAAAAACAGATCCGTAAGGTCGGGGTTGGTCTCGTTGTCGCTTTCATGGCGATCTTCTTGCAATTGAACTACCTGCAGATCTTCGCCGCAGAAAGGATCGCCGGGAACAGCGCGAACATCCGGAAGCTCCTACGCGAATACTCGATCAAACGCGGCGACATCATCACGGTAGACGGCATCACCGTTGCGACGAGCCGGGAAACGGATGGCACGTTCAAGTACCGACGGGAGTACCCGGGGGGCGAGCTTTTCGGCCACATCTCGGGCTTCTACTCGATCGTCTATGGAACAGACCGGATAGAACGGACCTACAACGATCAGCTGCTCGGTGACTCCGGGGTCCTAACGATGCAGGACATCGAGGACCGACTCTTCGATTCCGGAGAACAAGGCGAGGACGTACGACTGACGATCCACTCGGAACTTCAACGCATCGCGCAACAAGCTCTTGGAAACCAGCGCGGAGCGGTGGTTGCGCTCGATCCAACAACGGGTGAGATCAAGGCCATGTACAGCCACCCCTCGTACGACCCCACACCGCTGGCCTCACACAGACAGAAACAGGCACGGGCCTATTACGAGTCTCTCGATCCGCAGTCGCCTTCTGGTCCCATGGTGGACATCGCAACCCTCCGTGGCTACCCGCCTGGGTCCACTTTCAAAGTCGTGACGACCGCTGCCGCCCTCGAATCCGGGCGGTATCAGCCTGACGACACCTTCGAAGATCCGGACAGCATCGAACTTCCTCTCACCGACAACGAACTCACCAACTTCACTAAGCAGTCGTGTACAGGCACTGGTCAGATCGATCTCTTCACTGCTCTACAGATCTCATGCGACACCACATTCGCGACGATCGGACTCAAGATCCCAACCGAGATCTACGACATGGCAGAAGCTATGGGCTTCAACCAGACGATCCCCCTGGATGTTCGGACCGAAGCCAGCCAGTTCCCGAACATCCCGGATGACAGCGCACCGTTGCGCGCATACGCGGGGATCGGGCAGGGAGACGTTGTTGCTACACCGCTGCAGATGGCTCTCGTCGCCGCATCCGTAGCCAACCGTGGAGAACTGAGGCAGCCTCGCCTGGTGACACAGATCATCGATCCCTCAGGCGCCATCGTTAGGGATTACGAGCCGTCCACGATGTCGACGCCGATGTCGCCGGAAACCGCTGCGATCCTCACCGACATGATGGTTGCGGTAGTCGAGTCCGGAACAGGGACGGCCGCTCAGATCCCAGGTGTAGAGGTTGCCGGCAAAACGGGTACCGCTCAGACGGTTGAAGGGGCCAGCCC
Organism: uncultured Actinomycetes bacterium; assembly: GCA_963779645.1. GTDB lineage: Bacteria > Actinomycetota > CADDZG01 > CADDZG01 > WHSQ01 > CALMBW01. The sequence goes on from CAVZYX010000005.1 coordinate 655,241, forward strand.
GCACGCATGGTTCATCGCATTTGCTCCAGCCGCCAATCCTCAGATCGCGATCGCGGTGATCGTAGAGAACGGTGGCTCATACGGATCGGAAGCCACTGGTGGAGCAGTAGCAGCACCGATCGCCAAAGCCTTGATAGAAGCGGATCGCCGGATCTCAGGGTGGTAGACGAGGAACGCGTCTTAGGCCAGCGCTACCGCCTCAAAGTGCGGGTCGCTTCGGGTGGCATGGGGACCGTCTTTGTCGCCAAGGATGAGCGTCTTGGTCGCATGGTGGCCGTCAAGCTGCTTCGCGATGAGCTTGCCGGTGACGAGCGATTCGTCGAACGGTTCCGTCGCGAAGCCCGGTCTGCCGCCGCACTCTCGCATCCGAACGTCGCAAGCGTCTACGACTACGGCGAGGACGATGGTTGTCACTTCATCGTCATGGAATATGCGGATGGCCGCGACCTGTCACATCTATTGAAAGATGAAGGACCCCTCGCTGCTGAAAGAGCAACGGTGATCGCACGTCAGATCGCAGCGGCTCTCGGACATGCCCACGCCGCCGGTTTGATCCACCGCGACGTCAAACCGGCCAATGTCATCGTCAACGGTTCTGATCACGTGAAAGTCACCGACTTCGGAATAGCGCGGGCGATCGGGGACTCAACGTTGACCGCGTCGGGCACGATCATGGGGACCGCCTCGTATCTATCTCCGGAGCAAGCGCAGGGCGGAGTGATCGACGCTCGGTCTGACGTTTACGCAGTCGGGATCGTTCTGTTCGAGATGCTGACCGGAGCCGTCCCGTTCTCGGGTGGATCGGCCGTTTCCGTAGCCATGCGTCACCTCAGCGATGAGGTCCCGGCCCCCAGTTCGATCCGACCCGAGGTTCCGCCAGAGCTCGACAGCATCGTCCTCCGCGCCACTTCTAAAGCACCGGAGGACCGGTTCCAGGATGGCGCTGCGCTAGCTTCCGAACTACAGGCATTCCGAACGGGCTCAACCGATGAACTACTTCCGGCCGAGGCAGCAGAACCGACCAGGGTCCTGACGCTTCCCACGGGACCCTGGGATCCGGCGAGGTTGGGGCGGACAGTGCTGATCACCTTTGCAGCTTTGATAGTCCTGGCAACTGCCCTTGTGGTCTGGCGGCTCTCGCAAGACGACCCGAAGGCCGATGCCACTTCTCGCCGTGCAACTGCCCCCGCCGCTCGGGAGTCTGAAACACAACAACCGACGGCAACGCCGAGCGTTACCTCTTCAGACGTACTAGAAGGCATCGAGATCCCGGAGGCCATCATCGGAGCTCCGACCAAGGGGGCCGACGGAGCCACAAGGATCCTCGAGTCTCTCGGCTTGGAGGTGATCGAGGTGAAAGTGCCTTCCGACGAGGAGAAGCACACCATCGTTGCCACCGATCCTGAGCCTGGCTCCGTACTGCTACCCGGTGAGACGATTACGCTCTACGTGAGTGACGGGAAGGGCGACGAAGAAGGGGAGGACGATTGAGCTCGGGTAAGACCTACGGGGGCCGCTACGCCGTGCTGGAGCGCGTTGGCTCCGGTGGCATGGCCGAGGTCTACCGCGCTCGTGACGAACTGCTCGGCCGCGACGTCGCCCTAAAGGTTCTCTCGGACCGTTTCTCGAAGGACCCCTCATTCGTCGAACGGTTCCGTCGCGAAGCACAGTCGGCCGCGGGCCTCAGCCATCCGAACATCGTTTCGCTCTACGACTACGGCTCCGACGAAGGCTCCTCTTACATAGTCATGGAGTTCATCGACGGGAAGGCCCTATCCGACATCATCGCCGACAGTGGGCAGTTGATGCCCGAACGTTCGGCAGAGATCGCACTAGATGTCGCCAAAGCCCTCGAGCGAGCCCACCGCGCCGGGATCGTGCACCGCGACGTCAAGCCCGGCAACATCATGATCACGCGGAACGGGCAAACGAAAGTTACGGACTTCGGTATCGCTCGGGCCGTCGGTGGCGATGGTGACGCGACCATGACTCAGACGGGCATGGTGATCGGAACCGCTGCATATCTGTCCCCGGAACAGGCGCAGGGCAATCCTGTCGACGCGCGTTCGGACGTGTACTCGCTGGGTGTCGTCGTGTACGAGATGTTGACAGGACGGCCACCATTCCAAGGTGAAACCCCACTTGCGATCGCTTACAAGCACGTACGCGAGGAGCCGGTAAGGCCTTCGGAAGTGAATCGGGACGTGCCGCCGGACCTAGAACGAGTTGTGATGAAGGCTCTATCCAAGAATCCCGACAACCGTTACCACGACGCTTCCGAGATGGCCGAGGACCTTGAGCGCTTCCTAAGAGGTCAGTCCGTCCATGCCACCCCGATGCTCGCCGCCGAAACTGCGGTCGCACCGAGATCTTCTGGAACGCAAGTGATGCGGCAAACAGATGTCTACGACGACGAACCAGACGGGCGCCGAGCGGGCGTCTATGTAGCGATCGCGTTGATATCGCTACTCGCGTTCGGACTCCTCGCATGGCTCCTCGCCAATAGTCTTCTCAGTGGCGGGGAAGAGGTCGAGGTTCCTGACGTGGTTGAGATGCAGAGGGACGAGGCCGAGGAGACACTGGAAGCCGCAGGATTCGAGGTAGACGTTGAGAGACGGCCGGCGAGGAAGCCGGTTGATGAAGTCCTGGAGCAAGACCCCGAGGCCGGCGCGACCGCAACCGAGGGCGACACGGTGACCATCACCGTTTCTGAAGGGCTCCCGAGAGTAGAAGTTCCCGATGTTGTTGGCTTCCCGGTGGAAGAAGCCACGGAGATCCTCGAAGAAGCTGGTTTAAAGGTAGGAGAGATAACCGACGAGGAGAGCGCTGAAGCCGAACCCGGTGATGTCTTGCGTCAATCGATCTCTCCCGGTGTCGAAGTTGATTCAAGGACCGCGGTCGATCTGGTCGTTGCCTCAGAGACAGTGACCGTGCCATCAGTGGTTGGTCTTGCTCAAGAAGACGCCGAAGCTCAACTGACTGAAGCGGGACTCAACGTAGAGGTAACGACCCAGCCGGATGACGCAGACGAAGGGATCGTCGTCGGCCAGGACCCGGTCGGCGGAAGCGAAGCCGAACGGGGCGACACCGTCGTGATCGTGGTGTCGGAGGGCGCGTCAGAGCAATCGATGCCGGACGTCACGGGTGAGAATGGTGACGATGCCGAAGCGTTCCTTGAATCTGAGTACGGTTTGAACGTCACTCAGGTCGACGAGACCGAGCCTTGTGCAGCACCACCTGGGATCGTGTGCAGGCAAGACCCTGCCCCCGGTACTCCCGTCGGAGAAGGTGACAGCGCAACCCTTTACGTGCAAGCAGGTGGAGCGTGGCTCGGGGATGGGTGGCTCGTCGCGTTTTCGATGGGGATAGGCATCGCGTAACTCGCATAGGCTGAGCCAGTGAAACGGCGAGTACTGATCACGGTTGGGTTGCTCGCTGTTGGCGCGACCCTCTCAACGGGCACACCAAGCCCTGGAGGCGCGGCCACATCTAAGGTCTCGTTCGGCGAACCAGTGGCTGTTTCGGCCGACGACGCGCAGACGGCAGCCGAACCGTCCATCCGAACAGCACGCGATGGAACGATCTACATCGTAGCCCCGACGGGTCTCGGCAACACTCAAAGGAACGGGGCGGAAAGTACGGGTGGAGACGTTATCTGGCGATCAGATGACGATGGCAAGACCTGGACCTTCCTCGGATCGCTCGACGAGAACGTCGGCGGCGGCGACGCCGACATCGCCATCGATAACGAAGGCGATGTGTGGGGGTCAGGTCTCACCCTGGTCAACACCACAGCATCGATATCGACAGACAAAGGCGACACGTTCAAGGTCAACCCAGTGGGGTCTCTCTCGGCGGTAGTTGACCGGCAATGGATCGAGACCTACAAGTCCGAGCCCTTCGCTTTCATGTCAACGGGTCAAAGTGCCCCCGAAGCCATAATCCTCAGCCGCCTCGAACGGCTCCCGGGAGACATCCCCGCAGTCAGCAACACCATCCAATTCAGTTACGAGCAGGGTTACCAGTGGCCGGGTGAGATCGCGGTAGACGAAGTCAACGACTATGTGTTCGTTGGCTGGAACACCGTTGGCGCCGACGGCGATAACCACGACGACATCGTTGTGGGACGAACAGGGCTCCAACTCGAGGATCCGCAGGTCTTCAAGGTGACGACAACAGGCGGGGATAGCTTCGATTCCTTCGCCGCGATCGACGTAGATCAAGCCGGAAACGTTTACGCGGTGTGGAGCGAGCGTCGAGCCGGCGGTGGAGGACGCAAGAAGGGCGCTACCAACTCGTACCTATCGATCAGCACGGACTCTGCAGAGACATGGGGCAAACCCGTCAAGCTGAACGTTCGCCCACGAACGAGTGCCTTCCCCTGGGTCGTTGCTGGTTCGGATGGCAAAGTTGCGGTGGCTTACTACGGCACCCGTCGGTCGGGTCCAAGTCCGGAGGATCTCCTGATCGAGGGACGACGCGTTCCCAAGTGGAAGATCTACGTCGCTTACTCCTTGAACGCCACGGCATCCAACCCGACTTGGACCGAAGTCTCGGCCCTGAAGATCGAAGACCACTTACACAAAGGGAACGTCTGCACATCCGGCACCGGATGCGCGTCAGGGACACGCGACCTACTCGATTTCTTCCAGTTGGATCTCACTCCATGCGGAGAGATCGTGATCACCTACACCCACAACGCTCGGGATGTCGTTGATGCAAATGGGGTTAGAAGCGCGAACATGCCAGAGCTTGTCTACTTCGTCGGCCAGAAGGACGGACCGAAGTTTTACGACGAACCACTCAACGCCGAGGTCTGCTAAGTGCCCCTTCCAGCAACGTTTGCGAGGTTCTGGCGAGTGAAAAACGAGTCTCGCAAGGCCGCAAAGAGGGTGCATACCGGGGAGTACGTGCCCGACTGAGAACGCCGCGAGACGAAGGCTTTTCGCCGCCAGAAGCCCCAAGATGCTTGTTGGTCGGGGCACTACTGGCGGTTGTTGCTCTTGCCGCCGGGTGCTCGTCTGACGACCCACTTCCCAGCGACGGATCCCGTGGGACCGTAGCGGTGTTCTTCTTCGACGGGCACGCGCTGCTTCCTGAGTTCCACGAACTTGGACCGGGTGACCCTGCCCAAGCCCTGTTAGATCTTCTTGAGCAAGGCCCACGCGGGGACCTGCGCAACTTCGTTGAGAAAGGCTCTTTCGTCGATTCTTCGGAGCGCGAAGGTCTCGAACAGATCTCACTGGAGCTTTCGGCTGACTTCTGGTCACGTCCTGCGGGCGAGGTCTACGCAGCTGCGGCGCAGATCCTGTTCACGGTGGCAACCCTCGAAGAGGGTAAGGAGATTCTCCTTCTGAACGGAACGGTTCCCGGCCAAGTACTCGATGGATCCTCCGAAGCGATCGAGCAACCGCTGACCCGCGACGACTTCACCGATGTACGGCCCTGGGTCGAGGTCGCTCAGCCCGTTGCCGGCTCGACGATCGGGAACTCCTTCCCGGTCACATTGATACTGCGTGAAGGAGATGCCACCGTGACGCTGGTATCGAGCGACGGCACTTTCGGTTCCCTAGAGATGAAGGGTGGAACGAAGCTCTTTGCCAGTAAGGCTTCGACTCGAGGCCCGGCGGAGCTCGAAGTGGTCATGACAGACGCGGAAGGTGCGACGCATACCGTCACTGTGCCGGTGCGACAAATCCCTGATCCTTAAGACCTGCGGAGATCAGGAAGTTCCTCATCATCTGTGGGCCGTCAACGGTCAGCACAGACTCTGGATGGAATTGAACCCCTTCGATAGGAAGTTCGCGATGGCGCACACCCATCACTATGCCGTCCGAACTGCGGGCCGTGATCTCGAGTACCTCGGGCCACGGTGATTCTTCCACCGCAAGCGAGTGATAGCGGGTCGCTATGAAGGGTGATGGAAGTCCTGCAAATACTCCCTGGTTGTTGTGCGTCACTTCCGAAGTCTTGCCGTGCACGGGACCGACGGGAGCCCGATCAACCGACCCGCCGAATGCGGCTCCGATGCACTGGTGCCCCAAACAAACGCCCAGCAAAGGAACCTTCCCCGCGAAGTGATCGATCGCTTCAAGCGATACCCCGCTGTCTGCCGGTGTGCCGGGTCCCGGTGAGATGACGACTGCCTCGGCCCCCACAGCTTTCAAGTCATCCAGGGAGTGATCACTACGAACAACGACCGGGTCCGCGCCCAACGCGCCGAACAGTTGGGCGAGGTTGTAGACGAACGAATCGAAGTTATCAACGAGGAGCAAGCGCATCCTTATCAGTCTAGAAGTTGGGCGCCAGCACTCGATCCGACAACAGGATCAGTGTGATCGCGACAGCGACGGACAACGCGGCCCACAGACCGAACTCGATCAGGCGAGACTTCCAAGGACGTTTCATGCTGGCTCCGACTCTGCCAGAGACGCCCTGACAAGAAGTCGCTCGTCGGCTGAGAATCGCGGGTTGCAGGTCGTTAGAAGCAATTGCGGTTCACCCGCCGGAGCGAAGACCGGAGTGTCATCGGGGACAACTTCTGTCTTCGTTACTTCGAAGACGAAGGTTCCCCATTTCGCCTCGATCGTTATCTCGTCTCCCTTCTCCAGCTTATCGAGCGCCCAGAAAGGTGCGCCATAGGTGGTTCGGTGCCCCGAGACGATCGCCATCCCGGGTTCGCCGGGGAAGAAGACGTCGGGGAGGCACAGAGGTGGATCGAAATCTTCACGGCATGCAGGGTAGTGGCCGGGGCCCATCTTCAGCGCTTCAGTGTCGACGCCTTCGACCACGATCTTCCGCACGTCGATCTTCGGGATGATGATCCGGAAGACCGGGTCGCCATGGTCGGGTGCAAGGTCCTTTGGCGGCAGCAGCTTCGAACCTTGGACCTGAACCGAGGGCAGGCGATCGAACTCGGTTGCCAGCCGGTTCTGCTGACGATCGGCCAGGATGTCGGTGCCTTTCAAGGTCCACAGAACGAAGAGCAGGATCCCGATCCCGACCGATATCAAGAACTTCCCGAAATAGCGGATGAATGTCATAGCGGCTCCGAGGATAGGGGCCAGCCGTTAACATCAGTGCCATGCCGAAGAGTCGATCCAAGCGGATCAAACGCCAGCCGCCGCCCAAGGCGAAGCCGAAGGTTTCCCCACCGTGGGTGGGAGCACTCTTCTTCACACTGATCGTGTCCGGTGTGATCATCATCGTCACTCATTACCTAGGTGCTTTCCCCGCCGGGACCCAGCCGTACCAGCTGTGGCTCGGGCTCGGCCTGATCGCCGGCTCCTTCGTCATCGCCACGCAGTGGCACTAGCCCGCTGACCTGGGGAATCACAAGCATGTTGTTTATCAACGGGTGTGGAGAAACCTGTGGATAACCCACCGGTCGCGCTCAGCGCGCGAGACCGAAAGCGACCCTCTGCCGCCTCGAAGCCCATTGATGTTCCCGATGATCGCTGCGGTCCTCATTGGAGGCGTCGGTCTGGGGGTCGCCTTCGGCTTCGACCGAGCCGCCATCGCCGTCGCGATGTTCTTGGCGATCGCGACCCTTGGTATCCGCCGCGTCCGCAAGGCAGTCTCCCTGCCGCCCGATCCTGAGATAGCCGACGTCAGCGCGTATGGCCTGAAGTACGTCTGCACGATGTGCGGACTCGAGCTCAAGATCGAAACTGCTGCACGGGATAAACCCCCAACGCACTGCATGGAGCCGATGGTTCTGGTTCGAACGGGTGGCAAGCCACCTCTTACTTCGGTCTAAAGCCTCTCGATGATCGTGGCGTTCGCAAGTCCGCCGCCTTCGCACATCGTCTGAAGACCGTAGCGGCCGCCGGACTGCTCGAGCGTGTTCAGCAACGTTGTCATGAGTCGAGCACCAGAAGCCCCCAGCGGGTGACCCAGAGCGATCGCGCCACCGCGGACATTCACTCGTGACTCGAACCACTCGTCGTCGATACCGAGTTCCTTCTTCCAGGCAAGAACGACGGTAGCGAAAGCTTCATTGATCTCGACGAAGTCGATGTCACTCAGCTGGAGACCCGCTTTGTCGAGCACCTTCCTCGTTGCCGGGATCGGGCCGGTAAGCATCGTCACCGGATCCGTTCCTGCCAAGGCGAACGAGACGAAGCGTGCGCGCGGGGTCAGCCCGAACTCCTTCGCCAGTTCCGGAGTCGTGATCATGAGAGCCGAGGCTCCGTCGGTGATCTGCGAAGAGTTAGCTGCCGTTACGACCCCGTCTTCTTTGAACGCAGGCTGGAGCGTTGCCATCTTCTCGAGATTCGGGGTGCGGATCCCTTCATCTGTGTCGAAGAGCTCCACGCCTTCCTCGGTCTGAACCTTGATCGGGTGGATCTCGTTCTTGAACAGACCTTGTTCAGTCGCCTTTCCGGCAAGCACGTGACTACGCGCGGAGAATGCATCGAGATCCTCTCGCTTCAGGTCCCACCGTTCCGCGATGATCTCGGCGCTGATCCCCTGGGGTACGAGACCCCCTTCGTAACGATTCATCAGTTGCTCGGGGAACGGGAAGCCCGGACCGGAGGCGCTGGAACCCATGGGAACCCGTGTCATGTGTTCGACACCGCACGCGATCGCTAAGTCGTAGGCACCGGCGATAACGCCCTGGGCCGCGAAGTGAGCTGCCTGCTGCGAGGAACCGCACTGCCGATCGATCGTCGTTGCCGGGACCTCTTCGGGTAAACCGGCGGTCAACCATGCGTTACGTCCGATGTTCAGTGACTGTTCGCCCACCTGCGAGACACACCCCGTGATCACGTCGTCGACCTTTGAAGCATCGACCCCGGAGCGCGACACCACCTCGTTCAGAACCTCGCCGAGAAGATCGACGGGATGCCAATCCTTCAGCTTTCCGCCTCGCTTCCCCATAGGGGTGCGTACGGCTTCAACGATGACGGCTTCGCGTGCCTGCATGGCTGTGGCCTCCTTTGAGCGCCCAGATCAAACTTGACCGGCTGGTCAAGTATAGAGGAAGCCTCCGCCGCTAGGGCACCGGAGGGGTCTCGAAGGTTCGTCTGACGAGCGTCACAGTGGTGCCGTGCGGGGAACTCTCGATGCTGAAGTCATCGGTGAGCTGCCTCATCAGGAACAGTCCCCGGCCCCCGGATGCGAAAGGGTCGGGCAGACCGGCTTCTATCTTCGGCGACACCTCGAAACCAGGTCCATCGTCGGCGATCGTGATGATCACGTCGGTCCCTTCCAGGACGCAACGAACACGGATCTCGCTTCGTCCTTCCTCTCGCCGCCCATACTTAACAGCGTTGCCTGCAGCTTCCCCAGTCGCCAGGAGAACCTCCGCGGAGACATCGACCTTGGCTCTCAGGTCGGCGAGGAACTCTGCGACGAAGGATCGAACCTCTCTGATGCGCGACGGTTCGTTCGGCAGAACCAGTTCTCGCGATGATGTGGCGACCGCAATATCTGCCGCCACCTGGCAAGCGAGCATCGCCATGTCATCGCGGAGATCGTCGTCCACCCATGAATCGACCGCTCGCCGGATGGCCTGAACGAGCTCACCCGGCGTTCCGATCCCGTACTGACGCACAAGATCTGCCAGTCTTCCCTGACCCATCGGCTTGCCACGACGTGGGGCCTCGGTCACCCCGTCCGTATAGAAGAAGATCGTGTCGCCCGGGTCGAGCTCGATGCGCGCGGTCTTGTACCGCGCCCCTTCCTCGATACCCAGAGGGAGTCCACCCTCTTCGAGCCGATCGATGTTCCCGCGCTTAGCTCGAAAGAGGATCGGTGGAGCGTGGCCTGCGTTGGTGTACTCGAGCACAGCTCGTTCGGGATCGAAAACCGCAAACACCAGCCGAACGAACCTCTCGCTTCCCAGGTTGTCGGAAACGTTCTCGTTCACGAGTTCGAGCAAACGCCCGGGGTCACTCTCCGCGCGAGCAAGTGAACGCAGCGTGTATCTCGTTAGAGCCGCATCGTTGACCGCCTCCGGTCCGATGCCACAAACATCGCCGATGATCGCTCCCACGCGTCCATCCTTGAAGGTCACGAAATCGTAGAAGTCTCCGCAAACGGCTCTGCTGCCGGCTGCCGGGATGTAATGGGCGACGAGCCCGAGTCGCGGAAGCGACGGAGGCGATTTAGGAAGCAAACCTCGCTGATAGCTCTCGGCTGTCTTCCTTGCTTCCTGGAAGGCGGCTTCGAGTTCAACCGCACGCCGAACACCTTCGGTGACATCCGTGTAAACGTCTATGCGTCCCACCAACGAGCCTGCCTTCGACGTGACCGGGCGGGAGAGCACACGTAGCACACGCCTTGTCGGGATGATCTGTTCGATCTCCCAACGCAACTCTTGTTCGGGATCGTCACGTAGCGCTTGGAAGGTCTCCATGAAGCCCTCCGGATCTTCCGTTTTGAGAGCGATGACACGGAGGAGCTGAACCGCCGGGCCGTCGATGTGTTCATCGACCGACAACTCGAACAATTCCTCGGCGCGTCGGTTGATCATGCGTACGGTGCCTTGGCGGTTTGAGAAGACGATCGCTTCCTCGATAGCTCCCACAACCGCCGTCAGTCGATGTCCCACCGCGACAGCGAGTCGATGCTCGGCGATCTCTCTCTGATAGTGACGGCGGAGCTCCTGTGACAGCATCCCCGACACAACTCCCGTGAGAAGGAAGATCGTGGAGTTCAAGAGAGAGGGGACGGCACCCGGGGGAGCGTTGCTCAACTGCCCGACTCCCAAGTAACCGAACAGTGCGAGTAACCCGGCCACGCAAGCGATCGTCAGATCGCCGAGTAGCCCTGCGATGACGATCGGCGGAAGGAAGAAAAGGTGAGCTGAAGGAACCTCGCCTTTCAACACCGCGTAGATAGCAACCGATGTTCCCGCACCGACAAGGACACCAAGCCACGCGGCACGCCTGTCGTAACGCATACGGGGAAGAACGACTCGAAACAGCACTCCGACCGCAAGGAGTAGAGCCGCGACCAGCACGAGGCCCTGGCGGTAAGCGGCCTCGGAGATATCCCCAGCGGCATGAAGGATTACGAAGAGGGCAGCAACCGTCGCCAGAGCTGAACGTTCTGAGACGCGCAACGCCCAGGTCCAGCTTCCTCTGCTGCTCGAACGGTTATCGGACACTCGTCATCGCCCCGATGTAACGAGCCGGTTCTTTCGACCCTACTCTCAAACCTCTTCGTCACCCCGGAACGTCATCCATCCCGAATCGACCTCTCGAACGCGGCCCTCGCTTCTCAACTTCTCGAGATGCGCCAGGGCCGAGAACCGAGCCACCGGATGTAGATGCTCTGGGGTGTCTTGGTACGCGTCCTTGACTATCTCATCGACCGATGTTGGGTTCGCGCCAACAGCGGCCAATACCTTGGCCTCGCGTTCTCCGCGGTGCGCGATGTAAGCATCGATGACCGCGCGGCCCCCATCGAGCGGTTTCCAGTGTCCTGGATAGATACGGTCGATGTGCAACTCGCGTAGCCGATGGAGCGATCGCAGATATGCGGCCATGTCGCCATCGGGAGGTGCGATCACCGCGGTGCCCTCTCCCAGGATGTTGTCACCGGCGAAGAGGCTGGCTGCTCCTTGCATGTAGAAGCAAAGATGGTCCGAAGCGTGACCGGGCGTATGCATGCTCACAAGATCGACCCCGGGAATCTGGAACCCCTCTCCGTCCGCGACCGGAATGACCTGCGCCTCGCCGGCGACATCCGACCCGAAGGCTCGCACCGGGGCATCCGTCTGCTCCGCGAGAACCGCGGCCCCCCCAACATGATCGGAATGGCGATGTGTCACAAGGATCTGATCGATATCTCCACCGGTGACCTCAAAGATCGCATCCAGATAGTCCCCGTCGTCCATGGCGGGATCGATCAACAAGTAAGGGCCGGAGCCGACGATGTAGGTGTTCGTCCCGGGTCCCGTCATCACCCCTGCATTCGGGGCAAGGACGACGTGGACCAGAGGTGAAACGCGCAACGACAGAACCTTGCCGGCACCGCGCAGCCCTTCTGTCCCGAATCCTTCGATCGCCTCTTCGGTGGTTGAGTACCGATCGAGTCTCTGGAGCATCTCCACCGTCGGCGGGGCCATCAACCGGTCACCCGAGGCAAGGGCCGCCAAAGCTTCCGCCGCGCTGACCCAATCAACCGACTCGACCTCTCCTGGGTCCGGCCGCGGGACGTACGGATCCGTAGCGACCCCGAGGAAGAAACGAGTATCGAACCGGATCGGTGCGCCAAGTGGAGTCACCCATCTCCCCGCCGGCACCAAGGCGTTCGTGTCCAGGGTGATGCCGCGTTCGAGACACAGCTCGAGGAAGTGGGCCGGATCGTCAGCATCGTCAGGCAGTAACTGATCGATCGGACCCGAGCCAAGTAGGAACCCCACCTCTTCGAAGGCTTCCCGCAGCGCGCAGACGTACGAGCCGAGCGCCTCTGCTGGATCATCGAGACCCAAAGCCGCCGCAGCTTCAGCCGTTGTGAGCGTCGAAGCCCCTTCCCATCGTGGGTCGAGGTCGGCGGGGGAGACCCCGCCTCCGGGGAACACCGATCCGCCTCCCATGAACCTCATCTGTCTCGAGCGAACCGTGAGGAGCACCTCCAAGCCCTGGGCTCCGTCCCGCATGACCACCAATGTCGAGGCAGGTCGCGGTTCGGCCGGTGTGGGTGATTGGTTAACCTCGTTAAGCTCCATCCTAGAAAGGTAGGGTCTCCGCCCTATCGAGGTCGACCCAAGGAGGAAAGCAGTGGGTGTCAAATTCCTAAGCGAGGAGTGGGCGTCGGCCATGACCGATGCGCTGAACTCATCCGATGAGTTCAAGAGTGCGGCTTCCGGGCAGTCCGTCAAGTTGCAGCAGGTCGTCACCGACGCACCTGACGGCGAGGCCAAGTACTACTTCGCCCTCGAGGGTGGCAGCGCCACGGTAGCCGTCGGCGAGGCTGCGGACGCCGAAGCGACCCTGACTCAGAGCTACGAGACGGCAGTCGCCATCACGAAGCAGGAGCTCAACCCGCAGAACGCCTTCATGCAGGGCAAGCTCAAGATCTCCGGCAACATGATGAAGCTCATGCAGCTGCAGGGCGTCTTCAACGCCATGCCGAAGGCTGCTGCCGACGTCGACGTCGAGTACTAGGAGAGACCGAAGTTAGAGAAAGGCCCCCGCGGGGGCCTTTCTGCTCTCGGGACTTCTGATGGAACCAACCTTCCGATTCTTTGGCGCCGTCGCGAAATCGTGGTTCAAAGTGATGGGCTACGACATCCGCGTCGACGGGGGCGCCAACATCCCCGCGTCGGGTGGTGCCGTTCTCGCGACGAACCACGCCGGCTATCTCGATTTCATCTTCTCGGGTCTTGCTGTTTACGACCGAGGGCGAGAGACACGGTTCCTTGCCAAGCGCGAGATATGGGAGAACCGATACGCGCGGTTCCTTATGAACAGGGCCAAGCATGTGCCGGTCGATCGAGATAGCGATCCGGCCAAGGCTTTCGCGGCGGCGGTTGAAGCGCTCAAACGTGGAGATGTGATCGGGATGTTCCCCGAAGCGACCATCAGCCCGAGCTTCGTTCCGAAACCGGCGAAGACCGGAGCGGTACGTATGGCACAGATGGCGCAGGTACCCCTGATACCCGGAGCGGTTTGGGGCGCCCACCGCATCCTCACGAAATGGCGACCGAAGAACCTGCGGCAGCGCAAGCTCGCGATAGTCGTCAAGGTCGGAGAGCCTTACATGGTCGCTGCCGACGCAGACCCGCAGGAAGCGACGAACGACCTGATGGCACGCATCACCGCGCTCCTCGAGCAAGCGCAACGTGACTATCCACAGCAACCCGCCGGTGATGACGACCGTTGGTGGCTACCCGCGCATCTCGGCGGTACCGCGCCCACCCCCGAAGAAGCTGCAGCTCGTCTATCTGCTGCGAAGAACCAAGAACCTTCTTAGCGAGCTAGCGCGAGATCCGCAACGCGTCGCCGAGGTTCGAGTTGCCTTCCAAGAAATCGACCTCAGAGATCTCCGATGCGTTTGGTCCGTCGTACCGGAGGATGTAAAGCCCGTTGCGGGAGTCAACAACGTAGATGAGACCGTCGACAACGATGGGGAAGCTCCACATCACAACCTTGTCGTGCCCCGACGATAGGACCGGGTCCTCTTGGGTGACCGCGATCAACGGCTCGGGGAGGTACTCCGCCGACTGAGCCGGCTTAGCGGGAGTGGACAGATCAATCGCCTGGAGCCCGCCCGTGTGCCAAGTGATCAAAGCGATGTTCTTCGTCAGCGTCGGGTTGTGTGCCGCGTACGAAGAAGTCGAGTTCCGGACGGGGTCGTTGTCGGTCGGCGAGTCGCAGTAAGCGGGATCGTTCTGCGGAAGCTTGTACTCAGCGATCACCTTGGGAGCCAGATGGTTACGGATGTCGATGATGCGCACCCATCCCCACGGACATCCATGGCCAGCCAGGAGCACCGGCACCTCGCCGTAGACCTCATCAGATGTGAAGACATAGTCGCGACCGGGGAACTGAACCGTGCTGTGCACACCGGGATCACCCCAGTTGGGGCGCTTGTCCATCGGTGTGATGAGTTTCGCCTGAGGCTTTGGCTTGCCGGCCGTTACCTGCGAAACATCTAGTTCGAGGTAACCGGCACCTAATCCCGCTATGTGTGCCCTCTTGCCATCTGGGGTCACCGTTAGCGAGTGAAGCCTGTTGTCGGTATCCGGGCTTGGAACCACCGTTGACCATTCGAACGTCTCTTCGAACTTCCCATCGCGCGCTCCGGAGATATCCGTGACGAAGAAGGTCATTCCACTACTGGTTGCCGACTGGAAGAGAAGAGCCCGTTTCGAAGCCTTCTTGGGATCGACCCACAAGAAGAACTCATGCGGGTTCTTCGAAGGCGTGTACTCCGAGACGAACTCCGGGTTGGCGGGGTCACTGATGTCGAAGAAGCGGTAGATGTCATCTCCGACGGCAGATGTCGGCGAGCAAACGTGGATCAGGTAGCTGCAGTTGCTGGCGAGGTTAAGGACCATGAGCAGGTCCTGCTGGGGCCATATCCGCATCTCGCGTGTCGTCTCACCTGGGTTAGCGGCGTAGGGCTGACCGATCTGACCGACCATCGTGGGTGCCGCCGAGTCACGGACGTCGACGATCGCGATACCGGCATTCGGGTGAAGGCCATCGGTCCTGCTCCCAACGAAGGCGTACCCCTCGTGGACGGCTAGTGCGGCATTCATGCCTCGGTTGGCCAGCGGCTCGTGACCCACCAATTCGAACGATCCAGGAGCTTCGCCGGCCTGTGCGACGACGACGTTGACCCCCTTGGCCGGTCGAGCGATCGCGGCGGCGGGTGCCAATAGGGCTATAGCAAGAGTGAGGTGCAGCCAGCGGCGCACTTGAAGCCTCCCTGGTGTCTGGTCCGAGATGTCCGTATCTCGAAGTTCGACACCAGGGCGGATAGTCCTACATCAAGCGTTGTCGGCGGTCCTCGGCGTCCGGGGACCGAAGCGGGGCCAGAGGGCCCTGAATATCAGGGCCACCAGGGCGCCCAGGATCGCCACCGGGAACACGAACCCGGCACCGACCACGACTGCAGCGATGACGTCCATGAAGGTCTCTCTGGCCTGGGCCCAAGCCTTAGCCAGGGTGCCCTTCGGCTTCGGCGGAGCAACTCCCACCTCGGTCATGTTCATGGAGATCGTCGAGAAGCTCGTCTGATCCTTGAGGAAATTGATCCGTCCCCGGAGGCGTTCTATCTCCAGTTGGGTCCGCTGGAGCTCGCCTTGCACCCTGATCGAATCAGGGATCGTGGTCGCCTTGGACATGAGATCGAGAAGCACGGCCTCCTGCGCTTCGAAGTGGCGAGCGCGAGCGTTGAGATCCACGAACTCTTGCGACACATCCTTGCCGCTGATCGACTCTGAGGTGATCTTGCCAAGTCCCTTGATCGACGCAAGCGTTGATTCGAAGTTCGAGGCAGGAACGCGGATGACCAGCGAGCCCGAACGCAGCTCATCGCCGCCTATGTCACTGCTCAATACGAATCCGCCGTTCCGCTCGGCTGCATCGATGGCTTGCTGAACCGAATCACGGAACGAATCCTTGTCGATCTCCAGTCCGATCGAGGCGGTTTTGATGACCGAGAGTCCGATGTCGGGTAGGGGGGCCGCGCTCTGGCCGTCGTTCCCGCCGCCACCGGAGCTCGTAGTTCCGACGGAGTCGTAAGCAACCAACTCACCAGACTGGTCCGACAAAGCTTCTTCCTCGCTGTATCTACTAACGTCCGCGTCGGCGTAGCCGTCGGCACCGGCAGAGTCCCCGGCGCCATCCGAGGACGACTCAGCGTCGTCTCCACCCGACGCGCAGCCCACGGCGAAGCTAGCCATAAGGAACACCAAGAATCCGGCCGCGAATCGTTTGGTCGCTGACATCCCGCACCTCCTACATCTATCCGATGCTGCTTGGACGACGTCAGAAGAAGGGTTTGTTCCCTAGACCACGAGGAAGAGCGCCAGGCCGAGCTGGCCCAGGTGGTACAGAACGATGATCGCCAGGCGCATCCACCTCGCATCTCGCACGAAGCGGCTCCAGCCGATCAGCGTGTCGGACGACATGAAGAGCACGGCCCCAGCCGAGGCCGCTAGCGATCCGCTGGAGATAGCGAAGGCAACCATCGACACGATGGCCCCTACGTATGCGATCACCGGGATCTTGGAGGATGCGTTCATCCGGGGGCCGCGCAGGAGCTTCGCGAGCAGAGGCGCCGCCGCGAGCGCAACGACCGGAAGAACGATCCAGAGCTCGTACTCGAGATCGACCTGAGCGAAGCCAACCACGTAAGCGACATGGGCAAGGAGAAACGCGCCAAGGCCCGCAATGAACCGATCTTTCGGGAGCATCAAGAAGACATCTCCCGCTAGTGAGAACAGCAAAGCAGCGACCCACCAGCAGCGAACAGCGGAGTCGTTCGGTTCTACCGCCAACGCGAAAACGACGAGTAACGCGAGAGCGGCCGGTTTGGTGACGTGCTCCGTGGGCTTGTGTGTTGAGGCGACCGACCACCAGTCGGCAACGGCAGCGATCCCGAAACCGGTGAGCGCGATCCAAGCGAGTGCGGTCATGAGTACCCGAACGGTACGTCATGCCGCGTTAGGGTGACCGCTCACGAGAGGGAGGTCATCCAATGTCGAGTGCAACATTCGTCACCAATAAAGGCAGCTTTACGGCCAAGCTCTTCCCCGAGCACGCACCGGTCACCGTCGAGAACTTCGTGGGACTCGCGAATGGTTCGAAGGAATGGCGGGACCCGAACGGTGCCACGATGAACGAGCCGCTGTACAACGGGACGATCTTTCACCGTGTGATCCCAGATTTCATGATCCAGGGTGGGGATCCGGAGGGCACCGGGCGTGGCGGACCCGGCTACAACTTCCAGGACGAGTTTCCACCGGGGGCGCCGTCCTTCGATAAGCCCGGCATCCTGGCGATGGCCAATGCGGGGCCGAACACCAACGGCTCGCAGTTCTTCATAACGGTCGCCGCGACGCCGTGGCTCACCGGGAAGCACACGATCTTCGGTGAGGTCACCGACGGCATGGACGTGGTGCACGCCATCGTCACGGCACCGACAGGCGCGATGGACCGCCCCGCCGAAGACATCGTGATCGAGAGGATCGAGATCTCCGACTAAGATTCATGCTTAGGTGGTGATCATGCGTTCCAAACCTGTCGGAAGCCTCACGGTGATCGTCGTTCTCTTGGGAAGCATGCTCACAGCCGGGCGTGCTCTCGCAGCCGACCCCCAGCCGATCGAAGGCACATGGGAGTTCAGCGGTGGCGCCGTACGGGTTGAGGCAACCGGTGAGGGCACTTTCACCGGCGTAGTGACAAAGGCAACAACGTTCGGCTCATGCACCCACCCTGTCGGTCAGAACATGTGGGACATCGAAGGCAGCGGGACGCATTACGAGGGAACCCACGTGGGGTTCTATGCAGAAGACTGTTCGGACTATCCGAACTGGACGGCGACCTGGGATGTGACAGAGACCGACGACAGTTTCTCTGTCAGCTTCTATTCAGTGGCGCCAGATGGCTCGAGTCCCGCCACCTTCACACTCCAAAGGTTGAAGCCACCCAAGTCGAGATTCAACTGGACCCTGTCGATGAACGCCACTAGCGATCAGGGGCCGGCCAGTCCGGATTACATCGCCACCACCGCGTCTGGAGCGGGAGATTTCGACGGCGTCTGGCAGGACGACAAGGACTGGTTCTCCGCGAGGAAACTCGATGGACCGGGAGTGGATGCCCTCTTCATCCGGCTCAAAGACATCTACGTGTCCGATGACCAGGCAACCAAGCTTCGAATCATGGGGGGCGAGGGAGAAGTGAAAGAGGGCGGCTTCTCGACACTCAACTTCAGGGTCAAGGTGATCCGTTCCCAGTGGCGCAGATGTCCCAATGGCGATATCGGCCTCTTCACGATCGGGACCGGCCCCCATGCCACAGAAGATGACATCGTCTCTTTCGACATCTGTGGCAGAAGCCGTAGCTACGACCAGTCGGCCGAAGACGAGGACTCCGTCGAGGTAAGCATCACGAAGCAATAGTTTGCCCATTAAGGAGTGGAGCGGAGCGGGCTCGAACCGCCGACACGAGCAGCGAAGCTGCGGCGGTGGTGAGTGTGGCTCGGGCATGGGCGGGCTCCGCGACACTTCAGTGGAGCGGAGCGGGCTCGAACCGCCGACACGAGCAGCGAAGCTGCGGCGGTGGTGAGTGTGGCTCGGGCATGGGCGGGCTCCGCGACACTTCAGTGGAGCGGAGCGGGCTCGAACCGCCGACACGAGCAGCGAAGCTGCGGCGGTGGTGAGTGTGGCTCGGGCATGGGCGGGCTCCGCGACACTTCAGTGAGCGGAGCCGCGGGCTCCGCGACACTTCAGTGGAGCGGAGCGGGCTCGAACCGCCGACCCCCGGCTTGCAAAGCCGGTGCTCTACCAACTGAGCTACCGCCCCAGGCAGAGTGATGTTACCGGCCGCGATGATGGGTATCGTCTAGCTGGCGCCCCTAAGGAATATGGGGGCCGGGTGGGCGTTTCAAGTCAAGAGACAGGAAAAGCAACTCTAGGAGGCAACGCAGTGGGAGACATCCAGGCCGTCAGCGACCAGGATTTCAACGAAGTGGTTCTGGCATCAGAAGGTCCGGTCATCGTGGATTTCTGGGCTGAATGGTGTGGGCCCTGCCGCCTGGTGACCCCCGAACTCGAGAAGATCCAGACCGAGTTCAGCGACGTCAAGGTCGTAAAGCTAAACATCGATGAGTCCCCCAACGTTGCGGCGAAGTACGGGATCATGAGCATCCCGACGATCGCCCTATTCGAAGGCGGCGATGTGAAGTCTCAGGTGATCGGTGCTCGTCCCAAGGACGACATCGTTTCAGGGCTCGGCCTCCAGCCAACCCCGTAAAGAATCTCAGAAAAGAGGCCCCCTAGAGGGGCCTCTTTTGCGTACGGGAAGGTTTCGGGACCGCCTCCCTAGAAAGGATTCCTCAGACGAATCCAACGGGAGGTGCCAGGGATGGAGATACGTTCGATCGCTCGCGTGGTTCTGATCACGACCGCGGCAGCTTTGATCTCGATCGCTCTACCTGCTCGAGCAGGGCATGACGAAGATCTCCACTCGGACAACTTCAAGCAGCTCACGAGACTGCCGATCGAGATCGGAGATGACCTCACGGGACAAGGCTCGGACCTTGCCTTCGACGGGAAACGTGTCTACGCGGGCTCGTATCAAGGGACCGCTCTTTACAAGATCGTGAGCAAGAAGAAGGGGTACCTGAAACAGATCGGCTTCCACACCTGTCCCGGTAGTCAGGGGGACGTCAGCTTCTCGGGCAAGTTCGTCTTCGTTTCGGTTGACTCGACCGGATCGAACAATGTCGAGAACGGCGTTTGCAACAACACCCCGACGAACGAGAGCGACACATCCTTAGGCAAAGAAGGCATCCGCATCGTCGATTACGCCAACCCGAAACAGCCCAAGCAGGTCGGCTTCCTCGAGATGCAGTGTGGCTCTCACACGCACACGCTCGTCCCGGACGGTGACACGACGTACATCTACATCGAGGCCTACCCGATCAACCAGTCAGACACATGTAACGCAGCCCTTGGACATGGGCTCGTTTTCATCGCGAAGTTCCCCACGAACGATCCTTCCAAAGCGGAACTGATCGATCCTTTCGACGTAACCCCGACACCGGTTCCACAGGACTCGCCCATCGGGTGCCACGACCTTCAAGCGTGGCCCGAGAAGGACATAGTCATAGCCGCTTGCATCACCGAGTCCCAAGTGTGGGATATCTCCGACCCCGCTCACCCCGAAATCTTGGCTCGCATCACGAACCCTGACGTCCAGATCCACCACTCAGCCGCATTCACCTGGGATGGCAAGTACGCCATCATCAGCGATGAGTACGGTGGCGCCGCCGGTGGCGGAGGTTGTGCCGGCGATCCGGATTCGACGATCGGGGCCATGTGGTTCTACAACATCGAAGACCCCTCGGCCCCGGCACTCGAGGGCCACTACTCCCTGCCGCGGATCCCTGAATGGGATGACGAGCAGGAAGCGCAACGTTCCCGATGCACGACGCACCTCTACACGATCCTTCCCATGAAAGACCCGAACAGATATGTCGCGGTCTCCTCGTACTACTCGGGTGGTATCTCGGCAGTCGATTTCACCGACCCTGCGAACCCGGAAGAGATCGGTTTCTACCTCCATCAGCCGGGGGGGATCCTGCCGGATATGTGGTCGACATATTGGTACAACGGGCGCATCTATTCGAACGACCATCTCTCCGGGCATGGTGTTGGCGTCTACAAGATGAAAGGGACCGGCAAGCGCGCCGTCAAGTTCTACAAAAGCGGTCTCAACCCCCAGACGCAGATCGCCACGTTCAAGTAGCTCATGTAGGTACCCGTCAGGTGGCGGGTATCATGCGCTGCTGTACGTCGGGCCCATAGCTCAGCTCGGTTAGAGCGCGCCCCTGATAAGGGCGAGGCCGATGGTTCAAGTCCATCTGGGCCCACGGATGATGCCTTCGCACAAGGGCGACCTGTCCCTACTCGACTGGAGGCGGCAGATCTTCGATCTGTACGCCTTCGTGAGAAGTGCGAACCCCCAGGACGGGTGGACCCGGTGGCGGTCCGTGCGGGATGAACTCTTCTCCGCTCACCCCCAATCACCCCTTCGGCAAGGGGACCGGTCGACTTTCTCGGGTCTGTCGTACTTCGACTACGACGAGTCGTACCGAGTACTTGGAGAGATCGAGCCCGCTAAGGAGCTGCGCTACGAGATCGGAACCAGCGGGGACAGCACCTATGCGTTTACGCGGTTCGCGATCACGACCTTCACACTCGGAGGCCGCGAGAACTCACTAGAGCTTTACTGGCTGGAGGGCTATGGCGGAGGCCTCTTCCTTCCGTTCCACGATCCCACTGCTGGCCTCGAGACCTACGGAGCGGGGCGCTACCTCTTTGACACGGTGAAGGGGGCCGACCTCGGTGAAAGCGACGACAAGCTCGTGCTCGATTTCAATTTCGCGTACAACCCTTCGTGCAGCTATGACCCCAACTGGGTGTGTCCACTGGCTCCTCCCCCGAATCGATTGGACATCGCCATCGAGGCGGGGGAGAAGCACGTGGACCGTTCCTAGAGCAGGCCAGCTTCCTCGAGGAAGGCAGTCGCTACCGCTGCCGGGTCCTCGTTGCCCAACTCGACCCGACCGTTCAACTCGGTGATGTTCTCGGTGGTCAACTCCGCACTGACCGCGTTCAGCAGTTCCGCGATCTCGTCATTCAGAACCTCGGCATTGACGGCAGGTGTGATGTTCTCGGCGTTCTGCAGTTGTTGGTCATCGTCGAGAACAACCCAGCCCTTGTCCCCGATAACGCTCGAGGTAGAGAACAGAAGCGCGACATCGACTTCGCCACCATCGAGTGCCTCAACGGTGATGGGACCACCTACATCCAGGGGCAGGAACTCCCCGAACTCGACCCCGTAGGTATCGGCAAGACCCGGGATGCAGAAGGGGCGCTCGGGGCACTCGGGAGGACCACCGAGGGTTAGCTCCCCGGATACGTCCGCGAGATCGCTAACGGTGACGAAGCCATACTCGTCGGCAGTCTCCTGGGTCACCACGAAAGCGTTCGTGTCGTTCGCCTCCGAATACTCGAGGAGCTGGACCCCTTCAAGGTCGGCTTCGAGAGACGAGTAGACCTCGTCTGGGTCACCAGAAGCCGCTGCATCTGGTTTCAGGAAGAGATACAGCGAACTCAGATACTCCGGTGCGATATCGATCTCACCGGACTGAAGGGCGGGGAAGATGATCTCGCGCGATTCAAGCGCTGTTTCTCGCGTCACGTCGTAGCCCGCGTTCTCGAGGACCTGCGCGTACATCTCGGCGACGATCTGGTTCTCGGCGAACCCGACCGCACCGATGGTTAGCGCAGCCTTCTCCTCAGTACCGCCTCCGGCATCGCCGGATCCTTCATCGTCGTCCTCACCCGACCCGCACGCGCTGAACACGAGCATCAGCGCTAGCAAGGCCGCCCCAAGGACGAGCTTGCGGGATTCCCGCATGGGTCCGCCTCCAATCTCTAGGGGCTCGATCGGAGCCCTCTGACAAGACGGGCCTACCCTATGTCGAACTCGTGACTATCCAGAGCGCAAGCGGGTGACGTCAGGTCGAGGTTGGCTGGGCCTCGACTTCGATCATCACGTCGCGTGCGGTCTGTCTACGACCGCTTCGTCCCCGCTGCGTGACCGATCGCTCAAGAAGGCCGAAGCAAAGTTCGGTAAGTAGGGCAAGTGATGCGACTAGCACCGCCCCCCCTCCGATCCTGCCGAAGTCGCGAACCGCAAAACCATCGATGATGTAGCGGCCTAGTCCGCCCCACGCCACGATCGCGGCAAGAGTGGCGGTCGCCACCACCTGCACGGCTGCCACTCGCAGACCGGCAACGATCAGTGGGGCCGCCACTGGTACCTCGACCGAGAAGAGGACCTCCCGCTCGCTCATCCCCATCCCTCGCGCCGCCTCGACCAGATCCTTGTCCACCGAAGCGATCCCCACGTACGTATTGGTGAGGATGGGAGGCAATGCCAAAGCCACCAAAGCCGTGATCGTGGGATAGAACCCGAGGCCAAGCTTGAGGTTGAGAGAGATCGGGAGAGCGAGAGCAAGGATCGCGAATGAAGGGACGGCGCGCCCAAGATTCGCAAGGGTGACGGCCATGAATCGGAAGCGTCCCGTGTGTCCGATGTACAACGCCACTGGAAGCATGATCAGGGCTGCAACGAACACCGAGAGCGCCGACATCCATGTGTGTTCGAGGACGCGCCCTGGAATGGCATTTGGCCCACTCCAGTTCGCCGGATCCGTAAGCCATGACCCGATCTCTCCGAAGACTCCCATCAAGAAACCTTGCTTCCTCGCGTACACGCCCATGGGGTTAGAAGGCGCTCCGTGCCCAGAAGGATCAGCTCGGCCGCGACCGCCAACGCCCCGCAAAGGATCGCTCCGATGACGATGGGCGTTGCAAAGAACCGGCGCAGACCTTGCAGGATGTAAACACCAAGGCCACCTTCTCCAACGAACGCTGTCACCGTAACGAGCCCGATCACTGTGACGGTTGCGATCCGTATCCCAGCAACGATCACAGGTAGGGCTAGTGGAAGCTCAACGCGTAAGAGGATCTGCCGGTCCGTTAAGCCCATGCCGCGCGCGGCCTCGAGAGCGTCATCCGGAACTCCTTGAAGGCCGGCAACCATGTTGCGGATGAGGATCAGCAACGTATAGCTCACAAGCCCGATCTCCGCAGTCAAGAACCCGAGTCCTGTGTATGGGAAGAGCAACGCGAACAGAGCCAGGCTTGGGATCGTGTAAAGGGTGCCAGTAACTACTGTTGCCGGTCCGTAGAACCAACGGTGCCGATGTGCAAACACTGCCAGGGGGAGCGAGATAGCCGTTCCGATCGCCACGGCAACCAACGTCAGCCATGCGTGCCGCTGCAGAAGATCGAGGATCTCGTCACGGTGATCGAGCGTCCACTGCCAGTCGAGCCATTCGTTCAAGTGATGACCGCTTTCGAAAGCCGTTCCAGCGTCAGGATCCCGCGGTAGCGCTGACCCTCGGTCACGACTACGGCCACGTTCGTTTGGGAGGTGACGATGGAGTCCAGTGCTTGTCTGAGCGAGTTATCGGCAGTGACATAGGCAGAGAACGATCTAGGAGTCACCTCCGCTACTTTCGAGACACCTTCGAGCGCGGCCTTGTCTACCCAACCCTTTAGCTCGCCATCGTCCACGACCGAAGCCCAGTCGAATCCGAGGCGATCCATCTCGCGCAGTGCCTCATCGGTGGAAGCCGCGCTCGTAACAACTGGGCCGGGCTCCACGTCGACCTTGCCAACGGGGATCAGTGCTAAGCGTTTTAGGCCTCGCTCGGCCCCCACGAAACTCTTCACGAAGTCATTCGCCGGGTTGCTGAGTATCTCTTCGGGTTCTGCGTACTGCTCGACCTTGGCACCGGTATTCAAGATAGCGATCCGATCCGCCATCTTGATCGCCTCATCCACATCGTGGGTGACGAACACGATGGTCTTTCGGATCTGTTTCTGTAGTTCGAGAAACTGGTCTTGAAGCCGAGCTCGCACGATCGGATCGACAGCACCGAAGGGTTCGTCCATCAGCATCACGGGAGGGTCGGCGGCGAGCGCTCGAGCTACGCCGACCCGCTGGCGCTGTCCGCCGGATAGCTCGGACGGATAGCGAGCGAGCAGCTCACGATCGAGCTGCAACATGTCGGAGAGCTCCATCACACGGGCCTTGACCTTGCCGTCATCCCAACCGATGAGTTTCGGCACGATCGCGATGTTCTGTGCGACGGTGCGGTGAGGCATGAGGCCCACCCCCTGGATCACGTAGCCGATACCCCGCCGTAATCGCACTGGATCTTGCTTCATCACGTCCACACCATCCAGTTCGATCGTCCCAGCAGTTGGCTCGATCAGACGATTGATCATCTTCATCGTCGTGGTCTTGCCGCATCCCGACGGTCCCACCAGGACCACCGTTTGCCCGTCGGGGATGTCCAAAGAGAGATCTTCGACAGCGTTGGAACCCGATGCGTAGCGTTTCGTGACGTTACGTAGGGAGATCACTGATCGCGTTCGGAGAACGTCACATCGATCCCACCGATGAGGTCGGAAAAGACGTTGTAGAGGAAAGCAAGAAGAGCGTTGAGCAGAGAACCCACGATCACGCAGAGGATCCCTATGAAGAAGGTCCACTTCTCGACCGTTCCTAGAGTCAGTTTGTTCTGCAGCTCGGGGACGACAGCGCGGTCACCGATCTCGACAAGTTCGTTGAACAGGCCGGCTCCGTTGAGGATCGAGTAGATGATGGCCATCAACACCAGCCAAAAGATCAAGAAGAAGGTGTAGAAGAGCAACGACATCTTGAACACTCCCACCGGGTGGACGTGCGTGATCCGGCGCTGCACGCGCCGAGTGGGAGCTCCTCTCGTCCTCCTGCGTTCCCGTGCTGCCGCAACCCTTCGATCAGTCTGCTGGGGGCGGCGTTCTCTACGCGTGACCGGCTGCGTTCCCTCTTCACGAGGGGTGACCGGGGACCGCCGGATGGGTTCCGGTCGCACGGGCCTTTCAGGAAGAGGCACTTCGGAGGGGCTGCGTCTAGCTATCTCGGAAGGGAGTGGTGCATCGAGGATCTCGAAGATGGAGCGTTCTGGATCGCCGGACGCGTCACCTCGACCGGATGTCGTTGAGGGATCCGATCTGCCTTCTCGGCCACTCCGGCTCTTATCCACAGCCAATCAGTATGGGCGAAACGCCCGTAGCTCGCTCACGGCTCCGGGGTAACTAGCTGACCCTGACCATCGTCGGATTCGCCCACGACGGGGGCAACGGCCGAGACCTGGGCATCCGCTCCGACATTCATAACCCTGACTCCTGTCGCAGGGCGCCCCTGGCGCGAAACGTCGTCGGTATCGATGCGGATCACGACTCCGTCGCTTGAGATGAAGAAGACCTGGTCGCCTGAGTGCACAACGTTCGCACCGATGAGATCGCCACGGGGTCGGGTCAGCTTCATAGCGATAACACCTTTGCCCGCTCGCCCCTTGAGGGGGAAGTCCTTCAACTTCGTCCTCTTGCCATAGCCGGCGTCGGTGACGATCAATAGATCGGCTTGCGTATCGTCGCGGATCACGTCGCAGGCAACCACCTCATCGCCTTCTGACAGCTTGATCCCAATCACGCCGGTAGCGGTGCGTCCCATAGGCCGCACCTTCTCTTCCTTGAAGCGGATCGCTTGGCCCTTCTTCGTGATCAAGAGCACGTCATCGTTCCCCGACGTGGGCTGCACCTTGACGACCTCATCGCCTTCCTTGAGGTTGATGGCGATGATGCCTTCACGTCGCGATGAGTCGTACTCGCGGAAGGCCGTCTTCTTGACCATCCCGTTCTTGGTTGCGATCAACAGATAGCGATACGTCTCGTAGTCGCGCGTATCGATCACGGCCGCGACCTTGTCGTCGGGTTTCATCGAAACGACGTTCACGACTGCTGTCCCGCGAGCGTTGCGATCTCGCTTCGGGATCTCGTGGGCCTTCAGGCGATAGACGCGCCCCGTGTTGCTGAACAGTAGGAGGTAGGCATGAGCCGTCGTCGTCAGGAGATGGTCGACGATGTCGCCCTCTTTGAGACTGGCGCCTCGAACGCCGCGGCCCCCTCGACCTTGACGACGATAGGTGTCGAGCGGAACGCTCTTCACGTAACCGTCGCGCGACACCGAGATCACTAGATCCTCGTCCGCGATCAGGTCCTCGATGTCGAGCTCGCCCTCGTCCGGCACGATCTTGCTGCGTCGCTTGTCGCCGAACTTGGCTTGGATCTCCTTCAGCTCGTCTGCGATCAGCTTCAGGATCTTGTTCGGGTCCTTGAGTATCCCCTTGAGTTCCTTGATCGTCTTCTGCAGCTCGGCGTACTCGTCCCGGATCTTGTCCTGCTCCAGCCCGGTGAGCCTCTTAAGAGGCATATCGAGGATGTGCTGCGCTTGGACCTCACTGAGACCGAAGCGATCCATCAGCTGAGTACGCGCTGTTTCAACGTCAGCAGCTGCTCGGATCAGAGCGACGATCTCGTCGATGTGGTCGAGAGCGATGATGAGTCCCTCGAGGATGTGGCTCCGTTCCTCGGCCTTACGAAGACGGAACTTCGTCCGGCGGGTGATGACATCGATCTGATGCCCGATGAACGCATCGATCGCTTCGGCGAGGTTCATCGTGCGAGGAACGCCATCCACCAACGCGAGAAGGTTCACGTTGAAATTGTCCTGAAGCTGTGTCCGCTTGTAGAGCGTGTTCAGAACGACCTGAGGAACGGCATTCTTCTTGAGATCGATAACCACGCGCATTCCACCGCGATCAGACGACTCGTCTCGAAGGTCCGCGATCCCTTCGAGCCTCTTCTCTTTCGCGTTGACCAGTTCGGCGATCTTCTCTTGAAGACGTGCCTTGTTGACTTGGTAGGGAAGCTCGGTCACGACGATCCGCGGGTTGCCCTTCGGCCCCTCCTCGATCTCGCACACCGCGCGCATCTTGATCGAGCCCTTGCCGGTCATGTATGCGTCTTTGATGCCCTGCTGCCCGATGATGTGTGCCCCCGTCGGGAAGTCAGGACCCTTCACGTGC
Organism: uncultured Actinomycetes bacterium; assembly: GCA_963779645.1. Taxonomy (GTDB): domain Bacteria; phylum Actinomycetota; class CADDZG01; order CADDZG01; family WHSQ01; genus CALMBW01. The sequence goes on from CAVZYX010000005.1 coordinate 682,988, forward strand.
TTCATGACAGCCTTGAGCATCTTTTCTTTGTCTGACGTGAGCTCTGGGTTCTCGAGCACCTCGATCACCGCGTTACACACCTCGTTGAGGTTGTGCGGTGGGATGTTCGTCGCCATACCGACTGCGATCCCACTGGAACCGTTGACCAATAGGTTCGGGAACCGTGCCGGAAGGACCGAGGGTTCGACCTCATAACCGTCGTAGTTGGGAGCGAAATTGACCGTCTCCTCATCGATGTCGCGCAGCAACTCCATCGCCAGCTTCGAGAGCCGCGATTCTGTGTTGTGGCTCACGAATCCATTCGTGATGAAGGCGTGGTCATCCGTATCGACCCGCAGTGAGTAGACAGCTTGCACGCCGGCATCCTCGATCGTGGCGACCGTGGCGAAGTAGTACTCGCCGGTCACTAGAGGCTCTATAACCCTCTTCACCTCGTCAGATTCGATGTGCGAGAGGATCTCGTCCCGGTCCCGCTCCCACCGCTCGACCCTGTCGATGTTGTGCTTGATCAACCATTCGCGGTTCTTCCATTCGGTCGCTCCATCCATCCGGATGTAGTCAGCGAGGAACGGCACATGGTCATGCGACATTGCCCGGCTCGTCTCGGGAACGGTCGCCAGCTCTGCGATCAACTTCTGCTGTTTGCGACCCCAGAACCCGACTCTCTGCGCGAATAACCCTGCATCCCGCCGATTGGTGATCACTACTTTGATCTCGCCACGGCGACTAAGCGACTGCCGAGAGACCACACCGAACTCCAGTAAGAGATCCTGAACATCCTGAGCCAGCTGGAAGCTGCGCGTCGAGTAAGAGATCTGGATCGTGTTCCGGGCAAGGAGCGACGAAGAACCATCTCCTTCGAAGAGCGCTTGCAGGAACGCTCGCTTGAAAGCGGGCCCTCGCTCCCAAACGAAAGACGGGACGTGCTTGTCCTCACTCTTCTGGCCCACGCCAGCTGAGAGAGGGCTCGCCGAGAAATTGGTCATCTCTTGGACATCGAGCTCGTGCAGGATTGAACCCGACGCGATCTCACGGCTGTAGACGTAGCGAGCGCCTCCGATCGCGGAGTCGAACGCTTCCACCACGGCATCGAAGTACTCGTGATCTAGATTGTTGAAACCAGCTCGTCGCTCAGACATGAACCCTTCGGAGATCCACGCACCCGCCAGAACCGCCAGATCGCGTTCGTCCTCTGTAAGGGCGCTTTCTTCTTGCGGTTGGTGGCGTGCGAGAGCGACTCTCGTCCCTGGTCCTATCTCCTCTAAGAGCCGCCACTGCAGCATCGGAACACCAGCAAAGTTCTCGAGGCACAGGACCGGGTGATTGTGTGTACCAGTTAGCTCGTAGCCCTCAGTCGTTCGCATACGAAGCGTCGAGTGATCGCCGCTGTGGAACAACTTTGAGGCGCGGACTGGGTCACCGTTCTTACCAACGACTTTGAGATCGACTTCTAACTCTGCATCAGACTCAGGATCGGCAATCTCACCGATCCGCCTGGTGCCGTCCAGCATGCGGACGCGGGTATCGAAGGACACGCAGTACCTCATAGCGGCTGGCGCGTCGCCGTCGATGGAGCCGAAGTTTCCTTGTCCGTCGATCAGTAAGTAGCGCGTTGAGAAGTCTTGTGCGAGTCGCGCGCGAGCGCGTCGTAGATCGACTGGTCACCGTGCGGGTGGTACTTCTTCATCACGTCGCCGACGAGGGCCGCGCACTTTCGGAACGGTCGATCGGGGCGGAGCCCGGCTTCGAGAGCGGCGAACAGGATCCTGCGGTGCACGGGCTTGAGTCCGTCGCGCGCGTCCGGGAGGGCCCGCGACACGATCACCGACATGGCGTACTCGAGGAAGGCTTGTTGGACCTCGTCCTCGATAGTTACTTCGCCGATCCCGCCACCTTCACCGCCCTCGTCGGGCAGCTTGTTCTGGAACGGCTTCTTGGGGGGACTCACTCAATCACCTGCTAGATATCTAGGAATCGGACGTCTTTGGCATTGCGCTGGATGAAGTTCTTGCGGCTCTCGACGTCGTCACCCATCAAGGTGTTGAACATCTCGTCCGCGAGGGCCGCGTCTTCCATCGTGACCCTAAGAAGCACTCGGTTATCGGGGTCGAGAGTCGTCTCCCACAGCTCTGAAGGGTTCATCTCACCGAGCCCCTTGAACCGCGATGCTTCGAGCTTCGTCGCGTTCTGTGACTCCTTGAAAGCGTCGAGCTCGGTGTCGTTGCGGAAATAGTGGACCTTGCCCTTGAACGGAACCCTGTACAACGGCGGGGCGGCCACGAAGATGTAGCCCGCTTCGATCAGCTCCGGCATGTAACGGAAGAAGAACGTAAGGAGCAGCGTCTTGATGTGGCTTCCGTCGACGTCGGCATCGGCCATCGACACGATCTTGTGATAGCGAGCCTTGGTCACATCGAATTCCTCACCGATACCTGTGCCGACCGCAGTGATGATCGCTTGGATCTCTTTGTTCTCCAAGATCTTGACGAGTCGCGCGCGTTCGACGTTGAGGATCTTGCCTCGTAGAGGAAGGATCGCCTGGAACTCGCGAGCACGCGCCTGCTTAGCCGAGCCTCCTGCGGAGTCACCCTCGACGATAAACAGCTCGGCTTCATGCGGGTCCCGCGTCTGACAGTCGGCCAGCTTGCCGGGAAGCGATGAGGACTCGAGCAACGACTTACGCCTAACGACGTCACGGGCTTTGCGCGCTTCGACTCGGGCTCGGGCAGCCGAGATCACCTTGTTACAGATCGCTCGAGCATCCGCCGGATGCTCCTCCATGAACTCAGCGAACTTCTCGTAGGTCGACGTCTGGACGAAGGAACGGATCTCGGTGTTACCGAGCTTGGTCTTGGTTTGGCCCTCGAACTGGGGTTCCCTCAGCCGTACAGAGACGACCGCGGTGAGGCCCTCACGACAGTCCTCGCCGGTAAGGCCCTCGTCCTTGTCCTTCAAGATTCCTTTCGCCTTCGCGTAGTTCGAGATCACGCGCGTGAGGGAGTTCCTGAAGCCTTCCTCATGCATACCGCCCTCGTGTGTATTGATGTTGTTGGCGAACGTGTGGACGGATTCGTTGTATCCGGTGGTCCACTGCATCGCTATCTCAAGCTCGTGGGTTGGTGCCTTGTTCTCGAAATAGATGACTCGCTTGTTCACGGCGTCACGCGACGTGTTCAGGTGTTTGACGAAGTCGATGATTCCGCCGTTGTACTTGTAGGTCTCCTCGACTGGTTCTTCACCACGTTGGTCGGTAAGGCGGATCTCGAGACTCTTGTTCAAGAACGCCATCTCGCGAAGACGCTGGGCCAAGGTGTCGAACTTGAACTCGAGTGTCTCTTCGAAGATTTGCGCATCGGGCCAGAACGTGATCGTTGTGCCGGTACGTTTCGCAGGCTTGACCGCTTTGAGTTTTGCCTTTGGTTTGCCTCTCTCGTACTCCTGATGCCAGTGCTTGCCGTCGCGCACGACATCCACGAGCAGTCTCTCCGAGAGGGCGTTGACAACGGAAACGCCCACACCGTGGAGCCCACCAGAAACCTGGTAGCCGCCACCTTCCTTGTTGAACTTTCCGCCGGCGTGGAGGGTGGTCAACACAACTTCGACCGCCGCCTTGCCCTTCCCTTTGACCATGTCGACCGGGATGCCTCGACCGTTGTCCGAAACGCGACAGCCGCCGTCGGCCAAGAGCTCGACGGTGATGCGATCGCAATGACCCGCCATCGCCTCGTCGACAGAGTTGTCGACCACCTCGTAGACGAGGTGGTGAAGCCCGCGGATACCCGTTGAGCCGATGTACATACCCGGCCGTTTACGAACGGGTTCAAGCCCTTCAAGGACTGTGATGTCTTCAGCTGTATAAGTCGACGCGACCTTAGTCTTGGTCGCGGGAACGCTGCTCTTAGCCGAGGTGTCTCTCCTTGTTATTCAAGATCTCCGGTAGCCATCCCGGAGGCTTCGCCGAACCGACGCGAGGGCTCGGAGCGAGTTCCGGGGCATCGGGATCCAACCCTTGAATCATACCAGCGGAGAGGGTCATTTAAGGGGTCTGAGAGCCTCCAGAAACTGCGTTCTGATGCCTCCTGCATCCCCGCATCCAACGCTCTTAAGGACCCCCAGAACGCTTCCTGTTCCAGGCCGCGCGAGCGCCTTCGAAAGCTTCGCGAGGATCCTCATAGACGGGCCGTTCGACGGGTGGACCTTTCACTTCAGATCGCGATGCCGTTGGTGCTTCGTTGCGACCGGGACCCGTCCAGACCTTCAGCTCCTTCACGATCTCTGTGCCGGCGACCTCGTTCGCGCGAGCAACGATCTGGGTCGCGAGATAACCGAGTTCGGTGGCCCATGTTGGCGAGTCCGCACGCACGCGAAGCACCCCATCTCGAAGTGAGGTTGGCTCCGCGTGAGCTGCAACGGTGTCCCCGACCACTTCGGGCCAGCGCCGCCACAACACGCCTGTTTCGACGGCACCACGTAGGCCAAGCTTCCGCCCAACCTCGCCGAGAAGGTTCCTGATCGTTTGCGGGTGGTCGCGTTCATCCATGCGGTCCACCTGCGATCTGCTCGACGCTCCCCTGCTGCACTTCGAAAACGCGTTCGGCGTCGAGAGACTCCCAGGATTCGATCTCTGCCGAAGAGAGAAGCGTCTGGCCAACATCCCGAACAGCGTCACGCAGCCAGACTCGACGTTTCGGATCGAGCTCAGAGAAAACGTCATCGAGCAGCAGGATCGGGGCGTCATCCAGAACATCCCTCAGAAGGTCATGCTCGCCGAGCTTCAAGGCCAGCGCGCAAGTGCGCTGGTCTCCCTGAGATGCGTAGGTCCGCGCATCCATGAAACCGGTCGAGCTCCCTGGTGAGTCGAGTTGGACAGCCACGTCGTCTCGCTGTGGGCCCGCGAGAGACATACCGCGCTCCAGTTCGCCTCTGCGCACCTCATCGACCCGCGCGGCCAGTCCCTCGGCGAGCCGATCTTCAACCGATGGATCTCCCGCGCCGGCCGTCATCACGTCGGCAGCCAGGCCCTCTGCGCACCAACTACTTTGATAACTGAGTCGTAGTGCTCCCCCACCGGCCACGTCTTGATAGGTCTTGTCCGCGTAGGGGATCAATGCGGCCAGTGCCCGCAACCGCGCGGCCCCCAATGCTGCGCCTGCTCGATAGAACGCTGCATCCCAAACTTCCAAGGCCGACCGATCCGTCTCGGTTCCACGAGCCAACCCGCGAAGAAGAGCGTTCCGTTGTTTCAGGACGCGATCCCATTCCTTGCGTAGCGACTGATGCGCGGGACGGAGTTTCACGATGAGATCGTCGAGGAACTTGCGCCTGCCGTCCGGGGAACCTTTTACGAGAGAGAGCTCGTCGGGTCCGAAGAACACGCTCACCGCGAGCTCGCCCAAGATCTTCGTGGACGACACCGCCTTACCGTTCACCAAAGCGCGCGCGGCCCTCTTTGGCTTCAGTTCCATATCGACATGCACCGTGCGAGTCCCACGCGTCACGTCTGCGTGAAGCAGAGCCATCTCCGCGCCCTCTCTTACGAGTACGCCGTCTGGTCCCCGCGGGGACGCAAGGCCGCTCAGTCGATAAACAGCTTCGAGCAGGTTGGTTTTACCTTGTGCGTTGCGACCGATCACCAGATTGAGGCCCTGACCGAGCTCTAAGCGCTCGTTCGTGTAGTTCCGGAAGTCCTCGAGGACCAGTTCGCATACGTGCAAGAGCTACCTAAGACAACCTCACGGGCATAAGCAGGTACGTGTACTCGGCGTCACCCTCACCGCGCAGGAGTGCCGGCTTCAGCCCATCGCCGGCTTCGAGCAGCAGTTTCTCGCTCTGGACAGCCGACGCACCATCGTGGAGGAACTGGGGGTTGAACGCGATCACAAACGGCTCTCCGTCGTACTCAGCGTCCAGAACCTCTTGGCCCTCTCCGACATCTGGCGTGTGCGCAGAGACTTCGAGTTCAGACCCGAGGCTGAGCTTCACCGGCAGATTGTTCTGCGCCAGCAGCCCGACTCGTTTAGTCACGTCGATGAGAGCTTCACGATCGACAGTCAGAGCATTCGCGTACCCCTGCGGGATCAACTGCCTGTAATTCGGAAACTCGCCCTCGATGAACCGCGAGCCGATCACGGACTCATCGATGCCGGAACCGGCTTCTCCCGATCTCGGAACCGCGAACGCCACGAGGTTCTCTTTGATCGTTGCCCGCACCGAACCCGAGGACCCTTGCAGCACCCTGGCCAATTCACCGAGGGCGCGGGCCGGCAATACAACTTTCTTGAGTTCGGAAGGGCCGCCCTTGATCGCGATCGACCTGACCGCCAAGCGGTAGGAATCTGTCGCAGCAAGCGTCAGGCTACCGGCTTCGACCTCCCAGAGAACGCCGGTGAGCACCTGGCGGCTCTCATCTGAGGAAGCGGCCCGGATCACCTGCGAAAGGGCAACAGACAGGGCTGCCCCGTCCACCTCAACAACCACCTCGGGGCCGCCATTACCCCTGTCCTCAAGCGGCAGGGCTGGGTAGTCGTCCGGCGCGAGAGCTTTCACCCGGAACTGCCCCCGCCCCGAACCGATCTCAACTTCACCCTCCGTCGCAACGACGGAAACCTGGCCGGCGCCTAGGCTTCGAGACATCTCGCCGAAGAGTCGGCCCGGAACGATCGCAGTCCCAGGCTCATCGATGCCCGCTTTGAAAGCCGTTTCCATCGTGAGCTCCAGGTCGGTGGCCGCGATGATCACTCGACCGTCCTCGGTTGCCTCGAGTCGCAATCCGGAAAGTACCGGCAGCGTCGCTCGGTTCGAGATCGCACGAGACGCGAACTGCACGGCCTCCAGCAGGTCGTCGCGTTCACACCGAAACTTCATCGAGATCCTCCATTCACGTTGACGTCGGCAGCATAAGCACGAGCTGCGACAAGATTCGTATCGTGACTTGTGTCGAGTGGGTGTGTGAACAGGCTAAGAAGGTTTCTAGATAGATCTATTTCAGATCGTAGAAGTACTAGGGGGTGTGGAAACCGTGGATAAGCGCCATCGCCGCAGGTCAGGCGGTGCGCGGCCCTGCGCGAACTCCCGGTGGCATGTCGGTAGTTGAGAGATACAACGTTCGCGAAACGTTCTCGTATGCAGGTTTTCAGCGCTGACCTGTGGTCAGAGAGCGCGTTATCCACGGGCTGCCTGTTGGCGGATACGAGTAGTTAGCTCACGAACCTGCTCGTAGGTCTGCTGACGCTCTTGCATCAATTCGCGAACCTTGTTGTTGGCGTAGATAACCGTCGAATGGTCGCGGCCACCGAAACGTTCTCCGATCTTCGGTAGGGAGAGATCGGTGAGTTCGCGACAGAGGTACATGGCCATCTGGCGCGCGTTCACGAGCGGACGGGAGCGACTCGACGAGCAGATCTCCTCCGCCGTGACATCGAAATATTCCGCGGAGATCGAGATGACGAGATCCGAGGTGACTCTGGCTTCTATGCCGTTCGGCAGGAGGGACTGCAGCACGTTCTGCGCGAGATCGAGACTCACTTCAGAGCGTGTCAGTGAGGAATAGGCGACGACGCGGATCAGTGCCCCCTCAAGTTCTCGGATGTTCGTTTGGATCCGTGAAGCGATGAAGGACAGAACGTCGGAGGGTACGGAGAGGCCCTCTGTGAAGGCCTTCTTCTGAAGGATCGCCAGGCGTGTTTCGAGATCGGGGGGCTGGATGTCGGTGATCAGACCCCACTCGAACCGAGTGCGAAGGCGCTCCTCGAGCGTGGGGATCTTTTTCGGGGGCCGGTCAGAAGTGATGACGATCTGACTCTTCGGGTGCAGCGCGTTGAACGTGTGGAAGAACTCTTCCTGCGTCCTCTCCTTGCCCTCGAGGAATTGGATGTCGTCGACCAGAAGCAGGTCCGCCATCCGGTACCGCCGGTGGAAATCGGGGATCGTTCTTGTCTGGAGAGCGAGGATGAAATCGTTCATGAACTGTTCGGTTGAGACGTAGCGAACGACCATGTCGGGGATGCACTCGTGAACGTAATGCCCGATGGCGTGCAGAAGGTGGGTCTTCCCGAGGCCGGCGCCCCCGTAGATGAACAGCGGGTTGTATGCGTCGGCTGGAGCCTCAGCCACGGCAAGCGCTGCGGCATGGGCGAATCGGTTGGACGCCCCGATCACGAAGGAATCGAAGGTGTACTTGGGGTGGAAACGAGCGATCTCTCCGCTGGGCTCGGCCACCGTGACACTCTGCGCGACCGTTAACTCACTCGGTGAAAGGTCCCCCGGTTCATCCGGGATCGAGTTGTCTGTGACGATCGCGATCGAGAGCGGTTGACCGGCAGCTCGGGACAACGCTTCTCCCAGCTGCTCGAGGTAGCGAGTCTCGATCCATTCTTTGTGGAATGGGTTCGGCACTGCCAATACGAAAGTCGTCCCGTCGATCCCCATGGGCTTCGTGCGTCCGAACCAGGCTGTGAAGTTGCCTTCGGATAGATCTATCCGAAGCTCTTCGGTCACCCGTCCCCAGATGTCGTCCGCTTCGACCAGTGGCTCGAACACCTTCGTGCCGAGTTCAACCGCGGTGTCTTCTGTCCCCGTAGGACCTTGCAACGCTCTCCCCCTATCTCGGCCGGAGTTATCCACAACGACCGGCCTGACTTCAACCGAACAGCTGCCCCCACGTAGGGGGCCCCGCGTGACCGACAAGACCGAGAAAGCGGGCCTGACCTGCGGAGATGCTGCTCCACAGCTGTTTCCACACCTGTGGAGAACATCTGCGATGCAACACGTGCCGTCAAAGGGAAGCGCCACTGCCCGGGACTCACCATCGAGCTGCCGACCGTCACTCACGATAACGACGGGGGGCTCGACACCGTCAATAGGGGAAGACGGAACCCGCGAAACATCTGTGGAGAACTGCCTTTGACGTGGATAAACGGGGTGACGCTATACTGCGTCGGCATCCAGAAGGCCCCCCATGTTCTTCGCGACCTGTGATGAGCGCTGGAAAGGGTGGGGCGTAAGAGTGAAGAGGTCCAGGTGAGTAAGAGAACTTTCCAACCGAACAACCGCCGGCGTAAGCGCAAGCATGGTTTCAGGGCTCGCATGAGCACAAGGGCCGGTCGGCTGATCCTCAAGCGCCGCCGCGCCAGGGGCCGGGCACGCTTGTCCGCCTGAGGGCATGCACCCGTACGCATCGCTGCGTAAGTCACAGGATCTCCAGAACGTTATGACCCGCGGGAGCCGAAAGAGCGCCGCCGGGCTGACGCTGCACGTCCTCGCCAACGGTCAAGATTCCGCTCGGTTGGGCTTGGCGGTGAGGGCGAAGGGTGCAGTGCAGCGGAACCGGATCAAACGAAGGCTGCGCGCCGCCGCAGGTCAGGCCGATCTCGGTGCCTACGATGTCGTGGTGCGGGCCGATGCCCGGGCTCTCGGCGTGGACTTCCAGGAACTGGTTAACACCTTCGATGCGATAGCCGGAGAGCGCCGGTGAACCCCTTCGCCAGCCTCCTCAGGGGGATCGTGTGGCTCTATCAGAAGCTGGTATCGCCTCTTCTGCCCCGAAGCTGCCGTTATGAGCCGACTTGTAGTCATTACATGCGAGATGCCATCCGGACGCATGGTGCCGTCCATGGAACCTGGCTAGGGGTGAAACGTATCGGCCGCTGTCATCCCTGGGGGTCGGGCGGCTTCGATCCCGTTCCCGACGCGCACCCTGATAGGAGAGTTGCCTGATGGAGTGGGGTTTCTTCGAGGTATTCGCAGCAGGTCTGGCCGGCTTCTATGCCGTGGTCAAGAGCTACGGCTTCGCGATCATCCTTCTGACCTTGGCGGTGCGCGTCATCCTCCTCCCGCTATCGATCAAACAGACGAGGTCGATGCGGGAGATGGCAGTCATCCAGCCCGAGATCAAGAGGCTCCAAGCCAAACACAAGGGCGATCGTCAGAAGCTGAACGAAGAGATGATGAAGCTCTACAAGGAGCACGGCGTCAATCCCTTCGGCGGCTGCCTCCCACTGTTGATGCAGTTTCCGGTCCTGATCGCGCTTTTCTACGTTATCCGTAGCCCGCTCAACTACATGAACGAGAACTGGGCTCTTGCGCAGGACCTCAGCGAAAAGGCGCTGGCGGTGAACCGCTTCCTGGGGATCCGCCTCGACTGTTTCCCGAGTGACGTGCTCTCGGGCCAGGGGAGCGATGCGGTCTCGACAGCGTGCGGTGATGGGTTCGTCTCGTTCCTCCCCTATCTCGGGATGATCCTTGCGATGGGCTTCACCACCTACTACCAGCAGAAGCAGATGCAGGCTCGCCGCCCCGCTGGTAGCGACACTCCTCAGGCGGCCCAGATGCAGATGTTCGCCCGGATCATGCCGGTGATGCTGATGTTCTTCGCCTTCAATTTCCCCACCGGCGTGGTGCTCTACTGGCTGACGACCAACATGTGGACGATCGTCCAGCAGCGCATAATCCTCAAGGCCGCACCGATCCCCGACCAAGAGGCGATGAAAAGCAAGGGGGCGGCCAAGGCGGCTAAGAAAGCTATCGCGGCGAAGGATGTCACTCCCCCCAAGCCAACCAAGGAGGAGATCGGCTCTCCAGGTCCGGAGACTGCGGCTCCACCGGTTCAATCTAGGCCCCATCCGTCGAGCAAGAAGAAGAAGAGGCGATGAGCGACCAGGACGCGAGCAATCCCGAAGAGATCGTCAGCGAAGAGATAGTGAGCGAGGATCCCCCCCTGAAGGAGGACGCTCCAGGCGATGCCACTCCCCCCTCGGAGGAGCCGGAGCTCGAGCCCGCGACCCCTGAAGAGGTAGCAGCTGCGGCTCAAGATTTCGTGGATGGCCTGATCAGCGCTATGGGACTTGAGGCCGAGGTCACATCGCTGGCGGATGAAGAAACTGCCCACGTTGACGTGGTGGGGGAGGACCTCGGGTCGCTGATCGGGCGGCGGGGCCAAACCCTAGATGCGCTGCAGGAGCTAACCCGTACGGCCGTGCAGCGCAAGCTCCGTTCTCGGGCCCGTCTATTGGTGGATGTCGAGGGGTACCGGGCCCGCCGGAAGGCCTCATTGATCGAGTACGCCCAATCGATCGCCGAACGGGCCAAGGAAAGAGGAACGGAGATCGAGCTCGAGCCGATGTCTGCCTACGAGCGCAAGATCGTCCACGATGCCGTGTCGGAGATCGACGGCGCCTCGAGCTTCTCCGAGGGCGAAGAGCCGAATCGAACGGTCGTCATCCGGGCCGACTAGGGGTCTGCAAAGGTCACCGTTCCTCGTTTTACGTGCTCTGACCAGGGAAAACGCTGAATAGCCGCGTTCTGTCGCTCCACATGGGTAGGTTCCTGGAATGGACCCGTTGGCTCGCTACGCAGGGTTGGTCAGGACCTTCGCTACCCGTATGAATCTCGTCTCGGGAGACGACCTCGATCGATTCGAGGAGCGGCACATAGATGATTCCTTGCGGGCCCTGAGGCTCTTGGACGAACTCCCCGAGGGTATCTGCGTTGATGTCGGCTCGGGGGCCGGGCTACCCGGGATCCCTCTAGCGATCGCCCAGCCCAACCGACGCTGGCGCTTGATCGAACCCCGCCAGCGTCGAGCGGCCTTCCTCGAAGAGGTGGTCCGGGAGTTGGGGCTGGCCAATGTAGAGGTGCTCACGATGACGGCGGAGCTCGCAGCCCAGGATGCCCGGTGGGCGGGCGTCCACGTGCTGGCCACGGCTCGAGCCCTCGCGGAACCTTCGCGAGCTGTCGAGTTGCTCCTTCCCCTCGTGGGGCCTGGGGGGGTACTACTGGTGTTCACGGGGGCGGGGTCCGAGGTCCCTGCGGGCGCCCAGGAGTGGGAAAAAGGTATTGCTATAGTCCGGGCCGATCCTGACCAGAGAGCGACGACGGAGTAGATTTGCAAGAATCCCCAGTTTCAACAGAATGGAAGTTACTGGAAGCACGCCCTATCCAATACGGGCGGGGGCGCCTGATCTCGGTGTCCAACCAGAAGGGTGGAGTGGCCAAGACCACGACCGCAGTGAACCTCGGGGCCGCCCTGGCCATGAGAGGTCACCGCATCCTGGTGGTCGACATCGACCCACAAGCCAACGCAACGACAGGATTGGGCATCGACCATCGCTCGGTCGAGCGCTCTACCTACGACTTGCTTCTAGAGGAGGCTCCCCTTTCGGAAGTGGTCTGCAAGACCGCGATCGACAATCTCGAGTGCCTTCCGTCCTCGTTGGATCTCGCCGGGGCCGAGGTCGAGCTCGTCGGTTCGATAGCCCGGGAGCGCAAGCTCGCGGAAGCACTCGAAGAAGCGGGCAAGATCTACGACCTCGTCTTCATCGACTGCCCGCCATCGCTCGGCCTTCTAACCGTCAACGCTTTGGCTGCCGCTCAAGACCTCATCGTCCCTGTGCAGTGTGAGTACTACGCCCTTGAAGGCTTGGGCCAACTCCTCGGGAACGCGGAACGTGTTCGCAAGGCGCTCAATCCGGATCTGCGCATCTCCGGGTTCCTTATGACTATGTATGACGCTCGCACGAAGTTGTCGTCGCAGGTGGCCGACGAAGTCCGTAGCCATTTCGGAGAGCTGGTCTTTTCCACCGTGATCCCTCGCAGCGTGCGGTTGTCGGAGGCGCCTTCGTTCGGCGAACCGGTGCTAACTCTCGACCCGTCATCGCGTGGATCGATCGCATACAAGCTTCTGGCGGCCGAGGTGGAGGCGCGTTACCGGCTTGACGATCGCACCCCGCCGCCGCCCCCACCGTCTACCACGACGGTGCCAGTGCCGGCGGTGCCCGGCCCGGGGGGTCGTGGATACGGAGCGCAAACCGCGGAGCCTGCCGACCTCGACTCGCGGTGGCCGGTGGGGGAACCATGGACCGATGGGGGAGCAAGGTCGAGATGAGCAAACGAGGGTTGGGCCGCGGACTGGACGCGTTGCTTCCAGCGCGCGGTGATCAAGACAGCTTAGAAACGCGCGAGGGCATGAGGTTCGCATCGATCGAGGCGATCCGCGCCAACCCGAATCAACCGCGTGAAGAGTTCGAAGAAGGCTTGCTTGCCGAACTGGCCGCGTCGATAAAGCAGCTCGGCGTTCTGCAGCCGTTGTTGGTACGCGAAGCGGCCGGCGGTTACGAACTGATCGCTGGAGAGCGAAGGCTACGAGCTTCGAGGATCGCCGGGCTTTCGCAGGTGCCCGTGATGATCGTCGACACGGATGATCGCGGGTCCTTGGAGCGCGCTCTTACCGAGAACATCCACAGGGCGGATCTGAACCCGATCGAAGAAGCGGCTGCCTACAAGCAGCTGATCGACGATGCCGGTATCACTCAGGAAGAGCTGGGCCGGCGGTTGGGACGGAACCGTGTCACGGTCTCTAACTCTTTGCGCCTGCTCGAGCTTCCGACCGAGGTCCAAAGTTTGTTGGTGGAACGGAAGATCACTTCAGCTCACGGGAAATCACTCCTTGGTCTCCAGGGGAGTCCATTCCAGATGAGGGTTGCGCGGCGCGTCGCAGAAGAGAAGCTATCCGTGCGTGAAACGGAAGCGTTGGTGCGACGGTTCCAGGAGATGACGCCGTCGGAGACGGTCAGGCAACCGGCAGCTTCCGCAGAGATGACTGAGGCGCAGCGAACACTGTCAGACCATCTTCAGACGCGCGTGAGGGTCGAGATGGGGAAACGCAAGGGAAAGATCGTTCTTGATTTCGTCTCGCTCGAAGAACTCGATCGCTTGATGCGCATCATCACCGGAGAAGCGCGAGGCGCCCAAACTACTTCCGCTTCGCCGGAGTCTCGCCAGCCCTAGCGCTTGGTAACGATCGAGTACTTGCGGATCCCTCGAACGATCGCATCAGCGATCGCAATCAGGTGGTCGGGATCTTCGAGTCGTTTGCATTCGTCGGGGTTGCTGATGAACGCGGGCTCGACAACAACCGCGGGAGCTCGAGTCTCTCGCAGGATCGTGTAACTGCGCGGGTGGGTTCTGCAATCGCGACAGCCCAATGACGACACGAGTTCGCTCTGGATAGCGTCTGCTAGCTCCTCGCCCGAGCGTGACGTGACCCAGTGGTAAGCGCTGCTTCCTTCAGCGGTGGGCTCTTGTGTTGAGTTCAGGTGCAAAGAGATCACGAGGTCGGCCCCGAATTCATTCGCCCGGCGAGCGCGCTCGCTGTCATCTGGAGTCTCTGGCTCTTGGCGGGAGAAGCGAACCTTTGCTCCGAAGGCGGCCAGTCGTTCTGCCACCAAAGTCGCGAGTCGCCAGCAGACGTCGGCTTCGACCAATCCCCCCGAGCCGATAGAACCACCGTCGGCCCCCCCGTGACCCGGATCGATGACGACAAGCTCGTCCTCGATCCCCCTCCCGTGTCGATGTCTCAGTTCTTCTCGGATGCGGGCAGTGGTTCCGGGCCGGTCAACGCGCAGCCCTCTCAGGGATTCGTGCGTCTTCTGGCCGAACATCCCGTCTTCTCGGATCCCGTACTCCTTCTGGAAGGCTCTTACAGCGGCGTAGGCGAGGGGGCCGAAGATGCCGTCTTGCCGCCCGGCGTCGAACCCGAGAGCGTTCAGGCGCTGCTGCAACATCGCCACATCGTCCCCACGCATCAGCGGCTGCTTCAGGTACAGCGTCCTGTCCCCCAACCGCCAGGATGCTTCTACCAACGAGTTCCACGTCTGGGGGCCGACGATCCCGTCGATGAGTAAGTAGCGGTCCTGCTGGAAAGCTCTCGTGGCTTTCGTCGTGGACGGTCCGAAGTACCCGGTGTCATCCTCGACGGCGTAGCCGAGACCTCTCAGGCGCGTCTGAACGTCTGCCACCTCGGCAGAGCGGTCGCCTTGCTTGATGAGTCGCTGCATCAGGACCTCTTCGTAGTTGCTCGGTATAGACGCTTCATCAACGGATAGGGGTTTACCCAACTCCCGTTGGTTTCCTGGATCTGGATGTGCAGGTGGTAGGTGAACTCTCCCTGGTGTCCCGGCTTGATGCCGTACCCGGTGTTGCCTACCTCTCCCAGCACGGTTCCCGGCTCTACCCGATCTCCGGCGCCGAGACCTGGAGCGTAGCGCCTGAGGTGAGCGTAGAACCAATAACGGCCATCATCTCCCCGGATTCCTACCCGCCATCCGGAGTAGAACAACCACCCGATGTTTTCCACGTGGCCCCCGGCCACCGCCAGAACGGGGGTGCCGGGCTCGGCGAAGATGTCGTTGCCCTCGTGCCGTCCGACCAGTTCCCAGCGCCCGCCGGTCTTGCGGAACCGCGGCGCGTGCCAGTCGTCGGTGAAGTTGATTACGGAGTACCAGTTCGTCCGGGCGATGGGAAACACCATGTCTTCGACGACGACTACAGGTTCGTAAGCGTCTTCGCTGCGCGCGCTTGGTGCGAGTGCTCCCAGCACCAGCAGAACAACCAGAAGCCGGCGCGTTTTCATCCCGTCAAACTAAGGCTGTGGGGCGGCTAGCTCTCCTCGGGCGTAAGCGGTGGAAGCCCGTCGATCCAACGCTCGGCATCGATGGCAGCCATGCACCCCATGCCGGCGGCGGTGATCGCTTGTCTGTATCGGAAGTCGACGACATCGCCCGCCGCGAACACGCCTTCGACCGAGGTCTGAGTAGTGCTGCCTGGTGTGACGATGTAGCCACCAGTGAGATCTAGCTGATCCTTGAAGAGGTCGGTGTTCGGCGTATGCCCGATCGCCACGAAGACTCCGTCCGTCTCCATCTCGCTTTCTTCACCGGTCTTTAGGTTCTTAACGCGTGCACCGGTGACTTTGATGTCACCGAGTATCTCGGTGATGACCGTGTCCCACGCGAAATCGATCTTGGGATTGTTGAACGCGCGCTCCTGCATGATCTTCGAGGCACGCAGCGAGTCGCGCCGGTGTACCACGGTCACCTTCGTAGCGAACTTCGTAAGGAAGATGGCCTCTTCCATCGCCGAGTCGCCACCACCCACGATCAACAACTTCTTGTCGCGGAAGAAGAAGCCGTCGCATGTGGCGCATGTAGAAACCCCGTGACCCAGGAGCTGGCGCTCGCCGGGTACGTCGAGCATCTTGGCGCTGGCACCAGTCGAGATGATCACCGTACGAGTTCTGTGGACGGTGTTCCCCACATTGATCTCGAAGGGTGTCTTGCGGAAGTCCACGGACGTCACGTTCTCCGTGAGGATCTCGGTACCGAATCGCTGGGACTGCTTGCGCATGTTCTCCATGAGCTCGGGTCCCATGATCCCGTCCACGAAGCCCGGATAGTTCTCGACATCGGTGGTCAGCATCAGCTGCCCACCGGCCTCGATACCTTCGATGAGAAGCGGGTTGAGGTCTGCTCGGGCAGCGTAAACGCCGGCCGTCAGCCCTGCGGGGCCGGCTCCGATGATGGTGACTTCGCGGATCTCGTCCATCTGCGCCATACCCTACTTAACGGTGAAGGAGGCGGTCAGATTCCTACGAGGACCCGGCCCCTACGCCGACCGAGCAGCCGAGCAGGAAGCTTTGTTTCGCAGTGCCCCCGTCGAACGATAGTGAATCCGCGGCACCCTCAGCCATGGTTTCGTCCTCAGGCGCGGCCCTCGTTTGGAGCTCGGCCGACTCGTCGACGAGTGGAGAGTTCTCCGCGGTCGTTCGGGTGCTTCCTGCTCCGTCGGTCCCGCCGGCCGCGTCGCCGGCTTCTTCTTGCGACGCCTCGACGTCTTGATCCTCTGTCGCGTCCAGGTACTCCATCTCGGCGGAGGCATCTTCACCAGCTCGTTGGTCGGCCCCGCCGCCGCCGAGCGTCACCGCTCCGACCGCGAAGAGTGCCAGGACAGCTGCGGTTCCAAGGAAGGGCACCAAGCGAGCCCCCAGCGACCTGCGCTCCTGACCCGGGACTGCTCCGACCGCTGCCCAGACGTCGCGGTGCAAGCGTGCGATTTCCAGCTCGCTCAGCGTCGCCGGTCCGGGTTCTGCCTCCTCCAGGATTTGGAGAGCGCGAAGTTCCTCGCTGCACTCTGGGCAGGAAGTGAGGTGGGCCTCGACCTCCTGGCGGCGAACCTCGTCCAGTTCGCCCCGGAGGAAGGGACCGAGCAGTTCCGAGCAGAGCTCGTGGTTGATCTTCATCACTGCTCCTTGGACGTCTCGGGGGGTGTGCCTTGTTCCATGAGTTGGGCTAACCGTCTCCGCCCGCGGCTTATGCGTGACTTGACCGTTCCTAGGGCGGCCCCGGTAAGCGAAGCGATCTCTTCGTAAGGGACCCCACACACATCGAACAGAAGAACGGCTTCCCGGTAGTCATCGGGGAGCCGTTCCAGGGCCTGGGTTAGATCGATGCGGTTTCCGACATGGTCCTCGGTCGAAGGTGCGGAGCTCGAGGGTTCGGGGAGATCTTCCTCAGGGAACGGGAGCCGGTTGCGCTTCCGGATCAGATCTTTGCTCGCGTTGACTGCGATGCGATAGATCCAGGTCGAGAACGCACTGTCGCCCCGGAAGTCGCCGGCGCGTCGGAACACATTGATGAAGGTGTCTTGCGTCGCGTCGAGGGCGTCCGTCCGATTTCCGACGATGCGATACGTGAGGGCAAAGATCTTCTGTTCGTGACGTTGCATCAGATCGGCGAACGAACGCTCGTCTCCGTTGGCTGCCCTTTCAAGCAGAGCGCGGTCGTCAGTCTCCAAGGAAGCGGACCTCAGCGATCGACCCACTGCCTCCCGTTCCACCCGGGAGGTCCGTGATCCAGATGAGCCAGTAGCGCGCGGAGGTCTCCACCGTGAACTCGTGCGTTGCGTCCGAGGCCGCGGTGTCGGCGATCACCTCGAAAGCATCAGCGCTTTGTCCTGCCTGATCCGATGCTCTTATCTCCATCCGGTAGCCGGGTCTATCGAACATGACCTCTACGTTGGCCACTTCCGTGGGTTCTCCGAGATCGAACAAAAGGCCTACGCCGTCTTTCTGGATGCTGATGGGGTCCGAGTAGTTAGACGTATTCCAGGTAGTCGTGTCGCTCCCGTCGTACGCGAGTGACACCTCGGTCGGGTGCTCACCGTCACCGCCCTGTGGATCGAAATCTGTCGCTGACTGAACCTCGATCGCTTGTCCACCACCAGCCCCGTTACCGGTGTCCTCAGGGCCGCCTCCTTCTCCCGCGGTGTCGTCGTTCAGCAGCGATGCCATAACGATCGCGGCGACGATCGCTGCAACCACCAGCCCCACGATCGGAAGGATGCGACGCATCTCCTGGAACGCTGCAGATCCCGAGGCTCCAGAGTTGGATGCCCGAGCCGGGACTGGCGTTTGCGGAGGCTTGGCGATGGCCTGGGTGGATCCCTGGATACCGACTGAATGTCCTCCGAGCGCATCGCGCATCTGCTCGGCCGATGCGAAGCGGTCTGCTGGATCTTTGGCAAGCGCCTTCATGATGGCCGCATCGAGGTCACGCGGGATGCCAGCGCGCATCGAGCGGGGAGAAGGGGGCATCTCGTGCAGGTGCTTCAGTGCAGTTGCCACTTCGGTTTCTTCCCGGAACGGAGGTTTTCCGATGAGAAGCTCATAAAGAACGACGCCGAGCGAGTACAGGTCGGAACGCGCGTCGGGTTCCGTGCCGCCCGCCTGCTCGGGAGAGATGTACGTGACGGTTCCGATGATCTTTCCTGTTGTGGTGAGGTCGTGGGCCGCGAACGCAGCCTTGGCGATGCCGAAGTCGGTGACTTTCAAGGTGTGGTGATCCGATATCAGCACGTTCTCCGGTTTGATGTCACGGTGGATCACCTCGTGGTGGTGTGCGTAAGCGAGGGCTTCACAGATCGTCGCTCCTAGTGAAGCCACACGCTGCGGGGCGAGTGGACCCTCACGCTTGAGAAGGTCGCCCACAGTTCCCTCTCCACAGTGCTCCATCACGATGAAATGCTGATGTTCCTCACCCGACCCTTGGTCGCCCGTGTCGTAGATGGCGACGATGTTGGGGTGAGCCAGATGGGCCGCCGCAAGAGCCTCTATCCGGAACCGTTCGACGAAGGAGGGGTCTTGGGCGAGGTGCGGATGCAAGATCTTGACGGCAACGGTCCGAGCTAGAACGTCGTCTCGAGCGCGCCATACAGCCGCCATGCCACCTGCAGCTATGCGCGATTCAAGGACGTAGCGCTCGGCGAGGATCGCCGTTCCACCAGACATCTGCCGAGATTAGTTCGTGTTAGCGATGGTGGTTTCTGCCGTGGCCCTTGCCCAGTTCTCTATGGCACCCACTCGGCTGACTATCAGGGTGGTTGCCTTGCGGCGGATCGTGAGCTCCACCGAGCCATCGCGAAGGACCTCGAAGTGCACGAGCTTGGCCCCTGCCTCTTTAGTCAGTTCGCGAGCCTTGGCCTCGAGCTCTGTCTGATTGAAGAAGGACTGTTCGACGACGGTGTCCGCCGAGATCTCGGTCGCGATCTCGTCCGCTGTGGCGTCCAGCGTGAAGAAGTTGACCGCGATCGACCCGGCGTCGTACAGAACGACCCCGAGTAGAGCAAACCCCAAGACCAATCGCACGACCCAGCTCACGATCAAGCCAGACTCGTTCCGCCACCCATCCATGTCGTGATTATCGGCGCGAACCAGCATGTGGCTGAACCGTCTTTAGCGGAGCTTGAAGCGCCCCGAAAAGAGTCCCCTAACCAGAGCTAGCTCTTGCACCTTGAAGAGGTGCGCGAAGAAGAGGTACGCGGCCCCCCCACCGACGACCAACCCTCCCAGCGCCAAGGTCTGCCGGAGGAAAGCTTCGCCGAGGAGACTGTCGCGCAGGGGGATCGAGGCTCCCCAAACGACGAGACCCATGAGTGCTCCAGCTGCTCCTATCCGCAACGCCGAGTCGAGCAGTCGGGCACCGCCTAGCCCCCCGATACGTTTCGAGAGGCTTCGACCCTGGAGAGCTACTCCGAACACGTAAGCGAGTGCGTGTCCCGCAGCGAGTCCCTTCACACCGAGCCACGCGAACATCGGGATATTCACTGCCGTGTTCAGCGCGACCGCCCAGCAATTGATAAGGAACGGCGTCTTAGCGTCTTGCATCGCATAGAAAGCTCGAAGGAAGAGTTGGAAGATCGAGAAGGGCACTAAGCCGATAACGAAGAAGCGAAGGACGCCTGCAACGAGATCGACCGAAGCTTCCGTAAGGACTCCACGCTTAAGGAGGTAGTCGACGATCGCTTCACCCAAAACGAAGTACCCCACCGCTGCGGGGAGGATCAACAACAACGTCGACCGCACTCCGGTCGAAAGCCTCTCTCTGAACTCGGACCAGTGCCCATCTACCGCGTGCTCGCTCATGCTTGGGAGTAGAGCGGTGATGATCGATACCGCGAAAAGGCCATGCGGGAGCATGAAGAATGTGAAAGCGGAGATGTACGCGGAGTAGCCACCCTGTTGATCGTTCGCCAGCCATTGCACGATCAGGTAACCGATCTGGTTGACGATCACGTAGCCGACAACGAACACAGACAGTTTCGCCAGCTTGCGTACGGCGGGGTGCTCAGCGCGGAACGTGAACCGATAACGTCCCAGACCCTTCAGGAAGGGCAGCTGTGCAAACGCCATGACGGCAACGCCGGCCGTCGTTCCGAGTCCGAGGAGAAGGGTCTGACCGGTGGTGATCTCCTCCAGACTCACTGCGCCGTACGCCCAGTAGAAATAGATCATCACAGCGATCACGGTCAGGTTGTTGAGGACCGGGGTGAACATCGGGGGACCGAATCGCTTGTGAGCGTTCAACAACCCGGCCGTCATCGCGGCAAGTCCGTAAAAGATGATCTGCGGTACGAACAGCCGTAAGAAGGAAGTAAGTACTTCCTCCTGTAGAGCGGCCTCAGCGCCTTCAAGCCTTCCTGCATAGAACTTGGCTATCAGTGGCGCCGCCACGACACCGATGGCGGTGATGGCGGTGAGGACTGCCAGCGAGATATTGATCAGCGCGCTGACCACTTCCCAAGCGCGTTCGCGGCCCTCTTTCTGAAGCAACTCCACGAAGACCGGAACGAAAACTGACGTGAGCACCCCACCCAGTACGAGCTCGTAGATGATGTTTGGGGCTGTGTTGGCGAGGTTGTACGTGTCGGGCAACTTGCTTTCCGCGATTCCGATGGCGCCTGCGATCGCCATCAGTCGCAGCATGCCCGTCATCCGAGAGAAGACCGTTCCCACGGTCATGATCGCGGTTGCGCGCTTCAATGAGGTCATGCGCTGGCCTCTGGCTGTGCGGCTCTGCGTCGCAGGGCCCTAAGGACGTAGAAGAGGATAAGAAAGGCCAAAGCACCCACCGTCAAGGTCAGAGCTATCCGGTTGAGGCTTGTCGAACGGATCTTGATCGTCGTCTCTGTGATCGGATAGCCGTCCGGGGTCGCGAGACGAACGCGGATCGGAAACTCGCCACTCGTTCGAGCGGTTGCTTCGACAGTGATCGGCTGGTTGCCTGGTTGATAGGTGTCTATCAGCTCGGTTTCCGTCAGGGAGAGGTTGGGCGAGAACAGATCCAAGGCGATCTTCACTGGGTAGTCAGTGCCGTTGATCACGATGAACTGAAGGTCGCCTTGCCGTGCCGAGAAGACGAACGTCTCGGAGCTCTGGAGTTTGATCTTCCCCATCTCCTGTTCGGCTTCTGAGCGCGCCTCGGTGTAGTAGCTCTCTCCAACATCGACCTGACGCCAGAAGGAGCGGCTCATCGACGTAAGGATGTTGCGTTTGAGGCGCACGATCCGCTGGTTGTCTGCCGGAACGATCTTGCCGTAGCTATCGACCACTTCGGAGGCTTGCTCCGCCGCGTCGAAGAACGCCGGCTCGGGAACCCCACTGGTTGCAGGAGCTTGCTCGACGATGTTGCGGTCGGCCGCCTCGGCTGCCCTCACGGCTTCCTCTCCTGTAACGGTGTTTAGCCAGGGAGCGCGACGCACCCCTTCGAGGAGGAGACGAGAAAGCTGCGGCGTTGGATGCCACAACGACGGGATGGTTGCCTGGACAACACGTTCGGCAACACCTGGAGACTCTTCTCTGATCATGGAGGTCTCGGCGAAGAACTGCTGGATCCATAACCTGTCGTTATTGCGAAGGGGAAGCCGTGCGAGCCTCTCGGTAACCCCAGCGTCTCCGATAAGAGCGGTAGATGTGCCCTCGATGGTTCTGACCCGAGCGGCGCAGGTGAAGCTGTATTCGACCTGCGGACAACCTGGAAGTGTGGGATCCGTGGGAGGCATCAGAGAGGAGTCTGCAAGGAACAGGTTCTCTGCGATGTTCGGGGACCGCTGCAACTGGATGAGGCTCTCGGAATCGAGGCGTCCTGCCGGCGGGAAAAGCCAATCTCCATCGAGGCGAACACCGATCGCCTTTTCGACAACATCGCGGGCGGTGTCTAGTTGTTCCAAGATGTGTTCGATCGGTAGCCCCACAGCGGTCAAGGTTGGAAGGTCGGGAAAGGCATAGGGCACCAGAACGGGTTGCACGGCAGGGCGATGCACCAGCGTTTCGATCAGCTGCAGGGCATCCGAAGCTGTCCTCGCCGCCGGTGAACCTTCTGCGACCGTTCGTTCCTCGGTTTCGAACCCGTCGGACATGTCATCCAACTCTTCGAGGAGGCGCGGACTCGGAGCCACCGAGATCCGCAAAGCAGGGATCGGGTCGCGTCGTTCGGGACGCGGCCCCCGACCTCTCCGCCGCGGTGGGGTGGGGAACCTCTTTATCTGAGTCGCCTCTTCAAGCGCGGCTAGATAGCCGTTCATCCACCCGTTGTCTGCGAGGGCTTGTGACAGGCCGCCTTCTTCGGTGACCCTGAATATCGCGTTGGGGTCGCGCTCGGGAACCGCGTTAAGCGGAAGCATGAGGGAAAGGTTCAAGCGAGTCTCGGGGTCCTGCGGGTAGTAGATGAACGGAGTTGTGAGAGCGGCCATCGGGTTGGTCAACGCATCAGTCAATGTGATGGTCGCCGGAAAAACCCCGCCCGCGATCGAAGATGACATCGTGGGGAAGCTGGTGATCGGCTCGTCGATCTTGATCACGATCGAGTCTTGTGGCGCGATGCTCCGCAGCGAACGCGAACGGTAAGGAACTCGTCGATAGTCCCGGCTCAGACTCGAAACTGTCGTTCAGATCGGATCGAGTAGTGACGCGATCCGACACACCGACGACAAGCTGGAAGCTCTCCAATGTTGTTGCGGCGAGGTTAGTAACCCGGAGTTTCAGACGAAGGGTGTCTCCTGGTGCGTACCAAACCGGCTGCTTAACGAGCTCGAGGGACGCGATGGGCGCGGGTGGTGAACTCGACGGCGATGGAGGCGATGGAGTGGTTTGAGCCGAGGCGCCGCCAACAGCCACAACCAGGATGACGATGAGGATCAGGGCGATCTGTGGCGCGCGACATCTGGCTGCGGAGGTGGGCATCGCACCCAGGATAAGTAGGTTGGACCCGCGAGGCGTTCCTTAGCGCCGAGAGCGCAAGGAGCGGCCCCAAAGGGGCCGCTGAAGCCTTACTTCTTACTTGGACCCGCCCATGCGGCCGATCCGCTGGTAGAACTCCGACCCGTAACGCTGCTTGGTCGTCTCCCCACCTTTTTTCCCACCGATCTTGCCGATACGGCCGAAATGTTCTTCGCCGTAACGTTGCTTGGTGGTTTGGCCGCCTTTGCGGCCGGCTTCGGCCCTCGACATCTTTCGAGGTTGGTTCTGCTCGGCGATCCGCGCATCATCCACCGGTTCAGCCTCCCTCCGTGTCTTCAACTGCTTTCGCTTGGTTACCTACCCGACCCACAGGGGCCGAAACCGGCCATTCGAGGAGAAGTCTCCCGATATTCGCGTTCACGATCCGCCCATATCGGACACCCTCAATCGGGGTGCGAGGCGTGCCGATGGGATATGTGGGGCGACCAGGCCCCAATCGACGCGATTCGAGGGAGCTCGATGGCCAACATCCATGACTATCTGCGGTACCTGGTAGATCAGCGAGGCTCAGACCTGCACGTGAAGGCGGGTGGCCCGCCCTTCGTCCGCGTCAATGGGCATCTCTTGCGAACGGATTTCCCTTCCTTGACGGCTGCCGATTGTGAACGTGCGGCTATGGAACTGATGAATGAGGACCTCGCCGCCTACTTCAAGGAGAAGGGCGAGGTCGACTTCGCTTTTGCCGATCAGGCTCTGGGACGCTTCCGCGTGAACATCTTCCGGCAGCGTGGGTCGATCGGTTTGGCGTGTCGCCAGGTCCTGGCTGGAAGCCCTTCGATCGAATCCCTGGGTCTTCCTCCGATCGTGGAGTCACTCGCGAATGAACATCGAGGACTGATTTTGGTAACAGGGCCAACTTCCTCCGGGAAGACCACGACCACAGGCGCAGTGATGAACCACATCAACAACTCCCGCGCATGTCACATCCTCACGATCGAGGACCCGATCGAGATCATCCACACCGACAAGATGGCCATCGTCAACCAGCGTGAGATCGGCTTGGACACGGCGAACTTCGCGATCGCTCTGCGGGCCGCGATGCGTCAAGATCCTGACGTGATCTTCGTAGGAGAGATCCGAGACAAGGAGACCGTCACGGCGGCGCTCCAGGCTGCGGAGACCGGTCACCTGGTTGTTTCAACCCTCCATACGACAGATGTCTCGGAGACGGTTAACCGCATCATCGACTTCTACGAGCCGCATCAGCAGAAGCAGATCCGCGTGTCGTTGGCGGCCGCTCTGAAAGGCATCGTGTCGCAGCGCTTGCTACCTCGCCTGGATGGCACCGGCCGGATACCGGCGGTCGAGATCCTTGTCATGAACGGGCGTATCCACGACCTGATCCTCAACGCCGAGCAGACGCACATGATCCGCGACATCGTCGCCGAGTCATCTTTCTATGGCATGCAGACTTTCGATCAGAGCCTCTTGTCGCTGTACCGCGCGGGCGTAGTTGGTCTCGAAGATGCGGTCAGAGCAGCGACGAACGCTCACGATTTCGAGATGTCGTTGAGGGCCGAGGGCCTCCAACCGATCTCCTAGTAGGAAGCGGGTTGGCTCAGAGGGGGATGCGGTAGCGGAGGTACACGATGCCGTTGGCGAATCGGCGCTCGTCGATCAACTCGAGCTCGGCGCGTACGCCCCTCGGCAGGGCAGGCTTGCCCCCACCCACGAGCACGGGATGGATGAATAGGTGACACTCATCGACCAGCCCGTCCTCGAACGCGCGCGCCGCGAGGTTCGCGCCACCCACGGTCAGGTCACCCGTGGCCGACCGTTTCATGCTCCGCACCGAGTCCGGGTCGAAGCTGCGCTCGAGCCGACTCTTGGCCGTCGACACAGCTCCCAGGGTCGTGGAGTACACGACCTTGTCTCCCGCCTTCCAAGCCTCCGCGAAGTCGGCCATGAGATCCGACCGCGCGGCCAAAGTGTCGTCGGTCTCCCAGACCGCCATCGTCTCGTACAGCCGTCGGCCGTAGAGCCAGCTGCTGACAGGGCGTATCAGGTCGGTGATGAACGCGAACACCTCGTCATCGGGCTCGGTCCAGTCGAAACTCCCGTGTGCGTCCTCGATGTAGCCGTCGAGAGAGACGTTTGTTATGTACGCGAGCTTGGCCATGTCTTTACACCGTACTTCTCACATGCAGGGGGCTGACCCTTAGGGTTGCGGCATGTCTCTTGTTGAGCTACTCGAGGATGGCTCGCCCATCATGCGCCTGGCGGAACGGTTCGCGGATGCCGGGCATGAGCTTTATCTCGTTGGGGGACCTGTTCGGGATGCTTTCCTGGGGCTCCAGAGCGAGGACATCGACTTCGCTACGGACGCTCCGCCTGAGGTCACGGTGGGGATCATCAAACCCGTCGCCTCAAAGGTGTGGATGCAGGGAGCCCGATTCGGGACGGTGGGGGCAGAGATCGAATCATCACCGGTCGAGATAACAACGTTCCGCACCGAGAAGTATCAGCCCTCGTCTCGCCATCCGGACGTCACCTTCGCTGCAGATATCGAGACCGATCTGATGCGTCGCGATTTCACGGTGAACGCGATGGCGGTGCGGCTTCCGAGCAAGGAACCGGTAGATCCTCATGGGGGCCGCGAGGATCTGAAGCGCAAGGTGCTTCGAACGCCGCAGGATCCTCTGGATTCATTCTCAGACGATCCGTTGCGGATGCTTCGGGCATTCCGGTTCATGTCGCAACTCGATTTCAACATCGATCCGCTGACGTTCGACGCGATCGGGGAACTCAAAGGATCCATAGAGACCATCTCTGCCGAGCGGATCCGCGATGAGATGTCGAAGCTGCTTGTTGGTAAAGCACCTGCGAAGGCCCTTGAATGGGCTGACCGCAGTGGACTGACCGATCTGTTCTTGCCTGAACTTGGTGCGTTGAAGCTCGAACAGGATCCCGTCCAGAAGCACAAGGACGTATTCCGGCACACGCTAGCCGTGATGGAGCGTACCGACGCCGAACTGACGCTGAGGTTGGCCGCGCTACTCCATGACATCGGCAAACCGTCCACGCGCGCAATCACCGAGGACGCCGTGACCTTCTATCACCACGAGGCGCGCGGAGCCAAGATGGCAGAGAAACGTTTGAAAGAGCTTCGTTTCCCGAACGAAGTGATCGACGAGGTGAAGCATCTTGTCGCGATGCACGGCCGTGCGATGGACGTTCACAACTGGACGGACTCTGCTGTGCGGCGTTACGTGCGCGATGCGGGTCCTTACCTGGGGAGTCTCAACCGGCTGGTTCGTGCGGATTGCACGACGCGCGATTCTGCGAAGGCTAGGCGGCTGGCAGAACGTATGGATGAGCTGGAGGCTCGGATCGCCGAACTCGCCGAGCGCGAGGAACTGGACCGGATCCGACCTGACTTGGACGGTAACGAGATCATGAAACACCTGGACCTCGATCCCGGCCCCCTCGTTGGGGAAGCGTGGAACTTTCTGTTGGAGATCCGTCTGGAAGAGGGCGTGATCGGACCCGAGGAAGCCAAACGACGACTCGACGCATGGGCCGGATCCAAGGGATTGCGTTGAAGGAGCATCCTGGGGAGCCCTATTTCAAGGAGGTCGGCGATCGCCTGGGGGAGGCCTACCTGCGCTACAGCTTCACGAAGGGCACCCAGCAGGAGATCCCGTTCCTATTGGAGTTGCTCGATCTCCCCGCGGGCGCTCGCGTCCTCGATGTTGGATGTGGGCCAGGGCGTCACTCCGTGGCCCTGGCAGAAGCCGGTTTGGCCGTAACTGGCATCGATGTTTCGCGCCGCTTCCTCGAGATCGCCGCGAGCAAGGCGCGGGAGGCAGGGGTGGGGGCGGCCTTCTTCGATGTCGACGCGCGCCAGATGCCGTTCGACGATGAGTTCGATGCTGTCATCTCGATCTGCCAAGGAGGATTCGGTCTCATGGGCCGCGATGACGCTTTGGTGTTGCGCCGCATGGCGGAAGCTGCAAAGTCTGGAGGCACGGTGATCGTCACGGCGTTCAGCGCGCTCTACGAGGCCGCGCACGATAGGCAGGACGCCACCTTCGACGTGGATGCGGGTCAGGTGCACGAGTTGACGATGGCCAAAGACGAAGCCGGGGCCGAGTTCGAGATCGATCTCTGGACCGGCGTCTACACCCCGCGCGAGCTAAGGCTCCTAGCCATCGGGTGTGGACTTATCCCCGAACATGTTTGGAGTGTGGAACCGGGTGACTTCGCACGTCGAACCCCAGATATCGACCACCCCGAGTTTCTTCTTGTAGCCCGCAAGCCTTAGTTGGTGCTGGGGTCGAAGGGCATCGTGGAGAGCATCGTGAACGGCGGGCCTTTCCGTTCCAGAACGACCTTCCAGAGATGCTGAGGGTCCTCGGTGAAGACGTCTTCCTCTAATGCTGCCGACACGATCCAGTCGTCGCGCTTTATCTCTTCTTCAAGCTGACCCGGCCCCCATCCTGAGTAGCCTCCGAAAACGCGCGCTCGGTGGATCTCATCGACAGCCGCTGGGGTGAGTTCTCCGACGACACTTATCTTCCCGACGAGTGGTTCCGTTGCGCCTCGAGGCTCCCCGAATTCGGCGAGTACAACCGCCGCACTCGGTTGTACCGGTCCGCCGACATAGAGATGGTCCTCGGGTGTGACGAGGCCGGCCAGCTCGGGAACGGCCTCGGAAACCGTTATCTGCGCGGGCCTATTCAGGACCAGTCCGAGAGCGCCCTCTTCGTTGTGCTCGACCATGAGCACGACGGTCTGGCGGAAGTTGGGGTCGAACAACCCACCGTTCGATATGAGCAGCTTGCCTCTGAGGCTATTCACACCTACATCATTACTCCGTTCAAGCTCCAGATACAGGCACATCCAGCAATCCGGCGGATCGCATCGCGCGCATCAGTCCGTAAGCGAACAGGAAGATCATCAGACCGAGTGCAACAGAGAAGGTTCGAAGCGAGGTGTCTTCAGCCCCTAAAAGCAGCAGAGCCGCGACCACCGTCGCGAGGTTGTAAAGGATGTCGTAAACGGCGAAGCCACGTCCTCGGAATTCGTCGGGCAGGGCTCTCTGGACCTGGGCGTCCACGGCAACCTTTGCGATGAACCCTCCGAATCCGCCGAGGAGGGTGAGGCCGAGCACGGCCGGGAGCGCAGAGATGCCGCCGAGTGAAGCGATACCGGCTCCCGCTAGGAAGAACCCGATCATCATCAGCTTCGGCTCGTTGTGACGGCGACCCAAGGCCGGTGCGACCAACGCTCCGATGAAGGCACCGAGGCCGGCCGCTCCCAGAGCCAGCGCGCTCGACGAGAGCCGGCCCAGATCATCGAACTCAGACTTGATGATCAGGATGGCGGAAATAGCGGAGATCATGGCCGCAACGCGAACGACGAAAACGCCTGCGAGCGGTAGCCGAGCTGCAGCGCGACCTGATACCTCTCGTATCCCAGCCTTTAGCTCTCTCCATACGCGAGCGACGGCCTCACCGAACCTCTCTGGTGCATGGAGGGCATGTCCCATGGGATGAGAGATGCGAGCTGCTACGTAAGCCGATATCCCGTAGAGGAACGAACCGATGATCAGCGAGTTGGCAGTGTCGATCGCAGCGACCGCTCCGATCCCGATCACTCCACCGAGTAACGCAGCGATCATCCCGCCACCGCCCGAAAGGGAGTTGCCCTGGAGCAGATGCTTCTCGCGCAGCACAACTGGGAGCACCGCTCCTTTCGTCGTTAGAAAGAGGCGTCCAAGGCCGAGGAGCACTAGAAGCCCGATGTATAGCGGAAGGTCGGCCTCGGTGATGTGCGCGACGATCGCGATAACTCCAAGAACGACCATCCGGGCCAGGTTCGTGCCGATGAGGACGTTGCGCCGGCGCCAGCGATCGACGAAGACGCCCATGAATGGGGCGATGAGCGAGTAAGGAAGGAGCGTCAGAGCGCTCACCGCGAGGATGCGTCCGACCGTGCCTTCAGGCTCGAGGATCAGTTCGTTGGCAAAACTGGCCTGTACGAGCCCGTCGGCGACCTGCGCGGTCCACTGCGCGATCAACAGGGCACGTGTATCCGGATCCGCGAGGAGTTGCTTCACCTAAAGAACTGTGTCACACGACGGCGAGTCTGTGGCCGCTGTGTGCCACAGAAGGTGCTGCTTAGCTGAGGTGCAGATCCTCGCTGAGGTGCAACTTCCCGTTCCCATTCCCGTTGCCGTGGTAGCCGTTCGTCTTGACCTCAACGACGCTCTCGACAGGGCCACCCTCGATGAAGGCCTCGACCAAGTCGTGAGCTTCGGCATCGCTGTACTGGATCGGAGGCGACTTCATGAAGTAGGCACTCGGGCCGAGTAGCGGCCCTCCGATGCCACGGTCAAGAGCAACCTTGGCGCACCGCACGGCATCTATCACGACGCCTGCGGAGTTAGGAGAGTCCCACACTTCGAGCTTGAGCTCCATGCTGATCGGGATGTCGCCGAACTCGCGACCCTCGATGCGGATGTACGCCCACTTGCGGTCCTTCAACCATGGAACGTGGTCACTCGGGCCGATGTGGATGTCTTCAGCGTCGATGCCACCCGAGATCTGCGAAGTGACCGACTGCGTCTTGCTGATCTTCTTGGACACGAGACGCTCACGCTCGAGCATGTTGCGGAAGTCCATGTTCCCGCCGAAGTTCAGCTGGTACGTGTGATCGATGATGACGCCACGGTCCTCGAACAGTTTGCTGAGAACGCGGTGACTGATGGTCGCACCGAGCTGGCTCTTGATGTCGTCACCGATGATCGGGATGCCGTGCTTGGTGAAGCGGGCGGCCCAATCCTCGTTCGTGGCGAGGAAGACGGGCATGCAGTTGATGAACGCAACCCCGGCTTCGAGCGCCTGCTCGGCGTAGAAACGAGCGGCTTGCTCGGAACCCACCGGCAGGTAGTTGATCAAGACATCGGTTTGCGTCTCCTTGAGGACCTTGGCGATGTCCACGGGGGGCAACTCGGATTCTGTGACCATGTCCCGGTAGAACTTGCCCAGACCGTCGTACGTGTGTCCGCGCATCACCTCGACGCCAAGCTCTGGGACATCCGCGAACTTGATGGTGTTGTTGGGCTCGGTCCAGATCGCTTCCGAAAGGTCCAGACCAACTTTGTTCGAGTCCACGTCGAATGCGCAGACGAACTCGACATCACTGACGTGGTATCCGCCGAGGTCGACATGCATGAGACCTGGGACACGCTCGTCTTCGCGCGCCTTGGCGTAGTGCTCGATCCCTTGGACTAATGACGACGCGCAGTTTCCGACGCCGATGATTCCAACTCGTACCTTAGACATCCGGTTCTCCCCCTTAGGCCTTGCGGAGGTCGCCCGCTGCGGCGGCTCTACGCTCTTCGGTGATCAACTCGTCTATCCACGCGATGTCGCTCTCCGTCGAGGCCATCGAGTGGTTCTGGAGCGACAGCGTGTAACTGTCGATCCGCTCTCCCAGTTCACGAAGGTTCGCTCGGAACTGGACCAACTTCTCTGTGAGGTACGCCCGACGACGCTCCAGTAGACGGAGGCGTGCTTCGGGTGCGAGGTAGCGGAAGAAGGCGAGCTTCAAGGTGAAGTGCTCGGCATCTACCGCTGCCGCGGATTCCTCGAGCATGTCGAGGAACATCTGCTCGCCTGCCGGAGTGATCCGGTAGACGGTCTTGCGACGCCCGGCACCGATGCCGGTCGCCGGTGCGGGCCTTGCGCTGGTGGTTCTGGTGCTGCGCCGAGTCTTGACCGGCGGAGCATCGACGACCTTCTCGACAGCTTCGGTCTTGGCGAGCCGCCGCAAAGCTGGGTAAAGAGAGCCCCACGAGACCTGCCAGAAGGGCCCCAGCATCGTCCCGAGCTGCTTCCGCAACTCGTAGCCGTGCATGGAGCGCTCCTTGAGGAGGCCCAAGACGGGAAGCTCAAGCATTCCGTGCTGTTTCATGTACTAGAGATCAGCTCCTGATTCACTTGTATCGCTTCGAACTATCCAGTTGATATATCGAACCGATATATCAACACACATCGAAAGATAGCGCAAATCAGAGCTTTCCTGGCTATGGAACGGCGCAGTGGTCCTAGGTGAGCTTCTCTATGGCCTGATCGGCCAGGTCACGGGTGTGGTTGACCACCTCCCGCTGTTCCGCCGAGAGGACCTTGTCCACCTCGGATGCCGCCAGGTTGAAGAGCCGAAACGTAGCGACACAAGACTTCAGGAAGCTCGAACCGTCCACGCCAAGGGCGGTTTTCTGGGTGTCTTCCCACCCATCACCCATCCGTTCAGCGACCAGGTCCCACAGTTCCTTCTCCGTCTCGTAAAGGATCTTCAGGTGAAGGGCAAGGATCGGAGCGAGCTGGCCCGCGACGGCGTTCCGCTGGATGGCGGCGCCTAGGAGAAGGTCCTGATCGAGATTCCCCACAAGGCTGTGTAGCTCCTCGGCGTACTTGGCCATCTCTTGCCCGACCAGGTCGTTCCGAGCACTCTCGACGCGCTCCCAGGTCCAGTTCTCGGCTTCCTCCTTGAGCCTGGCAGCGGTGCCGCTGGGATCGGAAAGGATGACCGCGCTTCGCCATCCAGGGACAACGCTCCCAACCTCTGCAGGGTCGTCGAACCCCGCGCGTTGCTCCTCGGCGGGCATCCACTGGGATGAAACAAGGAACCCCCCCTCGCGGAAAAGGTGCTTGTCGCGTTCGGGGCCGATGACCCTGATGTCTAGGTCGCTCTCCTGATGGGCGTCCCCCCGAGCCCAGCTTCCCGTTAGATAGACCGCTTCGGCCCCCTCTTTCGAGTACCGATCCGCGATCGTGTGAGCGACTTTCATCGCTTGTTGGATGAGCTCTGATGTGGTCATTGGCCAGGTATACCCCCGAACGCGGCGGTACCATTCCGTGATGAAGAGTGGCAGCGGCTTCGATCCGAGCGATCCGCCCCGTTTCTCGGGAGCCGTGGTCGACTACAGCCTCGCTCGGAGGGCTCTTATCTCAGAGGTGCGGCGAGGCGTCACTCCAAGTACCGATGCGTGTGACGCGCACCCGGAACTGCTCAGAGCCGGCCGGAACATAGGGACGGAGGGCCGGGGTCCCTGTCCGATCTGCTCGCACGACACTCTCCGCCGTGTGAGCTACGTGTACGGCGACGAGCTCGGCCGCGACAGCGGTCGCGTCGTGTATCCGCCGGAGTGGCTCAAGGAGCTTGCCCAGGAGCATGACCACTTCACTTGTTACGTCGTCGAGGTGTGCACCGATTGTCAGTGGAACCACCTGCTCCGCTCTTACGTGACCGGGAGCCAGGTTGACGATGACACGGCGCGGCCCCGACGCACCCGCCGGAGCAGCGAGCAGGGGTGAGCCGCCGGGCACTGGCGGCGGGGACGCGTACCGCAGGAGCTTTCGTCATCCTCGGCTTCGCTACGGGTGTCGTGCGCGGTTCCCTTCTGGGTCTTTTCGCGGGGCTCGTTCTTATCTCCTTCGGGCACGGATTCGGTGAAGATGCACCGACGATCGCGCGAAGGATGTTCGCCACGGCATCTGTGGTCGTCGCCGTTGGAGTTGCGGCGTTGCGTTGGAACACACTCGAACTTGGACCGATCCGTGGCGCGCAAGCAGTGCTCGGCCCCACCCTGCTCGTCGGACCCGACGACGTTGCTCTAGCTGCGTGTGTTGCAGCCGCCGGGGCGGCGCTTGCTTTGGGGGCATGGTCGAGTGTTCCTTCTGGCGGGCGTCTCGCTCGCGTTGGGGCGGTGCTCGAAGTGACTGTCATCGGATCGATCATCGCGACAGGTTTCTGGGGGCCGGCCCTTGGCGAGGGCTCGAGCGCGGGTAGCAACATCGCCGGGATAGGGCAATGGGTCGCTGCATCGATCGCAGCAGCCTTCGTAGCGATCGCTGTTTCGGTGCAAGACCGCGCACTGGACAGAGCGCGATGGGTGATCGCGGTCCTAGGTGCAGTGGCAGTAACCGCCGGAGCGGTTCTCATGGCGGGTGCTTTGTAATGCCGGCGCTCGCGTTGGGTCATGGGGTGTTGGCTGCCCTGCTGCTCGGAGCGTCGTTACTACCGCAAGAAGCACGCACCGTGTGCGTAAGGATCGCGGGTGTCGTTGGCATGTCGATGGGGCTGTGGCTCGCATCCTCTGGCGGTCCCGATGTTGTGTGGCGAGCCAGCGAGCTACTCGTGGGACCGACGGTTCTCGTTGGGGTTGCGATCGCGTGTGCTTGGTTACTGGTTTTCACTCTTGACCCCACCTCGGGCAGAGCCGATGTCGCCGCCGCCATCGGTGCTGCGGCCGCTGGTCTCGCTCTCTACGGAACGTCGCGCTGGCTGGTGCCGGGGTTGCTTTTCTGGTTGGTCGGCTCTCTCGGTGCCGCTGCGGCAGCCGCGACTTTCCAACGCCGAGGTGAGGTGTGGCTGCAGGTCTTCGCGTCGGGCGCCTTGACCGTCGCCGCGTTGGTGACCGCGTGGAACGACACCGGAGCCTGGGAGATGCCGAATGGGGTCGATGGCGCGGCTTACTGGCTCTTGGTTGCGGCGGCCTTGATCAGCGCGGGGGCGATCCCTCGACTGGGGATCTGGAGGATGTGCGGTTATCCGGCAGCCGCTGCCACGCCCTTGCTGACCGCCGGCGCGTTCTTTCTTTCCGGGGGACCGGGGGCGGGCACCCAACCATGGCTCGCGGCCGTCCTCTTGCTCGCTGCTGGAGCGACAGCGATCGTCGGGCTTCGTGTCCGGGGACTACAGGGACCCTGGCTGGTCTTGCTTCTCCTTGCTGCGAGTTTCGCGTTCCCGGAGCTTGCTCCAACCGCAGGCATCGCTGCCTGCCTGGCCGTGACGGTCGTGGCGTTGGGTCCGGTTCGTTCCAGGGGAGTGACCGCCACATTGGCTGTCTCTCTCATGGTGCCAACCATCGGTGGCGTGGCGACCCTGCATCTCACCGGAGCGGCTTTCGAGAAAGCCATCTCGGGAGTCGGCGGAGCCGATCTGATCGCGTGGGTCTCGGTAGCGGTCCTTGCGCCGGTGGCGCTGCTCCTGGGCGCCGGGGCGGCGGCGCGCAACATGACAGGGGCGTCCTCGGGGCAGAGTGGGATGGCGGTCGCTCTAGCGACTTTGACCTTCGGGCTCTTCCCCACTGATCTTGGGCAGTTGCCGGCCTCACCCTTCGGAGTGGAGGGCGCTGTTGCCACGTTGTTCTCGGTAGCGATCCTTATCGGGGTGGGAGTGGCTTACCTCGCACAGCTTGGGGGTACCGATGGAGATGCAACCCCAGAGGTGTCTGCAACGTCTGTGGGGTGGGAGGGACGTGTGAGCGCGCGCTCCGATGTGATCGCTACTCAGGGAGCGCTGGTGCTCCTTGCCGGAGTCGTGGGAGCCGTCGCGTGGTTGACGTACGAGGGACTGAAGGTGGGGTTCCTCTGATGCCGATAGGTATGTTGAAAAGATGAGTAAACGAGCGAAGTCGAAGTTCGAACCGCGTACAAGGATGCAGCGGTTCCTGCTTCGCTATGGGTGGCTCTTCCCTCTGGGCACGATCGCGGTGGGGGCCGGGGTCCTCCTGGTCACCTATGCATTCGCAGCGATCCCATTGCCTCAAGACATCGAGATCTCGGCCTCAACGCAGGTGTACGACGTCAAGGGCCGCCTAATCGGCACCTACTCAGACGAGGGTTACCGCGAGCTGATCAACATCGATGAGTTGCTCGACAAGAAGCCCTACATCGGACAAGCGGTTATCGCCGCCGAGGACAAGGACTTCCGTGAGCACAACGGGGTGTCGGTCAAGGGAATCGTCCGGGCCGCGTGGGCCAACCTCACCGGCGGCGAGGTTCAGCAAGGTGGATCGACGATCACGCAGCAGTACGTGAAGCAAGCGATCCTCCAAGACCCGTCGAGAACGATCACTCGAAAAGCCAAGGAAGCCATCCTTGCCATCAAGCTCGAGCGGGAGTATTCGAAGGACGAGATCCTGGCCTTCTATCTCAACACGATCTATCTGGGCCGCGGTGCCTACGGGATCGAGGCGGCCGCCGATGCGTACTTCAATAAGGACGCCGAGCAGCTAACCCTTTCCGAAGCGGCCTTCCTTGCTTCGATCATCCCGTCACCGGAGTCGTATCAGCCCGATACGAACAAGTTGGAGGCGAAGGAGAGACGTGACCGCGTTCTACAAGAGATGGTCACGGAGGGTTACGTCACGCAAGCGGAAGCTGATGAAGCCTCAAAGGGCAAGGTCAAACTCGATCCGGGGATAACTGCACAGGACCGAGAGAAGGAGCAGGTGGCCGCCTACTTCATGGAGTGGCTGCGCAAGAACTTCCTTGAGGAAGAGTTCCGCGATTGCCTTTACAAGTGCGGACTGAAGATCTACACAACGCTCGACCTCGATATGCAACATGCTGCCGAGGAATCCGTTGCCACGGTTCTCAATCTGGAGACCGATCCCCAAGCCGCGCTAGTCACGATGACGCCCAGAGGTGAGGTTCGGGCGATGGTCGGTGGCTGGACGAAGTGCAAGTTAGGGAGTCCTAGCTGCATCAACGGGAAATCCTTCACGAAGACGGAGGTGGCACACGGCTTCAACTACGCGACAACGTTCCCGGGTCGTCAGGCAGGGTCGGCCTTCAAGCCGTTCACGTTGATGACTGCGATCGACGAGGGGATCTCTCTTAACTCGACGCTGTCGGGTAAGTCCCCCGCGATCATCGACGAGGAGATCTGCTACACGAACGGCCTTCCATGGGAAGTCGACAACTACGGTGGGTCCTCATTCGGAAACATGAACCTGATCGCTGCGACGACCAGTTCGGTCAACACGATCTACGCGCAGCTCGTTGCGGAGGTCGGTCCCGAGAAGGTCGCCGACATGCTCGAAGAGTTCGGCTTCAATCCCAAGTACGGAGAAGAGGAGATCTCTGCGGTTTGCTCCCTCGCCCTGGGGACCTACGACGTGACTCCGCTCGAGATGACAAGGGCGTACGCGGGGTTCGCCGGCCGGGGGGCCGTACCTCACGTGGTGCCCGTTCGGTACGTAACTAACGCCGACGGCGAGTGCGTGATCGAGTACCTCCCGAGACGTGGCGACTGTGAGGAGGAGGTCGACAACTCTCCCGATCAGGTGGTCGAGCAGAATTCCGCGGACGTGCTCACCTCTGCGCTAGAGACGGTGGTTACGAGCGGAACGGCAACCAACGCCAACATCGGCCGGCCGGCCGCCGGCAAGACCGGCACTACCCAGAACAATGCGAACGCATGGTTCGGCGGCTACGTACCGCAGATGGCAACGGCGGTGTGGGTCGGTTATCCGATCCAACCGGGGGCGGATGGGAAGCACGCGACTGATTGTGGGCTCAACATCGAAGACACCGACCGACGCATCGCAGCGCAGAACCGCTGTGGCCTGGACGATTTCATCCCCCAGATGCAGTACTGCTCTGATCCCAACCTGTGCCGCCCGGTCCACGGGGTCAACGTGACGGGTGGGTCGTTCCCCGCTCAGATCTGGGGCGCCTATATGGCCCAAGCGACGGCCGACATGGAGATCGCCGATTTCCTCGCGCCTACGTCCTATCCGGGTGAGCTGATCGAGGGCAATCTCGCCAGCCCATCCAGTTCGCCGACCAAGAAGCCGCCCAAGGTCGTGCCGAGCCCAGAGCCCTCCGAAGAGCCGGAACCTGTACCTTCTGAAGAACCATCGCCGGAACCATCGCCGGAACCAACGATCATCCCAACGCCGGGCCCATCCGGATCTCCGGATGGAGGTGGCGGCGAAGGTCGAAGGAAGCGACATAGGAGAGGGGCAAGCCCGTAGAACCCAAGAGAGCGGTCCCGCAGCGAGCACGAGAAGCCGGCAACGTCGTGCTCGTCGTCCTCCTGGTGTGTACCGCTTTCTTGATGCTCGGCTATCTCAACAAAGCCCGTTGCCTTAATGGGCAGTTCAACGCCCGTGCCTTCCACGATCACTGCTACAACGATCTGCAACCGTTGTTCGGTCTGCGCACCTACTTCGACATCGACGGTGATCAGGTCAGCGAACACGTTTTCCCGTATGTAGACGGTTACCGGGACACCGTGGACGATCAAGGCAATCCGATAAGCGAGTTACGCGACGGCGCTATCGAGTATCCCGTTCTCACTGGGCTTTTCATGTGGGCGTCGTCGTTGCCCGTCGATAATGCCGACTCGTGGCTCCGGCTCTCAGCCCTCCTTCTCGCACCATTCGGGTTGCTGGCCGCCTTTCTCCTCGCTCGGATGGCCGGCTGGCGCGCGCTGATGTGGGCCGCGGCCCCCGCACTCGTCTTCTATTCGTTCCACAACTGGGACCTGCTGGTCGTTGCTGCGGTTGTCGCCGGCATCTGGTTCTGGTCGCGAGGCTCTCCGATCTGGGCTGCCGTTCTCTTCGGGGTCGGGGCGGCTTTCAAGATGTATCCGATCTTCTTCCTCGCGCCGCTGTTCCTCGATCGGTTCACGGCGGGCGACAAGCGTGGTGCGTTCGGGTCCGCTATAGCGGGATCGGGAACGTTCACGCTGATCAACCTTCCGTTCATGATCATCAACTGGGATGGCTGGATAGCGACCTACACGTTCCATTCACATCGGGGGCCCAACTTCGACACGATGTGGTGCGCGATGAAGGATCTCTGCCTATCGGCTCCAGGTTGGGATCCATCGAGCCTCAACCGGATCACTCTCGGACTCACAGCGTTGTTCTTCGTAGCGATCCTTGCCGTAGGGCTCTTGCGATTCCGCTCAGAGGGTGTCTATCCATTCGTCCAGACTTGTGGCGCGCTACTCGCGACGTTCTTGCTGTGGAACAAGGTGCACTCGCCCCAATACACGCTGTGGCTTCTTCCCTTCTTCGTACTGATCGGTCATTGGATCCCAGCGCTCGTCGGTTGGTCGGCGTATGCCTTAGCCGACGCGTACGTCTATTGGGGCATCTTTCGCTGGTTCACCGACTACGCCTCCGAAGACCTCCCGATGTCAGAGAAGGTCATGCTCGTCGGGATATGGATGCGGGCGCTTCTTCTGCTGGCGTTCGTCGTCTACTTCATGCTTGCCAAACGGGCCCATCCACCCAGACCGCCGAACCTGGCGGGGGACCGATCTCCCCGGGTCGACCCGTCGCCGGTTCTGACCGGATCAGCCTCGGCTTAGGTGCCCCGACCAACAACATCTTGAGGGCTCTGCCGGCGAAAAGCCTGCGTCTCGCGGCGTTCTCAGTCGAGCACGTACTCCCGGTACGCACTCTCCCTGCGGCCTTGCGAGACTTGTTTTTCACTCGGCAGAGCCTCGCAAACGTCATTGGCCGGGGCACTAATTGTCTCTGGTCGTCGCTAGGTTCTGTGCCTGTTCGTCGGAACTTGCGAAACGGTGAGTGGAAAAGGAGGTGCTACCCTTTGTTCGTTGGTGAACCGCCCGGTTCGCCACACAGCTGGATCACACCCCCTGCCCGACCCGCCGGCATCAACGCGGGAGGGCCTAGGGACCCGGATGGGCCGGGCCCTTGTCCAGAGGAGGACTGCATATGCGGAGATACGAAGCATTGGTCATCGTCGATGGCGCTCTCGAAGAGGGCGATGTCGAGAAGGCCGTCACCAGGTTCACCGAGGCCATCGGCACGGTGGGCGGTACCTCGGGCGAGATCGACCGCTGGGGTAAACGCCGGTTCGCTTACGAGATATCTCACAAGCACGACGGCTACTACTTCGTTGCTAACTTCGAAGCTCCAGAAGACGGGATCGCCCGTTTGGAGAACCTGATCAAGGTCGCCGACGAATACGTGCGCGGCAAGATAGTCCGCCCCGAGGCCACCTAGACACGCTCGGCGGCAACCCATAAGGAGAGTTTGAGATGGCAGGAGAGAACACAGTCACACTCGTCGGAAACCTTACGGACGACCCAGAGTTGCGCTACACGCCCTCGGGGGCCGCGGTTGCGAACTTCACCGTCGCGGTCAATCGGTATAAAGGCAAAGACCAAGAGTCCGAGCTTGAAGGGTTCTTCAAGTGCAGCTGCTGGCGCGAGATGGCCGAGCATGTAGCCGAGCTCACCAAGGGTGCTCGTGTGATCGTCGTCGGACGCTTGAAGCAGCGTAAGTGGGAGACGAAGGAAGGCGAGTCGCGCTGGGAGATCGAGGTCCAGGTCGACGAGGTCGGTCCGTCCCTTAGATGGGCAAGCGCTCAGGTGCAGCGTTCCAATCGTGATTCGGGTCAGCGGAGTGGTGGCGGGGACTTCGGCGGCGCACAGGCACAGCCGGCTCAGGCAGGTGGCTACCAAGCTCCCGCTCAGGCTCAGGCTCCGGCTTCCGGCCCCGCGCAGACCGCTCCTGCCGACGACTGGGGCACGACGCCCGTCGGCGGTCAGATGGACGAGGGAGGTTTCTAGATAGATGGCACGCCCAACGAAGAAAACCGCACCACCGAAGAAGATCGGCAAGAAGAGGTATTGCCAGTTCTGCGCAGACAAGGTCGATTACATCGACTACAAGGACGTGGCGCTGCTTCGCAAGTACATGAGCGATCGCGGGAAGATCCGCGCTCGACGCGTGACCGGATGTTGCTCGCAGCACCAGCGTCTCGTGGCGACCGCGGTGAAGAACGCACGTGAGATGGCTCTTCTCCCTTACTCGTCCCGCTAGGAGGTGGCAGATAGATGAAAGTGATCCTGGCGGATGACGTCGAGAGTCTCGGTCATAAGGGTGATGTCGTCGACGTGAAGGACGGCTTCGCTCGGAACTACCTCGTTCCGAAAGGCCTCGCGATGACGGCGACGAAGGGTGCGCTGAAACAGGCGGAGCAGATGCGCAAGTCGCGGGAAGAGCAGGAGCGCAAGCTCAAAGACGAGGCCGCGGCCAAGGTGGCGCATCTCAACTCGTCACCCGTCTACATCTCCGCACGCGCCGGTGAAGAGGGCAAGCTGTTCGGTTCCGTTACGAACGCTGATGTTGCCCGAGCGATCCTCGATCAGCTGGATGAGGACGTGGACAAGCGGAACGTGCTCTTGGAGGATCCGATCCGCTCACTCGGCACGCACCAGGTCGAGGTCAAGCTCCACGAAGAGGTCTCCGGCCTCGTAACCGTGGAAGTCATCGCTCACGAAGAGGAAGCCGTTCCCGAGTAGGTCGATCCCCTCATAGATCGTCAAAGGCCGCCCTTCGGGGCGGCCTTTCTCGCGAACAAATGTGCGAGATACGCGAAATGATTTCGGGGCGGAGATTCACGCGGATGCTCCACAGATGTTGATGAAAAGGACCTACGTACTCGCCCGATCCCGCATGCACTCGTCGGCTATCTGAGAGCAAGCGCGCATTCAGAGGTTCTCCACCGGTTATCCACAGCTCCCTAAGGAAGTTTCCGGGTCTTTCAAGTCGATTCCCCGCCTAATACCGTGAGCCAAGCGAAAAGTGTCGCAGGGTAGAGGTAGTTATCAACAGAGATATGCACAATGTCTATTTGGGGGTGTTTGGGTGGCTCAGCGGGCTCCAGTTCGTGACCTGAATCGATCGGGTCCGGTTAGCCGTATCCCCCCGCACAATCTCGATGCGGAGCAGTCCGTTCTGGGAGCGATGCTCGAGTCCAAGGACGCCATCTCCAACGTCATCGGCATCATCAAAGCCGACGATTTCTACAAGCCGGCCCATACCGAGATCTACGAGGCCATCTCGGTGCTCTACAACAGCAGCGAGAGCGTCGATGCGATCACTGTTGCTGAGGAGCTCAGCCGCCGAGGCAGCCTCGAGAATATCGGCGGCAAGCCCTACATCCATGGGCTGCTCGAGGCCTACCCGACCGCTTCTTCGGCGGCTCGTTACGCAGCCATCGTGGAGGAGAACGCACGGCTCCGCAGGTTGGTGTCGGCAGGCAACGAGATCCAAGAGATCGGCTTCTCACTTCCCGAAGACGTCGACCAGGCCGTCGACCAGGCCGAAGAGATCATCTACAACGTCGCCGATCGCCGGCTGAAGGACACACTCAATCCGCTTCGTGAGCTCCTGACGGAGAACATGATCCAGATCGAGATGCTCGCCGAACGCGGCGAGTCCGTAACGGGAGTTACCACCGGTTTCCCCGACCTTGACGAGATCACTTCAGGTTTCCAACCATCGAACTTCATCATCGTGGCAGCGAGGCCAGGGATGGGGAAATCGGCGTTGTTGAACGACTTCGCGCTTGCTGCTGCAATGCGGCAGAGTCAACCCGTTCTGATGTTCAACCTCGAGATGAGCCGGCACGAACTAACGAAACGATTCTTGGCATCTGAAGCGAAGGTCGATTCGCAGCGCATGTCCAAAGGGACGATGCAGGAGCAGGACTGGAATCGACTCTCTTCTGCTCTGGGCCGCCTTGCGGAGGCTCCGATCTTCATCGATGACTCCGCCAACATCACGTTGATGGAGATCCGCGCCAAGTGCCGGCGACTGAAGGCCAAGAAGGGCCTCGGCCTCGTGATCATCGACTACTTGCAGCTGATGCAATCGCCGCGTCGATCCGAGAACCGCCAGCAAGAAGTGTCGGATATCTCGCGGAACCTGAAGATCCTCGCGAGGGAACTAGAAGTTCCTGTTATCTGTGCGGCGCAGCTGAACCGAGGCGTCGAGTACCGCCAAGACAAACGCCCATTCCTCGGAGACCTACGCGAATCGGGTTGCCTCACCGCGGACACACGCGTGATGAGATCTGACACCGGGGCAATGGTGACGATGGGTGAGCTCTTCACGTCGGGTGAGCGCAATATCCCGGTGTGGACCGTCGATGACGACCTGAAGATGGTCAAAGGGACCATGACTCATGTTTTCTCTAGCGGTGTGAAGAAGGTTTTCAAGATGAGGATGCGCTCGGGCCGAGAAGTGAAG
Source organism: uncultured Actinomycetes bacterium (assembly GCA_963779645.1). Lineage (GTDB taxonomy): Bacteria > Actinomycetota > CADDZG01 > CADDZG01 > WHSQ01 > CALMBW01. Next base: position 725,209 of record CAVZYX010000005.1, read on the forward strand.
GCGAGCGCAAACCATCCGTTCCTCACCTACGACGGTTGGAAAGCACTTGAGCGGCTCGAGATCGGGGACGGTCTCGCTATCCCTCGCACCATCCGGGAACCGACCAACCACACGGATTGGGCAGACGAGCAGGTGATCCTTCTAGCTCACCTCATCGGAGACGGCAGCCATCTGGCGCGGCTTCCTCTTCGGTATGCAACACAAGATCAAGAGAACATCGACGCGGTCGTTGAGTCTGCCAAATTCTTCGGAGTCGAGGCGAGAGTGAAGTGGGAGGAGGCAGCTCGTAGCTACCAGGTGTTCCTCCCGTCGCCATACCGTGTGACGCATGGACGCCGCAATCCGATAAATCAGTGGCTGGACGATCTGGGTCTTTACGACAAGCGTTCCTACGAGAAGTTCATCCCGGACGAAGTCTTCGGCTTACCCAACCGGCAGTTGGCACTCTTTCTCCGTCACTTGTGGGCGACGGACGGCAGCATCAATCTCAGGAAGTCTGGTGCCACCCGAGCCCCAAGTGCTTACTACGCGACCACTAGCCGTCGATTGGCAGATGATGTGTCGGCTCTCTTGATGCGGTTCGGTGTCGTCGCAGCTACCACCACAGCTAGGAAAGCTACCTTTCGCGACGGGTACCAGGTGCGAGTTCGCTCTGGACGCCAGCTCCAACGATTCCTGAACGGAGTCGGTGCGTTTGGACCCAAGGTTGCCGGTGCTCGGCTGGCACAGGAGTACCTGGATACGCACCCGCGGAAGTGGGATGCGGACATGGTCCCGGCGAACGTGTGGCAGGACGTCATCGTTTCTCAGGCTCGGATGGGTTTGACGATGAAGGCGATGCGAGACGCTACAACCGTGGACTTCAGGCCCACCTTTCATCGCTACGGACCTATGCAGCGACAGACCTGTGGAGAGTTGGCAGCCCTCTTACAGAACGAGCACATGGCGACGGCGGCCGAGTCTGAAGTGTTCTGGGACGAGATCATTTCGATCGAGTACATCGGTGATGAAGAAGTGTTCGACGCCACGGTGCCCGGCACACACAACTTCGTGGCAGACGGCATCATCGCTCACAACTCATTAGAGCAGGACAGTGACGTCGTGATGTTCATCTACAGGGACGAGGTCTACAACTTTGATACTGAACATCGCGGCGAGGCGGAACTCATCATCGCCAAACACAGGAACGGTCCCACTGGTGTCGTGCGACTTGCGTTCATGAACCAGTTCACGAAGTTCGCCTCGATGGCCCGGGTACCTGGAGCGCGTTAGAAGCTGGAAGGCGCACTCAGACGCGGCAACTCTGGCCTGTCATCGCGATCACGTACGGCCATTCGAGTTGGAACTTTCTTTGCACGCCTAGCACTTTGAAGGTGAGTTCTGAAGTCGAATCCCATGTGGATGACTCTCTGGCGATGCACTTACCGGACATGAACTCGAATCCGGCAAGACGCGCCTCGCCTGGTTCAAGTGTAAAAGGTTCGAACTCTTCGAGGCCCGCGAAACTCGTCCCGGTCACGCCCAACGCTTCCTCTTTAGGGCCGAGCAGAGTGGTTGTGGGACGGAACCCATATGTCACATCGTTTACTGCCATCTCGTGAGGGTCGGCTAGAGCAGTGATCGTTACCGGCAACCACCCTGTGTTCTCGAGAGACAGCATCATCCGAAACGTTGTTCCCGGAGGTGCGGACTTAAGAAACTCGATCGTGTCCGGTCCCTCACCACCACGCATCACGGATTCGGTATCGGCGTTGAGGCTACTCATGTTGCTCAACTGCAAAGGTTGGTACTCGCCCAGATACATACGGAAACCGATCCCCGCAAGGACGAGGAGAAGGAGGAAACCGCGCACGATCCACGCCAAGCGCGTTGTTCGACCACGAGTTATCTCAGGGGTAAGGGTTGCATCCGCCATGCAGACCAAGCATATCGGCTTCGCTCGGAGCGGGTGAGGGGAATCGAACAAAGGCGGTTTCTCTCCCCTCAACGCTGCTTCGCAGCTCACCGCCCTCTCGCTTCGCTCGGAGCGGGTGAGGGGAATCGAACCCCCGTAGCCAGCTTGGGAAGCTGGTGCTCTGCCATTGAGCTACACCCGCGAACGTCGGAGATTCTAGCGTTCGGTGCTGATCCGGACGGCAGTGGGCGACGGCGATCGCCTCAAGCCAGGACACCATTAAGACCAGTTTCAGAACGCGAAACTCGTGGGCCGCGGACCCATCCTCTGGCGCGCGGCCCCCGTTAGGATGCCTCCATGATCCTCTCGGACGGTGATATCCGGAAGGCGATCGCGAACGGCGAGATCGGCATCGATCCTTTCGATGAGGCCGATGTTCAGCCGTCGTCGGTCGACCTACACACCGATCGTTACTTCCGAACCTTCTCGAACCATCGCTACGCAGTGATCGATGTGAAGAGTCCGATGGAGGATCTCACCCAGTTGGTCGAGGTGCGTGATGACGAACCTTTCATCCTTCATCCCGGCGAGTTCGTGCTCGGGTCGACGCTGGAGTATGTCCGCTTGCCCCACGATCATGTTGCGCGGCTCGAGGGAAAGAGCTCGTTGGGTCGCCTGGGGCTGCTGATCCATTCGACCGCGGGGTACGTGGATCCTGGGTTCGAGGGGCACCTCACTTTGGAATTGAGCAATGTCGCCAATCTGCCGATCACGATCTATCCGGGGATGAAGATCGGACAGATCAGCTTCTTCCGGCTGACCTCCGAAGCCGAGAACCCATACGGCTCGAGCAAGGTCGGCTCGAAGTACCAAGGACAGCGCGGCCCGACACCATCTCGCTACTTCGAGAACTTCAAGTAGTGGAAGAACGGATCGTTGCTCCGGATCCCGTCAGGGAACCGGACGCCTACGTGCAAGCTCTTAAGGATCTGCTGGGCGACCGAGACCCTCTGGCCGTCATCGCCGCGACACCTCAGATCTATCGTGACAAGACCGACGGACTCTCAGACGAGATCTTGCATCGACGGCCCGAACCGAACGAGTGGTCGGTCGAGGAGCTCTTGGGGCACTTCTGGCACGGCGAGATCGTGTACTCGTTCAGGTGGCGGGTCATCGCCGCGCAGGATTACCCGACGTTGATCGGCTACGACCAGGACGCGTGGACGGACCTGCCGCGGCCCCCTTTCCATCAGATGCTCGATGCCTTCAGCGTGCTGCGAGCCGCCAACGTCTCTATGTTCCGCGATACCGACCCCGCCACCTGGGAAAGGGCCGGCCGCCACGAAGAGAGGGGCGACGAGAGCCTGCGGCTGGGTCTCACCCTCATCGGCGGCCACGACATCGCCCACCTCAAGCAGCTCGACAAGACCCTCGCAGCGGTCACGGCTTAGGGGAGTTAGCCCTTTACAGCGTTAAGTGAACAGTGGTAACTTAACGGCGTTCATGAAGAGGCTCCCCTGGGGGCCGCGCTGTTGAGGAGGATCCACAGTGTTCACTTGGCTAGCCGACACCGTCGTCAGGCGCCGCAAGGTCATCCTGACCGCCACCATCGTCGCCTTCGTCCTAGCGGGGTTCTTCGGTGCAGGCGTCGCCGACAAGCTCACCTCCGGAGGCTTCGACGATCCGGATTCTGAAGCCAGCGTCGCGGCCAGAACCCTCGAGGACCGGTTCGGGATCGAAGACCCCAACATCGTCCTCCTCGTGAGCGCAAACGGCGGGTCGGTCGACGATCAGCAGGTCGCGGCCCAAGGTGCCGCTCTAACCCAGGAGCTGGCCGCCGAACCTGACCTCGAGCAGGTCTATTCCTACTGGACCACAGGTATCCCTTCGCTGAAGAGCGCCACCGGCGAGCAAGCTCTTGTGATCGGTGTGATCGAGGGATCCGACGATCACGTCAAGGAACGCATCGAAGCGCTATCCCCCAAATACACGCGTGACGGTGAGCTCGAAGTCGGCGTTGGAGGATTCGCCGAGATCTACCGAGAGATGCAAGAGAACATCGAGTCCGACCTCGTGAAGGCGGAGACGATCGCCCTCCCCATCACGCTGCTTCTGCTGCTACTGGTGTTCGGCAGTGTCGTCGCGGCGAGCCTTCCGCTCGCTGTCGGAGGCATCGCGATCATCGGGGCGTTCTTCCTGCTTTCTGTTATCGCCGACCTGACCGACGTCTCGATCTTCGCTCTCAACCTGACAACGATGCTCGGCCTTGGGCTGGCCATCGACTACAGCCTCTTCGTGGTGTCGCGGTTCCGGGAGGAGTTGCACAACGGGCATGAGGTGCATGACGCAACGCGCCGGACGGTCGAAACGGCGGGGCGCACCGTCGCATTCAGTGGACTCACCGTCGCGTTGTCGTTGGGCGCGCTCCTCGTTTTCCCGCTGGCGTTCCTCCGCAGCTTTGCCTACGCAGGTATCTCGGTGGTTCTCGTTGCGGTACTGGGTGCTGTGGTGTTCTTGCCGGCGCTGCTGGCCATCCTGGGACATCGGGTTGACAAGTTCCGCCTGTTCAAGCGGGAGCCGAAAGAGGTCGGCGAAGGTTTCTGGCATCGGATCGCGATGGGTGTCATGCACCGGCCGATCCCGATGGCGACCGGAGTGATCGTCCTCTTGGGCTTCTTGGGGATCCCCTTCTTCAATGTCGCATGGGGTCAAGCCGACGACAGAGCTCTCCCGTCGAGTGCAACCAGCCACCAGGTGCAGCAGCAGATCCGAGACAATTTCGATTCGAACAATGCGAACGCACTGTCGATCATCTCGACCGAAGAAGGTCTGACTTCGCAGCAGATCGATGCATATGCGAAAGAGCTCTCAACCGTGGACGGAGTTGCAGGCGTCGGCGCCTTGACCGGTACCTACTTCGGGGGACAGCAGGTGGCACCTCCCGATCAGACGACCGCGATATTCAAAGGTGGCGAAGGTGCTTGGCTCTCGGTCGTGCCGAGCGTTGAAGCCTTCTCACCCGAGGGAGAGCAGCTCGTCGCCGACGTTCGGGCGATCGATCCTGGGTTCCATACCTCCGTCACTGGTCCTTCGGCTCGTCTGACGGACACGGCCGACGCGCTTTTCAGTCGTGTGCCGATGGCGGCCCTGCTCATCGCCGTTGCGACGTTCGTGTTGCTCTTCTTGATGTTCGGCGGGGTGCTGGTGCCTTTCAAGGCTCTGGTCCTCAACATGCTGTCGTTGACCGCTACTTTCGGAGCGATGGTCTGGATCTTCCAGGACGGCAACCTTTCGGGGTTCCTCGATTTCACGCCGACCGGAACGATGGAGATCACGATGCCGCTGCTCATGTTCTGCATGGCCTTCGGTTTGTCGATGGACTACGAGGTGTTCTTGCTGTCGAGGATCAAGGAAGAGCACGACGCCGGACGAAGCAATATGGATGCGGTTGCCATCGGCCTTGAGAGGACCGGCCGGATCGTTACAGCGGCCGCAGTCTTGCTGAGCGTGGTTTTCATAGCTTTCGCAACTTCGGGTGTCACGTTTATCAAGATGATGGGTGTGGGCCTGACCTTGGCTGTGGTCATGGACGCAACGCTGGTCAGAGCCATCCTCGTTCCTGCCTTCATGAGGCTTGCCGGCGAAGCGAACTGGTGGGCGCCTAGATGGATGCGGAAGGTGTACAACAGATTCGGTATCTCAGAGAGCGCAGAACCCCGTTCCGCATCTCCGGTACCAAGTCCGATCGAAGGTGGGGGTAGTTGAGTATCGAGCAGACCGTTCCCGCGACGCGCCGTAAAGCGCGTCGCGGGGAGGGAACCAAAACCCGAGAAGAGATCCTCGATGCGGCCGAGCGATTGATGCTGGCGACCGGCGATGTCGAAGCGGTTTCCATGCGCGCTATCGCCGGCAAAGTAGGTGTGACACCTCCTGCGATCTACGCCCACTTCACTGACAAGGACGACCTTTTCCAGGGACTATGCGATCGAAGGTTCGGCCAGCTCAATCAGATCTTCCAAGAGGCGATCGGCACCGGCGGCGATCCGCTGGAGCGCTTGATGAGTTGTGGTCTCGCCTACATTCGCTTCGGGATCGATAATCCTGAGGCATACCGGTTCCTCATGATGACCAAGAACGAAGACGATTTCGCCCTCACCATCACGAACGAAGCGCCAAGTCAGGGTGATATGGCTTTCATGACCCTCGTTGGCCTGGTGACCGCCTGTATAGAGGAAGGCGAGATCCGTCAGATGGACCCGCTCGACGCGTCGCTACTGATCTGGTCGATGGTTCACGGCCTGACCTCGCTGATGATCACGTCCCCGAAGTTCGCATGGTCGAGCGACATCGTCGACAAGCTGATGGAAGCGGCGATGATCGGGATGGCCCCGCGCTAGTCGGCGGCGGTCCCGTTCCCGTTCCCGTTTCCTGCAGCGACTGAACTCTCAGGGTGGAACTCGATGGACTGGAGAAGCAGCTGAGCCACGTCCTTCACTTCCATCCGGTCATCCGCGCTGCGCTCCGTCACACCGTCGCTAAGCATGATGTTGCAGAAAGGGCACCCAACAGCGACCGTGTCTGAGGCTGAAGCCAGCGCTTCATCGGTCCTCTCCATGTTGATCTTCTTGCCCATGCGCTCTTCCATCCACATGCGACCCCCACCGGCGCCGCAACAGAAGGTCGAGTGACCGTGTCGCTGGAGCTCGCCGTACTCGGTTCCGGGGATCGACTCGATGACCTGACGCGCCCCCTTCCAAACATCGTTATGGCGAGCGTTGTAACAGGGGTCGTGATAGGTGACCTTCTTCGTCACTTCCGTTTGCGGTTTTAACCGTCCTTCGGCGACGAGTTGGGCTAGGTACTCGGTGTGATGGATCACTTCGAAGTGGCCGCCGAACTGTGGGTACTCGTTGAACATCGTGTTGAAGCAGTGCGGGCAGATCGTGACGATCTTGCGCACTTTGTAGCTGTTAAGAGTTTCGATGTTCTGCTCGGCGAGCATCTGGTAGATGTACTCGGCCCCCATCCTTCGAGCCGGGTCCCCGTTGCAGGACTCCTCGCCGCCAAGGATGGCGAACTTCACGCCGGCGATCTGCATCAACTTAGCGAAGTCGTAAACGACCTTCTTGTTCCTGTCATCGAACGAGCCAGCACAACCGACCCAGAAGAGAACATCCGCATCGGGGGCCTCTGAGATGTGGGGGATGGCGAGGGGCTCTTGCTTCGATGTTCCTTGCGTCCACTCGAGCCGTGCCGCGGGTGGCTGGCCCCAGGGGTTGCCGGTCGTCTCCATGTTCTGGAGAGCGCTTTGCATCTCTCGAGGGAATCGAGACTCGGTCATCACGAGGTTTCGTCTCATGTCGAGGATCGTGTCGATGTGCTCGATATCTACGGGACAGGCTTGAACACAGGCTCCACAGGTCGTGCAATCCCAGATGACCTCGTCCTCGACAACATCGGGGTTCAAGGAAGGCAGCGACTCGAGTGCCTTGGCGTAAGCCTCGGGTCCCTGCTCTTTGGCAGCGAGTAGTTGGGGACCGAACTCGAAGAGATGGTCGCGGAGATCCATGATGAGGAGTTTGGGTGAGAGAGGCTTCCCCGAGTTCCACGCCGGGCACTGACTCTGACAACGCCCACATTCGGTGCACGTCATCCCGTCGAGCATCTGCTTCCAGGTCAGGTCGGTGAGCTTGCCCGCTCCGAAAGTGTCTTCTTCCGACATCTCTTCGATGTTGATGTTCATCGGTTTCAGCGCACCCTTGGGTCGCTCCGACGCGAACAAGACGTTGAACCCGGACGTGATGATGTGGAGGTGCTTGCTGTAGGTGATGTAGACGAGGAAGCCCAGGATGATCAGGGAGTGCCACCACAGGAAGATCGTGTCCCACGCCTGGCGTGCCTCGAGGGAAAGGCCCGTGAACAGCTCGGACGCTAGCTTCGAAGCAGGGGTCCAGTCCGTGTCGTAGGGGAAGTGGCCCAGAGCGATCTCGGCACCCCTCGTGAACAGGATCGTGAGCATGATCCCGAAGATGGCGTACAGGATGTACTCGGCTTCTTTGGTGTGGGAACCCTTGAAACGTCCAGGAGCTTGAGCTCTCCGGATGATGAATGCGACAACGATGCTGAGCATCACAGCTACGACGAAGAAATCTTGGATCGCTCCCAGCGGCCCCCATTTACCGACGATCGGGAGATGAAAGCCTTCCTGATAGACGGCTCCGAAGGCTTCTACGATCGTTGTGAAAAGGATCACGAAGCCCCAGAAGATGAAGAAGTGCATGATGCCGGGGATCGTCCATTGCAGGAGTTTGCGCTGCCCGAGAACAACGACAAGCTGTTCCTTCAGTTTCAGCGACCAGTCACGTGGTTTCCTGTCTTCGGTTGCGCCGAGTTTCAGGAAACCGACTAATTGACGCATGCGAGCAGCGAACGCCCCCATCGTCGCAAGCAACAGCACCGACATCGCGAGCTTCTCTAGCAAGATCTGTCCCCTCGCCTTGACCGGTTGGTCTAAGTTGTGACAACGGGAGTATAGGTGTCGTGCAGGTCGTGGACCGGCGACAGGTGTGCCAGAGGATTTCAGACTACGATGCTCCCGCTTGTTGATCCGAGGAGGAAGTTTTCTGTGGGTAGGACGACCAAGGTCAAAGTCGCGGGTACTCACGTATCAGCAGTCATGGACGGGCCCCGCGACGCGAAGGACATGGTCTTCCTTGCTCCCGGTGCTGGCGCCAATATCCACAGCGATTTCATGTCCTTCGTGTCCGATGGGCTCGCTAGCTCGGGCATGAACGTGTGTCGGTTCAATTTCCCGTATCTCGAGGCCGGTAGGAAGAGCCCCGATCGCCAGGCGATCCTCGAGGACACCTATCTGGCGGTCGTTGAAGCTCGATCGTCCGACCATGGGGGCCGCGTTTTTGTGGGTGGAAAGTCCATGGGCGGCCGCATCGCATCGCATGCCGTGGCAGGCGGGATGGCAGCCGACGGTGTTCTCTTCTTCGGCTATCCGCTCCACCCGCCTGGTCGCCCCGAGAGCCTCCGGGACGAGCATCTGTACGAGATCAAGGCTCCCATGCTGTTCGTGGAAGGCACTCGTGACCCCTTCTGCCCGCTGACTACCCTCGAAACGGTGAGAGCGAAACTGATCTGTGACAACGACCTGATGGTCATCGACGATGGCGACCACTCCTTCAAGGTTCGTAAGGCTTCCGGTCGCTCCACCCAGGACGCGTGGACCGAGATCGTGGAACGCGTATCGGTGTGGGTCTCAGAACTGACGAGCTGACCGACTAGAGGTTCTCGTGGGCAAAGGAATCATCCCGACCCTTTCGCCGCGTGCTTGGCGCGTACTTGCCGCCGACGCAGTCGCTGCGCTGGGAACTGGCCTTGTGTTGCCGTTCTTGCTCGTCTATCTGAGAGACGTGCGCAACGTAAGCGTGACTACCGGTGGCTTTGTGATCGCGTTCTTGGCGATCGTCTCTTTGGCATGCGGGCCCCCCTCCGGCTCGTTCGTCGATCGGTTTGGACCCCGCCGCACCCTGATGGTGTCACTGTGCCTGTGCGCCGCTGGTTCTGTCTCCCTCGCCCTTATGAGAGAGACCTGGCACGCGTTCGTGGCCGCCGGACTCATCGGAGCTGGGTTCGCCGCGATGTGGCCCGGGACGCATTCGCTCTTAGCGTCTCTCGTGGCAACAGAGCAACGGTCTGCAGTGTTCTCCGTTCACTACGCGACCCTGAACCTAGGTATCGGTATCGGCGGGATCATCGGTGGGCTGGTCGCCGACGTATCCGACCCGCGCACGTTCGAGCTTCTATATGCGTTTGATGCTCTTTCGTGGTTGTTCTTCGCAGGAGTCCTTTTTCTGATGAAAGACATCGGCGGAAGGAGCGAGCCGGTCTCCGATGGTCTTCAGGAGGCGGGCTATCGAGCCGTTGTCCAAGATCGGTTGTTCCTGCGCCTGATGGCGATCACGGTGGTGCTCGTAACCGTCGGTTACTCGCAGCTCGAGTCTGGCTTCCCGGCCTACGTGACCGGAGAAGGCGGTGCCAGCACCAGGTTATTGGGGGCAACGTTCGCTGCCAACACCTTCTTCATCGTCGTGGCGCAGCTGTTCGTGCTCCGCTGGTTGACCGGGAAGAGACGGACGAGGGCACTCATGGCGATCTGCGTCCTGTGGGCCATCGCCTGGATGGTCACGATCGGTGCGGGCCAGATCGAGGAACAGGCGGTCAGGAACATCGGATTCGTTCTGGCCATGGTGTTCATCGCCCTGGGCGAGTGCATGGTGTCGCCGAGCATCCCTGGGATCCTCAACGATCTGGCTCCGGACGAACTTAGAGGTCGTTACAACGGAGCGTATTCACTGTGCTTCTCGATGGGACACATCGTCGGCCCCGCGATCGCCGGTGTGATGATCGATCGCGAACTTTCGGAGCCGTTCTTTCTCGGTTTGATCGCAGCGTGCGTTCTGACGATCTGGATGGTTCGCTCCCTCGAGCGACACCTGCCGGACGACATCAACGTGGTTCAGGGAGACACACCCGCGGATCAATCTCCTGCGAACACCGAATCGATCGTTTCGGTTTAGTACGTGCTGTTTAGGGCGTAGGACCTGCCGGACCTGTAACCGTGCTTTCCTGAAGGATCCGGATGCGCTCCTCTAACGGTGGGTGAGTGTCGAACATCCGGTTCAACCACGCCCCGGATCCCTTGCCGCCCCGGGCTTCTGACCGCGCACGGGGGATCGGGGATTCGATCCAGAGATGTGCAGTTGCTCGACTGCTGGATCGCACAACCGTTTGATCGTCCTTCAACTTGTTGAGAGCTGAGATCAGGCCATCCGGGTAGCGAGTTAGGAAAACCCCGTCGGCATCGGCCAGGTATTCACGCCGCCGCGAGACGGCGAACTGCATCATCTGGGCGATCAGTGGCGACATGATCAGAAGAACGATGCCGAGGATCGCGAAGATCGCACCGGCTCCGTTGTTGTCGTCTCGTCGTCCACCGCCTCCCCACCAGAGCGTGTGCATCATGATGTCGGCGACAAGGACGGTGAACCCGACCAACGTGACCGCAAGGGTCATCACCAACGTGTCCCGATTCTTGATGTGCGAGAGCTCGTGGGCCATGATTCCTTCGAGCTCATCGCGGTTCATCTTCTCGAGTAGTCCGGTTGTTGCCGCGATAGCCGAGTGCTCGGGGTTGCGCCCGGTGGCGAATGCGTTGGGAGCATCGTCCTGAACCACGTAGATCCGCGGCTTCGGCATGCCGGCGGCCAGGCTTAGTCCCTCGATGATGTTGTGCAGCTGGGCGTACTCCGTCTCATCCGCCGGCTTCGCCTTGCTCATAGCGAGAGCGATCTTGTCGCTGTTGAAGTAGGAAGCCCATGTCATGACGATCGCGATGATGGCGGCGATCGCCACGCCTAGGTAGCCGACTCCACCCCCGAGCCATTCACCTGCCGCCCAGCCCACGAGAACCACGAAGGCTGTGAACGCGAAGATCAGCAGCCACGACTTACGGACGTTCGATGAGATGCGTTCGTACACCTAGTGACCGCGCGCCTATGTCTGTGCCGGAGGTGTTGTCTGCGCGGGAGGTGGTGCTCCGGCGCCTCCGCCCTGACCGAAATCGACCGACGGGACCGCGCGGGCAGCTTCTTCAACCTCGAAGTACGGCTTGGGCTCGAAGTTGAACATGCCGGCGATGATGTTCGTCGGGAACTGCTCCAAGGAGTTGTCGTAGCTGAGGACCTGCTCGTTGTAGAACTGGCGCGAGAAGGCGATGCGCCCTTCTGTACCGGTGAGTTCTTCCTGAAGAGCAAGGAAGTTTTGGTTCGCCTTCAGATCGGGGTAGGCCTCTGCCACCGCAAAGAGCTGGCGCAGCGCTGAGGTCAGCATGTTCTCGGCTTGAGCTTGGTTCTCGACTCCTTGAGCCTGGACGGCTTGCTGTCGTGCCTTAACAACGTTCTCGAACGTCTCGCGCTCGTGCGCGGCGTAACCCTTGACCGTTTCCACCAGGTTCGGAATCAGGTCGTGTCGCCTCTTCAGTTGGACGTCGATCTGGGCCCATGCAGCCTCGATCCGGTTGCGGAACTTGACTAACCGGTTGTAGACCGCGATGACGAAGATGACCAGGAGCGCTACTACTCCGATCACGATCCAAAGACCCATCTGGGGACCTCCCTTTTGTTAGATGTTCGACCTCTAGCTTAGGGCCCGCCGCAAGATAGGTTTCCTGCATGCGAATAAGCATCGAGTACTGCCGCAAGTGAGGGTACACGCCTAGAGCCGTCGGTCTGACGGAGCGGATCCTGGAGGAGTTCGAGCACGATCTCGAAGAGGTGGTCCTGGTCCCCTCGGGGGGAGGCGTTTTCGAGGTAGATGTCGACGACGAAAGCGTCTACTCGAAGAAGGCCACCGGCAAGCATGCGGATCTAGACGCCTTGATGGTTACCCTTCGGAAGGTCATCAAGGGTTAGCGATCAGTTCTGAAGCATCTCTCCCAGCAAGAAGGCTAGGTCGAGGCTTTGACGAGCGTTCAGACGCGGATCGCATAAGGCTTCGTAACGATCCTCTAGGTGGCCATCGAGGACCTCTTCGGCGCCACCGAGGCATTCCGTCACGTTCTCGGCCGTCAACTCCAGATGCACACCGCCAGGTGTCGAACCCTCCTGCTGGTGAACGATGAAGAACTGTTTGATCTCGGTGAGAACGTCATCCAACCGCCTCGTCTTGTAGCCGCTTGAGGAAGTGAATGTGTTGCCGTGCATCGGGTCGCAGACCCAGACGACCTGTTTGCCTGCCTCTTTCATCGCTTTCAGGAGCGGTGGCAGCTTTTCTTCAACCAGTCCGGCCCCCATGCGTGTCACGAAAGTGAGTCGTCCCGGCTCCGATCGAGCGTCGAGTCGCTCCGCTAACGCAACGACCTCTTCCGGGGTAGCGCTGGGGCCGAGCTTCACAGCTACCGGATTCTTAACGCCCGACAAGAACTCAACATGGGCACCGCCGACGTCACGTGTTCTCTCGCCAACCCACAACAGATGAGCAGAGCAGTCGTACCAGTCGCCGGTCAGCGAGTCTTCACGTGTGAGGGCCTCTTCGAACTCCAGGAGCAGCGCCTCGTGTGATGTGAACAGATCAACTTCGTGCAGCGCTGAGTCGGCACCTAGATCGATCCCGCAGGCGGCCATGAAAGTGAGTGACCGGTCGATCTGACGCGCTATCTGTTCGTACCGCTGGCCTTGCTTGCTTTCGGCAACGAAGTCCTGGTTCCAAGCGTGGATCTGTCGGAGGTCTGCGAATCCCCCCTTGGTGAAAGCCCTGATCAGATTCAACGTGGCGGCCGACTGGTGGTACGCCTGAACCATTCGCTGGGGGTCGGCCACGCGCGCTTCGGCAGTGAAGCTGTCGTCATTGACGGCGTGGCCCCGGAACGAGGGAAGTTTCTGGTCGCCAACCGACTCGAACTCAGCCGAGCGGGGTTTCGCGAATTGCCCTGCGATCCGCCCTACCTTCACCACCGGGAGCCCTGACGCGTAGGTGAGAACCACCGCCATCTGCAGGATGACTTTTAACTTGTCTCGGATGGCATCGGCAGAGAACTCGCGGAACGATTCAGCACAATCCCCAGCTTGGAGCAGGAAGGCTTCCCCTCGACCGACCTTCGCAAGAGCAGACTTCAACTGTCTCGCCTCGCCCGCGAAAACCAGAGGAGGAAGTCCTCGCAACTTCGTCAGAACTCCCTCTAACTCGGACGCGTCTGGCCATCCAGGCTGCTGTAGCGCCTCGAGACTGGTCCATGAGTCTGGGGTCCACGTCATGCTCATATGGTCCCATCTTTCCCCTCTCCCTTTGGTGACCCGAGCCACCGCAACCCCATGAACGAGGCTTTGTCCGTAACATGAGGCAGTGAAGACCGAACAGCTCGTGTCCTTAGATGAGGTTCGCTCTGCGGAGGAGCGGCTTAAAGATGTCGCGGTGCGGACCCCGCTCGACGCCTCACGGGGCTTGTCGCAGATCGTGGGCGGTCAGGTTTTCATCAAGTGCGAGAACCTGCAACGAACCGGATCGTTCAAGATCCGTGGCGCTTATAACCGCATCAGCCGACTAAGCACCGACGAGAAGGGACGCGGAGTGGTTGCCGCTTCTGCCGGTAACCACGCCCAGGGCGTTGCGTTAGCAGCCTCGCTGTCCGACACGAAAGCGACCGTCTTCATGCCGGCCAACGCTTCACTACCGAAGGTTGAAGCAACGCGGCGTTACGGCGCAGAGGTGATGTTGGTTGGGAAAGACTTCGGTGAGGCGTACGCGGCGTCGCTCGAGCATGCCGAGAGTAGCGGGGCGGTCTTCGTTCATCCTTACAACCATGCCGACGTGATCGCCGGTCAAGGCACCATAGGTCTGGAACTACTCGACCAACTAGACGGTTTCGGCACTGTGATCGTGCCGGTAGGCGGCGGCGGCCTCATCTCCGGGATCTCCACTGCTATCAAGAGCGTGCGCCCGGATGTGCGCATAGTCGGTGTTCAGGCTTCCGGAGCGTCCTCGTTCATCCCTTCACTAGAGAAGGGGCGGATCGTTGCGCTCGATTCCGTGTCGACCATCGCGGATGGGATCGCGGCGAACGCGCCTGGCGAGCTAACGCTGGCTCATGTCGATGCTCTGGTCGACGAGGTCGTGACCGTTAGCGACGATTCCATCGCTCAAGCTCTGGTGCTCACAGCGGAGAGGATGAAGCTCGTTCTCGAGCCCTCGGGGGCCGCGGGAGTTGCCGCTGCGATGGAGGGCAAAGGTCACTTGGAACCCCCGGTCGTGGTGGTTCTTTCGGGCGGCAACATCGATCCGCTTCTCTTGTTGAGCGTGATCCGTTACGGCTTGTCGGCCGCGGGACGCTATTTCTCCTTCCACACACGGATCCCCGATCAACCTGGAGAGCTACATCGGCTACTCGGTCTCGTTGCGGAATCCGGCGCCAACATCATCGGTGTGGAACACCACCGCGAAGGTGTTCAGGTGCACATGGGCGAGGTCGACGTGATCCTTCAAGTGGAAACGAAAGGACCGCGTCACATCGACGAGCTCTCCGACGCACTTGGCGCCAAGGGCTACGTAGTAGAGCCCCTCTAGGGTCATGGAAGTGGTTCCGTCGGTCACGTGTTGTTACTAGTGTGAGACCGATGCGAGCTCCCGAGGAACGCCATATCAACGAACTTGTCGCTCGCTGGCTGGAAGAGGACATCGGTAGGGGCGATCGAACCACCGAGGCCACTGTTACCCCAGAGCAACACGGTCGCGCCCGCCTTGAAGCCCGCCAGGTCGCTGTGATCGCCGGGCTCCCCTTCGCCGAGGCTTGTTTCAGACAGGTTGGTGGCGATGAACTGAAATGGTTGCCGGAGGTGTCAGATGGCGATCGCGTCGAACCGGGAGGTGTCCTTGCTCGAGTGGAAGGGTCGCTCGCGGCGATCCTTACGGCCGAGCGAACAGCCTTGAACATCCTGCAGCGTCTCTCTGCTGTTGCCACCGTTACATCCCGATACGTCGAAGCAGTGAAGGGTACCGACGCGCGGATTGTCGACACGCGCGAAGACAACTCCCGGCCTTCGCATCCTCGAGAAGTACGCGGTCGTCGTCGGTGGTGGTCACAACCATCGTTCGGGTCTCGATGACGGGATCCTTGTGAAGGACAATCACATCATGGCGGCGGGATCCGTCGCCGAAGCAACGCGTCGAGCAAGAGCTGCTGCACCGCACGGGCTATCTGTGGAGGTCGAGGTTCAGGATCTGGACGGACTAGATGCGGCTATCGCAGGAGGGGCGGACGTCGTCCTGCTCGACAACATGACTCCGGCTGAAGTCGAAGCTGCGGTTCATCGCGCTGCAGGACGAGTGCTTCTGGAAGCGTCCGGCGGCATCAACCTCGACACAGTTAAGGACTACGCAGGAACCGGCGTCGATCTCATCTCGGTGGGCGCGCTAACGCATAGCGCACCTGCAATCGATCTTGCCCTGGAGGTTGAAGTCTGATGGTTCTCTCACCCGAGGCCCTTGTTACTGGAGCGTCCGAGGCGTGGGCCTCTGAAGTTCGCTCTCTGGCCGAACGCAACGATGCCGTGATCCTCGCTCACAACTATCAAGTCCCCGCCGTGCAAGATGTTGCGCACTACGTCGGTGATTCGCTCGAACTGTCGAAGATCTCCGCCGAACTGCCACAGTCGGTAATCGTTTTCTGCGGCGTGCATTTCATGGCCGAGACCGCCAAGATCCTGTCTCCCGAGAAAACTGTTTTGATCCCCGATCAGATGGCCGGTTGTTCGTTGGCGGCATCGATAACCCCAGATGAACTCATCGCGTGGCAGGCGGAGCATCCTGGTGCAGTCACCGTGATGTACGTCAATACGAGCGCCGACATCAAGGCTTTGACCGATATCTGTTGCACCTCGGCGAATGCGAAGGCGGTTATCGAGTCCATCCCCGCCGACAAAGAGATCCTCTTCGGACCGGACATGTTCCTGGGCTCCGCGGTTGAGAACATGACGGGACGAAAGATGCATATCTGGATGGGGGAGTGTCACGTCCACGCCGGAATCTCGCCGAGCAACATCCGAAGAACCCTCGACGACAATCCTGGAGCTGAGTTGCTCGTCCATCCTGAGTGCGGTTGCTCCAGCCAGTGCATGTACCTCGCCTCGACCGGAGATCTACCGCCGGATCGCACGTTCATCGTTGGCACAGGTGGGATGGTCCGGCGCATGAAGGAATCCAAAGCCGACAAGTTCATCGTCGCTACCGAGACGGGCATGCTGCACAGGCTGCACAAAGAGAATCCCGGGGCCGAACTCGTCGCTGCAAACGAAGCAGCAACTTGCGGTTACATGAAAATGATCACGCCGACGAAGCTGCTCGACACGGTGCGGGCCCTCGATTCAGGCGATCACGAGAGTTATGTGGTCGATGTCCCCAAGGACATCGCAGACAAGGCCCGTCTCTCGATCGAACGGATGATCTCGATCACCTAGCTGTCCCTGTTGGGGCTGGCGGCTACTCCTAATAGGGAGAAGATCACCCCGGCCACTGCTCCGGCTACCACGAACAAGATCCCGATCCCTTGATCGACTTCCCCGACGACGTCGAGCTCTTGCATGAAGCCAGAACCTGCGTCGGGTATCGCTCGATAGTCACCTATGGCGATCCCGCCGATGACCACGGACGCTAGGAATCCAAGCCACCCCCACAGACTTCTCCGTCGCATCCACAAGAGGAGCGCGCCGTTGATGACCAGCACGGCGAGCACGATCACCACCCAGCCATCTCCCTCTTCGATCCCGGAGACTGGGTGGGCGCGCTGGAGCTCGGAAGTGGGAAGGATCCGGGGCCTGTCCGTGATGGATACCCATTCCAGGAACGACCCGATGATGGCGACGGCGGCCGAGGCCAGCATGCCCCCCACCGCCACGGTGCGTGCTTTGTCGAAATAGTCGGTCTCACGCTGGGAAGAGTTTTTCGTCACAGGCGTTTAGCCTACCGATGATGAGCGAAAAGAAGCGGTCTCTCCTGGCGATCCATGCCCATCCCGACGACGAATCGTCGAAGGGTTCAGGGACGATGGCCAAGTACGCACAAGAAGGTGTTCGGGTGGTCCTCGTTTGTGCCACGCGTGGAGAAGAGGGCGAGGTCCTAAACCCGCGTATGGATCAGCCTGGGATCAAAGAGAAGATGACGGAGCTTCGCGAGGCGGAGCTCGAGACGGCATGCGACATCCTTGGTGTCGAGCAGATCTATCAGTTGGGCTACCGGGATTCGGGGATGCCGGGGTCGGAAGCAAACGAGAACCCTGCTGCATTCTTCAATGCCGACCCTGAAGAGGCGATCGGGAGACTCGTCGAGATCATCCGCCGCGAGAAGCCCGAGGTGGTCCTTGGCTACGACGAGAGCAAAGGTTACGAACATCCCGATCACGTGAAGGTTCATGAGTGGGGCACAGAGGCGTATCACGCAGCCGGAGACCCCGAACGCTATCCAGACCGTGGGGAACCATGGCGACCGAGCAAGCTGTACTACTTCGCCACTTTCACGAAGCAGCGTTTCGTGAAGCTTCACGAGGCCGCGATCGCTGAAGGTATGGAATCTCCGTACGTTGGGTGGCTCGAGAACTGGGACGCGATCGGTTTCGCGGAACCTGCGGTAACGGCTCAGGTGGATGTTGCGGACCAGATCGATCTCAGAACGAAAGCGCTGCTCGCTCACGCGACCCAGATCGATCCCGATTCGTTCTGGTTCGCCATCCCGGACGAGATGCACAAGCGCATCTATCCGTGGGAGGACTACACGTTGATCCACTCGCACGTGCCAACGAACGACCTGGAAACGGATCTTTTCGAAGGGATCTAAACGGTGGTTCTGCGGCCCAACTGGGTCTCGAGGACCTCGATGATCTCGTCACCCAACAACTCGTCACGCTCCAACAAGGCATCGCGGAGAGCGATCACTAGGTCGGAGTTGTCCTGAAGGAGCTTGATGACTTCCTTTCGATGCCGGTGAAGCATCGCCTCTAGCTCTTTGCGCATGTCGTCGTTAGAGAGGACCTTCGCCACGATGTTCGGGCTCGAATGCATGCCGTTGTTGACGGCGTCGTAGGAAACGAGTGAACTCCCCATCCCGAACGATCCGATCATCTGGGCCACGAGTGATGTAGCTGCGTGGAGGTCGGATGAGGGGCCCGTCCCCGACTCGCCGAAGAAGACGAACTCAGCAGCGAGGCCCCCCAGCATGACCTTCAGGGTCGCTTCGAGTTCGGATCGCGACTTCGTGTAGCGCTCTTCGGTATCGGAGTGGGCCAATAGCCCCAGAGCATTCCGTCGCTTGATGATGGACAGGACCTCGAGTTTCCTCGTGGTAGCGCAGAGGTATGCGGCGACGGCATGACCGGCTTCGTGGGTGGCGATCAGGTTCCGCTCTTTGTCGGTGTACGCAACCGGTTGACCTATGCCGATCTCTTCCGAGAGCCGCGCCTGCTGAACGTCACGCCAGCTAAGCGCTCTACGACCATCGCGCAGTGCCCACACGAGCGCTTCATCGAGGACATGCTCGAGCATGGCGGGTGTGTACCCAAGGGTCATCGCAGCCAGTTCTTCCCGCAGGGTGTCGCGATCCATGTCTTCCTGGTGCGAGCGCTTGAGGAGGAAGTAGTCGATCAGGTCTCGTCGTCCCTTGCGTGTAGGAAGCTCGAAGTGCAGGATCCGATCGAACCTTCCCGGTCTCAGCAAGGCTGCATCGAGCGCCTCTGCGCGGTTGGTCGCACCGATTATCAAGATGTTGTTGTAGGGGATCTTGCGCTTCTGCAGTTGGCGCTCCGCCGGAAGCAGGGCGTTGAACATGTCGATGCAACGATTCTTCAGACGTGTTGCCAGTGGGGGAGACTCGAAGGATTGAAGTTGGATCAGGAGCTCGTTGACCATTCCTCCATTGTTCGAGCTCATCATCCGACTGACCGAACGATTGCCGATCGATGTGGGAGCGAAAGTTTCCATCCCACCGCGCTGCAGGCCGATCGCATCGATCTCCTCGATGAATCCGATCGCTCCCCCTTCTTTACGAGCAGCCTTCTTGAGCTCCTTGAAGAACGCTCTGATCTTGAATGCGGTCATCCCGTAGAACATCGATTGGAACTGAGGCGCGGAAACAAAGAAGAAAGGCACGCCGGCCTCTGCGGCCATCGCTTTAGCGAGATGGGTCTTTCCGGTTCCGGGGTTACCTTCGAAGAGGATGCCTCGCCGGGGATTCCCGCCCAGTTCTTCGCGGAAACTCTTGTAAGCGAGGAAGATCTGCAACGAACGGGTTACTTCTTCCAGAACGGTATCGATACCGCGGACATCTTCAAATGTGAGACCGATCTGGCCCGGGCTGAATCGAACGGCCGGCGATCGACCGTTGATCATGATCGGTGCAAGCATCATCAGTCCGAAGAGAACGATGAGAACGACCGGCAAGAGATAGACGATCGTGTCGGGCCCGAACTTCGGGAATCCGAAGCCGAGCGGGTCCTGGTCGAGGGCTCTCTTCAGGAGGTAGGCGAAGACGAGAAGATTCAACAGGAGGAGATAGCGAAGTCGCCGCTGGCGATTGCGCTCTCTTATCCTTTTTACGCTTTCTCGGTGGCCCTGGGCGAGGGTAGCGAAGCTGTCCGAGAGCGTCTCGGCCGAAGTTGCCCGATCTTTGTCCATCAGTACAACTTCGGCGTGGATGACCCCTCTTCTTTAACCTCAGATGCAGCAAAAGCCCAGGTCACTAGGAAGAAAGGCGCGGCTAGCGCCCGCGCTGCAGCCTGGGCAAGGCCTACGCCCAGCCAGGCCGAGCGGTCCCCCAGCGGCTGGGCCGCCAGAAGACCGACCTTTTCCCCAAGGAATCCCAGGATCAAGGCGACCACTAGAGCTGTGATCAAGGGTCCCGGCTTACGAGCCAGGGCGCGGAAGTAGCCGCCCCCCGCCGTGGACACTCCCGACCAAGCCCTCAATACGGTTGGCACGCGGCCCTCGGAACGGTCCACCATCGCCTTGCGGGTGGCTCGGACGAGCAGTGGCAAGAGGGCGAGCTCGAGCACTCCCACCAGGGCCAGGCTGGCTCGATAGTCGCCCAGCCGGTCGGGGCCGACCTCTCGGACGGTCCGATCGGAGGGGAAGCGCTCGATCTCTTCATGGAGTTCCGACACTTCGATCACGTTCCGGAAGACGTAGCTATGGGCTAGGTGTAAGGGCAGCGCGATAAACGCGACGATCAGGAAGAACGTAAAGAACTCTGCGAACGTCATCCGGAAAGCTCGGTCCAACATGCCGGCATCCTATGGGGGGCCTCAGGGCTTACTAAGCAATATCCTGGCCTCGATGAGCGTCTTCACACACGAGGGAACCGAGAACCTCATGAGGTGGGATCGCACCTCAGGCCCGTTCATGGAGGTTTGGTACGCGACCCTCAACCACAGAGAGACCGGTACCGGCGTCTGGTTGCGCTACACGATCACCGCGCCGTCTTCTGGGTCGCCCTACTGCGAGCTTTGGGGCTTCGTGTTCGATCCTGGATCGAAGCAGAACTTCAGAGCTAAACAGCGGTTTCCCATCGATCAACTCGGTACCTTCGGTCGCGACGACGGTGCGATCGTGCGGATCGGGAACGCATGGCTCTCCGACAACCATCTTGAGGGAGAGCTGACTACAGATGGGCGAACTTTGTCCTGGTCTCTCGATATGCAGCCACGCGACGCGACCTTCCAACACATCCCGCAACCTCTTCGACGTCGCGCGGAACGCGTTGTTTCGACAGTGTGCTCGCCGAACCTGTCGGTGCCTTTCACGGGCGCGGTCAAGCTCGATGGCGAGCTTTTGGAATTCGTCAACGACCCGGGAAGCCAGTCGCATCGCTGGGGTCGCAAACACGCTTCTACGTGGGCCTGGGGTCATTGCGAGATCTTCGATGACGGGTCGGATGCGATGTTCGAAGGGGTGGCGGCGAAGGCACCGATAGGGGTTATCCCTGGGCCGACACTCACCTTCCTTTACCTCCAACTAGAGGGCCAAGAGATGGCCTTCAACGAACTCAAGACCTTCCGTCGATCGAAGTCGAGCTACACGATGCCGACCTGGGCCTTTTCAGCTCGGACCGACGACTTCAAGATCGTGGGCGCTTCGCGCGCTCACCCCGAACGATTGGTCCAGGTGAGGTACACGGACCCAGATGGAAGCGAGAGGTTCTGTGCTAACTCGGAGATCGCCGATCTCGCACTCGAGATCTACGGACGGGTCGGACGGGGCTGGCGGCATCATCGAAGTTTGACCGCGACGCGTACTGCTCATCTCGAATTCGGGCGGAAGGAACCGTTCGAAGAGCTTCCGGTCGCCTTCTAACAGCCTCAGTCGAAGTCGCGCCCGCGCAACTTCTTGATGGCACTTCGTCGTTTCTTCGCCTGTAGGCGCTGCTCGGTCGACGAGCGCGTTGGCTTTGTTGCGACGCGCCGTTTCGTGGTGCGGAGTGCGGCCGAAATGAGGTCTGCCAGCCTGGTTTCGGCCTCTTCGCGGTTGCGGTATTGAGACCTGTGCGTGTCCACGGTCACTTTGAGATTGCCGTGGCTGTCGATGCGGTTCCGCAGCTTCTGTTTGATGCGCGCACGCTGGCGTGGGCCCACCGATGGAGAAGCTTCGACGTTCCAGAGAAGTTCGACCCACGTCGAGGACTTGTTGGCGTGCTGGCCCCCGGGCCCCCCCGAAGTCGTGAACCGTAACTTCAACTCGTTATCGGGGATCGTCAGGTAGCGGCCAACACGAACGTCTCCCATCTCATGCCAGCTGTTCGACGAAGGCTTCGATGGTTGTGACTGGGTGCTTGCAGATCATCCTGCGGCACACGAAAGCGGTCGTTGCGCCATCGGTGGGTACTCGGCCTTCGAGCAGCGGTGAGATCGCTGGGTCGGCTTCCTCCGACGTGACGATCACGCGATTGGGGAGGTAACGAGCTCGGATCTCTCTCAAGAATCCCTCGGGGTTTGTCCCGACGATCACCAGCTCGAGGGGCTCACCACTGTAGAAGTCGATCGCCCCCAACATGTGTCCGAAGGCCAAGGGAGAGCGAGGCAGAAGTTGGCTTACGAGGCGAAGTATCTCTATCGCGTGGTCTTCGTACGTTGCATTCCCGGTGAGCACGGCCAGACGCTGTAGCTCCATCGCCAGGATCGAATTGGCAGAGGGGACGGAGTTGTCGATGAGGTCCTTGCCGCGTATGACCAGACGTTCGGCGTCTTCGCCGGTTGTGAAGAAACCACCCCGATCGGAGTCGTGGAACAGGCTGATCGTGGAGTCTGCGATCACCCGAGCTTCTAAGAGCCAGTTCCTGTTTCCAGTCGCTTCGTACAAGGCCAGGCAGGCTTCGAGCACTGCGGCATGATCTTCAGCGAAGGCTAGGTGCTTGATGACTCCGTCGCGATAAGAGCGCATCAACCGCCCTTCGATCCGCATCTCTGAAAGCACGAATCCGAGAGCGTCTGAGGCAGCAGAGATCCAGGCAGTCCGTCCGAAGATCGCCCCTGCTTCTGCTAGAGCCGATGCCGCCAAACCGTTCCAAGCCGCAAGGACCTTGTCGTCGGTCGCGGGCCGAATCCTTGTGGACCGTTGTTCGAAGAGCGCGTGTTGGACCCGCGCAACTGCAGGTTCGTCAACTTCTTCGCCGGTGTAGACGGGTATGTTGTGACCTTCGAAGTTGCCGGCGTCGCTGAAGCCGAAGAGCGCGATCGCCGCATCGGCGTCCTCACCGGTTACCTCGCGAACCTCGCGCAGGTCCCAAACGTAGAACTTGCCTTCTTCTTCCTCAGAGTCGGCGTCCAATGACGAGAAGAAGCCACCCCGTGGGTCGCGCATCTCCCTGAGCATCCATCCGGCGATGCCTTCAGCGACGTCTCTGTGTCGAAGAGAACCCGTGAGTTGAAATGAGTGGGCGTAAGTGCGAAGAAGTAGAGCATTGTCGTAGAGCATCTTCTCGAAGTGCGGCACGAGCCACGAGCGATCCGTTGAGTAACGCGCGAAGCCGCCACCGATCTGGTCGTACATGCCCCCAGCGGCCATCGCGTCCAATGTGTGTGTTGCCATCTCGAGCGCGCCTTCGGCGCCCCTCGCCGCAAGGCGGTGCAACAGATCGATCGTCATCGACTGGGGGAACTTCGGGGCGTCTCCGAAGCCTCCGTATTCAGGATCGAACAGCGACTTGATCCCCGCGTATGACGAGTCGAGCACCGACGCCTCCACAAGTTCGGGAGATTGGTTGAGCTTGGTTAGAGCGCCGATGTGCTCGACGAGTTTGCGCCCTTGAGCCTCGACCTCGTCTCTCCTTTGTTGCCAGGTCTCGTTGATCGCAGTTAACAGCTTCTTGAATGATGGTTGACCGTGACGATCCGTCGGAGGGAAGTAAGTACCGCCGAAGAACGGAACCCCTTCTGGCGTGAGGAACATCGTCATCGGCCACCCTCCATGCCCAGTCATGGTTTGGACGGCTTCCATGTACAGGGCATCGAGATCGGGCCGTTCCTCCCGGTCGACCTTGATGTTCACGAAGTTCTCGTTCATGAGCTCGGCCGTGCTGGGATCTTCGAACGATTCCCTCTCCATGACATGGCACCAGTGACATGCGGCGTAGCCGATCGACAGAAGGATGGGCACGTCTCGCTGTAGAGCGAGGTCGAGCGCGTCGTCACCCCACGGATACCAGTCGACGGGATTATCCGCATGCTGGCGCAGGTAGGGGCTAGCTTCGTCTGCGAGACGATTACTCATCGCCTCCAACCTAAACTGCTCCTTATGGCGCCACTTGCTTACCTGTTCCTGCCGATCAGCGGCATGCTCGCCTACTTCTCAGGGCGAACTCAACGGGTTCGTTTCCACGGGCTTCAGGCGGTCCTTCTGGGAGTTGTGTGGCCGGCTGCCTTGTACGGCGCGTCGGCCGTATCGGGATCGACAACCAGGGTTGTTTTCATGCTTGGAGTTCTCGTTTGGGTCGCGTTGATCGTTGTCACCGCGGTAGGACGCGATCCCCGCTTCCCTGTCGTGGGAGAAACGTTGATGAGGTGGGCCGAGTCGTCTCCCGGTGAGTGACGCCCGGCAAGCCGTTCAGGGTCTTGCGGAGAAACACATCCGGCACGTAGCCGAGGTGGATCCGTTGACCGCTCCACAGGATGGACATTTCCAGAAACCCTGGCCCGACTCCGAGAGCGTTGTACTCGAGAACGCAGGGGCCGCGGCCCCCCCACCTCCAAAGGGATTGTCCGACGGAGCCGGTTGCCACTGTCCGGTCTGCTCGTCGTAAACGAGGATCTCACTACCCCGCTTGAACCACCATCTACCGTCGCGCTCGAAGGGCTGCTCTTCGGGGATCAGGTCTGCGGAGGGCGATGCGGTTATCACCGGAGCTTCGAAAGTCTGAGTGACTGCCGGCTGGGGCTGCGTTGCCACCTCTCCCCAGGGCTCCGCATAGCCGCGAGCCGGAGTCGTTGACGCCGAGGGCTGGTGCTCGAAGAGCTGTTCCCCCCCTGTTTGGGCCGGAGCGGTTCTCACACCCTCTTTCAGAGTCTTACGCATCTTCGAAAGAGAGTTGATGACGAGCAGCAAGATGATCAGCAGCAGTCCCAAGCCACCGAGCGTTATCTGCTGGAACAGCTCGGTGTCGATCTCAGGCATCTAAACCCCTCCCAGGCATCTGAACCCCTAACGGGTGAATGTTCGGTTTTTTCAAGACGAAGCCTCCGAACGCTACACCGGCAGCGAGGAGGGGTCCGCTGAACAGCATGATTCCACGCTCGGATCCGATCTCGATGTCCGGTACCAACACGCTGATATCTAAGCCCCCCAGGTCCTCGGCGAAGGTGCTGATCTCGAGCTCATTCGGTCCCATCACCAGAACGAGCATCAGGACCGCGAACATGGCTCCGCCGGAGGCCATGTAGAGGAGCGACGGATCATTCGGGGTGCCTTGGGCGACTCGCAGGATGGCTAGAAAGACAGTCGCAAGCGCGGCGAGTATCACCAGCCACGCCATCAAGCCGGGAAAGGCATCTGCATCGAGGAGGGCGGCTCCCGTGCTTTCGGACGCGCCGAGTGCCTGGACGTCGTAGGTCGCCCACAGTTTCGTGAAAGGCGTCAGGAGAAGTAAGAGGCCGCACACGCCCGCTAAAAGGTCCCCGCTGCTGACCTTCTTCGCCAAACAACACCTCCAGATCGTGCCTACCCCGCTGCCCAACATATTTCAGCCCCGCGCTTCGAGGAAAGGACCAGCACGGTGCGCTGAGGCACCCCGCACGGCCTGTATGTTTCGAGGGTTCTGAGGGCTCCTTTTCTTAGAGAGAGGTGGGGCGGGTGGCAGTGATCAAGACGATCGACCTGGTAGGGGTGTCCACCGAGTCGTGGAGGGACGCAGCCCAGCAGGCCCTCGATGAGGCGTCGCGGACCATCCGTGGGATCACCGGCATGGACGTCCTGGACACGTCCTGCCATGTTGCGGACGGCCAGATCTCCGAATACCTCACGCATGTCCGGATC
Organism: uncultured Actinomycetes bacterium; assembly: GCA_963779645.1. GTDB lineage: Bacteria > Actinomycetota > CADDZG01 > CADDZG01 > WHSQ01 > CALMBW01. The sequence goes on from CAVZYX010000005.1 coordinate 751,168, forward strand.
AAGTTCCGCATCGAGAGATAGGGGCACTAGTTGCCGGGTGTCGCTCTCGTCGGGATCCAGTGGGGGGATGAAGGCAAAGGCAAGGTCACCGATCTTCTAGCCGAGAAAACCGATGTCGTTGTTCGCTACCAGGGTGGGAACAACGCCGGACACACCATCGTGGTGGAAGGGGAACGCTACGCCCTTCACCTGATCCCCACCGGGATCCTCTATCCCCATTGCACTCCGGTGATCGGTCCCGGTGTGGTCGTAAATCCCTCGGTTCTCCTGGAAGAGATGGAGTCTCTGGAGTCGAGGGGGATCGATACCTCAAGGTTGATGCTGTCGGGGAACGCGCATCTGATCATGCCGTACCACCTCGAACTCGACATGGTCACTGAACGCCGGTTGGGCAAGAACCGACTAGGCACGACCAAGCGAGGTATCGGCCCAACGTACGCGGACAAGGCCGCACGCATCGGGCTGAGGGTCCAAGACCTCCTGGATCCGAAGATCTTCAGTGAGAAGCTTGAGGTCGCGCTCAAGGAGAAGAACCTTCTGCTGACGCGCGTGTACGGGAGACTTCCACTCGAGCCCAAAGAGATCATCGAGGAGTACCTCGGCTACGCCGAGAGGCTGAAGTCTCACATCGGTGACACCGTTCTCTTCTTGCAGCGCGCTCTCGACTCCGGCAAGACGGTTCTGTTCGAAGGCGCACAGGCAACGATGCTTGATCTTGATCACGGTACGTATCCGTTCGTGACGTCGTCGAACCCGATCGCGGGTGGCGCATGTGCTGGAGCGGGGGTAGGTCCCCGAGACATCACGCGTGTTATCGGCATCACGAAGTCCTATTGCACACGAGTAGGGACCGGACCCTTCCCATCTGAAGCCGATCCCGCTGACGCCGAGATCCTGCTCGAGGTTGGCGTTGAGTACGGAACAACCACTGGACGCAAACGTAGATGTGGATGGTTCGACGCCGTGGGTGCTCGCTACGCGGCGCGACTAAACACGTTGACGGAACTGGTGGTCACTAAGTTGGATGTTCTTTCCGCGTTCTCATCGATAAAGGTTTGTGTCGCGTACGAATACGAGGGGCAGCGTTACGAAGAGTTTCCTCCGAACCAGACGATCTTCAACAAGTGCAAACCGATCTTCGAGGAATTCCCCGGTTGGAACGAGGACATCTCCGGATGTCGTGTGGTCGATGATCTGCCGAAGACCGCTCGGGCTTACCTCGAATCCATGGAACGGTTGTCTGGAACGCCGATCTCCTGGGTTTCGGTGGGTCCGGGACGAGACCAAGTCGTCAAGATCGCGGACATCGGTTGATGAAGGTCTTGTTGCTGGGTTCGGGCGGTAGAGAGTCCGCGCTCGCTTGGGGTCTCGTGCGGTCGGCTTCGGTTTCCGAGTTGATCGCAGCTCCGGGGAACCCCGGCATCGCAGGCCTGAGCGCGGTTCATGCGATCGACCCGGTGGATCCGATCGCCGTCATGGATATCGCACGGCGCGTCCGCCCCGATCTAGTGGTGATCGGTCCCGAGGCTCCACTCGTAGCGGGTGTCGGAGACGCACTTCGCGGAGAGGGGATACCGGTATTCGGCCCGGATGCCGGGGCCGCTCGCGTGGAAGGCTCAAAGGCTTATGCGAAGGAGCTCATGGGGGCCGCGGGGATACCCACGGCGGCGGCCCGCTCGTTCACGGATCGAGCCCAGGCGATCGCCTATCTCGACGAGGTCGGACCTCCTTACGTCATCAAGGCCGACGGCTTAGCGGCCGGGAAGGGCGTCGTTGTCACGTCTACGCGCAGTGAGGCTGTCGATGCCGTCGACGATCGGCTGGTTCGCCGGAAGTTCGGTGACGCCGGTTCGAGCGTGTTGATCGAAGAGTTCCTCGACGGTCAGGAAGCCTCCTTGATCGCGTTCGTTGACGGGAAAAGCGCGGTCGTCTGTGAGCCGGCCCAGGACTACAAGCGGATCTTCGACGGGGATGAAGGTCCGAACACGGGCGGGATGGGCTCCTACAGTCCGGTGCCTGCTTGTCCGACCCATGTTGCGCAACAGATCGTCGGTGACGTTATCGAGCCGATGGTGGCGGAGATGGCGGGAAGGGGGACGCCGTTCGTGGGAGCGCTGTACGCAGGCCTTGCTCTCACCGAGCGAGGGCCGCGAGTGATCGAGTTCAACGCTCGCTTCGGGGACCCGGAGACCCAGGCCCTGATCCCACGGCTCGATTCCGACCTTGGTGAGGCCTGTCTTGCCGCCGCGCGGGGTGAACTTGGCGGGGTGTCGTTGGATTGGTCGCCCAAGGCGTGCGTCTCGGTTGTTCTTTCAGCACCCGGGTACCCGGAGGCTCCGCGGCTCGGCGCAGAGATCACGGGGATCGACGAAGCCGCACGGAAGCAAGGCGTCGCCGTGTTCCACGCGGGAACGTCTATCGACGATGGAAGATTGGTGACGTCCGGGGGCCGCGTGCTTAACGTGAGTGCTCTTGGGGATACATTCGCCGACGCTCGACGCCTCGCCTATGAAGCGGCCGAGGCGATCGGATTCGAAGGCATGCATCTGCGCACTGATATCGCTAAGAGGGCGGAGGAAGGGGAAGTATGAGTGCACTTGTTGGCATCGTGATGGGCAGTGAGTCCGACATGCCTACGATGGAGAAAGCCGGCGGTGTCCTCGATCGCTTCGGGGTCGCCTTTGAGATCGAAGTCATGTCCGCGCATCGCAAGCCCGCTCGGGTCAGCGAGTACGCGAGCACCGCGGTCGAAAGGGGCCTCAAGGTTCTGATCGCTGGCGCTGGTCTTGCGGCCCATCTCCCGGGTGTCGTTGCAGCCCACACTCCTCTTCCGGTCATCGGCGTGCCTCTTTACCAGGAGGGCCTCGCAGGCGCCGATGCTCTCTACTCGTGCGTGCAGATGCCTCCCGGAGTTCCTGTCGCGACCGTCGCTATCGGGGGGAGCAAGAACGCGGGAGTGCTCGCCGTTCAGATCCTTGCGACCGGCGACCCATCTCTCGCCGAAAAACTCGTCGCCTACAAAAAGGAACTCTCGGAGGGCCTGAAGCTCTGAGGTCTCATGATGCATGAGCCGGTAGATCGTTCTAAGTCGCTGGTTTTCGACCGAGCGGCCGACTACTACGACGCAACGCGATCTCTGCCGCCCGAGACGATGGCACAGGTGATCCGGAACCTAAGAGCGGAACTCGAGGGCCGCGGCCCGAGCCTCGAGATCGGCGTGGGTACCGGACGCATCGCCGTTCCATTGGCAGAAGAGGGCGTCGATGTCGTTGGTGTTGACCTGTCTCTGCCCATGATGGTGAAACTGAAGGAGAAGGATCGCCAAGGGCTCGTGTCGGTGGCCCAAGCCGACGCCACCAGACTTCCATTCCGCGACAACAGCTTCGAAGCCGGGATAGCAAGCCATGTGTTCCACCTCATTCCGGATTGGAAAACAGCATTGGCCGAACTGCTCCGCGTGATAGCCGCCGGTGGGGTCCTTCTTGTTGCCATCGGGACCGGTTCGGGACCCTGGGAGGAGATCTACGAACGCTTCAGAGAAGAGGCCGGCCCCCTTGCCGTGAGACCTGGCGCGGACCGGATCGAAGAGATCGACGAAGCGTTGAGTAGCTTTCCAAATGCGCGCTTACTTCCGGAAGTTATCAACTCCGATTCCATGACCCCCAATGAGTTGCTCGCGATGCTCGAGAAGGGGTGGTACTCGTTCACGTGGTCGATGACCTCCGAGGACCTAGTAAGGATCGCCGACTTGGTTAGACCGTGGGCGAAGGAGCGTTACGGGTCGCTCGATGCGCCTATAGAGGACGATCATGCCGTCGAGTGGCGCGCCTACGACCTTTAGCGCGCTCGATAGAATCAGGGTGTGATCCCTAGGTATAGCCGTGAAGAGATGGCGTCGATCTTCTCCGAGCGGGCTAAGTTCTCGCGCTGGCTCGAGGTCGAGATCCTCGCTGTGGAGGCCCGCGTCCGGCTTGGTGAGGTGTCCGTTGAAGACCTCACCGAGATCAAAGAGAAGGCGGCCTTCGACATCGATCGCATCGCCGAGATCGAGGCGACGCGCCACCATGACGTCGTGGCGTTCGTCGAGAATGTTCGGGAGAACATCGGTGAAGCCGGGCGTCACATCCATTTCGGGATGACGTCCTCGGATGTTCTGGATACCGCTACCGCTGCCGCGTTGCGGGACGCTGGGGACCTGCTGGTTGAGGGCATCGGGCGCCTCACCCAAACGGTCAAGGAGAAGGCGATCGAGCACCGCGACACGGTTTGTGTCGGACGTACCCACGGGATCCACGCTGAACCTACGACCTTTGGGTTGAAAGCGGCAGGTTGGGTTTTCGAACTTGCCCGCGACCGCGAGCGGCTTCGGCGTGCGCGTGATGTCGTCAGCGTTGGGAAGTTGTCGGGCGCAGTGGGGAGCTACTCGCAGCTCTCCCCTGAAGTCGAGTCGTACGTTTGCGAACGACTGGGCCTCTCGATCGAGCCCGTAGCGACTCAGGTAACAGCTCGAGACAGGCATGCGGAGTTCCTCTCCGCGATCGCGATCACCGGTGCATCACTCGAACGGATCGCCACGGAGATCCGACATCTCCAACGGACCGAGGTACGGGAAGCTCGCGAGCCTTTCGCTGCAGGGCAGAAGGGTTCATCGGCCATGCCTCACAAGCGCAACCCGATCATCAGCGAACGCATCTGTGGGCAAGCCAGGTTGCTCCGTGCATACGCCCAAACGGGCTTCGAGAATGTCGCTCTGTGGCACGAGCGGGATATCTCTCACTCAAGTGTCGAACGCGTGACCTTCGAGGATTCATGCGTTCTCCTCGATTACATGATGGACAAGATGAGGTGGGTCATCGAGGGGCTCGTCGTGGACGCCGACCGGATGCTCGAGAATCTCGAGGCCTCGTTCGGGCTGGTCCACTCCCAGAGCGTTCTTACCGCGCTTTTGGCTGGTGGCACGCTCCAGAGGGAGGAGGCCTACGAGCTGGTTCAACGCAATGCGATGAGGGCCTGGGACGAGAAGATCCCCCTGCTAGAGCTGCTGAAATCAGATCCAGACGTCACCGCGATCCTCGAACCCACGGAAATCGAACGCTGCTTCGACCCGGCCCGTTATCTTGTAAATGTCGAGACCATCTTCAGCCGTTTGGAGGAGCTGTAACCCATGAGTGAGACCTCCCATGTCGGTTCGGGAAAGGTGCGGGAGCTCTTCCAGGTCGGCGACGACCAGCTCCTTCTAGTTGCCTCCGACCGGATCTCTGCCTACGACGTAGTTCTCCCGCAGGACATCCCCGACAAGGGAAAGGTCCTGACCGCTCTCACCGATCACTGGCTGAGTGCAACCGGGGGTATCTGTCGTAACCACATGATCTCCGTGAAAGCCCCAGACCTTCCGGATGTGGGTATCGACGACCTTGCAGGCCGGGCGATGCTCTGTCTCAAGGCCGAGCCGATCGCTATCGAGTTCGTGGTTCGCGGCTACCTTTCCGGATCAGGCTGGAAGGAGTACCAAACAACGGGCGAAGTTTGCGGCCACAAGCTCCCCGACGGACTGGTCGAGTCCGACCGCTTGCCCGAGCCGATCCTGACGCCGGCAACGAAAGCAGTTACGGGGCACGACGAGAACATCACCGAGGCTCAGGCTGCGGAAGTGGCTGGTAAGGACGTTTACGACGCGGCTCGTAGTTACGCCTTAGATATCTATACGACGTGTGCTGAAAAGGCCCTCGAGCGAGGGATCATCATCGCCGACACTAAGTTTGAGTTCGGCATCTATCACGGTGATGTCATCTTGATAGATGAAGTGTTGACGCCAGACTCGTCTCGCTTCTGGCCCGAAGACAGATACGAACCCGGCAAGGGCCAGCCGAGCTTCGATAAACAGTATGTCCGCGACTGGTTGGATCAGTCCGGGTGGGACCACAACCCTCCACCACCTGACCTTCCGGACGAGATCGTGCAAGCAACCCGAGATCGTTACGTCGAGGCGTACGAGCGATTGACGGGACGTTCTTTCGACGAGTGGCTCAGCGAGGTTGATGTTTGAGCGCCGCTAAGAGCGACGCTGCCGACCGACTGACTTCTTCTGCTTACCTCGGTGCAACCCTGCGCACTGTTCTGGTTGCTCCGACCGCCGGCTTCGAATCGGCGCGCAGGGCAGCCGAACGAAGAGTTAGAGCCGGTGATCTTCCGGCCGAGGGCTACACGCCTTACGTTCTGTCGGCAGCCGGCGGTGCGACACTCTTCCTCTTGTGGCTGAAGCTTTCTTCTTTGTTGGGCTTCAGAGATGTGGCTCCGGAAGACTTCCGTTGGGGCTTCCTGGTGGGCGCGGGGCTGATCGGTGCCATCCTTGCGCTCCTGGGTCAGATGGTCTGGGGGCGCATAGGGCGGTGGGTTCTGAAGATGTTCGGAACAGACGTCCGCCCTGGCGACCTTCGGATGGTGTGGGGGGCAGCAGCTGGTCCACAGATCTTTGGGATCTTGCTGTTGTTGCCGATCGACCTACTGGTCGTAGGACCGGAAGCCTTCACTTCTGCCACGCTCAACGATCCAGTGTCATCAGGCTGGGCATCCCTGTCTATCGCTCTCGGTGTGGCACTGGCGGTGTGGTCCGGGGGACTCTTCCTCAAGGGTGTACAGGTCGTTGCGAAGGTGAGATGGCCCGTCCTCGTTGCTGCATCGACCGTTGCGGCCGTGTGTTTGACTGTTGTCGTCATAGGCATCCGATCCGGAGCCGTCTCTTTGATGGAGTCGCTGACTTGAGCATTTTTTCGGCGCAAGTGAACGTCATGCTGAAGCCGGGCATCTCAGACCCGCAAGGATTGACGATCGAGCGCGCTCTCCCCGCGCTGGGGTACTCCGGGGTGGGAGGTGTGCGGGTCGGCAAGCGGATCGAACTCGAGGTCGAGGCCGGAAGTTCGGAAGAAGCTCGAGCACAGGTCGAAGAGATGTGTGAGCGACTGCTCGCCAATACGGTTATCGAAGCGTACGAAGTCTTGGTGCCTTGATGGCTCGTGTGGGTGTAGTCGTCTTCCCCGGTTCGAACTGCGACCTCGACGCGCAGAAGGCATTCTCTGACCTTGGCGCAGATGTTGAAACCGTCTGGCATGCCGATACACGGTTACCCGATGTGGACATCGTCGTCCTTCCCGGCGGATTCGCACACGGCGACTACCTACGGACCGGTGCGCTGGCTCGCTTTTCCCCGATCATGAGCGCGGTCAAGAAGCATGCAGATGAAGGCGGTTTGCTGATCGGGATCTGCAATGGGTTCCAGGTTCTCTGTGAAGCGGGGTTGCTACCCGGGGCCCTTCGGAAGAACGCCGGGCTGAAGTTCCTGTGCAAGTGGGTAGACCTGCGCGTCGAGAACTCGTCGACTCCGTTCACAGCGCGCCGCGACGGAGCAACAGGTGCTGCACATCCCCATCAATCACTTCGAAGGCAACTGGTACGCAGAGCCCAGCGTCACTCAGGAACTGCGGGCCAGCGGGCGCATCGTTCTGCGGTACGTCGACAACCCGAACGGGTCCGAAGACGACGTTGCCGGAATCACGAATGAAGCAGGCAACGTCTTCGGTCTGATGCCCCATCCTGAGCGCGCATGCGAATCGCTGCTAGGAAGCTCCGACGGAGTCGTGATCCTCGGGTCGATGATCGACAGTGTCACGGGGGTCATGGCGTCACAGTGAAGATTCAGCTGGGGATCCATCGTGAACTAGGGCTCACCGATGAAGAGTACGGATCGATAAAGGATCGACTCCAGCGTGATCCTTCGTACACAGAGCTCGCGATGTACTCCGTCATGTGGAGTGAGCATTGCTCGTATAAGTCGAGCAAGGTCCATCTGAAAACGCTTCCCACCGAAGGAGCACATGTGCTGGTCGGCCCGGGTGAGGGGGCCGGCATCATCGAGGTAGCTCCGGGCTATGCCGTGGCTTTCAAGATCGAATCGCATAATCACCCGTCTTTCGTTGAACCGTTCAACGGTGCTGCAACGGGCGTCGGCGGCATCGTTCGTGACATCCTGTCGATGGGTGCGAGACCGATAGCCCTCCTCGACTCACTCCGATTCGGCCCCCTTGACGGTGCACGTACCAGGTATCTCGTCGACGGCGTGGTTCATGGGATCTCGGCTTACGGCAACTCCATCGGTGTCCCAACGGTGGGGGGAGAGGTCGTTTTCGAGGACTGCTACGCGGAGAACCCGCTGGTCAACGTTGCTTGCCTGGGTGTGGTGGAAACGAAGCTGATGCATGGCCACGCGGAGGGAGCCGGCAATCAGGTGATCCTTATCGGAGCTTCGACAGGCCGTGACGGGATCGGCGGCGCAAGCGTCCTCGCATCCGCAGAGTTCGACGAAGAGTCACACACGAAGCGCCCCTCGGTTCAAGTGGGCGACCCGTTCACCGAGAAGCTCTTGATCGAGGCGTGCCTGGAGTTGATCCGAGAAGATCTCTTGGTCGGGTTCCAAGATCTCGGCGCGGGCGGGATCTCGTGTCCGACGTCCGAGATGACGGCCAAAGCTGGTACTGGAATGGTTCTTCAACTCGATCAGGTCCACCTGCGCGAGCCGGACATGGAACCTTTCGAAGTCATGATCTCTGAGTCCCAAGAACGGATGATGGCCGTCGTTACGCCGGAGAACACACAGGCCGTTCTCGATATCTGCAAGAAGTGGGAGCTTGAAGCGCGGATCGTTGGCACCATCACGTCCGATGATCGCGTCAAGGTGATCGACGCTGATGGGACCGTTCTCGCCGACGTACCTCCGGCATCGCTCGCCGACGAGGGTCCCATCTACGAACGTCCGCTCGAGCGTCCGAAGTGGATCGATGAGTTGGCGGGATCCGACCCAGGCGACAAGCTTCCGGAGGATCTGAATGAAGCTTTCCGCGCAGTCTTGGGTTCGCCCAACGTGGCCAGCAAGCGTTGGGTCTGGGAGCAGTACGACCACATGATCTTTCTGGGCACGGTTCAGGGACCCGGTGGAGATGCTGCGGTGATCAGACTTCCCGATAGCGATGTCGCGGTCGCGATAACGACCGATGGGAACGGGCGCTACTGCTATCTCGATCCCTACGAGGGAGCGCGACTCGCCGTCGCCGAGGCCGCTCGCAATCTGGCGTGCACCGGTGCGAAGCCACTCGCGATCACGAACTGTTTGAACTTCGGGAACCCCGAGAAGTCGGACGTGATGTGGCAGTTCAGCGAAGCCGTGCGAGGCATCGGTGACGCCGCGCTGGCATTCGGCACGCCTATCACTGGGGGGAACGTCTCCTTCTACAACGAGACCTCAGGTCGTCCGATCTATCCGACGCCGGTGATCGGGATGCTCGGAGTCTTGAGTGACCCCACGACGTCGGTGGGATCCGGATTCAGAGACGAAGGCGATCCGATCGTCTTGCTCGGTACTACCTCTGTCGATGACCTGGGTGGGAGTGAGTTCGCGAAAATCGTCAATGGAGTGGTCGGTGGCCGTCCTCCCGTTCTCGACATCCAGGCTGAGGCCGCGCTCGTTGGTCTGCTCGTTGGTCTCGCCGACAAACGACTCTTGCGTTCCGCGCATGACCCCTCGCTCGGTGGTCTCGCCGTCTGCCTGGCGGAATGCTCCATCGCCGGCGGCATCGGGTTCGATGTGGAATTGGGAACCGCTTTGGAAGCGTTCGCAGAGACACCCTCCAGAGCCGTCGTCAGCTGCTCGCCGACCGACCTTGCGCCTGTGCTCGAAGCAGCTAACGAGGCAGGTGTACCTGCAGTGACACTAGGGGTGGTCGGTGGGAGCAACCTAAGTATGGGAGCAGGACTTGCTCTCACCCTGGAGAACGCGAAGGAAGTCTTTGAAGGTTCCCTCTCACGATCTCTCTATGGACCTAACATCACATCATGACTACCGAAGCTCGCGATAAGTGCGGTGTCGTCGGGATCTACGCGCCTGGTGAGGATGTCGCGCGGCTGACCTATTACGCGCTTTACGCATTGCAGCATCGCGGCCAGGAGTCGGCTGGGATCGCAGTTGCGGATGGGACCAGCATGCTCGTCTACAAAGAGATGGGGCTGGTTGCACAAGCGTTCGACGAAACCGTCTTGAAGAGCCTCCAGGGACATGTTGCTATCGGTCATTGCAGGTATTCGACGACCGGATCGTCTTCGTGGGAGAACGCGCAGCCGACGTACAAGAGCTCACCCGAAGGGCAGATAGCGCTCGCTCATAACGGGAACCTGGTCAATCCGGTCGAGCTGAAGGCATCGCTGAAGGAAGCCGGCGGAGATCCAACTCCCTACGGAGCCAAGATGTCCTCGTCGAACGACACTGATCTAGTTGCCGCTCATATCGCCCGCGCAACCGAGGGCGATCTACGCGCCGCGATCTTGAAGGTCCTTCCCAAGCTCAAGGGTGCCTACTCGTTCACTATCTTGAGTGAGGCGCGACTGTTCGGGGCGCGCGATCCTCATGGGTTCCGTCCCTTGTGTATCGGGCGGCTCGAGACTGGAGGGTGGGTTCTAGCATCGGAAACATGCGCTCTCGACCTGATCGGCGCGCGCTTCATCCGAGATGTCGAGCCCGGCGAGCTCGTAACCATCGACGCGAACGGTCTGCAGAGCGACACGTTCGCCGAGGTCACCCATGCCGCTTGCATCTTCGAGCACGTCTACTTCGCACGCCCGGACTCCACATTGATGGGACAGAACGTCTACGCCACTCGATATCGGATGGGTCAGCGGCTCGCGGAAGAGTCTGACGTTCAAGCCGAACTTGTGATGCCGGTTCCCGACAGCGGTGTACCCGCCGCGCAGGGATATGCGCAGGCCTCGGGTGTTACCTACGGAGAGGGGTTCGTCAAGAACAGGTACGTCGGGCGAACCTTCATCCAACCGACACAATCCATGCGGCAGCAAGGGATCCGCATGAAGCTCAACCCACTGCGCGAGGTCATCGAAGGTCGCCGGGTAGTCGTCGTCGATGACTCGATAGTCCGCGGCAACACGACGAGGCAACTCGTTGCCATGTTGCGTGAAGCCGGGGCACGCGAGGTCCATATGCGGATCTCATCCCCACCCATAAAGTGGCCCTGCTTCTACGGTATCGACATGCCCGACCAGAACGAGCTCATCGGTGCAACCATGACGGTGGAAGAGATCAGAGCAGCGATCGATGCGGATTCGCTTGCTTACCTTTCGCTTGAAGGCATGGTCGCTTCGACCCAGATACCAGGCGAAGACTTCTGTACCGCTTGCTTCTCTTCTCAGTACCCCGTAGCGATCCCCGCAGAGCAATTGCGAAGCAAGCACGTGCTCGAGGGCGACCGCTTGCACGAGGGTTCCTAACTTCTCCAGAAGGGAAAGCTCCAGATAGATGGAGCTATCGCGAGCTCTCGTGCGTCCTTGAGGACGTAGAAGCCCGTATCTGAAGGAGAGACCATTGCAAGCCACCCACCCATTCCGTGTATCGGCCGTTTTCGTTGCGGTTGTCACCTCATTGGCCCTGTGGGCGATGCCCGCCGAACCTGCTTTGGCGGCTGAAGCCTGTTTCGGTCAGACGCCAACGATCGTTGGTACCGAGAACAGGGATTCCTTGAAAGGCACTCCAGGCGCTGACGTCATAGCAGGACTGGGCGGCAGTGACACCATCGACGGTGAAGGTGGGAACGACCTGATCTGTGGCGGTAAGGGTCGTGACTACCTGAGAGGCGGCGACGGCGACGACCGCATGGATGGCTCTTCAGGCGAGAACCAGTTCCAAGGTGGGAAGGGAGCGGACCTGCTCGTTGGGGGCCGCGACGGCGACTACTTCGATGGAGACCAAGGCGATGACCGCATCTTGGCCGGAGGGTGTTCGTCGAACAAGCGGAACCGGAATTGTCAGAACTACCTGAACGGCTCTGGAGGAGATGACACCTTGGTGGGCGGGGATGACGCTGATCAGTTGGTCGGCGGAACCGGTGACGACAAGCTCGTCGGAGGTGGCGGGACCGACGGCGTTTACTACCGGGGCGACTACAAGAAGAAGACCGGCGTGAAGGTCGATCTTGGTAAGGGCCGCGCCACAGGTGAGGGCACGGACTCGCTGGATGGCATAGAGAACGTGTTCGCCACTTCCTTTGAGGACCACTTGCAGGGCAGTGCCGCGGACAACGTGATCGAAGCCGGCGGCGGTGATGACAAGATCAGCGCTCTCGCGGGAGACGACACGGTGTATCCGTCCCAGGGCAACGACGAGGTTGAAGGCGGCGCCGGTCGTGACCGTCTCGAGTACCAGTCGGGTCCTGTCGTCGTGAATCTTGGGGTTGGCACAGCAACCGGTGAAGGTGAGGACCTGCTGGCCAGTTTCGAGGACGTGGGCGGCACCTATGCCGACGACACTTTGATCGGCAGCGACAGAGACAACGTGCTCGAGGGGCGTGGCGGGAACGATTCGCTCCGCGGGAACGAAGGAAACGACGAGTTGATCGGTGGGAGGGAGTTCTACTACCCACCGGTTCCCGGAAGTGACACGATCGCGATCCCGGCGGGCGACACGCTCGATGGAGGGCCAGGCGACGACATCTTGAAAGGTCAGGGCGGCAATGACACCGCCGACTTCGGGACGGCTTCCGGCCCGGTAGTGGCCGATCTTGCGTCGGGTGAAGCGACCGGCGCAGGAACCGATCTCCTCAAGAAGGTTGAGAACCTCACGGGATCCGGCTACGACGACACTTTGGTCGGCGATGCGAAGGTCAATCAATTGAATGGCCGTTCGGGGAACGACACGGTTGACGGGGCCGATGGTGAAGACATCCTGCTCGGAAGCAACGGCGACGATGCATTCCTAGGAGGTGAAGGGATCGACACTGTGGACTTCGCCACCGCGGCGGTTCCCGTCACTGCCAACCTTGGGACAGGGCAAGGCACGGGCCAAGGTAACGACACTTTTGCCGAGATCGAGAATCTCGCCGGCTCGATCTTCAACGACAACTTCACTGGAGATGCAGGGGTAAATGGATTGTTCGGAAAGAGTGGTGATGACACCATCGACGGTGGAGCCGGTGATGACACCCTCGAAGCCAACTACGGGGATGACCTGACGCGAGGCGGGGACGGTAACGACACCATCTCTGATTTCGGAGGAGACGATCTCGTGTTCGGTGATGCAGGTGACGACTGGATCATCGCTGGGCTCGAGGATGATGCTTACGATGGTGGTGATGGGATCGACACGGTTGACTACATCAACTCGAACAAGAAGGTTTTCGCAAACCTGGCGACGGGGACGGGCGATGGGATGGGGATCGACACGTTCGTCCGCGTCGAGAACCTCTCGGGTTCACTCAAGCCGGATGTCTTGACCGGTGACGCGAACAACAATCAGCTGTGGGGAAGTTTCAGCCTCGATCAGGTCTCAGGTGGTGCGGGCGACGACACCCTGAGTGGAGGCGAGGGTGACGACGTCCTTGAGGGTGGCGAAGGCCACGACCTAGCGGACTACGCGACGGCCCTTAGCCCGATCACGGCCGACCTCGAAGCAGGGTTCGCGACCGGTGATGGATCCGACAACCTGCTCGCGATGGAGGGTGTCATCGGTTCGGGCCAAACCGATCTTCTACGCGGCAGTGATGTTGCGAATACGTTCATAGGCGGTCCAGGTGGAGACATCATCGAATCGAAGGATGGCGACGATTACATAGACGCAGGTTCCGGTAACGATTACGCCGACGGGGGGGCTGGGGTGGATACCTGTATCGACGCCGAGAACACCCTCGAATGTGAGTCGGACACGCCGGGTCGTGCGGTCACGCCCGGCCGAAAGGAATAGGGAGCAAGCGTTATAACCTCGGTGCCATGACCATCGAGTACGAGAGTTCGGATGGCTTGGCCGTTATCACGCTCAATAGGCCCGACGTCCTCAACGCTTTCAACGATGAGATGGGCAATGCTGCACTGAAGGCTTTTCTTCAAGCAGCCGGTGATCCGTCGGTTCGATGTGTCGTCATCACGGGGGCGGGTCGCGCGTTCTCGTCGGGCGAGGATCTAGGTGCCTTAGCCGATGGCTATCAGAGCGGAAAGCCCCCGGATCTCGGCGATACGCTCGTCGACCGCTACAACCCTTTGATCCGCGCGATAACGAGTGCACCCAAGCCTGTGATCGCCGCGGTCAACGGCGTGGCCGCCGGAGCGGGCGCCAGCGTTGCTCTTGCTTGTGACTTCCGGATCGCCTCTGAGAAAGCGAAACTCGTTCTTGCTTTCATCAAGGTAGGGCTTGTGCCGGATTCGGGTGCCGTTTGGTTCCTTGCAAAGATGTTGGGCACCGCCCGGGCATGGAGAGCTTCCGCCACAGGCGACCCGATAGATGCGACAACTGGGTTGGAGTGGGGAATCTTCGACCGGGTGGTCGATGTCGATCATTTCGAGACTGAATGGCGCGACTTCGCGACTCAGTTGGCGGCGGGTCCGACTAAGGCGTTCGCGCTCACGAAGGAACTGGTCTATCGAGCCACGGAACTGTCTCTGGACGGGCAGCTTGATGCTGAGGTCGCCGCCCAGACCGAGGCCGGGAAGTCGAGCGATCACCTGGAGGGTGTTCAGGCTTTTCTAGGAAAGCGCGCGCCGCGGTTCGAAGGTCGTTGATCGTGACCTTTCCAACGCTGAAGACAGATGTGTTCGTGGTTGGAGCGGGGGCCGCGGGGCTCTTCGCTGCTCTTCATCTCCCCCAGGGAACGGACGTACTCATCGTGGACAAGGGCCGCAAAGGTCAGGGATCGTCGCCGTGGGCACAAGGTGGTGTGGCGGCTGCTCTCGGTGCGGATGATTCGCCCGATCTGCACGCGCAGGACACGATCCGAGTTGCAGCAGGTCACGCGGATATCGCCGCAGTGCAAGTGCTCTGTTACGAAGCTCCCGAGTGCATCCTGCAACTAGCGGAACTTGGGTGCGAGTTCGACCGTAACGAAGACGGAACTCTGCACCTCGCTCGCGAGGGTGGGCAGACCGTTGCACGCTCGGCCCACCACCTGGACGCTACGGGGGCCGCGATCATGAAAACGCTTCGAGAGCACACGACCAAGCGCGTCACGAGGGTCGAAGGTGTCTGCTTGCGACTCGAGGTGGTTGACGGTCGCTGCATGGGCGGCTGGATATTGACCGATGAGGGCCCCGTCCGTGTTCTGGCGACCTCGACAGTGCTCGCAGCCGGAGGAGTGGGGGCGCTTTTCGCTTCGACGACGAATCCGGCCGGGGCCACCGGCGATGGGATCGTTCTTGCTTGGGAGGCGGGGGCCGGACTTGCCGATCTCGAGTTCGTGCAGTTCCATCCCACCGCGCTGGCTGCGGGTGCGGGGCATCAGCGTGTTCTGATCACCGAAGCACTCCGAGGAGTCGGCGCGTTCGTGGTTGACGCGGATGGCCGTCGTTTCCTTTTCGATCATCACTCGGACGGCGAACTCGCTCCTAGAGACGTCGTCGCACGAGCCATCGCATCGCGAGGGGGCGCATGGCTGGATTGCAGGCATCTCCCCGAGGACTTGTGGGACGAGGAGTTCCCGACAGTAATGAGTGGTTGCCGTGCGAATGGGATCGACCCCGTGACAGATCTGATCCCCGTAACTCCGGCCGCCCACTACTTCATCGGTGGGATCCAAACAGACCTCGACGGGCGAACGACCATCCCGCGTCTCTATGCCGTCGGAGAGTGCAGCAACACGGGTGTTCACGGCGCGAACCGGTTGGCCGGTAACTCGCTGGCCGAAGCGCTCGTCTTCGGACGAAGAGCGGCGAAAGCTATCGCCGGGCAGCGCACGGGGAAGGCCAAAGCCGCCAAAACCGACATCGTGCTCGAAGAGGTATCGGTGGACACGGCTTCGGGATGGGAGCAGTTGAGGAATCTGAACACGGCAGCGATGGGCATCGAACGTGAACCCGGCGCTCTGAAGGCTCTCCCTGATGGTTTGGAGGTATTGGCTCGCATGCCTCTCAGCGCGGATAGGTCGGCTCTCGAACTTCGGTCCGCTGCGATACTTGCTCGCTCCATGGCAAAGGCAGCGATGCTTAGAACCGAGTCACGCGGTGTGCACTACAGGACGGATCATCCCGATCCCGTTCCCGAGTGGGCCGGGGTAAGGCTTCGGGTCGCACTTACCGATCCCCCGTAGGTGCGCTCCCCCGAGCGTTATCCTGTACCCCTAAAACACAAGGGGGTGTTCGATGACCGAAGTTCACGAGGATCCGTTCCCGATCCTTGCCATCGACTATCTACAGTTCTTCGTCGGTAACGCGCGCCAGGCCGCTCACTATTACCGAGCTTTCGGCTTCAAGCCCATCGCGTTCATGGGATTGGAAACCGGGAGCCGGGACCGGGTGTCGTATGCCTGTCGTCAGGGCGAGATCACTTTCGTCTTCAGCGGCGGACTGGGGCCCGAGTCATCGATCGCCGATCACGTCAAGCTTCACGGTGATGGGGTCCACGATGTGGCACTACGGGTTCCGGACGCTGAAGAGGCGTACCGAGTCGCGATCGAGCGCGGCGCTGAGTCGGTCTCCGAGCCTCAGGTCCTCGAAGACGAGCACGGGAAGATCGTCAAGGCAGCGATCGCGACGTACGGCCAGACCATCCATTCCCTCGTAAGCCGCACGGAATACTCGGGAACCTTTTTCCCCGGCTTCGTGCCACTGGACGAACGCGGTCACTTCACACCTCTCAAAGGGGATCGTGTTCTGGATCCCGACACAACAGGAGCCGGCATCCGTTCGATCGACCACGTGGTCGGGAATGTGGAACTCGGAAAGATGGACGAGTGGGTGTCGTTCTATGAGCGCATCCTTGGTTTCACGGAACTTCGCCACTTCTCTGATGAAGAGATCTCGACCGAGTATTCGGCCCTCATGTCGAAGGTTGTCTGGGATGGAGAAGGCAAGATCAAGTTCCCCATCAATGAGCCTGCCGAGGGAAAGAAGAAATCGCAGATCGAGGAATACCTCGAGTACTACCGCACGCCCGGGGTTCAGCACATAGCGATGAACACCACAGACATCGTTGCGTCCGTCGATGCTCTAAGTGATGCAGGGGTGCAGTTCCTCCGCGTCCCATCGAACTACTACGACGACGCCATCGAGCGTGTGCCGGAGATCGCCGCCCAGGTGAAGGACCTGGCTCGTACCGGGATCCTTGTGGACAAGGATGAGGACGGATACCTGCTGCAGATCTTCACGAAACCGGTACAGGATCGTCCCACCGTCTTCTTCGAACTGATCGAACGCCACGGAGCTCGCGGTTTCGGCGCGGGGAACTTCAAGGCCTTGTTCGAAGCCATCGAACGCGAGCAGGCCGGGCGCGGGAACCTCTAGGAGGAACTGAATGGATGTTGTCTATTCAAAAGGCAAGGTGACCAAGCAGGCGCACGTTGCGGTGCCTGAAGGTACCTACGAAGAGGAGCACGGACGCGAGACGTTCTTCGGTCGCGCGAGTCACCTGTACCGGACACACCCTCCAACCGCGTGGACAAGGATCGAAGGTCCGCTTCAGCCTCGCGCCCTGGATCTCAACGAGATCAAGCCGCAGGATCAGGTTGAAGCCGACGGCTTCTGGGCACTTGTTGCCGGCAACGAAGACGTAAGGCTCTATGTAAGTCGTCGAACGGAACCGATGTCCTACTTCCTGCGGGACGCCGACGGCGACGTCTGCTATTTCGTGCATCGTGGGGAAGGCACCATCGAGACTGATTACGGTCCCCTCGACTACGCACAAGGTGACTACGTCATAATCCCGAAGGGAACGACCCATCGCGTTGTTCCCAAAGGCGACGACAACTTCTTTTATGTGATCGAGGGGACAGGCGAGTTTGGGATCCCCGATCGTGGACTGATGGGTAGGCATGCGATGTTCGACCCTGGTGTCCTAGTTGTTCCGGAACCAGATCCGCACGATGAAGCGGGCGAGTTCGAGGTACGCGTCAAGCGCGATGGCGTGTTCACGTCATTGTGGTTCCAGTGGCACCCTTTGGATGTGGTCGGTTGGCAAGGTGACCTCTGCCCCGTGAAGCTAAACATCCTGGAACACCGGCCCGTGTATTCACCGAGCTATCACATGCCTCCGAGCGTCCACTGCACCTTCAAGAACGAAGGATTCGTTATCTGTTCCTTCGTCCCGCGACCGCTCGAGGAAGACCCACAGGTTTTGAAGGTGCCCTTCTATCACGCCAACATCGACGCAGACGAGGTGCTCTTCTACCACTCCGGTAACTACTTCAGCCGGGCGGGCATCGATGTTGGGTTCCTCACCTTGCACCCACAAGGTGTTCACCATGGTCCGCAGCCCGCAGCGATCGAGAAGAGTAAGTCGCTCACTCGCACCGAGGAGATCGCTGTGATGGTTGAGACGGAGAAGCCGTTAGAGCTGTCACCTGAGGCCGAGGCCGTCGTGATCGGCGAGTACACCACTTCTTGGGCCAAGGGCATGGGCCTCATCGACTGACTTGATCAACTGACTTGCGAATATTCCGATACACATCGAGACAGGGTGGCTATCAGCCTCGCCTCGCCGTTTCCGTTGACGACGAAGCACCCGTCGACCTGATCTCCACTTGGGACGACGTCACCGGCACGCGCCTAGACGCGGACACGGATCATTTCCTAGTTTCGACCCTTGCACTGATCGAGGCGGGTCCGGAGGTGTGGAGCGAGGTACGAGATGTTGCTCGCGCAGCGAAGGGTCTCGACGACCTCCGGGTCGACTTCTCCGAACCGGGGGCGAAGATCCTTTGTCCGCTTAACCTCGTGGCTTCGTTGAAGGATTTCCTCGCCTTCGAGAGCCACGTGAAGCTGGGGGCCGAACGGCGAGGCGGCGAGGTACCCGCCTACTGGTACGAAGCCCCCGTCTACTACAAGGGGAACCGGCGCTCGACCATCGGGCCTGAGGACGAATGTGTCTGGCCCCGCTATACGGATTACCTCGACTTCGAACTCGAGCTCGCGATGATCGTTGGAAAGCGCGGCAGGGATGTGACCAGGGACGATGCCGCCAAACACATCTTCGGGTTCACGATCTTCAACGACTTCTCGGCCCGTGACATCCAGATGCGAGAGGTCTCGGCGTGGTTGGGGCCGGCTAAGGGGAAGGACTTCGCCAACACGTTCGGGCCATGCATCGTCACTGCAGATGAGGTCGGTTCAGATCCAGACCTCGAGATGATCTGCAGGGTCAACGGGAAGGAATGGGGCCGCGGCCGATCCTCCGAGCTGCATTGGAGTTGGGGCGAGATGATTGCGCATGTCAGTGATTCCGAAGATATCTATCCGGGAGACGTCTACGGCTCCGGCACACCGGGCGGTTGCTGTGGTCTCGATCTTGGCCGGAAGTTAGAGCCGGGCGATGTCATAGAACTAGAGATCGAAAAGATCGGCACGCTCCGCAACACCATCGGCCCCCGCCCCCCAGAATCTGTGCGGGATTGACCCCCTCACAGGTGATGATTCTTACAAAGAATCCGGGGTTAGGACTCGAGGGCTAGAACTGCGGGGTGCTCAAGTAAAGCGATCAGGTCGATCATGAAGCGGGCCGTGGTCATACCATCGAGGATCCGGTGATCGAATGTCGTGGAGAGGTTCATCATCTTTCGGATCACAACTTGGCCGTTGCGAGCGACTGGTCGATCTACAGCGCGATGAACACCGAGGATCGCGCTTTGAGGGTGGAAGACGATCGGAGTAGCGAGTAGTCCTCCGTAGTTCCCCCCGGGGCTTGAGACTGTGAAGGTCGGGTCTCTCAGATCATCTGGCGTTAGGGCACCATCACGTCCGGCTTCGGCGAGCCTGTTGATCTCTGCCGCGAGATCGCGCAGCCGAAGTTCGCCGGCGTTGTGGACCACACCCACTGTCAATCCTGCCGGGGTATCGATCGCGATCCCTATGTCGTAACGGTCGTGATAGACGATCTCCCCCGCGACCTCATCGAGACTTGCGTTGAGGGCCGGGTACTGCTTGAGGCACGTGACCACGGCTTTGACGATGAACGGCATGTACGTGAGCTTCAGAAGTTCTGGGTTCCGTTCGTTGGCCAGCTTGCGCGTGGCATCCAGCTCGGTCACGTCGCATTCTTCGACATGGGTAACGGGCGGCACCGTGAGATGCGCGTGCGTCATGCGCTCGGCGATCTTCCTGCGGACGCCGATGAAGGGTTCGCGCCGACCAGCAGACGTCTCTGTTGGGGCGACTGCAACTGGCGATGGGGTTTGGGGAAGCAGAGATGTTGGAATCTTGGGTCCCACCGCTGCCGCCTCTACATCCTCTCGCAAGATCCTGCCTTCGGGCCCGGTGCCCCGAACGGTCGCGAGGTCGACGCCAAGGTCACGTGCCAGCCGCCTCACCGGCGGCATCGCTTGTGCACCGTTGCTCGGATCAGGCTGTGGCATAGCAGTGGGGATGGCGGGTGGGGGCGGTGGGGCCACCACATGAGGCACCTCCATGACCGGCTGCAACGATTCGACTGCGGGAGTGATCTCTTCGGCGACCTCGTCATCGCCCAACACGGTTACGAGCACGGTTCCAACAGGGACCACTTCACCAAGCTTTACGTGGATCCGCGAGACCCGCCCTGCATAGGGCGAGGGGATCTCGGCGCTGGCCTTGTCGGTGATGACCTCGACGAGCGGAGCGTCCTCTTCGATGGAGTCGCCTTCTTTCACGAACCATTCGGCGATCTCCGCTTCGGTAACGCCCTCTCCGAGGTCGGGCAATTTGAAATCCATTACCAATCCAGGACCTTGTTCGCTCCGTGCTTGATGCGGGCAACGGAAGGAAGGTAGTCGTCTTCGTTCGCGAACTGTGGGAAGGGGACGTCGAAGCCGGTGACCCTCATGACGGGAGCTTCAAGATCGAGCATCACGCGCTCGTGGATGATCGCTGAAACTTCGGCGCCAAGCCCGGCGTGACGTGGTGCTTCGTGCACAACCAAGACTCGGCCGCACTCAGCCGCGGTTGCGGTGATCGCTGCTTCGTCGAACGGGTACAGGGATCGAAGGTCGAGGACACAGGTTTCGATGCCGCGCTCCGCGGCGAGTTCTTCCGCTGCCTGCATCGATAACGGCACCGTAGCTCCGTAGGTGATGATCGCTAGGTCGCTGCCCGGACGCGCAACGCGCGCTTTGCTGAGTAGCGCCGTGGTCGCGCCGTTCGAATCTCCGATCTTGAACGGAGGAGCTTCTGGGACTTCTTCTTTCCCAGCGCGGTAGATCCGCTTGGGTTCCATAAAGATCACTGGGTCGGGATGCTCGATGGCTGCGAGCAGCATGTCTCGGGCATCTGTCGGGGTCGTGGGACAAACAACCTTCAGTCCTGGCACGTGCGCAAATAGAGCTTCTGGCGAGTCCGAGTGAAGTTCTGGAGCGCGTACGCCACCACCGTAGGGGATTCTGATGACGATGGAGGCAGGTACTTCACCTCCGGTGCGCCACGCGTAGCGAGCGGCTTGAACGACGATCTGCTCGAAGCCGGGATACACGAACACGTCGAACTGGATCTCCACGATCGGTAGAAGCCCGTATACGGCCATGCCGATCGCACTACCCACGATGCCGGCTTCAGCGAGCGGTGTGTCGACGATGCGTGACTCACCGAAGCGATCCAGCAACCCGGCCGTGACCCGGAAGACCCCACCTGTTTGGGCGACGTCTTCCCCGAGGACGACAACTCGATCGTCGGCTTCCATCGCCTGATGCAGGGCGAGGTTCAGTGCCTCGACCATGTTGAGCGTAGGCATCAGTCACCACCCTCTGGGGAAGTTGCCGGAGCAGGCCCCATCGGTTTGACGACTTCAGCCCTCTTCACCGAGCGGAGTTCCTCGAGACCCTCTTGGAACGTCCACGGTTGACCCGAGGCGTAGACGTCATCGAACAGAACCTCTAGGCCGGGTGGTTCGTAACTCTCCATCTGCTTGACGGCCGCGGCGATCGTTTGCTTCGCCTCGTCGCGGATGGCGGCTTCCTTCGCGTCATCCAGCAGGCTCAACCTACGGAGGAATCCGGCCATCCGCCCCACCGGTTCGAGGGGTTTCCACTTCTCGCTGATCGCCTCGTCGCGATAGAGACGCGGATCGTCCGCGGTGCCATGCGGAGCTATCCGATAGCAATAGGCCTCGATCAGTGTCGGTCCGTCGCCGTTCCGCGCGCGGTCCAGAGCATCCTTGGTCGCTTTCCAACAAGCGACCGGGTCGAAACCATCGACCCTGACCCCGGGCATCGCGTACGCGGCGGCCTTCTCCGCGATGGTTCGTGATGCTGTCTGGCGGTGGTACGGGGTCGAGATAGCCCACTGATTGTTCACGCAGAAGAAGATCGTCGGCGTTCTCCAGACGGACGCGAAGTTGAGGGCCTCGTGGAAATCGCCTTCAGAAGTTGCGCCATCGCCGAACCACGCAAGCGACGCGGTTTGGTCACCTCGTTGCTTGGCTGCCCAACCCACGCCCACGGCATGCGGCAAGTGAGTTGCTATGGGAACGCAGATCGGACCTACGCGGTGCTCGCGCGGGTTGTAGAAACCCAGCTTGCCCCCGTAGCCTCGCCACCACGCGAAGATCGTGGCCGCGTCTACTCCCCGGAGGATCCCGATGGAGTTCTGGCGGTAGCTGGGGAAGACCCAGTCGGGGTCGTCGCAGGCGTACAGAGGTCCTGCCTGTGTGGCTTCCTCGCCCCAATAGATAGCGTAGGTGCCGATGCGGCCCTGTCGCTGAAGCGCTACCGCCCTCTCATCGAAAGTGCGGAGCAGGACCAGCCAGCGGAACAGTTCGATCAGGTCCTTATCCGCGAGTCCCTCGGGTACCGGAGAGTCGGGTACCTCGGAACCATTACCGATGATCCTGATTATCTCCATGCTTGCTTACGCCTGGGAAGACGCGCCGTATTCGGCCGTCCTTACCAGGCGGATGCGAGAGATCTTGCGGATGCGATCTTCGGCGTACTCGTTCGCTGCTTGCGCGGTCGAGATACCGCGCTCGTTCGCGAGGCGGAAGATCAACTGCATCGCCTTGTATATGCCCATCACCTTGTGCATGGCGCGTTCACGGTCGTAGCCGCGGAGCTCGTCTTCGACGTTGATCAACCCACCTGCGTTGATGACGAAGTCTGGTGCGTAAAGGATCTCCAGATCACGAAGCTTGTCGCCGTGCTCCGAGCGGGCCAGTTGGTTGTTCGCGGCCCCCGCGATGATCTTGCAGCCGAACTCGTTGATGGTTTCGTCGTTCACGACTCCACCCAGCGCGCAAGGGGCGAAGATGTCTGCCTTCATCGTGTGCACGGTGTCCAATGGCGTTGTTTCAACGCCGAAGTCCGATACTGCCCGGGCGAGGTTGTCGACGTCGATGTCGGCGATGGTCACCTTGGCGCCTTCCTCGACGAGGTAGCCGCATAACGCGTACCCAACCTTGCCGACACCCTGTAGGGCGACGGTTCGTCCCTTAAGGGATGCGTCGCCGAATACCTCGAGAGTGCAAGCCTTGATTCCCTGGAGCACGCCGAATGCAGTTACGGGTGATGGATCCCCCGAACCTCCGTATGTGTGACTGCAGCCCGTTACCCAGCGCGACTCACGTCGGACCGTGTCCATGTCTTCCAGCATGGTTCCGACGTCTGCTGCTGTGATGTAGCGACCGCCAAGGGTTTCGACGAAGCGTCCGTAGGCACGAAGCAACTCTTCGGTCCGGATGCGACGTGGATCGCCGATGATGACCGCTTTCCCTCCGCCCAGATCCAGACCAGCGGCCGCGGCCTTATAGGTCATCCCCTTGGCAAGACGGAGCACGTCCACGATCGCTTCGTCTTCCGTCTCATACGGATAGAACCTCGTTCCTCCAAGCGCCGGCCCCAATGCCGTTGAATGGATGGCGATGATCGCCTTGAGTCCTGACTGGTCGTCTGAGCAATAGACGACCTGTTCGTACCCATCGCCGGTGATGCGGTCGAACACTGCCATCGATGATTCCCCCTATTAAGGGCGCGACGCTGCGCCCTGTCGTTGATCGGATCTAACTAATGCTAGCCGCTCCCAGTAACAGACATTTAGCCCGGTTAGCATGGACACGATGACCAGGACTTCTTACCTTCGCGTTTATCAGCCGGTCTCGGCGATCGAGGGGCTAGAAAGCCCGCAGGAGTGGCTGCCTCCGGAGGAACACCATCAGACCGAGGCGAGTACGTCGAGGCAGTGGCTCCTACGTTCGCACTTCCCCTCCATAGAGCCTCTTCCGGGTCCAACGGAGGGGGTCTTCGTCCGTAAGGTGGGTACCGAGATCCTCGTTTGCCCCTGGAGGACTCGCCTTCGGATGCTTGCCGGGTTGCTCGCTTTCCGTGGGAGCATCCCCGACGAGGTAGCCGAAGCATTCGTCCCCGAGGAAGATGCCCGCCGGGCGGCTCACGAGCTAGCGATGCTTGAAGAGACACACCCGGACGTTCGGAATCACATCATCCATGCGAACTGGCATGTGCCTCTGCGATGGTTCGTCGGTTTCGATGAATCCGAGCGCATCCTCACCGAGGACAAGCATGGGCTGAGGATCCGCTACGAGACCTCTCTCTCGAATGCCAAGGAGAGGCTGAGTAGGGGCCTGAAGGTTCTGGAGACCTCCTGGATTGACGAAGGGGTAACGGGAGCGGTTCGCGAACTAAGAGGATGGTTGGGCGACTTCCCGGACGAAGGACTTGTCGAACTCGACTACGGCTCGGTCGCCGGACTCTTCACCGATGAAGAGCTTCTCGAAGATCAGTCCGCCGCAGAGGTGTGGACCTGCCTCGATGCTCTGGAAGCAGGCGACGTAGTTAAAGCCGGGCGCACCTTCACCGATCTATCGGAACGGTGGTCGGAGATCCGAGCTCTCGAAGTAGTGAACTAGCCCACCGGACGGGCGTCCGATTCAACCCGTTTTAGGACTAGTTGTCATGGGCTACACGCAGCGTAGTTACGAAACGCCCAAAAATGACCCTATGTAGCCATTTCATATAGACCCCTCCTTCGCCGATGATTCAGACATGTCCGGAAAAAGCCACAAGTGGCCGCCCGGGCTGACGGTAACGAAAGTGTCGGGGGAAGACCCGCCACAGGATCGGAGGGTAAAGGTATGAAGGCGCAGAAGGACGACGCGCTCCTCACGCCAGCCGAGGTCGCAGCTCTTTTCCGGGTAGACCCGAAGACGGTCACGCGGTGGGCGAAGGCCGGGAAGCTGTCCTCGATCAGAACGCTTGGTGGGCACCGTCGCTACCGTGCGGACGAGGTCAAGCGTTTTCTCGAAGGTGTTCGGCAAGGGGAGCAGTAAGAAGGATTACCCCGTAACGGAGGGGAAAAGAGTCAAGGGCGCCCTTCGGGGCGCCCTTTCTCTTCTTGAACCTGTGGCGAGGGGCAGAATCGAACTGCCGACACCGCGATTTTCAGTCGCGTGCTCTGCCAACTGAGCTACCTCGCCTGGTCTGGGTTGGCAGGATAGCAAGACCATCCCCCTTATCGGGTAAGTTACGTCTTCGTCTGGGCCCCTGTAGAGCAGTCTGGAGTGCTCGTCACCCTGTCAAGGTGAAGGTCGCCGGTTCAAGTCCGGTCAGGGGCGCTGTTGTCCTTACCCCTTGCTGGGGTGTCGATGAAGCGAGTGCCCGGACGACGGGGATCCTGGCTTTCGGCTTCAACGTGGAGTTCTCCGGCGGCGACCTTTTTCAGGAGGATCTTCGCGGGCGTCCTGTCGACCGTTTCCACATCCCCCGGTAGTGGGATGTCTACCTCGCTGACCCCTGCTTCCCAGCGTTCTGGTCTAACACCTTGTTCTCTCAGGATGGCGAGGACGGGAGCGTTCTCGCCTTGGACCCAGACCCGCATCGCCTTCACGCCTTTCTCGACCGCCGACCTTGCGAGAAGCCATAGGAGTGTGGAACCGATGCCTTGCCCGTGAAATTCATCGACGACGGTGACTGCGCTTTCGGCAACCGCTGGTTCGCCGGGTATCCGAACCCATCTGGCGACACCGACCCCTTTCCAGGAATCCTCATCTTGAAGCACGGCGATCCAGCCGTAATGGTCCTCGAAGTCGAGTTCCGTTAGGTAAGCGAGTTGGTCGTCGCTCAGGTGATCGATCTGACGGAAGAAGCGCCGGTAACGAGACTCCTCAGAGAGCCGGTTGAAGCCATCGACCAGGTGCGTCTTGTCATCTGGACGGATCGGCCGAAACAGGATGCGCCTGCCGTCCGCACTGCGACCCTCGAATTCCACAATCCGAACGTTAACCTCGTCCTGTTACGGGCGTTTTTCCAGTTACCCGGATCGCTTCAATTTTCCGTGTTTCTTCGCGTAGCGCTCGCCGCGGCGGAAGATGACCATCCCAAGGGGCACGGAGATGACTCCGATTATCACCAGAGGGACGACCTCATCCCAAAGGCTCGCTATACCGTCTCCCGCCAAGATCGCGTCCCTTATCCCATCCAGTGCATAGGTGGCCGGCGAGATCTTCGCGAGCCACTGCATGGGCTCGGGCAGGATCTCCACGGGGTAATAGACGCCGGAAACGACCAGTAGCGCTCCCTGGGCGATGAAGCCAAGCTGGGAGCCCTTCTCCGGCGAGATCAAGGGCAAGACGGCGGTCATCATGCCGATCCCGATGAATGAGACGGACGCAACGGCCAGGACGAACATCGCCGCACCGAAGTTGGCGTCGGGCATCTTGAGATCGAAGAAGAAGGCGATCGTACCGAACAGCAACGCTGCGCGGATGACTCCATAGAAGACCGCGAACACACCCATGCCACCCAGGTGCACCGTGCGCGACAAGGGAGCCATGAAGGTGTACTCGATGGTTCCTTCCCAGCGCTCCCACGCGACCGTTTCGGTGATGATCTCGAAGATGATCCCGAGGTAGGCCCAGATAACTGCGCCGATCAGCAAGATCGTGGTCTGGCGGTTGACGTCGATCTGCCCGCCGGTCGCCTCGACACCTTTCGCGATAAAAACGATCGTCAAGGTGTTCGCAACCGTCCAGAAGAAGAACGCGAGTTCCCACCAGGCGTACCGCTTGACCAGGTAGATGTTTCGCTCGACTACACCGGCTAGGCCGATCAGCTCGGCGCGGAGCGTCGCTGCGGGTCCGTGCATCATTCGTCTTCACCTTCTTCTTCGTCTAGTTCGAAGTCCTTGCCGGTTGCCGAGAAGAAGGCCTCCTCTAGCGTGGTGGCTCCTAACCTTCGCTTGAGTTCATCCGCCGGCTCGAGAAGGATCAGGCGCCCCTTGTCTAGGATCCCGACCCTGTCCGCGAGCAGTTCCGCCTCGGCAAGATCGTGTGTGCAAAGAAGGATGGTTGCATCGTGTTCGGCCCGGACCTTCTTGATGAACTCTTGAACCTCGAGTTTCGAACGTGGATCGAGGCCCGTTGTCGGCTCGTCAAGTAGGAGGAGCACGGGCGAAGTGAGCAGCGCCCGGGCAAGCGCCACCTTCTGCTGCATCCCTCTGCTCAGGTTCTCCATGGCCTCGCTGCGGCGATCCTCAGGAAAACCAACGCTGGCGAGGATCTCCGGGATCTGCTTCCGCGTTTCCGATGGGGGCATCCCGTAGAAGCGAGCCGCATAACTGAGGTTCTCGGTTGCAGACATCTTCTTGAAGAAGGACGCCTCGACCGATACGCGGTTGACCAGCCTCCGAACCGGCTTGGTTTCCTTGAAAACGTCGTAGCCGAATACGTGAGCCGACCCGCCGTCGTTCAGAAGCAATGTCGAGAGCAATCGGACGAGCGTTGACTTGCCCGACCCGTTCTGCCCCAGGATGGCAACACATTCCCCACGCTCCATCGTGAACGTGACGCCATCGAGGGCGGCCACCATCTTCTTGTCGCGCCCGCGCTTTCGGAACTCCTTGCGGAGATCGATTACCTCTACTGCAGGTTTCTGAGTGGTGGGTATAGACAAGGCAAAACTCCTAAGAAAGAAGGAAAGGGCTCTGGGGCGCGCGTGGATGAAGGGGGACCGCGAGGGGCCGAGGCGCCGGATCAGCTACAGAGCAAAGTCACACGTTCCAAGATAGCGGTTCGCGCAGCCGGTGTCACGCAGATCCGACCGTGATTACGAGCTGACGGGAGCGTTCGAAAGCTGGCCGGCGGTGAGCGATGTTCCGATCAGCTCGTCGATAGCGTCCTGAGACATCGGCTTCCAGAAGTAGTAGCCCTGTCCACTGGGACATCCGAGCACCCGAAGCTCTTCTCGCTGATCCTCGTGCTCGATGCCTTCCGCCACGACTTGAAGGCCGAGGGTCTGGCCGAGCTTGGTGATAGCGCGGGGGAGAGCTGACTCTTCCGGGCCTTTGGCGATCGAGTCGATGAAGGTCTTGTCGATCTTCAGGATATCGATCGGGAAATCCCGCAGGTAGCTGAGCGAGGAGAAGCCGGTCCCAAAGTCATCGATGGCCAGTCGTATGCCGAGTTCTTTCAGAGCACTGAGCCTCTCGAGAGCAAGGTCTGCATCCGCAAGGGTGGTTTCAGTCAGTTCGAGGGTCAGGCGTTCGGGTGCGAGGCCCGTAATGGCGAGCACCTCTTTGATCTCGTCGATCACGTCGGCACGCTTTAGGCGAGTGGCCGAGAGGTTCACCGCGATCGTGGGAGCTGCTCCGCTCTTGGGGACAGCCCATCGAGCGGCCGTTCGGCAGGCCTCTTCTAGAACCCAGCGGCCGATCGGGAGGATAAGGCCTGTCTCCTCTGCGAATGGGATGAACTCCATCGGCGGGACGAAGCCACGCTCCGGGTGCTGCCACCGGATCAACGCTTCTGCTCCCCTGATGTGACCGGACACGAGATCGACGATCGGCTGGTAGTGCAAAACGAATTCGTTGTTGTCGATCGCCCGCTGGAGCTCCGACCGCAGCTCTAGTCTGTTGCGCGCTGCGATCTGCATGCCAACCTCGAAGAGTTGGTAGGAACCCTTTCCACTCCGCTTGGCTTCGTACATCGCGGTATCGGCGTTCCTAACGAGCTCGTCTGGGGTGTTGGCATCGAGGCCAGTTTCGAATGCGATACCGATGCTCACGTCGACGAAGACGTCTGTGCCATCGATCATGAACGGTGTGTCGAAGAGTGCGACCAGGCGATCCGCCACTTCCATCGCCTCCTGGAGGGTGATGTCCTCAAGAAGGATGGCGAACTCGTCTCCGCCGAACCGAGCGAACGTGTCGGCCGAGCGCAGTAGGTCGTCGACCTTGCCGGCTACGGCGATCAGTAGCTCGTCACCGGCTCCGTGGCCCTTGCTGTCGTTGATCGTCTTGAAGTCATCGAGGTCCAGGAAGAGAACGGCCAGAGGGAATCGCTGCCGTTGCTGACGCTGCATGGCGTGGTCCACTCGATCGAGGAACAGCGACCTGTTCGCCAAGCCGGTCAAGGAATCATGGAAGGCCTGGTGCTCGATCTTTTCTTCGAGTGCCTTGCGCTCGGTGATGTCCTGCACGGTTCCCGTGATGCTTCGTACCTTTCCGTTCGAACCTTTGACCGGTGCTCCGATCGAGTGGATCCAACGGATCGATCCGTCGGGACGCTTCACCCGCGCTTCGTAAGTGAAGTTGTTGCCCGTTTCCTTTGCCGTCTGGCCGATGGCCAACACGAGCTGGCGATCCTCGGGCACGAGCATCTCTATGAAGGCGTCATAGCTGGCAACCGTCGTTTCAGGGTCGAGACCGAGGATCCTGTAGAACTCCTCAGACCAGAAAACCTTCGATCCGGAAACGTCGCGGTCCCAGTTCCCGACGTGGGCGATCTGCTGCGCGTGAGCAAGGTCGGCGTTGGCTTCTTCGAGGTTGACCCTCACGGTGCGCTCTCGATCGAGAACCAGCTCGTTGAGTTTCCACGCGGTCAGACCCGCCGCGGCCGCCCCCGAAAGGAACAGCGCGTGAACGACCGCCCATTTCCATGGGGCATCGATGGCTTCGGGGTGGTTGTAGACCGCAGCCGGATCGAGGGCTCCCACGGCACCATGGTGGATCAGAACGAAACCGATCGCCAGAAGGAAAGGCAACCAGGACTGGTAGAGAGTTACCACGGCGACCATGACGAAGAAGTGGAAGTGCATCTCGATAAGCCCACCCGAAAGATGAACCAGGATGGCAGAGGAAGAGATGAGCCCAAGGGTGGCGAGCGCGGCGCTTACCTTCCAGTTGTCACTGAAGCTAGCTCCCACTGCGAGCACCGCGACGATCGAAGCTTCTAGCGCGGAGTGGTAGACGGAGTTACCCGTGTACAGAGCCACACCGAACAACAGAGGTACATGAGCCCACAGCAGCAACAAGATGGCTCGGTGTCGCCTGAGCAGGGCATCGGGATGCAGGGTCGACCCGCGCGGAAGTAGGCCTATGAGGATGGATCTAGCACCCCTGCTGATCGTCGTTTCCACATCGCTCCCATTGACTAAGTCGTCCACTTAGGGCAACGGCCTATCGCTTGCTTCACTTGAGTACGTTTTTTGTAGGAATCAACCCAAGTACGTAAGTACGCCCAGGAAAAAAAACCCAGAATCCCGCCCCACGCTTGAGGATCCCCGGGGCCCCACGCCTCGCAGCAGCGACGGCATCTGTCGCAGGCGACTGGAGCCAGGCCCCCCGGGGGCGGCCGCAGCGATGACCACGCTTGAGAATCGCGTAGGAGCCACCAGTCAGTAGCCAGTGTCAAAGTCCTGCTGGAGGGCGACTGGAGCCAGGCCGAAGGCCGCAGCGATGAGCGAAGCGGGGAGCCCGTAAGCAGGGCTGTGACACTGGCGTATGTGGTGGCCCCAACGGGATTCGAACCCGTGCTACCGCCTTGAAAGGGCGGCGTCCTGGACCTGGCTAGACGATGGGGCCTTTCGATTCCGAAGGGTACACGGCGCCAGAGTGGGCACCCTTACCATGCAGATGATGACGGATAACGGACGGGTCGGGTTGGTTCTCGGGGGCGGTGGCCTTGTCGGGATGGCTTATCACGCGGGCGCGCTCAAGGCCCTGGACGAGTTCGGTGTGGACGTTTCCGGCGCCGACGTGATCGTTGGGACGAGTGCAGGCTCCGTGATCGGCGCTTACCTCGCGTCGGGGTGGAAACAAACCGATTTCTATGAGTATGCGCATCGACGCCACGAGAACTCGCATAAGGACCCGGAAGACATGGAAGAACAGATCCGCCAGATCTTCGAGCCGATGTGGGGATCCCGCACCGAACGGGTGCGGCGCTATGTCGGCTCCGCTTTCGCGCTGGCGTCATCGCGCGGACATCTTCATCGCCTGACGCGCGGGAAGCCTCCCTTCGTGAAACTCAGACGGGCCTTTCCTTCGGGGATGTATTCGACGGAGCGAACCCGCGAGCGCCTGCTTGAGGAGCTGCCGGCGGAGTGGCCGCGGGACAACCTGATGATCAGCACTGTCGAGATCTACAGTGGAGACCGAGTGGTGTTCGGTCATCCAAAGGCTCCGAAGGCGACGCTTCCAGAAGCCGTGCTCGCATCGACGGCGATCCCCGGGGTCTTCCCGGCAGTCAGGATCGGGGGGAAGAGCTACGTCGATGGTGGTGCCTACAGCGCGACTTCGCTAGACCTAGCTGTTCACGCAGGCTGTGAACGCATCATCTGCATCGCCCCACTGGGCTACCGGGGCGAGGGGGCGGTCACTTTCGACCCAAAACTGTGGGCGCCGATGATCACTCGACAGATCTTCGTGAGAAGTCTGAAGAGAGAGGTCGATCAGGCGAGATCGTTGGGCGTCGAGGTTCTCGTGATCCGTCCCTCGATATCCGAGTTGCGTGAACTCGGGTCCAACGCCATGCGCAGCTTTGATCGCCAGGCTCTGACCGAAACAGCGCGTGAAGGAACCTTGCGCTTGCTCGACCAGAAGTCCGAACATCCAGCTCTCATCGCATCATCCCAACGCTGAATCGGTCTCTCCTTTAGGCGTATTCGAGCGATATCGAGGCGATCCGCTCTACAACCGAGATCAGTTCGGAGCTGTCTTGGTTCCGATACAGATTCCAGACCGGAACGCTGCTGGCAAGATCGGCGACTCCTTGGAAGCATCGGCCGCGGTCGTCTTCTGTCGGTAGCCTGAAGCTCATCGACCACAGATCGGAGATCGCTTCCGCAGGTGTCATCGACTCGATCTGCTCCGGACCGTCGCGCAGGATGACGACCGAGCGCACAGGTACCGGCTTGCAGGTTCCCCGACGCGTTGCATCGAGGTCGGCCTGTCCACCGTTCTCGACCCAAGTGCCGTTGCCGGCGCTCATGTCGAGAGATTGAGCCTGACTCTTCGGCACGCGCAACATCGACGGTCCTGGGACTGCGCCGACGTTGTTCCCGGTCAATCTGAGACAGGCAAGATCTTGACTTAGTACGCGATGTCCAGCAGCTGCGAAACCTGCAGTGATGGCGGACCGCCCGAGACGTTGGGGGCCGGCGATCAAGATCGCGCCACCGTTGCTCTCTACAGCGTCAGCGTGTAACGCGTGATCACCACGAGCGGTGAAACAAAGTAGCGCGGGGATACCCCACATCTTGTCTTCGATCTTGGGGAAGTCTTTCCCGGCCGGCACGATGATCCGTCCTTCGGTCGGGTTGATGTGGAACCATCCGGTTCCTGCGATGAACATCAGATAGCGCTTGCCGTTGTCGTAGAGGCGCGCCGAGAAGTTGTTCTCCGGTGGCTTCCATTCGATGAGGAGTTTGTCTGCCCGTCCGGGTCGCTCGGAGATGTCCTCCGATTCGACCTCAAGAGGGATCCCCTCACCGTTGCGCAGGTGACGGAACGCAAGCTTCGATCGGATCTCGAAGCCGTAGGCGGTACCTCGCGCGGCGGGCAAGAACTGCTGCATCCTCATTCCTTCCTTTTTCTGGAACAAGGCCATCGTTGCAGTAACTGGGAAACCCTGGAATCCATCGAAGGTGCTCTGTTGGGAACCGACCGTGGGACGCGCTCTAGGTCTCATGCCAGTTCAGAGGTACGTAATCGCGGCAAGCGAGGCGGGGTGGCCGGGCGGAGTCTCCATACTGGGTGCCGCATGGCATTGATCGAGCTGCAAGACGTTTCGTACGCCCTCCCCGGAGGCCGCACCCTTTTCGAGGGGGCGTCGTTCCGCGTCGGGGATTCCAAGCACGTCGCCATGGTCGGCGCGAACGGAACGGGAAAGACAACGTTGCTCCGACTGATCGTCGGGGAAGAGAAGCCGACTTCTGGGTTCCTGCGGATCGACGGCACGGTGGCCGCGATGCGGCAGTTCGTGGGCAGCTTCGAGGAATCCACAACCGTCCGTCAGTTCCTACTGAGCCTCTCGCCACCCACCGTGCGCGCTGCTGCGTCGGAGTTGGCGGCAGCCGAAGCGATAGTGAGCAAACCGCATGGCAACAAGGCACAGATGCGTTATGCGGATGCGCTGTCTCTCTGGGGCGAGGTAGGTGGCTACGACTTCGAAGTGCTCTGGGATACCTGCTGCTCCTTCGCCCTCGGCCAGTCGATCGACGCCGTAGGAGAACGTTTGCTCAACACGCTGTCGGGCGGCGAGCAGAAGAGGCTGGCTCTTGAGGCCCTGTTCCGGTCTGATGCCGAGATCCTGCTCTTGGACGAGCCGGACAACTTCTTGGACGTGCCGGGCAAGGAATGGTTGGAGGCGACGATCAATGCGTCACCCAAGACGATCCTCTATGTCAGCCACGATCGAGCGCTGCTCGCAGCGACTGCACAACGGATCGTCACCGTCGAGGGCAACGGGACTTGGACGCATCCCGAAGGTTTCGAGAGTTACCTACAAGCGCGCGGATCACGCGTGGTGAAGATCGAGGAGGAGCGCAAACGCTACAAGCAGGAGCACGACCGCCTCGTGGCGTTGATGAAGGAGTTCAAACGCAAAGCTTCATACAACGAGAAGTTCGCAACCAAGGCACGATCTACAGAGAAGAGGATCGAGCGTTTCGAAGTTACGGATGCCCCACCGCGAGAGACCGGAAGAACAAGACATCCGCATGAAGCTCGGCGGCGATCGAACCGGCAAGATCGCACTTCGGATCGAGGGGCTGTCGCTCCCAGGCCTCGTCGAGCCGTTCGATTGTGAGATCTGGTACGGAGAGAGAGTCGCCGTTCTCGGGCCAAACGGGACAGGAAAGAGCCATCTGTTGAAGCTCTTGGGTGGGCAGGAAATCCTGCACGGCGGTGACTTCAGGCTGGGAGCGCGCGTCGTTCCGGCCCTCTTCTCGCAGTTGCATGAACGACCCGATCTCGTCGACCGATCGATCGTCGATGTCCTAACTAAAAGAGGGATCGAGTTGTCGCGTTCGATGTCGGCGCTCAAGCGCTACGAACTCGGCAAGTCGGCTCAAACACCTTTCCCACTCCTATCGGGCGGACAACAAGCGCGGTTTCAGCTACTGATGATCGAGGTGGACAAGCCGACGATGCTGTTGCTCGACGAACCAACCGACAATCTCGACATCGACTCCGCCGAAGCACTCGAGGAAGGGATCATCAACTTCAAGGGCACTGTAGTTGCGGTCACCCATGACAGGTGGTTCATGAAGTTGTTCGATCGGTTCTTGATCTTCGAATCGGATGGCTCGGTGACCGAGTCCCTGATGTCGCCTTACGACTGAGCTTTCTTGCTAGCCGCGAAGGCGTTCGAGCGCCTTCCATTCGTGCTCGTCGGTGATCGGGTAGTCGTAGTAGGAACCTCCAACCACATCGTGGTTGTTGAGCGCACGCACATACGATCTGACCTCGCGTCGGCTGCTATCTCCGCCAACGCCTCCGATCGGATGGATCGGGACGTTTCGATCACTCGCTCGTCTCCGTAGCCCCTTAACGTTTGCAACCGTGTAGCGATAGACGGCTTTGGCACCATTCACTCGATAGGTGAAGTACCCCATCGGCATTAGGACGTCGTAATGCCGGGCGACCTGGTCGTAAGGGAATCCAGGCCAGAAGAGTGACTGAACGTCGGGGACGATGCCCCCGAGGGGGTAGTCCTTCCCAAGGCGATCGCGCAGCCAGATGGACAAATTGAGCATGCGTTCGTTGCGCTTCCGAAGCCGGCCCATCTTCGTGGCCTCGATGTCCATCGCGAATGCATCCCAGGTGTTCTTGTTCGGGCTGACGTAATCGAGGGCCGCGCGGATGCGCTTGCGGTCGCGCGGCATGTTCTTAAAACCGGGGACGTACCAACCAACGACCTTGACCTTCTGTCGTTCGGCGGCGTCGAGGAAGCGACCGATGAGCGTTGGATGGTAGAGCTCGGTCTTCTTGTGGTAGTTCGAGCTCTGGAGGTAAAGGGTCTTGACCCCGCGCCTCGCCATCCCACGCACCGTTCTTTCCGGATGGGACCAAGGCCCGTGGTCGTACATGTCGATCCACGTCCCCAGACCCCTGTACGCCGCGAGTCCTGCATGCTCGGTCGGGCCTGGTTTGACTGGCTGGTTCGGATGTCTCTTGTGGTCGCGGCCCTTCTTGTGGTGCTTGTCTTGCGACTTGGCCCCGACATCTTTCGGGGTGTTCCTCGGTATGAGGTCAACGGCCCCAGCCGGGATGGTTAAAGCGAGGAGCAGCGCGATCAAAGATACGAAAACGGCGCGATGACGCAAGGATGGTCCCCTTCAGGTAGCCCGCGGTGCATGCCCAGTCACGCTAAGGGGGACAGATGGCTGTGTCTCTAAGCGAAGTTAGAAGGCAAGCGCGAAGAAAGGGGCCGGTTGGCGGCCCCTTTCTCGTACTGCTTGAGTTCTCTTTAGATCACCAGAGCGGATCCGGAATGAGAGGCGCCGTAGCTACCGGCCCGGCGTAGCTCTGCATCCGCGCGATCGTCGTTCCCGCGATGAATGCCGGGAGGTAGTCGGTTCCCACCACTAAGTGTGTGAGGTTGCCGGCGGCAGCCCCCAACGCGTTGCGCACTGCAGAACCAGAGTCTCCGGGTGAAGCAGCTCCGTCCCAACCGAAGGCGTCACCACCATCTCCTGGCCCCGTATACGTAACGACACCTACTCGAGGTGTTCCACCGGTTCCGATCACGAGTCCGTGTCCAGAGTGGACGAGCGCGTCACCGAATGCTGGAGCACCGGCTCCGGTCGGCCCTCCGAAGTAGGACATGGATGGATTCACGTACTGCTGCATCGCTGGGTAGATGTTGATCAATGCGAAGTCGTCGCCGATCCCGTTGTTGGCACTTAGAGACACCGTTCCGATGGCCATAAGCACTCCGGGGGCCGCGACGATCGTTACTTCTTCGCCAACGTTTGCGCAGTGACCTGCGGTTCCGATCGTCGTCCCTCCACCGAACACGAAGTTCGTCGTGCAACCGGCGGGAAAGAGGATCCACGAACCGGGCCTGATCCCGGTGAACGCCAGGCTGGTGTTGTACTGAACGCCGTCGGGAAGAGGAACGCTCTCACCGCGTTTGCCTGCCGCGACGACCTTCTTGTGCAGCGCGTCTGTGTACCAAGCGGGTACATCCGCTTTCAGTTCGATCGCGCGGTACCCGTCGGGGAGATAAGAGCCAGCCTCCTCCGTTCCGGCCCTTACGAAACCCGCGGGGAGGATCAACAACAGTGCCGCGGACATGATGAGAACGCGTTTCATGCGCATCGCCGCTCCTTTCCTTGCTTTGCCCTGCCCTGCCTGCTTCCTTCCCACCGCCGAGCGAAGCAACCCTCTTTTCTTGTTGTTTTTGGCTAGCGCTCGCCCTGCTTGGTCGTGAGATGCTTCCGCCTACGGGAACAACCTCGGTAGTGGGGTCGTCGATGTGGCATGGGAGGCATCATGAAGAGGCTGTTGCTGTGGACCGCGATGCTCGCTCTGATAGCGGTATCCGCATCGTGTGGCGGGGACGATCCCGAGAATGAGGAAACTTCTGGAAACGATGTTGCCTCCTTCTGCGAACTTGCGGCCGAGGCCAGCGCGAACGCCGCCGTAGAGATGTCCCCCGAAGAAGAGAGAGAAGCTCTCGAAGAGTTCC
The DNA here is from genome assembly GCA_963779645.1 of uncultured Actinomycetes bacterium. Lineage (GTDB taxonomy): Bacteria > Actinomycetota > CADDZG01 > CADDZG01 > WHSQ01 > CALMBW01. Next base: position 788,072 of record CAVZYX010000005.1, read on the forward strand.
GCGATTCGGCCCCCGACGAGGTTAAAGAAGACGTCGCCGTCGTCGTTAACGGACTGCTCGAGGCATTAGAGAGCGGCGACGAAACGGTGCTCTCCAGTGAGGAATACCAAGCAGCCGGTGCGCGCATGTCCGAGTGGGGCGAAGAGAACTGCCCCCAAGCCGAAGGCTGATCTTCGGCACCGAGTGCCGGGCTGCTAGCTAGGCGAGCTTGACGCGCGCCGATCGGTCGAACCGCAGAGGATCGAAGGACTCCAGGCCCCCCGGCTGGCGACCGGTGAGCAGTTCTGCAACCTTCTCGCCGGTAACGGGCGCGAGCGTTACTCCTAGCATCGAGTGGCCGCTCGCGATCGTTACGTTCTTCGCGATCCTGCCGATCGCAGGAAGACCGTCCGGCATCATCGGGCGCATCCCGACCCACGGCCTACCCGTCGCTGAATCCGTCCATTCGGAGGTGTAGCGCCGCGCCGCGGCTTCGATCGACCGCACCCTGCGTTCGTTCATCTTGGTGTTGATGCCCGAGAATTCCATCGTGCCGGCGAAACGGATGGCTCCGTCCAGTGGCGTCGCCCCAACCCGAGCTTCGTAGAGATACAGCGCGGTGCTGAGCTCAATGGGGGGAGGCTCGAAGTGGAGGCTGTAACCCTTTCCCGCGTCGATAGGTACGCGCCGTCCCAGACTCCTGGCCAGTTTCCCCGAGTGAGCACCGGCGGCGATTATGAACTCGTCGCCCTCGATCACACTTTCACCGTTTTGAACGCCGACCACCCGATCACCCGAACGCTGGAACCCACTGATCGGGCTAGCGACGCGGATGTCTGTGCCACCGTCGAGTAGTCGCTTGACATACCCGGTAACGAGTGACTCCGGCCGTACCTGACGTTCTTGTTCGAGATAGATGCCGCAGCGGACATCTGGTGCCAGTCGAGGTTCGATCGCTCGCATCGCGGATGCATCCAGAGAACGAGGTGAGTAGCCCAACCGTCTGGTGCTGCCGAGATCGTCGAGGACGTGATCGAGATTGTGATGATCGAGGAAGCAAAACAGCAACCCCGCCCGGTGTACCTCGAACTCGACTCCTTCGGCCTCGAGCTCGTCGAAGAGCTCAAATGTCTTCGCATTGAGGTCCAAAGTCGCCTCTAGCCCTCGTTCGTACGCTTTCGTGTTGCAATTTCGAAGCAGCCTTACCAACCAAGCGACGCGCCGAGGGTTGAGTGTTGGCTTGACGTAGAGCGGACTATCGGAGCGCGCTATCCATCTCAGAGACTGGCCCAGGACGCCGGGTGATGGAACGGGCATGGACAAGGAGGGCGTGATCCAGCCGGCGTTGCCTTCGGAGGCACCCGCTCCAGGCGACTGAGCATCAACGATCGTGACTTCGTAGTCGCGCCGTTGTAGCGAGTAGGCACAAGCGAGACCGATCACGCCCGCCCCAATGACGACGGCGCGCTTGCTCATAACTCGCCGGTGTATTCGATGACGTCGAAGCTGCCCTGTCCACCACCGACTTCCACCACGTACATGATCCGATCGGTGATCCACTCGACGTCCACCGCCCCCTGAACGTCCTTTAGGAACCAGGCAACCTCTTCGATGTCACCTTTCTTCGAAACCTTGAGGAGCCGCACCCCGTGCGACCACGCCGCCATGGCAACCAGGCCACCGTTGCGGAAACGCGGGCTCTCGTGCGCCCAGTGAGCGGAGCAACCTTGCACACCGAGCGCGTCGAGGACCGGCTTGCCGTCATTGCTGGTGCCGCTCGACAGCGTGAACGTTCCCACCCGCTTGAAGCCGGATGTGCGCCATCCGGCAGCGCTCCACACCTGGAGGGTCCTGCCGTCGTCGTCGCCGTACAGCTCGCAGCGCCCGTTGGCTGAGGTCTCCGAAGCCGAGATCATGAACCGGTCCTTCCCAGCTCTGGGCCAGATGTTGTTGTGCCCGGTGTGGGGGCCTTCGGGATCGGTGCTGAAGAGAGCCCGTGGGTGCGCCGGGTCCTTCGTGTCGAGCACGAACATCGGTGTGGTCGACGTCAGGACCAGACCGGGTCGCACTTCGGTGACGTCGTGGGCCGAGATCCCGCCCACTGCTTCGCTCCACGGCTTGTCGAGAAGCTTCGGCTCCTCGGGATTCCGCAAGTCGATGATCAGCCCCGCGCTTGATGAGCCGCTGCTCGATGCGTAGGCCCACTTGCAGTCGTAGAGACATTCCAGCGTGTGACCGCCCGCTCCGTCCAGGGTCGAGAGGAGCTTCATGTCGGAGGGGTCACGCACGTCGATAACCATCAGCCGGTTCAAAGCGTCGACTCGGTTGACCTGGGAGAGGAGCAGGATCTTGCCGTTAGTGGCGAGGTCCTCGTTCTCGTTGTGCGTGATCTGGATCTCATCCACGGTCATGTGGTCGAGCAACACCGGATCCGTGGGGTCCTTGATGTCGTAGGAGTAGAGGCCGCTCTGCCAGCCCGAGATGAAGTATGTGTCACCCACGGCCTGGGCGCTGACCGCGATCCCACCGATCGGGACGTTCGCGATGTGCTGGAAGTCCTTCGACTGCGAGATGACGTCGCTTCCGTTGGAGGGCCCGGGCACCAATGCCAGGACTGCCCCAGCGACCGAAAGGGCGACCTTCGATCGCTTCATCGCTTTCCTCCGTCCTGCAGAGCCTTCAACAGAAGCTCTTGGCCCGCGATCGTGATCGTGTAGGGATTGAGTCCAAACCAGTGCTCGTAGTTTTCGCTCGGCTGCGGAAGGAGCGCTCCGAAGATGATGATGCGTCCGTCGCCCTGCTCTAGAACGCCGATCGATGTCTTGGTCGTGTTCGTTCCCTCGGCGCCACCCTTGCGATCCTGGGGTGGATCGACCGTGCCGATCGTGATGCCGCCGGCGTCTTCCCAGATGGTTCGATCGATGCTCCATATCGGGGCCGAGTTCTTCGTGGGCGACGGGTCACAGTCGCCGCGGGGATCGCAAGGCCAGTACTGGTCACGCTCCATCAGCAGTGGGTAGCCCAAACCCACCGGGTCGTATGTCTGCCGGGCTCGGTCGTAGAGACCTTCCGTCCATGGGTGGTTCCGGTCGAGGTCCGAGTACCCGACGTAGGCGTAGTCCTTGACGATGCTCTTGCCATCGACCCCGATCAGATCCGGGAGCTCCTGCAGTGCCGCATCGGTGAGAACCAAGGTGCCACCCGATCTGATGTAGTCGCGCAGCTCGCCGGTTGTATCGATCGTGGTGTCGGCCACAACGAAGGAGTCCAGCTCATTCAGGGCCGAGCCAAGTTCGTTCGGACGGACCTCTTCGATTGGGGAGGACACCAGCTGCCGAAGGTCACGGAAGTAATCCGTGTTGGCAACGTCGTATGGCCTCTGAGCCACGTGACCGTAGACGGGATTGCGGGGGCCTCTCGGCGGAGGTGATGGATTCCCATCGCGATCAGTGACCCGTTCTCCATTCTCGTAGAACCCGATCCGTCCACCGAGGTCGCGCCGTTCAAGTCCGGCGTTCATCGTCGCGGCGTGAACGACGGTGGTCTCGATGATCGCTCGCATGTTGTCTACGAAGACCTGCTGGCTGCGTCCGTCGTAGGGCGCGTAAGAGGCGCAGTTCACCTCGTAGGAGATGCTGTCTGCACCCAACCCCGCGTCGGCGGCAGCCCAACCACCCCACGTGCCCGAGACCGTGTAGTCGAGGTGATCCCAGATGGTGGCGTACTCCGCCCATTCGAGGGTGATGTATGCGGCCTTCTCCGAAACTGGGCCCACGTACTTCGTGTATGTGCGCAAGACCACGTCGCGTTGGTCGCCGGCAGCATCCATCACCTGCTCGTAGATGGCTACGCCTTCCGGAGTCACGTACTCCGCGGCCGCTTCCTCCATCTTCTGCTCGATGCGTTCGGCGAAGTCGTGGATGCGCACCAGGCGTTTGGGCGAGTTGTTCTGTTCGTGTAGCAGGACGGCGCCGACCGGCAGGGGACCGTGCATGTCCGCAGCCGCGGCGAACGGTCGTCCTTTCAGCTCGACCCGGCGTACGCGTTCGAAGTACTTCACGATGGCGGCTTCGGGTTGGGTCAACGTCGTGTACCCGTTGCTGAAGAGACTGGGCTCGTCCGGGAACACCCAACCGTCATGGAACGCAACCCGGTTCGTATTGAAGCCGGCATAGTTCCCGTTCGAGTAGTTCGCATTCCCCCCGTTCGTTCGGTCGCCTGCAGACCAGGGATCGGGCACCGTGTCGACGAAGAAGATCTTGGTTCTCGCTAACAGCTCTTCGACCGTGACCTTCTTTTCTTTCCCGCTGAGGCCGGTCGCGGCGTTTAGCTCGTGATCGGGGTCGGTCGAGCGCCAGATCAAGAGATCTTCGAGGTAACGGATGTCGCCTTCTCTGCCGCATGGCTCAGCCGCGTGCGCGTTGGTCAGAAAGACGTACTCCTTGCCTCTATCCGGCACGCTTTCGTCGGTAACGATCGTCAGATGGAACGGGAGTCCGTCCCCGGAATCGTCCGGATGCCAGGCGGGCTGTCCGTCGAGGCCGTGTGACACCGCTCGGTCGTCGCGCAGCTCCTTGTCGATCGAGGTGAAGTCCACGTAGTCCGGATAGAGCTTTTCGAGCAGCTCCATACCGGGGATGAATTCGTCTTGCCACTGGATGAAATCGACCGACGTCGTGGGCTCGAGGAACACGCGACCGTAGAGGTCGCGTTCTTCTTCCGTCGTTGCCACGGGAGTGGCCGTGCTCGAAGGCACTGTTAGTCCGAGAACCATGGCGATCATCGCCACCAGGGCGCCTGCTCTAGAAAGCGTCACACCGATCTCCTAGCCGGGAAGTCCCGGCGGGGTGAAGAAATCACTCGCAGCTGGGATAGTCGTCTGGAACCTGAAAGAACCAAGTGCTTGTCCGTAGCGAAGCTCAACAGGGAAGAAGGGCACCGTAGGCATGTGGTCCGCATGTCCCTGGTCGAGTATCAGGAGGAGTTGTTCGCCCTCGTGAACCACTGCGTCGAGAGGTTGCAATGGAAAGGTCAGGGTGATCTCTTCTCCGGCTGTGACCTCCGTCGGCCGCCCGGATCCGTCGGGGAACCTGAGATCGTTGGCTCCCCATCCCAGCAGCTGCCAGGCGCCCGCACTGTCTACACGGACCAGATAAGCCGAGACGAACCCACTCGGCCCTGTTGGGGTGACCCGAAGCTCTAGCTCGGGAAGGCCAACGAGTCGGAGGTCGTCCTTAACGTCCATCGCGAAGGTCGCGCAATCGACACAGTTGTGATCCAAAGGCGTGTCGTTGTAGACGGTTTCGTTGCCACTGACGAAGAAGTAGCGGTTGCGGGTTCCCGGACCTAGCAGCGCTGTGGCTTCGCCCTTCTGGGGACTCGGGGACAAGGTTGCATCGGCGGAGAGATAGAGGTTCGTCGTGCGCGCGTCGCTCGGGGGCCATGCGGTTTCGCGTCTCCACTCGAGAGCCGAGTCCTGCACCTCGACGCGAGGACCAGTGTCTGCAGTCTTGTCTTCTTTGAGCCAGCGATCCCACCATCCGAGCAAGATGTCGGCGTAGTCTCCGCGCGGCCCGACGTGAGGGCTATCGGGGAACGCGTGATCCCATTGACCCAACAGGTGCTTGACGTAGACGCCCTTCTTCTCGAGCTGGTTGATGAACGGATATTGGTGGGCGGGGTCGACGTTCCAATCCTGCATCCCCTGTACGAGCATCACTGACCCGCGGTACTTCTTGAGGATGAGGGGGTTCATGTTGCGCTCCGACCAATAGCCGAGCTCGTCATAGTCCCCGGTGATGTAACTCTGCACCGTCGCCTGCAAGCCCTCGTCCGTTGTGTCGCAGAAGGCCGCCGAGCCCGCCCAGCGATCGGCATCCCTGCCACCGGCCGGATTCGTCATTACCAATCCGTAGTAGTGGTAGTAGCCAGTGACGAAGAACCACCATCTCCAATCGTTGCGTCCTCGTTCGTAGATGAGATCGAAGAGGTTGTGGACCCCGCTAACGGGAACGATCGTCTTCAGATGCGGGTTCCCTGAGGATGCGACCTCCCAGGGGGTCGACCCGTCGTAGGAAACGCCGGTCATCCCGACGTTGCCATTACTCCACGACTGAGTGCCGAGCCACGTCACGGCTTGATCGAGATCGGCTCTCTCCTTAGGACCCATCAGGTCGGCACACGAGTCCGTTCCTCCCGCACCTCGGGTGGGCACGAAGGCGACGGTGTATCCGTGCTGTACGAAGTTCTGCACCAGGAACGGGTTGCAGTCCGTGACTTCGACATCGCGCAGATCGGTGGCGAAGTAGGAGCTTGCGTGGACAATGACCGGCGACCGATAGCCAGCCGGAGCGTCAGGACGAACGAAACCGATCTGGATAGCGCTGCCATCGACATCGCTCTCGAGCTCGACAATCCCGGTCTCGCCGATCTCGAAAGGACCGGCGCTGGAGACTTGCGAGCTGCCGGCCGCGCCACTGCACGACATCGCCGATTGCGCTTCAGCTGGTGTGCGGGTCGAAACGAGGCCCAAAAGCAGAATGAAAGCTGTAACTGCCGAGGTGGCGCGAGCTCTCACCACGTGCGACTCCTTGCCCCGAGGTTTATCCGGCCGATTCCCTTGCTTCTTGGTTCGGGCGGAGGAGGGGGTAGCCCTTTCGCCGTATCGGAGAAGTCCTACTGGGTTGTTGGTGGATTACACGGAAGGTTCAGGCTGAAGGGAGCAACCGGAGGAGCAGCAGCAGGGCTAGGCGGTCGTCGGGGTCGTTGACCCGAACCCCCGAGAGATCCTGAGCTCTTTGTAGCCGGTACCGAAGGGTGTTCGGGTGGATATGAAGCCGGGCAGCGGCAGCGGTGTAGTCGCCGAACTCCTCGAGGAAAGTCTTCAGAGATTCGATGTAAGCGGTCTGACCCCCCCGGTCGGACTCGATCAAGGGATTGAGTTTGTGTTCGTAGATCTCGAGTTCGGGAGCGGCCAGCTCGGAGAACCTCGCCAGCAATGCTGGGAGTCGAACCTCGTCGATGGTCGCGACCCGACCGTCTCGGTCCGCTCGTAGGACGCGAAGTGTTTCTTCAGCCTCCAGTTTCGAACGGGGGATGTCCTTGAGACCCGAAGCATGTCCTCCTATACCTATCGACGGGCCGCGAAGCTGAGCGGGCCGTCCGGAGAGATCCTCCGCGATTCGAAGGGCAACCTCGCGCGACCGCTCTGGGTCGTCATCGGTTGCGATCAGCCCGTAGACGATCCCGCCGAGCAGCGCGGCCGCCCCCCTCACTCGGAATGTCGCCATCTGTACTGCGAGGACGTCTCGCAACTGGGTGCGGGCGCGGGAAGCCGCTGCCTCATCTTCAGAAACCAGCCACACAGCGAGGACGCGGTACGAGGACTTGGCAACGCCCAGCCGCAGAGCTGCTTCCCGCGCCCCGCCAGTTCCCTGAAGGATGTTCGCAAGGAGGTCGGCCTGGACCGTCCGTTCCACATCTGCACCTGCTCGATGTCTGAGCAGGTGTAAGGCCGCCACTTTGGCGGTGTCCGCGAAGGCTCTTTCCACCTCTGCTGAAGGTCTTGAAGGAACCGCAGCCCAGATAGATCCGAGGATCTCTTCGCCTGCCCTAACGCTGACCGCAAGTCGAGGGAGCTGGCCTTCGGCGATCCGATCGACGTAGACGCATGAACGCTCTTCACTCAGCCGCTTGAAGACCCCTCGTTTTTCCAGCTCATGTAGGTAGCGGTCGGGAACCCGGCGTCCGATGATCGTTTCGGCTCTCCCGGCGTCGGCTTCATCCTGCCGACCGGAGTACGCGAGCACCCGAGACAGCCTGTCCTCGATGGTTACCGGAGCATCGATCAGTTCGGAGATCGCGTCGGCAAGGGAGAAGAGGTCGGACGCGGCCAGCCCGTGAAGATCGTCCATCGCAGCTGCTCCGTGCGTGAGAACCGACTGAATGAGTTGAACGATCTGGGCCCAGGAAGCGCCGTGAGGCACCGACAACAAGGTGAGTCCCTGCTTCTCAGCTGACTCAACCATCGCCGAGTCGCCGTCGGCAGGCGCCTTGACCACGAGTCCCGCCGCTCCCAGGGAAGCCAGCTCCGCGATCAGCTCGATCGTCTTGAGTTCGGGAGCAAGGCCGACGCCTAGTACGAGATCGCCGCCGGCCACGTCGAACCTGTCGGTCGGATCGTGGATCACCACGTCGTGAACCTCGATGTCTAAGCCCCGCGGCGCTCCTAAGACCGTCAGGACGCCTGGTCCGAGGGTCTCGACAACGCGTTCGAGCGTGTTAACCGTCATTTCGGAGAGAGAGTACCCGTGGAATCGTGGTTTCCACAAAGGGTTACGAGCGTTTTGTGAGGAAATCCAATCTATCGGGTGGTGGGCCCCGGCCGTCTTGCGGCGATCGAGTGGGGCAACGGGCAGAGCGCAAAGGGAGTGGGTGCGGATGCGGATGCGGTGGATCTTGACCCTGGTGAGCGCGTCGATCGTCGTGCTCGTCGTTTCGCAGCCGGCGATCTCCGGTCTGGTACGTGTCGCTGAACCCGAGACCAAGCCGTTCGAGATCAGTGCAGAAGACGGCACCGTCCTGCGCGGACACGTCACTTTCCCAACGAGCAAGGGACCCTTCGCAACGATCCTCGAACTTTCTCCCTACTTCAACACTCAACTTGGTGGCGACACGTCACTCGGAACGACCTCCGCCGCGGAGGAGGCTTACCTCGAGGCAGGATTCGCGATCGCTCAGATCAACATGCGCGGGTCCGGTTTGAGCGACGGTTGCCTGCAGTTCGGTAACAAGATCGATCAGCGCGATGCCTACTTCGTGGTCGAGACCCTTGGCGATCAGGCTTGGAGCAACGGCAACGTGGGCATGATCGGTCACTCTTACTCGGCATGGTCGCAATACATGGCTGTCGCTGCGGATCCTCCCTCTCTCAAAGCGGTTATCCCCACCAGCGGCATCAGTGATCCTTACGAGTTACTCACGCGTATCGGTGCTCCGATCCACTACGGCCCCTTCCTTGCTCCCGTGTGGAGCATCGGAACTGGATGGGCTTCGAACGAGAACAACAGCGAACACGTTTGTGCGGACGTATGGGCCGCGCACGTCGCGGGCACTTCAGACCTAGTAGCCACGGGTGATCGCACCGAGTACTGGAAGGAGCGCAACCTCCGCCCGTTGATCGAGGACACGGACGTCGCGGTCTGGCGCTCCAACGGACTCAACTATTGGGGCGAGGGCCATTGGCAGTCCTACGACGGTGAATGGGATCTGTTGGACCCGAGTCGTACGAACATGATCCTCGGACAGTGGAACCACGAGACGCCTACTTCGGGAACAGAGGGTTGGTACAAGAGGACGATCGTGTGGTTCGACCACCACCTTCGCGACTCCCAAACCCGGCCCGTTAAAGGTCTCGTCGAGTTCGAGGACACCGCGGGCGAGTGGCACGTGGCGGACTCATGGCCCCCGGATGCCACTTCCGAGAAGCTCTACATCACAGGAACATCACTGACATCCGACGCTGGGTCGGTGGAGTCCACGCAGCAAGCATTCGAGACGGTCCCCGGGGTCGAGCCCGGTTTGAGCTGCGGAGGACACCAAGCTTTCTACGTCTCGCCTCCGCTCGAGGAGGACGTCGTGATGGCCGGCTACTTCGAGATCGACCTGACGGTGACGAGCACCCTGCCGGGAGGCAATCTCGTGGTGGTGTTGCGTCACGTTCCTTCCGAGCTTCCGTGTGAACCAGACGCTACCGATCCTCTCTCGATGCTCTATGTCGACGAGTACGAAAGCGCGGTCGGTCGGATGCAGATGGACCTGCGCCACTGGAAGACCCATGGTCGACACCAGGACTTCCCGGTCGCCTCTCCAACCCAGGTCTTGCAAACGAGCGGCCCTTTCGCGTCGTTCGTTCCGAAAGGTCATCGCCTAGCTCTCTTCATAGCGGGTGGGTCGCTGGAACTCGAGCCCGACCCGTTCCAATCATCGATCGTGATCACGACAGGTAAAGGCATCGCGGGGTCGATCGAGCTCCCGGTCGTTAAAGGCGTTCTCCGGTTTGGGAGGTAAAAGCATGAACAGAGCCAGCAGTCTCATCGTTGCCGTGGTCGGGTCGATGCTCATCACGAGTCTTGCGATCGCGTCTCCCGGTCCAAGCGCACACGTCCATCCCGCGCAAGGGACACACCAGCACGCGCATGGATTGCATCAGTCGGGTTTCGATCCCTTCGCGTTCGCAGCGAACGAAGATGGATTTCCAGAACGGAAGAACAAGGATGGTCAATGGCACTCTGGGGGCCGCGCGGTTGCACATCACCCCGGAGGAGTTGAGATCACCGACCCGGCGGTTACGGCGAAGGCTCCCGACGGTCGCTTCTACCGACTCGGTATCAACGGTTGGGAGCCAACGATAGGGGTCGATTCCAAAGGTCGGATCTTTTATCAAGCTCGTAACGCCGATCTCGAACCGCATGTTGTTCGCTCGATCGATAGTGGACACACGTGGGAGATCGTTTCTCCGAGGATCGCCGGTCAACCGGTCCAACCCGTCAGCCTCGACCCCATGCTGTACTTGGACAAGGACACTGGTCGTGTCTTCACCAACAACATCCCGCCAACGCTGACTTGTCAGCCGATCTCGTTCACCGACGACGCGGGTAAGTCATGGACGAACACTGGGATCTGCGGTCACTTCGATCACCAGAACATCTTTTCGGGCCCCGCACCGAAGGACGGCGAGCAGCCCTCGGGATACGAGAACGTCGTCTACTACTGCGCTATCAATCTGGTCATGCTGTCGGATACGTCCACCGCGACAACCTGTGGCAGGTCGCTGGACGGGGGCCTCACTTGGTTGCCGACAGGAGAGCCCGCTTACATCACTCCTATCCCACCGCGCGAAGGACAGGGGAATCCGTGGTGTGACGGAGCCGTGGGTCATGGGTTCGTCGGTGACGACGGCACCGTCTATCTCCCGCGCGTCTGGTGTGATCAGCCTTTCCTGTCGTTCAGTCACGACGAAGGACTGACCTGGGATCAGGTTCAGGTGGCCAAGAACGGTGGAACGGGTCACGAAGCTGGGATCGCGGCAGATAGCGATGGGAATCTTTATTACACGTGGGTCGCCGGGGATGATCTGCCGTACCTCGCGGTGTCGCGGGATGGTGGCCAGACGTGGGGTAAGCCGATGATGATCGGCCCGCCGAACATCCAACGCTCGAGCCTGCCGGCGATCGACGTCGGTGGGGATGGAAAGATCGCCATCACCTATGCCGGATCCGAGACGCCCGGCAAGAAGAGCGAGAAATGGTCGTGGAACGGCTACATCACGATGACGGCGGACGCGCTGGCAGAAAACCCCGTCTTCTACACGGGCACGATGAACGCTCCGTCGGATCCTCTGACGATGGGTGAGTGCGGCGACATCAGGTGTCACAGCCTCGGCGATTTCTTCGATGTCACGATCGGGCCCGATGGCACCCCATGGGTCGCTTTCGTTGATGCGTGTTGGGACGGTGAAAGCTGCATCCCAACCTTCGAAACGGTTGGTGTACGCGGCGAGGCTGTCGTGGGCCGCCTGGTGGGAGGGCCATCGCTGCGATGAAGAAGGTAGCTCTGCTCTTATGTGTTCTCGGCTCGATCGGTACCGTTCCTAGCGTTACCGCGGGGCCGGGGGCCTACGGCGTGACCTCAGACAACGTCGAGCATGTGGCCTTCATCCCGTTCGAGGTCGGAACGGCGACCGGCGCCAAGGTGGTTGGTGACTACCTCTATGTGACTTCGTGGAAGAGCTTTTCGATCTACGACGTTTCAGATCCACTAGAGCCGATACAGCTTTCTCAGACGCCGTTCGGTTTCAAATTCGAGAACGAGAACGTGTCTACCAACGGCAAGATCATGTTGTTCGCAGAGCAGGTGCCGGTGGACTCGCTCCATATCTGGGACGTCGAAGACAAGTCGAATCCCCAGGAGATCGCTGTGCTTCAGGGCGCCGGATCACACACCGCGACGTGCATCCTTAACTGCAGATATTCGTATGGCACGTATGACTTCGTCGGCCCTGAAGGAGCTTCGAGCGGTGCAACGCTGGTTGACCTGAGGGATCCGACTGACCCGAAGGAGGTCGGGCACTGGAACGCGGAGCTCGATGCCGACAAGATTCACGATGTCACCGAGGTTGCTCCTGGCAAGGTGTTGGCTGCTTCTGCCCCCCTGATGTTCGTCGACGCTCGTAAGGATCCACTGCGCCCGAAGACTTTGGCGCTGGGCACGAACCTCGAGAAGCGTGAGCACTCTGTCGTCTGGCCGAACGGCGGCAAGGACAGGTTCATCCTCAGCTCGTTCGAGACGAACGCGACGTTCCGGTGCGAGGTCGGAGTCGGTGCGTTCACTGTTTGGGACGCGTCGGATTGGAAGACGTCGAAGACCTTCCGCGTGCTGGATGAGTGGACGATCGAGAATGGGACGTACGGCGATGGACGTCCCCCGGTCAGCGGGCCGCTCGGTTGCTCGCCCCACTGGTTCGAAGAGCATCCCGACTTCCGCGATGGCGGGATCGTTGCGGCCGGGTTCTACGATCATGGAACACGCTTCCTCGAAGTGAGCGATCAGGGGAGGGTGTCGGAGGCCGGTTACTTCCTGCCATGGCTAGGGTCCACGTCGGCCGCCTACTGGCTCACCGACGAGATCGTCTACTCGATCGACTACGAACGCGGCCTGGACATCCTGCGCTTCACGAGCGACTGACTGTTTTCGTCGTGGGCCCCCAGGGACTCGAACCCTGCCCGCCGGATTAAAAGTCCGGTGCTCTACCTGATGAGCTAGGGGCCCGGGGCATGTCGAAAAGGTGGTCGAAAACCTCCCTGATCACCCTCCAACGATGCTCCAGCCCGCAAGGATAGGTGTTTGCGTTGTGACAAAGGGCGAATCCCTGCTAGTCGGCTGATCCGGACGTGAATCGGAGCGCGCTTACGCAGGGACGGAGTCTTGAGAGGGATGTGGCTGGCCTACGCGGCCAGGGGTTCTCGTTTTCGCCGATGCTCCGCGAGGGCTACGGAGTTCACGACCAAGGCGTACCCGATCAAGTTGAGGTGTTGCCGCGAGCGACCGATCGAATGAGCCCGAGCCAGCCACATCGAGTCGTCGAGTGCTCGGTTGATCGATTCGGCGTCGTTTCTTCGCAGATAGAGCCGGGCGAAGTCGGGATCCGTCGGCGGGATTGGACGGACATTTTCGGTCCGGTTGAAGCGGCGCTTCGTGTCCTCGTCGTTGCCGTGGAGCCGTACGGTCACGACGCCTCCACCGAATTCCTCAGGAAGCTCGTAGTCGTTGTACCAACGGTAGAGGCCGCTCTTGTCGCGATTGCGGTGTGTCCTAACTCGCCGAAGCTCCGTGAGGATCGGTTCGCCCGTTTCCGAAAGTTCGGCAATACCGATCGCTCCGCCGCGCGCAAACAGGGAAACAACTCGGGTGCTGCCGTCCGAGAGAACGATGGTCTTGTCTTCCACGTGCGTGGACTTCTCGACGCGTCTATCGGGCTTGCGTCTTGGAGTCTTGGCACCCTTCTTCTTGGCGGTCACCCTGTTGACAGATACGAGGCCGAGTTCTCTAAGCAACTTCTGGTGGTGCACGCCTCGTAACGCCGTGTCGTAGATAACACCTTGCGCGCCGGGAGCCAGCGGAGCCACCCGCTCGAAGCAGGTCATTGCAACATCCGCCTCGCCTCCAGGCTTGGGGACGGGCTCGACATCGATGATGATGCGACCCCGCACTTCCTGCGATCGCGCCGCGACCATGACGAACTTCGTGCCATATGCCTCGCCCATCGCCTCGAAATGCAAAGCTGCATCTGGTTCGTGACGCATCTCTTTGATCTCACCAGTGACCTTGTCGACGCGGGTATCTCCCGCCTTTGCGCGGAAGAGAGGTGTGATCACCTTGCCGTCTGCGTAGAGCATGCGTGACAGATCTGGATGAGTGAACGAGCCAGGACCGTCTTGGTCGAGCAGGCCTAGCTCGCGTGCCTGCTCGAGGGAGATCCGTCGATGCAGGTCACCGATCGCCGCAAGCACTCGCGGGTCCGTGAGGTAGCGGTCTCGGAGATAGAGGTAGTGGTGGCGCCGCATCGGCCGGCGCGGCAATCGCATCGATTCGTCCGTCGGAAACATCTCCTCGACGGTCTTCCGGATCAGTCGCCAGATGACCGGATGCGAGAGCTCGGCCTCGACCTGTCGTGCCGAGCCATAGACCGAGATCAGCGCCTCGTAGATGATGACCGCGAAGGCCGGATAGCAGCGGGTCCTACCCCCACGCTCGCGCGACGCTTCGGGTATCAACTCGGCCAGTGCGTAGACCGCCGGGTTGCGAACCACAGCTTCTACCTTGGCGAGCGCGGAGATGCCGGGTACATCGGCCAAGGTTTATCCCGCCTCGGAACCACCGCTCCCCGTCGCAGTGAAGTCGTAGCCGATAAGCAGAGCGGCTCGGTCGAGGCTCCTCATCCCCAGCCGCCGCGCCACTTCCCCGATGTCAGACGTCTCTTGAAACACTCTCGTGCCCACCCACGCAGGTACAGATGCTGGTTTCAGATCTGGCTCATTCGCAAGCCCGGCTCGCAGCATCAACTCCGAGATCATGTTGCACACCGATGCCTGGGCCGAGATGGGATCGCCGTTCGCTCGATAGACGAGTCGACCGTCCGCATGACCATTGAGTACACGGATCCGCCTTCTGACTTGTTCTAGCCCCCACGGAGAGAACACCCCATCTCGGGGGTCGACCTTGGCCGACCCAGGTAGTTGCACTACTCCGCTACCGAGATTGATGTCAGTTGTGGTCACCCTGGCGATCTCCGACGACCTGGCCGTTGCTTCGGCCAGCGCCCAGGCGGCCGCCCGCGCCGTGCCGGTGAGGTCGTGAAGGGCCGTCGAACGGCACAGGGCGACCTCGTCGTCAGTGAGTGGCCTTAGGACCAGCTGAGACCGCGGGGGGAGCATCAGATCCGCGGTGGGATCGAAGGTGGTTACTCCGAGCCGACGGGCGGTGCGGAAGTAGAGACGAACCGCCGAGCGCCGCAGGTGCATGGTCGCGACCGATGGACGGTGGCGTCTGCCTGTGGTGAGGATCGAGGCGAACACGAAGCCTTCGACGTGCTCCTCTGCGATGGCACCGACAGATCGGAGTCCAAAGCCCTTCTCGACGAACGAGCAGAACCGGGTCATCAACTCTGCCGCGCGTAGGACGCTCTGGTCGGTCAGCTTGGACGCCTGGAGGTCCTTGAGCACTAGCCCGAGCAGACGGGTCGGGGAGATGGATTTCTGAGCACGAGGCAATTTGCCCACGCGCGTAGGCTGGGTCATGTCGGGACCTCCTTGTAGGTCTCGGCCGGCCCCGGGGTGTTTGCGCATCGCCGGGGCCACTTTAGGTGTCTAGGGTTCAAGACTAATGCTGGTCGCTGGCCTTGTCAAGGGTTATAAACAGGGGCCATGGGAAAAAAGGTCGATCCAGACGACTTGATCGACTCTCGAGCAGTCGCCAGCTTGCTTGGCTTGACCCACTCGGAAAGCGTGAGCACTTATCAACGACGTTATAGCGACATGCCGAGGCCTGTTGTTGACCTCGGACTGGGCCGCTGCCGACTCTGGTTGCGAGGAGAGATTGCGGACTGGATTGCTAAGCGAATCCGCGCTTGAAGAGCTGCGAATGAACAATGGAGAAACCCAGAGGCGAAGTAAAGACGGTGGAGGCGGACTGAGAGTGGTCTTGGCTAGCCTTCCTAGAGAGATGTTCGATTAGATGCGAATACACGACCTTCGAAGATACGACCACCCTGACCTCTCGGACTTCGCGATTCACTTCGTCAAGCGAGCTTGGCCTCTGAATGATGAGGTTCCTCAGGACTTGCTCGGCATGTCGGGGCCTGGGCGACTATTCACGGGAATCCTTCAACACGGTGAGATCCGCGCGTTCCGCGTCTTCTATGGATGGGACCCGGTTGTCTGTTTCACAGAGTGCACACCTGCGGGTATCCAGACACTGGTCGCTGAAGGGCGGTACGCACCCTGGGGTGTCGCTTTCACAAAAGACTTCATCTTCCGACAGGGAGGCGGCCCGGCATTCTATGTCCGTGCTGACGAATGGGATCCCGTCTCGAGCCTCCCGACACAACTTCGAGCGCGATGCACGAAGTTCTGGCCTGGCATGATTTCGGAAGAGTCCGAAGAACAGATTCCGGCGGGACTCAGTGCCGTTACCGAGTGGACCCATGAACGGGAGTGGCGGATTTTAGGAAGCGGGACGCCCCCTGCCTTCCGATTTGCAGCCAGTGATGTGGCGTTCGTGGTGATTGGTGATTGGGCGTCGGCGAACCCCGACTATCCCTGCGTTGTCATCGATGGATCAACCGGCAATATCGAAGACCCGAATCGCGTTTGGATCAGGTAGCCAGCGATCTGTATCTGCCTCCATCGAGTTGTTGATTCAGTGACTGGCAGCCGTTAATTGTGTGCTATCGGTTCACGCGGCCAACTTGTTTGTCAAAGTGCTGCCAACCGAACTCTGGGTCCCAACGCATCCCATCGCCACTGCTCCAGGTGCTCATGACCCAGAGGTGTGTCACTTCCTCAGGAAGAACTGGGGCAATGGTGGGGAGAGGTGCGTTGTCTCGCATTAGAAGATCGGTTGCCGCGAAGGGCGCGTCCGCGAATCCCGGAAGGATAACGAACAGATGTCGCTCGGGGGCACCAGAGTTTCGAAGCTTCGTGAGATTGTGTGCCTGTTGTGGTTGAGCGGTCCACATGCCTATCCAATCTGCGAGTGAGTCGCCGGCCTCAGCGACCCATCCCCCAGATCTCTCCTCAGGTAGTTCGATATTGGGGTAGATGCTTCCCGGGAAATCGGTGCCTCCTTGAAAGACGTGAGAGATTCCGAGATCAGCTGCCATTTCACTAAAGGGAACCGGATGCCATTGATTGACTCGGATCTCTCGAACGCCAGCTTGTTCTAACTGTCTCAATAGACCCGGAAGCTCCTTATGCAGACGCCGGGCACACGCTTGCGGGAGAAGGACAACTGACCAGCCACCGGCGAGTTCAGGGTCGATCCAACGCCCGCCGCCGTTTATGAGTTTCCATAGCTCAATCGATTCAGCATCTGCCGCGGCCGTAATCTCGACAGCCGCTGTCGGCCGGTTTTCATAATCGATTTCAAGATCGAACATTCCAGGTCTGCGACCATCGTCGTGCTGCCTGACCTCGACTCCACCGAGTGCCGCACTAATACATTGGCGAGCCCACTCTTCTTCTCCGCGATTCCTCGGCACTCAACAAGTATGAGGTCTATCGTGAATCACGGGCGTGAGTAGGAGATCTCGGAGTGGAAAGATGGTCGAAACCTCGGTTCGGGTTCATCGACATGCTTCATACGAAGGGACAGGGATCAACGATGGTGTCGGGAGAGGTGACCTGATGTGGTGGATGTTTCAGCGATCAACAGATTTCTTCAGGGGGAGCTTGCAAGAAGATCGCTTTCGGAGGTAGCTGCTGTCGAGGCAGCAAGTTGGCTGGAAGAAGAGGGACTCCTGAAGGATTCAACTCAGAGGGCTGGCAAACCGCTTCGCGATTTGCTCCGAGCTGGAGTAATTAGTGGCCAACGACAGATGGCCAATCGGCGATGGTTCATAGATCTCGAGCGCTCTCGCAGGTACTGGATTCTTTGCAGCAAGCCGGAGACTTCAAAGATCGAGTTGGCGATAACCGAGTTGGAGGTAGCCACTTGGACATCGAAGGGGAGCGATCTTCGCCCCGGGGATCGCTGCGCGATTTGGCGTTACAAAGGTCGTACCGAAAAACGAGGAATCGTCGCGCTTGGAGAGGTTCTTTCGCCGCCGGAGGTCCGTACTGATTCCCATCCGGAGTATTGGGCTAATCGCTTCGCGAGCGACAGGCGAAATGAAAGTGTTCCGGCATGCGACACGGACCGTTCTTGCTCCGAGCATTACCAACGTCTCAATTGCTCGCTGCAGCAGGGTCTGACCAGCCACGGTTACGAGTGGTTTTGGGAGGTCCTGAACATGATTTCGCAAGCGATCGCCGCGTCCACCCGCCAAAATTACACCGATCATTTGCCCGGCTCCTTGCCACATTCGCGACTCGCTCGTCCAATCGCAAAATCGGCAATCGAGCGCGGGAGCGTCGCGCATGCCTTCAAATGAGGGGAAATCGTTAACGTCGATAACAACTCCCTGACCGTCACTCCAGATGACGTCAATCCCGAGTACGTCGAGACCGGTGTTGAGCCGGCACTCGTTGACCAGTTGTCCCGCAGCTTGCAATTGCGGTGTGGTTAAGTCGAGCTTAGGAGGAATAAGAAGATTGCCGCCAATCGCGTAGAGTTTCGTTTCAACACCGTTAGTAATTACCCGCTGAAGAAGTGTCCATCGCGGATGCAACTTCATCGCTTGCGTGCCTGGTAGCCCATTATGGCTGGTCCATGCACCTTTTGCTACCCAGTCATTGGAGTGATCGGTGCCAGCAGGGGCCCAGCCACTCGGCGGGATGCTTACCCCCTTTGCGTGAAGCTCGGTGAACAGCGCGGGGCGGTTTAGAGCCTTTCGAACTCGATGAGGATGGTTAATGACCGTTGACCCCTTTGCGCACCATGCCTCGAGCAAGTTCAAGACCAGGGTTGACCGAGACATGGACACGATTGTTTGGAGATGGGGAGGGACAGATCGCGGAGGAAAGTCTGCCAGGTCTTGAGCTCGGAGGTCGCGGACTTCAACTCCCCGGGTTCTGAACTCCTCGTGGAGTCGACGGACAAGCTCCTTGTCAGCGCTTGGCCGGGAGGAATGTCTGTAGTGCCGAGTAACGAGTCCGATTATCAATGCGCTGCTCCAACCAACCGAGTTCTATTGCCCGGGCCAAGTGATCGACAATCGCATCTGCGGCGCGATGTGCCTCAGATGGTAAGGCAGCCTCGGATGCAGAGGAAAAATGTACATAGTCAGCGACCGCGAGAAGGTCGCCAACACCGAGCTGGAGCTCATGACATTCAAGCTCGATAATCGAGTTAGGCATCCTTGAGTAAAGAGCGCTGCCCCGAAGGAGTCGCTCATATCGCAAATGGGCTGGTCGTTGAAACGCGACGAGGAGAAAAGGTGCACGTTCCGATAGCCACGCAGATTCAGCCAGTGTGCGAATGCCGTCTAAGACCACTCTAGAATCTGTCAATCCTTCAATCTCGCCCCATGCGCGTTCCACGAGAAACGTGGGTCCGAGGGTCTTCCTGAGAGTCCGTGACACTCTCCAACGCGGCTCTCGTTGATGATGGGTTCTCAGGCTGCTCGACCGCTTCGGTCAATAAACGGCTCAGGGAGAGCACTTTGTAAGCGTGACTTGACTCAAGTGCTTCGGCAACCAATGTCTTACCTGAGCCTGGCATACCGGTAAGCCCGACAATCGCCTCCATCCGCGTGACCTGATAGCGTGAGGATGAGACTGCGCCATAGTGGTCTCTTTTCGGGGCGGGATCGGCAAAGGCCGCCGCTCAACTTTCGAGAATCTCAGCGCGTCGGCGCCTTCGTCCGGTTTCCTCCCGCAGTGATCTTCACTCGACGAGTACGCGACGCTACTTGAGCTGTCTTGAGCAGCGAACAGGTATGAGTAGATGGATTGTTCGACGCTGTCTGGCAAAAGCCGCAATAGTTGGGAGCCAACGGTTAATCCAGCCGCTGGAATACCGCCGCCAGCGATCGTTACGCTCGCGCCGACCAACCCCAGGTCAAAGCTCAACGAATTCTTGGGCTGCTTGAAGGATTTCCACGAGCGTTTTCTTAGGGATTCCGCCGCCTCTCGCAATAGTGGCTCTGAATTAGCCGTTTATGGAAGTCTGACGCGCATTCCCAAAACGACCAGATGTCCTGAAATGAGCTCGGTCCTGTATGAGTAAGCGTGTTGCCACCATGGATTAGGTGAGTGACGTAGGTCCTCGGCCTCCGGGCTACGATTGAATCTGAGAGGAGGCGTCTGATGGGCGGCTGGCATACCGTGGATCTTCCCAGAGCTGTGCTACTGAGGCTACGCCATGGTGACTGGCGCGGGTTGTATACGTGTCCAAACCGGACGGGCAACGACCGCACTACCTCCGATTGGCGCCAGGTCCTTCAGACGGCGAACTTACTCGTACGAGAGCGAGGAAACGAAACGCTAGGTACGAGACACCTGCTACTTGGTCTTCTATCACTTGATGACGGACCAGCTCTGCAAGCATTTCGTCTCGCTCACGTCGATCCTGCGAAGCTATTCGAGCTAATCGATTCCTGGACACCCCGCGGTGAGACAAAATGGGATCCCCCGAGAATGCTCGGAGCAGGCGAATTCATCACGAGGCCCCGCTTCGTGGGGCTTAGCCGACGGTCCTTAGACGTCATGGAAAGAGCAAGTAAATTGGCTCGCCAACGAGCCCATCCCGACGTTAATTCCGCCCACCTGCTGGCTTCCTTGGTGAAGGATTCCCGGGTAGCAGGAATGCTTCGGCGAGCGGGGGTTGACACTCGAGCCCTTTGCCGTTTCGCGTTAAGTGTTGCCTGAGTATCGTTGAGTAAACGTGGTGGTGATGGTCGAGCCCCCCAACTTGTTCCTAAACCAACCACTTCAGAGAAGTCGCTAAAGGCTCTGCTTGACTAGCTAAGTATGACTAGTTAATCTCGGGTGGCAAATCTGCTGTGGGCGACGGCAAAGGAGTTGGGGATGGGATTTTTGAGGCGTAACCGCGTGACTTCAGTTTCGGGTACCAGGTCTTGGCTCAGTCGAGTGAAGGATCCGTCCCGACACTTTCTTCACACGACATTAGGCGTGGCGGTTGTCTTGTCACTACTGGTACCGACGCTGGCTACGCCTGTGCTCGCTGACGAACCCCCCCCGAACTCGAGTAGCTCAGACAACGATGCTCAGCCCGCACCTTCCCCAGCACCTTCCGATGACTCCACGACATCCGATGACTCCACGACATCCGATGACTCCACGACATCCGATGACTCCACGACATCCGATGACTCCACGACATCCGATGACTCCACGACATCCGATGACTCCACGACATCCGATGACTCCACGACATCCGATGACTCCACGACATCCGATGACTCCACGACATCCGATGACTCCACGACATCCGATGACTCCACGACATCCGATCCTATTGATGACGTTTGCGTTGGCGGCATTGATGCGATCTCGGAAGCCCCACTTCCACCACTAGAACTAGACTGCCTTGATTGTGGCGCGGACGGGAACCCAGAGCCACCTCCCGCCGACTGGGGAATCCCTGATGGGTCATGCTTCGTCCCCAACGCGAAGCCTCCGCTCTGAATCCGAGCAGTCCTGATGGAATCAGAATCACGTGGGTAACGAGTGGGTCAACTGTCCCAAGTGGGATTGTCGATCGGGTTCTCCTTCGAACTCGTCTTCAGATCTACGAAAGTGGCGTATGGACGAGTCTCTACAGTTGGTCGCACTGTCCGGACTGTGTCGATTGGTGTGATGATTGCTCGGGCTACACGTGTGACTGGACGAAGAGTTGCTCGGAGGTCGGTCTCGTCGCCAGAGGTTGGTACTTCCTCCGAAGTCGGGTTAAGGCGATGGTGTTCGAGGATGGCCAGTCTCGAAAGGCGTACGACAACAGCTCGGGCCAGTGGGTCAAGTGCAACGGTGCAGTTGGAGTAGGGGGCGAGGGTCCTTCACCCTCCCAAGAGTCTCCTTTGCTGTAGAGGGCATTCTGTCGTCGGTGAGGAGATTCACTTCGGTCCTGGAAGTAAGCCATCCGAAAACGACCTGAGGCAGCCAGTCTTGTAAGTAGCCTGCTTGCGCTCGCCGTGGCCGGGGCGGTTCTCGCGGCTTGTGATTCAAATATCGGGCTGCCCTCTACCCATAGTGGCACTCAAAGCACACCGACACAGGTCCCTGATGTTTCCCTGACACCGGGTAAAGCCGTCTTCTTCTCGGTCCGGCTATCGCCGGAGCAGCGGGTGGTTCGATACGAGATCATGATTCGACACTCCAGCCGGAGGCTACGTGTTGGATTGCAACCCGCCCGGGCTCAAGTCGGTGCCTGGGACGCCACCCTCTATGATCCGGACGGGCGAAGTCGTGGTGCTTTCTACGGAGCGGCCTCAAGAGAGGCGAGCATCGCTGCCCCGGAGCCAGGACGTTGGTCTGTGTCGGTTCGTTCAGATGTCGAGCACGCTTTCAGATTCGGTTTCGAGCTTTGCTTGAAACCGACAAGTACGCATCGAAACACGCGCTGCCCAACCTCCGAGTACATCCGCCAGGGCGTTTTCGTCTTCGCCTACCCGAACCCTTCACTGGCTCGTGCTGGCCATACGAACGAGTTCACCGGGCAGCCAAAACTTGTTTGCGATTTGACGTCGGACCCGAGAACGTAGGACGAGGACCATTGCTCCTCCGTTTGGCTCCAAAGCACAGGCTCATGCAAGACTTTCCATCAGATGCTAACGGGCGCAGATCCGTTAGGGCCGGCGCCTATACCTTTCATCGTGCTCACGGCCATTTTCACATCAGTGACTTCTTGAGGATTCAACTACTCCGAGCACGTGACGGAAAGAAGACTCGTGAAGGACGCAAGATCGGTTTTTGCTTTCACGACTTCGCTTTGGTGACGTGGAGTCGCTTCTCTCCAATTCCAGATCGTAGGTTAGAAACCAACTGCTCGAACGCGCCGGGTGGGGGCTTGTCACTATCGCCAGGCTGGTTCGAGGTCTACACATGGCAAACCATTGACAACTACGTGGACGTGTCGGGCTTGGAGTCTGGCAAGTATCTGCTCTTGGCAACGGTTAACCCACACGGTCAAATCCTTGAATCTACGATCACTGACAACACTGCCTATGCTCTCATCCGGCTCATGGATGATGACGTGACCATTCTTAAACGAGGGTACGGGCGAGGACGAAACCTGTGAGAACAGGACTTCTTCCTTGGCCGGCGAAGGATGTCCCAAAGAGAAGCGCGAAAAGAGACAAAGAGGATGACGGCCTCAGAAAGGTTGATGGCCTTTGGGACCCCGTAATATTCGGTCTAGGGCGCTGGTAGGCATAGCGACCGGCTCGCTCCTAGTTGCCGGCTCGGCGCTGTCTCACCCTACGGTTGCTGCTCAGCCAACACCGCTGGGCGCCCTCAACGCATTCAGGGCCTACGACAGTTCGTCCATGTCTGTGTCGCTCCCGAAATCATCCCGACTTCTTTTTGGAAGAGAAGGCTCTTCATGGATTCGAGGTGCAGGTCGGCTGACAATAGTTGCTCTCGTTTCGAAAGACCTCTCGAATCTCCAGGGGGCAGTAATGGGAGCCATGCGCCCTTGTCCAGAAGTCGCCTGTGAAGAGGGCCCGAAACACGATTTCCACTTTCCTTTGGGTTCGACAGGGCAAGATCTCAGACTTTCAGCTGGCGACTATGAGCTGTACATCGTGACAGACGGAGACAAGGTGATGGGGCGCCTGCAATTGTCTAAGCTTGAGGGGAAGACCAACCTAATGGTCAAAAAGCCCACCGCGGCCACGGTTGAAGTCCCCGTCGAACGTCTTGTCCTCGAACCAGGACGTAACGTTTACTCCGCCGGTGCAACACACCGGACCTTCTCCAAATCCTTACTCTTTACATCCTTATGGGTAGAAACGTCGCGCGCCGCCTCAAGGCGAAGTGGATCGTGTCTATGGCAAGGCGTCCCGCCTCTGCCCCAAGAAACCTCATATATGCCTGGTTGCAGCGCTTTCGGAGCAGAGGAGGTATCCGGTCAGCGCTTCAACTATCCTCCTGGTGGTGGAGCAGGATTCATTGAAACTAACTTATTCGCGCTCAACCGTGGTCGCTGGAGTTACGGAACTTACTTCGCGTCCCCCGATAGTGTCGATATCCTCCTGGCCCTCAATACTTGGCTTCCTTTGTCGGAGTAGGCCACAAGGGCCGGGTATCTTGCTGCCATGTGGCGTGGGTTTGTAACTGAGCCTGAAACCCTAATGGTCTTCCAAGCCACTCGAACCGGAACTGAGCGAAACGTTCCCAGAGTTTCTGATTCCGTTCCGAAATGGCTTTCCCTCGAGTACTTTGCGAGCGGAATGGAAGTTGTCTCCCGGCCCCAGGGGCCCGGGGCATGTCGAAAAGGTGGTCGAAAACCTCCGTGACCACCCTCCAACGATGCTCCAGCCCGCAAGGATAGGTGTTCGCGTTGTGGGAACGGGCGAATCCCTGTTAGTCGGCCGATCCGGACGTGAATCGGAGCGCGCATAAGCAGGGACGAAGTCTTGGGAGGGATGTGGCTGGCCTACGCGGCCAGGGGTTCTCGTTTTCGCCGATGCTCCGCGAGGGCTACGGAGTTCACGACCAAGGCGTACCCGATCAAGTTGAGGTGTTGCCGAGAGTGACCGATCGAATGAGCCCGAGCCAGCCACATCGAGTCGTCCAAGGCGCGGTTGATCGATTCGGCGTCGTTGCGTCGTGGGTAGAGTGAGTGGATTACCACCGTCAGAGGTGGGCGTTCTCGTTCGTTATCTTCGGTCAGCTGTTCGCTGGGCTCAAAGTCTGAGGGCAGATCACGCGACGTTGAATCGAATGCGTTGTCGAATTGATACAGGTGGTCGATACCCCCGACCGTACGTTCATGTGGCCATGGCCCCGAGTCGTCGTCTTCATCGTGTGTTCGATGAGCTTTTTGCGCAACAGACGATCCAGACGGTTGCTGATGTCTTTTCGGGGCGTCTTCCTGCAGACCCGGTACTTTCCACGCGTGACTTGCTGAGGTTTCAAACTCCACCAGATTTGGGTGAGCCATTCGACTATCTGGTGGAAGTAACTTCAGATGGACTGTTTGAGTTTCTGTCACTTGTCAACGTTGAGAACACGCCTGATGGGAGAGTTCTCTTGCCGCCAGAAGACATAGTGAACCCGATCTGGGTTGTTGCAGAAGGGGTTCGGGCCGGGTCCTTCGATTGGTTGACTCCGGGACGTTTGGGTCCGAGACGACGTCTGGATTGGTACGTGAATGTTTCGGCGTCTTGGTCATCAGAAGGGCATTCGGAATGGACTCATCTTCGTTTTCCGGGTCGCGAGCCGAGGGGTCGAGCAACGGGGCAGCGAGCGTTCGCTCCGAGTCTCGGCTATGGAGGAAGAGAACTTCGCGGGAGACGTCGCACCAAGGAGAGTGAATCCCTCCTGAGGAAGGTTATGAACGATTTCCTGCGTGAGAACGGATTCCTCGATTTTCAGGATGCCCTGGAGGACATCATCGACTTCTCAGCTTACGGGGCAGAAGGCCGCCCCACTCCCTTCAACTGAATGATCAATGACGCCGTGCGCCGCATCGTGGGCAAGACGCTGGCCGAAACTGAACCGCCAACAGGACCCTTTTTGGAGGTCCTTCTTCGTGCCCGTCCCAGCACGCTTGTTGCGATGGGATTGCTGCAGCAGTCTCGCCGTTCGCTTCAAGCGATCCTCTTACTAGCCGAGAACCAACTCTTGGACGCGAGCATGGGTCTTGTTCGGACAACCCTTGAGAACATGGTCACTTCAACCTGGCTCCTCGAGCACCCCGACGCGCACTTTGAGGAGTTCCTTGGTGATCACCGCAGACGATTAGTCGCGTCTGCCGGAGAAGATTCGACGATTCAGCCGCTCTTGAGTCAATTTGAATCTCTTATGGACACATGGGTGGGAAATCACGAGAGCAAGGTTCCACGAAACATTAAGCAGCGGGCGTCAGCGGCGACTTCGAAGAGCATGTATTCGATTTATAGGCATCTATCTGGACCCGCGCATGGTTCGATTGTGGGCAGCACTCTGCAGTTCGCTGCCGGTGCCGACGACGGCGAATTGGAGTGGAGCGATCCAGGTGCGGCGATGGATGCGGATGCACACTTGGCGTTTGCGTCTGCTCTTGTCTGCATCACAGCGATGAGAGTCTTCGAGGAGTTCGGCGAAGAAGCTGCAGATAGCTTTCGAGAATTGCATCAAGAGATTATGGACGTGTGGTTTCCGGATGAGACGTAGATGTTCTGCTGGTCCGATCGGCTGCTATCGTCCTTCACTATCAAATGCTGACCACGCGACTCCGCCAAGGATGGCCAAGAAGTAAAACCACGAGTCCCGCGCCAATCTCATTGGGGTTACGCGAGTCCTTCATCTAGTAGGTGAGCCAAAGGAGAAAGATGAATCTCTCCCATCAGTCCATCTGTCTCAAGAGCGGTTTTGATTGCTGCAGATGCTCCCCGAACCACTCGTCTACAGCAGTTTGCAGCGGCCGCCTCTAGCCTTCTTGGTAATTCTTGATCAAGCCTGTTTCGCCGGTGCTCCGTTAAGGCTAAGCAGTTCATGAGGCTGGGAAGTCGAACCTAGAAGCACGACGCGATAACTCCGGCAGACTGGCAAGTTGCCTGATGCGTACGAAAGCCAGCCCTAACCAGCTTGCCAGTGGACCAAAAGCTGAACTTCATTGTGTAATCAGCCACTTCTATCGAGTTGTGTTCGAGTAGAACTTCGCCCTTACATGATCCTGCTTTGACGTCACACGTCAGTCGCTCCCTAACGCGGCCGCAAGTGATATCACACCGCCTGATCGAGAGAATTACGACTATGGCTTTGAGGGAGGTCTTCCGCAAGCACGCTCTCGAGAAAGCGAAACCCCACCGCGCAGACGCCACTTCATACGCGTAAGTCGTGGCCGGCCTGCATGGATCGTCCTTCTCTGCTCCAAGACTCTGAACAGGTGACAACAGAGATGGGACGAGGGCCATCACAACAAGAGAGGCGAACATCTGGCTTAATGTACGAGTCATCACACCCTTTTGTGGTCCTGCGGCTACAGCCTTACTTTCGAACTCCTCACGGTGCAGACTAATTGGGCTGGATTGGCTAGGGTGCATCTGCTTGGTCATAGTCGATGAATGCGAAACCCGCTGGAAAAGTCAGAACGTGCGTACTTGTTATGCGCCAAACGCCACTGCACGAACTGCATGAGTGGGACTTCGGCCCTGCGGTGGCAAAGACACAGTTGTAGCACTGCCCGTGGCCGGTCGTATCAACCGATGATCCACCTCGTTGCAATTGTGCTTGGACATCGAGTTCAACCATTCGAGTGTCACAGTGCGAGATAGCGGAATAATTGAAACTCCCCGCCACCTGCCCACTCGTGCGCTCGCCGGCAAAACCACCATCGTTGTCGAGGCTGCACTGGATGAGGACGGCGGGGTCGGCGGCGGCCTCATCGCCCTGCCCAGCGATTGGAGGAAGCGCGATGACCGTTTGACCCCCCACCATTCCTCCAACCGGCGCGGGAGAAAGGGTCAGATCCAACTCAACTTCCTCTGGCAACGTGACGGCGGAGCTAGCGGGTGCGAAAGCGAACAGGCTAGCTGACAGAAAGAAAAGGACTGAAATACGAGCTGATTGACGTTGCACTACTTACCCCCTTCGCTCAACGATGTCTAGAAATGCCTCTCCTCGAGTAAGACCGACTGAGTTTTCAAGTGAGAAGTGGATTGTGATGGCGTCCCATGGTGGAAGGCTCGAAGACGTTTCGATCAGGAGCGTTCCGCGAGTGAACCAGTCCTCTGGGGTTCCAGTTGGATTGATCTTGAACATCCACGAAGTTGTGTCAGGTCGGTCGACAGAGAGAACGTATTTGCCATTCGTGGTGAGGGCCCTGGATTCATCTCCAACTCCAAGCGGAAGCCATTTCAAGGGCTCCTCCAGTGGGAATCCAAAGGAGTATGTGCCGCCTTCTGGGTAAGGCGTAATGAACGACAACCTTCGAACTAGAGATGCGTCAGGACCGTTCAAATGGAAAATTAGACCCAATCCCCTCCAAGTGTCGCCCTCGTACTGCTCTCCGAATAGGAGGAGGGTTCGAGCCCCCGCGTCAAAGCTGGTATCGATGGTTGTGGGCAACTCCAAGGTTTTGGAGAATTCTCCTTGAGTGAACGTGAACTCTCCCCGCGCGCTGTAACTCGCATCCCACAGCATGTCGCTCACCTTGAAAGTATGTTCGACTTCGGAGGAGGGACGGTTAGTGCTGGTGTTCCGACGTCCGTGCCATTGTGGATTTCCAACCCCCGAGTTGGCAAGCACAGAGGGCCTTGGGTTCCCCTTGGCATTTGGCGAGCTCTCGGGAAGAGAGTACGAACTCAGCTCCTTCGCCTGGCCCGAAGTGCCCGCGCACGATGTCGAGGCTAGAAGCATAAGTGACACTAGGCGGCGGGTGTGGGCGAGATGTTTCATGAGCGATCAACAAAGCCCTCATAAACATCGAAAATCTGGCTTGCATCTTGAATCTTTCCCATGAGGCAAGGGTCACCATTGCGATAGAGGCAGGCCAACGGCTGGGCATGCATCTCATAGGTTCCCTCATCGTTGTACGTCGCATAGTTCCCTCGGTGGGAGGGATACATCCCTCCGGTACCCAACCAGGTCGTTGTGTCGTAATCATGCTCGAATACCGAAGCGCCGGAGGGAACATCTCGGGCCCGCACACGATAGGTGAGTTGAAAATCAACATCAGTGTAGAGAACCTCGACTCCGGTCTCGGACGTCAGGGTTGTACCCGTGGTGAAAAGTTCTCCGTAGGGAAAAACGGCAACGTGGATGTCCCAAATAGTCCCTCCACCAGCATTCTTGGCGGTACCTTGTCCAGCGCCAGGAACACATGCACCCAGCAGAAGAAGCAATATCAGCGCGACGAAACCTCGAGTGGAAGCGCGCCGCATGGAGAAGCGATCGAACGTAGTCATCCCCACCCCCTCGCCCGGAATGTCCGTTATCGACTGGAATGGTAAAGACTCGCCCGGCAGCGGGTCAAGCGCAGAATCTGACCTGAACGTTAAGAACGCTCGCCTTAGGCGTGAAGAAATTGCCCGTGAGGACCGATGTTCACGCGGTTCCACATCACTTCTCGACTCATGCGCATCTCAGGGTCGTCACCGAGAGTTGGCACTTCAGCGCAGGGGAATGAAACGCCGACGCCGAAGCCTTCGGACATGAGGGGCAAACTCTTAACTTCTCTCTGCGTTCTGCTTGCAACTGGACTTGCTGGCGCTGCGGATGCAGGCGACCCTTTGGTCGCGTCGCTGCACGTGGGGGATGAGGTTTTCTGGCACGGGCCATACATCGAGAAGAGAGCGAATCCCGCGGACTGCACGGCCGA
The DNA here is from genome assembly GCA_963779645.1 of uncultured Actinomycetes bacterium. GTDB lineage: Bacteria > Actinomycetota > CADDZG01 > CADDZG01 > WHSQ01 > CALMBW01. The sequence goes on from CAVZYX010000005.1 coordinate 817,253, forward strand.
GCGAGGGGAAGGCTGCCATTACTACCGGCTGGAGGTGGCGGAGGCCGCCGATCGCCTGCGGGTCGCCATCGACTATCCGATGACCGCGAATGGTTGGGTGAATCTCGATCTGTTGTCTCCGGACGGAGACCCTGTGAAACAGGGTCCCGGCGGCTTCTACTCGAGCGAGACCTTCGTCAAGAAGCCGCAGCTTGGTACCTGGACCGTTGTGGTCCAAGCTTATGGGTCGAAGAGCGCGTTTCGCTTGCGGGCCAAGCTCGAGACTTTGGATCGAAGCACATCGGGACGTCGGATCTTGGCACCCAACCTCCGCTTGGAGCCTCCCTTCGAGTTCCGATTCCGTCCACCCGTCACGATGATCGCCGGGGTCACCGCCGGCTTCGGACGGAGTGTCACCGAGACCTGCGGAGTCGATGAAATGGTCGAAGAGTCGGCGCACCGCTGCTTACGGCTGTCCACCGGCCCCCAGAACACCGGCGACGGTCCTCTCGAAGTCCGGTTCTCTCCGGTCACCGATGCCCTGACCACTGAAGCTCCGATGTATCAGTTGGTCCACTACTCGGATGGGTCCGTGAAGGAGCGTCGGGCGGGCACCTACGAGTATCACAAGATGCACGGGCACTATCACTTCACGGGCTTCGCGAAACTCCAGCTCTTCCGGGTGATCGACCCCGATCGAGGTGAGATGGAACAGGCGGGAGACGGCAATAAGTCCGGGTTCTGTTTCGGAGACGTTCTCATGAACTCGTGGAACAGATTCATCCAGGATCGCGCGGCAAGCAGTCGGAGCTCCTGTTCCGATCATTTCGAGGCTTACATGGGATTGACCCGGGGGTGGACCGACATCTATTCGTGGGACACACCGGGGAACTACGTTGAGTTCGGTGACAATCCCGACGGCCTGTACGTTGTCCGGGGCAGCGTCGACACAGACGACATGATCCTTGAGACAGATGAATCGGACAACGTTTCCTACGCCTACATCAACGTGAAGGGTGACAAGGTCCGGATCCTGGAGCGCGGTTTCGGCGCGAGCCCCTGGGATCCCCACAAGGAGGTCTTTGTCGACTGGATCGAGGCGCTCTTCGGCCGTGGCTAGGGAATCTTCCCGGCGCTGTCGTGTGCTTTCGACGAGGAGATACATGTGCCTTTCTCGTCCGCTCCTGCGATCAGCGAAGTCGTGGACAAGAAGTGAGATGCCTCCGATTGGCTCGATTCTCGAGAGGTCGCGACGCTGCTTCCCGACAAGCACACTGAGAGCGTCAGTACTTCTCAGCCTTGGCGAGGGAGCGTAGGCAGATTGGTATCAAGGATCGCTGGGTCTAGTAGAGGCAGGGTCTTGCTCTTCGGTGCATCCAGGCGTTCCGAGAGTTGGGAATTCCGTTACGGCTGGGGCGTGAGGCAGCCTCAATAGCTGCCCCTGAGGGTTTTCTACCGGCCCCAGGGGCCCTTCGTTTCCTACGCATCCGGGATTATCCCGCTTACTTTCCACAATGGACCACCGAGGGGTGGGTGATCGCGGAAAGAACGGTGAGCTTAGTAGTCGCCCTCGAGGGGACAACCGCGGCCCCCACGAACCTTCACCTTGTCAAACTGGAGTTGTGCCTCTCCGTCTTGGGGTTCGGCCGTCAGCTCGGCGGATCTTTCATCGAGGAAGTAGTTGGCCACGATCGTGAAGGGTTTCTTCGAGTCGAGGCCGAGAAGAGCACGCGCATCGTCATCGCAGTCGATCGAACGAACGATCGGATAGGCACCGACATAGCCCGACGCGAACTTATTGTCCTGCCACTCACCCTCGTTAGCCTGGAAGTACACCGCCCAGTAAGACCGTCCGTCGACCAATCGATGAAGAGGGGGCGCCGGTTCGGCCATGTTGCGTGGAAGCTCGAAGTCAAGCCGGGTGGTTTCGTTGCGGTCGACGTCGACCGCCTGAGTGACTTCGCGGTAGCCGGTCGCCTCGATGCTGAGTTGATATAGACCCGGCGACAGGCTGATCCGGTACCGCCCGTTCTCGAAGCCGTAGCCGATGTCTTGTTCATCGTCGGGAACGAAAGCGAGGGATCCCTCGGCGATCGGTTCACCGTCGGGTCCTTCGACCGTTCCCTGGACCACGCTCTTGGCCCCAACCACGGCCTGGCAATCGAGTCCGGCGGGGTCGTCGTCGTTCTCGACGGGATCCTCGGCCATCGACGTCGGGCAGGTAGCCGACGAGCGCCAGTCGAACCCATTTCCCTCTCCGCAGGCCAGCCCGAAAGCCAACAGGCCGGCGAAGGCGATGCGTTGCATGGCTGAACCGATCATCGATTTCAGTGTCGCACGCTGCTCGTGGCTAGATGGTTATCCGTTCCGGCTCAAGCCCAGCGGGTCGTACTAGCATTCAGTGCCAAGGGTGCCTCGGCGCCAGATAAAGAGGAGTGGCATGGATCCAACCGACAGCCCGCCGCCGGTGTTACCCGATCCCGTCGGGGATACGGTCCAGGCCCTCGCGACCCATCTTCGTGCCGAACGCTGGCTCGTAGCTCTTCAAACCGACAGGGGCTGGATCGCTCACGGTCGCGAGCCGTCGCACAAAGACGATCTGTTGCTCCACCTCGCCGTGGCCTTGAGCTCTGGCGAAGGTGTCTTCATCTACGACACGCCCGAGCTCGGACATGCGGGTCTCCGCCTGCAGACCAGCGGGGTAGATCGGCTGATGGTGATCGTGTCACGCACGGGCCCACGCGCGTCGATCATCTTCATCGAGAACCCTCGGTCCGTGGCTGTAGATGTCTTCGTGGATAGCGATGTTGCACCAGCTCTTGCTCGGATGGCCGCCTCGGTGAGATCGACATACGACTGTATGCAGCGTGTGAGCGAGCTGAAGACCATCGACCGGTGGATGGTGACTCTCGGACATCTTGCCGACGGAGAGATCGAAGAGGGTGAAGCCCTTCAACAACTTGGCCAGTTCGGCTTCGCTTCCACCTTTGTCGTAATGCGGCCCGCGCTCGATCATCTCGACACCGCTTGGGCAACGAAAGATGGAACCGAGTGGCGTACCGGTTCGACGAGGCTCCGCAATGCCGGTTCGCTGAAACTCGATCCCCCGTCGGACGAGCAGACGAACACCATCGCTAAGTTGCTGGGTGTTGAGGCCCCCACGACATGGTTGATCGGCAGGTCACACACTGGGACAGTCCTTGCCGCGGGGGATGCGGCCGACGGCTCGGAGTCTGCAGACATCCTTGCCGGGTTGCTTGAGTCGGCCGCCGGCAGGGGACGTGACACGACGGCTACACGCAACAACGCTCTCCTATCCGAGCGCGCCCGGATCGCGGGCGTGATCCACGAAGGCATCACCCAGGTCCTCACGAACGTCGCGATACAGATGGAAGTCCTCGATCAGGTGATGGACGATCCGAAGGCAGCTCGGAAGATGGTGCAAGCGATGAGGGGTGCGGTCTTGGAGGCACTCGACTCTCTTCGCGGTGCGATCTTGGAGCTGACCCCGAATGCCCCCGAATGGACGGACCTGGCAGGTGGCTTGGAGCGTTTCATCGGGGACTTCGGAGCCCAGTGGGGGCTTGACCTCTCCTACACGATCGAAGGTACCCCCCGTGACATCGATCCCGATGTACTCGCCTTGGTGTTCGCCTTCGTCCAAGAAGGCCTGAGCAACGTGCGCAAGCACGCGGGGACCGAGGCTGCAGCCGTCGTCTTGAGCTTCGAAGACGATGTCGTGAGGTGCGCGGTTGGCGACGAAGGCAAAGGGTTCGATCCTGCTGACCGAGCTCAGGAGGGGTTCCGTCTTCACCAAGGTCTGCAGATCGTTCGCTCGCGCGTACGGCTTGCCGGAGGAAAGCTGGAGGTACAGTCAACTCCGGGTCATGGAACGACGATGCTGTTAGAAGTTGTTGCTTAAGACGTAGACTTTAGTTGCATGCTTTATTGGGCAAATAGGGGCGAAACTGACGCACCGGAGTGGTCTTTACGGCCTAAGTTCTCCGGTATGCGCGTGATTCGGCCCCGTCTAGAAGAAGATGGTGGCAGTCATGGACGTAGAGAAGAAGACGGTCCTCCTGGTCGACGATCACTCGGTCGTTCGTGAAGGGATCCGCTTGCTCCTCGAGACCCTCCTCAAGATGCGAGTGATCGAGGCTTCTTCAGGTCCGGAAGCCTTATCGGTTCTCGGGAGTGAGACCGTCGACATCGTCCTCTTGGACGCCAGGATGCCCGACCACGATGGGATCTGGACCCTCAACAAGATCCGTGAGACCAACCCCGACCTCCCCGTTCTGATGCTGTCCACTTATGACACCGAGGAATACGTCGACCAGTCGCTCGCCGCAGGGGCGGCCGGCTACCTCTTGAAGGAAGCATCCAGTCAGCAGCTGGCCGAGGCCATCGACACGGCTCTGGGTAAAAGAGGTATCTACCTCCATCCCGCGGTCGCCCAGAGGGTGCTCGCCCGTGGTCGCGGCGAAGAGAAGGACGGCTCGGGGCTGTCAGAGCGCGAGCTCGAGGTCTTGCAATTGCTCGCCAAAGGCGCAACGAACGACGAGATCGCCTCCGCCCTGTTCCTCTCAGAGAAGACGGTCAAGAGCCATCTCTCATCGATCTTCCGCAAGCTCCGGGTTACGAACCGCACCCAGGCTGCGTCGAAAGCGATCCGCGAGAGGCTCGTCAAACTCCCCGGCTAGGCGTGCTGCTAGTTCTCACGAGCTATGCCCGCAGTAGTTGTGACTAGCTCCGGTAGCGCATCAGACTAAGTCCCAAGTCCTCTTTCCTTTCGTGCGAGCGAAGGATTCATGGGTGGGGGCGCAGGCACAATACTTCCAGAAATGACCAGGAAAGGAGCACGTCTTGAACCTACAGGTCGTCGTTGCCGACCCGAGAGGATCGGCACGAACGGCGTTGACCAACCTCGTGCAGGAATGGGGTTGGACGGTCAGCGGCGAAGCGACCGATGGGTTCGAAGCGGTGCGACTTGCTCGCGAAGTGAAGCCCGACGTGTTGCTGGTGGACGCGGCAGCCGGAGGACTGGACGTCGCGTCGATCTACGACCTGGTCGATGCGGAAGCCGGACCATTACTGGTGCGGTTGATCGATCGGCCTCAGCAGCACGGGACGCATCGAATGGGCGTCGCAGTGCTGAAGGGGGTCCCCGGCGAGCGAGTTCGAGCCGTGATCCTCGAAGCACTGAAAGATCGGACTGCCGGAACACCTTGAAACAACACTTCCCCACACGAATCAGGAGAGCGCCATGAGACCGAGGAAGGAAAAAGAGGTTGGACTCCTCGAAGCTCTTCTCGGCCATGTCGACGACTATGCCCAGGAAGAGTCTTTCGAAGAGACTCCCGCGTTCGAGCCCCTTCCCGGTGACCCCATCGCTCCCGCCGGCGTTCCGTCGGGCGGAGAGAACACCTCCTACGACCCCGCTACTGGTATCTCTGGTGACAACACCGAGATAGACCTTGCAGCGGCGGAACGGGAAGCGACCTCGACCGGGATCGACCAGCATGTCGCTCAGCAGTTCCCCCAGGAAGCCGGTGGAGGTCAGGTTCAACCTCCATCCCCGATCGCTCCTCCGCAGCCTGCCGCCGGCCCTGCCGACGACGACGTTTCACGCGCCCTAGCAGGCGGAGACGTCGGTCAGCGTCGAGCCGCGCTGAGAGATCTTCTTCAAAGAGAACTAACGGCCCCGTTGGTTGCGGCCGCCGCGATCGCGCTTCAGGATCCCGAGCAGGACCTCCGCGCCCTCGCATTGCAGGTGCTTGAGCGTGCTCCTCACTTAGCGACACTCGGCCCGGTCGAAGCCGCAACGCTGGATTGGGATCCGGGTATCCGGGCCCGAGCGATGGCGCTTCTCGGCCGCACGAACAACCCAACCGTTATCGAGACGCTGTACGAGCGCCTCGCTACAGAGTCCGATGAAGCCGTTGTCGGCGCCGGTCTTGCCGGGCTGGCACATCTGCTGCAGACGGTGCAGCGCCCGCTCGAGCCTCACACGATCGACCGAGTCGTTTCGATCGTGTCTAACCTTGCGCCGACCCTGAAGGCTCGTTTCCGTCGTGAACTCGGACTCATCGCACGCGTTCTTCCCGAGGAAGACCTCCTCTCCCGACTTCGTTCGGGCGATGCAGAGGTTCGCCTGGGGGCAGCAACACTTGCTCTCGAATCGGGTTCTCAGCGTTCGTACGAAGCACTCGCCAAGGGTGTTTCGGATGCCGACGCCAAGATCCGAAACCTGGCCACCGGGGCCCTTAGTCGTTTGCAGACCGGTCAGTTCGGCGAGACTGCCGCAGCTCCTCAGTATCAAGAGGCAGCGCAGGCGGAGACCGCAACTCCGGCGCCCGCAGAGATGCCTGCCCCGATCGTCGAAACATCTGCTTCCATCGAGGCTCCGATCGTTGATGAGCCGATGGAAGACATGGTCTTCAATGCTCTGATCGCTGCGCTTGACGATCCTCAGGCTGAGGTTCGTTCGCACTCCGAGGAAGCCCTTCGGTCCATGGAGAGTGACCGTCTCATGAAGTGGCTGCGTGATGGTCTCGTGTCAGATGACCCCCAGCGCAAGATCAAGATGGCCAAGATCGCTTCTCGACTCGAGATCTCGACCCTGGTGACAGACATGATCTCGGCTATCTCTTCGCTTCCCGAAGGCGAAGAGCGCACCAGGTTGGCCACATCTCTCAAAGATTTTCCCGACGTGTGGAACCGCATCTCCGAGATGCAGGACGATCCCGAGCCTGGGCGTCGTCTGGATGCGTTGGCTCTGGTGGGCGTTATCGACCCGACCCGCACCGATGCTCTTCAGAAAGGCATCAGCGACCCGAATGCCAATGTCCGCCTAGCGGCGATCGAAGCTGCCGGCGATGCTGTGTCGGGTGAGCTTGCAGAAACATTGATGACGCTCATGTCTACCGATTCGTCGGGCAAGGCTCGCGTTTCGTCCGTGCATGCGTTCACGCACTCCGATGCAACGATCCGTCTGCGAGCCGCAGATCTGGCGTTGCACAGTGATGACGACAACGTAAGAGTTGCTGCGGTTGGCCTCCTTACAGGTGGAACCGAAGAAGATGTTTCGTTGCTCGCCCGTGCATTGCACGATCACAACACCGATGTTGCTGCACAAGCTGTTGCGTACTTGGGTGCCATGCCGGCTCCCGAAGCACTCGCGGTTCTGTGGAGTTCCTTGCGCGGCGTGTCACGCGATGTGCAGGACCTGATCCTCGGCGTCCTTCGGGACTTCGACCGAGGCGCTGTCACCCTCTTGGGCCGTCAAGCGCTCGAAAGCAGCAACCCCAGCGATCGTGTCCTGGGTCTTCGGGTCCTGTCTCGGATCGAGGGCCGCAACGGCGACAGGATCCTTAACGCTCTTGACGACCCGGCCCCCGAAGTACGCGTCGAGGCACTTACCAACCTTTTCGAGAACCCCGACCCCACTGCGGTCGACGCCGTCGGCCAACGTCTGCGTGACCCCGAGACCCGTGTCCGGGCGATGGCGCTGAAGGTATTGAAGGCGATCGAGGATGACCGGGTTCTTCCCTTCCTCCTAGACGGAGCACGTGACCCCTCGAAAGAGGTTCGTGATTCGGCTCGGGAAGCACTCCTCAGCCACAGCTCCGGTTCGGTTGTCGAGCTCCTTCTCAAAGCACTGAAGTTCCCGACGCACCGCAGGGCCGCTGCCGATCTTCTCGTCGAGCTCGGCGAGGTAGCGACCGACCGGCTTCTTGCCGCTCTTACCGGAGCAACACCGGAGATGCGTCGAGCGATCGGCGAGATCTTGGTGTCCTCCGAGTCTTCTTCGAGACTGACGGAGAACCTGAGTGACCGAAGCCCGACGAAGCGCCTCCGCGCTGTCGAGGGCCTCGGAGCCATGGGTGCCGTCGAAGCGGTTGACGCTCTGATCACCAGGTTGGATGACCCCGATGCCGAGGTCAGAACTACGACGGCCAAGATCCTTGGCGAGCTTGGCGACCCACGTGCGATCGAGCCTCTGAAAAGGGCTTTCATCGCAGACCCAGACATGGATGTTGTTGCAGCGATCGAACCAGCTTTGCGGCGATTGACGGGTCCTCCCACAGAGGACGAGGACTCAAACGAGTAAGTGGAGTGTGACTAATGGCAGATAGCGGATTCGCTCTTATCACCAGATCCGAGCCTCGAGCAGAGACTTCGGACCTGAAGGTTGTACTCACCACGGAGGGTACTTACCCGCACTTCCGAGGTGGCGTGAGCACGTGGTGCGAGACGCTTCTCCGTGGGATGCCCGAGGTGGACTTCACCGTTTGGGCGCTCATGATGAACCCGTTCGTGTCTGCTCAGTACGACCTTCCCGATAACGTCGGTCACTTCTCCGGCGTCCCCCTGTGGGGTGTTGAAGAGCCCGCCGAGTACACCGTCGACATGCCTGCAGCGCGAGTTGTTTCGCTCTCACGTCGCACTCACGAGCGCGACGTGAAGGAGAAGTTCGTTCCTCTGTTCGAGGAGCTCCTCCGTCAGGTCGCTTCGGCTGACTTCGACCCCGGTCGCTTCGGCCAGCTTCTGTACGACATCCACCTTTACTTCAAGCGCAACGACTTCCGTCAGACGTTCCGTTCGGCTGCGACCTGGGAGGCGTTCAAGCGCTTCCTCCTCGAAGCTTCCGGCACGTACGTAACAGATGAAGCACCGGAGGAGTACATCGAGGCGAGCGAGCGCGTCACCCGTGATGAGGTTCGCAGCTCGATCCGTCAGCTCTTCCACCCACCGACTCCCGCCGAGCCGGAGAACGGTGGAGGCGAATACCTCCCAACCCTGTCCGACGCCACCGAGGCGATGCGTTGGCTCTACCGACTGATGACGCCGCTCGACTTCCCCGTCCCAGATGGCGACGTCGTGCACTCATCCGCCGCGGCCTTCTGTGGCATCCCTGGCATCCTGGCGAAGATCGAGCGGAACACTCCGTTCGTCGTTACCGAGCACGGTGTCTACATGCGTGAGCAGTACCTCGCGCTGGGACGTTACGGCTACCCCTACCACCTGAAGAAGTTCCTTATGCAGGTGATCGTGGCTGTCGCTCGTACATGCTTCCACTTCGCCGACCAGATCTCTCCGGTGTGTCGGTTCAACACCCGCTGGGAGATCCTGAACGGCGCAGCGGTCAACCGCATCCGAGTCATCTACAACGGTGTCGACCCGGTTGCCTACAGCCCCCGCAAGGTCTCGCGTCCGAGCGCACCCACGGTCGTATCGGTTTCACGTATCGACCCACTGAAGGATCTCGAGACGATGCTTCACGTCGCAAACACCGTTCGCAAGCACGTGCCTAACGTGCAGTTCCTGCATTTCGGTCCCGTCAGCGACGACGAGTACGACAAGAAGCTCAAGAAGTTGTGGAAAGAGCTCAAACTCGAAGACACTGTGAAGTTCATGGGTTCAACGGATAACCCAGCAGAGGCATTCAACATGGGTGACCTCACGCTGTTGACCTCGATCTCGGAGGCGTTCCCTTACACCGTCATCGAATCGATGATGTGCGGGAAGCCGGTCGTCGCCACGAACGTCGGTGGGGTGTCCGAGGCGCTCGAGGATGTCGGTCTGCTGGCACGGGTCCGGGACATCGAGGCGTTGGCCGACGGTGTGTTGCGGCTGATCCGTCTTGACTCCGCCTCCAAGGCCGAGCTCGAAACGGCATGTCGCGACCGAGCCTTGAACCGGTTCACGATCCAAGCTGCAGTCGAGGGCTACCGGATCACCTACCGCAGACTTGCCGACCAGGCCAGGGACGAGTCCCGCCGCAGAGAGGCAGCTCGCCCGGCGGCGGTCGAGGTTGCCCCGATGGCAGCGGTTGCCGGGGAGTACCCGGTAGCGACCCAGCCGCCGATGGGTGGTGTGGTCCAGCAGACCCCATCAGCGATGACTGCTGTCCATCAGCCAGCTCCTCAGGTTGCTCCGATGGTCGAGTCTGCCGAGCCGCACTCGCCGGCGATCACCGTTCCGGAATCCAATGTCGAGCCCTCGGCGGTGGAAGCGGTTCCCACCGGTACCGCTCCTTCGACACCAGTCTCCGGCCAGGATCCCCGATCGATGCTGAGACATCCGAGCTCAGAGATCAGGATCCAGGCGGTTCAGCAGATCGGGAGTGCAGTGCCTCCGGCCGAAGCGACGAGATTGCTTTCCGATCTCCTCCGTCATGACCCGGACGCCAGAGTTCGCTCGGCAGCAGCCTCGGCCCTCACGACACTCTTCGGGCAAACCGACGTCGGATAGACCCCAAGCGTTGATGTCTGCGCTCGCTTCTGAGCCAGGAACGAGCGCAGACATTTAGGGGCCCCGATAGGGAGGCGACCGTGAAGTGATCAACATGTTCGCCGTCTTAGCGGCATTCGCTGGTGCCTTCGTGGTGCTTCCGTACTTCGTACTGCCTAGACCCAAAGGCGCTCGCTCGATCCTCGACGTCATAACCATGAACATGGTTCGTTGGCTGGCGATCGTGATCGTCGCCGTCCACGTTCTCGTTCTTCTTCGGATGTTCGAGATGCTGGCGGTGGCCCTCTTGTGCGCGTTCGGGTTCTACTTCTCCCGCCTCAAACCGTCCGGATGGACGGTCTCGAAGGCGAAAGAGCTCGCATGGCGGAGGGCCGAGCGATTCATCCAGAAAACAGACGACATAGAGCTGTCCTTTCGAATTGGGAAGAAGGGCGAACGCTCGATCCCCAAACTGAAGCTGGTGCCGGACCCTCCAGAGGATGTTCCGAAGCGGTCTCGCGTGCGCATCGCTCTGTTGGCACTGGTCCCCTTGACGATGTTGGGGGTTTCGTTCTGGTTACGGGCTCGATTCGCGTTGGGCCACATGTCGCTCAGCCCGCCGGACTCGTATCACTACATGGCGTGGGCGAAGGGGCTGCTGGCGAACGAGATATTCACCGATGGTGTTTACCCACACGGCCTTCCCGCGCTGCTCGCGTTCACGAACAAGTTCAACGCCTCAGCCTCGATGCTCGACGTGACCCGTTTCATGGGCCCGCTTATCGGCACGATGGTCGTGTACGGGATCTTCTACACGATCTACCGGCTCACCGATAATTTCGGAGCTGCCACTTTCGCCGCCGGAGCCTTCGGCCTTCTTGGTACGCGACCCGAGTGGCACGAACCTTGGTTCCGCCAGACCGGGCCGCTGCCGCAGGAGCTCGGCCTTGCCATCGTGCTACTTGCCCTTCCTTCGGCAGTTCTTGCCGTCGCGGAGCGCGAGAAGGACCACCTCTGGACCGTTGCTGCGGCGAGCATCGCGATCGGCTTCACTCATCCCGTTCCATTGCCGGTGTTCATCGTCCTGGCGATCGCGGGAGCATTCGGTGCGGCCGTTGTTCGCGGTGGTTTCTTTCAAGCATTCAGGGTGAGCTTCGTCGCAGTGGCGGCAGGCGCGGCCAGCATGGCTTACATGCCGATAGCGCATTGGGCGGGACTCGACTTCTTCGAGCCGATCAAGAACCTCACACCACTCGCTTCAGTAGGGGAGGACTCCTCGGACGTGGTGCTGTCATCAGGACAGATCGGTTTCCAGGGGTTCTCACGATTCGCGCTGCCGGCCGTGATCCTCGGTTTACTCGCCTGCTTGGCCCTACTCCTCGTTCACGATGGGCCTAAGAGAGCATCGAAGCTCCTCGGGTTCTCGGCTATAGCGATCGTCGTGATGATCCTCTACGACGTCGCGAACCTTGGACTGGATCCCTACTACGCGGACCGTTTGGCGCAGGTCATCGGCCCTCAGCTAGCGCTGACATTGGGCCTTGGTTTCGCCGCGCTCACACTCGTGTTTCCCAAGGACAAAGCGGTGTCGGCTGCAGCGCTGATGATCGCTGGAGTTGTCGCTCTAGGCGTTTTCAGTAAGAGCTACCCGGCGATGGCGGGCACGCAAGAAACGATCGAGTACGAATCGGTGACTCGGGTGACGATGCAGATCGCGGAGAACTACGAGCAGTACTCGTACACGATCGTAGGAACACCTCAACAACGTCAGGTAGTCCTCGGGGACGGGTGGTTCATCGAAGCGTGGGTGTTCGCGCGCGATGCCGCGTTCAGAGGCGCTCGAGACCCCGGCTACCAGATGTCCTCTAGGCAAGGTGTTTCGCGCGGTACACCGGATATCGGTGGCCTGATCCTTATCCCCACGCAAGACGTCTTCATCTTCGTTGAGAAGCAACCGTTCAGCGGCCCTGAGGTCGCGGCGGATGGGCCAACGGAGGAGTACTACTTCGACCCCATGAAACGTGGGCGGATCATGGCTCGTATGTATCTGTGGGCCGAAACGTATCTCCGTTATCACACGGACATGTCCGTGTACTTCGAGAACGATCAGATAAAGGTGTACCGGATCTCGCGCACCCCGGATGTCGAAGGTGCTGCCGACACGCCGGAGTTCAAGGACTACACGTGGAAGCCCGGCCGCCTCTTCACCACCGGCCCCACCTCCCCCTCCGAAGTAGAACTCGACTTCTAACCTGGACGAACTGTGGCACAGAGCGGCCACAGACTGACCGCCATATGCCACAGTTGGGGGATGCTTGATCTGACCGCGCTTGCTGTGTTCTCGCTCGCCTCGCTGGCGCTACTTGTGGTGCCCGGGCCGAGCGTTCTCTACATCGTTACTCGCAGCATCACGCAAGGCAGGATGGCCGGGATCGTTTCGGTGCTCGGTGTCCATGTGGGGACCACCGTTCACATCGCTGCAGCCGCCTTGGGGCTGTCTGCAGTACTCATGCGATCGGTGGTGGCTTTCAACATCGTCAAGTACGCGGGGGCCGCCTATCTGATCTACCTCGGGATCCGCAAACTGCGCGAATCGGACACAAGCGACACTTTCTCGAAGGTGACCGTGGAGCCCCTAGGCAAGATCTTCAGGCAGGGGATCATCGTGAACGTCCTCAATCCCAAGACGGCCTTGTTCTTCTTCGCGTTCTTGCCGCAGTTCGTGGATGTACAAAACGGCTCCCCGCGGCTTCAGATGATCGTGCTGGGGCTGGTTTTCATCGCCTTGGGCATCCTCAGCGATGGCACCTATGCCCTCGTCTCGTCTGTGTTGGGCGATCGATTGCGCTCCAGCGAGCGCTTCGCACGGCGCCAGCGCCTGTTCTCCGGCGGTGTTTACGTAGGGCTCGGAGTGACCGCCGCCCTTTCCGGCCACCGCACAACCCATACGTAAAAATCGCAGGAACGGGCTAAGCCGAAGGGTCCTCCAGACCCACGCCGCCGCGGGCCGACCACATTCGTACCGGGGAAGGATGCTGCTGAGGGGGCAGAGTCCTAGTTTCTTCCATGTGGAAAGTAATGGAAAACCCATAGACCCGGCGGGAGCCACTAGATGACTGTAACGATGCCATCGGTTGACCAGCTCGTGGACGAGCTTTCCGAGTCCACGGGTTGGCTCGAGAGCTCTTACGAAGCCGCGGCCCACTTAGAGGCCAAGGGGATCTCCGACGAAGACGCTCGCCGTTTCTACGGACAACCCGACGTGTTCGCTCTTGCGGAGGATGTCGTTCGCAGACAGCGTGAGCAAGAGAACAGCCGTGCTCGCGCGTGGGAAGAAGAGCGCCGGCGTCAGAGTGACGAGTACGAGAAGCACAAGCCAGACTCCTTGCTCCGCGCCATCCCTCGATTCTTCATCCGAGGTGCGGTCTTCGGTCTCCCGATGACCATCATGATCATCGCGATCCTTCTGCTCCTTTACTCCCTGTGGGCCTACTACTACTTCACGGTGACCCGTGCAACGGCGATCGGTGTGGGAACGGCTCTTAGCTACTTCATCGCTGGAGGTATCACACAGGCGATCGGTCGACGAGGCCTCATGTACCTCCGTCAAGGTATGTTCTTGCTGTCGCTGAAAGTGAGCGCGTTCTTCCTGCTACTTGGGGTCGTGCTCACATTGATCGTGGCGGCGGTCTTGTGGTTGTTCTTCTCGGTCTTCCCGGTCATCTCGGCGCTGGACCGAAACATCGCAGTTCTCTACTACCTGACACTGTCGCTCCTGTGGCTGTGCCTGGCGCTGCTCTACATGTTGCAGCGAGAGTTCTTGTTCTCCGTGGCCATCGCGCTCGGTATCGGTGTTGTCTACATCTTCCGTGAGTGGTTCGACTGGCCGATCGTTGCTGCGCACCAGGTCGGCATCATCGCCGGAGCCTTGTTCTCTCTGTTGTGCGCAGTTGGGATCTTGCTCTTCCAACACCACCGCAGCAAGGATCCCAAGATCCCCATCTCTACACAGCTGCCTCGCGTAACGATGTTGATCGCGTCGGTGGCACCGTTCCTACTGTTCGGTTTCCTCTACTTCGGTCTTCTGTTCGCCGACCGGATCATCGCCTGGACGGGGCGCATGCCCTTCCGTCAAAGCTTCATCTGGTTCCGCACCGACTACGAGGTCGGTCTGAACTGGGCGCTGCTGGGATTGCTGCCGGCGTTCGCTGCCCTCGAGTACGCGATCTACCGGTTCAGCCAGTTCACCAAGCCACGCCAGCTCGAGTACTCCCTGAAGGAGACTTCCAGCTTCCGTGACTGGTTCCTGAGGTTCTTCACCTTCCGTGCTCTTACGTTTTTCGTCATGGCTGTTATCGGCGCACTGGTCGCCTACTTCGGCGTCAGGTACGCGGTTCGCTACGTGCCGGAGATCGCGATCATGTTCAACGACATCAGCGTGACGGTGTTCTGGTGGGCAGTCGTGTCCTACGCCCTTATCGCTTTCTCGCTCCTCAACGTTTCACTGTTCTTCTGGGTCTCGCGTCCTTCGATGGCGATCATGGCCGCAGCCCCCGCGCTGCTGGTCGACATCATCGTCGGGTTCTTGCTCAGTAGGTTCTTCAGTTACTGGTGGGCAGTCTTCGGTCTGTTCTCCGGAGCGGTGGTGTTCGCCGTCCTGAGCCTGGTGCTCGCCATCCGGATCGTCAGCAAGCTCGACTACTACTACTACTCCTCCTTCTAGGACAGGCCGCAGATGAACATCATCAGACTGATATCGGTTCTCGTAGCGTTCGGGGTTGGATTCATCCTCCTGCCCTGGATCGTGCTGCCTCGACCAAGCGGAGCTCGCACCGTCCTCGACCACCTGACGATCAACTTCATCAGATGGACGGCGGCCGTGATCATCGGTACACACATCCTCGTAGTGCTCCGTCTCTACGAGACCCTGATGATCGCAGCGGTGTGCTTGATCGCTTTCTGGTACTTCAGGCTTCGCCCGAACGGTTGGGACCGCCAGAAGGTACGCGACACCTGGAACCACTTCACCTTGCGCCTCGTGGCGGTGGGAGATGCTGCCGAGCGCGGTGAGGTCCGGTTGCGTCGCAAGCGTCAGGGTCGCGTCCAACAGCGCCCCGACTACATCGACCTCGAGGACGAAGCCCCTCAGTCGCAGATCGTGTCTACCCCCGAGCGAGACAACGCCCCGCGCAACACCCTCAAGCGAAGCTCACGCTTCGTCGCACTTCTTCTGCTCGTTGTGCCGGTCGTTGCGGTACTTGCAGCTTCTTACTGGCTGCGTGTTGAGGACAACCTCAACCAGCTGGCGCTAACTCCTCCGGACGCCTACATCCACATGACCTGGGCCAAGGGGATCACCGCGAACCAGATGTTCGTCGACGGTCTGTATCCGATGGGTATGCCGGCCTTCTTGGCCTGGACATCCAAGTTCTCGTTCCAAGCGGACATGCTCGACGTCACCCGCTTCGTGGGCCCGATCGTCGGGACCCTGATCGTTTACGGGATCTTCTACACCGCACTTCGCCTAACAGGGAACCCGGGAGCGGCGATCTTCGCTGCAGGGATCTTCGGTCTCATCGGTACTCGCCCGGAATGGCATTCACCTTGGTTCCGCCAGATCGGCGCCCTCCCCCAGGAGCTCGCCCTAGCGATCGGGATCATCGCCTTACCCTTCGGGGTCCTTGCGGTGCTCCATCGAGACAAGAGCCATCTGATAACTATCGGTTGCGCTGCAGTGGCGATCGGCCTGACACACCCGATCCCTCTTCCGTTCTTCATCGCGCTGACGGCAGTGGGAGCTTTCACCGCAGCGATCCTTAGCGGTGGCTTCAGATGGGCCTTCGGCGCCACGATCGTCGCGGCATTGGCTGGGATCGCTTCGTTCATCTACATCCCACTCGGCCGCCTGGCGGGGATCCGGGTCTACGGACCTATCAACAACTTCAACCCGTTCGGTGGCGGTGGCAGCGGTGGAACCGATGCCGGCGATACCGCGTCTGCCGAGAGCCTTGGTTACAACTCGATCTCCCGACTGGCAGTCATCTGCGTGATCGTGGGTGCCGTCGCCGGGATCATCCTTCTGTTCTCCAAGGCGACCAGAGCCCGAGGCGTCACCCTGCTCTCCCTTTGTTCGATCTCGGCCCTGATCCTCGTTCTGTACGACGTCCGGTGGTTGGGCCTCGACGACTTCTACGCAACACGTTCGGCGCAGATCGTGGGGCCGATGCTTGCTCTCGCCTTCGCCGCCGGACTAGGCGCTCTGACCGTGTTGATCACCCGCCGGATGTTCCTGGTGGGAACGGCGATCGCCATCATCGTCGGCTTCGTTGCCTTGGCAGCGTTCTCGAACCAGTACCCAGCCCGTGCTCGTGCGAGGACTCTTATCGAGTACGAGTCGATGGCGAGGGTTACGGACGAGATCGGGAACGAGTACGAGAGGTTCACGTACACGATCGTCGGTGTTCCTCAGCAGCGTCAGCAGATCCTCGGCGATGGATGGTTCATCGAGTTGTGGGTCTTTGCGAGGGATGCATCCCTTCGATCTGCTCGTGACCCTGGATACCAGATGAACGCACGTCAGGGCATCCCTCGTGGAGCGCGTGACGCAGGCGACATCCTCGCCATCCCGACGCAGGACGTCTTCATCTTCGTCGAGAAAGAGGCGTACCCGGTTATCGAGCTCGAGCCCTCAGGTCCTACCGAGGAGTACTACTTCGACCCAGAGAAGCGCGGTCGCATCATGGCTCACACGTACATGTGGGCAGAGCTCTACATGCGCTACCACACCGACATGACCGTTCACTACGAGGACGACGAGCTGAAGGTTTACAGGATCAGCCGTACACCGGACGTGGATGGCTCTGAGGACACCCCAGAGTTCAAGGACTACACCTGGCGTCCGGGCGAGTTGTTCAACTCGGGCCCGACCAGCGTTGATGAGGTGAAGCTGCCGTGACCGATTCTCTAGTCCACAGCACCTCAGATGAGACGCACGGCACGACGCCGGAGACTTTCGACACCCTGCAGTCCGTGACGGTCGTCATCCCCGCTCACAACGAGGCAGATGTCATCGCCTCGGTGATCGAGGACCTTCGTTCGACGCTCGGCCGTAACCTGGACGTCGTCGTTGTTGACGACGGATCGTCGGACGGCACCGTGATGAAAGCCATCGAGGCAGGAGCTCGCGTCGTCTCGGTCCCTTACAACATGGGCAATGGAGCTGCCGTCAAGGCTGGGATCCGTGCTGCAACCGGTGAGTTCGTCGCCATCATGGATGGAGATGGGCAGCACAAGGCTTCTGACCTAAAGAAGCTCCTGGACTTCGCCGGTCCCTACGACATGGTCGTCGGAGCCCGTGACAGGAACACACAGGCATCCAGGCTCCGCAGTGTCGCCAACCGTTTCTACAACTGGCTGGCGTCCTACATGACCGGAAGGAAGATCGAAGATCTCACGTCCGGCATGCGGGTTCTGCGTCGGAGCATCGCGCTGGAGTTCCTTCCTTTGCTCCCGAACGGATTCTCAACCCCCACTACGTTGACGATGTCCTGTCTGCGTTCCGGGTACTCGGTTCTGTACGTGCCTTTCGCCGCTCATAAGCGTGTAGGACAGAGCAAGATCAAGATGGTTTCGGATGGGATCAAGTTCCTGACGATCATCTTCAAGATCACCACGCTCTTCAGCCCGCTAAAGGTGTTCCTTCCGGTGACAGCCGTTCCCGCGGCCGCCTCACTCGGAACCTTTCTTGCCTCGGCCATCTTGGGAGCCGGCATGTGGCAGCTCTCGGTATTTCTTTGCATGACTTCTGTGCTGTTACTAGCGCTTGGCCTTGTGTCCGAGCAGATCTGTGCCATGCGTTTCGAGCGGATCAACCTCTACACGGAGCAGACGATCCGCTCTGAGCAGCAACGACTGATGACGAACCCCCGTGAGGTGACACTGTGAAACTGAAAAGGATCATCGTCGGTCTCGCGGCGATCAGCATCTTTGCCTCGTGCTCTCCTTCTGCCGAACGACGTCCCGTGTCGCTTCGCGAGAAGGTGCCCGCAGCAGGGACGCTGCCCGGCGAGATCGCTTACGTCCAGGACCTCGAGGTAGGCGAGAGCGCTATCTACATCAAGAACCTCGAAACCAATGCTCGTACCCAGCTGAACACCCCTCCGGGTTATGCCGGTTCGCCTGCATGGGCACCGGACGGCCGAGAGATCGCCTACTCCGTCACTCGAGACGATGGCTTCTCGAACCTCTGGGTTTCGTCCATCGCCGGAGCTCCTCGACGCTTGACCGAAGGGGATTCAACCGACGACTACCCCACCTGGTCGCCTGACGGTTCGGAGCTGATCTTTGCTTCTCTCCGTGAAGGCAACGACAACTGGCGTCTGTACAAGATGCCGGCCGATGGCGGCGAACCCGAGCAGATCGGACCCACAGACGGCGAGTCCGTTTACCCGGACTGGTCGCCGGATGGAGATCAGGTTGTTTTCTCCCACCGTTCCGGCGACGGCAACTACAAGGTGTATCTGCTTGACGTTGCAAGTGGCGACACGACTCAGCTCACGGACGGGTCGGGAGATGACCTCTTCCCGAAGTTCGCTCCAGATGGCGAGCAGATCGTCTTTAGCTCCAACCGCCGTGAAGAGGTGTGGCAGATCTATGTCGGCGACACCGGCGGCGGCGCCCTTCGCAGAGTGATCGGTTCGGACTCGCTCGACCGATTCCCTGATTGGTCTCCTGACGGCGAGTACATCGTGCTTTCCGCCAATCATCTTGCGGTCTACCGGGCCGACGGTGAGTCCCTACCGGGTGGAGCGCTTCGTTGGAAGCTCACCACCGCCCGGGCCATCACTCCCAGCTGGAGGTAGTCGTCTTGGTTCAACGCCATCGCGCCGTAACTCCGAACAAGCTCGACCCGGTTGTCGATGCATTCGATGACATGCCCAAATGCTTCGTCGAGATGAGACGAGGCATCAACGAGCGGACGGCTCGTGTGGGTGTCATCGGTCTCGGCTACGTTGGTCTTCCGCTTGCTCTCGCTTTCGCGAAGGTTGGATTCAAAGTTACTGGTGTCGATGTCAGCTTGGGCAAGGTCGAGAACCTGCGAGCCGGACGTTCTCCGGTAGCCACGATCGATGACGGATTCGTGCGTGCCATGGTGCGGTCCGGTCGATTCGATGCGGTGTTCTCTGTCGCGCAGGCGAAAGACATAGACGTATGGGTGATCTGTGTGCCGACCCCCGTAGAGGATGGCGAGCCGGATCTCTCGATGGTTACTCGAGCCACTGAAGCGATCGCCGCCGAGCTTCGGCCCGGTCAATTCGTGATCCTCGAGTCGACCGTTTATCCGGGCACCACTGATGAAGAGCTCCGCCCCACACTTGCTGGCTCCGGCCTCAAGGCCGACGAGCAGTTCTTCCTTGGGATGTCTCCCGAGCGGATGAACCCGGGATCAGACTGGGATGTAACCCAGATCCCCAAGGTCGTTGCCGGGATCGGTCCTAACTCGACAGAACTGATGCGTGTCTTATACGAGTCGATCCTCGACACGGTGGTTACCGTGTCATCGCCTCGGGTCGCAGAGATGAGCAAACTTCTCGAGAACAGCTTCCGGAATGTCAACATCGGACTGGTCAACGAGATGGCCAAGGTTGCCAACCAACTCGGGATCGATATCTGGGAAGTGATCGCTGCGGCAGCGACGAAGCCATTCGGCTTCATGCCATTCCTCCCCGGCCCCGGTCTTGGAGGGCACTGCATACCTGTAGATCCTCTGTATCTGACCTGGAAGGCCAACCGTCACGGTGAGCGGATGAACCTGCTTGAGACCTCGCAAGAGGTCAACGAGTCCATGCCTTCTTACATAGTCGGTCGGGTCGAACGCCTACTCGGAACGCTGGATGGGGCTCGGCTCTTGCTACTCGGGGTCGCCTTCAAGAAGGACGTCGACGACGCTCGCAACTCGCCGGCGATCGAGGTAGCAGACCTGTTCGTGGGGCGCGGCGCCGATGTTCACTATCACGACCCCCTAGTCCCGGAAGCAGTGATCGGTAACCGCCTCCAGAAGAGCGCGGCCGATCTGGAAGACGAACTCGATCGGGCAGACTGCGTGATCGTTCTAACCGACCACTCCACTTATTCGTGGCCGTTGGTCGCGCAACGGGCGCGTTTGGTCTTCGATACGCGGAACGCGCTGGTTGGGATCAAGTCGGAACACGTCCACAAGCTATGAGCACGCTGGCGCTCTCCAAGCGGCGCGTCGCGAAGAATGCCGTTAGCCAGGTGTTCGCGTTTGGCGTCTCCGGAGC
Source organism: uncultured Actinomycetes bacterium (assembly GCA_963779645.1). Classification (GTDB taxonomy): domain Bacteria; phylum Actinomycetota; class CADDZG01; order CADDZG01; family WHSQ01; genus CALMBW01. Next base: position 837,766 of record CAVZYX010000005.1, read on the forward strand.
CACCAAAGCTTTCGCTGCGATCCTTGTGGCGCGTTCACTCGGCCCCCACGGCTTCGGCACATTCACTTTCGTGTGGACCGTGGCATCGATGATCTCCTTCTTCGCGCCGCTTGGTCTCGACTACCGGCTGATCCGGGAGCTCAACCGGGGCGCGAAGCGAGAAGAGATCGAGATGTCGCTGTCCCTCGCCCTTATCTCCTCATTGGTTCTCTCCGCGGCGGTAGCACTGGGCCCCATGGTCGTGGGCGCTGGGCATGAGATCACGGCATCGCTGTTCGCAGCTGCCGGGTTCATCGTGCTCAGCGCACCCGTCCTCGTATTCCGAGGCGCTTTTCACGCTAGGGAGCGGATGGAACTGGAAACCTTCGGTCTCGTTACCGAAGGCGTGGTGTCTCTCGTCGCCGTCACGTTGTTGCTTGCAGCGGGCGGCGGAGTTGCTGCTGCGATGGTCGGCCTGGTGGTGGGAAGGGCCGCGAACTTACTGACCTCCGTCTTCTTCTATCGGCGGTTGTACGGCTCGATCCGGATGCGCTTGGGACTCTCCGAATCGAAGCGGATGCTCGCCGTCTCCATCCCGATGGGATTCAGCTACATGTTCCACACGATGATGCTTCGCTTCGACGTGGTGATGCTGGCGATGATGCGCAGTCCGGAAGAGGTGGGCATCTACAGTGCCGCAACCGTCATCGTCATGACCATCCCGATGATCGCCACTGCCTTCAATTCGTCTCTCTACCCGGTTCTGTCGCGTTCTCAAGGAAGCGATGACCCCGAACTTCGTAAGGTGTTCTCGACAACTTGGCGCACCCTGATGGTGTGCGGTCTAGCGTCGGCGGCGGGCTTAACGGTTCTCGCTACCCCGATCGTGGAGTTGTTCTACGGGGATGGGTTCTCCAGCACGGCTTGGGTGATCGCTTGCCTCGCGTGGATCCTCCCACTGAGATTCGTCAACAACCTGTCGGGTGTCATCCTGAATGCAACGGACAAGCAATCGGGCCGGACCCTTGTCGTCGGCATAGCCGCCGGATTCAATCTGCTCGCTAACTTCGCCCTGATCCCCCTCTGGGGTTACCAGGGCGCGGTGGTTTCGACCTTGGTCACCGAAGTGGTGCTTACCTTCGCGGTTCGCAGGGTGCTGGGCCCGCTCAGTCAGAGTTTCTGGGGTCCGGTCCTGGCCGGAGCCCTCGTCGCCGGCATCGTCGGAGGCACAGTTTCATTCACCCCCGGACATGTTTTCGTGCGCGCTGCGATCGGAGCAACCCTGTTCGCTCTGGTCGTGAGTCTCGGGTGGTGGGGTCGCAGGTTGATCCGTGCAGGAGTGCTCACCGCGAAGGAGGCGGGCGCATGATCGGAATGACACGTCTTATCGCGGGCACGGTCCGACTGAATTTCGAAGACCTAACCGGCCCCGTCGCGTCATGGATCGACACGGTGTTCGGTCCTTTGGAGGCCGCTCCTCACATCGATGCGCTCACGGAGATCACGATCCGTTTCGTGGATCACACCCCCAGCGAGGGGACAGGGCAGCTGTGGCCCCTCCCGATCGGACAGCTCAGCGACGGAGGCCTCTCTTTCGCTGACCACCTGGGGCATGGAGCAGCCATGCATTTCCCGCTGGATGAGACGGAGATCTTGGTGTCCCGTCACATCGACCCATGGTTCTTCCAGCGCTGGATCTACATCCCGCTCCTGAAGGCGTCGCTCTGGCAGCATCGGATCTCGCTGATCCATGCCGCGGGCGTCTCCATCGAGGGGCACCACATCGCCATCTCCGGCTGGGCCGGAGCGGGTAAGAGCCCCGTCATCCTCAGGTTGTTGTCTCAGGGCGCCGAGTTCCTAGGTGACGACTGGCTCGCCATCTCCGAGGACGGAACCGTGCACCCGATCTCAGCTCAGCTCAACCTCAACTCGCACCACCGGAAGCACATCGATGCAGACAGGTGGCCGGGGTCAGAGTCCCGCGTGCTTCCGGTCGCCGTGAAGGTTGGCCGGTGGTTGTCGAAGAGCTTGTCCAAGTACCGCAAGGTGTCCCTCGGTTTCGCACGTCTTGCAGACGCGGCGGCCGCGGGCGGCAAGGTGAAAGCGTCGCTGACCGACATCTTTCCCCAAGGTCGGATGGCTTGCTCGGGGAAGCTCGAGGCTCTGTTCTTCATGCCGCGGGCGAAGACGCTAACGCCGGAGATCCCACATCTAGCTGAAGTCATCGCTGCAACCTCTCGGTCTGAGCTGCTCTACTGCGACGACCTCGAGAGTGCGGTTCGCTACACGTGTCCGGGCCTCCTTGACGGGCCGCTGTTCGGCACCGTCCCCGAAGAGATGTCAGTCATGTCGAGCGCCCTCTTCCCAGTGCACAAGGAACTCATAACCACTAACGGATCAGTTGGCACCGTGGATCGTCTTGCTGCTCACATCACCGACGTGGTCGTGGGACGCGAAAGAGCCGTGGCGTGAGGATCCTGATCGCAACATCTACCTTCGCGCGGTTCCCCGGAGATCCCTTGGCCGCTCACGGCAACGCGATGTATGACCTCGTTGCCGAACTCGGCCGGTGGGTCGAGGGCACCCTGATCACACCAGCGGCCGTCGACGCACCGGCTACGGAGCAACTAGGTGGTATCGAGATCCGCAGAACAGGACCTCGGCGCCCCCAGGCCTCGCTTGCTAACGCGATCGTGAGTCGCGAGGCGCCGCGCGTCGCGCGCGTTGCGCGATCGATGCGTGCCCAGGTGCGAGAACTTGCACCGGATCACGACATCGCCCATGCCTTCTGGTTCTTCCCGGCAGGCTGGAGCATCGCCGATCTCGACATGCCCAAGGTGATGACGGTCCCGGGCGGGATAGATACGTATCCGAACAATCGCATCCTCGGCCCCAGGATCCGGCGCATCGTCCAGGCGATGGACGTCTGTGTCGGTGTAGACACGAAAGGTGCCGACATCCTCACCGGGCTCGGAGCGACCGCTTCGCGTTATATCCCCAGCCCCATCAAGCTCGATAGCTTCCCTGGGGCCCCGAGCATCACGGAGCCGAGGCTCGCATTCGTTGGCCGACTGGGCAGAGAGAAGGGCGTCGATGTGTTGCTCGAAGCCCTCGCTCTCGCGCATCAGAGCCGCCCTGATATGAGTCTCGAGATCGTCGGTGACGGCCCCGAGAGGGGTGCCCTCGAAGCGCAGGCGAGTGACCTCGGGATCGCAGAGAGGGTCACGTTCCGCGGCCCCCTCGGTCAACCTGAGGTTGCCGAAGTGCTACGTCAGTCTCGGTTGCTGACGCTTCCGTCACGTCGTGAGGGACTTCCCTCTGCGGCGTTGGAGGCACTGGCCACCGCACGTCCCGTCGTGGCTTCGGCCGTGGGCGGTCTTCCGGGTCTACTCGACTTGGGATGCGGGATAACGGTCACCCCCGACGACCCACAGAAGCTCTCCGATGCCCTGCTTCAGGCGTGCGCGCGTGATTGGGACGAAAACTTGCTCATCGCAACAGCGGCTGAGTTCGCCGTTGAGCGCGCTGTCGCTGGCTATCTAGATATCTACCGATGCGCGCTGGTGTCTGAGGAAGTCGGGGCGTGTTGAACAGCCGACGACTAGTTCTCGTAGGTGATGAAGCGCCGATGTTGCTTGGGGGTGGAATGCCACCAAGCAGCGAGAAACGCGGTGACGACGTCTGGGTCGAACTGCGATCCAGCTCCTTCGAGCAGGGATTCCACGGCCTTCTGCATGGGCAACGGCTCACGCCAGGGCCGGGACGAAGTGAAGGCGTCGAAGATCTCAGGGAGGGCAACGATGCGCGCTCCCAGCGGGATGTCCTCGGCGGCGAGTCCGTCGGGATAACCGCCACCGTCCCACCGCTCGTGGTGTCCTCTGACCGAAGCCCAAACCTCTTCGGAGAATCCGGCCCCGCGCAAGATCTCGGCGCCGAGCTCGGAGTGCTTCCGGATGATCGTTCTCTCAGACTCGTCGAGCCGGGCCTTGTAGAGGGTCTCTCTTCCACAGAAGCCGGTGGCGAGGTCGTGGAGCTTCGCTGCGATCTCGATGTTTCGCACGGATTCCGGCGCGAGGTTCATCTCGACCGCGATACCAACCGCCCAGGTTCTAACGCGATCGGAGTGTCCGACCATGTGGGCGGCACGAGCATCAACCGCGTCGGCCAAAGCTTCGAGAGCCAGCATCTGAACGTCACCACCCTCATCGAGCCGCGCGAGAGCATCGGCCAAGATCTGCACCGGAGCATCGGAGCGTCTCTTGGCTCCAGTAACGATCAGCTCGCCACCATCGAAGTTCACACTGTCCGCCTCGACCTCGGTGGCGATGGCACGGAGAAGCAGGTCCTTCAATCCGCTTCCGCTCTCCGGGATCAGGTCGGTGGCCGCGGTCGCGACCGCAGCGGCCTCGAGTTTGGTGACACGGTGCTCTTCGGAGGCCGCAGCGACGATCGCATCTTCGGCTCTAGAAGTCGCGGAAGAGATGAGCAGAGCGCGTCGCGGACCGAGTCTCGCGTTGAGCCAGGGACCGCAAACCGCCACGCCAACCTCTCCATCTTTGCCGAGAGGAACGATGAAGTAGTAGCCGTTGTCTCGGAGTTGCCATCCGCGAGGACGCTCCCACCAGAGACGCGGAGTTTCAGGAACGGTGAACGGGATCTTGGGATCTCGGTTGGTAGCCGAGAGTGCGTATCCACCATCGGGGTGGGGGCGGTAGATAGACGCGTTCTCGGTGTTGGCGGCGGCTCTCAGATCGCGAGCGGCATCACTCGCGGCGAGTTCCATCCGACCGGCAACATTGCCGGGATCTTCCATGCTCATCGGCCGGCCGGCGCTGTCGATCTGCGCCTTTCGTCCTTTTGTAACTGGAAAGTCATGCCACAAACCCCCTATCGCCGCCGGATGTGCCGACCTAGCATCGCCACAGGAGGCCTTTTATGCGGGTACTAGTTACAGGCGGCGCTGGTTTCATAGGTTCTCACCTCGCGGAGGAGTTGTTCCGCCGGGGCGACGAGGTCATCGTCCTCGATGACCTTTCGACCGGTTCGCGTGAAAACCTTAGACACCTCACCAACCGCGTCGGCTTCCAATTCGTGGAGGGATCCATACTCGATCCCACCCTAGTGTGGGATCTCGTTCGCGACGCGGATGCCGTTTTCCACCTAGCAGCAGCTCTGGGTGTGAAGAACATCATGAACCACCCCTACTCGGCTCTCGTTACGAACGTCCAGGGCACCGAGAACGTTCTAAGCGCAGCCGTTGCCTTCGGACGCAGGACGATCATCGCTTCGACGTCCGAGGTGTACGGGAAGAACGCCGGTGTTCCTCTCTCTGAATCCGATGATCGGATCCTTTCTTCTACAAGCGTCATCCGCTGGTCGTACTCGACCGGCAAAGCCATCGACGAGACGCTGGCGCTGGCCGCATTCTTCGAGCGTGGCCTGCCTGCCACCTGTGTCCGATTCTTCAACACGGTTGGTCCTCGTCAGTCGCCGGCTTACGGGATGGTGCTTCCGACCCTAGTCAGGCAGGCACTAACCGGAAGCCCCCTCACCGTTTACGGAACGGGTCGTCAAACCAGATCTTTCTCGTACGTCACGGACATCGTCGATGGTCTGCTCGGGATCCTCGAGCGTCCCGAGACCTCCGGTGAGATCTTCAACCTTGGTTCGGATGAGGAAATGACGATTTACGAGCTCGCCGAGCGGATCCTTCAGCTGACAGGTTCGAACTCCGAGATCAGATTGATCCCATACGAGCATGCCTACGGGCCCGGCTACGAAGATACCGATCGACGCGTTCCCGATACCAGCAAGGCTCAGCGGATGCTCGGTTTCAACCCGTCGTGGGCACTCGACGATGTGATCCGTGCCGTGGCAGCCGACGCTCTTGGTCATGCGCTCCCCGAACCAACCGGAGTCAAGCGCCGGAGCGGTGTCCTTCACCCGGTACCTGCACTCGAGCAGGTTCGAGGGGTTCTGGATGGAAACCTTCACGCCCCGGTATCTTCTCCGACTCCGGTTCCCGCGGCTTGGTCGCAAGGTAATGGACCGAAGATCTCTGTGGTCGTTCCGATCTACAACGAAGCACCTTCAGCCGCAGAGACGGTTCGCAGGTTGCGCCACCGCCCGGAGGTACACCAACTGATCGTCGTCAACGACGGATCGACGGACGGCACCTCTCGTGAGCTGGAGTCGGTCAAAGAGTTGATCGACACCCTCATCAACCTTCCTCACAACCAAGGGAAGGGTGCCGCTCTTCGCGCTGGCATCGAGGTGGCAGACGGAGACGTCATCGTCTTCCAGGATGCCGACCTCGAACTCGATGCCGCCGACCTCCCGAGCATCGTCGATCCCATCGTCGCCGGCCAGGCCGATGCCGTTTACGGCAACCGGCTCCATGACGGGAACCGCAAGTTCATCAGTTCCATGCAGTGGGCCGGCAATGCACAGCTGTCTCGTTTGACGAACACGTTGTTCGGCATGGGTGTCTCGGACATGGAGACCGCCTCCAAAGCTTTCCGTCGTGAAGTACTGATGGGGATGGAGTTGGAAGGTGACCGGTTCGAGATCGAGCCCGAGGTAACAGCCAAGCTCGCTCGCATGGGCGTACGCGTCGTCGAAGTTCCGATCACGTTCCGACCCCGCCGCAAGCAAGACGGAAAGAAGATGAACTGGTGGGGTAGCGGAGCGAAAGCCGTAACGACCCTGATGAAGTACCGGTTCTGGAAGCCCGATTACCGGGTCTTCTCCGAAGAGGTCATGGTCAGCCCACCGGCATGGATCGGTTCTCAGATCGCCCCCTCGGCGCAGTTCCTGGCCCTGTCCGGAGCAAACATGGCCCCGGCCCTTGCCTCGATCGCGGCCGCTCCGGCGCCGATGCCCGTTCCGGTCCAGGTACCTGCGGCTCAGACCCCCGCTCTGGTTCCTGCCGGTATGCCGGCCCCCGTGGCCGCTACCCCCGAACCGTCCTTCACGACGATCTCGCTACCCAACAACACCACCGTCACGATCCCCACGCAGCTTCCGGCTCCTCCGGCCCCCGTCGTCCACCCGGTCCCTGCGGCCCCCGCAGCAGCCACGGCTCGGCCACGCAAGGCTCTGAACACGGAGAGGATCTACGCCGGCAACGGTGGAGACGTTCCACCACCGGTTCTGGGAGTGGCCCGCACGATCCGAGGCATCAACCCCACGAGCCCGGCCCCCGCCACCCCTTAACCGGATTCTGCGTCAGATTTAGGTCGCTATACGCGCTTTTCAACGCGCAGATCCTCTAGCGGCGAATCCGCGAACGGAAACAGCAGGTTGCCGTTTGCTAGCCGTTCTCGTAGAAGGAGTCGTCCAAGTACCGATCGAGAAGTCTCGTCTTTCGGTCAGTTGCTTCTACGAGACCAACATCGTCGCATTGAAAGAGCACCTCGAGCTCGGTCGTTTGGATGATTGCCGACGCAGCGCGTTCGTTCTTACTTGCCGTGGAGCCATCGGGTAGCAGGAGAAACTCGCGCATGCCGCTCGGAAAATGGCTCAGAAGAAAGAGAAAGCTCTCGTACTCGTCCGTCAAGGAAGGAGGGCTGTTCAATTCGCGGAGACGGTTGAAACCGGATCGAAAGATGCCCTCCATGTGGTCGAGGTACGCATCCAGATACTCGAAGCCGATCGGGGCCCGCTTGAGCTTGCGTTCCATCCGTAAACAGACTTCGTTCGCTTTCTCAACGAATTGTGGGTTCGTCTCGTCCTCGGGTTCGGCGTCCTCGGAGTTGGCGGGCGAAACTGATGCTTGCTCTCCTTGAAGGGTGCGTGGCTGTCGGCTCCTGATTCGGAGCAGCTCCCGAGTACGAGAGGGAGACAGGGGAATGTGGCCAGAGCTGTGCGCGCGAGACCTTTAGTCATGAATTCACCATTCGCCGACAGCGGGCGGATTCTCTTGTGAAGGGCGGTATCAGCGAATCTCGCGGGCCGCGTCTGATACCTCTACCGGCTCTACCGTAAGGTGGAGGCCTTCTACTTCCGTGACTACTACCGGTTCGCCTTTCGCTGTGACCTCGGTGCTCGTTACCGACCAGATCTGACCTTTGATCTTGGCTTGGCCTTTCGGGTCGAGCTCGGTCATCGCTACGCCCCTCGTTCCGACCAGCGCTTCGTGACCTGTCATCGACTTCACTTTCCGCCAGCGCAGGTAGACATAGATCTCGAAGCCTTCCCACAGGAGCCCGACGCCGATCGCGACCCAACGCCAGGGAGACTCGAGAACGGTGAACGCAAGGATGATAGCTAGGACGAGTGACATCTACCTTGCGCTCACTAGTGTTCGCGTGGTCGGGGGACCAGCCGGTAGCCGACGTTGCGGATCGTTTCGATCAACGTCTCGTGTTCAGCTCCCAACTTCGCGCGGAGGCGGCGGATATGCACGTCCACCGTGCGCGTGCCTCCGTAGTAGTCGTAGCCCCAAACTTCACGTAAGAGCAGATCGCGATCGCAGACGCGGCCCGGTCTCTGCGCCAGGAACTTAAGCAGTTCGAACTCTTTGTAGGTGAGGTCGAGCGGACGACCACGCACGTAGACCTGGTAGTTCTCCGGGTTGACGGTCAGGTCACCGATCTTTATCACCGAGGGTGCGTCACCGCGTCCAGATCGGCGTGCGATCTGATCGATCCGAGCCGAGATCTCCCCGGTGGATGCGGTTGTCACTATGAAGTCATCGGCTCCTAGTTCGAACTTGAAGCGCGTGATGTTGTCTTCGGTCACGACGACGAGCAGCGGCGGCAGCCCTATCTCCCAAGCGAGAGACAGACTTCTTGTCGTCTCTTCTGCCGACTCGAGGTCTCCGGTTCCGTCGATGATCACGACGTCGGGATGGATCGGTATCAGTTCCGATGCTTGGGTTGTCTTGAGGGGCGCGCGTTGAACCCTCCACGGACCGATCGGGAAGTTCTCGAGCAGATCGGTGATCTCGTGGGCTTGGTCCGAGAGCATCAATAGGGTCCACGCCATGCAACCATCGTCCTACACCCGAAGGCCCTCGCCAAACCGCCGCGAAGCACGTTGTTCGGGCCCTTAGCTCTCCCGCCACCGGTTCGTGATCGGCAGGCGGCGGTCACGCCCGAACGCTTTCGTGGTCACCTTCGGCCCCGGAGGCGCCTGTCGCCGCTTGTACTCCGCTCGGTCCACCAGACGGATGACCTTGTCGACTATCGCGGTCTCGTAACCCGCATCGATGATCTCCTGGCGGCTCCGGTCTTCCTCGACGTAAAGATCGAGGATCCCGTCGAGGATCTCGTACGGCGGGAGAGAGTCTTGGTCCTTCTGGTTGGGACGCAGTTCCGCGGAGGGTGCCTTTGTAATGACATTGTCTGGGATGACGTGCGACACGGAGTTGCGGTAACTGCAGAGGTCGTATATCTCGGTCTTGAGGACGTCTTTCAGCAGAGCGAACCCTCCAGCCATGTCGCCGTAGAGCGTCGCGTATCCAACCGCGAACTCAGACTTGTTGCCCGTCGCGATCACGAGATGTCCGTACCGGTTGCTGATCGCCATATTCATGTTCCCGCGGATGCGGGCTTGAAGGTTCTCTTCCGCGATGCTCATCTCCGTCGGTCCGAAGGCTTTCTCTAGCATCGTGAGGTAGCTGTCGAAGGCTTCCGCGATCGGGATCGTCACTGTTTCGATCCCTAGATTCCTCGCTAGCTCTTCAGCGTCCGAGATGGAATGCGATGACGAGAATTCGGACGGCATCAAGACGCCGAGGACGTTGGATGGTCCGAGTGCGTCGGCAGCGATCGTTGCAGCCAACGTCGAGTCGACACCTCCGGACAACCCAAGGACGGCTTTGGTGAATCCGTTCTTGCGAGCGTAGTCACGCAGCGCGAGTCGTAAGGCGGCATAAACCTCGGCGGCTCCGGTCAGCGGAGTCGTTAGTAAACCGCTCGTATCCCCACTGATGGGCGCTAGCTCGATGTCTATCCTTCGCACTTCGGCTCCGTGAACTTCGCGCGCTTCTCCCAGCGGGACATCGACGACCACGAAGGACTCTTCGAACTGTGGGAGCCGCGCGATGACCGCTCCATCCGGTCCGATCACCAAGGACGCGCCATCGAAAACGAGTTCGTCCTGGCCCCCGATCGCGTTGACGAAGACGATCGACGACTTCGCACGACGTGCCCGTTCGCCGAGCATCTCTTCTCGTTGAGGAACCTTTCCCTTGTGGAAGGGGGAAGCGTTGATGTTCATTACGATCTGAGCCCCGGCGTCACCCTGCGAGATGAGAGGGCCATTCGGGATCCATGCGTCTTCGCAGATGCACACCCCGAACACACCTTCCTGGGTCTTGAAGAGGTAGTGCCCGACCCCAGGTTCGAAGTAGCGAGCCTCATCGAAGACCCCGTAGTTGGGAAGCTGCTGCTTGCGGTAGATCCCGAGAACCGCGCCGTTCTGACAGATCGCTGCTGCGTTGTAGAGCACTCCGCCATCCGATTGGACGAATCCGAAGACGGTCACGACCGAGTTCGTGGCGGTAGCGATCTCCGTGACAGCGTCCTCGCTTGCCATGACGAAGGAGGGCTTCAGCAACAGGTCCTCGGGCGGGTACCCGGTGACCGTGAGCTCAGGGAAGACCAGGACCTGGGCCCCGGCCTGTGTAGCGCGACCGATCGCCTCGATGATCCGCGCCGTATTGCCCTCTATGTCGCCGACGACCATGTCGTCCTGAGCCAGAGCAACCCTCATAGGACAACTCTAGTTGGCTTGCAGGGGCTAGACGCCTCACTTGTTACGTGGTCGAAACACCCCGAGGCTAGAGTGATCGCATGGAAAGACAACAGGATTACGTCCTACGAACCGTTGAGGAGCGTGGGATCAGGCTCGTGTGGCTGTGGTTCACGGACGTGCTCGGCACACTGAAGTCGTTCGCCGTTACTTCTGAGGAACTCGAGCAGGCTTTCGAGGAAGGGATCGGGTTCGACGGTTCAGCGATCGAGGGTTTCGCGAGGGTCCAGGAGTCGGACATGCTGGCCCGGCCCGATGCTTCCACGTTCCAGATCATGACCAGCGGAGGTCTGGAGGACTCCGAGGGTGCCACCGCTCGTATGTTCTGTGACATCTACACACCGGACGGTCGCCCATTCTGGGGCGACCCTCGCTATGTCTTGCGTCGCAATCTCGAGAAGGCCAGCGAGAGAGGCTTCACTTTCTACGTTCACCCTGAGATCGAGTTCTTCGTGTTCAAAGCAGCCGATGATCCATCTCCTCTGGACTGGGGTGGCTACTTCGACTACACCCCTACAGCCGTCACCGTTGAGCTTCGACGCGAAGCGATCAGTGTTCTAGAGAAACTCGGTATCCCGGTCGAGTTCAGTCACCATGAGGTCGCTCCTTCGCAGCATGAGATCGATCTCCGTCATGCCGACGCTCTAACGATGGCGGACAACGTGATGACGTCTCGTTTGGTGATCAAGGAACTTGCGGCAGCTCGCAACCTCTATGCAACTTTCATGCCCAAGCCGACGACGGAACTTCCCGGTAACGGCATGCACACGCACATGAGTTTGTTCGAGGGCGACCAGAACGCTTTCCACGATTCTTCGGACGAGAACCATCTCTCGAAGGTAGCCAAGGCTTTCCTTGCCGGATTGCTGGTCCATGCACGCGAGATAACTGCTGTGACGAATCAGTGGGTGAACTCGTATAAGCGACTGGTTACCGGCCGCGGCTACCCGGTGACCGAAGCTCCCGTTTACGTGTGCTGGGGTAGGCACAATCGTTCGGCCCTCATTCGAGTGCCGATGTACAAACCTCGCAAGGATCAGTCGACGCGCTTGGAGTTGCGCTCACCCGACCCTGCTTGCAACCCGTATCTCGCGTTCTCCGTGATGCTGGCTGCCGGCCTGAAAGGGATCGAGGAAGGCTACGAACTGCCGCCCGAAGAGACCGACAACATCTATGGCATGGAGCGCGCCGAGCGCGTCGCGAGAGGTATCGAGAACCTTCCCGAAGACTTGCTGGAGGCCCTGCGCGAGATGGAGCGCAGCGAACTCGTCGCCGAAGCCCTCGGCGAAGAAGTGTTCGAGTATCTACTTCGCAACAAGAGGGCCGAGTGGGATCAGTACAAGAGCTACGTGACTCCCTACGAGATGGAGCGCTACCTCCCCGTCCTCTAGTTTCTAATAGAAGCAGCGTGACTATTTCATGCTCTGGGGCCGCGGAAGTCATGCTCTTTCGCCAAGGATGTCACCCCGTTCTCCGTGATCGCTCAGCATGAATTCTGTGGCCAAACAGGTTGAAATGCTCAGTCTGCTTTTACTAAGAAACGGCTAGGGCTTGTAGCGCATGGTGACTGGTAGGCGGGTTGCTCCTACCCAGCGCGGCCCCCAGTAGCTGTCGTAGAGGCTCGAAACGCGCACGCCGGATGAACTCGTCGAAGAGATGAACTTGCCTCGCCCGATGTAGATGCCGGCGTGGCTCACCCCGCTGCCAGAGGTGTTGTGGAAAACCAGATCTCCGACCTCGAGTTTGCTGCGCTTCCAGACCCTTTTGTTCTTCCCGTACCTGCCCAGGGAGAACTGGGCTGATGACGAGTGGGGGAGCGATGCGCCGTGTCCTGAATAGACCCAGCGTGTGAATCCGGAACAGTCGAATCCTCGGGGAGAGGTGCCGCCGTAGCTGTAGGGAGCACCGAGTTGTTTTCGAGCTCGACCCTCTACATGGTGACGCTGCTTGCGCCAGCTGCTCACACCGTGAGCAGATGCTGCATCGCCGAGCGTGAAGCTCAGCATGGTCAGGGACAGCACGAGGATCATCCCTGCCTTGAAACTCGAATACACAGTTGGGCTACCGCTCATTCCCACCTCCCTGCAATGAAGACCCGGACCTGCTGCGCTCAGACGAGCGCGCACGAAGCACGTACCGAAGGCCTTCTGACTTCCGACTTCGCCCGGTGGTGGCGACACGAGACTTCTGGTGTCGCCTCCCGCGATCCGGGGAGTCGCGGTCTCTGATGGGGAGCTCTGGCTGAGTCCCTCGGCCCCCATCTCTTGGGGGGCTAGCTTTGGCACCTTAGGACAGGGCTCCGGTGCGGTAAACCCGGAAGTCGCGAAAACGGAGGTCCCGTTGTTGTGGATGAGCCACAATTCAACGCTGTATCCCAGGCCCCGCTTTGGCTGTGGAGTCCCAGTAGAGTCCTACGTAGATGTCGCTAACCTCGCTCCCGTCCACTCCTCCCGAACGCCGCCACGCCGCAATCGAGGGTGCGAGCCGTTCTTTGTCGGCTTTCCTAGCCGCCGACCCCGAGGCCCAGAAACTGATCGATGGAGAGGGGTCGCTCCCTGCCGATTACACCTCGACCCTTCGAGCCGCCGTAAAGAAAGGTGCTCTGCCCGAACTTCGGTTGGAGAAGCGCAGGAGGCTATTGGAGATCGCGGCCCGCGACCTGGCGGGTGAGATCGAACTCGAAACGGTCGGAGCGCGGCTCTCATCTCTGGCCGATGCAACCATCGCAACCTCGATGGAACTGCTGGGCGAGGCGCCGGACGGATTCACCGTCATCTCGATGGGCAAGCTTGGGGGCCGCGAACTCAACTACAGCTCGGACATCGACCTGATGTTCGTTGCCGAAGGTGATCCGCAGACCTCCACGCGGTTCGCCACCGCGCTCGTTCACGCGCTCACCGAGTTCACTCCCGAAGGTCAGGCCTACCGCGTCGATCTGAACCTCCGTCCCGAGGGCCGAAGCGGAGCTTTGGTGCGTTCGCTCGAGGGATATCTCGAGTACTACCGCAGGTGGGCGAAAACATGGGAGTACCAGGCACTGATCAAAGCGCGGCCCTCCGCTGGCGATCCCGCGATCGGGGAGCGCTTCTTGGAAGAGATCCAAGGTTTCGTTTATCCGACGGAGATCGATGAGGGTCGGATCGCCGAAACGCGGCGGATGAAGGAACGCGTTGAGTCGCATGCTCAAGCGAGTGCCCGGAGAGTGAGATCGGCAGAGAGCAACGATGTGAAGCTTGGTCCCGGCGGTATCCGCGACATCGAGTTCTCGGTCCAGTTACTGCAGCTCGTGCACGGAGGCAATGACCCTCGCGTGCGGGGTGGCAACACCCTTGACACATTGCGGGCGCTGGATAGCGGCGGGTACATCGCTGAGGAAGACAGCGCGGGTCTCGGCGTCGCCTATCGGTGGCTGCGGAATGTCGAACACCGGCTTCAACTGTGGCAGGAGCGCCAGACGCATCTTCTTCCGACAGATGACGACGCGCTCAATCGTCTAGCTCGCACGTTGGGTTTCGCGGATGCCCCAGCCGCGAGCGCGGGGACGCGTTTCCTCGAAACACATAACGGAGTTCTCGGCGATGTGCGAGGTCGTTTCGAGAAGCTTTTCTACCGACCTATGGTGGAATCGCTTGCCGAGGCGGGTGGCCATCGATTGTCGCGGGACGCGCTCAAAGAGCGTTTGCGCATCCTTGGATTCAGAGATGTGGAGCGTTCATCGAAGACATTGGAGGGCCTCGTTGCAGGCTCCTCACGTCGAGCGAAACTGATGCGTGTTCTGACCCCCGCGATGCTGCGCTTCCTGGCGGCCTCTCCGCAACCCGATCAAGGGTTGTTCTCGTTCCTGAAGCTCGGAGAGCTTCTCCAGAATCGCCTCGACATCCTTGGAGCCCTTCGCGACAACCCTCCGGCCCTCGCCCTACTGGCGAAGCTGCTCGGAAGCGGCAGGTTCGTCGGCGAGGTCTTGGCTAACGTTCCCGAGGAGATAGCAACGATCGCCGAGAACCGCGGCCCCCGCGACAAGGACCGGTCACAGCTCGTCCGCGAGGCACTCGCGTCACTCGAGTGGCGGGGGCCGGATCGTCGGCTCGAAGGATTGCGCCGGTTCAAACGGAGGGAGACGGTCAGGATCGTCGTATCGGATGTCGCTGGTGACATCGATGCCGACCAGGTCGGAGCCTCCCTCGCCGATCTGGCGGAGGCGTGTCTGGAAGCCGCTTTGCAGGACAGTCCGATCCCCTTCGCCGTGATCGGTATGGGGAAGCTCGGGGGCCGCGAACTCAACTACGCCTCCGATATCGATGTCATGTTCGTTTTCGATGGTGATCCGCACGTCGGCGAAAAGGTCGCTGAGGGACTTCTCGAAGCGATCGGTTCCGTGACACCCGAAGGCCAGGCTTTCAAGATCGACGCCGGTCTCCGTCCGGAAGGAAAGTCAGGGCCGCTCGCTCGCTCACTCGATGCGTACCTCGAGTACTACGAACGCTGGGGGCAGCATTGGGAACACCAAGCGCTGATCAAGGCTCGCTTCGTGGCAGGCGATGAGGAGTTGGGCTCGAAGCTGATCGAGGTGACGCGTCCCTTAGCGTTCCCCGAGCGACTGACTCCCGCGGCCGTCGCGGAGATGCGACATTTGAAGGCTCGTATGGAGAAGGAACGGATCCCTCGTGGAACCGATCCCCGGCGAAACATGAAGCTCGGCCCGGGCGGCATGTCTGATATCGAGTTCGCCGCGCAGACATTCCAGCTTGGTCACGCAAGGCACCTGCCGTTCATGCAGGTTCCCGGCACCGTGCTGGCCATCGACGGAGCGAGGGTCGCCGAACTACTTTCCGAAGACGACGCGCGAAGGTTGACCGATGCCTATCTATTCCTCGCGCGTTTGCGGAACCGCCTTTTCTTCATCCATGGGCGACCCGTTGACTCACTACCGGCGAAACCCGAGGAGTTGGAGGCGCTGGGGATATCTCTCGGTTTCGAGGAGCAACCTCGCCAGGAGCTAGAGGACGCTTATCTGAAGGTGACTCGCAGGTCGCGCCTGGTGTGCGAAAAGGTTGTGTTCGGCGGAACCGAACGGTAAGCGTGACTAGCTACAGCGCCTGCGCAACGATGACGCCGAAGATCAAGACGCCGAGCACGATGACGCCGATGCCGAACAGGACAGACCTAGTGGCCCGGAAGCCTTCTTTGTTCAGATTCCCCATCAGCGCCACAACTCCGATCAGGACCAGCATGGGGATGAAGTACTTCATCTAAGTTCTTTCAGGAGTTCGTCGATCGGCATGTTGTCCTTCGGGTCTTCGCTTCTATGCACCTTAGTTATATGCCCCCCGGGCTCGATCACGGCGAGACCTCCCAGCTGCATCGGGTCGCCTTTGACTTCCTTCGATATTTGACCCCGCAACAAGCGTTTGGAGAAGTTGAACCACATGTGCGGTCCGGCCAGATCCCAGAGGTTCCCCCGCTTGATGCCGAGCACGGGATAGGTCTCTTGTCGTTCATCGACGAGTAACTGGAACGGGATGTCGAACTCCTCGCGGAAGTAGGCAGCCATGTCGACGCGGCCCATACCGATCGCGACCAAACGCGTCCCCGTTTCGGAGATCTCATCGAACCGGTCACGCAACTGCGTGACATACGAACGACAATAGGTTCAGCCGTAATGTCTGAGCCACACAAGAACAGCCCGGTCCGTCGCCCACAGATCGCCGAGCCGTACTTCGGCGCCGGTGTGATCGGGAAGAACGATGTTTTCGAGTGCCGCGGCATCCATCACAGCATCCTAGCTACGCCAAAGCCGCGGGTAAGGTCGTTTCGTGAAAGAGAGACTGCGGAGGAAGGATCGGGAGGCCGAGAGCCGAGATACCGGCACGCCCAGTCCCCAAACCCCTCGGCCCAGCACGCCTCCACCCAGACCCTGGTGGAACAACATGGGCTTCGCGATAGCACTGCTTCTCGCCTTCTTCCTCGCTCAGAGTCTTTTCCTTGGGAGTGAGAGAGAAGCGATCGATTTCTCTCGGTTCCTGGAGCTGGTCGATGAGGGCCGTGTTACCGAAGCCCAGATCTCGACCAGCGATGTCACCGGTAAGTTCGAGCGTGACGGCGGCGACCCGGTCGAGTTCTCCGCGACCATCCCGCCGAACTACGAGACGAACCAACTCGTCGATCAGCTAAGAGACCAGGATGTCGACACCAGCGGTACACAGCCGAGTCCCTGGACGGGCCTCCTTATCTCCTTCTTGCCTTTCATTGTGATCATCGGGATCTATCTCTTCTTGATGCGGCGTGCTCAGAGACAGATGGGCGGAGGCGTCGGACCGCTCTCCTTCGGTAAGAGCAAAGCAAAGCTCTATGACCGCACCGATCTGAAAACCACTTTCGAAGACGTGGCGGGCGTGGATGAGGTCGAAGCCGAACTCGTCGAGTTGGTCGATTACCTGAAGAACCCAGGGCGTTACGCCAAGATCGGGGCCCACATCCCGAAGGGCGTTCTCTTGGTCGGTCCTCCCGGCACCGGCAAGACGCTCCTGGCCCGAGCCGTCGCCGGCGAGGCAGCTGTGCCTTTCTTCTACATCTCGGCTTCGGAGTTCATCGAGATGTTCGTCGGCCTGGGTGCGGCCCACGTGCGCGACCTGTTCGCTCAAGCGCGTGAGAAAGCTCCTGCCATCGTCTTCATAGACGAGATCGACTCGATCGGGATGTCCCGGTCGGGTGCGGCAGGCAATCAACTGGGGGCTCACCAAGAGCAGGAGCAGACCCTCCAGCAGCTCCTCACCGAGATGGACGGCTTCGAGCCGAACTCCGGTGTGATCATCGTCGCTGCATCGAACCGCCCCGAGGTCCTCGATCAAGCACTCTTGCGACCCGGAAGGTTCGACCGCCAGATCGTCGTGAACCTTCCCGACATCAAAGGCCGTGAGGAGATCCTTAGGATCCACGCCAGGCACGTGAATATGGATCCAACCGTCGATCTGAAGATCATGGCGCGGAGAACACCGGGCTTCTCCGGCGCTCAGCTGGCGAACATCATCAACGAGGGAGCCCTGCTCGCCGCTCGCAAGGGTCGCGACTCCGTGACGATGCCCGAGCTCGAAGAGGCCGTCGATCGTGTAGTTGCAGGACTCGAACGAAAGTCGCAGGTCTTGTCCGAGAAAGAACGAAGGATGGTTGCGTATCACGAGCTTGGTCATGCGCTCGTCGCCCACTTCCTCGAGCACGCCGATCCCGTGCATCGTGTCTCGATAATCCCGAGGAGCATCGGCGCCCTCGGCTACACCCAACAGCTTCCCGAAGAAGAGCGGTATCTCATGACCGAACCGGAGTTAAGGGATTGGATCGCAGTGCTACTCGGGGGCCGCGCCGCCGAAGAGTTGGTGTTCGGTTTCCCAACGACCGGGGCACAAGACGACCTGCGGCGTGCCACCGATATCGCGCGCAGGATGGTGGCCGAGTTCGGGATGTCCGAAGCGGTAGGGCCGATCAACGTGACAGATCCCGGGGCGCGTTTCCTCAACCCCGCCTTCCGCAGGACGGACGACATCTCCGATGAGACCGAGGTCGCGATCGATCGTGAGGTCAAGGCATTGTTGATCGACGCTCTGAACCGGGCGCAAGGCGTACTCGAAGGCAAGCGAGCGGATCTCGATGCGCTCGCCGAGATGTTGCTCGATAAGGAGACGATCGGCCTGAAGGAACTGAAGGCTCACTTCGGCGAACCGGTGGATGACGATGATGTAGAGCCGACGACGGAGATCGCGGAGCGTCAGACCCAAGAGATCACAAGCTCATGACAACAAGGATCGGGATCTACCTCTTCGAAGATGCCGAGGAGCTCGACTGGGCCGGTCCCTGGGAGGTCTTGTCCTTCTGGGCGCGCATGTGGCCCGACGATGACGTGGAGGTGTTCACGTTCGCTCGTACCGAGGGGCCGATCACCTGTGCGAAGGGGCTCCGTGTGCTGCCCGACCACACGTTGGACACTGCCCCCATGATGAACGTCCTTCTCTACCCCGGCGGGATGGGCACACGGGCTCACCTCGGCGACGACGAGATCCGAAACTGGCTGCGGGGACTGGCCGACTCGGGCACTTTGATGACGAGTGTGTGCACGGGATCACTCGTGTTCGCAGATGCGGGTCTACTCAAGGGCCGACCTGCGACCACCTACTGGGCGGCCATGGATCTTCTAGGAAGCTTGGACGACAGCATCGAGCTTCGCCCGGACGATCGTTTCGTGGATTCGGGTGATGTCATCACTGCGGCAGGAGTTAGCGCCGGGATCGACATGGCCTTGTATCTCGTCAAGCGACTGCACTCAGAAGAACGAGCCCGCGAGGTCCGCAAAGGGATCCAGTACGACCCCCAACCCCCCGTTTAAAAGAAAAAGGCCCCCGGGAATGTCCCGGGGGCCTTTTCTGTGTCTCGAAAGGGTCGTATAGCGGCCCAATTCCTACGCAGATTCTAGATGTCGTAGTAGAGGTAGAACTCGTGTGGGTGCGGGCGCAACCGTAGAGCGTCGACCTCGTGTGTTCTCTTGTACTCGCACCAGGTGGTGATCACATCTTCCGTGAACACCCCGCCCTCGAGCAGGTAGTCGTGGTCGGCCTCGAGCGCCCTTAGGGCTCCGTCGAGCGAGTCCACGACCTGCGGAACGTTGCGGAGCTCCTCGGGGGGTAGCTCGTACAGGTCCTTGTCGACCGGGTCGGCCGGTTCGATCTTGTTCTTGATCCCATCGAGGCCTGCCATGAGCATCGCCGAGAACGCCAGGTACGGGTTGCATGCTGCATCTGGGCAACGGAACTCGATGCGCTTTGCCTTCGGCGCCTTCGAGTAGGCCGGGATCCGGACGGCAGCCGAACGGTTCCTCTGGCTGTACACCAGGTTCACGGGAGCTTCGTAGCCCGGGACCAGACGCTTGAAGCTGTTCGTCGTCGGGTTCGTAAGCGCCAGAAGCGAATCGGCATGCGCGAGCAGTCCACCGATGTAGTAGCGAGCAGAGTCGGAGAGTTGCGCGTATCCGAGCTCGTCCCACATCAAGGTCTCGCCGTCTTTCCAGATGCTCTGGTGCACGTGCATACCGGAACCGTTGTCCATGTAGATCGGCTTAGGCATGAACGTGACCGTCTTGCCTGCGCGGTGAGCAACGTTCTTAACGACGTACTTGTAGAGCATCAGAGCGGTCGGCCATCTCGAGGAGGGGGCCGAAGCCCATGTCGATCTCACTCTGTCCTGCAGTACCGACCTCGTGGTGGTGAACCTCGACCGGGATACCAAGCTCGCGGAAGGTCATCACCATCTCGCTGCGGAGATCCTGGTAGTGGTCCATCGGCGGAACCGGGAAATACCCCTCTTTGTAGCGAGGCTTGTAACCCTTGTTGCCGCCTTCTTCTATCGCTCCGGAGTTCCACGCACCCTCGACCGCGTCGATGTAGTGGTAACTCGAGTGCTGGTTCTGATCGAACCGGATCGAGTCGAAGATGTAGAACTCTGCCTCTGGTCCGAAGTAAGCCACGTCTGCGATGCCCGTGCCTTGTAGATAGTCCTGGGCCTTCTTGGCGATGTAGCGCGGGTCACGCGTGTAGAACTCGCCGGTGACCGGATCCTTGACATATGCATGGATGATCATCGTCGGATGCTGACGGAACGGATCCATGACCGCGGTGTCGGCATCCGGTACCAGGATCATGTCGGATTCCTGGATCTCCTGGAATCCTCGGATGGACGAACCGTCGAAACCAAGACCCTCTTCAAAGACATCCTCGGTGAACTCCTCGAAAGGCATCGAGAAGTGCTGCATCAGACCGGGGAGATCCGAGAAGCGGATGTCGACGAACTGGGCACCATTCTGCTGACCCAGCTTTAGCGCGTCGGATGGACTTGCAGCCACATCTCCTCCTCTTCGGGTTGCGAGCCGGGCACGTCTCTGTGCCCCGTTGGGGCTCACCTTAAGGCGAGGGGGTTTCCCGTCAGTTTCGGGTGTGTAAAAGGCGTGTTACGTGAACCGACAGACGCCTCAGGATCACCGATTCAGCCACTTGGCCAGGCGCTCGGCTTCCTCGTCGTAGGAGGACTCCAGACCGTCCACGATCCAGCCTTCGACCTTTCCCCCATAGAAAGGCACCCGGACGGACACCTTGCCCGTCACCCGTCGTGTGGTCCCATCGGCGCTGGAGGTGAGCTCTGTAGTGCCGTGGGCCTCAAGCAGGTCACGGGCCACCTCAGGCTCGATGTGCCAGCTCCACGTGTGCTGGGAGGGGTCCCATTCGGCCACCTCGACCCAGGCCGGATCCCCGTCACCGATGAACTTCTTGGCGGGGCCCGAAACGTCGATGTCCAGGACGCAGCGGGTGCGCCGGACGAGCACTCCGTTCTCCTCGGTCTGGCTGAGGACCTTCCGATCTGAGAGGTGACCGACATCGGAAAGGGTGTTCTGGAAATCGGGGTCGAGGATCGCCTCGGCGACCGTATCGACATCGACGTCGAACTCGTGGACCAACTCGAACTCCATCCGCCCGAGGATATCC
Organism: uncultured Actinomycetes bacterium; assembly: GCA_963779645.1. Taxonomy (GTDB): domain Bacteria; phylum Actinomycetota; class CADDZG01; order CADDZG01; family WHSQ01; genus CALMBW01. Next base: position 859,023 of record CAVZYX010000005.1, read on the forward strand.
GGCCTCCGCCTTGGGGGGCCAGTGCTTGGTCTGACTCAGTATGAGTAGTCATTCTGGGCCAGTCCGAGCGGTCCCTTGCTTTACCGACCAACGCCGGGGGACGGCGGTTGTACCCGCGTTGTTGGATGCCAACACGAAGCGAAGCACAACGGGGCTTGGGGGCAAGCAGATGGCGATCCACGGGGCTGTGGCAGTGAGCGATCTTCGGATCGAAAGCAGTGTCAGAACCGAAGACTTAGGTCGCATCGTCGAGGCTCTGGCGTGCGCCGTCGAGATCAAGGATGCATCGACGGCCGAGCACCTCTATCGCTCGTCACTACTCGCAAGTGCATGTCTGGAGCAGATCGACTACGAGCTCTCGCTCGACGACGAGACCGGCTTCGGTTTCATGCTTCACGACGTCGGCAAGATCGGCGTCCCCGATTCGATCCTTCAGAAGCAGGGCGAGCTGACGGCCGAGGAATGGGTCATCATGCGGGCCCACCCTGAGATGGGGGTTCGCATAGTCGAGCCGATCGGCTTCTCCCAGAGGACCACCGATGTGATCCTCTTCCACCACGAGCGTTACGACGGGACCGGTTACCCCTACGGGATCGAGGGCGAAGAGATCCCTCTCGCCGCCCGAGTCTTCGCCGTCGCAGACACCTACGATGCACTCACCTCGGTCAGGCCATATCGCGGAGCGATAGATAAGGACACGGCCGTTCGCTACATCTCTATGGGAGCCGGCACGCGATTCGACCCACAGGTTGTTGCGGCTCTCATCTCTCTCATCCACTAACACCTGTAGGCTGACCCGCCGTGAAGAGGGTCATGCTGATCTCCAATCCCAGGGCCGGCTCTGTTTCTCGTCGTACCCACGACGTGATCGTTCGGGCACTCCAGGCGGACTTCAAATTGGAGGCGAACGAAACCACCCACCGAGAGCACGCCATCGAGCTCTCGCGGGAAGCTGTCGACCGTGATTTCGAAGCCGTCCTAGCGTTCGGTGGCGATGGGACGATCAATGAGGTGGCCCAGCCCCTCGTGGGCACGGACGTCGCAATGGGGATCATCACCGGCGGATCGACGAACGTCATGGCCCGCTCTTTGGGGATCCCGACGGATCCGGTCGAGGCGACGTCATTCGTCGCCGAGCGCCTGCGACGTGACACGAAGAGACGCGTGGGAGTCGGCCGGATGGACGAGCGCTACTTCTTGTTCTCCGCAGGGATCGGTCTTGATGCAGAAGTAGTGAGGCGTGTCGAGGCGCGCATGACCAAGACGGGACGAAAGAGCGAGTGGTTCTTCCTGCGGCAGGCCTTGGCTGCCGCGACCACGGAGTACAGGGGGGCCGACCAATGGCTGACGGTCACGGTTGGTAGCGAGGAGTTCAAGGCGGTCCTCGGTATCTGCTGCAACGCGTGGCCGTTCACGTATTTCAAGAGGTGGCCTGTCAACGCTTGTCCTCAAGCACGTCTGGACGACCGGCTGGACATGTTGGCCCTGGGGAAGATCCACGCAACTACGATCCCGAGGATCATCCGGTCGATATTCGGCAACGGCAGCCACATGAGGTGGAAGAACAATCGCTATTGGCACGACATCGGTGAGGTCAAGTGGAACGCTACGGTCGCCAAGCCGATGCAGGTGGACGGGGACTACATCGGACTAGGAACCGAGGCTCGTTTGGTCCACGTTCCCGATTCCCTCGACCTTTTGATCTAGCCCTCCGCCCCAGGAGGGCCATCCACGGACGCTGAGGTCGATCTGTCCGGGTTCTACGTCCTGGGAATGTGCGCATCTCCCTTACGCTTGGAGATGAAGAGGCGGCGCTCCGTGCTGGTGGGTCGCCTTGATGACAGCCATCCAAAAGGAGAACCTCCCGAAATGTCGATGCCCACTACCGAGCAGATCTCCGAGGTTCTCGGCGAGATCCAGGATCCGGAGCTCCATCGGGGTTTGAACGAGCTCAACATGGTGCGGAACATCGCCATCGACGGGAACAATGTCGGTGTCCTCGTCGCCCTGACGATCCCCGGCTGCCCACTCAAGTCCTACTTCATGGAAGTGATCCCGGCCAAGCTCAAGACGAAGTACCCCGCTATCTCTGAAGTCGATGTGCAACTCACTTCCATGACGGAAGAAGAGCGCCAGGCTCTCGTTGGCAACATCCGCAAGGTGGCTCCTGCGCCCTTCGCACGCAGCGACTCGCCCACTCAGGTCATAGCGATCGGTTCGGGCAAGGGCGGAGTCGGGAAGTCGACGACCACGGTCAACATCGCAGCGAGTCTCGCGAAGCAGGGCTACTCCGTTGGACTACTAGATGCCGACGTATGGGGCTTCTCCGTCCCGCGCATGTTCGGCGTGCACGAGCGCCCGACGATCGTCGAGGACATGATCATCCCGCCCGAGATGTTCGGGGTGAAGATCGTTTCGATCGGATTGTTCACAACCGAGGACAATCCGGTCGTGTGGCGAGGCCCGATGTTGCACAAAGCGCTTCAGCAGTTCCTGAACGACGTGCACTGGGATGAACCCGATTACCTGTTGATCGACCTTCCCCCAGGGACGGGAGATGTCTCTATATCGATCGCGCAGTTCTTGCCCGGCGCGTCGATGGTGATCGTCACTACTCCCCAAGCAGTCGCCGAGAAGGTCGCGCAGCGAGCCGGCTACATGGCCGAGAAGACGGGCCTCAAGGTTGTGGGTGTTGTCGAGAACATGAGCTTCTTCCGTGGAGATGACGGTAAGGAGTACGACATCTTCGGTACGGGTGGCGGCAAGGAACTGGCCGAGAAGCTCAGCGTCCCACTGCTCGGGCAGATCCCCATCGATCCTCAGCTGCGGCAGCTCGCGGACGTCGGTGCACCGATCGTTCTGCAGGTTCCGGATTCAGAGGTTGCTCAGGCCCTCGATAGGGCAGCTAAAGAGCTCACGAACCTGTTGCCTCCGAAACCCAAACCATCGAAACGGATCAACCTGCCTCTGATGAGCGCAGGTGGAGGGCACGAGCACCACCATCACCACTAACCACTAACTGAGGAGGGGTCGCCGCTATCGCGATGACAGAGGTGTTGTCGCTGGATACGGTCGATCGGATCGGTGGATCGGTCGATCAGGTCGGCGCGGAAGAGCGCGCGGCTTCCCTAGCCAAACGATCCCTGAAGAAAGAATCGAAGCTGTGGGCTCTCGAGTTGGCGATCCGGTGCATGGACCTGACGACGCTCGAGGGCCAAGACTCTGAAGGAAAGATCCGGCAGCTCGCTAGCAAAGCCATGCATCCCGATCCGAGCGACCCCAAGATCCCTAGTGTTGCCGCCCTCTGCGTGTACCCGCGGTTGGTGCCAGTCGCCAAGGATGCGCTCAAAGGAAGCTCAGTGAAGGTTGCCAGCGTAGCAACGGGGTTCCCCTCTGGCCAGATGGCTCCAGATCTGCGCCTTGAGGAGATCCGCCGAGCCGTCGCCGATGGCGCCGATGAGATCGACAATGTCATCTCGCGCGGTGCGCTCCTAGCGGGGGACGAGAAGTACATCTATGACGAGGTCGTTGCGAGCAAGGAAGCCGCCGGCGAGGCTCACCTCAAGGTGATCCTGGAAACGGGAGAACTCGGCACCTACGACCGTGTGCGGAGAGCTTCATTGATCGCGATGGCGGCTGGTGCGGACACGATCAAGACCTCGACCGGAAAGGTCAGTCCTGCTTCAACCCTGCCGGTAGCCCTGGTGATGTCCGAGGCGATCCGGGACTTCGCGGACTTCACGGGCCGCGATGTGGGGCTGAAGGTGGCCGGCGGGATCCGGAGTTCGAAGGATGCGATCCGATATCTCGTTATCGTGAACGAGACACTGGGTGATGAGTGGCTCGACCCCGATATGTTCAGGATCGGAGCTTCGTCACTGCTCAACGATCTACTCATGCAGATCAACAAGCAGCGTACGGGGGCCTACGCAGACCCCGATCGCTACACATTGGATTAAGGACACTGACGCAAAATGGCCAAGTGGGAGTACTCGCCGGCACCTGAGTCCACCGAGATCGTCGATATCAAAGACACCTATGACCTCTTCATCGGCGGCAAGTGGGTCGCGCCGCTGTCGGGCGAGTACATGAAAACGATCAGCCCATCTACGGAAGAGGTCCTGGCAGCGATCCCCGTGGCAGGTGATGAAGACGTCAACGCGGCCGTCTTGGCGGCGCGAGCCGCGATGAAACCTTGGCAGAAGCTCTCGGGGGCCGAGCGATCCAAATACATCTTCCGTATCGCCCGACTGATCCAGGAGCGAGCCCGAGAGCTCGCGGTGCTCGAGACGATGAACGGTGGCAAGCCCATCAAGGAGAGCCGCGATGTCGATGTTCCTCTCGCGGCTGCTCACTTCTTCTATTACGCGGGGTGGGCCGACAAACTGGAGTACGCGTTCCCGGGGGTGAAGGTTCACCCGGTCGGCGTCGCCGCGCAGGTGATCCCTTGGAACTTCCCTCTGCTGATGCTGGCTTGGAAGATCGCTCCGGCGCTCGCGACAGGGAACACCGTTGTCCTGAAGCCCGCAGAAACGACCCCACTGACCGCGCTCGTGTTCGCCGAGATCTGTGAGCAAGCGGAACTTCCCGGGGGGGTCGTTAACATCATCACCGGCGCGGGAGCAACGGGGGCGGCACTGGTAAGGCACCCCGGCGTCGACAAGGTCGCCTTCACCGGCTCGACCGATGTCGGCAAGGAGATACAGAAGGCAGTCGCTGGAACGGGTAAGAAACTCTCGCTCGAGCTCGGTGGAAAGGCGGCGAACATCGTCTTCGAGGACGCGGCCCTCGATCAAGCCGTCGAAGGTGTTGTCAACGGCATCTTCTTCAACCAAGGGCATGTCTGCTGCGCAGGGTCGAGACTTTTGTTGCAAGAGAGCGTGGCCGAGCGTTTCCTCGACAAGCTCAAGAGACGACTCGGAACGCTCCGCCTCGGAGATCCTCTCGACAAGAACACCGATATCGGAGCCATCAACTCGCGCGACCAGCTCGAGAAGATCCGGAGGCTGGTCGGGATCGGACAGGAGGAGGGGGCAGAGATGTACCAGGCTCCCTGCGAGATCCCCGAGCGTGGCTACTGGTTCCCACCGACGATCTTCACCGGCGTGTCGCAGAGTCATCGGATCGCGCAAGAAGAGATCTTCGGCCCGGTGCTATCGGTGCTCACGTTCCGCACACCCGAAGAAGCTGTTGAGAAAGCCAACAACACGCCGTTCGGCCTGTCGGCAGGCGTGTGGACCGAGAAGGGGTCTCGCATCCTGTGGATGGCCGATCGCTTGAAGGCCGGAGTTGTCTGGGCGAACACGTTCAACCGCTTCGATCCCGGCTCCCCCTTCGGCGGATACAAAGAGTCGGGCTTCGGTCGCGAAGGAGGCCGCCACGGCCTAGAACCCTACGTGCGCCTGGAGCACCCATCATGATTCTGCGTAGGAATTGGGTCGCTATACGACACTTTCGACGCGCCGAAACGAGGATCTCGTGAGTCGGGTGGAAGTGCGCAAGACCTACAAGCTCTTCTTGGGCGGAGAGTTTCCGCGGTCCGAGTCGGGCCGCTCCTACGAAGTCACCGACAGCAAGGGGGAGTTTCTTGCGAACGCCGTTCGTGCGTCTCGCAAGGACCTCCGGGACGCGGTGGTCGCAGCGCGCAAAGCTCAGTCCGGATGGGAGGGCGCGACGGCTTTCAATCGCGGACAGGTGCTCTATCGCATCGCCGAGATGATGGAGACTCGCCGCACTCAATTGGTCGACGAGGTCGCGAACGCGGAAGGAAAGAAGGGAGCCGACGCGCAGGTGTCGGAGGCTATCGACCTCTTCGTTTGGTACGCGGGTCTTTGCGACAAGATCGCTCAGCTCGCAGGAAACCTCAACCCAGTGGCGGGGCCTTACTTCAACATCACCGCGCCCGAACCGACCGGGGTCGTGGGCATCGTCGCTCCCGAGGAGCCGAGCCTCGCCGGGATCGTGGGACGTATCGCACCTGCCATCTGCGGCGGTAACTCGGTCGTCGTGATCGCATCTGAGAAGCACCCTCTTCCGTCCATCACACTGGCGGAGTGCATGGCAACCGCGGATGTGCCGAAAGGGATCGTCAACATCCTCACCGGCCTGAAGGACGAACTCGTCCCAGTTCTGGCCGCGCACGGTGATGTGGACTCACTTGATGTAACGGGAGTGGCTGGCACCGCTCGCGCCGATGCCGAGGTCGCCGCTGCGGTCAATGTGAAGCGGGTCGTCTCGCAACAAAGCCACCACAGCCCCTACGAAGCAACCGCGTTCTTGGAGTTCAAAACCGTGTGGCACCCGAAAGGCGTTTGATCCCTAGAGGGACGAGAGGACGCCGCGGAGTAGGTGTTCCATGCGGGCCGCGGCCCCCTTGCCGGCGGCCGCTACTTCTTCATGGGATAGCGGGGCTGGGGAGATCCCGGCTGCCAGGTTGCTAACGACGGAGATGCCCAACACTCGAGCCCCCAGATAGCGGGCGATGATGTTCTCGTTCACGGTTGACATCCCGACCAGATCGGCACCCAACGCCCGAAGCATCCGTACTTCGGCAGGGGTTTCGTAGGTCGGGCCGAGCAGGCCGGCGTAAACGCCCTCCCTCAAAGCTGGATCCGCGGCCAAAGCGAGTGCTCGAAGAGCGGTGTCGTAGGCATGGGTCTGATCGAGGAACCGGGGGCCGAGGCTGTCGTCATTCGGACCGAACAGGGGAGTCACACCGGTCAGGTTGAGGTGATCCGAGATCATGCATGGCGCGCCGACCTCCAGCGTCGGATCGATGCCGCCGGCTGCATTCGTCAACACGATCACCGAGCACCCCGCACCGATCGCGGCCCTCACCGGGTAGGTGACTTCCTCCATCGAACGGCCCTCGTACAGGTGTACCCGGCCCGCGAACACCAAAGTAGGAGTTCCGCCGACATCGCCGGCATGCAGAGAACCACTGTGTCCGACGACACCGGAGGTCGGCATCCCTTCGATCTGCGAATAGGGGATCGGAGTCGCTTCGACGAGAGCCGCGGCAACATCGGATAGACCCGAGCCCAAGATCACGGCAGCTTTCCATCCACTTCGCCCTGTGGCTTGCTCGATGACTCCGGCGATAGGAGCTTGTGGTGCCGTCATGGCGCGATCTTTTCGAAGATCATCTGACGAGGTTCTGGTGGTTCGGGGCCGATCTCGTATGCACCATCCAACTCGGCAAGAGCAAGTCGACCGCGCGCCGGATCGTCGACGTGAAGCTCGAGCAGAGGCTCACCTTTCTCGACCCGGTCCCCGGACCGCTTCAACATCACGGTCCCGGCGATGGGGCTAACCGGTTCGTCTTTCACCGATCGACCGGCCCCCAGTCGCCACGCAGCGACCCCCACCTTTCACCGCGTCGACCCGGGTCACGTAACCGGAAGCGGGGGCCGCGAGCGTTCGAATGTCGCTGGACCTAGGGATCGCGTCGGGGCCTGCATCGCCGCCTTGTGCCGTGACCATCTCGTCCCAGATGCGACGCGCCGACCCGTCTGCGATCGCCTTGGCCGGATCTGCAAACACTCCTGCCAATGAGAGCATCTCTGTGGCCAGGGCCAGGGTGACCTCCACCACATCATCTGTGCCACGGCCCTCTAACACTTCGATCGACTCGATCACTTCCAGAGCGTTGCCGGCGGTCCTGCCAAGTGGCTCGTCCATGTTGGTGAGCAACGCGGACGTCTTGACTCCGTGGACCTCACCCAACCTCACCATCGTTTCAGCCAGTTCACGCGCCATCCCTATGTCGGGAAGGAATGCTCCCGAGCCAACCTTTACGTCGAGCACCAAGGCTTCGGTACCAGATGCGATCTTCTTGGACATGATCGATGACGCGATCAAAGGGATGGACTCGACGGTCGCGGTCACGTCGCGCAGCGCGTAAAGCTTCCTATCGGCTGGAGCGAGTTCGGCCCCAGCGGAAACGATCGCGCAACCCACCTCGTCGACGATCTTCAGGAAACGATCGTTATCCAGGTTCACATCGAAACCGGGGATCGACTCGAGTTTGTCGAGGGTTCCGCCCGTGTGCCCGAGCCCTCGCCCGGAAAGCATGGGGTCTGCGATGCCGCATGCTGCAACGATGGGGGCTAGGGGGAGGGAGATCTTGTCGCCCACACCTCCCGTCGAATGTTTGTCGACCGTAGGTCTCGTGATCGCCGACAGATCCATGCGCTCACCGGACTCCAACATCGCAAGAGCCCACTCTGCGAGCTCATCGGGTTCCATCCCCCGCCACACGATCGCCATGAGCAAGGCAGCGGCTTGATAGTCGGGTACCTCGCCGGTCGTGTAGTGAGAGATGAACCAACGGATCTGTTCGCGACCTAGCTTTCCGCCATCGCGTTTGGTTCTGATGATGTCAACGGGATTCAAGCCGGTGCGCGCGTCCCGAGGTCGGCGGGTGTGAATGCCATGGGCAAGAGCGAGTCGAGACGTCGTGGCCCATCGGGCGAGTCGACGAGTAACTCTGCTCCTCCGTGTTCGAGAAGGACCTGCCTGCATCGACCGCACGGCATCATGTAATTGCCTTTGTCGTCCATCACCGACACGGCGACCAGCCGCCCACCGCCGGAGTCGTAGAGATTGGATATGAGTCCGCATTCGGCGCAGAGCGTAAGACCGTACGAAGCATTCTCGACGTTGCAGCCCGTGATGATGCCGCCGTCATCCACGACCGCCGCGGCCCCCACGTGGACCCTGGAGTATGGGGCGTACGCTCTTCCGGCCGCGTCCTGAGCCTCTGCTCTGAGCTCTTCCCAATCGACCGCAGGACCCATCCTCCAACCCTCCTATTCGAGCGTTCGGCGCCTCGCCCTACTGCAAGTGTCGCACTACTCCTTGATGTATGGCAGGCCGTCGGCGGCAGGGGGCCTGGCACGGCCTACAACGCCCGCCACGACGAGGATCGTGGCGATGTAGGGGGCCATAAGCAGGAACTCGGACGGGATGGGGGTTTCCAGGATCGCCAGCTTGCCCTGGAGGGAGTCTGTGAAGCCGAATAGCAGGGCGGCCCCGAATGCCCCCACCGGGTGCCAGCGACCAAAGATCATCGCCGCAAGCGCGATGAAACCACGACCGGCAGTCATGTTCTCGTCGAAGCGTCCCACGGACCCCAAGGTGAAGTAGGCGCCCGCCAAACCCGCGACCATGCCGCCGAGGATGACTGTTCGATAACGAACGCGCAGCACATTGATTCCAACGGTGTCCGCCGCCTTCGGGTGCTCGCCGACTGATCGCACGCGCAGCCCCCAGCGCGTTCTGAAGAGCCCGATCGTGATGGCCACGATCAGCGCGTACATCAGATAGACGAAGATGTTGTTGGAGAAGAAGATCGGGCCGATGATCGGGATCTTGGAGAGCAGTGGGATGTCGATCACGCCGAAACGGCCAGGGCTATTCAGATTCTGGTACGAACTGAAGATCCGCGCGGAAAGATAGCTGGTCATCCCCAGGGCGAAGATGTTGATCACCGTTCCACCGATGATCTGGTCGACCCGGTAGCGGATCGACAGGACGGCGAGCAACGCTCCCAGTAGAGCGCCAGCGAGAATGCCACCGAGCAGACCCATCCAGAGGTTGCCCACTGCACTGGCAACGAGTGCTCCCGTGAATGCGGCCGTCAGCATCATGCCTTCGATGGCGATGTTGATGACTCCAGCGCGCTCGCATAGAACTCCTGCGAGTGCGCCGAGTGTCAACGGAACCGCCAATCGCAAGGTGCTCTGCAACATCCCCAACAGGTTCAGCGATCCATCGCGGGCGGCCCAGACGAGGAACGCCAGGATGAAGCAGAAGACGACAGCACCGAGCGCCAGATACGTGCGACGACCGAAACCGCGAGCGAGCTGTATCCCCCCGAGGAAGGCCGCGATCGCGGCAAGGAATATCGCAGTGCCGCGAGCCGGTAGATCCAGATCGGGCAACTCGACGAGCTCGCCACCTTCACTCAAGCCGAAGGAAGAACTGAGGCCGCTTTCGGAACCCAGAGCGAACCACCAGAAGATGGCTAGCGCTAAACCGATGAATACGAACCCCAGAACACGTTCGCGTTTCGGGCTCATCCCTCTTTCGAGTGTTGCTTGAACGGTACTCATGTCGCCCAACTCGTGCTGAGCGTGTCCTGCTCAGCCTGTTTGGAAGCGCGGATCCTGAAGATCTCGCGCACAAGTGCAGGTGCGGCCATGAAGAGGATCACCAACGCCTGGATGACGACGATTATGTCTACCGGTATCGAAGTCGAAGCCTGCATGCTCGTCGAACCGGCTCGCATGATCCCGAAAAGAAGAGCCGCCAGAACCACCCCACCTGGATGAGTCCGACCCAGCAGCGCTAGCGCTATCGCGTCGAATCCGTACCCGGAAGAGAAACCCGGAAAGATGCTGTACTGCACGCCAAGAAGTTGGGCTGTGCCTGCAAGACCTGCGAGACCTCCACCCAGAGCCATAGCCAGCATGTAGGTCCCGCCGACGCTCATCCCTGCGTAGAGCGCGGCATTGGGGTTCGCGCCCACGGCGCGGAATCGGAATCCAATCGTCGACCGGAACACCAACCACCACACGCCCCACGCAACCAGAAGGGCCAAGATGATGCCCGCGTGCACTCGGTACTCATCGCTCAGCAGGTTGGGAAATCGAGCCGACTCGGGGACGGTCTTCGAGATCGGGTCGGTGCGGCCCGTGCGCCGGAACGTGTCGGTGCTGAGTAGATAGTCGACCAACCGGATAGCGATGTAGTTCAGCATGATCGTCACGATCACTTCATGCGCCCCGGTCTTCGCTTTGAGGAAGCCGGGGACGAACCCCCAGAGAGCTCCACCTATGAATCCACCCAGGATCGCGAGTGGCAGGTGGATCACCATCGGCAGGCTGTCGAAGGTGAACCCGACGAATGAAGCGGCCATGGCGCCGACCAACAGCTGTCCCTCAGCTCCGATGTTGAACAGGCCGGCTTTGAAAGCGAGTGCGACCGCGAGTCCGGCGAAGATCAACGGTGTGGCGGCAACGATCGTTTCGGATAGAGCGCCTGTGCTTCCGAGCGAGCCCTTGAACAATGCGAAGTAGGCGTTGTAGACGAGTGACCACGAATCCGAGAGCGCTTTGAGCGGATTCCGGAAGAACGATGCCCATGAGCGCAGAGTCTCTGGATCGGAGAACACCATCACGACCCCGCCCACGAACAGCCCGGCGAGGAGTGCAAGGAACGGCACGAGAACAGTGTTTCGCCAATCGATGCCCTTGCGAGGGGGGGCGGGCTGCTTCTCGTGTTCCTCGGGAAGTTCGGTCATGGTGTCGCTCATGCCGTGGTTCCCGTTGATCCCGCCATCAAGAGTCCGAGTTTCTCTCGCGTTGCATCTTTACGATCGAGGATGTCGACGATCCGCCCCTGATACATCACTGCGATCCTGTCCCCGAGAGACAGAACCTCGTCGAGTTCGGAGGACACGATCAGGACCGCTACTCCGCCGTCTCTCTTAGCAACGATCTGCTCGTGGATGTATTGGATCGAGCCGACGTCGAGCCCTCGTGTCGGTTGGGCCGCGATGAGGATCTTTTCAGCCTGAGAGAACTCTCTCGCCACGATCACCTTCTGCTGATTTCCACCAGAGAGGTTGATCACCGGCACATCGATCGATGGGGTACGCACGTCATATTCCTTGACCAACCGCTTGGCGTTATCCGCCACCGTAGAACGGTTGATCCTGATGCCGCTGGCGAAGGGTGTTTCGTCATAACTGTTGAGCACGAGGTTGTCTTTGACGGTGAACGCTCCTACCATCCCGTATTTCTGTCTGTCTTCCGGGATGTGAGCCGCACCATTATGGAACATCTCGGCTGGGGAATGGCCTGTCACGTCGCGCCCTTCGACCATCACCGATCCCTCTAGAGGCTTACGCATCCCCGTTATCGCCTCGACCAACTCGGTCTGTCCGTTGCCTTGGACACCCGCGACGGCGAGGATCTCACCGGCTCTCACGTCGAAACTGACATCGTCGACCGCAAGCTGTCCTCGGTCATCGAGGACGTGAAGGCTCGCGACTCTTAATACCGAGGTGGAGGGCTGCGCTTCGCTCTTGACCACTTCGAGACGGACGTCCCGGCCCACCATCAAAGTAGCGAGCTTGCTCTCGTCCGTTTCAGCCGGCGTTGTTGCTCCTACTACCTCACCCTGACGCAGAACGGTGATCGTGTCCGATATCGCAAGGACTTCCTTCAACTTGTGTGAGATGAAAACGATTGCTCGACCACTCTCCTTCAAGGTGCGGATGACCTTGAAGAGCTCCTGCGATTCTTGGGGGGTCAATACCGCTGTCGGCTCGTCGAGGATCAGCAGGTCGGCGTCCCGATAGAGCGCTTTGAGGATCTCAACGCGTTGCTGCACACCGACCGGCAGATCCTCGACCAATGCGTCTGGATCTACGCCTAGTCCATATTCCTTGCTGAGTGACAGAAGTCGCTCGCGCGCTTTGTCGCGGTCGAGCAACCCAAACGATCTTGTTGGTTCCACTCCCAGCATGACGTTCTCGGTAACCGTAAAGACGGGCACGAGCATGAAGTGCTGGTGCACCATCCCGATGCCAGCGGCGATCGCGTCGTTGGGACCATTGAAGATGACCGGCTGGTCGTCGACAAGGATCTGCCCGTCCGTCGCTGAATAGAGCCCGAACAGAACATTCATCAGCGTGGACTTACCGGCACCATTCTCGCCGAGAAGGGTGTGGACCTCACCCCCTAAGAGGGTGAGGTCCACGTTCCTGTTCGCTACAACTCCGGGGAACTTCTTGGTGATGCCTCGGAGTTCAACCTTCATCTAGGGCCTACAGGTAATCAGCGACTACGACTTCGCCGGAGATGATCTGCGCCTTCAGTTCCTCAACGCTCTCTTTTAGAGCGTCGGGGATCACGCTGTCGAAGTCGTGGTACGGAGCGAGTCCCACACCAAGGTTCTCAAGCGTGCCCGAGTAAAGGCCGCCCTCGAACGTGCCGTCAACGACCGACGCGACCGCGTCGTACACGGCGACGTTCATGTTCTTCATGATCGAGGTCAAGAAGAGTGAGCAGGACGCCTCCAGGCTTACGCAGCCGTCGGTGTCGACCCAGATGAGTGACCCCGACCCGGCATCCTCTACGGCAGCTATGGCCCCCAACCCGACGGGACCTGCAACCGGAAGGATGATGTCTGCACCCTCATCAAGCAGCGACTGGGTTGTGTTCCTGCCGTTGTCCTGGTTCTCGAAGTCACCGGTGAACAGACCATCCTGCTTCTCTGTGTCCCAGCCGAGTACCTCGACAACGGCGCCCGCCTCCTGATTCCAGTAGTTGACGCCGGCAGCGAACCCGTTCATGAAGATCGTTACCGGCGGGATCGGGATGCCCCCGAAAGTACCGACCTTGCCCGCTTCGGACATGCCGCCAGACAGGAAGCCGGCCAAGAAGGCAGCCTCGTCGGTCTGGAATGTGAGCTCCTTGACGTTGGGATAGGTGACATCTTCACCCGCATCCGCGTCGAAGAAGTCGACGTCAACGATCGCGAACTTCTGATCGGGGTTCGCCTCAGCAGCCGCTGCTGTCGTCTCACCGAATAGGAAGCCAACAGTGATGATGATGTCGCATCCCTCATCGATGAAGGCCTGGATGTTCGGCTCGAAGTCGTTCGCATTCTGGGACTCGAGGTACTTGGCCTCTACGCCGAGTTCCTCTTCCGCCTGAACGAGTCCGTCATAAGCCGTCTGGTTGAACGACTTGTCGTCGATGCCGCCCGTGTCCGTTACCTGGCAAGCGGTCATGCCTTCGCCTGGTAGCGGCTCTTCCTCTTCGGCCGGCTCTGAGGAAGCATCGGTCGGCTCGTCGGCCGGCTCCTCCTCAGCGCATGCGGCGGCGAAGATAGATAGCACCAAGAACATGACGATGAACCAGGGTTTGATCCCGCGTGTTCTCAAGAAATGCCCCTCCCTTTCTCCTCCATAAGTGGCCTTCCTCTAACAAGGCCTACCGACGGGTCAGCCTATTAGGCGGGGCATGGTCAGGCATAGGGGCATTTCTACTTATCCAATAGGGTCCATTGGCATGAAGATCTACACACGGAAGGGCGACGACGGTACGACCGGGCTTTTGTACGGAGGTCGGATCGCGAAGGACGACCCGCGGACCGAGGTCTACGGCACGTTAGACGAGACGGTGTCCGCTTTGGGGCTTGCCCGGGCGGGCGGCCTCGTAGACCGGGTTGCTGCCATCGTCGTTCGCATCCAGCGGGAGATGTTCGTCGTCGGTGCTCAATTGGCCACATCGTCCGAAAACCAAAGCAAGCTAGAAGAAAACGTCTCAAAGGTCACGGCCGAGATGACCAAGAGATGCGAAGAAGACATCGACGCTCTGCTCGAGGAGCACCCCCTTCCGCAGGAGTTCATCCTCCCGGGCGAAACCGCGGGGTCCGCGGGTTTGGATGTTGCCCGATCGACCGTGCGGAGAGCCGAGCGTCAGGCCGTAGCTCTCGACCGTAAGGGACTGGTAGCCGATCCCGAGATACTCCGGTTCCTCAACCGCGTGTCGGACCTTCTATTCGCGCTTGCCCGCTACGAAGAGGCCGAGCGAGGCCGGCGCGCCGAGCCCTCGAGACAGAAGTGAGGCCGCTTCGATTCTGCCAAGCCTGCGGAAACGAGCTGGGCGAGGCGGACGGCGAAGGCGGCGCTAGCTGTCCCGGATGCAAACGCACGTGGTACCGGAACATGGCGCCCACCGTGGGGGCCGCGATCGTCCGCGATGGGAAAGCGCTGGCGACTATTCGCGCTTTCGAACCTCAGAAGGGGAAGTTGGATGTCCCCGGTGGATTCCTTCGGATGGGCGAAGACCCGATCGAGGGTCTGAAGCGCGAGGTCAAAGAGGAACTCGACGTCGAGATCGACGTGTCCATGGCGGACGTCGTCCAGATGGTCCCTCATGCGTACGGTGACGACGGTGAGTGGGTCTTATCCGCGGGGTTCAAGGTGCGCTGGATCGGTGGCGAACTCAGTCCGGCCGACGATGTAGCGGATGTTAGGTGGCTAACCGAGGATCAGATCGACTCGGGCGATTTCGCCTGGGATCACGACAAGACACTCCTGAGGAGGGCACTCGAAGATGAATGACGTCGACAACAAGGACCTTGCCCGGATGCTGTCGTTCGGCCGCATCGTCATCGGATTCGGTGCCTTTCTAGCTCCTCGCCGTTTCGGTAGAGCCTGGACAGGCGACTCGACGGAGGAAACAGCCTCCGCGCTGGCGGTTCGAGGTCTCGGGGCCCGCGATGTGGCGCTCGGCGTGGGGACGCTCTTGGCTCTGGAGGGGGACGGGCCGGTGCGCGGTTGGCTCGAGGCCCAGGCCTTCGCGGACGCATCCGACGCGTTCTCGACCCTCTCGAACTTCGGAGATCTTCCGGTCCTGCGTCGTTGGGCTCTGCTGGCCATCGAGGTCGGCGCTGCCTACGTGGGCGTCAAGTTAGCGAACGAGCTGGACTGACATGACAGGTATGGACTTCAACCACTCGCCCGAACAGATGACTTTTTTCACTTCGGTTAAGGAGTTCGCGACCAAGGTCGTCGAGCCCGGGGCGCACGAGCGCGACGTGGAGGGCCGGTTCGATCGAGATGTATGGGATCAGGTTGGAAGTTTCGGTCTTCTCGGCCTTCCCATCCCCGAGGAGCATGGGGGCAGCGGCGCCGATATCGTCACCACGTGTTTAGCGCTCGAAGCTCTGGCTGAAGGCGGACACGACGCAGGACTCGGGTTGTCGGTTGGTGCCCACATCACGATCGGGACGGCGCCGATCTGGTTGCACGGATCCGAAGATCAGAAGCGTAAGTACCTTCCGAAGCTGTGCAGCGGCGAGTGGATCGGGGCGATGGCGATCACCGAGCCCGAAGCCGGATCCGACACCGCGTCGATCAAGACGCGTGCCAAGCGTGACGGTGACGACTGGGTCATCAACGGTTCGAAGATCTTCATCACGAATGGATCTATAGCCGACACGGTGATCGTGATCGCGGTTACCGACCCGGAAGCTGGTGCGGGCCAGGGTGTCAGCGCGTTCATCGTTGAAAAAGGGACTCCGGGATTCGAGGTTGCGCGCGACCTGGACAAGATGGGTACGCGCTCATCGCCGCTCTCCCTCCTGCACTTCGATGATTGCCGGGTGCCATCGGAGAACCTGCTCGGCGAGGAGGGTCTTGCACTCTGGCAGGTTGCGTTCGAGTGTTTCGATTGGGAGCGAACCGTGATGATCGCCAGTTCGATCGGTGGCATGAAAGCGGGGCTCGATTCGGCGATCGGATACGCGAAGGAGCGCGTCGCATTCGGGAAACCGATAGCGAAGCACCAAGCCATCCAGCACAAGATCGCGGAGATGAAGGCTTATTACGACGCGGCCCGGTTGGTTCTCTACAAGGCTGCATGGCTGAAGCAGAATGATCTGCCGCATCAGGTGGAGGCGAGTGTGGCGAAGTACTTCGTGGCCGAGGCATCGATGCGGAACGCGATCGAAGCGACTCAGATCTTCGGGGGCTATGGCTACATCAAGGAGTACCCGGTCGAACGCTCCATGCGTGATGCGAAGTTGATCTCGATCGGCGGCGGAACGTCGGAGATCCAGAAGATGATCATCGCCCGGACGTTGTTGGGGGACTAGCCCCCTCGTCCCCTTTCGGTTTCGGCGGGTCGAAGCTGTGAAGCCAGCCTAGGCATCCATAGCGACAACCATCTGTGCAGTCGGTCGCGCAGTTCCGATACAGATCTTTCAGGATCTCTTCCGGTGTCCGATCGGGTGTCGTCTCGGTCATCTATGAAGGCTATGACGTTAGCTCTTCGAGCCGCGCCTTCAAGTTCTCGTAGGTGATCGGTCCATCCACGCGCGTGATCTGGTCCCCGCTTGGACCGATCACGATTGTTACGGGTTGGTATGGGACGTCGAACTGGCTCCAAACTTCCGGAGCGTGAGCCAGTGCATAAGGAACTGCGAAAGCGTCTCGGTACTGCATGCCGTCTTCCACGGTGTCGTTGTTCGAGACACCGAAGAAGACCACTTCCCCGGAGAACTCCTCAGCCAACTGGTTGAGATCGGGCTGCTCGCCCTGGCACTGAGGTCACCACGATTCCCAGAAGTTCAGGACTATGGGAGTGCCGGCGTGGTCGGCGAGGGTGAAGGTTTCGCCGTCGAAGGTCTCGACCGAGAAGTCCGGGCCGGTCCATGGGGCACCCTCACCCTTCGATGAGCCACCCTTCTCGCCGCTCGGTGCCGTCGGCGTCGATCCCGCATCTGCCGTCGCTGTTGGGTTCTCAGGGCTGGAGGCGCAAGCAGGGAACACCATGAGCACCAGCGCGATGAGGGCCGCGATCTTCCGCATCCACCCATGATGCCCTTTCAGGGAAGTAATGCGACAGTCGTCTCACCCGAGGGCGCACTACTCTTTCGTCATGGCGCGATGGCCGTTCGGTCCCGAGCACGAGGAGTTGCGTTCGACCATCCGCGCGTTCGTCTCCAAAGAGCTCGCCCCTAACGCCGAAGAATGGGAGGCCAAAGAGGACTTCCCGGACTCCGTGTTCACGAGGATGGGCGAGCTGGGCTTCCTCGGTCTGTCCTACCCGGAGGAGTACGGGGGTGGTGGTGGTGACTACCTCTGTCAGATCGTCCTTGCCGAAGAGATGGCGGGGTGCCTTTCTGGTGGCGTGGCGATGGCGATCGCCGTTCAGACCGACATGGCGGTGCCTCCCCTGTACAAGTTCGGGACCGAGGAGCAGAAGCAGCGGTATCTGGTTCCAGCGATCAGCGGCGAAAAGATCTTCTGTCTCGGCATCACTGAGCCGAATGCGGGCTCGGACGTTCAGAACATCGAGACCACTGCGAAGAAGGTAGATGGTGGCTGGCTGATCAACGGCCGGAAGATCTTCATCACCAACGGTCGACGAGCTCACGCGATCACCTTGGTGGCCAAGACCGATCGCGACGCGGGCCATCAAGGCATCTCGTTGTTCGTCGTAGATACCGACACACCCGGCTACGAGGTAGCCCGCACTTTGAAGAAGGTGGGGATGCTCACTTCAGATACGGCCGAGCTCACGTTCACGGACATGTTCGTTCCCGAAGACGCTTTGCTCGGCAAGGAGGGAGAAGGGTTCTACAACATCTCTTGGGAACTCCAAGGTGAGCGTCTGATCGGTGCGGCAGGCACGATCGCCGGTGCTCGACGGCAGTTCGAGGCGGCCCTGGCTTACGCGAAGGAACGGAAGACCTTCAACAAACCGATCGGGAAACATCAGGTCATCCGCCACTATCTGGCACAGATGGCCACCGACATCGAAGCCGCGCAGCAACTCCTCTATACGGCGGCGTCGAAAGTGAACCAGGGCGAGTACCCGGTACGCGAGATATCCATGGCGAAGCTGCTCACCGGAGAGGTCGCGTGGAAGGTCGCCGACAAGGCGCTCCAGATCTTCGGCGGCCATGGGTACTCGATGGAGATGCCGATCCAGCGCGCGTGGAGAGATACACGGCTGATCCGTATCGGGGGCGGAACCGATGAAGTGATGAGAGAGATCATCGGCAGGATGGAGGGCCTGTGACGACCGACCTCTTCGCACCCGAGCACGAGCAGCTGCGTACCTCGGTGCGCTCCTTCGTCGAGAAAGAGCTCGCTCCGAACGCTGCGGAATGGGAGGCGCAGGAGGCTTTCCCCCGCGATCTCTTCCTGAGGGTCGGCGAACTTGGTTTCTTCGGCATGAAGTACCCAGAGTCGGTGGGCGGCTCTGGCCCAGACTCCGTCGCTGACGCGGTGGTTACGGAAGAGTTCGCCCGGATCGGCTCGGGTGGTGTGTCAGCGTCCCTCGGAGCTCACAAGGACCTCGCGAGTCTGTATCTATTCAATTTCGGAGAGCCCGAGCAGCACGAGCGCTGGCTCAGGCCCTCGATGGAAGGTCGTTACGTTGGAGCCTTGGCAGTAACGGAACCCGATGCCGGATCGGACGTGGCCGGCCTCCGAACCTCGGCCAAACGTGACGGCAGCGACTGGATCATCAACGGGTCGAAGACCTTCATCACGAACGGTCAGTGGGCCGATTACATCGTGGTGGCGGCGAAGACCGATCCCGAAGCAGGTCATCACGGCCTCACCCTCTTCGTTGTCGATGCGGGTACCCCCGGATTCGAAGCGAGACGTTTGCGGATGCTCGGATGGCGAACCTCGAACACGGGTGAGCTCTCCTTCAACAACGTGCGCGTTCCCGATGCGAACCGTCTCGGTGATGAAGGTTCCGGTTTCTACGCGATCATGCGCAACTTCGCGTGGGAACGCCTTTGCATGTCCCTTGGCGCCGTATCGGGGGCGACGAAAACCTATGAAGTTGCAAAGCAATATGCCTTGGAGCGTCAGGCCTTCAACCGGCCGGTCGGCAAGTTCCAGGTATGGCGTCATCGGTTCGCCGACATGGCGACGCGATTGGAAGCCGCGCGGTCGATGACGTACAACGCCCTGCGACTGGTTGTTGAAGGTGAAGATCCGATCAGGGAAGTGGCGATGGCCAAGCTGTACTCGAATGCGTTGGCGTTCGAGATCGCCGACGAGTGCGTACAGATCCATGGAGGTTACGGTTACATGATGGAGTTCCCCGCGCAACGCGCATGGCGTGACACACGGTTGGGTCCCATCGGAGGCGGTACCGACGAGATCATGCGAGAGATCATCGGCAAGACGTACGGCCTCTGAAGCGTGGCTCCCTCCTTCAAGGCTATGGATGCGCGCCGGATCGCGCAGTGGCGTATGCACAACCTCGGTCTTTGGGGGCGAGCCGATCCCCGAAGTGCCACCGATACGGTCGCGGGTCTCTTGGCGATGCAAGCTCAAGAGTTCCCCTACGCGAAGTGGTCCATCGGACAGCGACTGCGTTCGACTGAAGATGCCGACATCGATGTCGTGTTCAACAAGGGCCAGATCCTCAGGACGCACGTCTTGCGACCCACCTGGCACTTCATCCGACCCGCCGACATCCGCTGGGTCCTGCGGTTGACGGCTCCTCGGGTGCGTGCGATGTCGGTCTCTTACGACCGGAAGCTCGAGCTCGACGATCGCGTCTACGCGCGCACGAACAAGCTGATCGCCAAAGCTCTCGAGGGTGGGAAGCAGCTGACGCGCAAGGAACTCGTCGCAACTCTCAACCGCTCGAAGATCACTGGGACGGGGCAGCGGTTCGGTCACATCCTGCTACGGGCCGAACTGGACGAGGTGATCTGTAGCGGGGCACTGCGCGGCAAACATCAGACCTATGCGTTGCTGGACGAACGCGTAAGCAAGGGCAGGTCGCTCTCGGGCGACGAGGCATTGGGCGAACTGGCGCGCGCCTACTTCATGACGCGCGGACCCTCAACTCTCAAAGACTTCTCCTGGTGGGCGAGTGTGAAGATGGGTGACTGCCGTAGAGCGATTGAGATCGTAGGCAACGAACTCGAATCTCGCGAGGTCGGCGATCGCACCTACTGGTTCGCGCGGGGGACTGGACCACCCCGGTCCAGGTCGAATGTGATCGATCTCATCCAGGTGTACGACGAGTACGTCGTTTCCTACACCCTCAGCCGGGACGCGATGGCGACCACGGTGAAGGGCGTTTCGCTGGACCCGATGCTGTTCTTCTGGCACCCGATCCTTCTCGACGGGCAAGGGATCGGCCACTGGCGCCGGCGCACGCAGGGCGCGCACCTGTGGCTCGAGATCTATCTCTATCGGAAGCTCAAGGGGGCCGAAGTCGATTCGTTCGAGAAAGCGATCGACGCCTACCGATCATTCGTCGGAGATCCGATAGAGGTGGTTCCGGTAAAGGAGATCTAGTCCGCTGCTTCAGAAGTTACGCGGATCAGAGCGGCTAACTCGCGGCCCACGGATGTCACGCCTTCTTCGGTTTCTAGCGTGATCGGCCCTTCCATCGGAGCGATGTCTTTGATCGTGATCGACACTCCCGGTCGGATGCCATTGCTGTCGAGGTAGGGCAGGACGTCTTCTTTCAGTTCCGAGATGCGTGCGATCGAGCCGCTTTCTCCCGGTTCCATCTCCGACAATCTCTTCATCGCGCGAAGGTCAACAGGACAGATCGGGTGCCCATGAGGGCAGTAATCCGGGTAGTCGAGCGCCTTCGCGAGTGCCTCCTCGACTCGGGCAGAGATCGCGTGTTCGATCTTGTGAGCTTCGCCGTGGACCTCGAACCACGCCATCCCGAGACTGTCGACGAGGAGGCATTCCACCAGTCGATGTCGTCGAAGCATCGTGTGGGCAAGGCGTCGGCCTTCAGGGGTAAGGAGGATCGTGCCACCCTTCTCGCGGGTCAGGTAGCCCTCAGATGACAGGCGCTTGAGCATCTCTGAGGCACTGGGAAGGGAGACCTCGAGGATGCCGGCGAGGATGGTGGCGGTGATCCGCTCGCCATCTTCTTCCAGTCTTTTTATCTCTTCTAGGTAGTCCTCGACCCCTCGCATAACCCCAGTTTAGGGCCTTGTGGGGCGGGGATCCGGGCGCCTCCGGGCCCCAGGCGAAGTGCTTTTCAGGCCCCCTACCAGGACTTTCGGCTTCCGAAGCGAACGAAGGAGGTGTGCTAGCGTCGATTCCCGTGTTGAGACGGCGATCTTTTCGGCTCGTTCTCGCTACCGCCCTGTTGGTTCTAAGTGCTGTTCCGCTTGTCGCGGGACCTGCCGCGGGTGGTGGCGAGCTGAGTGATCTTCAAGCCCGGTTGGACGAGGTCCAGGGTGAGCTTGACGCGGCCGCTGCCAGGGTCGAAGCCGCACATGCAGCAGAAGAAGCTCTCTCGAACAGGATCGAAGGCATCCGTAAAGAGATGGGCAAGCTGCACACCAAGGAGGCGAAGCTCCGTAAAGAGGTCGTCAAGCGAGCTGCGGCCCTCTACAAATCTGGAAGCACCAGCATGATCGACGTGCTCCTCAACTCCGAAGACTTCGCCACTCTCACAGACAACGCCGAGTTCCTGTCTCAGGTAAACATCGACGACGCGGGTGCCTTCATCGATCTTGCACGCACCGAAGATCGCCTCGATGATCTGAACGAGGAGCTTTCAGCCAAGAGCAAAGAGCTCGATGAAGCTACGTCGTTGTACCTGGACGAAGCATCACGACTGCAGGCCCAGTTCAATTCAGTAGCAGCCGAGTACGAAGCCTTGAAGGATGAGCTCGCTCAACTCGACGCTCCGACACTGACTTCCAACCCTGCTCCCCAGATCAAGGTTTCGGGTGACATGGTCTGCCCCATCGCCGGAGCGACTTCGTTCGTCGATTCGTGGGGCGCACCAAGATCGGGCGGCCGTAGCCATCAAGGTGTCGACATGATGGCCGCTTACGGAACCCCTCAGGTTGCGATCGTTTCGGGAACCATCACTTACGCGGGATACGACAGTCTGGGTGGAAACATCCAGTACCTCTCGGGAGACGACGGCAACCTTTACGTCTACATCCACCAGCGCGAGAACGTTGTGACTAGTGGACACGTTTCGGTCGGTCAGGTGATCTCTTACGTAGGGGACACCGGTAACGCCGCCGGCACCCCTCACCTGCACTTCGAGTTCCACCCCGGCGGCGGCTCGGCCGTCAACCCAACCCCGCTCGTCTCGTCCCTCTGCTAACCCACTTTTCTAGTAAAAGCAGATTTACTATTTCAATCTCGTTCGCCACGAAACTCAGTCTCCTGAGCCGCGGGATTCCTGGCGAAGGAGAGTGAATTCCCTGGCAAAGCAGCATGAAATAGTCATGCTGCTTTTAGTAGAAACCGGCCTATGGAACCTTTGATCATCACCGTTTGCGGCGTGGGGGCCGAGGTCACCAAAGCGCAGCAACCGGCCCTCCCCATCACCCCCGACGAATTGGCGCGTGATGCGGCCGAATGCCAAGCCGCCGGAGCGAGCATCTACCACCTTCATGTGCGCGACGAGACCGGGGAACCAACGATGGACCCCGAGCGGTTCCGCGCGGCGAGGGCCGCGATCGAAGATGCATCGGATCTGATCGTGCAATTCACAAGTGGTGGCGCCGTTGACGACACCGAAGAGAAACGTTTAGCGCCTCTTGCGCTCAAGCCGGAGATGGCTTCCCTCACAACGGGCACCGTCAATTTCGGTCCCGATGTCTTTCTCAATCCGAGCGTTCTTGTCGAGCGTTTCTATCTAAGGATGCGAGAGCTGGGCATCCTTCCTGAGTTCGAGATCTTCGAATCCGGGATGATCGCAAACGCTCAACATCTGTACGCGGAGCACGGGGATGGACATCACCAGCACTACGACTTCGTTCTGGGTGTCCCGGGCGCGATGCCAGCATGGGACGACTCGGTGGGATTCCTCGCAGCCAAGCTGCCGGTAGGTGCAACCTGGAGCGCCACGGGGATCGGCAGAGCTCACCTAGCCGTGACCGAGGCAGCTCTCCGCCTGGGCGGCCATGTGAGAACGGGGTTCGAAGATGTCGTTTATCTAGCTGCTGGTGAATTAGCCAGTTCGAACGCTCAGCTGATAGCGCGTGTCGCCGATATGGGGAGGGCCGGGGGCCGCGAGATAGCAACTCCCTCGCAAACCCGCCAGCTACTAGGTATCGCCTGACCTACGCGGTACCCTGAACCCGTGACTGAAAGCATTAAGAGAAGACTCGTAGAGCGGCTTTTGGACCCCACCTACCTGGACGGGGTGGGAGACCAGACGCTCGAGGTACTGCGCGCCATGCGGGAAGAGTGCCGAGAAGGCGAGAATGAGCTGTCGTTCGAGAGGCGGCTATGCCAGGCACGGGTGGACATCCTTTCGGCCGAGCTCGATCGCCGAGACGGCAAAGGCGAGGGCGACCTCCTATCTCGCCTGCCTTCGATCCTTGCTTCGGACACAGGGCCATCAACCAGCGAGAGCCCCCTTCCGGCGCGTGCGCCCGACTTCTCGATCCCTCGCAACGCCGATGTTCCCCGCCGCAGGGTCGAAGAGGTTGTCGGTGAGCAAACCTTGGCGCGGTTGTCGACCATCCCTGCAGAGGAGATAAAAGGGATCTTGGTTTCGCTAGCCGAGCACGAGCGTTACGTGTCGGGTCGGCGTAAGAGGGTCCAAGAGATCATGGACGCGGTTCAAGCTGAGATCGTTCGGCGTTACGTGTCGGGGGAAGCAGATCCAGCTCAGCTGGCCTGAGGCTAGTTAGTTAATCGCCGGAGCCCGAGCTGCCCGACGATCCCGAATCATGGGAGTCGTCATGGTCTGAGGCGTTCGAACCGCTCTGATCGTCGTGGCTTTCGTCATCGCCATCATCCGATCCGTCGACATCGTCATCGTCCTCTTTGCCCTCTCCAGGCTGCTCTGGTGCCTGATCGTCATCTGGCTCGGAACCGCTGGGATCCTCCGCGGGTGCATCGGGGCCTGGATCGTCGGACTCCTCCAGATCGGGCTCGGAGTTCTCGTTAGAACCTTGTCCGCCGGTGTCATCCCACGGTTCTTCGGTCTCATCAGATCCGTCGCCGACCGCGTCCCCATCTAGCCCACCGGTGTGCGAACCCGGATCGTCATCGGATGGAGGGGAACCCCAAGGTGTCTCGGGTCCTTCGCTGGGGCCGATCTCACCGATCGTCACGATCTCTTCGATGCTGCCCACGATCCGATCGCCTAAGCCCGGCCGCACCTCTCCTGCGATCCCGCCGGAGAATGTTTCGGGTTCGGGGGCCGTCTCTTCGATCGAAGGTGCCGCGGCGACAAGTTCAACCGCTTCGGTAATGACCGGTTGAGGCTTCTGTGCGGGGATCTCGACATCAGGCGCCGGAAGAATGATCGGCTGGGGGTCTGTGGGAGCTGCAACCGTGACGCGCTCGAGTGCGCTGTTCGAGCGAGCGAGAGTCTCGTAAAGAGGTGCCGACCTCGCTGCCTACAACCGCGTAGGCAACCAGGGTCGCCCCTGCGATCAGGGCGATGCCCAGCCCCAATAGAGGCGCGAGCCTCTGGTCACTGGTGATCCGTATTAACCCCATGCCCCTATTCCTTCGACTTCGGTGGTCACAAGCCTTCCCCCTTGGAGCACTTCCCTAACGCTCGGTGCTCGCTTGACCACTATCAGTAACAGTATCGGCAGTCCCCCCCGAAAGCTTCAACTTCGGGAGGAATCGCCACAATCCGCCCCCTAGTGCTTGCAACTGTTATGCAAAGCTGCTATAACAGTTAGCGATGGATACGAACAAGATCGGAGAGAAGGTGGAAGGGGCGACCGTCGCCGGGCGTATGAAGCTGGCCGAACTCGGCTCCTTCATCCGCGACCAGCGTAGGGCCGCCCGCCTGTCTCTCCGCAAGCTCTCGGACCAGGCGGGGATATCGAACCCCTACCTCTCCCAGATCGAACGAGGACTCAGGAAGCCCTCGGCCGAGATCCTGCAAGCGATCGCACGTGCTTTGCAGATCTCTGCGGAGACCCTCTACGTGAGGGCGGGGATCTTGGATGAGAAACGCGATTTCGATCTCGTTTCCGAGATCCTGCAGGACCCAAGTCTCACCGAAGCGCAGAAGCAAAGCCTCATCGATACGTATCGGAACTATGTCCAGCTCGGGGCTCAGCCGCACGAGAGGGCCGCGAGTGTCAAAGACATAACAGGAGACGAAGCTTGACGGGAAGACGGAGCAACCCTCTTCACCCCCCACCCGGCGTTGGGTTTCGGCTGCGGCAAACGCTGACGGAATCCGGCGATACCTCCGGCTTCCCGTCACCTAGGTAACTAACGACTACACCAAGCACGCTGAAGGAGGTGAAAGAAAACATGGCAAAGGCTCAAGAACTCATCTATGCGGTTGTTGGTGCTGGAGACGTCGCCGTTGACAAGGTGAAGGGTCTCCGCAAGTTCGCTGACCGCAAGACCAACGAGAAGGTGTTCAAGGACTTCGTTAAGCGTGGTCGTACGCTTTCCACGAAGGTCAAGAACTCCAAGCCTGGCAAGCAGTTCAGCGCCCAGACCGACACGGTCAAGACCAAGGCTTCGGACGCTGCCAAGACTGTCACCAAGGCCCTCGGCGTGAACGTGGTGTCGTGGCCCAAGGGTCGCAAAACCACTTCTCGTAAGTCGCCGACCAGTGGTGCCCGCAAGACCACAAGCACCGCCAAGAAGACGACTGCGAAGGCTTCATAGCTCCACTAAGGCGTCGCCGCGAAGCGGCGGTTGGCGCCGTGTGGATCCGTTAGTCGGTCTCTCGAGATCAAAGATAGAGCTCGCCCCATGGGCGGGCTCTTTTCTTAGGCTGTACAAGGGGAATCATCCCGGTTCGAGCGATGTTGAGAGGTACGTGACGGTCACGATGACCCTGGATGTCCATGTCCACCAAGACGAGAGCAGTTTCGACCTGCCTGTATGGCGGGAGCTGCTAGCGCGCCAGGCACACAACCATGTATTCGCCACGCCCGAGTGGAACAAGGTCTGGTGGGAGGAGTTCAAGGCGGGCAAGGAGCTGTTCATCCTCGAGATGAAGCGTGACGACGCATCGGTCGCCCTCGTTCCTCTGTACCGGAAGGCGGAGGACGGCAAGAACATCTTGCGTTTCGTGGGAGGCATCGACCTCACGGATTACCTCGGGCCGATCGGAGCCGAGGAAGACCATCGCCAAGTGGCCGAAAGTCTCATGACCTGGCTCACCTCCACAGACGTCTTGTGGGACGAGTTCGATGCCCACAACATGCCCGTCCCCTTCCACTTCGCAGAGGAGTTGGTTGAACGCGCTGATGCCGCCGGTTTCGATTTCCGATTGGAGCAAGAGGAGACCGCGGCACTGCTGCGGTTGCCAGCGACTTGGGATGAGTATCTAGCTTCCCTCGACGGTAAGGAACGTCACGAGTTGAAAAGGAAACGTCGTCGCATCGAAAGAGATCATCCGGACGTGAGGATGCGACGATCAACCAGCGAGACGCTCGATACGGACTTAAGAACCTTCGTCGATATGCATCGCGGCACGGAGGGGATGAAGGGTCACTTCATGCGACCGGACATCGCGACCTTCTTCGAGAGAGTTGCACACGCTTTCATGCCGCTAGGTTGGCTGCGCCTCGATTTCCTCGAGATCGGTGAAACTGCAGTGGCTACAACCTTTGGTTTCGATCTTGATGGGACCCTCTACCTCTACAACTCCGCGTACGAGCCAGATGCCTCTCGCCTTTCTCCAGGGTTCATCCTCGTCTCTCACCTGATCGAGGAATGCATCGAGCGTGAATATGAGGTCTTCGATTTCCTGAGAGGTCCCGAGCGCTACAAGTATCAACTGGGTGCCGAGGCCGTCCCGCTGCACAACGTTCAGCTGTTCAGGGACACGAAGGTTTAGGGCTGGGTAAGTCCTACGATGATCAGATGACCGTAAAACGCGTGGCAGTGATCGCCTATCACTCCTCTCCCTTACATGAGCCGGGCACCGGCGACGCAGGGGGGATGACGGTCTACGTCCGGCAACTGGCAGCCGCTCTCGCGGTGCGAGGTGTACACACTGACATCTTCACGAGAGCAACGTCTCCCGAGGATCGCGTGACCTTCATCTCGGATGATGTTCGTGTTGTTCCAGTGGATGCGGGGCCTCGAGAGATCCTCGATAAGGAAGAGCTTCCGGATCACATCGATGATTTCGTCGCGTCCGTCAGGGCTTTCGCTACCGTTCAACGGATCCGTTACGACATCGTCCACTCCCATTACTGGCAATCGGGCATGGCT
This sequence comes from uncultured Actinomycetes bacterium, assembly GCA_963779645.1. Classification (GTDB taxonomy): domain Bacteria; phylum Actinomycetota; class CADDZG01; order CADDZG01; family WHSQ01; genus CALMBW01. The sequence goes on from CAVZYX010000005.1 coordinate 886,741, forward strand.
GCCAAGCATCTGGCGCAGGCATGGGACTTGCCGCTCGTTCATTCCCCTCACACTCTGGGTCGGGTCAAGAACGCTCGGCTCGCCCCGGGCGATGCGCCGGAACCCGAAGTCAGGCTCCTCGGCGAGCAGCAGGTGATCTCTGCTGCCGATGTCTTGATCGCTAACACCGAGGACGAGTACCAGGCTTTCGCCTGCATGTACAAGGCACCACACGACAAGCTGAAGGAACTCTCGCCGGGCGTGGACCATGCAAACTTCCGTCCAGGCGATCGCGCGGAGGCTCGCGCCGAACTCGGATTGGATCCCGATCGACCGGTCCTCCTGTTCGTGGGGCGTATCCAGAGACTCAAGGGGATCGAGCTTGCTATCAGGACCGTTGCCGAGCTAGGGACCTACCAGGGCCGAGAACCCCTCCTCCTCATCGTTGGTGGGGCTAGCGGTCGGGGCGGGGAGGAAGAGGTCGAGCGCCTAGAAAGCATCGCTCGAGAGCTCGGTATCGCAGACCGGGTTCGCTTCCTTGGGCCCAAACCTCATACAAAGTTGCCCGCTCACTATCGCGCTGCGGACGTGACCCTCATCTGTTCGCACAACGAATCTTTCGGATTGGCAGCTCTTGAAGCTCATGCCTCCGGCTGCCCTGTCGTAGGAACCCCAGTCGGCGGTCTTTCGCATGTCGTACGAGACGGTGAATCAGGTTTCCTCATCGACGAACGTGATCCCGCTCAGTTCGCTGCCAGCGTCGACAAGATCCTCAGTGATCCAGACTTGGCGGCGTCGTTCTCACGCGCGGCCTTGGTTGGGTCCTTACCGTTCTCGTGGGACGGAACCGCCGAACGTTTCATCGATCTTTACGATTGTTTGATCAACGAGCGTTTCCCAGAACTCTGTACCTGTTAGGGAACTCGCGAAGAAAAGACGTAAGTCTCTGACCTGCGGTTTTGTTGTGCTAGCAGCACTTTCAGCGCGTTGACCGATCTAAGGTCGGTCGCTATCTTTCGCCTCGGCCCCAGGGATCGAAGGTCGACCGGAACCGTGTGTGGGGAAGTACACGGGGTTGGTTGGTCTGAGGTTCCTGGGGCCTTTTCGATTACTCGCGAACAAGCGCGCGTAGGAAGAAGCGCATATTCGCTGGACGTTCCGCCATCCTTCGCATCAGGTACGGATACCAAGCAGATCCGAACGGGACGTATGTCCTGACCCGATAGCCTTCGGCAGCAAGTCGTTCTTGGAGTTCTCTTCGCACGCCAAAGAGCATCTGGATCTCGAATCCTTTTTGGCCAGCCCCGATCTTCTCCGAGACATGCTTAGCGTGGTCGATGAGCTTCTCGTCATGTGAAGCGATCGCCGGGTCCGTTCCCCGTTCGAAGAGCCATTCGGTGAGGAACCGGTACTGGCTGTCGATCTCGGACTTCTTCTGAAAGGCGATCTGTTCGGCTTCGGAGTACGCACCCTTCACCAGTCTCACCTTCGGCTGCAGGCCCGCCATCGTTTCAAGGTCAACGGGTGTTCTGCGAAGGTACGACTGGATCGCGAGCCTGATATCGGGGAAGTCGGCATGGAGCGATCGGTAGACATCGATGGTGTCGAACACGTACTCGGCCTGTTCCATGTCGATCTCGATGTAAGTGCCGACAGCATGGGCCTCGGCAGCGAGGCGGCGTAGATGATCGATGCAGGCGCCCTTGTCGAAAGCCAGACCTAGCTGCGTCAGCTTTACCGACACGGTGGTGTCGATCTTGGTTTCTTCGATGCGCTTGATCGACATCAGGTACTCATCTGCGGCGGCCTGAGCGCCGGACGGGTCATCGACCCCTTCGCCGAGGAGGTCGAGGATCCCGCCAACGCCTTTCGCGTTGAGCGCCCGGATGGCTTCGATCGCGTCCTCGAGGTCGTCCCCGGCGACGAAGCGCTTTACGACCGGCTTGGTGAAGCGACCCTCCGTAACGAGTTTCTGGATCTTGGCCTTCTCCGAGGCCCACAAAAGGGCACGTCCTAGCAAGCTTTGGCCTCCCTGAAAGGTGTTTGCGTCATGGTTCAGTAAGTCCTGCCATCATAGGTACCCATGGCGAAACTCGCAGTGTTGGGGTGCGGAAAGATGGGCGAGGCCCTGGTCGCTGGTTTGCTCGCGTCCGGTTGGAGAAAGCCCCAGGACATCACCGTTACGGCTCGGCGTGAGGAGCGGCTCGAGGAGCTCGCTGCTGCTCACGGAGTCGAGGCGATCCTGGACAACGCCGAGGCGATCCGGGGGGCCGAGGTCATCGTCCTCAGCGTCAAACCCCAGGACATCGAGGCGCTGCTCTCGTCTATCTCGGATCATGTATCGCCCGATCAAACGATCCTGTCGGTGGTCGCCGCCATCCATATCGGACTTATCGAGTCCCGGTTGACGAACGACGTCCCGGTGGTCAGAGCGATGCCGAACACCCCATCCATCGTTCACGAAGGGATGGCAGGTATCGCCTGTGGACGGTTCGCAGACGACGCGCACATGAAGCAGGCGGTTGACATCCTGAGTCACGTGGGGCGTGTCGTAACCGTGAGCGAGGCGTATCTCGACGCCGTCACCGCGATCTCGGGTTCGGGACCTGCATACTTCGCGCTACTTGCGGAGGCGATGATCGAGGCTGGGATCCTTCTGGGACTTTCGAGAGAGATCTCATCTGAGCTAGTTATCCAGACGATGCTCGGATCCGCCAAGCTCATGCGCGACGAGAACATGCACCCGGTCGAACTCCGAGAGATGGTTACCTCCCCAGGCGGCACCACGATCCGTGCGATCCGTGTTCTCGAGCAATCCGGTGTGCGAGCTGCGTTCCTGAACGCGATCCAAGCCGCGATGGAACGCTCACAGGAACTCGCAGCAGGTCAGCCCGACGGGTAGACGGGAACGATCACTTCGGGGTTAAGGATGCCGTTCGGGTCGTAGCGCTCCTTGAGTTCTCGGAACCTAACGATCCCATCGTTTTCCTCGGCTAGATCGAGCCACCGGCTCTTCGCTCTCCCCACGCCATGCTCTCCGCGTATATGACCTCCACGTTCGAGCACGGCCTTCAGAACGATCTCCGCCAACTCATCTGTCTCGTGCCCTTCGACACTGAGAACGTTGAGGTGGATATGCCCAACCAGAAGGTGTCCGAACGCATGGACGCGACGTCCTGGTAACGATCGGTGCAGTGACACGATCAGCGCCCCGAGTTCTTCGGGAGGGATCGAGATATCTAGTTTCAGCGGAGGACCGACCAGACGTAGCGCCTCATTCACGAGATCGCGGTATGCCCAAAGGAGTTCTTGCTGTTCCTTTGACCTGGCAACGAGCGCCTCTTCTGAGCCGAGAGCGTAAAGAGCGCTAGCGACGCGATCGATGTCTTCATCCGCCCATTCGAGAAGGAGATGGAAGGGGCCTTTCGTTGATGCGATCTCGGGCAGCTCGAGAACCCGTCGAACGAGGTCGAGCTCCGGGTCGCCCATGTACTCGGCCACTTCCAGAGTGTCGAAACCTTGATGGAGAGCTCTCGCAGTTTCGAGCAACTCACCGAGTGATCCGAAACTCGCAAGGGCGGTCACCGTGGAATAGCGTTGGGGAACCGTTCTTACTGTGCCTCCCACGATGACACCCAGGGTTCCTTCCATCCCAACACCCAGTTGGCGCGCTAGGTCACCCGCCACGATCTCGCCGGAGGCAAGGATGACCTCAAGTTCCTCAACCATCTCTCCCATCCGCCCATGTCGGAAGCTCCGCGCACCTCCTGCATTCGTGGCAACCATCCCTCCGAACGTCGCGCTCGCTCTCGAAGCGATGTCGAGGGGAACTTCACGCGCTGCTGTGGCTGCTGCATCTTGAGCCGCGATCAGCGTCGTTCCTGCCCTCCAGGCCACAACCGGATCGTCGAATGAGCAGTTATCGAGCCGTCTGAGGCTTAGGACGATCTCGCCCCCGAGCGGTGTGGCTCCGGCGACGAGCCCCGTGTTGCCACCTTGCGGGACGACTCCGATCCGCTCGGCGTTGCAATAGCCGAGGACCGCGGCAACTTCCTCTATCGAACCGGGCAGGACCACAGCAGGAGTCGTTCCGACGAAACGACCCGTCTGGTCGATCTCGAAGAGCAGCTTGTCGCCATCGTCGGTCAACACCTGGTCGGCGCCGACGATGCCTCTGAATCCGTCGATCCAGTCGTTCGCATCTGACATAGGTCGTTTCTAACAGGGCGTTAGTCTGCGCTCATGACCGAGCACGCAGCTCTAGCCCTGCTGTACACGGGAGGCGGAGGTCCGCCTAGGGCCGAGGTCCTCCGCTCCGTCCTGGAGGGGAGCGGTATCGAGGCTTACGTCAGGGGAAGCGCGATGGGTGGCATGTATCCCACCAATGTCGGGGCCCTTGGCGAGTTCGAGATCTATGTCAAACAAGAGGATCTCGAGCGGGCACGCGAGCTGATCCTCGACGTTGAGAAGGACCTTCCCGAGATGGCGCTCGATGACGACTTCGAACCCGAAGAAGGCTGGGATGACACCGCCGAATGAGCGTTCTGCGCGCGGATAGGGTCGCTGAGTGACCACATCTGTTAACAGAACGGTGGGGTTGGTGACCGTGGAAGACGTCGCCAAAACCTATGACTTCGGCTCTTCGCATCCTCTCCGGCCCGAGCGCGTGCTCATGACTTACGAGAACATCTCGAAGATCGGGTTGGACGAGCTCGATCACGTGACTGAGCTGGCGGGCCGTTCGGCGACCGACGATGAGATACTCCGAGCACATTCAGCCGAGTACGTGGATGTCGTTAAAGGGATCGACGAGGGCCGGGTACCCGAGAGCAAGGGCCTCGGGTACGGACTCGGTACCCCCGACGATCCGATCTTCGAAGGGATGCATCAAGCTTCATCGGCAGTCTGCGGCGCATCGATCGTGGCAGCGGAGGCAGTCGCAACGGGCAAGACGAACTACGCGTTCAATCCTGCCGGAGGACTCCATCACGCGCGTCGAAGTGAGGCGTCGGGTTTCTGCATCTATGACGATCCCGCAGTCGCTATCGCTCACGTTCTGAATCTCCATCCCGAATGGCGTGTCATGTATGTGGATGTAGATGTGCACCACGGGGATGGTGTGCAGTGGATCTTCTACGACAACCCGCAGGTCTTGACCGTTTCACTTCACCAGTCGGGCCGGTATCTCTATCCGGGGACGGGATTCGAGGATGAGATCGGTGCGGGCGACGCTAAAGGCACTTCCGCCAACATCCCTTTCATGCCCTACACCTCTGAAAGCGACTATCTGTGGGCACTCGCACGGGTGGTCCCGTCCCTCGCTGAAGCTTTCAAGCCGCAGATACTCGTAACCCAACTTGGCGCGGACACCCATCATCGGGATCCTTTGGCGAACCTGGGTCTGACCATGGCGGCTTACCAACCGATGGCGAAGATCCTGCATGCGACAGCCGACGATCACGCGGAGGGGCGTTGGGTGGCAACCGGAGGCGGTGGCTATCAGGCCGAGACCGTCGTTCCGAAGGTATGGACGATCCACTTCGCCGAGATGTGTGGTCGATCCGATCTCGTACCGGAGGACTGGCTGCTCGACGAAGCGTCCGACCAGGTGTCACGTAGCTATAGGGATTCTGTGGATCGTTCCGTCGACGCGGTGCTCGAAAGTTGCATCGAACGCCTACTCGCACTCTCGAGCGAGTAACCTCCCCGCCATGAATAGCATCGTGGACCTTCACCGGTTTGCCGCTTACTCGGTTCCGACCGGATTCGGTTTGCTAGCGCTGTGGTCGATCTTCAGCCTTATCCGCAACCGAGATCCGCACCCTTGGTTCTGGAGCCTGCTGGCGATACTGCAGGTGGTCATCGGTGTGCAGTTCATCGTTGGCGGCATCCTGTTCCTTGACGGTCGGCGCACGGATTCCTGGCGTCATTACTTCTACGGCGCCTTCTTTCCTGCCGTCGTGCTTTTCTTCGCCCATCGATGGGCTCGAGGCGCCAAGGCTGGCCCATGGCTGGTTTTCGGCGTCGCCGGCTTCGTCTGCTTCGGGCTTACTCTGATGGCTCTGTTCACCGGGCTGAACATCATCTAAGGGAGACCTTTGAACTGGGTCGACGCGGCCGTGCTTTTGATCGCGGCACTGGCGGCCGCTAGAGGGTGGCGGCGCGGGCTTCTAAGTCAGATCTTCGAGCTGGGCGGAGGCTTCGTCGGCTTGATCGTCGGTGTCACGCTCGGCCCCCGCATCGCCTCGGCTTTCACCGAGCAGCCGGGTGTCGCCGCGGCTCTGACCTCGTTGTTCCTCGTTTTCGTTTTCGTGACCTTGGGTCAGACGCTCGGGTTCATGGCCGGTCACCGACTCAGCGACCAAGCGCGGTCTGGCGGACTCGGCAGTGTCGACTCCGCATTGGGCTCGGGATTCGGCGTCATCGTTTGGTTCGTGTCGTTCTGGCTGCTCGGATCTCTGCTGGTGCAAGGCCCATCGCGACCATTGGCAAAGGCACTGCGGAAGTCTGCCCTTCTCCAAGCCACGAACGACGTGATGCCGGAGCCCCCCAATCTCCTCGCCTACCTGCAGAAGTACCTGAACACCTCGGGTTTCCCGCAGGTGTTCATCGGGCTGCCGCGCCTGAGCGATCCGGTCGATCTCCCTCCGAGGGGCGAGGCACGTGAAGCAACATTGAAGGCGCAGGATTCGACCGTGCAACTGACCATTGCCGCATGCGGCGGACTCCAGTTGGGCAGCGGGTGGATAGTGGATGCCGACTCGGTGGTGACTAACGCGCACGTGGTTTCAGGTGGCCGAGATGTGACCGTTACGGAACTGAGCGGTAACGAAGTCGTCGGGCGCGTAGTTCTCTTCGATCCGAAGACCGATGTGGCCGTGGTCCACGTCACCGGCCTCACGGCCGAGCCTCTTCCCCTCGAAACGGCAATCCAGGAAAGAGGCACCGGTGGAGCGACCCTCGGTTACCCAGGTGATCGCGGCGGGCAGCTCGTTGCGAAACGTGCTGCGGTTCAGGATTCGTTCGATGCGGTCGGTCGAGACATCTACGGCCGATCGAGTGTCACGCGTGAGGTTTATGAGTTGCGGTCTCCCGTTCGGCAGGGTGACTCCGGTGGCCCATTCGTTCTCACGGATGGGTCCGTAGCCGGCGTTGTGTTCGCAGCATCGACCACCGAAGGTGACATCGGTTACACGCTCACGGGACCAGAGGTTGAAGACGAGGTGAGCACCGGCGCGGCCCGCACCGATCCAGTAGGCACGGGCTCTTGCACGCATTAGCCGTCGCCAGATGTTTGTGCAAGTGCACGAAGGTTCGACTTCCCGGGGCGCTTAACCACACCTTCTGGTTCCAGGCACCTCTCAGCTAGGGGGACATAAGTGGTTATCACCCGGCGCGTCGCAGCGCTATCTCTGGTCGCTGTGTTCGCGACCCTGCTCGCACCCATGGGCCAGTCCTATGGGAAGGGCTCCAAGATCCAGGTCGATCCCTACGGCACGCCCAAGATCGTCGCCGTGAGGCTCGCCGACCGAGCCGAACTCGACCAACTGGTCGACACAGGTCTCGATCTGGCGGAGTACCTCGCGGATCGAGGTGAATACCTCGAGGCCCACGTCGTGGCGACTCCCAGAGAGTTGAAGTCGCTACGCATGCAGGGCTTCGAAACGCTCGGGACGATCTACGACATCAACGATTGGCGTGAGCGTGTCGCGGAACGCCAGGCGACGCTCGACAAGGAAGATGCTCCCGGTGAGATTGACACCCTGAAGGTGCTCCGCGCCGACTACTTCGAGAACTACGCAGGGAAGTTCGTGTCGGTCGAAGTGAAGACGTCGGCGGGCAACGATCAGACCGCGCAGATGCTGGCGACCTTTGGTGGGTCCACTGGCCCCACCGGGATCAACGCTCCGGCAGCCCTCACAGCCTTCGTCGATTCGGGCGCCTACATGTACCACCGTGCTCTTGTGCCGGTTCAATCGAAACCGGTGACCGTGACGATCGTAAGCACACACGGAGGCACCGCAACCGCGGCCGTGAAGGATTGGATCGGTAAGCCTCCCAAGCAGGTTGATCCTCTCTATGCCAAAGACTTCATCACGCATTACATGGATCCGACAGAGGTTTATGCGGCTATCGATGAGCTTGTCGCGCAGTACCCCGACCTTGCAGAGATCGTGGAGCTTCCGCACCAGACGAATGGTTACCGGCGCAAGGCCGTCGTGACTCTCGGTTCGGCTAACGCGTCACGGGTCGTCGTCTCATCGGTCGCTTGGGGACACGAAGGCGGAAACGACCTGCAGGTCCAGGTGATAGATCCCGGCACACCCAACGCTCCGCTCACGGTCTCGCAAGAAGCCAGTCTGATCACGGTCAGCCTTGCGACCGATGGTGCCGGGCTCGCAACGAGCACCGCGGCACAGGTTCGCGACGCTATCAACGTGGGTTCTGCGTCCGTGACTGCGACCACGTACCGAGGCGACGCAGGAGGTGGAGTAGTTGCCGTACAGGAACCTGTCGCTCTCGACGATGGACTGGATGCACCTGAATCGATCTCTCGAGAGCCGTGGACCGTGAGAGCGATCCGCATCGGCCAGCATCGTGATGGGTCTAAGCCGGGGGTGCTCGCTTATTCTCAGGAGCACGCACGCGAATGGGTCACGCCTCTTGTAGCGGTCGAGACGGCGACGAGATTGCTACGGAACTATGCGACGGATCCCGCCACTCAGGATCTAGTAGATAACCTCGATATCTTCATCATCCCGTCGGTTAATCCGGATGGTTCGCACTACTCGTTCCACGACTTCGCTATGCAGCGTCGTAATCTCGCGAACTATTGCGCAGACTTCGATCCCGGTCGCTGGAACTCGGTAGGCGTCGATATCAACCGCAACTATGGATTCGGTTCGATCTTCGACGGCTATTCCGGCGCGTCCAGTAGCTGTACCAGCGATACATTCTCCGGTCCGTCCGAGCTCAGCGAGGCGGAAAGCAAGAACGTCATCTGGTTAGCCGACACTTTCACGAACATCACGCACTCGATGAACATCCACAGTTACGGCGGATACTTCATGTGGGCACCGGGCGCCTACAAGTCCTCTGGCCGCGTGAGTCTTCCGCCGCCTCCGCTCGATATCGAAGCGGCGTTCTGGGGGGCATCGGAGCGCATCCTTCAAGCGATCAAGGACGAGCGAGGCACCGTGATCCAGCCTGGTCGCACGGGGCCGATCGCGGACGTGCTCTACTCGGCGGCCGGTAACTCAGCCGACCACCTCTATTACCTCAACGGCATCTTCGCTTGGAGTTTCGAGGTGGGAGCCGACATCTACAACGCCCAGTCTCGTAGTTGGACACCGGTGAACTTCCAGCCGACTTTCGCACCAGAAGGACACGCCGAAGCGCTCGAGTTCTCTAGCGGACTGATCGAGTTATTCACCGTTGCGCTGGACGCCTCTCGAGACCACGCATCTCCAACATCTGACTTGGTTGCCAGCGGACGTGGCTGGATCTTCGAAACGGATGAACCTGCCGCCGTGTACTACACACTCGATGGTTCGGAGCCGACCTTCGCCGACGCTACTCGTTACGACCGTGGCGGCATACGAGAGAGCGGCCAAGTTCTCGATCTAGCTCCCGGAACCGTCGTTCGCTGGTTCTCGGTTGATACGGCCGGCAACCACGAGGAACACCAGACCCAGACCATCTGACTGAGATATCAGGTCTGGTCTTGCTTCCGACACCAATTAGTCGGCTCCGAGACCAGGCCTGATCGGGTCAGGCGGTTTGGCCCCCATCGACTACCAACGTCGCGCCGGTGACGTAAGACGAAGCGTCGCTCGCCAAGTAGACGGCTGCCCCAACCAGCTCTTCGGGTGTTCCGAGTCGATCCATCGGAACCATCTTCTCGGCTTCGCGGAGAGCACCTTCGTCGCTCGTCATCCAGTCGTTCAACGGGGTGTCGAACCAGCCTGGAGCGATGCAGTTCACGCGGATGTTCGATGTGGCGAGCTCTTTAGCGATCGCCTGGCTGAACAACCGAACGCCGCCTTTCGCTCCCGAGTACATCGAAAGAGCTGGAGCTCCTTCGATGCCGGCGACAGACGAGATGTTGATGATCGATCCTCCGCCTGAAGCGAGCATCGCTTGGGCTCCGAACTGGCAGGCATGGAAAACCGCGTCGTAGTTCAGCACCCGGATCTTGTCCCACCCTTCGGGACGCATCGTCACGAGCGGCGCCATGAAGTTGGACCCGCCCGCGTTGTTGACCATCACATGCAGACCACCGAGTTCGGCAACGGTCTTGGCGACCATCGCCTCGATGCTGTCGCGGCTTCGAACGTCGGTCTCAATCACTACTGCCTTGCGCCCTATCGCTTCGATCTCTTTGGCCAAGGTCTCGAGGTCACTTACGGTCCTCGCCGCAACCGCGACATCCGCTCCTGCCTCTGCGAAACCGATCGCTATGGCCCGGCCGAGGCCCCGCGAAGCTCCCGTAACCAGTGCCACTTTGCCTTCGAGTGAAAAGATCTCCAGACCCACCTGTTACCTCCTGTGAGGGGTACCTGCTGAGCGAATCTTAGGATGACCCTATGTCTCAGACCTCACTCGATGAACTCAAGGAAGAACTGGTCCGCGCCGGCATCGCCGGCCCCCACCAGAGCCACTCCCGCCACAACAACCTCAGCAACCTTCGCGCCTGCGTGGAAGGTGATCCGGACAAGTCCTTCGGGCTAAGCGGGCTCACCACCTATAGCGAGCAAGAGGCGCTCGACGCTCTGGCCGAGCTAACCGGGTGCAGCAACGATCTCGGCGATCCGTCTGGGTACGACACCATCGATCCGGATCTCACTGTCAATGGGGTCGTAGCTGCGGCCGAACGCTTGCGTGACGAGGCACGACGAGGCGCGACCCTATTGACGTGCACCGGCCATCCCACCGGTGTGCTCGATATGTACATCAGGATCGTTGATGCCTTCCGAGCCGCAGGTGGGAAAGTTCTCCGGCCCCGTGAAGAAGAGAAGCTGATGGGGGTGCGGAAGGGCTACGCCGAGGTGCGCTACCTGGGTAACGTCGGGGTTCTCGCCGACTGGGGACAGCTGATGCACACGCACGCGCCGGAGGCGATGGAACGCCTTCTGGAAGTTGATCCGCTTCCCGACATCGTGCTCGGCGACCACGGTTGGGCGGGGGCCGCGCTCGAAAGAGACATCCCCGCTGTCGCCATCATGGATATCAACGATCCGGCACTCGCCCTCGCGTGGACCATGGGGAAACCCGTCACGATCGTTCCCTTAGATGACAACCGCCCACCTCGTCTCTACGAGCCTGTGTGGACCCTCTTCGAACAGATCATCAGCGAATAACGGCTTTGACCTGCGGTTTTGGGTGCTTGTTATACTGCCTCCGCCATGACTGAGATCCCAGGAAATCCGACCGAACAGAACGTTTCGGTGTCTCGCTTCGCCACCGTTGCAGAGGTGGCGCGCAGGCTTCGGGTGTCCAACATGACTGTGTACAGACTCGTTAAATCGGGGCAATTACCTGCCGTACGCGTGGGCCGGGGTTACCGGATCCGCGAGGCCGATCTGCAGCGTTACCTCGAAGCTCGATTTATGGACGCCGGTTAGTCACCCGGAATCTCTTCATGGACCGCCCTCGTGGCGGTGGTCATCCTTTGGGCGCGCTTTGCGCGGTGATGCAGTGCTGGGATTAGGAGGGAGCAGGGGTGACCGTTCCGATCGAGAGTGCTTTCGATCGCCTCTTGGAAACACCGGGTGTCGTCTTCCTCATGGGAGGGATCGACAGCGGTAAGACGCGCTTCGCCCATGACCTTGCCAAACGAGCCGTCGAGGCCGGCATCAGTACCGCGATAGTCGATGGCGACACCGTCCAATCCAGTATCGGCCCCCCCACCACGGTTGGGATGAAGCACATCCGGTCGGTCGATCTGCTCGAGCGCGAGAAGCTTTTCTTGGCTGACGTTATGGGATTCGTCGGAAGCATCATCCCGAAAGGGCACCTGTTACCGCTCGTCACGAACGCCGCCAAATTGACCAGACGAGCCAAGGCTGAGGGTGCTCAGATGGTGATCGTCGATACGACGAGCTTGGTGTCGGGGATCTACGGTCAGAGCCTGAAGTTCTACAAGATGGACCTCATCCACCCCGATCATGTCGTGGCATTCGAACGGGGCGGTGAGCTAGAGCCTGTCGTGGGGATCGCTCAACGCTTCACTCCTTCAGAGGTGATCGAGTGTGAGGTGCCGCCCGAGGTAGTTCCACGTTCCGTTGATGAACGGATCGCGTTTCGGGAAGAGCAGTTCGCCGCTTACTTCGCTACCGGCACATCACGGTGGAGGGTCAAGCCCACGGTCTTCATGCCGACGCTGCCCCCCGAATTCGATCTAGCGCTGCTCGACGACCTTGTGGTCGGCATGGAGGACGGCAATGGCACGTGTGTAGGGATCGGAGTCCTGGAGTACGATGCCACCGAAGACATCCTCCGCATGATCTCCCCGGTCACGGAAGGCGTAAAAGGCCTGCGACTGGGCTCCGTGAGGATCGAAACTTCAGGACGTTCGAAGGGTCCGGTCGATCTACGGCACCTTTTCGGATCCGAGTAAGTAGTTCAGAGAGGTAATCGGCTATGCCTTCATTGATCAAGAAGCGCCGCAAGAAGATGCGCAAGAAGAAGCATCGCAAGATGCTGAAGAAGACTCGCTGGCAACGTCGCCAGCAAGGGAAATAGTTTTCGGGCCCTCATCCGAGGGCCCGTTCTCTATTCTGGCTAAGATGCCCACCGTATGAAGCGCAGAGAGATCGTCACCTTCCTCTCCGATTACGGACTCGAAGACGAGTTCGTCGGGATATGCCACGGCGTGATGCTTCGCATCGCCCCACACCTTCGGATCGTGGATCTCCACCACAACATCCTGCGCCAGGACATCCGTCACGGTGCAGTCGTTCTGGAGCAAAGCGTGCGCTACACACCGGACGCGGTGCACCTTGCTGTAGTCGACCCCAGCGTTGGCTCCCAACGGAAGGCGGTCGCGATCCAGACCGGCTGGGGGGAGGTTTACGTCGGTCCCGACAACGGTTTGCTGGTCCCAGCCTGCCAAGCGAGCGGTGGTATCTCCCGCGCGTTCCACATCACCGATGAGAGGTTCATGTTGACTCCCGTCTCGCGCACGTTCCAAGGCCGCGACGTCTTCGCTCCGGCAGCTGCACATGTGGCGAACGGTGTAGACCCCGAGGAGTTCGGACCTGAGATCCCCGAGAGCGAGCTCGTCCCGTTCGAGGTGCCGCAGGCGTGGACCCACGACGACCACCTGCATGCCGAGGTTCTTCAGGTCGATCGCTTCGGGAATCTGCAATTCAACTTCCATCGCGATCAGCTAGAGAGCATCGGATTGAGTAACGGCGAGAGACTCGAGGTGCGTCTCGAAGGCCAGCGACTTCAGGTGCCGTTCGGTCTCACCTTCGCGGACGTCAAGGCAGGCGAGTTCGTTCTGGTTGAGGATTCCTACAAGCAGCTGTCCCTCGCCGTGAACAAAGGCGACGCCGCCGCCCGGCTGAGGGCCGTGCCGGGGTCTACCGTCATCGTCGGCCCGATCGGGACCTGAGGGCCGCTCGGAGCGCGTAGGGTAGGTGCTCATGGCTGCGAAGCGTCGGATCCTAATCACGGGTGTGTCTCGATTCCTCGGACTTCGCTTAGCGAAGCGACTCGAGAACGACGAGAACGTCGAAGCCCTCATAGGCGTCGACCTCGAAGAACCCACCGTTCCGATCAAAGGTCTTGAGTTCGTTCGAGCGGATATCCGCAACCCGATGATCGCGCGTGTCCTCGAAGCAACCAAGGTCGACACGCTGGTTCACACGAACATCGCGTCGAGCCCGGCCCTCGTAGGTGGCCGAACCCAGATGAAAGAAACCAATGTCATCGGGACGATGCAGCTGCTCGCAGCTGCTCAGCGCGCAGAGCGCGTCAAGAAGGTCATCGTGAAGTCGTCGACCGCCGTCTACGGGTCTCGGCCCGGCGAACCTTCGGTTATCCCTGAGGATTACGCGTCCCGCGAGGTCGATCTTGGCGGTTACGGCAAGGACTGCGCAGAAGCTGAACAGTACGCACGTGATTTCGGGCGCAGGCGTCCAGACGTCGAGCTAACCATCTTACGAACGCAGAATGTGATCGGGCCGACGGTTCAGACCTCCATGACGACCTACTTCTCCTTGCCGGTTATCCCAACCGCGCTCGGTTACGACCCGCGACTCCAGTTCCTGCACGAAGAGGACGCCGTCGAGGCCCTCTACACCTCGGTCATGCATGAAGCGACGGGCATCTTCAATGTCGCAAGCGAGGGGGTCGTGTATCTCTCCCAGGCGACGCGGGTTCTTGGAAAGCCCTTCGTACCTTTGATCTTGCCTGCTGCACAGACAACTGCTGCGCTGCTTCGGCAGGCAGGGTTGGTGGACTTCCCCACGGACCAGCTGAAGCTCATCCTGTTCGGCCGGGTGGTTTCAACCAGGAGGATCCAAGAAAGATTGGGGTTCGAAGCACGTTTCAGGACACTAGATGCTCTGAAGGATTTCAAGGAGCACAGGCAAGGCGACAACCCTCCCGAGCCAAACGCTCATCCGACCTGGGAGCGTGAGTTGTTCGAGTATCTGAAATCGCGCGCCACCGATACCGAGAAGGTCTGATGGCCGAAGCCGAGATCATCCCGATCGAAGGGCGCCGGGCCTCACCTGGCCCTCGCAAAGACAGGGCACCGAAATGTAGAGCGATAACCGCCGAAGGCAAGCCCTGCCGGAACAATGCTTCGACCGACGAGGGCTTCTGTCATCTGCACGCGGGGGACGAAGCCTCTAAGGCCGAACATCCCTCATCGAAGAAGGAGCGGCGTTCGGCTCGGTCGGAAAAGCCAGCCCGTTCTTCGTCGGGATCGATGGGTTTCGAGGAGTTCATCAGACGTCGGCTCTCAGGCGACTACCCGATCGATGACTTCGGTTACGACGAGCAACTCACTCAGGAGGTCCTGCGGCCACTCGTACGCCCCCTCTACGAGAACTACTTCCGCGTGCGAACACTTGGCATAGAACGGATCCCGGACAGTGGAGCCGCGCTCTTGATCTGCAATCATTCCGGAACGATCCCACTCGACGCGGTGATGATGCAGCATGCGGTCGGCAGTGAACATCCAAAGAACCGCCAGGTGCGCAACGTGGGCGCCGATCTCGTTTGGAGCCTCCCGGTGATAGGCCCTCTCGGTCGGAAGGCAGGCAACGTCGTCGCGTGCGACGAGGATGCTTACGAACTTGCACGCCGGGGTGAACTGATCGGGGTTTTCCCAGAGGGATACAAGGGTGTGGGCAAGGGTTGGAGCGAGCGCTACAAGCTCCAACGGTTCGGGCGCGGTGGTTTCATCGAGCTCGCACTTCGAACACGGACACCGATCATCCCCGTAGCGATCGTCGGAGCAGAAGAGGCGTATCCCATGATCGCCAACCTGAAAGTGATCGCGAAGACGTTCGGCTTCCCTTACTTCCCAGTTACACCGACGTTCCCGCTGCTCGGCCCGCTCGGGATGATCCCCCTCCCGTCGCGCTGGATCATCGAGTTCGGCGATCCCATCCCGATGGACGACTATCCGGACGACGCCGCCGATGACGCGATGCTCGTGTTCGATCTTTCGGACAGGGTGCGGGACACGATCCAGCAGATGCTCTACGCCAACCTAAGTAAGAGAGGCGGAGCGTTCTTCTAGCGGAGGCCGTAGATCCGGAGTACCGCGATCGTTCCGGCGATCGCGATCGCGGCCAGCAGAAGGATGATTGCGTAAATCGTGTTTCTTCTCACGGTTCAGCAGGATAGGACACCAAGAAAAGCTTCGATCACCGGCGCAGGCCTTGGCAGAGCTCGGTGATGTGACGCTCTAGCTGATTGAGTCCTTCGACCTTCCCGATCGTTAAAGCGACCCCTGCTTCCTTAGCCTCGGCCTCGAGTTTTGGGTCGAGATACGCGGTGTAGATGATGATCGGCTGCTGCGGGTTCGCCTCGCGGATGGATCGTGCAGCAGTCAGGCCGTCCATCCCGGGCATCTTGAAGTCCATGACGATCACGTCTGGATCGGTGGTTGCGGCCAGGTCGATGGCTTCGAGCCCCGAAGCTGCCCTCCCGACAACGTCGAAGCCATCCAGCTCAAGCATGTCGACGAGCATGTTGAGCACATGCTCGGTGTCGTCCACGACCAGAACCTTCACATCCATGTCTTCGACATCTCTCCCTCGTTCATCCGCGCGGGAGGCCCTTCGGAACTTTGACTTCGCCCGCCAGCCTCTTCTCTACGTATTCCTTATTCCTCCGGAGCATCTCTACTAACTTTTTCGGCTCCTCGATATACCTGCGTACCGATAGCTCTAACGAGATCGCTCCAGCGTAGTTACTACGACGCACCTCGGTCAGGAACCTCTCTAGCGGAAGAACGCCCTGTTCTAGCTCGAGATGACCGTCGCGCCCGTCACCAGCATTGTCCGACAGATGGATGTGAACGAGTTTTGGGGCCAAGATCTCGTACGCTCGAAGGATGTCTTGTCGGGCCACAGTGAGGTGGCTCGTATCGATGGCGACATGGTGGCAGGCATCGAACAATGCTTGAGCTTCCAGCCATCGATAGGCCCGTACCCGGCGTCCTGCCACCCACTTGGGATACATCGTTTCGACGGCTACGGCGATCCCGGTTTCTTCCGTGAAGCCCGCGGCCTCGTTCTTGCACCAAGATGCGAACTCCCGTTCCCACAGGTAAGGGGGATGGACGATCATCGTTCGAGCGCCGAGGGCCTCGCACATCTCGGCCCCCCGCTTGATCTTGCCGATCGGATCGAGCCCCCAGACGTTTTTGGTGATCACGAGGAACGGGGCATGGAGCGAGGCGATCTTCAGACCACGTTGCTCGGCCAATTTGGCGGGGATGTCCGGTTTCTGTGTGACCGGATCGCGCGTCACCATCAGCTCGATCTCCGTGAAGCCGGCCTCCGCAAGGGCATCCATCGCCTTGGCGAACTCGAAAGCCCAGAAGGGCCCGGTCGAGCATTGGACGGTGGGGAGAGGTTGCGCCATGGGGGCATGGTCCCACAAGCAAGAAGCCCCCCGGGCTAGCCGGGGGGCTTTCAGCGGAGCCGTAAAGACAGGCCGGCTTGGGGCGGGCTGGGAGGCTCGAGACACGACGGGGGTGCGCCGTGTGGTCCTTCGTCCCATCCTTACTGGCTCCACTTTTGGTTTCGGCGCCTATACGCAACGCTTTAGCCCTTGGCTGGGATTTTCTGGATGTTTCTTCCAGCTCCCTGATTCGAGTAGCAGGGGCTAGCAAGTGCTTGCAGAAGTTTGCACTCGTAGGCTGTGTGGTACAGAATGAGAGAGATGAACTTTTCCGATCTCCTCCGGCGTAGCGCCGAACGTGTTGGGTCCAAGACAGCCCTCACGATGGCGGCTACCGGCGAGGAACTCACCTACGTCGAGCTCGACACGGAGGTCGATCGTGTTGCTGCCGGCCTCCAGACCTTTGGGTTGTCCTCAGGCGACCGTGTGGCGCTGGCCCTCGGGAACATCCCGCATTTCATCTTTTCCTACCTCGGCGTCCTGCGGGCCGGCGGGGTGGTGGTGCCCCTGAACATCATGCTGACCGCCAAGGAGATGCAGCGCGTCCTGGCTGATTCCGGCGCCCGCTTCGTGATCGCGGCCCCCCCGTTCGCCGGCACGGCGAAGGAGGCGGCCAAGGGGACCGATGTCGAAAGACTTATCTCAACCGTGGAGTGGGATGTTTTCCCCATTGGTGGAACACCCGGCCCTGTCGAGACGGTCCCTGATGATCTTGCGGTGCTGGCGTACACGTCTGGCACGACCGGTCAGCCCAAAGGGGCGATGTTGAGTCACGGGAATCTGCTCGCGAACCTCGATCAGCAGATGCAGGTCCCTGAAGGCGCAGTCACCGAGGATGACGTGCTGTTCCTGACGCTTCCCTTCTTCCATATCTTCGGCCTCAACGTTCCACTGGGACTGTTGATCTTGAACGGCGCATCGGGCGTGTTGGTCGAACGATTCGAACCCGTCGAAGCGCTGCGGTTGATCGCTCAGTACCGAACCTCGGTGCTGTTCGGCGCTCCACCTATGTACACCGCGTGGGTGAACACCCCCGGCGGCGATCAGTACGACCTGTCGAGTGTCCGGTTGGCCGTATCGGGCGCCGCGCCACTTCCCGACGAGGTTCTTAGAAGCTTCAAGGACACATTCGGTGTCCAGATCTACGAGGGCTATGGGATGACCGAGACCGCCCCAACGCTGACAACGAATCGGATGACGGAGGAGCCGCGTGTCGGGTCCGTCGGTCGTCCGCTTCCAGGAGTCGAGTTGCGGATCCTCAACGAGGAAGGTCAGGACGTCGAGTTCGGCGATCCCGGTGAGATCATCGTGCGCGGCCCCAACGTATTCAAGGGGTACTGGAAGCGCGATGAAGAGAGTGCCAAGTCGTTCACCGATGGTTGGTTCCGCACCGGCGACATCGGGGTGCGTGACGAAGATGGATATATCTATCTCGTCGATCGGAAACGAGACCTCATCATCGTGTCGGGATTCAACGTTTTCCCCTCCGAGGTCGAAGCCGCGCTGGTCGAGAATCCGATCATCGCGGAGGCGGCCGTCATCGGCGAGAAGCACCCCTACACGGGTGAGGCTGTGAAGGCTTATGTCGTCTTGAACGAGGGTGAGACCGCCACCGAAGCTGAGTTGATCGCCGATGTTGAGTCTCGTCTCGCTAGGTTCAAGTGCCCCCACGCGATCCAGATCGTCGAGACCTTGCCGCATCTGTTGACCGGAAAAGTGTTGAGGCGCGCTCTCCGCACCTGAGTCGCTCGAGAAGATCAGGGCGGACGATCGTCATCTGACGGTCTTGGTAGTCGAGAACCTCCATCGAACGCAGCTTTCTGAGGAACTTGCAGGCGGTCTCACGCGATACACCGGCGAGACTCCCGAACTCCCGCTGCCCGAGAGGCAACTCGAACTCGATGGTGTGATCTTTCATCTTGCCCCTGGCATGTGCGATGTCGGACAGGTGAGCTGCTAAGCGTGCCGTGGTCTTTGATTCCGATCGTTCTCGAGCGTTGATGATGGCAGCGTGATGCCGTTCGGCATAGAGACGCGCTAGTCGTAGAGATGCCGATGCGTTCTCGACCAGGGCATTCCTGAAAGTGACAGGGTTAAGGAAGAGGATCTCGCTCGGGACGGTCACGACCGCGTCGAGAAGTCGTGTCTCGATCTCGAACAAGGCTTCTTCCCCGAACAGGTCGCCATCGGCAGCTAGCCCAACGATGATCTCGGCCCCTCGATCGTTGCCGTGCAAGAGCTTTACGACGCCATCGGAGACCAGGCCGATCCAACCGCGACTCTCTCCGGCGGAATAGATCAGATGGCCGGGAGCCAGCGACCGGGTTACGGCGCGAGCTAGCAGCTCGGAACGCCGGCGACGTGGGAGCGCGGCGATAACGGGGTTGCGGAGCATGGAGCGCACGATGCTGAACCTTCCCGCGGCTCCGGAAGTTTGCGGTCGCTAACAGATTATTTCCAAGGTCAAGAAAACCGTCAGGGTTGTTCCCGGGCCACGCGAAGATTGGGCTGTGAGCGATGCCGTTGCCCCCCGCCGTAGCCGTTGGTTGCGGTTCCTTTGGTTCCTTGCCCCCGCCGTGGTGTTCGTCGGGATCCTTACGGCCGCTCTGCTCAATGACGCTGGGGTTCCCGTCCCAGGTGATCCGGCCCCCGCTTTCGATGCCGCTCTGATAACAGGCGATGGTTCACTCGCTCTGGCCGAGTTGGAGGGCGACCCCGTTGTGCTCAACTTCTGGGCTTCTTGGTGCGAGCCATGCGAGGCCGAGGCCCCCATCCTCAAGCGCGTCCACGAGCGTTTTGGAGACAGCGTCGTTTTCCTTGGCATCAACGCAAAAGACGCGCGGGACGACGCCCTGGCCAAGTACGAAGAATGGGACTGGGGTTTCGCGAGCGTTCGTGATGAGGACGGCTCGATCTACTCCGATTACGCGCTCACCGGACAACCCGAGACGTTCATCCTCGACTCCGAGGGCGTGATCGTCGAACACATCCTTGGCGAACTTGACGAGGCAACCTTGACGCTCATCCTCGAAGGACTCGTGAGTTAGCCGTGGGCGGCGTTTCGATACCACTCGCCTTCTTCGCCGGACTCGTGTCGTTCCTGTCCCCGTGCGTCTTGCCGTTGGTCCCCGGCTATCTGTCGTACATGTCGGGGATGACCGTTGGCGACGAAGGTGAGGCGAAAGCACGTCATACCTTCGGGGTCGCCGCCGCGTTCGTTGGGGGATTCACTGTCGTCTTCGTCGCTTTCGGAGTGAGCGCCACAGTGCTCGGCAGCTTCCTTCTACAGAACAAAGAGACGTTGGCGCGCATCGGTGGTGTCTTCATCATCTTGATGGGGCTGATCTTCATGGGAGCCATCAAGATCCCGTGGCTATACAGGGAAGCCCGCTTCCACCCCACACCGGGCGCAGGAGCGTGGGGGAGCTTCGTTCTGGGGGGAGCCTTCGCTTTCGGCTGGTCCCCGTGCATCGGGGCAACCCTCGGCGCGGTGCTAACCATGGCCGCCGGACGAGCCGAGACCGGCGGTGTGTGGCAGGGGGCGGTTCTCCTTGCCGTTTATTCACTCGGTCTTGGGATCCCGTTCCTCCTCGCCGGGGTGGGCGTGTCGCGGCTCACCTCCGTCTTGGGGTGGCTGCGCCGTCACATCCGTACGGTGAATGTCGTCAGTGGCGTGATGCTAGTGATCGTCGGCGTGTTGTTCGTAACGAACCAGGTGTTCCACATCTCGATCTGGCTCCAACGAAACGTCCCGGCTCTCGAATCCCTCTGGACCCTCTGACATCCGACCCTTGACCCCGTTGCTCACCAAGGAAAAGACTGACCGGTGTTGCAACCGATCTAGGAAGCGAGGGTCAATGAAGCGTTCGATCATCCTGACCTTGATGCTGTTGGCGAGTTGCTCATCTGGAGAGGTCTTCGGAGAGGAGGACCAACGCGCTTTCCTCGCTGGCTGCGTTGAGGGTGGCGGCACGGAGGAACTGTGTGAGTGCATGGTGGATGAGATTCAAGAGCGATTGACCGACGACGAACTAAAGGAGCTCGCGGACTCGGAACCGGAGGACCTTCAAACCAACCCGCGTTTCCTAGAGGCCGTGCGGGCCTGCGTCGAGAGCACGGACCAGTAACCCCTCTTGGGTGAGGGGCACAAATGCACACACACCGGGCTGTGGGCTGACTACAGAACGCGAAAGAGCAGGTAACGGGGCCTTTCTGACTTTGTGACCGCCTTCACAAAGCGGTTTAGACTGCCCGTGATGCGTAACCGACCGATCCCCGAAGCCACCGTCGCCAGGCTCCCCATCTACCTCCGCTCCCTCTTGGAGCTCGCCGAGGGCCGGGGCGAGATGACGGTGTCTTCCGAGGACCTCGCCCGCATGGCCGGGGTGAACGCAGCCAAGGTTCGTAAAGACCTCTCCTACCTCGGCTCCTACGGGACTCGAGGCGTCGGTTACGACGTCGAGTATCTGCTCTACCAGATCACCCGTGAGCTCGGCCTCACCCAGGACTGGCCCGCAGCGATCGTTGGTATCGGAAACCTCGGACGAGCGCTCGCTTCCTACCGTGGGTTCGGTGAACGAGGCTTCACGATCAAAGCCCTATTCGATATCGATGACAGCGTGGTTGGTTCTGAGATAGATGGGCTGACCGTCCAGCACCTCGATGAGCTGAAGACCGTCGTCAACGACGAGGACATCTCGATCGGGATCCTCACGACGCCCCCCGGAACCGCGGCCCAAGAGGCTGCAGACCGTTTCGTGGATGCGGGCGTTAAGTCCATCCTCAACTTCGCACCGGGTGTTGTGAATGTTCCTCCAGATGTGAATCTTCGAAAAGTGGACCTTTCGATCGAACTGCAGATCCTTGCCTTCTACCAGCAGCGCACCCAGGCGATCGCGGCGGCTCGTGAAGCCAACCGTCGTCTCGGCGGCGGTCGGTAGGAGCGAGTAGTTTGGAGCCGATGTCCATCGTTGTTGTGGGCCTCAACCATCGGTCGGCCCCTATCTCGCTGCTCGAGAAACTTGCCATCAATGATGAGCGGGTCGGCAAAGCGCTGCACCAACTTGCCACCTACGAGCACGTTGTCGAGGGCGTCATCCTTTCAACCTGCAACCGCATCGAGGTCTATGCCGTTGTCTCGAAGTATCACGCCGGCGCGCAGGACATACGCAACTTCCTGAGCGAGTTCTGCCACGTCGCACCGGAGGATTTCACCGACAGCCTGTACACGTATCACGACGACTCCGCTATCCGTCATCTTTTCCGTGTGTCCACTGGGATCGACTCGATGGTGATCGGCGAGTCCGAGATCCTCGGTCAGGTACGCCGGGCTTTCCAGGGTGCCGAAACCGAAGGTCTTGTCCAGCGCTCGCTGGGGGCCGCGTTCCGTCAGGCTTTGCGTGTCGGGAAACGGGCTCGGACGGAAACGGCTATCGGTCGCAATCCCGTCTCGGTCTCCTCGGCAGCAGTGGATCTCGCTCGCCGAGCGTTTCCAACCACAGGGCTGAGCGGCAAGAAGGTGTTGATCGTCGGTGCCGGGAAAATGGGTCGTCTCGCGGCTCGAGCTCTGGCCAATGCAGGTGCCACAGACCTCACCGTGGTCAACCGCACTAGTGAACGGGCCGAGGATCTTGCAGCTGTGTTCGAAGCTAAGACAGAGTCTTTCGAGCGACTGGAAGCTGCGATCGGCGAAGCCGACATCCTCATCTGCTCGACGACGGCTCCCGAAACGATCGTCGAAACGGACGTTCTCGAAAGAGTCATGGCGGAACGCGGCGAGGACCGTCCCCTGTTCATCGTTGACATCGCCGTACCTCGCGACGTCGATCCGGCTGCTTCAGACATCGCCGGAGTGGTGCTGCGCGACATCGATGATCTGAAGGGTGTCGTTGAGGCCGGCTTCGGCAGCCGTATGAACGAGGTCTCGAAGATCGAAGACATGATCGCCGGAGAGGTCGAGCGCTTCCTCGAATGGGAACGTTCAACCGAGTACAAACCGACCGCAGCTGCGCTGGTGGCGAAGGCCGACCTTCTCCGCCGCGTCGAGATGGAACGCATCGCTTCGCATCTGGCCGCGATGACGCCCGAACAGCGAGATGCGGTCGACCACCTTGGTCGCCGCCTGGTGAGCAAGATCATGCACACGCCGCTATCGAAAGCGCATGACGCAGTTTCTTCGAAGCAGGGCTATCTGTATCTGACCGCCTTGCGCGAGCTCTTCGAGCTCGATGATGAACCCAACGACTGATCCTCGATCCTCGCTGGTCATAGCGAGCCGCGGCTCCCGTTTGGCGCTGATACAGACCGAATGGGTCGCCGCCGCACTTCGTAGTGCCCACCCTGGTATCGAGATCGAGGTCCTAGTCGTGAAGACGACAGGCGATCTCGATCAACGCCCTTTCTCTGAGATAGGAGGCAAGGGCCTGTTCATGTCCGAAGTTGAAGGTGCAGTTGCCCGTGGCGAAGCCGACCTCGCGGTGCACTCGGCCAAGGATCTAACCGCTGAACTCGGCGAAGGGTGCGTCCTGGCAGCCGTGCCTCCCCGAGCCGATGCAAGCGACGTCGTCGTGGGGGGCCAAGGGGAGAGCGGTGAGGAGCGTCTCGGCACGTTGCCTTCGGGAGCCATCGTCGGCACCTCAAGCATGCGCAGGCGAGCCCTTCTCGCCGAGAACCGTCCCGATCTGAAGGTCTCAGAGTTGCGGGGGAACCTCGATACCCGACTGCGCAAGGTCGCCGAAGGTGAAGTGGATGTCGCGATCCTCGCAGCGGCCGGGCTGCAGAGACTCGGCACCGACGTTCAGGTCGGTCGTCTCGGAACCGACCATTGGGTGCCCGCTCCGGGTCAGGGGTTCCTTGCGATCGAGACCCGTGCCGACCATGACACCGTGAGAGATCTCGTCGCTGTACTAGACAATCAGTCCGCGCATGCCGCTCTACTCGCCGAGCGAGCCTTCGCCGAACGGCTGGAGGGCGGTTGTTCGGTTCCTCTGGGATGCATCGCCCAGGAGATCGATGGCCGACTCGTCATGACTGGATACCTCGGACTGCCCGACGGTGCCCGCGCCATGCGCGACAGGATCTCGGGGCCGCTGAAGGATGCCGAAGCGATGGGCCGCGAACTAGCCGAGGCCATCATCCTCGGAGGCGGCGACGAGATCCTCGAGGAGCTCAAGTGGGACTCCAACACAAACGGGTAGTCGTCACGCGACGGCATGCTCAGGCCGGGGGGTTGACCGAGCTACTGACCGAGCACGGCGCTCTCGTCATCGAACTTCCTACGATCAAGATCGAACCCCCCGACTCGTGGGATGGGGTCGACGACTCGATACGGAAACTTGCGAGTGGTGGCTTCGATTGGGTGGCCTTCACTTCGACGAATGCCGTCGAGAAGTTCTTCTCCAGACTTGGGTGCGTGCCGGATGAAGTGTTCAAGACGACGAAGATCGCAGCCGTCGGCACGTCGACGCGTGAACTCCTCGAGGAGCGGGGTGTCAAGGTCGATGTCACGCCCACGAACTTCACGGCCGAGGCACTGGCAACCGCTCTGGGGCGCGGTGACGGAACGATCCTTCTTCCGAGAGCGGCCGAGGTGCCGGTGACGATGGTCGATGTTCTCAAGGGGGCGGGCTGGCAACCTCATGAGGTGGTCGCTTACAAGACCTTGCCGGCCGATCGGGGGGAAGCGGCCGATGAAGTGCTAGCCGGTCGTTTCGATGTGGTGACTTTCACCAGTGCCTCGACTGCGAAGGGATTCGTAGGGATGCTGGGCGATCCCGGCCCCCTCGGCCTCGCTCCTGGGGATAAAGCGGCCGGCAAGCTGGTGGGGTGCCTCGGCCCAGTAACGGCTGAGGAATGCGACCGGTTGGGCCTGCGGGTGGACGTGGTCGCTGAAGAACATACGGCTGCCGGACTCGTTGCTGCCCTGACGATGGCAACATAGACGGATGCCTTCCTTCCCCGAGCAACGAGGTCGACGCCTGCGCAGGACCCCAGGTCTGCGCCGCGCCTTCGCCGAAACCAGGGTGGGTCCGTCTGATCTCATCGCTCCACTCTTCGTGAAGGAGGGCATCACCGACGCCGTGCCGGTCGGTTCCATGCCGGGGCAGTATCAGCACACGCTCGAATCCCTTGTGAAGGAGGCGGCCGAATTGGCCGGTCGCGGAGTAGCGGGGGTGCTTCTGTTCGGGATACCAACACGCAAGGACGAGCGCGGCAGCGAGGCTGTGAATCCCGATGGGATCGTGCAGCGGGGGCTCCGAGCACTTAAGACGGAACTCGGCGATGACTTCGTAGTGGTTGCAGACCTCTGCTTGTGCGAGTACACGGATCATGGTCACTGCGGCATCCTCGACGGTGAGCGCGTGGACAACGACGAGACGATCGAGGCATACGGACGGATCGCCGTTGCTCAGGCGGACGCCGGAGCCGACGTGATCGCGCCTTCCGGGATGATGGACGGACAGGTGGCCGAGATACGCGCAGCGCTCGATCTCTCCGGACACAGCGAGGTTCCGATCCTCGCTTACGCGACCAAGTTCGCATCTAGTTTCTACGGACCCTTTCGCGAAGCCGCCGAAGGTTCTCCCCAGTTCGGCGACCGACGTTCCTATCAGCAAGACCCGCCGAACATCGAAGAGTCGCTGCGCGAAGCTGCGCTCGATATCGATGAGGGCGCCGACGCGGTGATGGTCAAGCCGGCGATCGCGTATCTCGATGTCGTGCGTGCAGTGAAGCAATCCTTCGGGGTTCCCACCGCGGCCTACAACGTCTCCGGCGAGTACTCCATGCTGATGGCGGCCGCTGAGAAGGGCTGGATCGACGAACGTGCGGCCACGCTCGAGGTTCTCACTTCGATCAAGCGAGCCGGCGCCGATCTGATCATCACGTATCACGCTAAGAAGGGCGCCGAGTGGCTGGCGTGAGCCGCGATCGTTCCAACGAACTCTTCAAGAAAGCGCAAGGTCTCATCCCAGGGGGTGTGAACTCTCCTGTCCGCTCGTTCGACGCGGTCGACACGGATCCGTTCTTCGTTGCGAGTGCCTCGGGAGCCCACATCACGGACGCCGACGGCAACGACTACCTCGACTTCGTTCAGAGCTGGGGAGCCTTGCTGTTCGGGCACGCGCACCCGACGATCGTCGAGGCCGTTACCAACGCCGCAGCCAAAGGAACGAGCTTCGGAACTCCAGCAGAGATCGAAGTGGAGCTGGCGGAGCTTGTGGTCGATCTGGTGCCGAACATCGACAAGGTCAGGTTCGTGTCGTCAGGCACCGAAGCGGCCATGACCGCCGTACGACTGGCGCGTGGTGCAACGGGTCGGTCGAAGATCCTGAAGTTCGCGGGCTGCTACCACGGCCATCTCGATGCGCTTCTCGTGGATGCCGGTTCAGGGGTAGCGACCCTCGGGGTTCCGGGTACCGCCGGTGTCACCGAGGGGCAGACACGCGACACCATCGTCGCTACCTACAACGACATCACCTCGGTGGAGGCCGCTCTCGATGAGCATGGCAATGATCTGGCGGCGATCCTCGTGGAACCCGTCGCGGCGAACATGGGTCTGGTTCTGCCCGAGGCGGGTTTCTTGAAGGCCCTCCGCGAACTCGCCGATTCTGCCGGTGCATTGCTGGTTTTCGACGAGGTGATCACGGGCTTCCGGCTCGGCCCTGGGGGTGCACAAGGGCGTTTCGGGGTCAAAGCCGATCTCGTCTTGTTGGGCAAGATCCTCGGCTCGGGCCTGCCCGTCGGAGCCGTCGCCGGTTCGTCGGACCTGATGGACAACCTGGCTCCCGTTGGGCCGGTGTACCAAGCCGGGACACTCTCAGGGAATCCTCTGGCGATGGCCGCGGGCCGTGCGGCCCTAACCATGATCAAGGACGACCCAGCGATCTTCGACAAGCTGCAAGAAACAGCGCGCTCTCTCGTTCGAGGCTTAGTGGATGCGGCCGATCACGCCGAGATCCCGATGGTGGCATCGGCGGTCGGAGGACTCGCCGGTTTCTTCTTCGCGAACGAGGACGTGCTCAACTACTCGGAGGCCTCGGCGACCGAGGCCGATCCCTACTCGCGTTTCTTCCGCGGCATGCTCTTCCACGGCATCTACTTCCCACCGTCACGCTTCGAGGCCCTGTTCCTCTCTACGGCCCACACGGAGGAACACATAGACCAAGTAGCCGCCGCCGCCCGCACCGTCTTCACGACCCCCTAACGCTTTTCTACTCAAAGCAGATTGACTATTTCAGCCTCCTTCGCCACGGAATGCATGCTGTGTCGCCAAGCATCTATCCTTAAGTTGACACTTAGATAAGTGAGTGCTTAGATATATGGATGGAAGCTGCCCTCAGGGCCTTGGCGGAGCCCAATCGCCGTCGCATCCTCACGTTGGTGAAAGATGGCGAATTGACCGTTGGAGAGATCGCGTCTCGCTTCGAGGTGTCCGGCCCTGCGATCTCTCAGCATCTCAAGGTTCTGAAGGAGGCAGGGCTCGTGGACGAACGTCGCGAGGGAACTCGCCGCTTCTATTCGGTGCGTAGAGAAGGATTCGAGGACGTCCGAGGGTTCTTCGAGGACTTCTGGGCCGTGGGATTGCAGCGGCTGAAGTACGCGGCTGAGGCGGAGGAGCGAAAGCAGAGGAGGAGCCGTGGTCGTAGAAAGTAGCGTCGGAGAACAGGTCGTCGTCGAGGTTCTTGTCGAGGCGACGCCGGAGACGATCTTTCCGTTTTTCACGGACCCCGAGAAGATGACCCGCTGGAAGGGAATGTCCGCGGCCCTGGACCCCCGGCCGGGTGGTGAGTATCGCTGCCAGGTCACGCCGCGATCACTCGCACTGGGGGAGTACCTCGAAGTCGACCCTCCGAAGCGCGTGGTGTTCACTTTCGGCTGGGAGACTGAGGAGGGAGTGCCCCCCGGCTCCAGCACTGTTGAGATCACGCTCGAGCCTCAGGGCGCGAGCACACTCGTGCGCCTGATCCACGGCGGGCTGGGAGACGAGCATCGAGAGCAGCACGCCGTGGGCTGGGTCCATTTCTTCGAGCGACTGGCCGTGGCCGCAGCAGGCGGCGATCCCGGCCCCGACCCTTGGGCACAACCAGACGCAACACCGCCAGGCTAAGGAAAGGATGACTGAATGGGTAATCCGATCGTCCATTTCGAGATCGCGCACCAGGATGCACCAGCACTACACGAGTTCTATTCGGGGATCTTCGAGTGGAGCGTCGATACCGACAACCCGATGGGTTACGGGATGGTCAACACGGGAGACGCGGTTCAGGGAGGCATCGGCGGCGTGCCCGACGCGAGTTACCCCGGGCACCTGACCTTCTACGTGCAGGTGGCCGACATCGACTCGAAGTTGCAAGAGATCGAGAAGGCCGGTGGCAAGGTAGCGATGCCGAAGATGGCGATCCCCGGTGGTCCGATGATCGCTCACTTCCTGGACCCGGCGGGGCACTTGGTCGGATTGACCGAAGGCTAGCGGCTTAGCCGAGGGCTTTCGTTAGGTCGGCCCAGAGGTCTTCGAGAGCTTCGCAACCGACGCTCATCCTGATGAGGGCGGGGTCAGTCGCTTCCTCTCCCTCCCAGCGTGCGCGGCGTTCCATACTGGTTTCGATCCCGCCGAGGCTCGTCGCATGCACGATCAACTCGGTGCTTTCGCAAACCTTTTCTGCAGCTTCCGCGCCGCCCGCGACAACGAAGCAGAGCATCGCTCCTGGACCTTTCATCTGTTGCGCAGCCAGAGCATGAGCCGGATGAGTGTCGAGGCCGGGGTAGACGACGCTTTCGATGTTCGGATGTTCCGACAGTCGCTGCGCGAGCCCCATCGCGTTCGCCTGCGCGCGATCCATGCGTACGGACAACGTGCGGAGGCCTCTCAATGCGAGGAACACCTCTAGAGGGCCGGGGATGGCACCTCCTAGTGTTCGCTTCTCGAGCAGGCGCACGTACCAATCGTCGTCGGAGGTGATCGTTAACCCCATGATCACGTCGGAGTGACCGGAGATGAACTTCGTTGCCGAGTGCAGAACGATGTCGGCCCCGAGTTCAAGAGGTCGTTGTAGGTAAGGAGTCGCGAAGGTGCTGTCGACGACGACCTCTACCCCCAGCCGATGCGCTTCTTGAGAGAGCATCGCGATATCGGCGATCGAGAGCATTGGATTGGTCGGCGACTCGAGCCACAGAAGTGCGGCCCCCTCACACGCGTCGATCACGCTCGGCGTATCCGTTACGTCGATCAGTTCGAAGGTCAGTGTTCCCTTGGCAGCCATAACTTCCAATTGCTTGCGCGTTCCGCCATACGCATCGCGCGAGGCGATGACCTTCGAACTGAGTGGGAGCGAGTCGAGGATCGCGGTTACGGCTCCCATCCCAGACGAGAAGGCGAGGGCCCGGCCCCCTTCGAGCGCTCCGATCGCCTCTTCGAACGCGGTCCACGTCGGATTCTCGCTGCGTCCGTAGAGCACACCCGGACCCTGGCGGTAGATAGATGCAAGAACGGGCGGCACGTTGGTCGGCTGCCCCGGCCCGTCTGACCCTCGTCCTGCATGGATCGAGATGGTTGCCGGGTCGAGCCCTTGCCACGTGGTGTCCTGGGCCGGTAGTTCGGGGATCTCTCCGCGCTCGCTCACACCATCAGATTAAGGGGAGTGGGATGCCGAAGGCATCCCATCTAGAAAATTGGGTTCGGCGGTTTTTCGAATCCCATTTTGGGTTAGCGCTCGCGGCCGAGGATGATCCACATGACCACTACGGTCAGGATCAGCATCACGGTGAAGAGGATGAAGGCAACGCCACCCTCCCGACCGGCGTTGACACCGTTCGTGCAGCTCGGAAGGAGAGCCAGGAGAATCGCGCCGAGGCCCAGTCGTGCTCTGTTCAACCGTCGACCAGGGTCTCTACGCATCTGCCTTTTCCTTCTCTTTCAGCGAGCGCTTCTCCATCCGGCTTAGCAGCACCAGATGTCCGGCCAGCAGCACGAAGGTTCCGGCTGCGATCATCCGGGCAGGGCCGCTCGGGTTACCGGGGTCGTAATCCATCACGATGTAGATCGGTGGGCCACCCTCGCCCTCGGTTGCTTCGAGCCCTTCGAGAGCGATCATCCCGTACAGCGTGCCGCCTCGTTCGAGCAAGCGCGTCGACTCTGCAACTACCCCGACCAAACTGGGGTCTTCGTAGTCGCTGATCGTTCCGTCTTCGATAGCTGTGGCGACATAGTCCGTGGAAGAAGACTCAAGGTCGCTCGCGGCAGCGTCGCCTTCTTCGGGCACTTCCCAATCACCATCGGGATACTCAGCAGACGCTTCGAAGCCGAGTGATGCAAGGTCGGTGCTGATGTCGACAGGGTTCCACTCGGGAAGATCCCCGACGGGACCCAAAGGCGTGCCGTAGGACCACACCAAGGCCATCATCAGCGTGAAGCTGAGGGTGACGCTGGCCGTGATCATGTAGGCAAGTCGTGCTCCCATCACCAAAGACATCAGCAGGAAGACACTGCCTACGAAGACGATGATCGATGAGATGAAGGCTGCCGAACCGGCGGCGAAGGTTTCGGTGAGCTCTACAGCTGCGAATTCCATCAGAGTGTCCGCTCGTATTCCATAACGGCTCTGATCTGTTCCTCGGTGAGGGGGTAGGCCGGAACCGGGATCCCTTGTGGTGGGGTTTCACCGAAGGCCGGCATGAAGGCGAACCGGCGCCCGTTGTTGATCGTCGTGAAGTGAAGACCCTCACTGAGGTGTGAGACGTCGCCTTGCCATAGGGCCATCCCCTGGTACCAGAGAGCGTCGTTCTCTTTACCTTGGCCCTCTGGGCCGTGACATACCGCGCAACGGGCTTCGAAGATCTCCTGTCCAGTCGCATCGTCGGCGAGCTCCGGGGGTTCGCTGTTCTCGGGGAAGGACTTGATGAACTCGATGACGTCACCAACCATCTGCGAGGTCATCGGCCCGCCGTAGGCAACTCCCCACGCCGGCATCGGGGTACCCGGGCGGCCACGCTCGATGGTGAACCTGATCACTTCTTCGTCCCAACGCTGGAAAACGTTGTTGAGCGGGGGCGCGTTGTACTCGACCTGTTCCCCGGTGGAGGGGTCGACGAATCCGGTTGGAACAGGACCACCAGCTCCGTTACCTCCGTGGCAGAACGCGCAGTTCTGCCCGAGCTGGATCCCTTCTTCGAGTTCCTTGAAGGCCACCGCGTCGATGTCTTCTTCGAGCACTGGGGGGGCCGCGTAGATCAGGCTGCCACGGTGCTCGGACTCTTCATGGAACCGTTCCTCGAAATGCTTCTGGCGCTCGGTCTCGGGCAACCAGTAAGCGGGGATGAACACCGCACTGGCGAGCGTTGCGATGACTCCCCAGGTGAGGATGCGTTCCAGGCGCGGCCCTTCGAGGACCTCGTCGGGCTCACCCGGTCGCAGTGCATGAGGGATACCGATGCGCGGGCGCGGCGGGGTTCCCGGCCGCCCGCTGCGAGCGAGGAAGATCGCCCACATGAGGGCCGCGGGTACCAGGACGACAGCTGCTATGAGCAGTACGTCTCGCGTCTCCAAGCCCGCTCTATCCCTTTCTCTTTGCTAGATCAGTGTGGCTGTGCACTACGTAGGCACGCAGAAGGGGCCCTGAGGGCCGGCGAACTTCTCCCACGTGCTCGTACCCCGAGGCGGACCTACCTCGACCTTCCCCGTGTCGACGACGAGCTTCCCGCCTTCATTGGCGACCGGGAACCGGTCCAGCCCCCGCGGTGCGGGACCTGCGAAGTACTCGCCATGCAACCGGTACTTCGAACCGTGACACGGACATTCGAACAACATCGATTCGCTGCAATGTGGAACCGAGCATCCGAGGTGGACGCACTTTCGGTAGAGCGCCTGAACCTGGAGCTCGACGGCACCGATGGCGGCATAGACCGCAGCTTCGCCGGTACCTTCGTAGTAGGTCAGCCAGAACCGGCCTTCAGGGATGAACTTCGGCATGAAGTTCCCTGCGGGACCGATCTCCGCAAGGATCTCTTCGTAATCACCGGCCGTGATCTTCGTCCCGAAACCACCGGTAAGCCGGGGCCACAAGAAGCTCAACGACGACATCCCGAAGAATCCAAGGAAACCGATGAACGAAAGTGTCCACGCTCGGTTGAGGAATTGACGGCGGCTAACGGATAGCTGGTCTTGAGTTAGTGGTTTGCGCTTCTTCTCGGGAACCGTCTCTACCGTTACGTCCGGTGAACCACCGGACGCGCCGGCGCCGGCCCCCGCAGGTTCAGCGTGCATCGGGGACGGCTTGGCATCGGCCGCTCCGGCACCAGCGCCGGCGGAAGCCTTGCGCTGTTTCCGGATCGTCACGTTCGCCATGAACAGCGCCCAGCCCGCGATGCTGACTGCTACGACTACGAGGGCGATCGTTCCCGGACTCAACCTTGCTTCCTTTCCATCACAACTCGAAGAAGAGATAGCCGCCGTCCCAGGGATAAACGAAGTTGAACCCGGGGCCTCGGAAGAACATACCGAGGATGGTCAGAACTGCGAACGTCAACATGAAGAAGCTGAAGATCACTATCGCCAGTTTGCGATCGTCGGGCCGGGTCGAGGGGTTCCGGTCGATGAACGGCGTCGCCATCAGGCCGATGATGATGACGGTTGGGATCGACACGCCCGCGACCTGCGGGTGGAAGTAACGAAGCAGTTCCTGCAGACCGAGGAAGTACCACGGTGCCTTGGAAGGGTTAGGCGTCGTGTTGAAGTTGGCAAGCTCACGGAGTGGAGCGTCCACCGCGGTCGAGAAGAAGGTGAGTAGTGCCATCACGACCAGTAGGGAGACGAACTCCGCAGCCATCAAGTGCGGCCATACGTTGACGCGGTCCATCGGTTGACGCTCGACCTTCTGGATGGCTTCCGGCTTGACCACCGCAAGTAGGCGCTGGACCCGCTCGGGCACCGCGGGGCCGCCGTTACCGACAGCCTTCTTGGCGGGTGCTCCCGTGGGGGCCGGTTTCGTGGCAGCGGCCGCCGGCTTTGCTGCCGCGGCAGCAGCTGGTTTCGCTTCGGCGGCTGGAGCCGCAGCTTCCGAAGAGGCCTTGGCTGTCGGGTTGGTGGCGGGTGGAGGAGAAGTCTCGCCCGAGGCCTTGGTGGGATCTTTGGCTCCGCGTTCGGCCCTGACCCGCGCGGCTTTGGCGCGGGCGGTTGCGACCGCCGGTGACGATCCCTTCGCCGTTTCCTCGGCGAGTACCTGTTCGAAGACTTCGTCTGGTGTGGGCATATGGCTCCTACATCGGTCCCGAGATGCCGCCGTCCTTACGAACCCTCCAGAAGTGGATCGAGATGAAGATCACGATCACGAAGGGGAGCAGCAGGACGTGCAATGTGTACCAACGCAGCAACGTCTCCGGTCCAATGACCGGGCCTCCAAGTAAGGCGAATTGCACCTGATCTCCGATGACCGGGGAGTTCTTCATCATCTCGGTCCCGACCGTGACGGCCCAGACTGCGAGCTGGTCCCACGGCAGCAGGTATCCGGTGAATGCGAGGAGCAACGTGAGCAGCAGCAGGATCACGCCGACGATCCAGTTGAACTCTCGTGGCGGCTTGTAGGCACCGGTGTAGAAAACGCGGGCCATGTGAAGGAAAACGCTGATGGTCATCAGGTGAGCGCCCCACCGGTGCAGGTTCCGCACGAGGAGACCGAACGAAACCTGAGTGTGAAGCCGCTGCATGTCGCCGTATACCGCTTCCACGGACGGGCGATAGAAGAACATCAGGTAGATACCCGTGATCGTCAGAAGGATGAATAGGAAGAACGACAGTCCACCGAGACAAAGCGTGTAGCTCAACTTGATGCCGTGTCTCTTCACCTTCACGGGGTGGAGGTGGTAGAGCAGCGAGTTCATGACTACATAGGCGCGGTTACGCGGCGAGTCCGCATAACCCCGACGGAAGATCGAGCCGGGCCTGAAGATCGCTCGCCACAGCTGGCTGCCGTGGAGCTGATCCATCCGCTCCGCAAGCTTCTCCCGTGGGTTCCAACCTGACGCCTTAGCCAAACTCCTTGCCTGCCTTTCTCCTACGAAGCTTTCTGTTCGGTCGGTACCGTACCCAAGGCACGGGCGGCTGTTTTCTTCTTTCCACCTGCTACTTCACTCTGGACGAGGGCGCCTGTCGGGCACCGCTCGACGCAGAGGTTGCATCTCGTGCATGCGTTGTCGTCGATCAGGAACAGGATGTCGTTGTCACCGATCTGACGGGCGAGCTCGACGTTACCGGAATCCTCTACCGCCTCAGGGTTGACCATGAAGATGCAGTACCAAGGGCAGATGTCCACGCAGCCTTCACAGAGGATGCACTGCTCGGGGATGAAATCGATGAAACGCTTCGGCTTCACCGCCGTCTTCAGCCAATCGGCATCAACCAGCGACATGTCGTAGTCGGCGCGGAAGATGGGCTTCTCGATGATCTCCATCTTCTTAGGCTCTGGACCTTTAGCCATGTTTCCTCATTTGCCGCTCATGTATCCCTTGACGGGATCTTCAAGTCCTTTGCCTCCGGTGCGCTTCCGCTTCGCCTCTTGCCAGAAGTACATGAAGATCAGCAGCGCGGCCAGGAACGTCAGCTGTACGCCGTTGTTGATCATGTCTCTGATCATCTTGATCTGTTGGGTGTTTAGGCCGTCCTCGTTAACACCGGGGATCTTCTGAGTGAACTCGATGATCTCGGCGATGTACTGATCGATCTTGTAGATGATCAGCGAGGGGATCTGGCCCATCGTGATGATGGCGAAGACCCAGATGGCCGATCCCAGGAGGATCGCCCTTGTCCAAGTGAAAGGCGCGTCAGTGAACCTGAAGAACCTGTCTCGGAGTCTCATGCGGGCCACATACTAACGGCGCACTAGGGCGCCTGCACGCACGCGCGCTTGTGCATCTGTGCACGTCAGAGGCGGTTTTGCGCGCGCTGAGCTAGTGACTTAGTGACTCTTGGATCCGAGTTCGCCGAGACGCGCGGAAAGTCGCTTTTCGCGCAGGACGAGGGTCGCGGAGTAGCCCGCGATCGCGACGAAGACGATCACCAGAGCAACGATGAGCCAGGCCGAATTGCTCATGCGTTCACCGGGTCCGATAGGCCGTCGGCATGAGGCAGCCGAGGAACCCGTTCTGCTTCGAGTTCGGCGTCTTCGACCAGGTCGGCAAGCTGCCCCACCCGCACCCGGGCCGCCAGCATCCACACGCTCAACAGCGTGAAGGCAGTCAGGGCGGTGAAGAAGGCAAGGAGCTCGGGCCCCCCAAGCCCGGAGTTGTCGGACAGGTTGCCCACCGCCGGACCTTGAGGATGAAGCGTTCTCCACCAGTAGACGGAGAAGTGGACGATTGGAACGTTAAGGAAACCGACGATCCCCACGATGGCCGCCGGCCGTCCGATGGTTCGAGGGTCTGCAGCCAGGGCCCTGAGGAATAGGTAACCGATGTAGGTCAGCCACATCACGAAGGCCGAAGTGAGCCTCGCGTCCCACTGCCACCACGTACCCCACACGGGGCGAGCCCAGATGGGGCCGGTGATCAACACAAGGGTGACGAAAACGACTCCTATCTCCGCTGCTGCCGTGGCAAGAAGGTCCCATCTGCGGTCTCGGGTCCTCAAATAGGCGATCGAAGCGATGAAGACGACCGCGAAGGCCAGATACCCGACCCAGGCCGAGGGGACGTGGAAGTAGAAGATCCGCTGAAGCGGTCCACCTTGCGCGGCCTCTGCTTCTCGAGCGATGAAGAGTGCGGCGAAGGCCGCGAACGCGAAGAGACCCCAAGCTGCAAATGCCAGGAGTCGGAGGCGGGCAGGCGTCAGGCCAGAGGTGTTTTGCATCGAAGGGCCAGCCTACTTAAGGTCTGACTTCAATGAGCACAAGACTTGGTCTGACCTTCCCGCTATTTCCCCTCGACGTGCGCGAGTCGTGCCAGCAAGCTCGCCGTGCTGAGGACCTCGGTTACACGGATGGTTGGACGGCGGAGGTGTCGGGACCGGATGCCTTAGCCGTGGCAACAGCGGTGGGGATCGCGACCGAGACCATGAGGATCGGGTCGGCGATCGTTCCCGCGTACACACGTCCTCCCGCGTTGATCGCGATGGGGGCTCTCGCCGCGCACCAGGCAAGTGCAGGCCGATTCATCCTCGGCATCGGCGCCTCGTCACCGGTCATCGTTGAATCGTGGATGGGGATCCCGTTCGAACTCCCGTACACAAAGATGAAAGAGACACTTGCCGCGGTTCGAGCCGCGTTGTCGGGTGAGAAGGTCAAGATGCAAGGGAAGACGGTCACTGTGTCTGGGTTCAAGCTCGATACACCCGCGCCCGATCTCCCGATCTACATCGCCGCTCTCGGTCCGAAGATGACAGAACTCGCTGCGTCGGAAGCGGATGGGATCGCCCTCTATCTAGCGAGCGAGGTTGGGGTACGCATCGGCGCGTAAGGCGGTCGGAGACAAAGAGATCGTGGAGCGCATCGTGTGCGTTCCAGACGTACCGAAAGAAGACGTCCGCGGGATGCTCAAGTTCCAGATGACTCCCTACGCGGTGGTTCCGGCTTACAACGCGTACCTCTGCGCCCAAGGTTTCGAAGCGGAGGCGCAGGCCGCGGCGAAGCTTTGGAAGGCCGGCGATAGGGGGGCCGCGGTCGAGGCGATCAGTGACGAGATGGTCGACGCGTTGAACCTTCTCGGAACGGCGGAGGAATGTAAGGAGCGACTCGATTCCTTCCGCGAAGCCGGACTGGACACTCCGATCCTCATGCTGTTGTCGCCATCCGGCCCCGAAGGAGCGGTACGCGCGGTGCAACGCATGGCTCCGTCGTAAGCGAAGGTCTAATTGGTTACTTCGAAGTGCATCGGGTCGGGCCGCGACCAATAGCCGCCCCACGCGAATCCCCACTTACGGAAGATCTCGACGATCCGCGGATCCATGTCGCCTCGCGTTCCAAGGCGATTCGTCGAAACGTTGAGATCGATCGCTAGTCCGAATGCGTGGTTCGAAAGCGATCCACCAGGGTCTCGGTCGATGAACCGCGGCACATAGCAGCCGCCGTAATCACCAGTTCGGATCAGGTTCGCGAGGCCCGCGTCCGCGATCGCCTGAAGGGCGCCGGTTAGCCGGGGGATCATGATCCGATGACATCGAACCGTCCCAAGGATCGGCACGGTCGCGTCCACGATGTTTGCGGAAACCCACGCAGGATCTGGACGGATGAAACCGTTCGGGAGGATCTCGAAACGCATCGCTCCCACAACTCCACCGGAGATGTATCCGACGGGTTGAGGTGCTGCGTTCGGATCTTGCTCCGCGGGGGCGGCGGCTTGTGGTGCGAGCCTCCGGACGTGCGCGCCACGAACGTTGTCGCGTAGGTCCCGTCCCAGAGATTCGATCGTCACCCCAGACTTGGCTCCCACTACGAAGACGGTTGGGTCGCCCAGCTCTAGCCGCTTCTCGTCGCCTTTCTGGAGCATCACGTCGGCGAGGTTAGGGACGCTGTTATCGGCGAAAGCTCCCACCGAGAATCGGGTTCCCGCGATGAAGATCTCGCCCGCGCCTGCCAGCCCGAGCCTCCGCGACGCATCGAAGGTTGGCACTGCCTGCCCCACGATCATCGAGACCCACACGAAATCCGCGTCTCGGGTTGCCGGAGGAGCCACCGAGCGGAAGACCAGAGGGTCGACCTCGGCAACTCGGAGTTTGAGGGGGCCGAGGACACCTTCTACGGAGACACGACGAACCGAGACCGGAGCGATAACTGCGACGCCCTCGATCTCCGCGAGTTCTCGGATCCGGTCGTCGGTTAAGGGGCGCTGGGTTTCGATGACGAACACAGGTACCGCCGGGACCGGCGCGGGAAGCGTTGCGCCCCGCTCGGCGGCACCGGTTCGATCGGCGAACACATCGGTTCGCCCACCGCAGCCGACCGCACCAAGAACCACGGCAAGCACCAGCGCGACTTTCCTGGTCATCGCTCGAGCCCGTACTCGAACGTCAGAGCTCCGACGATCACGAAGATCAGATCGAAGGCGACAACGATGCCGAACCAACCGCGTTCGGCGATCGCTCCGAAGCCTTCACCTAGGAACAGATCCGAGGACATCTCAACCGCGGCGATGAAGACGGGAACCAGCATGGGAAGAGCAAGGATCGGAAGCATCAACTCACGGCTTGTCGTTTGCGCTGCGAGTGATGCAAAGAGGGTTCCTATCGCTACGAACCCGATGTCGGCTAGAACGATGACGAGGAAGAAACCCCACCAACCACTCCCCAGATCGATGTGGAAAAGCAAGAGGAAACTGGGAACGAGGAAGATCTGCACGATCCCGACATAGATGAGGTTCGCCGATGCTTTGGCGAGGTAAAGGGCTGAACGATCTACCGGAACCAGCAGCAGTGCGTCCATAGCGGCGTCTTGTCTTTCGATCTCGAACGTCCGAGCGAAGGCCACGAGTCCCGCGAACAGAACCGTGACCCAGAAGAATCCCGACAGCACGTCGGCCGTGGGAACCGTGCCTAACGGTGTAGACGTGGGCCGGGCGATCTCCGTTCCACTCGGAAGGCTGAAAGCCAGAAGGAGCACCACAGTTACTGCGAACGCGAGCATTGGTGGGAGTGTGTCTCGGCTCCGCGATTCGATCCGTAGATCTTTGCGTATGAGGGTAAGTGTCTTGGACAAGAATCCGGGTTCCCGGTACGCGGTGGCGACGGTGCTCACGACTGCACTTCTTCCTCAGCACGGAGCCGGTAACTAACGGCGTGTCCGTGTTGAAGGATCAAGCTCGCGTCGGCGAACGACTTAACACGTTTCGCGCCATGGGTCGCGATGACCGCATAATGAGCCGGGTCTCGCCACTCCATGATCGCTGCACTGACCATCTCAGAGGCTTCGTCATCGAGATTCGCGTAGGGCTCGTCGAGTAGAAGAACCTTGGGGTCCGTAAGTAACGCTCGAGCGATCGCGGCGCGTCGCTTGAGGCCTGCGGACAGGGCATCGATGCGCGAGGACTCTCGATCCACCAAACCAACGGCCGCGAGAGCGCGGGCGACGTGGTGTTCATCGACGCCGTAGAGCCGGGCGAAGAGTAAAAGGTTCTCACCCACCGTCAGATGGCGATAGAGACCGGTCGCGTGACCGACGTAAGCGATCTGGCGTCGCACATCTTCGTCCCCGATGTCAAGGACGCGGGCATCGAATGAGATGGTTCCGCGATCGGGCCGAAGCAACCCGGCGATCACGCGCAACATCGTGGATTTGCCGGCACCGTTGGGGCCGAATAGACCGGTGATACCGGGATGAAGTGAAAGCGTCAGATCGTCGAGCGCGAGTGTTTTTCCGTAGGCCACTCTCACTCCATGAAGCTCGATCATCGGTTGTCGGCTCCATGTCTCGCCAGTTGCGCACGAAGGTCCGCTCTCCTCCGAACCCAGGTTTCCTCATCCAATTCACCGCGTTCGTGACGGAGGTCGAGTTCGGCGATCTCGGTGAGGAGTTCGGATCTCGATAGTTCCCTGGAGCCCTTGTCGCGGCGTGAGCGGATCAATGGGATGAGACCGAGCAGGGTTACCAGCACAAGAGCACCGGCCATGCCCGCGATCAATCCTGGGGGAGTGCCCACGTCCCCTGTTGCAACCACCTGAAGGGAGGCGCCCTCCGCGAGGTCCGTTTCGGATGTGTGCTCCAGGTACTCGCGGCCCTCGATCTCGACCTTGTCGCCTTCCACCAGTCGATTGCTTTCGATCGAGAGTTTGTCCGAACTGAACACTGCGAAGTTCAAAGTCGGATAGAGGATCCGTCGTGAGAGATCGTGGCTCGCGGCGATACCGGGGACCGAGTACGAGAACGTCAGATTGAATCGTCCAGGTGGGATCGCAGCCGTTATCCCGAAGCCGAAGTCAGTGCGGACCAGTTCTGGTATGTCGAGTGACGAATCGATGACCTGAACGCCCTCTGACTCGGCCGCGGCAGGAAGAGCGAACCCAAGGCTTGGCGTCGTCGTAGTCGCGGTTTCCAAACCGGCGCCGCGACCGATGTAGGCCTTGTCTGAGGTGTTGGTTATCTGGAGGGCCTCGATCACCCCAACCTCTCCACCTTCACTTTCGACAACGAAGAGGTCGTCGCGTGCAACGACGATGGCGGCAGGATCGGTCGTCGTGGGCCACACCCTGATCGTTGTTTCGATCACCGGCGACTCTGTCGTGTCCGATGGGAGTGTTAGAGCTCGACCGGGGAAGAGTCCATCCTCGTAGCGAGCATCCAGTGCATAGAAGCGGTCCGTTCCCGTTGGCAGATCCTCGAAGCTGTAGCTGCCGTTCTTACCGGTCGTCACCTCTTGAGTCACGGGGGTGCCGGTGGGATCGCCGGCGGTGAGGGTCACCTCGACCCCGGCGACCGGTTCTTCGCTGTCCCCGTTGATAACGCGGCCCTCGATACTCCCTGTAGGAGCGGCGGCTACCGGCATCACCAAAGCACCGGTGAAGAGCCAGACCCCGAAGAGGCTTAAGAGCTTCCGCATGCGGGGCAAGCCTCAGAGGGTTTCCGTATCGCCCCGCAGCGCGGGCAGAGGAGTTGGGCTTTGACGCGTTCGATCTCCGCTTCGACATCGTCGGACTCCGACCGAGCGACGACCCCCAGTTCCTCCAATTCACGGAGAGCTTGCAGGGCAGCCGTTTCATACTCGGCCCGGAGGGTTGCCAGGTCCGCGTCGGACAGCTTGCCAACCTGGTTCTCCTCTTCGAGGTCGAGGATCGCCAGGATCGCCGCGCGTTTCCGCTCTTCGGCTTGCTGCACCACTCGCGGAGTATCGACCGTTTCCCTTAGCGGCCCTTTGAGCAGCGGCTGGACAACGTAGGCGAGTGCGACCCCGACGAGTGCAACAACGATCGCGACTCCGATCATCGGCGAGGACCTCCCGGTCCGCTGTGAGGCTGGCGGTTGCGGACCTCCGCGACGGCAGCGTCCAGGCGGCCTTGTTCTTCTGCGGTCCGGAAGGATGGATCGGTGCCCGTTGCCATGCGGAAACCTTCCCGTCGCCATCGTTTGGCGACGAAGGTCGCGATCAAAAGGCCACCTACCAGTACGGCTCCGGGGATCGCGAAGATCAACCACGAGTTGTCTTGAGGAACAGCGAGCACACTCTCGCCGTACTGGGCTACGAGCCGGTCTTTGATCTCGGTCTGTGTCATCCCGTCGGCGGCCCACGTCTCGATCTCTTCCCGCAAGTTGATGGCTGCGGTCGACGGACAGTCGTGAAGCGTGAGGCCGGTGCAGAACGGGGACATGGTTTCGTGCGAGATCTCCAAAGCTAATTCTTCCGGCCCCTTATCGAGGGCCGAGCAACCGATGCCGATCGATGCCACAACTACGAGCAGCCAGGATCTGCTCATGCGCGGGCTCCCTTCGGTTCAAGTTTGCGCGCCCGAACAGCGGAGGGCACTGCAACAGGAAGGTCGCCACTCATCACAACCAACATCCCAAGAAGCATCACGACGGCTCCGGCCCAAATCCACCACGTAAGGGGATTCACGAAGGCTCTGAATCCGATGGTTCCATCGGG
Organism: uncultured Actinomycetes bacterium; assembly: GCA_963779645.1. Classification (GTDB taxonomy): domain Bacteria; phylum Actinomycetota; class CADDZG01; order CADDZG01; family WHSQ01; genus CALMBW01. The sequence continues at coordinate 928,423 of CAVZYX010000005.1, forward strand.
ATCGACCGAGGAGATGACGACGTATAGGTCTTCGATAGGTGTTGTGCGGATGGCGACTTCCGACTGAGGTTGTTGTTGAGCTACGTGGAAGTTCCGTTGCGGCCGGAGGGTCGTGAAGTATCCGCCCTCTTTCGTAACGTCGATCTCTGCCTCGAAGATCTCTTTTTCACGCGTCGAATCTTGTTCGAAGCTCGCGTAGGTGAATGTGTAGTCGTCGAGGGTCGTGGAATCGCCGACCTTCAATGGAGAACTTGTCTCGGCGCGGAACGCGGAACCAGCGAATCCGATAACGATAAGGAGAACGCCTAGGTGAACGACGTAGCCGCCGTATCGCCGCCGGTTGCGTACCAATGTCTCGTTCAGGGAACTGATCCACCCCACTCCGCGGGAACGATGAACGGCGCTGCCGCGAACGAACTCACCGACGATCGCCGTTGCCGAGAATGCGCATGCTCCGAAAGCGATCATCGCGCCCGTGCTTCTGACACCTAAGACCCCTAGTGCGACGACGACTGAGGCCCCAGCCCCCAGCGGTACCCGGACGAGACGCCAGAACCGGCCCCCGCTCATCGCGCGCCAGGAGATGAGCGGACCGACTCCCGTGAGCACGATCAACGCGAGACCTATGGGAACGAAGACACTGTTGAAGAAGGGGGGGCCAACGCTCAGCCGGACTCCGCCGATCAGTTCTGCGATGACTGGGTAGATCGTTCCCCACAGCACGGCGAAAGCTGCGGCAAGGAAGAGGACGTTGTTCGCCAGGAACGCGGTCTCTCGAGAAAGTAGGGAATCGAAAGCGTTCTCGCTGCGAAGGTCCTCGTATCGCCAGGCGATGACCCCTAGTCCGCCGACCAGCATGAGACCCAGGAAGGGAAGGAACCACTTCCCGATCGGGCCTTCCGTGAACGTGTGGATGCTCGACAAGATCCCGGAGCGGGTGAGGAATGTGCCGAATACAGCCAAGGCGTAGGTCATGAGGATCAGTGAGACGTTCCAGACCTTGAACATCCGACGTTTCTCTTGGATCACGACGGAATGCAGGTACACGGTCGCGGTGAGCCAGGGCATGAATGACGCGTTCTCGACGGGATCCCAGGCCCAATAGCCACCCCACCCGAGCTCCGTGTAAGCCCAAGCTCCTCCGAGCACGATCCCGATGGACAGGGCGCTCCACGCGAACAACGTCCAACGACGCGTCGAGGTGAACCAATCTTCATCGAGTCTGCCGGACAAGAGTGCCGCCATCGCGAACACGAACGGGATAGAGAAACCTACGAACCCGGTATAGAGCAGCGGGGGATGGATCATCATCCCGGGGCTCTGTAGAAGGGGATTAAGTCCCTGCCCATCGCCAGGAACACTGAGTAGTCGCGCGAACGGATCGGCGGGCAGCACCAGCAACAGAAGGAAGAAGACCGATATCCCTGCGAGAACGGCCGTGCACCATGCGACGAGCTGTGATCCCTGACTTCGTGCTCTCCGAAGTGCCAGCACGGAGAACCCGGTCAGCAGGAAGGTCCAGAAGAGCAACGACCCTTCCATGCCGCCCCACAGCGCACTCAGTGTGTAAGGGCCCGACAGAGATCTTGATGAGTAGTTCGCCACGTAGCCGATCGAGAAATCGTGAACGAAAAGGGCGTGGATCATCCCGATCACCGAAACCAAGGTGAAACCGAAGGCAGCGGAGAGGGCGCGAGCGGCGGACTCGGAGAGGTCGCGTCGATGCTTCGTTGCCCCGGCGACCGCAAGCACGCCGGCTACTCCGGCGAAGCCGAGCGCAGCGATCAGCGCGGGGCGACCCAACGCAGCCAGGCTGTTCATGTGGGTTCCGCCTCAGCGCCGCCGATCAGGCGCGCGCTTTGAACTTCGAAGGACACTTGGCCAGCACCTCGTCCGCAGCGAATGTCGTCCCGTCGAACCGTCCCCGCGCGACGACGTCGGACTCGGGCTTGAAGGTGTCCGGGAGTGGGCGATCCGTCACAACTCTCACCTCGGTCTTGCCGTCGGTGATCGTGAAAGCCGTTTCCAAGCCGTTCTGCACGATCGAGTCGGGCACAACTTTGCCGTTGACGCGGTAACTGCCGTCCAGTTCGCCCGCACCCGCGGCGGCCAACTCCGTCGTGGTCATGTAGAAGGAGATAGCGGCAGGTCGCATGGTCGCCCAGACCACCAGCCCGATCAGGATGGTGAAGACCGCGAGTCCGCCTAGGGCGAACTTCGCTCTTCGTTTGGAGGACCGCGACCGGCCTTGGGGTTCGAGGGGAGTTTCCATGCAGCCCCAGCCTAAACCGGCTAGCGGATGAGATAGAGAGTCACGAAGAGCACGACCCAAACGACGTCTACGAAGTGCCAGTAATAGGCGGAAGGCGCAAGAAGCCGAGGCTTTCCGATGCAGAACCCCAGCAGCACGACCCCTCCAGTGACATGGGCCGCATGGAATCCGGTCAGAGTGAAGAAGAGCGTTCCGAATGAATCGGTGCTGCCGGAGAACTCGAGCTGGGAGTACTCGAATGCTTGGCCCCCGAGGAACACGACGGCAAGAAGGATCGTGGTCCCGAGCCAGCGGCGTAGGGCGGGCCTGTCCCCGGTTTCTTGGGCTCCCACCGCCTTGTGGATCGTCACCGATGACGAGAGCAACAGAAGGGTGATGGTCGCCGGGATAAGTAACTCGAGCTCGCTTCCCTCCGGAGGCCACGAACCTGCTCTGGCCTTGAGAGCGAAGTATGCGGAGAACAGACCCCCGAAGAACATGAGCTCGGACGTGATGAAGAGGGCCATCCCAAGCTGGCCCGGGGTGGGCGCCTTCTGTGCGGCCCGGGTGGTCATCCCGCCCCCTCCAACAGGAATGAGATGGCATCTCGTAGCTCGCCCTCGTCCAGTTCACCCAGCACGGGGGCCGCGACACCCGACGAAACGATCTCTCCCTGAGCAGTCACGAAGTAGGTCTGGGGCAAGCCGTCCGCTTCCTTCAGCTCGCCGAATAGGACCTGATCGAGGTCTTCCACGATCGGATACCCGAGGTCATATTCCTCAACGAATTCCCGAGCTGCGATAGGCACATCCTGCACGTCCACCCCCAGAACGACCAGCCCCCGCCCCTCGAATTCCTCATGGAGGCGGTCGAGCAGCGGGGCTTCTCGACGGCATGGCTCACACCACGATGCCCAGAAGTTGATAACGACAGGCTTGCCCTCGAGTGATGCGGAGGTCACGGTCGAAGACCCCGTGAGTGAGGCCAGAGAGAACGTGGGGAGTCGTGTTACGCCCTCAGATTCCGGGGCGCTGCGCAGAAGTAGAACCGCGGCAACCAGAGCGATCGACCCGATAACGATCGCTCTGAGGACCCAAGGTTTCCGACCTTCCGATCCAGTGTCCAAGAATCTCCTTGTCTCACAACCGCGCTAACTAGCGGCGCAGGGCTTCCGTTCATATATATTCCGCGTTACCCGATGAAAGATCCCTTCGCAGGTAGGAGAAGACTTCTCGCGCTCCTGGCGCTCCTGGCCGTGTTCGCAGTGGCATGCGACACGGGTCCTCAGGATTTCCTGACTGATCTTTCGAGCAAGCAGACGCAGAGAGCCGACACGCTTTGGGACATCACGTTCGCCATTGCGGCCGTCATCTTCGTCATCGTAGAAGGTCTCATCATCTTCGCCCTATTCAAGTTCCGCCAACGACCGGGACGTGAGGCGGCGCAGTTCCACGGAAACACCAAAGTCGAGATCATCCTGACGGTCATACCTTCGTTGATACTCGCCGGCCTCGCCGTTCCGACAGTTCAAACGATCATGGAGAACTCCGAGAGACCAGCCAATGCTCTGCATGTAGTTGTGACAGCGAAGCAGTTCTGGTGGGAGTACACCTACCCCGACCTTGGCATCACGACCGCCAACGAACTTCACGTACCGGTCGATCAACCCGTTTACGTCGAGATCACCGCTCCGGCTAACGATGTGATCCATTCGTTCTGGGTCCCCCGCCTCACCGGTTCTCAAGACGCGGTTCCCGGCCGGACCAACATCACCATCTTCACCCCCACCGAAACAGGTGAGTACTGGGGGCAGTGCAAGGAGTTCTGTGGACTGTCCCATTCGCGGATGCGCCTGCGCGTTTGGGTTGACGAAGTAGCAGATTTCGAAGGGTGGGTTGCGGAGCAACAAGAAGAAGCCGCGTCGCCCACCGACTCCCTAGCTGCCGAGGGTGAAGAGTTGTTCCTGAACGGTGCCTGCGCCGGGTGTCACACCGTTTCCGGCACGACGGCCGGGGGGACCACCGGGCCGAACCTCACCCACTTGCTCAGCCGCGGGACCTTCGCCGGGGCGATGCTCGAAACGAACGAGCAGAACCTGCGGACATGGGTAGCGGATGCGCCGAGCGTCAAACCCGGTTCGATCATGCCCTCCGGCATAGGTGAGATGGGACTAACCCAGGACGATGTGAACGCGATCGTCGCCTACCTGATGACGTTGGATTGACGATGTACCAGCAAGCTTTAGAGGGAGTGCATTGATGGCAACCGCAGCAAACGCACAGCGAGGCCTCTTCGCTCGGCCCACGGCCAAGCATGGATGGTTGAGCTGGGTGACATCGGTGGACCACAAGAAGATCGGCATCATGTACATGTTCACCGCCCTCTTCTTCTTCCTCTTGGGCGGGATCCAGGCACTCCTGATCCGTACTCAACTCGCGCAACCGAACGGCGACCTTCTCTCCGCCGAGGCTTACAACCAGGTGTTCACGATGCACGGACTCACGATGATCTTCCTCGTCGTGATGCCTCTCGGTGTCGGCCTGATGAACTACTTCGTGCCGCTAATGATCGGCGCGCGTGACGTTGCGTATCCCCGTATCAACGCCTTCTCCTACTGGGTCTTCCTTATGGGCGGGCTGTTCCTCTACACGAGCTTCTTCCTCGGGGGAGCGCCTGATGGTGGGTGGTTCGGCTATGCACCACTGAACAGGCTCCTGCAAACGGACGGGATGACCTACTACTCACTGGGGCTTCAGATCCTGGGTATCGCGTCCCTCGGTGGCGCCATCAACTTCATCGTCACTATCCTCAACATGCGAGCTCCCGGGATGTCGCTCATGCGCATGCCGGTGTTCGTGTGGATGTCGTTGGTTACTTCTTTCCTGCTTCTCTTCGCCATGCCGATCATCGCTGTTGCGCTGTTCCAGCTGATGTTCGACCGTGTCTGGGGGGCTAACTTCTTCGATCCCACAGCGGGCGGCGATCCGATCTTGTGGCAACACCTTTTCTGGCTGTTCGGCCACCCCGAGGTCTACATCATGATCTTGCCTGCGATGGGGATCGTGAGCGAGATCTTGCCGACGGCCGCTCGCAAACCGATCTTCGGCTACGCAGCGATCGTTTTCGCAGGTATTGCGATCGGCTTCATGGGCTGGGGTGTGTGGGCCCACCACATGTTCTCTGTAGGTCTTGGACCCGTAGCTAACTCCGCGTTTGCTATCTCAACGATGTTCATCGCGGTGCCGACGGGGGTGAAGATCTTCAACTGGTTGGGCACGCTGTGGGGTGGGTCGATCAGGTTCACAACCCCGTTGTTGTTCTCGGTCGGCTTCGTGACGATGTTCGTCATCGGTGGATTGTCCGGCGTCAGCCACGCGATCGTTCCGCACGATGGTCAGCAAACCGACACGTATTACATCGTGGCGCACTTCCACTATGTGTTGTTCGGTGGCGCCATCTTCGGGTTGTTCGGGGGCATGTACTACTGGTGGCCGAAGATGTTCGGCCGTCACCTTTCCGAGCGCATCGGAAAAGCTCATTTCTGGCTGATGTTCATCGGTTTCAACCTGGCCTTCTTCCCGATGCACATCCTGGGACTCCAAGGCATGCCACGCCGGCAGGACACTTATCCGGACGGTATGGGCTGGAACATGTGGAACATGGTCGCAACGATCGGCGCATTCATCATCGCCGTGTCGATAGCGATCTTCATCTTCAATGTCTTTAGGTCGTTCCGTAAGGGCGAAGAGGCAGAGGGGGATCCTTGGGACGGTCGCACGCTCGAGTGGTCCATGCCTTCACCACCGCCGGAGCACAACTTCGATGTGATCCCGCACGTGAAGAAGCGAGACGACTGGTGGTACACGAAGTACGCCGAGGACCACGAAGGTGCTCCGGTGCGCGTGTTCGCAGGTGGAGCGGACGACACAGAGCACAGGGATGAGCACCCGGGTCACCACGAGGAGCACATCCACATGCCCGACCCGTCCTACTGGCCACTCGTAGCCGCCTTCGGTCTCCCCGTCATGGCTTACGGGGTTCTCTACACGGCTTACGGCGTGCTTATCGCCGGGGGCGTCATCTTGCTGACGGGTCTGTTCGGTTGGGCCCTAGAGCCTTCTGCCGAGGAGCACTAAGTGGCCACTAACGAACTGTTCCTCGACAGCCAGGAGCACACGTCGACCGGGGTCGACAACGTCAAGTTGGGTATGTGGGCCTTCCTCGGCTCGGAATGCCTGTTCTTCGGATCGTTCATCTCGACTTATCTCCTGTACCGGAATGACGTTCTGGATGGTCCGACCCCGCACGAGATCTATGACATCCCCTACACGTCGGTCAGCTCGTTCGTACTGCTGATGTCATCTCTGACGATGGTGCTCGCTCTTTCAGCGATCCATCGGAAGGACGAACGCCAGATGCGCATCTGGCTGTTGGCTACTGCGCTTCTGGGGATGACCTTCATCGGAGGTCAGATCTATGAGTTCACAACCTTCGTCGAAGAGGGGATGAAGCTCGACACCTCGACTTTCAGTAGCGCCTTCTTCGTGCTAACCGGTTTCCACGGAGCTCACGTGACGGTAGGGATCCTCATGCTCTTGTCTCTCGTGATGATGAGTTATTTCGGGCGGTTGCAGCCGGGGGCTCCTCGCAAGGTCGAGATGATCGGCTTGTACTGGCACTTCGTCGACATCGTTTGGGTCGTCATCTTCACTGTCGTCTACCTGATCCCGACGAACGGATGAGGCCATGAGTCACCAACCGATCGAACACGTCGAGTATGAGGAGCATCACGCGGAGCATCCCTCACCCCGCGTCTACGTGGGGATCTTCATCCTGTTGTCGATCGTCACTGCGGTCGAGGTAGCGATCTACTACCTGAACATGCCGGACTGGATGCTCGTTGCAGGCTTGATGGTCTTCGCCGTCATCAAGTTCTTCTACGTAGCTCGCTACTTCATGCATCTGAAGTTTGACGAGCGCGTCTTCAGGATGTTGTTCATCACCGGGATCGTGACGGCCCTCTTCGTCTTTTCGATCGTCCTCGCGTGGTTCTTCTTCGCCGGGGAGGGTGGGCCGGCTCCGCTGGTCAATCAGTAACGTGGAGCCGCATGTGGCCTGGCAACCTCACCCGGACGTGTGGCTGCTGATGATCTTCCTCATCGGGGCTTACGTCTTGGCCGTCTCGAAGCTCGCACCCCGATTGGGTTCTCCGGGGTCACCGGCGATAACGACCACGAAACAGAAGGTCTGGTTCTTTTCAGGGATCGCGGTTCTATGGATCGCTTCAGATGCGCCGATCCATGACATCGCCGAGGACTATCTGTTCTCCGTTCATATGGTCCAGCATCTGCTTCTGACCTTCGTCGCTCCACCGATGATCCTCTTGGGTCTTCCAACGTGGTTATTGCGGTGGATGTTCGCCGGTCGCAGATTCGATGCATTGAGATTCCTCACGCGGCCCATCATCGCTTTCGGCATCTTCAACGTGATCGTGGCGGTCACGCACTGGCCACTGATGGTTAATGGGGCAGTGGGGAACGGCTTGGTTCACTTCGGTTTGCACACAGTGATCGTTGGGAGCGCATTCTTGATGTGGTGGCCGGTGGTGGACCCACTCCCGGAACTGCGCAGGTTATCGGCACCCGGGAAGATGCTGTACCTGTTCGGACAGTCCATCCTTCCGACGATCCCTGCATCGTTCCTAACGTTCGCCGATCGACCCATCTACTCGAGTTACGAGAGCTTTCCGCGGCTCTGGGGTTTGTCGGCCACGAACGATCAGATGATCGCAGGACTGATCATGAAGATCGGAGGCGGTTTGCTACTGTGGGGCATCATCGCTTACGTCTTTTTCCGCTGGTACTCGCGTGAAGAGTCGGGAAAGCACGAAACGATGGAATGGGATGACTTCGAGCACTCGCTCACTGCCTGGGATCTGAGGAGAACATGAGTCAACAGCAAACTGGGGAACCACTCGTCGGTGTTGTGCGCTTCCGCGTACCGCTTCCTATCGTCATCCCGATCCTGTCACTTGCGATAATCGCAGCGGTAACCATCGGGTTGTCGCGCGTTCTTCTTGCTCTTCCGAAGGAAGCCGCAACGGTCATCGGCATCGCGATGGCGGCCAACGTGCTCGGCGTCTGTGCCTTCATGGCACTGCGTCAACGAGTATCGGGCGGAGCCTTCTTCGAATTGGTAGCGATCCTGCTCTACCCGGTCGTCATCGGCGTGGCTGTCGCTGCATTGAACATCGGAGAGGGGGCCGGCCACGGGGAGGAAGCCCACGCTCCTGCTGGTGGTGGAGGAAACACCGTCAGCGCGGCCAACGTCGCATTCTCGGTGACCGAGCTAACCCTTCCGGCCGGCGAGACGGTCGATTACACGTTCGTTAACGAGGATTCAGTCGAACACAACATCTCCATCTACCCCGATGCGGAGGCCGGTGTCGCGAAGACCGGTGCGTTGTTCGAGGGCGAGATCATCCAGGGGGGCCAAGAGACGACCTACGGCCTGGGACCTTTCGAATCAGGTGACTACTACTTCCAGTGCGACGTCCACCCCAACATGAACGGCCCCGTCCTAGTCGAATAACAGTTCTTCGCTTCTTTGCCGATCTGCCCTCGGTTTTCGAGGGTAGATCGGGAAGGAACTGTGAGCGGCTTCACAACAAGTCGTTTTGCTGCGTGGTCATGTCACTGCATGACCTTGAACGACATCGAGTTGGCGCGATCAGCAGAAGCTGATGATGGGATCGCTACTCGCAAGAATCTTCGGGCGGCCGGCTACGCGGAGCACATCATCGACCGCAAGATTGTTGCCGGACTCCTGGTTCCACTTTTCCCCGGTATCTATCGAGTTGCGGGTCATCCTGAAACCTGGCTAGGAAACCTTAGAGCTGCCTTCTACTGGGCAGGCGACGGCGCGCTCATCACGGGGGCGTCAGCCCTGGCGTTACGGGGCCTCGATGGTTTCAAGTCGCCCGAGCCTGACATCTATATGACTGGGAGCAAGACGCACGATGGTGTTCGAACTAGGCGTCTCTATGGTTCCCGGTTCGCTCGGCGTCCTTCTAATGGCATGTGGACCACGACTATCGAGCATGAGCTTCTCGATGCGTGCGCCACGCACCCAGCCGTCACTGTTGGGCTGGCGATGGATGACACGACATCGTCTTTAGACCGGACGAAGTCGAGCGGGATATCAGAGCGGCACTCGGTTCTTCTTTGCCGATCTAGCCTCGGATATCGGGGGTGTATCGGAAAAGAAAGTTAGACGAGGAGGGCGTCGGCGGCCATGGCTAGGAAGAGGATGGCCAGGTAGTAGATCGAGTACTTGAACAGCGCCCATGCGATGCGGGGTTGTGGCTTCCGATAGAGGCGCACCGCGTACCAGATGAAGATCGCATTGAGGACGAGCGCTGAGGAGAGGTACACCCAGCCGAGGTGCGCGACCGAGAAGAGCGCGAGGCACATCGCCAACAACATGAACGTGTAGAGAAGGATGTGCTTCGCGGTTTCTTCGCGGCCGTACACGACCGGCATCATCGGCACCCCCGCGGCGGCATATTCCTTTTCGTAGCGGAGCGAGAGCGCCCAGAAGTGCGGTGGGGTCCAGTAGAAGATGATCCCGAACATGGCTAGGGCCGGGAGATCGAGCCCCCCCGTCACGGCGGCCCAGCCAACGAGCGCTGGTACGGCTCCGGCGGCTCCGCCTATGACGATGTTCTGGGGCGTGTACCTCTTCATGCCGATCGTGTAGACGAAGACGTAGAAGAGGAGTGCGCCAAGACATAGCCACGCAGACAGCGGATTCACGAGGATCCAAGTGAATGCGAAAGCAAAGATCCCGAGGACGATCCCGAAGGTCAGGGCATTCTTAGGAGAGACGCTGTGCTGCGGAAGAGGACGCTTCTTCGTCCTGGTCATGATCTCGTCGATATCTCGGTCGACGTAGCAGTTGATGGCGTTAGCCCCGCCAGCCGCCAACGTTCCGCCCACGAGGGTCGCGAGGATCAACCAACCGGAAGGGATCCCTCCTTCAGCCACCACCATCGGCGGAACCGTGGTGATCAGCAGAAGTTCGATGATGCGTGGCTTCGTTAGCGCAATGTAGGCAAGCAGACGTCGCGCTGGAGTTAGTGGACGAACCTCTGCCGGGGCGGCGTCGGCTATCTCCTCCAGCGCAACCGCGCCGGTGCTCTCAGAGATCAGAAGGCGTTTCATGATGTGGGCAGCCTACCTAGTGTGGGTGATCGCCGGTCGAGCTCGGACAGGGTTTTGGGCCCCCGAAACCCTGGTTCGGAACTTCGGTGACGTGATGAGGCCCATCCCGACGAGGCATCCCCACATGGTTGCCCCGGCCAGCAGGTGCAACGTAACGACCGCCGGATTCAGGTCGAGCCAGACGTTGAAGGCTCCGATCAGAACCTCGATCCCGAAGAGGAGCAGCACGAACGACGCCACCTTGGCGGCGCTTGGATTCTGCCCCTTCTCCTTGATGATCCGCAGCATCGCGATGATGACGAAGGCCCCCACGACCGCAGCCACACCCCGGTGAAAGAAGTGAACCGCTTTCTCTTCGACCGCTAGGTCGGGGATCAACTTCCCGTCCATCAGAGGCCAATCGTTGAATGCGCGGCCCCCCCCTTCAACCCCCGACAGGTAAGAGCCAACGGCCATCAGGAACAGGACGCCTCCCGCGGACCAGCGAGCCATCTTCGAGATCTCTTGGGCAGGAGGCTCCTCGAAGGTCGGAGAGTCCGGCGTCGCCAGAGCAACGATGTAGATGAGAAGAGCAAGGAGCGAAACGGCGGTGACCATGTGGAGCACCACCGACTCCGCATCCAGATCGAGCTTCACGACCACGGCTCCAAGGCCGGCCTGGAACAGGACCAGCATCAGTGCAGCGAAGCAAGGCGTGAACAGGTTCGGGTGCTCGCTACGTCGCCGGAAAGCGCTGACCGTCAGTCCGGCGATCAGGAGAACGACGATCCCAGCAACTACGCGGTGGCTGAACTCGATCATGACGTGATGGTTCGTGAAATCGGGGATCGCGCTCCCGTTGCACCCCGGCCAATGGTCGGCGCACCCAAGGCCTGAATCGGTCGAGCGCACGACTGCGCCGAGCGTGATCAATGCGAGGGTTGCGGCCGTCGAGATGGTCGCCAGCTTGCGGAAGGCCATTTCGTTTAGGGATGGCATCGGTCGCACATGCTAACCGCGCGCCATAGGACTGGTGCGCCCTTAGTCTGGGTTGATGCGCTCAAGGATGTTCACGGCAGCTCTCGCACTGACACTGTCACTCGCTGCCTGCGGCGGCGATGGTGACGATGCCGATCCTCAGACGCCCCCGACCGGGTCGGCCGACTCTTTCTCCACCCCGTTCACGGACACGGAGGCTTACCCCGTTTTCGTTTCCTCCGAGATCACCGTGGGGGAGAACCGTTTCCTCATAGGTCTCTTGGACGGCAACGACGCTCCACTGGGGTCGCCGACGATCAGCGTAGACATCTCGTTCTTCGACCTCGATGAGTCCGCCTCCGAACCCGCGTTCTCCGAAACTTCCGAGTTCGTCTGGATCGTTGAGGAGCAAGGGAGAGGCTTGTACGTGTCGCATCCCGAGTTCGACAAAGCGGGTCGCTGGGGGGCCGAGGTGACCATCTCCGGTGACGGGCTCGAAGAGACCTTGCGCGGTGGATTCGAAGTCGCAGAAACAGGAACCACTCCGGCGATCGGCGATCGCGTTCCCGCTTCCGACACCCCAACAGCGGACGAGGTCGACAGCCTGAAAGAGATCTCAACCGACCATGATCCAGATCCAAGCTTCTATGAGGTTTCGATCGCGCAAGCTCTGAAACGCGGCGAGCCGTTCGTGGCGGTCTTCGCAACGCCGAAATTCTGTACCTCGGCGGTATGCGGACCGACCCTCGATGACGTCAAGCTGGTGAGCAAAGACTTCCCCGGGATCACGTTCATCCACTCCGAGATCTATGAGGAGAACGATCCAGCGAAGCCGCCGGTCCAGCCAGTCATCGACTGGGGGCTTCCGAGCGAACCATGGGTTTTCGTGGTCGATTCGGATGGACGTCTCGTCGCGAAGTTCGAAGGCTCGGCTCCAGCCGTAGAACTGGCACCAGTGCTCGAGAACCTCAGGTGATCTAGACGTCCTCGATCGTGAGGGCTACGAGGTCATCATCACGAAGCTCCAGGTCGATGCGTACGGGCGCCGCCAGTCTCAGGTGCTCGGAAAGATGCGCCAAGGGGAACCCATAGTCGTGGTCGGGGTCCACAACGATCTCGTAAGTGGTGTCGCCTACCTTCAGTTCGAGACCGCGGACATCCCCGAAAGATTCAGTATCCAGAGAAACGATCACGCCTGTGAGTTGTTCGGGGGCCGCGTCCGGCCCTTCGGTATCCGAGCCGCAACCCGCGATCAGGATCGAGGCTACGAATAGCCATAAAGTCGCTTTGCGCATCGGCTTAGGGTACCGGGATGGATAGTTTCGAACCCTCCGTCGACGGCCTCACTAGATCGATAGACGATGAGTTGCGACGATTCCTCGAGTCGAAGAGCCGCACGTTACCCGAGGCAACTCCGATGGTTGACGAGATCGGCAGATTGGTTGCCGCCGGAGGCAAGCGGTTGCGACCGCAGTTCTGCTACTGGGGTTTTCGTGCCTCGGGCGGCTCACACAGCGCGTCGATAGTTGCTGCATCAGCCGCTCTGGAGCTCCTTCACACGTTCGCGATCGTGCACGACGACATCATGGACCGATCCGCAGAGCGCCGAGGGTTACCAACAACCTTCGCTCTGCTCGGAACGGACATCGCGCTTCTCGTCGGGGATCTGGCCTTGGTACTGGCCGATGCGGCTTTGATGGAGTCGGGGTTCGATGCCGAGAGCCTGAGTCGCGCATGGGACCCCTACTCCCGGATGAGACAGCAGGTCATCGCGGGGCAGTACCTAGATTTGGTTGCGTCGGTAGGTGAAGAGATGGCGCTGCAGGACGCAAGGAAGATCGCGGTGCTCAAGTCCGGTCGCTACTCGATCGAGGAGCCCTTGGTCATCGGCGCGGCCCTCATGGGCGCTTCGGAAGCAACGATCGGGCGGCTGCACGCTTTCGGTGCTCCACTCGGTGAGGCTTTTCAGCTTCGAGATGACCTTCTTGGCACCTTCGGAGACCCCGAGCGGATCGGCAAGCCGGTGGACTCGGATATCCGTGAAGGCAAGAGGCACGTTCTCTACGCGTACGCCTTAGAGGGTTTAGAGGGTGAGGACCGGTCGGCATTCATCGCGGCCTGGGGGAAAGGGGACACTCTCAGCGATCCCCAAGTTGAAACGCTGCGTGATGCCTTGGTGAGATCGGGTGCTCGGACGAAGACCGAGGAGCTGTTAGATCAGCTGACGAGACGAGCTTTGGGAGCTCTCGAGGCCGCGCAGGTCGACCCCGAGTCTCACGCCGCGCTTACCGATCTTGCGCATCGAGCCACCGATAGGGCCCTCTGAGTTACATTACGCAGCGTCGCTCAGCCATCGACCGTGGATTCCGGGAGAAGCAGTGGACCCAGAACAGCTTTACCAAGAGGTTCTCCAAGAGGAACAAGCCAAGGGGAGCGCCGGCCCTGTCGCAGAGGGCCGTGCCAAAGCCGCTCGTCGAGCGCGCCATCGAGGGATCACCTCACCCGAAGGAACCGAAGTGGTGGCCGGGTTCTCAGCCGCGTTTCGAAGGTGGCGAGGCGGGAGCTCCAGTAGCCGCCGCTGAAGAAGTCGTAGAAGAGGCGGTCGTCGAGGAAGCTCCCGCGGTCGAGGCGGCTCCGGAACCCGTCGTCGCCGAGCCGGTAGCCGCTCCGGAACCAACACCGGCTCCCACGCCCGCGGAAGCCGCGCCCGCCGCAGCCGCCCCTGCCGCAGCCGTGGCAACCGCTCCACCTTCGGGCGTTACCCATGGAACGCCCTCCGGCAACCGCATGCGTCCGGAAGACGGGGTGGCGACCCAAGCTCAGTTGAGCGGTCAGCAGGCCATGTACGAGAGACGCAAGCTGATCGATGAACTCGTGTCGAGTGGCGTTCCCACGATAGCGGCTCAAGATGCAATGAAGCCACGGGCACCCTTCCTTGCGATCCTCTACGTAATCATCCCTATCCTGGCCGTCTTCATCTTGCTCGCGCAGGAAGACGTCGGAGGCGGAGAAGCCGCCCCGGCCCCCGAAGGCGAAGGTGGCGGGATCCATCTCGTTGCAGAGAACGTCGCCTTCGATCACACGGAACTCGTCGTCACAGCCGGCGAGGAGGCTGCGATCGAATTCGAGAACCCCGACTCGGTGGAGCACAACCTGGCCGTCTATCCCGATGCGGATTCGGGTATCGCGAAAACCGATGCGATCTTCCAGGGAGAGATCATCCCGGCCGGTGGATCTACCACCTACAACGTCACGGCGGTAGACGCCGGCGAGTATTACTTCCAGTGCGACGTTCATCCCAATATGAACGGGTCCTACGTAGCCGAGTAGCGGCGAAGCCGCTCACTTAGCGAGGAGGAACGGCCCTACCGAGGGCACTGGATGAGGATGAGCGCAGCGGGTGCCCGAGGAGGGCCGTTCCATCCGAGCGCGATAGACTGCGTTGTAGTTCGTGAAACTTTTCACAAAGTCTCATTCCGGCCCGCTTATGCGAGCCCCAGTAGTGGCTAGGAGGTTGCCCCAGTGCCGACGGAGGTTGATGTCGCCGTCGTTGGAGGAGGTCCTTCCGGAGCGGCGGCCGCCCACTATCTGGCGACTAAGGGTCACAACGTTCTCGTAGTCGAAGGCAAGGAGTTCCCGCGCGAGAAAACCTGTGGTGATGGACTCACCCCCCGGGCCGTGAAGCAGCTCCAGCTGATGGGACTCGGCGATGAGATCTCTCGGTGGACGACTGTCACTGGACTGAGGATCCACGGAACCTCGACCTCGATGGACCTTCCTTTCCCAGAGCTGCACGACTGGCCGAGCTACGGATTGGTGAAGCCACGCAAGGATCTCGATTCGATCGTTCTCTCTCATGCCGAAGAAGCAGGAGCGAAAGTCCTCTTCCACACGAAAGCGATCGAACCAGTTTTCGACCGCGGGGTCTGTACGGGGTTGATCGCCAAACGGGATGGCGAGACGGAAGAGATCCAAGCGCGCTTCGTCGTGTGCGCGGAGGGATCCGCAACGAAGTTCGCTCGGTCTTTAGGCAGGGAGAGGAACGAGTCTTATCCGATGGGGTTCGCGATCCGTCAGTACTTCACGTCTCCTATGGCTTCGTCGGGCTGGTTCGAGGCATTCCTCAACGTTCGGTCCCTTGACGACGCGATCCCCGCTTATGGCTGGGTGTTCCCCGTCGGCGATGGAACTGTGAACGCAGGTGTTGGCCTCCTCTCCACGTACGGCAAGTGGCGGGACGTGAATCTGCACAAACTGCAACACGACTTCATAGCTTCACTCCCGAAGGACTGGGAGATCAATGAGCACACGGTCTGTAGCAAACCGAGAGCCGGACGGTTGTTCATGGGGGGAAGCGTTTACCCAGCTCAAGGCCCCGGGTTCTTGATGACGGGAGATGCGGCCGGATACATCAACCCCTGCAACGGTGAAGGCATCGCCTACGCGTACGAGACCGGGAGGATCGCCGCCAGGCACATGGACGATGCATTGCGGGATGGTTCCTCGCCTATCCTCTCGGCGTATTCAGCCGAGCTCGAGGACACCTACGGGGCGTACTACAGGCTTGGTCGTCGATTCGTGAAAGTGATCGGTCATCCGATCCTGATGGAGAAGTTGGTGTCGCTCGGGATGCGCAGTCGGAAGGTGATGAACTTCACGATGACTTTGCTGGCCAACCTCGAGGATTCGAAGGCTCGGACCTACGATCAGATCGCAGTCAAATTCCTGCGGAAGCTGGCGGAGATCAAGCCATGACGTTGCCCGCTTACCTTCCGATCCTTTTCCTACTGATCCTCTCGACGCTTTTCGCAGCAGGGTCGGTTTTCGTGGCTTCGAAGCTTTCACCGCGGAAGTGGACGGCGGCAAAGATCGCTCCATACGAGTGCGGGATCACCTTGCCCCCGGAGGAAGTCGACCTCGGCGGCGAGCGTTTCCCAGTCAAGTTCTATCTGATCGCGATGCTGTTCATCGTCTTCGACATCGAGACCGCGTTCATGTACCCCTGGGCGGTTGCATACGACGAACTCAAGATCTTCGGCCTCATCGAGATGGGCGTGTTCATCGGGATCCTCTTCGCTGCGTATGTCTATGTGTGGAAACGAGGGGGCCTGGAATGGGCGGAGTAAGCGACACCATCGGAGCGAATTTCGTAACGGCTCAGCTCGACAAGCTCGTTAACTGGGCTCGTAAGTCCTCACTGTGGCCGATGACGTTCGGCCTCGCATGCTGCGCTATCGAGATGATGGCGACGACGATGCCCCGCCATGACCTTGCCCGCTTCGGGATGGAAGCCTTCCGTGCTTCTCCCCGGCAGGCGGACCTCATGATCGTGGCCGGACGCGTGTCACAGAAGATGGCTCCGATCCTTCGTCAGGTCTACGACCAGATGACAGAGCCCAAGTGGGTCATCTCGATGGGTGCATGCGCATCGACATCTGGCGTGTTCAACAACTACACGCTCGTTCAGGGCGTGGATCAGATCGTCCCTGTTGATGTGTACGTGCCTGGATGCCCGCCGCGGCCCGAGATGCTGATCGACGGGATCATGCTTCTCCACGATCGCATCCAGCGTGGTGAGTACTTCGCGGGACGCAGCAACGACAGTTTGTGGACACCGTCCGAGTTCAGCGAAACGCCAGCATGAGCACGGTCGAGATCAGGTCGGAAGAGTGGTCTGAGCGCGCTCGCGCACTTAAGGCCGAGGGCTGGTGGTTAGCCGACCTCTGCGGGCTCGACCGTATGCATCTTGGGTTCGAGGACCGCTTCGGCGTTGTGGCTCAGTTCCTCAATCGAAAGCTCAAGGAACGTATGACGGTTCATATCGCTGCGGCGGGAGAGCCACCCACCGTCCCCTCGGTTGTCGGATTGTGGTCGACGGCCGATTTCATGGAGCGAGAGGCCTTTGACCTCTTCGGGATCGTTTTCGAAGGCCACCCAAACCTGACTCGCATCCTTATGCCCGACGAATGGGAAGGGCATCCCTTGCGCAAGGATTACGGCGTCGGCAAGGTCCCGATCGACTTCATCGAGCAACCGTTCCTGCAGATCAAGGGGCCGGGCCAAGGCCCGAACACCGAGGACGCCCAACAGGAAGTCGACCAGTACGGCCAGTCCGTTCCGCCGGTCGGCGAGGACGAAGCATGAGCATCACTCGAGAGCAGCTCCTGCAAAAGGTCGAAGCCGAGGGCCAAGGCGCCTACGTGGAATGGTTCGACGAGACCGAAGAGCGGATGGTCATCAACATGGGACCGGTCCATCCCTCTACTCATGGAGTGCTTCGTCTCTATCTAGTGCTCGACGGCGAAACCGTCCTCGATTGTCAACCGGTCATCGGCTACCTGCACACAGGGATGGAGAAGGAGTGCGAGGACCAGACGTGGCGTGGGGCCGTCACGATCGTCACCCGCATGGATTACCTGGCCCCCTTCTTCAACGAACAGGCATATTCGCTCGCGGTTGAAGAGCTGTTAGCGCTCGAGGTTCCTCCACGCGGCAAGTACATCCGAACCTTGATGACGGAACTCAACCGTCTTTCGAGCCACCTCGTCTGCTATGGGACCCAAGGACTCGACATGGGAGCGATGTCTGCCATGTTCTACGGGTTCCGCGAGCGAGAGGTGATCCTCGACTTCTACGAGATGGTCACGGGACTTCGCATGAACAACGGGTACATCCTGCCCGGCGGTGTCTGGGAAGACCTTCCCGATGGATGGGATGTCGCTGCTAAGAGCATCGTCGAGATGATGAAGCCGCGGATCGACGAATACGAAGAGCTCATCTCCGAGAACCCGATCTTTCTGGAACGAACCAAGGGGATCGGTGTCATCAGCTCGGATGAGGCGTTGGACCTTGGAGCAACCGGGCCGATCCTTCGTGCTACCGGTGTCGACTGGGATCTCCGACGCGATATGCCGTACGACGCGTTCGAGGATGGTTTCAACTTCTCGGTTCCTCTTGCCGCCGAAGGCGATGTCTATGCGCGGTACAAGGTGCGGATAGCGGAGATGCGCGAGTCGGTGAAGATCGTCGAGCAGGCTATCGACCGGATGCCTGGTGGTGACTTCAAGAACATGGATCCGAAGATCACTCATCCGCCTCGTGCGGAACTGAATCGCTCGATGGAAGCAGTGATCCATCACTTCAAGCTGTCGACGCAGGGGTACACCGTTCCGACTGGCGAGGTGTATCGAGCGGTGGAGTCGCCCCGCGGCGAGCTGGGTGTGTACGCGGTTTCGGATGGAGGAACTTCCCCTTACCGATGCCACGTGAGGGACCCGTCATTCGTGAACCTTCAGACCCTTGGGCCGATGTCGAACGGGGGACTGGTCGCAGATCTCATAGCAACGATCGCTTCGATCGACCCGATCATGGGCGGGGTTGACCGATGACAAAGCGCGAACTAGCTGTGCTGGGAGATCTGATCGAAGAAGTCGATTCGATCCTCGCCAAGTACCCGAACAAGCGGTCGGCGACTTTGCCTCTGCTGTTCCTCTCTCAGTCTGTACAAGGTCATGTGACCGAAGAGGGGATGCGGGATGTCGCTCAGATACTCGAGCTCACGCCGGCAGAGGTCTTGAGCGTCGCAAGCTTCTACACGATGCTCAAGAAGTCGTCTACGGGTGAGTACCTGATCTCTGTGTGTCGCAACATCTCATGCACGCATCGAGGGGGCCGAAAGGTTCTCCAAGCTTTCGAAGACAAGCTTGGTGTGCCGGCTGGTGGGACGACCTCGGATGGTCGCTTCACTCTTGAGGCAGCCGAATGCCTGGCGACCTGCGATGGTGCCCCCAGCATGCAGATCAACTACGAGGATTTCTACAACGTTGCTCCGGGAGACGTTGCTGGTGTGGTCGACAAGCTCGCGGGTGGCCAGGGCGTGATGAGCGTCGTGGGCGCTCCGGTGAAGACGCACAAGGAGATCTCGCGAGAGGTTGCCCTAACGGGAACGATGCACAAGATCGACGTCCGGCCGGCGACCGAACGAACCGTTGGTGGCGAATCCCCACCGGCCGATCTTGCGCCGGGAACCCGTCCGCAGGTTCCGGGAGTTGGATCCGATGGCTAAACCTCAAGAAACCTTGATGGTCATGAAGAGACTTCGCGAGTTCGACGACTCGTGGAGTTACAAGCGGTACATGGACACGGGCGGTTATGCCGCGGCGAAGGAAGCAGTTACGAACGTGTCGTCCGCAGACCTGATCGAGTTGATCAAGACGTCTGGTCTGCGCGGCAAGGGTGGCGCCGGTTTCCCCACTGGGATGAAGTGGTCGTTCGTTCCCAAGGAGGTCTTTCCGAAGTACGTCGTTATCAACCACGACGAAGGTGAGCCTGGCACTTTCAAAGACCGCGAACTGTTGGAGCGGGATCCGCATCAGCTGATCGAGGGAATCATCATCGCGGCGTGGGCGGTGGGAGCCAACAAGGCCTTCGTCTACTGCCGTGGCGAGTTCGCTCTAGGCGCTCGCAGGTTGGATGAAGCACTAGCCGACGCTTACGACCAAGGGATCCTGGGCCAGGGGATATTCGGGTCGAAGTTCGATCTGGACATCATCGTCCACCGCGGAGCCGGCGCCTACATCTGTGGTGAGGAGTCCGCTCTCCTCGATTCGTTGGAGGGGTTCCGGGGCCAGCCACGACTCAAGCCTCCGTTCCCGGCGATCAAAGGTCTCTACGGACAACCAACCGTTATCAACAACACCGAAACGATCTCGACCTTGCCGCACATCGTTGCCAACGGTGTCGACTGGTTCAAGCAGTGGGGAACCGAGAAGTCGCCCGGAACGAAGATGATGTCGGTGTCGGGTCACGTCAATGCTCCGGGGAACTACGAAGTGCCCTACGGGATCCTCCTCGGAGAAATCCTCGAACTCGCCGGCGGGATGACCGATGGTCGACCGGTTAAAGCCGTCATCCCCGGGGGCGCAAGCGCTCCGCTCCTTACAGATCTGAACGTGCCGATGGACTTCGAGTCGCTGAAGGAAGCCGGCACGATGCTGGGGTCCGGCGCGATCGTCTTCATGGACGACACGACGTGCATGGTTCGGAACGCGCTGCTCACCGCTCATTTCTTCGAGCACGAATCGTGTGGGAAATGCACGCCGTGCCGCGAGGGGACCTGGTGGAAGGTAAAGATCCTCGAGCGGATCGAACACGGCGAGGGTCGCCAGGAAGACCTCGACCTTCTCTTGGACATCTGCGATTCCATGGACGGCAAGTGCTTCTGCCCGCTCGGTGACGCGTCTTCGTGGGCCGTTCGAAGCAACGTGAAACTGTTCTGGCAAGAGTTCGAGCAGCACGTAGCAGAGGGACGCTGTTCGTTCGATCACGAAGCAGACATGCTCGTCGGTGCGCACACCGGCCGTGGCGACGGGTTCGCCGGCCCCCAGAACGCCGGGCTCGGGGAGACCGGTGAATGAATAAGCCGGAGCCCCGTTCCGACGGTCTCGCCGATGTGACGATCAACGGTGCGAAGGTCACAACATCGCAGGGCAGGCTCCTGATCGACCTCGCCGAGGAGATCGGGGTCTTCGTTCCTCGCTTCTGCTACCACCCGGGGATGCAGTCGGTCGCCGTCTGCCGGATGTGTCTCGTGAAGGTCGAGGGGATGCCGAAGCTGCAGCCGGCGTGTGCTACCCCGGTTGCCGATGGGATGGTCGTCGAGACTGCCGCTGAAGAGGCTGTCGATGCCCAAGAAGCGATGCTCGAGTTCCTGCTCATCAACCACCCGCTCGATTGTCCGATCTGCGATCGTGCCGGCGAATGTCCGCTACAGGACCAGACGTACAAGCATGGACCCGGCTCCTCCCGCTACGTCGAAGAGAAGCGTCACTACGACAAGGCTCTCGAGATCTCCGAACTCGTCGTTCTGGATCGCGAGCGTTGCGTTCTTTGTTGGCGTTGCGTGCGCTTCTCGGATGAGATCGCCGGAGACGCATTCATTCAGCTTGTCGACAGAGGCGACGGAACGCAGATCCTGAACTTCAAGGACGATCCTTTCGACAGCTACTTCTCCGGGAACACGATCCAGATCTGTCCGGTCGGGGCATTGACGAGCAAGCCCTACCGTTTCGTCAGTCGCCCGTGGGACCTCGATACCGCGCCGAGCGTTTGCGACCACTGCTCTGTTGGTTGCCCGATCACCAATGAATCTCGTTCTGACAATCTCGTTCGCAGGCAGGCATTGCCCAACGAGCAGGTCAACGATTTCTGGATCTGCGACAAAGGCCGCTTCGCCTACCACTACGCGAGCGCGGAGGACCGACTCGAGATGCCTCTCGTTCGAGAAGGTAGCGACTTCCGACAGATGGGCTGGGCGGACGCCGTCGAGAAAGTGGCGAGTTCGCTCAAAGGCAAGAAGGTGGGAGTTATCGCCGGAGGACACCTGACCACCGAAGACGCTTACGCCATCGGCAGGTTGGCCAAAGAGGTGATCGGAACTCGAGATGTCGACTCCCGCATCCAAGACTCAGGAGCCGCGTACGAGCTTGTTGCCGAGGGATTCGGTGTCGCGGGTTCCACCGCCACGATGGACGATCTCAGGGCCGCCGACACGGTCGTTTGGATCGGCCCCGATCCCAAAGAAACGTTGCCGGTCCTCTATCTCCATCTCCACACCGGTGTGCGTGACAGACAACAGAAGCTGATCTCGGTCTCACCACGCTGGATCTCTCTAGACACCTATGCGTCGAAGGTCGTCGGCGT
This sequence comes from uncultured Actinomycetes bacterium, assembly GCA_963779645.1. Classification (GTDB taxonomy): domain Bacteria; phylum Actinomycetota; class CADDZG01; order CADDZG01; family WHSQ01; genus CALMBW01. Next base: position 950,554 of record CAVZYX010000005.1, read on the forward strand.
CATGCCTGGGGCAGAGGCCGGGCCTATCGCTGATCTAGCGTCGGAGCTCGAGGGCACCACGGTCATCTGCTGGAGCCCCACCTCCGCCGGCCGCGACGAGACCTCATCTTTGAAAGCAGCCCTCGATCTCGCTGCCAGTTCTGGAGCGAAGGTGTTGATCTGTGCACCCCACAGCGGCTCGCAAGGGATGCTCGACATGGGAGTTCACCCAACACTCGACGCGGGCTACGCGGTCGCCGACACCCCGGGCCGCGACACCCGAGCCATCCTCGAAGCCGCCGCAGCGAAGGAGCTCGATGCCCTACTCATCTTCGGAGCCGACCCGATCGCGGACTTCCCCGACGCCGAACTGGCCAAGAGAGCATTGAACGCAGGCGTATTCACCGTGGTCATGGAACTCTTCCCCACAGAAACCGCACTTCTCGCAGACGTCGTTCTCCCATCCGTCGCCGCCTCGGAACGTGGCGGTACGTTCACCAACATCGAACGCCGACTCCAGAAACTCGAGCCATTGATGTCTCCCCCGGGCACCGCGATAGCCCCATGGAAAGCCTGCGAACTCATAGCAAAGTCACTCGGAGAATCGTGGAACTGGTCGTCGATCGCAGATGTCTGGAACGACATCCGAGCCAACGTCCCCACCCACAAAGAGATCCACCTGACCGCCCTAACCCAAGAGGCACCGGCCCCGAGCCCGTTCGACGAACACGGATTCTCAGGCGAGCACGCAAGCCCGTTGCACCGAGGAGGCCCGGGAGGCCAATATCCGAAAGGCCACCGCTCTGGAGCCCCCTTCCAAACAGGCCAGAACTGGCCCTTGTCCTGGGAGCTGCGAGCCTTCGAAGCCAAGCAACGCCCCGGGCTTATCCCGAGCATCGCTGAAGCTGCTGAACCGGCGGAACTCGACGTTCCGGAGGAAGCCTCCGCAGGAGCCTCCGCCCCCGAGAACGCTCAACTTGATCCACAGAGTGAGTTGGAAAACGGCGGCGGCGACGAGGACCGCGACGGAGGAACGGCGATTCCGACGGCCCCCGGGCCAGAGGGAAACACGTTCAAGCTGCTGACCCAGCGGCTCATCTATGACGAGGGCGCGATGGTGTCTCGCTCTGCGGCGCTTCGCAACATTCAGGCGAAGCCCTTCGTGGAGCTGAACGATGAAGACGCTAAGGAACTTGGCATCGCCGACGGCGACATGGTTGTTGTGTCGGGTGCGGGTAACGAGTTTGAGGTGAAGGCGCGAGTCAATGGGATCGCTAAGGGTTGTGTGTTTCTTCCCTATGACCAGCGGGGGTTGAAGACCAACACGCTCATGGTTGGGGTGGATCCTGTTGTGGGGGTGAGGTTGGCGTGACGGCTATCGCTGATTTCATCGGGGGGCCGGTCGTGGTTATCGCGATCGTTAAGTGTTTGGTGGCCTTCGTTGCTTTGCTCGTAACTACTTTGCTGGTGGTGTGGGCGGAGCGGAAAGTTATCGCCGATATGCAGTCGAGGGTGGGACCGAACCGATGGGGTCCTTTCGGCCTTCTTCAGACTTTGGCGGACGGGATCAAGTTGTTCTTCAAAGAAGACTTCCGTCCGGCTCTGGGGGACAAGTGGACGTATGCGGCGGCTCCGTTACTGGCGATGGTTCCCTCGTTCCTGGCGTTCGCGGTGATCCCGTTCGGGGACGAAGTGACGGTTGCTGGCCATCGCGTGGACTTCATCGTTAGTGACCTGAACATCGGTCTGTTGTTCTTCCTCGCAGCGGGGTCGATCGGTGTTTACGGGATCGCTCTAGCCGGATGGTCTTCCGGTTCGAAGTACCCGCTCCTAGGAGCGGTCCGTTCCAGTGCACAGATGATCTCTTACGAGATCGCGTTGGGTCTTTCGGTGATACCGGTCGTGCTGGTGTCGGGATCCCTTTCGACTAAGACGATCGTTGCGCAACAGGCCGGTTCGATCGAGAACATCACGTTCTTCGATGGGATCCCCGTTCTGGAACAGATCAGCCATGTGTTCGAGCATGTGCCCAACTGGTACATCTGGTCGCAGTGGCCGGCGTTCTTCATCTTCCTGATCGCGGGGATCGCCGAAACGAGCAGAGCTCCGTTCGACCTGCCGGAGGCCGAGAGTGAGATCGTGGCCGGCTTCCACACCGAGTACAGCGGGATCCGGTTCGCTCTGTTCTTCCTTGGTGAGTACATCCACGTTGTCGTTATCTCAGCGATGGCCGTGACGCTGTTCTTCGGTGGCTGGCATGGACCTGCATTCGACTTCCTACCGTGGTTGTGGCCGGTGTTCTGGTTCACGTTGAAGACAGGACTCTTCGTCTACCTCTTCGTGTGGTTGCGAGCGACGCTGCCGCGGATGCGGTACGACCGACTCATGTGGCTGGGATGGAAGCGATTGATACCGGCAGGTCTGATCTGGATCTTCGTGACCGCGATCGTCAACACCGATAGCGTGTCGCGTAACTGGCGGCTCGCGACATTCGGCCTCTTGTTCTTGGTTGTCATGGTGTGGCTCGGTAAGGGCGATCCCCGACTAAGCGGTGCTTTGGTCCCGCAGAAGAGGAGGGTCGATGGCGCTGCCTGAGATCCTCACCGGCATGAAGGTCGTCGTTAAGAACGTCTTCAAGCGTAAGGACACCGTGTCCTATCCCGAAGTAAGACGGCGCCCCTTCCCTCGCTTCAAGGGCAGGCACGTTCTCGATCGTCATGAAGACGGTCTTGAGAAATGCATCGGGTGCGAACTATGTGCGGGGGCTTGTCCTGCGGACGCCATCTTGGTCGTGGGGGCTGAGAACACGCCGGATGCCCGCTTCTCCCCAGGCGAGAGATACGCGCAGATCTACCAGATCAACTATCTGCGGTGCATCTTCTGCGGTCTCTGCGTCGAAGCCTGTCCGACCGAAGCTCTCCTGATGTCGACGGAGTACGAGATCGCAGGTACCTCCCGGGAAGAGCTGATCTTCACCAAGGAGAAGTTGGTTGTCGACTCTCCCATCGAGCGACACTGGAAGAACAAGAAGGAACTGCCGCCGGGCCTTCGTCTCGAAGGAGTCGAGGGCGGCCCTCCCAATCGCGCGGATGCGAGGACCGAGGTGAAGCCTTGAGCCTTGAAGTCGTCGTCTTCGGCGTGACTTTCGTCGTGGCGTTGGGCTCTTCGATCGCGATGATCTTTGCGCGCAATGCAGTTCACGTAGCCCTGTTCCTTGTCGTGACCCAGGTCGCGCTTGCCGTGACTTTCCTCCTCCAAGGGGCATACTTCGTCGCCGCCCTCCAGGTGATCGTCTACGCCGGGGCGATCATGGTCCTCTTCCTTTTCGTGATCATGCTTCTGGGCGTCGACAAACGCGAGATCCTGATCGAACCCCTTCCTGCCCAGCGCCCCTTGGCCATCGGGTTGGGCGCACTACTCGCAGCAGAGGTTGCCTACGTCGTCATCAAGGGCATCGATCTGATCGGAGACCGGTCCGATGCCATCCTGGCCATCAACGAGGAACCGGGTAACGTCCTCGCCATCGCGCGGCTGCTGTTCAGCCGGTACCTGCTGCCTTTCGAGGCGACTTCGATCCTGCTGGTGGTTGCAGTGGTAGGCGTGATGGTTCTCACGAGGCGGATAAGCAGCGTCTCTGCGATGCAGGTCCCTGACACCCACGAGCAGAGCACAAGAGAGCGCACCAAGGAGATCACTGTATGACCGAAGTCCCCCCCGGTTACTACCTTGCGCTGGCCGGCCTCATGTTCAGCGTCGGCGTGGTCGGAGCTTTGGTGCGTCGCAACGCGATCGTGATCTTCATGTTCATCGAGCTCATGCTCAATGCGGTGAACCTTGCGTTCGTTACCTTCGCTCGGATGCAAGGGAACCTGGATGGTCAGGTGCTCGTCTTCTTCGTTCTGGTGGTCGCGGCCGCTGAGGTTGTGGTTGGGCTTGCGATCCTCGTGTCCATCTTCCGCAGACGTGCCTCCGCGAACGTCGACGATGTGAACCTGCTGCGGTGGTGATGGGGACCTAGTGGACTTCTTTGCTGCCGAGTCGGTTATCCCCGGCCCCGACTACCTGGGGCTTACATCGACCATCATCCTTTGGCCGCTCGCTACGGCGATCTTCTTGCTGTTCTTCGGCAGGCGGCTTTCGACGTTCAAGGTCGGGAGCCGCGAGATCCCATGGGCCGGCGTCCTTGCCGTGATCACGATGGCGCGTTCGTTCGTAGCAGCCGCCACGATGTTCCTCGATCTGACGGGTGTGAAGATCGTCGAAAGCGCTGTGGGGCATGGGGGAGCGCATGCTGAGAACGCGTGGACGTTCTCCGTTCACCTCTTCGACTGGATCCAGGTGGGTCAGGTCTCGATCGGCACGGATTTCCTCGTCGACCAGCTGTCCGTGGTCATGGCTCTTGTCGTGACCGGTGTGGGGATGCTGATCACCCTGTACTCGATCGGCTACATGCACGGAGACGAACGTTTCTCCCGCTACTTCGCTTACCTGACCCTGTTCGTGGCTTCGATGTTGTTGTTGGTCTTCGGTGACAACCTGCTCGTGCTTTTCGTTGGTTGGGAAGGTGTGGGGCTCTGTTCATACCTGTTGATCGGATTCTGGTTCGAGCGACCCGCGGCAGCAGATGCGGCCAAGAAGGCATTCATCGTCAACCGGATCGGTGATTTCAGCTTCCTACTTGGCATCTTTCTCCTGATCGGAACCGTGGGGACGCTGAGTATCGGCGAGATCAATAGTGCAGCCGAAACAGGATTGATATCGGGAGGGATCGCGACCATTGCAGCACTCCTGCTGTTCGGAGGCGCTGTCGGGAAGAGCGCACAGTTGCCCCTCTACGTGTGGCTTCCGGATGCGATGGAAGGTCCTACACCGGCTTCCGCACTCATCCACGCTGCCACGATGGTTACGGCGGGCGTCTACATGGTGGCTCGTATGGCACCGGTGTTCGGCGCGTCGGGTGGTGACGTTGCGCTCACTGTCGTCGCGTGGGTCGGTGCGCTCACCGCCCTGTGGGCAGCAGTGATCGCGTGCACCCAGTACGACATCAAGCGAGTACTTGCGTATTCGACCGTGTCGCAGCTCGGCTACATGTTTCTGGCCAACGGAGTAGGTGCTTACTCCGCCGGCATCTTCCACCTCACATCTCATGCGTTCTTCAAGGCACTCATGTTCATGGGAGCCGGCTCGGTGATGCATGCCCTTGCCAATGAGACGGACATGCGTCGCATGGGTGGCTTGCGCAAGGTGATGCCCAGAACTGGGTGGACATTCATGGCGGGGTGGTTGGCGATCTGCGGGGTTCTGCCGTTCGCAGGCTTCTGGTCGAAGGACGCGATCCTTGCTGCAGCGTGGGCGGACGGCGAGTACGCATTGTGGGGCCTGGGTGTGGCAACCGCTCTGCTGACTGCGTATTACATGTCCCGTCTCTACTTCCGTGTATTCGAAGGCGAGCTGAAGCACCCTGAGGGAACCCACCCGCATGAGTCGCCCTGGACGATGACGGTTCCGTTAGGTGTGCTGGCAGTCCTCTCCGTGGTCGGAGGCGCGATCAACCTTCCTTGGGATCTGCGTTTGGAGCATTTCCTTGCCCCTGCGCTAGGCGAGTTCGAAGTTCCTCACGGCACGACGGCCTGGGTGCTCGCGGGCGCAGCCCTGACGGTTGCTTTCCTAGGGATAGCTCTAGCTCGATCGCTCTTTCTCACACAACGTGGCGCCGATCTGCGCGGTCGACTTGCGGCGGGAAGCTGGTTGGACAGGCTGCTCACTATTGCTCGAAACAAGTTCTGGGTTGATGAGGTCTACGGGAAGTTGATCGTGCTGCCCTCGAAGAGGTTCGCCGGCTTCCTGGCGTACACCGTTGATACCAAGGTGGTCGATGGGATCGTCAATGGAGTTGGCGGATTGATCGCGTGGTTCGCGGATGGGGTTAGGCGCGTGCAGACCGGTTACGTGCGGACGTATGGCGCCATCTTCCTGTTCGGTGTTGTCGTTCTGCTGTCTCTGCTCGCTTTCAGAGTGGGAGCGCTAAGTTGAGCGACTTTCCTTACCTAGACGCTGTGGTGTTTGCTCCACTGGTTGGCGCGCTTCTGATCCTCGCGATCCCGAAGGATCGAGAGGAACTCGTTCGCTGGGTCGCACTTGGAGTGACGCTCGTCGCCTTTGCGCTCTCGGTCCGCGTGCTGATCGACTTCGAGCCGGCAAGCTCTCTTTTCCAGCTCGGGAGCGACGCGGGGTGGGTGGACCGATGGGGCATCCGCTACATGACTGGGATCGATGGCCTGAGTCTGTGGATGGTCATGCTCACCACGTTCCTCATGCCTTTGGGTGTGCTGGTCTCGTGGACGATCGACAAACGCGTCAAGATCTACTTCATCCTGTTCCTTCTTCTTGAGACAGGCATGCTCGGTGTGTTCGTTTCCCTGGACCTGTTCCTCTTCTATGTGTTCTGGGAAGCCACTCTGATCCCGATGTATTTCCTGATCGGGATCTGGGGCTACGGCCGCAGGATCTATGCGGCGATGAAGTTCTTCTTATTCACGCTCGGTGGGTCATTGCTGATGCTTGTCGCGATCCTGTTCATGTACTTTGCGACCGATCCGCACTCGTTCAGTTTTGCCGACATGTTGGGAACCCCCCTGTCGGAGACGACGCAACGCTTGCTCTTCCTGGGCTTCTTCGCTTCTTTCGCCGTGAAGGTGCCACTGGTGCCGCTGCACACGTGGCTTCCCGACGCTCATACGGAAGCGCCGACCGCAGGTTCCGTGATGCTTGCAGGGGTCTTGCTGAAGATGGGGGCCTATGGGTTGATCCGATACGCGATCCCATTGTTCCCGGATGCCGCACGCGAGTTCGTCCCGCTCGTCATCGCTCTAGCGATCATCGGCATCGTTTATGGCGCGCTGGTGGCGATCATGCAGACCGATCTCAAACGACTCATCGCGTACTCGTCTGTCGCGCATCTCGGTTTCGTCGTTCTAGGGATGTTCGTTGGCACGATCGAAGGGATGAGTGGCGGGGTACTCCAGATGGTGAGCCACGGTCTCTCGACCGGAGCGCTCTTCATGCTTGTTGGGATCCTCTACGAGCGCCGTCACACGAGACAGATCTCAGACTTCGGAGGACTGGCGAAGAGCGTCCCGATCTTTTCCGGCATCTTCTTGTTCGTGGTGCTCTCATCGATCGGGTTACCTGGGCTGAACGGGTTCGTCGGAGAGTTTCTGGTGCTGGTTGGAACGTTCCTTGGCTATCGGTGGTGGGTCATCCCCGCCGCTTTCGGCGTCGTCTTGGCAGCCATCTACCTGTTGTGGGCATACAAGCGGGTCTTCCACGGGCCGATCACCAACGTTGAGAACGAACGGATCGTCGACATCAGGCCGCGGGAGATCGCGATGCTGGCACCACTGCTGGCGCTGATCGTATTCATCGGTGTTTATCCGCAACCGTTCCTGGATCGGATCACTCCGTCGGCAGAGAAGGTTGTCACTCAGCTTCATTCGAGCGTCGTGCCCAGCAGCGGCGATGTCGCTGCCAACGAGGAGGACGAATAGTGCCTCTTAACCTTCCCGAGATACAGCTGGGGGCGATCGCTCCAGAGATCGCTCTTTCTATCGGCGCGCTCTTCCTCTTGGTTTTCGATGCACTGGTTGGAGATCGGATCGCGAAGGGCAGGCACCTTCCACTATTGACTGCGATCACGTTCGGCGCTGCCCTCGTGATCGCCATCGGTCAGTGGGGAAGTGTGGATGCTGATGGGCCGCAGTTGCAGCTTGCCGGGCTTGTCGTTATCGATGGGTTCGCTCTCTTCGTGAAGATCGCACTTCTCCTGTTCGGGTTGCTCTCTCTCGGTCTGAGCCGTCATTACCTGGTCAGAGAGAAGCTCGAGGAGCCCGAGTACTACGCCCTCGTGCTGTTCGCGGTGGCGGGGATGATGCTGATGGCGAGCTCAGCGGATCTGATCGTGATGTTCGTTGCTCTCGAAACGTTCTCGCTCGCTCTTTATGTGTTGGTCGGATTCCGGCGCTTCTCGCTGTTGAGCCAAGAGTCTGCGATGAAATACTTCCTGCTTGGCGCGTTCTCATCTGCTTTCTTTCTGTTGGGGATCGCCCTGGTGTACGGAGCGGTGGGCTCTACGAACCTGTATGGAACGGCGGGGTCCGGCACCGAACTCGGCATAGCTCATTTCCTGGCAACGACTCCGCCGACGGATGTGGGGCTACTGGTGATCGCATCGGGTTTGCTCATCGTGGGGCTCGGCTTCAAAGTGGCAGCTGTTCCATTCCACATGTGGACGCCGGATGCCTACCAGGGTGCACCGTCACCCGTCACCGGGTTCATGGCGGCAGGTTCGAAGCTGGCAGGGTTCGCCGCATTGCTGAGATTGCTTGATGTCTCGCTCTTCCAGTTGCGTGGAGACTGGCGACCGATAGTCATCGGGATCGCGATCCTCACCATGCTCGTGGGCTCGATCTTCGCCGTTGTACAGGAAGACGTGAAACGGATCCTTGCCTATTCGTCGATCGCTCACGCCGGCTTTGTGTTCACAGGCGTCGTAGCCGCATCTGATGAAGGCGTAACTGGGTCGCTTTTCTATCTCGCTACCTATGGGATCACGGTGCTGGGTGCGTTCGCGATCGTGGCGCTCATCGGGGGCCGCGAAGAGAGACGGGTTCGGCTCGTCGACTACAAGGGCTTGTTCTATCGGAGTCCGATGCTTGCGGTGGTGCTGTCGTTCTTCCTCTTGTCTTTCGCCGGGGTCCCGCTTACATCTGGGTTCGTGGGCAAGGTTGCGGTCTTCCGCCCAGCCATCGATGCCGGCTACTGGTGGTTGGTTGTCATCGCAGTGATCGCCAGCACGATCGCAGCCTTCTTCTACCTGAGGATCATGGTCGTGATGTACATGCAGGAAGCGGACGATGACGCTCCGGAGATCACCCTGCCGATCACGCCCACGGCCATCATCGTTCTAACTGCGATCGCTACCTTCGCATTAGGCGTTCTTCCCCAACTCCTCTTGGATCTGACCGACAAGGCAACGATCTTCTTCAGCTTGTAGCGGGCTCGGACTGTTTGGAGGCACCGCTTAGCTCTACGTAGGCGCGGGTCAAGGCGATCAGACCGATGTTGGTTAGGACGACGTAAGCCCCTTGTGACGCGTACCAAGCAACCTCGAGGTTCTTGTTCCACTCAAGGAAGTAGCCGATCTGGGTTAGGAGCACTGGCACCAGAGAGAAGAGTGCAAAGAGGACACCTACCTTCTGGCGAACCGGCCGAGTCAACTCGACACTTCGGCGGACCGCGTTCCCGGGCCACATCCCCTCGAAGACCGCTGCCTGCGGACCCAAAGCAACGGCAGCCCCCACCAGCAATCCCGGGATTATCAGTAGGAGTAGCCCGGCGGCCACCAGCAGAAGGGTGAAGAGCTCTGTGAAGGCCAATCGCCAGAAGCACCGCTGGCGGAAAGCGGCCCTTAGCCAGGGATCGATCCCGGTTCCGGGCTCGGCGGCGGCCGCTGCGAGGATCATCCCGATGTGCAGATAAGCCCCCACCGCAGCGAGCAGAAGAAGCGAGAAGCTCCCTGCGTCGTCAGGCTGGATGCTGAGAATGACCGCCTGGACGAACAGATTCAGAGCAAGGAAGTAGATGAATGGCGGACGGAGGAGCTTCTGGGACGCTTGGATGATCGTTCGCCGGGCTGAGGTCATCTCCTAAGTTTGCGCTACTGGCGAAGCGTGCGACGCGGATCCCGTGAAGGATCGCGCGAAGAAGCTGGAAGTGTCGTTCAAAAGGCGCGAACGAACGCACAAGCCCCCCGGCGCCAACCGTCTGCGTGTTAGTTTTCGGGCGGTTTTCCAGGACTTTCGTGAGGCACGCCAGCCGCCTGGACCGCCCCAGGAACCGGTCGACTTTAGAAGAGGCAGAGCGAACTTGCGGGACTATTACGCGCAGTACGTGACTATCGGCGTCTTCACCGTCGTTGCTGCCGTGCTCGTCTTAGGAACCCTGCAGTTGTCTCGGCTCCTCCGCCCGAATCTGCCGAGCTACGAGAAGCTCACCACCTACGAGTCGGGCATCGACCCAGTGGGGGTCGGCTGGTCGCAATCCAGTGTTCGGTATTACATCTTCGCTCTGCTCTTCGTCATCTTCGATGTCGAAGCGGTCTTCCTGTTTCCCTGGGCTTTGGTGTTCGAGCCCCTAGGAACCCAAGCCTTCGTCGAGATGGTGATCTTCATCGCCATCCTGGCCATCGCCTTGCTTTACGCGATCAAGAAGAGGCTCCTCGAATGGCTGTGATCGAAAAGGTCAAACTGCCAAAACCAGTGTCTTGGGCGCTCAACTGGAGCCGCAAGTACTCGCTGTGGATGATGCAGTTCGGTCTGGCCTGTTGTGGGATCGAGATGGGGGCCGCGATCGCGTCGAAGTTCGACATCATCCGCTTCGGGGTGATCCCTTTCCCGGCCTCGCCCCGCCAAGCAGACCTCCTTGTTGTTGCAGGAACCGTGACTGACAAGATGGCCGCACCGATCAAGCGGGTCTACGACCAGATGCCCGAGCCGAAGTACGTGATCTCGATGGGATCTTGCGCCAACTGTGGCGGGCCTTACTGGGACAGCTATTCCGTCACTAAGGGTGTCGACCAGATCATCCCCGTGGATGTGTACGTCCCGGGGTGCCCACCGCGGCCCGAAGCACTCCTTCAGGGGATCATCCGCTTGCAGGAGAAGATCGCCGGCGAGAACGTCGCCGAAAAGTGGAAGGGACACGAAGCGAACATCGAGATCCCCCACATCCCCGAACCCGGTCTTGCAGGAGGGATCTAGCTTGCCGGTCGTGGAACGGGTTGAGGGAGAAGCGGCACTCGAGCGTGTCAAGGAAGTGCTCGGTAGCAACATCTCGGGCGCCCGGCTGAACTTCTCAAGCGTTGATGTCACGTGTGAACCGAAGAACCTCGTTGAGGTGGTCACCAAGCTGCGTGACGCAGATGGGCTGATGTGCCGCTTCTTCACTTACCTCTCGGCCATCGACCGCACGACCTTCGGGGGAGACGAGAGGCAGGATGCCGATCGAGGTACACCCCTCGAAGTCTTGGTGCATCTCTACTCTCCCGACCACGCCACCCACGTGAGCATCCACGTACCTGTCGATCCGAACGAACCTGTCTGTCCTTCGATCAGTGACGTCTTCGGTGGGGCCCTGTGGGCCGAACGTGAGACGCACGAGATGTTCGGGATCGACTTCGAGGGCCACCCCAGCCTCGTGAACCTTTATCTCCCTGAAGACTTCGAGGGTCATCCCCTCCGCAAGTCGTTCAAGCTGCCGACGCGGATGGTCAAGGCATGGCCCGGTGCGAAGGACCCCGAGGAAGCGGCGGGTGGTCGTGGTTAGTACCGAACGCGGTATCGGTTTGCCCGAGGAACTCGCAGCAGAGGTCGCCGCCGGGAACCTCCAGACCGAACAGATGATCCTCAACGTCGGGCCGCAGCACCCGGCGACCCATGGCGTGTTCCGACTTCTGGCAACTATCGACGGTGAGGTGCTGGTCGATGCCGAACCGGTGATCGGTTACATGCATCGGGGTTACGAGAAGCTCGTCGAGGCTCGCGACTACCGGCAGATCACCAATCTGGTCTCGAGGATGGACTGGCTCTCGGGGATCAACAACGAGCTACCACTCGCGATGGCGGTCGAGGAACTCATGGAACTCGAAGTTCCACCTCGCGCCCAGTACCTGCGGGTGACCTTGCTGGAGATGAACCGGATCCTGAACCACCTGATGTTCTTCGCCTCGTTCGCCGCAGAGCTCGGGGCGATCACCCCAACCTTCTATGCGTTCCGCGAACGGGAGGACATCCAAGCCGCCATGGAGATGGCGACCGGTGGCCGGATGCACTTCGGGTACATGCGCCCGGGGGGTCTCAAGGAGGACGTTCCCAAGGGGTTCTTCGACCAGGCGCTCTTCGGCGTTCGCCAGGTCATGGAGCGGATGGATGACTACTACAACCTGATCGTCGGCAACGAGATCTTCAAGCAGCGAACGATCGGTGTGGGGTACCTCGACAAAGAGGTCGCCTACAACTACGGCGTCTCCGGCCCGATCGCTCGAGGCAGTGACATCGATGCCGACGTACGCAAGGACCAGCCTTACCTCGTCTACGACGAGTTCGACTTCGAGGTTCACAAAGGTGTCAACGGAGACTGTTTCGACCGTTTCTGGGTCTTGCTCCACGAGGTGTACGAGAGTGCGCGCATCGTCGAGCAAGCGATCGAGGGGATGCCGTCTGGTCCGATCCTCGGCAAGGTTCCTCGCGTGATCCAAGCACCCGAGGGCGAGGTTTACGTCAGGGCCGAGAACCCGCTGGGCGAGTTAGGGATGTACCTCGTTTCGGATGGGGATCGTCGTCCCTACAGGCTCAAGATCCGGACACCGTCGTACAACAATGTTTCTGCATTGCCGGTAGTGCTTAAGAACACGTTGGTCCCCGACATGATCGCGATCCTTGGTTCCTTCTTCTTCGTCTTGGGAGATATCGACCGCTGATGTTCGACAACATCGTCTTGTCAGACTGGCAGGTGTTGCTGGTAAAGCTCGCGGTGATCCTCGCCGTCGTGCCGGGGGCAACACTTGTTGCCGGTTACGCCGAGCACAAGGTGATGGCTCACTTGCAGCACCGTCTGGGGCCGATGTACCCGGGTGGATTCCACGGCTGGGCGATCCTGCTCGCCGATGGACTGAAGTTCATCTACAAGGAAGACATCATCCCGAAGGCCGCGGACAAGCGCGTCTTCTCGTTAGCACCACTCGCCGTCTTTATCCCTGCCGTTCTTGTCTACATGGTTATCCCGGTGGACAAATCTCTGATCGTCGAGGACCTCGACGTTGGCGTCTTCTATCTGCTGGCGATCTCTTCGATCTCTACCGTTGGCGTTCTCATGGCGGGCTGGTCGTCCGCGAACAAGTACTCGCTGATCGGAGCGCTCCGGGCAGCCGCTCAGTTGATCGCATACGAGTTACCTATCGTTCTGTCGGCGGCAGTGATCGTGATGTTGGCAGGCACACTCTCCCTCGTCGGGATCGTCGAGGCTCAAGAGTGGCCCTTCATCTTCTGGCCCCCCGGCATCGGACTCGTCGCTTTCCTCATCTTCATGGGCGCAGGCGTTGCCGAACTGACGAGACCTCCGTTCGACATGCCGGTAGCAGAGTCGGAGATCATCACAGGTGCATTCACCGAGTACTCGGGGATGCGCTTCATCTTCAGCTTCTTCTTCCCCGAGGTTGCAAACATGGTGGCGTTCGGAGCGATCGGCGCCACGTTGTTCCTCGGTGGGTACAGACCGATCGTGCCGCTGGAGTTTCTCGAAGCGATCCCGGGCATCGTCTGGTTCCTTGGCAAAACCATGCTGATGGTGTTCCTGTTCTTGTGGATCCGGCCCACGTTCCCCCGCCTCCGTGAAGATCAGCTCCAGAAGTTCGCGTGGAAGTACCTCATTCCCGTGAGCTTGGTCTTGATCCTCGCTGCAGGAGCTTGGGTTCTCTACGCCCCCGAAGGACTCAAGCCGTGAGCATCGACGATAGGAAGCTCAACAAGGCCCGGGGGATGACCTACGGCATCGGCTTGCTAAAGGGCATGGCCGTAACCCTCAAACACCTCTTCAAGCACAACACGGTTATCCAGTATCCGGACGAGAAACAAGATCTCGGCCCCCGCACGCGCGGCGTTATCGCCCTGAAAGAAGAGAACTGCACCGTGTGCATGCTCTGCGCGCGTGAGTGCCCCGACTGGTGCATCTACATCGACTCGCACAAGGAAACTCTCCCACCCAAGCGAGAAGGCGGACGGCCACGCAAGCGCAACGTCCTGGATCGGTTCGCGATCGACTACGCCTTGTGCATGTACTGCGGTATCTGCGTCGAGGTGTGCCCCTACGACGCGTTGTTCTGGTCACGCGAGTTCGAATACGCCGAGTACGACATCCGCAATCTCACCCATGAGAAAGAGAAACTGTCGGACTGGATGGCAACGGTCCTACCGCCACCCCCTCTAGACCGTGGAGCCGAACTACCAGGCCAACAGGCAGCAGCCTCGGCCCCCGCAGCCACGCCCGCACCAGCCGCGACGGCTCCTGCCGCGACCGCTCCAGCTGCTGGAGCAACTACCCCAACAGCGTCCCCGACAACAACACCCCCACCCGACGTATCCGCGGCAGACGCCGCCCGCCTACCAGCCCCACCCCGACGCGAAGCCCCGCCTGCACAGAAGACGGCCGCCCAAGAAGAGCCCGAGCAAGCGAAAGACGTACCTCCTCCAGCGGAAGCGGCGGCTCCATCAGCAGCCGAGGCAACACAGTCCGACGTTCAAGCAGGCGAAACCAAAGAACAGCCCCTCAGCGAGGAACAGAAGGCGGCGTTCCAAGAGTCACCCGGCCCGAACGTAGAAGTCCCCCACGAATCCCCAAAACCGGTTGCACTTACCCCGACGGAAGACGGGGACACCGTCTACAAAGAGGTACTCCAAGAGCAGAAAGACAAAGGCTCGTCCCCCCAAGTAGCCGAAGCGAGAGCCCGAGTAGCCAAAGCAAAAGCCGAACGAGGGATCAAACGAGGCCCGACCCCCTTGGATGTAGACAAGCCAGTAGCCTCCGCCCCCATCGAAGGCGAGGGTTCGGGCGCGCCTCAACAGGCGGCGACGTCCGGAGCCCCGGAGGAAGCCTCCGCAGGAAGCGGCCCGGATTCCAGTGCTAAGACCGAATCGACAAGTGGAACTAACGCCGCTTCTGAGGACCGCGACGGAGGGGCTGCGGTGGCGACGCCGGTCCCAGAGCCCGGTGCCGGAGCCGTTTCTGAGGACCGCGACGGAGGGGCTGAGGTGGCGCCGCCGGTCGCGGAGTCAGGGACCGAAACTCCAGACGAGGTCTATGAACGAGTGCTGGCTGAAGAGACGGGCCAAGGGCTCGAGCGATGCAGTCGCGCAAGGCAGGGCGAAAGCAGCGAGGGTGAAGGCAGAGAGGGCGCAGAAGTGAGCGCAGAAACCGTCCAGGAGGTCATGTTCTGGGTGCTCGCCGTGATCATGGTCGGTGCGGCGTTCCGCGTGGTTACGACGCAGAACGTCGTTCATGCGGCCCTGTACCTGGTGGGGACGCTGATGGGGGCTGCTGCGCTGTACGTCTTGTTCCTTGCCGAGTTCGTCGCGTGGGCCCAGGTGTTGATCTACGTCGGGGCCGTCGTTGTTCTGATGTTGTTCGGACTCATGCTGACGCGAGCGCCGATCGGGAAAGCGAACTACGACAATTCACAGAAGCTGCTGGCGGCAGTGGTCGCTGCGTCTTTGTTCGGGGTGACGAGCTGGATCCTCATGGATGCTTTCGATGGTGCGGAGATAACACTGGCGGCCGAGAACGCCGTGCGAACGAAGGACATCGGAGAAGTGATCTTCTCTGCGTACGTGCTGCCGTTCGAGGTTGTGTCCGTACTTCTCCTTGCGGCGTTGATCGGGGCTGTGATGATCGCGCGCAGGGATGAGAACCCAACCAAGGATGGTGACTGATGCCGATCACCTATCTGTTGATCCTGTCGGCTCTCCTGTTCTGCATCGGGGTGTACGGCGTGCTGGCTCGTCAGAACGCGGTGCTGATCCTCCTGTCGATCGAGCTGATGCTGAATGCGGTCAACATCAACCTCATAGCGTTCTCCGCGATCCTTAACGATGCGGTGGGACAGGTCTTCGCGCTGTTCATAATCGCGGTTGCGGCTGCCGAGGTGGGCGTGGGGTTGGCGATCGTGATCCTTATCTACCGGAACCGAGAGAGCGTCGACGTCGATGAGATGTCGCTGATGAAGTGGTGAGAGGACCCATTAGCTGATGAACGGACTGTTGCTGTTCGCGCAGGAGCACGGGGAAGAGGTCGTTCACGCGTCGCGTGACGGTTTCTTCACCGACGTCATGTGGCTCGTGCCGCTCCTGCCGTTCCTGTCCTTCTTCGCGACACTCTTCTTCGGGAAGAAGATGCCCCGCAAAGGCCATGAGTTCGGCATCTTCGCGGTAGCCGTTGCGTTCATCATCTCGGTGCTGGGGTTCATCGACCTGGCATCGGGGGCCGGCGCAGTCGAGAAGTCGTGGACGTGGTTCCAGTTCGGTGGCGGCGAGTCATTGAGGCTCGAGCTCGGGATGAACTACGACTTCCTGTGCGGGCTCATGTTTATGGTCGTCACATTCATCTCGCTGCTCGTTCAGATCTACTCGACCAGCTACATGCACGACGACAAGCGCTACACGTGGTTCTACGCGGCTCTCTCCCTTTTCACGTTCTCGATGCTGCTCCTTGTGATAGCGAACAACCTGCTCCAGATGATCGTTGGCTGGGAGGGCGTGGGTGTCTGCTCTTACTTCCTGATCGGTCACTACTGGGAGGAGAAGGAGAACAGCTCCGCCGCGATGAAGGCGTTCATCACGACGCGCGTAGGTGACGTTGGGTTCATGTTCGGGATTTTCGCTCTATTCGTTGCCGGTCATACGTTCAACATCAACCTTCTCAACCACATGGCGGAGGAAGGCGAGATCGGCGGCACGGTGCTTACCGTTGCTGCGTTGTTGCTGTTCTGTGGAGCGGTCGGCAAGTCCGCTCAGTTCCCATTGCACGTGTGGTTGCCGGACGCTATGGCGGGTCCAACGCCGGTTTCGGCGCTGATCCATGCCGCGACGATGGTTGTCGCCGGCATCTATCTCGTCGCGCGGATGTTCATCGTGTTCGAGCATGCCGGTGTCGCTCTGGATGTTGTGGCGATCATCGCTTCGATAACGATGTTGATAGCCGCGGTGCTTGCCCTCGTCCAGGACGACATCAAACGAGTGCTGGCGTATTCGACCATCTCGCAGCTCGGCTACATGATGGCCGCCCTAGGTGTCGGGGCCTATACCGCCGGCATCTTCCATCTTTTCACGCACGCGATGTTCAAGGCCTTGTTGTTCTTGGGTGCCGGTTCGGTGATTCATGGCGTACATAGCAACAACATGAGCGACATGGGTGGGCTTCGAAAGTTCATGCCTCACACGTTCAGGACGTTCATCATCGGTTCGCTCGCGCTTGCCGGGATCTTCCCGTTGGCCGGGTTCTGGTCCAAGGACGAGATCCTGGGCGGAGCCTTGCGAGGGGCTATAGATCACGGCCACTTCGCATCATGGGTCGTTTTCATCGTCGGGATAGTCGTTGCTTTCCTGACCGCCTTCTATATGACCAGGGCCTGCGTGAAGACCTTCTGGGGCGAGTACAGAGGCCACGGCCATCCTCACGAGAGCGACGGTGCCATGGTGACCCCGCTATGGATACTTGCCGGTCTCTCATGCGTCGTGGGCTTCCTGGGGATGCCTGTGATCGGGGTCTTCGCCGATTGGATCCATGTGCCGGGAGAAGAACACCACGCCTTCTCTGGCTTCTACAACCTCGCGCTTCCGGCGTTCTCGGTCTCGATCGCGGTCCTTGCGATCTGGCTGGGCTGGCAGATGTATGCAAAGGACCGATTCAAGGTCGACATCCTTACGAGTCCCTTCGCGTGGACCTACCGTTTCGTCGAGAACAAGTACTACCTCGACGACATCTACATGAAGGGCATCGTCAAGCCGATCCAGTACTCACTCTCCAAGGCGGCCAACTGGTTCAACCAGAAGGTGATCGATGGGGTCGTCAATGGAACGGCTTTCATCTCTGTTGCCTCGGGCAAGCAGGTCTACAAGGTCTTGGATCAAGGTGTCATCGACGGAGTAATCAACGGTTCTGCAGGCCTCACGGACGCTTCGGGTGGCCTGCTTCGCTACATCCAATCGGGGAATGTGCAGAGGTATGCAGCGGTGTTGTTCGCATCAATCGCCGTGTTCGTTGGACTATTCGCGATCGTCTAGAAGAGCAAAAGGAGCGACTACAGCATGGACTGGCTCGATAACTGGGGACTGAGCATCGCTACGTTCCTGCCAGCCGTCGGCGCGGCGGTCCTTCTGTTCATACCAAGTGCGCAGGAGAAGTTGATAAAGATCTTCGCACTCGCCGTCGCAGGTATCGCGCTGGTCGTCGGCGTTCTGCTGCTTTTCAGGTTCGATTACGGGGAGAGCGCAAGGATCCAGTTCGAAGTGTTCAAGGAGTGGATCCCTCAGATCGGCTCGAACTATCACATCGGTGTGGACGGGATGGCTCTGCCCCTGTTCGCTCTTTCTCTTCTCGTGTCGTTCCTCTGCGTGATCTATCTGTGGTGGCACGTGCCCGAGCCCGGCAAGCCGAAGGCGCTCCTCGCGCTGGTCTTGTTGCTCGAGACGGGGATGACGGGAACGTTCATCGCCCTGGATCTGATCCTGTTCTTCATCTTCTGGGAGATCGTGCTGGTCCCGATGTACTTCATGATCGGCATCTGGGGCGGTCCGAACCGCCAGTACGCATCGGTCAAATTCTTCCTCTACACGCTCTTCGGATCCATCTTCATGCTGTTGGGCTTTCTTGCTCTCCGACTCAACACGGGAACGTTCGACATCGTCCAGATGGCGAATGATGGTGTGATCGCCTCGGACACCTTCAAGAACCTCGTGTTCGCGGGGTTGGCCCTCGGATTCGCCATCAAGGTTCCGATGTGGCCTTTCCACACGTGGCTTCCCGATGCGCATACGGAAGCTCCGACCGTGGGTTCAGTCTTACTTGCGGCCATCATGCTGAAGATGGGGACCTACGGATTCATCCGTATCGCGTATCCGATCCTTCCGGACGCCGCCCGCACGTTCGCTCCCGCCATCGGGATCCTGGCGGTGATCGCGATCATCTACGGCGCGCTCTGCTGTTTGGCACAGACAGATCTGAAACGTCTGATCGCGTTCTCGTCCGTTGGCCATATGGGTTTCGTCATGCTTGGACTGGCGACCCTGAACGATCAAGGGATCAATGGAGCGATCTTCGGGATGGTGGCGCACGGACTCATCACCGGCATGCTCTTCTTCTTGGCCGGGTCGCTGCACGAGCGCTATCACACCCGCGAGATCTCGGAGCTGGGGGGCATGCTTGCCCAGATCCCGAAGTTCGGTTCACTGTTCACCTACGCCTGCATAGCGTCCCTTGGGTTACCCGGCCTCGCCGGGTTCTGGGGTGAGGTCCTGGCTTTGCTGGGTTCTTACAACCCCGGCGCGGGTCTCGATCCACTGCTCTTCAGGATCCTCATGGTCGGTGCCGGTATCGGAACGGTGCTCACGGCCGGATACCTGCTCTGGACCATTCAAAGGATCAACCTTGGAACCGTGCCCGAGAAGTTCTCCGGGAAGGCCATCTTCGATGTCCAGAAGCTCGAGTGGGTGGCGTGGGCGCCGCTGCTGGTCCTGATCCTGGTGGCGGGTCTAGCGCCGAAGCTGGTCCTGCACGTTACGGACGGAGCGGTCCAAGGCCTAGTCGGGATCCTTGGTGGCTAGTTGAGCTCCCTGCAGCAGTCCGTCGACCTGCATGCCATAGCGCCCGAGTTGGTGCTCGTGGCCACGGCATGCATCGTTCTGGTCGCGGACCTGTTCCTGCCCAAGGACGCGAAGTGGATCGCGATGCCGTTATCGGCCGCCGGGATCATCGGCACGCTGGCCGCGGTCGTGTCTCTGATCGGAGACGAGCGCGGCACCTTCTTGGTCGGAGGGGAAGCCTCGTTCGTGATCAACGACTTCGCCTTGTTGTTCAAGGGTCTGTTCTGCGTTGTCGGTCTCATCATCCTGGCCCTGTCGTTCCACTTCTTCAAAACGGGCAAGTACTACCAGGGTGAGTACTACTTCTTGATGCTTAGCTCATTGCTAGGTGGGGTCGTCATGGCCAGTTCACGCGACCTCATCACTATCTTCATCGCGATCGAGTTGATCAGCATCCCGGCGGTTGTGATGTCCGCCATGCGCAAGGGCGACGTCAAAGGCAACGAGGCCGCGCTCAAGTTCTTCCTCTTCAGCGTTCTGTCCTCGGCCCTGATGCTGTACGGCATGTCGTTGATCTACGGCATGACACAGACGACGATGCTGACGGGAATACGCGAGAGCATCGTTGCGACGGGAGCCGAGAACGAACCGATCGTCGTTCTGGCCATCTTCTTCCTTCTCGTGGGCTTCGCGTTCAAGGTCTCGGCCGTTCCATTCCATTTCTGGGCACCAGACACCTATGAAGGCTCGCCTTCTCCGGTGGCGGCGTTCCTCTCCACCGCTTCGAAGATAGGAGGGTTCGTCGGCCTGCTGATCTTGATGTTCGAGGCCTTCCCGCAGGTTGCGGACACATGGAGGCCGCTGTTCGCCGCACTCGCAGTTGCCACGATGACGGTCGGCAACTTCGTAGCACTGCGGCAACGCAACATCATCCGACTGCTCGCCTATTCGGGGATCGCGGAATCGGGTTACGTGCTCGTCTGTTTCGCTCTGATCGACCCTAACAACGCAGCAACCAACCACACAGCCCTTACCGCGGCTATCACCTACCTAGCGGTCTATGCGGTCATGGATGCCGGCGCTTTCGCCGCAGCTGTGAGTTTCGCCCGCAAGGGCGGGAGTTACTTCATCGACGATTACAAGGGGTTGTGGAACCGCAGCCCGGCTCTCGCCACTTTGATGGCCGTGTTCATGATCTCGCTGTTGGGCGGACCTCCGCTCGCCGGTTTCTGGGCGAAGCTATTCGTCTTCAACGCGACCTTCCAAGCACAGGTCTGGTGGCTGGGTGCCGTGATGGGTATCAACGCCGTCGTTGCAGCCTTCTATTACCTCGCCGTCGTTAAACGCATGTTCTTCGACGCACCTGAACTGACCGACCCGGTCGAGGTGCCTTATCTCTTGCGCGCAGCGATGGGCATCGCCGCCGTTGCCTTGGTCGCCGTAACGGTTTACCCACCGTTGATCACAGAACTGGCCGACCGAGCTCTTCTTGCAGTTCCCTAGCCCCGGCGGATCTTCTTCATGAGACGTGGGGGCAGGCGAGGTCTCCGACGACTCCTTGGACTTGGAGGCACTGGGCGTCGTGCTGGACGCCGGTCCGGTTCGGGTCGCGCCGGCGGTTTCAACCCACCGGGTGGCCATCCACATTGCGATGTTGGGGTGTGCTTCGATGAGTCCGTCTTCTTAGACGGTGACGGCGATGGTGCTGCGGACGGCTACGGGATCGCAGGGCAGAAAGACTTTCCGGCCGGCGGCTACAACCTCTTTGTTCAGGACGGTGCGCAGATGGTGACCATATCCTCGGGGGCCTCTACCAAAGGCGATGCAGGGATCACGCGCACCTTCGCGGCGAGCGAGGGCCAAACGTTCGCGGCAGCGGCGACGGCTTGCGTCCGAGACAAGACGGGGGGATTCAAGGCGCGCCTTACGATCTCCGCGCGAACGGCGCAGGGGCCACAACTCGAGGAGTGGAACGACCGCATCACCGATGAGACGGAGCCGCAAACGATTCGGGTGACCGGTGCCGTGATGCCACCAGGCACGGAGCTGGTCACGGTGAAGTTCCGTGCCCACACCATGGCACCGGGTGAGGAAGGTAGAGCCGAGCTCCGGCGCTTCACCTTCGAGCGACTCTCTTAAGGCGGTTTCTTGCTCGTAATCCTTGCTTGCTTATAGGCAGTTGCTCCTCGCGTCGATAGCTTGCGTATATGCGGCTGCTTACCTCTATCGACTGGCCCTCGCTCATCGATCACTGGATCGTGCGGGTCACCGCGCTGTTCTCTTCGGCAGGAGCGGCGGCCCTCGCTCTCGACAGGCTCGAGAAGGTTCGGATCCCTAACGGGACTAGTCCGGACAACCCCCCAACCAGGCCATAGACCGGTAGGAACCGGACATCTAGGCTTAAACCCATCCCCTCGGGCAGGGAAGGTCCACGGCGCGCAGAAGATGTCGTAGACGGCCCGGGCTGCGCTGTAGTCGTTCGACTACATAGCGTGGTTTAGATGCGAGTGACGGTGGGGAGGGTTGGCCGTACATACAGGCATGAAGAAGATCGCACGCGTTGTTCTGGTCGCACTCCTCATGGCGGGAGGTTTCTTCGCCTTGCCGCGCTCGGCCGGTCGCGGGTTCGTAGGCGACGCCAACGCCCAGATCGTGCCCACGCCATCGATCCCGGACGTCCTTCCGACACCGAAACCACAACCTTCCGATCCCGCGACTCCAGCACCCGAGGATCCCGGTGAGGAGATCCCCGGCAGCGAGGACCCCGATGACGACGACCCGTCCGACGACAAGCCCGGAAAAGGCAAGGGTGACAAGCCGGGTAAGGGCGGTAATGGCGGCAAGGGGCGAGGTGGTCAACCAGGGGGCAACACCTTCGTCGGTGACGAGACCCTCATAGCGGGTGCCTTCTCTACCGACCGTCTCGTCGGAGCCGCCGCTCGCTTGCGGGCTCTTGGCGTTCCTTCCGAAGACGTCGTGGCCCAAGTCTTCCCGCCGTTCATCATCGGGGGCGAGTCTGCATGGACAGACACCTGGGGTGCTCCGCGCTACGGTCCGGGCCCCATCGTGCGAACGCACGAAGGGCAGGACGTCTTCTGCCGCTATGGAGATCCGATCCTTGCGCCGGAAGACGGGCTCGTCTCTTACAGCGATGGTGGTCTCGGAGGCATCAGCGCGCGGGTCCACACCTCTCCTTCGGCATACTTCTATCTGACACACCTGTCGGGCACCAACGCCGCACAGCACCCTTCGGGCTCACCAGTGTCGGCGGGCGATGTTGTCGGGTTCTGCGGGAACTCCGGGAACGCGGCCACCACGCCGCCGCATGTGCACTTCGGCTGGTACGTGAATAGCGAAGCAGTGAATCCCATGAGATCGCTTATCCGCTGGCTCAGGACTGCCGAACGCCGTGTTCTGGGGCTCGTCGTCCAGCAACAGAAACGCAACGTTAGGACCAGCGATGTCAGGACGATCGAGCGCTTGTTCGGTGACGCCTTCGCTCCCGACCTTTCGGAACTGAATGTCTCCGGTGAGTCCCTTCTTGCCACCGGATCGTCTCCGGCAACCGGTGCCTTCGCGCTGGCCGAGACGGCTTTGCAGGCTGCGATGGCTGAGGCGCTGGGTGGCGTTCCGGTAGGAGCCCTCGCTACGGCAGAAGAACCTGAGGGAGACTTCGAGGCTCGTGGAGACGAGTCCGAACAGCTTCAGGAACTCCTCGAGGGCAGCTATCCGGCCCCCGACGAGCAGTCGGATTAACCAGCTCTTTCTTTAGTTATCCTACTGACGGCCTGCGCGGCTCCGTCGAGATGATCGTTCGTCGAAACGGTGCAACGCGGTCACCAAGGCGGGATGCCCGAGTGGCCAAAGGGAGCGGTCTGTAAAATCGCCGGCTTACGCCTACAGAGGTTCAAACCCTCTTCCCGCCACGCCTATAGTTTGTGCCGTGAGGTTCGACGGAAAAGGGGTCTACATCAGACCCCTCTCGCTTGCTGACTCTCAGGACCTCTTGGATCTGAGGATCAAGAATCGAGAATTCCTTGAGCCGCTCGAACCAGCGCGCAACGACCGTTTCTTCACCTTGGAGGTGCAGCGCGAGTTGATCGAGCTGGCGACCAAGGACTGGGAGATCGACCGGGCTTTCGCTTTCGGGATCTTCGATCGTTCCAGCAACGAGATGATCGGGCGAGTAGCCCTCAGCAACGTCGTGCGGAGTGCGTGGCAGAACGCAACACTTGGCTACTTCGTGGCCGAGTCGCATACGGGCCGGGGTGTCGCGAGCGAGGCGGTCCACCTTTGTGTTGACTTCGCTTTCAAACACGCTCGCCTCCACCGGGTTCAGGCGGGCACGATGGTCGACAACGATGCGTCGGCCGCGGTTCTTCGGAAGAACGGCTTCCGCTTCGAGGGGCTCTCCCCTCGCTACCTGAAGATCAATGGTCAGTGGGAGGACCACCATCTCTACGCCATAACCGCGGAAGACTGGCTCTAGCCATCGCTTTCTCGGACACGACGCGTAAGGCACTCATCTCTCGGCTGGGTCCTGGGAGCGCGTCCGATCTCACTTCCGGCACGCTTGTTGTCGTTCCCTCGATCACTTTCCCGGCTACGGAACTGCGGAAGATCGTCGGCATCCAGTACTACGAGGAGCGCCTCCTCTTCCTGCTGCTCCTTCTGAAGCACCCGGAACTTCGGGTCGTGTTCGTTACTTCGTTGCGGATCGAGGAGCCGATCGTCGACTACTACCTCCGGTTCGTTCCCGAGGAGGTCGACGCGGGCCACCGCCTGTATCCGATCGCCCTGTGGGATCCGGCCCCCGATGCTCTCACCGGCAAGCTCCTGCAGAAGGACTGGGCGCTCGATCGGATCAAGGAACTGGCGACCGACGGGATGCTTCTCACTTTCAACGTCACCGAGCTCGAAGCGCAGCTGGCCGAGCGCGTCGACATCCCTCTCTATGGGTGTCCCCCAGACCTCGTCTGGCTCGGTTCGAAGAGCGGTTCGCGCAAGGTGGCTCGCGATGCCGATGTGCCGGTCATGCCGGGGGCCGAGGATCTCTTCTCCATCGAAGACATCGAGGTGGCGATAACACGCATCAAACAAGAAGCTCCCGACGCGAGCGCCTGCGTCATCAAGTTGAACAACGGGTTCTCGGGGCAAGGGAACTGCATCATCGAACTCGATGGCGCGGAGCAACCTCTTGTCGAGAGCAACCATCGGTTCTGCGCGGGTGAGGAGGACTGGGACTCCTTCGCTGGCAAGATCGCCGAAGAGGGCGCGATCGTCGAAGTGCTGAGCCGCGTCGAGGGCCTAGTGTCGCCCAGCGCTCAGCTGCGGATCGGCCCGGACGGAAGTTACGAGATTCTTTCCACCCACGACCAGATCCTCGGTGGCCCCGATGACCAGGTTTACCTGGGCTGTCGTTTCCCTGCACGTGAGAACTACCGACTCGAGATCCAGGAGTTCGGGTCTCGGGTCGCCAAGGTGCTGGCTTCCAAGGGAGTGATCGGTTCCTTCGGGATCGATTTCCTAGTGACACCCGCCAACGAGATCTATCTAAGTGAGATCAACCTTCGGATGGGTGGAACGACGCATCCCTTCCTCATGATGAAGTTCGCGACCGGTGGGGTGTACGAGTCCGACACCGGCGACCTGATCGTGGATGGTTC
This sequence comes from uncultured Actinomycetes bacterium, assembly GCA_963779645.1. GTDB lineage: Bacteria > Actinomycetota > CADDZG01 > CADDZG01 > WHSQ01 > CALMBW01. The sequence continues at coordinate 975,605 of CAVZYX010000005.1, forward strand.
GCCTCGGTACTACGTGTCCACCGACAACTTGAAGTCGGACTCGTACAAGAACATCGAGCCCCAGACGTTGATCGAGGCTGTCGATCGAGCCGGACTGGGATTCGATCCGGCGACGAAGACCGGCGTGACCCTCCATCTACTCGGCGCCATCAAGAGGTTCGGCAAGGTGGGCTGTGTGTGCATCTCCGAGTCGCGCGAGGGGGCCGAGGACCTCTACGAACGCTTTACCGAGGTCCTTTCGACCTCCTCCGCTGCAAGGCGATAGGGAACTTCGCTGAAGCGAGCCTCGTCATAACGCAAGGGTCAATGAACAGGGGGAAAGAGTGAGCGGACGGTCTCGAGTTCTTGCTGCCACTCTTGCTGCCGCCTCAGCTCTGTCGATCCATTCGATGGCAACAGCCGACTGCGCAGCCCCCTCCCTTGAAGTCACGACGAAAGACGTTTCCCCAGGTGAGCGGTTGTTGGTCGTCGGCCACAGTTGGGGGGATGCGTGTAATGACACTCCGGGGCCCGGTTGCAATCCGCCGCCTCTGGGGGAACCGATCCAGGACGTCACCATCCTTCTGAAGAACAAGTCAACAGGTGAAACGGTGGAGGTGGCTCTCGTCGACGCCACCGATGAGTACGACTTCGAGGTGACGATCACGATTCCCGATCTACCGCCGGGGAAGTACGTCCTCATCGACGCGCGAGGCGAGGGATACATGGTGGGCCGACCTCTCCGGATCGACTGACTGCGCTCTGTCTGATCGGGCCTGCATCTTCTTTTCCGGTTTCCCCCTGAATATCGGGGCTAGATCGGTAAAGAACGGGCGAGGGCCCTCTGAGACTAGTCATCTCTTAAGCCGATACCGCCCGATTAGGCCATCGATTCGCGGCCCTTGACTCCCCATACTCGTTTTAGGGAGGTATCGGCCGATAGTGAGACTTCCGACGTACATGTCCCGGTCCGTCCGGATCGGGCGACTATCCATCTGGGCCCTCGCTCTGTCGCTGGTCCTGGCTCTCGCGCCCCCCGGTGCGGGCCGAATTACTCCTCCAGGTGCGACCCTCAAGCTCATCGTTCAGGCAACGGACGCCGCAACTGCGCGTGCCGCCGTTGAGCGTTCCGGGGGCCGCGTGACGCTCGACCTTCCGATCGTGAATGGCGTGGCCGCCGAGGTCGTGGCCGGTGACTTCGCCACGCTCGTAGAGCAGCCTGGGGTGACCGCTATCTCACCTAACTCTCAGGTCACCCTTGCAGGCGCCTCCGCGGAGAAGAAGTGCAGCGAGTACAAGAACAGAGCCAAACGTAAGAAGTGCCGCGAGCGAAAGCGCTTGGAGGGACTGCGCATCCAGCGTGTTGTGCGCGCCGATGAGTTGTGGGCTGAAGGCATAACCGGTAAGGGTGTCCGGGTCGCGGTGCTCGATACGGGGATCTATGGAGACCATCCGGATCTACGAGACTCGGAAGGAGAAAGTCGCGTCGTCCATTGCGAAGATTTCAGCAATGAGTTCGTTGGCCCGGCGCCATTACCGACGCCGACCGCAAGCCCGACGATCCCGGTGCCAACAGCTTCTCCACTACCGATCCCCAGCGGTTCGCCTTCGATACCGGTCGTTCGTCAACTCGAAGGCGCACCCATCAGTGACGAAGGCTGCAGCGATCCCTTCGGACACGGAACCTTCATGGCGGGACTGGTAGCCGGGGACGGGACCTCTTCGAGCGGCCGTTACTCGGGCTCGGCTCCGGACGCGGATCTCATTGGCATCAAGGTTGCGGGTTTCGACGGCTCGACAGACATCTCGAAGGTGATCGCCGGGATCCAGTGGGCTACGGCCTTCAAGGACGTTCATCAGATCCGGGTCCTCAACCTTTCGCTCGGGAGTGATTCGGCGCAGCAGTATCAACTCTCTCCCCTGAACTTCGCGGTCGAGCGTGCGTGGCAATCGGGGTTGGTCGTCGTTGTGTCCGCGGGTAACTCCGGCCCGGATGCAAAGACGGTCATGAAACCGGGGGACGATCCTTTCGTGATCACAGTCGGTTCTTCCAACGATGAGGGCACGGTGAGGGTGAGCGACGATCGTGTACCGGTGTTCTCCAGCCGCGGCCCGACGCGTTCTAACGAGCTGGTGAAGCCCGATCTCGTTTCGCCGGGGGTACACACGATCTCGCTGAGATCACCAGGGAGCGCTATCGACCAGAAGTTCTCGGACTCGCGTGTCGCGAACGAGTACTTCCGCGGCACCGGTACTTCGATGTCTACAGCAACGGTCTCTGGGATCGTGGCGTTGATCCTGCAAGACGAACCCCTTCTCAAACCCGACCAGGTGAAACACCGGTTGATGTCCACCACTCGGATGATCGGCGATACCGATGCGACTCTCGCAGGAACCGGATTGGTCGATGCCTACGCGGCCGTTCACGATGACGGTTTAGAGGCGGCGAACCAGAACATCGATCCATCCACTGGACTCGGCTCGCTGGGGGCGGACCGGCCGAGCGTCACGTTCGGTGGCGAAGCCGAGGATGACGACACGGTTCAAGTAGTTACGCCCGCCGGGCAGGTAACTATCGCGGGCGAGTTCGTTGCGATGCTCCCGAAGGAGATCAACCCGTTAGACCCGGCGGCGCTGGTGCCTTGGGTCTTGTCCGACCCGAGCAACCCGGAGGAATGGGCCGCGTCGACCTGGAAGCAGAAGGAATGGGCTGCCTCCAAGTGGAAGGCATCGACCTGGAAGGCGACCACCTGGGACGCCTCGACGTGGAAAGGAACCGACTGGGCGAATGCCGATTGGGATGCATCGACCTGGAAGGGCGTCGACTGGGATGCCTCGACGTGGAAGGCTTCGACGTGGAAGAGTGCCTGGTACGCAGTCGCCTGGGACTGAGCGCCTGGGACTGACCACCTGACCGTTCGGAGCTCATGGCCGCCACAGCAGTGAACCAGCGCAGGCTCCTCATCTACATCGGCTTGCTCGCAGCCATCCTCGTGACGGTGCTTGTATGGACCATGCTCGAGGGCGACGGATTCCGTCAACGTGTAGCTGCCTGGTTGTTCCTCGTCGGATTGTTCGCTCTGCTCGAACTGGCCGACCTTCTCTTCCACCATGAAGGCGATCGTGAAGGCATCAGCTCGTCAGAAGCCGTCTTCCTCCCTCTGATGGTGGGATTCACCTTCCCTCAGGCCGTGTGGGGAGTAGCGATCGCGATCGGATTCGCCAGTGTTGCGGATCGGCGCGTAACTCCCATCAAGGCGGCGTTCAACGTTGCCAACCTTGGCTGTGCGGCCTCCGCCGCTTGCGCAATGTGGTCGTGGCTGCGTGACGACACCGTGGGGTTGACCCCGCGCAATGTGGGGGTTGCCGTGCTCGCAACCCTCGTATTCTCTTTGACCACCCACGTCCTGGTTGCGATCGCCATATCGCTTGCACGCGGGCGTCGTATCGACTTGCTCGGTGGGGGCATAGCCGAAGCCCTCGGCTGGAACCTAGCGGGCAATATCTCGCTCGGGGTCTTCCTCGCGGCGGCCTACTTGCATGAACCGTGGATGGTGGTTCTCTTCCCATTGCCTCTCGCGTTCCTCTACTTCGGGTACCGCGCCGTTCTGAACCAGAGCAGCGAACGACAACGGGTTGAGAAGCTCCTTGCCGCAAGTCGCGCTCTGGCTGCGAGTCCCTCTCTCGACGAGGCTCTCATCGACTTCCTTAAAGCCGTGCGTGAGATCGCTTCGACCGCCGAAGCCCGTGTCGTGGTGGACACCCACAAAGCTCTCGTCTGGTCGGGGGCCCGCGGTGATGCAGTCATCGCCGACATGGAAGTACTCGAGAAGAAGGGATTGATGCGAGACCTTCTTACCGAGGTCGAACGGAAGCAGGGTCCGGTGATCATCTCCACGGACGAGGAGGGGCACCTTCGGGACCTCACCGGAGGTTTGGGGGCTAAGAATCTGCTGGCTATCCCACTGCTCGATGCGGATGCGGTGGTGGGTTGTCTCGTGGCGCTCGACCGGGTCGGAGCAGACGAGTTCGGCACATCCGAAGCCCGACTCCTTGAAGCTCTCGGCCACGAGTTGGTACTGACGCTCGATTCTTACCGGCTGTTCGCCGAGGTCTCGGAGGAACGTGAGCGCTTCCGAAGGATCTTCACGTCGTCGAAGGAGGGCATCATGCTCCTCGACGACACCGGTGTCGTTAAGGCATGGAACCCGGCGCTCACCCGGATCACCGGTTACGAGTCGCTCGAGGTCAGTGGACGGCCCTGGTCCGAGCGCGTAGTGATGAGAGACAAGAACGCAAGGCGCATCGAGGGCATGGGGTTGGTTGAAGTTCCACCTACTGAAGAGTTCGAACTCGTATCGCGCGATGGCCCTTCGAGGTGGGTGTCAGTTCTTTCGAGTCCCGTACAAGGTGCGCAGGAACGAGGCTGGGTCGTTCTCGCACGCGACGTGACTGCGGAGCATCTTGTTGAAGAAGCCAAGTCCGACTTCCTCTCAACCGTCTCGCACGAACTCCGTACACCGCTCACCGCGATCAAAGGTTCTCTGGGGATACTCCAACGCGGGCGAGAGAAGGTTGACGACAAGATTTTCGAACGGATGGTCTCGGTGATGGCACGCGGGACTCAGCGCCTAGAACGACTTGTGATGAACCTCCTGTTCGTTTCTCAGGTCGATTCCGATGGTGCGCCAAGGGTGTTCATCGAGGACTTCGATCTCGAGCAGATAGTGAGGACCCGTGCAGAAGCGATCCTTGGTGACCACCCCGCCGATATCGCGATCGAAGAAGACGACCCAGTGGTCGTGCGTGCGGACCGGGAACGGCTCGGCCATATCGTCGAGCACCTTGTAGAGAACGCAGCGAAGTTCGATCCGGACGGAACGGTCGAGATCGAAGTGCGAAGAGATGCCGGCTTCGCACGGTTGACCGTGAGGGACAAGGGTCCGGGCATCCCCAAGGTGGATCAACAGCGCATCTTCGACCGGTTCGTGCGGCTGGGCGACGTTCTGACTCGAGGCACCCAGGGCCCTGGGGTTGGACTTTTCATCGTCAGGAAATCGATCGACGCGATGGATGGCGAGGTGTGGGTCGAGAGCGTTCCGGGTCAGGGGGCTGCTTTCCACGTCACGTTCCCACTGGCTCAACCGATGGTGATCGAAGGCTCCGGAGACGCATCCTGAAAGCCCTACAAGGCTGTGCCGGCGACGCGTTATCCTCTACCCGCCCATCGCCCCCTTAGCTCAGTCGGCAGAGCGTCTCCATGGTAAGGAGAAGGTCGACAGTTCGATTCTGTCAGGGGGCTCGGTTCCTACCCGCGCTTGGGCGCCTCTCGGGGCGGCGTAGCTCAGGGGCAGAGCAGGCGGCTCATAATCGCCGAGTCGGTGGTTCAAGTCCACCCGCCGCTACTAGCTAGACAAGCGAAAAAGGCCCCGAAAGGGGCCTTTTTCCTTACTCGGACTCAATCTCGGCCCCCGGACGTCCGACATAGAGACTATGAGAACCTCAGCAGCGCAAGCCTCGCCGATCGAAGCGGTCGCACAGGTCACCGATGATTTCGAGGTCCTGCGAGCGCAGGTCGTCGAGCTTTTCGAGGGCACGCAGGCGCCGGTGACCGCCGAGTTCGGCCCCGCCGGGCCAGCGCCGAGCCGCCCCACGGGGGCTCCGCCTCCTCCTCCGCCACCGCCCCCTCCACCGCCTCCAGGCGCACGGAGCGAGCTGTGGAACGGACTGGAGTCCAGCCCAGTGGTGCCCGATCACGACGATCCGATCCAGGCCTTCGCGCCGCCTCCCCGGATGGACTGGGGCCCTCGCAAGACCAGCCGTCTGCTGCGCTTCGCATCTAAGAGCGCCTAGCTAGGGCGTTATCCCCGCCGGCCTCGGGAATCAGACACGAAATGGCCGTTTCGGGCTATTTATCTTTGTGCTCTTTTGCCCGATATATGAGGTAACGAATTTCCTTTGAGGCAATGGGGGTCATGAAGGTTGACGGGTTCCGAGACATTCCCTAGGCGCAAGATGCTCACACGGGCTCTCACCGTGGGGGCTGGAACCGCGGCCGGGATGATGGCCAGCGGGATGGGGGTTGCCAAAGCGCAGGTCCCGACTACGCCTGGCATCGCGGACGACCTCATTGCTAAAGGGCCACACCCCTGGGTCGACGTGCGTGCCTACGGTGCCACCGGTGATGGGAGCGTCGACGACGGGCCAGCGATCAGAGCTGCACTGGCAGCGGCCAACACCGGAAAAGGCGGACTGACTCAGGTCTACTTGCCCGCCGGCGTCTACAGGATCGCTTCCACCCTCGCGCTTCCCAGCAATGTCACTCTGTTCGGCGACGGAAGCCGTCCGGGGAACCAGGGAGGTACCGAGATCCTCTATTCCGGCTCTGGGACCGCGGTTACTGCGGGAGCCCCGGGACAGGATTGGAGCAACTCCCAGATCCGCGGTTTGCGTGTTGCCCGAGACTCATCGGGTGGATCGGACGGTTGGGGACTACAGGTTTTCAACCCCACCAACGTGAGCATGATCACGGATGTTCTTGTGACCGGGTTCCGTGAGGGCGGCATCCATGTCGCGAACGGGTCTGGCGGCGACGGGAACCCAGGCGCGAACTTCTTCAAGCTCTCGAACTTCTTCATCATCGGCGGCAGGAAGCCTCTCTACCTACAGAGAGGACGCCAGACGGTGCTTATCCAGTTCGGAGGCATCGATGTTGACGACACCTCTCAATGTGGAGCGTTGATCGAAACCGGGGAAGCTCAAGCTCATGTAACGACCGTCGAATCCGTCAAGGTGGAGTCCCGGGGAAGAAACGTTCCTGGGTTCCAAGTCACTGGGATCGCGCCGGTTACGTTCGTTGGCTGCACCTACTACAACATGACGAAGGCCGGTACGGCCCCCGCGTTCCTCTACACGAACCAAACGCAGCCAGATCTACAAACACAACTTGTCGGGTGCACTTCGATGGGCACCTCTACCTTCTTCTCGGCACCCGAGAGGAACGTGCACGTTCGCGCCGATGCCTCTCGGGGCTACTACGCTCCGCAGATAACAGTTGCCGGCGGAGGCATGGTCGTGCCGATGACTACCCGCAACAACGCCGACCGGACCTGGGCGATGCACAAGGATGTGCGGATGGGGTGGACGGACGACACGGGTGATCGAGCTGCGATCGACACCACGCTTTATAGGTCACGCGCCAAGACGCTGCAGACGGACGGAACACTCGTCGCTCTCGACGGTGTTTCGACGAAGGTGGTCAAAGGAGCAGTGACCGATAAGAGCTTTTCGACTCCTCCGCCCGACGGAACGATGGCATTGGACTCGACCAACGACACCCTTTACGTGCGCTCGAAAGGCAAGTGGCGCAAAGTCACCCTGGGGTAGCCTTGCGGCCATGTCCGCTTCTCTTCTTCGGCGCCTAAGCCATCGTCTCACCGAGATAGGTCCCGCCAAGAAGGCACTGAACATGGCTCGTCATCGCGGCTTATCCCCCGCAGACGCCTTCCTCGCTTCTTTCCCGAAGTCGGGTAACACCTGGGTGAAGTTCATGCTCGGTGAACTGCTGTCAGGCACCGCTACCGACTTCGACACCGCCGAACAACTCGTTCCCGATGTAGGGGCACATCACTCAGCCGCCAGGCTCCTACCGAACCAGGGCCGCCTGATCAAGACGCACGAGCCACATGTCGGATCTTGGGCCCGCGCATACAAGCGTTCGATCTACATCGTTCGTGACGGGAGGGACGTCGCCGTCTCCTATTACTTCTCGATGCTCCGCACTGGACTGTTCGAGGGGCCGTTCGAAGACTTCCTTAAGGAGTTCCTCGAGGGCCGGGTGGGGGGTTTCGGATCGTGGCAAGACCACGTCTCCTCGTGGGTCCACCAGCAGGGCCTCTGTCTCCTGCGGTACGAAGATCTCTTACTGGACCCCGTCGCGGGGCTCGCCAAGGCTACGGACTTCCTGGGTCTGGATGTCTCCCCGGAAACCCTAGAGACGATCGCGGCCGACAACACTGCAGACGCGATGCGATCCAAAGAGAAGGGATCGAGGATCGATCGCGAGCGTGTTAGGAGCGATATCAACTTCGTAAGAGCCGCCAAGAGTGGGGGGTGGCAGGAACACTTCGATGACCGCTCCAGCGCGTTGTTCGAACAACGCGCTGGGGACGCGATGCGTCTCGCCGGCTACGACTTTTAGCAGTCTGACTAGGAGGCGTCTGTACTCAATAGGGCGCTTGGCTGCTGCTGGTGTCGAACCCGTTAAGCACGCACCCGATCAGCCGGGCATCAACCTGATGGAGCTCGCGTGCCGCCATCGCGAGATCGGTTCTGGTCGTGTTCTTCGCGTCGGCCACCAGCAGGACACTGTCAACCTGCCGCGCTAAAGCCTGCGCGTCTGCAACTGATAGCAAAGGCGGAGCGTCGACGATGACGATGTCCGCTTCGGCTCGTAGCTGCCCCAAGAGTTCCCGCATGGTCGATGAGTCGAGGAGCTCCGTTGGGCTTGAAGGCAGAGGGCCGCTTGGTAACACGATCAGGTTGTCGACACGCGATTCCGCCGCGATCGATCGCCACACCATCGGGTGATCGCCAAGGAGCATTGAGAGTCCCGGTTCCTGAGGCACGTTGAAGATCTCGTGGATGGTTGGGTGTCTCAGGTCCGCGCAAACAAGGATGACGCGCTTCCGTGCCTGAGCGAAAGAGATCGCAAGATTGGAGGCGGTCTGCGACTTGCCTTCTCCCGGCAGTGCACTCGTGACCAAGATCGTGCCCAGATCTCCTGATGGAAGTGCTGCCGTGAGCCTTGTCCTCAAGAGCCTGTAAGCGTCTGCCTCGGCACTGCGGGGATGGGACTGCGCGACCACTCCTCCCGTTCGAGCTCTCCGCCTCGAGAGCCTGGGGATCGTTCCGAGTACGGGAGCGCCCGTCGTTCCTTCCGCGTCGACCTTGTCGCGCAACGTCTCGTCCAAACGATCTCGCAAGAAAGCGACTGCGAGGCCGAGCCCCAGTCCGAGGATCAGGGCCAAGGTGAGGGTTGCGAGCAACCCTGACCCCGATCTCTCGGTGGGGAGCTGTGCTGCCGCGATCACGCGCCCGGCCTCGAGGTCGGATGGGGGAGTGAAGCGGGTGAGTTGACTCTGTAGAACGGCGATCTCGCCGGCGAGGATGTTGGCTTCCGTGCGAGCTTCGTCTCCCTGGCCATCGTCGAGCTCAGCCAACTGCCCACTTAGCTCATTGATCTGGGTTCGGAGGGAATCTGAGGCTGCGACCAGGCTCTCGATGGCCTGTTCCTCGCGATTGGCCAGGTAGGCGTCGGCGAATGCTTGAGCCCCTAGCTGCGCCTCAACCGGGTCGTCCGCCGCGAAGCTGAAGACAAGGATCTCTGTGCCTGGAGCGTTGGAGACACCGACGTCCTCGAGAAGATCGACGGGGTTCCCTCCCAGCGTCTCGGCCGCCACCGAGGCAACCTCGAGAGAAGCCGCGACCCGTCGCTCGGTCTCCATATTCATCTCGTCTCCAGAGGAATCGATCTGGACGCCCACGGAGCCCACCAGGACGTCCGCCGATGCTACGTAGGCCCTATCGACCGAGGAGGCGTAGGCGGCAGCTCCAGCCAGACAGGCAGCCGTGATGGCCAATACGGTCCAGCGGCGCCCCCGTACGACGGCCAATCCCTGCCTCAACCGGGCGTTGTCTTCGGACAGATTGTCCATATGCCTTCCCTTTAGGTAAACCAAAATGTCCCAAAAAATTCATGTATCGCAGGAGTAGCCCTACTGCCGCCTAATACGCCTCGCTACGGACCGGCGACGTTCCGTGACCGACTCTAGCGGAGGGATATTCAGGAGGTTTCATTATGGCGGGGACGCAAGCCGAGCGGCACACGCTGCAGGCAGACCTGGTCGTCGGAGATGTCCTTTCGGAGCAAGCCCTGCGCGTGGCAGGTGCTCCAGTCGTCGAGCTCAGCATCGTTCCCCCCCGCGCCATCGTTCGCGAGACCGTTCTCGGTCACCGGGTAGATGCTATCGACCTTCCTGAAGCTGTCGAGATGATCCTTCACCGGGCCATGGACGGCGAGGCCGGGGCTTATGTCTGTTGCACCAACGTCCACGCAACCGTCGAGTCACAGGACCGACCCGATCTTCAGGCTGCGGCCGATGGGGCGTTCCTTTCGGTTCCCGATGGGATGCCTCTGGCATGGATCCTCAAGAAGAGGGGGCTCAGGGCAGATCGAGTAGCAGGCATGGAGCTCACCGAGACCATCGCCGCTGCCGGGGTGCCCAAAAGGCTCAGGCATTTCTTCTTCGGGGGTGCCCCCGGCGTCGCCGAGAAGGCAGCGGAGGCTTTGCAGGCTCTCGCCCCCGGGATGATCGTTACGGGCACGTACTCACCCCCCTTCAGCGAGGATGGATCCGCAGACCTCGCCGATCTGAAGGCGATGATCGCTGAAACGCACCCCCACATCATCTGGGTAGGACTCGGATGCCCGAAACAAGAACTCTGGATGGCGAATCATGCTCAGTTCCTCGGGGTGCCGATGATGGTCGGCATCGGAGCAGCCTTCGACTTCCTGGCCGGTGACAAGCGCAGGGCACCTCGGTGGATCCAGCGATCCGGGTTGGAGTGGCTCTTCCGTCTCGTCTCGGAGCCCCGTCGCCTGTGGCGCAGGTACCTTGTGGGCAACTCCCGCTTCCTCTACCTTCTCCTAAGGGATTGGCTCCTACGTCCGATCCGAACCACGGAAACGGAGATTTGAAGGTAAGCCTTGTCCATTTCGGAGCTCTTCAAGAAGGCGGGTATCCCCCAGATACGCGCGCTCTCGCAAGCGCGCTCGCGTCACGAGGGCATGAAGTAACCCTCGTTGCTGAAGAAGGGCCTCGACGGGATCACCTGAATGGCGTGGAGGTTGTCTCTCCCCGCGAACGCACCAAGATCGATGGCGTCGATGTCGTTCACCTCATGGGTGTGCTTCGTCCCCGCCAGCTCTCTTTCGTCTCGCGGTCCCTCCCACCCTCGGCTGCTTTGGTGGTGTCGCCGCTCACCCAGCTCTCTGTCGCCCATATGCGCAAGTCACAGTGGAAGAAGGCTCCCTACACAGCGCTACTAAAGAGGTGGGCGCGGTCGCGCAGGATCACTCTGCATGGGTTCAGTGAGGCGGAGTTAGTTGATTCCCAGCGTTTCCTTCCGACGTCTAATGGGTTCATTGCGCCTGCGGGAGTGTTCGATCCGCCTGAGGTGACCTGGCGCGGCGACAGTGAGTCGGTTGCGTTCTTCGGACGAAACGACATCTACCAGAAGGGCATCGACATCTTGCTGGAGGGTTACGCGCTGGCTCGAACCCAGGGCTTTTCGAAAGGTCTGATAGTGGCCGGTCAACCGTGGAAGAAGAGCGATGCGTTCCTTCGCCGTAACCGTACGGAAGGAGTCGAGATCTGGGGGCCGGTCGATGAAGCCTCCAAGTGGGATCTTCTGGCGAGGGCTCGTTGCCAGGTCTTCTTGAGCCGTTGGGACGGCCCCCCCCGTCCAGTCCGCGAGGCGCTCAGCGTGGGATGTCCCGTGTTGGTGTCTCATGGGACCAATATGGCTGACATGGTTGAGCAGTTGGAAGCCGGACGAGCAGTCGGGAGCGCCCCAGAAGCAGTTGCGGTAGCGCTGCGGGCGACGGATGACACTTCTCGATTGCACAGTTGGTCGAAGGGTGCCATCGAGATGCGAAAGCGTCTCTCGTGGGCTCAGGTTGCTGCCGATTACGAATCGGGTTACGAAGCGGCGGTTGCCGGTTCGGAGGTCTGAACGTGATCGACCGCCGAACGGTTGAGGAGATCGTTCGCCTGATCGGCGATGACCCCCGGATCCTCCACATGCCTTTCTGGGACGATGCTCCCGGCGGCGGCGACGTCGATTGTGTCGCTCGGAACGTCGACCCTCTCTGGCCGCTCCGGCTGCCTGATGGCTGGCGATTGTTGCAACATCTCAAGTACGACATCACGGCTTCGTATTGGGTCATCGAGCGTGATGGCGAAATGCTCGCGATCGACATCCTGGAGGACCCCAAGGGCCGAGGACGCTACGGCATCAGGTCAGACCAGGTTCCTTCAACCGACGGACTCACGGCATCACCGGCTTTCCGCGCTGCTTACCTCACGGCGAAAAGAGTCGGCAAGGGCCTGCGCGACGAGCATCGGTGGGGAATCATCGGCCAGCTCGCGGCCGATGAGCCAAAGGTCTACCGAGGCTATGTGATGGAAGCCTTCGGCCCTCGACTGGGCGCGGACCTTGCAACTGCGGGACTCGAGGGACGTCCACCGTCGCCGGCGGTCTGGAAAAGGGCTCGGAGGATCCAAGGCGCTCGACGCTTGGGGATCGCCGGGGGGCCGAGCGTTCTGATCCAGCGCATCTCCCGACTGAAACGTCGTGTCTTCGCTCCCACGGGACTCTTCGTAGTCCTGGCCGGACCGGATGGTACTGGGAAATCAACCCTCGCGGGCGCCGTTCTCGATGGAACCGAACCAGCCTTCCGGCGCCGATCCCATTCGCACTGGCGGCCGGGCTTGCTGCCACGGCCCGGTGCACTTGCTGGTCGCGCTGAAAGTGACTCGACCCGACCTCATGATCGACAGCCGCACGGCCGGATCCTTTCGTTCGCGTTACTGGGATGGCATTTCCTAGACTTCTTGATCGGTGGTTGGGGTCGGTGGATGCCGTTCAGAGCTCGAAGCGGACTGGTCTTGAACGAGCGAGGATGGATGGACATCGCAGTTGACCCCAGGCGTTATGGACTCCAAGCCGATCCTCGCCTCGTCGCCGCGCTGGGGCGATTCCTTCCGTCGCCCGACCTCGTGCTCCTGCTTGAGGCGACGCCCGAAACGATCGTTCAACGTAAGGACGAACTGACCGGGCCTGAAGTAGCGCGCCAACTCGAAGCATGGCGAAAGGTTGCCCCGAACGCGGTGAGATTGGATGCTGCGTCATCGGCGCCGATCGTTGCGGATCGTGCGATCGAAGCGGTATCAGGGTCGCTTGCGCGGCGAGCGCTAACTCGACTTGATGGAGGCTGGGTCCAGTTGCCCGGGGGGAACAAGGGATACCTAGTGCCCGCTCGCGCCGCAGGCGCGGCAACGGCCCTCCATCAGCCTGTCACCACTCGTCAGCGCTTGCTGTGGCGAGCCGCCGGCTCGGCGCTGGGCGCTAGGGCGCTGCGCGCCTTACCGCGCGTGCGCGATCTACCAGAACGCGTTATCGAAGTGGTCGGCCCACTCTTGCCTCGCGGAGGAAACTTCTCCATCGCCCGGTCGACACATCCAGGACGATGGATGTGTTTGATCGCCGATCGGGAGGGCCAGCCGTTCAGCATGGTTAAGGTCGCCTCGGACGAGGAGGGGGCCGAGGCCCTCCGGCGAGAGGCCGATGCGATCAACACGATCGCGCCAGGGATGCCTACGACCGTGCAAGTGCCGAAGGTTCTGGATGCGGGTGAAGGCTGGCTGGCTCTTGAAGGGTTGCGCTGGCTGCCGCGCAAGCAGCTGGGAACCATCCCATTGGAGGTCGCAGATGCCTTGGGCGTTCTGTTCTCTCAGGGACAGGGTGGGCGTACAGGCCCCACTCATGGAGACTTCGCTCCTTGGAACCTCCTTCGTACCGAGGGAGGATGGGCGTTGGTTGACTGGGAAGCCGCCCGCGCCGATGGAGATGCCTTCGATGACCTCTTCCACTATCTCGTTATGAGTTCCGCGCTGATCGGTGAACCGTCTGCTGAAGACATCATCGATGGTGTGGTCCGGGGCGAAGGTCCGCACGGAGCTGCCCTCCGGGTTTACGCGCACGCAGCCGAGATCGAAACGCGGGAGATCACCGAGCTCTTTAGACGATTCCTGTTCCAGTGGCCTGCGCTGAGCGGGAGCACACGCGACGCAACGGCAAAGGGCCGCGCCCGGGCCCGTTTGATCGCCCTACTCGGACGAACTTGATGCGGGTACTGGCTTTGGCGTACGCCTGCGAGCCCGACAAGGGATCGGAACCGGGAGCAGGCTGGGCGATGGTGCGATTGATCGAGCAGTTCGCGGAAGTCACTGTGATCACCCGACGTAACAATCGTGAGTCGATAGAGACTGCACTTGCCTCGGCTCCCACAGACTCCACGCTTCGCTTCGTGTATGTGGACCTCCCAAGATGGGCGATGAGTTGGAAGCGAGGCCATCGCGGGGTTCGCCTCTATTACCTTCTGTGGCAGTTCGCCGCGTTGCGCGCCGGTCGTGCGTTGAATCGGCAGGAGCGCTTCGATGCCGTCTGGCACGTCACGATGGCCAACGCGTGGCTCGGATCTCTTGGATCACTTATCGGCCCATCCTTCGTCTATGGCCCGATAGGAGCGGGGGTGGATCTACCAAGGAGCGCACTTCGCTCGATCGGATGGAAGGGTCGCTTGTATGAAAGTACGCGCGGAGTTGTTCGACGGGTCGGACGCTTCCTAAATCCGATCGCCCGCGTGGCGTGGAGCGGGGCCGACCTCATCCTCGTTCAGAACCCCGAAACCGAGCGTTGGTTACCTTCTCGCCATCGTTCCAAGATGGTGACGTTCTCGAACGCGATAGTGGACGGCACCTACCAACCTCGTCAAAGAGCCGACGGCCGCACCGCTTTATTCGCGGGTCGTCTCTTGCACTGGAAGGGGTGTGATCTGGCCCTCAGGGGAATAGCCGGATCTTCCGGATGGCGCTTGATCGTCTGTGGAGAGGGCCCCGACGAACGAAGGCTCAAAGCGATCTGCCACGAACTCGGGTTAGAGGATCGTGTCGACTGGCGAGGATGGGTGTCAAGACAAGAGGTCCAACGTGTCATGCGAGAGGAGGCCGACGCCTTCTTGCTTCCCACCCTGCACGATGAAGGTTCGGCTGCCGTCGTCGAAGCGATGTTCGCCGGTCTCCCCGTGGTCTGCTTGGATCGTGGGGGCCCCGCGATCTTGGTCGGGTCGGCGGGTGTAGCTATCCCGTCCGATAGGCCGATCGAAGAGATCGTTGAGGCGATCCAAGCTGCCCTCGAGTCTGGCCTTCCATCCGATGAGATGGTTGCAGCCCGGTGCGCTGAACTGTCGTTCGACTCGAGGGCTTTGGAGCTTCGAAAGATCATCGCCCGTCGTTACCCGATCGCTCTGAAAGAGGTGACTGCGTGATCGTCCCCCAACGCAGGCTGCCGGTGCTCGAACTGGCTGCGATAGCGACGGCAGCAGCGGTGGGTGCAGCCCTGAGCGTTGACGTCGGGGTTGCCCTCGCGCTGTGGATCGCCGTGATGGGCCTGTTCGCGCTGACCATCCCTGCGACTTACTGGGTAGTGACCGCTGTGGTATCCGCCGTGTTGCTTCGAGGACTGATCACCCTGGGGGTCTTACCCACGTTGATGACTTTCGTGGATATCCCTCTGGCTTGGGGAGCTCTGATCGTTGCGCTGCTGAGCACCAGATCTGTGGGTCAGGTTGCGCGCAGGATCATCATTCCTTTCGGCTCTCTCGTGGTTGCCATCGCCGTCTCTTGGTTCTTCCATCCTTCGGAACTTCTTCGCCCGGTTCTGTATCTACTTCTTCTCGGAGAACCATTCGTTCTCGTGCTTGCGATGGTGCTTGACCCGCCGAGCCCTCGAGCTGCTGCAGTGACCAAGCGCGTCCTGATCGCTTGTGTTGCGATCCAGGTCCCGATCGGATTTCTTCAGTTCGCAAGCTTCGGCACGGGAGGGGGTGAAGGGAACCTAGACCACGTGCAAGGGACCCTGTTCGGTGCGGGGGCGGGCCACGTTGCGATGGCGACCATCCTTGTGATCGGCGCGATCTGGCTGCTTTCCGATCGACGGATCCCGACCGTCTTTCGCGTCGCGTTTGCGGCTCCACTCTTTCTGTTGGTTTTCTTCGCGGATGCTAAGCAGGTTCTGTTCGCGCTTCCCGCAACACTTGTTGCGTTGCGTTTCCGGGGGCATGTTGGCCAAGCGATCGTGAAGTTGACTGCGGTCGCAACCGTTCTGTTCGTTCTGGTGACCATCTACCCCGCCGGACGTGTCGCTCTGTCATTCATCCAGGGAGCCTCCGAGGACCGGGGTGGGAAACTCGCCGTAGCGGAAATGGTCGTCTCCCGCGTGAAAGAGGATCCGACCACGCTCGCTTTCGGAACAGGCCCAGCAACAACGGTTAGCCGGGCCTCCTTCATGACAACCGATCTGTTCCTACGAGGTGACTCCCCGCTACGGGTGTTGGGCCTTCGCCCTTCCGAGTTCGCACTTCAGGCGAATGAGCGGGCTCTTCAGACGAGCACTGGGGTGTCTTCATTCAACAGCGCCACGTCTAGCGCTCTTGGTGTCTTGGGCGATATCGGTATCGTCGGCGCGTTCGCGTACCTTTCACTCTTGTTAACCATGATCGTGCAACTCCGCCGGGTTGTGTCTCCAATCGCAGCAGCCGCGGCAGCAGGGTGGGGCTTGTTCACGGTTCTTGGGTTCGTCTTCGATTGGTGGGAGCAGCCTCCGTTGGCTGTGTTTCTCGGAGCACTTAGCGGACTCGCCCTCGCAGCGCCTTCGAGCGAGCGATCGATCGTTTGAAGCGTCGGACGCCGCCTCGGTGGTTCAGCTGGGGCCTCGCCGATCAAGGGCTGTCGTCGGCGACGAACTTCGGATTGACCCTCATCGCCGGAAGGGCACTCGGACCGAGCGGTCTTGGCGTCGTGTTCCTCGGCTTCGCCATGTACCTGCTGGTTCTGTCACTGCATCGTTCTCTCATCTTCGATCCGCTCGTGGTGGAAACCGCGCGCGCCGACAAACCCGAGCGGGATCGTCTCACGCGCCACGCTTTGACTGCGACACTGTGCGGATCGCTCGTCGCTACCGCGCTCATGCTCGTTGCTGGAACCCTGAGCGACCACCCACTTGCTCGGGGCATCTACCTCTTCGCTCCATGGATGGTCCCTGCGATGCTCCAGGATCTGTGGCGGGCAACGCTGTTTCGAGATGACAGAGGCGGAGCGGCCGCACTGAACGATCTCGTGTGGGTGGTCGTGATGATCGTTGCTCTTCCATTAGCACTCACAACGGATGCCGGCGGCGTGGTCGTTGCATGCTGGGGATTGGGTGCCGTGGGCGGAGGAGTTCTCGGATTCTTCCAAACCCACGCCGGCGTTTCTGGCTTGCGAGCAGCATGGAGCTGGTGGCTGTTGCACGGATGGCCGCTCGGTAGATGGCTTGCCGCCGGTGGGTTGGTCCATACCGTGAGTCTGCAAGTGATCGTGGGGCTTCTAGCATCGGTGCTCGGCCCAGCTGCGATAGGTGGTTTCCGCGCGGTGCAGACCGTTTTTGCTCCGATGACACTCTTGGGTCCGGCAGCGGCATTGCCTGGTCTTCCGAGGATCTCGCGGGCGGTGGGTGTTTCACTTCACGAGGCGCGGGTCCTGGCCGCGAAACTTAGCGCAGCCATCGTTGGGCTGGCCTCTATCTACATCCTTGCCGTTCTTCTGGGGGGGTCGAAGATCCTCACGTTCGTCTTCGGAGGCGACTTTGGGGGATACGAGGACCTCATTCCGCCCATGAGTCTCGGGCAGGTGGTCCTAGCTTCCGGTCTCGGCTTCTCCCTCTATCTGAAGGCGGTGCGCAGAGGTGATTCCCTCATGGGCACTCGACTGATCTCCGCGGGCACCTCCCTGGCCCTCGTGCCGTGGCTCGGATCGAAGTACGGGCTGATCGGGGCGGCCTGGGGATTCGTGGTTTCGACCACCCTCGAGAACGGAGCCGTTGCCGCGTTCTCATTGTCGAAGCGATTCGGAACTCCCCGCCCTCGCTCAGCATCGACGGTTGCCGATGATGTCACGGTGAGAAGTGTGTCCGGGGTCGAGTCCTGATGCGGGTTCTCATCGCTCATTCTCGATATCTCTCCGGTGATGCTTCTGGCGAGAACCGCGTCGTTTTGGATGAGGAGCAACTTCTCGCCGAGACGGACGTGAAGGTGGAATCGTGGACGCCCGAGCCAGAGAGCGGATCGGCGACGGCACTCGTACGTTCCGCCGGATCGGCAGTGTGGGCTCGAAAGGCCATCAAGGAACTGGACCGGCGCATCATGAGGTTTCGACCCGACGTTGTCCACGTTCACAACGTCTTTCCGGTGCTATCTCCAGCCGTTTTGAGGATCCCAGAACGTCATTCGATCCCCGTGGTGATGACCCTCCATAACTACCGCTTGATGTGTCCCTCGGGCGTCTTGATGCGCGATGGACACCTCTGTGAGGACTGCCTCGGTCGTGCTCCTGTCCCAGCGGTAAGGCACCGGTGCTTCCGCGGGTCTGCCGTGGGCAGCGCCGTGATCGCTTCATCCCTCGTGCTTCACCGGAGCTTGCACACCTTTGACCATGTGACTCGCTTCGTCGCGGTTAGTGATTTCGTTAAGCAGAAGCACGTGCAGGCCGGTATCCAAAGCGATCGCATAAGCGTGCGGCACAACTTCTCGTGGCCTATGTCGAAAAGACAAGGTGCCGGTGACTACTTCCTCTACCTCGGTCGTCTGTCTCCGGAGAAGGGGATAGACACGTTGCTTAAGGCCTGGTCGGCGACGCTCCCAGAATTACGTGTGGTCGGGGATGGGCCATTGATGGACGACCTTCGTGCACAAGCGGGCCCCAACGTTAGGTTCGTTGGTCCAGTAGATGCAGCAGCAGTTCCCTCGATCCTCATGAACGCCCGGGCCTTGTTGTTGCCCTCCCGTTGGTACGAGGGTTCGCCTCGGTCTATCTCGGAGGCATTCGCGGCGGGCGTACCCGTTCTCGCGAGCCGGATAGGTGCCCTTACGGAGATGATCGAGGACGGAAGAACCGGACTCGTCCTGGAGGTTGACGACCCCGATTCGTGGCGGGATGGAGTGGTGAGACTCTGTGCTGACGATGTTTCGATCGCCTTTGGAGACGCCGCTCACATCCGCTGGGCAGAGAGATATTCACCCGACGTTGCGAGCCGATCCCTTATAGGGATCTACGAGAGCGTCACCTAGCCGTGTTTGCTGATGAATCCCGTGACATCGTCGCTACAGATCAGGTCTGCGTTCTCCGCGATCTTCTCGTCTGACCAATCCCACCAAGCGATCCGCTGAAGGGCGTCAACCTCGTCGTCGGTGAATCGTCGGCGGATCTCGCGGGCCGGATTTCCGACAACGATCGCATAGGGTCGAACGTCTTTCGTAACAACGGCACCGGCTCCCACTACTGCTCCGTTACCGATCGTTACTCCCGACACGATGATGGCTCCGTATCCGACCCAGACGTCGCTTCCTATGACGATGTCGCCTTTGGAATAGGGACCGTCTTCAGCGGCATTTGGCAGGCCCATCCGTGCTCGCAACGGATAGGTCGTGATCCAGTCGATACGGTGCTCACTGCCGGTGAAGAGATGACTTTCCGCTATCCCGGAGAATGCACCGACGATCACTCGGCTGCCATCGCCATCTCGATGATGGACCTGGGCGTTGCTGATCGTTCGCCGCCCGATCGTGATGATCCCCGAATCGAGATTCTTCTGAAGGTCCAGATGTTGGAGACGGTGACCCGTGATGAGTTGGCCCAAGCGAAGGAGCGCGGAGCGGATGCGGGTCTTTAGCTTTCTCACGCGGACAAACTACCTTCGAGCCAAGTCATCGAAAAGCTTTTCGTAACGCCTGGTGACCTCGCCTGCGGAAAGGAATCTCACCGCGTCGCGGGCACGGTCGCCCAACTGTTTCGCCCTCGTCGGATCGTCTATCAGCCTCTGGATGGCTTCTCCGAGAGCCTGGGGATCGCCGGGGGGCACCACCAACCCGGTGGCTCCGTGCTCGACCACCTCGAACCGGTCCCCGGAGCTGACGACCGCAGGCACTCCCAGGGCCATGGCCTCGACCTGGGCTATGTCGAACCCCTCCGATACTGACGGGGAAACGAAAACACTGGCATGGCGAAGATAGGGGTAGGGGTTCTCGCGAAAACCTGGCATATGGAGATCGACCGATCGCTCTCGGGCCAGCGCCTCGAGTGATCCCCTCTCGGGACCTTCGCCGACGATCGTGACGCGGGCGCTTCCTCCCAGCAGCCCTACGGCCGCCACCAGCGTTCGCTGATCCTTTTCCGGGAACATGTTCCCGAGCGCAACGACGACCGGGCGCTCGTCCTTGTCAAGCCACGGATCGTCGAGGTGCTCTGCTGCCAAGCGCTCAAGGCTGTCATCGAAGCAGGCGTGGGGGAGAAGGGTGATCTGCGAATCAACGAGTCCAAGATGTCGCCGAAGATCACGTGAAACGACTTCCGAGACGGAAACGATCGCGGCTGCGCGCTTCAACGTTTTTCGGGTGATCCAGCGTCGAATAGCGAAGGCACGCTTGGCTCCCTCGTTGCGCCCGAAGGGGTCTGCCTCAAGAGCCACGAAAGGTAGTCCCGATCCGTAAGTGGCAAGAGCGAGGAGGCGAGCAGGTGCCGTGTGGACGCCGATAGCCAAGTCGGGTTTCAGTTCTTTCAGCGCGCGTCGAAGGCGTAGGACACCACTCAATGTCGATCGATCGCCGCGTTCGAGGTCGATCGGCTTGATGTCCGCTGGGACGTCTTCGAGGTAAGGGCCCCTGGCGTTCGCAAGGATCAGTTCCGGCTGATAACGCTCTCGATCCAGATGATTAAGGATGCGAACGAGGCTCTTCTCTGTACCTCGTGGATGGAGGCTCTGAGCCACGAACGCGATCTTCAGCTGTTCACGTCCCATCTGGCCGCGCAGCGATATGGACGCCGTGGCGAGTGCGACCTATCTCGTTGTGCGAGTACGAATGCGTTCTCAACCACTTGCTGCAAGCTTCGAGCGATGGGTCATCGTTCAGTTCGATGACCAGAACCGGCCTGAAGCGTTTCAGAACCTTCTCCATCCCCGCCAGGACGTTCAACTCGGCCCCCTCGACATCGATCTTCACCAGGTCGACCCTGGAGACGTCATCGCCGACGAAGGAATCGAGTGTTGTCGTTCGCACTTCGATGGCTCCCTCGTTAGCGGAACTCCCTAGGGCACTTGTGGAGGAGGGGCGACCTCCCTCTTCCAAGGTCACGCCAAGCTTCGCGTTGCCCGACCGATCAGAGACGGCCATCGTTACTACCTCTACGTGATGGAAACCGTTGGCCTCAGCAGAGCGCTCGATGCTGGCTGCATTCTCAGGCGTTGGTTCGAAGGTCGTGACCCGGCCGTTAGGTCCGACCGCATCCGCGCACCACATCGTGATGTAGCCAACGTATCCCCCGATATCGATCACATGGTCGCCCGCGTTCAACTGTCTAGTGAGGAATGAAGTCACGTGCGTTTCGCCGCTGTCTGTCGTCGCGTATCCGCGCTGTGTTGGGCTTCGGAGGTCGAGTTCGAGTGAGAAACCCGAGTTTGGGATCGCGACCACACGGTTGCCCGCACCTCGATACATGCGTTCAGCGATCTTTCGAGCGAAGGGGATCTTCTTCAGAGATCGCTTCAGCGGATCGGGTGTGGCACGGAGTACCCGCATGAGGCCACTCCCCATCAGATCCCCAAACAGTTGTTGGAACGATAGATGACGGATGTTTTCCAGCCCGTTATCGCCGTAGGTCCAAGTCCGGTCCACGACAAGCTCCGAAATCCCTGCTTAGCGAGCTCGGCCATGCCGATGTCGAACTCGGGGCGATCAGAGTTGTCCCATATGAAGACCCCGTCCTCGTTCAGGGAGGACAGAGCGACCCGTGCACAATCCGGCCGGAGTTCCTCGATGCCATCGACAACGACGATGTCGAAGGCACCGTGTTCGGTGACTTCATCGACGTACGGACGGCCGACGTCTCGGCGGATAACGCGAGATGGTGGTTCGAGATCCACCGCTACCTTGCTCGCCCAGCCTGGATCGTGCTCGACCGCGACGACTTCACCGACCCGCTTCGAGTACCAGCGAGTGGAGTTCCCAGAGCCGTACTCGAACACCCGCATCTTTGGGTTGAGTCGCGGTTCGAGAAAATGGATGAAGCTGTAGGTGTACCAAGGGAGGGGCTGACCTTTCTGGTCGACGGACTCGAGCGTTCGGAAACTGGTGAACCAGCCTTCGTCCACCAAGACGCCTTTGCGGTACACGTCGATCAAGGCGCCTGCCTTGCCCGAACGCATGGCACGCCTGGCTGCTCTCCGGAAGGATCCCATGAGGCGAGCTTAGGGCGAACAGGGCAGGCCCGTACGCCGGAGGCCGGGCCGACCCGCGCCCGCTATACTTTCTGTTCCCGTCCAGACCTGGACGGACGATGCGCCTTAGCGCTTCGGAGCACGGACCAAGAGGTGAATGATGGCCAGCGACAAGCGCGTGCATGTGACGTTGGAGTGCACGCAATGCAAGCGGCGCAACTACATAACGACCAAGAACCGGAACAACCAGCGGGATCGCCTGGAGTTCAACAAATACTGCCGCTGGTGCCGGAGCGCTAAAGCGCACCGCGAAACCCGCTAACTCCTAACTCTCACCCATGAAGGAATCGGATCGCAGCTTCGTCGGATTCGACACGCGGTCGCGACCAGCATCCCGACGATAGGAACGGGGTCCGTCCTGATGACGGACCCCTACTCCCTTGACACCTGGCTTGCTCCGGGCGGAGAGTTCCTTGGAGGGGGTTTATCAAAGGAGCGTTCGGATGCGGGTCCTTCGACTCTTCCTGGGGGCCGGACTCATCCTTGTCGGCTTTGCCGTGCAGGTTCAGGCTCAAGAGATCACCGGTGGTTGCACGGCGACTATCAACGGCCGAGCTCCTGCCTCGCTCACCAAAAAGGACCCACTCCTCGTTCGCAAGGATGAGAGCGTCAGCTTGTCTGGCCAGGTCCCTGCATCTGTTGCTCCGGCGGGCAGTTCCATCCGTAGCACAACCGATGTTTACGTGAGCGTGCTCGGGGTGCCCGTCAAGATCCGAACCGCTACCGGGAAGGGCCCGGGCTGGGGCGGCAACGCCGAACTACCGGAGTTCGTTCGCAACCTCGCAGTCGGTGTCTACAAAGTGTCAGGCAAGGCGACTGGAAGCCCCGACGGATGGTCGTGCAGCGGAAGCGGCTACATCGAACTGGATGGCAACCCACTGACCAAACCGGCTGTCTATGCCGGTGCGGGCTTCGCAGCAGCTGGAGCCGCCCTCGTAGCAAGGGGACGGCGACCCAAGCGTCAGCAGAATCCTGGAACCATCCTTGTGGATCTGATCAAGGACCTAAGGAAAGAGTTCCAAGCCGATGCATTTGCTCTCGCCTTCTTCTTGATCGTGATCCTGCTCATGGGTATGAGTTCGCTGATCACTCTCGCCGGGGCGGCGGTCGTTCCCCGCCCGGAGAGCGGAACTTCGAACTGGGTACGGGGGCGACCGGTCGGCGGTTTCTTCGGTGGGCTTTTGTTCTCCATCGGACTCGCCATAGTGCTCCAGCAGTTCGGCCTGACGGCTCTCGATACGAACATGGGAGTCGCCGTGTTGTCGGGGGCAGTCGTCTTCGCCATTCGGGCGTGGATGGGCACGCCGTACAAGAGTGACCCGGGAGCCTCCGTCGCGGCCCCCGTGCCCTCCGAACCAGACGACTCAGCCCCACCCACCCACGAACCCGAACCCGTGTCGTAGCAAAGAGAAGGGCCCCCGGTCTCCCGGGGGCCCATCACTTTTCCTGTCGAAGGAATGTCGTATAGCGACACTATTTCGACGTAGAAACTAGAAGTCCATGTCGCCGCCGCCGGGCATGGCGGGGGCTCCGGCCTTCTCAGGCTTGTCGGCAACGATCGCTTCGGTCGTGAGGAACAGACCTGCGATCGAAGCTGCGTTCTGCAGAGCCGAACGAGTCACCTTGGCTGCGTCGACGACGCCGGCCTTGAACAGGTCGACGTACTCGCCGGTCGCAGCGTTCAAGCCTTCGCCCGGGCCGAGGGTACGAACCTTCTCGACCACGACGCCGCCTTCGAGGCCGGCGTTCTGAGCGATCACTTTGAGGGGCTCCTCGGTGGCCTTGCGAACGATCGTGGCGCCGGTTGCCTCATCACCGGTGAGCTCGAGCTTCTCGAGAGCCTCACCGGCCTGCAGCAACGTGACTCCACCACCGGCAACGATGCCTTCCTCGACCGCAGCCTTCGTGGTCTGGACGGCGTCTTCGATGCGGTGCTTCTTCTCTTTGAGCTCGACCTCGGTCGCGGCCCCCACCTTGATCACGCCAACGCCACCCGACAACTTGGCGAGACGCTCTTGCAGCTTCTCGCGGTCGTAGTCGGAGTCGCTGCGCTCGATCTCGGCTTTGATCTGGTTGACGCGGCCGGTGATGTCGTCGGCCGAACCGCCACCCTCGACGATCGTCGTGTCGTCCTTGGTGATGACGACCTTGCGAGCGGTGCCGAGCATGTCGAGGCTCACGCTCTCGAGCTTGAGACCGAGTTCCTCGGAGATGACCTGACCACCGGCGAGCACGGCGATGTCGCCGAGCATTGCCTTGCGACGGTCACCGAAGCCCGGAGCCTTCACCGCAGCAGCCTTGAACGTGCCACGGATCTTGTTGACGACCAGGGTCGCGAGAGCCTCGCCCTCGAGGTCCTCGGCGACGATCAGCAGCGACTTGCCGGCCTGCATGACCTTCTCGAGGATCGGAAGGAGGTCCTTCACGGCCGAGATCTTCTGGTTGGCGATGAGGATGTAGGGATCCTCGAGAACCGCTTCCATGCGCTCGGCGTCGGTCACGAAGTATGGCGAGATGTATCCCTTGTCGAAGCGCATCCCCTCGACGAGCTCAAGCTCGAGACCGAAGGTGTTGGATTCTTCGACGGTGATCACGCCGTCCTTACCGACCTTGTCCATCGCTTCGGCGATGACTTCGCCGATCTCGGGGTCGTTGTTCGCCGAGATCGATGCAACCGATGCGATCTGGTCACGGGTCTCGACGTCACGCGACGAGGAGCGGATCTGCTCGACGACCGCGTTGACTGCCTTCTCGATGCCCTTCTTCAGGGCGATCGGGTTAGCGCCTGCAGCAACGTTGCGAAGACCCTCGCGCACGAGAGCCTGAGCGAGAACGGTGGCCGTCGTCGTGCCGTCACCGGCAACGTCGTCGGTCTTCTTCGCTACTTCCTTGACGAGCTCGGCGCCGATCTTCTCGAGCGGATCCTCGAGTTCGATCTCCTTGGCGATCGATACACCGTCGTTGGTGATCGTGGGTGCGCCCCACTTCTTCTCGAGGACGACGTTGCGGCCGCGTGGCCCAAGCGTCACTTTGACCGTGTCGGCGAGCTGGTTCATCCCCCGCTCGAGAGCCCGACGGGCCTCCTCGTTGAAAGAAAGGATCTTTGCCATCCATACCTCCTAGTAGTCCTACGAACGCTGCGAATTAGCACTCTGGTACTTCGAGTGCTAAGGATAGCGGCCCACCCCCTCCTTTAGCAAATGGGGGCCGCGAGTGCTAACCCGGAGGCGGTTTGTCCTATATGGCGACGGCCACCGTGGCCACGGCACAGACCAGCATGGCGAGCCCGTTCAGTAGCCGGGCTCGGGTCCTGACGCGTGGCGCTTCCAGACGATGCAGGACATCCAAAGGCTCTCGGAAGGCGCCGACGAGCACGGAGACGCCTCGGGCCAACCCGAAGGGGGCCAGGAGTAGTGCCCCAGTTAGCGGGTCAGCACCGATGACGGCTGCGACAGCGACGGCGGCCAAGGTTCCGAACGAGAGGAAGGTCAGGAACCCGACGCCGAGTCCCGCGCCGTACAGGAACGCCGCAACGTTTTTCGAGTAGAAGGTTCGCCACCATTCTGGAACCTGGCGATCGAGGTCGGGAAGGGGGATCGGGAGCCGAAAGAGTTCCCTAAAGGCGTAAAGGGATGCGACGGCTGCTGCCACGTTCAACCCTGCTACCCCCCACGGCCCCCCGGTTAGATCTCCGACGCCTCCCAGGATGAAGCCGAGGAGCGCGGCCGTGAGCGTGGCCCCCAGGCTATGGAGCGCGATCGCCGAGAAGTACTTGTGGTTGCGACCCCCGTGAACCACGGGAGAGATCGTTTCGATCATGGACATCCCTCAGGGCCCGAAGAGAGTCGACCATCCAGCAAGGAACGACGCGAACGCGAACACGCTCACCAGCGCGGCGTTCATCGACTCCACTAGCAGCGGACGTTCGTGTCTCGATACCCAATGCAGAAGACCCTCGTTCCTCCGTAGCAGTAGCCCGTGACGCTCGCATCGCCGTTGATCCTCCGCGTGGAGTAGCTACAGCAGTCTGCGATCCGCCGAACGCGACCGTTACAGCATCGGCTCCATCCACCGCCGTAACGCGGCCTGCCTGTGTACGGGTACTTCCTGCGCACGACCTCTTGGCACATGAGGCTGCGCTTCTGTTCTTTGGAGGAGTAGACGTTGCCCTTGTCGTCGACCGGGTAGCCGTACTTCGGATGGATCGGATACCCGAACTTGTCGACGCGACTAAGGGGACTGAATGGGTGAGGGCATGAATCGGTCGTGTAGGTGTGACCACAGATGTGGTACGCCTCGGCCCTCTCGGGCCTCAAAGCGGCTGCTACGAAAGGTCCACCGACAAGTGCAACAACGCCGGCGCCCAAACGACCGAGGAAGGAACGGCGCGTCGTGCGTGAAGCCAGTCCAACTGAGAGCTTCTCGGTTACGGGTTCAAGCACTCGTGACAGCCTTGCCTCGATCGCGCGCGGTGCTCACTAGTCCCTCCATCTGTTCGAGATTGTTCACCGTGCCTTTAGCGACCACGATCCCTCGTGCGTCGGTGATGACAACGTAGGGCGTTCCCGGGATCGACAGATCCATCAAGAAGGAAGACGCCGGCATCAACGGAGCGTCGAGACGCTTGCTTCCGTAGACAAGACGTGTTTCTTCTGCATCGACGTCGGTGAGAACGAAAGGAGCGAGGTCGCCGATCCTCGCCACGACCGACACCGAAGGCAATACCTGTTCGCAGACACCGCAACCAGGGGAAACGAACAACAGGAGTTGCGGCTGCCCCGGCCCCCCGATGGTGTGGCTCGTTCCGTCAACCGCCTCTGTCTCCTGGGGGGGCAACAGATCGCCGAGCTCGGGGCCTTCGGCGTCCATCTCTAAGGCTCCACGGGGGCCGAGCCGCAGGTGGAGAGTGCCGATCTGGCGGGCGAGACCGATAACGATGACGATGAGAAGCACGACGAGCACCCACAGCACGATGTACGAGACCGACCACCAGCCATCCATGGCGACCAAAATACCCGTCGCCCGGCCCTCTCTTTTCCAGCGTGACGCTCGCTAGTAGCTCAGGAGTGGCAACTACTATCCATAGATGCCCGTCGGTCTCGTCCAGTTCTCGTCGATCGCACTCGCGGGTGTGTTCGCTTGGTCTGCCCTCGCTAAGCTCGCTCGCTTCCCGACTTGGCGATCGCTCTTAGCGCGATACCGGATCGGTGCACTCGAAGTACCGGCTCGTGTGCTGGTACCTACCGCTGAACTCGCGGTGAGCCTGCTGGTGATCCTTCAACGCACTTTCGTGGCCGCCGCTTTCGCTCTAGCGCTGCTCGCCGCTTTCTCTATCGCAGTGATGCGGCTACGCGCGTTGGAGGGGGACCGCCTTCCATGTGGGTGTTTCGGGGACGTGAAGGTGCGGGACTATCGAGTTGTTCTAGCTCGCTCCGCACTGCTCGCTCTGCTGTGTGCCGTCATACTGCTGCGTGGCGATGACGTGGCGCCCTTGGGCGGGATCGCCCTCCCGGGCCGTCAAGACGCAGTACCCGTTGCACTCACCGTCTTGGGGCTAGCCGCCGTTGCTTGGCTGATGATCTCGGTTCTGAGAGCCGGTAAGAAAGGGACTGATTGAGGAAGCTTGTCGCAGCGACGGCGGCGGCCATCGCGATCACAGCTCTGCCCTGGTCGGCTGTTGCCGAGAGCTTCCCCGACGCTAACGACACGAAGGGGTTGATGGATCTCAGCTCGGTCGAGAGCTCCGGCACCGAGCAACCCATCTGGCGATTCGTAACCTTCAAGTCCTTTTCCGCGGCCCGCATCTGGGACCACGGTTATGGCTTGGTGATGCTCGACACGTTCGGGAGCGAGCGGTTCGATCACTACGCCCTCATCTGGTCGAACGGAGAGTCCCTCCAAGGTGAGCTTTTCCGCGACCGTCGCAAGAAAGATGACTATCGGGTCTCGGGCTTGAAGGTCTGGCGACCCAACAAGAGCAGCATGACCATCCGCGTTCCTCTCGCCAAGCTGGATATCCCGGTCGAACGTCTTTTCTATAGGTGGATCGCAAAGACACTCATCGTTGGCCGGCAATGTCCGCGCACCTGTATCGACCGCGTGCCCGACACTGGAGCGGTATCCGTCCCCGTCCCAATCACCACTCCTTCGCCAACACCAACGGAAACCCCCAGCCCGACACCTTCCCCTTAGAGTTCCGGCATGGCTCCTCGTCTTTTGATCGTCGGTTGGGACTCCGCAACCTTCGACCTGATCGACCCGCTCATCGCAGAAGGTCGCCTTCCGGCGCTCGCCAGTCTCATGGAGCGCGGCATGAGAGCCCCCTTGCGTTCAACTTGGCCGCCTATGACCGACTGTGCGTGGACGTCGGCCTTCACCGGGCAGAACCCAGGTACTCACGGGATCTTCGGCTCGTGGTATCGAGCCCCGGGTGCCTACGAGTGTCGCTACTTCTCATCTAGGGACCGGCGGGCCCCGGCTCTCTGGGAGATGACCGACGGGGTTAGGCATCTCGTCTGGAACGTTCCGATGACCTTCCCGGCGACCGAGGTCGAAGGAGTCATGGTGGCCGGCTATGGCGCGCCGCCCGGTTCTCGGATCACCGAACCCGCGTCGTTCCAGGACGCGCTTCAGCGCAAGTGGGCACTCGACGATCTACTCGATCGCGCTCCGCATTCCAGTCTGGAGGGATTCCTCGACGACCTGCTGCGCGGACTTGCGGCCCAAGCCGAGGCATTGCCATGGGCGTTGAGAGAGAGCGGGGCGGATTGCGCTGAGATCGTGTGGCCGCACGTCGACCGCGCTCAACATTTCTTCTGGCAGTTCCGGGGCACTACTCATCCACTTAGCGACGCGGTCGAGCGCGTTTACGAAGCGATGGATAGCGCGACGGCGGCACTCATCGATGGTTTCCCTGACGCGGACTTCATGGTGGTCAGCGATCACGGAGCCGGAACGCTGAACGCTGATGTCAACGTCGGAGCCTGGCTGACGAGCAACGGATATGCGATGCCCGGCACGTCCAAAGGCTCCGCGGTCGCCGACGCTGCATGGGCGCTGCCTCCGGTGGTGCGCCGGCTCGGCCGGAGGCTTGCACCTGGCTTAGCGCGTAAAGCTATGGGGGCGAAACTCACCGGCCAGTTGGGTTCGTTCGATTGGGGCTCCACGAAGGCGTTCTTCGGGTTCCATTCCGACGTGTGGCTCAACATGGCCGGGCGGGAACCCCAAGGGATCGTTCCTGAGTCTGAAGCAGACGCGTTGCTGGACGAGATCGCCGACGGGCTGCGCGCGATCGTGGATCCGACTTCCGGGCAATCGGTGTTCGCCGACGTGCACAAACGCGACGAGATCTACTCCGGGCCGTTCTCGCATCTGGCCCCCGACCTGATCTGCGATTCGTGGTCGGCCGGGTACCGAGTGGCACCAGCCCGCGAGCCCGAAGGAGACATCGTCGTACCTCCCGCGTCGCTCGCCGGGGTGAACGTCGCCTGGTCGTCGGATCACCGTCCGCTCGGGATCTTCGCCGCGGCCGGCCCAAGCATCGCAACCGGACGCGTTGACGAGCTCTCCCTCTACGACGTTTGCCCAACAGCTCTCGCATTACTGGGCCAACCGATCCCAGAGGGGCTCGACGGCAAGCCCGCCGAAACCGCCTTCACCTCGGAGTTCTTAGAGACTCACCCGATTACGACCAGCGCAGGGGTCACCGACCGCGAAGCAGGAGGCGAGTACTCGGAAGCCGAGGCAGCCGCAGTAGCCGAACACCTAAAAGACCTCGGCTACATCGAATAACCGCGAATCTGTGCGGGATTGACCCCCTGTGAGGTGATGATTCTTACAAAGAATCGCTAGGGGGGGTAGGACCAGATGTCTTTGTCTTTGGCTGGCTTGCGCCGGGGGGCCGTGGCTCGCATCCTTCGCAGGGCTTGCTTGCGGATCTCCTTGGTGATCAGGCGAGACATCACGATCCATCCCACGGAGACGGCGATGAGAAGCACGGCCGCCACGATGAGGATGGCCTCTTGGGTGAACTCGTCGAGCGTGGATTGGGCGAACGGGCCCATCAAATCTCCATGCCTGCGAGTATGGGGTGATGCAGAGCGCCACTTCTCAGAAGCATCGTGCGGTCTCCGATCTGCTTTCTGATCTTGGTCGAGTCGTCGTTGCCTATTCCGGCGGCGTCGATTCTGCCTTCCTCGCAGCCGTTGCGCACGACGCCTTGGGCAACGACTCCCTTGCGGTTACAGCCGTGTCTCCCTCCCTGGCTCGAAGCGAGCTTTCCAGAGCCCGTGAGTTGGCAGTAGACCGAGGATGGAATCACACAACTATAAGGACGCACGAGGTGGGTCGCGAGGAGTACTCGAAGAACGATCCCGATCGTTGTTATTGGTGCAAGACAGAGCTTTTCGAGACCCTCAGACCTATCGCGAGCGAGTTGGGGGCCGAGATCGTGGTCGGAACCAATGTCGATGATCTCGGCGACCACCGGCCTGGGCTGAGGGCCGCTGATGAGAACGGGATCCTGGCGCCACTGGTGGTCGCTGGTTTGACCAAGACCGAGATCCGTGGCCTCTCGGGGGATCTTGGCCTTCCAACGGCGACCAAACCTTCGTCACCGTGTCTCGCTTCGAGGTTCGCCTACGGGGTCCGGGTAACGCCGGAGGGCTTGCGACGCGTCGATCGAGCGGAAGAGTTCATCGCATCCCTGGGGTTCGAGGTCTTCCGCGTGAGAGACCATGGCGACCTCGCGCGGGTGGAAGTGCCGATCCAAGACATCGGGAGGGCCGCGGCCCTCGGCCCCCAGATCACAGAGGGCCTGAAGACTCTCGGTTACTCGTACGTCTCGCTCGATCTTCAAGGTTTCCGGTCGGGTGCGATGAATGAGGTCATACCCGGCCCTCGCATCGGACGCGTTAGTACATGAGGCGGCGAGGCGCGCTGGCCGTCGTTGCGATGCTCGCCGCGGTCGTCACGATGATGACCTCGGCTCCTCCCGTGATCGCAACTGGATCAGTGTCAGGATCCACAAAAGAGAGAGCCCGCTACTTCGTTCTTATGAAGAGTTCTCCGCAGCTCCTTCGCAGCCGTTCTGCTGTTGCTGCCGATCAGCTACCGGTTCTGCAGCGAGCGGTGAGCCTGGGCGGTGACATCCATTACCGCTACTCCACGCTCATCAACGCTTTTTCGGCAGATCTGTCCGTGGCTGCCGCCGGAGCCTTGCAGCGAGCCCCCGGAGTGGATCGTGTCGTTCCCGTTTCGATCGTCAGGCGGTTCAACAGCGACAGCGTTCCGTTCATCGGAGCAGATGTTGTCCGTAAGAGGTTCGGCTTGACCGGCAAAGGCGTCACCGTCGCGGTTGTCGATACGGGCGTGGACTACACGCACGCGAGCTTCAACGGGAAGGGCACTCGCAGGGCGTACCGTCGCAACGACCCCGACATCATCGAACCCGGAACCTTCCCCACGAAGAGGGTCGTCGGAGGCTATGACTTCGTCGGTGATGACTACGACCCCCTCGACAAGGACCCGGGGAACGACGCGCCTGTACCCGACGACGATCCTTTAGATATCGAAGGTCATGGGACACATGTTGCAGGTACGTGTTGCGGGAAAAGCGTGCCGGGCTCGGTCGGCCGCGGCGTTGCTCCACGCTCGAAGATCCTCGCTTACAAGGTGTGGGGGCCGTCAGGATCGTCGACGTCGGATGTGCTCGTTGCCGCGTACGAACGTGCAGTGGATCCGGATGGCGATGGGGACACGAGCGATAGGGCGGACGTGTTGTCATTCTCAGGTGGAGTGAACTTCGGAACCGAAGACTCCATCGAGTCGATCGCTGCCCAAGCGGTGGTGGACGCCGGAACGGTGTTCGTCGCGGCAGCCGGCAACTCTGGGGGAGAGGCCACGGGGGGCTTGGCCTACAGGGTGGGGGCTCCCGCTACGGCTCCCGGCGTGGTCGCAGTGGCCGCATCCACGGTCCCGCAGGACACGATCGCAGGATTCTCCTCTCAGGGCCCGGCCAGGTACACCTCAGCGCTCAAGCCCGATCTGACGACCCCGGGGGTATCCATCGTGTCAGCCCGTGTGGGCAGCGGAGACGGTGGAACGTCGTTGTCGGGAACCTCTATGGCTACACCCCACGTCTCGGGAGCAGCGGCTCTGTTGCTTCAACGGTTCCCGGGGAGCCCTCCCGCGCAGATCAAGGCACTGATGATGAATGGGGCGGTTCATCATCTGGGCGGACCGGAGGGGTCAAGTCCCGATGCCAGCCTCGAGGGGGCCGGACGAGTCGATCTTGCTGCTGCGGCATCGGCGTCGTTCTTCGTGGACCCGCCATCACTCTCATTCGGGGTGACAGACCTGACAGGAACGAGCGAGACGGAATCGATGGAGGTAAGAGTCACGGATCTCGGGGATGCTGCCTCGCAGGTCAAAGTCACTCCCGAAGCTCTCGGTCCCGACGACGGGTTTGCAACCGTGCTCTTGTCCGATGACGGAGTGAACTTCTCGAACGAGGTGTTGCTCGATGTCGAGTCCGGCGGGTCGGGAACGTTCTGGGTGAAACTTCGCCTTGAAGGCAACCTGATCGGGGAGGCAGACCAAGCACGGCGTTGGTACGCGCAACTTTTGCAGAGTTGGGGCGGAGTCAAGATAAGGAATGCGTCGCGACACGAGACCGCCCGGGTCGTATGGCACACCGTCCCGAACCCGGTCTCGCGGATCGCGGCCCCCGATTCGGTCTTGATCGATCCGGCGACCGGCATGGGGACGCTGACGCTCGATGTCACATCCTCGGCAGGCATCCCTTACGCGGATCTTTATCAGGTCGCGACCACCGACCTAGTGGGAGACAACACTTTCGGCGAAGCAGACATCGTGGCCGTGGGGGCACGCTCTTTCGTGGGAACAACGATCGGAGATGGTCCCGAGGGTCTTCCATCCGAAGAAGATCTGTACAGCGGGTTGACCTGGCGAACCTTCGTCAAAGGTCAAGACAACCTTAGAGAACCCCTCGAGTTCGTTGCGATAACCGAGCGTTCGAACGAGACAATCGAGTCAGCCACCGTGCGGTTCTATCTGGACGTCGGTGCCGACGGGAACTACGTGGACGAGGAGTTGCAAGCGGACTTCATGGTGACCAAGGATGTCGGTGACATCGCAACGTGGTGTCTGGCCGACCTCGAGGAGGGTCAGCGGGACTGCTCGGTGGTCTACGCCGGTGACTATGCCCCGTACTTGACGCACGCTTTGGGGGTGGTTGTGGACGCCACGGATCTGGGCCTCACGTCAGCCGTCAGTCAGGTCTCGGTGCGGGCAGAGGTCTGCTCGGATCCATTCTCCGGCGATGTGCTTGCTCCGCGCTGTGACGAGTCCGATCCGGTCACGATCGACGTTGTGGCTCCTGCCATCACCTTCGAGTCGTTGATGTGCGATGGGTTCTGGTCAGCGGTGGCGTGCACAGCTCCGAACCAGGTCGGAGGCGAACCGGGTGCGCAGGGCCTCGTCGTGATGCCTAATCAACCCGA
The DNA here is from genome assembly GCA_963779645.1 of uncultured Actinomycetes bacterium. GTDB lineage: Bacteria > Actinomycetota > CADDZG01 > CADDZG01 > WHSQ01 > CALMBW01. Next base: position 1,009,318 of record CAVZYX010000005.1, read on the forward strand.
CGCGTTCGCATTCTTCGTTCTCGAGCAATGAAAAGGGCCCCACTCGGGGCCCTTGAAGATCCTGCGTTCAGTCGTCTTCTAGAAAAGCATCTGAAGGACGACGATCAGTCCGATGACTGCAAGTACGGTCCAGATGATACCCATCTCCATCCCTCCAATACTGGTCGGGGTGTGGCGCTTGCTAGAGAGATGATTCCCACGCCGCCGCGCAGTCGAAACCGAAACGTAGTTGGGTAACTACGTTTAGTTATGGGGACAGCGGGTAGCGGGCGCTAGAAGTTGACGACTGGGCAGGTCAACGTGCGCGTGATGCCATCTACTGCTTGGATCTTCGCGACGACCATCCGCCCAAGCGCGTCCATATCGGCGGCTGAGGTGGTGACGATCACGTCGTAGGGCCCGGAGACATCGTCCGCAGCCTCCACGCCTTCGATACTGCGTATCTCTTTGGCGACGTGGCCTGCGTTAACGGCTGTCTGGATCAGGATGTAAGCCCTGACTTCGTCCGCCACGTGTCCTCCGTTCGGTAGGCCTTTGAGAAGTTCGATGGTGATACTAACGGGCGATCCGGCTACTCGGAATATGGTGATGAAGTGATCCGGCGAGCCGTGGTGACGATGTCATTCGTGAGCCTCGCGTTGCTGCCCGTCGCCGCCGAGGCGCAGGTCGAACCGGCAGCCGATCCACCTCCAGGCGACGAGTTGTTCATCGAGTCCTGCGCCTCTTGCCACGGCGTCGATGCGGCGGGGACCGATCGAGGTCCCTCGCTTCTCGGCTCTGGGCTCGCAGCCGTCGACTTCCAACTCCGGACCGGTCGTATGCCTCTCGCCGATCCCGACGCGCAGACCGTTCGAAAGCCCCCTGCGTTCACCGATGAGGAGATCGCTTCGCTGATCGACTATCTCGCAACGCTCATCGACGGACCGGGGATCCCACACCTGGATCTCGTCGACGCAGATGTGTCATCCGGCCAATCAGTTTTCACTTCGAACTGCGCGCCATGTCACGGCGCCACCGCGAATGGGGGAGCAGTGGGACCCGGCGCGATAGCGCCCAACCTCTTCGAGGCAGAGCCGGTTGAGATCGCGGAAGCGATGTTGACGGGACCGGGAGAGATGCCAGTGTTCACCGCGCTGTCGGCCGCCGAGATCGAGGACGTGGTGGCCTTCGTCACCTATCTTCAGGAGCAACGGCCACCAGGCGGCGCGGACATCGGTGGGGTTGGTCCCGTCCCCGAAGGCTTCGTCGGTTGGGCTGGCGTCCTGGCTCTAGTGGCGATCTGCTTCGTCTTGGGTTCGAAGGATGAGCGCGATGAAAGCTGAACGGATCGTCGTCGTGTCCTTCGCCGTCACGGTGGTCGCGTCACTGGGCCTCGTCGTTACTTATGTACTCGGCGGCCAAACACAAGCCGAAGGCGCACTACTGGGCGCGGCGCTCGGCGGCCTTGGAGTTGGATTGAGTGTGTGGGCCGTCAAACTGCTGCCCGATGAGAAAGGTGTCGAGGAACGCGATGTGTTGGCGTCGTCGGCGGAAGACGTTGATGTCGCCGAAGAGCAGCTAGACCCGTCCATCCTGACCAGGAGACGTGCTCTGGTGCGGATGCTCGTGGGGGCCGGCGGAACGCTCGCCGGCGCGCTGGCGATCCCCGCACTCTCGCTGGGACCCCGGCCGGGGCAAAGCCTCTTCGCAACAGCGTGGACGGCGGGCGCCCGTGTCGTGGATGGCGATGGGAATCCGCTGCGGCCGGAAGATCTCGTATCCGACAGCATCGCAACCGTCTTTCCGGAAGGTCACGTCGGCTCCGCCGACGCGCAGACGCTGCTGATCAAGGTCGACCCGGCGATGTTGGAACTACCCGAGGACAGAGCTGAGTGGGTTGCAGACGGCTGCATCGGCTACTCGAAGATCTGCACTCATGCCGGCTGTCCCGTGGGTTTGTACCGGGCCGAGTCCAACGAGTTGCTCTGTCCTTGCCATCAGTCGACGTTCGATGTCCTGAGGGGGGCCGCGGTGACGTTCGGGCCTGCGGACCGGCCCCTTCCGCAGCTGCCCCTGGGTCTCGATGACGACGGGTACCTGATCGCGCTCGACGATTTCCCCGAACCGGTGGGCCCCGGTTTCTGGAACCTAGAGAGCGGGTCTTAATGATCAAGTGGCTCGATCAGCGCGTGGGTGCGGCCCACTGGATCCGTAAGAACCTCAAGAAGATCTTTCCGGATCACTGGTCCTTCCTGTTGGGGGAGATCGCGTTGTTCAGTTTCGTGATCCTTCTGGCTACGGGTGTCTTCCTGACGCTCTTCTACCGGCCGGATGCTCAAGCGGTCATCTACGAGGGGCCGTACGAACCGCTCATCGGCCAGGAAGTGTCTGCTGCTTATGCCTCCGTGATGCGGATCTCCTTCGAGGTGCGCTCTGGGTTGGCCATGCGCCAGATCCATCACTGGGCCGCGCTGATCTTCGTCGGCTCGATCGTGGTTCACATGATGAGGGTGTTCTTCACCGGCGCTTTCCGAAGGCCGCGTGAGATCAACTGGCTCGTCGGGATAGGACTGCTGCTCCTGGCTCTCGGTGCCGGCTTCACCGGTTACTCGCTGCCCGACGATCTTCTCTCTGGGACGGGCCTGCGTATCGCCTACTCGGTACTGATCTCGATACCTCTGCTCGGCCCCTATCTGGCTTTCCTCGCCTTCGGTGGTGAGTTCCCAACCGAAGGGATCATCTCTCGCTTGTTCGTCATGCACGTGATGTTGATCCCGGCCATGATCATCGGTCTAATCACCGCGCACCTGGCGATCCTTTGGCGCCAGAAGCACGCGCAGTTCCGGGGGCCGGGCCGAACCGAGCGCAACGTTGTCGGTAAACCGTTCTGGCCCCATCAAACTTTGAAGTCTCTGGGGCTGATGGCACTGACCGCGTCGGTGGTCGCCTTCATGGGGGGGCTCATCCAGATCAACCCCGTGTGGGACTACGGTCCGTTCGATGCCACCGCAGTCAGTGCCCCGGCACAACCTGACTGGTACATCGGTTGGCTCGAGGGTGCGCTTCGTCTCTTCCCTCCGTTCGACATCCACATCTTCGGACTGACGATCCCCTCACCCTTCATCCCCGGCATCGTTCTGCCCGGGATCGCCTTCGGTGTGATGGCGATGTGGCCGTGGATCGAGTCTCGAGTTACTGGCGACCGTGACGAACACCATCTCCTCGACGACCCCTCGGACATGCCGGTCCGCGTCGGCATCGGCACCGCCGGACTTCTTTTCTTCGTTCTGTTAACCGTGGCCGGCGGCAACGATGTTCTCGCGATCGCCTTCGACGCTTCCGTTCAGCAGATAACGAACGTGTTGCGCATCGCGATCTTCGTTATCCCGGCCCTGGGAGGCTGGCTAGCCCACCGCATAGCCTCCGACCTAAGAACCTCCCACCAGATTCTGCGTAAGAATTAGGTTGCTATACGACCTTTTCAGAACACAGATTCCCATTGGTTGGGGCAACTCCTGAGTCATTTCCCAAGGAGGCTGCAACTGATGGAGCATCCCTGCTCGGTCTGTGGGCATCCGTTTTCGGAAGCGTAATCCTTGTCGTGAAAGGGCTGTAGAGCGACTCAATTCCTACGCAGAATCGGTTAGCCAGGCGGTGGCGGAGGCGATCGTTAGGCCGAGGCCGGGGATCCATAGCCAGGGGCCGAACACGAGACCTAGAGCTACCAGCGTGGCGCCCAGGGCCGCGCCGAGGGGCCAGATCGTGGCATCGACCGCCTCTTCTTCCGTGGCCAGCGGGCCTTGCGCGTCGTCCGGTTCGTCGAATCCCAGGGTTCGCTTGAGGAAGCCGAGGGGGCCGCGGCCCCCTTTCACTTCTTTCCGTTCGCTTTTGAGCAACACGAAACTTGCGAAGAACACCGCAGCCGCGCCGAGGAAGACGAGGAGAGTCGTTCCGGCGTGCTCGTAGCTGACGAACCAGTAGATGGTCGCGATCAGGAACGTGTAGAGCGCTATTCGAAGGAAGAACCGGACCTCTTCACTCATCGCTTCGCTCCGAAGAGGCGCGACCGTGACGAGCATCGAACACTGGGCGTTCGGAGTGGACCGGGGGCAGCGAGTCGAAGTTGTGGTGCGGAGGGGGAGAAGTCGTTGCCCACTCCAAGGTGTTGCCCTCCCAAGGATCGTTCCCTGCCGGCGCATCCTTGCGCATGGAGACAACAAGATTTACCACGAACGCTGCGATACCCAACGCGAGGATCACCGCGCCGACCGTGCTCAGGAGATTCAGGTCGGAGTACCCCGTGGACTCGGCATAGTCGGGGATCCGTCGCTGCATACCGTCGAGTCCCAACTGATGCTGTGGGAAGAACGTGAGATTGAACCCAACAAACATCAACCAGAAATGGAGCTTGCCGAGACGTTCACCCAGCATCCGCCCGGTCATCTTCGGTAGCCAGTAGTAGGCGGCCGCGAACATAGCGAACACACTTCCGCCTACAAGGGTGTAGTGGAAGTGCGCCACAACGTAGTAAGTGTCGTGGACCGCGTAGTCGATCGGTGGTGAGGCCAGGAACACGCCGGTGATCCCTCCGATGAGGAACATCAATAGGAACCCTGTGGCGAACAGCATCGGTGTCGAGAACTTGATGTGCCCGCGCCACATCGTTGCGATCCAGTTGAAGAACTTCACTCCCGTGGGAACCGCGATCAACATCGAAGTAGCGCTGAAGAAGGCGTTGTCCACGACGCCAGTCGTGAACATGTGGTGAGCCCACACCGAGAAGCTGTACGCGGCGATCAACAATGTGGCGAAGACGAACCCTCGGTACCCGAAGAGTGGTTTGCGACTGAACACAGGGATGATCTCGGAGATCACACCGAAGAAAGGCAAGATCAGGATGTAGACCTCGGGGTGACCGAAGAACCAGAAGAGATGTTGGAACAGCACCGGATCCCCTCCGCCCGTGGGCTCGAAGAAGTTCCCGGCAAGGTTCCTGTCGATGAATAGTGCCGCGAGGGTCGCTGTCAGGACCGGGAAGGTGAGCAGGACCAACCCGGAGGTCACGAGGATGTTCCACACGAAGATCGGGATCTTGAACATCGACATCCCGGGCGCCCGCAGTCCGAAGATCGTGGCGATGAGGTTTACGGCGGCCAGGGTCGCAGCGAGTCCCGCCAAAGCGATACCGATGATCCACAGATCGCCACCTGGACCCGGCGAGTACGTCTCCGATGAGAGGGGCGGGTACCCGGTCCATCCGAAAGCCGCCGCCCCACTCGCAGTGAGAAAGCCGGCGAAGGCAACGACCGCTCCCGTCAACGACAGCCAGAACGAGAATGCATTCAACCGAGGGAACGTCATGTCGCGCGCTCCGATCTGCAGAGGCACGAAGTAGTTGGCCAAGCCGAACACCATCGGGGTCCCGAAGAAAAACATCATCCCCGTGCCATGCATCGTGAACAGCTGGTTGAAGGCCTGACGATCCACCAACTGGAGACCGGGTTGTGCAAGCTCCAGCCGCATGACGAGTGCAAGAACTCCGGACAAGAGGAAGAAACCGAACGCGGAGATGATGTAGAGGAGCCCGATCTTCTTGTGGTCGGTCGTCGTTAACCAATCGAGCAGACCTGGATAGCGACGTGCTTCGAGGTGAGCCGAACTACTCATCGACCCGCTCCTTCCGAAAGCTCATCGAGCCACGTATCGAACTCGGCGCGTGGCACGGCTTCGATAGTGAAATCCATGCTGTCGTGCAGGAGCCCGCAGAACTCTGCACAGACGCCCCCGTAGCTACCCTCGTCCTCGATCACGAGATCGATCCTGTTCGTTCGACCGGGGATCACGTCGCGCTTTATCAAGAAGCGCGGCACGTAGAAGGAATGGATGACATCGTCTGAGTTCAAGAGGAAAGTCACCGGTGTGTCTACTGGAACCACGATGTCGGGCTTGGTTTCGGGCAGGCTGATCACCGAGCCCCCACCTTCGTAGGTGAATCGCCATCCCCATTGGAAGCCGGTCACTTCGATCGTTACGACCTCCGGATCCGTCGGGTCGTTGGTCGCGTTCACATCGCCCGTAACGTTCGCCGAGACGATGAACAACACGATGACGATCACGGTGGGGATCGCGAACCAGAGGATCTCAAGCGGAACGTTCGCGTGTATCTGGGGTGGGAGGTCTCGCTCGCCCTTGTCGCGGTAGGCGACGATGTTCCAGGCTATGAGACCGGCTACGACCACGAAGATGACAGCAGCGACGTAGAGGAAGAACCGGTACAGATCAGCTACGGCGGCCCCCTCGGAGCTCGCTGCTTCAGGTGTGCAGGCTCCGGCCACGAGGGCAGTAAGGCCGATGGCACGGGTCCGTCGCGCGGGCGTCATCCCGGCCGAACCTAACAGTAGGCTTCGGTTCGTCCGGCGCGACCTTTGGAGGCAATGTGATCGATTTCGAACTCCCCGACGACGTCAAAGAGATCCAGAGCAGGGTGGCGGAATTCGTTCGGGACGTCGTCCTGCCGGTCGAGAAGGATCTCGGATCGGACGTAGAGGTCGAGGGAGACTCACTGGCCCCGGTGGTCGAGAAGCTTCGGATCGAGGCCCGAGCAGCGGGGCTCTACAACCCACACCTCCCAGCAGAGTGGGAGGGCCTCGGCCTCGGCCCCCTCGGGATGGCGATCGTTTCGCAGGAGTGCGGAGTCTCGGGCTTGGCGAGCTTGGCGCTCAACTGTCAGGCGCCCGACGAGGGCAACATGCACCTTCTCCTACACGCTGCCACCCCCGAACAGGCAGAGCGCTACCTCCGGCCTCTCGCCGAAGGCAAGGTCAGGTCCTGTTTCGCGATGACCGAACAAGCCGCGGGTTCCGATCCGATGGGTCTCAAGACCACGGCAGTGCGCGACGGAGATGAGTGGGTTCTTAATGGCGAGAAATGGTTCATCACCGGCGCCGAGGGGGCCGCGTTCGCGATCGTCGTCGCTAAGAGTGACCCGGACAGCGAGGAGCGAAGTGCCTACACCCTCTTCCTCGTCGATTCCGATAACCCCGGCTGGCAGGTGCTGCGTGAGATCCCAGTGATGGGGACTCACACACCTGGTGGCCATTGCGAGGTCAAGATCGAGGACTGCCGCATCCCAGCCGATGCCGTGTTGGGCGAACTGGGTGAGGGTTACAAACTCGCTCAGGTACGACTCGGCCCGGCGAGGCTGGCCCACGCGATGCGTTGGATCGGAGTCGCGCAGAGGTCTCTCGATCTAGCTGCTGAGAGAGCGCTTACGCGCGAGACGTTCGGCGAGCCGCTCGCACGGCGCCAAACCGTTCAGAACTGGTTGGCGGATTCCGCGATCGAGCTCTACGCAAGCCGACTGATGGTGCTCCACGCCGCCTACTTGATCGAGAACGGCAAGGAATACCGGCAAGAGGTCGCGATGAACAAGGTGTTCATCTCCGAGATATTGAACTCGATAGTCGATCGAGCACTGCAGATCCATGGCGCACTCGGCTATTCAGGTGACCTTCCCATCGAGAGGTTCTTCCGCGATGCCCGCGCCGCTCGGATCTACGACGGCCCGAGCGAAGTGCATCGGATGGTGATCGCTCGGAACGTACTGAAGGCAGCGATGGCGTCCGGAACAACTAAGTCGGCAACCGGAGGGCTCGCTTGACGGCTCCGATCCACACTCTGATCGACGTCGACAATCTCACAGCCTTCCTAGACGACCAACTGCCCGGCGAAGGCTCACTCGAGATAGAACGTCATCAAGCCGGCCACTCCAACGAGACTTTCTTCATCTACAGAGACGGGCGCGAGTACGTCTTGCGCCGGCCGCCCCTCGGTGCGTTTCTTCCGTCCGCGCATGACGTGGGCCGCGAGTATCGGGTCATCTCCGCTCTGCAAGAGACTTCCGTCCGGGTTCCAAGAACCTTCTGCGCCACCGACGACGAGAGCATCATCGGGGCGCCCTTCTACGTCATGGAGAAGGTCGACGGGTATGTCATCAGAGATTCACTTCCGGACGTTTTCGCCGAGGGCGATCGAGCCGGGTTGGGCGACGAGCTAGTGGATGCCTTGGTCGAGCTTCATTCGGTTGAACCTTCCTCGGTGGGGTTAGAGGACTTCGGGAGGCCGACCGGCTACCTCGCTCGCCAGTTGAAACGGTGGACTGGCCAGATGGAGTTGACGCTTCCCCACACCCGTCCCCTCCCGGATCTGGTGGCGGTTGGTGAGTGGCTGGCCACGAACCTCCCATCGTCGGAGCGATCGACTCTCGTTCACGGGGACTACAAGCTCGACAACGTTCTGTTCGGCCCCGATAAGAGCTTGGCGGCGATCCTCGACTGGGAGATGTCTACGATCGGCGACCCCTTGGCCGATCTCGGGTGGATGATCTCTTTCTGGCGGGAGCCCGGTGATGACACAGGGAACGTTTTCGCCGAGACGACCCGCGTGACGGAACTTCCCGGTTTCCGTTCGAGGGCCGAGCTGATCGATAGGTACGCCTCGGCTACCGGGGTCGAGGTGGCCCATCTGCCCTGGTATCAGGTGCTGGCGATATGGAAGCTGGCGATATTGCTGGAAGGTTCATACGCCCGTCATCTCGCCGGCATGACGGATGATCCATTCTTCGCTCGGATGGAGCAAGGAGTACCCGAGCTGGCTCGGATAGCCCTAGACCTTGCTCACGAGACGAAGGGTGTCGCATGAACGATCGATTCGACGCACTGATTGTCGACTTCGGGGGAGTCCTTACCTCGCCGATGCATGAGGCGATGCTCGTATTCGCACACGAGCTAGGGATCGAACTCCAGGATCTCGTGCGCGTGGCTCTGCGCGCGTATTCCGGGCACGAGGACGAACTCGTCGTTGGCTTTGAGACCGGCGCGATCCCCGAGGATGAGTTCGCCGCCGAGTTCGCGTTGCGGCTAAAGGAAGAGACGGGAAAGGACGTCGACCCCGTCGGGCTCGTCGGAAAGATCTTCGCCGGCCTAACTCCAGAGGAGTCCATGTTTGAGGCAGTCATTCGGGCGCGCGGAGAGGGATACAAGACTGCGTTGCTGTCGAACTCCTGGGGCTTGGGTCTGTATCCGACAGAACGTTTTCCAGAGATGTTCGACGTTGTCGTTATCTCGGGCGAGGTGGGCATGAGGAAGCCCGATCGCGAGATCTACGACTTCACGGTTCACCAACTGAAAGCAGACCCTCAACGTTGCATCTTCGTCGACGATCACCCGGGCCATCTAAAGGCGGCCCAGGAAGTAGGGATGACGACGGTGTTGCATCGCACCCCACACGAGACGATCGCCGAACTCGAAGAACTCCTTTACTAGGAGTTAGCGGTAATTGGTGAACTGAAGCGGGATCCCGAAGTCGTGTTCTTTCAAGGACTGGATGATGTCTTGAAGGACGTCTTTGCTCTTGGCGGAGATCCGCACCTGGTCGCCCTGGATAGCTGATTGCGCCTTGACCTTGCTGTCCTTGATGTACTTGACGATCTCGCGCGCCTTGTCGGAGGAGATCCCTTGATTGATGCTGATGTTCTGGCGGGCGGTGCCTCCTGCGGCTGGCTCGATGTTTCCCTTCAGCAAAGCCTTCAGAGCGATCTTGCGCTTCACGAGCTTCTCTTCGAGGACCCGAACCACGTCCTTCACCTTCTGCTCGGTGTTGGACTTGATGGTGATCGAGACATCTTCGCCCTGCTGACTCAGATCGATGCCCGAACCTGTGTCCTTGAAATCGAAACGCGTAGCGATCTCACGCTGTGCCTGATCGACGGCGTTGCGTAGCTCCTGAAGATCGATCTCGGAAACGACGTCGAAAGAAGAGTCCTTAGCCATGGCGGCAGGATAACCAAAACCGAAGCAGGGTTGGTTTCGTCGAAGTGTCGGTTACCGGATGAAGGAGCGAAGGAGGGGCATCAGTTCGGAGATGCGCTCCTTGTTCAGATAGGCGTCGGCCCATCCGGGCTGACTGTCCAGGATGGCGGAGAAGGCAACGATCTTCGTCCCGGGGACTACTGCCCGGAGGATCTCGGCGGCGCCTTCGCCGTCCAGTCGAGGCAACATGTAGTCGAGGATCACGAAGTCTGGCTGATGCCTGAGGGCAAGTGGCACGGCCTCCACGCCGGTCTCGGCCTCGCCGACGACCTCCAGTCCTTCCGTTTCGCAAAGCAAACGAAGCACATGACGGATCTCTTCGTCATCATCGACGATCAGGACCGTCTGCGATCCGTTGGATTCGGGCATGTTCATGCGCATAGCATCATCGGTTTCCCGTGCGCGTGTCTAGAGGTGAAATCTTCCTCTTAGGCCTTGTGCCCAAAAGAATCGAAAAAGTTTCAGGCCCCCTACCTGCACTAGCTGACGCTGCGGAGTCACGTAAGTACATGCCGTGACGCAGATGCTGGACAGCGCCAGTACCGGTCGGTTACCAACACGCACGTATCGCGGGAAGCAAATCGATCGTAGGGGAGGGGTTCGGCGTGGGAACGACGCGTCTACGTCCTGTCGGCATCGTGGGGGCCGGGTTAGCGGCATTTGCAACGATGATCGCCGGCGTTGGAACGGCAAGTGCTGCTGTATCGCTTGACTCAGAGTCTGAGAGCTTCACCTTCAAGCCGGTTGAGAGGTGTTTCATCCGCATGATCAACATGAAGCGGAGAGGTCACGGCATGCCGCGGCTTCAAGGTGATCGCGACCTGGGTATCGTCGCCCGACGTCACTCCAAAGAGATCGCGCGCGCCCGAGCGGTGCGCCACGACAACAACTATGGGAGCGAGATAACTCGCTGGACGCGTCTCGGACAGAACACCGGTCGGGGGAACGGCTGCAGGAGTCTCTTCGGTGCCTTCTGGAGATCCGACGTTCACCGGAACAACATCCTCGGCCGCTGGAGACACATCGGAGTCGGCGTGAAACGCGTGGGCGGCGCCATCTACGTTCAGCAGGTTTTCGAATCGAAACGCAACCCCGGCACCATCTACACCTAACGATTCTTTGTAAGAATCATCACCTGTGAGGGGGTCAATCCCGCACAGAATCCCGTGACTAGTCCGAAGGAAAGAGAGCCGCGGCCTCCTCAACGGTGAGATCGGGCGGTTCCGCCTCTTCACCGAAGCTCTCTGCATAAGCGGCGGCCCATCCACCGTCCTCGATCCACTTGTCGAGGACGAGGTTGACGTAGTCCACCCACGCCTGTGCTCCCGTCCTGAGTTGGGCACCGAGTCCACCGGTAGTTAGTTGGTCACCTCCGATCTGATACGAGAGCCAGTAGCAGTACGCGTTATCCGGACAGGGAATGCGTTCGAGTATCTCTAGAACCGCCATCAAAACGATTTCCGGTCCGGTCACCGCCGAGGCATCCAAGTCCAGCAGGCTGCCCACGCAGACTTGAGGATCACGTTCGGTACGAAGGACGATTGTTGGGTCCTCTGAGAATTCGAGTCCAGTCGTCGGGTCGGCAAGCGAGCACACAGTTTTGCTCGCCAGATTGAAATCTTCCTGGCTCAGCAATCTCTGATGGGAGATGAATAGTGGGTCACTGAAGGCTTGTGTTCGCACCGATTCTTCGGTGATCGGTGTTATCGGGAAGGCGATATCGATGTCACCAGTGTCGATACCTGTCTGCAGTTGTGAGATGGGTACCTCCACCGTTTCGAGTTGGACACCGAGTGTGTCGGCTAGAAAGCGTGCGAACTCGAGAACGAACTCGTCGTAGGCGCCGGGTGCTCCACCCACCCTGGTCGGCGCGTCCCTCGAGATCGCCATCCGGAGGGTCCCCCTTCGCTGGAGTTCGCCCATGACCGTTGTTTCTTCCCACCGCTTACCGAGGTTCTCTTCCTTCTCGGCCGGAACGCAGGCCGCCGCCAGACCGACGGCAGCGACAAGGGATATCAGGAACCTGGGGGTCATGGGGCCAGACTAGGCGAAGCTCGGGCTCAAGTGGCTACCGGGGCGACCTGCTCTTCGAGCCCCGTGACACCCTCGATCTTGGTGCCCGTTTCTTTCTGCTGCTTGATCTCCAAGCGAGCGGCGAGTCGTGACAGCAAGAGGTTCACGATGACGAAGAGAACGCCGATCACGAAGAACACCTGAAGCGGAGGACCCTTCACGAACTCGGGTGTGAAGGGGTTCGCGTTCGTGATCGTTTTTCCGTGACGGACCGCCTCGCGGATCCCGATGATGAACAGCAAGGTCGTGTCTTTGTTCAGGGTGATCAGCTGAGAGACCGTGGCCGGAACCATCCTGCGCAACCCCTGCGGGAGGATGATCAAACGCATCGACTTCCAGTAGGTGAGACCCAATGCCGCTGCGGCTTCCCCTTGGCCTCGTTCTAGCGACACGATGCCTGCCCGCATGATCTCGCCCATCACGGCGCTGTTGTAGAGGACCAGTGCCATCAAGCCGGCAACGATCCGGCCCTCTTGATAAGCGGACGGCAAGAAACCTGGAGCGATGTCTTCCCATGCCGTGAAGATGTTGCCGGGCAGGATGTTCGGTAGCGCGATCGCCAGTCCGAGCATGATGTAGAGCAGTGGAAGGTTGCGCCAGATGTCCACCCAGATGCGAGTGATGCCTCGTACCAACCCGTTCTTCGAGAGGCTACCGAGCGCCAGTGCGAGACCGAAGATCAACGAGAAGACCATGGCCAGGACGGCGACCTGGAGGTTGATCAGGAAGCCTTCGAGTAGGTAGGTCAGGTTGCTCGTCTTCGTGAACCATTCCCAGTTCGAGGGGTCGAAGAAATAACTCATCGCTTGATCACCAACTTGGTCTCAAGTCGACGAACGGCGATGGTTGCGGCGATCGTGAGGATCAGATAACCGACGGTGGACCAGATCAGCGTCTCGATCTTGAAGTTGTTGTTGTAGATCTGTCGCGTGCGTAGCAAGAGGTCGTTTAGCGCAAGCAGCGATCCGCCGAGGATCGCCGAGTTCTTGATCATCGCGATGATGAGGTTGCCGATCGGTGGGATGACGGTTCGAATCGCCTGAGGAAGCACGATCTTGGTCATCGCATCACGTTGAGTGAATCCGAGAGAGAGCGCGGCTTCGACCTGGCCCTTGCCAACCGTGAAGACACCAGATCGGACGGCTTCCGCGATGTACGCCGCCGTGTAGAGACCTAGACAGAGAACCCCAGCGGTGAATGCATTGATGTTCAGTCCGCTCCGGTTGAGACCGTCGAAAACGATGTAGATCAGAACGAGAAGCGGGATGTTCCTGAAGGTCTCAACGTATACAAGACCCAAGCGGTTGGCCCACTTGTTGGGATACGCGCGAAGGGCGCCGACGAGAACGCCGACGCCCATCGCGATCAGAAACGACACCGCCACCAGGCGGCACGTCATCAGGAACCCTGATGAGTAATCGGAGAAGTTGTTCTCTAGAACGCTCCACAGATCACCCATCCGAGTCCCTTGAGTTCCTCAGAACCCGACTAGCAAGTCTCCGAGCAGGGGAACAGCTCGTACGCGTCGTCCAGTGAGTAGTTCGAGGGGTGATCCGGATCGCCCTCAACGTACTCGCCGACCCACGTGTCGTAGATCTGGTCCCAGGTACCGTCATCGAAAGCTTCTTCGATGGTGTCGCTCAGGAACGTTCCGAACTCCGTGTCCTCATCCATGTGGCCGGCGCCGTAAGGCTCCGTGGTCAGCGGGTCGCCGACGAGCTTCATCGGGAAGTCCTCGCCTGCCTGGATGATCATGCCTGTGAGGATCACGTTGTCGGTCGAGATGGCATCCACCTGACCGTTCTGCAGCAAGGCCAGGCAGTCGCTGTAGGCCTCTACGGTACGGATCTCGGCCTCCGGCGCCTGCTCGGCCAGCGTGGCCTCGTAGGTGGAACCGAGAGCCGTGCACACCGTGTTGCCCGCCAGGTCGTCGATGCCGGCGATGTCGCTGTCCTCAGGAACAAGGATGCGGCCCTGAGCGATGAAGTACGGACGCGAGAAGTCGATCTCGGCGTCACGGTCCGTCGTGATGGTCATCGTCGAAAGGATCAGGTCAACCGTGCCGTCCTGAAGGAACGGGATGCGGTTGTCCGAGATCGCTTCCTTGAAGACCGGATCGACGCCGAGCTTCGCTGCGATGTACTTGCCGAGGTCAACGTCGAAACCCTGAACGTCGCCCGACTCGGGATCTTCGAACCCGAACGGAGGTACGTCGTACTTGACGCCGATGACGATCTCGCCTTTTTCCTGGATCTCGCCCATCGTGGTTCCGGCGTCGAACTCCTCGACCTCGACATCGGCACCGATCTCGCCGCCTTCATCGTCGCCGCCACAAGCCGCGCCGAGTATCGCTAGTACTGCAAGGAAGGCCACCATCAGCCTCCAGTTGGTGTTTCGCATTACTTGTCTCCTTTCCGAACCGCCGCGATGCGGTTCACCTACCTGCCCTTGTTCTCGCCTTGCGTTAGTGGTGAAGGATCTTGTCTACGAAGTCACGAGCTCTCTCGCTCTTTGCATTGTTGAAGAATTCCTCGGGCGGGGCTTCTTCCACGATCGATCCGTCATCGATGAAGACGATGCGGTCACAAACCTCTCGTGCGAATCCCATCTCGTGAGTGACGACGATCATCGTCATCCCACCGCGTGCCAAGTCACGCATCACATCAAGTACTTCTCGGATCATCTCGGGGTCGAGAGCCGAGGTCGGTTCGTCGAACAGCATCAGCTTGGGGTCCATGGCAAGCGCTCTTGCGATCGCTACACGCTGCTGCTGACCACCCGATAGGTCTGCCGGGTGTGCTTCGGCTTTCTCGGAGATACCCACGCGCTCCAGAAGTTCGCGCGCACGTTCTTTCGCTTCTTTCTCGGGCACCCCTTTCACTTCGGTGGGGCCGAGGGTGATGTTCTCGAGCACGGTCTTGTGCGGGAAGAGGTTGAACTGTTGGAAGACCATCCCCATCTCGGATCGGAGCTCGAAGATCTGCTTCCCCGCATTGGGTACGGAGCGTCCTTCGAACCGGATGTCGCCGGAGTCGATCGTCTCGAGTGCGTTGATGCAACGAAGCATCGTCGACTTACCCGACCCCGACGGCCCGGCGACCACGATCGCCTCGCCTTTGTCGATGGTCAGGTTGACGTCCTTGAGCACGGTGTTATCACCGAAGCTCTTACTGACGTTGTCTATCTCGACCAGATGTCCCGCGATGTTGTTGTCCCCCATGGCAGGCCGAGAGTGTAGCCGAAAGAAGGCTTATGTCCAGATAATGGCATTTGGGGAAATCTGGGTGGCGCCACAGCTGCCCGAGTGGACCTGGACTTAGAGGTAGCCCAGCGAGCTGAGGCGTTTGCGGATCGCCTCGATCTCTTCGGCGTTCAGCGGGTCGATATCCCCCTGGGCGGCGACGGGATCCGAGGGTGCGATCGCGGCGATCTTTCCGTGATGAGAGACGAGGTCACGCAACACGTACACGGCGAACTCCGTGACGGAGTGGAAGCCCGACCCATCGATGACCTGTTTGAGTTGGTCATAGAGGGGTCTCGGAATCTTGAGAGTGACCTGCTCCTGTTTGCTCATCCAGCCAATCCTGACACGACAATGATGAGGATCGGGACGACGAAGAGTGCAGCGGTGAATCCCGCCAGACGAGGCTTGCTCTTGACCACCTGTCGCTGGAACTTCCAGATTCCCCTCTTGAGCTGCGGATACAGAAACGCAAGAAGAAGGATGCTGAAGATGCGTCGTTCCGACGATGCCTCGCCATCACGATGCGCACAGCGGCCCCCGAGTTCAGGAGGAATGCTGCAAGGAGGGTGTCTCCGAGCGTGGTGATGTTCGCGCCCATGATGTAAGGAAGGATGTCCTCGCGTTTGACATAGCCTTTCGCGACGAGAGGGACCAGCACGGTCAGGGCGACGGATACAGACATGGCGATAAGTGCCACGAGGCATCCCAACCCAAACATCGGCCACTTCTTCCTCAGCCACGAGAGCCGCGAGCTTTCGATCTGCTCGTCTGATAGCTCGGGCACGACCGAGTCGATCAACTTGAAACTGATCAGCAATATCCCTAATCCGGACAGGAAGAGGATCACCGCCGGCCACGTCTCGATCCTTTCGAGGATGCCTCCATAGATCACGTCGACCAGATCTGAGAACTGGTTCGGAAAGTGAAGGTTCAACTCCGAGTACGGCCCCCATCTCAATAACCCGAGCCCGAGGATCGCTCCGGGGATGTAGATCAGGGCAGTCGTCGAGAGTGCCATCACAGCGGTTGAGACCGGGGCCATGCGCTTTCCTTCTCCGCCCCTCAAGGCGTACAGAACCGCGACGAGCAGCACGACGAAAGCGGCGCCGAGGCGTGAGCCCGTGAGCATCGTGAAACCTTCAATCTCGCTGACAGAGCCGGCGGCGACCAGCGTTAGTATGCGGAAGCTGCTACCGGGGAACCCGAGAGAACAAACAGCGCGCCTATCCAACCGAGGCCCAGAGTGCTGCCGGCGTTGCGGACCAGGAACCCATCGTTGTTCAGGAAATCTAAGGAGGCTGGCTCCGGTCTTCATCACTTGGAGCGCTCCGACGAACAGGAACAAGGCGATCAGGAAGCGCAGAGCCCACCAGAAGACTTTTGTCGCCTTGCGTGGTGATCCGGGGGCTGTCGTGGGCATCGGGGCCGGGGGCGCCCTCGGCGACCGGTGTGTCCATGGGTTCTTTATAACACTCCGATAGGAGTGTTGGGTTGGGGTTCCCCTTTAACTGGCGACGACTCCTACCATGGAGAGCATGAAGAGGGGGTGGTCGGCCTGCGTCCTGGTTCTGCTTGCGGCCCTCCTGCCGCCGACTCCGGTGACCGCTCGCACGGTCACGGTGCCAGAGGTCATGTCCCGTGCCCAGCGAGGGCTATCCCAAGGAACCTTCCACTTCGATTTCCCTGCCACCCATGTTGCCCTTAGCTGGAATGGCCCCGACGGGGTGCGTTTCCGCTATCGAGCGATCGATGCCGCCGGAGTGCCGGGTGAGTGGAGCATCGCGAGGGAAGCGCACGACCTCGAGCGAGGTGGGGAGCATTCCACCGGGGTCCTAGCTCTCGGGTACGCGGAGGCCCTGGAGTGGCGGCCGATGGGGCGTAGGGATCCGGGAAACGTCGAGATCTTCTACATGAATACCGCGGACGGCCCACCGATCACGAGGACGATCGAATCGCGCACTCAACTCGAACCGGGTGCTCCATACATCGTGTCGCGCGCCGTGTGGGGAGCCGACGAGTCCCTCAAGTCGACGAGCGGAGGCTGCGATCGAGATTTCTTTCCGGTGCAGCAACTGTTCGTGCACCACACTGCCGGTTCGAACACCGATACGAACTTCGCCGCCACTATGCGAGCGATCTACACGTATCACACTCAAAGTCGCGGCTGGTGCGACATCGGGTACAACTTCGTGATCGCTCCCGATGGCACGATCTTCGAAGGTCGTTGGACCAGGTCTTACTCCGACTGGGAAACACCCACATCAGAGGATCGCTCGGGCAACGCAGTCGCCGGTGCCCACGTTTCTGGGTACAACTCTGGAAGCGTGGGTATCTCGATGATGGGTGACTTCACGAAGGCGACGTTGACGGCCGACGCACGCTCGGCGCTAGTTTCGATGCTGGCGTGGGAAGCCGACCGCCACAACCTCGATCCACTCGCAACGCACACCTACAACAATCCCACCACCGGAAACGCGGAGACCCTCCCGTACATCGCGGGGCATCGTGACGCGGGTCAGACCGCATGCCCAGGCTCCACCGTCTACAAGGATCTGCCGAATCTCCGTAACGATGTGGCCCTAGCCATCGGTGGCGGTCGCTCGACGAGTCATCTATCTCTGGTAGTCGATGCGAGCAAGATCGATGAAGGTGAGGACGTCTCGCTCTCGGGAAGGTTGAGTGGGGACGGGGTCGCTCTCGACTTTCGGACCGTGATCCTCTACTTCAAGACGGGGAACGATCCATGGCAGGAGTTGACGCGATTCCAGACCACAACGGAGGGCACGTTCACGTACGACGACGTCCCAGACCGAACTACTCGATACGAAGTTGCATTCGAAGGTGACGAGAGTTCGTGGGGGTCGGCCAGCGGTCGTCGGATGGTCAGGCTGAAACCGACTCTCGAGATCAGAGCTGAAGGTGGCCGGAAGGACGCGGAAGACGTTGAGCATTTCGATGAGTCGGGACCCGTCACATTCGTGGGAGCGATCGAACCCGAGGTGTCGAGCAAACTCACGCTGAAGATCTTCCGGGTTGCCGCCGACGCGTCCGAGGAACTCGTGCGAACCAAGGAGGTACGGGCTTCGGCGGGGGACTTCTCGGGTGGATTCCGGATGAAGCGAGCCGGCGTGACCTATCGAGTTGTGGTGTGGCACTCGGCGTCGCGTTCGCTTGCTGCAGCGAAGAGCAACTCGGTTTTCGTTAGGTGGGACGGCTAGCAGTCCGGCATCTGGAGACTGGTGCCGGGGTTGCTCGATCCCGAAAAGATGATCGTTACCCACATGGTCCCGTTATCGTCCCGACGTGCTCCGACCCCCACGTGGGTGTAGCTGGCATGAAGGACGTTGGCGGCGTGTCCCGGAGAGTTCATGAACGCCTCGTGTAGAGATGCGACGCTCCCTCCGTAGCCGACGTTCTCGCCGACGAGCGTCCAGTTGGTGATCCGGCTGTGGAATTGATCCGAGGTGCTATGGAACAAACCCGTCTCGGGGTCCTTCTCATTCGCTTGAAGCATCTCTTTGGTGTGCTTACGAGCGACCTTCGAGAGTTCGGGATCTAGCGTGAGCTTCCCGAGGCCAGAGGTCCCTTCGCGCTCCTCGTTGATCTTCTTCTTGAAGCGCTTCTCGGCCCCCGTGTACTCCCAGCACTGGTGGTTCTTGGCACTTGCAGGCGCGACGGGAACGAGACCGATGACCATCGCTACTCCTGCGACAACTGCCAGCCGCCGCGGATTGCCCCTCATCTGCCGCTCCCTCACCGCCGTTTTGATGCTTTTTGTCTCGACACATGACGTTCCGGACTTGAGGGCGAAAACGGTGATTCTTCCCATTCGCTAGGAAGCTACCTATCTCCCCCCCTTATTGGGAAAAGGTAGGGATTATCGGGGGCGGCGTCAGTCAGGCGTTATGCGTAGGCTCATCTGCTACTCGGGGGCCGCGAAGGTCTCTTTGAAGGTCTCGAAGGTGTCCATTAGGTCGTCCCAGCTGTCCTCAGGCGCCTGATAGTTGAGGGCGAAGCCGTAGTCGCCGGTGACGAATCCGAGGTTCACAGCGTGGAGTCCATCGCCCCAGGTGTATTCCCAGTGGGACGCCTCGTAGTCCTGGAACGTGGTTGGGTCCATGCTGATGCGCGAATAGTTGTCGTGCCCGGCGTCGAAGTTCGGCTCGTAGGACTCCCAGGCAGCTTGAGGGGAGTCGCCCGGCGTGGCCGTCCAGTCAACCCTCATGTACGCACCCGTGGTCGGGTCCACGAAATCGACGCTTTGACCGGTTCCGTTACCGGTCTCGATCTCCCAACCCTCCGGATACCCGATCTGATAACCCGTTGTCTCATCCGTGTAAGCCGTCCAACCCTCCGGGAGCGATCCGGCATCTTGTGCGGCTTGTCCTCCACCGCCGGATCGCGTGGTGTTGTTATCCCGGTCTTGTGTCTGGGGGCTCGTGTCTCGGTTGAGAGCCGCGATCGCGATCCCTCCGACGACGGCGGCGAGGATCAGAGCGCCGATGATCCATACGTTCGGTGTCGCTCGCTCCGGCCGAGCCTTGAGAACCGGGGGCGCTTCCACCGGCGTCTCTCTCGATGTCGGTTCCGTTTCGATCGTCATCTGACCCAGCGCGACCGCTTGAAGCATGCTCCGCAGCTCTTCGGTCGAGGGCCGGTCCTGGGGATCCTTCGACATGCACGCCTCGAGGGCGGGCCGCAACGAACCGCTGCGAGGAGTGAAGCTTGGCTCCTCTGAGATCACAGCAGTCAACGTTGGGATCGGCTGCCCCTTATCGAATGGGCCGCGACCCTCAGTGGCGAGGTACAAGGTCGCCCCGAGTGACCATATGTCCGAGGCGCTCGTTGCTATGGCTTCTTCGGCCTGCTCGGGCGCCATGTATGCCGGTGACCCCAGGATCATCCCTGAAGCCGTTAGCCGGGGGTCACCCTTCACCGAAGCGATCCCGAAGTCGGCCAGCTTCACGGTGCCGTTCTTGTCGATCATCACGTTTGCTGGTTTCACGTCACGGTGGACGATGCCTCTCGCGTGAGCGGCTTCCAACGCATCGAGGATCTGCAATCCGATCTCGGCGGAACGCTCAGGCGAGAGCGGCCCACTCGCGACAACCTCAGCCAATGTGGGGGCGTCGATCAGCTCCATCACGATGAAGATGCGGCCTTTGTCACTCAAGACATCGAAGACTCCGACAGCATTCGGGTGATTGATGCTGGCCGCGGCGCGTGCTTCACGTATGGCACGTTCTTCGATCACGGCCCGCTCGTGATCGGAGACGGTCGTGGGGATACGGATCTCCTTGATCGCGCACAGACCTCTGCAAGAGATCGTCCTTGGCGCGCCAGACAACACCCATCCCTCCTTTTCCCAACGAGTCTTGAAGGAGGTAGCGGCCGGCGATCGTTTGTTGTGTGGCTGGGGTGGCTGCCATCCTCCAGGTTTACCCGATGAGGAGCCTGCTAACCGAACAGGCGGTCTACTCGGTGCTGGATAGCCGTCACGAGCTCGGTCCCTTGGATGGAATCGATCTTTCCTCCCTCCAGCGAACGCAGGTAGAAGACGTCCACGACCCGCTCTCCGAGTGTGTCGATCTTGGCGACGTGGATGTCCAATTCAAGTTCGCTGATCGCCGAGCAAAGGGCGTACAGGAGTCCGAGGGCATCACCGGCCCTCACCTCTACGACGGTCGAGTGATCGGATTCGTCCTGAAGGACCCGCACATCGACCGTGATGGGATCCTTCGGCTTGTAGTCCATCGCCTTGCGCTCGAGCCGCGCCTCGAGGGCTAAACGTCCCGAGTAAGCCGCGGCGAGATCGGTCTCCACCGCGGACCAGTCCACCTCTGGGCTGTCGACGATGAAGCGTTCGAGTGCGATACCGGTACTCGTCGAATACGCCTGAGCGCTCAACACCGAGATGCGATGCAGGGTGAGAACTCCTGCGGTGCGGGCCAATGTCCCCGGACGGTCGGTGAAGCAGATCGTGATCACACTTTGCCCGGCTTCTGTCCCAGGGTCGATCCGGGTCGCTATCGCCCCCGGTGCCGGCGGGTGCATCAAAAGGCGAACGTCATCCGCAACATCCTCGATAGATGTGGACGAAAGATAGGAGGGCGGCAGCGTGTTGAGGATCTGTTCCGCGGAGGAAGCGATCAAAGGGTCGTAAGCCTGTAGTTCTTTCAAGCGAGTCCCAACGTCACTGCGTTGCGGGATCTCACCCGACTCGAGGGCGAGGAGCGCACCGCGATAGAGCTGGGCGACAAGCGATGCTTTCCACTCCGTCCACGATCCGTGTCCGGTAGCTAGTCCGTCGGCCCCCGACAGGATGTAAAGGAAACGAAGGACACGCGCATCGCCAACCGTATCGGCGACCATCGTCACCACGGCGCCGTCATCGATATCCCTGCGTGTCGCGGTATCCGACAGCAAGAGATGGTGGCGAACCAATTTCTCTACATCGGATACCTCTGCCTCAGGCAATCCCATCCTCTGGCTGGCGATGCGCGCCGCGCGAGCTCCAGCCACCGAGTGGTCTTCGCCGGTGCCTTTGCCGATGTCGTGCAGGAGCGTGCCGACATAGAGCGCGCGTGAGTCCCCAGCTTCATCTAAGGCTGCAGCTGCAAGTGGCTCGCTTTCTACGAAGGTTCGGATGTGGGCAACTGCCCGGAAGGAATGTCCGTCGACCGTGTAGCGGTGGTAGGGATCGTGCTGCGCGCGGCTCCGAACCTGGAGCCACTCGGGAAGCAACACCATCCATCCACCTGTGTGATCGATCAACTCGAGTGCTTGCTCGACGTAGGGACCTTTGAGGATCCGTACGAAGTACTCGAGGGTCTGCTGGGTCCACTGCCCCGGCTGAGACGTTCCGAAGATCATCTTCAGAACCGCGATAACGGACGCCACGGGAGGTTTCCCGGTGTCGGCCACCGCGGAAAGGACGCTCAAAGCACCATCAAGGTCCTCGATCGGTCGCTGACTTCGCACACGTCCTTCGTCGATGACGATGTTGTCACCGAGGCGCTGGATCGAGCCGGACCGTTTGGGCCCCCCGAGAGCAGAGTCGACGTAATGGTCGCGGAGCAGCTGCGACGTGTGCTCGATCGTTCGAGCTGCTGTGTGGACCGCCTCCATCAAGACATCGGCCCCGTTCTCACCTTCGAGTCCAAGCCTCGCCGCCACTTTGGCTTGGAGGTCCAAGCGGATCTGGTCGAGCTTCCGGGGCGACTCTGCGTGCAGGCCTTCCCTAACGGCCAGCAGCACGTCGGCTGCGTCTTCGAGCTCTTGCGGAAGAGGCTCTTTGACGGTCACTGCATTCAACCAACCGCTTGAGTTCGCATCCCGAAGACCACCGATGTCGTTCTTGATGTCGGGGGCGAGCGTCCATCCGGCACGCTCGGCACTACGGTGGCGCTCATCGATCGACTCGGCGATGCGACGGACCAGAGCCCGTCGTTCCTTCTTGATCAACCGTTCTCTGCGATCGACGAGTTCCTCGAAGATCTCGTTGGGGCCGGATACCAGTCGTGCCGTTAGGAGCGACGTGACTGCGTGGACGTCGTTGGCGCATCTCTCTATGGCTTCCTTCGCAGTGACGGCAGCGTGACCAACTTGAAAGCCTGCGTCCCAGAGCGGATAGAGGATGTTGCGAAGGGTCGCTTTCGACACGTCGTCGACGCGGCCCCCGAAAAGGAACAGAAGGTCGATGTCGGAGTGAGGCGATAGCTCGCCCCTGCCATAGCCTCCAACTGCAACCAGCGAGACCTTCGGGTTGTCGCCCAGCGAAGTTCGGCAGAGATCGGACAGCGCGCGGTCTACATCGACCGCGCGCTGTCTTGCAGCTTCCGCACCGTCGGTTAACCCGACCGTGCGCGGGGCTTTGAGCTCAGAGAGCGTCGCTACCCCTTTCTCCTGTCCTGATGCGGATCACCTCTTCTGCCGCCATGACCCAGATCTTGCCGTCCCCGATCGCGTCGGTCTTTGCAGACGTTGCGATCGCTTTGACAACTTCGTCGACCTGGTCATCGTCGACAGCCACTTCGATGCGTGTCTTGGGTATGAAGTCCACTTGGTACTCGGCGCCACGGTAGACCTCGGTGTGTCCTCTCTGGCGGCCGAAGCCACGTGCATCGGACACTGTCATTCCCTGGATGCCCACGCCTTCGAGGGCTTCCTTGACCTCTTCCAGCTTGAAGGGCTTGATCACCGCGACAACGACCTTCATCTACGCCTCACCTCCTTGTGGGACGCGAACGGTGGACGTGGAGTGTGCTGGTGCAGATACGGGAACTTCTGTTGCCATCGACATACCTGCACCTCCCTCCGCGAACTGGTAGCCCGACTCTGCGTGCTGAGCCAAGTCGATGCCAGCGTACTCATCGGCCTCTTGGACCCTCAGACCGATCGTCGCGCTGACGAACTTGAGGATGCCGTAAGTAACTATGAACGAGAAACCGATCGTGGCGCCGATTGCGACCACCTGCTTGCCGAGGAGGGCCAGTCCGCCCCCATAGAAGAGTCCATCTGCTCCCGCTCCATTGATTGCCGTGTCGGCGAAGAGCCCGGTAAGCAGAGCTCCGAGGAGACCACCGACGAAGTGAACGCCGACCACATCGAGTGAGTCGTCGTAGCCGAGGCGGAACTTCAGGCTGACGGCGTAAGCGCACCCGACGCCACCGATCAGGCCGATAACGATGGCCGGCAAAGGACCAACGAAGCCTGCAGCAGGTGTGATCGCGACGAGTCCGGCTACTGCGCCGGATGCGACACCCAAGGTCGTGGACTTGCGCTCCTTCAACGAGTCCACCAATGCCCACCCGCAAGCTCCGGCTGCAGCACCAAGGTTAGTTGCGAGGAACGCTGAACCGGCGAGGCCGTTTGCGGCCAGCGCGCTGCCTGCGTTGAAACCGAACCACCCGAACCACAGGATCCCTGTCCCGAGGATCGTTAGCGGGAGGTTGTGGGGGACAAAAGCTTCTTTGCCGAAGCCTTTTCGCTTCCCGACCACGATCGCGGCTACGAGAGCTGCGATACCGGCGTTGATGTGCACCACGGTTCCACCGGCGAAGTCCAAGGCTCCCATCTCACGGATCCAACCGCCTGGCGCCCACACCCAGTGTGCAACCGGTGAGTAGACGAGAACGAGCCACAGTCCCGTGAAGGCGACATAGCCCGAGAATTTCATCCGCTCAGCGAATGCTCCGGTGATCAGAGCCGGTGTGATTACCGCGAACATCATCTGGAACGTCGCGAACACCGTGTGCGGGATCGTTGCAGCCAAAGCCTCGTTGGGGGCCGCTCCGACACCTTTGAAACCGAGGAAGTCAAGCCCGCCGATCAGACCGCCATGGTCGGGACCGAAAGCAAGTGTGTAGCCGATCAACACCCAGAGGATCGAAACGAGTCCGAGAGCGAAGACGCTCTGCATCAACGTACCAAGCACGTTCTTCGCCCGCACCATCCCTCCGTAAAAGAGAGCTAGTCCCGGGGTCATAAACATCACCAGGGCCGAAGCCATGATGATGAAAGTGGTATCGCCGGTATCCATGCACCTTCCTTCCGGCCGCGTCTACAGGGTCGAAAGTCATTCCAAGCCGCGCGTGTTTCAACGGTGTTACTTGCCGGTTTCCCCGACGATAAGTTTCTTCACATCCCGTCTGCTCTGGTTTTTGGAGCCTGAGGCCCACCTTTTGAGGTCAGACGCGATTTCAGAGGGCCGACGCGGCGGCTTCGTCTAGGAGGAAGGTCACGTCGGGGTGGGCGGCCAGCAAGCGAACAGGGCACTTCTCGACCGGCTTGTCGCCTTTGATGGCCCGGGCGACGGTTTCGGCCTTCGCTTCGCCGGCCACCAGCAGCAGGATCTTCCGTGCCGAGAGCATCGCCGGAGGCGTGAGCGTTAGGCCTTTCATCCCGTCCGGGCGGTCTACGGCTGCGCAGAAAGCATCGCTTTCGAGCGCAGGGGAGCCGGGATACAACGCGCCAATGTGGGCGTCCGCGCCCACACCAAGGAGCATCAGATCGAATCCATGAGCAACCGGGCCGCGCATCTCGCGGTCGTAATCGGCGGCTCCATCGGGCGGAGGAAGCTCACCCTTCATCCGGTGCACCGTCCCTGCATCGGCAGCGTCGAGGAATAGCCGCCTGGCCATCCCGTAGTTGCTGGCCGGATCATCAGGCGGAACGCAGCGCTCGTCCGAGAAAACGAACTCGACGTTCGACCAATCGCGCTTGCCGGCGAGCCGCGGATAGATCCTCTCGGCGGTGGTGCCGCCCGTCAACACTAGCGAACCACCACTGGGCAGTGCCTCAAGGATCAGGCGCGCGCACTCCTCAGCGTGTTCGTGCGGCTCGAATGTCTGAACAGTGAATGCCATCGCATCTCACGATAACTCCGTCGGGTCACGGTTCGGGCGGTGTGAGCTTGCCGGCATTGCGGTCCTGTTTAGTTTTGGCTTGGTGGCGATCCCAGCAACGCGGTTTGAGATTCCCATTGGAGGTGGGACCCAAAGCAGCGCGAGGCTCAACGTGGTCGAACTCGGTGCGGAAACGGTTGCCGCAGTCCACGCATGACACCCCGTCGAACTCCGGTGGCTCGCCCAGCTCCAGAGCTACGCGGACCTCGACCGGGATGTTGCGCGTCCAACGAGCGAACTGGCGCAGGTCCTTGCCGTCATAGAACACACCTTTCAAAAAGGCATCTTTGGCGACCTCTTTGGCAACCTGAGGTGACACCGGGCCGACGCCGGGGAACTTGCAGACCTCGACTTTGCCGGATGTCCTTCCAGCCCCTCTTGGCGACATCGTGACTGACGAGGTCTTCCATCCCAATAGCTTGATGAAGGGTGTGACATGAATGCCTCAAATCGGACGTTGGCGAAGAAGAATCTCTCGAAGTTTCTTCAGGATCGACGGTTTCCGAGCGCTATTTAGCCGCCCTAGGCGCCCATTCTTCCGAAGAAAGAAAGGGGCTTGGTAACGGGGGCATTTGTGCCCACGTGAAAAATGGTCAGCGGGCAAGCTATCGCAGTGGACGAGATTCCTCTAGCGTTGGAAGCCTCTAGTTGCACGCTGACAATCGAGACCGGACTTTGGGCTCCTCGCACACAGCGATCTCGCTCGAGGAAGGAGCTCCATGCACCCGATGCGAAGTCGCTCGGTGACCATCTTGGGATCTTCCAGGAAGGCCCTCGCCGTTGCGATTCTCGCGGTGCTTACGTTCATCGCCTCTGTGCTGCCCGCGAGCGCGTCCTCGGTCACTTTCGTGGGTGCCCGGTCCTTCGACGTAGGGGATCTTCCCGATACCGTAGTTACGGGAGACTTCAACGGGGACGCCGACTTTGACGTGGCCGTCACCAATCGAAATACGAACGACGTTTCGGTCCTCTTGGGCAACGGCGACGGGACCTTCGAAGCGGCCACCGATTTCCCGGTTGGTGGCCAGCCCATGGGCTTGGCGACCGGATATCTCGACGACGACCTCTTCCTCGATCTGGTCTCTTCCGGTATCAACAGCGTCTCGGTGTTGTTGGCCAACGGAGACGGCACCTTCGAGCCCGCCGTTGATGTCTCACTCAACCCAGGAATGGACGGCTCTTGGCAGTCGGCGGTCACCACAGCGGATCTCAACGGCGATTCGATAACTGATATCGCCGTCGTCAACAATACGACGGACGTGGTCTCGGTCTTGCTCGGTGAAGATGACGGCATCGGCAACGCCACCGGTACCTTCGCCGACGCGGAGAGCGTCGGGGTGGGGACTGGGCCTTGGGCGGTCACGACCGGAGATCTCGATGGTCAGGATGGGATCGACCTCGCCGTGGCAAACGCCGGATCGGGCGATGTCTCGATCCTTCTTAACGACGGGGCTGGTTCGTTCGTAGAGGACGACCGGGTCCCGGTGGGTTCGGCCCCTGTTGCGGTGGTCACCGGAGACTTCGTCGGCAATGGCTCGATCGACGTGGTGGTGGGCAACGTCAATTCGGACTACATCAGGATTTTTCACGGGGCTGTACCAGGTTCCTTTGAGGATTTCGATGATGTGCCGGTGGGCTCGGGCTCCCATTCGCTGGTGGCCGGAGATTTCGACGACGATACCGGCCCGGACCTGGCGGTAGCGAACTCCATCACTAACGACATCTCTCTCCTGCTCAGCGGTGGGGCTGAGGTCCCGGACTTCGTCGGTAGGGCTGGTCCACTCTCGATCGCGACGGGTGACTTCGATGAAGATTCCAATGCCGACCTGGTAACGGCCAACGCGCTCGGTGATGTCTCGGTGTTGCTCGGCGATGGAGGAGGTTCCTTCGATGCGGCGACGAGTCTGAACATCGGCCCAGGGTTCATCACTGACGGGGCTTCCGCCGATTTCAACGGCGACTCGTGGACCGACCTTGCAATGGGCCTTTCGTCTTCTGGCATCGCCTCCGTCTCGGTCATCCTTTCTGCCGCCGATGAAGACGCCCCGTGGCGGTTCGAGGACCCGGTCGACCTCACGGTGAACGGTGCAAGCGACGTCATCACGGCGGACGTTGACGATGACGGCAACGCCGATCTGGTGGTTGCGGACGGCTTCTATGTCGAGGTCTTACTCGGCATCGGAGATGGCTCCTTCGGCGATGCCGAGTTTTACGCAACCGGCGACTCATCCTTGGCCGTTGCGGCTGGGGATCTGAGTGCGGACGGCGTGATCGATCTGGTGGTGGTCCGTGAGAGCACGGACACGGTCTCGGTCCTGTACGGCGACGGCGACGGCACGTTCGGTCCTCCCACCGACTTACCGGTCGGTGATGGTCCCGGCTCGGTCGCGATCGGCGACTTCGATGGGGACGAGAATAACGATCTGGCGGTAGCCAACCGTTCTTCCAACACCGTTTCGATCTTCCTCTTCGAGAGCCCGGACGGGGGAGATGACGGCTTAGTAGCGATGGACGCTGTCGGCGTCGGTAACTCCCCCCTCTCGATCACTTCCGGCGATTTCAATTACGACGAGGATGAAGATGGGGAAGAAAACGTTTTCACCGATCTTGCCGTCGCCAACCGCGTCTCCGACTCCGTGTCTATCCTTCTCAGCAATGGTGACGGCACTTTCGAGGTTGAGAACCTGCTGGTGGGTAGCCCCGCTTCGATCACCACGGGCAGCTTCAATGGCGACTCGCGCCCCGACCTTGCGGTGAGCCAAGAGGGACTCCTTGGGGTCTCGATCCTCCTCGGCGACGGCGACGGCTCCTTCGAGCTTGGCACCACCCTCGCCGCCGGCTTCTCCAGAGCCCACGCAGTAGCCGATCTGGACCACGATGGCGACGGGGACGTGGCCGTCACCTCCGCTGAACCACGCCTTGCGATCTTCCCCAACGTCACGGCCCCCACCTCGCCCATACCATCGATCACCGAGCTGGCACCCAACTCGCCCGCGAACGACAACGATGTGGTCGTCAAGGGGATCGCCGAGGCCGGCGCGACCGTGCGCGTCTACAAGAGCCGTCTGTGCATGGGCACGCCGCTGGCCACCGGAACGGCGGCAGATTTCGGATCGGTGGGGCTCATCGCGTCGGTTACCGACGATACCTTGACGCGCTTCCGCGTCACCGCCGCGCCTGGTGCCGGCCCCGACGACAACGAATCCGCTTGCTCCGAACCATCGGACAGGTACGCCGAGGACTCGACCGTGGTCGAACCTGAGTTCGATGTCCCCACCCCACCGTCGGGGTCCAACGACAACGCACCTTTCATCTCCGGTGGAACAGAGCAGGCGACCGTCTCGCTCTATGCGACCCCTGATTGCTCCGGCCCCGCCCTGGCAACAGGGAACACAGATGAGTTCAACTCCCCGGGGCTTCAGATAAACGTCGAGAACAACTCGACGACGACGATCCGCGCCAAGATCGTCGACGGCGCCGGGAACATCTTGGGATGTTCGACCACGTCGGTCACCTACGCCGAGGTGACGCCGCCCCCGCCCCCGCCACCCGTTCAGAGCCCCACCGCTTCCCCAAGCCCCACGCCGTCCGCTTCTCCCAGCCCCACCGTTGCACCTACTCCCGAACCGACCGTGTCGCCCACTCCGGAGCCGGAGATCCCGGCCTGCGAGGACGATCCTTCAGCCCTGTGTGTACCCGACGGCGATCATGACTTCGAGGCCGACTCTCAGACGATCCTCGTCACTGAGGGTTCAGGCGACATCGTCATCACGGGCAGTGGCAACACCATCGTCATCGATCCCGGTTTCACGGGAACCATCACCGTGCAGGGTTGCGGAAACACCGTGATCGGAGCCGCCGGTGACGACGACTTAACGGTCGACTGCACCGAGGTCGACGCTCCGGCGGCCCTCGGCCTTCTCGCGCAGGTGGCTACAGAACCCAACGTTGTCTCCGGCGGCGCCGGCGACGACACCATCCGCAACCTCGGTACCGCCGCGGAACTCCGCGGCGAACGAGGCGACGATCGGATCTACGGGAACAACGGTGACGAGGAGATCTCCGGTGGCCGCGGCAGAGACTTCCTTCGAGGAGCGGCGGGCAACGACGAGATCCGCGGGGGCGACGGCGACGACCGCATCTTCGGTGGCCGCGGCGACGACGAGCTGTGGAGCGGACGGGGCCTCGATCGCATCAACTGTGGTCCGGGTCGTGACAAAGCCCACTCCAAAGCCAAGGACGAAGTGATGAACTGCGAGAGGCGTAGCTAGTCCAACATCAGGTTCTAAGGCTGCTCCACCTTCGGCCGTCGTGGCGCGGGAGTTCGTCGGCGGCCTCCGGCCCCCATGTCCCGGGCTTGTAATCAAGAGGCTTGCCTCCATCCGACCAGAACTTCAAGATCGGATCGACGATCTCCCAGGCTTCGAGGATCTCGTCCGATCTGGTGAAGAGCGTCGCGTCACCGATCATGCAATCGAGCAGAAGTCGCTCGTAAGCCTCCGGCGTGCCGGACCCGAACTCGTTCTCGTAGTCGAAGTCCATGTCTACGGTCCTGACGTTGACTTCCGGCCCCGGCTCCTTCGCGCCGAACGTGAGGGTGAGTCCCTCATCGGGTTGGATCCGGATGATCAACCGGTTGGGCTGAAGTTCCTCGACCGCCGTCTTCGCGAAGAGGAGGTGTGGCACGTTCTTGAAGTTGATGATGATCTCTGTTTCTTTCTCGGCAAGCAGTTTTCCGGTGCGGAGATAGAAGGGAACGTCGGCCCAGCGCCAGTTGTCGATCAGTAGCTTCATCGCTACGAAGGTTTCGCGCGGTGACTTCGGATCGACATCCTTCTCCTGCAAGTAGCCCTCGTACTGGCCCCGGACCACGGTGGATCCGCATTCGGGGGTTGACCACCTACGTGCTGCGCGGAAGACCTTCACCTTCTCGTCTCGGATAGCGTCCGCGTCCCAGGAAACGGGGGGCTCCATCGTGATGAGTGCCAACAGTTGAAGCAGGTGGTTCTGCCCAACGTCTCGTAAGGCACCGACCCTTTCGTAGAAAGCTCCCCGGCTCTCGACCCCGATGTCTTCGGCGACCGTGATCTGCACGTTGTCGATGTGTCGACGGTTCCAGATCGGTTCGAAGATCGCGTTGGCGAAACGGAAAACCAATAGGTTCTGCACCGTTTCCTTGCCGAGGTAGTGATCGATGCGGAAGATCTGTTCCTCGGAGAAGTAATGGCTCAGCTGGCCCGTCAGTTCCTTTGCAGACTCCAGGTCGAAACCGAACGGCTTCTCGACGATGATCTTGTGCCACCCAGGTGTCTCGAGTAGGCCCGCCTTTGCGAGTCCTTCGGCGGTGGGCCCGAAGAATTGAGGCAGCAGGGCCAGGTACCAGATGCGATTCCCTTTGGTGCCGTTACGTTCGTCGATCTCGGCGAGCTTGTCGCCGAGCCTGCGCATGAACTCTTCTTCGGTGACATCACCAGGTACGTAATAGATGTCTGAGAAGAACTCTTTCCATCTCTCTGGGTCGGGTTTGATGCGAGAGTGCTTGGTAACCGCTTCACTCATCGCCGTCTGGAACTCCTCATCCGAGTACTCCGTTCGCGAGGTGCCCACGATCGAAGTCGACTTCGGGACGTGCTCCTCCATCTGGAGGTTATGGAGAGCCGGAACGAGTTTGCGTTTGGCCAGGTCTCCAGACGCTCCGAAGATGACGACGATGCAAGGCTCCGGAACGGTCAGATCGACCACACCTCGTCGAGGAAATGGGCGATCCGATCCGAGAGACGGTTGGGTGGGAATCGGAGTTCGAGGAAGGAGTTCGCTTCTATGAGCTCGGAGTTGCGGAGCTCCCTCCCGAGCGCCTCTGCATCGGAGAACGGATGGAGAACATCTCGTTGGTGACCCATGATCAATGCGGGGTGCTCGATCTTTTCGCGGTCGTTGGGGTGCGGCGCAACGCGGCCCGTGAGCAACCCGTGAAGTACTGCAGCACTTGGCACCGCATCCCGGGCCAACAGCTCCACCAACACGTCGGGGTACAGCGATCCTGTCTTCGGTACGCGTTTCATCAGATCGGCGAACCACTGGATCGGAGATTGACCCTGAGAGTACGCGATCGTCAACGGCAAGAAGATGAGTGCTGCTGCGGGCGTTGCGCGTTCGAGCACTGGCATCTCGACAAACAGCGCTTTAACGCGGTCGGGCGCAGCGATTACGGTTTCTAGCGAAACGTTCGCCCCGAGCGATGTCCCTCCAACGACGGCCTTGGGGATGTCAAGGTGATCGAGCAGACCCAAGACTTGCCGGCCGAATATCTCCATCGTGTAGTGCCGTGAGTGCTTCGGCTTGTCGCTCTCACCGTGCCCGAGGAGATCGATCAGGATCACGCGGTTGCCGCGTTCTACGAGTGCATCGGCAAGCCCGTAGTGGTGCTTGCGAGGAAACAGCAGTCCATGGATCAGGACGATCGGCCGGTCAGCTGCGCTCGGCCGACCCCGTTCCTCGAAGGCGATGTCGAATCCGTCGTAACCAAAAGAAGGCATGACCGACAGCCTAGCTTTCTCTATCTAAGGAGGACGACGACGCTATTGAAAAAGCCCGGCGACCCAGACGTGTTTGTCTGAATCACCGGGCCCTTAAGAGTTTCTAGGCTGCGTCGGTGTCCTTGACGACCTTGAGGTGCCGCTCGTCCGTGGAATCCTTCTTGGAAGTCTTGAAGGAAACCGCTCCGCCGTCCTTGGTCTCTTCGATGACCGCCGGAGTGTCGGCATCATGTTCGATCGGATCGTCCGCAAGAAGCTCACGAAGCGAGAGCTTGCGTGCGGCTTTGGCCATGCCCTTGACGCCTTTGTTCTCGGCGACTCCGGCAGCTTCGGCAGCTTCTGATTCGGCGAGACGCTTCTCGAGGAACTTGAGAAGCGCGGCTGCGATCATGAACCAGAGTCCAGCGGCCACCCAGCGGAGACCATCTGCTGGGATAAGCGTGTTCTCGGTACGAGCGGCGTAGCCGCGGCCCCCGAGGAACTCTTCGGGAAGCGCCGAGCCGGTGCCGTTCAGGTCATAAGGAAGGGTCTCTTCGTAGTCGCCCCAGTCGATCGAGTCCTGAGCGTTCGGGGAAAGGCCGAAGTTCCCGGGAAGGAGCAGACGCCCCGGCAGGTTCAGTCCACCGATGAAGCCGCTGCCGTACGAGCCGTAGTTGAACCGGCCGTTGCTGCGGTCTTTGCCGCCGGACTTACCGCCCTTGTTGCCGTTGGATCCGTAACCGTCGACGCTACCGCCGTTGCCGTTGCCCCCCTGGTAGTAGCCCCCGGCGTTGTCGCCGTTGCCGCCACCCTGGTAGTAGCCACCGGCGTTGTCGCCATCGCCCTGGTAGTAGCCACCGCCGGAGGAAGAGTCATCTCCGCCACCATCGCTGGGGGGAGCCGAAGCAGGGACGTTGACCGTTGCGCCGCCGCTGGGGGACGAAGCCTTTTCGCCGGCCGGGCTGTAGCGGAGAGCGGTCACGCGATAGGTGTGATCGCCGGAGCCGGGGCTGTCGGTCATCGAGGTGCCCTCGACCCGTCCGAGCGAACTTCCGTTGCGCTCGACCAAGTAGCCGGTGATGTCGGGTTCGGGGTTGGCGTTCCAAGAGATGACGACCTGGCTCCCGTTCCAGTTGGCGGAAACGCCGCTGGGGGAGACGGGCTCGTTGGCGACCTTCACGTTGACGCTGGATGTGTCGGAGCCACCTCCGGAGAATGAGGCCCGAACTGTGATCGTGAACTCGCCGTTCTTTCCGTCGCGGGTGTTCCAGGTCCAGCTTGTCGAGCCGGATTCTTGGATCCCGTCGAAATCTTGTGACTTCATGACGCTACCGTCACGAAGTATCTCGATCTTGCGAAGGTTCTCGGCTGTAGCTGCGGTGCCGAAACCGCTGACCGTTACGGCGCCACTAACGATCGAGCCGTTAGAGACTCCGCTGAGCGATGCTGTGCCCGCGAATGCTGGTGCTGCAGTTAGTGCGATGGCGGCCGCCGCGACCGCTGTGACGAAGATCTTCTTGAGCATCTAGTTCACCGCCTCGGCGACTGAAGAGGATTCGACCAACTGAGCTCGCACGACGATCCGGTGCGAGGCGCTTCCTTCGGGGTGACACGTGGTCAGGCTCAAGAAACTGCCTTTGTCGGGGTAGTCGTTGACGACCATGTCCCAGTCGGTAGGAAGAACGACCGAGGGCAGTGCTAGGACCTCGTAGACGTGACGTCCGATCGGAGTGGTGAGGATGATCTGATCCCCCACCTTCAACTCATCGAGCCTGTTGAAAGGACGACCGTAAGTGGTGCGGTGACCGGCGATGGCGACGTTGCCTACCTCACCGGGGAGAGGGGTCTCGGGGTAGTGACCGGCACCCGCTCGCAGAGCTGAGAGAGAGGTTCCCTCGACGACCATGACATCAACGTCGAGCTTGGGGATCTCCAGTTGGGTGACGGGGCTACCCGTTGGGATCTGACCGGAGCGGAACTGCTGGGCCGCCTGCGGGGAAGAGAACTCCTTGATGAGCCTTCCCTGTATGCGATTGGCCCAGAGGTCCGTCATGAACGGGTAGGAGACGAGACCGATGCCTGTTAGCGCTAGGCAGATGGCCAGACCCGTGAGGGATCTTCGCATCACCTTCTTACTTGGCTTACGTAACAGTTTCATCGGTCCCGTCCCCTCCTACAGTTGTCTTAGATGTTGCTGTTGGTTTAGCTGTTGAAGCGCCTACGGATCACGATCGAGCCGGCGGCGGCAACCATCAGAACGATGGCGACCAGGGTCATGTCACGAGCACCCGTGAGAGGCAGCACCTTCGGTGCACGCTTCTGGATGTCCTTGACGACCGGGTCCGGGTCTTCGACGACCTCGGCCGTAGCAGTAGCGGTTGCACCGGCCAGAGCCAGCTTCACGCCACCGTTGACGCCCTTGAGCAGGTGGAGCTCGACGGCCTTGGCCCAAGCGGTGGCCTCGCCATCGGTAACCATGGTGTCCGAGTCGGCAGCGATGATCGTCGACTCAGCCGGCGTGCCCTCGAGGACCGTGACGGTCTGACCGGGAGCAACCGAAACCTCGACGTACTTCGGCGTCGGGCTGGTGATGTCACGAACCTTCACCGTGACGAGAGCCGGAGAAGCAGCGGCACCCGACTTGGCGTTGGTGCGGTCAACCGAAGCGGAGGCACGAGCGGTGCCAACCTCGATGATGACCAGACCGTTGGTGAGGGGATCGGCGTCCGAGAGGAGCGCACCATCCTGGCCAACGGAGGGGATACCGATAAGACCGATCTTTGCACCCGCAGCCTCAGAGACCGACTCGAGCATCGCGCCGCTCTTCTTGATCTCGGAGAAGGACGTGCCGAGCTCAACCTTCAAAGCGTCGGTGGCGTCGATGCCCTGGATCACTTCGAGAAGACCATCGAGCGTCTCGAAAGCGGTGTCCTCAACACCCTCGAGGGTGTCCTGGACGAGCTCGCGGGGTGAGGTCGAGAACCGGCGAAAGAACGTCGGTCAATGTGTTGACGACCTCTTGAACCTGCTCGGTGGAAAGGTCGATCGGGACGAGCTGCAGACCAACAGGAAGCTTGGCCGAAAGAGAAGCGACCTTGCCCTTGCTGAGCGTCGTGGCGACACCGTTCTTGTAAGTGGTCTTGGACGAACCGCAAGCGACCTTCAGGTCGACAACGCTGTCCAGCGGAGCGGGCAGACCGGCGGTGCAAACTTCAAGACCGTCGCCGCCGTTACCGGGGTACTCGGTGATGACGGTGTTGTCCGACGAGCAGAGGCTCGCAGGGTCGCCGTCAGTTCCCAGAAGCGCGCACTGACCGGCGCCGATACCTGTGGCCTTCGGCGTCGAATCAACAAGCGACTTAGCAAGACCAAGGGTCACACCCTGATCTCCGATGGCAAGTTCGAGCCCACGAGCCTCGCCGCTGAGGGCGAAATTCGAGGTCGTCTTTACCGATGCACCCGCCGGCAGGGCGAGGGCAGTAACGAGTGCTACGAGCGCTCCAAGCGCTGCGATCCGCCTCATACCGTTGCTCCTCCTTCAGAGTTGACTACGCTCTGTAGTCAACTGACTACTAACTGCTGGAACATTTGCCGTTTTCGACGGCGTGAGGAGGATTCCTTCTAAAGATCGAACAGAAATTTCCCCCGCCCCCGGGACTACGTGCACAAGATAATCGACCCTACGTAATTCAGGCAACCATACGCAGTCATGCGACAACAGAGGGATGCTGCCTGACTTGCCTGGAACTCCTGACGAAATAGCCCATATCGGGCGGTCGAAGGGTGTTTTCGGGGCGCTAGCGCGCTAGGAGTCTTCCCCGGACGTGCTTGATCAGTTCCCTCTTGAGCACCTTCCCGGTCGAGGTCCGGGGCAATTCATCTAGCACCTTTATCTTGCGCGGCACCTTGTAGGAGGCAAGCTCACTCTTGCAGGCGTCTCGGATCTGGTCGGGAGAGACCGATCCGACGACGAAGGCAGCCAGTACGTGCCCGTATTCGTCGTCTTCGATGCCGAGGACGGTGACCTCGGCGATCCCATCGATCGCTTCGATGACCTCTTCCACTTCGATCGGGTAAACGTTCTCGCCGCCGATGATCACCATGTCGTCGCTGCGGGACTCGATGTAGAGATGTCCGTCTTCATCGAGGTGACCGAGGTCGCCGATCGACATGAACCCGTTCCGCTGCTCGCGTTCCTCGCCGGACGTGTATCCCTCGAACATCACGTCACTTCGGATGAAGATCTCTCCGGTCTCAGTAGGGGGGAGCTGCTTACCTTCCTTATCGAAGATGGCGACCTCGATCCCGTCCACGGGCTTTCCCAAGCTCTTCGGCTTGGTTCGGATGTCCTCCGGCGTCGCGATCGCGACCCAGCCAGCTTCCGTCGACCCGTAGAGGTCGTAGAGGACTTCGCCGAAGAGTTCCGTGGCAGCTTTCTTGAGATCGAGACTCAGAACAGAGCCGCTTGCCATCACGATCCTCAAACTTGAGAGGTCATACCTCTTCTTTATGTCTTCATCGAGAGAAACGATCCTGCGGATCATGACGGGCACGAAGGAAGCCGCTGTGACTCGATGTTCTTCGATCAGCTTTAGGCATTCCTCCGGATCGAACTTCGGAGGAAGCACCATGGTCGAGCCCAGGGCGCAACCGAAGGTGAATGTGGCTAGGCCGAAGGAATGGAACAGGGGTGCGGGGCACAGCACGATGTCATCTCTCCGGTAGGGCACGGTGCCGAGCAGGTTGGCTAAGGCTCCCATCCCCGCGGCGGATGCGTCCCGAGCAGCTCCCTTGGGTGTTCCGGTCGTTCCCGACGTCTGGATGACGATCTTCGCGGAGCCTCTCTGAAGGTTCACGGGGAACAACGGGCCGCCGGAACATCCTTCGAGGAAATCATCGAACGAGACGGATCCCTCGACGGCGGCATCGTTGTCGCCGACATGAACGAGAGTGACGCCTTGCGGTGCCGTAGCAACGACCTGGTCCGCGTGGGCAGTGTCGTAGAAGATCAGCGCCGGATCGACGTTACTCATCACGGCCTTCAGCTCTTTGGTTTTCGCCCACGTGTTTAACGGACAGGCGATGATGCCGGCCTTCTGTGCCCCGAGGGCGACACTTGCCATCTCTTTCCCGTTGCGGAGTAGCAGCGCGACCTTGTCTCCGCCCTTAAGACCCGCTCTGCCGAGCGCGCGGGCGGATCGATTGGCTTCACGTTCGAGCTCTTTCCACGTGCACGAACCATTGCGGTCGATGATCGCCGTTTTCTTTCCGACCGTGATGGAGTTCATCTGGCTGACGATGCCAAGCGAGATGCCTCGACCGATCAGATAAGGGAGGGCCGACGCGAGCGCGATCGGCGACAGCGGGCCTAACGTCCCCGCCTCGCGGAGACGTCGCAATGTCTGCGGCTTAGCCGTTTGCTTGAGCTGGTCCAGAACCCCCGACATCCCCGAACCTTAGCCCTCTAGGTCGGGTGGTGGGTTCTTGCGGTCGAAGGCGCACTGCATCACCTTGGCCAGCTTGCTGCTGGGGAAGGCGGCCGACAGGATGTTCTCGCTGCCGCGGTCTTCGTAGCCGCTTGGGAGCTCTTGCTCGGCCCAGTTATCGGCGATCGTGTACGAGTTGAGGAATCGAGCGATCTCTGTCGCTGTGACGCCGTGCTTGCGGAGGTTCTCGAGATCGAGGAAGGGTCCAACTGCCGTCGTTTCGGCGATCAGGGACTCGGTAGCAGGCACATCGAAATGAGCGTTGACGTCTAGGAGTAGCTGACCCTGCAGCAGGGGCCAGCCACCCGAATTCTCAGCGGGGGTGGTGTTGCCGTGGTCGGAGCTGAGGATAAGGACGTAGTCACCGACGTTTGAGTCGAGCCACTCGATCAATCGCTCCAAACCCTCATCTTGAGCCTCGAGCACATCGCCCATCTCTTCGGAATCGATGTTGTAGCGATGCCCCACGATGTCGGTCGGCTTGTAGTTGATGAAGAAGAGATCGGGCACGTCGTCCACGCCGTACTCACCGCGCTCGAGCATCTCGAGGAGGACATCCGTCTCGTAGTTCGCCCACGCCGGGTTGTCATGTTCTTCGAGGATGACGTGCCCCCGCCATTGGTCGTCAGCCTCCCCATCGGCTCGATCCAATTCTTCGGCGCGTGCCTCGGGGCCGGGCAGACCATTCGCGAAGTCGGGAAGAGTGAACAGAAACCTGTTCCCGACCAGCCGGTTGGAGATCAGAACCATCTCGTCCTTGTCGCCACTCGGCGTCATCGAGCCGTGCCCCAGCATCCCCATGTGCCACGACCTCCATGCAAGCATGCCGACCTTGGGGGCGTTTCCGAGTGCCAGATCGATCTCGTCCGCAAACGTGGTGAGGTCTAGGTCGCTCGGATCCTTGGCGGTGAACGCCGGTCGCATCGAGCCGTCCTCGCGACGCATCCCGATCGCCGTCACACCGTGTTGTCTCGGGTACGCGCCGGTGCCAAGGCTCGAGTGCGTCGCAGGTGTGATCGAAGGCGATGAACCCACGGTCGTGTTCGTGTACGACGTTCCTTCTTCCTCTAATCCGGCGAGTGTTGACCAGCGACCGGGCCACTTGTCGAGAACGTTGCGACCGACGCCGTCCCACATCAAAGTGACGATCAACTTCGGGCTGGCGCCTGGTTCGAGAGCTTCCTCGAGCACCTTGCCGCTGCGCGCTGGAAGGTCAACTCCTGTAAGGGCACCGACGGTGGGGAAAACGTCGGTGATGTTGGCTTGGGATTCGATCATCCCTCTATTAGCTATGTTGCCGGGTCCGTAGAGCACGAGAGGGATCGTTTGCACGTAGTCCCACGGTCCAGAATGACTCGTCGTGCCGAAGGATCCCGAGAAGTTCGGGGGCTGAGGAACGATCGTGATGTCTTCGGAGTGAACCTTGTGGTGACCTCGCCAGATCCGCAGAAGCTCACGCTTAGGCAGAGCACAAGCTCTCTCGATCGGATCGTTGGTGTCAAACGTGCGCTCCGCCACCTGGAGCTCGGTTTCCTTGGTGCCCGGGGTCGGCCGGAAGACCAGGAAGGCGGTTCCCGCGACGCAGGCAACGACGATCGTGATCACGAGTTTGCCGAAAGGGGTTAACGCTCGAAACATCGCGGGCAACCTAACCGAGGTTTTGGGGTGGAATAGCATCAGCCACCATGGAGTGCGTGTCGTGTGGAAGCTGCCTGTGAGCCCCCGTCGCGATACCTCTCTATCTAGCGAAGCACTTACCGCTGTCCTCGCGCTCCCCCTTACTGGTGTTCTGACCACGCTCGGCCGGGATGGCTGGCCCCACTCGACGGCGATGTGGTTCGTCTTCGTAGATGACGAGATCCGGATGTGGACCTACGCGAAGAGTCAGAAGACGCGTAACGTGCAGCGCGACGCTCGTACTGCTTTCCTCATCGAGGATGGAAGTGCCTACAGCGAGCTACGAGGGGTTCTCGTGCAAGGCCGCGCTCGGTTGATAACCACGTTCGCTGACATCGCCGATATCGGGAAGCGTCTCTACGACCGTTACACCGCTCCCCAGACGGGCTTGCCGCTCGAGCGGGTCATTCTCGAAGAGATCGAACGACAGGCGGGCAAGCGGGTCGGCTTAGCGATCCCACTGGAGCGCGTTTCTTCCTGGGACCACTCGAAGCTCTAGCGTTCAGCTGCAGGGAGGGTGCGGCTGCGAAGGTTGGTCTCTGGGTTCCCTTATCCTCTGCGCATGGTCCCTTGGTATCTCTACGCCGGTTTCATCGCGTTCGTGGTCGCGATGTTGCTTGTCGATCTCAAGCTTTTTCATGCAAAGGAACATGAACCTACGACCAAAGAGTCTGCGATCTGGGTGGCGGTGTGGATAGGTCTCGCCATCGTCTTCGGTGTCGTCGTGATCTTCTGGAAGGATCCCCAAACCGCGGGTGAATACTTCGCCGGCTACTTGATCGAATACTCCCTTTCCGTAGACAACATGTTCGTGTTCATCCTGATCTTTAGCTACTTCCAGGTTCCGCGCGCCTATCAGCATCAGGTTCTGTTCTACGGGATCCTCGGAGCGATGATCTTCCGCGGGATATTCATCGCCGCAGGCACCGCCCTGATCGAGAACTTCGAATTCGTGATCTACATCTTCGGAGCGTTCCTGATCGTGACGGCGATACGTATCGCTCGAGGAACCGAAGAGGTCCACCCCGAGAACAACCCCATCGTCAGATTCGCTGTGAAACGGTTCAGGACAACGACGAAGTACCACGGACAAGCGCTGCTCGTTCTGCACAATGGGAAGCGTTACGCCACGCCCCTACTGATAACCCTGCTGTTCATCGAGGTTACGGACATCGTGTTCGCGGTGGACTCGATCCCGGCCATCTTCGCGGTCACGCGTGATCCATTCATCGTTCTGACCAGCAATGTGTTCGCGATCCTGGGGCTTCGTGCTCTCTACTTCTTGCTCGCGGGGAGTATGGATAAGTTCCATCTCCTCAAATATGGCCTTGCGATCATCCTTGCTTTCGTCGGTACAAAGATGATCCTCGAGTACTGGCATATCGAGATCGCGATCTGGCTGTCGCTTGTGATAATCGTTTCGGTACTGGTCGTAACCGGGATCCTTTCGTTGAAGATCCCGGCCCCCGAAGGCCATAAGCCTCTGAGCGCTCCTCCTCCAGAGGAGCTCCTGGGTCACGCATCCGAATGGGAGGACGAGCCTCCTAGCGCTCAGGTACCTGCTTCCGAGCCACCTGATTAGTCGTCGCTTGGGCAAGAGGCCTCAAGACGATCTCGTCGATGTTGACGTGTGGGGGCCGCGTCACGGCCCAGGCAACGCAGTCGGCGATGTCGTTGGCCACTAGAGGTTCGAGCCCTTCGTAGATCTTCTTCGCCCGCTCCTCGTCACCGTCGAAGCGGACCACAGAGAACTCCGTTTCCACCATCCCGGGCGCCACTTCCGTGATGCGGATCGATTCTCCGAGCAGTTCCAATCGAAGTGTTTGAGTTAGGACCCTTACTGCGTGCTTGGAAGCTGTGTATCCACCGCCTCCTGCGTAGGCTTCCCGGCCGGCTGTTGAACCGAGATTGACGATGTGTCCCGCCCCCGACTCCCGAAGTTTCGGTAGCAGCGCTTGCGTCATGCGGAGCAATCCCAGGACGTTGGTCTCCCACATCTCCCTGACCCGGTCTTCCGAGAGCTCGGCGATGGGTTCCAAACCCGAGGCCATACCGGCGTTGTTGACCAACACGTTGCAGTGATCGATCTGAGAAGCGAATTTCGCTACCGAATCGTTGTCGGTTACGTCGAGTTCAAGGGCGCGGCCCCCGCATCGTTCTGCAACGGCTTGGAGGCGGTCCAGACGACGGGCGCCCAAGATGAGTTGGAAGCCCTCTTCCGCCAGCCGCATGGCGGTCGCTTCCCCGATGCCGCTCGAAGCACCGGTGATCACGGCGTAACGCGTAGTCGGTGAGTTCATGCCACCATGCTTCCATGAGTGAGGGAAAGACGATCGCGATCCTGGGAGCCGCCCTGGACCTGGGAGCGTCTCGACGTGGCGTAGACATGGGGCCGAGCGCGCTCCGTTATTCCGGCCTAGACGAGCGTCTGACGGCTATGGGCCTGACGGTTCTGGATCTTGGGAACATCTCTGTGGAGATCCCCGAGATCGCCGCCATGGAAGACCCGACGGCGCGCTACCTCCCCGAGATCCTCGCCAGTTGTGCCCACATCGCGACGGCTGTCCGCGACATGTCCGACAACGGTCAGATGCCGCTCATCCTCGGCGGAGATCACTCGATCGCGATCGGCACTTTGGCCGGCCTCTCGGCTTCGCACGGACCCGGTGGAGTGCTGTGGGTGGATGCACATGGTGATCTGAACACACCCAAAACGTCTCCCTCAGGAAACGTCCATGGGATGCCACTCGCGACCGCACTTGGAGCCTGCGGGTTCTCGGTGGACGGCGTCCCAAACGCTCCATGGGTCGATCCGTCGCGTGTCGCGATCGTCGGTGTCAGACAACTTGATGCCGGCGAGAAAGAAGTGATCAAGGACAAGGGGATCGCGGTTTTCACGATGCACGAGATCGATCGCCGCGGTGTTGCCGGAGTCATGAGAGAAGCGATCGACATAGTGCGAGGGCCGAACTTCGTTCATCTTTCTCTCGACGTTGACGTTTGCGATCCGGAGATCGCCCCCGGTGTTGGAACCCCTGTGCGCGGTGGTCTCAACTATCGAGAAGCGCACCTCGCGATGGAGATCCTGGCGGAAGCACAGGTCCTTACGTCGATCGAGGTCGTCGAGGTCAATCCGATCCTCGACCACGCAGACATGACCGGCCAACTCGCCGTCGAACTAGTCGCTTCAGCCCTAGGCTCCCGCATCCTCTAACGCTTCATTGAGGGCGACGCCTAGTCGTGGAGGACGCGGCCTTCCATGCCTCCGGCGACGGTGATCACTTGGCCCGATACGTGGCCCGAGATCACGTCGGACGCTAGCGACACGATCACGTTCGCTACGTCCGTTGCTTCACCGAATTTCTTTAGAGCCATCGTGCGCGTCACTCTTCTCAGGGCATCGGGATCGTCGAGCGCGTCGCGGGCCATGTCGGTCATGGTCCATCCGGGACATACGACGTTGACGCGGCCCCCCGGAGCGATCCTGATGATCTCGTTCTTGAGGCTTAGTAGGAACCCGGAGGCGAGCGCTCCTTTCGCCGCTGCGTAGTCGGCGTGACCGGCCTCACCGAAGATCCCCGCGGTACTGGCCACGATCACTATGTTGCCTTCGCCGGTGGCCGCAACGTGCTTCAGGAACGCGCGACAGCTGAGGAACACGCTTCCAAGATTCGATGCCAGTGTGTCGAGCCAGCGCTCGTAGTCCATCTCCCAAACGGGAACATCTTGGCTCGGCCACTTCCCGGCGTTGGCGACCAGCACGTCGAGGCGACCGAGTTCCTTAAGTGCTGCGGGGATCAAGGCGTCGACCTCGCTCTCCACCGTCAGATCCGCCGCGAGTGCAGTCCCACCAACTTCCGTGGCTAGCTGCTCGGCTCGCTCACGACTGCTGCGGTAGTGAACCGCCACCTTCGCTCCTTCGGCCCCGAAGGCGCGAACTACCGCGCCTCCGATCCCTCCTCCTCCGCCGGTTACTAGTACTCCTTTGCCTTCAAGTCCTGTCTCCATGACTCGACGCTATAACCTGCAGCCGATGAAGGACATCGGCATCGTCGGCGTCCCGTTCTCTGGAAAGTCCACGCTCTTCACGGCCCTCACGCGCAGCGGTAGTGCCGGGGGCCAGAGCAACCAGGCTGTCGTGGATGTTCCGGACGAGCGGCTGAAGACACTCGCTGGCATCGAGAAGAGCAAGAAGGTCGTACACGCCAAGGTGCGGTTCGTCGACGTGCCTGGAGGTTTGACCGCGCGAGGGATCGCGGAGTTCCGGACGATGGACGCGCTCTGCATCGTGGTTCGAGCATTCGGCCCCGATGCCGACCCGGTGAAGGAACTCACTTCACTCTCCGAAGAACTGATCATCAACGACCTTGCAAGCCTCGAGAGCGGACTGGAGAAGGCTCGCAAGCGAGCGAAGTCACAGAAGGAGGCCGTGACCGAGGTCGAGGTTCTCGAACGCGCCCACGCACACCTCGAGACCGAGAAGCCCCTTCGCGAGGGTGACTTCGCAGACCCGAACGATCTGAAGATCCTGCGCGGCTACGGGCCGCTCACGCTCAAGCCGTGGATCGTCGTCGCCAACACCGAGGAGGGGACCGCCTTGCCCGAGGGCCTCCCGCCCGAGGCGATCGCGATCAGCGCCTCTCTGGAATCCGAGGTGGCTGGGATCGATGATCCCGACGAGGCGAACGAACTCCTAGCAGGCTTCGGGATCGAAGAACCGGGCCTCGATCGTGTCATCCGCGCTTGTTACGTCGCCCTCGACCTCATCACGTTCTTGACCACCGGCGAAGACGAGAGCCGCGCCTGGGAGGTCCGTCACGGCGCCAAGGCTCCTGAAGCGGCCGGCGCGATCCACTCGGACCTCGAGCGCGGTTTCATCAGGGCCGAAGTCACCCACTACGACGATCTCGTCGCCGCAGGCTCATGGGACGCGGCGAAAGCGAAGGGAGCCTTACGCGTCGAAGGCAAGGACTACCTCGTCAAAGAAGGCGACGTCCTAAACATCCGCTTCGCCGTCTAGATCACGTCTCCGCTAGAAAAGCGGGAAATAGCGCGGAGTTCCTAGCAGAGACGTGATCTATAGGGGTGTGGCTAGGTGGATGCATCTCCTCTCCCAGATATCGAGAAGGTCGATGCCACCCGACTTCAAAGGCGCGCTCCTTGCTGTAGGAACCGTCTGCTGGTACTGCTTCCCATCAACCTCATAGATCACGCGGTACCCGGCTATTCGAAAACGGCCTTCTTCCTCTAGATGAATAGTGGCGGCGATTGCCACATATCCACCGGGTTCGAGTAAGTAGTTGGTTGCTGGTTGAAGATCCTGCGTGATGCAACGTCCCTTCACACACGCTACAGGCGGGTCCATCGGGAAGTCCCCGTATGGAGTAAGTGAGCCGGGAGGGGCGTCGGCTGGGCGTTCCGCGAGGCGAATCTCGGAAACCGTGGCAACTTCGGTTGTGAGGCCAATGGGCTCGATCCGCTTGACGACCACTGATTCTGACCCTTGGAAAGATTCTTTAAGGATCATCAACTGTGAGGGGGTCAATCCACAGATCTCTGGACTAGGCGTGTTCGCCGGTTGAGTCGGGTTTCTCCGAGGGTAGATAGTCGCGTTCAGTCTTCTCCCATGCGTAGCCTTTGTCTTGTTCGACGTTGAATTCGTAGTCGTAGACGAGGGTGCCTCCGTACGTTGCTCCGAGAGCCACAACCCCTGCGATCACCAATGACAGGATCATCTGGCCTGTCGGAGT
Organism: uncultured Actinomycetes bacterium; assembly: GCA_963779645.1. GTDB lineage: Bacteria > Actinomycetota > CADDZG01 > CADDZG01 > WHSQ01 > CALMBW01. The sequence continues at coordinate 1,054,317 of CAVZYX010000005.1, forward strand.
GGAAGCGGTCGTGTCGATGTCTCCGAGGCGCATGAAGATGTTGATCGCCACGAGAACCGAGTTGAGGATCATGATCGCGCCGTGCGTGTTGGCCGTTCGCCACGCCTGGGTACCCCGAGGTGTTGATGTCCACCAGTCGATGATCCCGGTGAGCGCGGTGGGGATCGTTGCGATCGCTCCGGCTATCAAGCAGTAGCTAGCGGCGACGTGGAGGTTGTGACCGAACTCCCCGTCACCTTTCCAAACTGAAAGCAGATCGAAGACCGCCGCAAGGATGTACGCACCGATCGGGATGTCTGTAAGTGGTGGATGGGTCGGCTTCCCCGAGAAGCCACGCAAGCCTTTGAATTTCCGGCCCTTCAATGACAACGTCGGACGAACTGAGAACCAACGCATCAGACCCCTCCCTCTAGCTCATACCTCTTAGATCACAGCACTCTTGCCCGATCGCCGCGGATCGGCTGCAGCATCTACTGCACCATAGGCGTCCACGCCGGCGGCCTGCACGGCCCCGAAGTACATATGGATCTCGTCGTAGGGGCGTAGGAGAAGACCGTCCAGTTCGTCGCCAGGCAGGTCTGGTTCGAAGCAGAGGGTGTCTCCGTCCTCTCGCCTATCGATATGGGCTCGTGGAGCCGTCACCGCGTCCGCTAGGTTCATCCCATCGACCGCGATCCGGATGAAGGTCTGCGCAACGGCTCCCACGATCCTCGTTGCTCCAGGAGAGCCAAGGGCAACCACGCCACCGTCTCCGGTGGAGGAGATCGTCGGCGCCATGTTCGTGTGACAACGGGCGCCGGGAGCGATCTTGTGCATGCCGAAGGGATTGAGCTCCTCTTCGCCGAGCGTGTTGTTCATCAACATGCCTGAAATCACGAGTCCTGATCCGTAGCCGGCTGATTCTGTGATCGAGCATGCGTACCCATCCGCGTCGGCGCTCGAGCAATGCGTCGTTTCACCGCGACGAGAGGGCTGTGTGACACCTTCTATCTCTTCGTCCTTGATCGCGGCTACCGTGTCCGGATCTTGGGAACCTTCGAGCGAGAGCATCGTCGCGGCCCTCTGCGCTTCGACGATCGCGCGGAGCCTTTCCTGAGGATGATCGAGGCGCGAGCTTTCGAGGAAAGAAAGCATGTGTAATAGAGAGGCCCCACCCGAGGCTGGTGGAGGGTTCGTGTCGATCCGCCAGCCGAATAATTCAGACGTGATCGGTGACCTCACGTGCGGCTCGTAGCGTTCGAGGTCGCCGAGTTGCATGAAGCCGCCGTCCGCTTGGATCGCCTCTGTGATCAGGCTTCCGAGCTCTCCCTTGTAGAAAGTCTTCGGTCCTTCTTCGGCGATGAGCGTTAGCGTTTCTGCGAGTGCCGATTGAACGAACAGGTCACCTTCTTGGAGAGGTGTGCCGTCATCGCGGCTGAACAGTTCTTTCGCTTCTGGGTACTTCGCCCAGATCTCGTTGAAAGTGACGCCGAGGTAATAGGCAGAGGTCTTCGGGAATGGGAATCCTTCGCGGGCGGCACGTATGGCAGGCGCGAACAGTGCCTCCCATTCGATCGAGCCGTGACGTTCCCATGCGCGTCGCACCGCGGCGAGGATGCCCGGTACCCCGACTGACCCACCACCCACCCCGGTGTACATCCCATCGGAGTAATTCATGAAGGTTCGCTTGATGCCTTGGCCGGGTTCGGACGGCTCTGTGAACGGCATCATCTGGTTGCCGTCGATCACTTCGGAGCGGGCGTCCGGTGTGCGTATGGCTACGAACCCCGAGCCGCCGATGGAGGTGAAGAAGGGCTCGGCAACCCACCCCATCACAGCAGCGGCAAGACCTGAGTCGACGGCGTTGCCGCCCTCTCTCGCGATCTCCGCGGCAGCGTCACACCCCAACTCGCTACCCACCGCGACCCCCAGCCTGAACATGGATGCAGGGTAGCACGCTTAAGTACCTAGACTCCTCGCATGGCCTCTTCCAAGACTCTGGAGATAGAAAAGTCGGTGACGACAGCGGCCCCCGCTCGAGCGGTGATCGATCTGATACTCGACCCGGCTACATGGCCCCGCTGGCAGAACGAGATCGTGTCGTCGATGGGGCCGGCTCCTTTGAAGGAAGGTGACGTCGTTGCAGGGAGGGCTCAGATGCTCGGGTTCAACGTTGACGGCCAAAGCGTCACGACCGCTGTGGGGGCCGGGACCTATAGCCAAGAGGTCGTGGTCGGCGTTGGCATGCAGATCTCTTACCGGATCGCGTCGAATCCGAACGGCACAGTAGTGACGCACTCCCTCACTTCTGAGTTACCCGCGGGAGCCCTTGGTCGCGTTCTCTCGTTCTTCCTGGCACGTCGGTTGAAGAGGATGCAGCGCGATCTATTGGAAGAGCTGAGAACTCAGGCTGAAGCTTCGGTGTCCACCTGAATCATCTCGGCCATGACATCCATGAGGTCGCGGAGGGAAACTATCCCGACAGGCTCGTCCATCTCGGTAACGAGGAGATGGCGGAAACCGCCCTCGACCATCTTGTTCACGGCTTGCAGGATCGTCCATCCGGGCGTACCGCCGATCACGCCCCGTGTCATCACGTTGTCGACGGTGGTTTCGTCAACGTTCTGAGAAGCCGCGACGGCTCGAAGAATGTCGCGTTCGGTGATGATCCCGGCCACGGCCTGGTTCTCCATCACCACTGCACAACCCACGCCGCGATCGGTCATCGCCTGAGCGGCCTTACGAAGAGAGGCCTCGGGCTCGACCGTCACCAAGTGCCTTATGCCTACGTCCCGCAGCAGTTTCATGGCGGTCATCCTGCCCCACGTCATCGGCAACAGCAAGTGAACGCCGGAAAAGCCTCCGCCCTTAAGCTGAAGGAATGCTGATCGGTGCCCACGTTCCTGGGGATTCGCCCCTCCTGGAGGCCAAAGAGGTCGACGCCGAATGTCTCCAGATGTTCGTGGGACCTCCCCAGGACTTCAAGCAACCCCCGCCGCGCGATGACGTGGACGAGCTTGCCGCGGCCGAAATCCCCATCTACGTGCACGCCCCGTACCGCATCAATGTGGCTCACCCCAACCCGCGTATCCGTATCCCGTCGCGCAAGACCCTGCAAGGCGCGCTCCAACGAGCCGCCGAGATAGGGGCCGCAGGGTTCATCGTTCACGGGGGACATGCGGAGGATGGAGTCGAGAAGGGTTACATGCGCTGGTACAAGGTCTTCGAGGAACTCGGAGAGACCCCCGTGCCGATCCTGATCGAGAACACTGCCGGCGGTGACAACGCGATGGCGCGTTACGTCGAGAACCTTGCAGAACTTTGGGGGCACCTCACCGACTTCGAGGTTGGGTTCTGCTTCGACACCTGCCACGCACACGCTGCGGGAGAAGACCTCACGGATGTCATCAAACGTGTGCTCGAGGCAACCGGACGCATCGACCTAGTGCACGCCAACAGTTCGCGAGATGACCCTGGTACGGGAGCGGACAGGCATGCAAACTTCTCGGCAGGGAAGATGGAAACAGCTGACATCGTCGCCATGGTTAAAGCGTCGGGAGCTCCTGCGGTGATCTGCGAGACGCCGTGGCCGGAGATCGCGAACGATATCGAGTTACTGCGCGCTCAACTCTGAGATGTCTACGCTCACGTCGCCGCAGAGAACCCGTGATGAAGAAACCACCGAGAAGGATTCACCCGACAGGCCGTGGCTGGTCATCGTGTGGAACGACCCGGTCAACCTCATGTCGTACGTCACTTGGGTGTTGCAGAAGCTCTTCAACTACCCGCGCCCACAAGCGGAGAAGTTGATGCTCGACGTGCATCACAAGGGAAAAGCCGTCGTGTCGTCGGGTAGCCGTGAGAAGGCCGAGCTCGATTGTTTCAAACTGCACGCTCATGGGCTCTGGGCGACGATCGTCAAGAGTGATTGATGCCCGCCTTCACACTGATCCCCGACGAGGGGATGCGCGTCGAGCTCGACCCGGACGAAGCCCATCTCCTCAGGGAATTGCTCAAGGAGATGAAGACCCTCCTCGAGGCGGACATACCGAGAGCGGACCCGGTTATCGCTCGTCTGTTCCCGGATGCCTTCGAAGCTGCGGAGGATTCGGAATCATTCCGTGAGCTCGTGGGGGACGACCTTCGCTCCGGGAAGATGGATTCCTTGCGGCTCGTTATCGAAAGGGTCGGGCGGCGAGGACCCCTGCATTCGTCGATCCCGCTCGACGAGGTCGGTGCGTGGCTCACGCTGCTCACCGATCTTCGGCTGGCGATCGGAACTCGGCTGAACGTGACGGAAGAGATGATGGGGGCCTCCCCCGAGCCGGAGGATCCCGATGGTCCGGCTTTGCAGGTTCTTCATTGGCTTGGGTGGATGCAAGAGTCGATGTTGGCGGCGCTAAGAGGCGAATCCCTTGAAGGTTCTGAAGAGGAGGAATAGAGATGGCACTGAACACCGGTGATGCAGCGCCAGATTTCAAGCTCGAGGATGGCGAGGGCCGCACCTGGAGCCTTGAGGAGTTGAAAGGCAAGAAGGTGATCCTCTACTTCTATCCCGCCGACAACACCCCGGGTTGCACGGCGCAAGCTTGCGACTTCCGCGACTCGATGACTCCTCTAACGAACGCCGGTTACGTCGTTCTCGGCGTGAGCCCTCAAGGGGCGGACTCGCATCAGGCTTTCGTGCAGAAGTACTCGCTCAATTTCCCATTGCTCGTCGATGAGGATCACGCCGTAGCCGAGGCGTACGGAGCATGGGGCGAAAAGAGCAACTATGGCAAGAAGTACGTGGGTCTCATCCGCTCAACGTTCCTGATAGGCGAAGACGGCAAGATCGAAGACGCGCAGTACAACGTGAAAGCGAAGGGCCACGTGGAGCGCCTCCGCTCCGTTCTCGGGGTCTGAAGACTCTCAGGGTCTTCGATCGACTTGACCGCGTGTCCGCCGAACTCCCGGCGCAGCGCAGCGATCATCTTTCCCGCGTAGGACGCGTCCTGGCGCGACGCGAAACGTTGGAACAGCGACATCGCGATAACCGGAGTGGGAACGGCCAGATCAATCGCGGTCTGAACGGTCCAGCGACCCTCGCCCGAGTCTTCCACGTAGTCGTCGAGCTCGTCGAGATCCGGATCGTCTTCCAACGCCTTAGCTAGCAGATCCAACAGCCAGGACCGAACCACGCTGCCGTGTCGCCAGACGTTCGCGACGTCACCGATCGGAATGTCGAACGGTGACTGATGGAGAAGCTCGAAGCCTTCCCCGTATGCCTGCATCAACGCGTACTCGATGCCGTTGTGAACCATCTTCGTGAAGTGGCCCGCCCCGTTCTCACCCACACGTACGTACCCATCCGGTGGAGCCAAGGTTGCGAACACAGGCGAGACGCGATCGAAAGCTTCCTGCGGGCCTCCGACCATCAGACAGAAACCGTTGTCGAGACCCCAGATGCCTCCCGAGGTGCCGCAGTCGAGGAACGAGATCCCGTGACTCCCTAGCTGCTCGGCGTGGGCAACCGAGTCGGTGTACCTGGAGTTGCCGCCATCGATGATCGTGTCCCCACTTTCGAGATGGGTCGCGAGCTCGGCGATCGTCGAATCGGTGATCTCTCCGGCGGGGATCATCAGCCAGACGGTACGCGGAGCTTCCAATCGGGAGCAGAGGTCGGCCAGAGACTTCGCCGGGGCGGCCCCTTCGTCAGCAAGCTCCGCAACGGCCTCGGGCTCCACGTCGAACACGACGACCTCGTGGCCACCGCGCATCAGGCGCCGGGTCATGTTGGCTCCCATGCGCCCCAGGCCGACCATCCCGATCCGCACGCATCCTCCTTGCTAGGCGTCGCTCAACGGTAGCTTGCCCGGCCCTCGCCAAAGGTCGGGGTCCTCCGTATCGGGCATTTGGCCCGAAGTGGCAGGGATTGGGGCATCCATGGCATATCTCCCCAGAACCCATCACCCTTTCGAAAAGGATCCGAAGATGTCCCGACGTCAATTCCTGCCGAGCCTCGCCGCCCTGGCCGTGCTCGTTTCAACCATCGCTCTTGCCATTCCCAAGGCCCCCGCTCAGGCTCAACAGGAGCCCGAAGTCGTTCGAGCTGGCTACGGCATAGCGGATGCCTCATGGCACGTCGGCGCGGGGGCCGGCCAGTACGCCGACAAGTCCCCCGATCCGATCAACGTCCTCAGTGGGGGTGACGTAGATCCTCACGCCCACTCGACGTCTCAGAAGGACAGCTACGGCGTTCAGTCGCGGCTTAGCTACAGGACGATCCTCGTCGAGGATGCACAGGGCGATCACGTCGCCTTCGTGAAGTCCGATAGCTATCTCGCCCAGGACTACTTGACCCGTCGTGTCGGTCAGATTCTCGAGGCAGAGAACTCGGCCGTTTCCTATGACGAGATCATGCTCATGGCGAGCCACAACCACTCGTCGCCTTACTACACGACTCCATCATGGGGCGTGTGGGTGTTCCAGGACGTCTTCGACCTACGCGCCTTCGAGTACCACGCTCGCCAGATGGCGGCTTCCATCCTGGCTGCAGAAGACGATCTGCAAGATGCAGCGATGGGCGCAACGACCATCAATCACGACGCGTTCAAGGGGATCATCCAGCGAGCAGGCACTGCGGACGACGGTTCCCCTCGCGGTTACCCACGTGACGCGGGAGACCACGGTCTGGTTGTCGTACGTTTCGATTCCCTCGAGACGGGCCAGCCGATCGCCACGATGCTCAACTGGGGTCAGCACCCCGAGGGCCTTGAGGGCCACGACCTGATCACCGGTGACTTCGTTGCTCCGCTGGAGCGTTTCGTCGAGCGCGCCACCGGCGCACCCGTCGTCTTCGGTCAAGGAGACGTTGGTAGCTCCGAAGCAGGTCCCGGTATCCCTTCAGCGGTGCCCGACGGCATGCCGAAGCGGTGGTCACACGCCGGTCATGCTCAAGGCGAACGCGGCGCCTTCCTTCTGTCTCAGGACGCGATCAGAGCTTGGAACCTGATCGGTGAAGGCCAAGCGCAGGTTCCCTTCGACTCGAACTTCGATGTCGAAGCAGGAAACGCGTTCGTCCCCGGCCCCCTTTCGCACCCCTATCCAAGCGTCTCCAACTGCCGTACTCACACGACCGCCGAAGGCAACCCCGGTGCTCCTGTTGCGGGTCTCCCGGATTGTGCACGCGGGCAAGATGGAAACGACAACGGAAACCCGCTCAACCCATTGTTCGAGAACCTCAAAGCGCACGGGATCCCGGTGCCTGAGCACTACGATGCTCCCGCCTTCACCGGAGTGGAGGAGAACCTTCGCATCAAGCTTCAGGCTTTCAAGATCGGTGAAGTCATCTTGGCTTCATGTGCATGCGAGGCCCAGTGGGACCTCATCGCGAACCTCGAGTCCCGTCTCGACGATGTCCCGAACAACATCTGGGATGGCTTCGACTGGACGAACGTTCTCGATTGCTCGGAGAGCGGAGGCACCTGGACCTGCAATGGCCCGCACTTCAACAACCTTCAGTTCAGCGATGCGGCCTACAAGCGGATGATGGCGCACATCCACAACGATGCCGCCGGTTGGAACGACCCTGAGTACGTGCCGTATGCGGGCACCGAACCTACAAACCCCGAGGAGATCAAAGGCAACTTCACCAAGGACGAGCTTGCGGCTGAGACCGAAGGGGAGCCGTACAAGGACGTACCTGGGTACACGTTGCCGGTGGGGGTCGGTCACGCCAGTGATTACAACGGCTACACGGTCAGCTACCGCGAGTACATGTCGTGGGACGACTACCGCAAGGCCCTCACTTCCTACGGGCCTCACACTGCGGACTACATGAACACCTGGCTCGTTGCTCTGGGCGCTTCGCTTAATGGCGGCCCAGCGTTTCCAGCAGCGATCAATGACGCCGCCGCGCAAGCAGACGAGCAGCGCCAGATCGCTGTTTCGCAGGCGCTAGGACGTGCTTCGGAGGCCGCGTACGACGCGTGGATGGCTGCCCTCCCGAACGATTTCGGGGTTGCAGAAGCGATCGCTCAGCCCGAGGACATCCGGAAGTTCGATGCCGCGACGTTCAGCTGGCGCGGCGGAAGCAACGTTGCCGACAACCCGTCGCGCGCGTCGAACGACTCGTCGACGGCACGTGGGTTCCTTTCGCCGACCAGAGCGGTGAGGTCCAGACCAAAGTGGACTTCCCGAACGGTGCCGACGCGATCATCGATACATACTCGGGCAACCAGGAATGGATACTGGACAGCCAACTTCGAAGCTTTCGACGCCTTCCCGGTAGGCATCGGTTCAACGCCCCCGGGTACCTACCGCTTCGTCGTCGAGGGCAACATCCGGACCGGGAATGTCAATCAGCCTTACGAGATCACCTCTGAGGACTTCGAGGTAGCACCGTGGGACGGTCTCGACGTAAGCAACCTCAAGGCAGATGAGTCCGGGGACGTGACGTTCGAGTTGCCGGAGCTGTACCCGAGCTCCTACGAATCCGTGTTCCCATACGTCGGGACCGGGTTGATGAACGACGACCAGGGGAAACCGTTCTGCTCCCAGTGCTCGTTCCGTCCCTGGGCTACCCGGATCGACTACGAAGAGGTGCTGGTTACCGTCACTCGCGCCGATGGAACGATCGAGAAGATTGCCGCCGTCTTCCATCCCAAGTCGAAGGATGCGAGCAACAATGATGTTCCGGCATATTGGTCGGCAGACACCAACCTTGTTTCTGGAGACTCGGCCCGTATCGAAGGCGGGGATATCGCCGACGTTCACGGCGAGCGCAACTCGGCAGGAACATCTGCGGTATTCATCTAGGTGTGGACGTTGTCAAACGGTTCGACCCAGGGCCCTTGTGGCTCTGGGTCGCCGTCAATGTTCTCAACCTTCTCGACGCGGCCCTCACTAGTTTCGCGGTCGATTCTGGCGTTGCTAGAGAAGCGAATCCCGTGATCGGAGTGATCGGCCTGAACGGAAAGGTCGCCCTCGTGGCTGTCGCCAGCGCACTCGTAGCTTTCGTTCGCCCCAAGGCGCTCCTCATCCCGATAATCGCCCTCGGCGCAGTGGTTACGTATTCCGTCGTGGGAGTAGCCGTCTCGGCCTAACATCTAGGTATGGACTCAGATTCGGGGTACAGGATCGACAAGGACTCGCTGGGTGAAGTGAAGGTTCCCGCCGACAAACTGTGGGGCGCCCAGACACAGCGTTCGATCGAGAACTTCGACATCGGGCGTGACAGGTTCGTGTGGGGGCGTCGGGTCATCCGTGCTCTCGGGCTGTTAAAGAAGGCCGCAGCTCTGGCCAACGGCGAATTGGGTCAGTTGCCTCCAGAGAAAGTCGACCTCATAGCGCGCGCTGCAGACGAGGTCATCGAAGGAAAACTGGACGATCAGTTCCCGCTCGTCGCGTGGCAGACGGGGTCCGGGACGCAGTCGAACATGAACGCCAACGAGGTGATCGCCAACCGTGCGATCCAACTCGCGGGAGGAGAGGTCGGCTCGAAATCGCCGATCCATCCCAACGACGATGTGAACAAGGGCCAGTCTTCGAACGACACCTTCCCGACTGCTATGCACATCGCTGCCGCTGAGGAGATCGAAGACATCCTGCTCCCGGCTGTGAAAGTGCTCCGCGACACACTCCATGGCAAGGCCGAGAAGTACGTCGGCGTGATCATGGTTGGCCGGACTCACCTTCAAGACGCGACCCCGGTGACGTTGGGTCAGGTCTTCTCGGGCTGGGTGGCACAACTGGATCAGGCGATGTCACGCCTCAAAGAGACGATGCCGCGGATCCTCGAACTCGCCATCGGAGGAACGGCGGTCGGGACGGGGCTCAACTCCCATCCACGTTTCGGAGAAGTCGTCGCCACGAAACTGAGCGACCTCACCGGCAAGTCCTTCGCGTCGGCCGAGAACAAGTTCGCCGCTCTGTCCGCGCACGACGGGATGGTCGACATGAGTTCGTCGCTCCGGACACTCGCAGTGGCCCTCTACAAGCTCGCAAACGACGTTCGTCTGTACGCGATGGGACCGAGGGCCGGGATCGCCGAACTTCTGATCCCCGAGAACGAACCGGGTTCTTCGATCATGCCTGGGAAGATCAACCCCACCCAGTCCGAAGCGATGACGATGGTGTGCGTACAGGTCTTCGGCAACGACACCGCCGTCGGTTTCGCCGGTTCTCAGGGCCAGTTCCAGCTGAACGTCTACAAGCCGGTGATGCTCCACAACGTGCTCGAGTCGGCTTCGCTGATGGCTGACGCCGCCCGATCGTTCAACGATCATTGTGCTGTTGGCATCGAACCGAACATGAAAGATCATCAACGACCATCTCCAGAACTCGCTGATGCTGGTCACCGCGCTCAATCCCCATATCGGCTATGAGAAGTCGGCAGAGATCGCGATCAAGGCTTACAAGGAAGATAAGAGCCTCAAGGAGGCCGCAGCGGAACTGGGGTACGTGGCCGAGTCCGACTTCGACAAGTGGGTCGATCCAGAAGAGATGACGCGGCCCCTAGACGAGTAGGGGCCGCGTCATAAGAACCTGTTAGCCGGAGAACATCTCCGCCATGCGCTTCTCCATCTCTTCGGGTGACACGTCTTCGATGTGCGTCCCGATGTTCCAGCGGTGCCCGAAGGGGTCTTCGAACTGGCCCGTTCGGTCGCCGTAGAACTGGTCTTCAACCTTGTTCAAGACCGTCGCACCGGCGTCGAGCGCTTTCTGGAATACGGCGTCGACATCCTCGACATAGACGACCAGCGTCACAGGGGTCCCACCGACAGTCTTCGGTGACTGGTTCCCGAACTCTGGATTCTCGTCGGCCAGCATGATGATCGAGTCTCCGAGCTTCAGCTCGGCATGACCGATCTTGCCCCCCGGAGCGTCCATCCGAACGACCTCTTTGGCACCCAGCACGTTCGTGTAGAACTCGATCGCCTTATCGGCACCGTCGATGCTGAGATACGGCATCAAGACCGGGTAACCCTCGGGTATCGGCTTCACATCTCCCATCACAATCTCCTATCCGCCATGCGCGGTCTTAGCCGCCGCTACCACATTCACTCAAACCGATGTCTTCTGCCAAAGTGTTCACGTCGGCGAAGGGGTCTTCCTGACTAAGCAGGATCTCGGGACCCGCGTCTCGGGCGTCTTCCACCACCTCGCGTGCTGACTCGATGAGGTTGTCAACGTCTTCCGCCAAGTCATCGGGGGGGCTGAGAGCTTCGATATCGTCCAGCTGCCCTTCTATCTCGCTGGTGAAGATGTCGAGGTACTCGGCGAGTTGCTCTTCGCTCGGCTGTTCGCCTTCAGGCACCTCGCCGAAGGTTTCCTCAGCACCGGTCTGGAGTCTCTCGTTACCTGCAGAGCAGATCGCGTTAGCTTCCTCGAGGAACTCTTCTTCGGTGAGGGTGTCCTCGCCACCACATGCAGCAAACATGAGGCCTGCCAACGCGAGAAGTGCGAGCAGCAGTGTGCGTCGTTTCATGATGTGTTTCCCCTTTCATAGCCTGGTCTAGGCCACGCGTGGTGCAGCCTATGTCACTCGCCTATCCTTTCCTTTGCAGAAGGGAGAGACGCCGTTGACCAGCGCACGACTCGAGACTTTCACCGATGGCGTGCTCGCCATCGTGATTACGATCATGGTTCTGGAGTTGGGCATCCCCCACGGGTCAACCCTCTCCGCACTCGAAGAGCTGATGCCGACCCTTTTCGCCTATGCGCTCAGCTTCATCAACCTCGGCATCTACTGGAACAACCATCACCACATGTTCGTGACGGTGGAGCGGATCAACGGCAAGATCCTGTGGGCCAATCTGCATCTGCTGTTTTGGCTGTCGCTCTTCCCCTTCGCAACGGCCTGGATGGGGGAGAGCGATTTCGCGGAGACTCCGACTGCGATCTACGGCGTCGCATCCTTGCTCGCCGCCATCGCCTATTACGTCCTTCAAAAGGCGATCATGGCCGAGCAGGGCCCCGACTCGAAGCTTGCCGCTGCAGTCGGGAAGGACACGAAGGGAAAGATCTCTCCAGTCCTCTACGCGTCAGGCATTGCGGTGGCCCCGTTTCTTCGCTATGTCGCGTTGGGGCTATACGTCGTTGTGGCCCTCATGTGGTTGATCCCCGACAGGCGCATCGAGTCCAGGCTGGACTGAGACGAAGCTAGGGGCTGCAGTTGACCATGGTGTCGCCGTCGGGCCCAGGTCCCTTGCAGTTGTCGCTACCGTCCCCGCCATCGAGAGAGTCCGCGCTTTGGTCGTTGGAAGGGCCCTTCAGAAAGTCCTTGCCGGCCTCGCCTCTCAGCGTGTCCGTGCCCATGTGGCCCTCAATGGTGTCATTCCCGACCCCTCCACTCACCGTGTCGTCATCGACACCACCGTTCAGGGTGTCGTTCCCGGCGCTGCCGGTGATCGTGTCATGACCGGGGCCGCCGTTGATGGAGTCATTGCCACGATCGCCTGTGACGGTGTCATTGCCGCGGTTGGCTGTGATCGTGTCGAGACCAATGCCGGCGGTGATCGTGTCTCGTCCAACGCCACCTTTGATCGTGTCGTTGAACGCCGTGCCGGTGATGGTGTCGTTTCCGGCCTTACCGTTGATCGTCTTGCCGGGATTCGCTCCGCCACAATCGATCGTGTCATTGGCGTTCGTGCCTGTCACGGTCGTAGCAGTTTGCGTTACCCCGGGACCAACGACGCATTGAACGGATCCAGCGTGGGCAAGGGGCACGCTCACGGCAATAACCAGGAGGCTGGCGAAAAGTACGCCGCGGGCAGAGTGGGTTTTGATGCGCTTCATGGGATCCCTCTCGGAGATGAGTGTGGGGTGGATGGCGCCCCAACCAAGAACCGGAGGGAGGGTCCTAAACCGAGAACCTTCGGTGGTCCCTACATCCTACCCCACTTATGTCAACTTCAACCAGAAGTTTTCCTTGTGCCCCCGGCAGGATTCGAACCTGCGGCACCAGGTTTAGGAAATCCGAATTTAGAGACGCAGCCTCTATCCCTTCCGTGCCCCCGGCAGGATTCGAACCTGCGGCACCAGGTTTAGGAAATCCGAATTTAGAGACGCAGCCTCTATCCCTTCCGTGCCCCCGGCAGGATTCGAACCTGCGGCACCAGGTTTAGGAAATCCGAATTTAGAGACGCAGTCTCTATCCCTTCCGTGCCCCCGGCAGGATTCGAACCTGCGGCACCAGGTTTAGGAAACCTGTGCTCTATCCCCTGAGCTACGAGGGCGACGAAGTGGGTCGAGTTTAGCGAGCGATGCCAGAGTATGGCGATATGACAAAGTGGTGGGATCGAGGAGCGCGCGTAAACCAGATCGAGTCGACGGTGTCTTTCTGGGAGCAGCTCGACCCCTTCGCTAGCGAGGGTCTCACACGACGAGTGCTTCCTTTCGCTGCCTCGGCCCTCGTCGCTGTCCTAGTGCTCGCTTCAACCGGGGTAGGCAGCTGGGTGGACGTGTCAGTCGCCTTCGGTCTCCACTTGGCGGTGATCGGCTCCTTCTTTCTCCTTCCGTGGGACAGGATCCCCAACACCCTCCAGGTCGTCCCTCTCCTTTGTTGGGTAGCTGGAATCGCGTGGCTCACTGCGAACTTCGCTGTGGAGGACGGCATGACGCGACCGATCCTCTTGCTTCCGATCATGTGGACCGCGATCTATCACAAACGAAGCCACCTCTACATGGTCGTCGGCCTGGGCGCGATCCTGGGGGTCATCGGCGGTCAGTTCTTCGGTCGAGATACTTCTTGGCAAGTCGCCGTCCTTCCCATAGTTGTGACACTTCCCGTCGCCTTCACCGTTCAGACGTTTGCGAACCGGGTCAGAGAGGCCGTGCGGATCTCGAAGGAGGCTTCACTCGTCGATCCCCTCACCGGCCTAGCCAATAGGCGAAGGCTCGAGATGGAATTGCCGCGCGCTCTGCAGATGTCTGTGCGCACGAAGAAACCTATTTCGCTCCTGGTGATCGACCTCGATCACTTCAAGGCCTACAACGACACCGAAGGGCATCTGGCCGGCGACGCATTACTTGCCACTGTTGCGGGGTCTTGGTCCCGTGAACTCCGGGTAACCGACCATCTCTTTCGGTACGGGGGAGAAGAGTTCATAGCCCTGTTGCCAGATTGCGACGAAACCGGCGCGCGTGACGTGGCAGCTCGATTCATGAGGTCCATGCCGGATTCTCAGAGCTGTTCGATAGGTGTCGCTGTAAGCGTGGAGGGCGAGACGCCAACTCAGCTGATCGAACGAACCGATGTAGCGATGTACCGCGCCAAACAACAAGGTCGTGGGCAGTTCGTCGTCTGGGATGAGGAGATCAACGCGCAAAAGGGCTGATACCGGCGAGACAGCCTGCTTCTCAGTGGGGCTACCCTTGCGAGCATGCCAGAGCGGTTGATCGTCATTGGTGGGGACGCAGCAGGGATGAGTGCGGCATCTCAAGCTCGTCGTCAGCGCGGCCCCCAAGAGCTCGAGATCCTGGCCTTCGAGAAGGGCAAGTACACCTCGTTCTCCGCCTGTGGCATCCCCTATTACATCGGGGGTGTCGTGGACGAGTTCGACAAGCTGATCGCTCGCTCTCCCGAAACGTTCCGCGAGAAACAGAACATCGATGTGAGGACCCGCAGCGAGGTTATGGAGATCAACCTCAACAAACGGTCCGTCACCGTTCGTGATCTGGACAAAGACGAGACCTATGAGGAACGCTTCGACCAACTCCTGGTTGCAACGGGGGCAAGACCGGTGCGACCGCCACTCGAGAACTCGGATGCAAACGGGATCTTCGGCGTTCAAACACTGGGCGACGGTGAAGCGATCAAGGACTACATCGAGCGTGAAGGCTCGAAGAGTGCCGTCGTCGTTGGGGGCGGTTACATCGGTATCGAGATGGCGGAGGCGTTCATCCTTCGGGGGATGGACGTTTCGCTGATCGAACGTGCCCCCCAACCGATGTCGACTCTCGATCCAGATATGGGTGAGCTTGTCGGTAAAGCGATGGAAGGTGAAGGCATCACGGTTCATCGAGGTGAGTCGGTTCAGGGTTTCGAGGTCGAAGCGGGCCGCGTTGTTGGCGTTGTCACAGACAAGCGCACCATCCGAACCGATGTTGTGATCCTTGGGCTCGGAGCAAGACCTAATACCGAGCTTGCCGATCAAGCTGGGATCCCGCTTGGCCCAACGAGCGGTGTGAGGGTCGACCGAAGGATGCACACGGAGGTCGACGGCGTCTGGGCGGCGGGGGACTGCGCAGAGAAGTTCCACCTCGTATCGCGTAAACCCGTTGCGATCGCGCTCGGAACTCATGCCAACAAGGAAGGACGTACGGCAGGCATCAACATCGGAGGCGGGTACGAAACGTTTCCGGGTGTGCTCGGAACCGCTGTCAGTAAGGTGTGCTCACTCGAGGTCGCTCGCACGGGTCTCAAAGAGTCAGAAGCCACCGACGCGGGTTTCGAGTTCGTGACGGCCATCGTCGATTCCACAACGCGAGCCGGCTACTTCCCGGGCGCGGCCCCCATAAAGACCAAGATGATCGTCGAGAAGCGCTCCGGGCTGTTGCTAGGTGGGCAGATCATCGGGCAAGAGGGGGCCGCTAAGCGGATCGATGTCATCGCCACCGCGCTGTGGAACGAGATGACGGTCGACGACATGCTTCAGATGGACCTTTCTTACGCTCCGCCGTTCGCGCCGGTATGGGATCCGGTCCTGATCACAGCCCGCAAAGCGTGGCAGAAGGTCGAGGAGTCTCTGCCGGCTTAGAGCCAGTCCAGAACTTGTCCGTATCCGTCGACGATCCGTCCTTCAGCGTTCTTGCCGGCCGCTACAGGCAACCCGGCGAACATCCAGGCCTCGATCCCTCCATCCAGGTTGTGAGCATCGAAACCCCGGCCTCTCAAGAACCGCGCTGCCATGTCGCTCCGCTGCCCGATCTGACAAGTAACCACCCAAGTGACATCCGGATCGAGTTCCTCGAACCTCTCGGGCAACGCCATCAAAGGGATGTGTTCGGTGTCCGGCACATGGCCGGCGTCGTACTCGAACTGTTCTCTCACGTCGAGGAATCGAACGATCGCGCGCTTCTCGTAAGCGTCCTTGGCTAGCATCGCCTAACGCTATCGCTCAGTGACCTTCGCTTTCTACCGGCGTGTGTCGGCGGCCAGCAGCGTCCATCCCGAAGCGAGAGAAGAAGAAATGCACGCTTGGACCGATGGTCACAGCGAAGACCGCGGTGCCGACACCGAAATCTCCACCCAGGAGCGCCCCGGCGATCAGCGCGCTGCCCTCGATCAGCGTCCGCGAGACTCGGATGCTCAAACCCGTGCGGGTGTGCACCGCGACCATCAGCGAATCTCGTGGGCCGGCACCGAGTTCCGCACCGATGTAGAGAGCGCTGCCGAGTCCAACGATGAGTACCCCGGTCAACAGCACAGCGATGCGGATCGCCATGTGCCCGTCATCGAGATCGGATCCGATGTCGGTTGCAAGCATCAGGTCGGCGAAGGGGCCGATCAGCAGCATGTTCGCCACCGTTCCTGGGCCGGGCCGCACTTTGAAAAGCAATGAAACGAGGATAAGAACAGCTCCGATAGCTACGACGGCCTGGCCGAACGAAAGTGGGGTGCGCTCTTGGATGCCGTCGGCCAGCACGTCCCAGGGAGAGATGCCAAGCGCCGCCCGCAATGTGCAGACCACACCGAGGGCAAAGAGGGAGAGTCCGAGCACGAGTCTCAGGCTCCGGACCCAGACGGTCGTCGTTCGCATGGGTTTCATATTCAGGCCTCTACTATCGTGCCCGTGGACATCGAAGCCCTGCTCGATCTAGCGACAACGGCCGCGCACGAAGCGGGATCTCTCCTCGTCGAACGATTCCATCGGCCCGCGAGTGGCGTCGATTCGAAGTCGACCTCCACCGATCTCGTTAGTGATGCCGACCGTGATTCCGAGGTTCTGATCCTGGACGTGATAGCGCGTGAACGACCGGGTGACGGTGTTCTGGGCGAAGAAGGTGCGGGCAAGGCGTCCTCCACGGGGCTGACTTGGGTGGTCGATCCACTAGATGGAACAGTCAACTTCCTCTACGGCATTCCCTGGTGGTGCGTGAGCATCGCGGTTCAAGACACAGAAGGCGAAGCGGTCGGAACGATCCACAACCCGATCCTCGGCGAAACCTTCTCTGCCATCCGCGGTGACGGCGCCTGGCTCAACGGAGAGGCGATCCACGTCGGTGGCTGCTCCGAGATATCGGAAGCCTTGTTCGCGACCGGGTTCGCTTATCCGGCTGAGGCCCGGATGGTTCAAGGCGAGGTCGTCTCACGCGTTCTTCCTGGGGGCCGCGACATCCGCCGGATGGGATCCGCAGCACTAGATCTCTGTTCCGTAGCTTGTGGACGTGTGGACGTCTTCTATGAATCGCATCTCGCGGAATGGGACAAAGCTGCCGGACGGCTGATCGTTACCGAAGCCGGAGGAGTGCTGACCGAACTCGAGCCACCGGTCGCCGACCTAACGCCCGGACTTCTCGCTTCCAACCACCTACTCCACGACGCTGCACTTCAACTACTGAAAGGCTGACCTCATGAACATCGTCGATCCAATGATCGAGGGATATCTGAAGAATCTCGCCAAGGTCCATGACGAGGAAGTTCTTTCGGAGATGGAGGCCTTGGCGGACGCGAACGGCTTCCCGATCATCGGCCGCCTCTGCGGTATGTACCTCGAGCTGATGGCTCGCTCGATCGGCGCTAAGCGAGTCTTTGAGATGGGCTCCGGATATGGATACTCGGCGTACTGGTTCTCCCGGGCCATCGGCGCCGATGGCGAGATCCACCTGACGGACATGGATCCCGAGAACAAGAAGAAAGCCCTCGACTTCCTGGGCCGCGCCGGTCTAGATGGTCCTGTCGACTATCACGTGTCGGATGCGTTCTCCGCCTTCGACGCGACAGTGGGCGACTTCGACGTTGTTTATTGCGACATCGATAAGCATGCCTACCCGGAAGCGTGGGAGCGTGGCAGCAAACGCGTGCGCGTTGGCGGGCTCTATATGTGCGACAACATGCTGTGGTCCGGCCGGGTCGTGTCGGACGATCTAGATCCGAACGACAGACTCGACAGCTGGACGGCCGCCATCGACGCCACGAATCACGCGATCTTCAGCGACAAAGACTGGCTAACGATCATCAACCCCACCCGAGACGGAGTGATTACCGCCCTACGCCTTCGCTAGCTGTTCTGACGTCGAGGCTGCCGTTGTCGGGCACCTCGTTGTGGCGTAGGTAGTAGGCCGCGGTCGCGCCCTTAAAGAGGAGATTCAAAAGGACTCCGATGACGCTTAGTGAAATGACAAGCGCGAGGTTCATTTCTGGTGCGGCGGTGCTCAAGGTGAGAAGCGCGGCCAACGGAGGAACGAGCGCGAACCACTTTGCGTGATGCCAGTGTTCCTTCAGGAACCTCTGGCCAGCTTTGATGGCTGCTTCAGAGCTTGGAATTGTGTAAGCCAGCGCTGGCGTGACGAAGGTGAGCCAGACATCGATCAGCATCCCCGAAACGGCCGAGAACGCAATCATGGCTCCGCGGTTCGAATCTGAGACGACCGCAGAAACCACGAAGTAGGGAAGGATGAGTCGAATCATCACGCCGATCGCCAAGGAAATGAACCGCCATCGGAAGCGAGCTGCCAGCCGCAGGGACTCGCTCAGGGTTAGAGAGCGCCCCTCGAATAGGCGCTTGTACCAGATACGTTCTGCGCCCGGCCAACCCGCGAGCAAGAAAGAGAAGATCAAGGATCCGAATAGCACAAACAACTGGGCATAGCCGAGATCGGGTCCAAGACTGAATGCGATCATCGGAGCGGTGCTAACCACCACCGAAGCTGCAGGGAGAAGCGGCGCGCGACGGAGTGCCGATCCAGCCAGGCGGAGATCGCTAGTGAAAGTCCGCCAGGCCGTTGTGTCCGTTTGGTGTAGCTCTGTCCCCACGGTTCGAGTCTAGTAGACCAAGCAAGCTAGACGTTCTGTCGCATGAGCCGGTCACGCCGTGACCATGTGGTGCGACGGTTCGGGGGGAAGTGCTGTAGGGGCGAAGATGTTGGGAAGAACATGCCCAACCCACACCGGATGACCCCGCCTGCCATCCCCGATCGGAAGGCTCGGGCGGGCACCTTCAGGCGTATCGCTAGGACCTTCAAGCCCTACCGGGCGAGGGTCTCGTTCGTCGCGGTACTGATCCTGATCACTGGCCGGTCTCGGCCTCATCAACCCGTTGATGATCAAGGTCTTCTTCGAGGACGTACTGCTGTCCGAGGACCCGTCGGCGGAGCGACTGAAGCTTCTGTGGATCGTGGGTGGAGTGATGATCGTGACGCCGATCATCTCGGGGCTCATCGGTCTGTGGCAGACCTACATCAACAACATCGTCGGACAGAACGTCATGCAGGACCTGCGCAACGCTCTCTATGCGCATCTTCAACACATGAGCCTTCGCTTCTTCACGTCGACGCGAGTTGGCGAGATCCAGTCGAGACTCAGCAATGACGTCGGTGGTGTGCAGAGTGTTCTGACCGACACCGCATCAAGCGCTCTGAGCAACGTTGCCATCGCGCTGTCGACGGTGGTTGCGATGTTCCTGCTGAGCTGGGAGTTGACACTTCTCTCGCTTGGGATCATGCCGTTCTTCCTGTGGCTATCGCGCAAGGTTGGGAAGGTGCGACGAGAAGTGTCGGGCTTAACGCAGGAACAGTTGGCCGACCTCACGGCGCACATGCAGGAGACATTGTCGGTCTCCGGCATCTTGCTGAGTAAGTCATTCGGTCGTCAGGCGTACGAGATCGAACGCTTCCGCGGTCATAACGCCAGGCTCGCATCGCTCGAGATCCGCCGCACGATGATCGGCCGAGCTTTCTTCGCATGGGTCCAGATCTTCTTTTCGATCACGCCCGCATTCGTCTACCTGCTCGGTGGATGGCTATTGCTCCGCGGGAACTTCAACATGTCACCTGCGGAGATGGCAGGAACGATCGCGGCCTTCACGACGCTCCAGAGTCGTTTGTTCTTCCCGATGGGGCAGTTACTGAATCTCAATATCGAGATCCAGAGCGCGTTGGCGCTCTTCGACCGCATCTTCGAGTACCTCGATCTCGAGCACGACATCACGAATCGTGACGGCGCGTTAGAGGTAGATGCGCGCGCCGCAAACGGTCGCGTTGTCTTCGATGACGTGTGGTTCCGTTACGACCGTCAGGCGTACGAAGAGCGACCCGACGAAGAGAAACGGCTATGGACCTTGTCTGGGGTTGATTACACGGTGGAGCCGGGGCAGCTCGTTGCACTGGTCGGTCCATCCGGGGCCGGGAAGACCACGATCACCTATCTCTTGCCGCGCCTGTACGACGTCGAACGAGGCTCGGTCAAGGTTGATGGCATCGACGTTCGCGACATCCGGTTGGAGAACCTCGGCGAGATCGTCGGGATGGTGACCCAGGAGACCTATCTCTTCAACGCATCTGTGCGCGAGAACCTGCGTTACGGGAACCCCGATGCGACCGAAGAGCAGCTCGTTGCCGCTGCGAAGGCGGCTCACATCTGGGAGCGCATCGCAGAGATGCCCGACGGCCTCGACACGGTCACTGGTGAGCGTGGCTACAAGATGTCGGGTGGGGAGAAGCAACGTTTGGCTATCGCCCGGGTGATCCTCAAGGATCCGAAGATCCTCATCCTGGACGAAGCTACGTCGGCCCTCGACACTCATTCGGAGCGGTTGGTGCAAGAAGCGTTACGTCCATTGATGCAGGGCCGCACAACGATCGCGATCGCGCACCGGCTCTCGACGATCCTCGCGGCCGACAAGATCCTCTACATCGACAAGGGCCGGATCATCGAATCGGGCACACATGTGGAGTTGCTGGAGAAGGATGGGGCTTACGCGGCCCTCTACCACGAGCAATATTCCGATGGGCGAGTCGAATCGAGATGCGAAGATGGGCTCGTTCTTGCAACCGGCGAGATCGTTGCTGAGGAGGTTTCTTGAAGATCGAAGGCAGTGTCGCTCTCGTAACAGGGGGCGCGTCGGGGTTGGGTCGCGCCACCGTTGAGGAGATCTTGAGGGCGGGCGGGTCTGCCGTGATCGTCGATCTCCCTTCCTCGGACGGAGAAACGGTCGCCAAGGAGCTCGGTGACAAGGCGCGCTTCGCCGGGGCCGACGTGCTGAACGAAGAAGAAGTGAGGGCCGCGGTCACGACCGCGGTGACTGATTTCGGCGGTCTACACATCGCGGTGAATTGTGCGGGCGTTGGGTTTCCAGGTCGTGTGCTCACTCGCGACGGTGCTGCCAATGACCTCGAGCGCTTCGAGTTCGTCGTGCGAGTCAATCTGATCGGAACCTTCAATGTGTTGCGGATCGCCGCGGAACAGATGGCGAAACAGGAGCCCGTCGACGAGGACCGCGGCGTCATCGTCAACACCGCTTCGATCGCGGCATTCGACGGGCAGATCGGTCAAGCGGCTTACGCAGCTTCGAAGGGCGGAGTCGCGGGGATGACACTTCCGATCGCTCGGGACCTTGCTACCAAGCAGATCCGTTGCGTGACGATCGCACCTGGAACCTTCGACACACCGATGTTGGCGGGATTGCCGGATGAGGCACGACAGGGATTGGCTGCGGACATCCCCCACCCGCATCGTTTGGGGAGCCCCCCCGAGTACGCGGCCCTCGTGAGACACATCGTCGAGAACAGCTACCTGAATGGAGAGGTCATCCGCCTAGACGGCGCCCTCCGAATGAAACCCCGCTAACGACGCGGGCTAGATCTGCGGTGGCGTCCAGTGGGATGCATCGAAGGAAATGGGATTCTGCGCTTTTTGGAATCCCATTTCAGGGGCGCTTAGCGGGTGGCTTCCACCAAGGCGTGGGGCTCTTCGTCGGCCGCTTCGGCCTCCTCGTCGGAGCTCTCATCAGGGAGTCCGTCCTCGGAAGCCTCCTCGGCCTGAAGGTCCAGCTCGCGCCATTCCTTCTCGGCCCAACGGAGCTTCTCGACTGCAGATGCCAGGTCCAGGAAATGAACGGGGACGATCGAGGCCCGGGGTCTCAGGTATGCGTCGCCGATCAAGGCATCGAGCTCCCGGCGCGCCTCGATAAGGCGGTTGTGGATGGCTCGGAGCCTTTCGGCCTGCTCAGGGGTGTATCTCCGCCCTGCGCTCAGTCTTTGTCTCCTTGATAAAGGCCTTCAGGCCAGATGGACGGGTGAGAACCCTCCAATGCCTTCCCACCGTACATCCCTTGGACACCAGGCACAAGCGCACGAAGTCTTTTCGCGGTCTTTAACCGGGTTGCCCTGGGCGGGCTGTCAGCGGACGAGAAAGTACAGGATCGGGCCTGCGATCAGGCAATACAGCGCGAATGGGTGCAGCGAATTCGTCTTGAGGAAACGTATGAGGGCCGCGATGGCCACGTACGACGTAACCAGAGAGGCCACGAACCCGGCGAGGCCCGCGCCGAATCCGAGCGTTCCCGAGCCCAGATCCGGGAGCTTGTAGAGCGACGCCCCCAACAGTGCGGGGATGGCGAGTAGGAACGCGAACCGGGCCGCGTCGTCGCGCCTGATCCCCAAGGCGAGACCCGTGCCGATCGTCGCTCCACTTCGCGAGATGCCGGGGATGATCGCAACCGCCTGGGCGATACCGACCGCGATCGAATCGACAAAGGTCATGTCTTTCATCTCTCGAAGCCGGCCCCCTGTTTCGGCTTGCCGGTTCACGTGGCGGCTCCCCGCGAACTCAGCTCCCACCAGGATGGCGGCTGTTATCAGTAGCTGGAGGGCTGCGGCCGGAGCGTCTTCGAACTGGTTCTCAAACGTGTCGCTCCACAGAACCCCGGCGAACACCGCTGGCACCGTCCCGACGGCAAGGAACAACACCATCTTCCGAGCCACGCGATCGCCTGCAAAGAACCCCCTCGTCAGATCGAGCAGGTCGCCTGAGAAGTAGATGAGGAGGGCCAGGAGCGAAGCCATGTGAAGTAGGACGTCGAAAGACAACCCCGGCTGCTCCCAGCCGAACAGCTCGGGCACGATCACGAGATGTCCGGATGAGGAGATGGGGATGAACTCGGTGAGGCCCTGAACGGCCCCCAGGATGAGCGCTTGGAATATGGACACGGGGCGGCATCCTATGCCCCCTCGCCCAGAGCATCGCCCCCGGCAGACCCCTGCCAAACGCCCCAGGGGTGAAGGAATCCTGTCCCTGGTAGCGAATCTCCACCTTCACCACGTCAAGGAAAAGAGGGCCGAGCCCTGGCCCAGGAGGACGTCATGAAGATCAATAAATTGTTCGTATCAGTAACGGCTCTAGGCCTGATGGTCATGGGCGGCGCCCTAACCGGCGCATCCGCTCAGGAGCCCGGTTTCACCCCCACGATGACTTTCGAGTTGTCCGACACGAAGGTCAGTGCCAACCCCGAGATGAAGGTTCACGTCGAGCAGGAAGCCGCCGACGAGGAAGAGATGTCGCACACGCACGCTCATGATCCCCAAGGGCTTCAACCTGCCGGCCGACGAGGCAATCGCAGGCGGTTCGCAGCTAGGCACTGGCGAGATCGTGATCCGGGCGGGTTTCAGCTGTCGTCCCGGTCCCGAGGGTGCGATCCCTGCTGCGGTCGATGCCACGCTTCCGGCTACGCTGCTGAGATTGACCGCACGGATGAGCAGGCCGACCGTGGTGTTTACGCCATTTGGAACGCTCGACATCAGCGGCGTCGCGGACATCTTCCTCGAGGTGACTGGTTCGGTGAAGACGGGTTGGAAGCTCGACGGAGATATCCCTGCCAACGACAACACCTGTCCGCCACTCGTCTTCGACATGACGGTCAACGCTCAGTCCGAGCGACGGCGTAGCGGTCCTGACAAACGCTAAGAAGGCAAAGACCTACAACTTCGGTGGCGCATGTTCACGAGCGCCGAGTCGCCGACAACGGTGACTCTCACCACGCCGATCACGCTTACCAAGTAATACCGCTTCTCAAGGCAGAAAGGACGGGAGCCTAGGCTCCCGTCCTTTTCGCGTCCGAGCTAATGAGTTCCTTCCAACGCCGTTGCGCAGGGGCAGGTCCGCGCTTCGGGGATCTTCTTAACTAAGCCGAACAGCAGGCCGCGTAGCTTGTCGTTGTTCTCGGTGAACACCTTGAAGTACTTCCGCATGGCTCACCGCGGCCCCGCCCTCGACTCCGACGTCGTAGTCGGTGATGAGGGCGATGTTCACGTAGCAGATCTCGAGCTCGCGGGCGAGGTACGCCTCCGGGATACTGCGTCATGTTTATGACTTCCCAACCGGCATCCTGGAACCACTTGCTCTCAGCACGCGTCGAGAAGCGCGGCCCCTGGATCGTGACGACGGTTCCCTTCTCGTGGATCTCGATCCCTTCCTCACGTCCCGTTTCGATCGCTAAGGCCCGAAGCTCTGGGCAGTAGGGATCCGCGTACGAGATATGTGTCGTCTGGGGACCGTCATAGAAGGTGTCTTTCCGTCCGGTGGTTCGGTCGACCAGCTGATCCGAGACCACGAATGAACCCGGCTCGACGTCACGCTTAAGCGAGCCTGCCGCGCAGGGGCCGATGATGCGCTCGACTCCGAGTTCCTTCAACGCCCACACGTTGGCGCGGTAGTTGATCATGTGAGGGGGGAACTGATGTTGGAGTCCGTGACGCGGAAGGAACGCGACCGGCAACCCTTCGACTTCTCCGATCGATACGGGGGAGGAAGGCTCGCCATAGGGCGTATCGACGGGAACCTCTTTGACATTGTCGAGGAACGAGTAGAACCCCGATCCTCCGAAGATGCCGATGCGGGCGTTACTCACGAAGTGGATGTCTCCTTACTGGATGGTTTCGATCCGGACTTGGACTCCGACTTGGACTCCGACTTTGATTCGGACTTCGATTCGGTTTTCGAAGAGCTCGAATCAGAGCTGGATTCCGACTTGGATTCGGATTTCGAAGAAGACGAGCTCTTGCCGGAGCTTTTCGACTTCGATTTCGAGTCCGTCGCATAGAAACCCGAACCTTTGAACACGATGCCCACAGGCGAATAGAGCTTGCGAAGTTTGCCACCGCACTTCTGGCAGGTGTCGAGGGGCGGGTCGTCGAACCCCTGCTTGGCCTCGGTCCGTTCCCCGCACGCGGTACAGGCGTATTCATAGATAGGCATGCGGGAAGTGTAGGGGAACGCCCCTCTAAAGCTGGCAAAACCGGCCCGCATGAGCAGTGCCCGGTCAAGTAGCGTTTGCGTGTTCTGGGGCGCGAAAAGCAAGTGTCGCAAGGCCGCAGGGAGTTGGGCGCACTGGAATGTGCGGCCACGACTGAGAACGCCGCGAGACGCAGCCTTTTCGCCGCCAGAACACCCCTTAATGCTGCTTGACGGGGCACAATTATGGGAGTGGCGAGTGGCGGCCTTCTGGGAGACTTGAGTATGTCCCTGCAGCGGCGACTGACTCTGTTCTTCGTTCTGATCGTGATCCTGCCCTTAGCGGTCGCAGGATTCGTCGTTCAGCGCGTTGTGGTCAACGAGATCTCACGCCGTGCGGTGCTCTCCTTGGCTCCCGCGCTCGATGCCACTGTCGCTCTCTATGAAGACCGAGCTGAAGCGCTCGATGCCCGAGTAAGAGGGACTCTCGGGCTCTCAAGTCTCGCCGAGGCCCTCGAGCGCAAGGACCCTGAAGAAGTGTCTCTATTCCTGCGTTCGCGTCTCGTCGAGACCTCGAACCTCGATTTTTTCCTCGCCTACGACCGCAAGGGCGCCCGGCTCGCCTACGAGATGCTCCCCGGCGACTTCGTTGAAGGTTTCCGCCTTCCCGTCGCCGAGGAGATCGAAGCAGCCGCTGAGGGTGTGGGTTCCGGTTTCGTAGCGACCCTTCCGATCCCTGTTCGCGTCCCAGGCGAAGGAGATGTAGGGAGCGTGGTCGGTGGTTTCTGGGTGGACGGGGACCTACTCGCAGGCTCTGCGCAAGAAGGTGTTGTTCTTTCTCTTGGTGCCGATTCTTTGGTCGTCGCCTCGACCGCGGATCTCGACCAGCCGGTGCCGGTGACTCCCGAGTTCGACGGATCATTCACGACCGATATCAGTGGCGAAGCGAAAGCCCGCGCTGCGCAGCTTCAAGGCGGTATGTCGATCATCGCCTCCACACCCACGTCTCCCATCGAAGCGCTCTCTCGCCGCGTGCTCGCGTCTCTTGTAGCGCTCCTGGCATTGGCCATCCTCGGCACCACCTTGCTCGCGTACCTGTTAGCCCGCTTGATCACTCAGCCGGTGGGAGAACTGGCCAAAGGTGCCCAAGCGATCGCGAAGGGGAACTACGACTACAAGATCGCTACGCGCGGTAAAGACGAAGTTGGACAACTTGCTTCTGCATTCAATGAGATGTCCGAGCAACTGAAAGACACGATCGGACAACTTTCGACATCACGCGACCGCCTTCAAAGAGCCGTGCAACGTGTCGGAGAGACGCTTCGATCGACGCACGACATGAGTCAGATGCTCGGCTCGATCCTGAATACGGCTGTGGACGCGGTCGATGCCGACGTCGGGGTTCTCTGGAGGTTCACTGCGACGCGGGCTCAGCTTTACCCCGCCGCTACTTCTGGCCTCGAAGAGGCTGAGCCGGGAAGTGTGGGGGTCGGCGAAGGGATCGTTGGGCATGTGGCAGAGCGAGCGAACAACGTCATCCTTCCCTCACCTACCGGTGACGGCCCGCGCGCTGCGGAAGAGGAGCCCGATGCACCCGTCGTGGTTGGTGTACCCGTTTACAGCCAGGACCGCGTCACCGGTGTGTTGGCCGTTTACCGAAGTGACACAGCGCGTCCGTTCACCCAAGAGGATCTCGACACGGTGGTGTTCCTCGCCGAGCAGGGTGGCGTTGCTATAGAGAACGTGATGCTGCACGAGGAAGCACGACGGTTGTCACTCATGGATGGACTCACCGGGATCTGGAACCGTCGGTTCTTTCAGATGCAGAGCCGCCAGGTGCTCGCTACCGCCCAGCGCTTCGATCGCCCTTTCAGCGTCTTGATGATGGACCTCGACTTCTTCAAGCGGGTCAACGACACCTATGGCCACCCGCGAGGCGACTCGATCCTGGTCGAGTTCGCGAAGCGGGTCAACGGTGCACTGCGTGAGGTTGACACCTTCGCGCGCTACGGCGGCGAGGAATTCATCGTGCTCCTCCCCGAAACCGATGTTGATGGAGCGATGATCACAGCTCAGAAGATCTGCGAGGTCATCAGGGCGAAGCCGTTCGGCGGCCTTGATGAGACGAGCCTCGACATCACGGTATCGATCGGTGTCGCGTCTCATCCGGTCCACGGTCAATCGATGAAGGACCTGATCGACGCGGCTGATGACGCCCTCTACAGAGCGAAGGAGGGGGGCCGCGACCGGGTCGTCGTCGCCGAAGAGGGCGGCGACAGCGGAGATCGATCACGCCTTCGACTTGCCTGACGGACCACACAGCCCTCTATAGTCGTTAGGTGAAAGTTCGCAAAGCCGTTATCCCCGCGGCCGGCCTCGGCACCCGCTTCTTGCCGGCGACGAAGGTGCTGCCCAAAGAGATGATCCCCATCGTTGACCGACCCGGGATCCAGTGGGCGGTCGAAGAATGCGTCCGCGAGGGGATCACCGACATCTGCATCGTCACGAGCCGAGGGAAGTCGCTCATCGAAGACCACTTCGATCGCGCTCCGGAACTCGAGGCGAACCTCGAACGCAAGGAGAAGGCCGAGGAGCTCGAAGAGGTTAGGCGCATCTCCGACATGGCGACGATCTTCTTCGTCCGCCAGAAGGAACCGTTGGGGTTCGGGCACGCGGTGCTGCAAGCACGACAGTTCACCGGCGACGACCCCTTCGCCGTCCTGGTCCCAGACGAGATCGTGCCGGCGCCCACCGGCAACGAGCTTTCCCTGATGAAACGAATGATCGAGGTTCATGAGAGTTCGGGCCAAACCGTTGTAGCGGTGAAAGAGGTTCCAAAGGAGGACGTCGCGTCCTACGGGATCATCGACCCTGAGTTCGTCGAGGAAGATGTTGCTCGCATCAAACATTTCGTCGAGAAACCTTCGTTGGATCAGGCACCTTCGAACCTCGCGTCGGTAGGCAGGTATGTCCTCACGTCTGCGGTGATGGACGCGCTCGAGTCGACGGCCCCCGGGCACGGGAACGAGATCCAACTGACCGACGCAATCATGAACGTCATCGAACGCGATGGAGCGATGGCATACGTGCACTCCGGCCCGATCTATGACGTTGGTAGGAAGCTCGATTTTGTTAAGGCGACGATCGAACTGGCGTTGCGACGCGATGAACTCAATGAACCGCTCATGGCGTTGCTTCGTTCACTCGACGAATGATGATCGAGGTAGCTGAAGCGCGCGCCAGGGTTCTCGATCGATTCGAACCGATGGACGTGATCGAGCTACCTGTCCGTGAGGCGCTCGGCATGGTTCTCGCTCAGGATGCGCACGCACCGCACCACCTGCCGAGATTCGACAACTCTGCGATGGACGGATACGCGGTGCGGGCAGCCGACACGCGCGGAGCGGCCCCCGATTCCAGCGTGCTGCTCCGGGTTATCGGTGAAGTACGAGCCGGCGAACCCGGCGACATCAGTGTGAGTGAAGGAACCGCCGCTCGGATCATGACGGGTGCCCCGGTCCCGAAAGGAGCAGACGCGATCGTTCCGGTCGAGGACACCGAAGAGTCGGGCACCGACGTGATCGTGAACGCTGCCACCGAGCTCGGCCGGCACGTGCGTCCGGCTGGAGACGATCTGAAAGAGGGAGACCTGCTCGTCTCGGCGGGAAGCGAACTGGGGCCCGGTGAGATGGCGTTGCTGGCGTCGATGGGGATCTCGCCCGTCAAGGTTCACCGGAAGCCAAGGGTTGCCGTCCTCGTCACCGGGGATGAGCTGGTGCCTCCCGAGCAGACCCCCCAGCCTGGTCAGATCCGCGACTCCAACTCCGTGGCACTCGTTGCCTTGATCACCGAAGCAGGCGGGGAGCCGGTACTGCATCCACCCGTGCCAGATGATCGCGATGGCACGAAGGCCGCCTTCGCTGGTGCCGCCGAAGGGGCTGACCTAGTCGTTTCCTCTGGTGGCGTCGCGGTGGGTCGCTACGACTTCGTCAAGGAAGTTATCGAAGAGCTTGGGAGCATCGACCTCTGGCGCGTCGCGATGCAACCGGGCAAGCCCGTGGTTCTCGGTTCTCTCGGAGAGACGTACCTTTCCTCGGTTTACCGGGCAATCCGGTTTCGATACACGTTGGCTTCGAGCAGTTCGTCCGTCCCGCGATCCGAAAGATGCGCGGAGCACGTGACTTCCTAAGACCTCACTTGAAAGCGCGACTGACTCAGTCACTCGATAAGACTCCGGGTCGACTGCACTTCGTGCGTGTTCGTCTCGCTTACGACGATGGCGACGTGGCTGGCGACGCCAACGGGTGCGCAGGGCTCTCACATACAGTCAAGTCTTGTCGGCTGTGACGGGGTAGCCGTGTTCGATCTAGAAGCATCGCACCTCGATATCGGAGATGAGGTCGATGTCGAAGTGTGGAACATCCCAGGAGGGTCAGCGTGAGGGAGATGCCAGAGCCGCCGCATCCCGAGTCCCAAGCTCGCATGGTCGACGTGACGGCGAAAGAGGTAACGGCCCGCGAAGCAGTTGCTGCGTGCACGGTCGTCATGTCCGACGAAACGCGACAACACGTCATGAGTCGAACCCTCGACAAAGGTGATGCTTTAGAGGTCGCCCGGATCGCCGGCATCATGGCGGCAAAGAAGACGTCCGAGTTGATCCCGCTCTGTCACCCGATCGGGCTCGGTGCCGTCGAGCTCGAGCTGGGTCCGAGTTCCGAGGGGATCGCCGTTACCGCGACCGTTCGTACTGCGGAACGAACGGGGGTCGAGATGGAGGCACTGACCGCGGTGACGGTCGCGGCCCTCACGATCTACGACATGGTCAAGGGCCTCGAGAGAGGCGTTCGCATCACCAACGTGAGGCTTCTCCGCAAGGCGGGGGGTCGTTCCGGCCTATGGGAAGCCGATTAGCCCTTCGGACGTTTGAGGAAGGCGGTCGTTCCTGTGGCGGGACTCTCAACGACTTGCACCAGTTCCCATCCTTCTTCGCCCCACTGATTCAAGATCTCCTGCAGGGCATGTGAGATCAGCGGGACCGTCGCGTACTCCCACTTAGACACCTAGTACACCTCCAAGTCATCGGTTGCTCATTCGAAGCACTGCTCCGAGGTATCGGGCGGTCGTAACCTACTGCACGTGCCAGAGACTCTCATCGTTGTAGAGGACGGACGGATACTGGCGGACGACGTCAGGCGAGCACGTGGTTTCGCGGAACGTGTGAGGGGCTTCCTGGGAGCCGATGATGTACCGGAAGGAACCTGCCTCGTCCTAACGGGTGCCAAGCAGGTGCACACGTTCGGGATGCGCTTCGATATCGATGTGGTGTTCACCGACGCGCATGGGAAGATTCTTCACCTCGTGGAGCGGATGGTTCCCAACCGGATGACTCGCGTCGTTCTCCGAAGCCGGATCGTTCTTGAGTTAAAGGCTGGGGCGGCTGCCGGACTGACTACCGGTGACCGGGTAGCTATCCGAGACGTTTAGGAGAGGTTCCTGTAACCCCGGTCGAAGTAGATAAGCGGTTTTCCACCTCTCACCTCGGTCGCTTCTACCTCCGCCAAGAAGATGTCGTGGTCGCCACCGTCATGGACGGCGATAGTCCTACAGCTGAAAACTGCGGTCGCATCATCGAACACCGGAGCTCCTTCTGGGCCCGACCGATGTGGAACGGGTCCGAAATCCTTCTTGCCTGCCAAGCTGAAGCGCTTCGCGACTTCCTCTTGGTCCTCGCGAAGAACGTTCACGACGAAGCGTTCTGAACTGAGCGTGAGCTCGCGGGTGTGCGAGGTCTTCTCTAACGAGATGAGGATCAGGGGCGGATCGAGTGAGATCGCAGCGAACGAGATCGCGGTCATCCCGTGGATCTCACCGTCGAAGGCGACGGTTACGACCGTTACTCCACTCGCGAAGAGGCGGGCCGCGTCGCGAAACGCGTCCGGACCGACGGCCACTAGGTAGGTAACTCGTCGACGCCGGTTGCGAAGGCGACGTGGGGGACGAAGAGCCAGAATCCCGGGATCTCTCCGGCACCTTCAACTAGGAACTTGATCGTCTCGGCATTCGGGCCTGCCGAACTACCGTCCATGCGAAGCGTGCCGCGACGCTCGAGTTCTTCCACGAGATCGGCTGTGGGGTGTCCTTCCATCTCCATACCGGCGAGTCTATTGGGGCGCGGGACTAGTTCTGACGTGGTCGCCGAGTTGTGTACGTATCGCGGGCCGCGCTCAGTACAGCGATGAAAGCACAAGCTACGAACACCACTGCCGAAAGAACGATCGCCACGATGACGCCCTGGCGAGCAGTTCCTTCCCACCCGACGGCGACGAAGAGGAACGTCGAGGCGGTGCCGACTAACGCCGAGATAGCTATCCCCGCGATCGATAAGGAATGGATGCGTCCCATCCGCGAGGGAGGGGGCTGAGGTGGCGGAGGGATCGGCTCGTTCCCTAAGGGGATGACGTCGCGTTCGCTCACTTCGATCTACTCGCGAGCCACTCGAGCAAAGTCCGGATGGGGATACCGGTGCCTCCGCGTGAGTACTCGAGGTGATCGCGTTCGGAGCGGCCGGTGCCCGCGATGTCGAAGTGCGCCCAATCCACATCAGGTGCGACGAACTTCTGCAGGAAGGTGGCCGCGATGATGGCGCCACCCCATCGACCGCCGGAGTTCTTGTGATCCGCAACGTCCGAATCGAGATCGCTCAGGTAATCGTCGTAGAGGGGGAATGGCCAGTTCCGTTCTCCAGCGGCTTCACCCGCATCCGTTAGCTCTTGTCGCAATCGATCAGAGTTGGAGAACAACCCGCTCGACTTCGTACCAAGAGCGATCTTCATCGCTGTCGTGAGAGTTGCTACGTCGACGATGGCGTCGGGGCGGCTCTCGGAGGCGTATGCGAGTGCGTCGGCAAGGAGGAGCCTTCCCTCGGCATCTGTGTTGGTGACCTCTGTCGTCCGGCCCCCGTAGTGGCGGATCACATCCCCCGGACGCATCGCCGTACCGCCGGGCATGTTCTCGGCCGTGGGGATGTACCCGTCCACCTTGTAGCGGATCCCCAACCGACCCAACACGCTCATCACAGCGAGCACGACCGCGCCCCCGGCCATGTCGGTCTTCATCAGTTCCATGCTGGCGGCCGGCTTCAGAGAGAGGCCGCCCGAATCGAACGTCACACCCTTTCCTACAAGGGCGATGGAGCCGATCGGTTGTTCGGGTGAATACGTGAGCCGGATCAGCCGTGGAGGATTGCTCGATCCGGATCCCACCGCAAGGATGCCTCCGAACCCTGACCGTTCGAGAGCGTTCTCGTCCATGATCTCGTGATCGAGACCAACGGCATGCGCGACCTTCTCGGCCTTCTGCGCCAATGCGTCGGGGGTGAGAGACATCGCAGGTTCGTTGATCAGGTCACGCGCCATCCAGATGGCTTCCGCGTGCACAAGACCGAGATCCAGCGCACCTTGATCGACCCCAAGATGATGAACGCTACGTATAGAAGAGGTCTGAGGTTCGGTCTTGTAGTCCGTATAGCGGTAGGCACCGAGTGCGAAACCTTCGGCCGCCGCGGTTGCTGCCGATGCTCGGTCCTCGAGTCCGAGATGCAAAAGAGAAGCGATCTCTTTGAAGCCGGACAGCTTCTTCGCTGCAACGGCGGCAGCGCTGCAGATGCTTGATCGGCCCACGCCGTCGCGGGGGCCGAGTCCGGTAACTGCGATCACCTTTGCGGCCACGGACCCGTCTGACGGGATCACCGAAACGTCGCCCACCCGCCCACGGAAGCCGGCGCCGCGGAGTGCATCCGCGAAACCGTCGAGTGACGGAACTCCATCCACAACGTCGGGTTCACCATCCGATGAGAAAACGGGAACCACCAGGGCATCGCACACGATCCCCGCAGGTGATTCTTCGGATGCGATCGCTTGAGGTAGCTCTGCCATCCACTTTGTATACAGCGCAGGTGACATCGACCCCTACGTATACCGGGCGAGATGCCGCGAAATACGGCGTTCTGAAGAGTTCCAGGGTTAGCGTGACTCGTGTATATGGCCGCTATCCGGGGACTGGCGCTTTGACTTTCTGGTTCTTGGTCTTGCTCGGACTCGCTTGGATCGGAGTTTTCCTTCCAGCAGCGATCCGGGCTCGCCAGACCGCTCCTTCGACGACGGCTGAGCGATTCAGGAAGGGTCTCGATCTCATCGCACCTTCTGGTGGGGGGTCGACCGGCCGCTGGGTGGTGCTCCCAACCTCGTCAGAACACAACCGGAGCCGCGCCTTTCGACGAAGCCAGATCCGTCGCCGACGATTGCTCGGCCTTCTGTTGTCGGCAGCCATCCTTTGCCTCCCTTCGGCAGTGTTGGTCGGCGGCGCGATGTGGAACGTTCAACTAGCGCTCTTCGGGTCTCTCGTTTTCTACGTTGTACTCCTGCTTGGCACGAAGCGGCAGCGGACGGAACAGGCTGCCAAGGTCAAGGATCTTTCGGAACGACGTCATCCCTCCGACGAGCGAGTCGTCTTCCACGAGCCCGCGAGCGCCACAGGAGGCACCGGTAGGTAACCTCGCACTACGTCGGTCTCAGGCGAAGCCGCCCGCTTCGGTAGGGTGGCAAACATGGACCTGTCCCATCTGTCACAGCAGCTACGAGACAAACTCGATTCCAAGAACCAGGCTCGAGAACGTGGATTGGCTAAGAGTCGAGATGCCATCCGCTGCTGTGGGAACGCGATCAGAGCGATGCACCGTCTCGAGATCGAAGAGGCCTCAGCGTTACTTCAGGAGGCAAAAGGACACCTGGACAGTGCCCGATCGGCGTTGGCGGATCATGCAGACATGCTGCATGCGGGCTTCGTACATGACGCCGAGAAAGAAGTTGCCGAAGCCAGCATCACGTTCGCACTGGTAACGGGGGCAGGGTTCCCAAGTCCCGACGAAGTCGATGTGTCGCCCCAGGCATTCCTCAAAGGTTCCGCGGAAGCCGTCGGCGAACTCCGCCGTCACCTTCTAGATCTGATGAGGCAGGGCGAGTTGGCTCGGTGCGAGGAACTCCTCGCCTCCATGGACGACATCTACAACGTTCTCGTGACGATGGACTATCCGGACGGGATCACCTTCGGACTTCGACGGCTGACCGACGTCGCTCGCAGCATCATCGAGCGAACCCGCGGTGATTACACGACCTCCACGATCCAATCGAGTCTTCGTGATGCGCTCGAGAAACACTCCGAGCTATTGAAGGGCGAGTCCAGCTAGCGGATCACTTAACTCCGGCGCCGGCCATGTAAGCTGAAGGTTACGTTCGCCCCATCGGTCAGGCAAACGAATGCATTCGGGTATCCGACCGGGACAGTGCCGCTCTCGCCACCGGGCCCGACCGTCTCGAACCCAACGTTCCCTGGGGCGTCGGCGGTGGGGTCGGTACCAAGCTCGCCGTAGAACGAAAGATCCACACCGGAGCCGCTCGGTACCTCGAGCTTGAAGGGCTTGCCATACGTCTTGGGGTCGACCGCGAAGGTGTAGCCGAAAACACCGTTGAATTGCTCGCCGAAGACCATGAAGAGCACGCGCTGCGTTCGATAGACGCACCCCGCGGCCCCCTGAGTTCCTTGCGGGACGATGATCGAGTGCTCGACATGCTGGTGAGCTGCAGGCTTCTTCTTGCCTGCGAAGGCCGGAGCCGACGCCATCGCGGTAACGACCACGGCCGCTACGGCCAAAGTGATGAATTTGCGGTAGGTGCGCTGCACTTGAAGTCTCCTCGTTTGTTGGTTA
The DNA here is from genome assembly GCA_963779645.1 of uncultured Actinomycetes bacterium. GTDB lineage: Bacteria > Actinomycetota > CADDZG01 > CADDZG01 > WHSQ01 > CALMBW01. The sequence continues at coordinate 1,089,212 of CAVZYX010000005.1, forward strand.
CTTCTAGGTTCGACGAGGCATGCGGCCATCCTGCCGACGGCTAGTGCCTCCGAGTTGCTATTCGCCCGCACCGAGAGCGTCACTGCGCGCCGAGGGCAAGGCGCGAGGAGTCGGGCGTACCGGGAGTACGGGCGCGACGAGTAACGCAGCCATCGGCGATGCAGGGGCGCTCGAATGCGTCGTTATCAGCAGCTCGGGGGCACTAAACTGACCCCCGTTTTGGGCCTGTAGCTCAGTTGGTAGAGCGCACCCCTCGCACGGGTGAGGTCAGGAGTTCGATTCTCCTCAGGTCCACAGTTGGTAGAGCGGCTGCATCACCTCACTTCGCATCGCACGAGGTCAGGAGTTCGATTCTCCTCAGGTCCACAGTTGGTAGAGCGGCTGCATCACCTCACTTCGCATCGCACGAGGTCAGGAGTTCGATTCTCCTCAGGTCCACGGCGCTCGCTCTGGCGTGGCCTCAGGCTCCCCGCTTCGCTCCCTCCAGAAGAGGACCGCATCTTTCGGCCCTCTTCTTCCAGAGTCGCCCTCCGGCCAAGCCTTCGCTCGCTGGGTAGCTTGTGGAAACGTTGAGGGGCCTGGGAACGAGTCGGGCGCGGGACTATCATCCAGAAATGGCCGGGAAGGGCGACATCAGCATGCTCTTGGAGCTGGGGATCGCCAACGCGTTCGGCAGCACCCTCTTCGATCGTGAGCTGGAACGACGGGGAGTGAAGCCGGCCCAAGCCGGTCTCCTCGACTTCATAGCCCGGATGGAGCCGGTGACGCCTACTGCCCTCGAGCAAGAGATGGGGATCCCCGGAGCCACTCTTCGGGCGAGGGTGAAGAGCCTCATCGACGTCGGGTACGTCGAGCGAAGCCCGAATCCGGCGGACGCCCGTTCATTCTTCTTGATCACGACTCCCGAGGGCCGAGGATTCCTCGAGGTTGCTCATGCAGCGGTGGATGAGGCCGAACGCATGCTCGACAAGGAGCTTGGGTGGTCCTTCGAGGACCTTAGGGGGAAGATCCGCGAGGTTAGGCAAGCGGGCCAACGCCTCCTGCTGGCCGATGATCCAGAAGCCCTCAGCAAGATCAGCCCCACGCCCCCCGAGGGGGACTCTTAGAACTTAAAGATGTTTCCTAAATCCGGCCCCGGCGATGCCGATTCCATTAAATGGAAACCCCCAAGATCAGTGAGGCGTAGATGCAGGGCATGTTGGGATCGATCGTCAGCCGGGCCGTGGCCGCCACCATCGTGTGCGCTGCCTTGGTGTCGGCCGGCCAGAATCTGAGCCCGCCAGGTCACGAGGCCGCAGCGGCTTCGAAGCCCGCCCGGATCACGGATGTGTCCTACAACCTGGCCAGTAGGCCGGGCCGTGTAGCGAGCGTGAAACTCACCGTAGAGGGCGCTCCCAGGAGTTTGTCCGTGCGCCTCACACCGACGGGGCGCTGGCTAACGTGCACCGGCAAGAACTCCCACTGGACATGCCCCGCCGCCGGGATGCCCCTGAGCGGCGTGACCAAGGTCTCCGCACGCTTCTCGGACTAGCCCGCAAAGGCTACCTGCAGGCTACGACCAACCGTCCAAGCATTTCCATCCCTGTGCAGGATGCCTAAAACGCCCGATTTTTCCAGAATGAACTTGTGCATGGCTTGGGGCTACGCACGGAACAGATCAGGGTTTCGGGGAAACAGGGAGGCTTTTCCAATGCGACACATTCGACGACGTCGAGGTCGGTCCATCGTGGCCAGCTTGGCATTCGCCGCACTTCTGGGCAGCGGTACGTACGCGATGACGGCAGCAAACACCGTTCCGGCGACGAAAGCCGGAGATGGAACCGGCGCAGTCAGCGGTTACGGGGTCTCGGCGATCAAGTACAACCTGAACGCCAGCAACCCGAGCAGCGCCGACACGGTCACCTTCACTCTAGACAGCACGCCTGTGGCCGGCTCATCGCTCAAGGCCCAGGTTGCAAGTGGGGGCGCTTGGTACAACTGCATCAACTCTGGTGCCAACGCAACCTGCACGCTCACCGGCGGGGTCGCCGTTACGAGCATCGGCCAACTTCGAGTTGTGGCCGCCGACTAGATCCATAACTGAGGGTGGCGCAGCCCGATGGGGCGGGGCCGCACCACCCTCCCCCCTTCTCTAGGAAGGGATGCTGCACCGGGTTCGTGGGAGGGCCCAAAAATGAAAAAGAAGATATTTGGAAGTTTGGCCGTAGTGGCTCTACTAGGAGCTTTCTTTCTGGTGGGACCAAAGCAGCTTGGCGGTTCGGTTTCGTATGTGGTGACTTCTGGCTCCAGCATGGAGCCGGGGATGAGCGATGGGGATCTCGTCATCGTTCGTGAAGCTTCCTCATACGAAGTTGGCGACGCAGTTGCTTACATGAACGAGGAGCTTGGAAGTCCGGTTCTTCACCGGATCGTGCGCAAGGAAGGGAACCGATATGTCTTCCAGGGTGACAACAACGACTTCCTCGATACGTACGAGCCAACCGACGACAAGATTCTCGGTAGCAGTTGGGTGGTCATCCCCGGTGGGGGCAAGCTACTAAGGAGCCTCGCATCACCCGCTGTCGCAGCGTCTATCGCTGTCCTTCTGGGACTGTCTATCTCGGGTTCTGTAGTCCTTCGTAGGAGGCACAGATCCCCTGACGCGCCGCCTCCCACAGTTGGCGTGTCGACGGGGATCGTGCCTCCTACGGATATCTTTCGGCGGATAGCTCCCGCTATCGCTATCGGTCTAGCCCTTTTCCTGCTGCTCGGCGTGCTGGCGTTCAAACGTTCAACAACGGTTGGTTCAGAGAACGTTGTCGCGTTCGAGCACACGGGTCGCTTCACCTACACGGGAGAAGCGACGGGCTCGCAAGGCGTCTACGACTCAGGAAACGTCACGACGGGTGACCCGATCTACAGGTCGCTGGTGAGCGATCTCGTCTTCAGGTTCGACTACGCCCTCGAGGGTGACGTCGCGGATGGAAACGCACCGTCCGCCTCAGGGGAGCTCGGGATGAACGTTCGCCTTTCCAGCCCGGACGGTTGGAAGAGGGACCTGCCGTTGGCGCAGACGGAAACCATCGAAGGCCCGACGGGAACGATCGAGGGCGCGCTCGACCTGGCCCAGGTGAACCGGATGATCGAAAAGGTAGAGAGCGAGACCGGCTTCGACCCGGGCCTCTACAACCTCGAGGTCATCGCAACGGCATCGGTTGTGGGCGAGGTCGCCGGTCAAGCTATCGATGAGACTTTCGAACCGAAACTCGGCTTCACCCTGGACCAGACGAAGCTTCAGCTCGTCCAATCAACCGTTGACGCCGATGTGGCGTCGTCGCTGAATCCGGTGGAAGCGGGAAGTGTTACTGCGACGGAGATCGAACCGTCTTACCTTTCACTCCTCGGACTGGACGTTCCGATCGCGGACGCGCGCATGATCGCTCTTGGGGGCATCGCATTGCTCCTGCTGCTTGGGGGCGCCGTCGGTTGGGGCTATCACCGGGCTCGCGCACTAGAGAGTGATGCAGTGCGGATCCTGGCGCGTTACCTCGACAGGTTCGTAGCGGTTAGGTCGATGGAATCACTGAATGGTCTGCCCGCCGTCGAGATGGCGTCGATCGAGGAGTTGGTACGGATCGCGGACGCTCATCAGAGTCTGCTTCTGTACGTTCCGGTTGAACCGATCGACTTGTTCGTTTTGGAACAAGGTGGCGTCGTCTACTACTACACGCTCGAGCGCAAGTCGCTGAACGATGACCTACACGACAGCACGGTCGTAGAAGAGGTGCGAGAGATCCTTCTCGACAAGATGCCACCACCACCGCCAGAAAGCCTCTGGCTGAACGGAAAGATCGATGTTGGCTAAGAAGGTTGCGCTGACCCTGGGCGTTGTGGCTCTGCTTGCAGCTTGGGTGACCGTTGCCTTCAGTGCTTCGAACATCGTTGCTTCGTCGAAAGTGATGGACCGAACCCTCGCTGTCGGTATGGCCGAGAAGAAGCCGCCTGAGTGCGACTTCTGGAGCCCAACGACCATCGTGGCTGGATCGGGCACTTTCAACGGTACTTCGGCCGCAGATCTGATCCTTGGAAGCTCGGCGGCGGACGTCGTTCGGGCGAACAACGGGGACGATTGCGTGCTCGGTGGAGCTGGCGTGGACAACCTCAGAGGCGACGATGGCAACGACATCCTTTGGGGTGGCGAGGGCAACGACACCTTGCGCGGCGATGCGGGAACCGACGTCTGTATCGGGCAAGGAGGCAGCGACTCGTTCCACAACTCGTGCGAGTACACGTTCCAAGACAATCCTTGATCCGTTCCTAGGACAAATCGGGACATAGGAACACCACGCGTCGCCGCCCTTTACGGATCCGCCTGGACTGCCGATACGTAAAGCATGGAAACTGTTGAAGCTGTGACACACGCGCCCGAAACCACCGCGAACCGAGCTACCCGATGGATGAGAGTTGGCCAATCCAGCAACCCCGACGCCAAGCAAGCTGGATCGGAGGCAACGGTCTCCGCGATCAACGATGAGACCGCCAAGCTGTTGGTGGTCTTCTGCTCGGACTCCTACGATCTCGAAGCCCTTATGGCGGGGATCACGGGTGCCGCAGGCAGTGCCCAGATCATCGGCTGCTCGACGGCCGGCGAGATCGCGACCGATGGCCCGGTCGACGCGAGCGTCGTGGTGATCGCGCTCGGCGGAGAGGGCTTCTCGGTAAGGACCCACCACGCCGAACGCGCCTCGCAGCGCCTCCGTGAGGTCGGCGAGGAAGTGGCCGGCTGTTTGACGGACATGGAGGAACGTCCTCACCGAGTCCTGATGCTGTTGACAGACGGTTTAGCAGGTGACCAGCAGGAGATCGTCCGAGGTGCCTACGGCGTGTTGGGTGCCAGCGTGCCTCTCGTGGGTGGATGCGCCGGCGACGATCTCAAGATGGAACGAACTTTCCAGTTCCACAATGGCAAGGTTCTCAAGGATGCCGTTGTAGCCGCGGCGCTCGGTTCGGACGCTCCGCTGGGAATCGGTGTGCATCATGGCTGGCAGAAGGTCGGTGACCCGATGCTCGTCACTAAGAGCTCCGATAACAGGGTCTACACGCTCAATGACATGCCTGCACTCGACTTCTACCTCGAGAGGCTGGACGCACCGGAGGATGTCCGAACGGACCCAGCAGCCTTCACGCGGTTCGCGCTTACACACCCACTTGGTTTGATGCGGAGAAGTGGCGAATCGCAGGTTCGTTTCGTGGCGGAAGCCGACTTCAGCGACCGCTCGATCGGTTGTATCGCCGAAGTGCCGCAGGGAGGCATGGCGTGGTTCATGGAAGGTGACGAAGGCTCCGTCCTCGCGGCCACGGATGCGGCGTGCAGCGATGCCCTCGAAGGTCTGGGTGCGCCACCGATCGGTCTCATCGCTTTCGATTGCATCGCGCGACGCGGAGTTCTTGGTGAAGGTGGGATTAAGACCGAGATCGATCGCATCGCAACACATGCGTCTGGTGCTCCCGTAGCCGGCTTCTACACGTATGGAGAGATAGCACGTACTAGGGGGATCAGCGGATTCCACAACCAGACCCTTGTCGTCCTAGCAGTGAGCTGAGGGGAACGCTATTGACCACGGTTTCCGCGGATTGGTCCACACACCAGCTGGCCGAGTTCCTCGCGGCCGTTACTTCCTATCGCGACGAACCCTCCGCGGTTCGAGGCGCGGTTGAGCGCGCGGCCGAAGCCTTCGAAGCTGAGGTGGGCGCGATCGTGGCGCGAGGTGTGGTCGAGGCGTCGGTAGGTTTTGGAGTCCAAGAGAGACCCGATGGTGTGTTGTTGTCGATGGAGGCCGGGGAGCATCGTGACCTGACCGTCACAGGGATCGGCGTCTGCCAGGCCGTAGCCGTCCCCATCGAAGATGATGACCATCCTGCGCTTTTTGTCTTGGGCCGTTCGGGGGACGATCCGTTCTCTCGGGACGAGGAAGCTCTTCTTCGAGCGATGGGACGAGCGTTAACCATGGCTCGGAAGATGCTTCGCATGCTCGATGTGGAGCGAACGTTGCGCGAACGCAGCGAGCAGCAGACTGCCGAGAACAGCGCCCTCCTAACCTCGCTGATGGAACGTCAGCAACTTCTAGAGCGACTATCGAGGATCCAGGCTTCGATCTCGCACAGGAAGCCGTTGCAAGAGGTTCTCGACGCGATCACCCAAGGCGCGGTTGATCTTCTCGGGAGTGAAGTGGTCGGCTTAAGGCTGATCGACCCCGACGACCCCGCGTACATGATCACCCTGTCATCAGCGGGTGTTAGCCCCGAAGAGTTGAACGCTATTCACCGGATCGGAGTCGGCGAAGGTGCCGGGGGCCGTGCGGTGTCCGAAGATAGCCTGATCGTCATCGAGCACTACGACGACGATCCCAACGGTCTATCCGTGTTCCGCGAAGCACAACTGCAAACCGCGATGGCTGCGCCGGTGCACGAGAACGGTGAACCGATCGGGAGCCTTGTCGTTGCTTCCTACAAGCAAGGGCGCAGGTACTCCGAGGAAGAGAAAGCGGCCCTTATCTCGTTCGCCGAGCACTGCAGCATCGCCTTGACCGATGCCAAAACCGTTGAAGCGATGCGAGAGGCCGAAAGAGCCAAGGATCTATTCCTCGCGATGGTTTCTCACGAACTCAAGACACCTCTGACGGTGATCATGGGAACACTGCGAACGATGGAGCGATTCGGTGAATCTCTCGAACGCGACGAGAGGATGGCCATGCTGAGCGCTGCCTACGAGCGCGGCCGGGACCTACAGCGCCTCATCGACCGTCTTTTGCAGGGAGCGAGCGCAGAACTGGCCGAGGTTGAGAGGGAAGTGTTCCTGCCCGACATGGTTAACGAGGCGGTTCGTGGGTTCGAACACAGCTTCCGAGTGAACGTGCATGAGATACCGGACGTGGCGCTTGAGATCAATGCCGCCGCCGTTCATCGTTTGATAGGGATATTGATCGAGAACGCCCTTGCACATTCCGAACCGTCTTCGCCGATCCGCGTCGGGGTTGGTCTCTCAGAGAGTGAGGTCGCATTCTGGGTAGAGAACGAGGGATGCCTCCCCGATGGTGACGTCGAGGACCTCTTCCAACCGTTCCACCGCGGAGCAGAGGCACGTTCTTCCGGAGTCGGCCTAGGTCTCTATATCGCCACAAGGATCGCTGCATCGATGGGCGGAACGCTTACTGCTTCCTCAGAGGATGGAGACGTCAGGTTCACCCTCAGCGTTCGCCTCCACAGGAGCTCCTTCATGTCGCTGTCAAGCGAGATCGAATCCGAATTCATCTGATCCACCGCTAGCCCCTTTCTTTTGCGGTTCAACCTCGGAAATCGGGGCTAGATCGCCAAAGAAGAAGCAAGCGCGGCCTTGATATCTCGTTCAACTTCTTCTGGTCGACAGACGATGTCTTCCCAACTGAAGTAGAGGATCGTCCAACCCATCAAGGTTAGGTCGCGATGTCGCGCTAGGTCGGGGCCGACTCGCCCCGTGCCGTGCCAGCTACGACTGTGGCATTCGATCCCGACTCGCACTTCGGCGACGCCGAAGTCCAAGAGGTAGCGTTTGCGGCCGAGAACTTCAAGATTCGGAACGAAGCGATGGGATGAGATGCGTCGGATGATGCGAAGCATCTTCGTTTCCATCACGCTTCTGACCTTCTGATCGTCAGGGTCCCTCAAAGCAATGAGCATTCTGAAAGCCTTGACGCCTCGCCGACCCTTACCGCTGTTCGCTTCTGCTTCTTGGACCAACTTCTTTGTCGACGTTAGTCCCCGCCGAAGAGCGTCATCCATCGCTATTCCCACACTGGTGATCTGGTGCGTGGTGCACGCATCAAGGAGAGCCCGTTCGATGCTCGTGGTTCTCATGCCCGAATGAGGGCGAGAAGGGATGCGGCTTGTTGGAAGACGTCTGGTTTTCACGACTTCGCATCGCTTTGTGCTTGCGACGTACAGGTCGGGAATCGGGGAGTCGAACCCCTCGATCCCCCTGAGGGCCAAGGCTGATGCTCCAGTGATGAGGGCACCTTCACCTCCCCAAAGGAAGGCCGCCCGAAGGTCTCCCTGCCATGTCTTCGGGTAACCCGCTACGCGGTAAACGCCTGCGAAAACCGGGATTAGAAGACCAGCGGCGATCTTGCGATCGATGCTCTTGTCCGTTAGTCCAGCGTCACGAAGTTCCGTGCGAGTGGTGATTCCGTCTTGAGTCTCAGCCCTGTTTGCCAGATCGATATCACTGATGGTCATGGGTGTCGGCTAGTCTTCGGGCATGGCTAAAAACAAGAGGTGGCTCGTTCTGTTCGTCGTTGGTTTGATGGCGCTCGCGGCTTGCGGTGAAGAGGGCGGTAGCGAAGATAGTGGCGGAGAAGATGTGGATGCGGGAGCCCAGAGTGGCGACTGCTTCGAGGAGGAGACGACAACGGACTCGGGACTCATCATCAAAGATAGCGAATGCGGTGACGGAAAAACTGCCGAGGCGGGGATGCTCGTGACCGTTCATTACGTGGGCACGCTCGAAGACGGCACCCCGTTCGACTCCTCGCGCGATCGAGGAGAGCCTTTCGAGTTCGTACTTGGAACCTCGAGCGTTATCCAGGGCTGGGACGAAGGTGTGGCCGGCATGCAGGTCGGAGGCATCCGAACCCTGACGATCCCACCGGAGCTTGGCTACGGAGCGGCCGGAGCGGGTGGCGTCATCCCGCCGAACGCAACGCTCGTCTTCGAGATCGAACTACTCGAGGTTGGCCAAGTCAGCCCAGCGGGTTAGGGCAGGCCACAGCTAGATCCAGCACCATCCCAACGGAGGAAGCGAGGAATTGTCTTGCGTTTCCGACGTGGTTTCGCGTGGCTCCCCGTTTTCGGTGATCGTGACGGTCGTGGTCACGGTCGCACCGGGTGGCTTGTTGCAGTTGTCGAAGACCCAGATGCGCTTCTGCCAGTGAGGCTGCGGGATGGACTTCTTTGTTAGCAACGGGTAATAGAAGGCGAAGACTGCGACCGCGCCCGTTGCGAACAGAGCTGTCGCCGTCTTGCCCTCCCACGTGTCCGCGATCCTCTCCATCCAGTAGACGAGGGCCAGGATCATGAATGGCACCGTGGGCAGTAGATAGAAGAGGAAAACCGCGGGTCGCTCGGCCCCCGGCACGAGCCATGGCCCGTAGGTGAACACGATGCCTGCGAGGATCAAGCCCTCTGGGCTTCTGTAGTTGCGCCGCGCCACCCACACGATCCCGAGGCCGAGGATCGCGATGATCGACGCCCACCACACCAACGGACTGCCCGTCGCGAAGATCTCCGAATAGTTCCCCTCAGGGGTTGCTGGTGTGCAGTTCGCCCCCGAACAGAAGAAGTAGGACACCGGCCGCTTGATCAGTATCCATGTCCAGGGCGGCGATGCGTATCCGTGAGTTGCTTCAAGTTGGGTGTGGAAGTTCCACATGTACTCGTGATGATCGAGGAAGGCTCGGCCCCATGACCCTTCAGAGAATGGAGAGGCCAGTAGCTTTCCCTGAAACTGACCCGCGAACGAAACGACATAGATAACGATGGGGAGCGCAACCAACCAGAGGGCGATCGATGCTGCCTCTTCTTTGACTGTGGTCCAGAAAGCACGCATGCGGGGTCCGTGTCGTGATGCCGTTTCCCACGCGACCGTTAGAAGGACGGCTATCAGCAGGTAGAAGCCACCCGTCCATTTCGTGGCGACGGTCAGCCCCGCCCCCGCTCCAACCGCGATCCTCCACGGTCTATCGAAGATCCCGCGAGACCGCGTTTCGGATCCATCCGCTCCGAGGATCCGGTCGCGATCCAGCAGCAGAAAGAGCAACGTCGCAAGACCGAACATCGGCACGAAGATGTCGAGCATCGAGGTTCGGGACTGAACGAAATGAAGAGGGTCGATAGCGAGCAAGCCCGAAGCCATAGCTGCCCACTTCCACGATCCGAAGATCTTTCGGGCGATGAGATACATCAACAGGACCGTCAAAGTGCCACCGATCGCGGGTACGAAGCGCCACCCGAACGAATCGAAACCGAATGCCTTGATGCCGATCCCTATGAGCCACTTGCCGACCGGAGGGTGAACCTCGGCTTGATTGCCGTCGACTTCGCAGGGGTCGACGTCATTGAGCACGTAGAAGCAGGAATCCTTCGCGTAGTAGATCTCGTCGAAGATCATGTCCGGCGGGTCCGAGAGGGAAGCGAACCGCAGCACGCTGGTCAAAAGCAGAAGAACTAAGAGCGCGATCCAGTCGGCGTTCTTCCACGCCCGCTTCGCTACCGACGTCGTTGGTGCGATCTCCTGAGGTTCTTCCGTCACAGTGGAGCCAGCATAGTTAGTCTCATCACCATGCCCGGGAAATTGGTCCTCTGCGCAACTCCCATCGGGAACCTGGAGGACATGTCTCCTCGAGCGATCGATGCCCTTCGGATGGCCGATGTGATCGCCTGCGAGGACACGCGGCGCACTCGCAAGCTCTTGAGCCATTTCGGGGTCCCGACCCCCGACCTCAGCGTTTACAACGAAGTCACGGAGAAGAGGCGATCCGCAGAACTCGTTGAGGTTGTTGCTGCTGGCCGGACGGTGGTTCTCGTCAGCGACGCCGGGATGCCGGCACTCTCTGACCCAGGTTTCAGATTGGTGAAGGCGTGCTCCGACCGAGGATTGAAGGTCGAGATCGTGCCGGGACCGAATGCGGCCGTAACCGCGCTCGCTATCTCTGGCCTACCGCCGGGCCGATTCGTCTTCGAAGGTTTCCTGCCGCGGAGATCATCGGAACGAAAGAGGCACCTTGAGGATCTCGCCGACGAGCCGCGCACGCTGGTTTTCTACGAGTCACCACATCGGATCCAGGGTTTCTTCGAAGATGCCGCCAGTGTGTTGGGCGAGGATCGTGCTGCTGTTCTTGTCCGGGAACTAACCAAGATGCACGAAGAGGTCCGGCGCGGAAACTTGGCAGAGTTGAGGGGGTCCGTTATCGATCAGCCACCCAAGGGCGAGATGGTGGTGGTCATCCAGGGCGCTATCGCCGAGCCGAACCTCGACATCGGTCCCGCTGAACTTGCCTCAGCGGCCCGGACCCTGATGGATCAAGGTGTGCCACGCTCCGAGGCGTTACAACAGGTGGCGAAGGAGCTCGGTGTGCCGAAGCGGAGAGTCTTCGATGCCCTGTTGGAGGAAAAATAAGAGGCCCCCGAAGGGGCCTCTCTGTGATCTAGAAACAGCGGCGTTAGGAAGCTCCTACCGTCTCTGTGTCCGGGAGCCTTACCTCGATCCGGCCCATCTTGCCGAGCTCGCCCGCACATGTCTCGCAGACCCACCGATCGCGGAACTCGATCGTCGGAGTCTCGTTCTGGCAGAACAAACAGGTGTCCGTGCGCTTCTGAAGGATGATCTGCTCGCCCTGAACGCTGATGTCGAGTTGATCGCCCTCGCGGATCCCGAATACCTTGCGAAGCTCGGACGGCAAGACGATGCGTCCCAGCTCATCGATCTTCCGAACCACCCCGGTTGATTTCATCCCAGCCCTCTTTCCTTTGCCCTTAAAAGGCGTGCCCTTTGGCCCCCTCCGGCCCTATCTCTCCCTGGAGATACCTGGTAAGTAGTATCCCCGAGCAGGGTAAAAAGTCAAACATTTCCTGGTCAAATCGGTCTTTGGTCTCAGTCTTTCACTTTTAGCACACGCCGGTGGGCGCCATCCACCCCCGTATCCTTGGGCACTTACTTCAACGGGAAAGGGACCCTCGATGAGCGATGACGTTTTCTACGTCACCACTCCGATCTATTACGTGAACGACGTGCCCCACCTGGGCCACGCCTATACGACCGTGATCGCCGACTTCATCGCTCGGTTCCGCCGGATGCAGGGCAGGCATGTTCATTTCCTGACGGGCACGGATGAGCACGGCCAGAAGGTGCTTCGGACGGCAGAGGAAAAAGGCATTACCCCTAAGGAATGGACGGACCAGATCGTCCCTCGCTGGACCGAGGTGTGGACGGCTCTGCAGATCTCCAACGACGACTTCATCCGGACCACCGAAGCGCGGCATGAGGGTCCCGTGCAGAGATTCGTTCAGGACCTCTACGACAAGGGCGAGATCTACTTGGGCGAGTACGAAGGGCTGTACTGCGTCGGTTGTGAGGGCTTCAAAACACCAGACGACCTAGTCGACGGTAAGTGCCCACTTCATGGAACCGTCCCCGAAGCCGTGAAGGAAGAGAACTACTTCTTCAAGCTGAGTAAGTACATCGAGCCCTTGATCGAGTTGTACGAGCGTGATGAACGCGCCGTCATGCCAGATACCCGGCGCAACGAGATCCTCGGGAAGCTGCGCCAAGGAGTAGAGGATCTTTCGATCTCGCGTGTTTCGTTCGATTGGGGCGTGCCGGTTCCCTGGGATCCGAGGCACGTCATCTATGTATGGGTCGACGCGTTACAGAACTACATCACCGCGATCGGTTACGGCGCAGACGATGTCAGATTCAAAGAGATATGGCCTGCCGACATCCATTTCGTCGGCAAGGACATCCTCTGGTTCCACTCTGTCATCTGGCCGGCGATGTTGATGGCCCAAGGACTGCCGTTGCCCCACACGGTCTTCGCCCATGGATTCCTTCAAGTAGGTGGCGAGAAGATGAGTAAGTCGAAGGCAACGGGGATCAGTCCGCACGATTTGATCGCGACATTCGGGTCCGATGGCTATCGTTATTACTTCATGCGGGAGATCAGTTTCGGTCAAGACGGGTCCTTCTCGTGGGAATCGATGGTCGAGCGCTACAACTTCGACCTTGCCAACGACTACGGAAACCTCGCGCAGCGAGTTACGTCGATGATCGGTCGGTATCTCGGAGGAACGATCCCCGATGTACCGAGCCCAGATGAAACGACGGAAGCCGAGGAGCGTCTCCATACCGCGTTCGAAGAAGCATTCGCCGGAATGGAAGCTGCGGTCGATGACATCTCACCAACGGAAGCGCTCAAGCAATGTTGGACATTCGTTCGAAAAGCGAACTCCTACGTCGAGGAGGTCGCGCCCTGGTCCCTGGCTAAGGATGAAACACAGCGCCGCCGGCTGGAGGTCGTGCTCTATTCACTTGCCGACTCGCTTCGATTACTGGCGATGCTGACCGAGCCGATAATGCCGCGGGCCGCTACTGAGTTGTGGGGTCGACTTGGGCTTTCCGGATCGGTGGAAGACAACGTCTATAGCGAGACCGCTCGGTTCGGGCTTTTCCCCAGCGGGACACAGGTACAGGTCGGCGACCCTCTGTTTCCCCGCATCGAGTCCTAGTGTGGTTCGACACTCACTGCCACCTCTACGACTTCAAGGATGACGCGGCCAAGATCGCCGCGAGCGCGCGGGAACAGGGGGTTGAGGGCATCTGTGTCGTGGGGGTGGATGTCGTGACCTCGAGGATCGCTCTTGGTTTGACTGAGTTGGACGGCGTCGTTTCGGGGGCGGCGGTCCACCCAACCGAAGCCAAAGGCTGGGATGACTCTTGGGCAGACGAGATAGATGAACTTCTCGCCGAACCGAAGGTCGTCGCCGTCGGTGAAACGGGGATCGACCTTCACTGGGACAAAACTTTCCTCGACGATCAGAAGCGAGCTTTGGCCAAGCACGTGGAACTCAGCAAGAAGCATGGCAAGGCGCTCATCATGCACACACGTGACTCGATCGATGAGACGCTCGATCTTCTGGAGGAAGTCGGTCCGCCGGAGAGAATGATCTTCCATTGTTGGTCGGGGGATCGAGCGAGCCTCGAGCGCGCCGTTGGCCTTGGGGCCTATATCTCTTTCGCCGGCAACGTGACATACAAGAGCGCTGAGAACATCCGCGACGTAGTACCCGGCGTGCCGGACGATCTTCTCCTGGTCGAAACCGACGCTCCCTATCTTGCTCCGGTGCCCATGCGCCGTCAGCACAACGAACCTGCATTCGTGGCATACACGGGAGCTCTAGTAGCAGAGCTACGTGGCACGGATACCGATGAGTTAGCGGCTCTGACCACCCTTAACGCACGGACCGTCTTCGGGCTGAGATGAGCGGCGCAGAGTTGCTCGGCGCGAAGCGACTTCGTGAAGTGCTTGATCGTCACGGGGCTCGCCTGACGAAGAGTCTCGGTCAGAACTTCGTTATCGACCCCAACACGATCCGAAAGATGGTCGATCTGGCAGGGGTCGGTGAGGGAGACAGCGTCCTGGAGATCGGGGCCGGTGCCGGCTCCCTGACCCTTGGTCTAGCAGCAACCGGGGCGAAGGTGATCGCTCTCGAGGTGGACGAGCAACTTGTGCCCGTTCTCGAAGAGACGACGGGGAGCCTGGCGAACGTAGAAGTCATCCATGCCGACGTGCTCGAGTTCGACATGGCAACTGTTACCTCGGATTCGTTGGTGGCCAACCTTCCGTACAACATCGCTGCAACGGTCGTGCTCGACGCGCTATACGGGGCGATGTCGCTGCGAACTTTGACGGTGATGGCGCAGCGAGAAGTGGCGGAGCGACTTGCAGCGCCACCAGGGAGCAAGATCTACGGACGGACGAGTGTGCTGACCGCATTCCACGGACAAGCCAAGATGGTGGGAACCGTGTCGCGCAATGCATTCTTTCCAGTGCCTAACGTGGATTCCGCGATCGTGCAGATCCACCGGCGGGAGCCGCCCGAAGCCGACGTTGATGTTTTCAAGCGGGTGGTGAAGGCCGCTTTCGGCCAGCGCCGTAAGACCATCAGGCAAAGCCTTGCCGGTGTGATGGGCTCGCCAGAGGCCGTGTCACAAGCGTTGGGTGAGATCGGGATCGACCCCGGGGCGAGACCCGAGAGACTAGGCCTCGATGATTTCGTCGCGATCGCGCGCTCGGGTGTGCCCGCGCCATGAGGGTCAAAGCGAACGCGAAGGTCAACCTCTCTCTTCGGGTGCTCCGTCGTTGGCCTGACGGATTGCACGCGATCGAAAGCGTTTTCCATTCGATCGATCTTGCCGATCAGCTGACCGTTAGGGCCACACAGGACGCAAACATCGAGGTTTCGGGGATCGATTTCGCCGACGACACAGTCACGCGGGCGGCCCTTGCGCTCCGAGATGCTACGGACGCGAAGCAGGGGGCTGCTATCCACGTTCACAAGCAGATCCCTGTCGCGGCGGGACTCGCCGGGGGGAGCGCTGATGCGGCCGCGACTCTGCGTGCCCTGGACGAGCTTTGGAAGACGCGGTTAAGCGAGCGTCAGATGTGCGAGATCGGAGCGACGATCGGAAGCGATGTTCCGTTCTGTCTGATCGGAGGTCCGGCAGTCGTCACTGGTCGCGGAGAGCTCGTCATGCGCCTTCCGGGCACCAGCCCGCTGGCACTGGTGCTTGGCATCGCAAAGGAAGGGCTGAGCACGGCCGACGTCTATCGTCGCTACGACGAAGTGGGCGCGACGCAGATCCTCGACAGCAGGCCAATGATCGACGCGCTGGCAGCAGACGATCCCGAAGGGGTCGCGGCCCACCTCCATAACGACCTCGAGAGGGCCGCTTTCGACATGAGACCGGAGTTGGCTAGGTCGAAGGAAAAGATGGTGGAGGCCGGGGCTCTCGGTGCTCTGATGAGCGGGTCGGGGCCGACCATCTTCGGCGTTTGCGAGAACGACGCACACGCGAGAGGTTGCGGGACGGCTCGATGGGATCTTCGACAGGGTGCTCGTGACTACAACCCGAGCTACGGGAGTGGAGATTTCGGCTCGGTCGGATGCGTAACATGGCCCCCGATGATGCCCCGTGGGGTAAAGGCAGCCCGTGGGTTTTTGGTACCTAAAGTCTAGGTTCGAGTCCTAGCGGGGCAGCGAGGAACGAGGAGGGTGATGACGAGCAGCAAGGTGGCAGCGGTTGTCCTTGCGGCCGGCGAGGGCAAGCGGCTCAAGTCCAAGCTGCCCAAGGTGCTGCATCCCGCTGCGGGAAAACCTCTCCTCGTCCACGCGCTCGAAGCAGCATCGGTCTCGGGAGTGGGTGATGTGGTCGCCGTGGTGTCGGTTCGTCGTGACGAGATCGCCGACACGGTTGCCAGGTTCACTACTCCACCTCGCTACGTGGTTCAAGATCCGCCGCGGGGTACCGGCGACGCAGTGAAGATCGCTCTACCTGCGATCCCCGAAGCAGAAACGGTTCTCGTCACAAACGCAGACCTTCCGCTCCTAAGCGGCGAGACGCTTCGTGCGTTGATGGATCTGCATAAGGAGACGGGATCGGCCGCAACCATGCTCACGGCCGATGCTCCAAGCGGAAGCGACTTCGGCCGTGTGATCAGAACCTCGTCGGGCGAGGTCGAGCGGATCGTCGAGGCCCGGGACGCTACAGAGGAAGAACTGCAGATCGACGAAGTGAATGTTGGCGTGTACGTCTTCGACAGAGAACTGTTGAGTCGCACGCTGGGTCAGGTTCAATCAGATAACTCCCAGGGCGAGTACTACCTCACCGATGTTGTGGGGTTGCTCCGGGCATCCGGACATGCGGTTAGGCCGCACAAGATCGAATGGGAGGAGACGCTCGGCGTGAACGATCGTGTCCAGCTTGCAGAAGCTTCGAAGGAGTTGTACCGCCGTACGGCAGAGCACTGGATGAAAGAGGGGGTCACCATCGTCGACCCGTCGTCGACCTTCATCGACTCTGGTGTGACGCTCGAATCCGATTCGACGATCCTGCCTTTCACGTTCCTGGAAGGCGAGACAAAGGTTGGGTCCGGTGCGACCGTGGGTCCGAGTTCTCGCATCATCGATTCTGTGATCGATAGCGGAGCCGAGGTGAGCTATTCGGTCGTGCGCGGCTCCCACGTTGGGAAGAACGCATCGGTAGGGCCGTTCGCATCGCTGCGCCCTGGGACCGAGATGAAAGCGGGGTCCAAGCTGGGCACATTCGTCGAAACGAAGAAGACGACGATCGGTGAGGGGTCCAAGGCGAACCATCTTGCCTATCTGGGCGATGCGACGATCGGTAAGGGCGTCAATGTTGGCGCAGGAACTATCACGTGCAACTGGGACGGCCAGAATAAGCATCAAACGATCATCGAAGACGACGCTTACATCTCGTCGGACACGATGCTTGTTGCACCCGTGCGGATCGGTAAGCGAGCGGCGACGGGGGCGGGGTCCGTGGTCCGGGAAGACGTTCCGGATGATGCCCTTGCAGTTGGGGTCCCGGCTCGCATAGTCGAAGGCAAAGGGAACAGACTCAAGAAAGGTCACTGACAAAGGGGCCCAAGGGCCTCACTGGGGGGCCGCGTCTATTAGGGTTGACTCGATGGACTGGCGTGGGATGCCTGGAAGGCATCCCATCAGAGGAAATGGGATTCAGGGTTTTGGAATCCCATTTTAGGGAGCCCGCTTGCAGCTGATCACCCACAAGCACTTGATGATCTTTTCCGGTACGGCACATCCGGCTTTGGCCGAAGAGGTTGCAAGGCATCTAGGGATGAAGCTGTCGGAAGTGGAGATCGAGTCGTTCTCGAACTCGGAGACCTACGTCCGGTTCACCGATTCCGTGCGTGGGTGCGACGCCTTCGTGATCCAAGCGATGTGCGACCCTGTCGACCACAATGTCATGCAGCAGCTGCTGATGATCGACGCTCTCAAGCGAGCTTCTGCCAAGCGGATCACGGCAGTGGCTCCGTCTTACCCGTACTCCCGATCCGATAGGAAGGCTCGCTCGCGCGAGCACATCGGTGGGAAGCTGATAGCGGACTTCTACGAGGCAGCGGGGGCCGATCGGGTCCTCTCCGTCGACCTCCACAGCGGCCAGATCCAGGGCTTCTTCGATATCCCCTTCGATCATCTGACCGCGCTCCCGCTGTTGGCCGATCACTACGCCGAGAGACTCGTTGGCGATTTCGTCGTGGTGTCACCGGACTCCGGTGGCGTGCGGCTCGCCGACAAGTACGTGCAGTACCTCAGCGAGTTCCACAACCTCCGGGGCGAGGTCGCCTTCCTGCATAAGAGACGCAGCAAGGAGACAAGGAACGAGAGTCAAACGCTCGCCGTCGTTGGTGAGGTGAAGGACAGGATCTGTCTGATCGTCGATGACATGATCGACACCGCCGGCACCCTTACCCACGGGGCGGAGTCCTTGATGAGCATGGGAGCGAAAGAGGTCTACGCCGCAGCCACGCACCCTGTCCTCAGCGGCCCTGCCGTCGATCGGATCAAGAACTCGCAGATCAAAGAGGTTGCCGTCACCAACACCCTGCCCCTTCCGAGCGAGAAGCAGATGGACAAGCTCATGGTCCTCTCGATCGCCCCCACGATCGCCCAAACGGTCAAAGCCGTCTTCGAAGAAGAGTCCGTCTCCGAACTCTTCCACGGAGAAAACCAGCCCTAGCTTTACGGTGGTCGGACGATCCCTCCAGGGCACCCGCTCCGCTTCGCTCCGCTCATCCTCGGCCCTTCGGGCCATCGTCCAGTGCCCTTCCGGGATCGTCCGCCCACCTATCGACGTTCAGAGCCCCCCTTTGTCTCTCTGGTGGCGATGCGTGCGCCCCAAGGGGGCGACCGCATCGCATTGAAGTGGGCGGTTGAGCGGGGGGCGCTGACCAGGGATAATGTTTGTTCGCTCCGCGTGGGAACACGCCTGGAGCCCCATGGAGATCCCCTACTGGGTCGACGCGCTCTCAAGCCGTCAACCGAGACAGAACTAAGGAGTTTCAAGTGGCAGAGGTCAAGTTGGCGGTCATCAAGCGTGACGACACCGGCAAGGGTGCCGCTCGTCGTACCCGGGCCGCAGGGAAGGTACCGGCGGTCGTTTATGGGCACGGCATGGAGCCCCTGACCATCTCGGTCGACAGACGTGAGTTCCTGACCGCCTTGAAGACCGATGCCGGGATGAACGTCCTCCTGGACCTCGACCTCGAGGGGAAGACCACTCTGGCCCTCACCAAAGAGCTCCAGCGCGACCCTGTGAAGGGGACCCTCCTCCACGCCGACTTCATCAAGATCGACCGCGACCAGACCGTTGACCTCGAGGTTCCGCTGCACCTGATCGGTGAAGCGGCGGGGGCCAAGGAAGGTGGAGTGCTCCAGCACCCGCTTACCTCGCTTCACGTTCGGGTCAAGGTCACCGAGGTGCCCGAGGTCATCGAGGCAGATGTGTCTGCATTGAACATCGGCGACGCGCTTCGGGTCAGCGACCTGACGGCAGCCGTCGGCTACGAGGTCCTCAACGATCCCGACACGGTTGTTGCTTCTGTTTCGGCTCCTGTTTCGGAGGCCGAGCTCGAGGCGATGGAGGCCGAGGCCGGTATCGAGGCCGAAGAGCCGGAAGGCGAAGCAGCCGAGGGAGAGGCCGCGGCCGAGGAAGGCGAAGCTGCCTCCGAGGAACCGTCCGCCGAGGGCGGCGACTCATCGGAGGGCGAGGGCTCGAGCTAGCCCTTGCCGCTTTTCAGGAAGAGCGCGCCCGACCCGGACCGCTTCGTTGTTGTTGGTCTGGGGAACCCCGGCGAGCAATATGCCAAAACGCGCCACAACGCCGGGGCGATGGTCGTCGAGATCCTCGCCGAGCGCGTCGGCACGCGCTTCAAGAACCACAAGTCGGGATGCTTCGTCGCGGAGGGGCGGTTGGCCGGTGCGCCCGTTGTCGTGGCGCGTCCGATCAATTACATGAATACATCAGGACAACCCGTGCGCCAGCTCGTTTCCTTCTACAAAGTGCCGATCGAGCATGTGATCGTCGTACACGACGAGATCGATATCCCCTTCGGTGAGGTTCGGATCAAGGAAAGTGGCGGGCTCGCCGGCCACAACGGACTCAAGTCGATCGCCAATCACCTGGGCACGAAGGAATTCCTAAGGGTCCGTGTCGGAGTGGGCCGCCCCCGTGGTGGCGACGCGGCCGATCACGTACTCGACCGCTTCTCATCTTCCGAGCGGAAGGAATTGCCCGATCTGTTGGAGCGCGCAGCGGACGCAGTCGAACGCGTTATCGAGGCTGGAGCCGATCGAGCGATGACCGAATTCAACGCCCGCTAGACCGCTAAACTCGATCCAACAAGTGGCATCGCTTCGACCTTTACTCGAACTCCTTCCGGACGAGCGCATCCGTGATCTCGTCGGCTCGCGCGCGCCCATCACCGCACCAGACCCGGCCCGGCCCTACCTACTGGCGGCGATGGCAACGCATCTCGGCTCGCCGATCCTGGCGGTGTGCGCTCGGGCGGAGGAGTCCGAACACCTAGCACGCGACATCCACGCCTTCCTCGGGCGTGACGGGGCCGAGGTGTTCCCCGGATGGGAAGTCCTCCCGGGTGAACCGATCTCTCCCTCCGTTGACACGATGGGGCGGCGTGCTCACGTCCTCGCTCGGCTGCAAAGAGGCGAGACCTTCGTTATCTGCACGAGTGCTCAGGGTTTGACCCAGTTGGTTGCCACCTCCGCCTTCGCGGTGATGAACGTGGACGTCGGCCTGACGACCGACCTCGATGAGACGGCGACCAAGCTCGTCGAGATGGGATACGAGCGGAACTACATGGTCGAGCGGCGCGGCGAGTTCGCGATCCGCGGGGGGATCCTCGACATCTTTCCGCCGTCCTGCGAACGCCCCGTCCGGATCGAGTTGTGGGGCGACGAGATCACTTCGCTCCGGGAGTTTGCTTTGGCCTCGCAACGATCCTTGGGCGACATCCCACCGCTCGAGATAGCTCCCGCGCGCGAGCTCCGGGCGGACTCGAAGACACGTGACCGTGCCGCGGCCCTCGCTAAAGACGACAACGATCCGGCGTTGGCGCAACTAGCGGATGGCATCATCGTTCCCGGAGCCGAGCGCCTGCTTCCGCGCCTAACAGAGATGAAGCCGTTGACGGACCTTCTTCCGGCCGGTGCACCGATCGTGATCTGCGAACCGAAGCGCGTGCGGGATCGGGCCGAGGAGGTTCTCGATCAGGTCGCCGAGTGGGCCGAACTCGCGGGTGTCACCGAGGTCCACTACGTGTCGCTTGATGATGTGTTGGCCGATCGGGACACTGTTGTGCTCATGTCGGCTTTGCCAACGCCTTCCGCATTCGACCTCGAGATCTCGACGTGGAACGAAACTGCAGGCAAGCCGGAACTCCTGGCGGAGCGAGTAGGGAAGTTGGTCGCGGATGGTTACAGGGCGGTGGTAGCCGCGTCGCTCGAGGACACGGCGAAACGGATCGGCAAGAACCTCAAGCAACTGGGGCATCCTTTCGAGTTCGCCGACCAGGCGCCGGGAGCCGATGCCCCCGCGAACGGATCGATCGTCGTTGCCGAGCTCAACCGTGGCTTCGTCCTTCCCTCGGCGAAGCTCGCGCTCGTCGCCGAATCCGATCTGACAGGCAGGCGCTCCGGGGCAGCGCGCAAGCGGATCCACTCCAAACGCAAGCAAGGGACCGGCCCCCTCGACCTCGCACTTCTGGATCTCGTCGTTCACGAGGTGCACGGGATCGGCCGGTATCAGGGGATGGTCGAGCGCGAGCTACTTGGCCAGCACCGCGAATACATGGTCATCGAGTACGCCAAGGGCGACAAGCTCTACGTCCCGTCGGATCAAGTTGACCTCGTCAGCAAGTACATCGGGGGAGAAGCACCTCGGATGTCGCGACTCGGAAGCTCCGATTGGGGCAAGACGAAGTCGCGCGTTCGCAAGCAGGCTCGCCAGATAGCAACCGATCTGGTGAAGCTTTATGGCGAGCGCATGGGCCGGCGTGGATTCATCTTCCCTGCGGACACACCCTGGCAGCGCGAGCTAGAGGACGCGTTCCCTTACGAGGAAACTCCCGACCAAGCGCGGGCGATCGACGAGATCAAAGACGACATGGAATCGCCGAAGGTTATGGACCGACTCGTCTGCGGCGACGTCGGATATGGCAAGACCGAGGTAGCTGTGCGGGCGGCTTTTAAAGCCGTGGCTGCGGGAAAGCAGGTTGCCGTTCTTGTTCCGACGACGATCTTGGCCCAGCAGCACCATGCAACGTTCTCAGATCGGATGCGGGGATTCCCGGTCCGAGTCGAGATGTTGTCTCGCTTCCTGTCGCCCTCCGAGTCCAAGAAGATCATCGAAGACGTACGTGAAGGCAAGGTAGACGTCATCGTCGGAACCCACCGGCTACTGGGCAAGGACGTGTCTTTCAAGGACGTGGGACTGGTGATCGTCGACGAGGAGCAGCGGTTCGGTGTCGATCAGAAGGAACGACTTAAGGAACTCCGAACCAACGTTGACGTCCTGACACTTACGGCCACACCGATCCCACGCACGCTCGAGATGGCGCTCTCCGGCATCCGAGAGATGTCCGTCATCGACACTCCTCCGGAGGATCGTCACCCGGTCATGACGTACGTCGGCGAGCTCGACGACATGACGATCGCTTCGGCGATCCGTCGAGAGCTTCTACGCGACGGTCAGGTCTTCTACGTGCATCCACGCGTGCGCTCTATCAATGAGGCGGCGCGCCGGGTCGAGGAACTCGTCCCCGACGCACGGGTTGCGATCGCTCACGGACAGATGGACGAACACGCCCTCGAGCAGTCCATGGTGGATTTCGCCGACGCCAAGACCAACGTCCTGGTGTGCTCCACGATCATCGAATCGGGATTGGACATGCCTACGGTCAACACGATGATCGTCGAGCGTGCCGATCTGCTCGGCCTTTCGCAGATGTACCAGTTGCGGGGCCGCGTCGGGCGAGCTCACGAACGGGCCTACGCGTACCTCTTCTATCCACCAGACCGTTCCTTGACCGAGGCCGCACACGAGCGTCTGAAGACAGTCTCCGAGCACACGGGCCTCGGTTCGGGTTTCCGTATCGCGATGCGCGATCTCGAGATACGCGGCGCCGGCAACCTGCTGGGTGGCGAGCAGAGCGGCCACATCTCGGAGGTTGGGTTCGATCTCTACGTGAAGATCATGGCTTCCGCAGTGGACGAGGCCAAGGGCCTCCCGTGGCAGGAAGAGGGCGAGGTTCGCATCGACCTGCCGCTCCAAGCTTTCATCCCCAAGAGCTACATCTCGGACGAGAACCTGCGACTCGAGATGTACCGCCGGATCGCCTCGGTGCGTGACGGGGAAGACCTCGATGAGGTCAGGTCCGAGCTTACGGATCGCTACGGAGCGCCTCTTCCCGAAACCGTGGAGTCCCTCTTCGAGGTTGCGGAACTGCGCGCTGTGATGATGGGGGCCGGGATCCAAGAAGCTGCGACCGTCGCCAAGAATCTGCGGATCAAGCCGATCGATCTACCCGACAGCAAGCAGGTCAGGCTTCAAAGACTGCTTCCTCAAGCCGAGTGGAAACCCACGACCGCGACGTTGCTGATCCCCGACCGGAACCTCCCGAAAGTGGGCGTCGTGCGGTGGGTGATCGACCTGCTCAAGCAGTTAACCTCGACCGGATGAAGATGCCCTTCGGTAACGGCTCGCTACGAACCAGCGTCGCGGCCCTCGCTTGCCTTGCGTTAACGGCGTGCGGTGGACTCTTCGACACCGCTGCAGCCGTTGTCTACGGCGAGAAGATCGCTGAAGACACGGTGCAGGGGGAACTCGATGAGTTCCGAGCGACGAACCGCTACCAGCAGCTCGCCGGTCAGGGCGACATCGATACCGTCGAGCGTCAATTCGTACAGAGCGTTCTTGCCGGTCTCGTTCGAACCGCCGTCCTAGAGCCGGCCGCTGCCGAACGGGGGATCGAAGTCACCGAGGAAGACGTCACGGCCGAACTCGACCTCATCAAGGCAGACTTCCCCGATCAGACTGCATTCGAAGAGGCGCTGAACGAGCAAGCCCTCACCGAGGAAACCCTCGCCGATCTGATCGCCAACCGGCTACTCGAGGATCGTTTGCGAGAAGACGTCGTCGGGGAGTTGGGGGTCAACGATCTAGAGGTGCGTACTTACTACGAGGCCCACATCGAGGACTACAGCGAAACGTGCGTCCAGCACATCTTGTTCAACCAGGAAGCCGAAGCCCGGGTCGTCGCCGCCGACCTGCAGCAGGCTAAGCCGAAGGATGTCGACGAGCTCTTCGTGGAGAGGGCAGCACAGCACTCGAAAGACACATCCAATGCAGAGCAGGGTGGCGAGCTGGGCTGCAACCCCGCCGGGCAGTTCGTCACCGAGTTCGAGGATGCGATGAATGCTCTCGAGATCGGAGAGATCTCGGATCCGGTCCAGACCGAGTTCGGATTCCACATCATCAAGGTCAACGAGCGCAAGGTAGTCCCCTTCGAGGAGGTTCAAGACGAGCTAACGGCGCAGTTGTCGGGCCCCCGCCAGGACGAGGCATGGGAGGAGTTCGTTACCGACCTCTACGATCGTGCAGACGTCCGGATCAACCCCCGCTATGGGGTCCTCGATGTCGGGACGGGCCAGATCCTCGATCCCGATGCGCGCCAGGTACCTGCCGGAGAGGCACCTGAAGTCACGGAGCCGACCACCGGCCCGCAACTAGACGTCCCCGAACCCTAGACATGCCTTTGTTGGTCGTCCCGCTCGGTGTCGATGAGGTCGACCACCTGACGCTCGGAGAATGGGACGCACTTCGAGCATCGAAGACGGTTTCCTTCGAGCACATCGATCATCCTCTTGCCGAGCGACTGCGCGCCGAGGGGGTCGCCATCGTTGAACTCCACCAGTCGGCAGACGCCGGTGAAGGCGCGCTGGTCGTCGACCCAGGTTCCGAACTCCTATCGAAACTCGCGGCAGGCGGCGCCGTTGTTACGGCCGGTATGGCCAGTGGTCCCGATGAGTTGTCTGCCGCACGAGGTGCTTACGTTGGACGACGGGCGCAAGCGGCCCTCGGTTCCTTGGTTCTCGTCATGGCGCGCCTGCGGGGGCCGGATGGTTGTCCGTGGGATGCGCAACAGACGCACGAAAGCCTCCAGCAACATCTGCTCGAGGAAACGCATGAGGTTCTGGAGAGGATCGATGCCGGTGACGTTGGTGCCGGGCTCGAGGAAGAGCTTGGGGATCTCCTTCTCCAGGTCATGTTCCACAGTCAACTTGCAGCGGATGATGGTCGCTTCGATATCGCCGGCGTGGCCGACGTGATCGTTGCGAAACTGATCCGCCGGCACCCACATGTGTTCGGTGATGTCACCGTGGCCGACGCCTCCGAGGTCATCAGCAACTGGGAGAAGATCAAGAAGGGCGAGAAGGAGTCCGGCTCCGACGATCCCTTCGCGGGGATCCCGGCGGGCCTCCCGGCCCTGGTCGTTGCCTCGAAAACGTTCAAGAAAGCGGCAGGGTTCGACTTCAAGATCACCGAGGAAGACGCCCTTCTGCGCGCTCGTGCCGCGATCGACGAGGGCAACGTAGGAGACGCACTCATGTGGTTGGTGGCGGTGGCTCGCGAGAACCACGTCGACGCCGAGGGGGCACTCCGTCGAGCGGTGCTTGCCTTCCGGGAGAGCTTGCTTCCCTGACTTTGCGGGCACGGGGATAACCTCGGTTAACCGGGCCTTTCCGGGCGTCTTGAAGTATCGTTGCCTGTTACTAGTGTTGAAGGAGTTAACTCTTGAGTGAGATCGTGTACGTCCATGGGCGGGAGATCCTGGATTCGCGCGGCAATCCCACGGTCGAGGTTGAGATCGGCCTGGATTCCGGCGCTGCCGGGCGTGCCGCCGTCCCGTCGGGGGCATCGACCGGCGCCGGTGAAGCGATCGAGCTCCGCGACGGTGGTGACCGCTTCGGCGGGAAGGGCGTTCGGAACGCCGTCGACAACGTCAACAACGAGATAGCCCAGGTCCTCATCGGCCACGACGCCCTGGACCAGAGGACGGTCGACTATGCGTTGATCGATCTAGATGGTTCCGAGGGCAAGAGCCGGCTCGGGGCGAACGCGATCCTTGGCGTTTCTCTCGCGACCGCGCACGCGGCGGCCGACGAGTTGGGTGTCGCGTTGTTCCGATACCTCGGTGGTCCCGATGCTCACACTCTTCCTGTTCCGCTTATGAACGTATTGAACGGTGGAGCTCACGCAGATAACTCGGTCGACCTACAGGAGTTCATGTTTGCGCCGGTCGGCGCCGTGAGTTTCTCGGAAGCGATCGAATGGGGAGCGCGCTCCTATCACTCACTGAAGAAGATCTTGCTCGACAGGAAGCTTTCGACCGCAGTAGGGGATGAAGGTGGCTTCGCTCCGGACCTCGGGAGCAACGAGGAAGCCGTCGAGCTACTGATCGAGGCGATCCAGGCCGCGGGGTTCGAACCCGGCAAAGACATCGCCTTGGCCCTCGACCCTGCAACCTCAGAGATCTACGACAACGGCACGTACGTCCTCGCTTCGGAGGGCCGGAAGCTGTCGGTCGATGACATGGTCGGTTTCTGGGAGGACTGGACCGAGCGCTTCCCGATCGTTTCGATCGAAGACGGGATGGCGGAAGACGATTGGGAGGGATGGGGCAAGCTCACACAAGTGATCGGCAACAAGGTGCAGTTGGTGGGCGATGACCTGTTCGTGACCAATCCCGAGATCCTTCAACGTGGGATCACGGAAGGCGTAGCAAACTCGATCCTGGTGAAGCCCAACCAGATCGGGAGCCTGACGGAAACCTTGGAAGCGATCCGCATCGCTCAGCACTCGGGGTACACGACCGTTATCAGTCACCGGTCCGGGGAAACGGAAGACAACACGATCGCGGACATCGCCGTCGCAACCAACGCCGGACAGATCAAGACCGGTGCCCCAGCACGCGGAGAGCGCACGGCCAAATACAACCAATTGCTTCGGATCGAGGATTCACTTGGGGATGCGGCCCGCTATCCGGGTCACAAGGCATTCAAGAGGAGCTAGGGGCACCGATGGCGACGAGCGCAAAGACGATCAGGAAAGGGCCGCGGCTGGGCCGCGGCCCCCAGATCCTCTTGCTCGTTCTCGTCGCCGGCCTGCTCGGGGCGATGGCTCTCGAGCCGACCAGGCAGCTTCTGGAACAACGACAACGTATCGACAACATGGCCAACGAGCTCACGGCGATCCAGACCACCAACGAAAAGCTTAGGAACCAGCTCGAAAGGCTCCAGGATCCAGACCACATCGAGCAGAAGGCTCGCGAGCAGGCAGGCCTTGTGATGCCCGGGGAGACGTCTTACCGAGTGGTTCCTCCCACCGAGGCCAAGCTGGAAGAGCGTCAAGAAGCGAAGGCACGCGATGCGGCTCCGCCGCCGCCCCCAGAGCCCGGCTTGATCGAGGGCTTCCTGGACTTCCTTGGTTTCATCTAAACTCTCCCCCTAATGGCAGAAGTCGGAGAGATACTCGAAGGCACCATCAGCAAGCTGATGGACTACGGCGCCATCGTGCGCCTGGATTCCGGCGAATCGGGCATGGTGCACATCTCTCAGGTTGACCGCAACTACGTGCGGGACATCCGTGACCACGTTCATGAAGAGGACCGTGTGACCGTCAAGGTCATCGCCATCAAGGACGACGGGAAGATCGATCTGTCGATCAAGCAGGCCGATCCGAACTACGAAGAGGCCCCGCCGGAACGGCGAGGGGGCCGCGATCCCGAGTTCGAAAAGAAACTCAAGAAATTCATGAGTCAGAGCAACGAGCGGTTGGTCGACCTGAAGCGACACCGCGACAAGCGCTAGCTGTGCCCCTCGAGCATCGACCGGAAGACACCCAGGCCGTCGAACAACAACTCGGTAGAACCCTGCGCGGTTCGTGGGCGGTTGCACGCCGTTGTCACCTCGGGGTCCCGATGGTCATCGAGAACTCACCGCGGCTCGAAGACGGATCTCCGTTCCCTACGTTGTACTGGCTGACCTGTCCGCTCTTGCTCAAACGCGTGAGCAGGCTCGAAGCCGATGGTCAGATGACGAGGTTCAACGATCGGCTTCGAACCGATGATGCTCTGCGAGCGCGGCTCGGTGACGCGATCGAGCAGCTGATAGCCAAACGCGACGAGCACGGGGTGATCGAGGATGCTGGTGCACCACCGGGAGGGGGCCCCGATCACGTCAAATGTCTCCATGCACACACAGCGCAGGAACTAGCACTCCCCCCGAACCCGATCGGCGCGTTGTCTCTGACGATGACTGGTTGGCCCGACTGCGTTGTTCCTTGCGTAGAGGTGAAGCAGTGAGGGTCGCCGCGATCGATGTGGGAACGAACTCGACGCGTCTTCTCATAGCGGAGGGTGTGTCCGGTGGCTTTCGCCCGATCGAACGCCGAATGGTGATCACTCGATTGGGTGAGGGTGTCGACAAGCGCCGGGTGCTCGCACCCGAGGCCCTTCAGCGCACCCTTGCAACGATCGCCGACTACGCCGCAACCTGCGGAGAGCTCGGCGTCGAGAAGATCCGCGTGACCGGAACCTCGGCGGTCCGGGATGCGCACAACCGTCAGGAGTTCTTCGAGGGAGTGCGCCTGCTTACCGGCTCGGAGCCGGAGCTCCTATCTGGCGAGCAAGAAGCTCGAGCAACCTTCCTTGGCACACTGTCTGATCTGAATGAGACCGGCCCTGTGATGGTGATCGACATCGGCGGAGGGTCTACCGAGTTCATCGTTGGGACCGGCGTGCCCGACCGGTTGGTGTCACTCGACTTCGGTTGCGTGCGGATGTTCGAGAAGCATCTCCACTCCGACCCGCCGGCCAAGGAAGAGCTAGCTGCACTGCGTGAAGAGGTATCCGGACAGCTCGAAGACATCGCGGACGAACTGGCGATCCCACCGGGGGCTCGGGTGATCGGTGTGGCCGGAACCTTGACCCAGCTGGCAACCCTGAAGACCGGTCTCCCCGTCTACGACCCAGACGTGACCCACCACTTCGTACTCACGCATGGCGATGTCCGTCAGCTGGCGCGCCGCCTCGAGTCGTTGACCTACGACCAACGCAAACGCACGGCGGGGCTCGAAGCGGGCCGCGCCGATGTGATCGTTGCGGGGGCCGAGATCCTCACGGTGATCATGGAGACTTTCGACATCGCCGAGATCCTCGTGTCCGAGAAGGACATCCTCGACGGCCTCGTCATCCAACTGCTCGATTCCTAATAGCCTCGTGAGATGACTGACTTCTCCTGGGAACCGACTCCCGACTACATCGAGAACGCCAACGTGACGCGCTTGATGCGTAAGCACGGGATCTCGGACTACAAGGACCTCGTCACCCGTAGCCAGGAAGACATCGAGTGGTTCTGGCAGGCGGCTATCGACGATGTAGGGATCGAATTCTTCAAGCCCTTCGATCAGATGCTCGATGTGTCGGACGGCATCCAGTGGCCGAAGTGGTTCATCGGCGGCGAGATCAACCTCGTTCACAACTGCGTGGACCGGCATGCGGTCACGGCTCCCGATGCCCCGGCGATCAAGTGGGAGGGCGAAGAGGGCGCGGTGCGCACCCTTTCGTACTCCGACCTCAGTGCACTCGTTAACCGGATCGCCAACGGACTCACGGCTCTAGGCATCGGTAAGGGAGATGCCGTGGGCGTTTACATGCCGATGGTTCCCGAAGCGGTTGCCGCGATGTACGGCATCGCGAAGATCGGTGCCATCTACATGCCGATCTTCTCGGGATTCGGTGCGCCGGCGATAGCGACCCGGCTGAACGATGCCGAGGCGAAAGCGGTCATCGTCGCCGACGGGTTCTACCGCCGGGGGGGCAAGGTCGGGATGAAGGAAGTCGCCGACGAAGCGGTAAAGGAATCGCCGTCGGTAGAACACGTCATCGTGTTCGAGCGCTTCGGCGAGGGATATCCGGGTGGGCCGAAGGACGTCTCTTGGGAAGTGGCTTTCGGATCTCAGTCATCCGAGCTTGAGTGCCCCCGGTTCGATCCTGAGACGCCGTACATGATCGCCTACACATCGGGAACGACCGGTAAGCCGAAGGGCTCGGTGCACGTTCACGGCGGCTTCCTCGTGAAGATCGCCCAAGAGGTCTGCTATCAGGTCGACTGCAAGCCGGATGACCTTTTCTTCTGGGTGACGGACATGGGTTGGATCATGGGTCCTCTCGAGATGGTCGGCGGGCATGCGAACGGCGCCTGCGTGTTCATGTACGAGGGCGCACCCAACTACCCCGAGCCGGATCGCCTATGGCGCATGTGTGCCGATCACGGCGTGACGATCCTGGGTGTATCGCCGACCTTGGTCCGTGCTCTGATGCCCGCAGGTGACGAGATGGTTCGCAAACACGACCTCAGCAAGTTGCGCGTCATGGGATCGACTGGCGAGCCGTGGAACCCCGAGCCGTACAGATGGTTCTCTCAAGTCGTGGGCCAGGACCGCCTGCCGATAATGAATCTTTCCGGTGGAACTGAGATCGGGGCTTGCTTCTTAGGAGCCACTCCCGTGATCTCCCAGAAGGTTTGTTCACTAGGTCTCCCGAGCTTGGGCATGGCGATGGCGGTGCTCGATGCGGAAGGCAAGCCGTGCGCTCCGAACAGTGTTGGCGAGCTCGTGTGCCTGAAGCCATGGCCCGCGCAAACGCGTGGATTCTGGAATGCGCCAGAGCGTTACATCGAAACGTATTGGTCACGATGGCCCGACATCTGGGTGCACGGCGATTGGGCGACCTTCGATGAGGACGGCTATTGGTTCTTGCACGGACGTAGTGACGACACCATGAACGTCGCGGGCAAGAGGATCGGCCCGGCCGAGTACGAGTCCGCAGCCGTGAATCATCCGGCGGTCATCGAGTGCGCGACCGTAGGCGTTCCGGACGAGATCAAGGGCACGGCCGTCTGGTGCTTCTGCATCCTTCGTCCAGGGACCGAGGTCTCCGATGCCCTCGAATCCGAAGTGACGAAGGCGATCACCGACGAGTTAGGTAAGGCCTTCAAGCCCCAGGCGATCCGGTTCGTAACCGAGTTGCCGAAGACGCGGTCTGCAAAGATCCTCCGCAGGGCGATCAAAGCGAAGATCCTTGGCGAGGACCCTGGTGACATGTCTTCGCTGGAGAACCCCTCCGCGCTCGAAGCACTCGATAAGGCGCTGTCCGAGCAGTGAGCAGCACCCTCTTCTACTTCGTGAGGCATGGAACCACCGACCACACCGGACACAAGCTTTCCGGTTGGATGGATACCCCTTTGAACGATCTGGGGCGCACGGAAGCGGAAGCCGCGGCCCGCGCCATCTCGAAGATCGGTTTTAAGTCCATCTATTCGTCGCCGGTGGCGCGTTGTTTCCAGACGGCAGAGATCGTTGCCGCCCCGCATCGCAAGGCGATCGAGACGTTCGACGACCTCGGCGAGGTGCAGTACGGGAAATGGACCGACCGCAAACTCAAGGACCTCACGAAGTTGAAGGTCTGGAAAGACGTGCAGCATCGGCCCTCGGCATTCCGTTTCCCCGACGGCGAGACTCTCCTCGACGTGCAGAAGCGGGGGGTTGATCTTCATCGAGAGCCTCAGCGCGAAACATCGAGGGCAGCGGGTTTGTTGTGTAAGTCATGCAGATGTCATCCGGTTGGTGTTCGCCCACTATCTAGGCGTCCATATCGATCTGTTCCAGCGGATCGCGGTTGGTCCGGGCTCGATCAGTGTTCTTGCGATCGGAGATCACGGGCCGCGCGTGCTGACACTGAACTGGGTGCCGACGAGAGACGAGGTTTGACGTGGAGTTGATCCCGGAGGTTTTCACTACCGACTACACGGGGGAGGCGGGTCGTCGAGCGTTCTTCCTGCAAGCCCGCGCCGGTGACACTTCCGAAACGGTCCTGGTAGAGAAAGCACAAGTAGCCGTTCTTGCCGAGAAGTTGAATGAGATGCTCGTCGCGATCGACAGCGAAGACACGATCGCCGGCGCGCGCCCAGCGCGCGACCCGGCCCTCGATCCAGACCCTCAGGATCCATCCTGGCGGGTTGGCTCGATGGGACTTGCGTTCGACGAGGAGAACGATCGGATCCTCATCGCACTCGAAGAAGCTCTTGAAGAGGATGCCGAGGAAGACGGCGAATCGCTGAGCCTCGCTCTCAGACGTGATCAGGTCCGAGCCTTCGTTCTTCATGCTCTGGCAGTCGTCCAAGAGGGCCGTCCCCTTTGTCAGCTGTGTGGGCTGCCGATGGATCCCGATGGACACATCTGCCCGGCGTCCAACGGACATCACGCCAAGGTGTGAAGGCTCTTTCGCTCCTAGAGACAGGGACGGTGGAGATCCTCGGACTACTGCCGTTCTCTTCCAACTACGTTTTCCTCACCGAGGTTTCATCCGGTGATCAGAAAGTGCATGCGGTCTACAAGCCCGCACGCGGTGAGAGACCTCTGTGGGATTTCCCGCACGGCTCGCTGGCTGCGAGGGAGGTGGCTGCGTTCGTGATCTCGGATGCTGCCGGGTTCGAAATCGTGCCGCCTACCGTTCTCCGCTCTGAGTCTTCCCCACGGGCCGGGTTCCTTACAGCTCTTCGTCGATCACGATCCGGAACGCCACTATTTCGTTCTGATCCACGAGAGAGAAGACGAGATGCCCGAGTTCGCGGCCCTCGATATCGTGATCAACAATGCCGATCGCAAAGCCGGGCACGTGATCGAAGGTGCCGACGGTCGCTTATGGGGTGTCGATCACGGTCTCTCGTTCAACATCGAGCCGAAGCTGAGAACCGTCATCTGGGCCTTCGCCGGCGAGCCCCTATCCGATGAGCTCCGCTCGAAGCTCGAGAAACTGGCTGTGGGCTTCAGCGACGGAGATATCCGAGAGCGTCTCGGATCCCTCCTCAGCCCCGACGAGGTAACCGAGACCGAGGCGAGGCTCGAACTGCTTCTGACCGAAGGCGTCTTCCCGGCCCCCCAAGGCCCTTTCCACATGCCCTGGCCCCTGGTCTAACCCCCGTTTCTTCGGAAGAATGACGTTGCTATGCAACGGGAATCGCGCGGGAAGCGGCCGACCTGGCAGAAAGTGGCCCGCAGAGCAGGAATCGGTCACTTCGGGACTAATCCATCCCTGCCGGGTCGCGCTGGAGCGACCCCTCCACCCAGGGGAAATCAACAGCATGAAATCTCTTCGCCTGAAGTTCGCGGCCACGACCGCCGCTCTAGCTGTTGTCGGGGCATTGGTTCCCGGCATCTCAGTGGCTCAAGCTCCAGAGGAAACCGTTCTGTTCGAAGGCGAGGGCCGCATCAAGGGGATGAACCCTCTGAGCACAGACCTCATCGGAATCACTTACGGGGAATTCTTCTTCGCCTGCCTCGGTGAGCCTCTTAGCCAAGGGGTAGATGGCTGGGTCTTTGACCCGGGAGCAGAACTCCCTGCCGGTTCTGTCGCGTCGCTGACGGGCCAGAACCCGATCGATGACTACGACCTAGATATGTATTTCTTCGACGCTGAATGTTTCGAGATCGGGGCTGCTGCCAGCGCGTCAGTGGATGAGGTTGCGGCAGTACCGGCCGGCACGCGCTACGTCGTAGCTACGGCCTGGTTCGGCGCTCACACGCTCGCGAAACTGAAAGTGACAGCTGGAGCTCCAGCTCCCGAGCCGACACCGACCCCCTCTGCAACTGGTGAGCCAGTTCCAGATCCGGATGCCGACCTCTACCTCCGCGGCGATTACTCGCAGACCCCCAACGATCCGATGTTTGCCGAGCAGTGGAACATGGACGCGATCAACGCTTACGACGCCTGGCAGGAGGAGCAGGCAACCGGTTACAACATCAAGATCTCGGTCGTCGACTCAGGTGTCGATCATGAGCACCCGGACTTCGCGTGCGACTACAAGATGAACGTTCTTCCAGGGTCCGACACTGGCGAGAGTGACGACGATCCGTTGGATGCTGATGGTCACGGTACGCACGTCAACGGGATCGCCGGAGCTTGCGTAAACAACGGCACGGGAGTCGTAGGGGTCGCACCTGATTCGATCCTTCAACCGGTCAAGGTCTTCGGTTATCCGACGGGAGTCGGTTTCGGATTCAACCCGGCCGATCTGGATGCCGCGATGGCCAAGGGGATCAGGTTCGCGACCGAGAGCGGTTCGCATGTCATCAACCTTTCGATCGGTGACATCCCGCCGTTCAGCCACCTCGGCCCGGACGGATACCCCGAGACGGAGGAAGCCTTGGCCGAGGCACGCGAGGCCGGTGTCGTTATCGCAGCGGCTGCAGGAAACTTCGACCAACCAACCTGCGAGTTCCCCTCGCTGTCCCGCAATGTGATCTGTGTTGTTGCTACCGGCCCCGATGATTCGTGGGCGACATATAGCGACCTTGCAGTGAACGTCGACCGGAATGCCGACGAGCCGGGCCTCGAGCCGGTTGTCGCAGCACCAGGTGGTGCAGGTTACGAGTCGCTCGAGTGCAACGAGGGAATCATCTCTACCTACTGGCGTGATGGTGCCCACGGGAGCTGCTCGGAAGCCAATGGCTATGACTGGTTGAGCGGAACTTCGATGGCTTCGCCGCACGTTGCGGGACTAGCAGCGCTCCTTTACGACCGCCTCGGCGGCGAGCGCAGCAAGGCCACTGCCGATCAGATCGTGCAGATCATCATGGACACGGCCAACGATCTCGGAGCCCCCGGATACGACCCACAGTTCGGGTTCGGGCGGATCAACGCTCTTGAAGCGATCCTCTCGGTGGACCCGGTGCAGCACGCAATCTACCCGGCACCGGCTCCGTTCTAAGGAATCTGAGTTGGTTCGGCAACACTGAGTGTCGCCTGTGTAGCTAAGAAACTCTAGGAAGGGCCCCTCCCGGGGGCCTTTCCTTTTAGTAGAGAATGGCCCCGGCCCGGGTGGAGGAATGCAGACTCGGGGGCCTTAAAAGCCTCTGCCGAAAGGCGTGTGGGTTCGAATCCCACCCCGGGCACGTATGGAAGCCACAGCCAGACCCGACGCGCAGCAGTACCTCGTCCAGCTCCTCGAGCAGGCACCGATCGGTGTCGTTCGGTTGGATGAGGATGGCTGCATCGCGTCCGCCAACCCAGCCGCCGCACGACTGCTCGATGTCTCCGAGCGCGATCTGAACGGACGCTCCCTGGCCACTCTGTTCGAGGACGAGGTAACGATCGCCGGAGCGGTCACGGAGACGACGAAGACGGGCGAAGGAACGAGCTTGACCACCAAACGGGGGCCGAGCGAGTCGGTCACCTACGTCGAGATCAACCTTCAGCGCTTCGACACGTCCGACATGGGCCGAGGGGTTCTGGCGATCCTTCAGGATGCAACCAAACTCATCAACGTTCAAAGGCAGCGAGAAGAGATCCTCACGCAGCTTGAGTTTCTCGTTGAAGCCAGTTCACGGCTTGGTTCTTCGTTGGACCTTGATGAGCTGTTCGCGCAGATCTCGGACATCGTCGTGCCGATGCTCGCCGATTGGTGTGCGCTGGATGTGATGGAGTCCGACGGTCAGGTGCAGCGGATCGGCGTGAAGCACAAGGACCCGAAGAAGGCCGAGTTCGCCGAGAGCTTGCAAGCCTTCATGCCCGACGCAGCGAATCGTCAGCATCCGGTCGTTCGAGCGATCGTCAAAGAGAAGCCGGTGATCGTCAGCGACATGTCCGAAGCGGATCTGGCTGAAAGCGCATACACGCACGAGCATTTGCAGATCCTGCTCGGATTGGGGGTTCGATCCGTGATGGTTGTGCCATTGATGGCACGCGGGCGGATGCGCGGGACGCTGACGTTCGTCTCATCCACCAATCCCAAACGTTACGGAGCAACGCAACTTCTTCTAGCGCTCGACATAGCCACGCGAGCGGCAATGGCTATGGACAATGCATTGCTACTAAGCGAACACAGACTTCTGGCGCGCAAGCTTCAGGAAAGTCTTCTGCCTCCATCGATACCGAAGGTCCCCGGCGTTGATCTTGCGGCTCGCTATCACGCTGCAAGTCCGGGTATCGAGGTGGGCGGCGACTTCTATGACTTCTTCGCGACCGGATCGAAGAACTGGGACATCGTCATCGGTGACGTGTCGGGTAAGGGAGCCGACGCTGCAGGCGTCACGACGTTAGCTCGCTACACGATCCGAGCTGCTGCGATGAAGGCAAGAACACCCCGCCGCATCTTGGCGATGGTCAACGATGCCCTCTACGAACAGACACCACATGAACGGTTCGCCACCGTTGCTTTCATGCGCGTGCGAACGGACGGAGGACCTGGGGCGAAGAGGGTGACTCTCGCGTCGGCGGGACACCCGCTTCCGCTCATCCTCAATGCGGACGGATCGGTGGAAGAGGTCGGTGAGCCCGGGAGCGCTCTGGGGCTCATGGTGAAGGTCGACATCAAGGACCACACCTTTACGTTGCAGCCCGGCGCGGCTCTCGTCCTTTTCACGGATGGAGCGATCGAGGCGCGGACCGGCGACCACATGCTCGGGATCCACGGACTGCGCACCGCACTCGCCGGATGCAAGGGACTCGATGCAGATGCGATCGCAGAGCAGCTCGCCAAGACGACGCTCGATTTCCAGAAGGAAGGTCAGCACGATGACCTTGCGATCGTCGTTCTACGCGTTCCGGACATAGAGGCCTAAACGGCGCTGGAGCTAAAGACGGTCGGTTTGGTGCCGACCGTCTTGTTATGGCTCTCACAAAGTTGGTTCACCTGGCGTTTCGCCCGTTTCTGATGCATCCGGGCTTTTCGTTCGCGGGCAATTACGCGCTTCACGCCTCTGTTCTAGAGGGATCCCCGCTGTGGGGGAGAACTCGGATCAACATGAGCGCACAGGTACTTGTACAGAGACGAACGTTCAGCGGCAAGATGATCCTCAGAACAATGAGGAACCTTGTGATCGGTTTGGTCATCTTCCTGACGGTCGGAAACGTTGCGATCTTTCTCGCTTTCAAGACGATGTCTTCAACTTCGTATGCACGTCCCTTGCCCGCGATCGCAACGATCGAGAACCTCCACGCGGTAGACGATGTCGTGTGGCGTGGGTCGGCTCCCGGCAGGGCCGGTTACGCCGAACTCGCGGAGCGAGGCGTCACCACGATCATCGACCTGCGGGCCGAAGACCTCGTCGTTGACCATGCTTACATCGAGTCTCTTGGGATGGCGCTGGTGCGCATACCGATGCGCGATGGGCAAGCTCCAAGCAACGAGCAGGTGGATCTCTTCCTAGCGTCCGTTCAAGGCTCCGAAGGAATCGTCTACTTCCATTGTGGAGCTGGAGTTGGACGCACGGGAACGATGGCTGCCGCCTACCTCGTGACCACCGGTCAGGCCTCGGGTATCGAAGCTGTGCAGCGGAACCTTGCGGTCGGGCCCCCGTCACTCGAGCAACTCGCCTTCGCAGCCAGCCTGGAATCAGGCGATGAGGTCAGCTCCAACCCGATCATCACCGGGATCAGCCGCATCCTTGATGCACCTCGCCGGATCCTCGTAAGGGTCCGCAGCTCTTACGGTCACTGACTCAGGGGCGTGGGATGCCGAAGGCATCCCATCAGAGGAAATGGGATTCACGGGTTTCGAATCCCATTTCTAGGGAGCGGCGCGGAAGGAGAGCACTCGGGCTGAAACGTTGTCGAGTGTTGCGTCCTGGAGACAGCCTCTAAGCCGACGTTCCGCACTCATGCCGGGGGCCGGGGAGATCAGCATCGTGACCTGTCCGTTGCCGGCGTCCATGAAACCATTCGCGTGGAACTCTGGAGAGACGGTCGCCATGCAGGCGCGCCACAAGCTCTTCGCCGCGGCGACATCCGAACGTGCCCAACCCTCCCGAGTGATATCGAGGGTGATGGCTCCACGATCTGCCTGGATGACGTCGAGCTCTGGCCGGTTCTGGGTCAGGTCGCCGAGAAGATCGATGGCCGTCGAAACCACAGCGATCGAGACCAGCACGAAGAAGGCGTACTTGAATCGTATGCGGTTGATCTTGGGCGCCGGCCTGGGAACGGTGATCGGCGAGAGGAAGCCGCCTTCGGGAAGGGCTAGTGGCTGCAGCCGGATGGCGAGACCATGTTCGAGGGCAGGCTTCGCGGTAGCGCGAGCGAATCTCTCGACGACCCAAGCCAGGGCCGAGAAGACCATGCCGGCCCCCATCAGCACCGGGATGAACACATGAAGATCGCCGTCGCCACCTGCGAGCCACTTGAACCGTGCACGAGGCGGGGGAGCGGTTTCCTGTAGCGCTTCGAGGTTCTCTGAAAAGGCGGTTCGGTTGTCGAGCTTGTCTTCGAGCTTCTTGATCTTCTCGAGGATCATCATCGCGGCCAACGCGATCTCCGCAGCAACGAAGATCACTCCGGCGATCAGAGCGCGGTTCCATTCCCACCTGTACAGATAGACGAACAGGTACGCACCGGAGCTGGCGATCACTAATCCGGAGACGATGTAGGCGACGCGCTTGGCGATCACGCTTCGCTCACCTCCGAGACCTCGCCGGTCGACCCATCGACGACGACGACCGTTCCCTCGGGGAATGCTTCGAGTGCTCCATCGCGGCCCACCACCGTCGGCACGCCGAATTCCCGAGCCAGGATGGCGAGGTGAGAGAGCACGTTGCCGGTTTCGGCGACGAGTCCGCCCAAGGTCGGCAGCAGCGGCGCGAGGTTCGGGTCCAGCGTGCGCACTACGAGAACGTCGCCGTGCTTGGGCTCGGTTCCGTGGTGGACACGCCCCATGCCGCGGCCCCCGCCCGCTCCGCGGGCTGCTTCACCCTTGCGGTTCGTCTGAACCGGGACCGGCACGCCGTCTTCGGTGACACGGAAGGCGCTGGGCAGCGGCGGAGAAACCGAGGTGCTTCGCGATTTCAGATCGTCGGGGACGTTCCCACGTTCCAACATCGCCTGTATCTCGTCGAGGTTCATCTGTGCGATCTGCTCTGGCTTCCTCAGCAGGCGAGCGGGGATCATCCGCGTCCCTAGCTCCCACGCTGCTCGTGCAGAAAGCTCTTGGACCCACCGAACCCGGAGCCGCAAAGCTTCACGGGGGCCGAGCGCCTTGCTCGGCGCGCCGCATGACAGCGCCATCGGCGTGGTGTTGGGAAGGTCGATGTTTTCCTGGATAGCGGGCGGAGTCA
Source organism: uncultured Actinomycetes bacterium (assembly GCA_963779645.1). Classification (GTDB taxonomy): domain Bacteria; phylum Actinomycetota; class CADDZG01; order CADDZG01; family WHSQ01; genus CALMBW01. The sequence goes on from CAVZYX010000005.1 coordinate 1,128,069, forward strand.
GAGCGAGAACCTCGGGATGGTTGGCGACGATGTCTTCGGCCGTGAACCCCTCGGAGTTGGCCAGCGCCAAGGACCTCAGTGCGAGAGCGGCACCCGTCGCGGCGCCGTCTTCCTCCGGCTCGAGCATCCCCGACAGCACCTCGAAACCGTGCAGCGAGGTGAGGTGTCGTCGAGCCTGCAGCATCACCTGGAGGAGCTGGTCGTTCGTGAGCTCTCGGATATCGGGGACGTTCGCCAGCCGCTCGTCGATCTTCTCGATGATGGACGACGCGATCAGGGGAAGCGCGGCACGCATCCGGCCCACTCGCCACGCGGCCCCCATCCGGCGCGCCGGAGGGATCGGATCGATCCGTGCCCAAAAGCTCTTACGCATAGGAGCGATACCGAACAGCTCGAGATCCGCGGCTACGCGACCGAGCACCGTCGTTACAACTGGCGATCTTTCGATGCGCCGCTTCGAGGAAGATCCCGTGAGAGCTAGAGCCTCGATCACCGCGGCCCGCAACGGTGTCACCCAGAGGTCGGTCTCCAACATTGAGAGCGGATCGGGGAACGTCTCTGCAACCGGACCGGGTCCCATGATCGGACCGGAGCCCATCGCCGCGATCGCCGTCACCGGACGACTCTGGAACATGTGCAGCTTGCCGTCGCGGTCGATGCCCCACTCGATGTCCTGCGGGCCGCCGAAGTTGGCCGCAGCTCGTTCGGCCATGCGCGCGAGTTGGCGAGTCTCGACGAACGAGAGGATGCGGTCGTCGATCTCTTTCGAATTGAGGATGCGTCCTCGACGAGTGATCGTGTAGGCCTGGCCGTCGGCGGCACCAGAAACAAGAACGTCGGGGCCGCCTTCGACCGCGACCACCGAAATGCGTTCACGGTCGCCGCTGATCGGGTCGACTCCGAACATGATCCCGCCGAACGCCGCGTCGAGCTGCGGCTGAACAAGAACCGCGATCGGAGCATCCGTCCTTTCGGGAGCCCCGAGGTCGATCACCTTCCGAGAGTCGATGACTTGTTCAACGGCGCTAAGGAAAGAGTCGAAGTCGGTGATCCCCAACAGCGACGTGAACATGCCAGCCATGGACGACTCGTTGCCGTCCTCGGCCGTCGATGAGGAACGAACGACGAGCATCCTGGTCCCGTCGTCGCTTAGGACTTTCCACGCGTCGTAGAGCTCGCCGCGCAACTCTGTGTTCGAGTTTGCGCCGGCCGCTGCGAGTGCCTCACAGCCGTCTGTCGTGATTACGAATCCCGGGAGAACGGGCAGCCCGGCCCGCATAGCGCGTGCCAGAACGGATGCCTTGGCTCCCGTCAGCGAACCTTCAGTGGCAGAAGGGGCAGCTAGCGAAAGGATCGCGTTCCGACGCGCGACGACCTGAGGCATCTGTTCGGTCTGACGCCCCCGCCGCACACGGTTCCCGCCCTCGGGAAGGTCGATCTTCATTGCTTCCCTTCGAATCGATCCGCACGGCGCCCACTGCCGCTTCGCGGCGGCGCCTTAGCGGAGTTCAGCCCACGTTCAGATTCCTGATGCTGGGGCCGCGGGGAGGCTGGCGCAATAGGGATAAATGCGCAGACGAGTGGCACGGTCTAGCTAGTTACCGGAGGCATCGAGGGAACTTGGTCGCTTATGTCCTATTCGCGAGGAGGTCGCCTCGGGGTCGTAGCCTTGCCCCATGCCGATCTCGAGAGCGACCGTTCCTGCGACCCTGGGGATCGGCTTGGGAGCCGGGATCGTCAGTGGACTTCTGGGGGTCGGTGGCGGCATCGTGATGGTTCCCCTGCTCGTCCTCTTCGCGGGACTGGGTCAGCATCAGGCCCACGCGACATCGCTGGCGGCCGTCATCCCGATCGCAACCGTTGGCTCGGCCACCTATGCCATCGATGGGAGCGTCGAGTTCGGCATAGCCGTCTGGATCGCTGCGGGTGCACTCATCGGTGCCCCTTTGGGGGCGCGCCTCATGTCGAAGTTGGACGAAGGGACCCTGAAGATCCTGTTCGGGGCGATCGGGATCGGGATGGGGGTGTTCCTGGCATGGCCATGAGCCCCGAGGTCATTATTGGCGTTCTGGCCCTCGGCTTGCTGGTGGGCGTGATGTCCGCGATGTTCGGGGTCGGCGGCGGCGTCATCATGGTGCCGTTCATCGTGCTGGTGTTCGACGAGACGCAGCAGGTCGCCGAAGGCACGTCGCTGCTTGTTGTCGTCCCGACCGCGATAGTGGGAGTCATCGCTCACGCCCGCCGCGGTTACGTCGACTTCCGACGAGCTGCTCTGGTCGCTGCGAGCGGGGTAGCGGGTGCCTACTTAGGAGCGCGCCTTGCCCTTGAGATGGACGCCGACATCCTTCAAACCTTCTTCGGCGTTTTCGTGACTCTAGTAGGGGTCAGGTTCATGTGGGATGGGTTGCGTGCCAAACGGTCTCGCCAACCAGGGTAGAAAGTGTCTATGGGCATCGTCGAATGGTTAGTCGTTGGAGCGATCGTCGGAGGTCTGGCCAGTCTCTTCCTTGGAAGAGGAAAGAACCCCACGGGTTGTCTTGGCACGATCTTCATCGGGGTCGCAGGCGCGGTACTCGGCGGCAAGCTGTGGGAGGAATTCTTCGGACGGCAGCGTGGAGTCGCGTGGATCGGCTCCATCCTGATGGCGATGTTGTTGCTCGCGATCTTCGGGAGCCTCACCGATCGCAGATGACAATCACGTCTGCTCTCGTTTCTGGTGTCTACAGCACCGGTTTTGAGATCAGACGTGATCTGATGCGCGCCGTCTCGCTGAGCCACAGGCCGATACCCACGATGAGACCTCCGGCGAGCTGCGTTGTGTTCGTCGGCTCACCCACGGCGAGGGCCGCCAGTAGCCCGATGACCGGAACCATGTTCACGTAGGGACCCGCCGACGAGGCGTCGACGTGGTTGAGCGCGGTGTTCCACAACGCGTATGCGACAGCCGAGGCAAGCACGCCAAGGTAGAGGATGCCGAGCGAGCTGCTCAACGTGAAAGTGGGGGCTCCTTGGACCGAGATCTCCGCTGCTGCCATCGGGACGAGGAAGAGCAACGAGGCGCCCATCCCAGCGGTCGTGATAACCAGTGCGGATAGGTTCGACACCATGCGCTTTCCTTGGACGGTGTAGACGCCCCATGCGATGACACCACCGAAGACCATGAGGTTTCCCAGAGGCTCAGCATTGCCGGCTCCGGTAACTCCGGCGTTGGTGACGACGATGACACCGAGGATCGACAAACCGATGCCGATGATCTGCAGGCGCGAGACGATCTCTTTCAGGAACAACACAGACATGATCGCGATGATGGCGGGGCCGGCCGCGATCACGAGAGCTCCGCTGCCCGCGGATGTGTAGTTGAGACCCCAGGTCTCCAATCCGTTGTGCAGCACGATGCCGGCGATGCCGAAACCGATCATCATCGGTTTGAGCGACAACCCGAGGCGGTATCCCCGTTTCCATGCGAACGGTACGAGGCACAGGAATCCGACGAGGAAGCGGATCGCAAGGATGGTGAAGGGCCCGACGGTCTCGAGGGCCGACTTCGTGATGACCATCGTGACGCCCCAGATGGCTACGGCAGCCAGCAGCGCCACGATGCCTCGGTTGAACGGGGCACCGCGGCGCAGCGCTAGAGCTCTGGTCGCCATCAGCGAACGCCCGGACGGAGCGTCAGCTCCGTGCACCCTTCGACGCGCTCTCCGAAGGAGACCAGAAGGCCGCCGAGTCGCCTTCTCAGGCGGGACGTGGCCGGAGCGGGGGATCTCCGGGCACGAGCTAGGCGGGCCGTCTCGGCAGCGGCAACGAGGTCCGTGTGATGCTGCTCGATCAGGTCTTGCAGGATCGCGGGGTGCATCTCGGCCTCCTTTCCTTTTCTCGGCCGGGGCTCTTCCCTTCGGCCGTGTAAGGCTCTATACTCTCTTTGATGGTTACACGCTAAACGATGGCCTGTAAGGAGTCAAGTGGATTTCACCGATTACTCAGACACATGTATCCAGCTCGCTCCGGACCTGGTGAACACCCTGGGAACGCCCAGCGGGGACGAGCACCTGCCCGACCCCGAGGCTCTCAAGAGCTTCCTCGTCGACCATGACATGGACCCCCCTGCTCGCATCGATGAGCAAGACCTAAAGGCGATCCGCGAACTCCGTGTGGAGGTGCGCAGGATCTTCGAGGCCGAGACCCAGGCCGATGCAGCCGACCGGATCAACAACTTGATCGTGGGGGCAGGAACCCTGCCGCAGCTGACCGACCACGATGGCCACTGGCATATGCACTACACCTCAACCAACGCACCACTCGTGGACCGGTTGGCCGCGATCGTCGGGATCGCTATGGGCCAGGTCCTAGCTCGCTACGGTAAGGAACGGTTCGGTATCTGCGGCGGCGATGAATGCGGGGACGTGTTCCTGGATACCTCTAAGAATCGTTCGAAGCGGTATTGCAACGACCTGTGCTCCAACCGGGCCAACGTGCGTGCTCACCGGGCTCGTGCTCGCGCTGAGCAGGCGTGATTTCATTCCCGGATGGGATGGGGACTTGAAGCACGCGTGATCGACCTGCCGCTGGCAGAGACCTTCAAGATCGCGCGCAAGACTTGGGACAAGGCCACCAATGTTTTCGTTGTCGTTGAACATTCCGGTAACTACGGTGTCGGTGAGGTCAATCCCGACGATCACTGGGGAGAAACGGCTGAGTCCGTGGCCGGGCAACTCGACAAGGTGGCGCTCGACGAACTGGCCGGACCGTTCGACCTTGAAGGTGTCACGACGCTGTTGCCACCGGGTTCTGCTCGTTGCGCGCTTGATATCGCGATGCATGATCTTGCCGCGAAACTGTCCGGGGTCAGCGTCGCGGAGATGCTGGGCCTCGGGGGCCGCGCCGTTCCCCACACTTCCGTGACGGTACCCATCGCCGATGTAACCGCGATGGTCGAACGCGCTCGTGGGTTCGCCGATCACCCCATCATCAAGACCAAGGTTGGATTCGATGGGGATGTGGACGCGATCGCCGCCATCCGTGAAGTGTTCCCCGGTCGCATCAGGGTCGACGCGAACGAAGGCTGGAGCGTGGAGGACGCGATCGAACGGTTGGCGGCCCTCGAGGCATTCGATATCGAACTCTGCGAGCAACCGATCCCGATGGGAGATCCAGAAGGTCTTCGTCAGGTGACCGACGCGTCGCCGATCCCCGTTTTCGCAGATGAGGACGCGGGTACGTCGATGGACGTCGGGCGGCTCTTCGGTTGCGTGCATGGTGTCAATCTCAAACTTCGAAAGGCCGGCGGCATCAGGGAAACGGTGCGGGCCATGAATACGGCACGCGCGCTGGGCATGCAGGTGATGCTTGGGTGCGATCTGGTGACCGGTGTGTCTGCGGGGGCCGAAGCGTCGATCGCCTCGCTGGCGGATTTCATCGACATCGACGGACCGTTGCTGCTGAAAGAGGATCGGTTGCCGTCGGTTATCTACGACCGCGGCACTGTGACTCCCGCACCGGGCCCCGGCCTCGGAGTGAAGGAACGTCCCTGGTGACTGCTCGTTCGTGGCTCGTTCTCGCTGATGGCTGGCTCGACACCCGCAATGCCAAGACCGCTCACGGAGTGATCCGTTACGGGCGCGATCCGATAGCGGCCATCCTGGATCGCGATCACGCCGGCAAGAAGATGTCCGAGGTGATCCCGGCCCTCGGATGCGATGCCCCGATCGTGGCAACGCTGGATGAGGGCCGGGCTCTCGGTGCAACGTCGCTGTTGCTTGGCGTTGCGACACCCGGAGGTTGGGTGCCCGATCACTGGCGTGACTGGTTGGTCGAGGCATTGCGGAACGGGATGGAGATCGCCAACGGTTTGCACCGGTTCCTCCGAGACGATCCCGAGCTAGTGGCGTTGGCCGAACGGCACGGGGGCTCTCTGTGGGACGTGCGAGAGCCTCCGGCCGATATCCCGCTGAATGCGGGCAAGGCGATCGAGGCTCCTCAGCGGATAGTGGGGACGGTCGGCTCCGACTGCGCCGTCGGGAAGATGACGGTCAGCCTCGAGTTGGTCGAAGAAGCCAAACGGCGCGGCACCAAGGCGGAGTTCATCGCGACGGGGCAGACCGGCATCCTCATTGCGGGATGGGGCATCGCCGTCGACCGTGTCATCTCTGATTTCGTCTCGGGCGCGTCCGAGAAGCTCGTGCTTGATGCCGATCCCACGTCCGACGTTCTCGTTATCGAGGGCCAGGGAGGTTTGTGGCACCCGGCTTATTCGGGTGTGACTTTGGGTTTGCTCCACGGGTCGGTTCCCGAAGTGCTTGTCCTTGTCCACCAAGCTGGACGAACGGCGATCGAGGAGCCTCCTTACACGAAGCTTCCACCGCTCGACCACATGGTCGCGGTCTATGAGGACATCGCTTCCGTTGTTCGGCCATGCAAGGTGGCATGCGTTGCCGTCAACTCCGGCACTCTCACGGAGGCTGAAGCGGACGCGGAGATCGACCGGATCGAGAACTTGACTGGGCTCCCTGCGGGGGACGTTTGGCGGGGCCACACGCCGAAGCTGTGGGACGCGGTTTCCGGAGTTCTCGCCTCGGTATGAAGCACCCCTTCGACAACCTGTCCGCGGCGGATCGATCGTTACTCAAGAAGAGCAAACCACCCGAGTGGATCAATCCGATGAAGGCCGTCCTGACAAAGAGCTATTTCTCGGATCCGGAGTGGATCTTCGAACAGAAGCTCGATGGCGAGAGATGCCTGGCGTTCGTGAGCAGCGACAGGGTGAAGCTCTTCTCGAGGAACCAGAAACCGATCAACACGAGCTATCCGGAAGTCGCCGATGCGCTGGGTTATCAGGACCTCGATGCTGTCATCGACGGCGAGGTCGTTGCCATGGTCGACGGCGTGCCGAACTTTTCGCTGCTCCAGCGACGGATGCACGTGATCGATGCCGAACGGGCGATGGCAACCGGTGTCCAGGTTCTGTACTACCTCTTCGACATCTGCTACCTCGACGGGTACAGCGTGATGGACCTTCCGCTGCTCGCGAGGAAAGCCCTGCTGAAGGACGCCGTCTCGTACCGTCCGAAGGCGCTCAGTTTCACGGAGCATCGCCGGAAGGAGGGCGAACTTTTCCTGCGTGAGATCTGCGGTCAACCCGGACAAGAAGGTGTGATCGCGAAGCGCGCCGATTCGCCATACAGGCAGGGACGGTCGAAGGACTGGCTCAAGTTCAAGTGCACCAACGAGCAGGAGTTCGTCGTCGGCGGATTCACCGACCCCAAGGGGGGCCGCGAGGAGTTCGGGGCGATGCTCGTTGGGTACTACGACGGCAAGGACCTGAGATATGCCGGCAAGGTCGGGACGGGCTTCGACGGCGAACTACTGGCCTCGTTAGGTAAGGACCTGCGCGCTCTCGAGCAACCGGCTTCCCCGTTCATCGACTACACGATCCGATCGAAGACGATCCACTGGGTGAAACCGAAGCTCGTTGCCCAGATCGGGTTCCAGGAATGGACTCCCACCGAAAGACTTCGCCACCCGAGGTTCCTTGGACTTCGCCGCGACAAGTCGGCGAAGGAAGTTGTTCGGGAGAGACCCGCCTGATGGAGTCGCATGTCCGCGTCGGCCGTAGAGACGTCAAGGTCACGAACCCCGACAAGCTCATATTCCCCGAGTCGGGCATAACCAAAGGCGACCTGATCGACTACTACATCGCGATCGGCGACGCGATGTTTCCCGAGGTCGCGGATCGCCTCATCACGATGGAGCGCTATCCCGATGGGATAGACGGCAAGGTTTTCTGGCAGAAGGACATCTCGAAGTACTTCCCGGACTGGATCGAACGGAAGACGGTGCCCAAGAAGGGCGGCACCGTGACCCATGTCGTCGTGAACGAGAAGGCGGTCCTTGCCTACTTAGGCAACCAGGCATCGATCACGATCCACATGAGCCTCGCTAAGCAGGACCAGGTGGATCATCCGGATCAATTGATCATCGACCTGGATCCGTCGGTCGACGACTTCGCACAGGTCCGCCGCGCGGCCCTCGATCTTCGCTCGCTGCTCGACGACCTCAAGTTGCACTCCGTCGTCAAGTCAACCGGGTCTCGAGGTCTCCACGTGACTGTTCCTTTGGATCGCACTGCCTCTTTCGATGAGGTCAGAGTCTTCGCTCGAGATCTTGCGGAGTACATGGTGTCTCAGGACCCGGACGGCCTAACGATCGAAGCGAGAAAGGAGAACCGCGGAGACCGCATCTACGTCGACTGGATCCGCAACTCCTTGAGTGCAACCGCCGTGGCGCCATTCTCGGTTCGCGCTCGCCCCGGCGCCCCTGTCGCGATGCCGCTCGATTGGTCGGAGGTCGAAGATCGAACGCTCCGACCCGACCGCTACTCCATGAAGAACGCGGTCAAAGAGGTAGCCAACGGACACGCCCCCTGGAAAGGCTGGCGCCGACGCGCCCGCAGCCTCAAAGACCCGATCAGAAGGCTAGCTGCCCTCAGCGAAGAGCCCTGATGACTTGGCGTGCGGCTCTTTCGCCGGACTGCACCGCACCGTTCATCGTTCCCCGGTTCCCGTAGCGAGCAGTGTGCTCGCCCGCGAAGAACACCCGACCCTCGCGTTCAGCTTCGGACCCTGCGATCTCGGTGAACGTGCCGGCGCGGTAGTAGCTGTACGTGCCTCCGATCAAGGGATCATCCGTCCACCGGTCGATGTAGCCGTATCCCGTGTAGGCCGTTTCGGTCCCAGGGAAGACCTCTTCTAGAGCGTCGAGGTATCGCTGAGCTACATCCGGCGACATCTCCCCATGAACGGGGCCCTCGTCATCGATCGTGCTCGTTAACCCGACCATGATGTTGCCGAGGTTGTTCTGACCGATGTGACCCGGCCATGTCCATCCGGTCACCAGATCGGATACGGAGTCTCCGCTTCCGTTCTGTTCCCACGGCGCGGTCGAAAAGTGCATGTTCACCTTCGTGCCTTGCCCCATCGCCAGATCGGTGATCGCATCAAGTTTGCGCTTCGAGAAGCCAGCTCGATCTTTGTTGACCTTCCGCAACGCAGTGAAGGGGAGCGCGAGCACAACTGCATCAGCAGCCTGTTCGACCCATACATCTGCCTGCGAGAACAGACATTCATATCGGCGTCCCTCCTTCGCGATCGAGAGGAGGGTCGCGCCGGTGTGCACTGCGAGTTCCGGCAAACGCTCTACGAGCGCAGTGATCAACGAGTCGCTTCCTCCTTTGATGAGGAAGCGCTCGTCGTAGCTCCGCCCGGGGGCCGCGAAGTCGGCTACGAGATGCAACGCGCTTGCTTCATCGATCGGTGATCCGTAGTCGGTCTCGTAGTACGTCTTCAGGTAGTCGGCGAAAAGGGGTTCGTCGACATGACGTTCGATCCATTCTGCGATCGTCATGCGATCGAGGCGAACCGCATCTGGGTCCGTCGTTCTGTAGGTGATCGGCCATCTGAACTGCTCGAACTGCCTCTCCGCAACGCGGCTCGCGGCCCCCTCGCCCCGGAAGACATCCGTGCCCTTACGAAGAGCGTCGTTGAAGTAGTAGGCGTAGCCACCGTCCGGCCACAAGGGATCGAGATCGATCGTTCCGATGTCGACCTCGCGAAGCAGGCTGCGGATCGCGGAATCGCCGGTACTGATGAAGGTGCCGCCGGCTTCGCAGTAGAGATCGCCGGGGAGGTCTCGGATCGTTCGCACCCTCCCGCCGGGTCGATCGGCGGCCTCGATAACGATCGGCTTCCAACCGGTGCGGTCGAAGATCCGGTAAGCAGCCGTCAGCCCGGCAAGCCCAGCTCCTACGACGAGGATCGTCGGCTGGGACACTTTCCGAGCCCGGCGGATCGCGGGAAGGACAGATGCCCCTCCAGCCAGTGCAAGGGATCTCAGGGCTTCCCGTCGCCCCATGGTGCGCGACCTCATCACCACATGACAGCACGCCTCGGCTCAACTGGGGACCCGGTAGCTCTTCCAACCGACGCAAGCGGGCTCGATATGTCCGATATCCGGGCGATTCGTGCCCTAGGTCACTTGAGAGTTCGTGTCCATATCCGCAGGACAGGGCCGGCGAACGGAGTATCAAAGACCCAAGATGACTACGGAGGGGAACCGGGTCACCCGGTTATTCGTTTGCATCATCGCTGCCGCCCTATTGGGTGGGGCTTGCGGTGGTCGCCAGGAGATCTTCGCCGACGAAGATGTTCAGAAGCGCGCCGCCGGCGCCGCGTTCGACGAGCTGGCGCTTCCCGAAACCGTTCCCGCCGTTCCTTCATTCGTCGTTACCGGCAAAGGAACCCTGAAGCCTGCTGAAGTTGAGTCGTTGAGCAAGCTCGACGGAGTCGCCTTGGCCGTTCCTGCAGCAATCGAGAACGTGAAGGTCTCCTCTCGCAAAGGCTCTGCCTCTCTGAAGGTTGCAACCGTCCCCGTGATCGACTTCCGCTCGGTTGCTCCGGCCTCAACGCGATCGGCCGACTTCGTCTGGTTCGCTCTGATCGCCGGCGATGCCGTGATGACTCCGGACGCCGCCAAGCGCATCGATCTAGGAAACGACACACAGATCGCGGCCAAAGGTTTAGGCAAACTCGCCGTGGGCGCCCTTGCCGACAACGCAACCCCCAACTTCGCCGACGTTCTGCTGAGTTCCGACGAGTATCCGAAACTCGGTGCTCCGTCGGCTGTGATCGTTGGAGCCGAGTCGGGCGTCACCCTCAACACACTCGCCGGTGAGATCCGTGAAGAGATCTCGGGGGCCAAGGTCACTTGGTTGCTTCCCAAGAGCCAGGCTGTCGCTACTCAGCAGGCCCTTTCCGGAACCGACGGCAGCATCCCAAGTGTTGCCGGCATGCATCCGGCCTTAGCCGAGTCGGTAGCTCGTTTGGTCTCGGCTTCGCAGGGTCGCATCTGGATCGTCTCCGGTTACAGAGACAGCGCTCATCAATACCGACTCTGGGTGCAAGCACTCGAGAAGTACGGCGACCCCGAGGTTGCGAACAACTGGGTTGCACCTCCGGGCCACTCGTATCATGAGCGTGGACTCGCGGTCGATCTCGGTGGCGACCTCAACCTTGCTGTTCAGATCGTCCAAGAGATGAAGCTGCCGTTGTGGCGCCCGATGACGCACGAGCCCTGGCACTTCGAACTAGCCGGCTCCCGGGGTTAATCCTCTCTCTGCGTCTGTTCCCGGTATCAGGTTGTCGAGTACTAGTCCGCTGATCGCCGCGACCGCCATCCCCGATGAGCCCACCGTCGTGATGATGTCGGCCAACCATGTCGCGCTGGAGATATCGACGACGGCCGTCTCGAAGTAAGCGGGAAGGCTTAAGCCGAGGAACAGCGAGAACCCGATGATCAGCAGGTTGCGTTCGGAGGTGAGATCGGCACGCGCCGTTGCACTCAGCCCGATCCCCGCGATGAGTCCGAACAGGACCAGGTACATCCCGCCGATGATCGGCAGAGGGATCGTGGCGAGAACGGCCCCCACTTTGCTTATGAAACCCAGGGCGATCAGGATCACCGCGCCGACCATGACCGCGTAGCGCGAAGCAACTTTGGTTATGGCGACGAGCCCGATGTTCTCGGCGTAGGTCGTGGTGCCCAATCCACCGAACAAACCCGAGACCAAGCCGCCCAACCCTTTAGCCCCGATGCCCCGCGACAACTGCTCGGCGCTTGGCTCGGGTGCGCCCGATACTCGAGCGGCGACGTGGAACTGCCCGAACGCCTCGATCATCGACGCCAAGAAGCCCGCCAAGGTGGACAGGATGAACCCCATCTTGAACTCGGGGGCTCCGAACGGGAGCACCAGATCGACGGGGTTCTTGAACCAAGGTTGATCGCTGAGGAAGCCGTAATCGATGTACGCAGGTGATCCTTTGTCGATCACGCCGATCCATCCAAGGACGAGAGCTAAGACGTACGCACTCACGATCGCTAGTAGCACCGGGAACATCTTCGACACCGCGGACTTGCGAGCAAGAACGAGCGAGAAGCCGAACACCGCAAGCACCACGTACGAAGCGAACCACCAGTTGAGCCCGGCCTGACCTGCGGCAACCCTGAACAACGACAGCCCGATCAGGATGATGACCGGCCCGATCACTACCGGGCTGACCCACTTCCGAAGCTTGCCGACCAAACCGGAATAGCCGAGAGCGGTTTCGACCAAGGCTCCTGCGATCAGCGCACCGGCGATGTACTGCATCGTGACCTCGCCACCCGCGGTCCCGGCGATGATCACGCCGAAGGGGGCCAGGAACGAGAAGGACACTCCCTGGATGATCGGCAAACGCGTACCCACGGTCGTTTGCAGAAGGGTTGCTATCCCCGAACAGATCAGAACGGCGCTGAACAGAGTGGCGAAGTCGTCCCCGCCAAGTCCCATCGCCGGCCCGAGTATCAGCGGAACCGCAACCGTCGCTCCGAACATGGTGAGAACGTGTTGGAAGCCGAAGCCGATAGCCAGAGGTAATGGGGGAGTGTCTTCGATCCCGTAAGTCAGTGTGGAGCGTTCCGCGGTAGCCATCCTCGCCCTCCCAGGTAGACACACGACCTACATCCATAGTCGTTGTGTGGCATAGGCGAAGGCAAGCACTCCGGGCACTTCGAACCAGGCTTCTTAGATATCTGCTGAGAATGTGTCGCACCGGGCGGGATCGCCCGAGTCGAAACCGGTTCGGAACCACTCAACGCGTTGTTCGGAGGTTCCGTGCGTGAACGTTTCTGGGTTGACCCGGCCCCCGGCTTCTTCCTGGAGACGATCGTCCCCAACGGCGGCAGCTGCTTCCAAACCTTCTTGAAGGTCTCCGGACTCGAGGATCTTGCGTTCGTAGGTGCTGTGAGCCCACACCCCCGCCAGACAGTCGGCTTGAAGCTCGAGCATCACCGATAGCTCGTTGGCTCGATCGGGATCGGACTGTTGCTGACGAGTGATGTCGGAATTGATCCCCAGCAGGTTCTGGACGTGATGCCCGATCTCGTGCGCCAAGACGTATGCCTGAGCGAAATCTCCCGGGGCTCCGTACTGACTCCTCAGGTCCTTGAAGAAATCGAGATCGATGTAGACGCGCTTATCCGGCGGACAGTAGTGGGGTCCGTACTGGGAACGAGCGCCTCCGCACTGCGATTGCGTTCTAGAGTCGAACAACACCAACCCGGCTCGCTCGTACGTGTCATCGGATCCTCTGAAGGCTTCTTCCCAGAAGTTCTGGATGTCATCGATGAGGAACGACATGAAGTCAACGAGCTTGGCGTCGGGGTCCGGGCCGGAGGGCGGAGCTTCGGCCGGTTCACCGCCGGACAGCCCACCGAGGATGTCCTCGATGTTGGGCGCATCCTCACCGCCGGTGAACTGACTGACAAGGAAGAAGATCCCCACGATGACGAGCCCCGGGATCCCCAGAGCACCGAGCGGGATGCCCGAACCCCCGCCGGAGGCACCTCTTCTATCGATGATGTCCCCGCTACGACGCCGGGGCCGCTTCCACTTCATCGTTCTCCCTCATATGTCATCTAGCCCCTCTACCCTCAAGCCGAGCAAGCGACACCTATGCTGACAACCATGGACGTGTCGTTGCACAGCGAGTGGGTCGGCGTCGACCGGTGGAAGCTCCACTGCCTCGTGTCGGATGGAACGCCGAGGCACGAGTATCCACCCGTCGTGCTCGTGCACGGGTTGGGCGTGTCATCACGCCACATGGAGCCTGCCGCTAGGCACTTCGGCCCCCGTTTTCGTGTTTATGCCCCCGATCTTCCCGGTTACGGACGGAGCCCGAGACCGTGGGAGGTGTTCGGGGTAAAAGATCTCGGTCGGATCCTCGAACGCACTCTGGATGAACTCGGCGTGGAGCGAGCGGTGTTCGTTTCTATCTCGTTCGGTTGTCAGATCGTCGTTGAACTGGCTGCCGAGGCTCCAGAGAGGGTTGCCGCTTGCGTACTCGTGGGACCGACAGTAGATGTTGGCGCTCGCAACGCTCCTAGTCAGGTACTTCGCCTCCTACTGGATGCGCCGCAGGAACCACTGTCGCTGATGCCTGTGATCTTCCGCGACTACTCCGCCTTCGGGGTCCGTCGAGGAGCGATAACCCTCTGGCACGCTCTCGCCGACGATGTGGTCGGCAAGCTTCCCCGCATCCAAGCCCCCACGTTGATCGTTCGGGGCGAGAACGATCCGATCGTTCCCCGTTCGTGGACGTCACGCATGCTGGATCTGTTGCCCAACGGATCGTTCACGGAGATCCCAGGGGCCGCACACGCGGCGAATTTCAGTCATCCAGAAGAACTTGCGCGCCTCACCGAATCGTTCCTTCGTGAGAAGAAACTTCTGGCCGGAACCTCTAGAACTCCTTGACCCAATCGTCGATCGTGTGCCACCTGCGGTCCACGCTGCACTTGGCTTCGTGGACGTGGGTTTCGTCGGCTCCGAAGTGATCGTCCGGCGTGAAGCTGAGGTGGGGTCCGATCCCATTGAATAGATTCTTGGAACGCTCTAGCGCATATATGAAGCGTTCGCGTGTGAGGTTCGGACCAACCTGCTCAAGCATCGCGTGGAGAGCTTTAGCTCCCGACCAACCGAGCCACATGAAGTCGTCCCCATCCGGCGCGTCTGGATCTGGATAGAGCTCCCGCACGGCCTTGCGGAACTCGGGATCGTATTTGTCGGAGTCGACCCAGGCGGGGAACGGAGCGAACATCTTTGCGCCTTCGAGCGCTTGGCTCTGGCAGCCGGCTGTCGCAACCGCGTTGAAGGTCATCTGGACGCCGGCTGCGACCCACTGTGGGTGGTAGTTCTGGGAGCCGGCGGCGCTGAGCATCTGCAGGAAGAAGACCGGCGCCAACAACAGGTTTACGTTCTCGATCCCTTGCAGTCGCAGGTCGGTAACGACTGCCTGAGCTTCACTGGCACCCGCTGTTTTAGAGATCGCCCGGTCGAAGTCCAACGGCATCCCGCGGTCTTCCATCGCTGTGGCGAAGGCCTCGTGTCCGTCCTGGAACGTCGCTGTGTTGAACCAGACCATCCCGTTCTTCTCGTCCGCGCCACCAAGGCGTGACTCGATCATGTCTGCAAGAAGCGGTTGCTGGTCGGGGTAGGTCATCGAAACTGCGAAGTAGGTAGGCAGACCGGTGAGAGCGAGCTCGGTCACCCCGGAAGAAAGGTATGGAACCCCGACCCCGTTCGCGTACCGTGCACAGGCTTGGATCTGATCGGTGCCCGCTGCACCCGAGAGCATGAACACCTTGTCGTCTTCAACCATCTGTCGGCATACAGCGACAGCCTGCGAGGGGTTGTAGTTGTCGTTGCGAAGGACGATGTTGACGTCGCGCCCGTGGATCTTGATGCCCTTGTGCTTCAGCCATTCCCAGTAGATCTTTGCGCCCTTGTTGGCCGAATCTGACGGCACCGGGGCCGCACCCGTTATGGGCGCATGCGCACCCAGCATGATCGTGTCATCGGTGACACCGGTGCTGTCTCCACCGGCCACAGGGGGACCGTCATCGTCGGGGTCGTCGGTTCCCGGATCGGTGGTGTCGGTGTTGTCGTTCGAGGTGTCGGTCGTTGTAGTGGTGTCGCCGAAATCTGAGGTGGTGGTGGTTCCTTCTGCCAGTTCCTCGGCCGTGGCGAGGACCTCACCCGTGGTTTCGTCGATGAGGTTGCCTTCGGCGTCGAGGGTGGTGCCCTCGGGAAGTGCGGCCCCCGCGAGAGTCACGCCCTGGTCGCTGACAAGGCCCGGTTTCTGGCCGCAGGCCGCGGCGACTAGAACAGCACAGATGGCCACGGCGAGGCGAAGCCCGTGTGAGCGAAACATCAGATCCCCCTGTACTTCCCCTGCGATTGGACGCCCAGCATAGCGCCGGGCCTTGGTTGTGTTGAGGGGGTTTCGTCACTTATGTCGGAACTCCTGTTCCAGGGGGCGTGGGACCACTTGGCCTGCGTCGGCCATGGGTTTTTGGACGTTCCGCCACAAGGGATTTGGACGTTACGCCCGAATAATCCCTTTCAGGGAGGGGTAAGTCTGCCTTGCCCTGCTAGCGAGGCAACCAAGGAGGCTGGGATGCGACGCACGGTTACCGCCGCCGCTGTCTGCGCACTGCTCGCGATCACTTTGATCCCTGCAGGAGCGACGCCGCGACATCAGGGTCCCAAGACGATCACTTTGAAAGGCGAGGGGGCGCTGCTCGGCCCCGGAGCCCCAGCCGATCTCACGGTTGCCGTGGACGGTCCCGAGAATCGGGCGATGGCGTGGGTGCCGCAACCAGCCGGAACGAAGAAGTGGATCACTCTCGACTACGGCCCTTACGTGATCAATCCCGGCTCCGACTTCTCGCGGATGGATGTCGAGATCGCGGGAGCGAGTGGCTACGCGGTGAGCTTCGAGCCGATCGTGGTCGACGTGAATGAGCAGCCTCTGCCGAGTCACAAGATCCACATCCACCACGCGCACTGGTACTGGCTCGACCCACAGCAAGAGGGCTACCACCGTTGGTTCTACGGAACGGGCGAGGAGCGAACGCAGGGCAGCCTCTGGCCGATAGCGAAGGCCGATCCGCGTTTCTCCGACGGGCTGCGATACGGCGTGTACCTCGAGCAGGGTGAGCGTCTCGGCTTCCTTTCGATGCTGCACAACAAGACCTCCGAGGCGTTAACCGTCTACCTGCGAGTGCGCATCGAGTATGTCTACGGCACCCAAGAGTCCATCAAAGAGGCGAAGGGCTGGGACTTCCACAACGTCCAGCCGGCCCTGATCGGCTCGACGTTCAACGTTCCGCGCGGCGGGATGTTCACCTATCCGCTCGACACCACCGAGGACTCCATCGGCCCGCACTCGAACTATCACAACCCCTTCGGCAACACCGAGGTCGTTCCTGGTGTCGGACAGGTCGCGACGGTGCCGTACAGCGGGACGGTGATCGTGGGGGCCGGACACGCGCACCCCGGCTCGAAGGCGGTGGTGTTGTCGAACCTCGGCCCCAAGGACAACCCGTGCCCCGATGACGGTGATCAGTTTCCCGGTGTGACTGCGGCGTACTCGCGCAACATCACCCGCAACGGTGTTTTCCCATCAGAAGAGTTCCAGATGGGACTGACGCAGCAGGCGTGGCGGATGTACGTGAACAAAGGCGACCGCTTGGTGCTGAACGCGGTCTACGACGGAACCGACTACGCGTTCAACGACGCGATGAGCTACTTCGGGTTCTATACGGACCTCGCGGAACCACCAACTGCGAAGCAGCGGTGCAAGGTCGAACTCTTAGGGGATCCGAAGGCGTCTCGCGACGAGATCTCATGGACGCAGCCGAACCAGAAGTGGGCCGAGCATCACGCGATGGATGCGTGTACGAAGTGCGACACGCCAACCAAGCCACCAGAGCCGGGGGCGGAAACGAACACGGTTCACATCGCCGGGTTCACCTATCTACCGGGCAACATCGGCTACGAAGGTTCACCACTCGGCCCGCCGGTCGTGAATCAAGGTGATGATCTGACGTTCATCAACGAGGATTACGCGGCCGGTGCCGTGCGTCACAGCGTGACGTCCTGCAAGGCGCCGTGCAACGGCGACTACGTCGTCAACTATCCCTTCTCCGACGGCACGTTCCATTCTGGTGCTCTCGGATACATGTGGGAAGAGACGTACATCAACGCGCGCACCGAACCGACCTGGACACTTGATACGTCTGAGATGAAACCCGGTTGGTACACGTACTACTGCGTGCTTCATGCACAGATGCGAGGTTCGTTTTTTATCAAGTAGCGCCAAAGTTCTTGCTCGTAGAGGGACGTATGTAGGCGAAGCAGGCTCTTTGCGTATGGCGCGATGCGGCGACCTCTGTTTGCATACCTCGGGTCCGAAGATCCGGAGCGATCCAGGGGGAATCCATGCCGACCATCGACATGGCCACGCGCGCCCGGGGTGCCTTACAGCGAACCGTTGCACTCCTTATCATTGCGTTGCTGGCAACCGTCGTTCTGTCACCGACGCAAGCAGGTGCGGCAGAGCTTGGTAGGAAACATCGAAGTCGCGTTGCTCGAATCGACGCGCGCACACCGGGCCGCCATATGCCTTTGCCGCGTCGCGTACTTAAGTCCTGGGAACTCACACGTAGTCATCACGACTACCCAGCGTGGGACGGCGACGTCAAGATAGGAACACCCATCTTTGCCATCCGCGCGGGGAAAGTCTTCATGGTGCTGCGAAGTGGCGCCTGCGGCAACGGGGTCATGATCCGAGCGATCGACAACTTCACTTACCTCTACTGCCACGGGAAGAAGATCCTGGTCAACGAGGGGGAGCGTGTGAAGGCCGGTGAGAGGATCATGCGCAGCGGGATGACAGGCAGCGCCTCGAATCCGCACTTGCACCTTCAGCTAACGAGCCCGTCCGGTCAGAAGCGATGCCCCCAAAGGCTCCTGAGGGCCGAGTGGCGAGGGCGCCGCATCCCGACCAACAAAGCACCGGCAGGGGGCTGTTCCTACTAGGAGTCGCGCAGTCGAGCTTGCTTGTGTGCGTCGATCTCCTTGGAGGCTTTGACCCCGCGATCGCGCAGTGCGAAGAAGATCAACCGTTTGCGGTCCATCACGAAGAAGCGCTTCGCATGTTTGCGTAGAGCGCGGCGGTCGATCTCGACACCGAGACCCGGCCCGGTTGGTACGTCAAGTTCTCCTTTGGAGTGAAGGAAGGGTTGCGTCAACATCGCATCGCGCGCTTCGGGGATCCACCCAGGGGGATCATATGGATACTCGAGATGGTTGCCTTCGACCAAGCCGGACGCAACGAAGAGTTGAAGGTTCACGGCGAAGCCAACACCGTTGGTCCATGTATGAGGTGTGTACCTGACTCCATGTTGTTTACAAAGTTCGATGATCCGGTGCGTCTGTTGGATCCCACCGGTAAAGATCGCGTCGGGTTGGAAAACCGAATAGCACTTGCGTTCGATCATCATCTTCAGTTCGGGCAACGCGGAGGTATGCAGTTCGCCTCCGGCGATCGGAACCTTCGAGTAAGCAGTCAATGCGCTTAAGTCTTCATAAGAGTCCATGGGCAAAGGTTCTTCGATCCACGAGATGGCGTTGTCGGCGCACACATCCGCGAAACGTTTAGCGCGATCGAGATCCCACAGTGGAGCTTCGGCGATCGCGCTCACGCGCCACGCCTGGTTGGCATCGACACCGATCTCGAGGCGATCACCGACAGCTTGAGCGGTCGCGGTTACCTGGGCGATGTCAGACGCTTCGTCTTCATGCACTCGGATCTTGATCGCATGGAATCCTTCTGCCGCTCTTTGTTCGGCTTCGGCGATCCTGTCGTGCGGAGCCCTCACTTCGCCCGTTGACGCGTACAGATGTACGCGGCCCGGGTTCTTCCCGCCGAGCAATTCGTACACGGGCTTGTTTGCGATCTTGCCCTTGATGTCCCAGAAGGCAGGCTCGATCCACCAGTTGCGCCACCCGAGGTAGCTCATCTCCCGGAGGCGCTGTTGGACCATGTCTATGTCGGTCGCGTCTTCGCCTATGAGGTACGGACCGAGCAGGTCTCCTAGCCCCCTGCGCTCCTTCGAGATGGCAGGCCCCGCACTCCACCCCTCGACGCCGCTTTCCGTGATGACGCGCAGCAACGTGGCGCGGTTCTCGTTCTGGGGGAACCCGGGGATCCAGGAGGGATGGAACGTAGCCGGCAGCGGGGAAGCGAAGTGGTACAGCTCGACCCGAGCCACCCTGTCCATCCCCGAATCCTAGGCCCCGGAGATTCTTTGTAAGAATGTTATCGAGCGCTTGCTCGAACGCGTCTTCCGGAACCTCGTCGATGTCCATATTGAGATCCATCCAGCACTGCATGTTGGTGGCGATGGCGAGCCCGTAACGGTCTCCGGCCTTGCTGAGTGACTCGATGGCGGCGCGGATCATCGGCATCGTGTTCTCCGGCTCGATCACCGACGACACCATCCCCAGCGCGATCTGACACAGACCCAATGCCTCGAGATCTCCGAGTGCGTCCAAGCGGCCTTGCGCTTCCACAAGAAGTCCGACCGCCGGCCCGGCGTCGCCGATCAAGAGAGCCATCGCGCCCTGAGCTGCGATGGCACGGGCTCGCCATAGTTCCGACACCTCTCCCTCGGCGCGGGCGATCCGTTCACCGAGCTCGCGTCCTTGTGCGGCTCGTCCGCGGATCCACCAGAAAGGCCACATGGCCCAACCCGCCTGGGCAGCTTCTTCGACGCGTCCCGAATCGATCAGGTGGTTCATCGCGCGGTGGATGTTGCTCTCGTCGGCTTGAATCTTGTTCAAAGCCTCTACCTGTCTAGAACCGCGCAACCCCGGCCCTATCTCCTGCACCAGCTCGTAGAAGTAGTCGGCGTGCTTGTCGAGGATGTCCTCCTTCTCTCCCGAAGCCTCGAGCGATTCCCACGCGTACTCGCGGATCGTTTGATAGAAGACGAAGCGAGGATCGAACCCGATCTCTCGGGGACGAACCATGCTGTTTTCGATCAAGGCCTGCAGAGCATCAAGGACGTCTAGATCGCCGCCGGGGTTGCACACCGCGTCTGCCGCGTCGAGTGTGAAACCACCACCGAAGACCGACAATCTGCGGAAGAACACACGGTGATCATCCGAGAGGAGATCGACGCTCCAGCCGATGGTGTCGTGCATCGTCTTATGTCGCTCGGGCAGGTCGGTCGACCCACCACGTAGCAGTGCGAATCGATCCTCGAGGCGGTTGAGTATCTGGGTGGGCAGTAACAACGAGGTGCGGGCCGCAGCCAGTTCGATCGCCAGTGGAAGGCCGTCGAGCCGCCGGCATATCTCGGCAACGGCCACCATCTCCTCCTGATTTCCAGAGGGGCTTCTCCGGGCGCGTGCAAGGAACAGCTCTACGGAATGCGCGTCGAGCGAGCCGCGATCAGGCACGCCGAGCGGGTCGAGTAGGTATTCGATCTCTGTTCGCAGGCGAAGAACCGCACGACTCGTCACGAGGATCTTTAGTCGAGGGCAAGCCATGAGCAGCTCCACGAGAAACTCGCCGGCCTCGATCACTTGCTCGAAGTTGTCGATGATCAACAAGAGTTCTTTGTCGGCGAGAGTGCGCGACAGCAGCTCGAACGGATCGGGAGTTGCTATCCGCTCCACGATGTCGAGACTTGCGGCGATCTGCATCGGAACCTGGTCGGCGCTGCGTACGCTTTCGAGCATCACGAAGTGCGTGCCGTCAGCGAAGCTCTCTTTGAGATCGTGTCCGATCTCGATCGCCAAGCGGCTCTTACCGACACCACCCGGCCCCACCAGCGTGACTAGACGAGCATCCTTGTTGATGAACAGCTCGGTGATATTCGAGATCTCTTGCTCGCGGCCCACGATCGGCACGTACGCGGCGGGCATCCTTACTTTCAACCCGGCGCGACTTCCAGATGACTTCGATGCCGTTGTGAAACTCTCGGTGAGGAGCAAAGCGATGTCGTCCAAGAGGAGCTTGCCGAGTTCCTCTGGTGTTTCGAACTTCTTGTACGAGGTTCCGCTGGCTGCGATCCTCTCCAGCAGATCCCTCAAGCCCGGGTCTCGTCCCGGGGCCGGTTCCTTCACGTAGATCAACTTGGGCATGTCATCACTAAGTTCGAACTCGTCCTCGATCCCCGAGATCTCCATGTCGGGTGCCGTCCATCCGTAGCTCTCCCAGTAGATGCCCACGAAGATGTCGCTCTGGTCGAGGTAAGCGCGATAGAGGTCGCGCGGGGGATGGGGTCGCGCTCCCGTCTCGAAGAGGATCGGATGGAGACGCATCTCACCGATGTTCGAACGAGCCACCGCTCGCTCTTCGGCCAACTCTCTGATGGTCGAGCTGATGAAGACCCGAAGTCTTTGATCCGGCGTGAGGATGGAGGGGGATCGATCGTTCATCGCAGTCAGGTTACGGGGTGGGGAGCACTAGCGACTTACCCGACGCCTCCGTATTTCGACGGACCTAAGCAAGCTTTTCTGTGCGGGATCTGCCCCCTGTGAGGTGACGATTCTTACAAAGAAACCGTTAGTCCTCGAGTTCGGACAGGACGACCACCGAGTCACCCGGCGCGAATGTGACCGTTTCATCTTTATGCGGGTTGATCGCCACATCTTTGCGCCCATCACGAACGGTTTGATAACCGAGGGCGGTCTCGCCCCGGCTCCTCGCCGCGGCCACGACGTCGGCGAACGAATGCGTTTGTCCAGCGTCCGCGTAAAGCGCGGCGGGCTTCAGATAGATCTCCGATCCCTCCTCGTCGAGGAGGTCCTCGAACACGGGCGCCAGAGCTGGGTTCTCGGACAACTGGGCCATCAGTAGAGCCGTCAGTCGTTCGCTGACGATGAACTCGTCGGTGTGGTGCTTCGGAGTGAGGTCGACGTCTCGTTCGTCGAGTAGCTCGGCGACGATGTTCGTCTCTGCACCGGCGTCCTCGATCGCAGAGCGAAGGTGCAGCAACGTGAGCATCACGCGGGCATCGGCTTGCGCCTCACTGAGCCGACCGCGGTAGCAGAGCACGATCGCATGATCGGGCGCGGGATCGGTCATGAGAGATCCGATCGTGTCCGGATCCAGATCGTCGTCGGAAACGGTGCACGCCAGATTCTTCGTTTCCGGCAGGTGGATATCTTCAGGCAGCACCACATCGTCGTCGGCGAAGATCGTCATCGTCGAACCGGGGGCCGCGTACCCATCAAGCTCCGTGATGATGTTCGGGGCCATGTCGTTCCAGCCGATCAGAAGTATCCGCTCAGGATCGCGGACGCGGCCCCCACCGCGCCCAGCATCGGCAGAGGCGTGCCCAAACGAGCGCGTCTTACCGATCAGAACCTTGTCGTCGTCCTCGGCGATAGCGATCACCTTGTCGCCCTTGTTGAACGGGGTGCTCATGGATGGGTTCACGGTGATCTCGCCCGCCGCGCTCTGAAGTCCGAGGGGCGTGCACTTGTCGAAAGCCAGGAGTGCGTCGCCGAACGTCTTACCTTCCAACTCTGGCACGGCGCTGAAGTAGATCTCGTCGCCGTCGAAGTCGAACAGTTCTTGGTAGACGTAACTGAGTCCCGGCTGCCTGCAAACCTGCGCGGTGAGTTTCGCGATGATGCCGGCCGATCGCACGATCTCGACCGCACCCTTCGTGCCTCCCTTGAGCGCAGTTCCGCTGAACGTGTCTTGGATCTCGGCGATGATCGGAACGTTGTGCGCGATGTCCGCGGTGCGGAGTACCGCCAGCGTCGCCTTGACAACTTCCGCGTCGCCATCGGGCCCGCCCCTGTTCAGAACGATCACCGCTTTCGCTCTCTCGACCCCCGTTATCTCGATGTCGAGCGGCTCGTACGGGTTACCGGTGCGACAGACAACGCGCGTCGTTTTCATCTCGGCGATGCGAGCGTCGATCCGGTCTTCCATCTCGGCCTTATCCATCGGCGCGAGGATCACAACGCTGGCGCCTTTCTGGTTCTCGTTGGCGATCACCAGTTCGGAAACGATCGGGTAGACCTTCGCCGACCAACCGAGGATGAGGGTGTGCCCGCTCTCCAGAACGGGGGAGCGTCCACGCCGAAGATCGGCAACCTTGTCCGCGATGCCGTTGGCGAGAAGACCGATGAGCGAGCTAACGACCAACAGGCCACCGATGGTGACGATGAGTGAAGCGATCCGGAAGGTCCACCCCTCGTCGCCTCCCATCGTTCCCGGGTCGAGGGTTCGGAGCATGTTGATCCAAAGGGCCTCGCCGAACGGCAGCTCATTCCCCTCGTTGTCCTCGACCCCGATCAGGGTCGCAACGACGCCCACCACTAGGATCAACGCCAGGGTCGCTGCCGCCAACCAGAGGACCATGCCCTTCACGCCCGACGACATCGTGTCGTCGAACCGGTAGCGGAGCTTCTGACGCAGATTCGTGCGGTGGATAGTCATCGAGGGCCTTCCGCGGGATTCGGGTGGATCGTTCCAGTTATCGCTCTAAGAGGTCGATAATAGGTAGGAAGCAAGCATCTTGTGGGGCTAGAACGTCTAACAAGCAGGGAATAGCCCCTTAACGGTGTATGTTGTGAGTACCAACGAGGGCAATAAAGACGTTGCCCGTGAGATTCGTGTTCCGGTTCCTCCTTCGGTAGGTAAGCGGGTTTTCGAGTCTCCCGTAAACGGTGACGGGTTCACCGAAACGAAGGAGTTGAACAGATTGTCTTTTGCCGATCTGGGCGTATCTGCGCCCGTCGTTCGCGCACTGGAGCGCCAAGGCATCAAAGAGCCTTTTGCGATCCAAACACTAGTTATGAAGGACGCCCTAGCGGGTCGCGACGTGCTCGCGAAGTCGCGTACGGGGTCCGGTAAGACCCTGGCGTTTTCCATCCCACTGGTCGAGCAGCTCGACGCCAAGATGCCGCGTCCCTCAGCACTCGTGCTGGTGCCGACCCGTGAGCTGGCCGTTCAGGTGACATCCGATCTGCATGAGATCGCTGCCGTCCGCAACCTCCGGGTTGCATCCGTGTACGGCGGCGTGGGCCTCGACAAGCAGGCCGAGAGAGCGTCGAAGGCACACATCATCGTCGCTACCCCCGGTCGTCTCGAGGATCTGCTCATGCGTAGGCGCATCCGCATCGATGGCGTGAAGGTTCTCGTCCTGGACGAGGCCGACCGCATGCTCGACATGGGCTTTCAGCCGCAGGTCGATCGCATCGTGGATCGCTTGAACAAGGATCGCCAGACCATGTTCTTCTCGGCCACTCTTGATGGCCGTGTCGGACACCTCGCCAAGTCGTACACGCGTGAGGCCGTTAAGCACGAGGTCGAGGACGATCGTCCGACCGTCGAGCTTGCCGATCACCGGTTCGTACCGGTCGATCAGTACGCGAAGGTCGAGAAATTGATCGAGGTCCTCAAGGAAGAGCGTGGCCTCGCGCTCGTGTTCGTTCGCACCAAGCGTGGCGCCGATCGTCTTCAGGCCAAACTCAAGGCCAAGGGAATCCAAGCCCTCGCTATGCACGGCGACCTGAGTCAGAACGCTCGTCAGCGTGCACTTGATCGATTCACCAATGGAAAGACCGATGTTTTGATCGCAACTGATGTCGCAGCTCGAGGTCTCGACCTCGATGACATCACTCACGTGATCAACTACGACCCGCCCAATGGTCACAAGGACTATCTCCACCGGGTAGGTCGCACCGCAAGAGCCGGTCGTGCCGGCGTCGGCGTGACTTTCGTCACACCTACCGAGAACCAAGAGATGAGCGTTGTCGCTCGCGAGCTCAAGCTCAGCGACGAGTTCCAGGCAGAAGGTCTGAAGCTCGCAACACCTCAACGAGTGTTCTCGTCACACAAACGCCGTGGTTCTGCACCGCGTCGCCCAGCCAGGCGTCGCTAAGGTCGTACCCAGGGAGTGCTTTAGCGCTCCCTGGTAACTTCCTCTTTCCCCCCGAGCTAGTCGTAATCAGCTTGCACTGATAGCTTTCGTGGGATGTCTGACGTCCGCCTGGAACAGGTCTCGAAGGTATTCAACGACGCTACAGCCGTCGATGCCATAGACCTGCAGATCAACGAGGGCGAGTTCTTCTCCCTGCTAGGCCCCTCCGGTTGCGGCAAAACGACCACGCTGCGGATGATCGGCGGATTCGAAGAGCCGTCTTCCGGCAAGATCTTCCTCGGCGGAACGGACGTTTCGGACCTTCCTCCCTACAAGCGGGACGTCAATACGGTCTTTCAGTCCTATGCACTCTTTCCTCACCTCGACGTCCACGAGAACGTCGCCTACGGGTTGAAACGTAAGAAAGTAGCCGCGGCTGAGATCAAACAACGCGTCGAGGAGATGTTGGAACTCGTTGACCTCAAGGGGTTCGGGACTCGGACGAAGAACCAGCTCTCCGGAGGGCAACAGCAGCGCGTCGCGTTCAGCGCGCGCGCTCGTCAATCGACCCCAGGTTCTGTTGTTGGATGAGCCGCTCGGTGCTCTAGATCTCAATCTTCGGAAGCAGATGCAGATCGAACTGAAGCGGATCCAGCAAGAGGTCGGCATCACGTTCATCTACGTCACCCACGATCAAGAAGAAGCGATGATGATGTCCGATCGGCTCGCCGTCATGAACGGGGGCAAGCTCGAGCAGGTTGGGGCCCCTCAAGATGTTTACGAACTTCCCTCGACGGGGTTCGTCGCCGCGTTCCTCGGTGCTTCGAATCTCCTGCTGGGTGAGATCGAAGGTGCAACCGGCGATATAGCGAACGTAAAGCTGAAGTCCGGCGAAACCGTCCAGATCCCCGCCGCCAGACTTCCTATCTCGACCGGCGCTGTCAGCGTTGGCGTGCGTCCGGAGAAACTCCGTATCGTGCGCACGGACCAGGAGTCGCCCTATCCCAACACCATAGCGGCGACGGTGCTCGTATCCACCTACACCGGAGTGAGCACTTCCTATATCTGCAGGACATCATCGGGCGAAGAGGTAGATGTCTACGTGCAGAACGCAAGTGGTTCTGAGGAAGCTGCGGGGGCCGGGCGCGTCTGTACGGCTTAGCTGGGACATGCGGCACACGTTCGGAGTGATCCCGAGTGCTGCTGTGCTCGACATGAGAGGGGGAGTCTGCATGAGTGATCGGGAATTTCGTCAGCTGTTCGGACAGCAGTCGGCTATGGACCGACGCCAAGCGCTCCGTCGGCTGGGGATCGGCGCCGGCGGAGCCACCCTTGCTGCGTTCATGGCCGCATGCGGGGTCAGCGGGACAGGCGAGAAATCGGATGGCGGCCCAGCCGATGAGAAGAACGAGCTAACCACGACCGAGCAGGTTGGGGCCTTCGTGTTGGCCAACTGGCCGCTCTATATCGACAAGGCGAAGGGTCGTCGACCCACGGTGGACGACTTCACGAGAGAGACCGGCATCGAGGTCGACTACAAAGAGGTCATCGAGGACAACGAGAGTTTCTTCGGGACCGTTCGCGAGGCCCTCAGCAATGACCAGGAGATCGGCTACGACATGATCGTGGTCACCGACTGGTTGATCGCGAAGATGATCCGGCTCGGGTACCTCGAGGAGCTGGATCACACCAAGACCTTCAACTTCGGTGCGAATGCTGGAGAGGTCTACAAGGACCCTTCCTATGACCCCGGCAACAGATACTCCGTGCCGTGGCAGTCCGGGATCACCGGGATCGGCTATAACCCCGAGCTCACCGGACGCGAGATCACCTCTTTCGAGGATCTGTTCGATCCAGCCTTCAAAGGCAAGGTCGGGATGTTCAAAGAGATGAGAGACACGATGAACCTCACGCTCCTCGGGCTGGGCATCGACCCCAAGTCGGCCACACCGGCAGATGTCGAGAATGCTCAGGCGAAGCTCCTGGAGCAGCGTGACGCCGGTATCGTCCGCCAGTATTACGGAAACGAATATGCCGACGCCTTGGTCCGCGAAGACCTGTGGCTCACGATGGCGTGGTCCGGAGATGTCTTCCAACTTCAGTTCGACAAGCCCGAGCTTCAGTTCGTTGTTCCAGAAGAAGGCGGCATCCTCTGGGTCGACAACATGGCCATCCCGGATAATGCCTCTGCGCCGATCGATGCGATGGAGTTCATGAACTTCGTCTACCAACCAGAAGTCGCGGCGCAGATCGCGGCATGGGTCAACTACATCTGCCCGGTTCCGGCGGCTCAACAGATCCTCCGGGAAAGAGCGGTCGAGGAAGACGATTCCTACTTGTCGGCGGTCGCAGATAGCCCGCTGGTATTCCCCACACCCGAGATGGAAGCGCGCCTGAAGCACTACAAGGATCTCGACGAGAACGAAGAAGAGATCTGGAACGACCTGTTCGGGGCTGTGGTGCAGGGGTGAGCCAGGTCCGAAAGCGGGGTCGGCTGGTTCCCTACCTGCTGTCCCTGCCCGGACTCACGTGGCTGCTGATCTTCTTCGCCATCCCCGTCGCGACACTGGGCTCGCTTTCCCTGCAGGAAGGTTCGCTCGAGCGTGGTTACACGCTGACTTGGCGGTGGAGCAACTACACGGAAGCCTTTTCCAAGTACGACACCCAGCTCTATCGATCACTTCTGTTCGGCCTCGTCGTCACGCTCGCAACACTGATCATCAGTTTCCCGATGTCTTACTGGATCGCGACGAAGGCCGGCCGCCGCAAGAACGTGTTCCTTCTGCTGATCCTCCTGCCGTTCTTCACGCCGTTCGTCATCCGCACCCTGTCGTGGAAGTTCATCCTTGCCGACGAGGGCCTCGCCCTCGGGTTCTTGAAGGACTTAGGCATCTTGTCGGATGGATTCCAGATCCTAGCCACGCCGGTAGCGGTGGTGTGCGGCCTGATCTACAACTTCCTACCGTTCATGGCGCTGCCCCTTTACGTGGCTCTCGAACGACTGGATCCTGCTCTGCTGGACGCGGCGTACGACCTGTACTCAAGCAAGGTCCAGGTTTTCTGGCGTGTGATCTTTCCGCTGTCTTTGCCGGGCGTGTTCGCCGGGTCTCTTCTTGTGTTCATCCCATCGGTCGGAGACTTCATCAACGCCGAGCTCCTGGGCGGGGTGAATACCACCATGATCGGCAACGTGATCCAGCGTGAGCTCCTAACGAACAACGACTATCCCGAGGGGGCCGCTCTGTCGATCTTGCTGATGGCCGGCATCTTGGTCGGCGTCGCGCTGTACGTGCGAGCCGTCGGCAGCGAAGAGGCGCTGGGCTGATGGCCGTCCACGCAGCCAGCCAGGCGAAGCACAGACCTCCAGGACGAAGAGGCGGGAAGTTCCTGCCGATCTTTACGGGTGCAGTGATCCTGTATCTGTTCATACCGGTATTCGTTATGGCTTTGTTCGGGTTCAACGACATCTCGGGCCGATTCAATTTCGCGTGGCAGGGCTTCACGTTGGATCACTACAAGAACCTGTTCGAGATACCCGAACTGACCGAAGCACTGAAGAACTCATTCGTGATCGGAGTCATATCCACGGTGGCCGCGACGGCCATGGGAACGCTCGTCGCTCTGGCGCTGACCAGGTATCGATTCCGGGGCCAGAGCGGGATGAACATCGGCATCTTCCTACCCATGGCGACGCCCGAGATCGTCATGGGAGCTTCACTACTCGGCTTGTTCGTGACACTTCAGGTCGACAGAGGGATGATGACGATGATCATCGCTCACATCATGTTCTCGATCTCCTATGTCGTGGTCACGGTAAGGGCGCGACTGGCTGGCTTCGATCTCAGTCTCGAAGACACGGCGGAAGACCTCGGGGCTTCGCCCTTGACGGTGTTCTGGACGGTGACGTTCCCTCTGATCTTCCCGGGCATCCTCGCTGCCGGATTGTTGGCCTTCGCTTTGTCATTCGATGATTTCGTGATCACGTTGTTCAATGCCGGAGGCACGACCTGGTTGGCGGGTTGGGTTTACGGCGCCTCGCGCATCGGTGTTCCACCGCAAGTCAACGTGATCGGCACGCTCATCTTCATGGTCGGCGTTACCTACGCAGCGATCGTCTTCTTCCGCACAAGGAAGGACGCCTGGCGTTGAGAGTGAACCGTCCGGACGAACCCTCCTTCGCAGGTGGGCTGACGTTCCATAAGGTCGCGCTCGCTCTCGACGAGGAAGACCTCCAAGGGGCGGATGTCGCGATCGTCGGTGCGCCGATGGATGACATGGTCACCCACCGGCCGGGCGCACGCTTCGGCCCCCGAGAGATCCGCATCGCCTTCGATGGCGGGGGAGAACCGAAGGCGTGGCATATGGATCTAGGGATCGACCCGTTCGCCGAACTAAGGATCGTCGATCACGGCGACGCATCCGTTCGTCCGGGTGATGCTCGAGCCAGCCATGCTGCCATCCACGAGAGCGTGAGCCGGGTGGTTAAGGCGCGGGCGGTACCGATCGTCTTGGGCGGGGATCACTCGATCGCGTTTCCCGATGTTTCGGCTGTGGCCGAACACATCCAGTCTGGAACTATGGCCGTGGTGCAGTTCGACACCCACACGGATACGGCCACCGAGAACTGGGGCGTCGAGTGGGCTCACGGCACGCCCTTCCGGCATCTTGTCGACCGTGACGTCATCCCCGGCCACCGTCTGGTGCAGGTGGGGATACGCGGTTACTGGCCCAATCCCGAAGAGTTCGAATGGGCGCGCTCGAATGGGGTTCGCTGGCATCGCATGGAACAGATCACCGAGCTGGGTATCGACGCGGTGATCGCGATGGTTCTCCAAGAGATAGCGGATGCCGACCATCTCTTCTTGTCGGTCGACATCGATGCGCTCGACCCGGCATACGCGCCGGGTACGGGAACGCCCGAGCCCGGGGGGATGACTACGCGAGAACTTCTCCGGGCGGTTCGAGCTCTCGTGCTCGCCAAGGGATTAGCAGGAATGGATATCGTGGAGGTCTCACCGCCGTACGACCACGCAAGCATCACGGCGATGGCAGCTCACCGCACGGTGCTCGAAGCTCTAAGCGCGCTGGCTCTACATCGCAAAGGCGGAGTCCCGCGCCCCGAGAACCCCTAGCCTTCGATATTGGACATGACGTGCTTGATGCGCGTGTAGTCCTCGAACCCGTACATCGAGAGGTCCTTGCCGTAGCCGGAGTGCTTGAAGCCCCCGTGTGGCATCTCTGCGACGAGGGGGATGTGAGTGTTGATCCACACGCATCCGAAGTCGAGAGCCTTCGCCATCCGCATCGCTCGGCCGTGATCCTTGGTCCACACGCTTGATGCGAGCCCATACTCGACGCCGTTAGCCCACTCGAGCGCGTTGGCTTCGTCGTCGAACCGCTGCACCGTGATGACTGGGCCGAAGATCTCGTTCTGGATCATCTCGTCCGTCTGCTGTAGACCCGACACGACTGTCGGCTCGAAGAAGTAGCCATTGCTTTCCGTGAGACGGCTGCCACCGGTGACTACCTCGGCATTGTCGGGAGCGCGTTCGAGCATCCCCTGGACTCGCGCAAGTTGGTTCGCGTTGTTTAGCGGGCCGTAGAGAACGTCCTCGTCGTCGGGCATCCCGGTCTTCGTGCCCTTGGCTTGCGAAGTCAGCTCGCTGATGAAGTCCTCATAGACGCCGGGGGCCGCGAGAACTCGGGTCGCGGCGGTGCAGTCCTGTCCGGCGTTGAAATAGCCCGCCACGGCGATGGCCTCGGCGGCCGCGGCGAGGTCCGCATCGTCGAAGACGATGACAGGTGCCTTCCCGCCGAGTTCCAGGTGGACCTTCTTGAGATCCTGAGCTGCAGCGACGGCTACCTCCATCCCCGCGCGGACGCTTCCCGTTACCGATGCCATGTCGGGGATCGGGTGTGAAACCAGCGAACGACCGGTATCGCGATCGCCACAGATGACGTTGATCACGCCTGGAGGTAGAAACTCAGACATGAGCTCGGCCATCCGAATCGCCGTCACAGGAGTCGTGTCCGACGGCTTCAGGACTACGGCGTTCCCGGCTGCGATAGCCGGTGCCCATTTCCACACCGCCATCATCATCGGGTAGTTCCACGGGGTCACCTGGGCGCAAACGCCGATGGGTTCACGGCGGATGAACGAGGTATGGCCCGCCATGTACTCGCCTGCGGACCGGCCCTCGAGAACTCGGGCCGCACCGGCGAAGAAGCGGATCTGGTCGACCATCGGCGGAACCTCTTCGTCCATGGTCATCTGGAATGGCTTGCCGGTGTTCTCCACCTCGAGCTTGACGAGTTCTTCGGCATGCTCCTCGAGCTTGTCGGCGATGCGGATCAGCGCCAACGCGCGTTCAGACGGAGTCGTGTCACGCCAGGACTCAAAAGCCTTTCGTGCGGCCTTACAGGCCGCGTCGACGTCTGCCTCCCCGGAAAGTGCTGCGGACGCGAAAACTTCTCCCGTCGCAGGGTTGATGAGGTCGGTCGTCTCACCGCTAACGGGATCCCGGTACTCGCCGTCGATGAAGTTCTTGATCATTCGGTCGGCCACTGTCCCTCCCTATCCGCCGGTGACGGCGTTGCAGTATGCGTCGAACACCTCGAGGAACTCGTCGATGTCCTCCTCGCTGTGCTGTACCGAGATCGTCCATTGCTCTTCCTTGCCGGGGGTCTGGAAGATCCTCGGTTCACGAGCCAGTACCAAGAGGCATCGAACAAGCTGTCGTCAACTTCTTGGAAGTCCCGATAGCGCTCGACCGGCTTGTCCCGGAAGGTGATCGATCCCTTGCAGCCAAGGTCGGTCGTAACTGCAGGAAGGCCGGCCTTCGTGAGGATGTCTTGATGTGCCGCTCGCTAATTCGTCCCGAGCTTCGCCAGGTGCGCGTACGCATCGGGAGTCAAGACCTCTGTCAAGCGTCGCTAGGGCGGCCGAGACGGAAAGGGGATTGCCGTTGAAGGTACCGAGAGCGGCAACGCCGTCTTCGATCTCGTCCATGATCTCGGCTTTGCCGCAGAAGGCGCCGATCGCCGTTCCTCCCCCGATCGCTTTCGCTAGGCAGATGAGATCGGGTTGAACGCCGAACATCTCGGTGGCCCCTCCCGGGGCGATCGTGACGCCGGTCTTCACTTCATCGAAGATCAGCACGACCTTGTGCCTGGTGCAGAGCTCCCGCACCTTTTCGAGGTAGCCGGGCTGCGGCAGCACGATGCCGATGTTCATCATCACCGGCTCCATGATCATGGCGCCGATCTCGTCCCCATGTTCCGAGAGAACCGATTCGAGGGCCGGGATGTCGTTGAAGGGAACGATCATCGTGTGCTTCTCGGTCCCCTTCGGTATCCCACGGGAGAATGGGACCGTCCACGGGCGTTCGTTCGGCCCGCTCGAGTCCATCGTCGGAATGACGGAGTACATGACGGCGTCGTGGTGGCCGTGATACGAACCCTCGATCTTCAGCAGCACGTCCTTACCCGACGCTGCTCGGCCGAGGCGTACGGCGTCCATAGTTGCTTCCGTTCCGGAGTTGGTAAACCGAACCTTGTCGACCCCGAACCTCTTGACGATCTCTTCAGACAGGTAGATGACGTTCTCTGTTGTTGCCGCGAAGTGGGTTCCCGTTGCCGCAGCATTTTCAATCGCGGCGCGCACCTTGGGGTGAGCGTGGCCGACCACCATCGTCCCGAATCCATTGTGAAGATCGATGTACGAGTTCCCGTCAACGTCGCTGACGCGGCTCCCTTTTCCACCGGCTAGATAGATCGGGTAGGGGTCACCTGCCTGGAACGAGGACGCCACCCCGAACGGCATGACCTTCTCAGCTCTCTCATACAGAGCGGCCGACCGCGGCGTCCGCTGCGAATAGCGCTCGAGCTCTGCATCGAGAACTTGCTTGACCTTGTCACTTGCTATGCCTGAAGCCACAACCCCTCCGTATCTCTAGGCGCAGCCCCCAATCTAGTCGGAGACAGGAAGTTCTTCAGATGCCCACTTGTCGCTTGACGGCGCTACCGCGTTTGGAGGTTCGTCCGGTTCGTTCCTCGGCTGAATCGGCCGATGACATGGCCTTCAGGGCGAGGTTGATGCCGATCCAGCGCAACGGTTCGGGCTCCCACGACCTCGAACGATGTCCGACCCATGGCAAGCGAGTCAGCTCGGTATCCCGCTCGAGGATCAGATCGGTGAGGGTCCGACCTGCGAGGTTGGTGGTCGAGACCCCATCGCCGACATAACCGCCAGCCCACGCGAGACCGCTAGAGCGATCGAGGCCGACCGAGCTGAACCAGTCACGCGGTACACCGAGCGGACCACCCCAGCGATGGGTGATAGCCGCGTCCTTAGCGTCGGGAAAGAGCTCAACGAGGACCTTCTGCAAGTCGTTGAAGACCGAAGGCTCGGAATCGAAGCGAGGTTCGACGCGGGATCCGAAGTGGTACGGGGCCCCGCGGCCCCCGAACGCGATCCTGTCATCGGCCGTTCTTTGCGCATAGATCAGCAGATGGCGACCGTCGGTCAGGGTTTCTAGTCCTTCCCATCCGACCTTGCTCCAGAAAGAAGGCGGCAGTGGCTCGGTCGCGATCATCAGCGAGTAGAGCGGGACTAGCTTGCGTCGAAAGCCACGTAGTCGGGCGGTGTAGCCCTCGGTCGCGCGCACAACGGTTCGAGCTTTCAGGACTCCGTTCTCGGTGACGACGCGCCCCTGCTCGATGCCTGTTGCAGTGGTGCCCTCGAAGATCTCCGCGCCCATGCCCTCGACGACTCTCGCCAAACCGCGCGCAAGTTTTGCCGGATGCAGGCGGGCGCAGTCGCGCGTGTATGCCGCTCCGTGGCTGGAGGCGAGCCTTATCCGCTCCTGAGCATCGGAGGGGTTGAGCCAGGTGTAGTTCTCGCCATGAGCCCGGCCTTCGGAGACATAACTTCGGACTCGTTCGATGTGGCTGGGTGCCGTGGCGAAGACCAACGTGCCACCCTTGTGGAAATCGCAGTCGATGCCTTCGACCCCGCACGTCTTGCCTACTTCATCAACCGTGTCGATCATCGCTCGTTGCATCGCAAGCGCGGCTTCGGTGCCGTACTTGCGAGCGATCTTGTGGTGGGGGGCGGCGAAAAGTGCAGAACACCACCCACCGTTGCGTCCCGACGCACCGAAGCCGGCCGTCTCGCGCTCGACGATCGCGACCTTCAAGCTCGGATCCGCCTTGAGCAGGTGATAAGCCGTCCACAACCCCGTGTATCCCGCACCGACGATCGCCACGTCTGCGTTGTGGTCGGCGGTTAACGAAGTGCGCGGTGTGACTGGGCCGACCTGGTCCATCCACAAGCTGTTGCTCAGGCCATGCCTCCATCTGCCCATTCGAGTGCGTCGACGAGGATGTCGAGCCCCTTCTGCAGGTCGTCGTCGGAGATCACGAGTGGTGCCAGCATCCGCACGACGTTGTCGTACGTGCCGGCTTTGAGTATCAGCAGCCCCCGCTCGTAGCAACGCTTGACGATCGCGCCGGTGGCCAACTTGGCGGGTTCCTTGGTAGTGCGGTCGGTAACGAGCTCGAGTCCCACCATCGGGCCGAGGCCCCGTATCTCGCCGATGATCTGCAATTTGTCGGCAAGGGGGTCGAGCCGTTCGCGGATGAGGGCACCCTGACGTTCCGCCCTCTGCAACATGTCCGTTTCGGTTAACTCGGCGAGGACGGCGAGAGCCGCGGCGCAAGCGACCGGGTTCCCACCGTAGGTGCCCCCGAGACCGCCAACATGAGGCGCATCCATGACGTCCGCGGGACCCGTCACGCCTGAGATCGGAAAACCGGCTCCCAGCGATTTAGCGGTCGTGATGATGTCGGGCACTACTCCGTAGTGTTCGATCGCGAACATCTTGCCGGTGCGACCCATCCCCGACTGGACCTCGTCATCGACCATCAAGACATCGCGGTCGGTGCAGATCGCTCGTAACGCCGGAAGGAAGTCGTCCGGCGCAACCTGAAATCCACCTTCACCTTGAACCGGTTCGATGACCATGCACGCGAGGGCGTCGCGTCCGATCTGCGTATCGATCACGTCGGCGGCGTGCTCCGCGCATGCGATGCCACACGATGGGTACTCCAACCCGAACGGGCAGCGGTAGCAGTAAGCGAAAGGCACCCGGTATACCTCCGGCGCGTAGGGACCGAAACCCTTGCGGTAGGGCATGTCTTTCGCCGTCAAAGTCATGCTCATCAGGGTTCGACCGTGGAACGCATTCGAGAAACCGAGGACGGCGGGACGCTCGGTTGCGTAACGAGCGATCTTCACGGCGTTCTCGATCGCTTCGGCTCCCGAGTTGGCGAGCATCGTTTTCTTGTCGTGATCGCCGGGAGTCAACTCGTTCAGGCGCTCGGCTAGTTCCACGTATCCCTCGTAGAGAGAAACGTGGAAACACTCGTGGATGAACTTATCGACCTGTTCGTGAACCGCTTCGAGCACCCGTGGATTGCCGCGGCCGACATTGAGGACACCCAGCCCGCCCGCGAAG
Organism: uncultured Actinomycetes bacterium; assembly: GCA_963779645.1. GTDB lineage: Bacteria > Actinomycetota > CADDZG01 > CADDZG01 > WHSQ01 > CALMBW01. The sequence continues at coordinate 1,163,912 of CAVZYX010000005.1, forward strand.
TCGAGGAATTCGTTGCCATCGACATCGGTGAGGTGAGCACCCATGCCCGCTGCCACGAAAATCGGAACGGTATTGAAGACAGCACGGGGTATCGAGTCCTCGCGTCGTTTGAACAACTCCGTCGATAGTGGACCGGGGATAGGACCGTGCTCTTCTGACATCTCACCCCTACCGGTGTCTAGATCCAGTTGTCCTGGCAGAATAAGCGTCTAAGCGCGAGTTGGGGAGAGTGGTGAGTGATGTCGGAACCGAAGAAGTTCCTGATCGCAGGGGAGTGGCGTGGATCGGACGACCGTTTTGAGGTCAAAAGCCCCTTCAACGGCGATGTAGTCGCGACCGTCTGTACGCCCTCTGAAGGGGACGTCGAGGATGCGATCCAGTGCGCACACGATTCTTTCGTCGAGTCTCGCAAGCTCCCCGTGCACGCACGCGCGGAAGCCTTGATGCATATCTCCCAGCGGCTTGCCGAACGAGCTGACGAAGTGGCCGAGACCATCGCGCGTGAGGGCGGTAAGCCCGTGAAGTGGGCACGGGTAGAGGCTGCACGAGCGGTGTCAACATTCCGATGGGCCGCGGAGGAGATACGTCGCGGCTCTGACGAAGTGATGCGTTTGGACACCGAGGAATCGCTCGGCTCTCGTATGGGACTCATCCGTCGGTTCCCACTGGGGCCGGTTCTCGGCATCTCTCCTTTTAACTTCCCCGTGAACCTCGTAGCGCACAAGATGGCTCCGGCCCTCGCGGTCGGCGCGCCGATCGTTCTGAAGCCCGCGACCAAGACTCCCCTTGGGGCGCTCCTGCTGGGTGAGCTCTTCATGGAGACCGATCTGCCGAAGGGCATGTACTCGGTTATCCCGATCGACGGACAAGCAACCTCGAAGATCGCGCCCGACCCACGTTTCAAGAAGATCACGTTTACCGGCTCGTCAGAGGTTGGTTGGGGACTGAAGCAGAGTGCGGTCAAGCAAGCCATCACGCTCGAGCTCGGTGGGAACGCGGGAGTGCTGGTGCACGATGATGCCGATCTCGAGCTCGCTGCGAAGCGGGTGGCGTTCGGTGGTTTCTACCAAGCGGGCCAGTCGTGCATCTCCGTGCAGCGCGTGCTCGTGCATGAAGCCGTGTCCGACGAGTTCCGCACGTTGCTCGCCACAGAAGTTGGCAACCTCAAGACCGGCGACCCGATGGACGAGTCGATCGATGTCGGCCCACTGATCGACCACGACTCGCTCGAGCGCGTCTCGGCCTGGGTGGACGAGGCGGTTGCCGCGGGGGCCGAGGTTCTCGTCGGTGGCAAGCGCGAAGACCCCTTCTACCTACCTACCGTTCTCACGCGCACCACTTCTGAGATGAAGGTGCGCTGTGAGGAGATATTCGGCCCGGTCGTGACTCTCGATACCTATTCGGACTTCGAGGCCGCCCTGGCCGAGATGGACAACTCGCAGTACGGACTTCAGGCTGGGATCTTCACGAACGACATCAACCGGGTCATGCTGGCTCACCGCGAGCTCGAGGTCGGCGGGGTCATCCACAACGACGTATCGGCCTTCCGTGCCGACCAGATGCCGTACGGAGGATCCAAGAACTCAGGTTTCGGTCGAGAGGGCCTGCGCTACGCGATGGCTGAGATGACCGAGCCCCGCATCCTGGTGATGAGCCACATCCCCCTCTAACCCCGTTTTCTATTAAAAGCAGCCTCACTATTTGTGGCTCTTTCGCCAAGGAATTGCGGCTGCTTCGCCACGGAATCCAGGCTGAGCGACTTGGGCGATACTGGTAGTTCAAATCCCACGAAAGGAAGTCCATGGCTACCCGCGATGAGATCCGCAACGTCGCGATCATCGCTCACGTCGACCACGGTAAGACGACCCTGCTGGACGCCATGCTGTGGCAGTCCGGAGCGTTCCGTTCTAACCAGGACGTGGGTGAACGCGTCATGGACTCGATGGACCTCGAGCGCGAGAAGGGCATCACGATCCTGGCCAAGAACACGGCGGTCCGCTACGGAGACGTGAAGATCAACATCATCGACACCCCCGGCCACGCCGACTTCGGTGGCGAGGTCGAGCGAGGCCTCACGATGGTAGACGGGGTGCTGCTCTTGGTGGATGCCAGCGAGGGCCCACTTCCGCAGACGCGATTCGTTCTTCGTAAGGCCCTCGAATCGCACCTGCCAGTGATCCTGGTGATCAACAAGATCGACCGGCCGGATGCTCGGGTGTCCGAGGTCGTCGACGAGGTCTACGAACTTTTCCTCGACCTCGACGCAGATGAGAAGCACATCGACTTCCCGATCGTCTACGCCAACGCCAAAGATGGCCGCGCCTCTCTCGATCCGGAGGACCAGGGGAGTGACCTCAAGCCGCTGTTCGAACTTCTCCTCGAGCACATCCCGGCCCCCACTTACGACCCGGACCATCCGCTTCAAGCGTTAGTCACGAACCTGGACGCTTCGATGTACGTGGGCCGGTTGGCTCTGTGTCGTGTCTTCCACGGAACGATCCGCAAAGGCGACACGGTTGCGTGGTGCAGGGCGGACGAGACGATCGAGAACGTCAAGATCACCGAGCTCTACGTCACCGAGGCACTCGACCGCGTGGATGCAGTTGAGGTAGGCCCCGGAGAGATCATGGCGATCGCCGGTCTTGCGGAAGTCACCATCGGCGAAACCTTGGCGGACCCCAATGACCCACGTCCCCTGCCTGTGTCTCACTTCGATGACCCGAGCTTGTCGATGACGATCGGTATCAATACGTCGCCGTTGTCGGGACAGGATGGCGACAAGGTCACTTCCCGCCTGATCAAGAGTCGCCTCGACCAAGAGCTCGTCGGAAACGTTTCGATCAAGGTGCTCGAGACCGAGAACCGTGACGCGTGGGAAGTTCAAGGCAGGGGCGAGCTTCAGCTCGCGGTTCTCGTCGAGATGATGCGACGCGAAGGCTTCGAGATGACCGTCGGCAAGCCCGAAGTGGTTACGAGAGAGGTCAACGGAAAGCTTCACGAGCCGGTCGAACGTCTAACCATCGATGCGCCCGAGGACTTCATGGGCGTCATCACCCAGCTGCTCGCACTCCGCAAAGGTCGCCTCGAGAACATGGTCAACCACGGGACCGGCTGGATCCGGATGGAATACCTCGTGCCTGCTAGAGGACTGATCGGATTCCGCACCGAGTTCATGACCGAGACGCGCGGCACGGGGTTGCTCCATCACGTTTTCGATCGGTACGAACCATGGCACGGCGAACTGAGGACGCGGCCCACAGGGAGCCTGGTTGCCGACCGGCGTGGCCCCACCACTTCGTATGCACTGCTCAACCTCCAGGACCGCGGCACGATGTTCGTTCCGCCGGGTACCGATGTCTACGAAGGGATGATCGTCGGCGAGAACTCTCGTGGAGAAGACATGGATGTGAATCCCACGAAAGAAAAGAAGCTGTCGAACATGCGCTCGGCCGGCGCCGATGTCCTGGTGAGGCTGATCCCACACAAGCAGCTGTCGCTCGAACAAGCCCTCGAGTTCGTCCGGGCGGACGAGTGCGTGGAGGTCACTCCCCACGATGTCCGCCTCCGCAAGGTGATCCTGGACGCCAACGAACGAGCCCGAGCTTCCAAACGCCCCGGCTAACATCCTCGTGATGCGGCGGTTCTCCCTAGCTCTCCTCGTGGGCCTGCTCGTGGCGGCACTAGCCGCGCCGCTCACATCGCGGCATGCGAGCGCTCAAGATGCTCCCGATCTCGACAAACTCATCGAAGAGATGACGTTGCGAGAGAAGATCGGTCAGCTCGTGATGTTCCGACCGAATGGCATCGGGCTCTCGCAGCACGAGCGAGATCTGATAGCGAAGCACCACCTCGGCGGGATCATCCTGTTCGCAGACAACTACGACTCCCGATCCCAGGTGACCGAGCTCAACCGTCAGATCCAAGCCACGATGAGGCGTGCCAGCGGGCACAAGATCGGTGCACTCATCTCGGTCGATCAGGAAGGTGGAGTCGTCAAACGCTTCCCCGACATGGCGCCCTCGATGTCGGCCCCCGAGATAGGTGAGACGGAGAAAGAGTCGGTCGCATTCGACCAAGGCAAAGCTACAGGCCGGGATCTCTCGTCCGTCGGGGTCAACATCAACCTCGCACCGGTTGCCGACCTCGATCTTCCTCCCAGCCACGTCATGCGCTCACGCAGCTTCGGCACCAACAGGTTCCTCGTAGGCAAACTAGTCCGCGGCTTCACGGAAGGACTTCAGCGCAAGAGGGTCGCCGCGTCGCTCAAGCACTTCCCCGGCCTCGGTGGGGCAACGATCAACAGCGACGATGGGAAGTCCTATGTGCGGAGATCGAAGGATCAGCTCCGCCACATCGACGCGACGCCGTTCCACCGTGCGATCAACGCCGGAGCCAAACTCGTGATGTTGTCGCACGCCATCTATCCGAACGACGGCGGTGACAAGCCGGCCTCACTCAACCGGCACATCGCTACCGATCGCCTGCGGGATGGTTTTGAGTTCGACGGTGTCGCGATCAGTGACGCGTTGGATTCGGTTGCCTGGTACTTCGGGGGCAGCATCCCCAAAGCGTGTCCCATCTCGATCCGGGCCGGAGTTGATATCGCACTTCTCGCTCGCAACATCGACACCGCGGTTCCGTGCGCGCAAGCCATCTACCAAGCGGTGCGGAACGACAAGGTCTCGATGCATCGCATCGACCAAGCCGTAAGCCGGGTCCTCGAACTCAAACTATGGCTGGGCCTGCTCTAGAGCGGTATACCTCCGAGTCCGTTAGCCTGGTTCGACATGATCTACAAGCTCCTCGAAAAGCCTCGTCTCAACGAACCCTTGATGCTGTCTGCTCTGTCGGGATGGGTGGATGCCGCGCAGGTCGGCACCGGTGCTGCCGCTCACCTTGCGAACGACAGTCATCCAATCGCAACCTTCGATGGCGATGCTCTCTTCGACTATCGGAGTCAGCGGCCGATCCTCGACATCGTTGACGGCGTCATGAAGCAAACGATCTGGCCCGAGGTCAAGGTGCGTCACGCGCCGGTCGGCGGACGCGACTTCGTGTTCCTAACGGGGCAAGAGCCTGACCTGGCGTGGCACAAGTTCGCGGATGCGGTGGCCGAACTCTGTGCCTCACTGGGAGTCACGCAACTCATCACCTTCGGCGCTGTGCCGGCCGCCGTCCCGCACACATTCCCACCACCGGTCATGACCACGGCTTCCGACATCGGCTTGCTGAAGGGCGATGTCCGGTCACCGGAGGGCTTACTCCGCGTGCCGGCCGCAGCGGTCAGCATGGTCGACCAGCGAGTGTCCGAGTCGGGTATCCCGACCGTCGGCTTCTTCGCCCAGGTGCCCCATTATGTGACGAGTCCTTTCCCCGCAGGCGTTCTGGCGCTGATCCGCCGACTAGAGAAGCATCTCGAGATAGAGATCCCGCTTGGCACTCTGGAAGAGGAGGCTGATGTCCACCGCCTCCAACTTGACGAGATCGTTGCTCAACAACCGGAAGCGCAGGATCACGTGAGACAACTAGAAGAGATGACTGCCGATCAACGAGTCTCAGGCGAAGAGCTCGCAACCGAGATCGAGCGATTCCTCAAAGAAGAAGGTCGTAACCGCCGCCCACGCGACGACGACAGCTAAACGCCTACTGCCTCGATCGTTACGGGGATCCCCTGCATGACCGAGTTACCCGATAAGGGGTCGATCGCGTCCTCGTCGGTCAGATCGTTCGACGACACTCCGGCATGAGCCTGCGCGACTGACATCCTCATGTCGGATGCGATGTGGCCCCAGCCGTGGGGAAGGCTGACGACTCCCGGCATCATGTCGCCCGTCACGTCGACCGGGGCTTCAACCTCGCCGACGCGTGACTTGATCCGTGCCACGGACCCTTGAGCCAGACCCAATCGCTCGGCATCGCTGGGATGAACGAGCAACGTGCACTTGTTCGATCCCTTGACCATTGCCGGAACGTTGTGCATCCACGAGTTGTTCGAGCGGAGCTGCCTGCGCCCGATCAACACCATCCCGTTCGCTTCGCGCGTGAGGCTTTCCTTGAGCCGTGGGACGTCGGCGACGATCTCCTCCGGTGCGAGTTCGACCTTGCCCGACTTCGTTCGAAGCGCGTTCGGCAACCGAGGAACGAGGGGGCCGAGGTCAACGCCGTGCGGGTTCTCTTCCAAGATTGCGAGCGACAAACCGCCGGGCTCTTTCCCAAAGCGATCGCCGAACGGACCGAGACGCAACCGGAGGTCGAGGATCTGCTCGATAGGGCCACGGCCTTCGAGTGTGGCGAAGACCTCACCAGCGTCCATGCCCTCGAGCGGGCCATCTGCGTCAACCGCTTTCTGAACCATCATCGCGAGCGCCATCTGCGGAACCATCGCCGGGTCGCCCGAAACGTCTTGGCCGGCGAATACGAGTGCGATCTTGGCGAGGATCAGCCATTCATCGGGGGTATCCGAGCTGACCAGCGGGGGACTGTAGTTGGCGATGTTTCGGACCGACAGTCCGTAGAACGCGAAGTCGTAGTGGTGTTTGGCGAGGATCCCTGCCGGAGGCAAGATCACGTTCGCGTGACGCGTCGTTTCATTCAGGTAGGGATCGACGGCGACCATGAAGTCGAGTTTGTCGAGAGCACCGGCCAAGCGCCTGCCGTTGGGGGTTGAGAGCACCGGGTTACCCGCAACCGTTACCAGTGCTCGAACCTGACCTTGACCAGGGGTTTCGATCTCATCGGACAACGCCGCGATCGGTAGCTGGCCGAAGGCCTCGGGATAACCCTTCACGCGGCTCGCGAACCGACCGGTCTTCCAACCTTTGAGCACAGGAGCGTCCGGATCGGGTTCGGAGTGAGCTGCCGTTGCGAACATCTTGCCGCCGGGTCTATCGAGATTGCCCGTCAGCGTGGTAACGACATCGGCTGCCCACGAGGCCAATGTCCCGAACTCCTGTTGGTGGGCACCGACCCTGTCGTAAACGCATCCCGATGCCGCATCCGAGAGCTCGCGGGCGATGCGAACCGTGACTCTGGCCGGGATCCCAGTACGTACTGCCACAGCGTCGGGAGTGAAGGGAGCCACCAGACTCTCGATCTCGCTGACACCGTTGACGAAGTCGGCAGCGTCACCAAGGGTCACGCGGCGCTCGGCGAAGAGCGTGTTCGCGAGGGCGAGAAGGAACAAGGCGTCGGTACCGGGACGGATCGAGATGTGCTCGTCGGCTTTGGATGCCGTCTCGGTGCGACGAGGATCAACGACCACCACCTTCCCGCCGCGCTCTCTGATCGCGTTCAATCGTCCGGGGAAGTCCGGAGCCGTTGCGAGACTGCCGTTCGAGACCCACGGATTCGCGCCGACGAGCAGGATGTAATCGGTGCGATCTACGTCGGGGACTGGGATCAGATCGGGTCTGCCGAACATGAATCCACAGGACACGTGCTTCGGCATCTGGTCGACGGTCGCAGCCGAGTAGAAGTTCTTCGAGCCGAGCCCACGAACGAGCGCCAGCGTCATCACGGACGCTGACAGACTGTGGACGGTTGGGTTGCCGATGTACAGAGCGACCGAATCGCGATCGGTTTCAAGGAGTGGTTTCAGCCCTGCTTCGACCGCAGCGAACGCAACGTCCCAAGAAACCTCGTGCCATCCATCCGCGTCGCGCACCATCGGAGCGCGCAGACGATCGGGATCCTCGTGCAAAGGCTTGACGGCGGTTCCCTTAGGACATATGAAACCGTGACTGAAGACGTCCTTCTCATCACCGCGAACGTCTAGGACGCGGTCGCCTTCCATCGTGATGGTGAGACCACAGGTGGCCTCACATAGAGGACATGTGCGGAAATGCTCGGTGGCAGCCACGGCAGATCGAGCCTAACCGCGGAGTCGCCTCCGGGTCTTACTGGGGGCGAGCCGTAGACGAGCCGCCGCCGTCACCCTTCTTGACCTTCTTTGCAGCCCGCTTCTCTTTGAGATTCTTCTTGGGCTGTTTCTTCTCGGACTTACCGCCTCTGTCCTTATTGGCCACGGTGCCCTCCTCTAAAAGATCGTCGGTTTCCGGACCATCAAACCACTGCTCGAAAGACTAGCGGCTCCCTAGGTCGGGTCGGCGAACTAGTCCACCTGTGTTGGAGAAACGGGGCGTGAAGGGTCTTCCGCAGAAGCTCGGAGAGTCCTAACGTCAAATAGGCACACCACGGATGCGGGGAGGAGGAGTGATGCGCAGACGGACGCTCGTGGCTCTGCTGGTCGGAGTGATGGTGCTGTGGGCGACGCCCGTTTCCGCCGGAGCGCCGATCGCTCCCGTCACGGTGATCCCCAATCCCGTCAAACACGGCAAGACCTTGAAGATCGAGGCGCGCCAGTGCATGCCGGTTAAAGGATCTGCTGCGTACGTTTACCTCGGGATGTTCAGCGAGGTGTCGAATAACTTCGAACTCACGGTTACCGCAGACACCGATGGAACGACGAACCTGACGGTGCCGATCACCAAGAAGATGTTCCCAGCCGGCGACTACCTGGTTCTCGTCGATTGCATACTCGAAAGTGAAAAGGGATCCGACGCCCTTTACAGCACGAGCCACGCGCTCATCGTGAAGAAGATCAAGAAGAAGCCGCCCAAATAGGGCGTAGATCGGCGACATCCACGCTCAAAGTCAAGAAATCCCATCGATAAAGCGGCGAAACGGGAATCCGCGCTGCCCCGGGGTGGTTAGAAGTAGCAGCCCAGGGTCTATGCTGGGTTTTACGAGTGACGTTAGTGGGTTGCGAGATCGCCTTCCTTACTGCGTTCGAGAGTGTGTGTAGGGAGGTGTATTTCCAAATGGCAACAGGAACCGTTAAGTGGTTCAACGACGCCAAGGGGTTCGGCTTTATCACCCCTGATGAAGGTGAGAAGGATCTTTTCGTCCATCACACCAACATCATCAGCGAGGGCTTCAAGTCTCTAGCTGAGGGCGCGAAGGTCGAGTATGAGGCTCGCCAGGGGCAAAAAGGTCCCGAGGCGACCGACGTCAAGACCATCGCCTAACAAGCGTTAGACGGAAAAGGGCCGAGCTCTCAAGGGAGCCCGGCCCTTTCTCGCGTCTGAGGAGAATCACGTCTCTGCTCGGAACTGCGCGCTATTTCCCGCAAAACGAGCAGAGACTTGATCTGGGGTTAACCGCACTCCGTGGGTTCAGAGAACGTCGATTCGGCATCGCCGGCGTTGTAAGTCAGCGTCACTAACAATTCCTGATCGGCCGCTGCTAGAACCAGATCGTCCCCATCATCCGAGACGCTGATGCGGACCATCGGCACGTCGGGGTATTGCGAGCACAGATCGAGCGATGACGGGCCTTGTGCGTAAGCCGAGCCAACTCCCTGGCTCAGATCAGATAGGGCAGAAGAGACGGCGCCGGCGAGCTCACCGCGTTCCTTTTGCGAGCGAGCGAAGTAATTGTCGTGATCTCGTGCATAGTCAGCGGCTCCGTCGTAGGCCGCGATCAGGACCTCTTGAAGCGCCGCAACCGCGGGATCGACGGGGGCCGCGGGCTCGGATTCAGAGGAAGCTGCGTTCGGCTCCGACTCTGGATCGTCCGTGCCGCCACAAGCCGAGAACAACAATGTTGCCGATACCAATACAACCAACAGTCTTCTCATTCAACCAACGTACGGCACGAATCAGTGCGACCTTACCGCGACCTCTACGCGCCTAGGTGGTAGATCTGGCCGCGGTCCATGTCGAGACCGTTGGCTACCTGCCAGAGGGCCGCGAGGGCTTTCAGAGCGTTGCGTTCTTCGAACGGCGCGAGCTCGTCGCGATGGTCACCGATCAAACGTGCGAGCCTGTCGTAACACTCCACGAGTTCTTGCTGCGCGGGTTCGAGTCCCTGTCCGAGTGCGTTCTTCACATCTGTTTCCTTTCTCCATCCGAACCCACGATCTCGCGTTCATCGAGCACGCGTTTCGCCTTCAGCTCGAAGCGAGGGAGTGTTTCGAGTTCAACCTGTCGAACATGGAAGCGCAGACCCTCATGTGCCTCGGCGAGAGTCGTGCCGAGCTCGGCAAGGATCTTGGTGGCGTCGGCGCTCGGGTCGGGGAACTCGGCGAGAATCTCGATCTCGTCACGGATGCCATCGGCGGTGTACAGGTGGATCTGGAACTCGTCGATCGCCTCGTATTCGCGGATGATCGCTTCGACAGCACGCGGATAGACGTTCGTACCTCGCACGAGTTTCATGTCGTCGACCCGGCCCCGGATACCGCCGTCATAGATGTCGAAGCTGCGACCGCATGAACACGTGTTGGCCGGAACCTTGAGAACCAGGTCTCGGGTCCGGTAGCGGATCACCGGGATGAAACCTCGACCGAAGGAGGTAACGACTCGCTCGCCGGGCTCGCCGTACCCAACGGACTCACCTGTCTCGGGGTCGATGACCTCTTCGATGTAGTGGTCCTCGATGATGTGTGCACCGCCGGGCTGCTGCTCGCACTCGAACATCATGATGGTGCCTAGCTCGGTCATACCTGCCGTGTCGCCGGCCTTGGCTCCCCATTGTTCCTCGATCAGTTTCTTGGTCGCGGGGATCGACCCGGCCGGCTCACCCGACAGGATGATCCGCTGCACCGGACCATTGCGGAGGTCGATGCCGAGCGCGTGGGCTTCCTGAGCCATCCGCAACGCGTAGGTCGGTGTTGAACAGACGACGGTTGCGTTCATGTCGAGGATCTGGCGGACGCGAGCCTCGGTCGTCATGTTGCCGCCGGGCAATACCAAGCAGCCGATCTTCTCGCAGGCGTAGTGGGCACCCCAGAAGCCGACGAAGGTTCCGTAGCTGAAGGCGAAGAACACACGGTCGGAGGGCCGGATGCCGAAGCCCCAGAAGCCGTAGCACCACATCTCGGCGATCCACTCCCAGTCCTTCATCGAGTCGAGGACGCGGATCGGGGTCTTTCCGGTCGTGCCGGAGGTGAGGTGGTAGCGGATCGCGGATTCTTCGGGGGCCGCGAGGATCGGTCCGTACGGCGGATGGTCAAGCTGACCCTGCATCCATTCTTCACGTGTCATGAACGGCAGGCGCTTGAGGTCGTCGAGTGACTTGATCGAATCGGCGGTGACGCCCGCGTCGTGCAGGCGTTTCGAGTGGTAGGGGACCTGTGCTTCGGTCCACTCAAGCAGGTTGCGCAGCTTCCGCACCTGCAAGGCGTCGATCTCCTCCCGCCGCATCGTCTCGTGGCGCGGGTTCCAGTACGGCGACTCCGTCGTCACCTCGACTCCCTTCCTCTCCCCAGACCCTTTAGTTCTTCAAACTATTACGAGTACGGTTGCGGGGACATGGCCAACACAGACTTTCCGGCTCTCCTCACGACCGAGCAGCGCGAGCTGGTCTCCGACCTCCGCAGCAAGGCGGCGGCCACCTTCGCTCCGATCGCCGCCGCATCGACGGAAGGACGGGTCGATCGAGACCTGCTGAAGGCGTTGGGGGCCGAAGGGGTACTGCCCCGGATCTTCCCGGCCGGAAGCGTCTCAGCCGTCACTCTGTGCTTGGTCAGAGAAGGCCTGGCGGGCGGTTCCACAGAAGCCGAAACGGCGCTCGCACTCCAGGGCCTAGGCGCCTACCCGATCCTGCGATCGGGCTCCCATGAACTCAAAGCGAAATGGATCCCAGCAGTCGCCAAAGGGGAAGCCGTCGCGGGATTCGCATTAACCGAACCAGAGGCAGGCACCGACGCAGGGGCCCTGGGCTTGAAAGCCGAGCGAGTAGACGGTGGCTATCGACTGAGCGGCTCAAAAAAGTGGATCTCGAACGCCCCCGACGCCGACATCTATTCGATCTTCGCACGAACGACCGAGGGGGCAGGAGCCCGCGGCATCACCGCATTCGCACTACCCGCAGACACAGAAGGCGTCAGTGGGACATCCCTCGAGCTACTCGCGCCCCACGCCATCGGCACCCTAGAACTAGACGGAGCCTTCGTCACAGACGACAAAGTTCTAGGCGAAGTCGACCAAGGCTTCGCAGTAGCGATGACCACACTCGACCTCTTCAGACCAAGCGTAGGAGCCTTCGCAGTAGGCATGGCCCAAGCCGCCCTAGACGCCGCGGTCGAACACGCTGCCAAGAGAGAAGCCTTCGGCCGCCCCTTACGAGAATTCCAAGGCGTATCCCACCAATTAGCCGACTGCGCAGCAAGAACGAAGGCAGCACGCCTACTTGTCTACGAAGCAGCTATGGCATACGACGCCGGCGAGAAAGTCACGAAAGCCTCAGCGATAGCAAAGCTTTACGCAACAGAAACAGCCCAACAAGTGATCGACGTAGCACTACAGATCCACGGAGCTCAAGGCCTAGAACGGGGCCACTTACTGGAGCATCTCTACAGGGAGGTCCGAGCGACCCGCATCTACGAAGGCACATCGGAGATCCAACGAGAGATCATCGCCCGCGAATTGTTCCGTTAGTCGGGTACGACGGCGATCCCGACCAGCTCGACTTTCGCAGAAGGATCGAACAAACCCTTCACCTCGAACAGCGCGATGGCGGGGTAGTGGGTACCGAAATGATTCGTGTACGCAACGCCGATCTCTTTTAGAGAAGAGCGATAGGCATCGGCATCCGTCACGTAGATGGTTAGTGACACCAGGTGCTCGGGCTTAGCACCGGCGGCCTCCAAGGCATGGTTGACGTTGGCGCCTGCTTGCGAGAATTGCTCGATGATGTCGTCGCTGACGATCTTGCTGTCCGCATCGTGTGCGGCTTGGCCACCCAGGTAGATAGTTCGGCCTTTTGCGGGGATGACGACGTGAGAGAAGCCGAAGGGCGCCGGGAGGGTTGGCGGGTTGAGGATCTCGTGGGGGGTGGTCATTTGCCGGTCCACTTTGGGTCGCGGCCCTCGCTGAAGGCTTTGTAGAACTCGGCGTGGTCGGCTGTGGTCATGAGGAGGGCTTGGGTGGTTGCTTCTAGTTCGATCGCGCCTGCCAGGTCCATGTCCAACTCGCGGGATAGAAGCATCTTTGTGTTCGCGTAGGCGAGGGTCGGGCCCTCGGCGAGGCGCTTCGCTAAAACAGCGGTGATCTCGCCGAGTTTGTCGTCGTCAACGACCTTGTAGGCGAGGCCGAGTTCCTCGGCCCCGGCAGAGTCGAGTTTGTCGCCCAGCATCAGGAGTTCGGTGGCTTTTGAAAGACCGATGAGTCGAGGAAGAAGATAGGCCGACCCCATGTCGGCACCTGCGAGACCTACCTTCGTGAAAAGGAAAGCGAACGAAGACGACTTCGCCATCACCCTGAAGTCGGCAGCCAGCGCGATCACCGAACCGGCCCCCGCTGCGATCCCGTTGAGCGAGGCGATTATCGGCACCGGGCACTCACGCATCCGCTGAACGACGGCACCGGTCATCCGTGTGAAGTCGAGCAATCGAGCGGAGTCGCTCTTGAGTAGCTCGCCGATGATCTCGTGAACGTCACCGCCGGAACAGAAGCCTCGGCCCTCGCCGGTGATGACGAGAACCCGAACATCTGGTCTGTGGGGAAGCTCGGCCAGAAGGTCTCGCAGGTCGGCATAGATGTCGAAGGTCAAGGCATTGAGCTTGTCCGGTCGGTTGAACGTGAGTGTGGCGACCCCATCGGCGATCTCGAAGCGGAAGTGCTCCCACTTGTCCGTGAAGTCGGGCGTAGCTCGGAATGGAGTCATGTGCGTAAGCTACACGGACTGCGCTGTCTCACACCGAGGCGGCGAAAACCAGTGAGACAGGGGAGTCCGTCGGGATGCAAGTAGGGGTGGGGCTTCCGAGCGCGGTTCCGCATACGCCCGCGGCCCTTCTCCTCGAGTGGGCCGAACGTGCTGACACCGGTTCCTTCTCGAGCCTGGGTGTGGTCGATCGTGTGCTCTACGACTGCTACGAACCGATGACGGCTCTGGCGGCCGCGGCCGCCGTCACCGATCGCATAGGTCTCGTAACGATGGTAGTCATCGCGCCGCTACGGAACACAGCTCTTCTGGCGAAAGAAGCAGCCACCGTGGACGCGCTTTCCGGAGGGCGCCTCACGCTCGGAGTCAGCGTCGGCGCAAGGAAAGAGGACTACGAAGGCTCGGGCGTCGACCCGAGCCAGCGCGGCGAGGTTCTCACCGACCAACTCGCCGACCTTCGTTCCTACTGGGAGCGCGACGACGTTGGCCCGATGAGTGCGGACGGAGAACGGCCACGGCTCCTCGTCGGAGGAACGAGCGACTTGTCCTCACTCCGGATGGCCAAATATTCAGACGGTTACGTGCACGGGGGCGGGCCTCCTCGAACGTTCGTGCGTGCTGCCGATCAGGCGCGCACCGCGTGGGCCGAGGTTGGGCGACCCGGGTCGCCGGCGCTGTGGGCGCAGGGGTACTTCGCGCTTGGGGATGCCGACGTGGTCGAGCGCGGCCATGCCTACATGCGTGACTACTACGGGTTCACCGGGCCCTTCGCCGAGAAGATCGCCGAAGGACTGCTGACCACTCCACAAGCGGTCGCGCAGTTCTGTCGTGGCTACTCCGAAGCGGGCTGCGACGAGCTCGTCCTCCTGCCGGCTGTTGCCGAAATAGATCAACTGGATCGCCTCCAAGAAGCCCTAGCCGAAGCATGAAGGTCGCCTGTATCGGTGGAGGCCCCGCCGGTCTCTATCTCTCGCTGCTGTTGAAGAAGGCACGACCCGATTCAGACGTCACCATCTTCGAACGCAATCCCGCAGGTGCGACCTATGGGTGGGGAGTCGTTTTCTCCGATCGGACACTCACGTCGTTCCGCGAGGCCGACTACAAGACCTATCAGCAGATCATCGACAACTTCATCATCTGGGACTCGATCGATGTCTGCTACCGGGATGAAGTCGTGCGCTGCGGTGGTCAGGTGTTCTCGGGGATCTCACGCAAGTACCTGCTGGGCTTGCTCGAGGCGCGCGCCGTGGAGCTGGGCGTTCGCTTCGAGCACGAGCGCGAGGTCGCGGATGTCGCCGAGTTCGCCGATCACGATCTCGTGGTTGGGGCTGACGGCGTGCGCAGTACCGTGCGCGAGGCATACGTCGAGGCTTTCAGGCCCCGTTTCGTCTCGGGGAAGAGCCGCTACATCTGGTTCGGCACTACCAGGTCGTTCGATTCCTTCACGTTCATCCTCCGAAGCAACAAGGATGGCTTCTTCCAGGTTCACGCCTATCCCTATGACGGCACCGCGAGCACCTTCATCGTCGAATGCGATGCCGACACATGGCAACATGCAGGACTTGACTTCGCAGACGAGCGAGCGAGCATCGACTACTGCGAGGAACTCTTCGCTCCCGAGTTGCGGGGACACAAGCTCATGTCGAACAACTCGAAGTGGATCGGTTTCGAAACCCTCAGATGCAGGTCGTGGCATCACGACAATGTCGTGTTGGTCGGCGATGCGGCACACACAGCGCACTTCTCGATCGGTTCCGGAACGAAGTTGGCGATGGAGGACTCGATCGCGCTAGCCAATGCATTAGAGGAGAAATCGACCGTGGGGGCCGCGCTCGTGGAGTACGAGCTCGAGCGCAAGCCGCGAGTCGAGCGATTCCAGGAAGCGGCGCGCCAGAGCCAGACCTACTTCGAAAACACACGCCGGTACCAGCACATGGAGCCGCTGCAGTTCGCGTTCCACCTTCTCTCTCGAAGTGGACGAATCGACTACGACGACCTTCGACTGCGCGATAGGCACTTCGTCGGCGCCGTCGATCGCTGGTTCGTCGACCGCTCGAACGTTGAGGCGCGGCTCGCGATCGCAACGCCTCCGGCTTTCGCACCTCTCGATCTGCGCAAGTTGGTTATCCCGAACCGCGTTGCCGTGGTCGGCGAGTCAGACTCCGGCGCTGGACTGGTGTTCACCGACACCGTTGCCGTTTCCGAGCAGGGGCGGGCGACCCCCGCCGACTCGGGTATCTATTCGGCCGACCAAGCATCAGCGTGGAAGAAGGCGATCGCGGAAGCGAGAGAGAGGTCGGGAGCAGCCTTCGCGATCACACTCGGCCACGCGGGGCCGCGAGGCGCAACCAAAGACCGCACGCTCACCGTCGACATCCCGCTGGATGAAGGTTGGCCGATCCTGGCTGCATCGCCCGCCGCCTATGGCACTCGGAACAGTGTCCCGGTCGAGATGGATCGCACCTCGATGGATGAGGTGCGCAACGCCTTCGTAGCCGCGGCCCGCCGGGCGAGGGAAGCAGGCTTCGACCTGGTCGAGCTCCATATGGGCCACGGGTATCTCTTGGCGTCGTTCATCTCGCCGCTGACCAACCTTCGAAACGACGAGTACGGAGGCTCGCTCGAGAACCGTCTGCGCTTCCCGCTAGAGGTACTAACCGCGGTCCGTGAGGAGTGGCCGGACGATCTTCCGGTCGGGGTAGCGATGAACGCCCACGACTGGACGCCGAAGGGAACGGGCCTCGAAGACGCTGCTGCCGCGGCCCTCGCTTTCAAGGAGGCTGGAGCTGACATGATCCGCGTGCTCGCCGGCCAGACCACCTCCAAGTACCGGCCCCGCTACGACCCCTACTACCTCACTCACTACGCCGACCACCTACGCAACGAAACGGGCATGGCCACGATCGCCACCGGCGACATCTCAACGGTCGACCACATAAACACGATCGTCGCCGCAGGCCGAGCCGACCTCTGCACCCTGCGTATCAGCGTTTGATCGCTTTCCAGACCTCTTCCACCGGCCACTTCCGCGCCCATTCGAGGTTCGCCCACGGATAGGTAGTCGTTGCATCGGGACCGGGACGCACCTCGATCATGTCTGTGATGTCGAAGCCGGTGGCGCGCAGTAGTCGGATCCAGTCGCCGTACCCGAGCTGGAAGTTCACTCCGATGTCGTCGTCCCACTCGAACCGGTGCATCCCGAAGTAGGGACGGAGCAGACTGCCGGTGGCGGCGCCCTCCTCGTCGGTCTCGGGCATGCACATCATCAGGATCGCTCCGTTGACGAGGAAGACGAGCTCTCCACCGGAACGCAACAAACGAGCTGCTTCGGGGATCCACAGGTGCGGGTCGCACCAGATGCTCGCGCCGTACTCGCTGATCGCGATGTCGAAGCTCTCGTCCTTGAGCGGGGTCTTCTCGGCGTTCGCCTGAACCAGTGGGAAGAAGAGATCGAACTCTTTCTGGAACATGCGGGCCGAATCGAGTTGTTCGGTCGTGAGGTCCACTCCGACTGGCCTCGCTCCTCGTCGGGCCAGCCACGACGACACGTATCCCGTTCCGCAACCGAGCTCGACGACGTCCTTGCCTTGCAGATCCTTCGGCAGCACACCGACGTCCGCTTCAGGAACTCCGAAAACCCCCCAATTCGGCGCGTCGGAGGACCAGTTCTGTCGGCCGTTGTCTACGAAGTCCTTCGCAGCAACGCTCCACGATTCGCGATTGCGAGCAACATGGTCTTGCTTTCTTCCGTCTGCCATCCTCCGATACTAGTTGTGGAGCATGCAGATTCCGAGGGGATGCTTACGTAAGATGGAGCCGATGCCCATCGATTACACGTCTCATCTGCGGAGTGATGGCGAGCTCTTTGCGCAAGCTGCCATGCGCGATCTCGAGGCTCACGTCCCAACTTGTCCGGATTGGAACGTTACGCAGTTGATGACGCATCTAGGCCGTCACCACCGGTGGGTGGCGAACGCGGTGAGAGGCGGAGGCGCTGCACCGGATGAGACCTCCGACCCTGACCTCAGCGACGACGATCTCGTCGCCTGGTCTCGGCAGGGCTGGCAGGAGCTTGCCGATCTTCTCGATGGGATGGATGACGAGACGCCGGCTTGGAGTTGGTCGGGCGACAACCGGGTTGGGTTCTGGAGACGCAGAACCGCGCTCGAGACCCTCGTGCACCGATGGGACGCGGAGTTCGCAACAGGACGACCGACGAGTCTGGACCCAACTCTGTCGAGCGATGGTGTCGACGAGATGATGTTCGTGATGATCACCGACGAGCCCGAGATCTACCACGGCCCCTCGGGGCGGATCGGGTTGAGCACGACCGACGTGCCCGGAGCCTGGACGCTTCACCTGCCAGATGGCGATGCGCCCGTTCCTTCGTTGACCGTAGAAGGCGATGAGGATCCATCCACCACCGTGTCCGCACCGGCCGAGGAGCTACTTCTCTTCCTGTGGGGCCGTCGGGGGCCGGATGCCGTGAAGGTCTCCGGCAGCAATAACCTCTTCGAAGGACTGCTCGCCTACATGGAGTAGCGGCTTTAGCCGCTGATCTCGCACCCCACCTGGATCCCCACCAACAGGAAGAGCCCCGTCGTCATCACGAAGATCCCGGCGATACGAGCGCTCGGCCCGAAGGTGCGTCCCGTCGCTACCCTGATGCTCAGAAAGAATCTCGGCCATCGTGTGTATACCCACGCGAGTACTCCGCTGAGGAACCACAGGGTTCCGATGAAGATCAGGCCGAGACCGAAACCGGCGAGGTTCGCCGGTAAGGACGCAGATCGCGTTAGGGCGTCGTAAACGCTGGGACACATCGGTAGAGCGTCGTCTCCACGCGCGAGGTTGGCGGTAGCTGCCAGGACGATGAAGACGATCGTCCACACGACGATCTGGACGCCGAGCAAGAACCTTGGAGAGGTCATTTTGGACTCTTCCATGCACGACTAATCTAGAGCCATGAACGCCGAAGAGTTCGCAAGCAAGCTCAACGCCATAGATGAGGCCCAGGCCAGCTTCGCAGCAACCGTCCAAGGTTTGCACGATGACGAGTTGGCTGCACCGTCTCTCTGTGAAGGGTGGACCCGCGGCCATGTCATCGCTCACCTCGCACTCAACGCGCATTCGGTCGTCAACCTGATCACCTGGGCGCGGACCGGAGAAGAAACACCGCAATATCCAAGCTGGGAAGAACGTGATGCAGACATCGAGAAGTTCTCGACCGCAACCCTCGACGAACACCTTGGGGCATTGAAGGAAGGGGACGATGCGCTCCGCGAAGCTGCAGAGGCACTCCCACTTGATCGCTGGGACTTCGTCGTACGGGGGATCGGGGGCCGCGAGATCCCCGTTGCCGGCTACCTACGGGCGCGGCTCAACGAGGTCGAGATCCATCACGTCGATCTCGATGCAGGATTCGATTCGCAGGATTGGTCCGAGCAATACGTCAGACAGACGCTCGAATATCTCCCAGAGCGATTGAGTGACAAGACCGAAGAGCCATTCACGCTGGAAGCGACCGATCTCGGGGTCAGCTTCATCCTTGGGTCGGGGGAACCGACGATGACGGTGGCCGGCCCTGGACACATGTTGTTGAAGTGGGCGGCGGGCCGCAGCGACGGAAATGGATTGACGAGCGACCGCGGTTATCTACCGGCCGTTCCGTCCTGGGGTTAGAACCGCCGACTATCTTCCCGGCGGGATGACTTGCGAGTGCTCGTAGCACACCTTGCGAAGAGCAACCAAGTCGTTCGATCCGAAAGCTCGCACCGGGTATGCACAATAGAGACGGAACGGGTGCGTCTTAGCGAGTTGATTCCACATCATCTCTAGGCTGATAGCAGCGGCGCTGTTGTTCTGAGTCCACAGCACGGCGACCATCTCGCCGAAGATCCGGACCTTCCCCTTCTGGGCGGCCGGCCCGATGATGGAATCCATCACCTCTGCGAACTTCGTCGGATCGGGCATCCCGCCGACCATGAAGGTGTCCAGAGTCTTTTCGGTGTCGAGAGCTATGTAGCGACCTTGCGCCCGTGCAGCCTGGACGTCGAATCCGGCGGTGACCAGCGCTAGCTCAAGAGTGTCGCGGTGGGTCTGGTTGGCGACGATGATCGATGTTTCTCCCTCGGCCAATCCGCCGCCGATGAACGTGCGGAGGGAATCGATGAGGTTGGAGTCGTCACCGTAGAACTGAACGAAGTGGTTCCCCGGCTGATGATCGGAGCCTCGTCGAGGCGCGAGCGCGGGCGTACCTACACTCTCGAAATCGATGGTCACTCTCTGATCCTCCTGCTCGGCTGCCGCCGTTCGCTGTGGTCCTCATAGTCGCATGGATATAGCGCCTGTTGCACTAAATCTTGGAAACCGTGAAACATGTGTCGAGCGTTGAGCAGATCCGATCGGCTTCTTCAGTCGTGAGTACGAGGGGTGGCCTGACTTTGAGGACGTTTCCGTCCCGCCCGGTCCTGCCGATGAGGATCCCTCGCTCGCGCATCTCGTTGACGACTTTCTTCGCGACCTCGGGAGCAGGCTCCCCGGTCTCGCCACCCACCAGTTCAACCCCGATGAGGAGTCCCGCGCCACGCACATCGCCGATAGCGGTGTGTTTCTCCGCCAGACGCAGTAGACCTGCCCTGAGGTGCTGTCCAACGGTCTTGGCGTTCTGCTGGAGCGCCTCTTCTTCCAAGACATCGAGGACGGCCAGAGCGGCTCGGCAGGCAACGGGGTTCCCGCCAAAGGTCGAGAAGACGTCGGTCTTCGCGGCGAATCGCTCCGCGATCTCTGAAGAGGTGATCACCGCTGCTACCGGGTGCCCGTTGCCCATGGGTTTTCCGAGGGTGACGAAGTCCGGTGTGATGCCGGAAGCCTCGAACCCCCAGAGGTGATCTCCGCTGCGGCCGAAACCACATTGGACCTCGTCGGCGACGAAAAGACTCCCGGCCGCACGGACGCGCCGAAGGACCTCTTGCAGGTAGCTCGGGGGCGGCGTGAACACGCCGTCGCTGGTGAAGAGCGGATCGACGTAAAGGATCGCTAGGTCGTGGCCTCGGCCGGCGAGTTTCTCGACGGCGGTATCGACGTGCTCGGCATATGACTCCGCCCAACCGGGTTCTTCGCGACGGTGGGGACCGCAGAAGTCATTGGGGGCCGGGATGGTCTCGATGTGTGCCGGGCGTTCGCCCTTAACCCACTCCTCCGGCGAAACCGCTTGGATCGCGGCGGTAACTCCGTGATAGGCGAAGTCCGTCACGATGCCTCCGGTTCGCCCGGTGACCGACGTTGCTATCCGCCAGGCGATGTCGTTGGCCTCGCTCCCGGAGTTGAAGAACATCACGGTGTTGAGACCCGGGGGCATCGTCGCGATCAGCCTCTCGGCGAGTTCGACCGCGCTGTGGTGCAGGTATCGGGTGTTGGTGTTGAGCGTTGCGCTTTGCTCGGCGATCGCTCGGACCACCTTTGGGTGGCTGTGACCCACCACCGGCACGTTGTTGTACGCGTCGAGATACGCGTTGCCTTCGTGATCGAACATCTGACTGCCTTCGCCGCGCACCAGATAAAGAGGGTGCTCGTACGAAAGCGGCGCCTGCGCGGGACCTAGCGCTTGTTTGCGACGCTCGAGCAGCTCTTCGAAGGTAGGCCGCCGGAAGATCTCCCATCCCTTCGCTTCGAGGTGCTCGAGCAACCGCCACGCCGCTGGCACGCTTCCCATGATGTACTCGGCGTTCTCGGGGTAGCGCTCGACGCGTGAGTTTGCGATGAGGATCAAGGCGGCGAGGCGAGCCGCGATCAGGTCGCCGAGGATGGCGGATTCGGCCTCTTCGATCGGAACGACAGATGAGTAGCCGCCGATCGTTGCTTGGGCTGAGACGAGCGGATCGGCCGTGTCCCACATCGCGGAGACGAGCGCGATGGCGAGGTCGCAGATGAGAGCCGTGTGTGTGAGGTCGCCGAAGTCAACGATTCCGCTGACCCTGTGATCGTCGTCGAGCAACACGTTGCTCAGCGTCAGATCGTTGTGGATCAGTTGGCTCCGCAGACCGGGGAGCACAGGTCCCACCCGAGCATCGAAGCGATCGAGCACCGTGGCCAGGACTTTCTGCTGCCCAGCATCGCGAGTGCTCGACAAGAGGGGTCTGAGGTCGGGAGTGTTCTTGAGATCCCACAGGATCTCGTAGCCACCTGCGGGATGGAAGAAGCCTCGCAACGCCTTGCCGGTGCGGGCGACCGTTGCTCCAAAATCTCGAAGCGCCTGGGTTCTGACTTCGGCCGCCTTCAGCATCCGACCGGGAAGGAAAGTGAAGAGCCTCACCAGCTCGCCGTCGATGTCGATGACATGCTCGCCTTCGATCGTTGCAACAGGCTGCATCACTGGGAGCTCCGGATCCACCGCGGCGATGTGCAAAGTAGCAAGGGTCTGCATCTCGATGGCGGCCCGGTCATCGGCGCGATTCGAGATCTTCAACACGAACGACCGGCCATCGGTTCCATCGAGACGGAAGTTCTGGTCGCGCTCGCTGTCGAGGGCCGACGCGACCGAGTCCACGCCGAAGACATCTCGTCCGATGTCAGCGGCCCCCTCCAGCGAATAGGAAGGTGGGGGAGTGTCGAGCGGATCCATGGACTCGGAGCTTATGGCGCAGCCGGCTCCTTGATGCGATCGGCGGGGTCCACTTTGTGGGCGTTGATCCAGTCGTCGATGCGCTCCCACCAGGAATAGAGCCACTCGATGCACTCGTCCTCGGTCTTCGGCACCTCATGGGGAGGTATCCGCCAGTACTGAGCGTCGATCTTCTTCTCCAACGGGACCCGGTTCCAGAGCTCTTTGAAGGTTCCGATCTCCTCGAGGACGGAATGCGCCACGAAGACGACATCTGCTTCCGGAGCATTGAGGATCGCCGCAAGGGGGCCGCGGTGCCGCGGCGGTAACACGTTCGTCATGGCCTCGGCCTTGTCGGCGTGCTTTGTGAAGCCTTTCTCGCGCAGAAAGGCGATGGCTCGCTCCCGCACCCGGATAGTGAAGTCCTTGCCCTCGGGGAAGAGTACGAAGGCATCTTGATCGCCGAGGTTCTGCGCCAGCTCGCCGATCGCTTGAACGTAGACGTCACTGTTCTTGCGGTCGTGCTTGATGAAGCGGTTCGGAAGTCGGTTGCCCATGGTGTCGAACAGCGGGTCCCACTGCAATTTGGCGAGCATCACGATCCGCGGCCGCCGTTTGTAGGCGATCATCATGGTGCCCACCAAGAGCAGAGAGTTCCCCGGGCCCGCGTGACGGCAGAAGACGAGGACGGGTCCCGGTGTGGGCACAGGGCGTTCTTCGATGTTGATCCGCAGGTGGAACAGCTTGGCGACCGCCATGTACATCGCCTTCAACCAGCCAGCCATGAAGCGGTAGTGGGCGTCCTGAGCTTTCGGAGTCTTGAGTAGGAAGCCGAAGCCGAACCGAACCCACAGGCCGAGCAGCACGATCAGACCGATGACTTCGAAGATCAGATAGACCACGCCGAAGGTAACGAGCCGAAGCGTCCGCCACGAACCGGGGAGGAACAGGTCGGCTATGGCGGCCCCCACGATGAAAACCGGCGACACGACGATCAGTGCCAGACACAGAAGGAAGATCAGCGGTCCAACGATCAGCCTGCGGACGATCTTCGGTGGTAGTCGATCCACGCAACCCCCATTCCCCGAAAGGAAGCGTAGCCCTAGGAGTCAAGCTCCTCTAGATGCTGCGTTGTGGCTTTGTGCGCGAGTCGTATGCGATTGGGGACCGACTTGAAGTTCTTGTAGCGGAGCTGCTTGACGCTGTCGTAGCGGAGCGGCTCGACCTCGCCGCTTGGCAGCACGTGAGCGGTAACTCCGTCGGGCAGCGATGCCAGGTCTCGAGCGAATCGGTGACGCCTGGCTAGCTCGAAGGTCACCATCCCAACCTGCCAGGGATTCTTCGGTGCGCTCAGGGGTCGCTCGATCCGGCCCACGTGAAGCACGTAGATCTCTTTCGCTCCGAGCTCGACAGCTCGAGCGATCGGGATGCTGTTGACGATGCCTCCGTCGAGGTAATGCTCGCCACCGACCTTGACCGGAGGAAGAAGTCCGGGGACCGCGCACGACGCGAGGATCGCATCGGCCAGTGATCCTTCCGAGAACCAGTGTTCGGCGGCTTGCTCGATCGATGCTGCTACACATTGGAACGGAACCTTCAGGTCCTCGAAGGTTGCCGGCAACAGCTTCTCGATCATCTTCCGGAGAGGCTCATTGGTATGGAGCGAGGTTCGCGTGCGAACCAGGTTCTTCGCACCCGAGATGACCGACCCCGAGAAGACATCGGAATCGGTGAGCGACGTCCATATCTCTTCGAGCTTCTCTACCGAAGCGACCGAAGGGTCCGCAGCGACGGCTGCTCCGTTCAGCGCACCGATCGAAGTCCCCGCGATGAGGTCCGGGACGATGTTTTTTTCGAGGAGTGCTCGCAGCATGCCCACTTCGTAAGCACCCCAGTGCCCACCGCCACCGAGGACGAACGCTATCTTGGGACGTACTTTCCGAGAGGGCGCCATCACCGCCCGATACTAGTGGTCCGGGGTGAGCGTTTCTTTGTAAGAATTTGTACCTATGCGGTTGCAGATCCCGCACAGATTCCTGATGGAGGGTTCCAATGCGCAAAGTGATCATTCTCTTGTTGCTTTCTATCTTCGTTCTAGCCGCCTGCGGCGACGATGAGCCCGCTGCACTTCCCGAGGATCTCGTCACCGAGGCACCACCAAGCAATGACCCTGCCTCTGACGAGGAGGCCTCACCTGAGACTGAAGAGATCGATGCCTCGGAGTTCGTCTCTATCGACGGCGGCGTGCAGATCCCCGTCACCGAGAGCTGCGTTGACAACAGCGGCAGATACATAGGGCAACTTCCGGGTAACGGCTACTTCATCTTGCGGCCGGGGGACACACCTGAGGAGAGCCTCGTCGATTTCCAGCCCTCCGCGAATGCCGATCCGCTGTCTTCTCAGTCGGGCGATGACACGGTTATCACAGACAACTCGACGTCGTACGTGACCGGCACGTCAACCGTCTACACCGAGGATGGCGCTAACAGTCTCAACCTCGAGTTCGGGATCATCATCGAAGACATCGACCCGAACTGCTAGACGTAGCGGCCCATACCTCCGGCGACATCGATGCTCGTGCCCGTGATGTAGCCGGCGCGCTCGCTCGCTAGGAACGCAACGATGCCCGACACTTCGTCGGGGCTCCCGAAGCGTCCCATCGGTACTTCCGCGGCAGCCATCTGATCGAAGAACTCGTCCTCGCTGAGCTCAGGGGCTCGGACCTGGTGGATGTTCTGCCACTGCGGCGTGACGACGAAGCCGATGTTCACCGCATTCACGAGGATGTTCTCCTTCGCAAGCTCCAACGCCAACGTCTTCGTGAACGCGAGACATGCGGCCCGGTTGGTGGAGGTGGCGAAGAACCTCGGGTCGGGGGACTTCGCCTGCACCGCGTTGATATTGATGATGCGGCCCCCACCTTTCTCTCGCAGGTACGGCAACACCTCTCGCGAGCAACGGATCATCGAGAACAAGCTTCACGTCGAGGTCGGCTTTCCAATCGTCATCCGTCAACGTCTCGAAGTTTCCGGGCCGCGCCCGACCGGCGTTGTTGACCAAGATGTCGATGCCGCCGAGCGCTGAGGAAGCCGCGCCGAAGAAGTCCTTGATCTGCGCAACATCCGTGACGTCGCAGGTCTGGGCGAAGATCTTGGTCCCGAACCCCTCAAGAACCTTCCCCGCTTGCGACACTTCCTCCGCGTTCCGAGCGCAGATCGCAACGTCGGCGCCCTCGCGTGCGAGATCCTCGGCGATGGCGCGGCCCAATCCCTTGGAGCCGCCGGTGACGATGGCCTTGCGGCCCTTGAGTCCCAGGTCCATCGGCTACGAGGGTTGGTCGGTGCGCTTGCCGTCCGGGCCGATGAGGCCCATGAGCTCGAGCAGGCCGTGGCGCGGCGGGTTGAAGATGTCCATCTCTAGACAGGTCGAGTTGAAGGTGCGGGCGCCGTGCGGAACGTTGGGCGGGATCAACACCGCATCGCCCCGGCGCACGATCTGCTTCTGGCCGCCGACCTCGAACTCGAACTCACCCTCTAGCACCAACGTGATCTGTTCTTCGATGTGCCAGTGGATGGGAGCTTCGACGTTCGGCTCGAACTGAACGAAGTTGGCCATCAGCTGATCGCCGAGAACCGGTTGGAACTTGAGGCCGGGGACGACCTCGATCTGCTCCTGAGCATCCCACTTGAAGAAGCGACCTTCGCCCTCGGGCATAGCTCCCTGCTGTTGGGCGAAGTATCTCTGGCTCTGATCGCTCATCTTGGGATCACGGTGTCCTTTCGGTTTCGGAGATGACTGCGGCCAAACGTTTGATGCCTTCTTCGATCGAGCCGTCATCGACCCTGCTGTACGAGAGCCGCACGTTACGTGACCCACCTTCAGCCGGATAGAACGGTGCACCGGGAACGACAGCAACGCCTTCCTCGACGGCGCGCTTCGCGAACTCGACACCGTCGCCTCCTTCCGGCAAACGCAACCACGAGAAGAAGCCGCCTTGCGGAGTCGTCCACGAAACGGTATCGGGCATGTGCGCATCGAGCGCATCGAGCAGCAACTTGCATCGGCTGCTGTAGAGGACGCGCGCTCGAGCGGCTTGTTCTTCGAGGCCCCCGGCCCTCCCGTACTCCTCGAGCATCCTCTGTCCGAGAGCTCCCGCGCATTGATCGGTGTTCTGCTTCGCCCAGATCATCTTGTCGATGACGTCACTCGGCCCCGCTGCCCATCCGAGCCGAACGCCGGGAAAGAAGGTCTTGGAGAACGTGTTGCACTGAACGACAACATCGGGACCGATCCCATACAGACTAGGTGGTCGTTCTTCGCTGAACCCGAGCTCGCGGTAGGCGACGTCTTCGACGATGAGGAATCCGTCGCGTCGCGCAACCTCAACGAGTTGACGACGCCGTGGTTCTTCGAGGCTCACCCCTGCAGGGTTCGAATGATCTGGGATCGTGTAGATGAACTTCGGCTTCCCATGCTCCTCGATCGTTTCTTCGAGCCTGTTGATGTCGAGACCGAGATCGTCCATCCCGACCGGCACGACGTTCGCCTCGAAGCTCTGGAACGCCATGATGGCTCCGAGGTAGGTCGGTCCCTCGACGAAGACGAGATCGCCGGGGTCGAGCATCGCCTTGCCGAGGAGCTCGAGGGCTTCGATGTTGCCGCTCGTCACCATCATCTCGTTCTCGGCCGGACGGTGGCCTTCGCGTTGCTCCAACCGATCGATCATGAAGGAACGGGGGCCGGGCAATCCCGCCACCGGCCCGTACTGCATAGCCGAGACATCACCGTCGGTGACGAACTTCTGGAAGATCTCGGCCAGAACGGGGCCGGGGAAGGTCGAGGGATCCGGGAACCCTCCCGCGAAAGAGATGAGGTCGGTGGCGGTGGCCAGGTGCAGGATGGCCGTCAGGCCGTCCGCCGAGGAGGCGCCCGTCCTCCGGGCGAAGATGTTCTGCATTTCGAACGACTGTACTTTGGGGGCTGAACTAGCGCACCCGGCCGTTGTACGTAGTCGAGGAGGAGCGAGCGTGGCGGATCGACCACAGCATGTTGTCTTATTCAAGTTCCCGGAGCCGCTGTCGTCCGAGGACGAAGTCGAGATGTTCCGACGGGTGCGAGAGTGGCCCGACACTATCTCCGGTTTCACTGGTCTCCGCATCGGCAAGGACGTGACGGGCCGCTCGGGCGGTTACGACTACCTCTTACTTACGGAGTTCGAATCGGAAGAGGCGCACCAGGCCTACTACTCGCAACCGGCGCACGTGGCTTTCTCGGAGTGGGTCTTCGCTCACAACGCCGAGGTCATCCGGGTCGACTATCCGCTGAACGAGCAGACCCTCGTCGTCTGATGGCTGAGGACCTCGGCTTCACATACGTCGAGAGGAAGTCGGGCGAGGTCGTCATCTCGCGTTCGGGTAAAGAGGTGACGGTGCTGAGGGGGCCGGCGGTCAAGAAGTTCAAGAGCCAGGTGCAGCGCATCGGCGAACAGCAAGCGATGGCGAGAGTGACGGGCAACTACAAACACGGAAACGAGAGGCGACACTAGGATCGTGAGAATGGTGCGAAGCCTCGGGGTGTTCGCTGCTTGTGCGTTGATCGGCGTTCTCGCGTCGAGTGGGCCGGCGGCCATCGCGCAGGATGATCCGGAGTTCCAGTACGAGATCTCCAAGATCCCCGACGACATCAAGGAGCGGATGAAGGGCTCGTCGTGGCACGAAGGCTGTCCGGTACCGATCAAACACCTTCGTCTTCTACGCCTTACTTACTGGGGCTTCGACAAAGAGGTTCACGACGGCAAACTGATCGTGAACCGGGACTCCGATGAAACGATGGTTCAGGTGTTCGAGAAGCTCTTCAAGAAGCGTTTCCCGATCAAGCGCATGAAGCTCGTCGATGCCTATGGTGGCGACGACAACGCCTCGATGAACAAGAACAACACGTCGGCCTTCAATTGCCGGAACGTTGCCGGCACTGACCACTGGTCGCAGCACGCCTACGGACATGCGATCGACATCAATCCAGTGCAGAACCCTTACGTTCGAAGTGATGGAACGGCCTCGCCCGAGAAGGGGCAGCCGTACACCGACCGCTCGAACCATCGCCGCGGCATGATCCACGCCGAAGGAGGAGTCGTGAAAGCGTTCGCCACGATCGGTTGGGGCTGGGGAGGCTACTGGTCCTCCGCGAAGGACTACCAGCACTTCTCGTCAACCGGCAGTTAGATCCGCCTTGGAGATCGTTGGCATCTTGCTCGCCGCGGGCCGCGGCAAACGGTTGCGGCCGCTGACCGACTCGGTTGCGAAGCCGGCGCTGATGGTCGGTGACAAGCCCCTGGGCGCTTACGGCTTAGAGATGCTGAAGGAACTCGAAGGTCGTTTGGCTGTGAACCTGTCGTGGCTGCCCGAGCCGACCAAGGAAGCGCTCGCGCCCTTCGCTCCGCCCGACACGTTGTGGTTGATCGAACCTCCCGAGCCGTTTGGAACGGCGGGCACCGTCGCCGAGTTGTTGCCGCAACTCGCTCCGACCTTCGTGGTGGCGAACGCCGACGCGATCACCGACCTGAACGTGAACGACCTGCTCGAAACGCACAGGCGGTTGAAGGCTCCCGCGACCGTGGCCTCCCGAAGGGTCGACGAAGGAGCGGACCTACAGGTAGGCGATGAGAGGGCCGTGCGTTTCATCGATCGCCGCACGGAACCGAACGCGGCCGGACACCTCTATATAGGTGTCGCTGCGTTCGACAGGGATCGGGTCGCTCATCTCCTCGAGCCGGGCAAGGTGGCGGGACTGGGCGAGGCCGTTCTCAAACCGTTGGCCGAACAAGGCGAGCTTGCGGTCCACGAACATGCAGGTTCCGCCTTGGACGTGGGAACTCCCGAGCGATTGGAAGCGGCTCGCAGGTTTGTCGCTGGCCCCCCGTAGGGTGGAGTGAGTGGAGCAGGCAACGATCTTCGAGGGTTTGAACCCTGAACAGCGTAGTGCGGTTGAAGCCGTGCGCGGTCCCGTTTGCATCCTCGCGGGGGCGGGCTCGGGCAAGACGACGACGATCACTCGGCGCATAGCCAACCAGGTAGCGACTCGTTCGTTCTCTGCGAACCAGATCCTCGCCGTGACGTTCACCGACAAGGCTGCGGGCGAGATGCGCGGCCGGCTTGCGACCCTCGGCGTTCCGGAGATCAATGCCCGCACCTTTCACTCCGCCGCTCTGCTTCAGCTCTCGAAACTTGCCGCGGAGCCTCCCGGACAACTGCTTCCCTCGAAGGTCATCCCGCTTCGTCAGATAGCGAACAAACTTCCGAAGCCCTACAACTTCCGACCAGCGGCAGACCTTGCAACCGAGATCGAGTGGGCCAAGAACCGGCGCATAGCGGCCTCCGAGTATCATGACTCGGCTCAAAGATCACGAGCCGCCCATCCCCGCGGATCTGATGGCCGGTGTGTACAAGCGATACGAGACAGCCAAGCAAGAGCGTGGAGTCATCGACTTCGAGGATCTGCTCGAGCTCGCGATCCAGATGTTCCGTGAGGACGAGTACGCACGTGAGCGATTCCAAGCTCGCTACAGCGCCTTCACGGTTGACGAGTATCAGGACGTGAACGTCCTCCAGCAAACGTTGCTCGACGAATGGCTCGGCGAACGAGACGATCTCTGCGCCGTCGGCGACGACTACCAGGCGATCTATGGGTTCACCGGCGCGTCGCCCGAGTACCTCCTCGCGTTGCCGAGACGCTTCGTGAATCCGAAGGTCGTCCGTTTAGAGACCAACTACCGGTCGACGCCACAGATCCTCGAGGTTGCGAACAAGCTCGTGCCTCAACTAGGTGGAGTCGAGAAGATCCTCCGTGCCGAGAGGGATGACGGGCCAGAGCCGCGGATCAAGATGTTCGCCACCCGAGCCGCCGAGATCAAGTTCCTCGTCGACAGCATCCGAGAGCTGCATGGTGCCGGTATGCCGTTAGAAGAGATGGCGATCCTTTACCGGCTGAACTTCCGTTCGGAGGATTACGAGGAAGCGCTCGTGCAAGCGGGCATCCCGTTTCAGGTGAGAAGCGGAGCGTTCATGTCGCGCCAGACCGCACGCCAGATGCTTTCGGTCCTCAAACGCTCTCGTTCGATGGAGATCGCGAAAGAAGTTCGCGAGCTCGCCCGGCGTGCCGGCTACGTCGAGGATCCGGGCGACAACCTAGGCGAGCAAGAATTGACCCGCCAGAACGACATCGCTCGATTCGTCCATCTGGCCGACGAATTCGACGACGGAACGAAGACTTGCGCCGATTTCGCAGCAGACGTGGAAGGCCGGTTCGGGTCGGGGGATGGGGGCCGTGGGGTCCAGCTCCTGACCTACCACCGGGCCAAGGGACTGGAGTTCGAGGCGGTATTTATGCCTCAGCTACTGGCTGGTGAGCTCCCGTTCAAACGCTCCAAGACGACCGAGGCCTCCGCGGAAGAACGTAGACTGTTCTATGTAGGCATCACCAGGTCCAAGACGCATCTCGCGATCACATGGGCTGGCGAAGGAACTAAGAAAGTGAGCCCATTCGTGACAGACCTTATGCCCGGAAGCAACGTCGACGAAAAGATGCCCCTCCAGGACCGAGCCGAAGCGAAGTCTGTGTACGCCAAGGTAGGTCTCGAAGTGGAACTGACGGGTGGATACGTCGGTCGCATCTCGAAGGCGGACTCCCAGGGCGTGATGGTCAAGCTGGACGGCGGCGGCAGCATGAGGATCGCCTACGGCGAGCGTGTAACCGTGGACGGCGAGCACCTACCTCTGGGCCATGCTTCGGATGGCAATCTCATGAGGGCCCTCAAGGACTGGCGCAAAGAGCGAGCCACCACCGACGGCGTCCCCGCGTTCGTCGTGTTCCACGACAAGACCCTTTCCGAGATCGTCATCAAGCGGCCGAAGACCATCGAGGAGCTCGCGACCATCTCTGGTGTGGGCGACGCCAAGCTCGAGCGCTACGGCGACCAACTCATGGAACTGGTCGCCGAACAGGAGTAACCCCCCTGCCGGCGAATAGCCCGGTATGGACAAAACAAGACATATCTCTCGCCTGTCCGCGCTCCTGATCGTCTGTCTCGCAGCGGGAGCGCTCGCGGTTCCTCCTGCCCAGAGCAGTAGTTCGGCAGCGACGTCGACGGTGATGATCCCGACGTCCGATGGGGTCGAGCTGGCCGCACAGATCATCTTGCCCGACGAGGGCGACAGCTTCCCGGTTCTCTTGAACATGACCCCGTACGGTCCTGCGACCTACTTCAGCACCTACACCGCCGAAGGCTACGCGCACGTCAACGTAGACATCCGCGGTACCGGTGGTTCGCAAGGCAACTTGTGTCTGTTCTGCGACCGCGAGCAGAAAGATGTCTACGACGTTGTCGAGTGGATCGCCGATCAAGAGTGGAGCAACGGCAAGGTCGGGATGTACGGCGGTTCCTATCAGGGGATCACGCCGCTCATGGGTGCGTCCGAGCAACCGCCTCATCTCAAGGCGATCGTTCCTGCGGTCGTGCTTGCAGATGCCTACCGCGACATCGTGTGGCACAACGGAGTCTTCAACCTCAACTTCGTCGCGCAATGGACCTTTCTCCAGTTCGGTCTCGGCGCGACTGGCGTGGCTCCCACCAGTGATGTTGCATCTCGCCCCGCTCAGCGTCTAGCGGTCGAGTCGCGTTTGATCCCGTGGGACGGACCCTTCTACAAGCAACGTTCGCTCTACACGAAGTTCGATGACATCGAGGTGCCTACCCTTCTGCTCGGAGGATGGTTCGACGGTTTCTCAAGGGGAACGATCGACAACTTCGTCGGCATCGCCAGTAAGCACAAGCGACTGGTTATGGCGCCCTGCACGCACAAGGGCTGCGGAGGACCTTTCGATCCGGGCAGCGAGTACACGGCTGATGCCCCCGTGCCCGGCCTAGCGGACCCGGTGCTCGCGTGGATGGATCATTTCCTCAAAGGTAAGGACAACGGCGTCGAATCCGGTCCACCCGTCCTCTACTACGACATCGGTGCCCACGAATGGATGGAGTCCGGCACGTGGCCGCCGAGTGACACCCACCTCGAGACTTACTACCTCTCAGGAGAAGCGAGCGGTTCCGGCGTGTCGCTCACCGACGGCTCGCTGGTGTCTAAGCCCGTGAATACCGACGATGTTGAAGATCGTTATGTCTACGACCCTGCTGTTGGCGCGACCGAGATCTTCTCGAAGTGGGGGACCGTTGCGGCTTCCCCGCATCTGCGCATCGACAACCGTTCGGACCAGGCTCGTTCACTCACATACACGACGTCCGTCGCCGAGAAGCCGATCGTTCTGGCGGGTCCGATGGAGCTCAATTTCTGGGGGCTCACCACTGCTTCGGACACCGACTGGATCGTGAAGGTCACGGACGTCGCGCCCGACGGTTCGGCTTCGCTCCTCACCACCGGTCAGGTTCGTGCATCGCACCGTGCTTGGGACAAGAAGAAGTCACGTCCCGGTCGCCCGTGGCTGTCGAACGATACGGAGTCGAACGTTCCAGCGGGGATGCCACTCGAATACCGGATCGACATCTGGGATATCGCGCACACGATCCTTGAAGGACACAGACTGCGGATCACGATCTCATCGAGCGACACTCCCAACCATGAGCCATTGACCGAGCCAGCCATCAACGCAGTACTCCACAACGAGGACTTCCCGAGCCGCTTGCTGATAACCGTCAGATAGCCTCGGCTTCGTGAAGACCAGCCGTTGGGATCCTGCCCTCCTGGGCATCATCGGGCCGACCTCTTTCATCGCGTCATGGGTGATCGCCGGCCAGCTGCGCGACGGCTACGACGTATCAGACGACGCGATCAGCAGACTCGCTGAACTGGGTGCCCCCGATCGATGGATAGTCCTGACGGGCATCGCGATCGTGAGCTTCGCCTCGATCCTCATGGGGGTCTTGGTGGGGCGTCGGTGGGGGGCGAAGGTCGCATGCTGTGGTCATGGTGATCGCCGGAACCTCGGCCTTCGGTCTGGGGTTCTTTCCTTGCTCGGCGGGTTGCCCCGGCATCGAAGGCGAGTTCACCGACACGATGCACTCGGTCATGGCCGCTATCCACTACATAGCCTTCGGCTTGTCGCCACTGGTCCTGGCCATCAACTCACGGCAGACCACCCCGAAGGGATTCCGGGCCTTCTCTATCTTCGCCACGGTGTTTGGCGGCTTCTTCCTGC
Organism: uncultured Actinomycetes bacterium; assembly: GCA_963779645.1. Classification (GTDB taxonomy): domain Bacteria; phylum Actinomycetota; class CADDZG01; order CADDZG01; family WHSQ01; genus CALMBW01. Next base: position 1,197,384 of record CAVZYX010000005.1, read on the forward strand.
TCAGCCAGTTCACGGGTTGGGGACCTAACGGCATCACCCAACGGATCGGTCTGACCACCTTGGACCTCTGGATGATGGCCACGGCGATGCTGTTGCTCAGGGCTCAGCCGATGACTACGCGCCTCTTTCCAGCAGGAGAAGCCCCTATATAGGGAGAATCCTCGCTTTCTATAGGTAATGGGTGGAAAGGGGACGAGGGTTGAAGACTCAGCGGGTAGCAAAGGCGCTCCTGGTGGCGGCTCTGGTGGTGGGGATCCTGCCCGCCGGGGCGGGCGCCGTGACGAAAGCAGGTTGGTTCCGGGTCTCCTTCGACCACAAGATCACCCCCGGCGACCGCAACTTCCTCGACAGGGTGGGGATCGACTCCGTCCATTACGCGGGCGATGACACCTACGTGGCGTGGGTCGAGCCGGGCCAGGCCCGTGCACTGGGGTCTCGGGGATCCATCGAGTCGATCACTGCGGTTCGCCCCGCGGCCAAGATCGACCACTCGCTGCGTCTTGGCCCCGGCAAGCGCCTCACGGTTATCGCTCACGCTTCGTCCATCGAATGGGACTCGTTCACCGGCGCGCTGTTCGATTCGTACGAGTTCACCGGTGATGGCCTCCTCGAAGCGATCGAGCTTCCCGCGACGCCTCGGGCCTTGAAGGCCGCAGCGCTCGACCCGGCCGTCCTTTACGTCGGACCGGCTTCGACGGGCCTTGTGGCGGAAGACGAGAGCAGCGCGCAGATCGCGGCAGGCAACGTGGTTGGAAATGCGCCACAGCTGGGGTACGAGCCGTTCCTCGATGCGATCGGCCTCGACGGCAGTGGAGTGACGATCTCGATCAACGACGATGGCATCGATGCAACACATCCAGAGTTCAGCGGGCGAGTTGCGAAACGCTTCGATTACGGCGTCGGCGGGAACCGTCCTTCCGGCGGTCACGGCACGCACGTGGCGGGCATCGCGGCGGGCATCGCCGTGTCTCTCCCCGGTGCTGGGAGGATCACAGACGCGGGAGGCTTCCTTTACGGGATGGGTATCGCGCCGGGAGCAACGCTGATCGATCAACCGACGATCGCGCTCCAGACGGGCGATGTCTCGGACCCGGTCGAGTTGCGACGCTACGCGAAGGACGCTGTGGGCGAGGGGGCGGTCACTTGGAACGCGTCGTGGCACAGCGGTGAAGGCACGGGCGTCGGCTACATCGCTAACGCGGCTCTGCTTGACGAGCTCGTGCGCGATGCAGACGCAGACTCACCTTTCGACCAGCCGATCACGTTGGTGTTCTCCTCCGGCAACGGTGCGGTCAGCGGATCACCTCAGACGATCACTTCGCCGAAGGAAGCTAAGAACATCATCTCGGTCGGCAACAGCCTGAGCGCACGTGCGACGGGAGGGATCGACACACTCTCCGGTAGCTCGAGCCGCGGCCCCGCTGTTGACGGTCGCATCCTTCCAACGGTGGCGGCCCCCGGCTCCACGATCGTCTCGGCGAACTCGCTCACAGGTGACACCTGCGACGGTGGCGTGGGTACTTGGCTGCCGTTCTACACGACGTGTTCGGGTACTTCGATGGCCGCTCCTCACGTAACCGGAACTGTTGCTCTGATCCATGAGTGGTGGCGTATCAACAACGACGACGCTGATCCCTCTCCGGCGATGGACAAGGCTCTGATCATCAACTCCGCTTACGACATGGGAGTGCCGGACATCCCGAACAACAACGAAGGCTGGGGCCGCATCCACCTCGGTCGCCTGTTCCACCAGACGACCGAGAGAGTCATGATCGACCAGAGCGAGATCCTCGAGGGCGTTGGCGACTCGTTCAGCCTCGACGTCGTACCGGCCGATCCTTCGAAGCCCATGAAGGCATCGCTGGTGTGGACGGATCCTGCTGGTCTCCCCGGCGGGACCAAGGCACTTGTGAACGATCTCGATCTCACGGTGCAGGCCAACGACGGGACGTTCTGGTTCGGCAATGACTTCGCTAACGGGTGGTCGGTTGCGCAAGCAAATCGTGACGATCTCAACAACGCCGAGAGCGTCTTCCTACAGTCGCCGTCAGCCTCGTCTTACCGCGTGAAGGTAGACGCCGTGGATCTTCCCGGCAACGGAGTTCCGGGCAACGCGAGCTTGACCGACCAGGACTTCGCGCTGGTTCTGTACAACGCTCGCCGTGCGGATGCCGGAACCTTCCCAGAGGGCCTTCCGGAGCCAGTGGGCACGGTTGAGGGCGGCGGCACTCCCGGCGACGAGCCTCCGGTCGAGGAAGTTGTCGTGTACTCGGACAACGGGTACGTCGCCTCGAGCAACACGACCGGCGCGATCACGGGCACGGAGTTCACGGAGACCTGCTCTATCCCGGCCGAGCCACCCCTCGGCACGCAAGGTGTCGATGGATGGGTATTCGAGGTGCCAAGCACTGTTTCGGCGACCAGCTACAAACTGTCCAGTGACGCCGCTATTGCGATCGGGTTCGCCGAGGACATCGACGCGGTGTTCTACGACGCTTCTTGTGTGGATCTGGGCGGGGCTGCCGCATCTGGGCCAGAAGTAGGAGAGCTCCCACTGGGAACCAAGTACGTGTACGCCTACGGGTTCGGGGGCCACGACATGGACGTGCTCTTCGAGCTGTTGGGTCCTGCTTCTCCTTAGAGCTAGGTCAGTTCCAAAGCAGAACGGGGGCCGGACAACCGGCCCCCGTTCTGCGTGGTTCCTCACCGTCAGAGCCTCGGCTGACGGAAACGTCGAGCGCTCAGGAATGACTTGATAGGGCCTGTGCTCAAGGACGAAGAGTTCCGCGAGGAGTAATCGCACGGCCATCGCGCGCGCTGTTGCGATTCGAATCATTCGCTATAGAGCGGAAAACTCACTGTCTCTGGGATTCCATGTGTCTTGCGCCCTAGGATCACGACGCATGTCATGGGATGCAAGAACGGGATAGTGGGTCAGCCAAGGTCTTGAAGCGAGGAGAGCTACTTCGAGCCTTCGGAGGCGGTTTTGGTCTCTACGTCTCTCGTGCCACCCCTAGTCTCTGGATACCCAGGATCGGGCCGCAGTGGCTCGCCGGGTGTTGTTTGTGGTTCAGCGGATGGGGTCTGTTCTTGATCAGATGACATCACATACCTCCAAAGACATCATACGAGAAAGCCATGGCCTGAACCATGAGTGCCAGGAGAGATCCAGCGAACGCTTTCGAGATTCGATCTATTGCTCGCGCATTGAGTCGAAAGTATCGGTCGAGGTGGAGGGCTAGATCCCTCATCATCAAACCGGGAGTGAGAGGCTGAACGTTCTCCACGTACTCAGCGTGCAGCCGTTCGACACCGAAATGAAAACGCCACCGCCGCCGAGGCCACAGGACATAACCGGCCAGGGAAGCAAGGAGGAGGAAGGCGCCTAAGGCGACCCATAGGGGTACAGAGAGCCCGAGCCCCAGCGCTCTTTGGGAGGTCAGGGAGAGAACAATGGCAGCGGCAGAGGCGACCACTCCGGTTCGCGATTGGATCGAGTCCAGGACGTCTTGTTGGTCAGAGATCGCTCGGAGAGCTTCCTGGTACACGATCTCGTAACCGCGTTCTCGCTCATTCATGGGCCCAACCTATTGAGCCCGTGAGACATTTTCTGTCCCCGGCAGTGGGCGATCCGCTATATCCGCGCCCCTACCCTGATCTAGAACGAGCGCAAACAGGTTTCGCTAACCAATCCACCAGCAACAAAATCGCGGCAATTACAAGAGGTCGCGAATGGGATTCCATCTGGGCAGCTCTCTAACGTAATCGCCACATGGACAGCTGAAGTCTGTCGCATGCTGTGAATACCGTGGAGGGATGCCCAGGATTAGTGAGTTCTACGGCATCGTGATCTGGCTGTACCACAATGATCACAACCCGCCCCATTTTCACGCGGAGTACGGAGAGCATCTGGTCCGAATCCGACTTGACACGCTGAAACCGATGGAGCGTGGATTTCCGTTGCGGGCGCTTCGTCTAGTGCAAGAGTGGGCGCAATTGCATCGAATTGAGCTTCTGGCTAACTGGCACAAGGCGAGAGCGGCAGAACCTCTTGATAAGATTGCGCCGTTGCCATGAAAAAGATTCCACCTCTCGTTCACGTAACCAAGGTCGTTCCTCTTGAAGGCTTCGTGCTGAGGATTTGGTTTACCGATGGCTCAGAAAGGGAGGTCGACCTGGGCGATCTATTGCGCGGGCCAGTCTTTCAGCCGCTGCGGGATGATCCGGAACTCTTTCGCCAAGTCAGCGTGCAGGACGGCACGATCGCTTGGCCAAATGGAGCAGATATGGACCCTGTGGTCCTACACGGATCGGCCGAGCCGGCATGGAAGGATGACGAGTCGCCTTCGAAAGCCGGGTGAGTGCCCGATTGTTGTGCTTCATTGCCTCGATAGCTCCAGCTCACCGGTTTCTTGCATCTGTCGGATCAGTCGGAGGGCGATCAGATGCACCCGATCCGACGAGCGGTTGAGGGTCTGCTTGGAGGCAATTATTTCGCGGAGCCCAGCAACTCGGACTGGTATGTCCCCGACCATGAATTGAGCGGATCCTCGGAGTAGGTGCCCGTAGCCGCGACTGGCTGCCGGACGAGGAACGATCTTCATGTCCCCTAATGTCGTTCGGATCCGGGTTGGTTCATTGGCGTCCGCGAACTCAGGGAGATCGTTCTCAGCTATGCCCCCCAAGAGAGTCCATAGCCGGTAGAGATTCTCTTTTTCGAACGAGGGACAGATATCTAGATCGTCAGTCACATATGGGCTGCAGTGGATCTTGGCCGCCACCATTCCGATGAGCACGTACCTAACTCGATGCGAATGCAGCTCTCGGATGAGGTCAATGACATGAAGTTTCGGCGCTGGATCTGGTGACGGCGCGAGCACGCCTCGAAGCGGCCCTGAGAAATGCTGGGCCCCCTCGAGGTCCATCAGTCGTTGTTCCGGCGTCTCGCGGGCTGTTCGCAAGATCAGGCCCTCGTGGTCAGTGTCGCGTGACTCCAGGCTCAGGTTGAGTTGCTGACCGCACGCTCTGATCGACTTGATGACATCAGTCAACATGGGGCTGCGGCGATTCGTCTCCCATCTAGCAATGACCGGCTGAGAGGTCCCTAGCCTCTGAGCAAGGTCCTCCTGCGAGAGCCCCGCCCTGTAGCGGGCCTCGCGAATCATGTCTCCCCCTACCGTCATACTCCTAGCTTGATATATCCGTATGATTATTGCAAGATGGCTACTTAGAGTCGCATAGTGGCCACATGGAGGTTGGTGTGAAGGAACTGAAGGATCGGCTCAGCGAGTACCTCCGCCGAGTGCGGGCTGGTGAGATCGTAACCATCACCGATCGAGGGAAGCCAGTGGCCATTCTTTGCCCCGTGGGTCTCCCTCAGCACATCCGGGAGATGTTGATGGATGGCCGCGCGACCTGGTCGGGGAAGACGGGACCTCTCGACCTGGAGCCGGTCAACGTTCCTCCGGGGTTCTCGATCGCCGACTACATCTCCGAGGACAGGCGATGAACGGTTACTTCGACTCCAGTGCTCTGGCGAAGGTCGCCCTTGGGGAGAAAGGCGACGAGGATGTTCGCCGCTTGATCGCCTCGGTTGAGATCGCGGCGTCTTCACGTATCGGAGTCGTTGAGTGTCATTCTGCGGTCCGTCGTTCAGCGCACGAAGGCGTTTTGAGGGATGCCGATCTGGGATCCGCTCTAAGGAATCTGTCGAAACTTTGGAATGGCGTTCTAGTCGTTGAGGCTGACAGAACTGTTTGTAATAGAGCTATCGAAATCTTGGCAACCATGCGACTCCGCGGTAGTGATGCGATCCATCTCGCATCTGCTTTGCAGTTCGCGGGTAAGGATCTTGAGACGACCACTTTCGCTGCGTGGGACGAGCGTCTCAGGCGTGCTGCAGACTCAGTGGGCTTCACTTTGTTTCCGGCCTAGCCCAGCGATTGATCGATGAGAGTCGCTATCGCAGCTGCGGCCTCCGTTTGCATGTGCGGGATGGCGTGGCTGTAGACGTCGAGCGTGAATGCAATCGTCGAGTGGCCTAGCCGTTCCGACACGATCTTCGGGTGAACGTCTGCCTGGAGCGCCAGGGTCGCATGGGTGTGGCGCAGGTCGTGCAACCGGATCCTCGGTACACCCGCCTGCTTAGCAAGCGTCTTGAAGTGTTTCGTTACCTCGGAGGGATGTAGAGGTCGTCCATTCTTCTGCTCGAACACTAGACCCGACTTGTTTAGCCGGGAGTCGCGTAGTGACCTGAGGATCGAGACTGTCCGGGGATCGAGAGCTACTACACGGGCGCTGCGAGCTGTCTTAGGAGTTGAGAACTTCAGGCCATGTGGCAGCTGGAGAAGTGTTTGACGGACGGCGAGATCGCCACGCTCGAGGTCGACATCAGACCAGCGCAGGCCCAACGCTTCGCCCCGCCGCAAACCTGTCATCGCGATCAGGTGATAGACCTCGTACCACTCGTGCTCCTTGATCGCGGACAGAAAGGTTGCCAACTCCACCGCTGTCCAGGTCTTCATCTCCGGCTGGGCGCTCGCCCTCAGTTTCGGGGGATCGGCAGCATGGCAGGGATTCGACTCTAGGTAACCCCACCGGATCGCATCTTTGAAGACACGATGCAGTGTCGTGTGCACTCGCCGGATCGTCGCGGGAGCCAGGCCCCCGTTGCCCTTCGCTAGCCCCTCGATCGCGAGTGTGGCGTACAGGTCGTTGAGCTTCTCGCCGGTGATCGAATTCAGGCGGGAGCGGCCGAGATACGGAACGATGTGATGCCTTACGTGCACGCTGTAGTTGAGCTGTGTCGCTTCTCTGATGGTGGGCTTGATCGCCGGGAGCCATCGCTTCGTTAGGAAAGTACCCAGCGTGATGTTCGCGTTCTTCTTGGCCGCCATCCAACGAAACTAGATGGCGATCCCTCGTCTGGGTGTGAAGAAGCTCACAGGTTGGCTAGGGAGTGACTGAAACGTAGCGGAGTTCAGTCCCCGCGGTGCCCACCTTCTCGTAGACGATCCGGTAGATGTTCGAACTGTCGGTCGTAATCGCGACGTCGGGAAGTGGATCGGCTTCCGTGTCGGAAGCAACCGTCTCGACTTTCGAAGGATCCTCAAGGTCATCAAGGCTTGGGCCCGTCGTGAACATCAGGTCCCAGTCACCCTCGGAGTTGAGCTGAAGCCAGGTGATCGCAACTGATTCGTGTCCGACTGCCACCCGTGGAGTACGAGCGACCACGCCATGGAGACGCCAACTATCCCATTCGGAGGGCCCGTCGGGTCGCATGCTCCACACACCGGGCGAGCCGTCGGCTGCAAGGTACGAGGCGTACAGGTACCCGTCCGAGTCAGTTGCGAGCGATGGGTATCCGGCGTAGCCGGCTGTCGACGACGCTGTGCCCTGACCGCCGATCACTCCGTCGCCCGTGGTGGAGTAGCGGACGGCTAGACCCCCACCCGCCGTTACCCAAACCACGCGGATATCTCCTTCAGGAGTTACTACAACGTTGCTCACCGAGTCAGCGCACGGCGCACAACTGTTGAAGAGAACCTGATGAAGATCCCAGGTCAGGCCGCCATCGGTCGACCGCGATAGAAAGCCATTGTTGCGGACGACGTTGACCGAGTAGAGCGTGCTGCCTTCGACGATCGAGTTAAAGCGACCGGATGCGAGTGACCTCGTCTTTCCGGGTGTGGCTATCGGCGTGCCGCGATCCCACGTCGTTCCTTCGTCGATCGAACGACGCACGACCGTACCGACCTGGTTGTTCTGAGCGACGTGTGGGTAGCCGGCCGTGTCGACCGTGATCCCACCCGGAGCTCCGGCCGGAAGGTTGGACATCAGACCACCCGGGGCCAGCTCGGTCTCGGCAGCATCGAGACGCCAGAGAGCGGTCCCCGATCCCTTGCTCCCCAACACGTACAGCTTGCCGTCAGGTGACAGTGAGATCGAATCCAGCGACGCCCCAGAGCTTCCGGTGATGGTCGTCGCAGAGAAGACGCGTTCTTGGGTTTCGGATGCGAACGCGGGAACACCCGCGAGCACCATGCCGAACGCGAGTCCAAGAGCTACGCGACGCATCAGGGGCCGTAGACCGTCGTGATCTCAAGCGGGAAACGCTCCGTCGTGGCGTAAGCCTCACCGACATTGCCCATCTGACCCGGAACCATGTACTGCGCTTGCTGTACGCCCATCTCGCTGAACGGGAAACCGAACGGCTTGTTGTCGGTGTCACCGGTTGCGTAGAAGTGGATCCCGTGCGCACCGAAGGAACCCTGGGCACCGACCGGATCGCTTCCGCTACCGTCGTCGAAGTTCGCGTCGTCACGGTAGTAAGAGGTAAGGACTCCGGGGCCGGGACGGGTCTCGGCCGTGTAGTAGACGATCGAGCCGCTCGGCCCTGCGAGTTGCTCCCAGAAACCGACGGGTGAGAAGGCCTGCAAGGTCGGATCGGCGATGTCGTAATGAGATTCGGCGGGCGTTCCCTCGCCGATGTCGACGTTTCCGACTTTCTCGTCGTTGACGCCATCGACAGGCACACCTTCTGCGGCAGTCACAGGGCTGTAGAAGCGAGTGATCGCGCCTTGGTTGTTGTCCCACATCGAGTAGATGCCGTCGGGTGGGATCGGGTGCACCCGCAGGTAGAAGATGTCGTAGAAGATCTGGTCGTAGAGCATGTAGAGACGGGTCACGTTCGTACCTGACTTGGCGCCCCACGTCTCGCGCATCACACGGATCGGGCCGGAACGCTCACCCAAGGTAACGCTCGACTCTTCCCAAGCTTTGTCGCCGATGAAGCCGATCGACACTGCTTGCTCCCTCGTCTGCTGGAACGCACGACCCTTCCATTGGTCGATCAGGTCGGGGCCGTAACCCTCTTCGGTGGCGAGGTGGATCTCGTCGGCTACCCAACGGCCCGCCCAGTGAAATGTGTAGGTGTCGCTCGTGAACGTGGCCCAGTCGCGTGGGCGACGAGCGCCGTTGCGCGTGGGGGCCGGACCCTCATCCGTTAGCTCGTCATCATCGCCGTCGGGGCCGTCACAGATCGGGCCCTCGGGGATGCCTTGACCACCACGGACCGACGTGAAGCGGTCGCCGAACTCGTCGCGCTCATAGGAGACGTAACCCTCGCCGAAGTTGTGCTCGATGCCTTCAACCGAAACCACATAGACGTAGCTGACCAACTCAGTGACCGGATCCTTGATCGCAACTTCGTACGGCGTCACCCCATCGACAGGAGTGGCTCCGACGGCTGCCCGGCCCCCAGCGTCGCGCGCCATGAACACGAGCTCGTCGTCGTCATCGAAACCTGGAACGTTGTCTGGTGTCGTGATCGGCTCGCCCTCGGGATACTTCGCGTAGCAGCGTCCGGCCTGCTTGCGATAGACCTCTTCGTCGAAGACGTAGGTGAGCTCCGGATCGTACCCAGAGTAGGGACCGTTCTCCCCACCGAAGTTGGCGAGGTAGCGCCAGAAACGCTCGTCTACCTGCGAAGGGATCTCTCGGAACGAGCCGTCGTCATCAACGCTGAAAACAGCCAGTGAATCCACAGCGACGTTCGCACCGTCCGTGCTCGAACCCGGGGGAGTGACCTCTTGGGCATTCTGCTCATCGGTTTCCAGGACACGCACCGGCACGGGGGCGGGGGCAGAGAGCTCGGGGAGATCGAGGCCGTTTAGAACGACCGGGGAGGCTTCCCTAGGCGCCGTTAAGGGAAGAGGAGCGATCGGAGCCAGCTGGGCGCCGGCGGCAGGCACGGCGCCCGAAGCGATGATGAGTGGTGCGACGAGAAGGGAGACGCGCTTCACCTATAGACCTCCTGGAAACGGGGCCGTGCTGAGTCCCGCGAAGAGACCAACTACGGCGGCTTGTCCCAGTTCGCCCTAGATGCCCCTATTCCTTCCTCGGGGATAGGCTAGAAGCATGGTCCTGGGCCGGCGCTCCTTGTTCCCGATGTGTCTGTTGCTTCTCCTGCCCACGGTGACGGCCGCTCACGACCACCGGCCCCCCAGAACTGTCCTTCGCCACGCCGGCGAAAGTGTTCAGAAGGGCCAACTGCTGCAGTACTGCTGGGTGACTCAGGTCGATGACGGGAACGCTCTCAGCGAATGCGAGGACAGAGTCTGGGATTTCCCGAACAGGGACCGAGTCGATCCGCAGGACCGTCTGGTGATCCGGATCTTCAAGACCACCGAACCCACGAGCTTCTCTATAGAGGCGTGGCCGGAGCGCGGCGACGAGATCACCGGCCCCACGGGTGGATCCGAGTCGTTGCCCTTCGTACTAGAGCCGCGGGTAGTCGACGGCGAAGTGGTCGCGTGGAACGTGATCTTCACGGTCGTGGAGACCGATCGCCACTACTTCATCCGGGCCGGGGGAACGTGGCCGGACGAGCAAGGCGCGCCGGAGTCGAACCAGGACGCTTACTGGTTATTCCACCTCCGCACCTAGCTGCGTCTACGGCTCCGGCGGTGTGTCGAAGAAGTCGCAGCCCGGTGGATCTCGAAGTTCCGGGTCGTCGCGGTCGTACGTCGCGCATGCAGCGATGAGTGCCGACTTCTGCGGATTGTTGGGCAGCCCGAACGAACCGCCGCTGTCGCAGTCCGGCAGGCCCCCCGGATAAACGGTGTTCGACGTGACCGTCTCTTCGGGGCCGACGTTTTCCTGCCAGCAGTTGCCGCCGCCTTGGTCGTCCCACCAGAAGTCCGTGCCGTTCAGATCGACCACTTGCCCGGGCGTCAGACCGAGGAAGTTGCGGAAGTACATGTTGTTGTGAGATGTGTCGTACGCCTTCGCGGGGTCGTACTCCTCACGGATCGCGGCGGGGACGCTGAACAGCATGAAGCCGGCGCGCCAGTTGTCCCAGACCTGGTTCTCCTCGATGAGGTTCCAGTTACCTCCGGCGATCACGAGTCCGGCCCCCACGGGGGCCGGAACGACCGGACAGACTGTTCCCGACCACACCGGCTCGCCCTTCGGGGGCTTGTAACCGCGCTCTGCAGGCGGTGCATCGCAGATGCCCGAGTGCACGAACTCCTCGACGTAGTTGTGGTTGTTCGAATAGATCTTGTTGTTCGTGAACCACGCGTGGTCCTGCGGCAGGCCAGGGTGGCCGGCGAAGATCGAGTCTGTCGTCAACCCCGTCTGGTTCTCGTAGAACTCGTTGTCGTGCACGTATACGGAGTTTCCCGCAGTGCCCGAGTAGCCGAGCGCGCTGTGGTGACTCTTGCAGTTGAAGACTTCGATCGCCCAGCGTTCCTTCTGTGTGTAGTCGGTGCTTTCGGAGTTCACGTCGGAGGCGGAGCCCGGATAAATGAGCGAGTCCCCATTGTTGTAGCCGTCGCAGTTCTTGTAGACGCCATGGTCGACGGCGAACGTGAGGAACCCGTACTCGTCGTTGTAACGAGCCGTGACCTTGTCGATCACGAACCCATCCGTCTCGAGAACGTATAGGGCATTGAACTCGAACAGCTCGATCGTGAAGTTGCGGAAGTAGGCGCCGTCTGCTCTATCGGCGCGGATGCCGTTGAGCTTCGTGAACTGACCTTCCTCGTTGAAGCCTCCGGTGATCAGAACATCGGTGGGCTTCTCGCCCGTTCCCTCTAGCTGAAGGTTGCACTGTGGAGCGTTGCATACACGCTCCTCGTCGCCCGGTGTGATGTCACCGAAGATCCCGATCAGGTTCTGCGCGTGCGGACAGGTGATCTGTTGCTCGTAGCTAAGGATCGGAGCGCCTTGTTCCTCACCTGATTGCTCCAAGGCTTCGGCGCACTCGGGCTTCGCGCGGGTGGGCTTCTCGCGGTACGTGCCGGGCAGCAGGTAGATCGTCGTGCCCTTCTTGCTCACATGGTTGACAGCGTCTTGGATGTTGCGGAACCTGCAGGTCTTCAGCAGTTTGAGGTTGTCTTTGCGGAGTTGCGTGTCCTTGATCTTCTTGATCTTGGCGCGGCTCTTCTTCTTACAGACCACTAGGTTCGGCTTGGCGATCATCGGCCGGTACTTCGGCACCGTGCCGGTCCCGTCGGGGAAGAAGGCCTCGCGTTCGGCATGACCCTGAGCCACTCCAGAGCCGGCGACCACCGCCATCATCAGAAAGACGGCGAGCAACGGCTTGCGCAAAACGGTCCTCATCGGTATCGGGCTCCTCAGATCGGCTTACGGGGGGCGGCTTCATAGCCGATATGCCCAGATTTCGCCATAAACCTACCCGTTCCTGTACTTGGGTTGCTGCGGCCCCGAGGGCCGCGCCTATCAGAGCTCGATGTCTAGGTCCCCGCCCCAATCCGGTGCAGCCATTTTGATCTGAAGGTTGAAGGGGTCCGGGACGGTCGATCCTGGCTCGGGGATCCCTCGGAGATGGATCTCCAACTGGTGCGTCGGGAACACGGGAACCGTAGCGATCAGGTGCCCGCCCACCGGGTGAATGTGCACGACCATCAAGGTTACGAAGGAGTTGCTAAGCGTGTTGGTGCCGACCGTTAGCTCGAGGTACTCCATCTGTCCGGTCGGATCGCTGGGAACATCGACATGCAGGTCTGCCGACGCGAGCATGTTGATGTAGTCATCCGTCGACGCGGTGTCGTATGAGGCGTTGCTTAGAAGATCGGGGGCCTGTTGGCAGCCGATCACCACACTGCTTGGCGCGCAATCGTGAACCGATGAGACCCCGGTCAGTGCTTGGGTCAACAGGAGATAGTCGCCTAACGCGGTGAAGGACGAAGACAGCGACAGTCCACTGAGTTCTGCGTCCCCATCGAAGTCGAAACGTGCGAACTTCTCATCGCCGTTCGACGTCGCGCATTGTGGCGCGGGCAGAGCGGGAGGCGGATGCGATGGAGTGACGCCAACAAGGTTGACGCATCCATCGAGGTTCAGGTCATTCCTCGGATTCCACGTTTCTCCGTCGAGGGCAACATTGGATTCAGCGAGCGTGCCGTCTTTGACCGAGGTCCGCAGCAGTGCGTCGCGGAAGGCTCTGAAGTCCTTCATGGAGACCACGCCATCCCCACGTACCCCATCCGATGTCGCATAGGTCTCGATCGGATACGTCTCGGTCTTGTTGCCGTCGTTGTCTTCGTCGTCGTGATCGATCCTTGCGTTGCCGTCGAACAGCGATCCATCGTCTACATCGACGAGTTCGTTCCTCAGCGTTTCTCCCACAGCGGAGACGAGAAGCGTGCCAAAGAAGTCGACCATGGGAGCGCGGGATTGTGTTGCGGGCAGAGCTCCATCCAGGAGGTCGTCTCTCAGCATCGGAACTGTGTAAAGGCGCTCTGGGCGCATGAACCATTCAGAACGGTTGTTGAACGCATCCGTCCATCCCGCGATCCCAGCGACAAGCGGCGATGCGTAAGACGTTCCGTCGTGGCCGTCTGGGCGTTTGCCCTTTCGGTCCCGGTAGGTGTAGCCCTCTGGCTTCGCTGAGAGGAGGGCAAAGCCCTCGCCCGGTGCAGAGATGTCTCCCTTGCCATCCGAGAAGTTCGCTCGCGCAAAGCCCGGTAGGTTGCTGGTCGCTTCTACGCAGAGGATCGACGTTTCGGCGTGGAAGCGGGAAGCATTGCACATCGGCGTTCCCCACTTCGCAGGGATATCGATCGGTCCTGGGTTATCTCCCGCTCCGCCCCTGACGCCGTCGTCGTTCAGATCCATCTTGCACTTGGCGTTGTCAAGGGGATAGGTGTCGCCGTCCAGGTCGCTGTGGTTCCCGGCTGCAGCGATCAGAAGATCGCTCGATCGGTCGGTCTGATACGCATCGGTTCCTTTACGAGGGAGATCGGGCATAGCTTCTTCGATCAGTCTGCCGAGCGAATTCGCGAGGTCGCGGGCGAAACGATTTCGTTTGCTCAAGCGAAGCTCACTGCCGTGGCGTTGTCTTCCCGAGATGCCTGCCGCCAGCCACGGGAGCGTCCTATCTGGACGGCACTCGTCGAATCCGAAGCCGAGGCTCGCATTGAATACCGAGAGTTCCTGATGCTTCTTACTGAATCGGTTGAAGTCATCGATGAAGCGTCCGACGAAGACAGCGTCCGACGGCGCACCCGGGATGCTCGACGTCTTACCTAATGGAAGACCGACAACCCCACCGAGATCATCGAGTGCGGGTGCCACGCCGTCGAGACCCACGCCGTTGCCCCATCGGGCGGCGATGATGCCTGCAACCCCGGTTCCGTGCTGGCGACCCTTCGCGTCTGACGGGTTGGGATTATCACCGCCGAGTGTCTCGAGCGTCAGCTTGGGCGACGTCGGATCTGCGAATTCCGGATGACCCACCTCGAACCCGCTGTCGATCACACCTACTGCTGCCGTGGTCTGCTGCGCTCGGGAAAGCTGGTCTATGAGGTTCCAAGCTTGGGGCGCACGTACGGCCTCGAGGTACCAATTCCCGCCCGTCGGCTTCGTCTCCCACGTCCATGCCTCGGGTTGGAGGGGGAAGGGGTCGGGATCCATAGGAAGAGGAACGCGCGTGGGCTCCAAGAGGACGTCCGGCACCGCGATCTCAATCGCGGGATCGCGAGCTAGTTGTCTCGCGGCCCTCAGTATCTCCTTGGGCGATCCGGTTTCGACATGCACCAGCGCGATACCCGACTTGTGGATCCCACCTACGATCGAGGCTCTCGAACGGGTCAGTGCGCTATCGAAGTCTCGAGCCGATGCAGAAGAAGATGGCATGACCAACAGATGATCCGTGGCTATGTAGGCACCGACCTGCCTGGAGAACGCGGTGGCGCGCTCACTTCTAAACCCACTGTCCGGGATAAGGGAACGAGCCGAGGGTTCTTGATCTTGATGCCTGCGGTCGGAGGGCTCGGCACTTGCGAGGCTGCCGGCCGCCAATGTGACGGATAGGACCAGCACACCAAAGAGGCGCGACCAGGAAAGCATTTCTCAATTACAACGCTCGGACACGCACAGAAACAAGGTCTGTTCTGGCGGGTGCTGTTTGGTTGCCCCAGTTTCGCCAGTTATGCAGCCTTCTTCCGAGCCGGCAGCCAACGTTACTCGGGCGAAGTGGCCTCAAACATTCAAGCTGGAGGGAGCCTGAGCATTGGGGGCGTGAGCGGGCCGGCCGGGCCTCCGATCGAGAAGAGTTTTATCCCGGTCTCACGCTCGATGATCTTGTGTCGCTTGGCAACCGTCTCTTTGGTGAACGGGGTCGTTCGGGTGAAGCCGAAAGCTTCGAGCCCGTCGAACGCTTCCTCCACCGCAGCGTCTCGATCGATCAGCCGCCATCCGGCTGCGGCTCTCTCGTAGGCGTTGCCCATCGGATCGAGGTAGAGGCACTTGCGAGTGTGGCCGTGTTTATAGATACGGATCTCGTCCTCGTAGCCCATGAACATGAAGGCCGTGCACTCTTCGAACGGAACCACTAGCTCGAGCGGCTCCCAATCGGGTTCGTGGGCTCCGTGGGCCAGCATCTCTTTCTCGAGGAGCGGCTGGACCTCGGCCTTGAACCTTGCGACGAACTCTTCTTGAGTCAGCGAGTGCTGTAGCTCGTCGAATTCCTGAAGCTTGGCTTCGAGTTCGGATCGTGACATCTCTTCGCCTCCTTGTCGTCGGACAACGAGGCGAAACTAGGAGCGGACTTACCTCCACGTTGTGAGGTGCGTCACACCTGTGGTCAGTCCCGGAGCGCTTCCGGCAGGGGGAGTTCGTGGACGACGCTGAGGTGCTGGACGGCGCGAGTCAGGGCGACGTATAGCCGGCGGGCTCCGGTGTCCTCTTCCATGATGAGTTTGGGTTCGATCACGACGACCGCGTCGAATTCGAGCCCCTTGGAAGCGGCCGGTGGGAGCAGGACGATGGGCTCGTCCAGGTCTTCGCTCTCCCAGGTCGAGAAGGCCAGCTCGGACTCACTGAAGATCTTCCGGAGCTGGTCGATCAGAAGTTCGGGACAGATAACCCCGATCGACTGCCAGAGCTTGGACAGTGCTCGCACCTCTTCTTCCACGTCTGATAGCAAGAAGCCGTCCGAACTCTGGAGGAGGCGAGGCGGCTCGGCCCCCGGTCTTACCGATCGGGACGGTTTTACCCCGGGAGCGGCTATCGGCAACAAGCGGTTGGCGAAGTCCATAACCGGCTGCGGTACGCGGTAGCCCATCGACAGCTCGTCGATCTCCGCATCTGCGGTCGCGCCGAGGTGTTCGAGCGCTTCCTCCCAGCGGGTCTGGCTCGCGGGAGTGGTTGCCTGGGCAAGGTCACCCAAGACAGTGAGCGAGAGATCGCGCGTGCGGCGAGCAACCATGCGGAACTCCATCGCCGAGAGATCCTGCGCCTCGTCCACGATGGTGTGGCCGAAGCGCTGGCTGACGCCGTTGATCAGCCACTCAGCTTCGTCGAGGAGCGCGATGTCAGAGTTCGACCAGCCGCCTTCCTTCAGGTCGCGAGCGGAGCGGTAGCGGAGTGCCTTCGCCTCCTCCGGTTCCAGCGGCCCGGATTCCGACGCGATCTTGTTCGTGAGGATCTTTCGAACGAGAGCTTCAGGGCCGGCCTTCGGCCAGATCTTCGCAAGTTGTTTCTCGAGGTCGCTCTTCCGGAGGGCCGCGGCGACGAACTCCTCGGGGTCGGGGCCGACGGCTCCGATGTCGATCTCATACGTATCGAGCAGATAACGCTCGACGCCGTTGATGAATCTGTCGCGCGCCTCCTTGAGCGAGTGCTTAGCCGCGGTTTCGGTGTCCATCAAGCGAGCTATGAGTTCTCGAGGAACTCGCATCAGGAACCCGGAGAATGATGCGCGCACGTCTTCGACCGGTGGCTGTAAGCGGTCGAGGTACACCGTTCGCAAGAGCTCGGCCATCCGAGCATCACCTTTGATGCGCGCAACTTCGGCCGGGTCTTCCCGGCGCGCTCTGTAGCGGATCCCCGCCAGACCCGTGATGGTCGTTTGATAAGCGGCGGTTTCCCCGAGCGACGGAAGAACTTGCGAGATGTAGGACAGGAACAGCCGGTTCGGCCCGATGATCAGGACCTTGCCCTTCTCGAGGATCTCCCGGTGTTCGTAAAGAAGGAACGCTGCGCGGTGCAGGCCGACGGCCGTTTTTCCCGTACCCGGCCCTCCTTGCACGATGACCAGCTGCTTGAGCGGCTTGCGGATGATCTCGTCCTGTTCGGCCTGGATCGTGGCGACGATGTCGCGCATCTGACCGGTGCGAGCGCGGCCGATCTCGGCGAGCAACGGATCGGGTACGCCGCCATGCGATGTGGCAAGAACCGAATCCGGATCGTCTAAGTACTCGTCGAACAGGTCGATCAGTTCGCGGCTCTCAACGACGTAACGGCGGCGACGCTTGACTCCCATCGGGTCTTGGATCGTTGCCCTGTAGAAGGGAGCCGCCACCCGAGCGCGCCAGTCGACGACCAGGGCCTCTCCCTTCGCGTCACGAACGTGACGTCGACCTATCCGGTACGTGTCCTGGGTCTCCTCGTCGATGCGACCGAATATCAGCGGCGTCTTGGAATCGGCAAGGGATGAGACTCGCTCCTGGAAGTGCCAGCGAAGGATGTCTTTGTCGACCTCACTGGCCGAATCGGTTTTCGCCTTCTCTAGCAACTCCTCGGCGTGCGCGCGCATCTGATCCAAGCACTCGTAGGCATGGTCGATGTAGTTCTGTTCGTCGCTGAGGTCGGTGTCGTGTTCGGGCATGGGTTCCTTGGTCGAGGAGCATGGATTCCTTGGCGAAGCAGGTTGAAATAGTCCACCTGCTTTTACTAGAAACTAGGTTCTTCTTGAGTAGGAGACTCCGTAGGCGGGGGAGCGGGCCGCGAGGATCTTGTCGGCCGAGGCTTGGATCCCTTCTGTCAGGCGGTTCGGGTCGAAGATCATGTGTTCGCAGTCCCTGTCGGAGCCGCGGACGCATTCGGTCAGCGTCAGGCGGCCGACGTTGACGAGCTCACGTTCCTCCGGCCACGGCTCGGTCGGATCGTCGGGGTCGTCGCCCTCCTCGGCGATCTGGAGGAGGAGGTCGTAGACGACGGGGCCGTTGTCGAACCGGGAAGCGATGTCGTCTCGCAGGTAGTCCCTGCCGAGGGCGCGGGTCTCGGGATCGGTCAGCGTTGCTTCGCCGGCCTCGGGCACGAAGCGGTAGCGCACCCAACGCTGCTCGTCATCCGGCCCCGTCATGCGGAAGGCGTGGATGCCGAAGAACGTGCAGTTCGCGTAGCTCGCGGGGGCCGGGGACAACATCAAGAAGCCGATCGCCTTCTGCGCTTCGGGATGCTCGGCCACGAATGCCATCGTCTTGGCCACGTCGGGCTTACCGGTGGCGGGATCGGGCACCTGCGTCCCGAGGAACTCTAGGAAGTCCTCCGGCGTGCGCACGAAGAATGCGGGAAGCGTGAGCGACACGATGTCTGTCGTCTTTCCATTCGGCAGATGGAACTTCACTGCCATGCCGCGCTCGTCCTTGGCGCCGTCGGCTCGGTCGGGCCGCCCCGTCCCGTTCGAGAAACGCACCGTCACAGGGACCTCGTCGCCTTGGAAGTGGGCCGCGACGCAGAGCTTGGCTGCGTCCGCCGTCGCCACGAACGTCCCCAGGCAACAGCTCCCCTTCGCGTGCACGGAACGATGGCCGGCGTGGACGCCGTGGATCTGGCCCATCAGATCGACGATCTGTTCGGACTGGTCGCTCATCGATCTACTCGACCAGAGCTTCTTCGCGCATGCCGTACGGGTAGAAGTACGGGATATAAGGCTCTGGGTCACCCTCCCAGTCGTAAGTCCGCACCTGATCGGGGCTCCGGCGCCCCGACATGGCCCTGAAGAATTCCCAGCGGGGCGCCCTGACGGTGGCTCCGGGCTCGCCGTCATTGGTCTGAGCGATCTTTTCGCCCATCTCCAACCGGAGCGGGGGGATCCCGGCGGGGCCGAGCCTCCAGCCCATGCTCACCACGTAACCGGACGAACCGATCTTTATGGGGGCCGAGTCGCGGTCACGCTCGATACCGAGTGCTCCGTAGATGTCTTGCTGGTGGACACCGATATCCGTGACCAGCACGTTGCCGGCGATGAAAGGAACTCCCTCGGGCGCTTTGTCGCTGTCGCGCATCATCTCTTCGAGCTGCTTGGACTCACGTTCCCACTCCTCGAGGACCTCGGTCAACGACCGGTCCTTGCGTGCGGCGACCATCGCATCGGTCCACTCGTTGAGCTCCACGACTCCGGCGGCTTCCCCGAAGTTCTGGAAGAAGTTCATCGGGAAGTCACCCGCGATGGTGCGTTCGACGTCACCGGTGAGGTGTGAGATCACATCTCTGATCGTCCACTTCGGGGTCGCGGGAACGGTGAGCTCGAGTTTGTCTTCGGGTAGTTCCGAGACGAAGGAGGAGATGGCCTCCCGGGTCTCTCTATAGACGTCCGCTATGTCTCCCATAGCCGAGAGCCTACAAGCGGCCGGCGGCGATGATGCGCTGCAGGAACTGGCGGGTGCGCTCGTTCTCAGGGGCTCCGAAGATCTTGCTGGGTGGACCTTGTTCGAGGATCACCCCGGCGTCGAGGAAGCAGACGCGGTCGGCGATGTCTTTAGCGAACCCCATCTCGTGAGTGGCGATCAGCATGGTCATGCCTTCACCCGCGAGTTCGCGGATGACGTTGAGGACCTCGGCCACGAGCTCGGGATCGAGGGCCGACGTGACTTCATCCAACAACATGATCTGCGGGCGCATCGCGAGTGCACGCACGATCGCGGCCCTCTGCTGCTGACCTCCCGAGAGGCGGTCCGGATACTCGTCGCGCTTGTCGGCGAGACCGAATCGTTCGAGGAGCTCCATCCCGCGCTCGGTCGCATCCGGTTTCGACATCTGGAGCGCTTCTTGGGGGCCGAGCGTGATATTCCGCATCACGGTCATATGCGGGAACAGGTTGAAGGACTGGAACACGATGCCGATCCTCGTGCGTAGTCGATCGACATCCTCGGTGGTGATGTTGCGTCCCTCGAACGCGATCGTTCCCTGGTCGATCTCTTCCAAGCGGTTGATGCACCTGAGAAGGGTCGACTTCCCGGAACCCGATGCGCCGATCATGCAGATGACCTCGTGTGGCGACATCGTGAGGTCGATGCCTTTGAGCACCTCGTTCGGACCGAAGGACTTGTGGACACCTTCGATATGGAGAAGTGCTTCGGTCATGCCGTACCTGCTTGGCGCTTGAGCCGGTCTCGCAGGATCAACCGATCTGTGAATCGAGCAAGCGGGATCGTGATGAGGATGAACAGACCAGCAGCGACGACGTACGACGCATAGTTGAAACGTTCGGCGGCATAGATCTGTGCGGCACGCGCGGCCTCGATCGAACCGAGGACCGAAACGAGAGCCGTGTCCTTCTGCAAGCCGATGAAGTCGTTGAGCAACGGCGGGATCACGCGACGCACTGCTTGAGGCAGAACCACGTAGCGCATCGATTTCCACCGGCTCAATCCCAGAGACCGTGCCGCGGCCACCTGACTGTCATGTACAGAGTCGATGCCGGCGCGATAGACCTCGGCGACGTACGCGGAGTAGACGAGTACCAACGCGACTATCCCGTACGTGACGTCCGACTGTTCCGAGAAGAACGCGAGGCCGAGCCCGGGCACTCCGAACCCGATCATGTAGAGCACCAGGATCAGCGGGACCCCGCGGAAGACGTCGGTGTATGCGATCGCCACCATGCGCAGTGGAAAGAAGACGGGACCGGGCACGGATCTGACCAGAGCGATGACCAGTGCGATAACGAGGATGAAGACCTCGGCGATCATGAAGATCTTGACGTTGAGCATGAAGGCGCTCAAGACCCCCGGCGAGGTCTCCGTTCCTTGGAACGACGTCTTGATGTGCTCCCACTTGAGGAAGCGCTCACCGACGATGTCGGCGCCGGGCGACATCGCGATCACGATGACGATGATCAAGAAGAAGACGATCGTCGACGCCGTGGAGATAAGGACCCCACGATTGCCGAGCATGCGCGACGCGCGGCCCGGACTCGACGCCTCTAGGGCGTCGGGTCCTCGGGCCGGGCCGCTTCCCCCGACCGCCACCTAGTCGATGGTGGGGATCTCTAGGTACTGCTGAAGGAACTCTTCGGACAGCGCATCGAGCGTGCCGTCTGCATCCATCTCCAGAACGACTGCGTCGACACACGCCTTCAAGGGGTTGCCCTTCTCGAACAGAAGGCCGAAGTACTCGGGCTCGGGGTACTGACCGATCACTTCGGACCCCTTGATCTCGAAGTCACGCAGGTAAACGGTCGTGACGACGTCGGTGACGAAGGCGTCGATCTGTCCTGCTTCCAGCGCTGACTTCGCATCGTTGGTCGTGTCGAAGACCTTTGGCTCGACATCCGGTTCGATGACCGACTGGATGAAGGCGAGCGACGTCGTTCCAACCTGGGCTCCCAGCTGCGAGGTCTTCAGATCGGCGATGCTCGTGGCGGAAGCCGCGGGCGAGTCCTTCATCACCAGGATGCCCTGGTTGTTCTCGAAGTAGGGCTCTGAGAAGTCCACGGCTTCCTGGCGGGCCGGAGTGATCGTGATCTGGTTGATGTCGAAGTCGTAGTCCTTCTGCCCGGGTGCGTACGACTTGTTGAAGGGCTCGACGACCCATGTGATGTCGAGACCGAGTCGGCTCGCGATCTCTGCGGCGACCTCACCTTCGTAGCCGGAGTAGTCCTTCGGAGATCCCTCGAACCACGGCGGATACGCGGGCCGGTCGGTCGCTACCGTGAGGACGCCCGCCGTGTAGAGCGGAAGGCTATCGGTGGCGCAGGGATCCTCCTCAGGCTCTTCGCTCGCCGCAGCGTCGGTGTTGGTATCGGGACTGTCTTCTTCCGGATCGGCCTCGGCGCATGCTGCGAAGGTGAGCATCCCGACGACCAGTAAGGCAAGGAACCTCTTCATTTTCATGACTCCTGACTCTCTCAACGGACCTAGGGGCACTCTAGTGGAGAGGGCATGGGTGGAACGAGTGGTTTTCCTACTTTGTTCAAGCCGGGTATCCCCGCTGTTACACCCGTAATCTGAGGACATGGCCGACAAGGTAGACGTCGCGGTCATCGGTGGTGGGGTGATCGGGTTGTCGTGTGCACGCGAACTGCGCCGGGCCGGTGTGGATCGCGTGCTTGTCCTTGAGCGCGAGCCGGGCTTCGGCCTCGGGTCCTCGTCCCGAGCCAATGGGGGAGTTCGAGCCCAATTCACGACGGCGATCAACATCGCTTTCTCTCTTTACTCGATAGGTGAGTTGGAAGACCTCGCCTCGCGCCGGCCCGACGTGCTCGAGTTCCACCAGACCGGATACCTCTTATTCACCGGACGACACGATGCAGCCGAGGGCCTCGAGAAAGCGTGTGAACTCCAACGGAGTCTCGGTGTCGAGACGGAATGGCTGAGTGGCGAAGAAGTGGCGGAGCGCGCTCCACTCGTCAGACCCGAGGGACTGGTCGCAGGGACGTTCCATGCGCGCGACGGTTTCCTCGACCCCTGGTCGGTGGTGACCGCTATGCGACTCGAGGCCAAAGCCGAGGGGGCGGACCTGCGGACCACGAGCGAGGTGACCTCCATCGACACATCGGAAGGAGGTTTCGTCGTCGACACGACAGAGGGTCGGTTCGAGACCACGGTCGTCGTAGATGCTGCGGGCTCGGATGCTGCCGAAGTAGCGGAGCTAGTCGGCGTCACGATCCCTGTCGAGCCGGTGCGACGGAACATGGCTTATATCGAAGAGGACCGGCGAGAGCTGATCCCGATGCTCGTGGATCTCGATACGGGAGTCCTCGTTAGACGCGAAACGGAGGGCGGCTACGTGATCGCGTACTCCGATCCGAATGATCTACCGGGCCGCGACATCTCGCTCGACCCGAAGTTCCTGGAGGACGTTGCCGGACGCATAGGCAAGAGGTTTCCTACGGTCGAGTCCATGCCGATCGATCCGAAACATTGCTGGGCGGGTCTGTATCCCGAGACCCCTGATCACCACGCGATCGTCGGACAGTCTTCGGTTCCGGGTTTCTACCTCGCAGTAGGGTTCGGGGGCCACGGGATCATGCATTCACCGGCGGCCGGCAAGGCGATCGCCGAGCTCGTAACCAAGCCGGAATCACAGACATTTGATCTGCATCCCCTGCGAGCCTCCCGGTTCGAAGAGGGGGATCTCGTTCGAGAGATAGCGGTCTTCTAAGTGTCACGGGCCGGGGGGCTACTCGCGGAACTCAAAGGACGGGGGACGCCCGAGCGTGCGGAACAGGAGCAGCGCTACCTAAAGAGCGAGCGCGAGCATTACGGCACGGATGTGCCGACCATCAGGATCACCGTTCGCCAGCTCATGAAGGGTCACCCGGACATGTCGCGCGATGAGCTGTTCGAGACCGTCGAAGGCTTGTGGGATTCCGGCGTGCACGAGGGCGCGATGGCATCCGTCGAACTCCTCTCACTGCGGCTCGGTCACCTCGGCCCCCAGGACATCTTCCTGATCGAGCAGATGATCAGGGAATCGAAGACCTGGGCGCTCGTCGACCCATTGGCCGCGACGGTGACCGGAAGCATCGTCGAACGCTTCCCCTATGTGAACGAGACCCTCGATCTATGGGCGAAAGACGACGACTTCTGGATCCGACGAAGCGCGTTGCTGGCGCTGCTAGTGCCGTTGCGACGCGGGGCAGGGGACTTCGAGCGGTTCGGTCGTTATGCGAACGACATGCTGGGCGAGAAGGAGTTCTTCATCCGTAAAGCGATCGGTTGGGTGTTGCGCGAGACATCTAAGAAGCGACCGGAATTGGTGTTCGAGTGGCTCGGCCCCCGCACGAAGCGTGCCTCGGGTGTCACGATGCGCGAAGCTGTTCGTTACCTATCAGAGGATCAGCGGATCGAACTCGGCCTCTAATGCCGGCTAGGCGCTGTGGAACAGCTTGGCGAAGCGAAGTGCTAGCAGCGGCTTGCGTCCCCACGACATGATCTTGCCGGTAAGGATCGGACCAACTTGTCCTGTGCGGCCATAGCCAACCAACAGGTAGGAAACGGGGTCTGCAGAGATAACGACGTCGACCTTGGGCGGTCGCTCAGAGTCGATCCGCAGCGAGCCATCCTGAACCGTGATGAATACGGTGGGCCCCTGTCGCAACCGAAGTTCGAAGGTCGCATTCATGCTCTCGGCGGTTTCTGCCTTCAGGAAGTTCGGAAGTATGGGCATGAGTCCCTGGATCGAGAGCAGAGCTTGCTCTCGTGTGACATCCCATTGCGCGCCTGAAGCTTGCGCGATGTCGAGGCCGTGGATGGCCGACTCCTGGACGATGATGCAGGCGAGTGAGTAAACGGGAGCCTTTAGCCCTCCGTGCCAGGGCCTGTCCTCTTCCCAGATCTCGGGCGTTGCTGCGTCGAGGAATGTCGCGACGGCGTCGTCGATGCGTTGAGCGAGAACCTTCAGGTCGCGTTCGGGGTCGGCGTCGACATGACGTTGCCACTCCGCACCCATGTTGAGGTGGTCTCGGATCGGGGACTCGCCGGTGCCATCGATCAACTTGGGGAAGAGGTTGAAGATCTGAGAAGTGTGGGCCGCAACCTGCGACACGTTCCATTCCCCGATCGCATTGGTGAGCGGTTTCGCTTCCGAGCGAAGCAGAGCCGTGTACTTACCGGTCACTGTTCGAAGCTCGTTGAGGGTGTGCTCGCGGGCGGGGATAGGAAGGCTCATGGCCTCAATACTGCCTCATCCAGAGCCCGGTTTGCTCAAGTTCGCCACCCGGTGGACCATCTAGGTATGTCATACGAGGTTCGGTGGGCGAAGAACGGTGAGGTGAGCCTGGCTTACGCCGTAAGCGGCGAGGGCCCGATAGATCTGATGTTCGTGAACATCTGGTACTCGAACCTCGATCACCTCGGCGGTGTCCACTTCCTCGACAAGTGGTCGGAGGGAATGGCCGCTTTCTCCAGGATGATCGTGTGGGACCGGCGCGGGGCCGGACTCTCGGACAGGTTGTCTGGACCCGCGACCCTCGAAGAGGGCATCGACGACCTGCTCACCGTGATGGATGCGGCGGAAGTCGAGAAAGCGGCGTTGCTCGGCTTCAACGAATCGTCGACCCTCTGCATGCTTGCCGCCGCTACGCACCCCGACCGTTTCTCTCACCTCGTTCTCTACGGTGCGTTCCCAACGACCGTGTACAAACCCGACTATCCGTGGGGGCAAGACGAACAGGAACGCGACGAACAGATCGCATGGATCATGGCGAACTGGGGAACTCGCGAGATCGCCCAGATGCTGATGCTCGATGGCGATGAGGAATCCATGGAATGGGCGATGCGTTGGATGAGGAACTCGGTGTCGCGCGATGCACTCCCGGCCTTCTACGACATGATCGCCAAAACCGACGTGCGTCAGGTGCTCCCCTCCATCCGGGTCCCGACACTCGTCCTGCACCGTAAGGAAGACCTAGCTGTGCCCGTCGACAACGCTCGTTACCTCGCCGAGCACATCCCGGGGGCCAAGCTGGTCGAGCTGGAGGGTTTTCACCACGCACCGTTCCTCGGCGATCGCCAAGCGTTGAACGATGAGATCGAAGAGTTCCTCACCGGAGCGCGACCACAGCGCGAGGCAGACCGTGTGCTCGCAACGATCCTGTTCACGGACATCGTCGATTCGACCTCGACAGCTGGTTCGGTAGGGGACTCGCGTTGGAAGGAACTGCTCGATCAACATGATGAGATCTCGCGCGGCGAGATCGTCAAACACAACGGACGTCTAGTTAAGTCGACCGGTGACGGACTCCTTGCAACATTCGATGGGCCGCAACGAGCCATCCGTTGTGCCAAAGCGATCAGTGCTTCGATGCCGAGGATCGGCCTTTCGATCAGGGCCGGCCTGCATACCGGCGAGGTCGAGATGCGCGGTGATGATCTCGGCGGGATCGCGGTGCATATCGGTGCGAGGGTTATGGCCATCGCCGAGCCGGGTGAGGTTCTCGTTTCGGGGTCGGTGCCGCCGCTAGTTGCCGGCTCCGGGATCGCGTTCACAGCTCGGGGAACGCATGCGCTTAAGGGTGTAGAGGGTGAATGGCCGGTGTTCGCAGTTACCTGATAAGCGCGCTACGCCTTTTCTTGATGACGGTGAACTTCGTCTTGCTCTTTGCTGAACCCCCAGGAGAAGTAACTGTAATGTAGCCACTCTTGGCCTTCTTCGGCACCACGACGGTGATCTTCTTGTCGGAGACCACGGTGAACTGCTTGGCCGCCACGCCATTGAACTTCACAGCACTAGCGTCGGTGAAACCGACACCCGTGATCGTGATGCTCTTGCCTGGAGCTGCCTTGCGAGGAGCTCAACTCCTTGATCACGGGCTTGATGTACTCTCGCGAACGTGGCTGTAACGGCCGTCGACTCGTCGGCCGAGATGGTGCAGGTCTCTGTACCTCCACATGACCCGCTCCATCCAACGAAGCGAGAACCGGCAGCCGAGGTGGCAGTCAGCGTGACCTCGGTGGCGAGATCCATCTCGCATGTCTGACCGCAATCGATGCCCGCAGGATCGCTCGTCACCGACCCGGCTCCCGTACCGTCGAGCTGGACGAGGAGCATGTTTCGCTCTTCGGCCTCGTAGGTCGCAACCTCGAGGGTCTCGCGGGGGAGCCCGTTCTGGACGATCTCGGCAACGATGGTCCTCGTCCCTGCCATTCCAACGGCCGGGGTGAACTCGATGGATCCCGTTGCTTCGTTCGTCTCGGTGATGACCTGCGAAGTGTCTTCGCCGGTTTCGATGAAGCGAACGGTTTGACCCTCGATCGGCGTCAGCTCCCAGGACAAGGTTCGGGTCGCTCCATCACCTGTTACCTCAGCGCTGACGGCGGCTTCGCCTAGGCCGTCAGAGTCCGAGGCGTCCTTGAGAGGCGACGAACCCTCCTGCAAGGTGGCGGTCCACTCACCCTCTTCGGGCTTGTCGACCAGGATGATCGTCTCGTTGGTGTCGTCGTCGACGGCGATCAGATAGTCCTCGTGCTGGCCGAGCGTGTTTTCAGAAACCGAGATGGTCCCGCCGCTCGGACGGTGAAGGTCGATCAGCGGCGGCGCGTTCTTTCCAACGAAGCGGAATGCCTTAACCGGCAGATCATCGGCCGCGGCCATCCGCAGGCGATACGTCGAGTCGTCCGTTGGAGCCGTTGTGCGAGCGATCAGACGCGGTGCGGCCTTGATCGACTTGTATGGCCCGAGGTCACAGCCCTTGAAGACCTCCGGCGAGCCGCCCCACTTGTAGCCCATGCCCGCCGTCCAGTCGGTGGACCATCCCACGATGCCACCACAGATCGCAGCGCCGATGTTGGAAAGGATCGCTTTGCCGACCACATCGATGTCGATGGTTCCGCACTTGATGAAGCACGGAGTAGCGAGATGGATGCCTGCTTCAGCCTCGCCACTGACCTGGAAAGCGAAGGGGTTCGAGCGGTACTTGCCCTCCACAACCGCTTTGACCTTGGCAGGACCGATCGTCAGTCCTGAGGTGCAACTACCCAGACAACCGCCGACGCCGATAGATCGGGGGTGGGTGTAATCCACGTAGCCCTCACTCAGCTTGTACCCCATGAGCTTGACGTCGCCGTCGATGCGGAATCCTGGGATGCCGGAGTTCTCGTAGCGGATAAGGAAGGCTCCATCCGCGGTTATGGGACGTACCCCGAAGATCGTCGGACCAGCTTGCAACCCCATGTTTCCGCCGAAGTTGATGTTGTCTTGCCACTGGAAGCCCACCCTGTAGATCCCGGTGTGAGGGATGAGGGCGATCGGCAATGGCTGACCGAATTGAACGTCGGCCGCCAGCTTCACTAGCTGGTTGTTCTTGAGCCCAACCCCGGCGGCCACCTGGAT
This sequence comes from uncultured Actinomycetes bacterium, assembly GCA_963779645.1. Taxonomy (GTDB): domain Bacteria; phylum Actinomycetota; class CADDZG01; order CADDZG01; family WHSQ01; genus CALMBW01. Next base: position 1,225,194 of record CAVZYX010000005.1, read on the forward strand.
CACTCCTGGCAGCACGACGGTGGCCGAACCATCCCAGGTCCGCGCGCTCTTGAAGTTGACCTTGAGGTCATTGACCTCTATGTAGCCGATCAGCTTGGCGTACTTCACCTCGAGGTTCGCTCGACTGACCTGGCCCGCGTTGGTTAGACGGACGGTACCGGTGATCCCGCTCACGTCCGCCCCCGGGCCGGTGACGGAGCCGTCGATGCCCCAGAGGTTTTGAGAAGGCACATAGGTAAGTGCCATCCGGCGCACATTGATCAACGGGTTGGTCTGACCGGTGGACTGGTCGAGGGCTTGGAACAGCCCGAAGTTGTTCGCCGTTAGTCGAGCGTAAGTGACGTTGAATGCGACGCTATTGGTGAGACCCTGCACGTTCGCGTCGAACGCGACGTTGCCGTTGCCGTACCAGTCCTTTGCTAGGGTCCCCGTTCCCGTGATGTCCCACCCCGTACCGGCCGCATCGGGAGCAAGGTTCAGCGTCAGGTTGGTTGCCGTGAACAGATCGTCGGCGAAGGTCATCTGCGGTGTGTTGAGAGTCACGTTCGCGATCGGCGGAGCGCACGCGAAGTTCAACGCCTGGAAGTTCTGTACGCATGCTTGAACCCCAGGCAGGCTCAGCCCGATGTTTCCAGTCACGGTGCCGGCCGCCTGGCCGGCGAGCGTTCCGGTGACGCTGTAACCGGTCGGGAACTGGATGCCGAAGAAGTTGCCGAACGTCGGTCCCATGACGAGGTTGTTGACAATCAGCGACTGTCCGAACAGCTGGCAGGTAGGCACGGTGATGTTCGCCCCGTTCATGATCCCCACGGGGTTCAGCTGGATCTGTCCTGTTAGCTGCGATCCGCAATCCTGTCCAACCGCGGCCTGTCGGGGGCGGTGGCCCCCGGGAAGGGATCGGTTGGAGGCGTCCGCCAGATCCCAGGACAGACCGTCCGAGCTCGAGAGTCGTAGTTCTGGTACGTACACGACGCCTCCGAGACCGACGTTCGTGAGGGTGAAAGAGCCGCCGCTGTAGGCGCCGTTCGCGTAGTTGAGCGTTCCGCTGAAGTTGCCGGTTGCGGTGCCCGCCAGCACTACGTTCCCTCCAGCTTTCCATCCGTCGGCCGTGTGAATGATGGTTACCTCTTCGAGGTTGAAGGTCTGCGCGATGCCTGCAGTGAATGGGTACTCGATCGCGGAAGTGTCGGGGTTCAGGCGCCCGATCTTGAAGGTGTTGCTTTTGAGACCGCCGGTGCGATCGGAGAAGAACTGCAAGAGGCCGTCGCCACCACCAAGAACCGCCGGGAGCTGAGTGGGCATCGTAAGAGTCACGCCGTCAGCGCCGGCATCGAGAACGACCAACTGTGAGATGGGGACGCCCAGCACTTCGGTGAACTTCGGGAAGGTGAAGATCTGAGCTTGGCTCAGGTCCATGTAAAGCTCATCATCGAACAGGGTGAACGGCCCGATCTTCTGGGTGCTTGTTTTGACCGGACCCGCGTTCATCTGGATAACTCCGTCGGATGACAAGGTCTGCCCGGCAGTATCGAGGGTGAACGTCCTGCCCTTCGGAAGCAGGTTGATGCCATCGAGCTTCATCGGTTCAGTCGTCGTGAAGGTTGTGCCGGATCCTTTGAAGCAGCCGGTCAGGTACCAGGCGCCTACCTTCTTCGTGGTCTCGGGGGCCTCGTTGCAGTAACCGCCCGAGTCTTTGAGTTCGAAGTGAGCGTGGACGAACACCGGCTTGTTGCCAACCTTGACGCTGCAGACGTTCTTCGTGCCCGTGCAGCCATCGGTCCACTTCACGAACTCCGAGCCTTTGTCGGCCGTCGCCTCCAATTTGACAGTCTTGCCCGAGAACTTGTCGCTCGTGCATTGCGTTTGTTCCGGGGTACATCTGATCCCGGAGGGATCGCTCTTAACCAAGCCCGTGCCCGACCCTTCCTTGACGACGGTTAACCCGGGTGGGAAAGACTCGAACTGCCATGAGGCGGGGCTTGCGTCGGTACCGTGAGCGTTCTTGGCTCTTACGTAGAACGTGTAGTGGCCCTTGGCCAGACTCTGGTAGCTGACGATCGGTTCCGCAGAACTCGACGCCGCCATCGATCCGCAGTCCCTGTAGTCGTGCAGGCCCGGCCAACCGTTGCTGCTCGAAAGCCTGCACTCGAAGGAGGCGGGATAGCGGGATGCTCGGAACTTGAAGGTGGCGCTGTTGTCGCCCACGGCTTCGCCCGGCTTGGTCGTGATTGTCGTGTCGGGAGGTCCTCCCGTGCCCCAATCCAGCGAGATGAAGCGCGCATCAGGCGATACCTCTTTGATCAGTTTCAATCCGGTGCCGTCTGGCTTGATCGTGTAGATGTCGCCATTGCGCACGAACGCGATCCGTGTACCGCTCGGCGACCACACGGGGGATCTGTCTGCCGTGCCCTTGGTTACGTTGAAGAGACCAGTTCCGCCATTGACGTTGACCGTGTAAACGCTGGAGGTCCCATTCGAAGCGACGCCCGTGTAAGCGACCTTTGCACCGTCCGGCGAGTAGGAGGGCTCGATGTCGCTGCCCGTATTGTTCGCGTTGCTGGTCAATTGAGCCAAGCCACGGCCATCCGGTTGGATCGTGAATAGGTCTCCCTTGTCGGAGAAAGCGATGCGGGAAGCGTCAGGCGACCACGCCGGGTACCCACCACTGATCGGGAGGGTGACCTTCTGTGGGTCGGTCCCGTCCGGCTTCATGGTGTAGATGAACGTCTCTCCTGTTGAGGGACCCCAGTCCGGCGCTACCTCGAAGCCGGCGGTATTGGTGACCTTGAATTCAGAATCCTGGATCGTGGCTGACATCACATAGATGTCGCTTGAGGAAGCCGTTCCACTCGAAAAGGCGAGCTTCGTCCCGTCTGGTGACCAGCTCGGTCCCATTTCGTCGCGGACGCTCGCAGTCAGGTGCAGTGGATCTTCAGCGTCAGAGCCGTCCGCCTCCATAACCATGAGGTCGAAGTCACCGTGCTGGTCGCTGCGGTAAGCGATCTTGGTTCCGTCCGGCGAGTATGTGGGATCATCCTCGTCCCACCCCGTGTCCGTGAGCTGCTGCAGCCCAGTGCCGTCGGGTTCGATCGTGTAGATGTTCCCGTTGCCACCACGGTACGAGGCGAAGACGACCTTCGACCCGTCACATGACCACTCGGGGCTCGTGTCCATCGCCGGGTTGTCGGACAGGTTGGTGGTGTCTCCGCTGGCGAGATCCCGGACCCAAACGTCCGGCGACATCCCCGAGTCGAAAGCGGTGTAGAGAACTTTGGTTCCGTCCGGGGAGTACGACGGGCCGTACTGGTCGCCATTAGGAACCGGCGTCAGCGCCGTTTGGTTCTGGCCGTCCGGATCCATCTCGTACATGGCTACGGGGCCACTGCTTTGCCGCCAGAAACCGACCTTCGACCCGTCCGGGCGCCAGTTAGGAGCGCTCTCGAAGGAGGACGTATCCGTCAACTGACTAGCCGTGCTGCCGGATGAGGGGTCTTGTTTGTAGATATCTCCGTCCAGGCCATAAACGAGCGTGCCCCCAGCCGCGCCGTTCGTGCATTGAGCCGCGGCCCCCCCTCCGATGAGGGTCGTGAACGCGATCCGGTCCCCCTTCGGCGACCACGCCGGCTGGGTGTCGGCGACTCGGTCGCTCGGTAGCAGTGTGCGGTTCTTGCCGTCGGACAGAACCGTGTAGATGCGCGGGGGTTTGCTCGACGAATTGGTGTCGAAAGCCGAGAACGCGATCATTCCCGAGGGTGACCACGTCGGGTGGATGTTGGTGCCGGGCGAATCGACGCCGATGCCAGCCTTCACCGAGACCATCGATGGGTTGATCTCGTCCGGGTTGAGAGTGAACACGCGGTATTCGCTGGTGTAGATCGAAACTACGAGCTCGCCGTCTTCGCCCGGAGCCGTGGCCTGGGCGGCCGGGATAGGGAGCGATGCCAATAGCGATGCCAATAGCGCGACGACCGGGAACGCACGCGCGCTCCTCCGGATGGTCGCTGCTCTTCGGGTTTTGGCTCTGGCCCGCGTTCTTGTTTCCGCCACCGGACGAGTCGACACGATTGTGTGTAAAGGGGTCAAGAGTCAGCGCCTAAGCAGTTTGTGCAACAGTCCAAGCATCCGAAGGCCACATCCGTTGATGGGCGAGGAGGGTGAATGGTGCGTTTTCCCGTGACCTGGGGCGCGCTGGCACCTAGACTCGCTGCGAGCCACGACGACCGGGAGGGCATGTGACCGAGACAACCGACAGGCTCCGAAGCTATGCGCAGCTGACCGTGCACATCGGAGCCAACGTTCAGCCTGGTCAAGACGTCTACATCTGGTGCCAGCCGGAGCATGCTCCTCTCGCAAGAGCGGTCGTGGAAGCTGCTTACGAGGCCGGGGCCAACTATGCCGACATCAGGTACTCGGATCCTCACTCGAAGCTCTACCGGTTGCGCCACGCGGCTAAAGAGACCCTCGAGTACGTCCCCGATCACTGGGACTTCTTCCTCAAAGAACTGAACGACAAGGAAGGAGTCTTCATCCAACTAGCCGGCGATCCGCATCCGAACCTGCTTGCAGGTCAAGACCCGGAGCGCCTGACGTTGGCTAAATACCCAGTCACGCCATGGCTCCTGGAGATGATCACCGGAGGCAAGGTCAACTGGACGATCGTCGCGGCCCCCAACGAAGGGTGGGCAACTGAGGTTTTCGGTGAGCCGGACGTCGAACGCTTGTGGGACCTTGTGGCGGAAGCGACCCGATTGAACGAGCCGGATCCGGTCGCGGCATGGCGTGAGCATGTCGAGAGACTGGACGTTCGCGCCCAGCAGATGAACTCACGGGCTTTCGCCGGATTGCACTTCCGGGGGCCGGGGACCGACCTCCACGTCGGCCTCATCCCCGAAGCGAAGTGGACATCGGCGAGTTTCACCACTGATCGCGGGATCACTCACGTTCCCAACATGCCGACGGAAGAGGTCTTCACGACTCCCGACTACCGCAAGACGGAAGGCTATGTCCGCAGCACCATGCCGCTCCTGACGGAGGGCGCGAAGGTCGAGGGCCTCGAGCTCACTTTCGAGAAAGGCGTTTGCGTCAAGGTCGAGGCGGAAGAGAACGCTTCGACCATCCAAGCCCAGATGGATCGCGATGAGGGGGCCGCGCGGCTAGGCGAAGTCGCTCTCGTCGACGCCAGCTCTGCTGTTGGAAAGACCGGCGTCGTTTTCCATACCACCCTGTTCGATGAGAATGCCGCGTGCCATATCGCATGGGGCAAAGGGATCGAGCAGACCTTCGAAAAGCTCCCCGAGGATCACGCCGAACGAGCGGCCCTCGGCTACAACGACTCGGTCATGCACACCGACACGATGATCGGCGGCCCTCAGGTCGAGGTCGACGGCATCACTTCGGACGGAACTGCGGTACCGATCCTTCGCAACAACGTCTGGCAACTTGACTAAGGCGCCGCCGCGAAGCGGCGGGGGGCGCCGTGTCGATCCACTTGACTGAGGTTTAGACGCCGCCGGCGTGGAGGGTCTTCGCTGTGGGTGACGTGTCGACCGCATCCTTGGCTGGGAACGTTCCGAGGACGTGGTCCCCGAGCGGGTTCGTGACGCCGAACCAGTAGTTCTCGTTCTTGAAGTGATGGAGGCGGTGCGCCCGCCAGATGTACTTGAAGAATCCGGTTTTCGGCTTGTACCTCGAGTGGATCAGGTAGTGAGTCCATTCGTAGGTGAGCAGGATAGCGAGTCCTGTCGACATCGCGGTCATGGCGAGATCGAGAGTCGGGAAGACGAGCAGGTACAGGATCGCGGTGGCCGGGACCGCTTTCGCGAGAACCGGTAGCGGGATGAAGATCCATTCGGGCTGCTTGGGGTCCGCGTGATGTTCCCGGTGTTTGCGAGCGACGAGTGGATCGATCGTGCGTCCGAACACCTTCTTGGGTTTCCAATGAAGGATGAAGACATGGATCAACCACTCGCTGAAGGGCTGGCTCGCGAGAAGGCCAACGATGACCAACCAATCGCCGGGTGTTACTCCTCCGAGTCCGATGCGGATCACAAGAGCAACCACGAGAAGCGGAGTGATGATGCGCGGTGTGATCTGCCGGGCGAAGAAGCGGATCTCGTCGCTGAGCGAGGTGGCCGACACTCTCTCGCGTACCGGTGTTTCTTCGACGGTAAGGCTCATCGTGCTTTCCTATCTACCGAAGCGAACAGTTCTTGCATCGCAGCCGCGCCTTTGGAGAGCAGTCGTCGGGCGGCACTTTCAGCAACGGATGCGTTTCCTTTCTTGATCGCCCGCACGATCGTTATGTGTTCGGCGTTATCCGAAAGTTCGTCCGCAAGGATCGGACTGAGGGTTTCCGCGAGTGGTTCGTAGGTCGCGCGCAGACTGTTGAAGGCCAGTCGATAGGCGACGTTGTCGGCGGCGTCCACGAGGATGTCCCAGAATCCCAGGTCCAACTCGGCGAGGACCTTCAAGTCTTGCGTGCCTGCCATCTCTTGTACGACTCGCGCGAGGCCAACGTGGTGCGTTTCTAACGCTCTGTTTGCTGCGAGTCGCGCAACATCCGCACCGATGCTCAGGCGCATCTCGAGGATCGACCGCGCCACGGCGACGTCGGCTTCACCGTTGGGATCGAACAGAAGCCGCGCTAGCAGGTCGAGGCTCGCGCTGTGTCTGTAGTCGAGGACCCGCGTGGACTCGCCCTGGCTGATCTTGATGAGCCCGGCCTGAGCCAGGCGTTGCAGAGCCTCGCGGACGGCCTGACGGTTCACGTCGAGCGTCTGCGTCAGAGACCGCTCGGGCGGAAGGGGATCGCCGGGGCTAAGTCGACCGGTCAGGACCTCGGCAAGGAGTTGTTCGTAGACCTGGTCGGAAGCCGACCGCTTGGTGACGGGTGCCAGAGCCATGTGGCCAGGATGCCACGTGTGGCTCAACTGGTCAACTGGTCAGACCAGCAGGATCAGAGCTCCAACTCGCCCTTGGTGATCTTGATCGAGAGGTCGGGCTTCATGCCTGTCGGATCCCTCACTACTTCGTGCATGTTGGGCGCGTACTTGGTGTAACCGAATTCGCTCTGCTTCGCCTTGTGCATGGCGACCGTGGAGTTGTGAAGAAGTTCCTCGGCACTCGAAAGACCGGTCGATGAGATCGCTATCCCGACGCTTGCGGCCGAGAGGACAGCTCCTCCATCGATCTGGAACGGTTTAGTCATCGCAGCGATGATCCGCTCGGCGACCATCTCAGCATCCTCTGGGAAGTGCATCTCTTCGATAAGAACGCCGAACTCGTCTCCACCCAAACGGGCCGCTGTGTCGGCTGTCCGGAGACAACTCAGCAAGCGACCGGCGACCGCCTTGACGAATTCGTCACCAGCCGGATCTCCCAGGCCGTCGTTGACCGTCTTGAGATCCTCGATATCTACAAGCAGAACCGCGATCGAGCGATCGGGATCGAGCGATCGACGCGAAAGTGAGTGTGAGATGCGATCGAGGAAGAGGGCACGGGTGGCGAGGCCTGTGGGTTCGTCGCGAAACGCCCGAAGGGTGAGGCGGCGTTCCTCCTTCTCTTGGATCCGGGGGAGGTAGGCCATCCATCTGAGGACCATCAGAAACAGCCCCAAGGCGAGAGCTGCGATCAGACCGAGCGCGATGAATACCCACCCCGTGATGTGGGGCGGCATCGAGAAGTACACGACGATGTAGGCGATTAAGAGACCCGTCCACGCTCGCGCAAGCGAAGCAAGGGCGCGTCGTCCTTGGTCGACTCTTTCCATTACCTAGGTATCGGCAGGCGCGTCGGGAGGTTGACTCTGTTACCCGGGCAATCGGGACGTTCCGGCTGCCGTCACATGGGTGGGTGAGGCGATAGGGGCCCGGCCCCCTTAACCTGCCCCGATGTCCGATCTTTCTGAGCCGACCGAGACCGAAGAGCGGGTTACGGCTCGCAGCATCTTTCGAGATCCGGTTATCCGCACGGTCGTCATCGTGCAGTTCGTCTACATGCTCGGGCTGGGGGTGGTCTTTCCCTATCTGACTCTCTACGCACGGTCCTTCGATGTCTCGTTCGCCGTTGCAGGCATCCTTGGATCGGCGTTCGGTCTGAGCCGGTTGTGCGCCGATCTCGTTGCCGGGCCGATCGTCGACAAGCGCGGGGAGCGACCCGTTGCGCTGTTCGGGATGGGGCTGCTGTCGGTGTGCGCATTGCTTACGGGCATCGCGCCGAATTATCCGATGGCCGTCGTGTTCTGGTCGCTTGGAGGTATCGGCTCGGCCGTAACGTTCGCAGCTCAGTACAGCTACATCCTCAAGTCGGTTCCGAAGCAGTACATGGCGCGAACGTTGGGCGTTTTCTATGGGGCGTTCAACAGTGGAGTGATCGCGGGCGGAATCATCGGTGGGATCGCAGCGGATCGCTTCGGTTTACGCATGCCCTTCTTTATCTATTCGGGCGTTCTCGCCATCGCATACGTAATGTACGTGAGACTCGTTCCGGATCGACCCGGCAAGGTCACGCCTCCGCCGCTCAATACCGAAGAAGTTCTTCTCGAACGGGAAGGATCGCTCTTCCGTAGGAGCACCAGCGGCATCCGTGGGTTGTTCAAGCTCCCAGGTTTCTTCATGGCGGTCGCACTCAACTTCTGCTACCTATGGATGATCGCCGCGATACTCGACACCTTGCTGCCGCTCTTCGCGGACGAGCGGCTTCATCTGTCCGAAGGAACCCTTGGGCTGGTCTTCGCGGTAGCGGTCGCTGCAGAGTTCACGATCCTTTATCCGGCAGGTTCATGGTCGGATCGTTTCGGTCGTAAACCGGTGCTGATCCCTGGGCTGATCGGGCTCATCATCGTGTCCGTCGCTATCGGATGGGCAACGGGACTCGCGTCGCTGCTTGTCGTCATAGCGGTGCACGGCGTTGCATCCGGCCTCGCCGGGGTTCCACCTGCAGCGGTGCTTTCGGATGTGGTCCCACAGGAGAAGTCGGGGACCGGTGTCGGTGTGTTCCGGTTCGCTGGTGACCTGGCGTTCTTCCTGGCGCCGGGACTAGCGGGACTTCTCGCCGAGGCCTTCGGTTTCAAGTCGGCGTTCGCCTTGTCGACGATCCCGATGATCATCGTTCTAGTGATCGTGTTGATGACGCCGGAGACACTGCGGCGGCCTGAAACTAACGAGGAGCGATGAACAGGCTCTGAGAGCTTGCGCCGATGTTGCCGCGCTCGTCAAAGATGGTCGAGCGAGCGAGGCCTACACCCGATGTGTCGAGGATCGTTGCGGCATCCAATCCCACCCACTCGCCTTCGGGGTAGCGGTTGAGGTTCACAACGAGGTCGACATTCACGAATAGCCAGCTCTGGAAGTCCAGTGCTGCCGAGATCCCGCTCGCGCTATCGACTGCAGCGAGCACGCGCGTCAGAGGAGAGCTCTCCTCCCCTTGGATGAGGGGATGACGCATGCGCAGCCACGCCGAAGCCGGCCCCGGCGAGAGGAACTCGCCGTCGAGGAAGCGCCATTCCATCGAGGTTAGGTAGTTGGGGTCGCTTGGCGGCATGAAGGTTGGTTTGGCGAGCGCTTTCTCGGGTGGATCCCTAAGGACGGGGGGATCGACGGGCAACTTGATATCGGCGACGACGATCCGCCACGCCGCGGCCCTCATGATCGGCGTCCCATCGGCGACCAGTGTGGCTTCGACGAGATCGACCCGCTTGCCCGGCCGAACGACCTGAACATCGATGTCGAACGTCGCGAGTGGAACCGGCTTGAAGAAGTCGAAAGAGACTCTCGTGACCTTCTTCGCTGTCTCGCTGGGAGCTCGCTCGATGAAGCGTCCGAGCAGAGCGCAAGGGGGTCCACCGTGCAACGTTTCCGGTCCCCATGGTCCGATCGCGTAATCGGTCGCTCTGAAGCGTTGCTCGTCGAGCTGCTCGAAGAAGCTGGGCATGACTAGGCGATCGGCGCGCCGGGTTCGACGCCATCTTCGAGTTGCAACAGACGAACAGTGCCGTCTGGGTCGAGCGCTCCAAGGATCAAGAACTCGCTCGTGAACCCCGCGATCTTCTTCTTTCCGAGGTTGACCGCACCGACGACCAGCCTGCCTAGTAGCTCTTCTTCGGTGTAGTTGCGGATCTGCGCGCTGCTTCTCAAGGTCCCGATCACGGGGCCGAAGTCGACCGAGATCTTCCACGCGGGTTTGCGAGCCTCGGGAAAGTCCTCGACCTCGGTCACGCGGCCGACCCGTAGGTCGACGGCGAAGAAACCCTCGGCGCCGATATCTGCTTTGTGTTCCAGCCGCTCGGGCGCATAGGGCAGGGCTGCTGGATCGATCTCGTGTTGTCCCATGTTTACGACCTTAACTAGGCTTGGGGGATGCCCGAGCTACCCGAGGTCGAGTCAGTTCGTCGTCAGCTGGACCCTGAACTGAGCGGTCGACGCATCGAAGAGGTGTGGACGGACCCCATCCCCGCTATGCCTCGGCAGTTCTTCGATGCCGAACGCGCCACCGGTCGAACGATCGACCGAGTAGATCGCCGCGGCAAATTCCTGATCGTTCCGCTCGATGACGGGCTCGAGATGATCATGCATCTCGGGATGACCGGCGCCTTCCGTTTCGATGTCGACGATGCTTACGTGCGTGCGCGGCTCTACCTGGACGACGGAAGGGTGCTCACGTTCCGCGATGTACGGAGGTTCGGTCGTCTCGTCGTCGTCGACAAGGGCGATTACTCAGAGCTACCGACGCTGCGGATGTTGGGACCCGAGCCACTCTCCGATGATTTCGATCCCGATGTGTTCGCTGCCGTTCTCGCCAAGACCGACTCTCAGATAAAGCCTTACCTCCTATCGCAGAGACCGGTAGCGGGGGTTGGAAACATCTACGCCGACGAGGCCCTGTGGATCGCTCGCATCCACCCGAAGTCTCGTCACGTGGGTCGTGCGCGTGCTCATGCTCTCCATGCCGCGATCCGTGACGTGCTTGCTGGAGCGATCGAACGCGAAGGAACGACCTTCCGCGACTACCGGATGGTCAACGGGGAGTCGGGCCGCAACGCGACGTTCCTGGTCGCGTACGGCCAGGTCGGCCGGCCATGTCCTCGATGCGCTACGCCGATGCGAAAGATAGTTCTCGGGGGCCGCGGCACCACGTATTGCCCGAAGTGCCAGCGGCCCTGATGGACTCAGTCCAGCGAGAACGGTGGGTACTCATCCCGCATCAGGTAGAGGTAGCCACCGAATCTCATGCTCCAGCGAGCGACTCCCACCATGTAGTTCCGCAATCCGGCCGGGTACTTACCGGTGAACAGGATCGCGAAGAACGACAAGACCCAGACGAACAGTCCGCCAACGATCAGCAGGCACAACACGATGAGGTGGGGGATGGCCAGGATCCACTTCACGAGTGGTAGCCACCGATTCAACTCCTCTGGGTAATCAACCGAGACCTTGGCCGGATCTGTGCCTGGATCCTCGAGCTCTGTGGGGAACTCGAAAGGTGGGTAGGACTCGCGGATGAAGAGGATGAAGCTGTAGGCCCTCCACTGATAGCGCATGCACATGACGCTGACATTGAAGAGGCCGGGTGGGTACTTCTTCGTGAAAAGGATGGCGAAGAAGGCGATCAGCGTGCACACCCCCTGAAGGAACTGGAGTGCCTCCATGATGATTAAGTGCGGTATCGCCATGATGCCGTGCACGAAGACACGCCATCGTGCGATCTCGTAAGGTCCATCGAACTCGACCCGGACAGGGTAGGTGCCGGTCGCGCTCGCGGTTACTGCGGATGTTTCGGGATCCACTTCTCGCTCCTTATGTAGTCCGCCCCTAGCTGGTTCGATGCTAGGAGTCTGGGTGGGTCAACTACAAGGGCTTCCGACGTATTGCCTCTGGTCGCCGCGAGCAACTAGGACTAGATTGATGGGCGGAGCAAAGGAGGGAGGTCAGATGGGTTTCCTTGACGACGTCAAGAAGGCAGCCAAGACCGCCGGTGAAGGTGCGAAGAAAGCCGCGACCCAAGGAAAAGAGAAGGTCGAGGAGATGCAGGTGAAGCGTCAGATGGACGACGCTGCCAAGCGACTCGGATATCTGTATCACCGCGAGCGCACCGAGAACGTGCATGCAGGAGCCGACGCCGACCAACTGATCAGTGAGATCACAAAGCTAAAAGCCGATCTCGAGGACGACGGAGCAGCCGGGGACTCGGATGCGGGCGAGCCCAGCGCCTGAGCGTTCCGCAAACTGAAACGGCCCCCGCACTGCGGGGGCCGTTCTTATTGACGGGGGGGTTTCTACTCTGGGATCTCGTCCGGGATGAAGATGACCTGGCCGACGGATAGTGCGGTTGGGTCCGCGATCTCGTTGAACTCCGCGAGGTAGTCGTCCAACGAGGCGTCGTTGTAGAACTTCTCGGCGATGATCGACAGGGTGTCTCCGGACTTCACGGTGTAGTTCTGTCCGGCAGGCTGCTCGGTCGTAGTGGCCGGTTCTGCCGCCTCGCCTTCGGCGACGGGAGCGGCAGCGGCGGACTCGAGTTCGGCTACCTGCGTCTGCAGCGCTGCGATGTCGGCTCGCAAGGAATCGTTCTCGGTCGTGAGCGCCTCGACGTTGTCATTCGCTGCGGCGAGTTCGGAGGCGGGGATCCCGGCCTCGCCCCCTCCGGTCATGCGCCCCAAGAGGAACGCGAGAAGGAGCATTCCACCGAGAACCGCGACGCGGCCCCAGATGATGTTCATCGGTGCAGAGCGCGCGCTCTCACCTTCGTAGTCCCAGTCGTAATCCTCTGGAGCGTCGAACGAAGATGTCGGTTCGTAAGGCTCCAGCGGTTCCGTGAGGGGATTCGGTCTAGCCATCGTTTCCGTCCTCCAACGGTCTGGCCCCGCACCTCTAAGCAGAGCGGGGGCACGGACGTACATAAGGGTACATGGCTCCAAAGCTACGCGTCGGAAATGTGCGTTTCCCCTGGTCAGGGGTATGAAAACGAGGGTGAACTTAGACACTTGATGACAGACCGGACCCGTCTTACCTAACCCTCTTGTCTCACGCGTCACCCATAAATCAGGGTGAGACAAGAGGGTTCGCTCCAACGAGAAGGCGGCCGTTAGGCCCGCGGGCGGAGGAACTTAAGGTGGCTTCGATGGGACGCGACCCCGAAGAAAGACGATCGGCACCGATCCCGACAGGGTGGGCCGCACGCGGCGCACGGCTTGCGGGACAGACCGGTAAGTCCGCGGCCAAGTTCCTGGGCACGAGGGTCAAGTCCTTCGCGGCCCCCGAGAAAGCGCAGCAGTACATCGAGGGCTTCCACCAGAGCACCGCGCAGCAGGTGGTTCAGATGCTCGGGGATATGAAGGGGGCGGCTATGAAGGTCGGCCAGCTCGCATCGTTCTACGAGTTCGCTGCGCCGGGTGACTACATGGAGACCTACCGCGACGCGCTGACGATGTTGCAGAACTCGGCTCCGCCGATGGATCCCCAAGCATCCAAGGACGTGATCCTCGAAGAGTTCGGTCAGCCGGTCGAGGAGTTGTTCGCCGAGTTCGAGGACATCGCCGTCGCTTCCGCGTCGATCGGCCAGGTGCACAAGGCGAGACTGCATTCCGGCGAAACCGTCGCGGTGAAGGTTCAGTACCCGGGTGTAGACAAAGCCGTGAAGGCCGATCTGAAGAACGTCAGCGCGCTCACGAAACTTTCAGTGGCAATCGCTCCGAACCTCGATCCGAAAGAGATCGCGAACGAGGTGCGCGATCGTGTTCTGGAGGAGCTCGACTACCGGCGAGAAGCCGCCAACCAAGCGCGCTTCGCGCGGCTGTTCGAGGGCCACCCCTTCGTGTATGTCCCGAGTGTCCATTCCGACATGTGCCGGACTCGAGTGATCGTGCAGGAGTTCGTCGAGGGAGTGCCGTTCCACACCGCGTTCGATTGGGAGCAGCCCGCCCGCGACCGATTAGGCGAGATGCTGTACCGCTTCTTCTACGGAAGCCTTAATAGGTTCCAACTGTTCTCTGCCGATCCTCACCCCGGTAACTACCTGCTGCTACCGGACGAGCGCGTCGCGTTCCTCGACTTCGGTCTCGTGCGCGCGGTTGATCCCGGAACGCTGGAGCTTTTGCTGCAGATCATTCAGGCATTGATCCACGAGGATCGTGACCGAGCTCGAATCGCGCTGGAGGGACTTGGGGTTCTCAACAGCAAGACTCCCGAGATCGACGCGGTGTGGGAACACCTCAAGCTGATCAACGCGCCGGTCCTTGCTGACGAGCAGGTGACGATCGACCGGCCGATGGTTCAGGGGATAGCTGCGGCCGGTTTCGATCCTCGAAGCAAGGCCTTCCAAACGCTCCGTAAGGTTGGCGTTCCCGGCGTGATGGTGACGATCAACCGCATGGGCTTCGGCTTGGCATCGCTTCTCGCAAGGCTCGAAGCGACGGCGAACTGGCAAGCCATCGGCCGCGAGTTCTGGTTCGGCGAAGCCTCACAGACGGAGCTAGGCAAAGCCGAGCAAGACTGGCTAGCCAAGATGCACCCCGACCTAATGCCGGATTCTTTGTAAGAATCATCACCTGTGAGGGGGTCAATCCCGCACAGATTCTGTGAACTAACTCACAACGCGACTCTTCTGGACGAGGTTTCCTTTCGCGGTGCGAATAGAGACCTCAGTGATCGAGCAAGAACGTGCCTTCTATGAGTGGGCAGCTCTTCAGAACCATTCCCTTTTCACGTTGAAAGACTGGTTCGCTTCGGGCTTCAGTCGACGCAAACTCGAAGACAGGACCAAGCGAGGCGTTGTTCGGTGCGTTTTCTACAAGATCTATGCGTTGGCCGGTGCCAACCGCGATGAGCTTTTTTGGATCCACGCTGGCTGCTTGAAAGCGGGGCCAGTTGCAGCAGCGTATGCCGGGACATCCGCGGCTCTTCGGGGCCTCCAGCAGTTCGGAGACAGGTTCCATATCGCTTCGACTAGGCGACTGGATCCGATCGACGATCACCGATTCCACCGTGTTGCGCTCGATCGATCTGAGATCGAGTTGGTCAGAGGAGTCCCGGCAACGGACATGCCTCGCACGCTGATCGATGCCTGCGGGCTAACGAACCCGGTTTATGGAGCTCGACTCGTCGATCGAGCCCTGATCAGGAAGCTCACAACGTTGGACGATCTTTGGGCGAAGGTCGAATCCGAATCACGACAAGGATTCTCAGGGCTGCAAACGATGAGAGCTCTTCTTGAGCGTAGGGACAAACGGATCGAGCGGGCATCAAGCATGCGTGAAGTGGATCTGCTGGAGTTTCTCAAACGCTACGGGTTTCCTGATCCCGAAGTGAATCCGCTGATCGATGCGGGTGGGTCGTTCCCTTGGCGACCCGATGTTTTTCTGCGCGAGGCAGACCTGGCGCTTGAACGCGACGTCTTCTTCAATCACGGGGACGAGTACGCCCACGAGCGCGACCGCATGAAGGACTTCCAGATGGAGGTTTCGGGAATCATGGTCATCAGGATCACTGACGAGATGATGAGGGATCAGGAACGACTGGCTCGCGACCTTTGGAAGATATATAGGGAACGAGTGGAACTCAAGAGATTGCGAACTCAGTTGGCCGTTCGACCTCGGTGGGACGCCTAAGTCGAGAATCTGTGCGGGATTGACCCCCTCACAGGTGATGATTCTTACAAAGAATCGGGGCGGGGGGTGGGGGTGGTTATGGCGCCGTCGGAGGCCGAGGACACCGAGGCCGCGTATTTGGCGAACACTCCTTGCGTGTATCTCGGGGCCGGGGGTTGCCAGTCGGCCAGCCGCTTCTCGATCTCGTCCGCCTCGACCATCAACCGGAGCTCCCGGCCCTCGACATCCAGCTCGATCGTGTCACCGTTCCTAACTGCAGCTAGGGGGCCGCGGCGGGCGGCTTCGGGGGCGATGTGTCCGACCATCAATCCGTGGGTGGCCCCCGAGAATCGTCCGTCGGTGATCAAAGCCACCTCAGAATCCATACCCTCGCCGGCGAGGGCCGCGGTCACTGCCAGCATCTCTCGCATGCCCGGCCCCCCCGCTGGTCCTTCGTACCGGATCACGATGACATCGCCGGACTCGATCGTCTGAGCTTTCACGGCGGCGAAGCAGTCTTCCTCCGAGTCGAAGACGCGGGCCGGGCCGCGGTGGAAGGTTCTCTCGTGGCCGGCGAGTTTGACGACGCATCCTTCGGGAGCCAGATTGCCGCGCAGGATGGCAAGCCCACCCGTCGGCTTGATCGGTTTGTCGATCGACACGACGACTTCCTGCAGGGGAGTAGGTTCGGCCCCCTCGACCACTTCACGCAGAGTCCGTCCATCCACGGTTGGGCGATCGAGATGCAGAAGATCCTTACGAGCGAGCTCGGCCATGATGATGGGCGTACCACCCGCGGCATAGAGATCCGTTGCGACGAACTCGCCGCCCGGTTTCAGGCTTGCGACGATCGGGGTCCGAGAAGCGATCGCGTCGAAATCGTCGATCGACAAAGGGATTCCCATCTCGCGAGCGATCGCCACGATGTGCAAGACCCCATTGGTGGAGCCACCGGTTGCCGCGATCGAAACGATCGCGTCCTCGAGTGATTCCCGCGTGATGATCTGGTCTGGATTAACGCCCGCGCGAACGAGCGCGACCACCATCCGGCCGGTTTCTTCGGCGGCTGCCTTCTTTCCAGGCTCGGTCGCCGGGATACCGGACAGACCTGCCGGGCTGATCCCCATGAAGTCGATCGCTGTGGCCATCGTGTTGGCAGTGAACTGACCGCCGCACGCTCCGGCCCCCGGGCACGCCTTTCCTTCAAGGTCGAGCAGATCCTCGTCAGACATCTCGCCGGTGGCGTGCTTCCCAACCGCCTCGAAGACATCCTGGATCGTCACGTCCTTGCCCCTCCAGCGCCCCGGTGCGATCGAACCGTTGTAGAGAACTATCCCGGGGATGTTCAAGCGACCCAACGCCATCACCGCTCCCGGGATGGTTTTGTCGCAGCCAACCAGGCAGACGAGACCATCGAAGAGGTGTCCACGAGCGACGAGCTCGATCGAATCGGCGATCACCTCTCGCGATACGAGCGATCCCCGCATGCCCTCGGTTCCCATGGAAACGCCGTCGGACACCGAGATGGTGTTGAACTCCATGGGGGTCGCCCCCGCGGCCCGGATGCCTGCCTTGACCTGCGCCGCCAGCTCTCGCTGGTTGTAATTGCAGGGCATCGTTTCGATCCAGGTGGTCGCTACCCCGATGATCGGCCGGGCGAGGTCATCATCGTCGAACCCCACCGCCTTGAGCATCGCCCTGGCAGGGGCCCGGTCGGGGCCGTCGGTTAGCCCCGCACTGTGTTTCTTTGCCGGGTCGCTGGGACGGTCGTAAGGCGTAGACATGCGCGGAGACTAAAACCTCGAAGGCGCGTCTCGAGACACGTCACCCCTTTGGCGCCCTTTGCGGCCAGCGGGACGAAACGGTCTGCGGGACACCTAAATAACCGCTCCTCCGGGCCGATAACCCAAGAATGGCGCTGGCTTTGGGGCAGCCCCGCGTGATGGGGCAAAGCATGTGGAGGGCCTGGTCTGGACTGGGCCTCGTTTGCGCGCTCGCTTACTTCGGGATCAGCTCCACCCGAAGCTGGGCCTTCACCACTCTGAACATGGTCACCGCTCTGGCGATCCTTCTCGGGGCCAACAAGTGGAAACCGAAGAACCAGACGACGTGGCTGCTGCTCGGCATCGGTCTTGCCATCTACGGATGGGGAAAGACGATCTGGTTCTACGCCGACCCATCTCTTCATTCGACGGACCCGGTGAACAGCGTCGCGAACATCTTCCTCGCGGTCGGTTACGTCCTCGTTGTTATCTCTTTGATCTCCATGATGCGCCAGCGAGATCCACAGAACTTCCGTACGAGTTTGCTCGACGCCGCCATCATCGTGGCAGGAACCGCGATCCTCTGGTGGGTGTTCCTCGTCCAGCCTGTGATGGGCGACATCTCGATCCCGGTTTCGGCCCGCCTCATCGGTTCGCTCTATCCGATGATGGACGTAGTGATGCTCGCGATGTTCGCAGGGCTCCTTATCTCTCCTTTACGACGAACCCCTTCCGAGAAGCTGGTGGTTGCAGGTATCGGAGCCATCCTCTTCGCGGACGGCGCTTACTACTACGCGGCCCTTGCGATGGAATACAAGATCGGAAGTTGGGCCGACGTCGGCTGGCTCCTCGGTTTCGTTTTGTTGGGGGCCGCGGCGATGCACCCTTCGATGACCAACGACAGCGTTGTTGTTGATGGGCATCATCGCGAGATCACATCTCGGCGACTCACGTTCTATGTTGCCGCTGCCTTAGTCGGACCTACGACCCTTGGTGTTTCTGCCGTTCTCGGTGATGCGGTTTCCGTAACCGCCTTCGCCGTCAGCTCGGTGGGGCTCTACTTCCTGGTTCTCGCACGAGTCGTTGGACTGCTTCGCGATGTTGAGACCAAGGTCAGCCAGATCGACTCGAAGTCTCAGTCACTCGTTGCAGCAGAAGAGCGCTACCGAACGTTGGTCGAGCAGATCCCTGCAGTCACATACCTGCACATGGCGAACGCGCACAACTCAACGATCTATATCTCTCCTCGCATCGAGGATCTTCTTGGTATCAGCGTGACCGCCTGGAGTGCCGATCCCGAGAACTGGGTCAAACACCTGCACCCGGACGACAAGGCAAGGGTCCTAGCGGAGAACGAGCGCAAGAACCGGGATGGCGGGTCTTTCGAGTTCGAGTACCGCATGATCCGGCCGGACGGCCGCGAGGTGTGGGTGCGAGACGAAGGAACCCTTATCCGCGATGCGTCGGGAGAACCTGCTTACTGGCAGGGGTTGCTGATCGACATCACCGAGCGTAAGGAGCTCGAAGATCAGCTGGTTCATCAGGCGTTCCATGACCCTCTGACCAGCCTGGCTAACCGCGCTCTGTTCGCAGACCGAGTCGAGCATGCTCTGTCCCACAAGGGCAGGCACGCGGCGACACCGCTCGCCGTGCTTTTCGTCGACATCGACGACTTCAAAACGATCAACGACAGCTTGGGCCACGGCGCGGGAGATGAACTCCTGCGACTCGTTGCCGCTCGTCTTAGCGAGTCGCTTCGTCTTTCTGACACCGCATCACGTCTCGGTGGAGACGAGTTCGGTGTTCTCGTCGAGGACATGGAAGTTCCCGGTGACGCCGTGAAGGTTGCCCAACGGATCCAAGAGGCGATCATGGTTCCGTACCTTCTTTCGGGGCGTGAGGTTTCGATCCGGGCGAGCATCGGTATCGCCGTGTCGATGGACAGAGAGTCTTCGGCGGACGAGCTCCTGCGGAACGCCGACCTAGCGATGTACATGGCTAAGCGCGAGGGGACCGGCGGTTACTCCATCTTCGAGCCACGGATGCACGCAGCAGTCGTGGACCGGATGCAGCTGAAAGCCGACCTCGAGAAGGCGCTCGTGAACGGCGAGCTGCTCCTCAACTTCCAGCCGATCGTCGAGCTAAAGACCTACCGGTTGGCCGGTGTCGAGGCTCTGATCAGGTGGAAGCATCCGGAGCGCGGCATGGTTCCGCCGGGCGACTTCATCATCTTGGCCGAGGAAACGGACCTGATCGAGCGGATCGGGAGTTGGGTCCTCCGGGCGGTATGTGTCCAGATCAAAGAGTGGGACGCGGCCGGGTACGGCCCCCTTCGCGTCACGGTCAACCTTTCGGGCCGCCAGCTCGAAAGCCCCGAGCTCGTTCACCAGGTCGCCGGCATCTTCCGCGAGACCGGTGTAGATGCCGAGCGGATCGTCTTCGAGATCACCGAGAGCGCCATCATGAAGGACGTGCAAACCAGCGCCGAGATCCTCGGGAACCTCAAGCAGCTAGGTGTCTCGCTCGCGGTCGACGACTTCGGCACCGGCTACTCCTCGCTGAGCTACCTGCAGAGCTTCCCCGTCGACGTACTCAAGATCGATCAGTCGTTCGTGCGCCAGCTCGTTGAGGGGCCCGACAAGGTCGCCTTGGTTCGAGCCGTGGTGAAGCTGGGGGCCGAGCTCGACCTGCAGACGGTTGCAGAGGGAGTCGAAGCAAGGGAGCAAAGCGACATCCTTCGTGAATTGGGCTGTGACAAGGCGCAGGGTTTCTACTTCTCTCCTCCACGGGACGCGAATGCGATCACCGAGCTGCTCGCCGACGAAGCAAGGTCATCCTTAGGCGCGATGATCGATGGAGTGGGCGTGTGGCCGATGCGCGAACACGGCGGAACCCGCTGGACCGACGCCTAAACCCCTTTCTTAACCGCAATAACGCCACATACAGTCACAATCTCGGCGAAGAAAGCGAACAGAGCGCGAATCGACTTGACGTTTGCGTCTACCTTCGGGATACTTCGACACTTACCTCCGCAACGTCGCCGGGGTTCAGATAGGTCAGCAGCAAACAAGAGGGGAAACGAGAACCTGATGAACCGCTTCGCAGCGACGATCCACATCTTTAACCTCGTACTTATTACCTAGGCGCGCGCTCCCGGCCTCGGGCCGAACAGCGTGCGCCTAACCCTCCGGAGACCGGGGGGTTTTTTGTTTCCCCGGAAACCAACCGGAGGTGATCACTCAGGAATACCGATCTTCAGCCGCAACCCAAAGAGATCTAGCCGTAACCAAGGAGGAGAGAGATGAAGTTCGAGTTCGAGAATGGAAAGCATCTGGGATCGGCCGAGTGGCACGGCCCCGGCAACGTTGTAGTCGAGATGGAAGATCCGAAGCAGAAGGCCTGGTTCGAGCGCTACTTCAGCCAGGAAGACTCGTTCATGACGGGGTCGGTCGAGTGCGATCAAGAGATGGCATTCGAGCGCCGGGATGAGTCACCAGCTGCATTCACGAGGGCCGCGCAGATGCTGTCGGCCTATTCCTACAAGGTCCACCAGGGGAGCGCCGCTCGGCGTGAAGCCTACGGACGAAGCGGCCGGACATAAGTGATCCAGGTCCGGATCTATAGACGCAGGAGGAGAGCATGACCGTCACCGGCGCTCAGTCGCTGATGAAGGCGCTCGAGCACGCGGGAGTGGACGTCGTTTTCGGTATCCCGGGGGGAGCCATCCTTCCGGCCTACGACCCACTTCTCCAGTCCTCGGTCCGCCACATCTTGATGCGACACGAGCAAGGAGCAGGCCATGCGGCTGAGGGGTATGCAGTCGTCACCGGCAAGCCCGGCGTTTGTATGGCAACGTCCGGCCCCGGCGCGACCAACCTCGTTACGCCGCTCGCAGACGCGTACATGGATTCGGTACCTCTCGTAGCGATCACCGGCCAGGTTCCTCGTGCCGTGATCGGTAACGACGCGTTCCAGGAAGCCGACATCACCGGCATCACGCTGCCCGTGACCAAGCACAGCTTCAAAGTCATGGAAGCCGACGAGATCCCTGAGGCTATCGCCGCCGCGTTCCACATCGCTTCGTCCGGACGCCCCGGCCCGGTTCTCGTCGACATCCCCAAAGACGTTTTGCAGATGCAGACGAACTTCGAGTGGCCGACACATATAGACCTCCCCGGGTACCGGCCGACTCGTCAACCCAACAAGAAGCAGATCCGCGGAGCCATCGAACTCATCATGCGAGCCGAGAGACCGGTTCTCTACGTGGGCGGTGGCGTCTTGAAAGCCCGTGCGGCGCAGGAACTTCTGAAGTTCGCCGAGTTGCTGGGCGCACCCGTCGTCACGACGCTGATGGCCAGGGGAGCGATCCCCGACGATCATCCGCTGTGCCTCGGCATGCCCGGCATGCACGGCAACTACGCAGCGGTCACGGCCATGCAGCGTTCCGATCTGCTGATCAACCTGGGTGCCCGTTTCGATGACCGGGTGACCGGGAACCTCGCAACGTTCGCTGTCGATGCACGGATCATCCATGCCGACGTCGACCCAGCCGAGATCGGCAAGAACCGCGCTGTTGACGTTCCTATCGTCGGCGACGCTAAGCCGGTTATCGAGGAGCTCACCAAAGCTCTCGCGTCCGAGGATCGACCGGACATCTCTGAATGGTTGGCGCTCACAGCGACGTGGAGCAAGAAGTATCCGCTGATCTACGACCAGCCTGAGGACGGGCCGATCAAGCCGCAATTCGTGGTCGACCGTTTTGCCAAGATCACCGACGGCGATGCGATCTGCGTCACCGGCGTCGGCCAGCATCAGATGTGGGCCAGCCAGCTCTTCACGCGTAAGGAGCCGTACTCGTTCGTCACATCTGGCGGACTGGGGACGATGGGCTTCGGCGTGCCGGCCGCGTTCGGTGCCAAGGTTGGGCGTCCCGATGCGCGAGTTGTTTGCATCGACGGCGACGGGTGCTTCCAGATGACGGCTCAGGAACTGGCAACCGCTGCGCTGAACAAGGTTCCGTTCACCGTGGCGATCCTCAACAACAGCCACTTGGGGATGGTGCGTCAGTGGCAGGAGCTCTTCTACGGCGAGCGCTACTCCGAGGTGCACCTACCGCCGGATACTCCCGACTACGTGAAGCTCGCGGAGGCATACGGATGCGTCGGTCTTCGCGCTACGGATCCGGATGAGGTTGACAACGTCATCGACAAGGCGTTGGGCGTCGACGACCGTCCTTGCGTCATCGACTTCCGGGTCGATGAACGGGAGATGTGCTTCCCGATGGTTCCGGCTGGTGCCAGCAATGACGACATCATCTTGGACCCACGCATCGATTGGGAGAACCGTGATGAATAGCACTCACACCATCTCGGTCCTTGTCGAGAACCAGCCCGGCGTTCTGGCTCGCGTTTCGGGGCTATTTGCACGCCGCGGGTTCAACATCGATTCGCTTGCGGTTGGTGAAACTCAGGATCCGGCGGTGTCGCGTATGACGATCGTCGTCACCGTGGATGGGAAACCGCTCGAGCAGGTCGGCAAGCAACTTCACAAGTTGGTAAACGTCCTGCGGATCGTCGAACTGCCCGATGACCAGTCGGTCGATCGCGAGCTGGCATTGATCAAGGTTGGCGTCGGCGCTGGCCAGCGTGCCGAGGTGCTCGAGATCGTCGAGATCTTCCGCGGGAAGGTGATCGATGTCGACGCGGACTCTCTCATCGTCGAAGCGAGTGGCGCGTCCGACAAGATCGCGGCCCTCGAGGAACTCTTGAAGCCATATCGGATCATCGAGATGGCGCGCACCGGTCGCATAGCGCTTGGTCGCGGGGCACAGGGTCTCAAGGTTCAGAAGCATCAACCGATCCCCGTTCCCAACCACCTCAAAGCCGTCTAGCCCTAAGGAGAACAGTCAATGCCGGCAACGATCTACTACGACTCGGACGCATCGCCCGAACCCCTGAAGGGGCGCAAAGTTGCGGTCCTCGGATATGGCGCGCGAGGGCCGAGCCCACGCACTCAACCTCAAGGACTCCGGCTTCGACGTGGTCGTCGGTCTGAGGACGGACAGCAAGTCATGGCCTAAGGCAGAAGAGGACGGCCTGCAGGTCGCGACGGTGGCCGAAGCCACGCGTGACGCCGAGCTCGTCGCCGTTCTCCTCCCCGACCAGCATCAAGCGAAGTGCTACCGGGAAGAGATCGAACCGAACCTGGCCCCTGAAGCGGCGCTTCTTTTCGCACATGGCTTCAACGTCCACTTCGGCCAGATCCGTCCACCCGAGAACCACGACGTTGTGATGATCGCTCCGAAGGCGCCAGGCCCGCTCGTGCGTCGAACCTTCGAAGAAGGTAGCGGCACCCCGGGACTCCTCGCCGTTCACCGCGATGCGACGGGACGCGCCCGCGAACGCGCTTTGTCGTATGCGAAGGGGATCGGCTGCACGAGGGCCGGCGTCATCGAAACGACCTTCAAAGAGGAAACGGAAACCGATCTATTCGGTGAGCAAGCAGTCTTATGCGGCGGGACCTCCCGACTTATCCAGGCTGGGTTCGAGACCTTGGTGCGTGCCGGCTATCAGCCGGAGATCGCTTACTTCGAGTGCCTCCACGAGCTGAAGCTGATCGTCGATCTGCTTTACGAGGGTGGGTTCACGAAGATGCGTCACGCCATCTCGGACACGGCCGAATACGGAGACCTGACGCGCGGCTCCCGAGTTGTCGACGAACACGTGGAAGCAACCATGCAGAAGATCCTCGACGACATCCGTTCCGGTGAGTTTGCGCGCGAGTGGGTGCTGGAGAACGAAGCCGGCACTCCCGTCCTCGATGCCCGCAGGCGCGAGGAGGCAGCCCGTCCGATCGAAGAGGTCGGCGCAAAACTCAGGGAGATGATGTCGTGGATGAATCGGGCGTAGTTCGAGTATTCGATACGACCCTGCGAGACGGCGAGCAATCGCCGGGGATCTCGCTGAATCTGAAAGAGAAGGTCGAGATCGCGGAGCAACTCGCGAAGCTCGGCGTGGACGTGATCGAGGCTGGTTTCCCGATCGCGTCGGATGGCGAGACCCAAGCGGTCAAGGCGATCGCTGCAGCCGTGCGAGGTCCGATCATCGCCGGCCTCGCTCGAGTGGATGCCGTGGACATCGATCGTGCCGCGGAAGCGGTCGCGGGGGCCGAGCGACCACGGATCCATACCTTCATCGCGACCAGCGACATACATATGGCAGCCAAGCTGCGTATGACGCCGGACGAGGTGCTCGCGGCAGCCGTTGCGGGGGTTGAACGATCGCGGCGCTATGTCGCCGACGTCGAGTTCTCGTGCGAGGACGCGACCCGGTCCGATCCGGAATTCCTCGTGAAGGTGTTCGGGGCCGCGGCACGAGCGGGTGCCACTACGTTGAACCTTCCCGACACGGTCGGTTACGCGATGCCCGAAGAGTTCGGAGCGCTTCTTCGCTATCTCATGGCCGAGGTGGGTGAAGACGTCGTCTGGAGCGTTCACACGCACGACGATCTCGGCCTCGCCGTGGCCAACGCGCTGGCGGGCGTAGAAGCGGGCGCTCGTCAGGTGGAGGTAGCCGTCAATGGGATCGGGGAGCGAGCGGGGAACTGCTCGCTGGAAGAGATCGTGATGGCGATCCGCACACGCGCCGACCAGACCAACGTGACGACCGGTGTCAACAGCAAGGAGATCGCACGCACCTCGCGGTTGGTCTCGATGCTCACCGGCTACGCCGTTCCGCCGAACAAGGCGATCGTTGGAGCGAACGCGTTCGCTCACGAGGCGGGTATCCACCAGCACGGAGTCATGGTCGAGCGAACGACGTACGAGATCATGGACCCGCTGGATGTCGGTCTCGAGGGGTCGCGCATCGTGCTCGGGAAACATTCCGGGAGACATGCATTCGTGAAGGCGCTGGAGGATCTGGGTTTCCTGAGTCTCACCAAGGATGACATCGAAAGAGCGTTCGAACGATTCAAGTCCCTTGCCGACAGGAAGATCCGGATCACCGACGTTGACCTCGAAGCGATCGTCGTGGATGAGATCGCTCAGGACGCAGACGAGTACGAGATGATCTCGATCCAGGTGGCCGGCGGTACTCACCTGTCACCCACGGCAACGGTCCGGCTCCAGCGCGGAGACGAAGTCTTTGACGAATCCGCTATCGGCGACGGGATGATCGATGCCGCGTGCGGCGCGATCCAGCGTGCCACCGGGATCGAAGCTCGTCTCGAGAGCTTCACGGTCTCGAGCGTCACGGGCGGGATCGATGCGCTAGGTGACGTCACGATCGTTCTCGCGAACGGAGATGGCTCCGAAGGTCATCCGATCCGTAGAGCAACCGGCCGAGGAGTCTCGACCGACGTCGTCGAAGCCTCTGCCCGGGCCTACCTGTCTGCCGTGAACCGGTTGACCCATCTGGCCTCGCGGGCCGAGGTAGTCGCGTGACATCGCAGACGATCACCGAGAAGATCCTGGCGGCACACGCCGGTCGGGACAGCGTGCGACCGGGGGACATCGTCATGTGCCGGGTCGATATGGCGATGGCGAACGATGTAACTGCCTTTCCGGCGATCGAATCGTTCCGCAAGATGGGCACTCCCGAGGTGTGGGATCGCAACAAGGTTGCGCTCGTCGCCTCTCACTTCGTGCCGGCCAAGGACATCGCTTCGGCAGGGCTCCTTGGTCGCATGCGGGAGTTCGCAGCAGAGCAGAACGTTCAGCACTTCTTCGATGCAGGCAAAGGGGGGATCGAACACATCCTCCTTCCCGAAGAGGCGTTGGTTGTGCCGGGAGATGTCGTGATCGGTGCCGACAGCCACTCGTGTACGTACGGCGCTCTCGGGTGCTTCTCCACCGGCGTTGGCTCGACCGACCTCGCCGCGGTGTGGGCAACCGGTGAGATCTGGTTGCGTGTTCCCGAGACCCTGAAGATCGTCTATTCGGGTCGCCCTGGTCCCTGGGTGGTGGGCAAAGACCTGATCCTGTCCGTCATCTCACGCATCGGCGACGACGGTGCTCGTTACATGGCGATGGAGCACACGGGAGACACGCTCGCGGATCTTTCGATGGACTCCCGCTTGACCTTGACCAACATGGCGATCGAAGCGGGGGCCAAGTCCGGGATCATCCCGCCGGATCAAGTGACCGTTGACTACGTCCATGGCCGGCAGCAGGAGAACGATCGGCACCGCGACTTCCCGGTCCTCGTGTCGGATCCCGGAGCCGAGTTCGCAAGCGTGCTCGACGTAGATGTCGCGGCTATCGAGCCGATGGTGGCGCGGCCCTCACTTCCGTCCCTGTCGGTTCCCGTGTCGGAGGTCGCCGGTACTCGAGTCGATCAGGTGTTCATCGGATCGTGCACGAACGCTCGGATCGAAGATCTGCGCATAGCCGCGCATGTGCTGGCTGACAATCCGATAGCGAAGCACGTGCGCGTGATGGTCATCCCTTCAACCCAGCGGGTGTGGACGCAAGCGAACGCAGAAGGCTTGCTGGATCGCTTCGCCCGAGCCGGTTGCGCCGTCTCGACCCCAACCTGCGGCGCATGCCTCGGGGCGCACATGGGCGTCCTCGGCCCGGGGGAGGTCTGCCTATCGACGAGCAACCGCAACTACGTCGGCCGCATGGGTGATCCGAGTGCTCAGGTGTATCTGGCCAACCCTGCGGTTGCCATGGCAACTGCGGTTGCGGGCGAGATCGTTCACCCCGAGACTGTCCAGAGCGTTGCCCCCCTCGAAGGTGGTGTCCTCGTTGGGTAGAGCCTGGCGATATGGGGACAACGTCGATACCGACGTCATCATCCCGGCGCGCTATCTGACGACTAACGATCCGGGAGAGCTCGCCAAGCATGCGTTGGAGGACCTGGATCCGAAGTTCGCAAGCAAGGTGCAACAGGGTGATGTTGTCGTAGCGGGAGAGAACTTCGGCTGCGGTTCGTCGCGCGAGCATGCTGCGACCTGCCTTAGTGGTGCAGGAGTGTCCGCGGTCGTTGCTGCATCGTTCGCTCGGATCTTTTTCCGCAATGCGATCAACACCGGCCTACCGATAGTGGTCTCTCCCGAGGCCGTCGCCGGTATCGAAGATGGTGATGAGGTCTCAGTTGACGCGGTGACCGGTGAAGTCCGCAACGTGACTAAAGGCGCTACCTACTCGGTCGAGCCCTTACCTGAGTTCGTCATGAACATCGTGCGCGCCGGGGGACTCATCGAATGGGTGAAGGCGCGGAAGGCGTCATGAAGAGGATCGCCGTACTACCTGGTGATGGGATCGGTCCCGAGGTCATCGCGGCAGCTGTCGCCACGCTGCCAGCCGACTACGAGTTGACCTATGTCGATATGGGGGCCGAGCGGTATCTCCGCGATGGGGTTCTCGTCACCGATGAGGATCTTGAGGTTGTAACGAACAGCGATGCATTGTTGTTCGGAGCGATCGGCGACCCGCGGGTCCCAGACGGCGTCCTCGAGCGTGGGGTGCTCATCAGGCTCCGGCAAGAACTGGACGTGTACGTCAACCTCCGCCCGTTCCCCGAGCTGGACCTCGTCTTCGTTCGCGAGAACTCCGAGGGCCTGTACGCCGGAGTCGGGGAAAGGGACACGGACAGCGCCACGGAAGTCAGCATCAATACACGCGGCGCGATCGCGAGATGCGCCCGCTACGCCTTTGAACTCGCCACGAAACGATCGGGCGTGCTGACTTGGGTTCACAAGACGAACGTGTTGACCAATGCGGGAGGTCTCTGGAAAGAGGTCGTTGACGACGTTGCCCACGGGTTCCCGCTCGTCGAAGTTCGCTACGAGCATGCGGATGCTTGTGCGTACCACCTAGTCCGCGATGCTAGCCGCTACGACGTGATCCTGACCGAGAACCTCTTCGGTGATGTGTTGAGCGATCTAGCTGCAGCACTCGCTGGGGGCCTTGGGCTCGCTGCAAGTGCGAACCTTCACCCCGAACCATCGACCCGGCCGACAAGGTGCGTTGGGCTCTTCGAGCCCGTGCACGGTTCAGCTCCCGACATAGCCGGAACAGGTAAAGCCGACGCGACCGCTGCCATCAGGGCTGCGGAGATGCTCGTTCAAACGCTCGAACTCGAGGACACTCGAGCAACAAGAGAAAGTGAGCTGACCGTATGAGAGTGGGCGGGCACTATTTCGATGTATGTGGGTACAAGGTGACGAGCGAACGCATGCACGAACGTAAGAGTCGCGTACAAGCGATCGTCGAGGTCAAGGTCGGCCATTCATGCATACGCCGATCGGCGACCGGCGTTGGACCCGTTCACGCGTTGGATGCCGCCCTCAGGGCTTGTTTGTCAGACCACTTCCCGGAACTCGAAGACGTGAAGCTCTCCGACTATCGCGTTTCGGTCGTCAACAATGAAGAGGGGACCGGAGCACAGGTGCGCGTACTGATCGAAGCGACCGACGGTGAGTCCCGGTGGGACGCCGGCTGCGTCTCGGAGAACATCGTTGACGCGAGCTTCGAGGCGCTGTGCTCCACCGCCGTGATGGGGATCATCAAGGCTCGGTCGACATCGGCTCGTGTCGCGACCGCCTAGGCTGTGAGCATGGATCGAACCAGCGTTGCTTACCAAGGAGAGATGGGGGCCTACTCGGAAGAGGCCGTCCTCAAGCTTTTCCCCGACAGCGACCAGCGACCCTTGGCCTCTATCAGGAAGGTGTTCGAGTCGGTAGAGGTCGGCAGAACCGACTACGGCCTCGTTCCGATGGACAACTCGCAGGCAGGTTCGATCAACGAGACATACGACCTTTTCTTGAAGCATGGCCTCCATCTCGTCGCTGCCACCTACGTGCGCGTCGACCACTGTTTACTGGCGCTCCCGGGCACCGCGCTCGATGAGCTGAAGGAGGTCATCTCTCACCCTCAAGCGATCGCGCAGAGCGAAGAGTTCCTGACTTCCATGGATCTCGTGATCAGGCCTGACTACGACACGGCAGGCTCTGCGAAGCGCATCGTCGAAGAGAAACTCACGAACACGGCGGCTATCGCGTCTCGCCGGGCCGCAGAGCTCTACGGGCTCGAGGTGCTCGCCGAGAAGATCCAGACCTACCCCGACAACTACACACGCTTCGGTGTTTTGTCGCGCGACCCGAAACCTCTTGGAGAAGCCACAACCTCGTCGCTGGTGTTCGGAGTCGGGCACGTGGCGGGATCGCTCTATCGCTGCTTGGGCGCTTTCGCCGAGAGGCACCTGAGCCTCTCGAAGCTGGAATCCCGTCCCCGAGCCGGCCGACCCTGGGAATACGTCTTCTATGTCGACGTCGACAGCCCGGCCACAGCTCCGGCGATGATCGATGCCCTGGCAGAAGTCAGCGAGCACGCGACGTTCACTCGCCTGGTCGGGAGCTACTCCTCCGAACCCCAGCCCTAACACCTGCGGGTAGGCTCGGTTCTCTTGATACTTCTTAAGTAGGAGGACCTACGCAATGGCGCAGATAGAGATCCTCTCCGAGGTCTCCAAGTTCCTCGAGGGCTCCCCGAAGATGACGATCGGCGGTAAGCCGGCCGAGGCGGACTCGGGGCAGACCTTTGAGGTCTTCGATCCTTCGACCGGCAAGGTCGTAACCGAGGTTCCACGCGGCGACATCGCCGATGTTGACAAGGCCGTCGCTGCTGCCCGTGAAGCGTTCGACGACAAGAGATGGTCGGGCCTTCGCCCTGGCAAGCGTACCGAGGTGCTCTACAAGCTTGGCGAGCTGATCAAACGCAACGCGAACGAGCTTGCCCAACTCGAGTCGATCGACTCGGGCAAGCCGATCAATCTCGCCTCGGGCGAGATATGGGCGGCAGGAGAAGTGTTCCGCTACTACGCGGGCTGGCCGACGAAGATCTTCGGCGAGACAAACCCGACGACCGAGGACCAGTTCGTTTACACGCTGCGCGAGCCGATCGGTGTCGCCGGGGGGATCATCCCCTGGAACTTCCCGCTGATCATGGCCGCGTGGAAGGTCGCTCCGGCCCTAGCATTCGGTAACACGGTTGTTTTGAAGCCCGCCGAACAAACTCCGCTGACTGCTCTTCGTCTTGCCGAACTCGCGCTCGAGGCCGGCGTTCCGGAAGGTGTCGTGAACGTGGTTACCGGTTTCGGAGAAGAAGCCGGTCAAGCCATCGCGAGGCATTCGGATGTCGACAAGGTCGCTTTCACGGGCTCGACCGAGGTCGGTCGGAAGATCCTCCACGCATCGGAAGGCAACCTGAAGCGAGTCACGCTGGAGCTCGGCGGGAAGTCACCGAACATCGTCTTCGCCGATGCAGACATGCGTAGAGCGTCCAAGGGCTCGATGTTCGGTGTGTTCCTCAACTCGGGCCAGGTCTGCACCGCCGGAACCCGCATCCTCGTAGAGCGCGCGATCCACGACGAGTTCGTAGAAGCATTGGTCGGGGCAACATCGAAGATGAAGCTCGGCCCTGGCATGGACGACGAGTCGGGGATGGGACCCGTCGTCTCCGAACAACAGCTCGAGCGTGTGACGGGGTACATCGATATCGGCAAGAGTGAGGGGGCCGAGATCGTTACTGGTGGCGAACGCGCTGTTGACTTGGGTGACGGATATTACGTCCAACCGACGATCTTCACGGGTGTCCGCAACGACATGCGTATCGCCCAGGAAGAGATCTTCGGTCCGGTGGCGGCAGTGATCCCGGTCGACGACGTCGATCATGCGATCCAAGTTGCGAACGACACGATCTACGGTCTGGCCTCAACGGTGTGGACCAAGGACCTGTCGACTGCGCACCGGGTCGCGCGGGGGATCAGGGCCGGCACAGTGTGGATCAACGGAACTGGTCTCTTCGATGCGTCGACGAGCTTCGGTGGTTACAAGCAATCCGGGATCGGTCGGGAGCTCGGTGTGCATTCGATGGACGCTTACACCGAGGTCAAGTCGGTTTGGGTGAACCTCTAAGCGATTAGGCCGGTCGGAAGAGGACCGTTTCGTGTTGGGGTTCCAATGTGATGACCGCTTCGGGGTAGGTCTCGAGGATGGCCGGGTCGACGAAGAACCGAAGTCCCTCGAGCTCGATCAGCTTCTCTGTGGGGGCCGGGGAATCCGCGAAAGAGATCTGGACGTTGGATCCGCCCCCCAGACCCCGGGCTTCGGAAAGCCTGATCCCGGCGGTCGCTGGGTCGAGGCCCATCAATCCAAGCGACCGATCGAGCGCCTCAGCTGCCTCGGGAGTCACCTTGATGGCCATGTTCTCGCTTCCTGTCGAGCTTTCTTCGTGATGACTAGGTCTTACTAGCTAGGTGTTCTATGCCCCTACTGGGTCATAAAGCCCTCAGCACTCAGGGCCGATGACTCAAATAGGATCGTAAGGCTTAGTCCAAGGGGGCGAGTTGTCGGTCGGACAGGAAGAGCCGGTGTTGAACGGCTTGGATCTTGATGCGCGCACCGATTCATACCGGCTGTTAGCCGACGTCTATCACCAGTTCCTTTCGGAGCAAAGTCTTAGCGCGCTCCTCGAAGGGATCGCCGACGCCCTCAACGATCTCGTTCCCTACGACACGTTCACGATCTATGAAGCGGATGAGTCGCGTCGCACGTTGACGCCGGTGCTCGTTCGCGATGCCTTCGCCGACGAGATCCTTGCAACCCGACCGACATTCGGCCAAGGCATCACCGGCTGGGCTGTTGAGAATCGCAAGGCGGTTCTGTCCAATGAAGCGCACCTTGATCCTCGCGTGACGTTCGTTCCGGGTACCCCGATCGAACCCGAAGCCCTCATCAGTGTTCCATTGACAGCTCGCGATCATGTCAAGGGTTGCCTCAACATCTACAGGCAGGGTGGGTCATCGTTCAGCGGCCACGAGTTCGAGCTTGCGAAAAGTTTCGCCGACGCGGCCGCTCTTGCTATCGACAATGCGCACATCAGAGACACGCTCGAGTTTCAGGCGCAGACCGACCCGTTGACGAACCTCTACAACCACCGGTTCTTCCACGAGCGTCTGCGTTCGGAGATCAACCGAGCGAGCCGCGCCCACGACTCCGTGGCCGTGCTGATGTTTGACATCGACGATTTCAAGAAATTGAACGATGTTCATGGGCATGCTCTCGGAGACCAGGTGCTCATCGGACTCGCCGACATCATCCGTTCCACTGTGAGAACGTCAGATGTTGCTTGTCGTATCGGTGGTGAAGAGTTCGCGGTGATCCTGCCCTCTTGCGGGGCGGGTGACGCACTCGGCCTTGCACGACGACTGAAGGATCGTTTGGCCGTCATGGACTTTGACCCCGCGGGCAGCATCACGATCTCGGCTGGTATCGCACAGGGCCCCGAGCACGCGATGAACCCGCGAGAACTCGTTGGGTGTGCCGAAGCCGCCATGATGACGGCCAAGGCGCGCGGTAAGAACCAGTCGGTCCTGTTTGACGAAGACACGAGGGAGCGCCCCTCGGGTAGCGACGCGGTGCGGAGCGACGTCCGTTCTATCGCTCACCTAAAGATGCTTCAGAGCCTTGCCGGGAAACTCAACAGATTGAACGATGTCCGTCAGATCGCCGAGACGATCGCCGAGGAGCTTCGCACCCTTATCGACTACCACAGCTGTCGCGTCTACTTGGCGGAGTCCTCACATCTCGTTCCGATCGCCATCCGCGGTGACCTTCGGGTGGACGGCGGCAATCCTTCTTTCCGACTCACGACTCGCTTTGGCGAAGGCATTACGGGGCGTGCGGCTTCGACAGGGAAGGCGGTCTTCGTTCCGAACGCGCTGGAGTGCGAATTCGCTCTCCCCGTGCCGGGAACGGAGGATGTCGAAGAGACGCTCATCTCGGTCCCGATGCTCTACGGCGCCCGCGTGAACGGCGTGGTCACCATCTCGAAACTAGGTAGCGACCAGCTCGACGAGGACGACGTTCGTTTGCTCGAGGTGCTGGCCGGACAGGCTTCGGTGGCTCTGGAGAACGCTCGTCTGTACGAGGCCCAACGCCGGGAGGCCGAGAACGCTCGTTCCCTCCTGGACGTGTCCGACAGGATGTCTCGTTCGATGAGTGACCACGAGATCGGACAGGTTGCCGTACAGAACGTAGCGCGACTGCTGTCGGTGACTCAATCTTCTTTGTGGTTGTACGAAGAGGCGAGCGGCACCTACACCTGCGCGGCCCACCATGGGTACGTCGGTGACGCTGGAGCCCAGGAACTGATCAAGTACAGCGTATCGACCGACGAAGCCGCTACCCTCCTCGGAGCTCGCCGTCAGCCGTTCGTTGTCACCCCTCCGGAGATCCACAAGAAGTATCCGGAAGCCCCCGAGAACCTGACCCTGAAAGTCGTCGCCTTGGCACCGCTGCCCGGTGACGGCGTAGTCAAGGGGTGGCTTGTTGCCAGGCAGCCTCAGGAAGAGGGCATGCACTTCACCGAAGAGCGGTTGAGGCTGTTCGCCGGTGTCGCCCACCAGGTGTCGGTGGCCATGGAGAAGGCGATCCTCTATCGAGACCAGAAGGAAACCGCTGTTATCGCATCTGCGCTGCTGGAACTCTCCCGAGAGCTTTCATCGGCAGAGACGGTGGACGAGATCCTCGCTCGGATCGTTGAGCGAGCCGCGTCGATCCTGGGTTCGCCGAGGACGTGGGTGTGGCTGCAGGAGCCCGAGACCGGAGACCTCGTCCCCGAAGCTTGGTGGGGAATCACAGATGCAGAGAAAGAGGCTTACGCCAGCGCGAGGTTCGCCTCGGGTGTTGCAGAGCCTTTCCTCGGAACTGCACTCGAGCCTTTCGTGCTTCGGCCACGGGAGTACAACAGTGTGCTGGCCCCGGCAGGGATGACCGAGGAACTCAGTTACGCCGTCGCTCCACTTCGGCTCGATGGTCGCCTCGGTTGCATCGTCGTCGCGGCCCCCGCGTTCGGGGAGTACCAGTTCTCCGATCGCAAGATGCGCCTGCTCGCCGGTATCGGCGACCAGGCGAAGCTTGCTCTGAACAACGCCAACAACTTCGAGATCCTCGAATCGACATTCCTATCGACGATCGAAGCTTTGGCCAACGCTCTCGAAGCGAAGGACGAGTACACGTCCAACCACACGAGGTCGATCGTGGACATGAGCCTCGAGGTCGGTACAGAGATGGGCCTCGACCAAAAGATCCTCAAGCGTCTCGAGATGGGCGCACTATTCCACGACATCGGAAAGATCGGTATCCCGTCGGACATCCTTTTGAAGCCCGGCCCGCTAACGGACGACGAACGACAGGTAATGAACACTCATCCCGAGTTGGGCGAGCGCATCCTTGCTCCGATCGACCGTCTAGAGGACGTTCGTCCCATCGTTCGTGCCTGCCACGAGCATTTCGATGGGTCGGGTTACCCCGACGCCAAGGTCGGAGAGCAGATCCCCATCGAGTCGCGGATCATCCTGGTATGCGATGCCTTCGATGCGATGACAACGGACCGGCCCTATCGCAAGCGCCTCTCAACGGAAGAAGCTTGCCGCCGACTGGCCGGGTCTTCCGGGAAACAATTCGATCCCGAGATCGTCGATTGCTTCCTGCGCCTACTCGAAGCACGCCCCGACTTCACCGGCCCCAACAACCGCCGCTAACGGTTTCTTCGGACGACTGTGCCACCTATGGCGGCATTTCCCGACCCAGATCTAGCTGCGCGGCAACCTCTCGGCCCTGACCATCGTCTCTGTGAGATGTGGGAGGCAAGAAGCAGATACGGGCAATCGGATGCGCGCTTGTGTGTGCGCTCACTCTCACCGGATGCGATTCAATGCCTGCACGAACCTCGGGTGCCCCGCGCATCGCTGCCGTCTCAGCCGAGCCAACTCGCGAACCCGATCTGAGTCGGCCACGATCGAAGTGGAAGAAGCGGCTGATCCCAGTTGAGGAGGCAGTCCGCCGACTTCAGCCCCATGTTGACGTTCCTGTGGTACTTCCAAGGGATCAGTCGGTTCTACCAAGCCTGAGGGGGTGGAGGGCCGATCCCAGGTACCTGGGTTGGGGGGAGACCGAGGGCATCCGGGCAGGATCCATGAAGCTCATCAAGGGTCAAGCGATGTTGATCCTTTCCTATGGCTTGGCAACGTTCGATGGATGTGGGGATCGCTTTACCGCTGTCGAGACAGATGTCCTTGGGCAACCTGCCTTGGTCACCCAAGCAAGAGAGGCGTTATGGAGCCACATTCTCTGGCCCGTCACGGATGCAGGGAGCACGGGAATCTACGGGATCACAGGCACATTCGAAGCTTGGGCGATGGTTCGCCTTGCGGAGTCGATGGAGGCCGCCCGCCGGGACGCCGTTGAAGTCGATCGAAGCTGTTGATCGTTTCCGCGCGTCGAATTGCCGCATAGTGCGGCACAGTCTTCCGAAGAATCAGATGGGTTTGAATTGTTCGAATGGGTTCCGGCAGTTCTCGCAGTAGTAGAGCGAGCGGCACGGGGTCGGGCCGAACGGGTTCTCGTTGTGGGTGTTCATCGATCCGCAGAACGGGCATTCGGCATGTGCCGGTAAGCCGATCTCGGTGATGAGGACCGGTCCCTTCCCCGTCGGAGGCGCAAGGCCGAATTCCTTCAGTTTCGTGCGGCCATCTTCGGTGATGCGATCCGTTGTCCACGGAGGATCGAAGCTCGTCGTTACCTCGACATCCGAAACGCCGCTCACCTTCGACACTGCTGCGCCCACATCGCTGATGATCTCAGCGATCGCCGGGCAGCCGGTAAAGGTCGGAAGCACAACGACGTGAACCTTGTCGTGATCGACCGAGACTTCACGGACCATGCCCATGTCCACGACTGAGACCGCTGGTATCTCTGGATCGGCGACACCCGCAAGGGCATCCCAGACCGCAACCTCGAGTGAAGTTGTTGGTGCGCTCACCAGGTCGCCTCCGGTTCCTCACGGTGTCGAACCGTCATCACGTCCCACAATTCCTCGAAATCCGGAGTGTGATCTCCGCTTCGACCCCCAAGTCCATCGGACCCCGACGACTTAGCGCCGGTTCCTTCGCCTTCGATCAGATCGCCAGACGAAGAGGCGACGAACTCGGCCGAATGATCGACGTCGGGTGCAAGACCGCTCGGAAGACCGAGGTCATCGAGTGCGGCAACCGTCCGTTCGATGAAGCGAGTTTGTAGCTCGGTTGAACCAACACTGATGAGTCCTTGTTTCAGCAGAACGTCTTCGTTCTCGACCGCCTCGAACAATCCGGGCGTGTCCCCGTACGCCTCTGTTAGTCCGGCGACCAGCTTCGTCCGGCCCTCGACCGGCCCTCGCGCGATCTTCTTGAGCCACAGGTCCGCGTGGATGAGGTGATAACGCTCCTCTCGGCGAATCTTCGTGGCGAGGTTGGCAAGCTCCGCGTAGCCGGACGCCTCGAGACTCTCGAGGCGGAGGTCGTCGGCGTGGTCATAGAGCCAATGCCGTGCCAGCGTGTAGCCCCAGTCCCCGTTCGGGCGCTCGCAGATGAGTGCATGCCGGTAGGCGGCCGGTTTGCGTCCGAATGCAATCGCGTCGGGAGTCTCGCCCGTGATGTCGGAAGCGAGCTTGTAGTAAGCCGCCGCGTGACCGATCTCGTCTTGCGCGATCGAGGAGAACGCGACGTCTTCCTCGATGTGAGGCGCCCACCCCGTCCACTCCGAATGTCGATGACCAAGCACGAGCTCATCGTCGGCGAGCGCGATGAGAAGCCCAGTGAGTTCCTTGCTCATGAGCTCTCGATCCCTTTAACCCGTTCGAGAGCGCGCTCGCGTTTCTCCATCACGTCCCGGTAGCCGCTGGGATGGCGATAGCTCTT
The DNA here is from genome assembly GCA_963779645.1 of uncultured Actinomycetes bacterium. Lineage (GTDB taxonomy): Bacteria > Actinomycetota > CADDZG01 > CADDZG01 > WHSQ01 > CALMBW01. The sequence continues at coordinate 1,262,282 of CAVZYX010000005.1, forward strand.
GTCGGCAACGACGTTCAGGGCCGGATCACCGGTAAACGAGTGGATGTCACTACGTCGGGCAACCCAGAGGTGCTCACCTTCGCCGCGCCGGAGGAAACACTCCTTGGCCATCAGCAGCGCCATATCGGGGTCGGGTGCGGTGACCGCCCCGCAATGCTCGAACGGATCCTTGTGACCCGTCCTGCGGAAGACCTCGTAGATGTCCACGATCGCTAGACCGCCGCCGGTTCCGCCATGGCGTCGCGCACCCAGCGGTGGCCGTCGTACATCTCTTTGCGATGGGACAACCTGCGCTCGGTCTCGGGCCCCTGATTCTTCTTGATCGCCTCCAGTGGCTCCCAGTCGATGTCGTCGTCATTGATCAGCCAGTGGCCGGACTCGCTGTCGAGGAACGGCGTCGGCATCGGAATGGTGAAGCCGAGCTCAAGGATCTTTGGCACGTACCGGTCTAGGAACTCCTGACGGAGGTCCTCGTTAGTGCGCGTCTTGACCTTCCAACGCAGCAACAGGTCTTTCTCGACGTTGGAACGGGGGCCGAAGAAGTGGATGATGGCGAGCCACCAGCGGTCGAGGGCGTCCTGGAACATCCAGCGCTGGTGATCACTGCCGCTGGCCAGCTCGAGCGTGATGTCCTCGCCGTGACGGAGGTGCAGCTGCTCTTCGGCACAGATGCGCTTCAGAACGCGTGTGTAAGGCGCGTAACTCGAGTCGCGTAGCGAAGCTTGAGTGACGAGGGCGGCTCCATCGATCAACCACCCGATGAGGGCCGCGTCACCCCAGTGAGCGACGGGGTAGTGGAAGACATTGTGGAACTTGCTCTTGCCGTTGATCAGATCCTCGAACATGGCGTCACGCGGCTTGCCGAGGTCCTCGGCCACTCGATAGAGAAGCTGAGCGTGTCCGACCTCGTCTTGGATCTTTGCGCAAAGAGACATCTTGCGACGAAGTGTCGGAGCACTCGGAAGAACCTCACGCTCGGGGAGCGCGCCCATGATCTCGGAGTTGGCGTGCATCTCGATGAACTTCAGAACGCCCATCCGATAATCGTCGGGCATCCAGTCTTCGGTCTCGATCTTTTCGCCCACGTTGATGCGTTCGTTGAACTCTGCGAGCTTCTCATCGTAGGTCATGGTTTCTCCCGTCCTAAGCCTGCAAGCCTTTTAGAACTAGATCTGCGAATCTCTCACCGATCTCAGTTGCACCGAGTTCTCCGCCGGGGCGGTACCACGCGAACGTCCAGTTGCCGGCCGAGAGCACAAGCCGGGCCGCGAACGTCACGTCCGCGTCGGGCCGGAACTCGCCGGCGATGATGCCGTCTTCGATGATGGACCGAACGATCTTTTCGTAGCGGTCGCGCATCTCGTTGACCTCGGCCCTCCGCTGATCGCCGAGGTAGCGCCATTCGTTCAGGAAAACTGTTGCGGCATCGAGGTGCTCGATAGCAGTCTCGATATGACCGATAAGCAGTCGACGGAGACGCTGGTCAGCGGTCCCGGAGAACTGGAAAGCGACCTCGGCCCGCTGGAGGAAGTGAGCTGCTCCCGCGTTGACCACGTCGTAGAGCAACTCTTCTTTCGAGCCGATGTGGGCGTAGAGGCTTCCGCGTTGGATCCCCAGGGCGTCTCCCAGGTGCTGCATCGAGGTGCCGTGGTAACCCCGCTGCGAGAACAACCGGGCCGCGGCCGCGGTGAGCTCGGCACGGCGGGGGGTCTGTGTCTCTAGCATGGCCTAATCTCCCAAACAAACGGTCGTTTGGTAAGTGTACGCCTTATCCTCTAGCCATGCCAGACCGCTCCGCTCCCGCCTCCGAGAGGGTTAAGCCTGCGCTGACCCGGCTCAAGAGGAGGTTCCCAGGGGCCACGATCGCTCTCAGTTACGCATCTCCGTTGGAGTGCGTCGTGGCCACCATCCTGTCGGCACAGTCGACGGACGTCATGGTCAATCAGGTGACCCCGGCCCTCTTCGCCAAGTACAAGAGACCCGAGGACTACCTCGCCGTTCCTGAGGAAGAGCTTCAGCAGGACATCAAGTCGACCGGCTTCTATCGACAGAAGACGAAAGCCCTGCGAGGGATGGCTCAGACCTTGATCGAAGAGTTCGACGGCGAAGTTCCAAAGACGGTCAAGGAACTGATGAAGCTCAAGGGAGTAGCGCGGAAAACCGCGAACGTTGTTCAATCGGCGGTCTTTCCCGAGATGATCGGCAAGGACGCGGACGCGGGTATCGCTGTCGACACACATGTTGGCCGGGTTTCGGTGCGCCTCGGTTTCACCGAGCACGACAGCAAGGAAGCGGTGAAGATCGAGAAGGATCTGTTGGCTCTCGTCCCCAAAAGGGACTGGGGCAAGGTCTCCTTCTTATTCATCGAGCACGGCCGCGCGATCTGCGACGCGAAGAAGCCGCTTTGTGGCGACTGCCCGATCGAACCCCTCTGCCCATCGAGCCAGGAAGCGGGCCTCCCCGACCTCTACCGGGTCAAAGCCAAACCCCGCCCCCCACGGAAGGCCGTGCGGTAGCGGTAGAGCGTGGTGGCTAGGCGTGCCACCATCCAGATGCCTGCGCCTAGGGCTAGGCCGGAGGTTCCCCAGTCGTTGCTGTAGGCGAGGAACGAGAAGGCCGCGAACACGATCGAGGCGCCCACCATCGAGTACGCGAGGAAGCGTGTTTCTAGTGCGCCGATAAGGATCCCGTCGAGCGTGAATGCGGCTGCTGCGACAGGTTGAGCTACCGCAAGCATCCGGATGAGGTCACGCGTTTCGGCTTCGACGCGGATGTCGCTCGTGAAAACGCTTGCGAGTGGTCCGCTCGCGACGAACAACAACACGCCAAGAGCGGTACCGAGGATCAGGCCAAGTTCCATCAAGCGATCGCCGATCCGTCGAGCGGCCCCCGTGTCCAGCGCGCCCAGTTCCTTGGCCACCAGTGCCTGGGCGGCGATTGCGATCGAGTCCATCGTCAATGACAGGAGCAAGAAGATCTGCATCACGATCTGCCACGACGCCAGCGGGATCTCTCCCATGCGGGCCGCGAGGGATGTAGCAAGCGTCAAGCCGGCCAACAATGCGCCTGTTCGCACCACGAGTTCGACGCCCACCGTCAGCAACGACCGTGCCACCGCCGGATCGAACCTCCAACGTGGCAGATGGAATCGACCTCGCAAGACGATCACGAAGGCAAGGGCAGCCGCTCCCTGGCAGATCACTATTGCCCACGCGGCCCCCGGCACGCCCATCCCGATCGGGTAGATCAGGACCCATCCCAGCACTGCATTGGCTGCGGCACCCGCTATCGAGATGAACATCGGCGTGCGAGTGTTCTGCGCTCCGCGCAGCCAGCCGTTCCCCGCAAGAGCGATGAGGACGAACGGAGCAGCAAGCACCCTTATCTGCAGATAGGGGACTCCGAGATCGGCCACTTCGCCGCTTCCACCGAGGAGAGAAACGATCGGTTCGGCGAACAGCAGCCCTAACCCGGCGAGCGAGACCCCCACGATGGTCGCTATCAGTAGGGCCTGGACCCCGATGGCGGTCGCAGCTGTTTCATCGCCTCGACCGAGCGCACGCGCAACGATCGGGGTTACGGCATAGGCGAGGAAGGAGAACAACCAGAAAGAAGCGGTGAATGCGGCCGAGCCCACTGCAACGGCCCCCAGCTCCGACGCCCCTAGATTGCCCACGAGCGCCGTATCGACCAGAGAGTAGAGAGGGTCGGCCGCCAGGGCACCCAGTGCAGGTACGGCGAGGGCGGAGATCGCTCTGTCATCGGGGTGCCGCCGGAGCATCTTCATGTAACGGCCAACCTATCGACCCAACACCCTTAGGCTGGACCCATGTCGAAGAAGGTCATCCTTGCCGCGCCGCGTGGTTACTGCGCGGGAGTGGATCGAGCCGTGCAGATGGTCGAGCGGGCCCTCGAGACCCTTGGCGGGCCGGTCTACGTCCGCAAGGAGATCGTCCACAACCGTCACGTGGTTAGCGAGCTCGAGAAGCGCGGAGCGATCTTCGTCGATTCCGAGATCGACATCCCCGAAGGGGCCGTCTGCATCTTCTCGGCCCACGGAGTCTCGCCGGAAGTCAGACGCAACGCCGACGCTCGCAACCTGCAGGTGATCGACGCGACCTGCCCGCTGGTAACTAAGGTGCACCTCGAAGCGAAGCGTTTCGATAGGGGAGGGCGCAAGATCGTCCTCGTGGGCCATCGAGGCCACGAAGAGATCGAAGGCACGGCCGGCGAGGTTCCCGACAAGACCTTCGTGATCGAGAGCGTGGATCAGATCGACAAGCTTGACGTCGATAAGAACGAGCCGCTCGCATACCTGACCCAGACGACCCTCTCGGTAGACGACACACTAGAAGTGGTCGAGGCTCTGCGCCAGAAGTTCTCGGACATCTCCGGCCCCCACTCCGATGACATCTGCTACGCGACCCAGAACCGTCAGGTCGCGGTGAAGGCGATGGCGCCGGATTGCGATGTGGTGCTGATCGTTGGGGCTTTCAACTCGTCGAACTCGAACCGCCTCGTTGAGGTTGCCAAGCAAGCTGGGACACCTGCGTATCTGGTCCCCGATGAGACTCACTTGAAACCCGAATGGCTAGAGGGGTCTGAGGTCATCGGCGTGAGCTCGGGCGCAAGCGCCCCCGAGGTTCTTGTCGACCGGCTACTGAGCAGCCTTGCGGACCTTGGCTACGGAGAGGTCGAAACGAAAACCGTGACTACCGAGGATGTGACTTTCTCTCTGCCGCCCTGGCTCCGAGAGCCTAAGGATGGTCAAGAAGCCGCCAGCTGACTGACGCCCCCGAACTAAAGGGCGAGCGTCTGCTCGATGTCGTTCGCGAGGTCGAAATCGATCGCGGTCAGGCCGCCTTCGGAGTGTGTGGAAAGCGTCAGCTTGACCTTGTTGTAGTTGATGAGCATGTCCGGATGGTGGTCGTAACGGTCTGCCATCTTGGCGACGTCGTTGACGAACTTGATCGCGGACGCGAAATCATCGAACTCGTACACCTTGTGGATCTCGGCTTCTTCGCGTTCCCAGTCGCCGAGCTCGTCTAGGCGTTGTTCGATCTCTTCGTCGTCCAGTAGCTGGGCCACTCATTCCTCCTACTAGTTCCAAGCCCTATTGCGGCGCACCATACCGCGCCGGGACTATAGTCCAGAACCTCAGCTGACACCCAAGCTGACACCCACTTTCGAAGGAGTCCCACAATGGATTACGGGATAGGCATCGGCGGCCCTATGGGCGTCATCGGCTCGATGGCCAAGATGGTCGAGGATGCAGGCTTCGAGTCCTGCTGGGCGGCAGAAACCACCAACTCCTCGTTCGTCACGGCGCAACTGGCGATCATGGCGACCTCGAAGATCAACGTGGGCACTGCCATCACGCTGGCCTTCCCGAGGTCTCCGACGATCACCGCCATGGAAGCCATGGACCTGGACGAGCTCTCGAACGGCCGATTCATCTGCGGCCTGGGAACCCAGGTCAAGCGGGTTAACGAGAACCGGTTCTCGGTCAAGTTCGAGCACCCGGCCCCCAAGCTCGCCGAGTACGCCCAGGTCATGAGGACGGTCTTCCAGGCCAACCGCGGAGACGATGTCGTCTTCGAAGGCAAGTTCTACAACGTGACGATGCCTACCTTCGGCGGTTTGCGTCAGCCACAGCCTCGCGACATCCCCATCTACTTCGCTGCGGTGAACAAGTTGATGGCTCGCTACTGCGGCGAGGTCGCCGACGGCTTGCTGGGCCACCCCCTCGCTTCTCCCAAGTACCTGGCGGAGGTCATACGTCCGGCGATCGCTGAAGGCGCCGAACGTGGGGGCCGCAAGCCCGACGAGTGCAACCTGACGGCTTCACCGATGATCTCGATCTCCGACGACGCCGACCTCGCGAGGCGAGAAGTGAAGCTCCAGATCGCCTTCTACGCGACGACAAGGACCTATTCACCGATCCTCGAGCTCCATGACAAAGCTCATCTCGTTCCCGATCTTCGAACTGCGTTCGACGCTAAGGACAAAGAGAAGATGATCTCTCTGATCGACGACGACCTATGTGACGCGATCGCATGCGCCGGCACCGTCGACGAGGTCAAGGACAAAGTGAAGGCGTGGGACGGGATCGCCGACCGTTTGATGGTTTCCGGGCCGTGGTACGGCCCCAAGCCGGAGCGGATGTTCGAGAACTACCAGGCTCTCGTGTCTGCTTTCGGATCAGCGTCCTAACGACTAAAGGCTCCGTGACCTAAAGGATCTGCTGCGACAGGATCTTCAGAGAGTCGGCTTTCCACACCTCGTCCTCGAGGATGAGGCCGAGTCGCACGACAAGGAAGACCGTTCGCCCCCCCGGCGTGTCGCGTGAGGTGACGTCCTGCACCACGCGTGCAACAGCGATCGCTTCTGTCGCCGACGTGAACCCGACATCAGGCCCGTCGACGATGTCACCGGTCGAATCGATGGCGGATTCCTCGAGTACCTGGCCGAGGCCCCCTTCGAGGAGCGCCTCGTAGTCCTCGCGGAAACTCCCTGTGGATAGTTCCAGAAGCCGGGCTCGTACGTCCTCGATGGTGGAGGAGTCGTAGGTGGTGATCGCCGTGATGACATCGCTTGCCGTCGTTTCGGCTGCGGAGTGCTCCTCGATGATGAAGTTGTCGATCTCTTCCGGTTCGGTCCCGCGTGCTCCGAACCAGAGGCTCGCGAAGACAGCCGCTAGCGCGACAGCCACGACGGCGACGACTATCCAGATGAACTGACGACGACCTTCGAGGCTCTCCTGCATCACGACATGTTAGGGGGTGCCTAGGCGTTAGCCCACGATGCGAACGGTGTCGCTCACTCCCCACATGAAGGCCGACATCATGAGGTTCAGCAGGTTCACGGCCACGATCGATGCCCGGATGGCTCGCCCGACAGCGATCCCCACGCCGGCCGGGCCGCCGGTGGCGTTGAAGCCGTAGTAGCAGTGGATGAGGGCAACGGCGATGGCGAACACCGCGGCTTTGATCAGTGAATAGAGGACGTCGATCGGCGGCAGGAACAGTTCGAAGTAGTGGTTGTAGGTACCTGCCGAAAGGCCAAGGAGTTTCGTAACGATCAGGTCCGTTGCCACGTACGACGCGAAGAGCGAGATCAGATACAGGGGCGTGATCGCAACGAGGGCCGCGATGATGCGAGTCGAGACCAAGTAGGGGACAGGTCGGATCGCCATGACCTCGAGGGCGTCGATCTCTTCGTTCACGCGCATGGCACCGAGCTCGGCCGTGAAACCGGCTCCAACCTGCGCAGCGAGAGTCACACCCGCGATCAGTGGGGTGATCTCTCGGGTGTTTGCGAAGGCCGAGACGAACCCGGTGAACGCCTCCGCCCCGATCAGCTGAAGTCCTTTGAAGCCTTCGAGCCCAACCTGGGTTCCTGTGAAGAAGGCCATGAAGAAGATGACGCCAACCGTTCCGGCGCCGACGATCAAGGCTCCTGCTCCGAGGGTGATGTCCGAGATCAATCTTCCGATCTCGTTCAGGTGGCGAGTCGCGGGAACGATGTCGGCCAGCGACTTGGCCATGAAGGTCAGCTGCGAGCCGAGACCCGCAAGCGAATCCACGACCCTGTTGCCGGCCCTTGAAAAGAATCCCCGTCGTTGTGCAACTACGGCCACAGTTCTCCTATCCGAATTTCTGAGGAACGATCGCGAAGTAAAGAGCAGTGAGTATGAAGTTCACGAAGAAAACGAGCATGAAGGTCACGACGACTGCGCGGTTAACGGCATCCCCCACGCCTTTCGGGCCGCCCTTCGCGTAGAAACCGAAGTACACGGCAACCATGGCTGCGATGAGACCGAAGATGCCGGCCTTTATGATCGCCACGATCAGGTCGGCGGTCTGCGCCAGAAGCGAGAACGAGGCAAGGTAAGCGCCGGGCGTTCCTCCCTGGATGATGACGTTGAAGAAATAGCCCCCGAGGATCCCCGCTACCGAAACGAAACCGTCGAGAAGCATCGCCACGAAGATGGCGGCCCAGATCCTCGGCACGACGAGTGTGGCGATCGGGTTCACGGCCAGAACTTCCATCGCGGAGATCTCGTCGCGGATCTTCCGCGAGCCGAGGTCTGCACACATCGCCGAGCCCCCGGCCCCCGCGATCAGCAGCGCGGCAACGATCGGGGCCGCCTCACGAACGACGGCCAGAACCATCGCGGCCCCCGTCTGAGACTCGGCTCCCAGCTGAGCGGCCACGTTTCCGACCTGGAGGGCGATGGTGGCTCCGAAAGCGATGGCGACCAACATGGCCGGGAAGGCCGAGACGCTCGCGATGAACCAGCTCTGGCGGACGAATTCGCGCCAGGGATAAGGGGGCTTCCACATGATCCGGAAAGCCTCCAGCGTGATTGCGAACATGTTCCCCGTCTCAACGACGAGGTTGCGCATCTTTGACCCCATCCTGTTCGGCACGCTACAGGAAGGGCAATCCCGCGCCTAGACGGCGAATGTACGTATTCCGGACACTTTCTGCGTAGGAATTGAGTCGCTATACGACCCTTTCAAGACGAAGATTCCGCTGCTTGCCCTATCTCGATGGTGTACCCCAGCGATGGGGGATGAGGTGGGAAAGGTGAGGAGCGCCTCCGCCCGTCGAGCTTCCATCCCCTCTTCTCGTAGAACCGCCGGGCTCTCTTGTTCTCCTCGAGGACCCATAGACGACACACCGAATCGCCGCGCTTCTGAGCGAGTTCAGAACCGCCGCATGAAGGGCGTCGGCAACTCCGGTTCCCCATCTATCTGGTCGCACGAAAAGGCGTAGCAGCTCCTCCGGCCCGAATACGACCGCACCAACCGCCTCCTGGTCCATATCAGCGATGAGGACTGTCGAGTCTGAGGAGAGATCAGCCCTTGCCACAGCTCCCGCTCCTTTTCGTCGGGGAAGGGTGGTTGCTACTCGGAGCACGATCCCCGCTGCATGCGTCATGAACGACGACCCTATGACGGCGAATCTGCGCGTTGAAGAGGTCGTATAGCGACACAATTCCTACGCAGAATCGGTTAGGAGGTGATCTCTTCGGGGGCGCCGGCGGCTCGCTCCATCTCTTCCACTTCCTCGGCCGTCATGCCCTTGGACGATTTCGCCTTGGCATCCGGGTCGGGCTTCGTGGAGTCTTTCTCCTCGGACATACCGATCGGGCCCTCGGTGTCACCCGAGAGGAACTGGCGAACCACGGGGATGTCGGATTCGAACATCTCCTTGGCGGGGCCGAAGCGGACCAGGTTGCGGCGGTAGAGCATGCCGATGTAATCGCTGACCTTGCGAGCCGTCGAGATGTCGTGCGTGACGACGATGAAGGTTGCGTTGAGCTGGTCGTTCAGGTCCATGATGAGCTCGTTGAGAAACGCAGTACGGACGGGGTCTAGTCCGGAGTCGGGCTCGTCGAACAGGATGATCTCGGGGTCGAGTACGAGAGCGCGGGCCAGACCGGCGCGCTTCTTCATTCCTCCGGAGATCTCGCCCGGGAGCTTCTTCTCGGCTCCCAAGAGCCCGACCATCGTCAGCTTCTCGTCGACGATGTCGAAGATCTCTTTCTCGCTCTTCTTGGTGTGCTCGCGGAGCGGGAACGCGACGTTGTCGTAGATGTTCATCGAGCCGAACAAGGCACCGTCCTGGAAGAGAACACCGAACTTGCGGCGCACTTGATAGAGCTCACGCTCGGACAGGGCCGGCACGTTCATGTCGCCGATCCAGATCTCGCCACGGTCGGGTTTCAGCAGGCCAACGAGGTGTTTCAGGAACACGGACTTACCCGTTCCGGAGGGGCCAAGCATCAGTGTGATGGCGCCCTTAGGGACATCGAAAGTGATGTCTTCTAGAACGGTCTGTGGACCGAAGCTCTTGGTTAGGTTCCGGATACTGATCTCGGTGTCGAGCGTCTGTCCATCGAACCGATTGCGACCGAGGCCGCTTGTGCTGGTTCCCGATCCACCCATGTCTTTCGAACCCCCGCGATCTATTTCACGCCGGGCCGAACGCCCGGGAGCAGGTAGATAGCTTAATCCCCCTGGAAGATCCGCCCTGGTGGCCGGTGACCCCCGTACTTGACCGGACGGTCTAGTATTCGCCCGTGGATTTTCGAGACACCGCCGAAGAGGCGGCTTTCAGAAAAGAACTCAGGACCTGGTTGGACGCCAACATCCCCGACGGCGAGCCCCAGAAGGGCCGCGGCGAGGTCGAGGCCTCCAAGGAGTGGTCCCGCAAGCTGTACGACGCCGGTTACTCCGGGCTGACCTGGCCGAAGGAGTACGGGGGCCAGGGCGCTCCCTACACCCATCAGGCGATCTTCCTCGAGGAGATAGCCCAGCAAGAGGCCCCGGAGCACATCGGCGTCATCGGGTTGGGGATGGCCGGGCCGACGATCATCGCTCACGGCACCGACGAGCAGAAGACCGCCCACCTCGACAACATCCTGTCCGGAGAAGAGGTCTGGTGTCAGGGCTTCTCGGAACCGGGTTCCGGAAGCGATCTGGCGTCGCTTAAGACCAAAGGTGTTCTAGACGGCGACGAGTTCGTCATCAACGGACAGAAGGTGTGGTCCAGCTTCGCCCACATCGCCGATTACTGCATCCTTCTCGTTCGAACGGATCCCGATGCTCCGAAGCACAACGGCATCACTTACTTGCTGGTCGACATGAAGACTCCGGGAGTCGAGGTGCGGCCGCTGAAACAGATCACGGGTGACCCCGAGTTCAATGAGATCTTCTTCAACGATGCTCGGGTACCCAAAGCGAATGTCGTCGGCGAGATCAACGACGGATGGCGCATCGCCATGACGACGCTGATGCACGAGCGAGGCACCTTGGGCTTCGCCCTCACTGCTCGCTTGGAGGTTGCACTCCGCAAACTCGTCACGACCGCATCGAACCCGCGCAGCGATGGAGTCATACCTGCCGATGATCCGGTGATCCGCGAGAAGATCGCACGGCTCTGGGTCGATCTTCAAGGTCTTCGCTTCACGAACTACAGAGCGCTGACCGGTTTGGTCAAGACGGGTATCCCCGGCCCCGAGGGGTCGGTCGCCAAGCTGCACTGGTCGGAGACGAATCAACGGCTGACGAAACTCGCACTCGAGGTGCTCGGACCAGAAGCTCAGATCGATGGTGACGACGGGCTGTGGGGCGGGTACTGGCAGTACGCGCAGTTGCGCAGCAGGGGCAACACGATCGAAGCCGGTACGTCCGAGGTGCTCCGCAACATCATCTCCGAACGCGTACTCGGATTACCAAGGGGTCGCTGATGGATTTCGCCTTTTCCGAAGAACAACAGATGCTGCGCCAGCAGGCGCGCGAGCTTCTGGCCGACCGCTTCCCGCCGGAGCGCGTCGTCGAGCTCGCAGAGTCGGACGACGGGTGGGATCCTGCTTCGTGGAAAGAGATCGCGGACCTTGGGTGGATCGGTCTCTCGGCATCTGAGGAGGCCGGCGGCGCCGGGATGTCGTTCCTCGACGAAGCTGTCTTGCTCGAAGAGATGGGGTATGCGCTCTTCCCAGGCCCCTACTTCTCGAGTGTGGCTCTCGCACTGCCCGCTCTAGAGGAGAACCCCGAACTCGCAGGCAAGGTGATCTCCGGAGAGCTCACTGCAACCTTCTCGACGAATCCGGAGCTGGTACCCGATGGCGCGATCGCGGACCTGATCGTTCTTGCTGCCGGGTCAACGATCACGACATACAACCGATCGGATGTGCAGGTCACGCCGTTGTCCACGATGGATCCGACGCGCCGTTACGCGCGCGTAGACGTCAAAGGTGCTAGCGGAACCGAGCTGGCTTCCGGGGGCCGCGGCGACGAGCTGTTGCGTTCCATCCATCACCGCGCACTGGCGGCAGCAGCACTCGAAGCTGTTGGGGTTGCTCAACGAACCCACGACCTTGCACGGGAGTACGTGAAGGAGCGGCAGCAGTTCGGGAAGCCGGTCGGCGTGTACCAAGCGGTTTCTCACCAGGTCGCCGACACCTTTGTGCAACTCGAGCTGGCACGGTCGCTCTCTTACTGGGCCGCGTGGACCGTGGCCGAATCGGATGAACAAGCCGAGCGTGCAGTCGCTGCCGCTAAAGCGCAAGCAACCGAATCGGCGGTGTTCAACTGCGAGCGTTCGATCCAGGTGCACGGCGGCATCGGGTTCACTTGGGAACACATCCTGCACAGGTACTACAAGCGCGCGCAATGGTTGCAATCCTTCGAGGGCTATCCCTCGGTGCATCTCTCGACGATCGCGCGATCGCTCTTCAACTAACGCAGATCTCAGTGCCGTAGGTCCTAGTTGTAGCCGCGCGGCCCCCTTATAGTGATTCGATGGCACCGGGGTCGGTCGTTTCGTCTGTCGAGCTCCTGGGTGAGCGCTTCGATCCCAAGTACGCCGACGGGTTGACCGCGCGCTTCCGTCTCAAGATCGGAAGTCTGTCGCGGGATGTCGTGGTGACGGATGGTGCGTGCACGGTCGAACCCGAGACCGGTGATCCCGACGTTGTCATCTCGACTTCGCCGGCCACCTGGCAAGAGATCGACGCGGGAAGGCTCTCCGGAATCGAAGCCTTCGCCGATCGCAGGCTGACCATGAGAGGCAGCATCCAGCAAGCCCTCCTCTTCGAGCCGCTGTTCAACAGGCCGCGTGAGGGGGGACTGCGCTATCACGTCGAACCCGTCGGGGTCGGCTCGATGAAGATCTCGACGCTTGTGGCAGGTGACCCGAAAGCACCTCCTCTGGTGATGTTGCACGGCTTGGGAGCGACCAAGGCCTCGATGCTCACGATCGTGCCGGCGATGGCAGAGCGCTACCGGGTCATCGTCCCGGATCTACCCGGCTTCGGCACTTCATCCAAGCCGCGTGGACGGTACGACGCTCCGTGGTTCGCCGAGCGGATGTTCGCTTTCATGGACGCCATGAAGATCCGATCTGGTGTTCTGGTCGGCAACTCGATGGGTGGGCGCATCGCGCAAGAGATGGGGATGACCGCTCCGAAGAGGGTCGAGGCTTTAGCTCTGCTGTGCCCCGCAACCGCGTTCTCCTACCGACCAGGGTTGCGTCTCGTTCGCTTGTTGCGGCCCGAGCTGGGACTGGCTGCCGGAGTGCTTCCTCGTGGGCGCGTGCAAAGTGTCATGCGAGGGATATTCGCCAAGCCGGGCAGGATAGAGAGCGCATGGTTCGAGGCTGCCACCGACGACTTCTTGAAGACGTGGCGCAGCCCCCGAGCTCGCATGGCGTTCTTCGCCGCCTTGCGCAACATCTACCTGGACGAGCCTTACGGGGAAAGCGGTTTCTTTACCCGTCTCGCGCACATGAAGCCACCGGCGATGTACATCTACGGAACGAAAGACACACTCATCTCACCGCACTTCGCCCGCAAGATCGAACAAGTGCTTCCGAGCGCCGATGTGCAACTGTGGGACGACTGCGGACATGCTCCTCAACTAGAGCACCCCACGAAAACCGTGCGCACCCTGATGAACTTCTTCAGCGGAAAGAACTCCACCGAAGCAACCGCCGTTTAAGGTTAGCGGCCGAGGGTTTCTGGGACTAGGTCGTTGCCCGGGGCCTGGAACACGTCCACGCGGTTGACCTTCCATCCCTCGGAGGTCTTGATCATGCCGACCTCGAGCCGAAGGATGTCGCTCTGCGGCTCTTGAGTGAGGGCATTGCTGATGGTTTCTCGCACGACTGCGAAGACTGAGGCTTCGTCGGAGTCCACTGCCTGAACGAACAGCGAGATGATCTCGCCCTCGCTGACGGCCTCGGCCTCGGTGATCGCCGCGATGCCGTCTTCGCCCAGGAACGTGTCGGCCTCTTCGGCGAAGTCACCGACCGCGTAACTGTGGATCTCCTCGATATCTTCGTCAACCGTCTCGTGAGAGAAGTTAGTCAGCGCCGTGATGAAGTCGTGACCGACGTCCGCCACTTCGTCACGGCGATCGTCCTCGGTCTTCAGGTCGTTGTACTGGAAGAACAGCAGACCCGCGGCGGCGGCGAACAAGACGGTGAGGAACCAGGGGACGATGACGCGCCAAGGAAGACTCTTGAGGCGAGTGAACATCAGACGCAGCTAGTCGCGGATCTTGGAGCCGGGAGCAAGCGCGACGCCTCCTTGGGTGGTCGGACCAACGCCCGTACCGTACCGCGAAGTACATCCTTGACCCGGGAAGATGTCCGGCACGGCACGCTGTGCGCCGTATTGACGGGCGGCAGGTTCTTGATGCGGAAGAAGTTGAACCCGGAACCAGGTCCAGCCTCGAGCGTCCTTCTGCACGGCTTGTTCGGCGGCGTCGAAGAAGAAGTGGTTGTTCTCGAGCGTCGCGACCAACCAACCCTGGTGCGCCGCGAGTTCGGCGTTGACTATCCCGATGTCGTGGACCAGGCACGCGATGTTGGATTTCTCTTCTCTGAGCAGGTTGCCTGCAACGGTTGTGAATTCCGCACCGCTTCCATACAACTCGACCAGGTCGTAACGCCGGTCGCGCAGGATGTCGGCAAGAACTGCCGTTTGCGTCAGGTCGTCGGCGAAGGTTTCGGCATTGTCGGCGAGTACCCCCGAAAGGTCCGGCCCATTGACGATGAGGGACCGCAGCTCGGTTTCGATCTCCAGCAGTCTCTCGGGGAGTTCCACCGAAGCATCCGTGAAGCGAGCAAGGTCGGCAGAACGTCCTCTAAGCGCGTCGGCAAGCTCCGACACCACCGTGTGGATGTCTTCGGACGGGACGGCTCCGAGGAAGTCGGCAAAGACCTCGATGGTTTCCGAGACGTCTGGCGGGGGCCGCGTCTCCCACATGGCGAGGGTGGCACCGTTTTCGAGGTTGGCTCCGTCGCCCGGCTCGAGCTCGATCGTGAGCTCTCCGATGGGGCTACGTCTGACGATCAATGCCTTGGTTCCCCGCGGCACATCGGTTCCGGGGTTGAGCTCCATCTTGACGTTCACGCCACGGTCGGTGAGGGCGACATCCTGGACGGTGCCGACGACGACTCCTCGCATGGTCACATCGTTACGCGCCCGGATCCCGGATGCGTCGGTGAACTCAGCGTTGAGGATCGGGCCGTGCTGTTGCGTCAGGACGATCTTCACCATCCCCATGTAGATCAGGGCGAAGGCCAGTACCAGGAATGTGATGACGTTGACGAGGGTTCGCTTGTTAACCATCACCCACCATCCTTGCAACGGCGAGCGGGGTTGTTGGGGTCGTCGTTCAGCCCACAGATAACGAAGTCTTGGATGACCTGGTTGAAGTCCAGGTACTCGACGGCCTGCGTGTTGTAGTTGTGACCCGGTGCCCAACGAAGTAGTTGGACGAGATCTCGCTGGTTGGCTTCGAGCACACCGAGGATCCGACTTGCATGCTGGAAGAAGCGCCCCATCTCGTCGCTGTGGGCCTCGAGGATGCTCCTCGAACCACGAGCCAAGCGGCCTAGGGCCACGATCGCACGCTCGAGCCGGAGGCTCTCTTGCTCCAAGACCTCGATAGATCGCGCCGTGTTGACGACGGCGAGAGCGTGCTCGTCGGCCTTGGTGGCGACGGTTTCGTTGAAGTTCTTCAGCGAGCCGATCAGGCTGACTATGTCGTCTGAACTTGCGTTGTAGCGCGTGATGATGCGCTTGTAGTTGTCGAGGAGGTTTCCAAGTTCCAACCCGCGGCCCCCGAAACCCTTAGCCCCTTCTTCGATCATGACGGCGAGCTGCGAAGCCGAGATCGCTCCCAGTACGTCCACACCTTCGTCGACGAGGTCTTCTAGGTCCGAGCGGACAAGCGTGTCACCGATGTGATCTCCGTCCGCAAGCACGGCGGTTGCATCGGTAGTGCCTTCTGGCACGACGAGATCGATGATGCGCTCTCCGAGGACGGACGTCCGTCGTACCCGGGCGGTAACTCCTTGTGGAACTCCCGCATCGGGATCGAGGTTCAGTGTGACCACTGCTTTGAATCCGGCGAGTCTCACGTGCCCGACCTTGCCGACTTCGATATCGGCCATCGTGACCGGAGCTCCGGTGGCGAGGTCGCCGACGTCATCGAAGGTCGCGGTTACAACCACCTTGTCGCCACCGCATGCCGACATGAGGCCGGCTGCGAGAGACGCCACGATGAACAATGAGATCCTGCGGATCATCACAGGCTCCCCAAGTCATCCGTGAGTCCGCCGACCTCATCGAGGATGTCGTCGATCAACTCGTCCAATGCGTCACCCTCGGTTTGTGACTTCTTACGCTGGCGGCACTTCTTCGGGTTCTTGGCGTCCTTGCACTTCTTGCGGATCTCCTTGGAGATCTCATCGGCAACATCCTCGGGTAGCCCCTCGAGAGCGTCATCGAGTTGCTGACCCGGCGTGCGCTCGTCGCCGCCCTGACAAGTTCCGGGGATCATGCAGAAAAGACCCGGCACGGCGGATTCCCAGTAAGCCCGGGAGGCGCATTCGGGGATGTCCAGCCGCAGGCAGACACCCTTCAGGCGATCCTGCAACCTGAAGAGGATCATCTCGACCAGCGGCCCACCCTGGTTGCCCAGACGGAGCCAGTCCTTCTCGTAATCCATGGCACGTGATGCGGCGCTGAAGAGGCGCTCGGCCCACTTCCCGGTTCGAACGAAAGACTTGGCGTTGCGCGACAGCGTGCGGAATGACCGGGTCAATGCCTTGACGTCTGCAGCGAGCGGGTTCCTGTGCTCGGTGAGAAGCGACGCCAGTTCGGTCGATGCCGAATTGAGGCCGACGATCGTTCCTTCGAGTGCGATGCGGTTGTCGTTGAGTGTGCCCACGACCGTGTTGTAGGTACCGATCAGTCGCGCGATCGATGCTTGCCGCGTCGACAATGTGAGCGTCAGCTCGTTGAGCGAGGTGACAAGGCCGGCGAGGCTGTCTTTCTTCCTAGCCAATGTTGTTAGGACGCCGGAGCCTTCTTCGATCAAGCGGTTCAGATCGTCCCCATTGCCCTCGAGGATCGTCGCGGCGTTGGTAACGAACTCCGAGACCTTCGCAGGATCGATGGCTCCGAAATAGTCCTGGAGACCTTGGAGTAGCTCATCCTGCTCGGCAGGAACGCTCGTGTTGGCAAGGCTGAGGCGATCGCCGTCGAAAGTCGGACCGCCATCGTAGGCAGGGAAGAACTGAACGTAGCGCTCGCCTAGCAACGACACGGGGATGAGTGTCGCCTTCACGTCGGCAGGTAGCTCGATGTCGGGATCATCGATGCGGATGTCGACCTCGGCCACTTCTGCAGTGACGCGGACGTCGGTCACACGACCGACCGTCACGCCGAGCACGCGCACGCTGTTTCCGGGGAAGATCTGGACGGCACGTGAGAACTCGGCCGTGATCTTGCGACCACTGTCTTCGCCACCCAAACCGATGAACGAGCAGCCGGAGGCGACCAATGCTAGAGCGACGAGGGCGCCGATCAGTTTCTTCTTCACGGCAGCAACCCCCCTCTCAGGGCGGCACCAAGACCGAAGGTGCCGGTGATCGAATCGAGGAGGTCACCGAGGTCTCCGGGGAGGAGATCCTGGATCGTGTCCGTTAGACCATCGGCGTCCGGCGTTGGGTCACTTATGTCCTTGCCGGGCACCGGAGGCTCTTCAGGTTCTTCTTCCCCGAACTCGGCCCGCTCGTCGCAATCCCTCGGGTCCGGCCCGAGTAGGTCGTCGAGCGCTTGGTCGAGTGCACCGCAAGGGCCGGCGATGGCATCGATCCCAACGGGGCCGAGCGACTGAACGAAGATGTTCGCCCAACGGTTCTCGGTTCCCTGAGACCAGCCGATGCTCTGGTAGCCCCTGACTGCTTGTTCCAAGTACGGGATCGCAGCGGCAAGTTCGAGCTGGTTGCGGTCCAACGTGTCGAGCGTTACGCGCAGCCCGTTCAGAGCCGAGTCGATCCGCCCACGGTTACGCCGAACCAACGATGCCACCTCGGAAGAGGCTGAATCGGTCGACTCAAGGAGCTCCTGGAGATCATCCGTACGGGTCGCGAGGTTCGCCAGGATCACGTCGTAGTTATCGATCAACGAGACGAGGGTGTCGTCACGCTCGGCGAATGTAGCCGACAGTGTGTGGAGAGAATCGAGTAGGCGCCCCAGCTCATCGCGGCGGATGTCAACCGCCTCCATCACATCGCCAAGCCCGCTGATCAATTGCGAAACCTGAGTTCTCTTTCCGACGGTGACCTTCGTGATCTCTTCCATGAATGTCTCGAGCGCATCGGCGTCGGATTCCTCGAGCAGCCTCACGGAGGTATTGGCCAGATCTAGGAGCTCGACCGGCGTCCTGGTGTCTTCGAGCCCTATGACATCTCCATCCGCAAGCAACTCGTTGGAGCTACCTGCGAAGAGCGTGACGGTCTTACGTCCGAGGAGGGTCTCGATCGTTATCTCGGCGGTTGAGTCGGCGGGCATCTCGATGTCTTGGTTCACATCGAGCGTGACCGTTACTGCACCGTCTTCGATCGTGACCCCGGACACCTTGCCAGCCTCGAGGCCCGCGACTCGAACCTTGTCGCCACCCTTTAGCCCGGCAGCATCCACGAATCGTGCTTCAACCGTGTAGGTCTTGGCGAAGACACCACCCGACAGAAGGATCGCAGTTCCGGAACCTGCGATGACCAAGGCCGAAGCGATGATCCCGATCATCAGTTGATTGCGCTCTAGGAACGAGCCGCGATCCTTCTTGAAGAACTTCATCGCATGCCCCCCAGGAGGACGAATCGCAGGATCGAGTCGATCCCCTCTGAGTAGCGCGCACCGTCGTCGTCATCGTCGTTGCTCTGGTCGTCGCCTTGGTCGTCTTGGTCGTATCCCTCGTCGCCTGCGCCGTCTCCGGCATCCGGAGATCCACCCTCGTCGGAATGCTGGTCATCAGTTTCATTTCTTTCCACCAGGATGTTCGACTCGGTGTCTTGGATCGTGACCCTGATCACGCGGACGTTGAAGAACTCGCCCCAACTCGACGTGATCTGGTACTGCCCAACGCCAAGTGGGAGGGTCCGGAGCGTTTCGGCCAGGTTCTTCTTGTGCTTGGCGAGCGTGTTCGCGACCACATCGAGACTCGCGATCGTCGAGTCGATCTCGTCTCGGTTCTCGACAACCAGCTCGTCCAGCTCACGCTGGACAACGGAGAAGTCGGTGACGAGTGAGTTCACGTCGTTCAAGCGACGCTCCAGCATGACGCCGAGGCCGTCGAGGTTGTCGAAGATCTGTCCGAGAGCTTCGTCTTGGCTGGCGAAAGCTCCGGCAACCGTGTCGGCCGAGGTGAGCAGGTCTTTGATGTTCTCGTCTTCCCCGGCCAATGTCTGGGCCAGTTCGGCCCCCTCGTCCAGCAGTTGGCGAACGTCTTGCTCGTTGCCCTGCAACGCTGTATTGACCGAATCTAAGAAAGCGTTCGCTTCGTCCGGATCGATCGCTTTAAGGATGGGTCCGACCTTGTTCAAGAGCTCTCCAACGTCGCTCACGGAGTCCGTGTTCTCGGCTGTGATGAGTTCGCCCTTCGCGAACAGTTCTTTGTCGTCACCCGGGTAGATATAGAGGAACCGTTGGCCCAAGACGTTCCTCCATCGGATACCGATGGTGGAATCGACCGGCAGCTCGATGTCGTCGTCGATGTTGAACGTAACGATCGCCTGTCCGTCCTCGATACGAGTTCCCTGCACACGACCGACGTCAACACCGGCAAGCTTCACGGCGTCGTTAGCCATCACGCCGGTGGCGTCTTCGAAAGCTGCTTCGAGTTCGTACGTGTCGGCGAACAGGCGAGAGTTGGCGAGCTTTACGCCGAGCGCCATCGTCATCAACGCGGCGACCGCGGCAAAGATGAGAACTTTCACAAGGGTGGACTTAGCGAGATGCATCAGCCACGCCCCTGACACGCCGGGATCTGCTCGCGAACGTCAGGTGGGAAGACCGTGCAGATCTGGTTCTCGTCTTCTTCCTGAGAGTTGCCGCCGATGAAGTTGGTGAATCCGGCCCCCGCGCTGCCGTCAGAGAGGCGGAAGTATTCGGGGATGTCGGCGCCGAGCTTGTAGACGTAGCGATAGAGACCGTGGACGAGGTCCTGCAGACCACCTGGGCGGGCAGCGATCGTGCTGAGCACGATGTCGCCCTCATCCATCATGAGATCCCAGTCGGATCGATTGAGGATGAGCAGGTCTGCGAAGTCATTCGAGAAAGGCGCCAAGGCGTCCAACACGCGCCTGAGCTCGGCTTGAGCCGTCGCGCTCGCATAGACCGGTGCACCTTCATTCACGGCGTCTGCCAGCGCGTTCAGGTCGGCGCCAACATCTTCGAGAGCGCCGAAGATCTGGTTGAAGTCGTCTAAGGCTTCGAGTTGAGGGTCAAGGGTTGAAGCGAAGAGGTTGGATAGCTCGCTGTTGATCGAGAGACTGCGAGCAACCGTGTCCCCGCGGCCCAGCGATGCGTCGGCTAGTTCGGTGACCACCGTGCCGATGTCATCGGGGTCGATCGCATCGAGGAGCTTCACTCCATCGTCGAGTGCGTCCTCGAGCTCGGGACCGATGCGAGCGTTCGCGACCAGGTCCCCATCCGAAAGGTAGGGACCATCGCTCAGCGGATCGAAGCGGAGATCCACGAACTTTGCGCCGAGTGGGGTCTTGAGTGAAATGACGGCTTCGGCGTCGCTTGGAACTTTGTGCTGCTGTTCGATCTTGAGTGTCAGATGAGCTCTGCGATCTACGAGCTCGATCCCCGCCACCTGTCCGACACGGACGCCTCGGATGCGAACGTCGAGCCCGGTCTTCATCTGCTGACCGGCACGGTCGATATCGATCGTCACGTAGTAGACGTCGTCGTACCCGCCATAGGCCCACTTCACGCTCGTGTAGATCCCGGTGCCGACGGCAGCCAAGAACAACGAGCCCACGACGATATAGACCAGCCGCCTGATCATCTAGGCGATGCTCACTGTGTCGCCGCCACCCCACATAAGGAGCGACAGGAAGAGGTTCAGGATCACGACCACGACGATCGACATACGGATCGCCTTACCTGTCGCGACTCCCACACCGGCGGGACCGCCGGAAGCGTTGTAGCCGTAATAGCAGTGGATCAAGGTCACTACGACCGCGAACGTGATCGCCTTGACCAGGCTGTAGAAGATGTCGATCGGTGGCAGGAACAGCTGGAAGTAGTGAGTGTAGGTACCCGACGAGAGACTGAAGAACTTCGTAACGATCGCCTGGGTCGCGATGTACGAAGAGAAGAGTGCCGCCAAATACAAGGGGATCATCGTCAGGAGGGCGGCCCATATCCGTGTGGCCACCATGTAGACGATCGAAGGGATCGCCATGACCTCAAGGGCGTCGATCTCCTCAGAGATCCGAGCCGCACCGAGCTGCGCGGTGTAGCCGGCACCCACCTGTGCGGCGAGCGCGACTCCAGCGATCAGGGGAGTGATCTCTCGGGTGTTCGCCCATGAGGAGACGAGTCCCACGAAAGCTTCGGCGCCGATCTGTTGCAGCCCCTGGAAACCCTCGAGACCGACCTGTGTTCCGGTGAAGAACGACATCGAGAAGATGACGAAGAACATGCCGGCGCCCATGATCAAAGCGCCGACCCCGATCGTGATGTCAGAGATCAGATCGAGGATGACGTTGCGATGGTGCAGGGCGCGGGGCATCGACTTGATGGCTTTGCCATAGAACTTGGCTTGGAAAGCCATCTCCTCGAAAGGAGCTGCTCCTTTTTTTATGACCCTGCCTGCTACTGCCATCTATCTGCCTCTCAGAGTTTCTGTGGAACGAAGTTGAAGTAGAGCGCCGTGAGGATGAAGTTCACGAAGAACAGCATGAGGAACGTGATAACGACGGCTTGGTTGACCGCGTCGCCCACGCCCTTAGGCCCGCCCCTAACGAAGTAACCCTTGTAGCAAGCGATCATCCCGGCGAGGAAACCGAACATCGCCGCCTTGATGAGCGCCATCCATAGGTCCCAGAGCTGAGACAACTCGTTGAACGAAGCGAAATAGCTCGAGGTCGTCACGTCCTGAACCACGTGAGCGAAGAACCAACCGCCTCCGATACCGGCGATGGAAACGATGGCGTCGAGCATGACTGCAACAACCGTGGCGGCGAGCAAACGAGGCATGATCAGTCGGTGGATCGGATCGATCCCCAACACCTGCATGGCGTCGATCTCGTCACGGATACGACGCGATCCGAGGTCCGCGCACATCGCGGAACCGCCGGCCCCCGCGATGAGAAGCGCCGTCGCTACGGGAGCTTCCTCGCGAACGACGGCAAGGACCATCGCGGCCCCCATGTGGGCGTCCGATCCAAGTTCACGTAAGAAGGACCCGACGTGGAGGGAGATGATCATCCCGAACGGGATCGAAACGAGGATGACGGGGACCGTCGTGACCTTGATGAGGAACCAGACCTGGTCGAGAAATTCGCCGCGCGGCCACGGACGTCTGAACATGACGTGGATCGACTCCAGTCCGATCGAGAACATCTTCCCGATCTCCCGGAGAAGCCCGGAGGTCTTCCTCCCCAGTGCTATCTGCCGTGTAGCGATCTCTACTGCCCCCCGGTCTGCCTCAACCCGATGGTTGGAGGTACCCGTTAAAGGTCGTTAAGTAACTGCCGGATCCGGGCGGCTTCATCGTCGCCTTGCGAGCGGCCTCGGATATCTCCGCTTCTCCGGTGTTAAAGGCCTGTTTCGCTCTTGTATCTCCCGTTCCTCCTACGTATTCCACCTTATGCGGGGTTGTGAGGGGAATAGCTAGGCAGAGCTATGCGGTGAGACCGAGATGTCCGCTTTCGTCCTTTTTAAGAGGTTAGGCCGCTAAGGAAGTGCCTAGAGCCCCATGCGGGCGGCGATGACTCGCTGGTGGATCTCGGCAGTGCCTTCGACGATCGGGAAGTAGCGAGCGTCCCTGTAGAGGCGTTCGATCTTCGATTCCCGAACGTATCCGGCCCCCCCGAAGACCCTGATCGAGGTATCGACGGCGGCCAGGACCGCTTCTCCGGCGAGGTACTTCGCGATCGATACTTCTTTCACCGGCTCGCGACCTTGATCGAACAGCCACGCGGCCTTGTAGACGCTTAGTCGAGCGGCTTCCACCTGGGCTTCGGCCCGAGCCAGCGGGAAAGAGACCCCTTGGTTGCTCCCGATCGGCTGCCCGAAGGCAACCCTGTCCTTGGCATAGGCGGTGGCGAGGTCGATCGCCTCCTGAGCGATGCCGAGAGCGCCGCCGGAGACCACGACTCGACCTATGCCCAGCGTCTCCATGACCTTCTTCCAGGCGCCCTTCGCCCCGCCCAAGCAGGCTTCATCCGGAACCCGCACTCCGTCGAGCGCAACCTCGCCGATCTCGGACGAGAGGTGACCCATCTTCGGAAGTCGAGTCACGCTGGTCGGCGTCATCGGGGAGATCTACAACGAACATCGCCATCCCGTCGGTTCCGGAGTCTGGATCCGTGTAAGCGACCACGATCATGAAGTCCGCGATCGTGGCATTCGTGATGTAGGTCTTGCGACCCGTGATCACCCAATCGTTGCCGTCCTTGGCTGCCCTCGTCTTTATCGAGCGCACGTCCGAGCCTGCATCGGGCTCCGTTAGTGCGAACGCGCTGACCTTTTCGCCTCGCAGCGCGGGGACTAGGTAGCGTTCTTGCTGCTCGGGGCTCCCGAAGGCGTGGATCGGATAGGTGCCGAGGTGGCTGCTCACGCTCAAAGCGGCCGCTAAGCCGGAGCACTCCCTGGCCATCTCCTCGCGCAGGATCGTTTCCGCGAGAACGCTGGCGCCTTGGCCCCCAACCGATTCGGGATACCGGATCCCAAGGAATCCTGCTGCTCCGGCTTCCTTGAACAATTCCCGCGGGGTTCGTTCGGACGCCTCGGCTTCGGCCACCCACGGGCCAAGGGTGCGGGTGGCGAAATCGTGGGCCGCGGCCCTGAACGCCTGTAGGTCATCGCCGAGTTCGAAATCCACTAACGATTCCTAACAGTTATAGATAGAGGTATGGATCTGAAGTTCGCCGACCGCTCGGGCCGAGGGAAGCTGCGCTTCTCCGGACCTCAGGACATCTGGTTCCTCGACCAGATCCTGACCCAGTCATTCGAAGGGATGCAGCCGGGGGACACGCGCGAGTCGGCCATGCTCACGCCTCATGGCCGGATGCTCGGCTACGTCGAGTTCGTTCGGACCGAGGATGCGGTTCTCGGCCACATGGAGCCCGAGCTGCTGGCAACTTTCCCCGACGAGATCCGCAGGTACGTTTTCGCCACTCAGGTCGAGATCGATGACGTCACCGAAGACTTCGCAACGATCCTTCTTGCCGGAACGGATCTGATGACGGTGATCGCAGATGTCGCCCCCGAATACGTTCTCCACCTCACCCGCTCCCTCGGCATCCCTGCCGCCTACCTATGGGTTCCCTCGGCAGAGAAGGACGCGGTGCTGGCGCGCTTGGAAGCTGTCGGGGCCGAGCGTGCTACCGAAGACGAGTTCGAAGCGATCCGTATCGCGAACGGGATCCCCCGATGGGGCAAAGAGATGGATCAGAAGACGTTTCCACAGGAGGCCGGGATCGAAGGCTGGGCGGTCGCTTTCGACAAGGGCTGTTACCTCGGACAAGAGGCGATGGCAAAGATCCACTTCCGAGGCAAGGTGAATCGAAGGCTGGCTAGTCTGCATGGAGCGGATCTGTCTGAGGGGGACGAGGTGCAACTCGATGGCGCGAAGGTCGGCGTCGTTACATCCGTGTCGAACGGCGATGCGTTAGCGATCGTGAAACACACAGTCGGTTCGGGCACGCGCGTCACGATCAACGATCGAGAGGTGGCGGTTATCTCATGAGCCATCACTACGAGGGGTCAGACCTGATCGTCCGTAAGCTTGAGGTCGGCAACCTCGAGAACAATGTTTACGTCCTCGAGGATCCCGAAACGCACGACGCGTTACTGATCGACGGTTGCTTCGAGGCCGAGAACATCATCAAGGCATGCGAAGGCGCCAACGTCGCGGGGATCGTTCAAACACACGGCCATTTCGACCACGTTCAGGCGCTCGATGAGTTGAAGCAGCATTTCCGGGTCCCCGTTTACGCACATCCCGGCGAGGCCTATCCCGTTCCGATCGATCACGAGATCCACGACGGAGATTCGCTGAAGTTCGGCACTCTAGAAGCAGCCGTCCTGTTCACTCCCGGGCATACCGCGGGCGGTGTCTGTCTCTTAGTCGGCAAGCATCTGATCTCCGGCGACACCCTCTTTCCGGGCGGACCGGGGAACACCTGGAATGACGCGGATGCTTTCTCGCAGATCATCGAGTCGATCTCCAAGAAGCTATTCACGCTTCCGGACGATACGTTCGTGTATCCCGGACACGGGAAGGACACGACCATAGGAGCGGAACGACCACATCTCCAGGAATGGATCGAAAGGGGATGGTGATCATCCAGCACCCATCTGAGCCGAACGAGAATGAACCGGCGAAGCACTCAGGCGTAGTTGAGTTCGGCGGTCGCAGTGACGGGGGCCGCGGCTACCTTTCGCATTCCCAGAGAGTTGGACCGAGCGTCCTCTTGTTGCACGAGTGGTTCGGATTGCAAGAAGCGTTCACCAATTATGCGGATCGCTTCCGCGACGAAGGATTCACGGTCCTGGCGCCCGATCTCTACGACGGCTACATCGCATCGACGGTGGAAGAGGCCGAAACCAAGATGAAGGCGACGGATGCCGACGAGAAGACGATGAAACGCGTGCGCGCAGCCGCCAACTTCCTTACCGAGAATTGGCACCCCAGACTCGGCGTTGTTGGGTTCTCGATGGGCGCTGCTTACGCGGCGATGCTCGCAAGCTCCCATCCTGTAGAGGCAACGGTCATCTACTACAGCGCCTGGCCGGGCGAGGACCCCGCCAACTGGAGCGGACCTGCCCTCGCCCATTTCGCGGAGAACGATGAATTCGAGCCAAAAGAAGATTGTGAGGCTTTCGTCACAACGCTCGCCGACAACGGTGTGGAGGTCGAAGGGCACTTCTACCCCGGCACGGGGCACTGGTTCGCCAACTCCTCGGCACCCAGGGGCTACGACCCCGAGGCCGCCGAGCTAGCCTTCCAAAGAACCGTGGAGTTCTTCCGTCACCACCTCGCTTAGCGGTCCGAAGAGATCCGTGAGGTAACCCACCTTCGAATAATCCTTATGCAGCGCGACGATGGAGCGATGGTTTCGCGCCGGAACGCCAAGCTTGCTGGTCTGTTGGCCACCGGCATATGTCTTGCCGTCTTGTGGGTCGTGGCCGCGTTCGCCCCGCGGTCGATGCCTTTCGCACCGACCGCTCTGGCCGAGGCGATCATCCACGCGATGCCCGGAGACGTTGCGACCTTCTTCATCGACCTCCTGAAGGAATGGGCGATCAAGCTTTTCGGGATAGGCGTGATGGTCGCGACGCTGGTCCTTGGGTCGCTCGCGGCCTCGTGGAGCTCGATCGGTCGAGAGCGTCCGCGTGCGCTTCTCGCGGGGATCGGCCTGTCGGTACTCGCCGGCGTTTCGATCGTCCTCGGCCCTGGGGATCGGGAGGATCCAACACTGATGGTCTTGGTGCTGGGAGGAACGGCCTTTGCTTATGCCGGCGTTGCTCGTTACTTCTATGGACGTCTCGGTGAAGCCGCCACCGAGGACTTCGATCCCGAACGCAGGAAGGCGCTTCGACTTGGGGTGGGCGGAGCTGTGGGTGTAGCTGTAGGAGGCGGCTTCCTCGGGTATCTCGCCAAGCGTTTGGGAGGGCCGAACACAGACGTTCCTCTCGTCGCCCCTTCGGCAAGTGCGACGATCCCCGAACGACCGGACTTTCCCGAGATCGCCGGGCTCGCTCCGGAGATCACCTCGGCCGCGGATCACTACGTTGTGGACATCAACCTCGTGCAGCCTTCGGTTAGCGCGGAGGATTGGACATTGAAGGTTACGGGACTGGTCGACGCCCCGATGGAACTCGACTTCAACGAGCTCCAAACAAGATTCCCGGTGGTGGAGGAGTACTCGGTGTTGACCTGCATCAGCAACGAGATCGGTGGTGATCTCGTTGGCAACTCTCTCTGGGGCGGTGTGCGTCTAGCCGACGTACTCACAGACGCAGGGGTCGGACCTGATGCCGTCGATGTCATCTTCCATGCGGATGAGGGCTACACCGATTCGATCCCGCTTGAGATCGCGATGGATCCGTCGACATTGATCGCGGTTTCGCAGAACCGGGAGCCTCTGACCCAAGAGCACGGTTTCCCATGCCGCATGCGCGTACCGATGATCTACGGCATGAAGAACGTCAAGTGGTTGCGTGAGATCGAGGTCGTGTCGTCGGACTATCAGGGCTACTGGATGCAGCGAGGGTGGTCGGATGAAGCGGTTATCCGCACCCAATCTCGGATCGACGTCGCGGGCACCGACTTCAGAGCCAGACCCGGTGAGGACACTTGGATCGCCGGCATCGCGTGGGCCGGAGGCAGGGGGATATCCAAAGTCGAAGTGTCGATCGACGGTGGGAACTCTTGGGAAGAAGCGATGATGAAGGAGCCGATCAGCCGCTTCGCGTGGACGTTGTGGGCGTACCGCTGGACCCCCCAGAAAAAGGGATCGATGGAGATCGTTTGTCGCGCGACCGACGGTGAGTCCAACGTGCAGACCGCTCAGGAGGCACCCCCACATCCGGCCGGTGCCACGGGGCTTCATAGGGTTTCGGTCAAGGTTTCTTGAGACACCCACGTCCCGCGCCCCTTAGGGTCGCGTGTCGATGATCCGAAGCGATTTCCGCGGAAGAAGAAGGGCCGAGCGCAGGGTGCGCCTCGGTCTCTGGTTCCTGGCGTTGTCGGCCGCTCTTCCCGGCGTGTGGGCTCTCTTGGGGCCCCGCTCGTTCTTCGACACGTTCCCCGGTTTCGGTTTCGCATGGGTCGAGTTACTGCCGCCCTATAACGAGCATCTGGTCCGGGACGTTGGCGCGTTCTACACGGCCTTCGCGTTCATGTTGGGGGTGGCAGCTCTGCGCATGGACAGGCGGCTTTCGATCACAACACTCGTCGGTTGGTTGGTTTTTGCTGTGCCTCATCTCCTATTCCATCTAACCCATCTGGATGGATACGAGACGACCGATGCTTGGGGACAGACATTCGCTCTTGGTCTGTTGGTTCTCGTGCCCTTGATGATCCTGCCTCAAGCGTCGCGTTCCACTCGCGGCTGATCCGGCGGGCTAGTTCGGTTCGAAGTGGATCGTGACCGGTCCCAGATCATCGATGCGAGCGTGAAGCGCGTTCTCTATCCTGCGTGACGCATCGTGCATCTTCGACAATGCCAGCGACTCGCGTCCGGTTACGTGAGCGGTCACGCTTAGCTCCCCACCGGTCCAAGTGACGATGACCTCGTGGCAATCGATGATGTCCGGCTCCTGTATGGCCAATTCCTTGACGGCCTCTCCTATGTCCGTTCTTTCGGCCGTCACGTCGCGGGCGAAGGCTGTGGGCTCGAGAGGCTCGATGTGAGCGTCGACTCGAACATGCTCACCGAGTTCTTCAGCGATCGCGGACTCGAGCGCGTCAGCAACGTCGTGTGCCGCTTTCAGGGTTATGCCCGGCTTCACCTTGGCGTGCAGTGTCACGTGTAGGCGCTGGGTTCCGGCATCGTCGAACGCATGTACCAAGACGTTGTGGACCTCGTTGACGTCGGGGTTCCGGCTTGCAGCTGCTTGAACTCGCTCGACGAGACCGCTCCGCTGAGTATCGGGTTCTACATGAACCACCACGTCCGCATCGGGTGCCACCCGCGCGATCTCTCGCTCCACAGCCTCGGCGATGTCGTGGGCTCGTTCCAACGAATACGTTCGTCCTGTCGTTACCGTCACGTCGGCGAACAGCTGACCGCCGGTGCCCCGCACACGGATGCGTTTCGTGTCTTTGACCCCCGGCGCATTCGCAACGGCGCGCTCGATCGCGGCGACTCGTGCCGCCGGCGCCGTGTCCATGAGGACGTCGATGGCGCGACGCCCTAAGCGGTACGCGGCGAAGGCAACCAGGGCAGAGATGAGCAGCGCTCCGATCGCGTCCGCATTCGTAGTTCCGGAACGGACCAGCAGCAAACTGATGAGGGTTACGCCGGCGGTGGCGATGTCACCGGCGATGTTGAGAGCTCCGGCTTTGAGAGCGTCGGATCCTTCGGCCCGAGCAGTTCTAAGCAACAGGACGACCCTGAGACTGTCGACGAGTATCGAGACGGCGATCAACACCAGCGCGTACCAGGGTGCTTTGGCGTCCGATGAGTCTTCGCCGATCCGGAGGATGCTCTCGTAAGCGACGAAGGCAACAACGACCGCGATGAGAAGTGTCTGCGCGAACGCGGCCAGGTTCTCCGCCTTGGTGTGTCCGTAGTGATGACTTTCGTCGGCAGGCTTGTTGGCTACCCGGATCCCGACGAAGACCAGCCCGAGAGCCGCGATGTCAAGAACGGAGTCGAGGGCCTGAGATAGGACCGCCAGTGACGACGTGGCCGTCCACACCCAGAATTTCAGGACGACGAGACCGAAGGTGACGATCAGGGCCATGAGGGCCGCCCGCTCGGAACGGGCGAAACGGGGGACTGGGCTCACCGGGCAAGGGTACGGGGCCGAGGCGCTGCCCCGTTGCTCAGCCTTGGTTGAAAGATTCTTTAGCTAAGGCTAAATTAAGTGCATGCCCAGCCCGATCTCTGCCGCCGTCCAGGACTACGTGAAGTCCATCTACCAGCTCGAGGGTGAGCAGGCTTCTGCTTCGGTTTCTACGAAGGCGATCGCCGACCGGATGGTCGTGTCAGCCGCTTCGGCCACGAACATGCTGAAGCGATTGGCCACTCTGGGGCTGGTCAACCACGTCCCATACAAGGGCGCGGAGCTAACTGATGCGGGTCACAAGGTCGCTCTCGAGATGCTCCGTCACCATCGACTGCTCGAGACCTATCTCGCGGAAGCACTCGGGGTTCCGTGGGACAAGGTCCACGCCGAGGCCGAGATCCTCGAGCACGTTCTCTCGGAGGATCTCGAGGAGCGCATCTCGGAACTGTTGGGTCATCCAACGCAGGACCCCCATGGGCACCCGATACCAACGAAGGACCTGAGCTTGCCTCCGATGTCGACGCGCGCTCTGTGGGATGTCGATGACGGAGGCCGGGTGGCTATCGAGGCCGTTCCCGACGCGCAATCCGAAGCACTCAGGTTCTTGGACGAACTCGGGATCAGACCGGGGACCAGTGTCGAAGTGATCCGTCGCGGGCCGGGGAGCGGACCTCTCTTCCTACGCGTCGACGGTGGGTCTGGCGACCTGCAGGCGATATCGAAAGAACTGGCGGAGGCCGTATGGGTCGCGTGAACAGACGGTCTTTCTTCAAGCGAGCCGGAGCTGCTGGAGCCATCGGTGGCGCGACGGTGCTCGGGGGAAAGCAACTGGTCGCTGCAGGTGACCCTCATCGTCAGCACGGTCGCCGCGTTGTCGCGCAAGGAACTCACGCGGCGCACGGAACCGCTCATGGCGGACAGGGCGCGGTCGGAGTCGTGGACCACGTTCGCAACGGCTTCCATCCTCTCGAGATACTCACGGACTTCGACCGTGGGGAAGTAAGCACCGACGCATCTGGCCGCACCGTCCGCGAGTACGACTTCGTCGCGACGACGAAGGAGATCGAGATCGCGCCCGGACTCTTCTTCCCGGCATGGACCTACAACGGGCGCGTTCCTGGCCCGACGATCAGGGCCACGGAAGGTGATCGAGTGCGAGTGACTCTGACCAACACGACGGAACACAAGCACACGATCCACTTCCACGGCATCCATCCTGCGGGCATGGACGGCGTTCCGGGGGCAGGAGAAGTCGGCCCGGGAGAATCGTTCGTGTACGACTTCATCGCCGAGCCATTCGGAACGCACCTGTACCACTGTCATTCGCATCCTTTGGCTCAGCACATCCAGCGTGGGCTCTATGGAGCTTTCATCATCGATCCCAAGCAAGGGCGTCCTCCTGCGAACGAGATGGTCATCGTGATGAACGCGTTCGATACGAACTTCGACGGTGGTAACGAGGTCTATGCAGCCAACACCATCGCGTTCGCGTACGTGAACGATCCGATCCCGATCAAGGCGGGGGAGCTGCAGCGGATGCATGTCGTGAACGTCACGGAGTTCGACCCCTTGAACTCGATCCACCTTCACGCGAACTTCTTTAACGTTTTCCGGACGGGGACCTCACTTGAACCGACGGAGTTCACGGACATCCTGTCGTTCATCCAAGCCGAACGACACATGATCGAGTTCACCTACGAGGAAAAAGGGCTCTTCATGTTCCACGCCCATCAGACGGAGTTCGTCGACCTGGGCTGGATGAGCTTCTTCGAGGTCAGTTGATGGCCACAGCGACTTCTACGCCCCGTCGACCTTTGTGGGCTGCCGCGCTCGCCACCGTGCTTCTTCTGGCCGCTCTCGTCGGCTTGTTCAAGGTCTTCGACACGATGGTCAACTTCCGAGAGTCTCCTCCGGTCGAGTCACTCGCCTTCGAACGCACGATCTTCGAAGAGGGGCACATCGAATTGTTGGTGCGCAACGACGGCCCCGATGAAGTAGCGATCGCCCAACTCCTGGTCAACGATGCCTACTGGAACTTCGAGATCGGCGACTCCGAACTCGGTCGCCTCGAAACCACTCGTATCTCACTGGACTACCCCTGGGAGGAAACGCTTCCGCTAGCGTTCACGGTGATCACTTCGACCGGCGTCACGATCGTCCACGAGGTCGAGGCCGCCACGATCACACCGCAAGCCGATGCCTCGACCTTCGGCACCTACGCATTGCTCGGCATCTACATAGGTGTGATCCCGGTGGCTTTCGGTCTCTTCGCTTTTCCTCTGCTAAAGAGGATGGCGAAGAGATGGTTGGGCTTCTTCCTTGCGCTCACCCTCGGGCTTCTTGTTTTCCTCCTAGTCGACACCACGGTTGAGGGCCTCGAACTCGCCGGGGAAACTGCTTCAAGCCTTGACGGGATCGGCCTCTTCGCGATCGGTGTGCTGCTTGCTGTGTTCGGCCTCTTGTGGTTCGAGGAACGTCTGGCTCGCGGACGTAAGGGGGCCGCGGGTGCGCCCAGCGAACCGTCTTCTCTCGCGAGACATCTTCAGAATCCAGGAGCGAGAGAAGAAGGTTCGTCACCCGGGCTTGTGGTCGCGTATCTGATCGCAGCTGGGATCGGATTGCATAACCTCGGTGAGGGACTGGCCGTGGGTTCTGCTTTAGCGGCAGGCGAGGTTGCTCTGGGAACGTTCCTGGTGGTCGGATTCGCTCTTCACAACACAACCGAGGGACTCGCGATCGTCGCACCACTCGGCGGCGAATCGAAGCGGCCGAGTATCTGGCATTTCGTCGGCTTCGGGGCGGTCGCCGGTGCCCCCACGATCGTGGGGGCCTGGATCGGGGGATTCGCTTTCGCTCCGGCATGGGCGGCCCTCATGTTCGGGATCGCGGCAGGAGCCATCGCTCAGGTGTTGTGGACGATCGGACGGACGATGCGCGGAGAGATGTCTTTGAAACGCGGCCTTCCAACGCTTGGATTCATCACCGGTCTCGTCGTGATGTACGCCACCGGCTTGCTCACCGCGTAACCGTATTAGGGTCCCTGCCGATGAGAACTCGGATGCTCTGCCTCGTCTTGGTTTGCCTCGGTTCAATCGCGTGCTCGGGTTCCGACGTTGAAGGTGACGTCCTCATGACGGCCTCACAGACGTTCGGACCGCAGGATCTCACTGTGAGCGTGGGAGACGCCGTTGTGTTCGCGAACGACTCGAAAGAGACGCACACCGTCACTGCTTATGAGGATGAGGTTCCCGAAGGGGAGTACTTCGCCAGTGGTGGGTTCGGCTCCGAGGAAGAAGCGCGAGGCAACATAGCTGACGGACTGATAGACCCCGGTGAGACTTTCGAGGCGACCTTCGACACACCCGGGACCTACGAGTATTTCTGTTTCCCGCACGAAACCAACGGCATGACCGGCACGATCACCGTCGAGTAGCAACACACGGTCGTAGTCTGCGGTCGTGAACATCGATCTTGAGATCCTGAGTGACGGCAACCGGCTGATAGGCGGTGCTTCGATCCCGGACGACCCACGCGGAGTCGTTCTTTTGCTCCATGGCATCCCGTCGGTAGCGCCTTCAGAGCCGGGGGACACCGGATACCCGGGTCTTGCTGGATCGTTCGCAGAGCGAGGCTGGCTTGCCGGTTGGATCGACATGCGCGCCGTCCGCGATTCCGGCGGTTACTTCTCGATCGAAGGCTGGGTGCGCGACGCGCGCGCCGCATCCGATGCACTCGGCGCTCTCGAAGCTGCTCACGGTCTACCGCGCGCCATCGTTGCCTCGTCCGCAGGCGGGGCCGTGGCGACACACGCGATCCAGAGAGGTCTCCCGGCTGACGCTCTTGCGCTTCTCGCGGCCCCCGCAACGTGGGTGAGTTTCGCCGGCGCCCCCGAAGAAGGTGTCCAACGGATCACCGAAGGAGCGGGGATGGCCCTGGCTCCCGAAGTACACCAGGATCCAACTGAGTGGGCCGCCGAGTTCCAGACGGTAGCCACAGCATCCGCGATCGGCGAGTTGAAGATCCCGGTCCTGATCGTCCATGGAACGTCCGACATCGTCGTTCCCGTCGACCACGCATCTCGTATCCACGAGCAAGCACCGGACGCCGAACTCCACATCCTCGAGGGGGCCGGCCACCAACTCAGACGAGACCCGGACGCGATGGACATCGTCTTCGGTTGGTTGGACAAGGTGGTCGTCTAGATGGTCTTCGGGACCTGGGTCCTAGTCGTGGGAGGCATCGTTGCGGCGATCCTCCTAGGCATCGGTATGGCCTTCGACGTCACCGCGCTGATCATCCTCGGCGGGATAGTGATCGTCGGTGTTGTCGGTCTGGGGGTAGTGGCGAAGATGCGGTCGGGCGCCGTTGCTCCGCTCGAGTGCCCGGAATGCGGTGGGCTGTTGTCCCCCAACGCCCCCTACTGCAAGCACTGCGGCGTTTCTTTGTAAGAATCATCACCTGTGAAGGGGTCAATCCCGCACAGATTCCGTATAGATATCCCTCGAACCCGATGAGCTTCGGGACAGAAAGGTGGGAGGCAGGTGGCACAGGGATCGGAGCAGTTCGATCTCGTGATCCTCGGAGGTGGCAACGGCGGATACGCCGCGGCCTTCCGGGCGAGAGCTCTCGGCATGTCGGTGGCGATGGTCGAGAAAGACAAGGTCGGAGGAACGTGTCTCCACCGCGGTTGCATCCCCACCAAAGCGTTGCTACATGCAGGCGAGCTGATGGACGAGATCCGCGAAGCCGGCAACTTCGGCGTTCTGGTTCATGGCGAACCTGAGGTCGACTGGGGCAAGGTCCTCAATTTCAAAGATGGAGTTGTCAGTCGGTCCTACAAAGGACTGTCCGGCCTCGTTAAAGCCCGCGGTGTCGAGCTTGTCGAAGGCGAAGGGAAGTTGGTCGGACCTCGTTCGATCACCGTCACGACCGCCGACGGACAGCGCGCTCTTCAAGCGAGCAAGGGGATCATCGTTTCGACGGGCAGTTACCCGCGCGACCTACCGTTCATCAAGGCTGACGGCGATCGCGTTCACAACAGCAATCACGGTCTAACTGCCGATTCCATCCCGGGCAGCGTGATCGTCGTAGGTGGGAACTACATCGGTCTTGAGTTCGCTTCGATCTACAAGAGCTTCGGCGCCGAAGTGACGGTTGTCGAGATGCTTCCGAAGATCGCTCCTGCCGAGGACGACGACATCTCTGAAGCACTGCACAAGTTGCTGATGAAGCGCGGCATCAAGTTCAAGCTCGGTGTCGCGGTTACGGAAGCGAAGACGAACGACTCAGGTGTCGAGGTGACCATCGACAAGGACGGCAAGGTCGAGACGTTGACGGCCGAGCGCATGTTCGTTGCCATCGGTCGCGGCCCCCGCACCGACGGTATCGGCCTCGAAGAGATCGGGGTGAAAACCGACAAGGGGTTCATCGTTACCGACCTCACCTACAGAACCTCCGTCGATGGTGTTTACGCGATCGGAGACTGCATCCATATCCCCGAGGCGAACTGGCCCCATCCGCAACTCGCGCATGTTGCATACGCCGAGGGCATGGCCGTTGCAGAGCGCATAGCTGGTGAGCCTGCTCCGATCGTCGATTACGTCAACATCCCGCACGTCATCTACTGCCAGCCCGAGGTCGCAGCTGTTGGCCTCACCGAAGCCAAAGCGAAAGAGCTCGGGATGGAGGTCGTCTCCAAGCGGTACGCCTTCTCGGCTAACGCTCGAGCGCAGATGCTGGGTGGTGGACAGGGATTCGTGAAGTCCATCGCAGAGAAAGATGGAGCCATCGTGGGCGTCCACATCATCGGCCCCCACGCCTCGGACCTCATCTCGGAAGCGATGCTCGTCACTTCATGGGAGGCCTACCCGCAGGAGCTCGGAGTTCTGGTGCATCCACACCCCACTCTTTCCGAGGTCCTGGGCGAGACCTTCCTGGAGCACGCAGGCCGCCCACTCCACGGTTAACGCCCGCGTCATATTGAAGAATCACAATGGGCGTATGCGTCGTACCAAGATCATCGCCACGCTCGGCCCTGCCTCCTGGGGCAAGAAAGAGGTCCGCGCCCTCCTAGAGGCTGGGGCGGATGTTTTCCGCGTCAACCTGGCGCACGGGACCAGAGCCGAGCACGAGAACGCGATACGGACGGCACGGGAGCAGGCCCGCGAACTTGGACGGGTCGTCGGCATCCTGGCGGACCTGCCTGGGCCGAAGATGCGAACCGGCCCGGTCCAAGGCGACGAGGTCGAGCTCCATCCCGGTAGAACCTTCGTTCTCACCTCTGAAGATGTTGAAGGGGATTCCGAACGCGTCTCCACCTCGATCGCAGACCTCTCCGAACTGACCCAGGTGGGTGAAGAGATCTATCTCGCAGACGGCGAGATCGTCCTAAGTGTCAAAGCGATCACCAGCGGCGAGGTTGTCACCGAAGTGATGCGCGGCGGGTTCCTTAGGTCGCGCAAGGGGATGCACATCCCCCGAGCGGAGCGCAAAGTCCAGGCGTTCACACCGAGGGATTCCGAAGCTCTATCGGAAGCCTTGAAACTCAAGGTCGATTTCATCGGCTTGAGCTTCATCCGCGACGAATCCGACGTGCAGCGCGTGAAGGATGAGTTGCCGAAGAAGGGACGGCGCCCACTGTTGGTCGCGAAGATCGAAACCGGTAGCGCCGTTGAGCATCTCTCGGAGATCGTTGCTGTCGCTGACGCCGTGATGGTTGCGCGGGGGGACCTCGGCATCCAACTTCCCCTTCACATGGTGCCCCTCCTTCAGAAAGAGATCATCGCCAGCTGTAATGAGGCAGGTAAGCCGGTGATCACGGCGACCCAGATGCTCGAGTCCATGACGCGGTCGCCCCTTCCCACGCGGGCCGAAGTAACTGACGTTGCTAACGCGGTCCTGGACGGCACCCACACGCTGATGCTGTCTGAAGAGACGGCGATCGGTGACTACGCGGTCGAGTCCGTGATGCAGATGTCGGAGATCGCGTCGGCCGCCGAGATCGCGGAAGAGCGCTTCATCACCGAACCCGACTCAGCGCACATGTCTGACGACCGCGTCTCCTGGGCGGTGGCACATGCAGCGGTGCAGGCCGCGGAAGACCTTGGGGTCGCGGCCATCCTTTGCCCGACACGATCGGGGTCGACTCCGTTCCGTGTGGCCGCGTTCAGGCCCTCGATGCCGATCGTCGGACTGTCGGAGAAGACCGACACCCTCGGGGCGTTGACCCTGGTGTGGGGAGTCACCGCCCTTCCAGTCGACCCTCCACCGGAAGACGACACGGCCGAGAAGGACGTTGAACGAGCATGGCGTTCGGCCAAGAGCGCAGGGATCGTGCGCGCTGGGGACCATGTTGCTGTTGTGGCGGGGTCTCCGGGCCGACGTGCCGGACGCACCGATTACGTGAGGATCATCAAAGTCATCTAGCGCTGGGTGCAAGAACGGCTCCCAACTATTAGCGGTAATCTCGGTTGGCGTTCCGCGGCGTTCGTGCGGTTCGTACATCTCAATCGCCAAGAGGAACTCGAAGGGGAGGATCGCACTCGATGGCAGAGGTCAAGATGCCTCAGCTCGGCGAAACCGTCGTCGAAGGAACGATCACCAAGTGGTTGAAGCAAGAGGGTGACACGGTCGAAGAGGACGAGCTCCTCGTAGAGATCTCGACCGACAAGGTCGACTCCGAGGTCCCGTCATCGGTTGGCGGCGTACTCAAGAAGATCCTCGTGCCGGAAGGCGAGACCGTCTCGGTAGGTACAGCCCTCGCGATCATCGAGGGCGAGGGCGGTTCATCTGGAGAGTCAGAGGCAGCTGCTCCGGAGACGCAGTCCGAAGCGAAGGCTGAAGACCCCGCGCCGCCCAAGAGCGAAGAGCCTGCCGAGCAACCTGCGGCACAGCAGCAAGCTCCTCCTCCGCCACCACAGGAGACAAAGGAGCAGCCCGCCGCCAAGCAGGCACCGCCCGAGCCATCGGCCGACCAAGGCGGGCCGCTAGAAACGGCTCCCGCTGCAGCGGCTCCTCAGGGAACTCCAGGCGATATCTCGAAGCGGGGCATCATCTCGCCTCTCGTACGCCGATTGGCGGATGAGAACGACATCAACCTCGAAGCTATCGAGGGCACCGGCACCGGCGGTCGCATCAGAAAGACCGACGTCCTCCGATTCCTCGAAGAGCGCAAACGTCGACCTTCGGCTCCCGCAGCAGCAGCCGTCGGCGGACCCGAACCGGTTCCTCAGAAGGCCCCTGTCACTCAAGCCGAACCCGGCGCGCGCGAAGAGGTCGTCCCGTGGAGCAACATCCGCCGCCGCACCGCCGAACACATGGTGGCTTCCTCCCGGACGGTCGCTCGAGCCTGGAACGCCGTTGAAACAGATTGGACGAATGTCGTCAGCATCCGAACCGCCGCGAAGGAGAGTTTCAAGAAAGCCGAAGGTTTCAACCTGACGTTCATGCCGTTCCTCTGCAAGGCCGTGTGCGACACGTTGAGAGAGATGCCGGAACTGAACGCAACGTTCGACGAGGAGAACCAGGCGAACATCGTCAAGCACTACGTGAATCTCGGCATCGCGGTCGCTCTCGAGGGCGGTGGGCTGATAGTTCCCGTGATCAAAGATGCGGACGGAAAGAACCTGACCGGCTTGGCCCGGGCGATCAACGACATCGCGGTGCGGGCTCGGACCAAGAAGCTCACGCCCGACGACCTCACCGGTGGAACGTTCACCATCACGAACCCTGGGCCGTTCGGGAGCAAGCTTTCGGTTCCGATCATCCCTCAGGGCCAGACCGCGATCCTCGCCTTCGAAGCGATCGAGAAGCGAGTCATGGTTACGGACGACGACGCCATAGCGATCCGTTCGATGGGGTTCTTGCCTCTCTCGTGGGATCACCGGGTGATCGACGGAGCCGAAGCGGCGAGGTTCCTCCAGCGACTTTCGGAGCGGATCGAAACCACAGACTTCTCAGCAGATCTGTCGCAGTACCTGTAGGAGGACCCAGGGGGGTTAACGGGTGGAGAGTTTCAGGAGCGGCTCGGGACCGCTGAGCGCTTCGTGGTTGGGTTGCGTTGACTACGCCGACGCGTGGGAACTTCAACGCGAGCTCTTCCTCACCCGGCTCGACGGAGACCGAGGAGACATGCTCTTACTCCTCGAACATCCGCACACCTACACACTCGGCCGCCGAGCGGTGAAGAACGACGTTGTCTATTCGGAGAACGAAAGGCGAGCCCGGGGGATATCGCTCTACGACGTGGACCGTGGGGGCCGGGCGACCTACCACGGCCCCGGCCAGCTGGTTGGTTACCCGATCCTCGAGCTAGGCGACCGCTACGACGTCATGCGCTACCTGCGCAGGCTCGAGAAGGTCTTGATCGATACCGCTAGAGAACTGGGTGTGGATGCGCATCGAGACCCGGAGCACACCGGGGTGTGGGTGGGGTCGAACAAGCTGGGTGCCATCGGCGTCAAGATCACGCGGGGCATCACGATGCATGGCTTCGCTTTCAACGTGACGACGGACCTGTCCATGTTCTCCGGTATTGTTCCGTGCGGCATCACCGACAGGTGGGTCACTTCGATCGAGTCCGAGACAGGCGTGCGGCGTTCGGTCAAGGAAGTTGGGGAGATCGCAGCGAGGAATCTCGCTTCAGCGTTCGACCTTTCTCTCGTTTGGACACATCCGAAGGCGATGCGCGCCTTCGAGGTCACCAAGGACCGTGCCTTCGAGGGTGTCGAAACGTATCTGAATTGATCCGGGGCTCGAGGAGGAGCTATGGCGACTAACAAAGACCTGCATACCGATCTCGGCCTCAAAGAGGACGACGTTCTAAGCATGTATCGCTTCATGCTGCTCGCCCGCTATTGCGACGAGCGCCAATGGGGGCTTAACCGGATGGGGAAGGCTCCATTCGTCGTTCCCGTTTCGGGGCACGAGGCAGCGCAAGTGGGATCCGCTTGGGCGTTCGAGAAGGGTAAGGACGTCTTCTGCCCTTACTACCGAGACATGGCTCTGGTACTCGTCGCCGGCTTCACCCCCAAGGAGATCTTCCTTGGGCTCTTCGGCAAGAAGGACGACCCTTCGTCGGGTGGCCGCCAGATGCCGGCTCACTGGGGGAGCAAGGAGCGCAACATCATCACCGGTTCCTCTCCCATCTCCACGCAGGTTCTGCATGCAGCGGGTATCGCTTACTCGAAGAAGTACAAGAAGTCCGATGCGGTCGTCGGCACGTGGTTCGGTGAAGGTGGAACCTCTGAGGGTGACTGGCACAGCGGCATGAACTTCGCCGGGATCCACAAGCTGCCACTTATCTTCGTCTGCGAGAACAACCAGTACGCCATCTCTGTGCACGAGTCCAAGCAGGTGGCCGGCTCCGTTCACGGCAGGGCGCAGGGTTACGGCTTCCCCGGTCATGTCGGAGATGGCAACGATGTACTGGAGAGCTACCGACTCGCGAAAACTGCAGTGGATCGTGCACGTGCCGGTGAGGGTCCATCGTTGCTCGAGCTTCGTACCTACCGGCACTACAGCCACACATCCGACGACGACGATCGCACTTACCGCTCCAAGGAAGAGGTCGAGGAGTGGAAGGCGAAGGACCCGATCCCGCGCTTCGAGAATTACCTGAAGTCCGTGGATCTACTCGACGACAAAAAGATCGAGGCCATGCGCGAGGAAACGAAGACCCAAGTCGCCGAGGACGCCAAGGCGGCCGAGGAAGCTGAGTTCCCTGATGTCTCTACGGCTCCCAACCATGTTTACGGAAACCTGGAGGTCGTGTGATGGCTGAAAAGAATCTGGTCAGCACGATCCACGACACTCTGGCCGAAGAGATGCGTAACGACGACAGGGTCGTCATGCTCGGTGAAGACGTCGGAGCCCGCGGTGGTGTGTTCCGAGTAACGATGGGCTTCGTCGACGAGTTCGGCGAAGACCGTGTGATCGACACCCCCCTTGATGAAACCCTCATCGCCGGCGTTGCGATCGGTATGGCGATCGATGGATTGCTGCCCGTGGCCGAGATGCAGTTCGCCGATTTCATCTTCCCCGGCTTCCAGCAGATCATCCAGGAGGCTGCGAGGATCAGGTATCGGAGCAACAACGACTTCAACTGCCCAGTCGTGTTCCGTGCTCCTTACGGTGGTGGCGTGCACGGGGCGCTCTACCACTCCCAAAGCATCGAGGCGTTCTTCGCTCACGTTCCTGGACTGAAGGTGGTCGCTCCCTCGACTCCGTACGACGCCAAGGGGATGCTTCGGACGGCCATCCGCGACGAGGACCCTGTCATGTTCCTCGAGCACAAGAAGTGCTACAGGTTGATAAAGGGCGATGTCCCCGATGAGAACTACGAGATCGAATTCGGTAAGGCTGAGGTTCGTCGCAAGGGTAAAGACCTGACCTGCGTCAGCTACGGCCTGATGCATCACTTCTGTCTCGAAGCGGCCGAGCGCCTGAGCAAAGACGGCATCGATATCGAAGTGATCGACCTCCGCAGCATCTACCCGCTCGATATCGACACCGTTCTGGAGTCGGTGGGCAAGACGAACAAAGCGATGATCGTTTACGAGGACAACAAGTTCCTGGGTGTGGGGGCCGAGGTCGCGGCCCAGATCGCGGAGCACGCGCTCTTCGAGCTGGACGGTCCGATCGTAAGGATCGGTGGGCCGCACGTCCCGGCGATGCCTTTCGCTCCGACCCTCGAGCACTGGTTCCTGCCCGACGTAGACCGCATCGAACAAGAGATGCGCAAACTAGCCGACTTCTAGATTCTGCGTAGGAATTGGGTCGTCATACGACACTCGTTTGACAAAGAAAACGGTTTCCGCGATGCATAGGGATGATGGGTTTTTCGACGAGCGTGTCGCAGCGAGGTACGACAAGTCCTCCGCGGAGATGTTCGATCCCGAAGTCGTCACCCCCGTTGTCGACTTACTCGCTGACCTCGCAGGGGGCGGACGAGCGTTGGAGTTGGGGATCGGGACCGGGCGCATCGCCATTCCGCTCGCGAAGCGTGGAGTGAAAGTTCACGGCATCGAGCTTTCGAAAGCTATGGTTGAGAGGCTTCGTACGAAACCGGGTGGCGAAGATATCGGCGTCACGATCGGCGACTTCGCCACAGCCACCGTCGGCGGGGCATTCTCCGTCGCGTACCTAGTCTTCAACACGATCATGAACCTAACAACGCAGGCGCAGCAGGTGGCCTGCTTTCGCAATGTGTCGGAGCACCTAGCACCCGGCGGCTGCTTCGTGATCGAGTGCGGGGTGCCGGATCTCCAGCGTCTTCCTCCCGGGGAAACATTCCGGGCATTCCATGCGAGCCAGACCAGGTGGGGATTGGACGAGTACGAGGTAGCAACGCAGGCTCTTACGTCGCACCACTTTGAGATCGTCGACGAGAAGCTCGAGCGTTTATCGGTTCCGTTCCGCTACGTTTGGCCGTCAGAACTCGACCTGATGGCGGAACTAGCAGGCCTGAGGCTCCGGGAGCGATGGGAAGGCTGGTCGCGAGAGCCGTTCTCAGGCGATAGCCGCAAGCACGTCTCGGTCTGGGAGAAACCATCGGGGATGCCTTAGGAATCTGTGCGGGATCTACCCCCTCACAGGTGATGATTCTTACAAAGAATCGCCGCAGTACTCTTGGGGTAGATGACTGACGTTATCCAACCCACTATCCGTACCCGCGAACAGGTCGAGCGCGACCTGCGGCGTGGTGCGCCTATGCATCTTGCTCCCGGCGAAGAAGCAGGGCGGCCCACTCGTAAACCGGAGTGGTTGAAGGTACGGGTCCGTCAGGGCGAGAACTTCACCGAACTTCGAGACATCATCCGCGAGCGTGGCCTCTCAACGGTCTGTGAGCAGGCGGCGTGTCCGAACATCTACGAGTGCTGGGAGGCGCGTGAGGCAACGTTCCTCGTGTGCGGGGATCTATGCACGCGACGCTGCGGGTTCTGCGACGTGATGACAGCGAAGCCGAACCATCTCGATCCGGATGAGCCGAAGAAGATCGCCGAGGCGGTCAGCCTCATGGGCCTGAAGTTTGCCGTCGTCACCGGTGTGGCTCGCGACGATCTGGACGATGGGGCCGCGGCCCACTGGGCCGCGATCATCAAGGAGGTGAGGGCACAGACCCCCGATTGCGGAGTTGAGGTTCTGATCCCTGACTTCAAGGGACGAAAGCAGAACCCGAGGGACTCTCTAGCGACCGTGATTGCCGAGAAGCCCGACGTCTTAGCCCACAACCTCGAAACGTGCCGGCGGCTCCACCCGACGATCCGTCCAGGGTTCGGTTACGACGCATCCCTCGAGCTCCTGCGCTGGGCGAAGGAGTTGCGAAGCGATCAGGTTACGAAGAGCAACCTGATCGTAGGCATGGGCGAGACGGAAGACGAGGTTTACGAAGCGATGACCGACCTGAGCACTGTGGGGTGCGATGTCCTCACGATCGGCCAGTACTTGCAGCCGAGCGTTTCGTGGCACCTTCCGGTCGATCGGTGGGTTCACCCGGACGAGTTCGCTCGCTTCAAGGAGTTCGGCGAGAACGAACTGGGTTTGGCGTGGGTCGAGTCTGGCCCGCTTGTTCGCTCCAGCTATCACGCTGGCGAGCAGTACCGCTCTGCTGCCCAACGTCTGGCGCGCTGATCTTGAAACCCCAGCTGTGCCTCGTTGCCGCGTGCGTTCTCATCGCCGGGGGAGGCGCATTGGCTCACGAAGCGGATCACAAGGTGATCAGGGGCGAGGCTATCTACTACTCGAACGCATTCTCGGGAGACAACATGGCCTGTGGCCCCAAGTATCGGCCGTGGAAGATGGTCGCCGCACACCGGAAGCTGCCTTGCGGAACACGGCTTCGGGTGAAGAACAAGACGAACGGCAAAGTGGTTGTCGTTACCGTTCAGGATCGTGGCCCCTACGGAGATCCCGGCACCATTTTGGATGTTTCGAGGAAGGCTGCTCGGAAGCTTGACTTCATCTCGGCCGGCCGCACGCGTGTCCGAGCGGTCGTGCTCCACGACTG
Organism: uncultured Actinomycetes bacterium; assembly: GCA_963779645.1. GTDB lineage: Bacteria > Actinomycetota > CADDZG01 > CADDZG01 > WHSQ01 > CALMBW01. Next base: position 1,305,856 of record CAVZYX010000005.1, read on the forward strand.
AGCAGGCTTTTAGAAGCGGTCGGTAGAACAATGGGGGTCATGCCCTCCTCCGTCCTTGTGCGCGTCCCTGTCGTCTTCCTGCTTCTATGCGGAGCGTGCGGAGGCTCCTCGAGTGTCGGAGCCGGTTCTCGGCAACCATGCCCGTCACCCACCGCCGTGCGAGCCGAGCTCCCCGGGGACCTTCCTCTCGATGAGTGGGCAACGATCGTGACCGTCGAGCAACGAGCAGGCTTCGTGGGGGCCGAGGCCGTAACCACCGATACGCTCATCGTCGAGCTCTACCCCGAGATAGTGAGAACCCTGACGGAGGACGGATACACCTTGCTTGGTGGAGACAACGAGGGCTTCGAGGCGGAGATCTCGTTCAATGATCCGCGAGGCAACTATCTCAACTTCATCCTTCGCCAGGGCAGCTGCAAAGACGAGGTGCGCGTCAGAGTTCTGATCGAGATGATCGGGGAGAAGGGTTGAAACGCCGAGCAGGGCCGTTGGCGGGGATCGGTCTCGGGATCGTCTTCTCCTTGCCGCTTCTGTTCATGTTCTTGGCATCGCTGCGTTTTCCTGGATTACCGCCGCCCGATGGGTTCGAGCTGTGGCCCCAGAACGCAACGTTTCAAACCTACGAGTTCGTTCCACTGTTCATCCCCCTGTGGCGCCAGATCGGTAACTCGTCGATCGTGGTCTCCGTGGCAGTCCCCATAACCGTCGTCGTCGCCTCCTTGGCAGGATTCGCACTAGCGACGGCTGGGCGCCGCACGAGAACATGGCTGTTGGTAGTGACGCTGGTGGCGATGATGGTTCCGCTCAGTGCGTTGTGGATCCCCCGGTTCGTTATCTTCAAGTGGCTCGGACTTACCGACACACTCGTCGCGCTGATGATGCCAGCATTGATGGGCACGGCCCCCTTCTACATCCTCATCTTCGCTCTCGCCTATCACCGGATCCCCACCCATCTCTACGAAGCCGCGCTCCTCGACGGTTGGTCGCCTTTCCAGATCTGGAGGCGGGTGGCATTTCCGCTCGCTCGACCGGCAACGTTCGCCGTTGCGGTACTCGCGTTCGTCACGCACTGGTCGAACTTCATCGATCCACTGATCTATATCAACGACGAGTCACTTTCTACGGTCTCGCTAGGTTTGCGACAGCTTCAAACGCTTGAGCCCCAGAATTTCTCCATACTTCTCGCTGCATCTGTGATCGCGACCATGCCGGCTATCGGAGCGTTCCTACTCGTGCAAAGGACGTTCTTCAAGAAAGCGTTGGAGGTCTGAGGTGAGGCTCTCGATCGGCTTGCTCGTCGCCCTGGGGGTCATCGTCTCGGGGTGTTCGAACGACGCTTCTACATCTTCGGATGGTGATTCCAGGATCAGCTTCCAGGTTTCCGGGGAGGCTGAGGAGATAGCCATCTATCGGAATCTCGTGGAGGCCTTCGAGCTTGCCAATCCAAACATCGACGTGAAGCTCGTTCCGGTTGCCGACAAAGACGAGCATCTCCAGAAACTCGCGACGTCGTTTGCCGGGGGGAATCCACCGGACGTATTCCTTGTCAATTTCCGCGAATACTCACAGTTCGTGGCACGTGATGCGATCGAACCGGTGGAGCCCCATCTGGTTGATACAAGGTTGAACCTTCAGGACTACTACGAAGCCCCGCTCGAGGCTTTTACGTATGACGGTGAGCTGCAATGCATGCCCCAGAACGCTTCCTCGTTGGTCGTTTATTACAACGAAACGCTTCTTCAGGCGGCTGGATTAGAGCCACCCGCCGCTGAATGGACCTGGGAGGACTTCCGTGGGTATGCCGAGGCTCTAACCGACCCTGGTAACGACGTGAGGGGTCTCGGGATCGAAGCGAACGTCATCCGATTCGCTCCCTTCGTTTGGTCGAACGGGGGAGAGATCGTCGATGATCCTCTGGCGCCCACGAGATTCACACTTGACACCCCCGAAGCTCTCGAAGCCATCGAGTTCCTGGTTTCTTTGGTGAAGGACGGTTTCGTTCCGACGGAGGAAGAGTTGGCCGCACAGGACCTCGAAACGCGGTTCTCCACAGGCAAGCTCGGCATGTTCCTCTCTTCCCGGAGAGACACTCCCTTCTTCAGAGAGAACCTCGAGTTGTCGTGGGACGTTGCGGCCCTTCCTATAGGACAAGAGCCGGTCGGCATCCTCCACTCCGATGGCTATTGCATTTCGAGGGGGGCGGTCGATCTGGACGCAATCATGGAGTTCGTCGCTTTCGCTGTCGGCGAGGACGGTGCAACAATCACGGCCCTCGGGGGTCGCACCGTTCCCTCGTTGCGGTCGGTCGCTGAGAGCGGAGCTTTCCTGAATCCCGCACAGCCTCCCGCGCATCCCGAGGTGTTCTTGGAGGCCATCCCTGTGCTTCGACGGACGCCAGTCATACCGACCTGGCCGGAGATAGAAGACATGGCCGAAGAGATCTTCACTCGCATCTTCTACGAGGCTGGTTACACGATCGAGACAGGGTTACGCGAGCTCGAGGACCTGACCGGGGAACTCTTCGTTGAGGGGAGCCAAACCTGACCATCAAGGTCGAGGACCTAACCAAGAGTTACTCGCGGGCGGCTCCCCCCGCTCTGCGCGAAGTCACTTTAGAGGCCGACAGCGGCGAGCTTCTCGTTGTGGTGGGACCTTCTGGGTCGGGCAAATCCACGTTGCTGCGGTGCATCGCCGGCCTCGAGGCTCCGGATCGTGGCTCTATCGAGGTTGCAGGGCGCGACGTGACGAAGATGGACCCGGGGGAGCGGGATGTCGCGATGGTGTTCCAGGATCTCGCTCTCTATCCGCATCTGGATGTGCGCACCAACATCGCTTTTCCGCTTATGGCGCGCAAGGAGCCGCGAGAGGAGATCCGGAAAGCGGTGGACGCGGCCGCCGAGATGCTCGACATCTCCGCGATCCTGGATCGGCGGCCAGGAGAACTTTCCGGCGGGGAGAGGCGTCGTGTTTCTCTCGCACGTTCGGTAGTGAGACACCCGCAGGCGTTCCTGATGGATGAACCTCTCTCGAATCTCGATGCCGCGCTCAAGTTGCGCGTGCAAGACGAGATCAGGAACCTCCAACGTCGGCTCGGGACCACGACCCTTTACGTGACACACGACCAAGTCGAAGCCATGACGCTCGGCGACAGGATCGCGATCTTGCGCTCGGGTGGGCTGGAACAGGTTGGGTCTCCGCTAGATCTGTACGACCGGCCCGCGAACGTTTTCGTCGCGGCCTTCCTCGGGAAGACGCCGATCAACCTCTTCGATGCCGCTCGGTTCGGTCCGGCAGATGGTGTTGCCACGGTTGGGATCCGAGCAGAGCATCTGAACCTGGTCCGCGAGGGCTCCGGGAAGATCGATGGCATCGTTCGTGTCGTCGACCACCTCGGAGCGGAGTCGGTGGTCGAAGTGGATGTATCTGACCAGAGGGTTTACGTGCGTGTCGATCGTGGATCAAGCCCCTCACCGAACGACAGCGTCGGGATCGATTTCGACGATCGCCACGTACTTCGATTCGGTGACGATGACAGCAGGATCGAAGCGTGAGATCGGGACGCCTTGCGGGCCCCTACCTTTTCGGGCTGACGCTGCTGATCGGGGTTCCGACGGTTGCCGCTCTAGCGCTCGCGTTCACGGAGTACTCCGGTCTAAACGCACCCTCGTGGGTCGGCCTCAACAACTTCGAACGGCTGATCGGAGATAGCGGTTTCCATAAAGCACTCGGTAACAGCTTGATCCACATCGTCCTGTCGGTGCCTTTGCGCATTGCCGCAACGATCGCTGCTGCCCTGCTACTTCACGAGCGTTTCAAAGGGGCAGGGGCGGCGAGGGCGGGTGTCTATCTTCCTTCGATCATCCCGGATGCGGCATACGCGCTCTTGTGGCTGTGGTTGCTCAATCCTTTGTACGGCCCGGTGCCGGCCCTACTGAACGCGGTGGGTGCCGATGTTGATCTCCTCACCGACCCGTGGTCGGCGCGGGTGTCGATCGCGATCATGAGCGTGTTTCAGATCGGAGAAGGTTTCGTCATCGCACTTGCTGCTCGTCGAGCTTTGCCCGCCGCACTCTTCGATGCCGCCGAAGTGGATGGAGCAACGCCTTGGTTCACTTTGAAGAAAGTAACCTTGCCCTTGATGGCACCAACACTATTCTTGTTGGCGATCCGCGATGTGGTTCTCGCTCTGCAGGTAAATTTCGTGCCGGCTCTTGTCATCACGGATGGGGGGCCGCGGCTAGCTACCACTTACCTGCCGCTCTACGCCTATCGGCAAGGGTTCCGTTACTTCAGACTGGGTTACGCCTCGGCCATCGCAGTCTCGATGTTCGTCATCACGGCCATCGCCATCTACCTCCAGTACCGGCTGGCGCGCCGCTACAAGCTCCTTCAGTCGTAGGCTGCTGGCTTCAACCAAGGAGGCTCGATGGAACTTGCCAACCGCGTCGGCATCGTCACAGGTGCATCGCGTGGGATAGGGGTTTACCTAGCCGAGGCGTTGGCCCGTAAGGGAGTACACCTTGCGCTCGCTGCGCGCTCCGCAGAGGATCTCGCGGTCACGGCCAAGAAACTCGAGAACTATCCCATCAGGGTGGTGAGCGTTCCGACCGATGTTACGAAGATCGACGACCTGCACAACCTGGTTGAAAGAGCCACGAACGATCTGGGTCCTATCGATCTCCTGATCAACAACGCTGGGGTCGAGCATTACCAGTACTTCCACGAGTACGACTTCGACATGATCGCCAAGATCATGCAGACGAATGTGATCTCCGCGCAGTGGCTGACGCGACTCGTGCTACCGGGCATGGTCGAGCGTAAGAGGGGCCACATCGCAAACATCGCTTCCGTGGCAGGGAAGATGGCGGTGCCTTACAACTCCATCTACTCGGCCTCCAAGCACGCGCTTGTTGGATTCTCGTGGTCGTTGCGAGAAGAGGTCTCCAAGCACAACGTTGGTGTTTCAGTGATCTGTCCCGGTTTCGTCGCGGAGGCTGGGATGTTCTCGGACTGGAGTAAAGGCAAGAAGCCTCCGGGGCTGGCCTCCACGGTCGAGCCGGATACGGTGGCGACCAAGACCGTCGAGGCGATCGAACGCAACAAGGGTGAAGTCATCGTTGCCTCGGCTCTCATGAAGCTGACAAAGGGGATCCCTCATGGGGTCAGTGCGGCGATGGGCCGCAAGAGCGGTGGGTTCGCGTTCCTCGAGAAGGTCGCCGTGAAGGCGTGGAAGGAAAAGCAATAATTAGTTCACAAGAGGGCTGTTGTTCCTTGCCTGTGGGTATCATCGTGTCGCGAAACCTACTGACGGTTGGACCCATTCACCAGGAGGAGCTAGATGACGTACGTCATCGCCGAACCATGCATCGGGGTTAAGGACCGTGCCTGCGTCGATGAATGCCCGGTCGATTGCATCTACGAGGGTGAGGAGCAGCTGTTCATCCACCCGGAGGAATGTGTGGACTGCGACGCCTGCTTACCCGCTTGCCCGGTGGATGCCATCTTCCCTGCGGACAATGTTCCGGGCGAATGGCAGAATTTCACCGATCTCAACGCCAAATGGTTCGAGGAGCACCCCGATGCTTCGGGGGGAGCCATGGAGAGCCCCTACGCTCCGGCGGAAGAGCGAGGCGAATAAAGACAAGCGAAAGGCCCGGGCAACCGGGCCTTTACTCTTAGGAGGATGAATCCGACCGAGCCCATCCCGTCAGCCGACGAACAGGTCTGGCGTGCGCTCCTTGGTCGGAAGGTTTCAGTCCGCTACCGGATCACTGGGCATTCCGCCCACAACTTCTCGGAAGCGATCGGGATGGTGCAATCGATCGATTCGGTCCACGTGAAGATCGTCGACCGTCGAGGCAAGGTGTCCGAATTCGCATTGGATGACTTCGTGGCCGGGAAAGTCTGGACATGACGCCTGTATCATCGATGGCAGAACTTGCTTCTAGCGGTAGAGAGGGGATGCACCCAGATTGAGCACCCGGATGGCTCCGGAGGGCTCCTCGAGCGTCCATCGTCAAGAGGTCGATAGGGTTGTCATCCGATTCGCCGGTGACTCCGGCGACGGGATGCAGCTCACTGGGGACCGCTTCACGAGCGCGAGCGCCTTCTTCGGCAACGACCTTTCCACACTGCCGGATTTCCCGGCAGAGATCAGAGCTCCGGCCGGAACCCTCGCTGGGGTTTCCGGGTTCCAGGTTCACTTCTCCGATCACGACATCCTGACACCGGGCGACCAACCCGGCGTGCTTGTTGCGATGAACCCTGCGGCGCTGAAGGCCAACGTCAAAGACCTCGTGCCCGGTGGGCTACTGATCGTCAACAGCGACGCGTTCGAGCAGAAGAATCTCGAGAAGGCCGGCTACCCAGCGGATCCGCTTGGCGACGGAACGCTCGATGGTTACTCGCTTTACAAGATCCCGATGACGAAGATGACGATCGAGGCCGTCAAGCCCTTCAACCTCAACAAGAAAGAGGCCGAGCGCAGCAAGAACATGTTCGCTCTGGGGGTCGTTTCGTGGATGTACTCACGTCCCCTCGAGCAGACCGTGGCGTGGCTCGAGAAGAAGTTCGCAAAGAAGCCGGAGATCGCCTCGGCGAACATCGCCTGTCTGAAAGCGGGACACGCTTTCGGTGAAACCGCGGAACTTGCTGCCTTCGAAGTCAAGCCGGCGGTTCTAGCCCCCGGTCGCTATCGCAGGATCACCGGGAACCAGGCACTTGCCTTTGGACTGATAGCTGCGAGCGTGCAGTCCAAGCTCCCCCTGTTCCTCGGGAGCTACCCGATCACTCCGGCATCGGACATCCTTCACGAGCTTTCGCGTCACAAGAACTTCGGGATCAGAACCGTTCAAGCCGAAGACGAGATCGCAGCTGTGACGATGGCGATCGGTGCATCGTTCGGCGGGCATCTCGGTGTCACTACGACTTCGGGGCCGGGGCTCGACCTGAAATCTGAGGCCATCGGATTAGCCCTGCAGCTCGAACTTCCGTTGATCGTCGTGGACATCCAGCGAGGCGGTCCTTCTACTGGCCTTCCGACCAAGACCGAGCAGTCGGACCTCATGCATGCGATGTACGGGCGTCACGGGGAGTCACCGCTGCCGATAGTCGCTGCCTACTCACCTCCCTCATGCTTCTGGGCGGCGATCGAAGCAGCGCGGATCGCGGTGAAGTACATGACACCGGTCATCTTGCTGTCCGATGGATACCTCGCCAACGGAGCGGAACCGTGGCGTATCCCATCGGTGGACAAGCTCCCCGACATCTCGACTCGCTTCGCGAGTCAGCCGAACGTGGGCGAGGACTTCTGGCCCTACCTGCGGGATGACGAAACGCTCGCCAGGCCGTGGGCGATCCCCGGTACTCCGGGGCTGGAGCATCGGATCGGTGGGTTGGAGCATGCGGACGGAACCGGGAACATCTCGTACGACCCGGACAACCACCAGTACATGACGATCCTCCGTGAAGCCAAGATCAAAGCGATCGAAGAGGACATCGATCCGTTGGAGTACGACGCCGACGAAGGAGCAACGGTCCTCGTGCTCGGTTGGGGTTCAACCTACGGAGCGATCGGAGCCGCATGTCGCAGACTGCGGGTACGCGGCGAGAAGATCGCCCGTGCTCACCTCAAACACCTCAACCCCTTCCCGAAGAATCTCGAACAGGTTCTGCGTAAGTTCGACAAGATCGTGATCCCCGAGATGAACATGGGGCAGCTTTCGAAGTTGATCAGGTCTGAGTTCCTGATCGATTCGATCTCGATCAACAAGATGAAAGGCCAGCCGTTCGGTGCGGGCGAACTCGAAGCGCGACTACTGGAGCTGATCTAGGTATGTCAGATGACGTGATCCAGGATAGGGGCGTCACAGAGCGCTCAGAAGGCGTGAGGAGTCAGACACGCCACGACTTCACGAGCGACCAGGAGGTGCGCTGGTGCCCCGGCTGCGGCGACTACGCGATCCTCTCCGCCGTTCAGGCCGTGCTGCCCGAGTTCGGGATACCGCGAGAGAAGTTCGTTTTCGTATCCGGGATCGGATGTTCGAGCAGATTCCCGTACTACATGAACACCTACGGGATGCACAGCATCCACGGGCGCGCCCCCGCGATCGCAACGGGCGTCGCAACCGCGCGGCCCGATCTGCATGTGTGGGTCGTTACCGGCGATGGCGATGGACTCTCGATCGGTGGGAACCACCTGATCCATGCTCTTCGTCGCAACGTCAACCTGAAGATCCTCATGTTCAACAACCAGATCTATGGATTGACGAAGGGGCAGTACTCACCCACTTCAGAGCAGGGAAAGGTGACGAAATCGACGCCGTTCGGATCACTGGAGCGGCCGTTCAATCCCATCTCGCTCGCGCTGGGGGCCGAAGCGACATTCGTGGCACGAACGATGGACATCGAACGGAAGCATCTTCCCGAGATACTCCGTCGGGCTGCGGCACACCGAGGCTCAGCTTTCGTCGAGATCTATCAGAACTGCAACATCTTCAACGACGGTGCTTTCATCGCTCTGACCAGCAAGGGCGGAGCCGCGGGCAACAGGATCTACCTCGAGCACGGCAAGCCGATCCGCTTCGGTGAAACCAACGAGCGCGGTGTGGTCATGAATCCCGATGGGAGCCTCGAAACGGTGAACGTTGCAGACGTGGGGGAAGCCAAACTCTTGCGTCATGACGAGCATCGCGACGAACCTGCGCTCGCATTCGCCCTGTCGCATCTTGCTTCGGGGCCGACCATGCCGACCCCCCTTGGTGTCTTCCGCGACGTCGAACGGGCTGTGTATGGAGACGGCATGGAGAACCAGCTTCGGCGAGCTGCCTCCGAGCAGGGCCCTGGGGATCTGACGAAGCTGCTCGAGTCCGGTGACACCTGGACCGTGGGCGCCTCGACCACCAACTGAACTGAGAAAGGGGTAGTGATGGCCGACGCGACCGGTGGAGGGACCCCCACCGACCCTGCAGAAGGACGGATCGAAGCTTTGGCTCTGAAGCTGCTCCGCAGTCCCGACGAGAACGGTCTGGAAGCCGGTGATATCGATAGCGCTCGCCTTATCGCCCGACGGAGGCTCGAGGATTCCGAAGCTCGGACGAATGACCCCGCCACCACCGACCCCGAACACGAGGACGCGATCCGCAGAACCTCAGGAGAGACCTCGGCCATCGGTGACACCATCACCAAACGCACCGCCGTCGACGAATAACGTTTTCTACTAAAAGCAGCTTCACTATTTCAGCCTGGCTCGCCAAGGAATTCATCCTCTTTCGCCACGGAGTCGGGGCGTTAGGCTGCCCGGCATGAGCGAACAGGGACATGGCGGTCAGGCGGTATCGGGAGCTCTCAAAGCCCTCGGCGTTAGCAAGATCTTCACCCTCTCGGGGGGCCACATCTTCCCGATCTTCGATGGCGCGGTTAAAGACGGGATCGAGCTTGTCGACGTGCGTCATGAACAGAACGCCGTGTTCGCAGCCGAAGCCTGGGGACGACTCAAGCGGGAACTGGGCGTAGCCGCGGTAACCGCCGGCCCGGGAGTCACCAACGCGATGAGCCCGATGGCGCAAGCATCTTTCAATAGCTCCCCGGTCCTTGTTCTCGCGGGTCGAGCGCCGACGTTCCGTTGGGGGCAGGGGAGTCTCCAGGAGTTGGACCATCCGCCGTTCGTCGATCCGATCGCACCGGCTCAGACGGTTCCTTCGACGGAAGAGGTCGCAAGCTATGTGATCGAAGCCGGAACCGCGGCGATGACGCCACCTGGCGGCCCCCGCTTCCTCGACTTTCCCCTCGACGTTCTCTTCAACCAAGCCGAGATCACCATCCCGTCGCCACAACCGCAGTCGTGGGAGATCGATCAGGAGAGCCGAGGCAACGTGGCTAATGTTGCGCGCCTGATCACGGACGCGGAACGGCCGGTCATCATCGCGGGCTCCAACGTCTGGATGGAGCGAGGCGAGAACGCATTGCGTTCCCTAGCCGAGCGCGCGGGCATCCCCGTTTACATGAACGGCCAGGGACGAGGGTGTTTGGCTGCGGATCATCCGCTCGCCTTCGCGCGTAGTCGAGGCAAGGCATTGAACGAAGCGGATCTCGTGATCGTTGCTGGCACGCCGATGGATTTCCGGCTGGGCTTCGGCCAGTTCGCCTTCGGGGCCAAGATCGTCCACATCGATTCGCATCCCTTGGCTCGGCATGTTCAGCTCGCAGCCGGTGTTCAGGCTCCAGTCGGGATCGCGCTCGAGGCGATCGATGACGCCTTCGAAGGCAAGCCTCAGACGGACGATTGGATCGCCGCCTTACGCGAGGAAGAGGATCACAAGCGCGAGAAGGTAGCGGCGGAACTCCGTAATGACTCAAACCCGATCCATCCGATGCGCATCTACGGCGAGCTCGTGCCTCTGCTCGATCGAAACGCGATCGTTATCGGTGACGGCGGCGACTTCGTCAGCTATGCAGGTAAAGAGGTTCCGAGTTTCGAACCCGGTTGTTGGCTCGATCCCGGACCCTTTGGCTGTCTTGGCATCGGCCCCGGATATGCACTCGCTGCGCGTCACGCCTACCCGGATCGGCAGGTTGTCATCCTCTACGGCGATGGAGCGATCGGTTTCTCCGCATCCGAACTCGAGACGATGTGCAGGCACAAACTGCCGGTCGTATGCGTGGTCGGTAACAACGGCATCTGGGCTCTCGAGAAGCATCCGATGAAGGGTCTCTACGGTTACGACGTTGTCGCAGACCTCGCGCCGGGGATCCGCTACGACGAGATGATGAAGGCGTTCGGGGGCCGCGGAGAACTGGTGACGGATCCCAACGAGATCGCACCTGCTCTCAAGAGGGCCTTCGATTCCGGAGAGCCGTACCTGGTGAACATCCTGACCGACCCGGAGATCGCCTATCCGCGCTCTGCCAACCTGGCCTAGGAGCAGGTGATGGGCAGTCATGAGTGGTGGCACCTCTTCGTGCTCGGTTCGACCCTGATGGGGGCCGCGGCCCTCGTGATTGTGGGCTTGTATCCCTTGATGTTCGGCCAGGAGACGTCCGGTTCGTCACGTTGGCGCAAGATCGCACTTGGGTTGGTGGGCGTAGCTGCCGTTCTACTTATCGTGGAATGGCTGGCTATCCACTGACGTTGACTTATCATCGAGAGGCACCCGATGGTGCCCATCAAGGAGGAACAGTGTCAGTAGCTGAGACGAAGACCAATGAGACGATGACCCTCTCGATCACCGAATCGGCCGCGTCCAAGGTCCAGGAGCTCCTGGATCGCGAGATCTCGGCTGCTCCTGAGGACCACGAAGGCAAGGAGTATTCGCTCCGCGTTGCCGTGCAGCCTGGTGGGTGCGCCGGCCTTCGATATGCCCTCTACTTCGACGATCGCAAGCTCGATGACGACGACATCTCTACCGTGCGGGGCGTTGAGATCCGTACGGACAAGATGAGCGCTCCGTATCTAAGAGGCGCTGAGATCGACTACGTCGACTCCCTGGCTCAGTCCGGGTTCACTATCAACAACCCCAACGCCAAAGGCACCTGCGCCTGCGGAGACAGCGCCCAGTTCTGATCAATAAAGTTGTTCTGAAGGAGCCGCCTGCGGGCGGCTCTTTTCTTTAGACACGACGCGCGATGGGATGCGTGGGTTTTGCATCCCATTTCTGGGTAGCTTCCCCCTAGGGAGGTGAGTCGTGGAGGAGCGGAACGGCTACGTCGCCTCAATCATCGGCGGCGCTCTCGGCGCAACGGGCGGACTGACCCTGGGATATCAACTCGGCGCCCTTTACGCGGACCGCTACATGCCGGACGCGGAGCTTGAGGCAGTTCTCCCGGCAGCCGTCGGTGGTGTCTTGGGCCTGTGGATCGGGACCTTCTTTGGCGTCGCTATCGCTCTATGGCTGGCCCGCGACGAGGGTGTCTGGGGCACAGCCGCTCGTTCCCTGTGGGTGTTCCCCTTCATCGTGATGTTCGTCGGCCTACCCATCTTCTTGCTAACGGATCCTGGAGCGCACGTTCTACTGGTCATCTTGCCGATCGGCGTCTGCGTCGGCGTGTCCGGGGCCATCGCTCGCCGCCTATGGATCGGCTATCGCGAGATCGAGAAGAGATGGAACGGATGATGCGCGCCATCCCACTGCGTTCAAGAGCAATGGCGATCGCCTTAGTCGTTGGAGCCGTGGCCGGCATTGCCGGCTGCATTGCGGGGGTCCGTATCGCAGCCGTCGTTGAACCTGAAGACGCCGGTCTCGGTTCGCTCCTCTATTGGCTCTACGGAGGGGTGATCGGGGCCTGGGCCGGCGCGGTCATGGGTGTGGGTCTCGGCCTGAGGGCCGGCGGCGCGGCCCCCCTGAGCTCAGCGCTGTTCTGGACGTTGGGACTGCTGCTTCCGATCGCGGGGGGTTCGGGATGGATAGCTGTGTCGTTAACCGATTACGACGACCACATCCCCATCGTTGTCGAGTACGGACTCCCGGTGGTGGGTTTCGCCTTGTCTATCTATCTGGGGAGACGGACGGCAAGAAGATTCCGCCGGTGACACGCCCTCATCGTCGGGCCGTCTAGAATCTGACCAGCTCATCAAGAGCGGGGGAGGGTCCGGCCCGTTGATCCCGCCGCAACCACCGGCCTAGGCCGGTAGGTGCGAATCCCGGGTTGGATGAGCTGAAGTGGACTCGATAGGGGCCCCTTCCCACCCGGGAAGGGGCTTTTCTTTTGAGCTGGGAGGCAAGGAAGCGATGGCGATCAGAAGCACGGTTGTGGGGTCTTACCCCAAGCCACCAGACGAAGGACAGACGTTCTCGGTCCGTAAGACGATCCAGGCTCTCGACAAAGGACAAGCTGACCTTGCCGCTCTGCACGCGGCCCAAGATGCGCTTGTGCGCGACATCATCGGCGAGCAGGAAGCTGCCGGGATCGACGTCGTCACAGACGGTCATGCGCGTTGGGAAGACATCGTCACTCCGTTCGCTCGCAAGTGGGACGGGTTCGAGATCGGCGGTTTGCTCCGCTGGTTCGACAACAACACTTACTACCGGCGTCCGGTGTGCACGGGGGCCATCGAATGGCAGGGCCCGTCGTCCGTTGCCGCATTCAACTTCGCCTCTTCCGCGGCCACCAGCTCGACGGTGAAGCAGGTCATCCCAGGCCCCGTTTCCTTCGCGCATCTCTCCGTAGACGAGCATTACGCCGACCACGAGTCGTTCGTGCTGGACATCGCAAAGGTTCTGGCGCAGGAAGCCGGCGAACTCAAAGCTGCCGGCGCTCGGATCATCCAGATCGATGAACCGGCTCTTCTAGATCACCCTGAGGACCTCGCACTGGCCAAGAAGGCTCTGGATATCGTCGTGGCGGAGTTGGACGGGATCGAAACCGTCCTCGGGACTTACTTCCTGGACGCGAAGCGGGTAGGCGCCGAACTCTTCGAGCTCCCCGTGAGTGGTTTCGCATTCGATCTGGTGTCGGCACTCGGGAACCTCGAAGTGATCAAGTCTCTCCCCGCAGGCAAGAATCTTCAGGCAGGGATCGTCGATTCGAGGAACACGAAGCTCGAGTCGGCCGATGAGTTGAGGACCTCCATAGAAAGTCTCTTGTCGATCGTCGATGCAGATCGCGTTTCGGTCGCGCCGTCGGCGGGTTTGGAGTACCTGCCACGAGAGAAAGCTCGCGCCAAATTGGAAAGACTCGGCGCCGTCGCCAAGGAAGTGGGTGCGTAGATGAGCAAGGTAGACCTACCCGGCCCCGGTTTGTGGACCACGTCGGTTGGCAGCATGCCCAAGCCCGACTACATCATCAAAGCGCGCAGCCAGTTTGCGAGGGGCGAGATCACGAGAGACGAGCTCACGGAGCTCGAACGCAAGGCGACGCGAGAGTGGATCGAGTTCCAGGACTCGATCGGCACCGATCTCGTGGTCGACGGCGAGCAGTATCGCGGCGACATGGTTGCTTACTTCGCGGAGGAGCTACCCGGCCTCGAGATCGGTGGGCTTGTCAGGTCGTACGGGAACCGCTATTACCGGAAGCCCATCGCGACCGGACCTATCGGTCGGGAAAAGCCGATCACGGTCGATTGGTGGAAGTACGCGCAGTCGCTGACCGACAAGCCCGTGAAGGGCATGCTCACGGGTCCGTACACGATCTGCGACTGGTCGTTCAACGAGCACTACGCAACGCGGCGGGATTTCGTTTTGGACCTCGCCAAAGTGATCCGCGACGAAGCTCTCGACCTCGAGAAAGCCGGCGCGCGCTATATCCAGATCGATGAACCGGCAGCATCGACGCGTATGGACGAGCTTGATCTCGTCATCGAAGCGATGGCGATCGTGACCGAGCCCTTGTCGGCACACACGCTCACCCACATCTGTTACGGCGACTTCCACAAGGCTTACCCGAAGATGCTCGAGATCCCGGTGGATCAGATCGATCTCGAGTTCGCCAACTCGGACTACTCGCTGCTGGAGGAGTTTTCTGACAGCCCCTTCACCAAGTACATCGGACTTGGGATCTCCGATGTCCACACCCATGAGCTCGAGTCGGTCGACGAGATGGTGGAGGGGATCAGACGATCTTTGAAGCACATCCCGCCGGAGCGGATGTTCGTTGACCCCGACTGTGGTCTGAAGACGAGGGCCACCGATGAAGCGAAGGCGAAGCTGAGCAACATCCGGAAAGCCGTCGAGGTGGTCCGCAACGAACTCTAGTCCGATTTGGGCTATTTCATAACGTAAGAAAAGGGGGCCGGAAGGCCCCCTTTCGCCTCTGGGAAGCGGACTTTTCCTACCTTTGGCCTACTCAAGGCACCCCTCGGGACGCCGATACGTGAAGGGACATGACTTATCTACAGCTGGACGCGGAAAGACTTCTCGGCATAGTCGACGGCCTGAACCGGGTCGTGGGCACCTCCCTCGACCCAGAGGAAGTTGCCGAAGCCGCTGCGCGGGTTGCCCAGGTCGTGACCGGTGCGGACGGAGCTTCTGTCGAGATCGATACCTCCGACATGCAGAAACTCGTGACCTCCGGTGTGATGGAGGGCGCACGGTCGCGTTTGTCGGTCCCGCTGTTTCACGGAACCGAGCTCGGCGAGTTGACGGTTGCCAAGACGGAAACCGATGGCTTCCAGGAGAGCGACATGGAGGCTCTAAGGCTCGTCGCCTCGGGGATCGCTGCGCAGGTGAGCCACTCCTTGGAATACTCCAACGTTTCTTACGAGAGCCGCGTCGACGCATTGACCGGTCTGGGCAACAGGCTCGCTTTCGAAGAGCGACTCGGGTGGGAGCTTTCACGAGCCTCTCGTTACGAGGAGCCGATCAGTCTCGTCGTCTTCGACATCGATGAATTCGGCCGACTTAACGATCGTTTCGGACCCGAGGTGTGCGATCAGATCCTTGCCGATGTGGCAGGGGTGTTCGGTCAGGCACGTGCCGCCGACTCCGTGTTCCGGATCGGTGGAGATGAGTTCGCCATCATCATGCCGAATACCGCTCGCGAGGGGGCCGAGATCGCTGCGATCAGACTCGGCTGGGCCGTTGCGAACCTCCGAGAGAACGATTCGGCCATCACGGTTTCGTCCGGTGTTGCTCAGGCAGACATACCCGATCCTCGGGTGTTCTTCGCCGACGCCGAGGCAGCACAGCGCGAGGTCAAGAACCCTCAGCGCGCAGTCTCCGCTTAGAGACTCACCCCTACGCACTAAACCTTCCTTATCTAGTCGCGCTCCGGCTTATCTGGAGAGTAGGCTCACCGGTGTTCTAGCCAGGGGAGCCCATCCGGGCTGAGAGGTCGGCTCTGTGATCAGGCCGACGACCCTTGAACCTGATCGGGTTGATACCCGCGGAGGGAGGCCTCTTGAGCACCACCGAGCGTCAGACTGTGTCCCCTGAGACCATGGCCCCAGAAGACATGGGCATCGGCCCCGTTCCCCTCAACGAACGGCGACTTAGTGGTTTCGATCTAGGCGTGTTGTGGGGCGATCTCGGCGTAGGGGTTCTCGTTCTCGTTATCGGCGCCTACTTGGTGCCGGGGCTCGGCTTCGGTGCTGCCATGATCGCCGTGGTCATCGGCTCGATCATCGGATCGGCACTTCTCGGGTTCGGTTCCGCCGTAGGCGCGCGTCACGGCGTGCCAACGATGGTTCTCTTCCGACCGATCCTGGGTATCCGAGGCTCGTGGTTCCCGAGCGTTCTGAACGTGGTTCAACTCGTGGGGTGGACTGCGGTCGAGCTGTGGGCGATGAGTTTCATCGCAGACCTTGTGGCGAAGGAAGCGTTCGGTTTCTCGGCTCGATGGCTGTGGCTCGGGATCGCAGCAGTCGTTTGTACGTCCTTGGCTCTGTGGGGACCGGTTGGTGTCACCCGAGTGTGGATGGAACGTTTCGGCGCGTGGGTCGTCGTTGGCATCTCTGCGATCGTTACTGCATTAGTTCTGACCTCCGACGGGATCGGAGATGCACTTTCGGCCCCCGGGCTCGGTGGATTCCCAACCTTCGGGGTTGCGATCGACCTTGTTATCGCGATGCCGATCTCGTGGTTGCCTCTGGTGGCCGACTACAGCCGATTCGCTCGAAACGAACGAGGTGCGTTCTGGGGCACATCTATCGGCTATCTGATCGCAAACATCTGGCTCTATGCCCTGGGCGCCATGCTTGTCCTAGGTGAGGGGGCCGCGCCTACCCCTGAAGGGATAGGGCTGGCTATCCTTTCGGTAGCGGGGGGGTCATTAGCCGGCTTCCTGTTCCTGGCCGGCCTTCTCGTGGTTGAGACGGATGAGGCCTTCGCCGACATCTATTCCGGGGCACTGAGCCTTCGGAACATCTTTCCCAAGGCTCCGCAGGCCACCCTCATCCTGGGGATCGCGGTCGTTGGAACGGTGCTGGCCGGCGTCTTCACCATGGAGCTCTACGAGTCGTTCCTTCTGTGGATCGGTTCGGTCTTCATCCCGCTCTTCGGGATCCTGGCTGCTCACCACGTGCTGGATCGAAGTCACAGGATCCGCAGCGAGGACCTAGACGATCCCAAGGGCCCCTACTGGTTCACCCGCGGAGTCAACCTGAAATCGGTCCTTCCTTGGGCTGCAGGGTTCGCTCTGTACCACTGGATCGCCCCCGGCACTCTCGATTGGTGGTATCGCTTCGTGACTTCGATAGTGGGTACTCCGCTATCGGAGAAGGTGTCGTGGTTGGGCGGATCGATCCCAGCTTTCGCCGTGGCCTTCGTCTTGGCCCTTGTCCTGGGACGACGGATATCATCCGAACCCACGGAGAAAGAGAAAGGCATCTCATGAAGATCGAAGCAACCTGCAATAGCTGTCAGAGGGCCTTCCTGTTGGGTCAGGTCGGACCCGAGTCGGACACTCCGGGCCGATGCCCTTTCTGTGGCACGCGGTTCGCTCGTCACTACAACGCTCAATTGGTGGAAACCGTTGACGCTGCAGAGCTCGCGGCCGGGTACTTCCTCAAAACCCTGAATCGAGTCCAGGACATGGAAACCGGGTTCGACATCGATATCGATGAGCTGTTCGAGTCGTTGAAGAAGCAGATCCACGAGGACAGGCCCGAACCGGTCGGCAGTTAGGTGCCTGGAAAACAGTACGTATTCGTAGTCTCGGACAACGGTCGGATACAAACCGAAGCGCGCCTCGGCTTTCCTGCCGAGGTCGATGTAGATGGAGCTTCTGACTCGAGAACGGCCTTGGAGAAACTTCTTAAGCGTCGTCCTGACGTCGTCGTAGTCGAGATCCGTACCGGGAGCGCTGGCGGTGTAGGACTAGTGCGCGATATGTCGCAGACCAGCCTCCTTAAAGATGTGCCTGTCCTGATGCTGCTCGAGCGAACTCAAGATGAGTGGCTCGCGCGTCAAGCAGGAGCAACGAAGATACTCACCCAACCCTTCGACGCAGCAACTCTTGCGACGATGGCGCTGTCGCTGATCGAAGAAGTTCACTCGTAACGCGCGTGAAAAACGCGGAAATCCGACGAAGCGCGCATCTTTCCTGGTAGGTGGGGGTTGCCCCGCGGGTAATCTCATGCTTAGAATTACAAGAATGTGATTTAGCCGCAGGAGCCGTCTAAGCGGCCAGCCAGGCCGAAGCGGTATCCGGGAGAGAGAGGCCGGGGGAATGCAACGGATCACGACCAAGCTGCTTCAACCTGTCGAATGGCAGACGAGCGCGCGTTGTTCGGAGGTCGATCCAGAGATCTTCTTCCCAGAACGCGGTGGCTCTTCGAAAGCTGCACGCGCAGTGTGCGGCGACTGTCAGGTGCGCATGCAATGTCTTGAATACGCGCTCAACAACAAAGAACAGTTCGGTATCTGGGGTGGAACATCCGAGCGCGAACGTCGTCGTTTACGACGCGAACGAACAGTTCGCAAGCTGCGCGCAGTGTCGTAAACATGTTTTCCACATTTTCTGCACACGGAAAAAAAAGCCGGTAATGCTTGCACCTTGTGCATTAATCAGGCCTAATTACACGTTGAACGTGTGTTTGTGCTGCGCGTTCATGCGTTAAGGGATCGAGATCGAAGCAGATCTCGCCGAGCACGGTGAATGGAGGTGTGGGGAGTGGCTGCTAAGAAGACGACGAGACGGAAGACGACTCGTAAGCCTGCGGCTCGTAAGTCGACGGCACGCAAGTCCACCGCGCGTAAGCCGGCGGCACGCAAGAAGACCGCAGCGCGCAAGCCAGCGCGTCGTAAGAAGACCACCGCGCGTAAGCCGGCGGCACGCAAGAAGACCGCAGCGCGCAAGCCAGCGCGTCGTAAGAAGACCACCGCGGTAAGCCGGCGGCACGTAAGAAGACCGCAGCACGTAAGCCAGCGCGTCGGAAGAAGACCACCGCGCGTAAGCCTGCGGCTCGGAAGAAGACCACGCGGAAGAAGACAGCTGCGCGCAAGCCAGCGCGTCGGAAGACTGCTGCGCGTAAGCCAGCAGCTCGGAAGAAGACAGCTGCACGCAAGCCAGCGCGGCGGAAGACCACGCGCAGGAAGTAAGGCTAGCGATCCAAAGCTGATTGTAAGGAGCGGCCCGGCGACATCAATAGCCGGGCCGCTTCCGCGTTCGGGTTCGGCATAAGACTCTCGGGAACCAGTCCGACGATCTCGGTTGCAGTGACTCCTCCACGCGATCCCAGCAGACCCGTCACCGCTTCGAACGCAGCGTCGATACCAACATCGCGTGGTGTTGTGAGGTTCATCGACACCTGTGAAGTGGATCCATCTATAGGAAGGCCAAGGGCGCGAACCCCTTTTAATCCCCCCGAGCGTTCTCTGATGGCTGCGGCGATCTGTGTAGCGACGTCGAGACCCGCCTCGATGAACACGTTGAATGCGATAAGCACATCCCTCGCTCCCACGCAGACGACGCCACTCGCAGGGTCGATCTCCGACGGCCCACGATCTGCGGGCAACGTGGTAACTCGATCGATCAGGCCGCCGAGGCCGCCTCGACGGAGCTCGGGAAGTTCCAACCCTCTGCCCGAGGCCATGGCATAGAAGTAGACGGGAAGCCCCGCCTCCTCGGCGATCCGGGATCCACATTCGTGGGCGGCGGCGATCGCTTCCTCTATCGATCCCTCGTGAGGGACGAAAGGACAGACGTCGAGGGCGCCGATGCGTGGATGGATCCCCTCGTGTGTTCGGAGGTCGATCGATCGATCGGCCGCGATCGCGAGTGCGACCATCGCCGAGATCTCGCTTGCGGTCTCGCCCGCACCGGTGATAACCGAGCGGTTGTGGCGGGTGTCGCTGTGGACGTCTAGCACCCTCGTTCCCGATGCTGAGACGCTGCTGGTTAGCCGCTTCAGTACCTCGCCCGAGCGGCCCTCCGAGACGTTAGGGATCACGATCATAGAGTTCAAGCGGTTACCGTAGTGGTCTATGACCGAGTACGGATACACCATCCGCGTGCCCGAGGGGTACGACGAAGCGGTGGTCAGATCGAGGCTCGCTTTCCGCGGGGAAGGCTTCTCTATCCTTTCTGAGATGCATATCGGCGGGATGTTGGGAGCCGAGGCCGGCGACGAGCGTCAATACCTCATCATGGGCGTCTGGAACGATTCCGTCGCAGATCGACGGATCGGTTCTGACCTGCGCGTCGCCGTTCATCTGCCCTGCAACCTCGTGGTGCAAGAGGAAGGTTCAGGCGCCCTCGTGGCTGCCCTTGACCCTCTCGACTCCCTGGAGCCGGCGGATGAGCCTTCTGTCGAAGCGACCGAGGCAGCTCGCTCCGCTCTAACTCGGGTCCTGCAGAGGATCGCGACCCCGGAGGCCAAGTGACCGCGCCGAAGCCTGCCATCGAAAGGATCGTGGATCGTTTCCTGGGTCGGCTCGATGCCGTCGTGGAGCGTTCCGCCGATGCCATCTGGGATTCGGTGCCCTCCTACGGAAAGGTGGGAGCGCCGTTACTCGAAGACGTCCAGAGCAGCGTGCGAGATAACGCCGAGACATTGTCGAAGATCCTCACTGAGAACCGAGAGGTCGCCAAGGAAGAGCTCGAGCCGATCGAGCGTGTCGGTGCTCGGCGCGCCGAGGCCGGCATCCCCCTCGACGATGTGCTTCATGCGTACCGGACCGTTTTCCGGGTGTGCTGGGATGTCTTGGCCGAAGAATGTCGCAACTTCGAAGGAGAGGGTGCCCTAGAGGCATCGCTTTCGCTCGCCGAAGCTGTGCTCCGTTACACGGACGAAGTTTCACGCGCTGTCGCAGAGGCCTACTCGCGAGCTCAGCGCGCCATCGTGCGCGAGCAGGAGGGGGCGCGGCGCGAATTCCTAGCGGACCTCCTTTATGGAGCTTCTGACATAGCCCCGGAGGACATGCTCGCGAGAGCTCACACCTTCGGATACGACCTATCCCTGAGCTACGTGGCTCTGGTCGGGATGGGACCCGGCAAGGACTCCCGGAAAGAAGCTCTTGTTTCGGCAGCAGCCTCGAACGTTGCCTTGGGGACCTCGGACCCGATCGTTCTTCAGAAGGCAGAACAGACGATCGCCCTCCTCCCGGTGGACGGTGAGCAGGAGCTGGTGCCGGAGAAGCTCGTGGCCGAGCTGGGGACCGGCTGGAGCTTCGGGATGGGTGGCCCGGCTCTCGGACTCGAGGGCATCAGGCGTGCCTACCTCGAAGCCAAAGAAGCTCTAGAGATCGGCTCGGCCCTCGGCGTCGAGGAACAGGTGTTCCGCTTCGAGGACCTCCTGCTGTACCACTTCCTTCGAGCCGAGCCGAGTCTGATCGATCGCTTCGTCGAGATGATGCTCGGCCCTCTGCTCGAGTACGACGATCGCCGCAAGGGCGAGTTGGTTCGAACTTTGGAATCTTTCTTCGATGCCGACGGCAGTGTGAAGCTCGCGGGCGAGGCTCTCTTCGCT
Organism: uncultured Actinomycetes bacterium; assembly: GCA_963779645.1. Taxonomy (GTDB): domain Bacteria; phylum Actinomycetota; class CADDZG01; order CADDZG01; family WHSQ01; genus CALMBW01. The sequence goes on from CAVZYX010000005.1 coordinate 1,327,196, forward strand.
CATCCCCACACCGTCACTTACAGACTTAAGCAGGTCGAGAAGCTGACCGGCTGGTCACTTCGCAACCCTGAAGACAAACTCCGTCTGCACCTAGCCCTTCGAGCCCACCGCCTAGCCCAAGCCCGCTTAGATTCTGCGTAGGAATTAGGTCGCTATACGACCTTTTCACGACACAGATTCGTCAGTTCGGCTTTGTCCGACTCGCGTTCACTGCTGCATAGCCCACCAGTAAAGCTCCCAGCGAGGTCTCCCGTTGCGTTTTCCACGCGTCGAAAAGGTCGTATAGCAACTCAATTCTGACGCAGAATCGGTTACCAGGCGCCGCCGCCGCCGCCCCCACCACCGCCGCCTCCACCACCTCCGGAGAAGCCCCCGCCTCCACCCGACGATGTCGAAGATGGCGGAGAAGCACTTGAGATGGCATGCGAGATGTTCGCGATGGCGAAGGCCGAACGGCCGGAGCCGAGGCTTCCCCCCGCGTCGACCCAGAACAGTGAGCTCGTCTTCTCGAGCTCGTCGGGGGCGTAGAGCTGGGCCGCGGCCAGGACACGTTCGGCAACTCCAAAAGCGATCCCATAAACCAGGTACTGCTCCCAGATGGTGATCGAGCCCGGCGCGGCTTCGGGTATCCCGGCGAAGTCTTCGAGGAAGCGTCGGAACGCGCTCCACTTCGACGCCATGGCGGCCCCTTCGATCGATCGGCGTTCCCACCCCTTCCGGGCGATGAGGAAACCGATCATCCCCAAGAAGTTGATGGCAAAGACAGCGCCGAGGAAGCCCCATCCGATGGTCGCCCAGGGGAAGCCCAGCACGGGGTCGTAGGTAGAGATCGCCAACCAGATGCAGAGCGCGGCCAGTGCCGCCAAGGCGAAGGTCCCTAGCGAGGCAGGTCCCAGGCCCTTCGTCTCCCACCAGCCTTTGCGCTTTACAGCGTCGGAAACGTCCGACTTGAAGCCGGTGAATCGCTTCGCGTAATAGGCGGGCTCTTTGGCGATCTCATCTTTTAGATCGCTCAACAGCAACTGCTCTTTGTCGCCGATCGCTTTGCGGATGGTCTTGTAGACCTCGGTTTCGTAGGATTCCAAACCGGGGGTCGACTTCCCCTCACCCATGTCTGCATCCGCGGCCCTCAATTTCACAGCGAGGTCACTGACGTCTTCTGAACGGATCCCGCCCCAGGTCTTCTTGACCGACATCGTTGGAAACGCGTCGAGATGACGTTTCCTGATCAGATCGAAGAGTGTGGCCGCGAAAGCATCACCCGTCGTTTTCGTGTGACCGGTAGACAGGAGGGCCGCGATCATCGCTGGTGGGTCTTCACCCGGAGGCTCGAAGACGTGTTTGCCGACATCCGGCACGTCGTGCTCTTTGCCCCACCGCCACCACACGAAGAACCCAAGGAGCAGTGCTGGGAGGACCGCAAGCAGGAGGGCGAGAGGGATGAGCCAGTAGATGTTGTTCTTGAACCATTCGAGCCGCTTCCTATCGCGTTCGGCTCTCTCGGCCGATGCTGCTTCCTCCCGCAGGATCGTTTCGAGTGCGTTGCCTTCCACGACCTTCGCGCCGGCGGTACTCTCCAGAACATCGCGCGGGAAAACGAGGCGCATCTCGACGAAGTAACCCGGCGAGATCGTGCTCGCAGAAAGTTCCGCGCCACGCCCATTCGGGAACAGCTCAGTCACTCCATCGACCGTCGCGGGATGGCCCCAGACGCGCACCTCATCTGGAGCTGCATTCGGGAGGCTCATCACCGCGTGGATCTTTCCGAGTTCCACCTCCCACGTGTCACCCCAGACTTGAAGGTTCACGTCAACGACGTCGTCGTACGCAACCGCGAGACCGATGAACGTGTACGAGATATCGAAGGTGCGGACCTCACTGAAGGCCGAGTAGTGCCACACGATCCGTAGAGAGTCATCGACGTATGTCGTCCCGAAGGTTCCCGGCGCTCCGTACGAGCCGAGTTCGGCAGAAGCGCCCGGAGCGTATTGCTGTCCGTCTTCCGACACGGTTATAGCTGTGATGCTCTCGCCCTCTCGCAGGGGGATATCGCGGTACGCACCCGAGAAGGAACCGGAGTAGTCGAACGTGATGCTTTCCGTTACTCGGAGGGAGCCGTCCCGCTCTACCTGAACGCTGACCTCTGCTGATGGGAGGTCGAAGCTTTTCTCCTGCGCTATCGCTGAACCGGGTACCAGGACCAGAAGCCCTGCGAGTGTCAGAGTGACCAGCCACCTCGGCATCGCGTTTATCCTCCCGTCGTGCCTGAACGAGTTCTGATTATCGGTTGGGACGGGGTCGACTGGAAGGTTCTCCAACCGATGCTCGACCAAGGTGAGCTTCCCAACCTAGCCGCCCTCATATCCAAAGGTGCCTACGGCGACTGCCTGTCGACGGTGCCGAGCCATTCGTGGTGCGCATGGCCCTCCTTCATGACGGGCCTGAATCCCGCCGGCCACGGGGTCTTCGATATCCTGGAATACAAGCCGGGTGCCAACCGAAGGCTTCCTATCACCTACAAGTCGATCAAGGCCCGCACTACATTCGCCGACCTAAGCGACGCAGACAAGACCTCGATCGTCGCGAACGTCCCTTTGACGTTCCCCACGCCAGAGATCAAAGGGAAGGTCGTAGGAGGCGGAGTGCTTCCGGCGGCGCGAAGCTATACCTACCCGCCGGAACTGCAGCAGGAGTTGGACAGGAACGCGCCCTTCCCGATCAATGGAATGAGTTGGACGACCTACCGGAACCGGCCCGAAGCATTCCTCAAAGAGTGCGCCGAAGTGACGGCCAAGCGCCAGACGGCGTTCGAGTACCTGCTCGACACCACAGATTGGGATGTGGCCGTGCTGGGCTACATGTCCACCGATCGGATCCAGCACTGCCTCATCGAATACATCCACCCCGAGCATCCCGACTACTCCAAGCTGAAGGACACCCCCGTCGCCAAGCAGACCCGTGCGGTCTACCAGCAGCTCGACGATGGACTTGCTCGGCTGCTCGAACGTGCGACGGAACGGGATCTTGTCATCTTCATGAGCGACCACGGCCACCAGCCGTGTGTTCGTGCCTGCACGATGGATCGGGTTCTCGAGCAACTTGGGTGGGCGCAGTTCAGTAAGGGCTCGTTCATGACCAACCTCATCCGTTGGGGGCCGGGCCGTCGCATCGCTCGGAGGATCTACGACGTCCTCAAGCTCCACGGCCGGGTCGCCCTACCCGCAAGCCCACTCGATTGGAGTAGCAGCCGCGCCTACACGAGTGTTACGTCGACCGGAGAGGGTGTGTCCCTCAACCTCAAGGGCCGTGAACCTCAAGGCATCGTCGATCCCAAGGATTACGACAAGCTGCGAGACGAGCTCGCAGAGGCTCTGGGGAGTTTCATCGACCCCAAGACCGGGAGGAGCCCGATCAAGAAGATCTACCGGAAAGAAGAGGTGCTCAGTGGCAAGTATCTCGACTGGGCTCCCGACCTGGTCCTGGTTCCTGCACCTCTCTATTCGCTCACGCATGCGCGTAGCGCGGTCGAGGACGCCGACTGGCTCTCCGGGGATCACCGACTTGAAGGTGTCGTCGTCGCCACGGGACCGGAAGTAACGCCCGGCCCCCTTACCGAGACCGTCAAGTTGATCGACCTGATGCCAACCGCTCTAGCAGCTCTGGGAGTTGCGAGTCTCGTTCCTAGAGACGGCAAGGTGGTCGCCCAACTCGTCGGACCGGATATCGAGCTCCACGTATCGGGGACGGACGAGGACCACTCGGCCGACGTCGACACGGGCCTGACATCCGACGAAGAGGGCGAGATCGAGACCCACCTGAGGGGCCTCGGCTACGTCGAATAGCCGTTCTGGCGGCAAGTTAGGCTCTGGGACACAAATTCTGAAAAACCCTCATGAGGAGGAGCGAGTTGCGCGCACGTAGGTCTTGTCTTTCGGTACCAGGCTCGAGTCCCAAGATGCTCGGTAAGGCCCCGGGTCTGCCGGCCGATCAGGTCTTCATGGACCTCGAGGACTCCGTGGCCCCGCTTGCCAAGGAAGAAGCTCGCCACAACGTCATCGACGCTTTGAAGAACAATGACTGGGGCGACAAGACGGTCGTGGTGCGGATCAACTCGATCGACACGCAGTGGGCGGCCGACGACATCAAGACCATCGTTGAGGGAGCTCACGAGCACCTCGACTGCCTGATGATCCCCAAGGTCCAGTACGCCCACGAGGTCCAGTTCGTGGATCACATGCTCCGCATGATCGAGACCACACTAGGCCTCGACAAGCGGATAGGACTCGAGATCCAGATCGAAACGGCCACCGGTCTACGCAACATCCACGAGATCGCGCACGCTTCCGACCGGGCCGAGACACTGATCTTCGGCCCTGCAGACATGAGTGCATCCCTCGGACTTCCGACGGTCACCGCCGGCATGCCGATGCCCGGATACCCAGGGGATCACTTCCACTGGGTTCTCGAGACGATCCTCGTCGCGGCACGCGACGCTGGACTGCAAGCCATCGATGGTCCGTACCTCCTTATCAAAGACCTCGATGGTTTCCGTGAGATGGCGATGCGCTCGCGAGCTCTCGGCTATGACGGTAAGTGGGCCCTACACCCGGGTCAGATCGATGTGCTCAACGACGTGTTCACCCCTAGCCAGGAGGAGTACGACAAGGCCGAGGCGCTTCTCGAGGCCTACAAGCACGCTACCGAGGTCGATAAGACGGGCGCCGTCATGTTCGGCAACGAGATGATCGACGAGGCGTCTCGCAAGATGGCGATCCAGTTCGCCGAACGTGGAAGAGCAGCCGGGATGAGCGTCCAGCGCAAACTCGAAGATTTCCAAGCCGAGTGGAGTAAGTGATGCCCGAGCTAACCGAAATCCAGAAAGAGATCATCTCGACCGTTCGCGACTTCGTCGAGAGCGAAGTGATCCCCGTTGCCGACGACATGGAACACGAAGACGAGTATCCCGAGAAGATCGTCGAGCAGATGAAGGAGATGGGTCTCTTCGGGATAACCGTTCCTGAGGAGTACGGCGGGATCGGCGAATCGTTGATGACCTACGCCCTCGCCGTCGTGGAGCTCGCCCGGGGCTGGATGAGCCTCTCTGGTGTCCTGAACACCCACTTCATGGGGTGCTACCTGATCAACCGGTTCGGCACAGACGAGCAGAAGAACTACTACCTGCCGAAGATGTCGACCGGTGAGTATCGGGCAGCTTTGGCGATGAGCGAGCCGGAGGCAGGTTCTGACGTCCAGGCGATCACGACGAAAGCGATCGCCGAGGGTGACGAATACGTGGTCAACGGCCAGAAGATGTGGCTGACGAACGGTCTCCGTTCTAGCGTCGTGATGACGCTCGTCAAGACAGATCCTTCGACCGAACCTCCTCACAAGGGCATGAGCATGCTGATCGTCGAGAAGGAAGCCGGCAACCCAACGCCCGCCCCCGGTCTCGACGTTGGCAAGAACATCCCGAAGCTTGGCTACAAGGGTGTTGAGACCACCGAGATGGTCTTCAACGACTACCGGATCCCGCGCAAGCAGTTGCTCGGCACCGAAGAGGGCAAGGGTTTCCAGCAGGTCCTCGACGGCATCGAACTGGGTCGTGTGAACGTGGCAGCCCGCGCGGTTGGTGTTGCCACCCGAGCTTTCGAAGAGGCGATCCGCTATAGCCAGGAGCGCAGAGCGTTCGGCAAGCCCATCAGCGAACATCAGGCGATCCAGATCCACCTTGCCGAGATGGGCACCACGCTGGAGGCGGCCAAACTGATGCTCTACCAAGCCGCCGAGAAGAAGTCGGCCGGTGAGCGCAGTGACCTCGAGGCCGGGATGGCGAAGCTTTTCGCCTCGGAAGCCTGCAACGAGATCGTTCTCAAGTCCCTGAGGGTCCATGGTGGGTACGGCTACAGCAAGGAGTTCACGATCGAGCGTCTCTACCGTGACGCTCCCTTCCTCCTCATCGGAGAGGGCACCAGCGAGATCCAGAAAACGGTGATCGCCAGGCGGCTACTAGAGCGCTACAAGATCTGAGGACCTAGGTCGCCCGCCCCGGGCAACCCGGCCTTGCATCCATCCCACAGACCCCTCGGCTCGTACTAGCTAGTTAGGAGCCCATGGTTCCTATGCGAGGTTTTCCGTTCCAAGGGGTTATTTACAGGAAAATGATGGAACGGTATATTCGCTGAGTAGCTACAGGACTACTTAGAGTTAGCTAGTTAAGCAGGGAGAGTGCTGAAGGATGGCAGAGACTTTCGATCTCGTCGCCCCACTCTTAGCACCACGCCGGGCAGCTTCGCGCCTTCGGCTGGCAGGTGCCCTCCAGGACAACAAGGAACGGATCGCCGCCGCATGGGTGCAGCTGGTCGCCGAGCAGGAGCTAGCCATCCACCCTGATCTCGAACGACAGCTGAGGGCGATGCTCTCTGGTCTTTGCGAGGTGTTCTCGGACGGTGATTGGACGCTCGCTCAGACGATCGTCGATGGGCTCGCCGAACGACGTGGACGGGTGCCGGGATCTTCCGACCATGGGTTTCAGCGAGCCCTGATCTCCGGCCGACACGCGATCAGCCCGTTTATCTCCGAAGAGATCGAAGACCGCGAGTTGATGCTCGAGACTCTTCACGAGTGCGTCTTCCGGTACTACGAGTCTTATCAGGGCGTTCGACTTGCGAGTGAGAACGAGAGGATGCACACGCGGATCATCCGCTCTCTCGTGATGGCGCTCGAAGCGCGCGACCCCTACACGAAGGGGCACTCCATATCCGTTGCGCTACTTTGCGAGAAGCTCGCTCAATTGCTGGACATCGACTCTCACCAGGCGTATCTCGCCGGACTTCTTCATGACGTGGGCAAGGTGGGAATCCCGGACAGCATCCTGTCGAAAGATGGTCCATTGTCCGAAGAAGAGTGGGTGATCATGCGTGCTCACCCGGTGATCAGTGCCAACATCCTTTCTCCGATCAAGCTGTACGTCGACGTCGTCGAGGGCGTCCTTTCTCATCACGAGAACTGGGACGGATCGGGCTACCCAACGGGGCTTCAGGGCGAGGAGATCCCGATGCTGGGTCGAGTCATCCGAGTGGTCGACAGTTTCGACGCGATGACTTCGACGCGTGCTTTCCGAGCGAGCCGCAGCGTCACAGACACACTGATCGAGCTCGACGAGCTAAGCGACATGAGCTACGACAAGTCGGTCGTGGAAGCGCTGCGGAGGTTGGTCGATACGCCAGGGACGATGCGCGACCTCAGCCTTGCGTCGTTGTCGATCGATCTTTCGGCGGGACGTCAGTCCTAGTCGAGGTCGCCGGCTTCAACACGCTCGAGGCGTATGTCGCGTGCCAGCTTGTGCCCGGTGAGGCCCTCTAGGTTCTGAGGCTCCTGCATGCCGGCAGAAACGATCCTCAGAAGGTCTCGAGTCGAGATGATCCCTTTGAGATCTCCAGAACTGTTCACGACCGGCAAGTGCCTGAACCAGTGGGTGAACATCAGATCCGCAGCATCCTTGAGTTTGGTATCCGGATCGATGACCACGGGGTCTTTCGTCATCTCTTCCTCGATCGAGACGGCCTTCGGGTCTTTGCCTTCCGCCACCACTCGCAGAACGTCTCGCTCCGTGATGATCCCCACAAGCTTGGAGCCGATCGTGATCAAGAGGGAACCGGTTTGCTGTTGACGCATCTTGGCCGCCGCTTCGGCAACGGTGTCGCTGACCGAATCGGTGATGGATGCCGAGGTCATGATGTCCGAAACTTTCATCCCAGGATTGTAGTTGAGTCGTCCACCACCCCGGGCCTGACTAGACTGCCGCCATGAAGTTCGGGCTCGCTCTTCCGCATTACGACACCTCATTCGCCGGTCGGCCGGTCTCTTTCGAGGGTGTCTCGGGTGTGGCTAGGACCGCTGAGGCGTCCGGGTTCGACTCGGTCTGGGTCTCCGATCACCTGTTCCTGGACTGGGGTAAGTACGGCGGCCCGTCTGAGCCCCAAGGGTCCTTGGAATGCTGGACCCTCCTTTCGGCTCTCGCCGGGGTAACGGATCGTGTCAGGTTGGGGTCGCTGACCCTCTGCAACGATCTCCGGGCGCCTGCCCTTGTAGCCAAGATGGCTGCCACGCTGGACCAGCTTTCTCAAGGCCGGGTGACGATCGGGCTGGGGGCCGGCTGGTACGAGCCGGAGTACCGAGCAGCGGGCATCGGGTTCGACCCTCCCGGGGTCCGTATCGCACGGATGGGAGAGGCAGCTTCGGTGATCGCTCGTCTACTTGAGGGCGAGACCGTCACTTTTCACGGACGTCATTACGAGATAGACGGAGCCATCTGTCGTCCCGGCCCCCTTCAGGCTCCCCGGCCACCGATCTGGATGGGGGGCAAGGGCGATTACCTCCTGCGGACGGCAGCACGCCATGCAGACGGATGGAACTTCTCGTGGTTGGGCGATGTGGACACCTACCGTGAACGGGTCGAGGCATCACGCAAGATCTGTGACGAAGAGGGCCGCGACCGGCCGCTCAAGAGATCGGTGGGCGTCTATGTCCTTACGGGCAAGGACACCGCCGACATCAAACGTCGTTTCGAGCGCTTGATCGACCGAACGCCCGTGGGTGTGCTTACGGATGGAAAGACGGGTTCAGCAGTATCCTGGGATGAGTTCAGAGCTTCACGCTTCGCAGGGACCACCACTGAGGTCGTCGATCGGTTGGGCGAACTGGCCGATCTGGGGGTTGAAGAGGTGATCGTCACGTTGGGGGCTCTGCCTTTCCAGCTGAGTGATGTTGAAGACATCGAGCTGCTGGGGGCCGATGTGCTGTCGGCCTTACACGGATAGAAGGAGATCTTTGATGGGTAGTTTCGGAGCAGGCGAGATGGTTCTGGTCTTCCTGGTTCTCCTACTCCTGTTCGGAGCCTCGCGCTTACCGAAGCTCGCGCGCTCGATGGGTCAGGCGTCCAAGGAGTTCAAGACCGGGTTGAAGGAAGGCTTCAAAGAGGAGCCCGTCGAGGGTCCCTGCCCGTTCTGTGGTGTCCAAGTGGTTGCCGATTCGAAGTTCTGCCCCGGCTGCGGAAAGTCTGCAGAAGAGATCGTCGCCGAGAAAACCAAGAAGGCGGCCTCCTCCAACTAGGGAGTGAGCACGACCTTCGTCGCTTCACGCGACGCGAAAAGCCGGTAGCCCTCGACCGCGTCGTCCAACGGCAAACGATGGGTGATCAGTTTCGTGGGATCGAGTTCTTCCTTCGCAACCGCCATCAGTGCGCGATCCCAGTGGGCATGAACATTAGTCATCCCGCTGAACTTGAGATTCAGCCCCCGCACCCACACCATCCCCATCGGGAACTCATACCGTTCGGCCCCATACACCCCGATCACGACGACGCGGCCCCCATCGCGCGCGATCCTCATGGCGGTCTTGAACGCCGGGATGGAACCGACCGCATCGAATGTGACATCAACATCGACTCCACCGGCCGCCTTGGCGACAACCTTGTGTGCGTCGTCCTCTCCGACGTGAAGGGCCGTGGCATCTTTCAGAACCGACTTAGCGAACGCGACCCGATTCTTGTCCATGTCGAGCACGAAGACGCGGCCGCCGCGTGCTGATGCCGCCGCAGCTGTGAAGAGCCCTATGGGCCCGGCTCCAACGATCGCAACGGTGTCACCGGCTCCCACCTCCCCGAGGTCTGCGGCATAGAACCCGGTGGCCAGCACATCGCCACCGAACAGAACTTTCTCGTCGCTCAAACCCGACATCGCACCGTCGAGAAGCTTCAGGTTCAGATCGGCGTTCGGCACGCGCACGTATTCAGCCTGGGCGCCGTCGAGATCGCCGGTCAGGGTTCCTAACCCCAGCGCTCGTCGGTTCTTGCAGAAGTTGAATCGATCGGTTCTGCAGCTTTCGCACTCTCCGCACGCGATGAGGAACGATCCGAGGACCCTTGTTCCCTCCGCATGACGTTGGGAAGCGCCATCGAGTTCGGTCAGAACGCCGACGAACTCGTGACCTATGACACCACCCTCACGCATCCCCGGCGTCTTGCCGTCCAACAGGTGAAGGTCAGAGCCGCAGATCGCCGTTAGCGACACCTTGACGATGGCGTCCCCCGGGTCGGTCAGATGTGGCAACCCAGCATCGGCCACTTCGACCTTGCCGTCACCGGCATAGACGACTGCCTTCATCTGTGCGCCCTCGCGCAATTAACCGCCACACCAGAGCGCCCCTGCATCGACGATGGCTGCGTTACTCGTCGCGCACGTACTCCCCGGTACGCACGACTCCTCGCGCCTTGCCCTCCCCGCGCAGGGTCGCTCTGGACGAAGACGCTCATCACGCGAGGACGCACTAACCCAGCTTTGCCTTGGCTTCCGCGATCCGCCGTTCGGCGATGGCGACGTATGCGGCATCGGTGTCGTACCCAGCGTAGTGGCGTCCCGTCTCGACCGCGGCAACGGCCGTCGAACCAGAACCTAGGAACGGATCGAGAACGAGGTCATCCTTGAACGTGAACAGCTCGATGAAACGTCTCGGTAGAGCGATAGGGAAGGGCGCTGGGTGCCCCACCCGGTTCGCAGACTCCGGCTGGATGTCCCACACCGAGAGCGTTGCTTCGATGAATTCGTCCCGCTCGATGGTCGATTCACCTTTTCGCACGCGCTGGAATCGTCCCTTGCTGAACACGAGACAGTATTCATGCACGTCACGGAACGTTGGGTTCGTCGCGGACATCCACGATCCCCAGGCGGTTGATCCAGATGCAGCTTTGCCTTTGCGCCAGATGACTTCACCGCGCATCAGGTAGCCGATGGATTGCATCATCCCGGCGACGAGCGAAGAGAGGGATATGTAAGGACGTCGGCCAAGGTTCGCGACGTTGACGACCGCGCGGCCCCCAGGCTCAAGCACGCGGTACGTCTCTGTGAAAACGGCTTCGAGCAACGCGAGGTACTCCGCGAAAGTCTTGTCTGAGTCGTAGTCCTTCCCCACGTGATACGGCGGCGACGTAACCATGAGGGCCACGCTGTTGTCGGGAAGCTCGCTCATGTCCTCAGCCGTGTGGGTGAAGATCCGATCCACGTCCGGAGCATCGTTGAGGGTCGTGTCATCGGATATCTCTGCTTCAACAAGCGCACGCGAGTAGAACGCGGAAGCGTCGTGGTTCTCTCGGCTGCTCGAACCGAAGCTCCGTGTTCTGGTCGCGCTCCGTTTAGGGAGCTTGCCTGCGTGGGAATCAGAGTCCATGGGTTCCCGTTATCTTCCTTGAGGACTTAGGGGAGTGCAGTTATTCGATGCAGGTAACCATGTATACGACGGAGTGGTGTGGCCACTGCAAGAGGCTCAGCCGGCAGATGACCGAAGCTGGGATCGACTATGTGGAGGTCGACATCGACGCGACGGGCGCCTACGACGAGGCCATCAGGGCCGCTTCGGGGGGTTTCCGGACCGTCCCGACGCTCGACGTGGGCGGTACCTTGCTTGTGAATCCCACGATCGAGGAGATCCGCCGGGTTCTGAGGGCCGCCTGAGCCGCGCCGGGCGAGGGCTCCACAGACTTTGCACGTATTGTAAGGTGTATATATGACGAACTTCCGGGACCTGCTTCGCCAGGTCAAGGACGAGATCACCGAAACCACGCCCCAGGAGGTGCACGAGCGCCTCGAGCAGGGGGACCGGTTCGCCCTACTCGACGTCAGGGAGCCGGACGAGGTCGCCAACGGCATCCTGCCGGGCGCCAAAGCACTCTCCAGGGCGCATTTCGAGAGCCGGATCGAAGACACCTTTGGGGATAAAGCCAACGAGGTCGTCGTCTACTGCCAGAGCGGCGTGCGGAGTGCTTTCGCGGTCCGAACCATGGAAGAGCTCGGTTACACGAACGTTAAGCACATGACCGGAGGCTTCACCCGCTGGAAAGACCTCGGCTACGACTACACGATCCCCAAACTGATGACCCCCCAGCAGCGCGACCGCTACTCGCGCCACATCCTCCTCCCGGAGGTTGGGGAAGCCGGTCAACAGAAGTTGCTCGACGGCAAGGTGCTGTCGTTGGGGGCCGGAGGATTGGGTTCTCCTGCTCTCCTCTACCTCGCGGCCGCAGGTGTCGGCACGATCGGCATCGTGGACTCAGACGTTGTCGAGGAATCCAATCTTCAACGACAGGTGATCCACTCCACCGCGACGATCGGGCAACTGAAGGCCGAGTCTGCTCGTGAATTCATCAACAAGCTCAACCCGGATGTGCGCGTGAACGTTCATGCGGTTCGTCTTGATGCCAGCAACGTGCGGGACATCATCTCGGGATACGACGTGATCATCGACGGCTCCGACAACTTCGACACGCGCTACGTGCTGAACGATGCAGCGGTCGAACTTCGCAAACCGATAGTGCATGGCTCGATCTTTCGCTTCGAGGGCATGACCTCAACGTTCGTGCCGTTCGAAGGACCTTGCTATCGCTGTCTCTATCCCGAGGCGCCGCCTCCTGAAATGGCCCCTACCTGAAGCGAAGCAGGAGTCCTGGGCGTGCTCCCAGGCATCGTCGGAAGCCTCCAAGCTAATGAGGCTCTGAAACTCATAGTTGGGTATGGAGAACCGCTGGTCGGACGCTTGTTGACGTTCGACGCCCAGGGAACGCGCTTCGCAGAAGTGAAAGTCAGGCGCGACCCGCAATGCCCCACCTGCGGCTCCCCAAAGGTTCAGCACGATCAGGATCCGGTTCTTTCCTCAGAGAGTCGTTAAACCGGAACGATCTCGGCTTCGACGCTTCCATCGTCGATCCACAAGAGGCCCATCGATGTGGTCGGAGCTTTGCGCCTCCAGGTTGCGCTTCCCGGATTGAACAGAAGCAACCCGTTACGGTCCTCGTTCCAAGGCAAGTGAGAATGGCCGAACACCACCACCCGAGCCTCTGGGAAAGTCGCTCGCATCCGTTCCCACCGCCTTTCTTTCTGACCTGCGTCGTGGAGCATCGCGATCGGGATCCCTCCGAGTTCGATCTCAGCTGACTGGGTCGCGCCCCACTCCTTGACATTCCATGCATCGCAATTCCCCATGACCACGGTGAGGGGCGCGAGAACTTTCAGCTCGTCGAGTAGTGCGGGGTCGGTCACGTCTCCGGCATGCAGGATGTGATCGGCAGATTCGAGGTACGGCCAAGCGCCCTCAGGGACGGGCCGCGAGGAACCGCGAGTGTGGGTGTCGGAGATGACCGCGACCCTCATTGGCGGTTGAAGGCGAGTGGGTATTCGATCAGGGCCACCGAGGCATCGGGGCCGAGGTCGCCTCGAGCCATGGAGATCGCATCCTCGATCGACGCGGCGTTCTCGAAGCCGATGTGAGCCGGAACCGAAGGGTCGGTGGCCCCCGCCACGATCACTCGGCTCGCGTGCCGTAAGCGTTTAAGCGGATACAGCGCCATCGTCGCATGTACGGGGTGAAACGCATTGTGGAAGCGGTACTTCTCGATGTAGTCGCGGCGCTTGGCGAGTTTCGGCTCGATGTGATGGCGAACGTCTTCGGGGTTGGTGTCTGGTCTCAGAACGTCGTCCCAGACCTCCTTGTACGAAGGGTGGTGAGTCATGTTCCAGCGAGGCGGGCAGGGGGTCGCAAGGACGACGATGCACCCTGGTTTACCGACGGCCTCGATCATCCCCCCGAGGTAGCCCAGGCCCGTCGAGATCAGGTCGAGGATCGGGTTCGTGTGGCTGAACGATGCGTAGGGACTCCAGTCGGGTACGCCATAGACGACGATGTCCACAGGTTCTTCGACGAGTGTTCGGCGCGGGGGTTGGTGTTGTTTCAGTTTCTCTGTGACGGCCGCTCGCGTCGCTCCCACGCTCCCTGCGAATAGGCGATGCACGCCGACAGGGTTGGCCAGGACAGTTTCGACCTTGAAGACGCGGTTGCTACCAAGCTCCGTCTCGACGAATGTCCCCATCTCGTCGAGCATCTCGTGCATCCGATTGCGATCGAGAGACATGCTCATGATGTCGGGTGTGTGGTGATGGTGGATCGACCGGTATCCAGATAGCCCAACGCAAACCGATTTCCAACCTCCCGAGAAACCTCGCATCGTCGAACAGTTCAGGTAGACGGTCAGGTCTGAGTCGATAACAGACCTTCCGAGCACTACGTCGAATCCGTTCTTGGTCGTGCCCAGATCGACCATCGCGTCGTGATCCTCTGCATCGTGGCATCGCAGGCGGTCACCGTGGGCACGAACGACGTCGTCGCCGATGGTTCTCGCAAGCTCATCGTGCGTGAACTGTCTGTGCAACGAGTTTGCGCAGACGAGCGAGATGTCGTTCGTCCTGACACCTCCGCGCTCGAGGCGATCGATGATCACCGGTATCGCGTTAGCCCACAGGGGAGCGAAACAGGGGACGGTGGGATCGTCGAAAGCCAGCGTGACTTTCATCCCCGGCCGGACGATCTCGGCCAACGGGTCGCGGTCGAGAGGCTGATCGACAGCAGCGCTCACCGCGGCCGCCAGATCCTCTGCCACATCGAGCTCCAGGGAGAATCCAGGCGAGACGACGTGGGTGTCCTCCGGTAGACGAGCCGTTACGAACGTGTCCCCGCAAACGACCTGACGTTCCATCTACGCGTCGAGCACCCTTTCCATCCAGGCGAACGGATCTCTGATCTCATCAAGAGAGGGAAGGTTGTCGGGGGCGGCCCACACTTCGTTGAGAGAACCCATCCCACGAAGCTGAACGACTGCTGCGCAGAAAGTTGCGCCGGCGTCCACGGTCTCCCGATCCAGGTCGAGCCCAAGAACACTCGCTAGAGCCTGCTTCCCCGAGCTCGGCACGCTGGCATGTCGCCGCATGCCTTCGTCGATCCGTGCGACGTTGGGGACCACTTCGGTCGAAACCTGTCCCGAAGCGTGCGACGCGTAGCCTTCGAACACCGCGAACAAGGCCTTCACCCTGCCCAGAGCAGACTCGTAACGTGGCGTGTGGACCACCGGGAGCATGCCTTCGGAGCCGATCCCTTCAAGGCCCTCCATGCCGGCACCCAGTTCAGTCATCTGCCTTTCGATATCGCCGAGGTCTATCTCGATCGAGCCGATGACCTCTACCAGCGACGAACGGAAGTAACGCTCCACCCAGGGGTTCGACGCAATGATCATGTGGCGCCCAACTTCCCGTAGCGCGATCCACATGACGAAGTCGTTCCGGTCGAACCCGTAGTCGGTGGCTACGGTGTCCGCGTTCTGTCCGACCAGGAACAATCGACCGTTGTCCGAGCGAGGGATGGGGAGCTCGTAGCGGGACAGCGTTTCGCGGGCCAGGTGGCCCACCAAGGTTCCGATCTGGAGACCCATCATGAAGGGGATGATCTGCTTGATGGCCATCCCCATCCCTGGGGCTGCTTCGGTTTCAGTGTTTCCTTCGTCGGCCATCGCGGTGAAGCGTTGGGCGAAGGCTTCGGTCAACCAACTCCACCCCGTCAGTGTCGAGGCAACCCACGCAGAACGTCCGATCACTTCCGCACTGGGAAGCTCATCGATCTGCAAACGCGTATAGCCGGACAGGAGTTGGTGAGCCGTGATCACCGACCTCGGGTACGCCGTTACGAGATCTCGATTAGGCGGAGGCTCCTGCGTTCCCTCGTTCGCGATCGAATCCGCGATCTGACGTGCGAGCTCGAGGTTGACCGGGCCTTCGTCGGAGGACAGCAGACGTTGGAGTTCTCGGAATATCGGGATATCCCCGAAGGGCTGTTGGCTCATCCTCTCCAGGTTACGCTCGTCCGATGGCTAGGAAACAGGGTCTGACCGTCGCTGTTACGGGGGCGTCCGGCTATATCGGCTCGCGCTTGATCGAGGCTTTGCACGTCGATGAGCGGGTCGAGCGCATCCTCGGTTTCGACGTCCAGCCCCCGAAGGGCCTCCCTAGCTCCAAGCTCATCTTCGACACGGTCGATGTCCGTGACCCGGCTCTGGCGTCACGCTTCAGCGGGGTCGACGTTGTTGTCCATCTGGCCTTCGTCATGGATGCGATCAGAGACGAAACCGAGATGCGGGACATCAACGTCAATGGAACGCAGAACATCTTCAGATCTGCCGGGAAGGCCGGGGTTCCCAAGATCATCTACACATCTTCGGCAACCGTTTACGGCGCGCACCCGGACAACGACGTGCCGCTGACCGAGGAATCACCTCTCCGCGCCAACTTCGATCTCAGTTACGCCGCTCACAAGATGGAAACCGAGTATGTCGTCAAAGAGTTCCGTGACGAGTACCCCGATGCGATCGTCACGGTCCTAAGACCAGCGGTTGTGTTTGGGCCTCACGCCGATAACTCGTGGTCGCATCTCCTAGAGATTCCCGTCACGTTCAACGTGTCGGGTCACAAGCCGCCGTTCCAATTCGTCCACGAGGACGATGTCGGCGCGGCTGCTGCCTTTGCGGTGTTCAACGACCTCGATGGTCCTTACAACCTCTGCCCGCGAGATTGGCTGGAGTTCGAAGAGATCACCGCCATAACGAGCAGGCGTGTTCTTTCGGTTCCCGAACCTGCCGCTTTCGCGATGGCGGATCGCATGTGGAGCAGTGGATTCGGTGAGGTCCCGTCGGGCTATCTCCACTACGTGATGTATCCGTGGGTGATGTCCCCGGATCGTCTGGAGGCTGCCGGCTTCAAATGCGAGCGGTCGAGTTACGACGCCTTCCTGGACACCTGGGAAGTGGCCAAGCGCCGGGTGCGCCTGGGCAGGGCCAGCGTCGAGCGGTCGGACCTCCGAAAGGGCGCTTTCGCCGGGGCGGGGCTCCTCATCGGGGCGGCGTTGTGGCGGGGGATCCGGAGGCGGAGGAGCTAGCTGGGTAGTGAAATCAGGGTCCCCAGGCGGGTGGCCCTCGGCCCTCTGATACCCTTTCGCAGGAGCTGCTGCGGGGGCAGCGAATCGAGCTACTAGCCCCTTGACGGCTAATTTGAATCTCTATCTGAGGAGAAGTCCGCGTGATCTATCTGGTCATCATGGTGGCTGTGGCCGCCGCCGGTATTACCCGGCTCTGGTTACAGCAGCGCCGTGAAAGCGCTCGCATGAATACGGTCGACGGCTTCAGAGAGAGCCTCGAGCGCATCTCGTCCCAGCAGGGACACAGGACCGAGCGAGTCGTCAACCGTTCCTCGACTCGTCCCGGGATGCGGACCACGGGCAGGCCTCAGCCCATGGATCCAGCTCGTCGTGCTGCGGCCAAACGCCGCATCGAGGCACGCCGCCGTGCGCGGCAGCGGGTGGCTTGACGACTGAGCTAAGGCTCGGGGGCTGCCATGCCGCGTGACCTCGCGATCGACCTAGGTACCGCCAACACGCTTGTCTATCAGCGCGGCAAGGGCATCCTCTTCGCCGAGCCCACCGTCCTGGCTCTCAACAAGGAAACCGGAGCGGTTCTCGCCATGGGCGAGGAAGCCTGGCAGATGATCGGGCGGACACCGGGCTACATCGTTGCCATCCGACCTCTTCGTTCCGGGGCGATCTCTGACTTCGACATCACCGAGAAGCTGCTGCGCTTGATCATGCAGAGAGCCGGTATCTCTCGTATGTCTAGGCCGCGGGTTCTCATCAGCGTCGCCAGCTCACTGACCGAGATCGAGCGCAGGGCCGTGGAAGAAGCTGCGCTGAGTGCGGGGGCACGAACGTGCTTCCTGATCGAGGAGCCCATGGCGGCCGCGATCGGTGCAGGGCTACCGATCCACGAACCGCTCGGCAACATGGTGGTCGACGTCGGTGGAGGAACCAGCGAGGTAGCTCTTATCTCGATGGGCGGCATCGTTACGAACACCGGTACGCGGGTCGGTGGTTTCGACCTTGACGGTGCGATCCAGAACTACACCCGTCGGGAGTACACGATCGCCATCGGGGAACGAACGGCCGAGCGGATCAAGATGACCATCGGTTCAGCTTTCCCGCTTGCCCGGGAAGAGAAGGCCGAGTTGCGCGGACGCGATCTCGCGACAGGGCTGCCTAAGAATGTATTGATCACGTCCGAGGAGATCCGCGAGGCGATCAACGAACAGGTTCGCTCGATCGTCACGTCGGTGGTCGAGTGCCTCGGCCAATCCCCTCCCGATCTGGTTCAAGATGTGCTCACGAATGGGATAGCACTGACCGGCGGCGGAGCGATGTTGAAGGGACTCGACATGCTTCTCGCCCAGGAGGCTGAAGTACCCGTTCACGTGACACCGCAGCCTCTCGAGGCGGTTGTCCTTGGCGCCGGTAAGTGTCTCGAAGCCTTCGACAGCGTCCGCGATGTTCTCCTCGACTCCGGCCGCTAGTACCTCGGCTCCCGGATACTTGATCTGATGGATCACGAGCAAGAGAACACCCCTCCGACCCTCGCCGATCAAGGTCTCACCTCTCACAAACGGCTATGGGTCAAGCGACTGATCCTTGGCGGTGTGATCCTCGGGCTGGCGGTCGCTTCGGTCGAGGTGCCCCTGCCGTTCTTCTATGCCCAACTCCCGGGTCCGGTGCGAGAAGTCGAATCGCTGGTCGAGATCGAGGGAACACAGACCTATTCCTCAGAAGGCGAGCTCTTCCTCACAACCGTGTCGGTTGATATCAGCGTCACTTTCGTCGAGTGGATAGCGGCCGTCATCGATCCCGACTCGAGGATCCTCATGAAGGAGGACCTCGTGCCACCCGGCACGAGCTTGGACGATCTAGAGGCACAACAGCAGCAACAGATGGACGAGTCTCAGCAGACCGCGATCGACGTCGCGTTCGCCGCCCTCGGTCGCTCCAGCGGAGATGGTGTGCGTGTCGTTAAGACGGTTGCGCTCTCGCCGGCATCGGGCAAACTCCGGAAGGACGATGTTGTCGTTGCCGTCGACGGGCAGCGTTCCGAGACAGTTTGCGATGTAGGTGCGGCCATCGACGAACATTCTCCTGGCGAAAGCGTGACACTGACCGTTCGAAGGAGCGGTAGCCGGTTGAAACTGCCGCTTGTGACTGAAGAGAATCCCGACGCTCCCGGCGAGCCGTTCATCGGGATCTTCATGGAGAACGTCAACTACTCCAACGAGCCTGGGGTGGACGTGAAGATCAAGACCGGCCGGATAGCGGGACCATCCGCCGGTCTGATGTTCACTCTCGCCATCTACGACCTCTTAACTCCTGAGGACCTAACCGCGGGCCGCAGGATCGCAGGTACGGGCGAGATCCTCCAATGCGGCGACGTTTTTCCTATCGGTGGGATCGAGCAAAAGGTTGCCGGCGCCGAGGCAGAGGGTGCCGAGATATTCCTGGCTCCCGAGGCGAACTATGCAGCCGCCGCCGAAGCGGCCGGCGACATCGAGGTGGTCTCGATCTCGAACTTCCAAGAGGCAGTCGATTATCTGGCAGGACTCGACCGATAAGAACTTTGGGGACCGGGCTGCCTTCGTGCGAGACTAACTGTCGTGTTTGAGAGCTTTCTTGCGGTACCTCTCCACTTCACCGTCGAGTTCCTCGGCTTCCTAGTCGCAGCCGGGGCTGCCCTTCTCGCGGCCACCCGGCCCTCGCTCGTCCCGGGGCCGAGGTCGAACCGGATCTCGGTGGCGCTCGGGTTCGTCGTTCTCGGTGTCGCTCAGGTGATCCACGGAGGGTCCTTCACCGCCGAGGCCTTCGACGGAGCCGACCTCGTCGTGGCTGCAAGGACATTGGGCTACGCACTGATCCTCATCGGGGTTGTCGGCACCCTTAGACCCGCGAGCGTCGCGGCGATCGGCGGCTACTCGCTGGAGCAGCCCCTGGTTCTTGCCCCCGCGGGCGCCGCACTTCTTGTTGCTGTCGCCGCTCTCTCCTCGTCATCGAAGGGAAACCGGTCGTACAGGCCGCTCGCCTTAGCGATGGTTCTGTTTGCGATCTCGGAACTGCTTACGGGGGCCGCGCCGGAAGCAGTTTTCGGAGTGGGTACGGTCGACGGATTCGCGTACGCGGCTCACGTGGCAAAGATGTTCGGCTACCTCGGGGTCACGGCCTGGTTCTGGGGTGCGATCGTCTCGTCGATCCGCATCCGTTTCGTGGCGTCGTTCGCCGCTCTCCTCGTTGCCGTCGTCCTCACACTTTCGACGGCCCTGACAGGCGTCATCTCTTCCAACGTGGAAAGCGAAGAACTGGACCGTGTTGCCTCCCAGGCAACCGGGGCGGTCGAGTCGATAAACGACTCCGTGGAGGCCGAGCTAACGCGCAGCGTTCGGCTGCTCGCAGATTTCCCCGGTATCCAGATCCGGATGGAGTCGGACGACCCTGGCAGTACGGCTCGAGTCATCAGGGAAGGGGGCATCGTTACGAGCAACTTCGTCATCGTCGACCCGGCGCGGGACCTACCTGCGATCGCGGGAGAAGGCCCGGCGATAGTCAAGCGAAGACGTGACGACCCGAAGTTCCCCCCGTTGACCGAAGGTCAGGAGCTTGCGCTTCTTGGCAGCCCGGTCTTCACGGCCGTTGCGGGTGATGAGACATCGATCAGCGCGGGGCCCGTCCGCATCAATGATGACAGCGAGAACACGACACGATTGGCAGTCATGGCTGCTGCCAGGGTTTTCAACGATGCGAGATACGTGGGCACGATCGCATTGGGCCGGTGGATCGACGATCTCTACCTCCAACGCATCGTCGCCCAGCTAGGTCCTGACACTGCGGCTTCGGTGATCAGTGGTGAGGAGGTTGTGGCTTCTACTCTGCGCGGCCCCCGGAAACGTGAACTTGCCCTACCGGAGGATGTGAAAGCGCAACTCCTGCTGTCCGGATCGAGCTCCGCTCAGCTGGACCTGGGCGACGCCTCATACTTCACTGGTTTCTCGCTCATCGAGAAGAGCGGCACCCAGGTGGGAATCCTCGCGATCTCATCCAAAGCAACGGTCGTTGCGTCCACGCGTTCCGAAGTGAACCGACTGTTGTTCATCGCCGCGATGCTTGTCGGAGCCATCGCGACAGCGCTCGCATGGTTCTCGGGTCGCCGCATCACGCGTCCGATCCAAGAACTGACCGAGACCGCAAGCCAAGTCCGCGAGGGGGACCTTCAAGCCCAAGCTCCGGTCTACGGCGACGATGAAGTTGGTCAGCTTGGCGAGACGTTCAACGAGATGACGGCGTCGCTCCTCAAGATGACGAGCGATCTGCGGACCGCAGCGCGTGAGGAGCACTCCCTGCGTTCACGGATCGAGACGATCATCCAATCGATGGCCGATGGACTGGTTGCTGTGGATGCAGACCGAAACATCCTGGCGTTCAACCGAGAGGCGGAGCATCTGACCGGGGTTCCTGCAGAGGAAGCAGTGGGGAAGCCGGTGTCGGAGGTCTTGGTGGCGCGCGACGCTCAGGGGGTTTCCATACAGCTGCCGATCCACACCTTGTCGGAAGGTTCCCTCGGAGGCGTGCAACTCGAAAGTCGCGATCGCGAGTCGATCCCGGTGGCCGTAACGGTTGCCGTTCTGCGAAGCGAAGACGATGCGGTTTCCGGCGCGGTGGCGGTGCTGAGAGATATGACAAGAGAGCGCGAGGTCGAACGGATGAAAACCGAGTTCCTCTCGAACATCTCTCACGAACTCCGCACCCCCCTGACTCCCATCAAGGGATACGCGGAGATCCTCCAGCGCAAGGAAGTCCCTCGAGAGAAGATGCAACAATTCGTGAGGGGCATCCTCGATTCAACAGGAAGACTCGAGCGGATCGTCGAGTTGCTCGTCGACTTCTCAGCGATGGAAGCCGGCCGCATGGCGCCGAAGAGCGTGCACGTAGATATGGCGGCGATGCTGAACGACCTGGCCGAGAAGTGGAAGGAGCGAGCTCCGCATCACGAGATGATCACCGAGCTCGAGTCCAACCTTCCCGATGTGATCGGGGATGAGAGGTTGCTGCGCCGTTCGCTCGAAGAACTCCTCGATAACGCCGTGAAGTTCTCACCCCGCGGCGGCACGATCAGATTGGAAGCTCGCGGGGCATCGAACGGTAATGCGGCCCCCGGCATGGTTGAGGTGTCGATCGCCGATGAAGGCATCGGGATCACACCGGACGACCTTCCCAAGATCTTCAGCGACTTCCAGCAGCTCGACGGCTCTGAAACCCGTACCTACGGGGGTCTCGGTTTGGGCCTCGCCTACGTGAGGCGGATCGCCCAGGCCCACGATGGCGACGTGCGAGTGGAAAGCGCCCCGGACGAGGGAACCAAGCTCACGATCGCCCTCCCGGCGGCAGAGCGGAACGGTGCGTAACTAGTCCATTCGTGCTATTCAAAACCAGGGCACGAGTCGGACAAACTATGGGATATGAGTTTCAGTCGACCAACTCCGGGTGGTCAGTCGTGACTAGGGGGAAGAGCTCTTGAAGCGCCTCGCAGTAGCCTTGACCGCCTTGCTGCTAGCCGCAGGCATCGTCTTTCTGCCTCCCTGGGGGGCAGCGAGATCGACCAGATGCAGATCGAGCCGCTAGGTGGCCAGGTCACGATCATCCGGGCCGGAAAAACCATCCCCGTCCGCGACGTCACCACGATCAAGCCCGGAGACGAGATCGCCGCGTCGGGTAAAGAATCGCTCGCAAAGTTGCGTCTCGAAGGACAACGATTCGCCTGGGTCGGTGCCGATGCGCGGGTCGCCGTTGTCGATGAGACGAGCCTCGATCTCAGTTCAGGCAGTTTGAAAGCTTCTTCGGAGGACGGCGACGACCTGACAGTGTCGTTCGAGGACATCCAGGCTTCATCCGCAAGTGACGGTTCGCTATTCAGAGTGGATCAGGGGTTCGGCTTCGCGCGCGCGGCTGTCTATGCGGGTGAGATCGAGTTGTCGCGTCCGGGTCAGAGATCCTTGGCGATCCCAGCACTGTTCGAGGCCACCACCGCAGGTGGTGAGCTTCCTCCAGGTACGGATCCCTACACGTTCGATGACACCGATCAATGGGATAAGGAACACCTCGCCGACATCATCGAACTAGATCAGGACCTCGAGAGTCGAGCGGCCAGCCTGGCAACCCAGTTGGGGAACTCGCGGCCCACACTCGGATTCTTCGGTGAATTGGCCGGGCGACAAGTTGATTTCATGCGGCCCTACCTGAGGCGTCAGGCAACACCGACGGGTGATCTCTTGATCGGTTTCGTGGTGGCAGAGAACGCGCCTCGGATGCAGTTGGAGCCCGCGTTCGAAACAGCATTCCAGTATCACGATGATGGCGGTCAGTGGGGGATCGTGGCGTCGATCCTCGATGTTCAACGCGATCCACTGCTCTCGCAGCTGACAACCATCGTCCTTGCTACGGGTGTTACGGGAGGTGAGGACACTCAGAGCCAGCCCGATCTCACGATCGCCGCGGCGCGCGACGCGACCGGATCGGACCAACCCCAAGACCCTGGTACCGAGGAGCCACCGGACGATCCCGGCACCGAGGAGCCACCCGATGATCCCGGCAACGAGGAGCCGAACAACAACAACAGTGGAGACCCTCAGGATTGCGAGGACGGGGTCGACTGCGCCGATGACGATCTCAACGACGCGATCTGCGGCGGCGAGAATCCTCCTCCGGTCTGCACCGACCCCGAACCCCCTCCGGACCCGGCTCCGGAGGACGAGGACGACGAGGTCCTGGACCCGTTCCTTCCCGGCGGAGATGATTCACCCTCCTAAGGGAGAGTTACCTTTGAGGTGTGCCCCCTCTAGTGCTCGTCGCCGAGGATGACGCCAGCGTCCGGATGACGATCGAGTTCGTCCTGGTCGACGAAGGCTTCGAAGTCGTGATGGCGTCGGACGGGGTCGAGGCCCTCGAACTGGCTCGTTCCCGGATACCGGACGTGATCCTGTTGGACCAGATCATGCCGAAGATGGACGGTAAAGAGGTGCTCCAGGCCCTGCGGTCCGAGGATGCAACGCGTGACATCCCCGTCTTAGTGCTCACGGGCATGTCTCAGGGGCCTGAAGATGAATGGCCCGGAGCCCACTTCGTAGGCAAGCCCTTTTCGCCGGACGAACTCCTAGACAGGATCAGAAGCGTCCTCGCCTAGTCGCGGGGCGTTTACGCTCCCTCCATGATCCCAGAGCGTCCCAGGCCACCCGTCGCGAGACCTCCTGTGAATAAACGCACGATCATCATCGGCGTCGTGATCATCGTGATCCTTGCGCTGATCGCAAGTACCAGGTTCTACACGGATCTCCTCTGGTTCCAAGAGGTTGGCCTCACTTCGGTTCTGTGGAAGAGCCTCAGAACGCAGTTCGGGGTCGGCGCGGTTGTGGGACTGATCAGCGGTCTGATCGTGTTCCTCAACCTCTGGATCACGGGCCGGGTCGCGCCCACCTACCTGACTCCAAGTGGAGAAGGCCGCGTTGATCCGTTCGACCGATACAGGGTGTTGGTCAGGCCGTTCGTGCCTTGGATCCGACTCGCGGTTGCCGGCTTCGTCGCGATAAGTGCCGGAGTCGCGGCGAGCGCGTCGTGGAGAACGGTCTTGTTGTGGCAGAACCGTGTTCCTTTCGGCGTCGACGACCCACAGTTCGGCAAAGACATCGGCTTCTACGTTTTCGAGCTTCCGTTCCTAGACACGCTGTCGAGCTGGCTCTGGTTCGCGGTCATGGCGGCGCTCGTTACATCTTTGGCCGCCCACTATTTCTACGGAGCGATCCGGCCGGAGGTCGGTCTACGTGGAGTCCTCCCCGGTGCCTTGGCTCACGTCTCCGTGTTGCTCGGAGCTCTGGCGGTCATCAAAGCCTTCCAGTACTGGCTCGGCACCTACCAGCTGAACTTCTCCGAGCGGGGGACCGCCGTGGGAGCGAGCTACACGGACGTCAACGCGCA
The DNA here is from genome assembly GCA_963779645.1 of uncultured Actinomycetes bacterium. Lineage (GTDB taxonomy): Bacteria > Actinomycetota > CADDZG01 > CADDZG01 > WHSQ01 > CALMBW01. The sequence goes on from CAVZYX010000005.1 coordinate 1,351,943, forward strand.
GCTACCCGCGTTGAAACTACTTGCGATCATCTCGATCATCTCGGCCCTGCTGTTCCTCGTGAACATCCAAGTCCGAAGGCTTTCGTTACCGATCGCGGCAGTAGGCATCTGGATCCTCACTGCGTTCCTAGCGGGGACCGTCTGGCCGTTCGTGGTTCAGAGGTTCTCGGTCGAGCCACAGGAGCCGCAGCGTGAACGCCCCTACATCGAACGCAACCTCGAGGCGACGCGGGCAGCGTTCGGGCTGGATGCTGTGGAGGAAACGGCGTATCCGGCCTTAAGCGATCTAACGCAAGAGCAGCTGGACGCGAGCGATAGCACGCTGCAGAACATCAGGTTGTGGGATCCGTCGGTCTTGGCCAAGGCCTACGAACAACTCCAGGCGATCCGTACCTACTACCAATTCACAGACGTCGATATCGATCGCTATGTCATCGATGGACAGCTCCGCCAGGTGCTGCTCTCCGCGAGAGAGCTATCGATCGGAGACGTACCCGAGCGATCGAGGACGTGGCAGAACATCCACCTCCAGTACACGCACGGGTTCGGGGTGGTAGCGAGCTTGGCGAACGCGAGTACCGCAGCAGGTCAGCCCAGCTTCCTTATCCGCAATGTCCCCGGGATCGTCACTCCGGGGGCCGAGGTCTTGGAGCCCGAGCAGCCCCGCATCTATTACGGAGAGAGCTTCCAGGACAACGAGTACTCGATCGTTGCCTCGAAACAGGATGAGCTTGACTACCCGTTGGAAGACGGCGTCCAGCGCAACAACTACGACGGTGAGGGCGGCATCGAGATCGGTAACTTCTTCAGGCGCCTGTCATTCGCGATCCGCGAGCGCGATCCGAACCTCATGCTTTCGTCACTGATCACCGGCGATTCGAAGATCTTGATCTACCGGAATGTGCGCGATCGCATCAGACGCGCTGCCCCGTTCTTGCACCTCGACTCGGATCCCTACCCCGTAGTCATCGACGGCCGGATGCTGTGGGTCCTCGATGCGTACACCTCCACGCCCAACTATCCGTATTCGGAGAGATTCGATTCGGGTCTTAGCGTGGCCGACCAGACGGTGGAGGGCACCCTCTCGGGGAAGATCAACTACATCCGCAACTCGGTCAAGGTCGTCGTGGACGCGTACGACGGAACGATGGACTTCTACATCGTCGATCCCGACGATCCGCTGATCCAAGCGTGGGACAACGCGTTCCCCGAGATCTTCTCGGACGAGGAACCCCCTGCCGAACTCGTGGAGCACTTCAGGTACCCCGAGGACCTCTTCCGTTTGCAGACCGAGGTCTACCGCACGTATCACATGACCGATCCGCTGGACTTCTATACGAAGGAAGACGAGTGGAACATCCCTCGCACCCCGCTCATCGAGGGGATCAGCACTACGGGCGACGATGATGGTGAAGGGTCACGTTCGGCCGTTGACCCGATCTACCTCCTGTACACCCCGCCGGGTGAAAGCGACGAACGCTTCGTGCTCACGCGGCCTTACGTTCCGCGTAGCCGGGACAACATGATCTCGATCCTGGTGGCCAGCTCAGACCCCGATAGCTACGGCGAGATCTCTGTACTCGAGTTCCCTCGATCGCGAAGCGTGCTCGGCCCCCAACAGGTGGACAACCTGATCAACCAGGACGTCGAGGCATCGCGGACCTTGTCGTTGCTCAAGCAGCGAGGTTCGGACGTCCAGTTCGGCTCGCTCGTCATCCTTCCGATCGACGGCGCCATTCTGTATGTGCAGCCGATCTTCGTTACCGCCACCTCGACGTCAGAATCCGAGCTCGGCGGTATCCCCGAGCTCAAGTTCGTCGCGATGGTCCTGGGCGAAGAGGTCGTCTTCCAAGAGAACTTCGCCGAGGCCCTCGCGGCCCTCTTCGACGTGCCCATCGGCGAACCGACCGACGAGCCCACGCCATCTCCGAGTCCCGGCGACGAAGAACCACCACTGGATGACGTCGCCTCACTGATCGAAGAAGCCGCGGCCCTCTACGAAGATGCTCAGGCGGCTTTGACGGACGGAGACTTCGCGGAGTACGGACGCCTGATCGAAGAACTAGGCCAAGTCCTAGCCGACCTAGAACGCCTCTCCAATTCCACGTAGGAATTCGGTCGCTATACGACCTTTTCAACGCGCAGATTCGTGCTTCACCGGCTGTTCAAGAAGCCAAGCTGCCTACGTTAGGGTTTCCGACGCAGGGTGGAGCAGTCTGGTAGCTCGCCGGGCTCATAACCCGGAGGTCGCAGGTTCAAATCCTGCCCCTGCAACCACAAAAGGCCCTCGCCAGAGGGCCTTTTCTTTACTTACCGAACCTTCCCCGCTTCTCGTACGTCACACCAGTTGCCGCTGGGGGAGCTTTGGGCTTAGCTCTCTTGATGGAACATCGAGCGGGAAGCGCCACCAGTCTCGATCGGTTCGAGTCTCGGACCGCGCTTCCGATGCTGCTGCTCTCGATCGTCTTCGTTCCACTCTTCCTGGTGCCGATGGTTTTCGAACTCACGCCTAGTACCGAATCGCTCCTGACGACGCTCGGCTGGATCATCTGGGGAGCGTTCGCTTTGGACTACGCGATCCGCTTGTCCCTGGCACCTGAGAAACGAGCCTTCGTCCTTGGCAACAAGTTGGATCTTGTCGTGATCGTTCTTCCGTTCCTCCGTCCGCTGCGGGTTGTTCGCTCGGCGCGGTCCTTGAGGTTTCTTCAGGAGAGCAAGGCTCTTGGTTCCTTCGGGAAAGTCATGAAGACCATGCGAGCTGTACTGACGCGGCACAAGCTCCAGTACGCGCTCGCGGTCACGGCGGCCCTCTCGGTGTTCGCGGCCCTCTTGGTCGAAACCTTCGAGAAGGATGCTGAGGGAGCAAACATCACATCGTTCGGAGATGCGTTGTGGTGGGCCGCGTCGACGGTGACGACCGTGGGATACGGAGATAAGTATCCGGTCACGACAGGTGGGAGATGGGTGGGAACCGGTCTGATGGTCATGGGGGTAGCGCTCTTCGGTTTCCTAGCGGCGTCTCTGGCGGCGGTGTTCCTCGGCAACGACTCGCGAACGGAAGGCCCCGATCAGAACGCGGGGATCATCGAACGCCTGGACAAGATCGAAAAACTCCTGGCAAAGAACGAGGTCGAGAGCGACAAGTAGAGGGAAGAGGGGGCTCGATGAAGATCGGTTCAGTCGTTATCGATTGTGATGACTTCGATGCGATGTTCGCCTTCTGGCAGGAAGCTCTCCATTACGAGCCGAGAGAGCCTCCCGAGGATGACTGGGTCGTCCTGACGGACCCCGAAGGACAGAACGTGAACGTGTCTCTCCAGGTGGTTCCCGACGAGCATTCGGGCAAGAACCGGCTCCATTTCGATCTCTACACGGACGACCAAGCTGGCGAGGTCGAGCGCTTGCTTGGGATCGGAGCGACCCGTCACGACCGGGTCCCCGAGCCGGACGAGGACTTCATCGTCCTCCAAGACCCTGACGGCAATCTCTTCTGTGTGATCGATAAATCTAAGGACTGAGCCGCCCGTCAGGGGGTTCGAGTAGGTCGATCCGGGGAACGAGCCCAGAAGGAGTCGGGGGCCAGCCCCCGAAGAATCTTCCTACAGGGATCGATCGAACCCGAGGAGGCGTTGTGCGCAAGCTCTCGGCAGCTGTCCTTTTGCTCGTCCTTTCTTTGTCGCTGTCGCCCATCACCGCTCGGGCCGGTGGGGGTAGGACCACTACCTGTGCGGCTCCCCTAGCGGAATGGCCAACAGCGGCCCCCGAGGACGTCGATCTCGATGCCGAGGCCCTAACCGCCGCTCTTGAGTACGCACGCCCGCGCATGACCCAGGAGATCGCTGTCTACCGACATGGGTATCTCGTGGATGCTCGTCGGTGGTTCGCAGGTGAAGACGAGATGTTCGAAGGATGGAGCATGTCCAAGAGCGTCACGGCGATGGCGACGGGACGAGCTGCAACCCTCGGGCTTCTGCATGTCAATGACAAGGTCGGCGAGTACGTGCCCGAGGCAGATGCCGAGCACGCCGAGATACGGATCAGAGATCTGCTCACGATGACATCGGGGCTGCACTGGAACCTGTACCGCGACTACAACATCGCGATGGCCGACCGCGTGGAGGATGCGTTGTCGCTTCCGATCGACCATAAGCCGGGAACCTTCTTCGAGTACGGGCAGAGTCCTGTTGCACTACTGGCGAAGGTCGTCGGCAACGCGGCAGGTGTTGATTTCCAGGACTTCGTCCAGGCCGAGTTGCTCGGCCCGATCGGCATTCAACGAGACGAATGGACATGGTTACGCGATTCCGCAGGGAACTCCGAGGGCTACCGAGGCTTCAACACCACGGTAGATAACTTCGCCAAGCTGGGCTACCTGATGTTGCACGGTGGTTGCTGGGACGGAGAGGCGATCCTCGATCCGCGCTTCGTCCGAGCTGCTCTCACGCCATCGAAAACGAACCCGGGTTACGGGTACCTCTTCTGGCTGAACAGGGGCGAGAGCCACATCAACCCGACCGTCTACTCGCGCGACGAACGTGATCATCGGCATGTCGAGAGCGCACCGCATGACATGTACTTCATGGCAGGTATCCAGCACCAACGGGTTTGGGTAGTTCCCAGTCTCGACCTGATAGTCGTTCGGGTCGGAGGTTCGGGGGACCGCCAAGCCGACACTCGCTCGACCGTGTTCACCGCAGCATCCGGTGAGTTCGAGCACGAGTTCTTCCGTCTTCTGATGAAAGCGGTCACAGACGTCAACGTCCCCGACCCCGGTCCCTACGAGTTCCCGGATCCCGTCCCACATCTCGACCCGAACTACGGGATCCTGAAATCAACGACCGAACCCAACGACATGATCGAAGGCTTCGGCCGCCCCTAGACTCGCATCATGGCGCGCGCTGGAACCGAACACCCAAAAAGGGAATTCGTTTCGTCTGCCTTAACGGGCACCATCCTCGCGTTCGCATCGTTCGTATGGACCAGCTATTGGACCTTCGAGATATGGGCCGATGGTTCCATCCGCATGCCGGAGCCGGGCATCGTTATCGTGCCGATGGCACTCTCGGGCTTGGCGGTTGTGACCGGTAACCGACCTTCTGCACCCACCGTCAGGTTTCTCACTGCCTCCATCCTGTTGTTCTGGGCAGTTCTCCTATTCGCATGGATGTTCATGCTCAGTGGGGGCCTGATGGCCGCGGCTGCGGGCTTGAGCGCTGCTCGCGAGGCGGATGCGAAGGTGCCTCCCGGTGACCACCCCTAGGTCTTTGCCGAGTTGACAACCGTGGCGGTAGTCAGCCTGGCAAAGAGCAGAGAGCATCGAGAAGGTCGGAGGGCGCGAGACATTTCGGGCATCTGGGGTGTCTGTAGAGTGTGATCGGAACCAGTTCAAGGGCAGTGGGGACCCCAAGGATGATGGCGGACACCAAGACGCGGGCGATCGATGAGCTCTATAGAGACCACGGTCCCGCGGCCCTCCGCCTCGCTTTCCTGCTGGTTGGCGAGCGCACTCGGGCCGAGGATCTCGTTCATGAAGGGTTCGTTCGACTCCTCGGGCGGCTGCGTCAGATCCGTGAACCCGAGGCGCTGCGCGCTTACCTGAACCAAAGCATCGTCAACCTTGCCAAGAACGATCGACGACACGAAGGTGTTCGCCGGCGTTTCCTTGCCTCCCAGATGGACCCTGAGAAGGTCAGCACCTCGATGCCCGATCTCGGAGGCCGCGACGAGGTGCACCGCCAGCTTCTAAACCTGCCTTACAGGCAAAGAGCCGCATTGGTGCTCCGCTTTTGTGAAGACCTCCCGGAAACGGAGGTCGCTCAGGCACTCGGCACCTCACCGAAGGCAGTGCGCTCCCTAGTGGGACGCGGTCTGGCAACCCTAAGGAACGAAAGGAACTCCGATGGATGACCTAGAGAGGCGTCTGAGAGATCTTGGCGAGGGCGTTGACAACAGCCTTGGTGACGCGCCGATCGTTCCTCGACCAGAGGTTCCACGGAGAGCTCGCACAAGGCGATCGGGGGTACTCGTCGGCACTGCCTTGCTGACTGTCGGGGTCGTTGTAGCCGGTTTCGCCGGAGTTAGCGCAATGGTGGGTCGTTCCTACCCGACCGCAGATCCGATCATTCTCTCTGCAGCCGCTCAAGCAACTGAGCTCCAGGAAACCGCCCATACGCGCTTCGAGATGACGATGGAGTTTGGTTTCGGAAGTAGAACGTTCGGGGGAACGACCGCTGGCGAAGGCGAGATCGATTTCACTATGAACCGCTCACATTTCCTCGCAGATGTAGTAGCAGAGGGCGTGTCGCAGACGATCGAGGTAGTCCAAGACGACTTGATCATGTACACGAAAGGAGCGCCCGGCACCGACGGTTGGGTCAAGACCGAAAATCCGGCGAGCGGCGGATTCGGAAACCAGGACATCCGACCCGGTGAGTATCTCGACTATCTCAATGACGTTTCTGGGCAGGTTGAGATCCTTGGACAGGAAGTTCTCGACGGGGAGTCTGTGACCAAGTACCGAGCCGAGATAGATCCCGAGCTAGCTAGTGCAGACATGTCTGAAGAAGTTACCGAGATGTTCGACAGCTTTGAGTTCGAGTATGAGCCTTTCGAAGTGTGGATAGACGGACGGGGTCTCGTGCGTCAGATGTCGTTTGGTGTCACCACGAATGGTGAGACGGCTGGTCAAACATTCAGCTCGACTATCTTCTTCTCGACCTCCTTCTATGATTTCGGTGTTCCGGTTGAGATCGACCTTCCCGAAGAGTCCGAGATCACCGAGGGCGACCCCATGGATCCGTCATCGAGTTCTCAACCCAACGCATCACCAGATTCCTTTTCGGAGTTCGATGGCTTCATCCTTTGGGGAGAGGATGGCCTGGATGGTCCCTACGCCGCGATCGGGCTCGAGAAACGGAACTTCTGCGTATTCGATCTCCCCGATTGGGTGTCAACCGCCGAGTTGATCGATGAGCGGCTCGATCAAGCGATCGCTTTGATCGACAGGTCGGATCTTGAGGAGACGAGTACCGGGCTGATCGGGTGCACATTCGAAGACGTGCCCGAGGCGCTCGAGGAATTGGAATCTAACCCGGAGTCATTGACCCTGCTGTTGATAGGCGAATCGCAGTCCGAAGAGGTCGAGATCACCGAGGCATTCAGGCCCTAGCTGCGCCTCCGATTCACAGAATTCATCTTGGGAAAGGTGTGAAGTCGGGCAAATCGGGTCAGGATTCAGTTGTTCGGCTAGGCGGTGAGAGGAGAGGCGCGTGACCCTTCTACGTAGAAGTCCGGCTCTTTCGGCGATCGTTGGGGCATTCCTGGTGTTCGGTGCGGTGTCCGTGTGGGCTTTGACGGGGCAGGCTTCGGCCGGCGACTCGGAGAAGCTCGAGGCGTCGCTGTTGAGCAACAAGCTGGAACGTGTTGAGGCCCAGGTCTCAGGGCTCCAGGATCGGGTGGCGTCACTCGAGGCCCAGCTCGCCAAGAGCAAGGCGCACGCGGCCGATCGGTTCGCGGGCTTGCTCGACAAGTTCTGGGAGCACAGGAAGCTGCTCCTCCAGAAGATCGCTGCCGCGAAGGCGAGCAATGAAGTGATCACCTTCGAGAAGGACTGGGACCACGATTGGGGCAACAAGGACTGGGGCGACTGGGACCACGATTGGGGCGACAAGGACTGGGGCGACTGGGATCACGGCGACTGGGACCACAAGGATCACGACGACGATGATGGCTGGGACCACGACGACTAACGACTAAAACCTGATAATTCGATCAAAAGAGGCCCCTTCGGGGGCCTCTTTTTGCTTGGTCAGGAACAACACGTGATGCTGCCGCCGTCGTAAGCGCGGATTCGAAAGTGCCGGATCAGTTGCCGATACAGACACCAGGAAGTCTGGAGAAGGGGAGGGGAATTGTCCCTTTAGGGGACAGATTGCGGAGATTGCGTATCGCCCGGCCGCCTCAGATTCCGATTACTTACCTATAGGACTTTCTTGAGAGGGAGACATCCGTTGAAGCGCAAGCTTTCACTGCTGCTGCCGTTCTTCGTCGTGCTGTCGCTTCTGCCGACACTCGAATCTTCAGCATCGAGTGGCCGACCGCGAGCGAGAGTGGTCAGACACCGCGTCACCGAAAGCGCACGAGAAGTTGTGGAGTACTGGACCAAGGATCGGATGCGTAACGCGAAGCCGATGCCGGTCCCATCGCCGAACCTAGATGGCTCGAGTGGCCCGGTAGCGCGCGGTGAGACGACAGTTGTTGCACCAAGTTCGCCGGACGAATCCATCGCACTCACGAGTGGGCGGACGCAGGTGCGTCCGAAGCAAGGCAACGTCCCTGACGCCGACTTCACCCGCGACGAGATCCAGAACGTTACCGACTTCCCGTACGTGACCCACGGCAAGCTGTTCTTCAGGTCCGGAGGCGGGAGCTACGTTTGCTCCGCGACGGTTATCTCGAGTCCCAACGAGAACACCGTCGTTACTGCCGGACACTGCATCTACGACCAGTCAGAGGGTTACTCAACGAAGGTCAACTTCGTGCCCGGCTACCGCAATGGCAATAAGCCGCACGGACAGTGGACGGCGACAGAGATCTTCACGACCGAACAGTGGATCGATGAGGCGGATAGCCGTTACGACTTCGCTGCCTTCACGGTGGCCCCGAACGATAACGGGGATGTTGAGGACATCGTCGGGGGCCGAGGCATCATCTTCAACCAGGCGGCTCTCGGTCTCGAATGGGAGATCTTCGGCTACCCCGCTGCCGATCCGTTCGACGGGGAGAAGCTCTGGCGGTGCTCGACGGGACCGAACTTCAACGACTTCGTGAACGATGTCGACGACATCATCGGGGTCGGCTGTGATCTCACCGGGGGTTCTTCCGGTGGCGGCTGGGTGATCGAAGTGGACGGCGTCAAGTATGTGAACTCCGTGATGAGCTACGGCTACGACGAGCCCTACCTCGAGTACAGCTTCGGCCCTTACCTCGGTAGTGATGCAGAGGCAGTGTTCGAGGAAGCGGCAGGCGGCGAGGTCCCGGATCCCGATCCGACGCCTGACCCCGATCCGACTCCCGATCCTGATCCGACTCCCGATCCTGATCCGACCGAACCTCCGGACGATGAAGGTGGGGAACACGAACTCGATCTGAACCTCAGACTTCGAGGTCATCTAAGGGTGTCGGGTTTGATGCTCTCCTTCGATGACTTCGTCGGGTGTTACGACAGGGTGCCAGTGGACATCTACAAGATGATCAACCGCACCACCGGGACCTTCGTGAAGCGTGTCTTCACGGACTCTGACGGGAGGTACTCGGGCAGGATCAGGGACAGGTCGGGCAGGTACTTCGCCAACTCCGACCCGTTCAACTACGACAACGACGACCTGTGCCTCCAGGCTCAATCGGGGATCGCAAGGCACAGACACTGAACTAAAGGGACAAATGGGGGCCGGGTGGGAACCCGGCCCCCATTCCGCGCCGTCTACCCGCTAAGACTGTTCGGTGGCATCCTTGAGAAGGCAGGTAATCGATGGGAGACGTGATGCGGCGAAACATACTCATGCTCGGTGTGGTGATGGCCCTCTGTGTGCCATCCGTGGCGATGGCTCAGGAGGAGCCGGATGAACCGCCTCCCAGCGGCTCGGCCGACATATCCCTGGTGGGGTCGGGACCCTCTAGCGTTGCCTCCGGAGAGGCTGCGACCTTTACTTTCTCGGTCACGAACGAAGGTCCGGAGACCGCACCTCAAGCGAACGTCTCTATCTCGGTGCCTGAGGGCTTCGAGGACCCTGTCCTTACTCCCGATGATCCAAGCGTTTCGTGTTCATGGAACGGGTACGCCTACGGAACACCTGAGGCCGATGGTGCCGCTCCGGGGTGGAGTGGCGGTTACGCGATGTGCGATCTCGGCGACATGATCCAGGGCCGGATCGTTGGCTTCACTCTTGAGGCGACCCGCGTCCGTGCACAGGAGCTCTACGTGTCGGGTTGGGCGGGCTCAGCTGCTGAGGACGTGAACTACGAAGACAACTACGTCGATCTGTTCGTCGAGGCCGATCGTTCGGCCCCCGCGGACCTTGGTGTGACGATGACCGGCCCCAAGACGATCGCCATGGGTGACAACTTCACGCTCGACGTGACCGTTGCGAACGATGGTCCTTCAGACGCCGAGCGAGTAGTAGTGACCGTGATGACTCCGGATGGTTCGGAAGTGCAGACCGTGCCCGAGGGATGCACCTACTCGGAAGGGTCGAATGACGGAGGTGGCGGAGTAGAGCCGGCCCAGGACGAGCCGATCACGGACGGGCCTTCTTCCGACATGCCTGAGTTCTGGGCCCCACCGACGATCCGCTGTGACGTTGGATCGCTGACTAGTGGTGCAAGCGAGACCCTGTCGATCGTTGCCAGGCGCACAAGTGGTTGGGAGCTGTGGTCGAGCGCGTGGGTGTCTGGTGCGAACCTCGACGAGTTCTACGACAACGACTACGCGTCGTGGAGCACGCCTGCTGACCCCTCCGTTTCTTCGGACCTCAGCGTCGACGTAACTCCACCGTCCGAGACACCACTCGTTGGCGACACTTTCGACGCGACCTTCTCGGTCGGTAACTCTGGCCCGGCGGTTGCAGGTGACGTAACGCTGTACGACTACCTGCCGTACGGACTGCAGTTCGTTTCATCGACCGACGAGCGCTGCACCTTCGAGGATTACTCGTACAAGGAACCAACCCCATATGAGGGCGACCTCGCGGCTTCGCGTCCCGCTGGCGCAGCGGAAGACGCATACCCGATCTACTACGGCGGGGGCTTCCTGAACTGTGCCTTCGGAGTCGTAGAGATCGGTCAAACGATCGACGTGACCGTCACCCTCGAGCGAACCTCCGCCTACGAGCTTTACGACTACGCGTCGGTCTACAGCTCGAATTGGGATCCGCACTACGAGAACAACTATTCGGAAGCGATCTACGAGCCAGACCGCACTCATCAGGCGGACATCTCGGTTTCACTGACGGCTCCCGAGGACGTCGTTGTCGGAGAGAACTTCGAGTTCACCCTTGATGTGACGAACCTCGGTCCGAACCCGGCCACCGGTGTCGGCCTCTACGACTACCTCCCCGCCGGCATCGAGCCGACCTCTGAGACCTTGCCCGAGGGCTGCACCTACAACGGGTATGGCGGCGAGGGAGCGGTTCCGCAGGAAGACGTTCGGCCTTCATACGAGAACGCTCGCGAACTTGTGTGCGAGTTCGGCGACCTGGCTTCCGAAGAAAGCCGATCGGTAACGATCCAAGCCACGAGAACGAGCGACTGGGAGATCTGGAACTCGGCGTGGGCTACCTCTACGAGCTTCGATCCCGAGTACGAGAACGACTATGCCTACTTCGTGCTCCCCGGAGAGAACCCCTGGGATGACTGCACGTTCGAAGAAGGTAAAGGCGACGACTCGATCGTCGTCGACGAATGCGCTGTCGCAAGTGGCGATGGCGCCGACTCGGTCAACGTCGAGACTTCGACCGGCGGCAAGCGCCGCGACGTTCGGACGGGATCTGGTCCGGACTCCATCTCGGTTGATGTTGGTACCGGTTCGATATCGGACCGTCGCATCGACGTTCGCTCGGGCCGAGGTGCCGACGGCATCGATGTCACTGTTGCTCCCGGTGCGGGAGACGTGCGCATCAACATCTGGGCTGGCGCGGGAGCCGACCGGATCCGGTTGGATGTCGCACCACAGGCCCGCGACGTTGTCATCACGATCCATGGCGGGGACGGCCCGGACTCGATCCGCACGGTTCGCTACCCACGTGCCGGAGGTGTGATGACCGTGATCTACGGCGGGGACGGAAAAGATGTGCTCCTCGGGGGTAACGGGCCCGACAGCCTGTTCGGTCAGAGCGGGCGCGACCTCCTCGATGCAGGAGCCGGCGACGACGTTCTCGACGGTGGCAAAGACAAAGCAACTTGTCTAGACGGCCCGGGGATGGATTCGTTACGAGCCTGCCGAAGGCGATAGAGACGACACCAAGAAAGCAAAGGGCCCGCTCAGTCGAGCGGGCCCTTTGCTCGTTAGATCGCCGGTATGACGCAGAAGGGCCGATTCTGTGGCCCGATCGGGGTTAAGCCACGTGCCTTGGCTTGACGCAATGCTTGGGCGGGAGTGAACCAGCGGCCACCGTCCTCGGCCGGAGCCGCTCCAGCTTGGAACCGGTAGACGTCGAGTCCTCGATTGATGTCGTTCCCGTACATGTAGAAGGAACCGTCTTCCTCGATCCGGTTGGTCTTGACGCTCCAGGTGTCGGAGTTCGGGAAGGTGTAGTAGCCGACCTCTTTCATGCCGGCACCGAGGTTGCCCACTGCCGGGGTTGGCCCCACCGAGATGCCTATCAGGCCAGAGATGTCCACCACCCTGACTCCCGCGTTGTACCAAGCGATGGTCATGAGTTTCTGCTCCGGATACATCTTCAGAACGTGCGAGGTGCACGCCAGGCTGTTCCCGGAACCCAGCGCCCCCACTCCTGCAGGCCGAGTGTCGGGAGCGTTCCAGTACCCCACCTTCACCGGTGCCTGCTCGAGTGGGCCGGTGATGTCGTAGACGTGCAAGCCCCCGCCTGGGCAGAATCCGTTTCCTGCAGCGCCTCCTAATTCATCCGTGATGACGAGGAACGTGCGCGGCCCTAACGCGGTGTCCATGGTGACCGGATCGGACTGGTGATGGATGTTGATCGCTGGATCGGCGATCCGCCCGATGATCGTGGGCGCAGCAGGGTTCTCGGTGTTGAGGATCAGAGTGTGGCTCAGGGCAGCGGAGTACGCACGCGAACCGTCCGCGTTGAACGTGACGTCGTGTGAGTCCAGCCCGGCTCCGAGCGAGAGGTTGGTCGCTAGTGTGGGTTGCGACAGGTTCGTGATGTTGATCACCTCTAATACGCCAACACCGGTTAGATCCGAGTTCGAGTTGTAGAGGAAGTTCCCGCTGGGATGGACCGTTTGGTTGTGCGAGCCGTTGGCGATCGGGACGTAACTGACCGTCTTCGGCTTGTAGGGATCCGTGATGTCCGCGATGAACGTGCCGAATCTGTTGGAGGTCGAGAACCCGAGGGCCTGAGCTTCCAGAAAGCACTTCGACCCAAGCCTGGGGCTGTAACCGTTATCCGACGTGTATGTGACGTAAGTCTTATCTTCTCGTTCGAAAACCTGCACATCGCCTTGAGCGATCTGACAGTCGTAAACGGACGCGATCGCTGGGCTTAAAGGATCGGTGATGTCGATGATCTGCAATCCGTTGTAGCCATAGCTGCCGGCAAGCGCGAAGTCCTTATCGACCGTCATCGGAAAGCCGAACTCATCGGTAACGGTGACCGGCAAAGTCACGAACTCGATATCCGATCCGGAGCCGAAGTCCAGATTAGCCACGGGCGTGACATTGGGGCTGCCGATCGCGGCGGCCGTCCGAGGTGCGGCGGAAGCCGGCGCGTAGCTCACCAGTAGAAGAACAGTGGTTGCGAAAGCGAGGATCCGGTCGAGTCTCATAGCCGCCTCTCAGCCCACGCCAGGTTGTCCTGGTCGAAATGGGACTATTCGACGCGTAAGGGAGGAATCCCTGCGCGCCTGAGTAGGGCCGGATCAGCCGGCGGCGATCCTCTCCCTGCGGCCCGAGGCAGAGCGCTGGGCAGCAGCTATCAGGGCACGCACCTCGGCCCCCTTGCCCTCGCGTAGGAGCTCTATCGGATCGGGCTCACCATTGACGATGGAGTCGAAGAACGCCTTGCGGTCTTGATAGGTCGGAAGTACTTCCTTAGCCCACGGGCGCACCTCTTCGAGGAGCGATGCGAGTTCGGCGTATGCGGGGCCGAAGGCTTCCGCCGCCTCTCGCTTCATCCGCTGAGCAAGGGCGGGGCTTGCTCCGGCAGTGGAGATCGCGATCGCCAGGGGTCCCTCCCGCACGATCGCCGGGAGGATGAAGTTGCAGAGGTGGGGCACGTCGGCAACGTTGACGAGCATCGAGCGGCGCTCGGCGTCGGCGTGCACACGTGAGTTCACATCAGTATCGGAGGTCGCGGCTACGACGAGGAAACGGCCGTCGAGATCGGACTCCTCATAGCGCCCCTGACGCCATTCGATGATTCCGGGTTCGGCCAGCGACCGCACCTGATCGATCGCATCCGGAGCCACAACCGTTACCGATGCTTCAGCCGCCAGAAGGCCTTCGATCTTCTCCAAGCCCACTGGTCCGGCTCCCACGACGAGACACGAACGATCGGTGAGGTCGATGCACGCGACGTAAAGGTTGTTGTTCTTCATCGGACGGCCTCTTCAGGTTCGCCGAGTCCGAGGAAGCTGACCTCGAACCTTCGATCACACGACGAGCAGTAGAAGGCTTTGCCGTCACCGATCGGTTCGATCGTCTGTTCCGCGCAATATGGACAATAGAAGGGCGCCGCCCGCATGCTCATTGTTCGGCCTCGGTCTCGTGCGTCTTACCGAAGCTGTGGATGCCACATTCGGTTTTGTTGAATCCTTCCCAGCGCCCTGCCCGCTCGTCTTCGTTCGCATCCACGGGGCGGGTGCACGGCTGGCATCCGATCGAAGCGAACCCTTGCTCTAGCAGCGGATGTGTCGGGATGTTGTGCATCTTGATGTAGCCGGTGACGTCCTCGCGCGTCCACGACGCCAGCGGATGGATCTTCAATACTTCGTTCCCGGACGGAAGCAATTGAGCTTCCACCACCGGAGTGGAGGCTCGCAGCGGTGACTGATCACGCCGCAGACCCGAGATCCACCCGTCGTACTCCTCGAGTGCTTTCTGCAGAGGCTCGACCTTGTTGATGAAGCAGCAGCGATCGGGGTTGGACTTGAAGAGCTCGGGTCCGTGGAGCTCTGCCTGCCTTTCCGGTGACTGGTGCTCGCCACGGAGTTCCACCAGCTTGAGATCCCACATCTCCACGATCTTGTCGCGGAACTTGAGCGTCTCGGGGAAGTGGAACCCAGTGTTCAAGAAGAGGACGGGGACGTCGGGTTTAAGCTCGCGCAACAAGTGAAGGATCACCAGGCCTGAGGCTTGGAACGACGACGCGACGGCTAGACGATCGATCGTTTCTGTCGCGAACTTCAGGACCGTAAGTGGGTGAGCATCGATGAGGTCCGAATAGTGGACGTCGGGAGATGCGTAACGCGGTTCGGTCATGACGCCCTCGGCTCCGCGATGATCGTCGGTGCGGGGGGAAGACCCGTGAACGTGGGCTTCGCTCCGAAAGCGGTTAGCTCCTCATCTGAGAGCCGCGCTATGAACGCCGCGAAGTTTTCGCCGTCTGCTCGCTGTTTCTGGTACCGGCGGATGAGGGTCTCGACGTAGGGACCGAGTTCGTTAGCCAGGACCTTTACTCCGCGAGCCTTGCGGCCGAACGCACGCCCTTCGCCGAGGTGACCCCCGAGATGCACGAGGAAGGCCTCGACCTTGCGTTTGGTCGGGACCTGGTTGCCATCGTGGTCGACGACATAGATCTTCTCGGTCACGACGCAACCCATCAACCCGATGTCGGCCGTTTGATAGCGGGCGCACGAGTTGGGACAACCATTCACGTTTATCCGTATGTCCTCGTCGTATCCGGGAAGTCGCTCTTCGAGGTAGCGGTAGAGCTCTACCGCGCGGCCCTTCGTTTCGACGATCGCGAGCTTGCAGAACTCGATGCCGGTGCAGGCCATCGTCCCGCGACGCCAAGCGCTCCCGCGAGCGGGGAGATCGATCGTCTCGAGTTCCTCGACGATCGCTTCGACCTTGTCCTCCGGTACATCCAGGATGACCATCTTCTGCTGCGTTGTGGCGCGGATACGGCCCTCCCCGAAACGTTCGGCTAGCCGTGCGACGGAACGCAACTGATGCCCACTGATCCGCCCAGCCTTGGGAGCGAAACCAACGTAGAAGGCGCCGTCTTTCTGCGGCCAAACCCCCACGTGCTCGCGACCGGTGATCGGTGACAGCGCTGGTGGCTCGAAGTCTGCAAGAGCGAAGCCGATCTCTTGCTCGAGGACCTCGCGGAATCGCACCGGGCCCCAGTCATCCACCAGGAACTTGAGGCGCGCTCGGTTGCGCGCTCGCCTGTAGCCGTAGTCGCGGAAGACCGTGGTGATGCCTACGGCAACGTCCTCGACCTGATCGGGGGAGCACCAGGCTCCAAGTCGCTTACCGAACATCGGGTTCGTGGAGAGCCCACCTCCAACCCAGATGTCGAAGCCAGGTTGACCGCCCGGTCCCCGCACGCCGACCATCCCGATGTCGTTGATCTCGTGCTGAGCGCATTGGTGCGCGCATCCCGAGATCGAGATCTTGTACTTGCGTGGCAGATTGCTGAATGCGAGATCTCCGACGAGTCGGGCGTTGACAGCTCGAATGACCTCGGACGCATCAAGGACCTCGCTCTCATCTATCCCTGCGAGCGGACAACCGAGGAGATTGCGAGGGGTATCCCCGCACGCTTCGGTCGTCGTCAGGCCGACGCCTTCGAGCAGTTCCCAGATCTCGGGCACGTCTTCGATCCGGATCCAATGAAGCTGGATGTTCTGACGGTCTGTGACGTCCGCCACGTCGCGTCCGAACCTGATCGAGATGTCGCCGATCACTCTCAGCTGTTCCGAAGTGAGCTGCCCACCCGGGATCCGGATGCGCATCATGAAGTAGCCGTCCGACTCGGGACGTTGCGTGTAGAGGCCGTGCCACCGGAAGCGGTTACGGAGATCGGAAGGCCAGATCGCCTTGAAGCCCTTGTCTGCGTATATGCCTAGGATCCGACTACGCACGTTCAGGCCGTCGTCTTCCCGTTTGGCAACCTCCGCGGGGTTCAGGGGCTCGCTGTAGCCGAGCGCCCATTGGCCCTCGCTCCGACCCTGCTTGGGGGGCGTGGGCTCTTTGTCATAGCAACCGCAGGTAGTGCACATCTCGTATTCCCCGGGGGGATCCCTCCTGGTTCTCAGGGCGAAAGAAGGTCCTGTTACTACCGGAGAAATGATGTAAAGTCAAACGCTATGAGCCTCGGGAAGGTGATCCTCGTAGGGGCCGGCCCCGGTGACCCAGGCCTCATCACGGTCAAGGGAGCCCAGGCCCTCGCCTCAGCCGATGTGGTGGTCCACGACCGCCTCGTCCACCCGGACCTGCTCGAGATGGCTCCGGCAGGCGTAGAACGCATCTTCATCGGTAAGGCCTACGGACGCCACGTCCTAGACCAGGAAGAGCTCAACAACCTCCTCGTCTACCTAGCCGCGTCCGGGAAGACCGTAGTGCGGCTCAAAGGTGGCGACCCGTATGTGTTCGGCCGTGGAAGCGAGGAAGCCGAACACCTGACGGCCCACGGGATCCCAGTCGAGGTGGTTCCCGGCATCTCTTCCGCCATCGCGGCCCCCGCGGCCGCCGGCATACCAGTCACCGATCGTCGCTACACGTCGTCTGTCACCTTCGTCACCGGCCACCGCGACCCGACCGATCCCGACGCGGCCGTCGACTGGTCGGCTCTCGCTCGAGCCAAGGGGACGATCGTGGTCTTCATGGGCATGCGCAATGCGGCGGCCATAGCCGCGGCCCTCATCGAGGGAGGCAGCTCTCTCGAAACGCCCGTAGCGGTGATCGAGTGGGGCACCCACGAACGCCAACGCACCCTTGACACGACCCTGGCGACCCTCGGCGACGATCTGACGGCCTCGGGCATCGGCTCACCGGCCGTGATCGTCATCGGCGACGTCGTCCGCATGCGAGAGAAACTCCTCCCCCCCGTTTTTGCGCAAGAGATGGGGTCATAGAGACCCAGTTTTGACTTAGGAAAGACGTTCCCACCCATAGTTCGAGGTCTGCGACACTCTCGCGCATGGGTTGGATCGACGATGCAGCGCGCACCATCGAGGTCGGTGGCCAGAAAGCACGGATGTTCGAGTCCGGGCAAGGCTCCACCATCGTGGTGCTTCATGGATGGGGTGGCCGCATCGAATCGATGGCTCCCGTTCTCTCGTGCCTTCAGGCGAATTTCCACGTCGTTGCCTTCGACCTCCCCGGCTTCGGTGAATCGCCGGTGCCGGACGGTGTGTGGGGAACGCCCGACTATGCCGCGTTCGTTCGGGATGCGCTGAGCGATCTCGGTGTCACGTCGGCGGATTTCCTCGGGCACTCGTTCGGGGCGAAGACGTCCCTCTATCTGGCCGCCACTCATAGGGATCTCGTTTCGAGGTTGGTGCTGCAAGGCTCGTCCGGCCTTCGCACCCCACCGTCACTTCAAGCGCGCGCTAAGCGGATCATCTCCAAAGGAGCGAAGGCGGCCGGTGCTCTGGGCCCTCCGGGCAGGGCGGTGCGGCAGGCGATCTTCGATCGGATCGCGTCTCAGGACTACCGTGAGGCCGGTCTTATGCGTCCCATCCTTGTGAAGGTCGTTAACGAGGACATGTCTCCGTTCTTGAAGCGGATCGGCTGCCCAACGCTGCTCGTATGGGGGAGCGAGGATGACGCCGCTCCTCTTGCCCACGGTCGAACGATGGAGAAACTGATCCCCGACGCTGGGCTCGTAGTGTTCGAGGGGGCCGGGCATTTCGCCTATCTGGACGAACCAGATCGTTTCTGCAAGATCGTTAAACACTTCTTCGATCGCTCCGGGACATAGCCGTCTTGGACCGCTCGGATCCGTTCACTGGGTACTCGATCCTCCTGCGCACTTTGATCTACGGGGTTCTCCCGTTGTTCGGGGCGTGGCAATTCATCCGTCTGAAGCGCGCTCTGCACGTTTTCCAGCTAGAGAGCTACAAACCCCACTGGTTCAAGGAGTGGGTCCGGGCGGACCGGAAGCGCGCGTTGTTCTTACGGGGGTACGAGTCCCCGAAGAAGCCGCTCGTCATGACGGGACGAGCCTGGCGGATGCTGATCGCAGCAACCACTCTGTCGTTGCTCGTGGTCCTTATCCCCGCCGGGCTGATCCATATCTGGGCGGGGGGCTGGCCACTCGACGTGATGGCGTTCGCGGTTCTGCTCGGCGCGTCGTTCGCAGCGGCACCGTATCTATTGCTTGCCGGCGACCTCGTCATGAGACCTGTCCAGTCACTCATCAACGGTCGGTACTTGCGCGCAGCCAAGCGCAAGCTGAAGGAGATAGGGCCTGTCATCGTTGGCGTGACGGGTTCGTTCGGAAAGACCTCGACCAAGGACGCGATCGCGGCCCTGATCGCACCTTCAGGCCAGGTCCTTGCGACCCCAGGCTCCTTCAACACGACCCTGGGGGTGTCGCGAACGATCAACGAACAGCTGAAACCGAGTCATCGTTTCTTCATCGTCGAGATGGGTGCCCGTCAGCAGGGGGATATCGCAGAGCTCTCGCGGTTCGTGAATCACAGCATCGCCGTCCTAACGGCGATAGGACCGGCTCACCTCGAGACCTTCGGTTCGATCGACGGAGTCGTGCAAGCGAAGTCCGAGATCCTCGATGGGCTTGGAACCGACGACGCCGCGATCCTCAACGTCGACGACGGCAGGGTGCGGGCCCTCGCTGATTCCCAGGAGGGCATCACGATCGTTCGCTATGGCATCGAAGCTTCCGGACACCCCGATGTCACAGTGAAGAACGTTCGTTTGATCGAACGTGGAACCGAGATGACCGTTGTCGACAGGCGCACCGGTGAAGAACTAGCCGTGCGAACCAAGCTCCTTGGGAAGCATGCCGTCGGTCACGTCTTGGCCGGAGTGGCGGTTGCTCTCGCGAGCGGTCGCAACTTGGCGGAACTCGGGCCCCTCATCGAATCGCTCGAGCCCGTCGAGCATCGTCTTCAGATCTTGGATGGAACCGGTGGCGTGACCGTGATCGACGACGCGTACAACTCGAATCCAGAAGGTGCCGCTGCAGCGTTGGAGGTTCTTTCTCAGATGCCGGGCAACCGCAAGGTGGTTGTCACCCCGGGAATGGTTGAGTTGGGAGAACTTCAGTTCGCGGCGAACGAAGAGTTCGGGAGACAAGCAGCGCACGCTGCCGACACGGTGATAGTGGTGGCGAAACTCAACCGCGACGCGATCGTGTCGGGAGCAAGGTTGGGATCAGCGGAGGTCATCACCGTCGATTCGCTCGCCGAGGCTACGCAGCGACTCCAAACGATCTTGAACGCCGGAGACGTAGTCCTTTTCGAGAACGACCTCCCCGACCAATACGAGTCCTAAGTTTCTTTGTAAGAATTTGTACCTATGCGGTTGCAGATCCCGCACAGAATCTCCGACTGAAGTCGCCCGATAGACTGCGCCCCATGGCGAGATCGAAGATCGGTGTTCTATTCGGCGGTCGCTCTGTGGAGCACGACGTGTCCGTCGTTACCGCGCATCAAGCCATGGCGGCGCTCGAGCCGAACCATGATGTCGTTCCGATCTACGTGACCAGAGAGGGACTATGGCTCACGTCTCCGGCCCTCAACGATCTGGACGTTTATCGCAAGAAAACCTGGGACTCCATCGGGAGCCCGTGCCACTTTCCACCGGGACAACGATCTCTCGTGGTGAGGGGGAGCCCCGGCGGAGGACTACTCAAGAAGGGCAGCGCCGATACGACGGAAACCCTGGATGCCGTTGTGATCGCGTTGCACGGAACTTTCGGCGAAGACGGCACCGTCCAGGGACTCCTCGAGATGGCCGACGTCGCATACACGGGTCCAGGCGTGGTCGGGTCCGCCGTCGGTATGGACAAACCACTGATGAAAGCCGCGTTCAAAGCAGCGGGACTCCCTGTTCTAGACCACGTGTTGGTGCGTTCCGCGGAAGTGGAACATGATTTCGAAACCACGATCACTCGGATCGAGGAAGGCGTCGGCTACCCGGCCTTCGCCAAGCCTGCACGTTTGGGCTCTAGCGTGGGGATCGGGAAGGCCAAAGATCGCGAGTCGTTGCAGCAAGCTCTTGAGGTCGCGCGCTCCTACGACTCACGCGTGATGGTCGAACCTTCCGCCGAGGGCTGCATCGAGATCAATTGTTCTGTCCTGGGTGGTCACGGCTTCGAACCGAAGGCTTCGGTCTGTGAGCAACCAGTGCCGTGGGAAGAGTTCTTGTCGTTCTCCGACAAGTACATGCGCGGAGGCAAGGGCAGCAAGGGCGATGTGGGGATGGACACACAGCAACGCCGGATCCCCGCCCCCATCTCAGACGAACTCACGAAGCAGATCCAGGATTACGCTGTCGAGGCATTCAAAGCGATCGATGGGGCCGGAGTGGCCCGGATCGACTTCTTCGTGAAAGAGGACACCTTAGAGATATGGATCAATGAGATCAACACGATCCCCGGCTCCTTCGCCTTCTATCTCTGGGAACACTCGGGCATCAATTTCGAAGGTTTGATGCAATCGCTGATCGATATCGCGGCTGCAGGGCATGCTGCTACCCAAGCGCTGATGTTCACGTTCGAATCGGGGATGCTCGATCGAGCCTTAGGAGGATCCAAGAGTGGCTGACCCGGCCGTCGACCTGACGGCAGACGACAAGAAGAGATTCCAGGAAGAGGCGCTTCCTCTTCTGGACTCCCTCTACGCGGGCGCTCTGCGGATGACTCGCAACCCTGCCGACGCGGAGGATCTGGTCCAGGAAACGATGATGCGGGCCTACCGGGCATTCAACCGGTTCGAGCCGGGGACGAACCTCAAGGCCTGGCTTTTCCGCATCCTTACCAACGCCTACATCAACACCTATCGCAAGAAGCAGCGGGAGCCCTTGAAGGTCTCCCAGGACGAGATAGCGGAGTTTGACCTCTACCGAGAGCTGAAGAACCACGACCCCGAATGGACCTCTACACCGGAGACCATCGTGCTCGACAATCTGGTCGACTCGGACATCCTTGAGGCGATCGATGACCTTCCCGAGCAGTTCCGCCTAGCCGTGGTGCTATCCGACGTGGAAGGCTTCTCCTACGCCGAGATGGCCGAGATCATGGAAGTCCCCATGGGGACCGTGATGTCCCGTCTCCACCGGGGAAGAAAAGCTCTACAGAAGAGGTTGTGGGAGATAGCACGAGACCGGGGGATCGTTAGAGGACCCCGTCCAGAACAAGCAAACAAGAGTTAGGGAGAAGTTAGCGATGGCTGGTCGGGGACCGGGGGACTTGGCGCCGTGAAAGAAGAATGTAAGCAGACCCTCGAGAGGGCCTATCTCATCCTCGACGGTGAATC
This sequence comes from uncultured Actinomycetes bacterium, assembly GCA_963779645.1. Lineage (GTDB taxonomy): Bacteria > Actinomycetota > CADDZG01 > CADDZG01 > WHSQ01 > CALMBW01. The sequence continues at coordinate 1,374,095 of CAVZYX010000005.1, forward strand.
GATAACCGTCGAAGAGAAACTTGAGATCCAGGTTCATCTTGAGGCATGCGAGCCGTGTTGGGAGAGATACGGCCTCGAAGTCGAAGTGAAACGAGTGATCGCTCGACTCCGCGGCTGTACCACTTGTCCGGACGAACTCAAGGAACGCATCACCAGCCTCATCGACGAAGCCTGACGCTTACGCGATAGATTCCGCGGATGGCCGAACAGGTGGTTCTCCGCGAACGTAGTGACCAACGCGTCACCATCACTATCAATCGTCCCGATCGACGCAACGCGATCTCACCCGAGGTCGTCACCGGGATCTCTGAAGCTCTTACGTGGGCCGAGGCAGAAGAAGGCGTCCAAGTCGTAGTACTCACCGGTAGCGGCGACAAGGCTTTCTGCGCGGGCGGCGACCTTGGGGGCATGACGGGAGACGGGGGCGTTCAGCAACACCTGTCGAGGGCCGAGATCGGCGAGCTGTTCGAGCAGATGCGCGCTTCCAAGCTGCCGATCATCGCTCGCGTCAACGGTCACGCGCTTGCTGGTGGGTTCGGCCTGATGCTTGCGTGCGATCTGGTCGTCGCTGCTGAATCTGCCGAGATCGGAACCCCCGAGATAAATCTGGGACTGTGGCCGTTCATGATCACCGCGGTCATCCAAAGGGACCTTCCTCGCAAGGTTGCCCTCGAACTGATGCTTACTGGAAAGCGCGCGCCCGCGGCGGCCGGAGAACGTTGGGGTTTCATCAACAAGGTTGTTCCCGCGGCTCAGCTCGACACCGCCGTGGACGAACTGGTTGAAGCCATCGTCGGCCACAGTCCGCTGATCAACATGTTGGGTAAGCGGTCGTTCTATCGAGCCGAGGATGGCGACTTCTCGGCGGCCCTCGATTACCTCTCTGGGATGTTGACCGTCGCTCTAGGCTCTGAGGACACGATCGAGGGTGTCACCGCGTTCCTCCAGAAGCGCGCGCCGGATTGGAAAGGTCGCTGACCTGGTGTCCCCGAGTCGCTGGTTCGCCAGCACGGAGAGCGTCACTGCGCGCCGGGGGCAAGGCGCGAGGAGTCGGGCGTACCGGGGAGTACAGGCGCGACGAGTAACGCAGCCATCGGCGATGCAGGGGCGCTCGAATGCGTCGTTATCGGCGGCTCGGGGCACCTAATGGACGAACCGGTAGTCCGAGATAATCCCTTCCCATTCAGGGCTGCGTGGATCCTGCCCGCGCTCCTCGGTGTCGGCCTTGGGATCAACGCCAGCTTGGCGGATCGCATCTTTCCGATGTGGGTCGGCAACATGGGCGCTCTGTGGGCTGTTGCCGGCATGCTGTCGGCGGCCCTGTGGGGAGACCCAGCGGTTCGGGCTCGCATGCAACGAGCCTGCGTGTGTCTCGGAACGGCCACCGTCGTCTACTACTTCTGGCGGATCGCCATCGAGGACTCACTCACGTTCGGAGCCTTGTGGCGTCGTGCTCCGTTCTGGTTCTTGCTGGCGATGATCACCGGACTCGGCGTTGGGCTCTTCTCCGTAACGCTGCGAAGTGGTCTCGCTGCTGTCGCCGGAGCTTTCATCGGTGAGGCCGCCGCCGTTGCCGTTTCCAGCGGCCGCTGGGAGCAAGTCATCGTCGAGGCGATCATCGGCATCGGCCTCCTAGCAGCCCTCAACACCGGCGAGCGCGACGCACGCAACATCACGATCGCAGCGATAGCAGCGATCGGCTTCGGCCTAGCCTCCTTCGGCTACCGCGCCCTGATCTAACCAACCCCCGTTGTGTGGCACACCACGGCCGGGGACTAGCCGCCGTGTGCCACAGAACGCAAGGGGTAGCCTTTTGGGAGCGAGGCCCTGGTAGACATCGGCGATTCGCCGGCGAGGGGCCCCAAGTCAGGAGGTCGCTGTGGCAGAGGAAACGCAAGCCGCGCCCGTCACTTACACCTACGACGGCCCCACGATGGAAGAAGCCGTCACCGCCCTCAATGCCAAGAAAGATGAGTACCGAGGCATGGGCGGAACCGAACGGATCCAACGGCAGCACGATTCCGGGAAGCTGACCGTCCGAGAGCGACTCGGGCGGTTGTTCGACGAAGGAACGTTCACCGAGTTCGGCCTTCTAGCTCACCATCAATCGCAATCGCCTCAGATGCAGGGCAAGTTCACTCCGGCCGACGGAGTCGTGACGGGGATCGGGAAGATCGACGGGCGTCGCGTCGCAGTGATCGCCTACGACTTCACTGTGATGGCCGGGTCGATGGGGATGGTGACCGAGCTCAAGTCCACCCGGATGCGCGAACTTGCGCTACGTGAACGCATCCCGATCGTGTGGCTCGTCGACTCGGCGGGAGCACGGATCCAGGAGGCGACGGGCTCGATGTTCGCGCGCACCGGCGATCTCTTCCGAGAGCAAGTCATCATGTCCGGGGTCATCCCTCAGGTTGCGGCGATGGTCGGCCCGGGGGCCGCGGGAACGGCTTACATCCCCGGCCTCGCCGATTTCGTGCCCATGGTCAAAGGCACTTCCAATATGGCGCTCGCCGGGCCGCACCTCGTCAAGGCCGCGGTGGGGGAGGAGACGACGGCCGAAGACATGGGCGGTTCGCAGGTTCACAACAAACTTTCAGGCGTGGCCGACCTCGAAGTCACCGACGACGAAGCCTGTCTCGACGCGGTGAGGGACTACCTCAGCTACTTTCCGTCGAGCAACCTCGAGAAGCCGCCGAAGCGTGAGACGTCCGATCCGATCGATCGTCGATCGGAGGCGCTCTACGACATCGTTCCGGCCAACCCACGCCAGGCTTACGACGTCCACAAAGTGATCACCGAGATCGTTGATGACGGTGAGTTCTTCCCGATGAAGCCGCTATGGGCGCGCAACGTCGTGACGGGTTTCGCCCGGTTGGGCAGCCGGCCCGTCGGGATCGTGGCGAATCAACCGAAGTTCCTCGGAGGGGCGCTGGACGTCAACGGTGCTGACAAAGCCGCGCGTTTCGTGTGGCTTTGCGATGCGTTCCACATCCCACTTGTGTTCCTCATGGACTGTCCGGGATTCATCGTTGGTTCCGCCGTCGAGAAGCAAGGCATCATCCGACACGGAGCCAAGATGCTGTTCGCGGTGGCCGAAGCGACCGTGCCGAAACTAACCGTCGTGATGAGGAAGGGATACGGCGCCGGTTACTACGTGATGAACGGGCGCGCCTACGAGCCCGACATGATCGTGGGCTGGCCGACAGCCGAGATCTCGGTGATGGGACCCGAAGGCGCCGTCAACATCATCTTCCGCAAACAGATCGAAGCCATGCCCGAGGATCAGCAGGCCGAGGCGCGCAACAACATGGTGAGCATGATCCGGGAACAGATCTCACCCGAGATCGCCGCCGGATGGTCCTTCATCGACGACCTGATCGACCCGGCCGATACCCGTTCGGTCCTATGTCGGGCGATGGAGAATGCCGAGACCAAAACGGTAGAGCGGCCGTGGCGCAAACACGGGGTGCTACCCGTCTGATCGTTACGGGTGGGTGCCGAAGAGACGATCTCCGAAATCGCCTAACCCCGGCATGATGTACGCGTGATCGTTGAGCTCCCTGTCGATCGACGCGGTGAAGATCGGTACGTCGGGATGCGCTTCCTCTAGAACTGAGACACCTTCGGGAGCCGAAACCACGGAGACCATGCGAACGCGTTGCGCCCCTGCATCCTTCACCGAGGTTAGAGCTGCTTTCGCCGAGCCTCCTGTCGCGAGCATCGGGTCCAGAACGAAGGTGACGGCATCCGACATCTCCGGAAGCTTGGCGTAGTAGGCCGATGGCTGGAAAGTGGCGTCGTCGCGCTCGAGCCCGAGGTAACCGACCCGCACTTCAGGGAATAGATCAACGACAGAGTCGAGCATTCCCAGCCCGGCCCTCAAGATCGGCACGATCACGATGGGGCCGGCAAGAACCTCTCCGGTCGTTTCCTCGAGTGGGGTCTTGATCGTCTTCTTCCTGGTGGGGAGGTCTTTCGTCGCCTCGAGCATCAGGACGGTCGTCAGTCTCTCGGTCAGGTTCCGGAAGAGAGCAGGGGGAGTGGACTCATCGCGTAACGCGAGTAACAGATGTCCGGCGAGCGGGTGGTCTACGACTGTGACGCCCATGCGAGGCAGGATAGCCTTCCCGCCATGGATGCGTGTGTGATCACCTGTGCGATCAGTGGCGTTGCGGCTAACCGAGAACAATGTCCGGCGATCCCGTATACGCCGGAGGATTACGCCGCCGAGGCGCAGAGAGCTCGGGAGGCCGGCGCATCCGTCGTGCACATCCATGCGCGCTATCCGGACGGACGGCCGAGCTTTCGCATCGAGGAGTACAAGGCGATCACGGACGCGATCCTCGAGGTGGCGCCAGATCTGATCATCAACTACTCAACTGGGGCGGTTGGTGTCTCGAACGACGATCGCATCCATCAGATCGTTGCACTTAAGCCGGAACTTGCTGCTCTGAACATGGGCTCGATGAACTACGCCAAGTATTCGAAGACGCGCAAGCAGATGATCTTCGAGTTCGTTTTTCAGAACCCGTTCTCCGACATCACGTTCTTCCTCGAGAAGATGAATTCGGTCGGAGTCAAACCCGAGTGCGAGTGCTTCGACACCGGGCACGTGGCCAGCGTCGCTCCCTTCGTAGACATGGGTCTCATGAAGCCGCCGGTCCAGTTCTCGTTGATCCTTGGGGTGCTCGGTGGGGCTCCACCGAACCCGACCACGCTCTCTCACATGGCGAGCCTCCTTCCCGAAGAGAGTTCTTGGGAAGTGATCGGGATCTCTCGGAAACAATGGGATCTGGTTTCGGCTGCTGCGTCGCTTGGTGGAAACGTGCGCGTTGGATTGGAGGACAACTTCTACCTACCCGACGGCGAGATGGCGAAATCGAACGGAGACCTGATCGAGGCCGCTGCCCGTCTCGTGGAACAGAGCGGACGGACGGTTGCGACACCTCAGGAAGCCAGGGTTGCACTGTCTCTTCCTGACCCGCCGGACCGCAGCGCACTCGAAGCGTGGACGAGCTAAGGAGATCAGATGTCTGAGGAAGTGCTCGCCGAGATGGTGGCGAACGTCTGGAAGGTTCTCGTGAAAGAGGGCGACACGGTCGAGGAAGGCGACACTCTCGTGATCCTCGAGTCGATGAAGATGGAGATCCCTGTCGAAGCCACAGCTTCCGGCACCGTGAAGGACGTGAACGTCACAGAGGGTGGAGTTGTTCAGGAGGGCGATGTCATCGCTGTGATCGAGTAGTGCTGGTTACACTCAGCCACGACGGACCGGTTAGCAGACTCAGGCTCGATCGCCCCGACGCACGCAACGCGCTCTCGATCGACCTTTGCAATGAGATCGTTGCGTCGCTGACGATCATCGATGAGCGACTCGAAACTCGTGTCGTCGTTCTCGAGGGGGCCGGGAAGGTTTTCTGTTCCGGAGCCGACTTCGCAGCTGTGTCGGGGCCGTCCGCGCTGGACTTCCTTCCGGTGTTCGAAGGCATGTTGGAAACGGTGGCGCGTTTCAGACTCCCGGTCATCGCCCGCATCCATGGGGCAGCCCTTGGAGGCGGGCTCCAACTAGCGTCGGTGTGCGACTTCCGCATTGCAACCGAGGATTCACAGATCGGGATCCCGTCATCTCGGCTAGGGATCGTCATCAACTACGAGAACGTCCAACGGTTGGTTCTGCTGTGCGGTTCGGCGACGGCGAAGTTGGTGCTGATGACGGGCAAGACGTTCTCAGGGGCAGAAGCGAAGGATGCTGGTCTCGTGACCGACGTGACGCCTGTCGGCGAACTCGACGGAGTTGTCGATGAACTTGCCATGCGGATCGCGGCCCTCGCTCCGCTATCGGTCCAAGGGGCGAAGCGTGCCATCAACGCCGTCACCGATCAGTTCTTGGGAGAAGACGAGCCCGACGCTGTGCAGAAGATGCAGGATCTCGTAGCGCAGGCGTATCGCTCGAAAGACCTGGGGGAGGGACTCACCGCACTCGCAGAGAAGCGGGAGCCACGCTTCGAAGGTTCCTAGGGCTCCGTCCTGGGTAGATATCTAGTAGCTATCCAGACCAAGGAGGAGCATCCATGCCACACGGTGAGTGGACGGACAAGCAGGAACGCAAGTACGACCACATCAAGGACTCCCAGCGCAAAAGTGGGAAGCCGATGAGGAAGGCGAAGCAGATCGCCGCCGCGACGGTTAACAAGGAGCGCGCCCGTAAGGGACAGTCCAAGACGGCCAGCCGTTCCTCCATCAAAGACATCTCGTCGAGCCGGCGAGGAGGTCTCCGCTCAGGGACAAATAGGCCCAAGGGCCGGACGAAGGAACAGCTCTACAACGAAGCCAAGCGAAGAGGTATCAGTGGCCGTTCGAAGATGACGAAAGCCCAGCTCCAAAGCGCCCTTGCAGGGAAGGCATCGAAGAAGAATTAGGCGTCTACAGGGGTTGCCTACCGGCGAAGCCGCTGTCCGGCCGATGCCAGTACGCGACGCTCGGCTCCCCGAGTTTCCAACATAGGAATGCTGGGCCTCCGTCGATCTCTGCAGGGAAGTCCACCAGGCCATCCTCCACGTCTCGTAGTTCGACTTCCCATTCCGCGAGGCGCTCAACCAACTCCTCAACGCGAGCGAGAACGCGGTTCCATTCCTCGCGGCGTCCGGAACCACCGTTGGTCAGAGCCCCTTCCTTGACCTTCTCTTGTATCTCCAGAGCCTTCGGCAGCTTGTCGCGGAGCTCGATCAACGTTGGCGCGAGGTGAGGGAGCAGAGCGTTCGCTTCATCTATCCGGTACAGACGAGACACCAGGCTCAGTCCTCAACGCCGAACTTAGGGAGAGCCCAACTTCGGAGAGGCTCGGCGGTGCGTTTCAGTTGAGCGATCACGGCTCTTCGATCGAAAGTGACACGTCTATGGCGAACCGTGACATCGGCGCCATCACGATCGATGAGGAGATACGAAGCTGTGTCGCCGTCGAGCGGCATCCCTACGGCGCCAGTGTTAACGACGATCGTTCCACCCATAAGGCGTCGCATGAACGCGTGGTGCACATGGCCGTACACGACAACTTGCGCTTGATCCTCGTACACGGCGAACTCCGACGCAGATGCGTCGGGAAGGGGAGCTTTGAAGGGTGAGTCGGGGGTCCCGTGAACCAGCAGGATCGAACCTGCCGGCGAGTAGCCAAGTGGAAGGTTCGTGAGCCAATCCCGATCGGCAGCTGAGATGTTGTGTATCGCAGCGATCTCCATGAACTCTTTGCGCTGCTCTGGCGAATCGATCGTTTGAGGATCACCTGTGATCCACACGTCCGTGTTGCCTTTCACCGTCGGCCACCCCGCCGAACGAACCCGATCGATGCATTCGGAGGCCCACGGCCCACCCCACCCGACGTCGCCTCCGCACCACACAGCATCGGGAGCTTGCGCTTCCAGGTCTGTCATCACAGCATCCAACGCCATCAGATTCCCGTGGATGTCCGACAGAACCGCGATCCGCAACGTGTACTCCTCCTAGTCGAGTGAGCTGCAAACACTACGAGACCCTCGCGAGGCCTCTGCCCCTTACGATTCACTGGAATGGCAACGCTCGCGGACCGTATCCGCCGTATCTCCGATCTGTCTCGTGAGGAGGCGGAGCATCTCCGCACGCTCTGCTCCGCCTGGCAGGTCCTTGCGGACCTTTCCTTTTCGGATCTGCTGCTTTATGTCCCCATGCGCCGAGCCGACCGCTTCGAGATCGCGGCTCAGATCAGGCCATTCACATCTCAGACGCTTTACCCACAAGACATGGTGGGCACTCGCATCACCCAACCCGAGCAACCGATCGTCGAGCGCGCCTTCCGCGAAGGCAGCATCTGGGCGCAGGAAGAACCCGTTCTCGTCGACGGCATCCCGATCCGGATGGATGCCGTCCCCGTTCGGTTTGGGGATCATGTGATCGCAGTCGTTACGAAAGAAGGAAGTCCCGCTACATCGAGGAGACCGGGCCGGCTCGAGCAGGTTTATCTCGAATGTGCCGAACACGTAAGCGCCATGATCAGCGCAGGCAAGTTCCCAGGTGCCAGAGCTCCAGGTGAGTGGCCGAGGGTCGGCGATGGCCTCTTCGTCCTCGACGAGACCGGGGTGGTGACCTGGGCGTCGCCCAACGCTCTCTCGTCGATGCGGCGCCTCGGGATCAAGCACAACGTCCTCGGCCGCTTCCTCGACGAACTCGGACTTGGCCAGACCCCGGTGAGCGATTCGCTTGAGACCCAAGAACAACTCGACGGGGAACTCGAACGGGGCGACACCGCGATCAGGATGCGAGTGATGCCTCTGGTGAATAACGGCGCCGTTGTAGGCGGACTCGTTCTCGCGCGCGATGTGAGTGAGATCCGCCAGAAGGAACGACTCATCTCGGTCAAGGACGCCACCATCCGAGAGATCCACCACAGGGTCAAGAACAACCTGCAGACGATCGCCAGTCTGTTGAGACTTCAGGCGCGCAGATTGAGTTCTGACGAGGCGAAGGCGGCGCTGCAAGAATCCGTCCTCAGGATCTCGTCCATCGCTTTGGTACACGAGACCTTGTCCGAGGATCCTTCCGATGTTGCAGAGTTCGGGGAGGTCGTCCGGCGCATCGGTCGCATGGTGGGAGAGGGTCTCGTTCACCCCGACGCCCGGATAGGGATTACCGTTTCCGGTACTTGCGGCCCGATCACGGCTGACATAGCCACACCTCTCGCGGTGACGGTTACGGAGCTCCTTCAGAACGCCGTCGAACACGCCTTCGAGGGCCGGGGTGAGGGGTCTATCCACGTGACCCTCGGCCGTTTCGCAGACGTGATCACGGTGACGGTTCAGGACGATGGGGTGGGCATCGACTCCGATTCGCTCTATGGGTCCCGTTTGGGTCTGCAGATCGTTCGATCACTCATTGGAGAGTTGGGCGGCACGTTTGACGTAAGGCAACATGAAGGAACGAGGGCCGAAGTAAGGGTTCCGATCCACCGCTGATCTGAGGGGGGTGCGGATGCACAACGCGGAGATCCTGCTCGAACTCGGAGCCGTGATCATCGGACTCGCTGTTCTTGCGCGCGTTGCGGGGCGACTAGGTCTGCCCGCCATCCCTCTTTACCTCCTGGCAGGACTTGCGTTCGGCAAGGGTGGAGTGCTGCCGTTGGTAACAACATCCGATTTCATCGAGATCGGTGCTCAACTGGGACTGATACTTCTGCTGTTCATGCTGGGACTGGAGTATTCGGCCAAGCAGTTGGTCGAGACATTGAGATCCTCCACGCGCCTCGCACTGTTCGATGTTGTTGCCAACTTCGTCCCCGGCGTTCTCTTCGGTTTACTTCTTGGTTGGAGTTTCCTGGCCTCACTTTTCCTTGGTGGGGTTTGCTACGCAACGTCTTCTGGGATCGTCGCAAAGCTGATCCACGATTCGGGAGATGCAGGCTCCCCCGAAGCCCGCGTGTCCCTGTCGGTTCTGGTCATCGAGGATCTGACGATGGCCGTTTACCTGCCGGTCATGGGTGGCCTCCTGTTCGGCGGCGTTTCGACCAAGGGCCTCGCATCGGTGGCATTCGCGGTGGCGTTCGTTGCCGTGGTGCTTTTTCTAGCTTTGCGATTCGAAGTTGGGATGAGCCGGATGCTCTTCAGCAATTCGGACGAGACCCTTGTGCTAACTATCCTGGGCATCGCCCTGATCGTCGCGGGCTTGGCGGAGTCTCTCCAGGTTTCAGCTGCGGTGGGCGCTCTCCTTGTGGGGATAGCACTTTCGGGGCCGGCCGCCTCCGGCGCGCGCTCTTTGCTCTCACCCCTCCGTGATCTCTTCGCTGCCTTCTTCTTCGCTTTCTTCGGGTTAAGCGTCGATCCAGGTTCCCTAACCTCATCGATCGGCCCTGCGCTTCTCCTTGCTGGGATCACAGGGACGACGAAGTTTTTCACGGGGTACATGGGGGCTCGTTGGGCGGGACTCTCGAAGCGAGCTCGAAGGAGGGTGGGCTTCGGGCTTGTTGCTAGAGGAGAGTTCTCGATCGCTATCGCAACGCTCGCTCTAAGCGGTGGCGTGGAGTCCGATCTCGGCCCCCTAGCGGCCGCCTACGTCATATCGCTGGCGGTTTTCGGCCCCCTTGCGGTGAAAGTCGACGAGGTCATCGAGAGCAGGAGACAGCGCCCTGAGGGCGAAACCCTCGTGTCATGAAGAAATTGATGGCTCTCGCGGTAGCCCTTGCCCTCACCGCAACCATCGTGGGGCCGGCCGCCGCGGCCAAGAAGAAGAAGTCTAAGGGTCCTAAGCCGTACGTTAGCGAGGAAGTCACGATCGAAATCGGCCACTCCGCTATGTACGGCAACAGCGGCACAGTGCTGGGGGTCACTGCTCAAGAGTTCATCAACACCTGCGCCATCCCCGGATCCAATGGACTCGACGCTTACGTGTTCGAGGTACCCGCTGAGTATCAGAAGATCGATACCTCGGTGAGCGCCATAGGCACCGGAGGTGCCTTGCCCTACGACCTGGACATGTTCTTCTTCGACGAAGGTTGTCAGATCACCGGCGTATCTCAGACCACGTCCGTCGACGAGATCGGGCTTGCGCCGGCAGGTTCTGCCTACATCTTGGTTCATAACTTCGGTGAGGGGACCGCCGGCGGCGGCGACTCGGTCTCGGCTCACATCGAGCTCAAGCCGTACACAGCTCCGACCTACTAGGCGGAACCCTTCCGACCCCCTCATGCGTCTTTGGATGCGTGAGCACGGGTACGGTCACCTCAATAGGACGAAACGTCGGCCTCTACCGAGGGGGCGAGGTCTGCTTGGAGGCTGCTCAAGAACGCGAGCGCGATGCTCGCTTAACCGCGCTCTTCATAGAGCACTACGACCCCCTGAGACGCCTTGCCTACGTGATGCTTGGTGACGGAGCCCTCGCTGAGGAGATTGTGAGCGAGGCCTTCGCGAAAGCGATGGCGAAGTGGTCCTTGGTTTCCAACGCCGATCATCCGGCGGCTTACATGCGCCAGATCGTTGTGAATCTCTGCCGAAGCAAGATCAGACGCCAGATCCTCGAGCGCAAGGTCGGCGAGATGTTCAAGCGCCGAGATGAGGACATCATCGACAGAACCGCCGAGCATTACGGGATGGACCTCGACATATGGAAGGCGGTTCAACAACTTCCGGATAAGCAGCGAGCCGTCGTGGTCCTTCGCTACCTCGAGGATCTCTCTGAGCCCGAGATCGCTCAAGTTATGGAGGTTCCCGTCGGTACGGTCAAGTCTCAGTTGTCGCGCGGTCGGGCGAAGCTCGCGGAGTGGCTCGGCCCCGGCATCTTGGAGGATGAGTCATGACCGACGACAGATTGGGGCGCGCTCTCCGTTCAGTTGGTGACGGATACGTGCGCGAGAACCCGGCAGATTTCGAGGCCCTCCGAGAGGGTGTGCAACGCAAACGCTGGCGCAAGCGGTTCCTTACGGGCTTCGGAACCGTCGCGGTTGCGGCCACAGCTGTGATCGCCTTCGTCTTCGTTTTTTCGTCGGATCCATCCGACGAGGTAAGCGTGCCATCCGGTGGGGCGGGGGGCCTCGAGATAACTGCGAGTTACCAGGTCGGTCCCGTTACCGAAGTTGCCGCGGGTCTCGAATCAGCTTTCGTCATGGACCCCTTAGACAACACGGTGACGCGGGTCGACGCCGACGGAGGCGAAGCGTGGACCACCCAGCTTGCCGGAACTCCATCGGACATCATCCATACGAAGACCGAGATCTGGGTGTCAGTTAACTCGGCAACCGAGGACGACTTCCTCTACATACTCGATCGTGAAACGGGGGCACCGACGGAGGTTGCAACTGGGGTCTTTCAGCGAACCGTCTCGACTACACGTCGCAGAGTCCGCGACGCGAGTGATCACCAAGGACGGTGTCGTACTCATCCCGCGGAGCACCTACGAACCAGAGCTCCTGTATCGGGGTGACGTCAGGGATATCGCCTTCGGACCCCGCGGTTTCTGGGTCCTCGAAACGGACGGGTCGCTGAAGGTGATCGACCCGCACACGGGCGCTGTCGCACCGCTCGCAACCGATCCACTCCCGGCAGTGCAGGGCGAGGTCACGTACCTCAAGGGAGCCCTTTGGTTCGGCTCTCCCGGCGAGGCGATGCTGACGCGCATAGATGAAACGACAGGAACCTTCAGCGGGAGCTCCGATCTTCCGGGTGATTACATCGACGTGGATGCAGGCGAGTCGGGGATGTGGGTTCTCGTCGGAACGCCCTCCGGAGGACAACTGACAGAAGTTGATCCAACCAGTGGCTTACTGCTGTCCAACTCGGTCTCGTTCGACTCACCGCCGCGTGATCTTTCAACCGATGATGTCGGCGTGTGGGTGACGCTTGCCGACGGACGACTGATCCGCGTCGAGAACTAACGGAACCACCAGCGTCACCCCAGCGTCATCACATAGATGATCACGATCAAGCTTCCACGTTTCCTTTTCATAGCGGCTCTAGCTAGTTGGCTTTCGCTGCTCGCGTTCTTCATCGACAGTTCGTTCTCTGCCGAACCGCTGGTTCCGCGAGGCGAAGGTCGAAGAGTCAGCGCTCGCATCCAACTGCCAAAGCATCGGTTCGACGATGTCGCCTCAGACGTCGGTGTTCCGGTCGAGATCACGCCAACATGGGGCTCGAACTGGGCAGACATGAATGCTGATGGCTTCCCAGAGCTGCTCGTGAATCGACACAAGAGAGCCCCGTGGGTCCTCCTGAACACGAGCGGGTCGTTCTCCCCGTTGGAAGATGACGAGCTGGTCGAACTTCCCGAGGGCAGGACGTACTACGACAGACACACGTGTTCCTGGGGAGAGGCCGATGAGAACGGCACTCCCGATCTGTTGTGTGTTGCCGGCGCCCAGAAGGGCGAGGGCGAAGGGCCGAACAAGCTCCTACTGTGGGACGGCGCGGGGTTCACAGATCAGGCAGGCCGCTACGGTGTCGTGGACGCACTCGGCCGGGGCCGAACGGTGAACTGGTTCGACTTCGACTCGGACGGGGATCTTGATGTCTTCGTCGGGAACGAGGTTCGAAGTGGTCATCCCAGCATGCTCTATAGGAACGATGGCGGCACCTTCAGCGAGGTGGATTCAGTCGTCGGCAGAGAGTTCGCTACAACGGACTCAACCTGGGCCGATGCCGACAGCGATGGAGATCCCGACCTCCTTGTGCTCGGCCACGGGGAAGAGGGAGCGATCTTCTACCGCAACGACAGCGGAACCTTCATCGAGGCCGATCTACCGGGAGTCAGTGGCCAGGGTTGGCTCTCAGGTGCGTGGGACGACTTCGATGGTGATGGATACATCGACCTCGTCCTCGTCGATGCTCAACGAGCCGTCATCTGGCGTAGCCAGAACGGGAACTTCTATGAGTGGCAGGAGATCTCGCTGTCATCGGGTCGCAGCGGAGCATGGCTCGATGCCGACAACGACGGCGATCTGGACCTCTACTTGGTTCAGGGATCGGAGAGAGGCACGTCTCTGAGCGCGGAGAACGAACCGGATGTGCTCTTCATCAACGACGGAAGGCAGTTCACTCAGTGGACCCAACCGGGTCCCGAGGGGTACGAGATCGGAAGTGGCGATTCTGTGTCGGTGTCCGACTTCGATAGGGACGGACGCGTGGACATCTTCGTCACCAACGGGCATCTCACTGCGCGCGGCCCCTCATCCCTGATCCGCAACACGATGAACGTCGCCAACTGGGCAGGTCTAAGGATCGAGGGCGACGACGCGAATCCCTTCGGCTACGGAGCCCGCGTTCGGGTGGTCACTTCGCAAGGTGCCTACTGGCGATTCCTCACCGACGAGATGAGCTTCCACGCGCAATCCGAGGTGGGTTACCTCCACATGGGATTGGGGGCTGCTGAGTCCGCCCGGGTCCGTTTCCGATGGCCAGACGGCACCGACGACTGTTTCTCGGTTGAGGCTGGAAGTATCTCGGTTGCCGCGAAGGGCACCGCTGGATGCTCGTAGACCGAGTTACTCGGTTTCGAGGGCGTCGCGGAGTTTGATCAGCGTCCGGTTTAGGAGCCGGGACACGTGCATCTGCGAGATCCCAAGGCGGTCGGCGATCTCGGACTGTGTCAACCCTTTGTAGAACCTCAGATAGAGGATGTTCCGCTCGCGTTCCGGCAGCTTCTCCATCTCTGGCGCGAGTGAGGCTCGGTACTCGAGATTCTCGAGGTTCTCGTCCTCACCCCCGAGTTGATCTGCGAACGTCGTCTTGCCGCCACCGTCATCGGATTCGATGGGGGCATCGAGGGACGCGAAGTTGTAAGCCTGCGCGATCTCGAGACCTTCAAGAACCTGTTCCTCGGTTAGACCGGCATACTCGGCGATCTCCTTAGGCGTTGGCGAGCGGCCGATCTCTTGCCCCAGGGTGCTTACGACCTTGGTGAGTTCCAGGTGAAGTTCCTGCAGGCGCCGGGGGACCCGAACCGCCCAGCCTTTGTCCCTGAAATGGCGCTTCAGCTCGCCGACGATCGTTGGTGTCGCATAGGTCGAGAATTCAACCTCGCGTTCGAGATCGAAACGGTCGATCGCCTTCAATAAGCCGATGGTCCCAACCTGCACCAGATCCTCGAGCTGCTCACCACGGTTGCGGAACCGCCTGGCGAGGAACTCGACGAGTCCGATGAATTGGGTAACCAGTCGTTCACGGTGCTCGAGCTTCGTGGCTTCGTCGGGCGCTTTCTGGTAAGCGAGAAAGATCGCTCGGATCTCCTCTTTCTCGAGATCGATGCGTTCGGTCATGCCGACTTCGTCTTAGAAAGTGAGAAGGTCGGAGATCCGTCGAGTTGCTCGAGATGCGCGTCGTCAACGACGGTGCCGAGGATCATCTTCGAGAGTTCTGTTAGGTCCGTCCGAACCTTCTGACCGGGGGAGAGGTCGCCCCGTCCATTTATCTCGATCCGATCACCGTCCACGAGGAAGTCGATGATCAGTGAGCCTTCGCGGCCCTGTGTCCCGGTCAGGTACGCGCAGAGTTCGTCGACCGCGATCTTGAGGTCCTCGATCTCGTCGATCGTGAAACCAAGTCTTGAGGCCAAGCCTGCGGCGATCAGCCGCACTACCTGAAGATAGGCGGGTGACGCGGGGATATCTATCGAAACTTTGTCCACTAAGAGTGCCCCCTGGTGATGCGCTGAAGATCGATTAGCTGGAAGCCGCCTTCTTGGCCGGCGTTTTCTTCGTTGTTGACTTTGCTGGCTTGTTCTTCTTCGCGGCTTCGACGGATGCCTTCAGAGCTTCCATCAGATCCACGACCTTGGTTGGCTCTTCCTCCGGTGGCGACGCGAGGGTTATCTCCTCGCCTTCGACCTTCTGCTCGACCAGTTTCTCGAGCGCGGTCCGGTACTCATCTTGGAAAGCGCCGGGATCGAAGTCGTTCGAAAGTTGTTGCACGAGTTGGCGTGCCATCTTTACCTCGGCATCGCGGATCTCGACGTTCTTATCGGTCTCTTCGAACTCGGGCTCGCGGATCTCGTCCGGCCAGTGCATGGTCTCGAGGACGAAGATGTCGTCTTTAAGCCGAACCGTCGCGAGATGCTCTTTCTCTCTGAGAGCGACCTTTGCGATCCCAACTTGGCCCTCTGCCTCTAAGGCATCTGCAAGAAGCTTGTATGCCTTCAGGCCGGACGGTTCGGGTGCGACGTAATAGGTCTTGTTGAAGTAGATCGGGTCGATCTGCTCGAGCGGGACGAAGCTCACAACATCGATCGCGTGGATCGAATCGACCGCCACAGATGCGAGCTCGTCCTCTGTGAACTGGACGTACTGATCCTTGGCGAATTCATAGCCCTTCACGATCTCGTCCCAGGTCACCTCTTTGCCGCACTTGGAGCATTCGCGCTTGTTCTTGATCCGACCCCCGTCCTCGCCGTGAAGCATGTTGAACTTCAGGCCCTTCTCGGACACGGCCGGATAGAGGCGAACGGGGATGGTGATCAGGCCAAAGGTGATTGCGCCCTTCCAGAGTGCTCTCATGGGCCCAATGTTACCCACCGTGACCGACGAAAACGTCCATGCCCGAGATTTGGTTACGCTAAGTAGTGGGTATGAAGGGTTCCCGACGGAGAGTGTCGAAAAGAGTGCTCTAAGGGGGTGGGACCTATATGACTCAGCTTTTGGCTCAAACGGAGGTAGCACGCAACGTGAGCAGTGACGATTATGCGAAAGCGCTCGGTGAGCGCCTTCGGAAGATCCGGATCCAGAAGAACCAGTCGCTCCAGGACGTCCAACAGGCATCGGATGGCAAGTGGAAGGCGGCCGTAGTGGGCGCCTATGAGCGAGGCGATCGCAACGTCACCGTTGCCAAACTTGCCGAATTAGCCGATTTCTACGGGGTACCCGTCTCCGAGATCATCCCTGACGACGGATCTCCTACCGCTCCCGGGTATCTCGAAGGCCGCCGCAAAGTGATCCTCGATCTGGAGAGCCTCGACAACGTGCCCGTTGCCGATCGGGATCCCATCAGCCGATTTGCCACTGCTATCCAGGTTCAGCGGGGCGACTTCAACGGTCGTGTCCTCACGATCCGAGAAGATGACCTGATGGCGCTCGCTCTGCTGTACCAAACCTCGGCGAACGAACTGGCTCGTCGCCTAGATGAGTGGGGCTGCCTCGTCTCCGAACGCTAGATTCTGCGTCGGAATTAGGTCGCTATACGACCCTTTCAACGCACAGATCCCTGAACGCGCCCCCCGCCGTGGGTTGGAACCGACGCTCCGTCGGATCAAGAAAATGGCTGTATCCCGAACCTCCAACAACGACCGACTGAGCGGAATCGAAATGTGCGAGTAGCCGGTGGATCGAACCACTGCTCGGTTTCTTGGCGAAGCCATGCTGCAGTTTCACCTTGTGTCTCACGTCCCTCGGTCGAAGGAATGATGGTGTTGCTCTGCGAGAGCCAGTACGCGATCAACTCGTCCTGCGTAAGGGAGACGGGGTCTTCGAACTCGAATTCTCCGAGGTCCAGGAAGCGATCTGGCGACGCCAGCGGTTCATGTGCCATCGCCCCTCGCGTGGGGGGCGGATACCTCTAGGCATAGCGTTCGCTGAGCCATGCGTCGATCGAGGACTCGTCACTCGAGCCCGTGAAGAAATGGTCGTAGATCGCCACCCAACCGCCTGGCACCAGAACCCGAGCGGCCTCGTCGAAGAACGCTAGCTGATCGAACCAATGGATTGCAGACGAAACCGTGAGTAGATCGAATGTGGCTGGACGAAAACGGTATCGCCTCGGCATTTGCAAGCGTGAAGAGAGTGTTGTCCTCGGGCTTGACGAGATGCACCATCGCCGCGACCGAGTCCACGCCCACCACCAGAACAGCGCGATCAGTCAGTGCGATGGTCGAGAGGCCGGTCCCGCAAGCCACATCGAGAGCCGTGCGAACTTCGTTCTGGCCGATCATTTCGAAGACTCGGTCCAGGGCGCCCGGGTGGTGGAATAGTCGACCGCTTCGGTATCGAGCCGCTCCCTCCGTTGTGGAGAAGGGGTTCTGTACGGAGTCATGCGTCATGTCGGTTCCATCTTCACAGATGTGCCTGTTCCTGCCCCAGCTTAGACGGACCGCTCCGGCGGAATCAGTGTCGAGAAAGTGTCGCTATACGACCGAATTCCTACGCAGAATCGGGGGTTAGACGAGGAGTGCGGCTACTCCGATCGACACCAGCGACGCCCAATAGAGGCCGATGACCACGTGGTCGCCTGCCCCGGGTCGCGAGGGAAGATAAACACCGAGCGTCCACACGGGCATCACTACTAGACCGAACAGAAGCGCATAGGCGAAAGCTGGCCAGCGCACCCACCCGGCACCTTGGCCGACGAAGATCGCGCTCAGGATCAGAAGTATGGCCAGCACCGCGCCACCGACGACGTCCGCCATCGGCCCTCCTTTGCTTAGCCGATAGATGCGATAACCGAAGACGAGGACGGCGCTGGTCAGCAGCGACCAGAAAAGGATGGCCTCCCATCCTGTCCATTGGTCGAGCTGGGGAGTGGTTGTCAGGTTCATTGGGCGTTCACGATAGCCTCTTGCCCGTTATGGCTAAGAAGAAGAGTTCCAGGAGCAAGTCGCCTACCGGCGGTCCCCAAGGGGTCAACAGGCAAGAGGTGCGGCAACGACGCCTCGACGCGCGCCGCGCTGCAAAGCTCGAAGCCGAGGCGAAGCGTCGCAAGAAGCAACAGCGTGAACGGTTCGTGCGTATGGGCATCTTCGCGTTCGTCGTTCTGTCCCTCTTCTGGTTCATCTTCCTTCGCGGCAGCAAGCCGACAGAGATCAACGGCCACGCGATCGCACAGCAATCGACGGCAGGAACGAATCAGCACACCAACTCAACGGTGACCTACGAAACGTCTCCACCGGTGTCGGGAGAACACGCCCAAGGGGTTATCCCGTGCGGCATCTACGACTCGGAGATTCCCAACGAGACCCAGGTCCACATGCTCGAACACGGTGCCGTCGGGATCCAATACCTGCCTTCGCTCGACCCTCAGCAGATCGA
This sequence comes from uncultured Actinomycetes bacterium, assembly GCA_963779645.1. GTDB lineage: Bacteria > Actinomycetota > CADDZG01 > CADDZG01 > WHSQ01 > CALMBW01. The sequence goes on from CAVZYX010000005.1 coordinate 1,392,615, forward strand.
GAACATCGAGGCGATCGTCGAGGCATCAGAGAAAGATGTGTTCTCGGCTCCGTATACCTCGATGGAAACGCCTATCGCCGTTTCGTCGTGGAGCCGATTGATGACCCTCGACGAGTTCGACAAGGCAACGATCGACGAGTACGTCAAGGCTTTCGCAGGCGATGGCCCCGAATCCGGCCAGGAATGCCCGAAGGAAGCCGACAGTCCCTTCCAACCGCCGTCAACTGCGAGCCCCGCGCCGACCGCGTCTCCTGCCCCTGATGCTTCGCCGACCGAGGAAGCCGACGGCAAAGGCAATGGCAAGAAGGATAAGGACGCCGACGAGGAGTAAGTGGTGGCTTCCGCTCGGGGTCGTCTCCGCGCTCGTTGCGGGGTGCTTCCTTCCTTCGGCTAATGCTGCTCCAGATCCGCTGACCGTTGTTGACGGTTTGGAGTTTCCGGCGGGGATCGCTTTCCTCCCTGACGGCCGCATGGTAGTCACCGAACGCCCCGGACGCATACGCATCGTTGACGGGCAACGCCTTGAGGAAACTCCCCTGGCCGAGATCCCAACGGTGATCTCGGGCGAAACGGGTCTCCTGGGCATAGCCGTTCCCCCTGATGTCGAGGTGGATCCGGCGGTCTACGCGTTCGCGACCGAATCTGACGGATCGACTAACTCAGTGTGGCGCGTCCCACTCGATGGAGGCGCTCCGGCTCGCGTGATCACCGGTCTGCCGGCGGCGCTGTATCACAACGGCGGCGGCGTGGTCTTCGGGAGCGACGGCAAGCTCTACGTGAGTAACGGCGAAACCCATGAGAGCGATCGATCTCAGGACCCGCGGGCCCTCGGCGGAAAGGTCTATCGCTACAACCCAGACGGTTCGGTGCCCGAAGACAATCCGTTCGATGGGTCGCCGACATTTGCTCTCGGGTTGCGGAATCCATTCGGGATCGCATCGGATCCGGACTCTGAGGACATCTGGGTAACCGAGAACGGCCCGTCGTCTTTCGACGAGGTGAACCACGTAGTGGAGGGAGGCAACTTCGGCTGGCCCGATGTGAGCGGCCCTGGTTGCGGCGACTGCATCGATCCAGTTCTTGCTTACGAGGCGATCATCGTTCCTACGGGGATCGCCTTCGCTTCTCAGGATGCACCGGCGAGATATCGAGGTGACCTTTTCTTCGGGGCTTTCGGCGAAGCGACGATCCACTGGGTCGAGCTCAACGCTACGAGAGATGAGGCAACGCGTGACGAGATCTTCTTGAGATCCGATGAACCGGTTATCGCCGTCGCTTGGGGGCCGAAGGGTCTCTACTACTCGACCCCAACCGCGGTGAGGCTGATCGCTCTCAAAGAGAAGAGGGAGCCTCCGAGCGACGATCCAACACCCGCACCCTCCGGAAGCGAGGAAGCGTCTGCCGGCACCGGTCCCGCCGCGACATCCGAGGATCCGAGCTCGGGCGCGTCGACCCCCTGGGCCTTCCTTGTGTTCGTGACACTGATAGGCGGGTTCGCGCTGCTACGCCTCCGATTGCGTCAAAGAGACAGGGATCAGGCATCTGAGTAGTGGGTAGGCTCTAGCCAAGACTTCAGGATCGGCCTGGGGCCACCGACGGTCGGATCTGGGAATGCTCGACGAACGCTCCCTTTTGGAACTGCTCGGACTGCTCTTCATCATCGGCGCGGCCGGCGCTGTTTCCTTCGTCCTCGTTTCTCGTCGAGCAGAGCGTCGTCTTGCCTCAACGATGCAGACCGCTTCGAAGATCGTTTCTTCGGCCCTGTCATCGGCCGATTCGGTGGAGGCGCTGGCCGGCATGGCGAGGCGGTTGGCGATCCTTTTCAAAGCCGAGGCATGCGCTGTGGTTATGCCCACGCCGGATGGACGCCTTCGGCCGGCAGCCGTTTATGGGTTCCCAAGATCGACTACTCAGGTTCTAGAGCCGGACGAAGGCGTTGTCGGTGCCTCCTTCACGGCCGGCGAGCCGATCGTCGTACCGGACGTTCGGAAGGAGGAGCGCTACGTCAGTTGGATCCCAGACATCAAGTCGATGATCTCGGTTCCGCTCCGTTTCAAGGGTCGCGTTCTAGGTGTTCTGAACCTTGAGTCCGCGAGTCGCAGGTTCGGCGATCGCGACCTTGCGATCCTTGTCCCGCTGGCCGATGGGATCGCGGCAGCGATGGAAACCTTGGAACTGCGTGTGTCCGCGGAGGGGCGTGCCGAAGAAGAACGGAAAACGCGGGCCGAACTTCAAGCCGTTTCCGCTGTTGTGATGGCAGGGGTCGCATCGGCGAGTGACCTTGACGCTGCCCTCCACTCGATGATCAAGGAGATCAGCGCTCGCATGGGATGGGAATCCCTCGCGGTCGTCCTTTACGCGGAAGATGGGCTTCTCTATACGAGGGCTTATTACGGGTATCCGCTCCATTCGACCGTTGTGGCGTTCACCCCGGGAGAGGGAATCATCGGAACCGTCGCGAAGCTAGGTGAGGGTCGCCTGGCTTGCGACGTGACCGCCGATCCCGATTACCTCGACCTCGTTAGTGAAACGCGATCGGAGATGTGCGTTCCTCTCTTCTCGGGCACCAAGGTGATCGGCGTTCTCAATGCGGAAAGCCCACGACCCGATGCGTTCACCGATGGTGACTTCCGTGTTCTGAACACTCTCGGACGGCAGATGGCGATCGTCATCGAACGCGCTCGTTTGGCCGATCTCGAAAGAGCTGCCCTCGAGAGACTTCGTGAGGCTGATCAACTGAAGGACGATTTCATCGCAACTGTTTCGCATGAGCTGCGAACACCTCTTACCTCGATCAAGGGGTACGCCCAGACCTTGTTGGCGCGCGAAGACGTGCTCTCTATCGAGGAGCGATCTAGCTTCCTCGAGGTGATGGTGCGTCATTGCGATCGTCTAGCGCGGATCGTTGACACGTTGTTACTGGTGTCGAGGATGGAAGCAGGCGAGATCGGCGGTAAGCCGACCTATATGGGGGTGGTCGATCTCATCCGGGATGCAGCCGAGGCATGCGATGCTGAAGAAAGGCTCGACATAGAAGCGGAGCATGGGACCGGGATCATCACCGACCACTTCCGCGTACATCACATCTTGCGAAACCTGTTCGAGAATGCTTGTAAGTACTCGCCCAAGAAGTCTCCTGTTCTCGTTCGCGCCGCGCTTACCGGTGACACCCTCCTCGTTGAGGTGCTGGATCAGGGGGATGGCATCCCCAAGGGGATGGAGGAGAAGATCTTCGATCGTTTCCGTCGGGTAGCAGACCCAGGCGTATCGGCCGTTCCTGGAACGGGACTTGGTCTCTACATCGCTCGACGGTTCGCTCTGGATCTGGGTGGCGACCTCACTGTTGAGGTTGCGACCGAGGATCCGTTCATCGGAGCTCGCTTCGTTCTCTCCCTCCCCGCAGTCGCGAGCCCGACTCAAGCTGAAGCGGTCGAGGTATCTAGAGCGAGCCGCTAGACTCCCTCACCGATGAGAAGAGTTTCTGCCAGCGTTGCCGTTCTGGCCCTGGCCATGTCTTGGGTAGTCGCATCGGCACCGATCGCTTCCGCCTCATTCCCCCCGTCTGAGTGGGTTATCGGACCGCGGGCTCGGATCGTGATGCTGACGTTCGACGGTCAGATGAAGGCCAAGCACCTAGCGGAGATCCTCCAAACACTGGACGACAAGAACGCAAAAGCCACCTTCTTCATCTCGGGATCCTGGGTCGATCACCACTCCGAGAAAGCGGAGGCGATCGTCGATGCCGGCCACGTTCTAGGGAACAGGGGCTACAGCGACGACCCATTCACGACACTTACAGAGACGGAACTAAGAGCGTCGATCACCCGCGCCCAGTCCTCTTTGGAAGCTGTTGGGTCATCACCGGCTCCATTCCTCCGAGCTCCCAAGGGTGAGCGGGACATCGAAGTACTGCGTGTGGCCGGTTCGATGGGATACAGATCCGTTCGTTGGACGTATCGCTCGGGAGGCGGCGCGGCCAGCTCGGTGGTGGACAAGGTTGTCAATCACGCCCAAGCGGGAGGGATCTATTCGCTCGAGCCGTGGCGCGCTAGTCATCGCAAGGCCCTGGGAAAGATCATCAACGGTCTAAAGTCCAAGGGCTTCGGATTCCGCACCGTTGATTCGTTGCTCAACTCACATGCGGTCCGTTGGGACGTGACCCTGCAGTCGGGCTCGTCCGGCTCCGAGGTGTCTTACCTCCAGAAGCGCCTGAAGGAAACGACCTATCCGGCCGGGGGAACCGATGGTGAGTTCGGTTACGCAACCCTTCAGGCCGTCTATGCGTACGAGAAGTACCACGGACTTACCCGTGATGGAGTCGTTACGGTCGCGCAGATGCTGGATATAGCTAAGTCTCAGCGTCCGCGGACCCCGGACCGGGGGCCGCGGAACTTCATCGATGTAGACATCACGAAGCAGATACTGGTCGAGGTTCGCAAGCGCCGAGTGATCCACATCTTGCCGGTATCGACCGGGAACGAAGAGTTCTACGAGCAAGACGGTGAGCAGCGCAAAGCGCACACACCCCGAGGTGACTTCAAGATCCTGCGCAAGATCCCGGGAAAGCGCGAAGGAGACCTAGGGACGCTGTACGACCCCAACTATTTCATCGGCGGCTACGCGATCCACGGGAGCCCTAGCGTTCCTACTTATCCGGCAAGTCACGGATGCGTGCGTATCCCGATGTACCTGAGTAAGGCGTTCTACGATCGCAACCCGGTCGGCACCTACGTCTTCGTGCACGACTGAGGAGTCGCTAAGCGTCCTTCTCGGTTATGACGCGCCGGCCGAAGATCAGTTGGCCGTTCCAGTAGGAACCCTGAGCTATCGATGCAACGCTGACGCCCGCTCGTGATCCGGATGAATGAACCATCCAACCCCGGCCGAGATAGATACCAGCGTGGTAGACCTCCCGCGCCTTTCGACTCTTTGCCGTTGGGAGCGAACAGGAGGATGTCGCCGGGCTTGAGGTCCGGGTACTTGAGGCGCTGGTTCTTTGCTGTGCCTTTGGCCATCTCGGACGAAGACCGTTCAGGTATCGACCATCCGTCGTACTTACGACCGATCGGCGAATAGCTGGTGGACCTCGCCTGGAGCACGTACCAAACGAATCCCGAGCAGTCGACCCCTCCTGCAGGCTGCGCGCCGTATGGATAGCCATCCGGCGTCGAGCGGACCCACTCGCCGCCCCAGATGTACGGCGTGCCGGCGAGTGAAAGGGCGAACTTCACGACCTTGCGTCTGGTTGGGTCGTAATTGTCGAGACTGAACCCGGAAAGAGCATCTGCCGAGTAGGTGCTGGGAGCCGTCATCGCTTTCCAGACCGCCCACACGACGTCTGCCTGCCGCATCTTGTCGTCGGCCGCCGACTCCATCGATTCCTCATCGGTGGGGCGATCGTGACGAAGGCCGAGCTCGCGAGACACGACCTCGGTACCGAAGCGGCTGGGGACCTCTGGATCCCAGCCATCGGGAGACTGGGCAGAGTTGAGCATGTCGGCTACGTCCGAGCGATCTAGCGCCCGAACCAGAGTTGCCCCGACCTCTCCTGCCGTCACGTCACCCTGGGTGCGTGAGAACCCGCCTCCGAAGGCCGCCTTGATCAGTGCTTTGAAGTCCTTACGGGCCATGGGGGAGTTCGGCTTGAAGGTCTTGCGATCCAGGAGCCCTTGCTCAACGAGATAGCCGACCGCCGGCTTGGCCCACCCGGGGACCCGTGCCTGGGCAGCAGATGTCTGTTGAGCCGGAACTAAGCCGATGAGCCCAACAACACAAGCAACAGTAGTAAGCCTTTGTATACGTGACATGTCCCATTTATCGGCGATGTACGCCTATACCTGAGAAATTATGGGAGAGAATGCAAGAATCTAGGAGAGAGCGCCTTCAACCGCAGACCGTGCGGGACTAGCCTATTCAAGCTAGCCCCCCTACGGGAAGGGCTATAAGTCCGATTCGGGTAGAGCGATAGGTCCCGTTTTGGGCCCTGCGTCTAGACCTGTGAGCTTTTTCCAGGCAGGAAGCTGCCAGGCGGGGGAGAAATCGCCTGATACCCAGGTGTTTCGCAAGGCCGACGAGGCCGGAAGGAAGGTTGCTCCATATGAGGGGACCGAAGGTTCTTGCCGCTCTAGCTGTTGCCGCTGCATTGCTCCCGGTGGCTGGCGCCGCCAGATCCGAGCCGGTGCAGTGTCCTTCGGTAAAGCCCAAACCGTTGAGCTTCTCCAAGCCTTCCTTCATCGACAAGCGCCGTGCCGGAGGAGAGCCCGTCAGCATCGTTGCGCAAGACGGGTCCCTCATCGTTTCGGCACACGCAGGCTCGACACACCTCTACAAGGATCCCGAGGCATTGCCGGGGATGGGGGACTTCCTTCTCGGTTACTCGAACCAAACCCTCAACTGGCGCAGTGACGACGGCGGCAAGTCGTGGAAGTACGTCGGGACGGCCGGTCAGGAGGAAGGCCCTCATTCACCGACCTCTTCGGGCTTCTCAGACCCCGACCTCACGATGGATCGAGCGGGCCGCATCTACAACGTCGAGATCAACCTCGCCAATGTTGCAGTGTTCTCGAGCCCCGACGACGGCCAGTCGTGGCCCCAGGCAAACCCGGTTGCAGCTTCCGGAGACCGCCCATGGGTAACGGGACAGCTCGAAGACGAGGTCTTCTTGTATGTGAACCTTCCGAAGCAACTCTGGAGATCGACCGACGGTGGACTCACGTACTCGTTGGTGACCACGAGCTTTCCCGCCGATGGAAAGTTGGTCAGTGACCCCCTCAACCCAGAAACGGGTTTGCTCGGTCCCATGGATGAGGGTGGCGTCGCGATCAGCAAGGACGACGGAGCGACTTGGAAGAGTTACCCCGCGCCCCTCGGTTCTTCAACCCAGTTCTTCGGAGCGATCGCCGCCGACCGCTCGGGTTGGGTCTATGCGGCTAACGCCGGTGGCTATGGCGGTAGTAACGACACGACTGCCGATGGAACCGTGACTTTCAACTACTTCAACCGTGAGACGAAGGAATGGGCGGCCAAGCCGGTCGACGTTCCGATGGTCAAGGGCGACGCGATGTGGCCGTGGATCGTCGCCGGTGACGACGGGAGGGTGGCGATCACGTGGTATCAGAACCACCCGAGCGACCCCGACAAGTTCTTCATCTACGCGGCATACACAACCAATGCTCATGGATCAACGGTTACCTGTTCGGACGGTTCGAAGAGGTTCATCGAGCCCCAGTTCGAAGTCGCGAACGCTTCCGGGCGCGCGATCCACATCGGCAAGATCTGCTTGGATGGAACCGCCTGCAATGCATCGACAAACTTCGAAGGTGGCGACCGTCGCCTGGGCGACTTCTTCACCATCAACTTCGATCACAAGGGCAACCTCTTCATCGTGTCCGGCGACACGACGCTTCCCAACCCGCTCGGCGGACCTAACCCCGTCGGTCATCCGATCTTCATGAAGCAGAAGTCGGGCGATCTGATGCTGAGGCACCCCGACAAGGTTCGTAAGACGCGCTGCCTGTTCCCGCTTCCTAGCTGCTAGCAGGAAAAGCGTTACGTTTTGAGAGGCCCTCGTGAGAACGAGGGCCTCTTTCATGCGGCGAGGAGCTCGATCTAGGAGGGAAGCGTGCTCAAAGAATTCAGAACATTCGTTCTCCGGGGCAATGTGGTGGATCTAGCAGTTGGTGTGGTGATCGGTGCTGCCTTCGGCCTCGTGATCTCATCGCTTGTCAAGGATGTGATCACGCCGATCATCTCGATCCCGGGGAGCGCCCCCAACTTCAAAGAGTTGGTGTGGACGGTCGGTGGCAGTGAGATCAAGTACGGGACGTTTCTCAACGCCCTTATCTCCCTGCTGATCGTAGCTGCCGCGGTCTTCTTCTTCGTGGTGAAGCCCGTCAACCTGCTGATGGAACGCTTCAAGACCGAGCCCGAGGTCCAGCAACCCACCAAGCAATGCCGAGAGTGCCTCAGCAACATCCCGGAAGGGGCTAGGAAGTGCGCTTTTTGCACCTCACCTCAGTAGGAATCCCGGCCCGCGGGTAACCTCAGAGCCATCTAGCGAACCCACCACCCACGGAGGCAACGATGCCGGAGAGCTTCAAGCCGCACCCCGACAGGAACCTCGCGCTGGACCTCGTACGGGTGACGGAGGCAGCGGCCCTCGCTGCAGCCAAGTGGATGGGGCGTGGCGACAAGAACGCTGCGGACGGCGCAGCCGTCGATGCCATGCGTCTGCTGATGAACACGCTGACGATGGACGGTGTCGTCGTGATCGGGGAGGGCGAGAAGGACAACGCTCCGATGCTCTACAACGGTGAAGAGATCGGCACCGGAGACCCCCCAAGCGTGGATATCGCGGTTGATCCGATCGATGGAACGACCCTAACCAGCAAAGGTATGAACGGTGCTTTGTCGGTCATCGCTCTAGCCGAGCGAGGAACCATGTTCGATCCCGGGCCTTGCGTCTACATGGAGAAGATCGCGACGGGTAAAGAAGGCGCCGACGTCATCGAACTCGAAGCAGGCGTAACCGAGAATCTCAAGCGCCTCGCGAAGGCTCGAGGCGACCGTGTGGAGGATCTCACTGTCACGATCCTCGATCGCGAACGTCACGAAACGATGATCAAAGAGATCCGCGAGGCCGGCGCCCGTATCCGATTCATCAGCGATGGGGATGTCGCAGGAGCTATCGCTGCCGCTCGCGATCTATCCGCCGTCGACATGCTCGTCGGTATCGGGGGCACCCCGGAAGGTGTCATCGCGGCCTGCGCCATCAAATGCCTCGGTGGTGTTCTGCAGAGCAAACTGTGGCCGCGTAACGACGAAGAGCGCAAGGCTGCGCTCGATGCCGGTTACGACCTCGACAAGACCTTGCATGTCGAGGACCTCGTTTGGGGCAGCAACGTGTTCTTCGCCGCGACGGGCATCACCGACGGCGATCTCATCAACGGTGTTCGCTACCGTGGCGAGAGCGCTATCACCCAGAGCATCGTCATGCGCTCGCTCTCCGGAACGGTCCGAGTGATAGACGCCTTCCACCACCGAGACAAACTCTCCCAACTCTCCAACATCGACTACTAACGTTTTTTTGTAAGAATTTGTACCTATGGGGTTGCACATCCCGCACAGATCCGTGGGTGACAGCTGGCTTCTCGGGCCTCTTGGATGACGACAGTGTTGGCATCCTCTGTAACTTCGGCGATGGTTATGACGGAGCGCTCGCGACCTCGCCCGTTCCGGCATTCGAGGATCGCAACGAGTACGACACCGATTACTCAGCTGCGATGACGGCGATCTACCCGGAGGCTCAAGGCGGAGACATGGTGAGCTGGATGGGGTGGGCGGCCGCTCGCCAGCTTCACCGGATGCTCGTGGATGTTGGCCGAGATCTCGACCGCAAGACCTTCATCAGCAAGGTTGAGAAGGGAAGCTACAGAACGAAAGCGATGCCCTCGTTCGCGTTTTCTGACAAGGATCACTTCGGAGGCAACAAGAGTTATCTCTTGGAAGCCTCCTGCTTGAACGACGAATGGTCGACTCTCCGGCGCATCTAAGACGCTATTGGTCGGCTACCCAGGCGGCTAGTAGTCCCCTGTAGTGAGCTGTGAACTTCTCGTGCTCATGGGTGGGGAAGGTCGTTTGGACTGTGTCCACCAGCAATCCGTCGAATTCCGAGCTCCCTATGTATTCCTCCATCGCCTCATCTATCTCGGGTAGATGCTTTGCGCAGAACTCGTAGTATCGCTCGGTCTCGAAGTAGTTCTCAGCGAGATGACGATAGCGAGTGATCTTGTCGGAGTAGCTAAGGCTGTCGTCGTCACCGATCTCGAAGTAGGCATGCATGTCTTGGTCGACGCGGATCTTCCTATCGGTTACGGCGCAGAAGATGGTCCACTTCGCCAGCGTCTTGATCGCCCACGGGAAGTAGTAGTGCAAAGATGTTAGCGCTAGGTCGGGGGCCGCGTTCGCGTAATCGATCGGATAGACCTCCGTGCCTTTGACCAACGTCTCGCACGAGTTGAACTCCCAACGGAAGAAAGCGTTGATCAATTTGCCGATGGTCACGACTTCAAGCCCGACCTCGGGATCGAGGAATCCATGGCTAACCTGATAGCGGTCGTACATGGGTCGATCGGCATCGAAGTTCATCACCATCGTTTCCGCTCCGATCGATAGAGACCGGGCGAATACGTCGAAGTTCTCGACGCTGGCCTGCAGGTGCATCAAGCGTTCGCCGGACTCGTCGTACTGGACGGCAAGTTCGTTGGGGTCCTTAACCCTCGTTACTCCCACCCAAGCTCCACCGTCGAACGGCTTCATGAACAATGGGTAACCGACATGTTCACCAACCTCGCCGAGGTCGAACGGGAGGTTGTACTTACGAGAGGTGTCGGGCCAGCGCGGATCGTCTGGCGGAACTTTGTGCGGAACCATCCAGGTGTCTGGAACCTTCAAGCCGAGGCGCATCATCGCGGAGTAGGCAGAATGCTTCGTCATCGCCTGGAATGTGAAGGGATTATTGAGCAGATATACGTCGTCCATCAGCGCAACCTTCTTCAACCACTCGCGCGACAACGTGTACCAGTGCGCCAAGCGATCGATCACTACGGCGTGGCGGGGGACGTCTCGTAGATTGAACGGGTGGTATGTGACGCGCTCGGTCTCGAAAGTGTGGTCGTCTCCTTCGAACGAGATCGGCTGGTTCAGTCGTCTCACGATCGCCTCGAAGGCAGAGGACCAGTCCTCCTCTGTTCCCAGCACCAATCCGATCAGGTGGTTGTTCGCCACTTCCGCCTCCCTCTACACAAACCTAGGTAGATGATGCGCTATCTGGCGCCGCCATGATGGCCAGTCGTGGGGAACGTCGTGGCCCCACATATCGAGCTCGTGAGAGATCCCCTTAGACGCCAACAGTGAGGCGAAGGCCTGTGTCGACTGAAGAGCCCCCGTCGTGTCCTCCCAAGACCCTTGACCCACGACCACCACGAGATTCGCCGCCGAACGCACCCAGTCGAGATGGTCGCCGTTCATGTGAACGAGGTAGTCCATCGGATTGTTGAAGTAGACGGACTCACCCTTCTCGCCCCACCCCAAGTGCCCCACGTCGTAGACGCCGGAGAGACAGATAGCGAGGGGGAACAGGTCGGGATGCTTCAAACAGAAATTCGCAGCGTGGTAGGCGCCGAAACTCGACCCCGTCAGGATGATCTCCTGTTGGCCGCCCGCTTCATGCGCGATGAACGGAGCGACCTGGTTCACGATCCAGTCTTCATAGAGGCCGTGGCGTCTGGCTCGCTCTTCGAGGGGGATCGAATGGTCGACCCATGTTCCTTTATCGAAGCTCTCGACGCAGTAGACCTTCAGCCTGCCACCCTCGATCAGCTCCGAAAGTACGCCGATCATCCCGTTGTTCTCGTAGTCCCACGGAGCTCCTTGTTCTGACGGGAAAACGAGCATCGGGCGTCCCCAGTGGCCGTACTCGATGACGTCGCCGCTTCCCCCCAAGGCGGGGGCCGGGATCGAATGGTGGTGTCTGTTCATCTCCACATCCCGTTCAGAAGTTCGGTCAGGTGAGGGTCGAACGTGTCTCGCCAACCCACCCAGTTGTGTCCATCACGATTGGCCGTCAACCGTGCGTCGTATCCCTGACGTCGCAGCGCTTGCTCGACAGCTCTGTTGTTCTTCAGGTTCTCCTCGATCGTTCCGCAGGTCATTGTCACCTTTATGGGGTGTGCCCATTCTTCGGCGGTTAGAACTTCTCCCACGAACCGGCTGATGCGTTTGAATCTGACGAATCCCGACTCCTGCTTGTCGAAGCGCATCCGGAAGAAGCTTCCCGATTGTATGAAAAGAGCGCCGAAGCTCGCAGGGCTCCGCCGATGAACGTGGAGCATGGCGAGCGCGCCGAGGCTAGCGCCCATACCTATCCTCATGTTCCGACCAGGAGGAGTCGGTGCCCGCTCGAGCAGAGCAGGGATGATCTCGTGCGTAAGAGACCGCGCGTACGAAGCCGAGGCCGAATAGATCTGGTCGCGGTCGACGGGGCCGACAAGGGCAGCTCGGAACCGGGGGAGCGAACCGGCTGCTAACCCACGGTCGAAGAACACGGTGAGTCCCGCGATCTTTGCGTATTCAGGTCCGTCGTGAACGATCAACAGCGGAAGTGGCTCCTCGGGGTCAGCGCCGGGTGGTGACCACAAGATGGTGGGGAGTTGGTCCTTCACGGGTCGACATCGGAGCCCGAAAGTCGTTTCGTGCCCGTCGGGGGCCGCGTCGGCGTGGAGCCACGACGGTTCCGCGTAACCCGGGAACTCGACGACGGATTTATCTCCGAACGCTCCGGGCGAATGCACCTCATTGTTCGGGTCCTGGAGCAGCTCGGAGGAGCCGTCCTTGTGGACGATCTCGAACAGGTATTCCATGCGATCGGCATCTGGCCGCGGGAATCGATGGATCCACGTGCCGGCCTCGGAGTCGTAGTCGAGGTCAGGGCCGTTGCGCGGCCTTCGGATCTCTTGATAGAGACGAACCTGCGCGAGCTCGCCGTCGGGGTCTGGGAACCTAAAGACGATCTCGTCGTCTGTAACCTCAGGACCGGTTCGAGTTGTGGGCGTTGAACTCAGCGTTTCGGTTCCCATCTGAACGTCTTGACCGCGATCAGCACTCCAGCGGTTCCCCAGAGAGCGAGCATCCCTAGCGAACCCCATTCGAATCCATTGTCGCCCCCGATCCCCAAGAAGGACGAGAACATCGCTTCAGTGAAGTGATAGATGGGGAACACCTTCGATACCGATGTGAGCCACTCAGGCGCGTTCGCTGTGGGGATGAATACGTTCGAGATGAACATGAGCGGCAGGATGGAAGCATTGACGACTGCGGGCGCCGCATCAACGTTTGGGATAGCTCCGGTGACTGCGATCCCCAGAGCACAGAATGCGAAGGCGCCCACCAGAACGGTCGTGATGAAGGCGGTCAGCGTGTCAGTGGGAAGCGCTACATCGAAGAAGAACTTGCCCGCCAACACGGTGATGAATACCAACAACGCTGTTACGAACATCGAATGGAGGATGCGTCCGGCCATGTAAGTCCGCGCGGGTAGCGGAGTGCCTCGCTTCCTTTTCAGTACGCCTTCCTCACGAGCGAACGTGAGTGTCATCGCATTGTTCGTGTAGGTAGCCGTGATGATGGCGAATACGCCGATGGCTGGAACGTAGAAAGTCTCTCCGCTGATCAACCTCCCGTTGAGGGGGATCTCTTGGTCACCGCCGAAGATGGTGGGAAACAGGAACAAGAACATCAATGGAAAAGCGAAGGTAAAGAAGGCTGCGGCCGGATTGCGCCAGAAAGCCTTGTTCTCGAACAGGAACTCTCTTAAGGCACCCGCTTTCATTCCGGCTCACCAACTTTGGTCAGCTGCAGGTAGACGTCTTCAAGCGTGGGGCGCGCCACAGTCAGCCCCTCCAAGTCGACGTTTGCATGAAGTGCCCAGGCGGTCAGTTCGTTGAGCAGCCGGATGGGCTCGTCAGTGACGATCTCGTAACGTCCGGCCTCATCTGTTACGAAGGAGATCGATGCCGGTGGGTCCACCGATGGCTTGTGGAATCTGATGATGGTGCTGGTGTCAGCCTCTATCAGTCGGTCGGGAGGTCCCTCGGCGATTATCTTTCCGCCCACGATGATCGCAACCCGATCGGCGAGGTTCTGAGCCTCATCCATGTAGTGGGTCGTGAGCATGACTGTCTTCCCCAGTGCCTTGAGATTTCGAATCATCTCCCAGGCGTTCCGGCGTGCGGATGGATCGAAACCCGTTGTGGGCTCATCGAGGAACAAGAGGTCAGGGTCGCCTGCCAGGCCAACTGCAACGTCGAGACGCCGCTGTTGGCCTCCGGAAAGCTTCACGATCCGCTCGTCACGCTTCTCCTGAAGACCGACGATCTCGATGATCTCATCCACTTCTCGTGGGTGGGGGTAGTAACCACGGTAGAGCTCGATCGCTTCGGCGACGGTGAGGAAGCGTTCGACACCGGTCTCCTGCAGAACGATCCCGATCCGTTCCTTGAACGCTCTTTCGTTCTTGCCTGGGTCGAACCCCAGCACCTGAACTTCGCCGGCGTTGCGCTTGCGGTAACCCTCGAGGACCTCGACGGTGGTGGTCTTTCCGGCCCCGTTCGGCCCAAGCAGAGCAAAGACTTCGCCCTCGGCAACATGGAGGTCGATGCCTTTCACGGCTTCGAAATCACCGTAAGACTTCCGCAGTCCCTTGACCTCAATAGCTACATCAGGCATAGCGGCGAGTCTAAGCTGTTCATCATGGACACCTTCATCCAGCCAACACCGAAGGTCCCCGACGCGTGGGCGTCCGACCGGATCTTGCAAGAGACCATGCGTTTCTATCTGGGCGAAGAGGCTTACTCCAAAGCTGAGGGTCTTCTCGCCGAGTGCGGTGCATGGGCAACTGATCCTGCGACGCTGAAGTTGGCGTTAAGTACCGAGTTCGATCCTCCTCGCGTCACCAACTACTCCGCCTGGGGAGCGCGCATCGATGAGATCCGCGTGTCCCCCGGTTATCTCGAGCTTGGTCGTGCAGGCGTCGAAAGAGGAGTCGTTGCTCAGGCTTACGAGAGCGAGCCCTTCGGAGAGGCGGCGCGCATGGTGTGGGCCGCTTTAGTTGCCTTGTGGAGCCCGTCATCTGCTCTTTATTCCTGTCCGATCGCGATGACAGACGCGGCTGCGCGCACTCTCATGCTTTACGGCGATGACACCGATCGTGAAGTTGCCGATCGTCTTATCTCGCGCGATCCAGAACGAGCTTGGACGAGCGGTCAATGGATGACGGAGACAGGCGGCGGATCGGACGTGGGCAGGACTGCAACGGTCGCGCGTCTCGAAGACGGGGTGTGGAAGCTGTACGGAACCAAGTGGTTCACCTCGGCGACCACGTCCGAGATGGCGCTGACGTTGGCTCGACCTGAGGGCGCGCCCGAAGGATCGAAGGGACTCGCGTTGTTCCGGATCCATCGGACGCTCGAAGATGGTTCGCCGAACGCGATCCAGGTTCGGCGATTGAAGGAGAAGCTGGGGACTAGACCTGTGCCAACCGCCGAACTGGAACTCGTCGGTGCAGTCGCTCACCCGGTTGGCCCGGTAGATGACGGCAGAGGTGTTGCTCGGATCTCGACGATGCTGAACATCACACGGCTGCACAATGCGCTCGCATCGGCCGCCGCTCTCGGGCGGGGTTGGGCATGGGCGACGGCCTTCGCTGAGGTTCGAGAGGTCTTCGGTCGCAAGCTCATCGATCAGCCTGCACACCGAGCCACCCTCGCGGACCTTGCCGTGGACTATCAAGCTGCTCTCGCGTTGTCGATCAAGTGCGCGCAGTTGACCGGGAAGGTCGAGCACGGAACCGCGTCCGACGCCGAGGGAGCATTGCTTCGAGGACTAACGCCCGTGATGAAACTCTGCACGGCTCGTTGGGCTGTCGCCGGAGCAGCCGAGGCGATGGAAGCTCTGGGTGGCGTTGGCTACTGCGAGGACTCGGGGATGCCCACCCTCGTTCGAAACGCGCACGTCCTGCCGATCTGGGAAGGCACCACGAACGTGCTGTCTCTCGATCTGTTGAGGGCCGCGGCCACTTCCGACTCGATCGAAGCACTGTTGAGTGACATCGAAAGAGCTGTCGGTGTGGCCGGAGACGCCGCCGAGCTTCAGGAGACGGTCGCTCAGGTGAGAACTGCCGTTGACGCCATCAGGAAACGCATCGAGGACAGACTCGGAGATCTCGACCTACTTCAAGGAGCCGCCCGCTCGATCGCGATGGGTATCGGAACCACGTACGCATGCGCGCTGCTCTGCGAACAAGGAGCCTGGGCCCTACACAACGGAAACGACTCAACGGCGAAAGCAGCAACGCGCCTAGCGCAAAGAGGCTTGGTACCGCCGCCCCCGCCAGATCTCTGATCGGTTACTTGATGGCGGGTTCGAAGCGTTTCGGATCTTCTAGGTAGTCGCGTGTCACACGTGAGAGTTTGGCGGCGTGGTAGCCGTCGACGTAGCGGTGATCCATCGTTGCGCTCAGGGTGAGGATCGGTCGGGCAACGATCTCGCCATCCAATACGACCGGTTTCTGCACGACCTCACCTACGAGGATGAGGAATGGGATGCGGTAGTAGGTGGCCAGCGGAGCGTATGCGTGCTGGATACCGAACATGCCGACTGACGTGATCATCGCCGACCCGAACGCCTGACGCGGCAGTCCGTACTTCTTCAGATCCATGTCTCTGTCCGAGGTGAGCCATGCAGACGAGCGGATGGACCACTTGAGCAGGCGGCGAGGCGTGCTCGAGATCATCTTCTTGGTCTTGCCGAGTTCGGCGTCTTCGCCACCCTTGATCTTCTGAGCTCGATCGCGGAGTTCTCGCGCTATATCTATGGCGGGTTTCTCGTCGGTGCGTTCCACCTTCACGCCCGAGAGCTCCGACCCACCTCCTGCCGAAACGATGAAGAAGATGTCGACCGTGTCTCGCTGATGGAAGTGGCTCTTGTAGAGACGCACGTTGAGTTGGGGGTTCTCGGCAAGAGCCTTGGCGATCGCCTTACCGACCATGGTCGTAACGGTCAGTCCAACACCGGTCACCTCTCGGGCCTCTTCTATGAACGCGAGCAGGTTCGTGGCGTCGATCTCGAGGTCGCCGTAGATCTGCGGATCGTTCGGAGGTCCCCACGCGGCGGCCGCGATCTTGCGCCACCCCGCGATCTTGGTCTTCTTGCCCATCTCCACCCCCTTGCCGGCTCAGCATAGCGAGCGTCAGGCTTCGTTGGGGCTCTCGCGATGGAAATGACGGTCGATGGCCATCCACACGGTCTTGCTGTGGGGATAGAAGAGGACCGGGAGAAGTCCATTGGTGACGAGTGCCGCCACGAGGATGATCGACCATTTGATATCGGGAGCCGTCGCCAGCAGAGTGCCCAGGAAGAAAAGGAAGAACCAGATCTCGCAAGCGGCGATGTTGATGACCATCGCGCCGACCCAGTAACCCTCTTCGCGGTAGAAATCGAGACCGCACACATCGCACCGGTCCTTCATCTTGAAGTAGCTCTTAAATGCCTTTGCCTTTCCCGCAGCGAGGGCAACGACGTCGGAAACCGCGCATGACGGCCGTGAACAGACCGGTGGTGTAGCTATCGCGCTGCGTGGACAATCTGTTCCTCTCGCTCACAGATCGCCGTCGAAGTTGGTTGTACGGTGCGTGACGATCATCGAGATGTCTCTACCCCCATTCTGGACTTTGATCGAGGCTCACGGAGCCGAACTTCTCCGCCACGCCAAGAGGCTGGCGGGTGAGGGGGCCGCGGAGGACGTTCTGCAGGACGCATTCCTGAAGGCCCTGCGTTCCTATCCACGCCTACGGCACGACGACCACCTACGGGCGTGGCTCTTCCGAGTCACCACCACGACCGCTTTCGACCACCACTCGAAACGCAAAGGTGAGGTTCTGGTCGAGAGCATCCCTGAGCGCACCGACGACCCGACCTACGACGACGGAGCGTTCGATGACCTGATCGACGGACTTTCCGAAGCGTCAAGAGATGCGATAAGGCTTCGCTTCGTTGATGACCTCACATACGACGAGATGGCTCAGAAGCTCGGATGCAGCGAGGAAGCAGCGCGGCAAAGGGTGTCGAGCGGAGTCCGGGAATTGAGGAGAAGGATGTCATGAGTCTTAGTAGAGATTTCCTAGAGCGCTTCGCATCAACCGCCACTGCCGAAGGACTGGTCGATGCTGTCTTCGCCAAAGTGTCCACACCGTTCGGCAAGCTCTTGCTCGTTCAGAGCGGAGCCGGTGTTTGCAAGCTCGGATTCCCAGAGGAAGATGCAGACGAGATCCTGGCCAAGGTCGCCTCGACGATCGGACCCCGGATCCTCGGTTCGGATTCCGAGACGGCTGCGGCCGCCGAAGCACTGGAGGCTTATCTGGAAGGCGACACTCCGAAGCTCGCCGTGCCCGTAGACCTGGCTCTCGTGCGCTCGGACTTCCAACGTGATGTCTTGGTCGAGCTCCAGAAGATCAGACGTGGGGACGTCACCACCTATGGAGCCCTCGCCGCCAAGATCGGTCGACCCAAGGCCGTCCGGGCGACGGGCACGGCCCTTGGCCGGAATCCGATCCCGATCATCGTTCCTTGCCATCGGGTCCTGCCGGGAAGCGGTGGGGTAGGCAACTACGGCGGCGGCCCTGATCGGAAGCGATGGCTCCTCAGCCTGGAGGGCGCTCCGCTGACCGCCAGATAAGCGAGTTTCGTCCGGTATAGGAGGGATGTCCGGTAGGACGGAGAACCCCCCTGCCATGCTTATTAGACGCCTATCTCTCATCGCCGCGCTCGCTGCAACGTCGGTGGCCGCAAGCCTCAGTCCAGCACTCGGCCAGGTCCCTCCTGGAACGACCGACGCACCGGTTTTTTCCAACGAAGTACCTGGGGAACAGGTTCGACCTGGTCGAACTGGATCCGATCCTTCCCACTGTTAAAGCGATCAACGGCGATATCTCCGACTGGGTCGGCGTCCCGAGCATGTACGGAGGGACGTCTCTTTACTCGGCCGGCGAGTACATCTATCAAGATCACATCTTCGACTCGTATGGTCCCGACGATGGCAGGGATGCTGCTCGGATCTCGGACACCGCGCCTCTGGCCCCCTTGCCTGGTTCCTACCGAATCGAGGCTCTAGCCGCAAGCTGATCCAGCTGGACAGCTTGGTGCCCCCATGCCCGAGCAGTACGCATCGGATGACACCTATGGTGACGCCGAGCCGAAACCTTTTCACGCCGACATTCTTGAGGTCAGGTTCGCAGAGCAAGCGGGAGATCTCACCCTTCTGGTTCGCACCACGACCATGGCCGCTCCAAACCAGACCGGTGTGCTGCTTCTTGTGGATTCGAATGATGACTCTGGTCCCGTGCGAACGATCCCCTTCAACTCGGGAATCACCAGTGACACCGCAGACATCGCTGTGTTCCTTTCAGGGGATTCAGGTCTGGTCGCCGATCTGGGTACCGGTGGGATCACTGACCTCCCGGCCGGAAGCGTTGCGACGGACGCATCCCACTACAACAATGCCATTGAGGCGCTGATCCCAGGGGAGTTGCTAGGGATGTCCGACCAGGAGGTGGGGGTGGCACTCGCCACAGGTTCGACCAAGGCGGATGGCACAGGCTTCGAGGACCTCTCTATAGAGACGAACGGCGAAGCGGTTACCGCGAATCTCGCGAACATTGCGTTCCGCGAAGATGAACCGGTTCGTGTCTGGTACGAGAGTCAGCAAGCATTGACTCTGTACCAGGGAACTATCGAAGGTTTCTGGGAAACTGTCGAGATCGCTGACCTGGTATCCGGTCGGTCCCAGACCTTGAAGATTGGCCCCGGCTATCACGATCGGCTTTTTCTCTCCAGTCCAAACGTGACGAACGAGAGTGATCGAAATGGCTTGTACCAGCACTACGGACTCTTCCTACCTACTACGTACGACGGTTCCACCTCGATGCCGCTGCAGTGGTGGCTTCACTGGCGCGGTGGAACAGCCCACAGTGGAGCAGCCGTAGTCCCACGCGTTTTCAAACACTTCGGTGAGAATCACGACACCATCGTCGTAGCTCCGTCTGGTCGCGGCACCTCGACCTGGTATGTGGGTAAGGGGCATGTCGATATCCAGGATGTTTGGAAGGACGTCTTCGAAACCGTCGAAGTCATCGACCGTGACCAGGTATACGTCTCAGGCCACTCCATGGGCGGTTGGGGTTCTTATCTGCTAACTCTCTCTCTACCCCGATCGTTTCGCCGCCGCGGCTCCAGTCGCGGGGCCCGTGACTCAAGGCGCATGGACGGGCGTGGACCTTGGCGAGCAATGCGATGAGTGGAGATACGACGAGTACACACCTTGCTACATCTACTGCGAATGAAGTCATCCCAGTGCCCAGCACACCCGCAAACTCCTCGAGAACGCTCGTCACGTGCCTTACGCGATCTTCACGGTGTCGAGGACGAGCTCGTGCCCGTTTCCGGAGTAACACGACAGGTCGAACGGCTGATCGAGCTGAAGTTCAGGCACCGTTATTTCGTCTATCCCGCCCACGAACACTACCGCATCCCGTCATGGACCAGTGGACCGAAGCAGCGGCGTACCTGCAGCAGTTCGCACGGCCCGAGAACCCGGCACACGTCACTTACAAGCGGGACATGCCTTTCGAGCGTGCAACCGAGACGGTTCAGTCGGGTGGCTTCACCCTCAACTTCGATTTCGATTCGGCCTATTGGATGTCGCACCTTGAGCCGACGGATCTCGAGGATGGAACGGCCTCATTCGACGGCAAGTCACTGGCCATCGCCGCGGCCCCCTATGAAGTGGTCCCGGATGATGGTGGGCCAACCGCCCCCGGAACCACCGGTCCTTACTTCTACGAGGGTCTTCAGTGGTTGGAATTGCCGAGCGAGGTTGCCGCAACCCCGGCTCTCAAGAACGAGTTCACGGCGACTTTGACTGGGGCCGGCAAGGTTCAGCTCGACCTGACTCGGATGGCGATCGACACGTCGATGCTGGTTAGAGGGACGATAAAGACGGATGCACCGCTGACCTTGCGACTAAAGGGCTACAACTCGATGCCTGAAGTCATTATCGGAGCAACGGGGGCCGCGCTCGACGGCGATGTTCTTGTACTGAGCGTCCCAGCGGGCACAACTACCGTCTCGATCGACTACCTGAGCAACTCACTGATCTGATCCAAGGACACTCGAGTTCGTCCTAGGCTGTGGGCCGCTGCCGCGCGCCAAAGGGAGGATGCGATGTCCGATCAGATCGATCTGAGTCAGATAACGCCACAGGAGTTCGCGACCCTCGTTTCGAATTCATCGGACGAGGAGATCGAGACGACCGTCAGGGCTGTGGGTGTCGAAACGGTTCTGGACCGCATCTTTGCCGGCATGCAGGAGAGCTTCAAGCCCGATGCGGCCAAGGGTCAGAACTTCGCACTCGGTTTCGTGATCACGGATGAGGGAACCCAGCATCCTTATCAAGTGAGGATCGCGGACGGGACCTGTGTTGCCGAGCGAGGCCTTCCTGAGGATGCGAGGTCAACCATCAGCACGGACGTGGTGTCTTTCGCGAAGCTTGTTGCGGGCAAAGCGCAAGGGCCGCAGCTGTTCATGGCGGGGCGACTCAAGGTTTCGGGCGATCTCATGTTCAGCGCACAGATCATGAACCTCTTCGACCGACCTTCGGCCAGCTGACCCATTGCACATACTCATCCTTGGCGGCACAGTCTTCGTGGGGCGCCATCTCGTAAAGGCCGCACTCGATGCTGGGCATGAAGTAACGATCTTCAACCGTGGCCAAACCGACCCCGGAGCCTTTCCGGACGTGGAGGAGCTGCACGGAGATCGTGAAGGCGATATGTCTGCACTCGAAGGTCGAACCTTCGACTCTGTGATCGATACCTCCGGTTACCTACCCAGGGTTGTTAAGAGGTCTGCGGAACTTCTTCGGGATGCTACCGACCACTATTGCTTCATCTCGAGCATCTCGGTCTACAAGGACTTCACAAAGGGTGGGCTTCACGAATCGTCGGCGGTGGAGGTCCTTCCCGAACCTTCCGAGGATGTCGAGAAGTACTACGGCGCGCTCAAGGCGTTATGCGACGGCGAAGTGCAGGCCGTTTTCGCCGAGGGAGCTCTGATCGTGAGACCTGGACTCATCGTGGGCCCTTACGATCCCACCAATCGCTACACCTACTGGGTTACCAGGGCAGCCACGGGCGGACAGCTTCTGGCTCCGGCCCCCGCGTCAGCGCCGGTTCAGTTCATCGATGTGCGCGATCTCTCTGAATGGACCATCGCATTGTGTGAACGGAAGGTCGGTGGAGTGTTCAACGCGACCTCGACCGAGATGCCGTTCAAGGAGATGCTTCAAGGCGCGATCGGAGCGGCAGGAACAGAACCGGAGATCGTTTGGGTCGACACCGACTTCTTGGTCGAGGCCGGTGTGGAGGAGTGGATGGAGCTCCCCTTGTGGGTCGGATCCGACGAGTGGGCAGGGATCATGAGGGTCGATGTCTCCAAAGCCGTAGGTGAGGGCCTTACGTTCCGTCCGCCGCTCGAAACCGCAGCGGCAACCCTTCGTTGGGCCTCCGCTCTGGAGAACCCCCCGGGTACGGCGGGACTTGCACGCGAGAAGGAGGAAGCTCTTCTTTCGTCGTGGTCGTCGACGAGGTAGGACAAACTCACCAGACGGGTACGCTGATCAAAGATGGGCAAACGAACACTCTCTTTAGCTCTGGCGGCGTCACTACTTTCTCTCGCAGGGCTCGTGTCGGCTGGAAATGTGCCCGTTCGTGCTGCCCCCGTCTGTGCGGCAGAGCCGCGCGAGATCTGTGGCGGGCGGATCTTCCCGGAAGCGGCTATGTCGGTCTCGTTCCTTCAGTACGACAACGCCGAATACGCCGACGGCATCCAAGCCCTGGAGGAAGAGTTTCCCCGCTTCGTAAAGGCGAGGACCTTTTCCCAGCTTCTCGACAAAGAGGTTCTTTCGGCTGGGGGCCGCGAGATCTGGATGATCGAGATCACCGACTTCGATGCACTCGAAGCAAACAAGGTGCCCGTTGCTGTTTCTCTTTCGGTCCACGGCCCCGAGAGGGCGGGTATCGAAGGAGGCGTTCGCTACGCCGAGGACCTAGCTCGCTGGGCAACCGACGATCCCGACCACGAGCTTCGCAACGGCACTGAGGAAGACAGCGTCGGGATGCCTGTGTCGGAAGTCCTAAAGAAGGTGCATCTCTATCTCTCGAACATGAATGCGGATGGGTGGGCCGCGGGGGATGCCGCCAATGGCGGAGCCTTCATGCGAGGGAACGCCAACGGTTACGACCTGAACCGTCAGTTTCCGACCAAAGGT
Organism: uncultured Actinomycetes bacterium; assembly: GCA_963779645.1. Lineage (GTDB taxonomy): Bacteria > Actinomycetota > CADDZG01 > CADDZG01 > WHSQ01 > CALMBW01. The sequence goes on from CAVZYX010000005.1 coordinate 1,415,551, forward strand.
TGGACGAAGGTTTTATACGAACCTGAAACGCAGCCCGAGACGAATGCGTGGATCGATCTCATGCGAAGCATCAAGCCGGCCACGGCCTCGGATCTACACGGTGAGCTGACCTCCGCCAACAACGTGTACGCCGACATCATGTATCCGGCCGGTGAGTGGAACCCGCTCGAGCAAGCGCAGGTCGAGAGGCTCGCGCGCCACATGATGTCGAACGTGACGCGCTACTTCGAATCCAATGGCATCGACGCCGGTGATCTCATGGGGAATGCGGGAGCTCGACCGGCCGAATACGCAACTGCTTACGACGTCGTGGGCTACGACGACTCGGGGTTCATGGGTGACTTCTTCAGTGAAGACATCGGTGCGATCGAGGTCGATGTCGAGCATCTCTTCTCGCACATGGTTCCGAACTCAACTTGGGTAGCTCCTCACGAAGAAGCGCACATCGCAGCGGTCAGGGGCGAGATAGAAACGTTGATGATCGAAGCGCTGGAAGGCCCCGACGTCGAGGTCTCCCTGGACCTCGGCAAGGTGGGCTATCTCTTCGACCCCCGGCGCGTGAAGTCCTCGGATGGTTACGGAGGGCCCAAGCCCCCCAAGAAGGTGGACCCGCTGCCCTACAACGTGTCTCGTATGGAGTACCTCGAGGACCTTTCGAGATTCGCGACGCAGCCTTTGAAGCCGATCGAGAGCCGCGATGTCTCGGCGTCGGCTTTGCGGGGACTCGACACCTTCGTGGTGGCGGGACGGCCTTTCCCGCGAGATCCGTCTGATGGCAAGAAGCCGCGCAAGCCAAGAGTGATCGCGGCCCTCACGTCCTTCGTGAAGGACGGAGGCAATCTGGTCTTAACCGATGCAGGTTTAAAGATGCTGTCATCCGGATGGATGTCGTCGCACGAGATTCCATCCGGCGTGACTTCTTCAATGCCGGACATATCAACATCGAGGACTTCGAGGACGATTACCTCAAGGGAGTACACACGACCGCGAGCCAGACCTACTACGAGGTTCCCTCTCGGCTACTCCGTGGATCAGGATGCTTCCCCGCACTACACCGTTGGTCGCCCGGCGTGGGAAGAAGCGGGCGGCAAGAGCATCGCCTACATCACCGATACGAACCGTATCGGCCTCGGCCGCATCGATCTAGGGAAGGGAACGATCGGCATCTTCGGCGCGCATACTTCCGGACCCGATCGAAGAGTTCGATCACTTCTACGGCCTAGCCAACTATGCAGTAACAGTCGCCGGAGGCCAGATCCTAAACAACATGCTGACTTTCTAATAGAAGCAGCATGACTATTTGAGGCTCCTTCGCCAAGGAATCCATTCTGTTTCGCCAAGAAAAAGAGGCCGGTCGAGATGACCGGCCTCTGTTGATTCTGAAACTGACCTTCTAGATCTCCCCTGGTGAGTGAGCCCACGTACCGGTGGTCCATTCGGGGTTGTGACAGAGCGGAACGTTGCCGTTGCTGTCATCCGTCCAGTAGTAGCCACCCTCACAGACGTCGACCATCCAGCCCGTTAGCAAGAACTGTGCCTCTTGCCAGCTGGCGGCCGGCTCCTTGCGACCGTGACCATGCGGGTCACTGCCCTGGCTCGGAGGAAGGTTGCCGTTCGGGGGTGTCGCGTTGCCACTGTCCCAGTAGATGAGCGCCGACCCCTGGTGAGGGTAGTCCGCCCACACATCGTAGGGATCGAGCGCCCAATGACGACCCGGCGCGAGTCCCTTCATGACGGGTGCTCCGATCGTGCGAGCTTCGACCTCTGCTGCGTGGTTGGACACCTGGTGATCGCTGAATGCCACCTGCAGCATGACTTCGTGAGTTGGAGTGTTGTCATAAGGATCGTCCGTCATGTGCGCCGCGTAGCCGTTCGCCTCTCCTCTGTCCCACAGCATCTGGATCAACGAGAAACCGAGCTGACGTTCGATCGGGTCCTGGTAGTTCTCGTAGTAGGGGACCGAGTAGGCAAAAGGAGGAACGTCGGCGCTAATGCCTCCTTCCCAGTCGACACTACGGTTGAGCAACGTCGAGTAGTTCATCCCCGGCACACCGAGGATGGCACGAGTGATGTCCGGTGACACGGCCACCAGCGAACCACCCATGATCCCCCCTGGCTGTTGCCGTCGTAGAAGGACTCTGAGATCTCATCGGGGCCGAACGTCTTGAGCAGCGGTCCACTAGCATCCTGGAACGCTGGATCCGTGACGAATCCACCTGGGTGGATCGCAGCACGTTGCAGGAACATGAAGTTCAAGAAGCCCTGCTGCGCGCGATCCGGCAACGACGGGAAGTGTGAGAGATCGCTGAGGATCGCGACAACGGTCGGTGCATCCAGTGTGGACATGCCCCACCAGTCCACCGCGCAACCTGCGAAAGGTCCGTCACGCCGAGGCGACCTGACGTCACCGATCTGGCTACGAGTGCCGAGGAGCCCGTGCCCGTAGGTGACCATGTAGTTCTGGCGACCGGTCGGTACGTGACACGTGAAGGGCACCTGCACATCTTTTTCGACAGGGTTCTGGTTGGGGAGTGTGTCGGCGTCCACGGGGTCGTCGTACAGGCGTGAACCGGGGGCGGGCGCATCGGCGGAGCCGAGCTCGGGAACCTCAGTGTTAGGCCTGACTTTCGCTTCGGTCTGCTGGATCTTGTCCATGTAGTTAGGCACCGTGACGCGACCTTTGATCACTCTGTATTCCTGGCTGCGCGCAACTCCCCGAGCGTCGGTCCAGTTGTCTGTGGTGGTGGAAGAGGAATCAACTACGAACTCTGGAGAATCACCCGCGACCTTTCGGTCTGCAAGGTCAGTGTCTCCAAGGATGCGTCCGAAAGCATCGTCGCGCATCGTGAGCATCCTCTCCGAGAGGTTGCGCTCGCTAGCGACCGTGAAGTCCCACGCGAGGTAGAGGTCATCCTTCGCGATTCCGGCCTCTTCTAGCGGGCCGAAGACCTCATCGTTGAATCGAGTTTGACGTGCAGCATCGGTTGCGGTTCCGCCCTTGAGGGCGGCGAACTCGGCCCCCGGCTCGATGATGTCGCCGTCTGCGTTCTTCAGGTTCCGCAGCGCCACGATGTAACGATGGCCCTCGGTGAAGTTGATCGCCGGCCTGATGATCAACACTTGCTCGGCGGCATCCACCGCGCCTTGGTGCTGGTCGAGCTCAGACCAGAAGGGGTGTCGCTCATCAGTCGCGGCGTCGATGATCACCATCGGCGAGTCGGGGTTCAGGGAAAGACCGATGTCGGCGATCTGGTCGCGATGGTCGAAGTAACCGAGTTCATTGATACCGACGTCGCTGTGAGCTCGGTCCGCCGTGTCCCACGTCTCGTGCAGATCGATCCCCGGCACGTAGGTCATGACCATCGAACCCGGCGAGAAGCCGTCGTTACGGTTCCACTCGGTGGGATCGACGGGTTTGCCTTCGCCGCCTTCCGTGATCTTCGGACCCGGTCCTCGGCATCGCGGTTGGGAGGAAGTTGATCCTCCGCCCCGAGCCGGTCGTGGCGTCCGCAACGGTGAAGAAGTCGTTGGGGAACGGCAGGAGGCAGGCCGCTGGATCCAGCGGGTCACAGCCAACGCCGGTGGGGACGGGGGCTACGGGGGCATCGAGGAGCGTGACTGCGGCCTTGGCTCCCACGGGAAGGATCAGGGGCAAGGCGGCAAGCACGGCGATGAGCGTCCGGAAAGGACGAGCGCGTTTCATGTAGGCGGACTCCTGGGTCTAGACCGGAAAAACAGACGTTCTGCCCAGATTGGACATCTAGGACGTTTCTCCTGCGCCCCAGCGACGCCCCGTCTTTTTCGAAGCCTGGAAGACCCTGCCTACTCGCAGGGGGAGGGTTCCAGTCCCGAGCGCCGAACAACCTTGAGGAAGCACGGGCGATTCGCGGGAGGCGGCCATGTGTGAGCATCACGGGCAAGTTGTATCGCGGCGGGACCTTTTGAAGCAGGCTTCGATCACCCTCGGGGCGTTGACCGTTGGTCGCCACTTCCTTGCCGGATCCCCGGCGTCCGCGACCGAGATCTTGCCGGCGTCCGCGAGCGGAGCCTCTTTGGCCCCGCTCCAGATCGCTCACGTTCGGATCCAAAGCAGCGCGCAGCGTGCAGCACTACTAGCCTTCGATGACACTCATGGCCAACCCGACCACGCAGTCGAGCTGCTGCTGTGGCCAGGTGACCGCGAGCGACTCGATGCGCTCGGCTTCGACTACGACATCGTCATCGAGGATGTCGCTGCCACCCAGAAGGCGTCGGCGGATCCTGCCTCGCTTCCGAGATCGTTCCTGAAGAGCATGCCTGGTGGCCCCCGCACCGAGTACCGAACTCTCGACGATTACAACGCCGAGTTGGCATCCCTGTGCCAAGGAGTATCCGAAGATCGCACGGCTCCTGGAGCTCGGCGAGCCCTCCCTCGAGGGGCGCACCGTTTACGGCATCGAGATCGGTACCAACCTCGGACACAACGACGGCCGGCCTGTCGTCTACATCGACGGTGTCCATCACGCGCGGGAATGGCCGGCCGGCGAGTACCCGATGATCTTTGCGCTTTATCTCCTCGAGAGCTATGGCACGAACACCGCAGTTACCAGGTTGCTCAACAAGGCGCAGGTGACGATCGTGCCCATCGTCAATGTGGATGGGTTCAGGTACTCACGTGATTTCCCTATCGAGGACCCAGGTGGCTTCAGCGGCATAGTGGCCGGGGGTCAAGGGGCTTACTGGCGCAAGAACCGGCGCGGCAACCCCGTCACCGGGCAGCTGAACGAGAACAACCCGGCCGCGTACGGGGTCGACCCCAACCGCAACTACGCATTCTTGTGGGGAGCCACTACGGATGGCATCCCAACGAACGAAACTCCGATCCTCGCAAGCACTTCACCCAACCCAATCGATCAGACGTACTACGGGACCGATGCGTTCAGCGAGCCAGAGACGCGCAACGTTGCCAACTACATCAAGTCACACAATGTGGTCGGTGTCGTCTCGAATCACACCGCGGGCCGCTTGGTTCTCCGGCCCTGGGGGCACACAGAGGATCCATCGGTCGACGAAGCGCTTCTTAAGAAGATCGGCGACCGTATGGCTCTGCTCATGCAACGACCAGAGGACTCAACCCCATACAGATCGAAGATCGGCCTCGGTCTCTATCCGACGACGGGCACCACCGACTGCTGGGCCTACTCTGCGGTGAGCGCGCTGGGGTATGTGGTCGAGCACAACGATGACTTCCACCCTCATTACACTGACTATCCGCATGCGGTATCGAGGATGTGGCCTTTCGTGATGAAAGCGTTCCTCTACTTCGCAGTCCAAGTCAGTAAGCCGACAAACCATTCCGTGATCCGCGGTCGGGTGATGGATTCGAGCGGACGAGTATTGCCAGCGGCGCTAACCATCGACAAGGAGTTCGACACGCCGATGTGGGAGCAGGGCGTGGACGGTATTGGTCCCATCGTGGTGCAGAAGAACGCAACCCACGAGACCGTTTTGATCCAGTCCGAGACGGACTTAGATGGGTCATTCGAGTGGCATGTCAACCCGAGCACGCGCCCGATCCCCGCGATCGACGGCAAGAAAGAGAATTGGCGGCTCAAGGTTGAGGCCGACGGTAGGTCCAGAGTGCTCGACGTCTACGTGGAGCGCGGCCGAGTCGCCGATCTGGGCACCATCACCCTCTAACCTCTATCCCCTTTGGTGCCCCCGGCAGGATTCGAACCTGCGCCACTCGCTCCGGAGGCGAGTGCTCTATCCCCTGAGCTACGGGGGCTCAGGGCTTAGACCATAAAGGCTGGCTAAGCGGGGTTAGCATCGGGGCGATGGCTGCCAAGAGGATCCTTATCTGTGATGACGACCCCGTGATCCTGCGGCTCGTACAAGTGAACCTCGAGCTCGAGGGTTACGACGTCCTTCTCGCTCATCATGGTGAGGAAGCCTTTGGGGTAGCTGTCAAAGAGATCCCGGATCTGATCATCCTCGACATCATGATGCCGAGGTGGGACGGCTATCAGACGTGCCAGAACCTCAAGGCGACCGATGAGACGAAGCACATCCCCGTCGTCTTCCTATCTGCGAAGGCGCAGCAATCCGACATCGATAAGGGCAAGGAGTACGGGGTCGACGAGTACCTCACCAAACCCTTCGACCCAGCCGATCTGATCGATCTGGTCGAGCGCCTCACGGTCAACGCGTAGGTGGTCACAGAAACTCTCGCCGACCTCCTAAAGGCGGCCCTCGATTCTGCTGTGGCCGATGAAGTGATCGACCAGTCACCGGCCCCCACTTTCGAACGTCCCAAGCACCGCGAGCATGGTGACTGGGCCACGAACGTGGCGCTTGCAGCTGCGAAAGGAAAAGGGTCACCGCGAGATATCGCCCAAGCGATAGTGGCGCGGCTTCCCGAAACCGATCTCATCGAACGTGTAGAGGTTGCCGGGCCGGGATTCATCAACTTCCATCTCTCGCCCGTTTGGCTGCACGATGTCGTGAGGCGAGCCACGGATCCCGACCAGAATTTCGGTCGAGCGGCAAACCCCAAGGGCGAGAAGGTCAATGTTGAATTCGTTTCAGCCAACCCCACCGGCCCCGTGAACGTGGTGAGCGGTAGGCACGCCGCGGTGGGGGATGTGATCGCCAACCTTCTTCAAGCCGACGGGTACGACGTTGTTCGCGAGTACTACATGAACGACGCGGGCAGGCAGATAGAACTTTTCGGCGAGTCGATCGGAGTTCACTACCTCCGTAAGTACGGCGGGACAGCAGAGATCCCCGACGAGGGCTATCAAGGGGAGTACGTCAAAGACCTGGCAGAGAAGATCGCCGAAGAGATCGGGGATCGCCTCGTGGGTGCGGAACCGGAAACGCGGAACGCAGAACTTGCCGATCTCGGCCTGGAGCAGATGATCGAACAGATGAAGTCGACGCTGGCGAGCTTCGGCGTGCACTTCGACGTCTGGTTCCCGGAACGCGGCCTCCACGATTCGGGAGCGATCCAGAAAGGGATCGAAGCTCTACGGACAAAGGGTTTCGTCGAGGAACGGGACGGCGCCGTGTGGTTCTTGTCGTCGGATCTAGGGGATGACAAAGACCGCGTCCTGATCCGTTCGAATGGGTCGACCACATATCTAGCTGCGGACGTTGCATACCTGGCCGATAAGTTCAGCCGAGGCTTCGATCACGTGATCTATCTGTGGGGAGCCGACCATCACGGGACGGTAGCGAGGCTGAAAGCTGCAGCCGAAGCCCTCGGGTTCGATCGCGAGAAGGTTGAAGTGAAGCTCCTTCAGATCGTGAAGCTCAAACGGGGCGAGGAAGCGGTCAAGGCATCGAAGCGGGGCGGCGTGATCGTCGAGCTCGATGAACTGATCGAGGAGGTCGGCGTGGACGCTGCCCGCTACACATTCCTTGCCCGTTCGCTAGAGGCTCCGATCGATTTCGATATCGAAGCCGTCAAACAGCAGAACCCAGAGAACCCCGTGTACTACGTGCAGTACGCGCACGTGCGCATCTGCTCGATCCTACGCAAGGCGTCTCAAGAGGGATACGAGGCAGATGTTGAGTCGGCGGATCTGAGCCTGCTGACGCACGCCTCCGAAGACAGCCTGATGCGCAAACTGGCTTCGTACGAAGAGGTGATCCCCGAGGCGGCCCACATGCGAGCGCCACAGAGGATGGTTCGCTTCGTCGAAGAACTCGCTTCTGATTTCAGTGCGTTCTATCGCGATTGCAAAGTCGTGTCGGACGACGCCGGACTAACGGGGGCTCGCCTGGCGTTGTGTCTAGCAACGCGCTCGGTCATCGCCGATGGGTTGGGTCTCCTTGGCGTCAGCGCACCGGAGGTGATGTGAGTGAGGTTCTACCAGCTTGACGTTTTCGCCGATGCTCCGTACAGCGGGAATCAACTTGCCGTGTTCCCCGACGCCGCAACGCTCTCGACCGAACAGATGGCCGCGATCGCAACCGAGATGAACCTTTCGGAGACAACCTTCGTCACCAACGTTGACGCGGACGGTTATGACGTTCGGATATTCACGCCGGCCGAAGAACTTCCGTTCGCCGGCCACCCCACGTTAGGAACCGCGTGGTTGCTTAGGCATCTGGGGGCCACCAAGGGTGAGTCGGTAACGCAACGATCGGGTGCTGGCCCCACGGGTGTCACGTTCCAAGGCGATGAGATCTGGTTGGAACGCACTGGAGTCGCGCTTGGAAACGTCGAGGCTGAGAACCCTGATGCCGCGGTCGGTCTCGCTGCCGCCCTGGGACTGAAACCGGACGAGATCGGCCTGGATGCGCAAGGTTTCGGGCATCCGGGCTCTTTGCGGCCGGGTCGATCCGAAGCAGGGCTCACGTTTCTACTGGTTCCGGTACGCGACTTGGATTCGCTCGGTGCAGCGAAGATCGACGCGGATCTGATCAAGGAATACTCCGAGTTCGGGGCGTACTGCTTTACTGCGAATGGTCCAGGTCGCATCCGTTCGCGGGGCCTTTTCCCGGGAGCAGGGATCGTGGAGGATCCGGGAACCGGTTCCGCAGTGGCGTGTCTCGGCATCTACCTAACGGACCTTTTCGGTTCCGTCGATCTCACCGTCGATCAGGGGGTCGAGATGGGTCGCCCATGCCGGATCTTGCTCAAAGCAGTTGGTTCGGTGGTACGGGTTGGTGGATCTTGCCACCTGATCTTCGAAGGTGACCTGCAGCAACTGCCCTAGTTGGGCGCGTTTACCCTTTCTGCATGCTCGAGATCTTCCCCAACTCAGCGCGCATCTCTGATGCCGGCCGCTTAACGGTTGGTGGCTGCGACGCGGGTGAACTGGCTGAACGATTCGGGACCCCGCTAGTCGTAATGGACCGGGCAACATTCGAGGAGCGGTCTAAGGACTACATAGCGGCCCTCACTGCCGAGCAGGTCTGTTACGCCGGGAAGTCTTTCTGTTGCGTAGCGGTCTTCGAACTCGTACGAGACCTTGGTCTCAGCCTCGATGTGTGTACCGGCGGCGAACTCGCTACCGCGCTTGCAGCCGGCTTCCCTGCCGAACGGATCTTCTTCCATGGAAACAACAAGTCCCAAGATGAGCTTGAGATGGCACGTGATGCCGGTGTCGGGAGGATCGTCCTGGATTCCTTCGAGGAGATCGAACGGATATCCAAAGCGGGCGTGAAAGCGAAGCTACTTATCAGAGTCACGCCCGGGGTCGAAGCGCACACCCATGAGTTCGTCCAGACCGGGCAGGAAGACTCGAAATTCGGGTTCGGTCTGCCGGACGGTGTCGCTCGAGAAGCCGTGCGCCGAGCTTTGGAAGTCGAAGGTTGTGAAGTAGTTGGCCTTCATGCGCACATCGGGTCGCAGATATTCGAGATGGCTGCTTTCGATCTTGCAGTGAAGCGGCTTGCGAGTTTCGCGGCCGAGCTTCATAAGGATCTCGGGTTCGCTCCTCGCGAACTCAATGTCGGTGGAGGTCTGGGTATCGCTCATACCGAAGACGAGATGACCCCCGATGTCGGTGAAAGCATCGCCAAGATCTCGGCGGCGGTTGATCGTGAGTTCAAAGCACAGGGATTGTCGCTACCTAAGCTCTACGTGGAACCCGGCCGTTCGATCGTCGGACCCACCGCGGTCACGCTCTACCGGGTTGGCACCGTAAAGAGGATCCCCGGGGTTCGCACTTACGTCGCGGTTGATGGAGGGATGAGCGACAACATCCGGCCCGCTCTTTACGGAGCTCGCTATCAGGCGTTCTTGGCCGACCGGATGGATGCTGAAGCCGGGCCACGTGTCACGGTGTGCGGCAAGCACTGTGAGTCGGGCGACATCCTGATCAAGGACGTGCACCTACCGGCAGATGTTGCCGAGGGCGATCTGCTGGTGATCCCTGCAACGGGTGCGTACACGTATTCGATGGCCTCGAACTACAACAGGGTTCCGAAGCCGCCGGTCGTGCTCGTGGCCGATGGAGAGGCGACAACTATCATCGAGCGCGAAACCGACACCGATCTTCTGCAACTCGACCGTCATCTCGACGGTACTTCTTTGTGACGATCAAGATCGTCCATCACGGTGACTGGCCGGGCCTCGCCGAGAGAGCGGAAGATGTCGATGAGGATGTGTGGCCTGAGTACAACAGGCACGGCGACATCCTTAACGGCCACTGGCCCCGGCTCTATACGGACTTCCCCGAGTATCAGTTCCTGGTTTACGACGACGAGTCCGATGAACTCCTAGCTGAAGGTCACACGGTTCCTTTCTATTGGGACGGGAACCCGGATCACCTTTCGAACGGCATCGACGATGCCATCAGCGATGGGATGCGTTCGAAGGATCGCGGCGAAACACCGAACACGCTGTGCGCTTTGGCGGCAGAGATCCCGCCCGCTCATCAGAGCAAAGGGCTCGCTCCGACAGTCCTTAAAGCCATGAGTGATACCGCTAGGGCCAACGGCCTCGAACACTTCCTGGCCCCCGTTCGACCCAACTTCAAGGAGCGCTACCCGCTCACCCCGATCGAGAACTACATCCGCTGGACCAGGGACGACGGTCTGCCCTTCGACCCTTGGATCCGGGTCCACGTAAGGATGGGCGCCAAGGTCCACAAGGCACTTCCCAGGTCACTGCTCATCACGGGGACCGTGGCGGAGTGGGAGGAGTGGACCGGCATGGCCTTCCCCGAGACCGGTTCCTACGTGTTCCCCCACGGCCTGGCGCCCCTCGAGGTGGATGTCGAGGCAGATGAAGCCACCTATTGGGAGCCCAACCTCTGGATCGAGCACCCCCTCTAGCCTCCTCAGAGTTACCTGGGCAAGCCCGATACGTACCTTTCGGGTGAGATGTCGGACTTCTGCCCAGGAGGCTTCGGTGGATAGAGCTTTACGAGTGTCGTTAGTCGCCCTAGTGGCGATGGTGGCCGGGGTACTTTTCGCTCTGGTCACCCCAGCAGCTGCCGCAGAGCGTGAGCAGCATCGTGATGTCTCGATCCTTTCGGACGAGGAATTCAATAGCGATCACGGTGTGAGATCGGGATCCGGGACCGTCGACGATCCCTATGTCATCTCTGGCTGGCAGTTCTCACGGCTGTACATCGCCGACACTGACAAATACCTGGTCATACGAGACAACGAGTTCACCTCGGAGCTTGCGCTCAACTGGAACGGCGCTCGCCTGAAGGTCGTCGACAACGTGATCTCCGACCTCCGGGTCAACGAGAACGTCAAGCGCACAGGGGCTCCAACGAGCGGATTGATCGCTCGGAACAAGATCGGGGTCGTTGGCCAACTGCGCCACTTCGACGGAGTGTTCGAGCACAACATCGTCGGCAGCGAGACGGAAACGGAGCTCCCGCTTTTCACGACTCGAGCCGTCAACTTCGACGGATTCAATGGGGCGCGTTTTCGCAACAACACGATCTACGGCTACATGGACGTACGGCTCCACGGCCATCACCACGGTTCAGGGTTTGGGGCATCGAGCCACGACCACTCGACCACTCACGATCACGCCGATCACTCGGACCACTCTCCGGACTCCATGGCGAACGTCGATCACACGAAGCGTTTCCATGAGGTGTGGGTGACCGGCAACACCATCTACTCGCAGTCCAACTACGCGCTCGGATACAACGATCAAGGTCATGCCGGTAACGACCGCACTGCCAATTCCGAACAGAACGAGGAATTGAACAAGCCGCACGTGCACCACACGCGGGTGCACCTAAACAACAACACACTCATCGGTTCGGGTCTCGACGTGAGCATCTTCAACGCAAGGGACGAACTGCACAACCGATGGGCCAAGGGTTATATCGAGATCCGTGACAACAAGGTCACGATCGTTAGAGACGACAACGATCTCTTCGAAGGGCGAAACGGGATCGCAGTGTGGGATGCAAGGTGGCTTGACGTTCGCATCCAGGGCAACACCGTCAAGGGTGAATACACCGGCGACGACCTGCTCAACATGGATTTCGATCGGGGGATCATCGTGGACACCATCCATAAGGGAGCGGTGTTCATGTACGACAACATCGTTGAGAGCTTCAACGTTGGCATCGCCGCCTACCGATTCACTGCAACCGACTGGTGGTTGGAAGGAAACACTGTGCGGTCCGTGGGGACCGAGATGGAGACGGACGAAACGGCTAAACCGAGGGATTGAGATCCTGGGTGACGTTCGGATGGGGGCGGTTGGAGGGACCGCCCCTTTTCGACGCTTTTGGAGGGGATCTGGGCTTAATATCCCTATAGCTTGCCCCGCTTGGGGCCATAGCTCGTAGGGGGAAAAAGATGACCCGAGACCTGCAGGAGCGGCTCGAGGCCCAATGGCCCGAGCTTGCGACGCGCTTGCGGAGGTACCTGCTGCGCACCGGCGTTAGGGCCGGTCGCGTTGACGATGTTGTGCAAGAGACGGCGGCTCGGTTGGTATCGATGTGGGAGCAAGTAGACCCCTCGCGTCCAACGTGGCCACTCGTGAAAACGATCGCATCGAACCTTCTACGAGACGAAGCCCGTCGTCGATTCGAAGAAGTGCCGTCGGAACTGCCCGATCTGCCCTTACCTCACGACCACGAGGGGTCCCTCATGGCGCACCTTGATCTTTCACGCGTGCGCACCGCGCTTCAGGAGATGTCTCCGGCTTACCGGGCTGTACTCCTCGTGGAGGCGGGAGTCCCCTCGCATCTTCCCGTTGCGGGCACGAATGCCGAAAAGATGATGAGGATGCGAGCGAGGCGGCGTTTGAAAGAGCTCGTGAGGAAGTTGCCTGCCCTTCTGCCCGCCCGTATGAAGCTCCTGGAGGCCGGTCAGATCATGACCGGGCTCAGAGATCTCGCCGTGCCGGGGATCGCTTGTCTCGCATGCGTGTCCCTCTATCCATCGATGATGGTTCCGCCGACCGGCATGGCTGGGCAGGTGGCAGCCGATGCCCTTCCGACTACCGACGGTGTGAGTGCCCCGGCCTACGCTGTGACCCTTATCGGCTCTGGCGCCGCCGACTTAGCCGATGAACTGGCCTCGCTTAGGGCATCGCACGGTTCGACCGCTAAGGGCACGAATGCTACTTCGCAGCCTTCGTCTGACGCGGTCGATGGGGGTTCGTCACTGCCGGAGGTGCCCGAGACACCGGACGTCCCTGGCTACGAGGGTGTGCCGGTGGCCGATCACGCCGACAACGCCGTTGAAAAGCCGGATCCGGGACCAGAGCTTCCGACCTTGCCACTACCCGAAACTGGGCTCGATCTGGGGCTAGGGCTCTAAGCAACCGCGACCTCTGGGCAACCGGTACGTTTGCCGGGTGATAGCACCCAGCAAGGAGACCGGATGACGATTCGGGTTGGGCTCCTCGGCTGCGGGATCGTGGGCGGTTCGACGGCCAACATCCTCATCCAGCACGCCGACGAGCTTAAACAGCGGACGGGCACGCCTATAGAGATAAAGAGGGTTGCTGTACGCAGCCTCACCAAGCCGCGCGCCGTGGATCTGCCCCCCGATGTCTGGACGACCGACGCCTGGAGCGTGGTTCGCGATCCTGAGATCGATGTGGTCGTCGAGGTTATCGGCGGTATCGAACCCGCGAAGGACCTGATCATCGAGGCTCTTAACAACGGCAAGCACGTTGTCACAGCGAACAAGGAACTCCTTGCGAGCCTCGGTAAAGAGGTGATGGACGCAGCGGAGGCTGCCGGTAAGGACCTCTTGTTCGAAGCGTCCGTCGGTGGAGGCATCCCCATCATCCGGCCGATGAAGGAATCGCTTGCGGGGGATCGTGTGACTCGCGTGATGGGCATCGTCAACGGGACAACTAACTTCATTCTGACGAGAATGATCGAAACCGGGGGATCGTTCGCTGAAGCACTCGCTGAGGCCGACGCTCTCGGTTACACAGAACTCGACCCCAGTGCCGACATCGAGGGCTTCGATGCTGCGGCCAAACTGGCGATACTCGCGTCGCTTGCTTTCAATGCTCGCGTCGTCGCCGGAGACGTTCACCGAGAAGGCATCTCACGAGTCAGTCCGAGCGACATCATCGCGGCCCACGAGCTCGGTTACGTGGTCAAGCTGCTTGCCGTTGCAGAGATGGACGACGGGGCGGTTTCAGCTCGGGTCCACCCCGCCATGCTTCCTGCAACGCACCCACTGGCCTCGGTAAGGGATGTTTACAACGCGGTGTTCGTCGAAGGCGAACAGGTTGGGGAACTGATGTTCTTCGGGCGGGGCGCGGGCGGAGGACCAACCGGGTCGGCAGTGGTCGGCGACATCGTTGAGATCGCTCGGAACATCCAGAACGGCGCCCGAGGGATCGGATGCACCTGCTACCACGACACCGCAAAGATCCGTTCTCAGGATGAAGCGAAGGTTCGCTACTACGTTGTTCTGTCCGTAGCGGATCAGCCTGGTGTCCTTGCGAGCGTCGCCAGTGTCTTCGCCAAGCACGATGTGTCGATAGCAAGTGTTCGTCAGGAAGGGCTGGTGGAGGACGCCACATTGGTCCTCATCACTCACACCGCTACTGAAGGCGCTCACCAACGGACTTTCGCGGACCTGCGCGATCTACCAACCGTTAGAGAGATCACTTCTCAGATGCGGGTTGAAGGTGCTCACGAATGAATGCAGGACCGCTGACCGTCGCCGGCAAACGCGGGATCATCCGTCGTTACTTCGCGCACCTTCCTGTCTCGGAATCGACACCGATAGTCACACTCGATGAAGGCGACACGCCCCTCATCTTTTCGGAGCGGCTCTCGAAAGAAACTTCAGCCGAGGTATGGCTGAAATATGAGGGCCTCAATCCGACAGGCTCCTTCAAGGATCGCGGCATGACGATGGCCATATCGAAGGCCATGGAGGAAGGCTCGAAGGTCGTCGTTTGCGCGTCGACGGGGAACACGAGTGCTTCCGCCGCTGCCTACGCAGGCCGGGCCGGTTTGATCTGCGCGGTGCTGATACCGGAAGGGAACGTCGCGTTGGGGAAGCTCGCACAGGCCCTCGTTCACGGTGCACGGGTTCTCGAGATCAGGGGCAACTTCGACCAAGCACTTCAACTGACGAAAGAGATGGCGGACAAACACCCGATCACATTGGTCAACTCGATCAACCCCTATCGGATCGAAGGGCAGAAGACCGCTGCCTTCGAGATAGTCGAAGCGCTTGGCAAAGCCCCGGACCTGCATCTGATGCCGGTCGGGAACGCGGGGAACATCACCGCCTACTGGCGCGGCTACAACGAAGCGATCAACAACGGGTGGTCGTCGTCACTGCCGCAGATGCATGGGTTCCAAGCGGACGGGGCAGCACCGATCGTGCTCGGCCACGTCATCGACGATCCGAAGACCATCGCAACAGCGATCCGCATCGGTAATCCCGCTTCATGGGAGGGAGCTACCGGCGCAGCGGAAACCTCTGGTGGAAGGATCACTTCGGTTCGCGACAAGGAGATCCTCGAGGCCTACCGTTCGCTGGCATCCGAAGGGATCTTCGTTGAGCTTGCTTCGGCTGCGAGCGTGGCGGGGCTACGGCAGATGGCGAGCGAGGGTCGGATACCTCCCGGGTCGACGATCACCTGTGTCCTCACCGGTCACGGGCTCAAGGATCCCGATTGGGCGATAGCGGGAGCACCGCGGCCCCAGTTGGTGGATGCTGATATCGATTCGATCTTGGAGCGTTTAGACCTGGCCTGAAACAGTTCCGTAGGTCACAATCGCTAGGCGTAGACAAAGTTTCGCTGTTCTCGAAGATTGAGGGGCTATCGGATGCCAGCTGCGGTGAAAGTGAAGGTTCCTGCGACGGTCGCCAACCTGGGACCCGGGTTCGACGCTCTAGGTGCGGCGATAAAGATGCACCTAGAGGTTGAGGTAGAGCCGCGGCGAGATTCCGTGGAGATCCAGGTGGAAGGTGAGGGGGCCGAGACCCTCCCGAAGGATGAATCGAACCTCGTCATCCGATCGATGAACGAGTTCTTCGACCACGTCGGACGCCGCCCGCCCGGCTATTCGGTCAAGGTCAAGAACCCCATCCCACTGGCAGCGGGCTTAGGTTCATCTGCGGCAGCTGTCGTCGGCGGACTGTATGCCGCTCGCGCGATAACGGGCCGCAACGTCCCTCAGGTTGAGATGGTGAAACTTGCTGCATCTATCGAAGGTCACCCCGACAACATCCTTCCGGCTCTGCTCGGTGGGCTTGTCGTTTGTTATCGGAACGACGATGGGGGAGAGATCAAGTACTTCAGGCTGGAGCCATCGGATCGTCTTGTGCCAGTTCTCGCGGTTCCTGCGAAGGGTTTCTCAACGGAAGCAGCGCGGCGCGCACTGCCCTCCGACGTCGCGTTCGAAGATGCGCAGTTCACCGCATCGCGAGCAGCGCTCTTGGTCGCCGCGCTAACCAGCGGCGCCGGCAATGACGTACTGGCCGACGCGATGCATGACCGGCTCCACGAACCACATCGTCTGAAGTTGATGTCCGAAACCGCTGCCGTTCACGCCGAGCTACGGGCCGCAGGTCTTGCCGTTGCACTCGCGGGCGCAGGGCCATCGCTGTTGATCGTCGTTCCGCGACCCGAGGCCGCGACGAGGGCCGAACAGATCCGCCGAGTGTGCCGTGCACGCAAGGCCGGATGGCGCGTCTTCGTAAGCGAGTGGGAAGAACAAGGCGCCAACGCCACCTAACCGGATCAGCGTCGGTTGCGCATCACTATTTGACGTGTACGGAGCAAGGAAAATCTGAGATGGGCGAAAGTCCCGAACTTCGGGTCCTCGAGAAAGAAGATGCGGAGGATGTGGCCGCGCTCTTCCGAGCTGCGTTCGGCGCCGATCGACTCATCGACGCTCAAGAGATCCTGGAGTGGTTCGACAACACCGAGCTCCAGAAGGAATGGCTCCGCGTTCTAGAGATCGAGGGCCGCGTGGTGGGCTATGGCGACATGATGATCGAGGAGGACGAGCTCGCCCTCGATCTGGCGGCCCCCGATCACTGCGAGCCCTTCTTCGATTGGGCCGAGAACGCTGCCCGCGAGGCCAATCTCTCGCGCGTCCGGACGTTCCTCCCCGCTGGGCACGAGCTTGCTGCGTTCGCTGAGAAGCGTGGCTACAAGCTTTGGCGGTCCGCGTTCACGATGGAGATCGAATTCGACGAAACCGAACCCGAGGCGGCCACCCTCCCGGAGGGCCTCGAATTGCGTGCCTTTCGACCCGAAGACGCGGAAGTCGTGAGGGTCACTCTTAACGAAGCCTTCGCGGACGACCCCACTCACCATGAGGAGTCTCCGGATCACTTTCGCGAATTCTTCCTCAAGAAACGCGGCTTCGACGCAGATCTATTGCTGCTCGCCTGGGAGGGCGATGAGTTGGCCGGATTCATCATGAACTTCCCAGGGCAGCCCGGCGACGAAAGTCTCGGGTGGGTAGGGGTGCTTGGGGTTCGATCACGGTGGCGGCGGCGCGGTCTTGGGACTGCGCTCCTGGGGGCCGCGTTCCGCGCCTTGCATCAGCGCGGTCTTCGACGGGTTGGTCTCGGTGTCGATACCGAGAATGTGACCGGTGCTCTTCGCATCTACGAGAGTGTGGGCATGCGAGCGATACGAAGAGGGGACAACTGGGTGCTGGATCTGTAGGTCTCGACCTACTTGATCACTTCGAAGGCTCCGTACATCCCGAAGTGGATCGTGCACATGTAGTCGTAAACGCCGGGCTTCAGTTTCGCGATGATCATCTCGCTCGTCTCTCCCGGTGAGTTCAGTTGTTGTGAAACACATGCCGGCCGTCCGCCGCGGAGTCGCTTCGTGCAGACGATGCGGTGATCGTTAGCCACGGCCCCCTCATCGAGGTTCACGAAAGTGATGTTGCTGCCTTTCTTGACCTGAGGGATCGGACCGTAGTTGGTGCACGTGCCGTTGTCGCAGGTCATGGTGCCGGGAAAGAAGACTCCGTTCGTAAGAAGCGTGCCGCCCCCGGCGAAGATGTGGCCGAACTCAACGTTGGCCTGGTCTGCGAGGTAGTTCGCAGCGGCGATCGAGATCGTGTCGATCGCCGCGTGCGTACTGGGGGTCATCTCCTGCGCGTTCGAAGGGGTGGGTGTAAGTCCCCCCACCAATGCGAGCAACGTCAGGATCGTCGCGTATCGCCTCACCCCTAAAGGATTCGCCGAGCCCCTGGCCCCTCCTGCGGCCCCCAGGGGGGAGGAATCGGACACTTTCTGGCGGAACATCGTCGTCCTCCTAGGTGTTGGAACTAAGTACTGCGTCCTTTATGGTTCCTTTCAGGGCATTCGCCTCAAACCTTTTTCTAAGACCCTTCCTCGCAGCACCCCATCCTTTTGAAGGAGGAGCTCGATCCGCTACGTCGTGGTCGTGGACGGTGAGCACTATCCACCTGTCGTCGAATCAGCTCTTGCCGAGCTTGCGGCAGACGGGCATGAGGTGCTCAGCGCGGTACTCGTGGGGGGCCGCGAGAAGCTTCCGGCGGGTCCGATCGAGGCCTACGGAAGCGTGATGGTGCGGACAGGTGATGACCCGGCCTCGGCTCTCGCCAACGCTATCGAAACGGATCGGCCCGATGCCGTGTTCGACCTCTCTGACGAGCCGGTTCTCGACTACCGGCGTCGTTTCGAACTTGCGTCGGTTGCGATCCACAAAGGGGTCGTCTACGAGGGAGCCGACTTCACCTTGAGGCCCCCGGCCATGGAACGCATCGCACGGAAACCGTCTCTCGCGATCATCGGAACCGGAAAAAGAACGGGGAAGACCGCCGTGGCCGGATTCGCGGCCCGAACGCTCGTCGGTGAGGGACGGTCGCCGATCGTTGTCGCGATGGGGCGCGGGGGCCCGGCTGAGCCCGAGATTCTCCGCGGCGATGAGTTGGACCTCACTCCGAAGGACCTGCTTGAGTTCGTGGAGGCTGGCAAGCACGCGGCTTCCGATTACATCGAGGACGCGCTTCTCAGCAGGGTGGCGACGGTCGGTTGCCGCCGGTGTGGTGGCGGCCTGGCAGGTGGCGTTCGCTTCTCGAACGTCGCAAGGGGAGTGGAGATCGCGAATGGTTTATCGGGGGATCTGATGATCCTGGAGGGGTCCGGGTCCGCGATCCCACCCGTGGCGGCGGACGTTAGCTGCCTCATCGTGCCGGCTTCCATCCCAGAGGAGTACCTCGCCGGCTACCTCGGAACCTACCGATTGTTGCTTGCAGACCTGGTGGTGGTTACTATGTGCGAAGAACCGTTCGGTTCTACTTCCAAGATCTCCTCGCTGGTGTCCCTCATCAAGAGCGCACGCCGCGCTTCTGGGAAGCCGAAGAGCTCAACCGAAGAGATCCGAGTGGTGCGTACGGTCTTTCGTCCCACACCCGTGCATCCGGTAGACGGAGCGAGGGTATTCGTGGCGACGACAGCTCCTGAGGTCGCAGGTGGCGCGATCGCCGAACACCTTGGATCAGAGCACGGCTGCAGCGTGGTCGGTATCAGTCACTCCTTATCCGACAGAGGGAAATTGGAGGAGGACTTGAAGGACATAGGGGGTCGGGCGGACACCCTTCTGTGCGAGGTCAAGGCAGCAGCCGTTGACGTCGCTACAAGACGTGCGCTCGATCAGGGGATGGAAGTCGTCTACATGGACAACGTTCCACTGGGCGTTGACGGAGACGACCCGGCCGCAGCATTGATCTGGGCCGGTTCTGAGGCTGCCGAGAGGTACAACCGAGGCAATGGTTAGCGATGGATAAGAAGCGCCGCAAGCACATCTTCATCTCAGAAGCGGAGCATGGTCTTCCGTATTCCAAGGGCATGACTGCGTCTTCCTTGATGGTCACGGGTCTTGCACCGGCGCGTGCCTATGCGGTCGCTAACAGCGTGGAGCAAGAACTTCATGAGCTAGGCATCGATTCGATCAGCGCTCAGAAGTTGCGCGAACTGACCGTTGAGGTTCTGCGACGAGAAGCAGGCGATCAACACGCCGAGGCATTGATCAAATGGCAGTCGGTCGCCGAACTCGACATCCCCTTGATCATCTTGATCGGCGGTGGGACGGGTGTTGGGAAGTCCACCATCGCCACACAGCTTGCAAGCAGATTGGGGATCACGCGGGTCGTATCAACAGACGCAGTTCGAGAAGTTCTGCGCAGCGCTCTGACGGAGGACATGTTCCCGACGCTTTATGCGTCCTCGTTCGAGGCCGACAAAGCTGTGCGTCAACCGATCCCGCATTCGGGAGACAGGTTGATCATCGGTTTCCGTGAGCAAGCGGCCGCGGTTGCGGTCGGAGCCCAAGCCTTGATCGATCGAGCGATCGCAGAGGGAACCGACATGATCCTCGAAGGAGCACATCTTGTGCCGGGGTTCCTATCTGAGATGGATAACGATGGCGCTGTCATCGTGCCGCTTCTTCTGACGATCGAAGACGTTGATCTTCATCGCAACCACTTCTATGCAAGGACCCGCGAGTCGCGACACCGTCCTGCAGACCGATACCTAGAGAACTTCAAACAGATCCGACGGATCCAGAAGTACATGATCTCCTCCGCTCTCATGAGAGGCGTGCCGAACATCCAGCACTACGACCTGGACAACACGCTTACTCAGATCATCGAGCACGTGATCGAGAAAGCCCTCGAGACCGTGAACCGGATCGGATCGACAGAAGGCGAAGACGAGACGTTATTGGAACGTGCGGTCGAGGTCATCGACCGGCGCAAACGTGAGGAGGCGGAGACCAAGCATGAAGCTGTTCCTTGATACAGCCAATCTGAAGGAGATCAATGAGGGTGTGCGGTGGGGCGTATTACGTGGCGTGACGACAAACCCAACACTGATCGGCAAAGAGGACAAAGACTTCTTGCCGCTGGTCAAAGAGATCTGCTCGATCGTAGACGGCGAAGTGTCGATCGAAACGATCGGGGATGACACTGACAGACTCGTAGCCCAGGGGAAAGAGATCGCTCAGATCGCCGACAACGCTGTGGTGAAGATCGCGATGACCTCCAATGGGCTGGCGGCGACTCGTCAACTGTCCGATAGCGGCATCAAGGTCAACATGACCTTGTGCTTCACCGCCACACAGGCCATACTGGCGGCTGAAGCGGGTGCTCACATCATCTCCCCATTCTTAGGTAGGCTTGATGATGTCGCGACGGACGGGCTCCGAGCTTTGTCCGAGATCTGCGAGATCTACGCAGTCCAGGGCTACGGAACCCAGGTTCTAGCTGCAAGCCTCCGCCACCCGATCCACGTCATTGAGGCGGCGAAGATGGGCTCAGATATCGCGACCATGCCGTTCAAAGTCTTCGAGCAACTGGTCAAACATCCACTCACGGACTCGGGTTTCAAGAGATTCACAGAAGATTGGGAGGAAGCCAAGCCCCGCTTGGGCGAGCTTCTTCCCTCGATGCAGGAAGCGTAGGGAGAAGAGATGTCTTCGATCGATCGCTCGGTACTGGAAAGCAAACCGGTCACTGAGCTCAAAGAGATAGCCAAACAACTCGATATCAAAGCCACCGGCCTGAAGAAGGCCGAGCTGGTCGATGCGATCGCGGTTGGTAATGGGAAGGCGTCCGGTACTGCAAAGGCCGAACGTCCGGCCCCCAAACCACGAGAGGCAGCGTCACGTGACAGTGCACCTCGTGAGAGCGGTCCGCGCAAGCGCGAGAAAGCGCCAGCACTCGATTCCGACCCCACATCGGCGAAGGCCGAAGGGAGTTCCCCGTCGGCCGTGCGCGATGACGGGGCAGTGGACGATCGAGATCGTCGCCCCGACGATCGTCGCCGTCCCGGCCCGCGGAACAACCGCCAACAGCAACAGCAGCAGATGCGTCGCGAGAAAGCCGAGCCTCGTGGTGGTCGCCGTCGCAGACGGGGCCGAGGCGGGCAGGGCGGAGTTCCCAACTTCGTACGCGAGGAACAATGGGAAGAGCCCGAGGATGATCCGAATGCAGAGGTTCGTACCGGGATCCTGGATCTTCTTCCCGAAGGATACGGATTCCTAAGGACGAGCGGATTCCTTCCCGGCGACAAGGACGTCTACGTTTCGGTTTCTCAGGTTCGACGTTTCCATCTGCGAAAAGGCGATGAGATCATCGGCTCTGTCCGATCGCCGAAGGAGTCCGAGAAGTACCAGGCACTCCTGAAGATCCAGACGATCAACGGCATGGAGCCCGAGAAGGCACAGCAGAGGCCGCGTTTTGCAGACCTCGTGCCTCTCTATCCGAATGACCGGATGACGCTCGAGACGGCCGACAATCCCCGCAACATCACCGCGCGGATCGTCGACCTGATCGCACCGATCGGTAAAGGACAGCGCGGGATGATCGTTTCTCCTCCGAAGGCGGGGAAGACGACGATCATGAAAGAGATCGCCAACTCGATCCGGGCCAACACGCCGGAGGCGCACCTGATCGTCCTTCTGGTCGACGAACGTCCCGAAGAGGTCACCGACATGCAGCGCTCGGTTGATGGCGAGGTCATCTACTCGACATTCGATCGTCCGTCCGACGACCACATCCAGGTGACCGAGTTGACGCTCGAGCGAGCCAAGAGGCTCGTCGAGATGGGCAGAGACGTTGTGATCTTGTTGGATGGGATCACGCGGTTGTCTCGTGCTTACAACCTCGCAACACCTGCTTCCGGCCGCATCTTGTCCGGTGGTGTCGACTCCACCGCTCTCTACCCGCCGAAGAAGTTCTTCGGTGCGGCACGAAACATCGAGCATGGTGGTTCGCTCACCATCCTGGCCACGGCCCTGGTCGAGACGGGTTCGAGGATGGACGAAGTCATCTTCGAAGAGTTCAAGG
Organism: uncultured Actinomycetes bacterium; assembly: GCA_963779645.1. Lineage (GTDB taxonomy): Bacteria > Actinomycetota > CADDZG01 > CADDZG01 > WHSQ01 > CALMBW01. The sequence continues at coordinate 1,438,299 of CAVZYX010000005.1, forward strand.
GCACGGGTAACTGGGAGCTAAAGCTCTCCAGAGCCATGTCCGAGAAGCGGATCTTCCCGGCGATCGACATCCAGGCTTCCGGAACGAGGAAGGAAGAACTGCTCCTCACCCCGGAGGAACTTCAGCTGGTCTGGCGGCTGCGAAGGGTGCTTCACGCCGTTGAAGGCGGGGCGCTTGAGCTGCTGATCGACAAGATGAAGGCGACAGAAGGTAACGCTCAGTTCCTGAGCGAGATCTCTAAAGCCCCTGTGAGAGGGGAATAGAGGACTCAAGCGCTTGTTTCTAGGGTTGGGCTTACCGCAGTGGCTGACTATCATGGCGATAGTGGGGGGATTGCTACTCACCTTTAAGGTGATGGCAAGGGCCTCGGTCGCGTATGAGAAAGCCCGACAGCGCAGAGAAGCTGCTGCAGCAGAGATAGAAAATCTACCTAAGCACGAGGGAGAAGAACGATGAAGAAGGGGCTCCATCCCGAGTACGTGGAGACGAAGGTGACTTGTTCCTGCGGGAACTCTTTCGTCACGCGCTCCACGAAACCAGAGCTTCACGTAGAGCTCTGCAATAACTGCCACCCCTTCTACACGGGTAAGCAAAAGCTCGTCGACACCGGTGGTCGGGTTGAGCGCTTCCAGAAGAAGTACGCCAACCGCAAGCCGGCTCAGGCCCAGGCTCCTGCACCCGCTGCCGAAACGCCCGAGACCGAGGACGCTTCGGTTCCGGCAGAGTCGTAGTTACGGGTATCTGTGTCAGACGCTCATAAGCATCCGCGTCCATCCATCGGGGGTCAGGCTGTTCTCGAAGGAGTGATGATGCGGGGGCCACATTCGTGGTCGGTCGCATGTCGTAAGCCGGACAACACGATCGCGGTTGAGCGATACCCGCTTCCGACGCTTCACGAGCGTTATCCGATCTTGAAGCAGCCGCTGTTACGCGGGGTGATGGTTCTCGTGGAGTCGCTACTGATCGGGATCAAGGCTCTGATGATCTCGGCCAACCATGCGATCGATGAGGAAGAAGAGCAGCTCTCCGACAAGCAACTCGGAACCACGCTTTTCTTCGCCATGGCCGTCTTCTCCGCGGTGTTCATCGTGCTACCCGTCTTCGGGACGCGTTTGATCGAGAACCTCTTCGGCTTGGAACTGTCCGAAGACAGGAAGATCCTGTTCAACCTGATCGAGGGCGGCATCCGGCTGAGTATGTTCATCGGCTATCTGGCGATCATCGGTCAGTTCAAGGACGTGAGGCGTGTGTTCCAGTACCACGGCGCCGAACACAAGACGATCTATGCCTACGAGAACGGCGATCCACTCGAAGCGAAGCTGATCGACGATAAGTACCCCACGCTGCATGTTCGCTGCGGCACGAACTTCTTGTTCATCGTGCTATTCCTAACGATCCTTGCCCACTTCGTTATGGACCTGTTCATCACCGCGGCTCTCCTTCCCAGGATCTTTATCCGGCTCGCGGCGGTTCCATTGCTTGCGGGTATCTCCTACGAGGCCATCAAGTTCGCCTCACGGAACGAAAACTCACGTTTCTTCAAGATCACCATGCTTCCCGGCTTGGCACTTCAGCGGATAACGACGAAGCCCCCCTCACTCGACCAGATCGAGGTTGCGATAGCGGCGATGCAGGCGGTCACGGAAGACATCCCAGATCCCGAGGCCGCCGTCGAGGAACAAGCAGAAGAGACGGTTCCCGAAGCTCCTATCAGTTAGTTACCGATCTCAGCAGGGACGCAGGTCATTGCGGTCGCTCGGATTTCCGCTCGCGGTGTGGTGTTTTCGGGGTTTCTGCGTTTATCAGCCTCTAAAGGAGCCCCGCGGCCCCCGTGTATCCTGGTTTCTCCACACAAAGTTAGTGCCTTGTATCGGCGCGCCGGAACTAGGTTGAGGAACATCCACCGTGAAATTGCCCGATAAGCGGCTCGATGAGATCGAGGAACGATTCCTGCAGATAGAGCGAGAGCTCGCCGACCCTGCCACTTCGTCGCGTCCCGACGACCTCCGGGACCTAGGCAGAGAGCACAGCGAGCTCCGCGACATGGTCGAAGCGTGGCGCTCCTACAAGCAAGCTCAGTCGGACGTGGAAGAGGCCAAGGCGATGCTGTCCGGCTCCAAAGGGGACGAGCGCACCTACCTCGAGGACGTCATCAAGGACCAGGAGGAGACCCTCGAGTCGTTGAACAGGTCGATCACCGAGGCCTTGATCCCCAAAGACCCCAATGACAGCCGAGATGTGATCGTCGAGGTGAGGGCCGGAGCTGGCGGTGACGAAGCAGGATTGTTCGCCGCCGAACTTCTTCGGATGTACGAGCGGTATGCGGAGCAGAAACGCTTCAAAGCCGAGATCCTGTCGTCCGATCCCACCGGCGTAGGGGGCATGAAGGACGTCACCTTCAGCATCAAAGGCAAAGGTGCTTTCTCGCGTTTCAAGCACGAGGCCGGGGTGCACCGCGTGCAGCGTGTTCCTGCCACCGAATCTAGTGGCCGGATCCACACCTCGGCGGTTGCGGTCAACGTCCTTCCCGAAGCCGAGGAGGTCGATGTGCAGATCGACCAGAACGATCTGAAGATCGACGTTTATCGTTCCAGCGGCCCCGGCGGTCAATCGGTTAACACCACCGACTCAGCAGTTCGGATCACGCACCTTCCCACCGGCGAGGTGGTGGCGATGCAGGACGAGAAGTCACAGCTTCAGAACAAAGAGAAGGCACTGCGCGTCTTGCGGGCGAAGCTCCTTCAGCGCGCGCTCGACGAGCAAGCTGCAGCGCATGCAGCCGAGAAGCGCGCTCAGGTAAGCAGTGCCGATCGCAGCGCGAAGATCCGCACCTATAACTTCCCCGACAACCGTGTGACGGATCACCGCATCGGGTTCACCACGCACCGGCTCGCCGAGGTCCTTGAAGGCGACCTTGACGAGATGGTCGATGCGTTGCTGGCGAATGAGAGGGCCGAGCACGTCGAGGGTGACGCGAACTGATGAGAACTCTTTTGGCGAGTGTCGAACAGCGCCTTGCCGGCGCAGGGATCGAGAATTCACAACGCGAAGCCGAATGGATCATCGAAGCAGCTACCGGTCTTTCCCGTTCCGACCTAGCGATGACCGATCGCGTCGAAACCGAGGATGAGTCCGCAGCGGTCGAAGCGATGACCGATCGACGAGTCGGTGGAGAGCCACTTCAGTACGTAACCGGACTGGCTGGGTTCCGTCGATTGGAGCTTTCCGTCGGACCTGGGGTCTTCATCCCGCGTGCGGAAACTGAGTCCCTCGCGGGCAGGGCGATGGACCTTCTCCCGAAGAACGGCTTGGCGCTCGAGATCGGAACGGGCTCAGGCGCGGTTGCACTTGCTGTCGCCGACGAACGTCCGGATGTTTCCGTGTGGGCGACTGAGTATTCGCCTGAGGCTCTCGTATGGGCGATGCGGAATCGCGACCAGCTAGGCCTCGACGTCAAACTCGTCGGTGGAGATCTCTTCGCAGAACTTCCGTCCGAGCTCAAGGGGAACGTCGATGTCATCGCATCCAACCCTCCCTACGTGCCACAGGATTTCAAACTCGGGGCGACAGTCATCGATCACGAGCCTCATGTCGCTTTGTTCGCAGACGAGTCGGGCTTAAGCGTGATAGATCGCTTGATCACCGAGGCCCAGGATTGGTTGCGTCCGGGCGGTTACCTCGTGCTAGAGATCGGAGAGGTGCAGAGAGACGCTGTGTCCGATCTTTTTCGAACAGCCGGATACGCCGATGTTCAGGTTCACCTCGATCTCGCCGACCGCGCCCGCATCGCCGAGGGCCGATGGGGGCCGTGACTTCGATCGCAAGCCTGATCGAAGCTCTCGACGCCGGAGAGGTCGTCGTCATACCAACCGACACCGTCTACGGTCTTGCCGCGCGGTTAGATCGACCGGATGCGATCCAAGGCATCTTCGAACTCAAGGGCCGCAACGAAGCCAAAGCTCTCCCGGTTCTCGGAGCCAACCGCGCGGCTTTCGATCTGGTCGCACGATTCGATACCCGAGCCGAAGACCTGGCGGCCCGCTTCTGGCCCGGCCCCCTCACTCTTGTCCTTCCCCGCGCCGAAGCATTCGAGATCGACCTCGGCGGCGACGGTGCCGGCGTGGCTGTTCGAGTCCCCGAACATGCCGCCACGCGCGAGCTTCTGGCTGGGTCCGGCCCGTTGGCGGTTACCAGCGCGAACCGATCCGGTGAGGAGCCAGCCCAGAGCTACGAAGATGCTCTCGCGGTTTTCCCCGACATCCCTTCTTTGGATGGAGGCGCGGGGACAGGGCGATCCTCTGCCGTTCTCTCTTTGCTGGCAGAGCCCAAGGTGCTAAGAGAGGGAGCCATCCCAGCCTCGGAACTGTTGAGTTAGAACTCGACTCCATACATCTCGCCGAACTTGTTGCGCAGATAATCGATGAATGGTTTGGCAGTAACCGTTTCACCAAGAACCTTCTCGCCGAGTTCCTTCGCCGAGTAAAGGTAAGCGTGGTCGTAGATGTTGGTCTTGAGCCAATCGAGGAGGCCACCAACCTCACCAGCTTGTAACTGGGCGTTGAGGTCGCCGATCTCGGCCTCGGCCTTGTCGTAGAAGGCCGCGGCGTAAAGCGTGCCTAGCGTGTAGGTGGGGAAGTATCCGAGTGCACCGATGCTCCAGTGCATGTCCTGGAGAACGCCGTCCGAGTCACTCGGCGGCGTGATGCCCAACCACTTCTCCATGCCTTCGTTGAATGCCTGGGGAAGATCCTTAACCTCGAGGTCGTCGCGGAACAATGACAGCTCGATCTCGAATCTCAGCGCGACGTGGAGGTTGTAGGTGACCTCGTCGGCCATCACGCGGATCAGTGTTCGCTGCGGGTGGTTCGCACCCCGGTAGAAGAACTCTGTGTCGACGTCCTTGAGCTGCTCGGGGAAGTGTTCTTTCAGCTTTGGATAGAGGAACGAGCAGTAGGCGCGGCTCCGCCCAACCTGGTTCTCCCACAGCCGCGACTGGCTTTCGTGCAAGCCGAGAGACGGCACCTGACCGACGGGTGTTCCTCGGTACTTCTCGGGCAGGTTCTGCTCGTAGAGAGCGTGGCCCGTCTCGTGTGCGGTCGCGTATATCGACATCATGATCGCGTTCGGGTCTGTTTTCGTGGTCTGTCTTACGTCACCGGCGCCGACTGGCATGGTGAACGGATGAGGCGAGGTGTCTAAGCGCCCCTCTTCTGTATCGAAGTGCATCGCTTTGACCAACCACTGAGAGAAGGCTTCCTGGATGCTGGGGTCGTAGTTGCGATCGATGAACGCCGGTCGATCACCTGCCGCGTCGATGATGCGGTCGACTATAGGTCGAAGGTCATTAGCAAGTTCGTCGAACATGACTTCGACCTCTTTTGCCGTCATCCCCGGCTCGAAGTCGTCAAGGAGTGCGTCGTAACGCTCGTTCTCCCAACCGATAGCGTCTGCCGCTTGTTTCTTCAGTTCGATCATTCGCTGGAGGTGGGGCTCCAGCATCGAGAAGTCGTTCTCCGGCCGCGCTTTGGTCCACACCTGGTAAGCCGTTGCCTCGAGTTCGGCGAGTTCTCTAACCAAGCTCTCGGGGATCTTCGTGGCCTTGTCGTACTCGCGCTTTGAGTTGCGGACAGCTGCCTTCTGCCATTGCTCCAGCGAATCGTCAGTAGATAGTTCGCCGATCAACCCACCCATCTCCGGAGCGATCAACCGGTCGTGAGCGATGGCCTGCAATGTGGCCAGCGATTTGGCTCGGGCGGGACCTCCACCCGGCGGCATCATGACTTCCTGATCCCAGTGCATCAACTTGATCGCTTGGCTGAGATCTTCAAGCTCGGCAACCCTGGTCGAGAACTTCTCCCATTTTTCGCTCATGCCGGACAGCCTATCGTTGAGCACATGAGGATCTTGTTTGTTTGCACGGGGAATATCTGTCGCTCGCCGATGGCCGAGGCCTTGCTTCGCTTCGAACTGACACAGCGTGGCATCTCCGGTGTCACCGTCACGTCGGCAGGGACCTGGGGCCAGGACGGGTCGGCCCCCACGGGTCCCGCTGCGGAGGTGATGCGTCAACGGAACATCGACATGTCGGGTCATCGCGCTCGGACGGTTTCCGAGGCAGAGGCGGCGGCCGCCGACCTCATCGTGATCATGACGCAACACCACTCACGCGACCCTCAGATCTTGCCCTTCGAGTCGAAGGTCCGTTATCTGCGGGAACTGGGGGAACTCGACCCCGGATCTCTATCGAACGACGCCACCCCCCAGCAGAGACTGGCAGCGTTGCTGGCTGCGACGCGGCCCCCGTACCGTCGTGCTCTTGAGCTCGACGATCCCTATGGCCTCCCGCTCGGGGTCTACGAGCGCACCGCAGCGGAACTAGAGGACAGGATCCGGAATCTCGCTGATGTTCTCTTTGGACAGCATCCGTCCGCGTAAACTGAGCACCATGAGGATCGCTTTGGGCTCCGATCACGCGGGTTTCCCCCTCAAGGGATTAGTGGCGAAGCATCTGATCGAGGGCGGACACGAGGTGATCGACCTCGGGACGGACTCCGAAGAGTCGGTCGACTATCCGGACTTCTGCGCGCGCGCCGCTCGTGAGGTGACTTCCGGTAAAGCCGACCGAGCGATCGTGTTCGGAGGCAGCGGACAGGGTGAACAGATCGCCGCCAACAAGGTGCACGGTGCTCGCGCCGCCCTCTGCGTGAACGAATGGATGGCTCGGATGGCTCGTAATCACAACGATGCCAACGTGCTGGCTCTCGGGGGCCGGATACTAGGAGACGACCTGGCCCTCGCGATCGTGGACACGTTCCTTACCGAAGACTTCGATGGCGGCCGGCACGACCGGCGGGTAAAGCAGATAACGGAGATCGAGCAAGAGGAGTGCAGATGAGTAATCCGGGATGGGCTGATTGGGCGGCCGTAGAGAAGATCGACCCCGAAGCTGCCGAAGCGATCCTCAACGAGGTCCATCGCGAGAACACGAAGATCGAACTCATCGCGTCGGAGAACTTCTCCTCGACGGCGGTGCTTGCTGCACTCGGGACTCCGCTTACGAACAAGTACGCCGAAGGCTACCCAGGCAAGAGGTACTACGGCGGATGCGAGTACGTCGATGTCGTCGAGACGCTCGCCATCGATCGTGCGAAGCAGATCTTCGGCGCCGAGCACGTGAACGTGCAACCCCATTCCGGAGCATCGGCGAACGCCGCCGCGTACTTCGCGTTCGTTGAGCCGGGGGACAAGATCATGGGCCTCTCGCTCGCCCATGGCGGACACCTCACCCACGGTCACTTCGCATCGTTCTCCGGCAAGCTCTTCGATGTGGTGCCTTACACCGTGAAAGAGGACACCGAGCTGATCGACATGGACGAGGTTCGCGACATCGCTAAGCGCGAACGTCCGAAGATGGTCATCGCGGGAGCCTCCGCCTACTCACGAAGCTGGGATTTCGCTGCGTTCCGAGAGATCTGCGACGAGATAGGCGCCACTTTCGTTGTCGACGCAGCACACTTCATCGGTCTGGTTGCCGGAGGTGCGCACGACAACCCCGTGCCGCACGCCGACGTTGTGACGTGCACAACCCACAAGACGTTGCGCGGCCCCCGAGGCGCCATGATCATGTGCCGGTCCGAGCATGCACAAGCGATCGACAAGAGCGTTTTCCCGGGATGGCAGGGCGGCCCGATGATGCATTCGATCGCTGCTAAAGCGGTGTCGTTCGCGGAGGCACTGACGGATTCCTTCAAAGACTACGCGCACCAGACCGTCGCCAACGCGAAGGCTATGGCCGAGACGCTGACCGAAGAGGGTTGCCGGATCGTTTCGGGAGGCACCGACAATCACCTGATGCTGGTAGACCTCAGGTCCTTGGGGGTAACCGGCAAGGATGCCGAAGAACGTCTCGATTCGGTGGGCATAACGGTGAACAAGAACGCCATCCCGTACGACCCAGAGAAACCCTTCATCGCATCGGGCATAAGGGTCGGAACCCCCGCGATAACGACCTGCGGCATGAAAGAAGACGAGACCAGGCAGGTAGCGCGCCTCATAGCCGAGACGTTGAAAGACGATAGCTCCGAAGGTCGCGAAAAGGTCCGTGCTGCGGTGGCGGAACTCACCCAACGCTTCCGTCCTTATCCAGACGTCGCCTGATAGGTTCGCTTCCGTACCGGCTTCAGCCCGGTGCCGGGCTGGCTGTCGAAGCCGCCGATCATTGAACTAAGGAGACTGGGTGACCCCGTACCTAGTGGTGGGCCTGGTTGCTCTCGTTGCGACCTTCGTTGCCACCCCTATCGTGCGCTGGATCTCGATCAAGATCGGGGCGATCGATCGCCCCAACGACCGCAAGGTTCACGCGCAGCCGACTCCGACTCTCGGCGGATTGGCGATGTTCATCGGGATCATGACGGCAGGTGCCGCCGCGTACTTCCTCGGGGATTTCTCGAGGGTCTTCAGCCAATCCTCCGAAGCGTGGGGGATAGCGGCAGCGGCTCTGGTCATCTTCATCCTGGGAGCCGTTGATGACATGCGCGACCTGCCGGCCCCCGTAAAGCTCGCAGGGCAGGTCTTCGCCGCCGGCATCCTCTTTCTGGCCGGTGTGAAGATGCAGTTCATCATCACGCCGGATCAAACGATCTTCCTCGGCGATGACGTTTCGGTGCTCGTGACGGTGGTGTGGCTCGTAGCGATGATGAACGCGGTCAATCTCGTGGACGGGCTGGACGGCTCTGGCGGCAGGGATCGTCGCCATCGCGGCTGCCTCGTTCTTCGTCTACAGCTACAACCAGGCGAACAGTGACCTTCTCTTGACCAACACCGCGCCGATGGTTGCGATCATCGTCGTCGGCGCAACCGTCGGCTTCCTCCGTTACAACTTCTATCCGGCCAAGATCTTCATGGGGGATTCCGGGTCGATGCTCCTGGGCTTGGTTCTTGGAGCGGCGACCGTAAGTGGCGTCGGCAAGTTCGGCGTGACGATCCCCTCCACGACCGACGTCTTCCTGGCTTACTTCCCGCTGCTGATCCCATTGACGGTGCTTGCGATCCCGATCGCGGATGCCTTGCTCGCTATCGTGCGCCGTGCTCGCGGGCCAGCGGAGCGTCTTCAACGCCGACAAGGAGCATCTCCATCACCGGCTCATGGACCTTGGCCACGGCCACCGCAAAGCGGTAATCGTCATGTACATCTGGTCGGCTTTGGCCGCGGGGGCCGGTCTGGCGTTCACCTATCTGGATAGTCAGGACGTGATCTTCGCCTTACCGATCGCCGTCACGGCTCTCGTGCTTTACACCTTGTTCCCCGTCATCACGAAGGTGATCCAAGACCGACTCTCCTCGTAGGGGGGACCGACATGAGCGCCATCCAATGTCCGGAGTGCGAGCTGAGGTTCAGTTCCGATCGTGATCTGGACGACCACATCCGACTGGATCATCCCGATCGCAACTTCGAGCCCAAGTCCCCCGAGGATGCCGCCCTCTTCGAGGAGCGCCGGCGACGCCGCCGCGAGGGTCGATCACCCGGCGGCTGAGGTTGTTCTCGCGGGCGGTAGATTTCGGCCTCTAGGCACAAAGGTTTCGGGTACCCAAAAGTCGAATTTGCAGCATCAAGGGTTTTGTGAAAAGATTCACAAGCGGCTCCGGAAAGGCCCGGTGGTGGGCCGAAGGACCGTGAGGTTAGGATGCTGCGGCTCCCAACCTCGTAGAGAAGTTTTCCGAGGCGCGCCGGTGCAACGGCGGCCCCGGGAGCGAGAAGGGACCGGGTAGTAAGGGTGAGCAAACGCCCCAGCAAGTACTCAAGCAGCTCAGGTGAGGCCGCAAGAGGCCTTTCGCTGGCCTTCGAGTTCGCAGGGGCGGTTTTCCTCTTCTGGTTCCTGGGTCGGCTGGTTGATAACTGGTTGGGGACCGAACCGTGGGCGCAGCTCGTGGGAGCGCTGCTCGGTTGGGTCGGTGGTTTCTTGCACGTCTACTACGCGACGAAAGCTGGGAGCGGCAGATGATCGAGCTGCAGATGGTCCACAGGATGATCAAGAGGGGCCTCGTGCTCGCGCCTGCCGTCGTCATCCCTTTCTTCATCTGGGGAGGCACCGACGAAGGGGTTTCTGCCCTCATCGGTCTGGCGCTCGCACTTGCCAACCTCTGGCTCTCCGGCCGCATCATCGGAGGAGTCGCCGAAACAAGACCGACCTTCTTGCTGCCGGCCGCGATGACGGCCTTCATGCTCGGTCTGGCGATCCTGACTGCAGTTGCGTTCGGCTTGGAGCAGCTCGACTTCGTCACTTTCAAGATCACGGGTCTGGTACTCATAGCAACTCATCTCGTCCTGGTTTTCTGGGAAGCCGCGACGGCCTTCCCGGTCAAGAAACTGCCCAACAGCGCCATGAAAGTGAGGGGTTGATCGCGTGGAGCTTGCAATCGAGCTTGATGTAAATCACCTGTTCTTCTGGGACCCGATCGCGTTCGAAGGGACGCCCTTCGAGCTGAACCGGGTGTCACTCCTCATGATCTTCGCTTCGTTGTTGTGCATCGGGTTCTTCTGGGCAGCGTCACGCAGGCAGTCGCTCGTTCCGAAAGGGATCCAGGCGATCGGCGAGACGGCGTACATGTTCGTGCGCAACAACATCGCGATCGACGTGATCGGTCCCGAGGGCGTCAAGTACGCCGGCTACCTCTGCTCGCTGTTCTTCTTCATCTTCTTCATGAATATCCTGGAGGTCATCCCCGGTATCAACTTCCCCGTGACATCCAGGATGGCGATCCCTGCATTACTTGCGGTTCTGACGTGGCTGATCTTCAACTCATCGGTTTCGCGAAGCACGGGTTCAAGTACGTGACCGGGGTGTTGTTCCCGCCCGGCGTGCCGAAACTCGTTTACATCTTGCTGACGCCCATCGAGTTCTTCTCGGTCTTCTTGATCCGCCCACTCACGCTGGCGATCCGACTCCTGGCCAACATGATGGCCGGGCACGTCCTTCTGACGATCTTCTTCCTATTCACTCACGAGTTCCTCGTGACGGACTTCAAGATCGCCACCGCACCGCTGGGCATCGTCACAGCCGTCGTCGCCGCGGGACTGATCGTCTTCGAGCTGTTGGTCATCTCTATCCAGGCCTACATCTTCACGATGCTTACGGCCTTCTACATCGCCGAGTCCCTCCACGGACACGGCGAGGAGTCACACGACGACACCGAGCACACTGAACCGCTACGTGAGTACGAAGGAATCGCTGAAGGATCTACTGCAGCCGCATAAGGAAGGAAAGGGGAGTAACCAAATGGACTTCATCCAGCTAGCACAGGAAGGCGTCACCGCCGGAGTTACGGACGAGGGACTCAAGTCGCTCGCTCACGGCCTCGTGTTCGGCCTCGCCGCGATCGGCCCGGGCGTTGGTATCGGACTCGTGTTCTCGAGCGCGATCCAAGCGATGGCTCGTCAGCCTGAGACTGCCGGTGAGACCCGAACCACGATGTTCCTGGGCTTCGCTCTGATCGAGGCACTCGCCCTGATCGGTTTCGTCCTCGCGTTCATCGTCTGATCCGGAAGGGACGGGACATATGCACAATCTCTTGATCTTCGCCGCTGAGGCGGAGCATGCAGAGGAGAAATCTGGACTGGATCTGATCCTTCCAGCAGTCGACGAACTCGTCTGGGGCGCTATCTGCTTCGCGGTCGTCGCTTTCTTCCTCATGAAGATCGCGTTCCCGAAGATCCGTCAGGCCATCGAGGCACACGAGCGGGCCATCCAGGAAGCCAACGAAGCCGCCGAGGGGCAGCGCTCGGAGGCAACCAAGCTTCTGGATGACTACAAGGCTCAGCTGAACAACGCCAGAGCCGAAGCGAACAAGCTCATCGAAGAGGCACGCACCTCTGCCGAGCAGGTCCGTAAGGAACTGATCGCCAAGGCAGAAACCGAGGCTCAGCAGATCGTTGCCCGTTCGGCCGACCAGATCGAGGCCGAGCGCGGCAGGACCATGGAGCAGATGAAGAGCCAGGTAGCAGAGCTTGCCGTGCAGCTGGCCGAGAAGGTTGTTCTCGGTGAGATCGACCCGGCGCGCAAGAAACAGCTCGTGGACAGCTACATCAGTGAGGTCGGAGCCATGAACGGAGGCTCGAACAACTGATGGGTACCGATGCGCTCGTTCACGGCTACGCCGAGGCGCTGTTCAAGATCGCTCAGACCGAGGGAGACCTCGACGTGGTCGAGGACGAACTGTTCCGCTTCGGAAAGCTTCTCGAAAGCAATCACGAGCTGAAGCAGGCGTTGTCGGATCAGTCCCTAGAGCGCGCCGAGCGAGTGAAGATCTTGGAGGAGTTGCTGGCGGACAAGGTGTCACCGCACACGCTTGGGCTCGTGACGTTCATCGTCGCCCAGGACCGTGCGCGCCACCTGCCTCAGATCCTCGAGGAGCTCAGCAAGATCGCAGCGGAGGCTCGCAAGTCGGTTCTCGGTGAGGTCCGTAGCGCTGTTCCTCTCGATGACAAGCAGCAAGAGGAACTCGCCAGGGCTCTCTCCAAGGCGACCGGCATGAATGTCGAGCTCAAAGTACTTGTCGATCCATCGATCATCGGCGGCATCTACGCCAAGGTCGGAGACACCATCATCGACGGCAGCGTGAAGCGCCGTCTCGAACAGCTGAAAGAGCAGGTGAAGGCCTGATGGCTGACATGACGATCGATCCGAAGGACATCACTTCGGTTCTCGAGCGTTACGTCGCGGACTTCAAGCCGGCCGTCCAGCGCGAGCAGGTCGGCAGGGTTCAGGAGGTCGGTGACGGTATCGCTCGCATCGCCGGGCTCCCCGGCGCCATGGCGAACGAGATGCTCGAGTTCACCGGCGGGATCATGGGTCTGGCGATGAACCTCGAAGAGCACGTGATCGGCGCCGTCGTATCTCGGTGACGCCAGCAAGATCGAAGAGGGCGACCCCGTTAAGTCCACGGGGCAGATCCTCTCGATCGGTGTCGGCGACGAGCTCCTCGGACGTGTGGTGAACGCACTCGGCGAGCCCATCGATGGCAAGGGTCCCATCAAGGGATCGCACACGCGTGCTCTGGAGGTCCAGGCACCAGGCGTGACGGCACGTCAGCCGGTCCACGAGCCTCTCCAGACAGGTATCAAAGCGATCGACGGTATGACCCCGGTCGGTCGTGGACAGCGTCAGCTGATCATCGGTGACCGTCAGACAGGCAAAACCGCGATCGCGATCGACGCGATCATCAACCAGAAGTCCTCGCAGGGCACAGACAAAGCTGTGAAGTGCATCTACGTGGCGGTTGGGCAGAAGTCGTCGACCGTTTCAGAGGTCGTGGCGGCGCTCACCGAAGCCGGAGCGATGGACTACACGGTCGTCGTGAACTCCCCGGCATCCGATCCGGCACCATTCCAGTACCTCGCTCCCTACTCGGGTTGCGCGATGGGTCAGCACTGGATGGAGAACGGCCAGCACGCTCTCATCGTTTACGACGACCTCAGCAAGCAGGCGATCGCCTACCGGCAACTTTCTCTGTTGCTCCGACGCCCTCCGGGCCGCGAGGCATATCCGGGAGATGTCTTCTACCTTCACTCTCGTCTCCTCGAGCGTGCGGCGAAGCTGTCGGATGACAACGGAGGGGGGTCGCTGACGGCGCTCCCGATCATCGAGACCAAAGGTGGAGACGTGTCGGCATACATCCCGACCAACGTCATCTCCATCACCGACGGTCAGATCTTCCTCGAGACCGACCTGTTCTTCTCCGGCGTTCGTCCGGCGATCAACGTCGGTATCTCGGTCTCACGTGTGGGTGGTAACGCTCAGACCAAGGCCATGAAGAAGGTCTCCGGCCGCATGAAGCTGGACCTCGCTCAGTACCGTGAGCTGGAAGCGTTCGCCGAGTTCGGGTCCGACCTGGACAAGGCGTCACAGGCTCAGCTCGACCGAGGCGCACGAGTGGTCGAAGTCCTCAAGCAGCCGCAGTACACGCCTTTCGAGGTGGAAGACCAGGTCATGTCCATCTGGGCGGTAACCAACGGGTACCTGGACGACATCCCCCTCGACAAAGTGCCGGCATTCGAGCGCGAGATGCTCGAGTTCCTCAACTCGAAATACTCGAAGATCGGCGAACAGATCCGTGAAACGGGCAAGCTCGAGGACGACCAGACCGAGGAACTGAAGAAAGCTGTGCTGGAGTTCAAAGAGAACTTCACCAGCAAGATCGACACGGTCGAGACTGCCGCTGCCGACATGGAAGGCGATCCCTTCGAGGCGAACGCCGAAGCCAAAGCCGAAGACGGTGGTGAGTAGCTAGATGGGAGGGCAGCTCCGAGCGATCAAGCGGCGCATCGGGTCGGTTAAATCGACCCAGAAGATCACGCGCGCTATGGAGCTGATCGCTTCCTCTCGGATCATCAAAGCCCAGCAAGCCGTTGACTCGGCCCGGCCCTACGCGGAGGAACTGCGCCGCATGATGGGTTCCGTCGGCAAAAGCGCAGGTTCGATCCAGTCGCCGCTTCTCAAGCAACGTGACGAAGTGCGCCGGATCGGGACGATCGTCGTCTCGTCGGACCGTGGTTTGGCCGGTGCCTACAACTCCAACGTGATCCGTGCTGCGGAGCGAGATCTCCAGTCGCACGGCAAGGAATCCGTTCTCTTCCTCTCGGGCAAGAAGGCGATCAGCTACTTCCGCTTCAGAGGCCACGACGTCTCCAACGCGTGGCAGGGCTACTCCGAGCGCCCCGGTATCGGCGATGCGCGGAAGGTCGCTACGGCGGCCGCCAAGGCTTACCTCGAAGGTGACGTCGATGAGGTGCGGCTCGCGTACACGAAGTACGAGTCGGCGCTCGTTCAGAGACCGATGATCGTTCAATTGCTGCCCATGCCCCAGGATGAGTTCGCCAAGGAAAACGAGGAACCGTCATCGGGTAAGAGCGCCAGCTACGAGTTCGAGCCGAGCCCCGAAGAGATCCTCGATCTCCTGCTGCCTCGGTACGTCGACGGCACGGTCCTTCAGGCGATGCTCGAGGCCGCCGCCTCAGAACTGGCAGCTCGTCGCCGAGCGATGAAGGCAGCTACCGACAACGCAGACGAATTGATCGGCAACTTGACCCGCGTTTACAACCAAGCACGTCAGGCCGAGATCACCACCGAGATCATGGAAGTCGTCGGTGGGGCTGAGGCCCTGTCAGAGAAGTAGTAACCCGAAAGGAAAGCGATGGCAGTCACCGAAGATCGGCTAACCAAAGAACAACCGAAGACCTCCGAGGGGCGCATCCTCTCGATCACGGGGCCGGTCATCGACGTCGAGTTCCCACCTGACGGGCTTCCCGAGATCAACTTCGCTCTTACGGTCGAGCGGACGATCGGTGGCGAGACCGACACGATCACCGCGGAAGTCTCAGGTCACATCGGTGAGAGCACGGTGCGGGCCATCTGCATGAAGCAGACCGACGGCCTGGTACGTGGTGCAAAGGTGACGAACACGGGCGCTGCCATCACCGTGCCCGTCGGACCTTCGACCTTGGGACACGTCTACAACGTCCTCGGCGAGCCCGTCGACGGTTCCACGATCCCGTCTGATGTCGAGCGCTGGGAGATCCATCGCCAGCCGCCTAAGTTCGAGGACCTCGAGCCCAAAACGCAGATGTTCGAGACCGGCATCAAGGTCATCGATCTTCTGGAGCCATACGTGCAGGGTGGAAAGATCGGGATGTTCGGCGGTGCCGGAGTGGGCAAGACCGTCATCATCCAGGAGATGATCTACCGCGTCGCCGAGCAGCACGGTGGTGTCTCTGTGTTCGCCGGCGTTGGCGAGCGCACGCGTGAGGGAACGGACCTTCTCCTAGAGATGAAGGAATCCGGCGTCATCGAGAAGACCGCGCTGGTCTACGGGCAGATGGACGAGCCCCCCGGCGTGCGTCTCCGTGTGGCCCTTTCGGCTCTGACGATGGCCGAGTACTTCCGAGACGTCGAGCACCAGGACGTGCTGCTCTTCGTAGACAACATCTTCCGTTTCGTGCAGGCCGGTTCCGAGGTCTCCACGCTTCTGGGCCGGATGCCTTCCGCAGTCGGTTACCAGCCGACGCTGTCGGAGGAGATGGGGAACCTGCAGGAGCGCATCACGTCGACCAAGGGTCGTTCGATCACGTCTCTGCAGGCGATCTACGTCCCTGCAGACGACATCACTGACCCGGCGCCGCACACCACCTTCGCCCACTTGGACGCAACGACGGTGTTGTCTCGAGCCATCTCCGAGCTGGGTATCTACCCAGCAGTGGACCCGCTCGACTCGACATCTCGGATCCTCGACCCCCGGTACGTGGGTGACGAGCACTACAACGTTGCCTTGACCGTTCAGAGGATCCTGCAGCGCTACAAGGACCTCCAGGACATCATCGCCATCCTCGGTATCGACGAGCTCTCCGAAGAGGACCGCGTGACCGTGCAGAGGGCCCGAAAGATCCAGAGGTTCCTCTCGCAGCCGTTCTTCGTAGCCGAGCAGTTCACTGGTATCCCCGGGAAGTACGTCGGCATCGAAGAGACGATCCAGTCCTTCAAGGGTCTCGCCGAAGGTGAGTACGACAACCTTCCCGAGCAGGCCTTCTATATGGTCGGTGGGATCGAAGAGGCGCAAGCGAAGGCCAAGGAGCTCGAGGGATAGATGGCCGGCATGGACGTCGCGATCGTTTCTGCGGAAGCTGAGGTCTGGCGTGGCGAGGCCGAGATGGTTATCGCCCGCTCGCCTGAGGGCGAGTTCGGCATCATGCGGGGCCACATCCCGTTCCTTGCTGCGCTCGTCCCCGGCACCGTCACCGTTGTTAACGGTTCCGAGCGCCGCACATGGCTCGTTCCGGGTGGATTCCTCGAATCATCCGGCCCTGCCGACGACTATCACGTGATCGTCCTGGCCGACGACGCCACCGAGACCGGCGAGCTCGATCGGGCCGAGGCTGCTCGCCGCATCGAGGAGATGCGCAAGGAGAGGGCGGAGGCGGAAGCCGACGAGCGTACCGACGCCGAACTAGTGGCCTCGATGGCGAGAGCCGAAAGAGAGCACGGAGAGTACTCAAGCTAAGCAGGGGGACCGTGGGGGAGTACTCGGACGACCTTAGGAGCAAGGTGTTCTGTTCCTCCTGCGGGATATCCGCGAGTAAGAGGCACGGGATAGCCCCCCTAGGTTGGCAAGAGATGCCCGACGCCAACAAGCGGACTCTGGCTCTATGTCCCGACTGCGTGCGTCGGAACCTCTGGATGATCGAGGCCCGTCTCGACGTAGACCCGACGGGCGGGGAGTACAACTAACCCCAGAGTTCGGAAGCGGTGGCGAAAGGCGGGGGTTTCAGCGTGTGCTTGGCGAAGCCTTCGGCCCCCGCACCATCTTTCTCCAAGAACATCTGAGCGGCCCTCTCGCAGTCGTAGTCGGTGCGTCGTAGCTCGATGTCCGGTCCGAGGATCGCCCAGTAGGCCCCCGCGTCCCCGAAAGGGAGTCCCACACTTCCCGCATTGATCAGACGACGACCACCCAGCTCTCGTTCGAACTGCGTGTGCGTATGTCCGAAAACGACGATGTTTTGAGTAACTTCCGCGAGCATCGCTTCGAGCCTGTCGTCCGGGGTGGCCGTGGTGATGGTTTCTTCGTCGCCGCGGGGAGAGCCGTGGACGAAGAGAACCTCGCCGCAACTTTGAACGTCCACGACCTGATCTGTCGGTTGACTGGCGAGGAAATCCCGCTGTGCTGGCTCTAACTGGTCGTGCGCCCAGCGTGTGATCTCCAGCACCCATTCCTCAGCCCCCGGTTCGCCGCGTGCGGCAACCGAGCGGTCGGCATTACCCCGTACGAACCTAGCGTTCGGCACCTGGCAGATCAGTTCTAGCGTCTCGCGAGGCATCGGGCCCCAACAAAGATCCCCACCGAAGATCACAACGTCCACCGAGGCGGTCGCTACCTCGTCCAGCACTGCCTGAAGGGCTGGCAGGTTCCCATGGACGTCGTAGAGAGCCGCGACCCGCGTCACGTTGTGAACGCCAATTCTGCCGCTCGATCCCGAAGAGAGGTCATGCGATGAAGCTGCGAATCTGCCCTTGCTATCAGCTCCTGGAGACGTGAATCGATCTCCGGTTCCTCTAGCGTCGCGTGCCTTAACGAAACCCAGAGACCCCTTTTGGCCAGGATGCCCGACGCTATCGTTTCGAACTCGAAAACGCGGCTAAGTGGCGAATAGGTGGTGATCCTGCCGTTCAGTTTGAGCCGTCCCAGCTTTTCGACCCCCCAGGCGGCGGCATCCTTTCCCTTCGCTGGCTGCACATCTGCCTGTTCCATAAGCCATTCAAGCGATCTGCGGTCCTCATCGATCTCTTTGGAGATCTCGGCGAGAACCTCGGCGAACGAACTGCCCTGATTGCTCTTGCACGTCCTCTTTGCGATCTCACAACCGGCGATAGATGCCGCGTGATGGTCTCTGAGATAGATGCGTAGGTACTTGTTTGCATACATCTCCTAATCATTCCACTTGCGCGATGCACCGAAACCGCAGTAGCTTCCGGTTGCGCTTCGTTTTCGCGAAGCGAACATTGGGGATATAGGGAACGAGTGTTCCGCGCATGAAAGGGGAGGAAGTGTATGGCCGATCAAGAGAAGGGGCTCGTCGATAGAGCTCGTGAAGCCCTTGCCGAAGCCGGCGAGGCTGCAGCCAGGATCTCTGAGCCGCCTGCTGGCAATGAGGGAATCGTGGCGCAGGTCCGTGAGACCGTCTCGAACGTCGTCGAGAGTGGTGCCGAGGTTGTAGCACCGAAGTCGCGCACTTCCGCCGCTCGCAAGTCAACTGGTCGCAAGACCACAGCACGTCGGAAGTCTCCCGCGAAGAAGACAGCCGCTCGCGCGAAGTCCACAGCTAAGAAGGCGACGCGTCGAGCGAAGTCCACAGCTAAGAAGACAACTCGACGGGCGAAGTCCACGGCGAAGAAAGCCACGCGACGGGCAAAGTCGACGGCTAAGAAGGCGACAGGTCGGAAGAAGACCACCGCACGGAAGCCGGCCGCTCGTAAGAAGACTGCAGCCGGAAGAAGACCACCGGTCGGAAGAAGACCACCGGTCGGAAGAAGACCGCAGCTCGGAAGCCGGCAGCCCGCAAGAAGAGCACCCGTAAGAAGACTGCGGCCCGCAAGCCTGCAGCTCGTAAGAAGACTGCAGCTCGTAAGCCGGCTCGTAAGAAGACTGCGGCCCGCAAGCCTGCAGCTCGTAAGAAGACTGCAGCTCGGAAGCCGGCACGGAAGAAGACCGCGGCTCGTAAGTCGACCCGCAAGCGCTAGAGCACCAGAATGCAACGGCGGCCCCCTTTTTGGGGGCCGCTTTCGCGTCTACGAGGGGGCACTAATCTGAGTAGATGAACTCGTACATCGTGAATGGCCCTGCTCGCCTCGAGGGTGAGGTGCGGATAGGGGGCGCAAAGAACTCGGTTCTGAAGATCATGGCTGCCTCCCTTCTGGTGCCGGACACCGTTGTCATCGAACGGGTCCCCGAGATCACCGACGTCTTCCTGATGGCTGAGGTGCTGAAGCGACTCGGTGCCGAAGTCTCATTCGATCAAGGAACACTGACGATCGATGCTTCCGGGGAGCTTCTAGACGAAACTCCGTACGAGCTCGTCACGAAGATGCGGGCATCCATCCAGGTTCTCGGCCCCCTTCTTGCGCGCCTTGGCCGAGCACGAGTATCGATGCCGGGCGGCGACGCGATCGGGTCCCGGCCCATCGATCTTCACCTCAGTGGTCTCGAACGGATGGGCGCGAAGTTCTCGTCTGACCACGGATACATCGAAGGGATAGCCGATCGACTCACCGGAACCCGGATCCTCTTGGAGTTCCCTTCGGTCGGTGCGACTGAGAACATCCTCATGGCCGCCGTGAACGCACTTGGTGTGACCACGATCGAGAACGCTGCGCGTGAGCCTGACATCCAAGATCTAGCTGCTTTTCTGAAAGCTTGCGGCGCGCATATCGAGGGTGAAGGAACTCCCACTGTCACGATCGAGGGCATCGAGACGCTTCACGGTGTCCATCACCAGGTGATCCCGGACCGCATCGAAGCCGGCACCTTCGCGATCGCTGCCTGCGCAACTCAAGGCGATGTCACGATCCTCGATTGCCGCCCGGAACACATCGAGCTGCCGCTACAGAAGCTCGAGGATGCAGGCGCAAAGATCGTCAGACTCAATGACACGGTGCGAGTCTCGATGTCGGACCGCCCGAACCCCCTCGATCTCGTCACACTTCCTTATCCGGGCTTTCCGACGGATCTACAGCCCATGATGATGGTGCTGCTGAGCCACGCTCGGGGGCCCTCGATCCTTACTGAGAACGTCTTCGAGTCCCGATTCCTGTTCGTCGACGAACTGAACCGGATGGGGTCACACATCCGTGTCGAGGGGCACCACGCGGTTATCCGCGGGATCGAGCGCCTCTCGGCGGCCCCCGTGAAGGTTCCGGACATCAGGGCCGGGGCGGCTCTCGTGCTCGGTGCACTTTGTGCGGAAGGCACCACCGAGATCCACGATGTCTGGCACATCCAGCGCGGATACGAAGACTTCACCAACAAACTCCGAGGTCTGGGCGCCGAGATCTCGGTGGTCGAAGACAGCCAGACATGAGACCTCGGAGAGCGATCGCTCTCCTTTTGGTGGCCGCTGCTGCATCGTTGCCAGCGGCGGCTCTGGCGGGGCAGCGCAAGGGCACGGTGGTTGCACCGGTCCGATTGATCCCTGATTCGAATCTCCCCATCGAGGTGGTTGGGCTGCACTACTACTTCGATCGCATCGAGGTCGGTTCCGCCTCGGATGGCTTGGTCGTGGTCAACCGGTCGCCGTTGGAGCGTTACCTGCTGGGCTTGAACGAGGTGCCGACCGACTGGCCGATGGAAGCCCTGAAGGCTCAAGCGATAGCGGCTCGCACGTATGCGTTGTGGACCTTGGAGCAGCCTCGAGGAGGCTCGGCCTCCACCTACGGGTTCGACATCTGCGCTACCGTCTCGTGCCAGGTCTTCTCAGGAGCAGACGTGTTGCGTCTGAGCTCAACCGGCGAGCGGTGGGCTGAAGCCGTTGATTCAACTGCGGGTCGTGCGGTGCTCTACGGAGGCAGGCCCATCCTCGCCCGCTACCACTCAACCTCGGGTGGTCAGACCTTCAACAACGAGACGATCTTCACATCGGAAGGTTCCTACCCCTACCTCAAGGCGGTGCCGAGCACCGCGGAAGACGGTTCGCCGCTTTACAGGTGGCGAGCACCCTTCCATCGGCGGGTGGCTCAAGCATTGTTGGCGCGATCGGGTCTGTGGTCGGCGGACGAGGGCCGGTTGGTCTCCGCTCGTTCGGTGGACTCGCAGTTCGGCTACCACTACCCGGACATCGTGTTCCAAGGGACCAAGGACCGCGTTCGGATCTCGGCGGAAGCGTTCCGCGATGCCGTCCGTTATCTGGCACCCGAGATGTTTCCAGATCACTATCCCTCGTTCGCACCGACCTCGACAGGACGTCTGCCCGAGGTCATGCCTTCGAATCGTGTGGACGTCATAACGAAGGGCAAGCGCATCCTCGTCGAAGGTCGCGGGTGGGGCCACGGTGTCGGGATGTCGCAGTGGGGGGCCGAGGGATCGGCGCGAGCCGGAACCTCTCACACCGAGATCCTCACGCACTACTACACGGACGTTGAGGTTGGCGATTACCCAGACCCCGGCCCCATCGAGGTGGGCGTTGCCTACGCACAGTCAGAAGTCGTCGTCAGAGGTTCGTTCGAGCTGAGGGATGGGCGGGATCGAGTCATCGAGCCGAATGCAGTCGGAACATGGATCATGCGTCCGTCGGGCGCCGGGGCTGTGAAGTTGCGGGCACCGCGCCGCTTCGGTCTTCCGCTGAGGGTCGGCGTCATCAGGGTCCCGAACACTGTCGAGCCGGGGGCCGCGGTTCGGGTCCAGATCGCTCTATCGGGACCGGCCCACGTCTGGGCCATCGGATCCGACGGCGAGCGCGAACCGGTCGTGAAGGACGCCGGTCGGTCCGCGGTCTTGTGGACCGCCCCCGAGACTCCGGGGGACTACGACGTGGAGGTCGTCGCCACCAATGGAAAGGTGCGCCGGACCGACATCGTCAGCGTCCGGGTGGGCGGAGATGAAGGGGTAAAGCTCACACCAGAGCTTCAGGAGGGGGAGTCGGGGGCCGAGCGCCGCCCCCTCGAGTTGCTTGCCGCCCTAACTATCGTCCTGGGAGCCGCATTGTTGGTGTGGAGGAAAGTTACGATGACCCGATGAACTCAACGACGACGGGCGAGGAGTCGATCGAGCAGCAGGTCTTGGCTGCTCTCGAGCTGATCAGGCCGGCGATCCAGATGGATGGCGGCGATATCAAGCTGGAGAGCGTCACCGCCGGCGTCGTGACGGTCCAGTTCTTCGGTACCTGCGAAACCTGCCCGATCTCACCTGTGACCCTCAAATCGGGTGTCGAGCGGATCCTGAAGGAACGGGTTCCGGGCATCACCGAAGTCGTAGCCGTCGAGGTTTAAGTCTTTAATGGACGTCGATGACCTGATCCGGCGCGCCGTCGGAGGTGAGCGACGTGCCATCGCTCGATTGATCTCACTTGTCGAGGACGGAGGTACGGACCTCGCTCACGTGATGAGAGAACTGTTCCCTCACACAGGTCGTGCCTACTCGATCGGAGTAACAGGAGCACCGGGGGCCGGGAAATCCTCGCTGACGGATCGGCTCGTCGGACGCGTTCGTCGCGACGATCTCACCGTCGCTGTACTCGCGATCGATCCTTCCAGTCCTTTCTCGGGCGGCGCCTTGCTAGGCGATCGCGTCCGCATGCAGGGCCACGCGACCGATCCAAAGGTCTTCATCCGCTCGATGGCCACGAGAGGTCATCTAGGGGGCCTCGCACTCGCGGCCCCCGAAGCGGTGCGAGTGCTAGATGCAGTGGGTAACGACACCGTCATCATCGAAACCGTCGGCGTCGGCCAGGCCGAGATCGAGATCACGGACGCATGCGACACAACGCTCGTTGTTCTCACTCCCGGTATGGGCGACGCGGTCCAAGCGGCGAAGGCCGGCTTGATGGAGATAGCGGATGTGTTCGTGATCAACAAGGCCGACCGTCCCGGCACGAAGGACATCGTTCGCGAGATAAAGCACATGCTGCAGATGAGCAACGCTGAGTGGAAGCCGCCCATCGTCGAGACGGTCGCGATCAAGGATGAGGGAACGGACGAGCTCTGGACCGCGATCGAGAAGCACCGCGCCTATCAGGAAGAGCACGGCCTCCTCGAGTCTCGCCGCCGCAGGCGCGTCCTCCGGGAGGTCAGAGAGATAGTGGTCGAGCGCTTCCGCCAGCGGATCGAAACGGAAGCAACCGCCCTCCTCGAAGAACTAGCCGACAAGGTAGCCGCCAGAGAACTAGACCCCTACACGGCAGCCGACCGCCTCCTCGCCTCCCTCTCTTAAGCATTACGAAGGACGCAGCCCCGGGCCGGCGAATCCTCAAGGTATGAGGACGAAGATAGTGGTGCTCTGTGCCGGGCTGGTTGTGGGCCTCTTCCCCAACTCGTCGCTGGCTAAGCCAAGCCCTGCGTGCCCAGACCGGCACGTGGCCGACATCTACTACACGCCCGACAGTTTCGTGTTCGATATGAGCTTTGACATGAAGTGCTTCGGGAAGGGGGCCATTCTCACGTACGAAGGCGCCCTAACGCGTAGAGATCGTCTCGGGACGCAGGAGGATGCGGGCCCGAAGACCTGCAAGAAGAAGCGATGCTCCGTCCACTTCGAGCTTGCGCACGATGCTGTGGAACACGCTGACTACGAACTCTGGTTCGACCTCCAGATCTCCAGCGAAACTCTTCGCTTGGGGGCCAGCGGCTCCGGCCAATGGACCTGCACATCGGCCGCAGTGCAAGTCTTCTGCCAATAGCTTCTTCCAAGCCGACTACCTTGAGGTTCTGTACCTTCTTTTGCCCAATACCCCCGATTTCCGAGGCTAGATCGCAAACGAACGACACGTTTCCGTCTAGGGCCTGATACGACACTCGGTGACGTTATTGGGGCCAAAGAGGCACAGGACGTGGCCCCCGGCCGGCGAATCACTAGAGGATGCGGACCAAGCTTCTTCTAGTCGTTTTCTGCCTCGGCGCGGCTCTCTTGCCATCGCCTGCCTCCGCGGCCAAGAAGGCCTGCACCCAAGAGGAATTCATGACGCAGTCCCTTGAGTACACACCGGAGATCTGGCGTCTGACGCTCGAATTCGACATGGCATGTATGCGTCTTGGAGCGTCGTTGGAGTTGGAGGGAGAGCTCTCGCGCGCGGGTGTTCCCACGAACGGTGGGCTGGGCTTCTCTAGTGCCTGCGTCCCCGTGCAACCAGTTCGAAAGGGATCACAGAGAACTTGCGAATTCACTTACGAGTTGGAGCATGAGCCAGTGGAGCGTTCTACCTACGACATTGAATTCACGCTGCAAGGCAGTGGCGGTCGCGGCGCCGGTATCACCGGAGGCTCGGGGGAAGGCTCCTGGACGTGCACCTCGGCTGCGGTCACTGCGTCCTGCGAATAGGTCTTTGCCAGATCGACTACCTACACGGTAGTCAGGCTGGGAAAGACAGGCTGGTTCGGGCTGAGGCTCGGTACACTTGGTCACATGACTGATGACCCGCAACGACGCTGGAAGTCGAAGTACGAGAAAACCAAGCTCCGGGACGATGTCGATTTCGACACCCTCTCCTCCGTAGAGCTGGAACCTCTTTACGAGCCCGAGGACGGGGAGCTCCGTGCGGACATCGGCGCCCCGGGCGAGTACCCCTACACCCGAGGCATCTATAACTCCGGTTACCGCGGACGGCTGTGGACCATGCGGCAGTTCGCCGGCTTCGGCACCGCCGACGAGACCAACGAGCGCAATCACTTCCTCATCGCGAACGGCCAGACGGGACTCAGCATCGCCTTCGATATGCCGACGCTCATGGGGCGTGACTCCGACGACCCGCACAGCCTCGGAGAAGTTGGTCGTTGCGGAGTAGCCGTCGACAGCCTGGCCGACATGGAGGTGTTGTTCGGCGGGATCGACCTCGAGGCGATCACTACCTCGATGACGATCTCGGGCCCGGCCCCCATGCTCTTCGCGATGTACATAGCAGCCGCGGAGAAACAGGGCGCCGATGTCTCGAAGCTGGGTGGAACGTGCCAGACCGACATCTTGAAGGAGTACATCGCTCAGAAAGAGTGGTTGTTCCCTCCGGAACCTCACCTTCGTTTGACTGCCGACATGATGGAGTTCTGTCACTCCAGCGTGCCGAAGTACTACCCGCTATCGATCTCCGGCTACCACATCCGGGAAGCGGGGAGCACGGCAGCTCAAGAACTTGCCTTCACCATCGCGAGTGGTTTCGCTCACGCGGAACTCGGCATCAGTCGCGGCATGAGCATCGACGACGTAGCGCCGAAGCTCAGCTTCTTCTTCAACAGCCACATCGACTTCTTCGAAGAGATCGCCAAGTTCCGCGCCGCACGTCGCATCTGGGCGCGCTGGATGAAGGATCGATACGGAGCGACGAGCGAGAGAGCCATGACGCTCAAGTTCCACACGCAGACGGCAGGGTGCTCGCTGACCGCACAGCAGCCGTACAACAACGTTGTGCGAACGGCGACCGAAGCATTAGCCGCGGTCCTCGGTGGCACGCAAAGCCTGCACACGAACTCGCTGGACGAGGTACTTGCCCTGCCCAGTGACGAGGCGGTCGAGATCGCTCTGCGCACGCAGCAGGTGATCGCTTACGAGACCGGTGTGACGAACGTGATCGACCCGCTCGGTGGCTCGTGGTTCGTCGAGGCCCTTACCGACAAGATCGAAGCCGAGGCGGAGGACTACTTCGCCAAGATCGATGAACTTGGAAGCGGCAGCATCCTCCAAGGGATGCTCAATGGGATCGAAGAGGGCTACTTCCAACGAGAGATGGCCGACGCTGCCTACCACTACCAGCAGCTTCTCGAGCAGGGGAAGAAGGTCATCGTCGGAGTCAACCGCTTCACGAAATCGGTTCAGGAAGGCCCCGAGGTGCTCGTTATCGGTATGGAGACCGAGGAGCGCCAGAACAAGGCTGTGGCCGAGGTGCGTGCCAACCGTGACGCCAAAGCCGCAGAGGACGCCATCCAAGCGATCCGCGCGATGGCTCACGATGAGAAGCAGAACTCGGTTCCGGTTCTAGTGGAAGCAGCGAAGGCTTACGTCACGCTCGGCGAGATGGTCGAAACGCTCAAAGAGGAATGGGGCGTCTACACCGAACCACCGATGTTTTAGGTCGGGTGCTAGTTCGGGTATCTGCCCGTTCCGTTCGGGATCACATCGAAGCTGTAACTCGTCACTCCTGCGATGTGCTGGAACCACGAGGCGTTCGAGTACCACTCGAAGGGCCGCGGCCCCCCTACGAAGTCCCACGGGATAGTCATCTCCATCACGTCACCCTGGATGATGAACGTGCCGGGGAACTCGTCGGCCGTCTTGCTCTTCGAGCCCGCGTATGGCGTCCATCCCTTGTCGCTCGCTTGAGCACCGAACGCGTAGTTGTCGCCTTCCGTTTCTCCTGACATACCGAAACCGATAACCATGTAGGTGTTCGGCGTAGACATCTCATCTGGAAGGTCGCCGGCGAACTTCACTCGAACAAGAAAACTGTCGCCGAGTCCCTCGACGTCGATGGCCAGAGCTTCCGAATAACGCTCGGTGACTCCGGTTCTCTCCGCATCGGGCTGATCCTCGTTGTAGCTCGCCGAAAGACGCGCGAAGCGTTTACCTCCTTCTCCTTGCGGATCGAGGGTCGGAACATCGCTACCGAGACCTGCCACCGCGGCTCCCGCCGAGTCCCCCTTTCCGGATGCGAAAGGTGGGGGGGTGATCGTGGTGTCGGGGAGTGGAGAACCTTCATCGGCCGGCGGGATCGAAACACCCTCCTCACCCGGCCCGATCACGCCACCACCGGCCTCGGTGTCGGATGAGTCTGGCTCCAAGCTAGAGGAACAGGCCGCGCCGGCGAAGATCATCCCCGCAGCCAGCACCACCACCATCCGTTTCACAAGCCTCGTCCCCCTCTGAGGATCCTGTACCCCAGTATGCCCGCGGCTATCGCCAACACGATGGCCAGGATCGCGCCGACGGCTGCAAGTGAATCGGGCGGAGGGGGCTCGAGCACCGTTCTAGACGGCGACGGCGACGGGACGGTGGTTGAGGTCTGCATGCTGAGGCGAGCTTAGAGGTTTGTGCTCGGAGGAAACTGCCAGTCGAAATCGCCGTCGGGACGTTCCACCAGCCCCGCCTCACTCAAGATGTCGAGGAATTGCCGCAGGATGCGCGCAGTCACTCCCCAGATCACGTTGTCTCTCCAGACCCAAGCCTCGGTCGGGTAGACCCTCTCGCCATGACTGAACCCAGCATCGGCGCGGATCTCATTCGTTAGATCTCTAAGAGGTACATGAAGCAGCTCGGCAACCTCAGCAGGATTGGCAGTCAGTTGGGGTTCCACCTCGAGCCACCCCACGTAAGGCGTTACGACGTATCCGGATACGAACGTGGGGAAAGTGTCGAGCTCGCCGACGATCTTCACTGCATCAGGATCGAGTCCGATCTCCTCCTCGGTCTCACGTAACGCAGTGACTTTCATCGACGGGTCGTCGGAGTCAAGCCCGCCGCCTGGAAAGGAGATCTGCCCTTTGTGGGTGCCGACGCTGTCCGTGCGCTTGGTGAAGATCAGCGTGGGCTCCGGCACAGCGACGATGGGGATCAGCACAGCTGCTTCGCGAGCCCCTTCTACACTGACCCGGTTCGGCTGGTGCCGATCCAGAGCGGCGACGAGCTGTTGAAGGAAATCCGTCATGACCCGAGGCATCGTAGCCTCAGGGCTTCGTTACTTGATCTCGCAGGAGGCTAGACCCATGGGTGAGTTCGTCAACCTCGAGGTGTCGGATGGCGTCGGCACGATACGACTCGATCGCCCGAAGGTGAACGCGCTCAACGAGCAGGTTGCCCGCGAGATCGGCGAGTGCGTCGACGCAGCATCTTCGGACGAGAACGTCCGCGCGGTCGTCCTGTGGGGCGGCGAGCGGATCTTCGCTGCCGGAGCCGACATCAAGGAGATGGCCGAGACGACCGCGGTCGACATGTATCGCTACATCGGCCGGTTCCAAGACGTCTTCACGCGACTCGAGCGACTGCCGAAGATCACGATCGCGGCGATCAATGGGTTCGCGTTGGGTGGTGGCTGTGAGTTGACCCTTGCTTGTGACATGCGCATCGCGGCTGAGGACGCACAGATGGGTCAACCCGAGATCCTGCTCGGCGTGATACCCGGCGCCGGCGGCACTCAACGACTTCCGCGGATCGTTGGCGTCGCTCGGGCCAAGGAACTCATCTACACGGGCCGGATGGTGGGGGCCGAAGAGGCAAAGCAGATCGGTCTGGTCAATGAAGTGGTCGCTCCGGACGCGGTCTACGAACGAGCGGTGAAGATCGCCGGCCGGTTCGCTAAGGGCCCGACGGTCGCCCTCCAAGCGGCAAAGGATGTGATCCAAACCGGGTTCGACCTCGACATGACCTCGGGTCTCTTGTTGGAACGCCAAGCCTTCGCGGCCCTATTCGCCACTGAAGATCAAGAGATCGGGATGAAGACCTTCGCCGAAGAAGGACCCGGGAAGGCCAAGTTCAAAGGCAAGTAACGTTTCTTTGTAAGAATTTGTACCTATCCGGTTGCACATCCCGCACAGATTCCTAGACGAGATGCTCTCGGGCTATCTCTGAGAGGTTGGCAACGCCGAGGTTCAACATCCCGTTCTCCAACTGATCCCGCAGGATCTCGAGCACCCCCGCGACGCCCGATTCGCCGGCGGCCCCCAAGCCCCACAGATAGGGACGTCCGACGAAAACTCCGCGCGCTCCCAACGAGAGGGCGATCAATGCGTCCGTGCCGCGACGGACGCCACCGTCGACGTAGATCTCGACGGCTCCCTCTACGGCCTCGACCACTTCCGACAACGCGTCGATCGACGCGATCGTTTGATCGAGCTGCCGCGCGCCGTGATTCGAGACCACGATCGAATCGGCTCCGTGCTCGATCGCGAGGACGGCGTCCTCTGCGGTGATGATCCCCTTCATCACGAGGGGGAGGGACGTCCAGCTCTTGATCGATGCGACCTCATCCCACGTCAATGATTCGCTGTACTGACCACCGATGCGATCGGTCATGGGGATCGAATGGTCGGTCTCGTAACTCCCCGGCCCTACTTCGGGCGGCGGTGTGAAGTTCTGCCGGTACTCGCGCTCTCGATAACCGGGCGTTGCGAGATCGACGGTCAGGACGATGGCACGGTAGCCGGCCGCCTCGGCCCTCTGCGCGAGTTCCTTCGAGAGAGCACGGTCTTCATTCACGTACAGCTGGAACCATTTCGGCCCACCGGAGGCCGCTGCTACGTCTTCGAGTGAGAAGGACGATTCTGTCGATAGAACCTGCAATGTTCCCGCTGCTTGCGCGGCGCGGGCCACCGCTACCTCTCCGTCGGGATGGGCTAACCGCTGAAGAGCTGCCGGTGCGAGACAGATAGGCATCGACACCTCGGAACCGAGCAACGTTGTTGTCATATCTACCGAGGAAACTCCTCGCAGCACGCGCGGACGGAAGCGGTAGCGGCGGAAGGCGGTCACGTTCTCTGAAAGCGTGATCTCGAGCCCGGACCCACCGACGTAGTACTCGAACGCGCCCTCCTCCATCTGCTCGCGTGCCGGCTCGATGAAGTCGTCGACGTTGAAGAACTTCGATAGTTCCATGTCGCGAGGCTAAACCGTAGGAGGGCAGAGTGGTGCGGAACTGTCCCTCATCTGACGTGCGTAGGATGCCCGGATGGAGCGGCTTCCCGTACGGCGGATCGTGATGCCTACTCCTTACGCGGTCGGTCCAGTTAACGCATATCTGATCGAAGCCGATCCCGTGACGCTGATCGATGCAGGGATCAACACTCCGCAAGCGCGCAACTCGATGTGGCTGGAGCTCGCGGCGGCTGGGTACTTTCCCGAGTCGGTCGAGCGGATCATCGTTACGCACGCGCATCCCGATCACTACGGACTCGTTTCGACCTTGCAGGAACTCTCCGGCGCGACGGTCTACTTCCCGCGCCGTGAGATAGCGAGGGTTCGCGACCAGCAGATGCTTTTCGAGGTTGGGCGATTGCTCGTAGGCGCGGGGATGCCATTGGAGCTCTTGTTCAAGATGGACCAGCAGCGCAAGAACGATCCTCGGCCCGGACTTCGCCACGACGAGGTTGTGCCGATCGACGAAGGCCACATATTCGATTTCGAGTCCGATGATGGGGAGTTCAGCCTCACAGCCCTCCATATGCCCGGCCATACGGGTGGCCACATGGTCTTTCTTGAGTCGGTTACCAAGAGCCTCTTCGTTGGTGACCAGCTCCTGCCGGACACCTCGCCCAACCCACTGCTAGAGGCCAGCCTCGATGAACCGGGGGAGCGCCGCCGCAGCCTCAAGGAGTACATGGCCAGCCTCGATCGCATGGCGAGGCTTGGGCTCGAGGTTGCTTATCCCGGTCACGGTGATGTGATCGAGGATCCGCAGAAGCTCATCGAGCGGACGATCGAGCACCATCTCAAACGCAAGGTGAAAGTGGGTGGCGCCCTCAATGCGGAAGGTAGGACCCCGTACGAGATAGCGCGAGAGATGTATCCACGCGCCGAGGGATACGAAGCGTTCCTCGCTGTCTCGGAGGTCGTCGCTCACCTGGACCTGGTCGTCGAAGACGAAGCAGCAGTGATGGAAGAGCGTGAGGGCATCACCTACTACATAGCCGTCTGACATGGCAGCGGGCATGTTCAGGTTCCGAAAGAAGAAACCATCGGTCGCCATCGCAACCTTCGGTCCCGGCGGCCCGACGGTTCCGCCGACGTGGTCGCTCCCCGAGGGGCTCAAGTTGCAGCACGACACTTTGCCGGCGCGCTGGGTGGAGGAAGCTTTAACGGGTCCCCCTTGGGCAACCGTCGGATCGCTCATCCCCGCGGACTTCGAAGCTTATGCACGGATCCTGCATCCCGCCTATCGCAATAGTTTGGAACCAGGCACGCTACCGGAGCCGGTTTCGTGGGCCGCAGTTGCCGCCGCGAATGGCCGAGTTATCCACCCGCTCGTTCAATTCGCCCGGATCGCCGGGCTAGGAGACGATCTGAACGAGCAACCGTCGGGGATGCAGCGACCTTTTGAAGGCGATATGCCTCATGGATCGACAGCTGTTTTGAAACGGGCTCTGATGAGGCACACCTCGACACCAGAACGATGCTGGTTCTGCGTGTGGCATGGCTTCGGTGGCCTTTCGATCCTGGAGGGTTACGACGAGCGTCACCACCCCACGGTGAGAACACCGGCCCGTGAGTACCTCCTGCTCAGCGGTTCTCTTGATGCTTTGGATCTCTTCGAAGGGAACCACTATCTAGACGGGCCGAATATCTGGTGGCCGAATGACCGTGCCTGGTGCGTCGCCAGTGAGATAGACCTCGACAGTACTTACGTCGGTGGCAGCCGCGAATGCGTCGAGCAACTTCTACACGATGACGCTCTCGAGGTTCTGCCTGCGACACTCGAAGACCGAGTCGACGGTCACGCCGATACGATCAATCCCACGAAGCAGTAGCTCAAGGAGGACCTAATGAGTGATGTCGCGTGGACGGGTACACCGGTGCGGCCCCATGGAGAGGCGCGCGACAACGGCGCCGAATCATTGCCGTGGGGAGGGCGCCGCGAGGAACTCCCGCTCAAGTGGCCGTTCGCTGAAGCTGTCGACGGCTACCGACGCAAAGCCCTCGCTAATCCCGACTACGACCCTGCTTCCACTTTCGTGTGGGGTCAGATGATGGCGGTGGGTCTGATCGAGGCGCTGAAAGCGGTCGAGGAACGCTTCGGAGCCGAGGGACACGACGTATTCCGCGCGGCCCTAGCGCGGACCGGGGACAAAATGGTGGCCGAGATGACCGAGGGCGTTGAACCAGCACCCGACGCCACTGGCCCGGAGACCACCAGCCTCATCGCGTCGTGGATCAACGAGGTTTGCTACGCGTCGATAGAGAAGCCGAACGTCGCAGCCGACTCCGCGGATTTCGACATCCACTATTGCCCGCACGAGGACATCTACGGTGCCTTCGACTGTCGAGTGCAGCGCTACTACGTCGAGGGCATGATCGCCGCCGCTCGCCGGCAGTTCGGTTCGTCGATGTTCGACGTGTCATTCTCGAGCACGATCCCGTCCGGCTCCCACGTCTGCCATTTCGACATGTATCCGAAGTCAGACGAGTCGAGCGACGACTGGAACGAGTACTCCGAGCAGCTCCGGGGCCGCGCCCTCAAACTGATCGACCCTCCCCACTGAACCGTCGCATCACCCGGACGTCCAGCGACCATCTAGGGCGACAGAAGAGGCAGGGGGTGTGCTTGCAATAGCAAGCAGTGGGTAGTATCAGGGCAGCCAACCAAGCAGGAGGTCTCACTTGAACATCGTGGTGTGTGTGAAGCACATCCCCGACCCGAATCTCCCACCGGAGATGGACGGGAAGCGCCTGAAGCGAGAGGGCGTCCAGGGAGTGCTGGATCCCGGCGACGAGTACGGGGTCGAAGAAGGTCTACAGATCCAAGAGAAGACGAGCGGTGAAGTCACCCTCGTGTCGATGGGGCCGGCTACCGCCGTCGAGGCGATCCGGCGCGGTCTGTCTATGGGCGCCGACAAGGGGGTGCTCGTCTCCGACGATTCGCTCCAGGGGTCCGATGCCTTAACGACGGCGAAGGTGCTCGCCGAGGCCATCAAGAAGAACGGCGCTTTCGACATCGTCATCGCCGGGGTGGAATCGACCGACGGTTACACCGGCACGATGCCCGCGACCCTTGCCGAGTTGCTCGATATCCCGCAGGTCACTTTCGCGAAGGAGATCGAGGCTTCGGAAGGTTCGATCAAGGTGAAGCGCCAGACGGCAGACGGCTATCACATCGTCGAATGCCAGACGCCGTGCCTGCTGACCTTGACCGCGGGTGCGAACGAGCCTCGCTACGCCTCGTTCAAGGGGATCATGGCCGCCAAGAAGAAGCCGCTCGAGCAGTGGGGCCTCGCCGACCTCGGGCTCTCCGGTGACACGGTCGCCGTCAAGCAAGAGATCACCGAGTTGACTCCCGCCGAAGAACGCAAAGCCGGCGAGAAGTTCGAAGACGACGGAACCGCAGCCGTCAAGATCGCCGACTTCCTCGCGGAAGCGAAGGTGATCTAACGATGGCGAAGATCTGGGTCTATGTAGAAGTGAATAACGGCAAGGTAGACACCGCGGCCCTCGAGATCCTGACGAAGGCGCGTGAACTCGGCGAGGTCGAGGCGATCGCACTGGGATCGGGTGCGACGGATGCTGCACCGAAGCTCGGTGAGTACGGTGCCGAGATCGTCTACGCATCGGACGACGCGGTCTACGACGACTACATCGCACAGCCGCACGTTCACACGATCGCAGAGCTGGCGGGAGACAACCCTCCGGACGTGATCATGTTCGCGACCAACTACGACTCGCGCGACATCGCCGGCCGTCTCTCGGCGAAACTCGATGCAACCCTCGTTGGCAACGTGATCGACCTTCCCGCGGCCAACGTGGCACGGACGGCGATCTTCGGTGGATCGGTCTTCGTTGACACCGAGCTCAAAGGCTCGCCGTCGATCGTCCTGGTTCGTCCGAAGTCCTTCGTGGCTGAAGCTTCCGGAGGCGAAGCAACGGTGATCCCGGTGGAAGCCACGATCCCGGAGGAAGCCAAGAAGGCGAAGCGTCTCGAGCGTCACGAGGAGCAGGCGACAGGTCCGAAGCTCGAAGAAGCTCCGGTCGTTATCTCCGGGGGCCGCGGCCTCCAGGAGCCTGACAACTTCAAGTTGCTCGACGACCTGGCGGCTGCGATCGGGAACGCCGCTGTGGGTGCCACCAGAGCGGTTGTGGACGCCGGGTGGGTGCCTTACGCCTACCAGATCGGCCAGACGGGCAAAACGGTGAAGCCGAGCATCTATCTGGCGTTCGGTATCTCCGGAGCAACGCAGCACATCGTTGGCATGAAGGGCAGCAAGAAGATCATTGCTATCAACAAAGATGAAGAGGCGCCGATCTTCCAGCTCGCCGACCTCGGCATCGTCGGTGATGCCCTGAAGATCCTTCCTCAGCTCAACGAGGAGATAAAGAAACGCAAAGGCTGAGACGTTCTTGGGGGGCCCCTCGGGCCCCCCTTTCTTTTCGAGCGGTCTTAGTATGGAGCGATGGGTTTCTCGGATCGGATGCGTGGCTTCTTCTCTAAACGGGGCAATCCCAAGCTTGTGGAGCTCGCTCAATGGGCTGAGGGCCGCAAGGGCTTAGAAGGATTCATCGAGCCCCGTACCGCAACCAACCCCGCCACGCTTCTGCTCGTAGATCGCGACGGCAACCACTCCCGAGCCCCCTTGCGGGAGCCGGAGGAGGGCGGGACCTTCTGTCGCACGCTCGGCATCCCCGTCTACGACGCCGCGGTGATGGGTTATCCGGATCGCATGAAGGGCCGGCCTCGGCGAGAAGAGGTCGAGATCATCGGGGACATAGACGCCACCGTTGCCGAGCTCGAGAAACTCCTCGAACAAACCCCCACCGAAGACAACCCCTAACCCCCCGGGGTTTCTTCGGAAGACTAGCGTTGCTATTCAACGGATTTGGCGCGCGGAATCGCTGCCGTGTGTGGTCATCGCTTGGTTTGGGCAAGGTCACCTGATGAGGAACATTTTTCGAGTCGCGGCCCTCGTCGGAATCATCGGCTCTACTTCGCCGACGATTGCCTCTGCTCAAACCACCCCTGCCGAGAGCCCTCCCGGCGAGTTGATGATCGTTAACAACAACCTCCAAGAAGCATTGGTGGCCGACGACGTCGCCGACCCCACCGATATGCGCAACTTCGTCACCCGCCTTCTGCCGCGGGTCCCGTACGTTCCCGACGTTCTGGTCCTGCAAGAGGTCATCGGCCCCAGTGCTCAAGAGGTCGTCGACTTCCTCGAAGCCGATACGGGATACGACTTCGAGATCCTGATAGCTCCCGGAGACACTCCCTATCCCGAGGCTGGTGAAGGCGACCCCGACCAGGTGATCCGCGACACCGCGATCGTGATCAACGCCACCACCGTCACGCCGGCAGGACCCAGCGGTTTCGTCCAAACGCGTTACGACGCCGCGGACGGTATGCCCGGAGAGCCCGTCCGGGTCAAAGAGCACGCCTACGCAGGGATCGAGGAGACAGCAAGTGGGCAACGTTTCCCATTCATGAGCCTGCACTTCGTCCCCAACCGCATCGCCTTCCCCGACGAAGACACGGGATTCCGTTACAAGGACGCGTGGTCGGCGGACATGGCCGACTTCATGGCCTCGACGTTCGCGGGCGATCAATGGGAGGAGCCCATCATCGCGGGCGATTTCAACAATCGTCGGTGCATCGCGGTGGATGAGACGCGTGAATGTGACGTCATGCCGTTCTGGGCAACCCTCACCGAAACCTTCGGATACACGGACGCGATCTACTCCCTCGGCTCTGAAGAGGAGATCGGCACAACGAGGAAGCGCATCGACTACATGTTCGGTCGAGTGGTGTTCTTACAGGCTGCTTCGGATCTGGAGTACGGAGAGGTGGAGCGCGCTGATCCTGCGACCTACTACTCAGATCACCGCCTGATGTGGTCGGTTCTCTCCGGCAACTAACGCGCTACGGCGAACGGTTGATCCTTCGGGTAGATCAGGTCCGCATCGGCGACGTCGGCGAAGCTGGCTCCCGTGATGATCGCGGAAACGATCAACTCGCGAGCGTCCACCACTGCCAACCGCTCACCATCCGAGACGAAGACGCGCCTTCCGTCCGACGAAATGGCTATCTCATCGGCCGGCTCGTCGGTTGTTCCGAAAGGTGAGGGCAGGTCAACGCAGTGCGCCCAACCGCGTTTGAGGTTAAGCACGTGCACGAACGCGTGGACCTCTCCATGGTCGTCGTAGCTATCGAGTGAACGATGGGCCGTGTTCGGCGGTTGCCGCGTGTAGAGGGTGAAGAGGAAATCGCCCTTGGGCGCATAGACCTGTACACGTCCCACACCGCGCATCGCGTTGGGAGCGAACTTGGTCAGTCTGCTGATGGGAAAGACCCGCCCTGTGTCGAGCTTCATCATCCGCACTCGATAGCGCTCGCTATCGAGATGCTCGATCAGGAAGAGCTCCTCTTCATCTGTCGAGAACGCTTCCGGCTCGAAGTCCCCGGGGAGCTCAAACGTCTCTCGGAAGTTCTCCGCCGGCCGGGAGACGACGAGCCTCGTTAGAGCGCGGCCCGAGGCCTCGTAAGGGACGCCATCGGACCCAACGACGCGCGCCCGAGATCGGCCGCTTACCGAACGGATCACTCCGGGACGCAGGCGCTCGGCTCGAGGTTGGCTAGCCCCAAGCGCCGTGACCGTGGCGTGCTCGTGTTCCGAGTGGGTGGATGCAGGTATGCCCTCGCCTCCACATCCGGCCAGGAGCGCCGCCAAGATGCCGATAGCCGCCGTGCCCACGCGCTTCATAGGAACCTCTCCAGTCGCCGCTGTTAAACCCACTACGCCTGGGACGAGGAAAAGGTTGCACCCCCTTATCCTGGTGGGGCTATGCATTACCTGGATCACGCCGCCACGACCCCCGTTCTCCCCGAGGTCAGAGAGCTCATGCTTGCCTACCTCCGGGATGATTTCGGCAACCCGTCTTCGGTCCATTCCTACGGACGAGCTGCCAAAGCAGCCGTCGAGGAGGCTCGCGAGAGGGTAGCCACGGCGATAGGGGCGAGCCCCGCCGAGATCGTGTTCACCGGGGGAGGGACCGAGGCCGACAACCTCGCAATCAAGGGCGTGATCCGCAAGCTCAGAGGTAATGGCAACCACATAGTCACCACCGCGTTCGAGCACCACGCCGTGCTCGATGCGTGCGAGTGGATCAAGGGTCAGGGCGTCGAGCTCACGATCGTTCCCGTAGGCCGGGACGGTCTCGTTGACCCAGCCGCAGTGGCAGAGGCGGTGCGCCACGAAACGCTCGTCGCTTCGGTGATGGCCGTCAACAACGAGATCGGAACGATCCAGCCGATGGCCGAGATCGTGCGAGCTACGAAGGCTAAGAACGCCAACACGATCGTCCATACCGACGCGGTTCAGGCACTGCCGAACATCCCGGTCGATGTCCGCGCGTTGGGGCGTAGACGTTGCTGCTTTCGCAGCTCACAAACTCGGGGGGCCCAAGGGGGTCGGTGCGCTCTATATCCGGACCGGTGTTCCTGTCGAAGCACTGATCCACGGCGGAGGCCAGGAGCACGGTCTTCGCTCGGGAACTTTGAACGTCGCCGGCATAGCTGCGTTCGGACTAGCCGCCGAGATCTCGGCCCGCGAGGTCGACGCCAAGGCCGAGCGACTCGGCAAGATGCGTGACCGCATGCTCGAAGGCATCAAGACTTCGATACCGGATGTCATCGTGAACGGCGACCTCGACGCGCGCGTCGCGTCGAACCTCAACATCTCGATCCCGCACACCGAAGGCGAAACGCTGATCCTCTTGCTCGATCAGGCGGGGATCGCATGTTCTTCGGGAAGCGCTTGTCAGTCGGGCGCGATCGATCCGAGCCATGTCTTGAGCGCGATCGGTTTGCCGCACAACATCGCCATCGGTTCGCTACGTTTCTCACTCGGCCACGACTCGGTGGATGCAGATGTGGATGCAGTGCTCGAAGAACTGCCGAAGGTCGTGGCTACGGCGAGGAAGGTCGCATGAAGAAGGCCGTCGTTGCTATGAGTGGTGGGGTCGACTCCTCGGTGACAGCGGCCCTCTTGAAGGACGAGGGCTATGACGTCACAGGCATCATGCTCAAGCTGTGGAAGGGCGGCGAGGAGAACACCGATTCCGGCTGCTGCAGCGTGGGGGCCGCGGACGATGCGCGCCGAGTGGCCGACGTTCTCGACATCCCCTTCTACGTCTTCAACTTCGCCGACCGTTTCGAGGAGACGGTGATCGCCGACTTCGAACGTACGTACGCAGCCGGCCAGACGCCTAATCCTTGCGTGCGGTGCAACCAGTGGATCAAGTTCGACATGCTGCTCGACCGAGCCAAGCAGCTCGGCGCCGATGTTCTTGCGACCGGTCACTACGCACAGGTAGTCGAAACGGATGGCCGGTATGCCTTGCGGAGGGGGGCCGATCCTCGCAAGGACCAGAGTTATGTCCTGTGGATGCTCACGCAGTCTCAGCTTGCCCATGTGCGGTTCCCGGTCGGTTCGATGCACAAGACCGAAACGCGGGCCAGGGCCGAGGAGCTCGGCCTTCGCACTGCGAACAAGCCCGATAGTCAGGAGATCTGCTTCGTTCGATCCGGTGACGTCGGCAACTACATGTCCGAACGCGTCCCGGATGCATCTCAGCGCGGCCCCCTGGTCGACACCTCGGGCAAGGTTCTCGGTGAGCACCAGGGTCTCGGTCATTACACCGTCGGTCAGAGGAAGGGTCTCGGCATATCTCTGGGCGAGCCCGTGTTCGTCACGCACATCGATGGCGCCAGCAACACCGTCGTCGTCGGAGCCCGCGACGAACTCGGGGTGAGGTCGTTGGCCGTTGACGAGGCAAGTTACGTGCACGAGATGCCCTTG
This sequence comes from uncultured Actinomycetes bacterium, assembly GCA_963779645.1. GTDB lineage: Bacteria > Actinomycetota > CADDZG01 > CADDZG01 > WHSQ01 > CALMBW01. The sequence continues at coordinate 1,477,019 of CAVZYX010000005.1, forward strand.
GTAGACGATCGAGTCTCCGTCCAGCACCGCGCCCATGGCGAAACGTCCGCCGCCACCGTGACGGCAGCTGATTCGAGCTCGTTCGAGGTGGTGTTCGACTCACCCGTCGAGGCGATCGCTCCGGGACAGAGCGCCGTTCTCTACACAGCCGACGACTCCGAGTTGCGTGGCGGGGGGATCATCGCAGCGACCAAGAGGGTTTCAGCGGTTGCCTGAGGAACGGCCCGACACAGAGGTACTCCAGGAAGAGTTCAACCGGGCAGCCGCTGCGTTCGCGGAGCGAACCAAAGGTCGGTTCGACGAGATGTCTGCACCGGAGTTCTCACGGATCCAGCCACACGAATCGATCCTCGAGGTGGGGAGCGGGACGGGTAACTTCCTGTCGCTGTTCGAGGGCCGCGCGGCCCGCTGCCTCGGACTGGACATCACTCCGGGGATGTTGGACGTTGCTCGTCGCGACCGTCCCGAGATCGAGCTTGTCCAAGGAGACGCTCGGCGTTTGCCATTCAGAAGCGGCTCGGTCGACGTCGTCGCCTCCGCCCAAGCGCTTCATCACATCTGGGATCCGATCCCCGTCGTGATGGAGATGCGAAGGGTGGCGGGTCAGGGGGGCCGCGTCCTTATCGTCGATCAACACACAACCGAGAGCTACGAGCAGGCATCCAGCATGAATCAGCTCGAGCTCATCCGCGATCCGTCGCACACGGTGTCGCGGCCCCCTTCAGCTTTCCGGGTCATCGTGCAGAGCTCCGGGCTCGAGATCATCGACGAGCACCTCTGGGAGGGAAAGAACCGCTTGTCGCAATGGATGTGGCCCGGCGAGTTCCCCGACGAGCGGATCGAGCAAGTGCGCAAGTTCATAGCCGAGCGAGGAGCCGAGACCGGCATGGACTGGGAGCCCGACGGCGACGACTGGGTATTCACGCGCCGCCGCATGATGCTGCTTGCCGCCCGACCATGACCGGCCTGTGTCGCAGCGGACTGGGAAGATAGACCGATGACCAAGGCCGAGGCAAAGAAACAAGCGAAGCAGCTTCGTGACGAGATCGATCACCACTCTTACCGCTATCACGTGCTCGATGACCCCGAGGTAGCCGACGCCGAGTACGACGCCCTCGTCCGCGCTCTGGTCGACATCGAAACCGAGCACCCGGACCTCGTAACCAGCGATAGTCCGACGCAGCGGGTTGGAGCTCCACCGAGCGATCTCTTCTCGGAGGTTCCTCACCGGACCCCGATGATGAGCCTCGACAACGCGTTCTCGCACGAAGAGCTCTTGGCGTGGGGCACCCGGTTGGTGCGCCTGATCGGGAAAGAACCTACGGGGTTCATCGGTGAGTTGAAGATGGACGGCGTGGCTGTGAACCTCATCTACGAGGACGGGATTCTCGTTAAAGGCGCGACGCGCGGCAATGGGTATGTCGGTGAAGACATCACTGGGAACCTGCGCACGATCAAAGCCGTTCCACTCAAACTGCGAGGTAAGACCCCGAAGATCCTCGAGGTCCGGGGCGAGGTCTACATGCAGACCGCCGACTTCGAAGCGCTCAACGAACGCTTGGGCGAAGCGGAAGGCAAGACGTTCGCCAACCCTCGAAACGCCGCCGCCGGTTCGTTGAGGCAGAAGGACCCGAGCGTTACCGCGACTCGCAAACTCAGCCTCATCTGTCACGGCATCGGCTATATCGAAGGTCAGCGACTAACCTCACATTGGGACTCCATCCAGATGCTGCGCGACCTCGGCCTGCGCACCAACACCGAGAGCAAGAAGTTAGGAACCCTCGAAGAGGTCTATGCGTTCTGCGACCACTGGCAGGAGCACCGTCACGACGTGGCGTACGAGATCGACGGCGTCGTCGTGAAGGTAGACCCCGTTGCGCAACAGGAGGAGCTCGGCTTCACCTCAAAGGCCCCGCGCTGGGCGATCGCGTACAAGTTCCCTCCCGAAGAGCGAACCACTCTGTTGAGAGACATCTTTGCGAGTGTCGGTCGAACGGGTGTTGTTACGCCGTTCGCCAACCTCGAAACGGTCTTCGTCGGTGGCGTGAACATCACGACCGCAACGCTGCATAACGAGGACGAAGTGGCTCGGAAAGACGTTCGTCCCAATGACACCGTCATCGTTCGTCGAGCGGGTGACGTCATCCCCGAGGTCGTTGGGCCCGTCCTCACCAAGCGACCAAAGGGCGCCAAGCCATGGAAGATGCCGAAGAAGTGTCCGGCGTGCGGCTCGGAGTTGGTGCGCGCCGCGGGCGAGTCCGCGACGCGCTGTCTGAACACGTTTGGGTGTCCAGCTCAGAAACGTGAGGGGATCTTTCACTTCGCGAGTCGCGGTGGCATGGACATAGAGGGCCTCGGCTACATGACGATCATGGCCCTGATCGATAAGGGGTACGTGAAGGACGTTGCCGACATCTACTTCCTGACGCCCGAGCGATTGGCCGAACTCGAGGGTTTCGGAGAGAAATCGATCGACAATCTCATGAAGTCGATCGAAGCCTCTCGCCGCAGACCCCTCGGCAACGTCCTGTCCGCGCTGGGCATCCCTCACGTCGGCGGTACCACTGCGCAGACCCTGGCGCGCGAGGTCGGCTCACTGGAGAAGCTGCGGACGATGTCGGCCGAGGAGCTCGAGGCGATCGAGGACATCGGTCCGGTGGTCGCTCAGGCGATCGCCGCCTATTTCGCGGACAAGAGAACGTCAGACGTCCTCGACCGCCTCAAGAAGGGGGGCCTGGACCCGGAACCGCCCCCGGCCAAGAAGGAGGGGACCCTGACGGGCAAGACCTTCGTCGTGACGGGAACGCTTGCAGACTTCAGCCGCAACGAGGCGGCCGCAGCGATCGAAGATCTGGGTGGCAAAGTGATCAACAGCGTGTCGAAGAAAACCGACTACGTGGTCGTTGGCGAGAACCCCGGGAGCACGAAGTACGACAAGGCTGTCGAGCTGGGGACACCGATCCTCGATGAGAAAGCTTTCAAGAAGCTGATCGCCGGCTGAATGAACCCGGAAAAGGAACCGGCGCAGGTTTCCCTGCGCCGGGTTGAAACTCGTTTCTCCTTACGCCCCCCGCACTGCTCCTGCGAGCCCGGTGGACCATACCGGGACGGAAGACGCTGGTGAAGCGGTTGGGATTCTGCCTGAGGGCCGATGCTTCGAGGTGGCCTGAGAATCCTTAGGGAAGCAGAGCCTTCAGCAGCCGCTCACCTCGTGAAGTCCGTAACTACTACCCGTCAAGTCTGGACCACCTCCTTTCTCACGTACAGCTATAAAAGCACAGGTCGGTGGCTTAGTGACGCGTTTTCCCCGGCCCTTTTTCGGCGACTTTCGGAATGCTCCGTCGGACGAGTTTCGGTCGCGAACAGAGCGCGATGGGCCGCTCGGTATACTCCTTTCCGTACTTGACCAATCGGTCAAGTCACCTCAAAAAGAGCTCTATCCCTAGGACACGGGAGGACGCATGGGTCTGCTGGACGGCAAGGTAGCGATCGTCACCGGAGCGGGCCGCGGCATAGGCCGCGAGCACTCGCTGGCACTCGCTAAAGAAGGCGCAAAGATCATCGTGAACGATCTCGGTGGTTCGACCGCGGGCGAGGGAGCCGATACGACGCCGGCTCAGAGCGTTGTGGACGAGATCAAGGCACTCGGAGGAGACGCCGCGGCTAACTATGGCAACGTGGCCGACTTCAACCAGGCGAAAGAGATGGTTCAGCAGGCCGTTGACGAGTTCGGCCGACTGGACATCCTCGTCAACAACGCAGGCATCCTTCGTGATCGCATGCTCGTTTCGATGAGCGAGGAGGAGTGGGACGCGGTTATCGCGGTTCACCTCAAGGGCCATTTCGCTCCGACACATCACGCGGCGAACTACTGGCGGGCTCAGTCGAAGGCCGGCAACGAGGTCAAGGGCCGCGTGATCAACACCTCGTCCCCGTCGGGAGTCTTCGGCAACGTGGGGCAGACGAACTATGGGTCTGCAAAGGCTGCGATAGCGGCTTTCACGATCATCTCCGCTCAGGAGCTCGGTCGTTACGGCGTCACGGTTAACTGTCTCGCCCCTAATGCCCGCACGAGGATGACCGAGGACATCTTCTCCGGCATGGAAGCGAAGGAGGGTCAGTACGACTCTCTCGACCCGGCCAACATCTCTCCCGTGGTTGTGGCGCTTAGTGCCGACGAGGCGCAAGGCATCACGGGACAGTGCTTCTTCGTTTATGGGAGCGCTGTGAACGTCCTCAAGCCGTGGGACGCGGGCACGCTCATCAGCAAAGGTGAGGACTATTGGGACGCGAAGGAACTGCTCGGCAAGATCACCGAGACCTTCCCGAGCGGCCTCGCTCCCGTCGGCATGATGCCGATGCTCGGCAAAGCCGCCGGACAGGGCTGAGTGGAGGAAGCATGGCCGAGTCACAGATCGAGTTCACACTTGCGGTTGAACCATCCAAGGTGGCCGAGTTCGCCGTTGCGGTAGGGGAGGACAACCCGCTCTTCACCGACGGTGACGCCGCGAAGAGGGCCGGTTTCCCCGACGTCCTGGCTCCTCCGACGTTCACCGTTACCCAGATCTTCGAGGTCCCCCGCGACGAGCGGGAGGAGCGCCTGGGCGCCAACCTCAACTACGGCCGCGTCCTCCACGGCGAGCAAGAGTTCATCTACAACCGGCTCCCGGTTGCCGGCGAGAAGCTACGTGGTGTGATGAGGATCAGTAAGGACTTCACCAAAGAAGGAAAGCGCGGCGGCAACATGCGCTTCGTGACCTACGAGAGTAAGTACTTCGACGAGACAGGTGACGAGGTGCTCACCGCCCTCTACACACTGATCGAGACGAGCAAGGATGCGGGCTCATGACCACACCTAGCGTCGTGACCCTCGACGGCATCACGCCGGGGATGGAACTCTCCGAATACGTGTACGGCCCCATCTCCCGCGAAGACATCAAGCGCTACGCCGACGCGTCTGGCGATGACAACCCGATCCACCAGGATGAGGAGTACGCCAAGTCTTTCGGCGCCCCGACGGTCTTCGCCATGGGGATGCTCCCGGCCGGCTATCTCGGCCATGCGGTCTCAGACTGGTTCGGCGGTCCTCATCACCTCCGCCGTTTCAAGATCCGATTCACGACACGGGTCTGGCCCGGCGACGAGATCGTCTGCCGTGGCCGTGTGACGGAGATCGAGGGCCGAACGATAAAGACCGAGATCTCGGCCTACCGCCGCGGCCCAGGCCCCGAGGGCCTGGGCCTGGCGAACGAAGAGGTAGCCATCAAAGCGGAAGCAGACATAGAACTCCCCGAGTAACGTTTTTTAATAAAAGCAGATTGACTATTTCAATCTGTTTAGCCAAGGAATTCAGTCTGAAGTGCCAAGGAATTCGCAAAGGAGCCCGGGATGGGACTTAACAAAGAACTGATCGGCAAGGATTACGGCACCACGACCTACGAAGTGACAGCAGAAGCGATCGAGAAGTACGCCCGAGCTACTAACGACGAGAACCCCGCCTATCTCAAAGGCGATGATTCGTTGAGCACGCCGGTCTTCCCGGTAGTCCCCGTTTTCCAGAGCTTCATGAACGCGTCGATGGACTCGGAGCTCCAAGCCGATGTCCTCCGCTTGGTTCACGGTCAGGAGGAGCACATCCTCCACGCACCGATCCGCCCCGGCGACACACTTTCGATCACGAGCACGCTCGAGTCGATCGAAACCAAGGACTCCGGCGAGACCTTCACCGTCAAGGGTGAGATCAAGAACGAAGATCAACTGGTTGCCGAGGTCAGGGGCACGATGTTCATCCGAGGCTCGGGAGGCTCCAAGAGCGCCGCGGCCCCCGAAGAGCAGGCTGCTCCGGAGATCGTCTACGAAGAGACGACTAAGGTTGATGACGACCAGACGTTGCGTTACGCAGAGGCCTCGGGCGATCACAATCCGATCCACACCGACGAGAACGTTGCGAAGATGGCCGGCCTGCCACGCACCATCAACCATGGCATGTGCACTATGGCCATCGCGGTGAAAGCCGCCGTCAACGGTCTTGCCGGAGGAGACCCCGCGCGCATCAAGCGGGTCGCGGTTCGTTTCAGCAAGCCCGTTATCCCCGGCGAGGAGATCACCACGAAGCTCTGGAAGCAGGATCAGAGCGGCAACGTCACGACCTACGGCTTCGAGACATACAACCCGGACGGCGCCGCCGTGATCAAGAACGGTGTAGTCGACATCTCCGACTAGTTCTTACTAAAAGCAGACTGGATTCCGTGGCGAAGCGGCATGAAATAGTCAATCTGCTTTTACTAAAAACGCGTTAGCGGATGAAGGCGGCGCAGCCGAAGGGCATCGCGTCGATCCTCCATACGACCAGCGCGATGCCTAGGGCCGCGACTGCGGCGATCGTGGCGATCTGACGGGCCGAGGAGACCTTCGCGGCGCGGCCCCCGTCCATCCCTAGGCCGAGAAGCATCCCGGAGCCCAAGCCGCCGAGGTGGGCCAGGTAATCGATGCCGGGCATCACGAATCCGATCACCAGGTTCAGACCTACGAAGGTGAGAAGGGTGCGCATGTGGTCGGCCACCGCGGTCGAGTCGCGGCGGTTGTAGAGCACCACCAGCAGGATGCCTATAACCCCGAAGACCGCACCCGACGCGCCCAAGCCCAGCTCCGCGCAGTTGCCGAACGCGAACGAAACTGCGCCACCCAAGAATCCCGCCACCAGATACATCGCGATGAAGCGAGGTGTGCCGAAAGTCGTTTCGACCTGGGGGCCGTAGATGCGCAGGATGTACATGTTGAACAGGATGTGCAGGATCCCTAAGCGTGCGCCTAGCGGGGCATGCAGGAACATCGGTGTGATCAGACGGTAGTACTCATTCTCGAAAGCGATGTTGGCTGGAGAAGCAGCGAACCGGACGATGAAGTCATCGCCCCAGAAAGACTCGAGGAGATAGACGGCGACGCAGATCGCGATGATGGCCAAGACGCCGGGCGACGTCGCCTGCATCGTGGAGCGAACCTTCGGGGCTGTCTTCCTCGCCTCGGCGACGCACCATACGCAGTGCTGCCCCACCGAGGCAGGAACGGAGCAGCGTGGGCAGATGGGCTTGTCGCACCGCGAGCAGCGGAGCCGGGTTTCCGTATTGGGGTGTCCGTAGCAGTAAACGACCTCGGGCTCTGGGGTTCCGCCTTCGGAGGCTGGCCCGCCCGAGGTCATGTTCTCGGTTTCATCCATCGGGTCCATGCTCCCATAGCCGCACGCCCTAACCTTTCAACGGTGAGATCGATCCGAGTGATGACTTTCAACATCCACCATGGCCTCGGCGCTGACGGGGTTCTCGATCTGACGAGGGTTGCGGACCTGATCCTTGAAGCGGCCCCTGACTTCGCCGCTCTGCAGGAGCTGGACCGACACTGGCCGCGCTCGGGTCACGTCGACCAGGCCGAGGAACTCGCGCTACTCACCGGCTACGAGATCGCGTTCCATCCTACGGTGGTGACGGCTGAGGGAGCCGAGTACGGCCACGCGGTTATGACCAAGGAGCCGATCGATGTCTCCCACATCCCCCTCCCGCGACTGGCGGATGAGGAACCGCGTGGCGCCATCGTCACGAGGACCCTCGGACTCACGTTCGTTGCCACTCACCTGTCGCGCGACGCCACCGCCCCGCGCGACGCAGATCGGTTTCCTAGGCGATCTCGCGGCAGAGATGGACCCACCGGTCGTGGCTGTCGGCGATCTCAACTCTTCCCGGAAGTACCTCGGCCCCCTTTTCGCGGCCGGCCTGAAACCCGGCCCCCGTGTCGTCCGAACCGTCCCGTCGCGCTTCCCGCGCGTGCAGTTGGATCACATCCTCGTGGGTCCCGGGGCACGTCTCACCGAGACCAGAAGCATCAGAACGCACATTTCGGACCATCGTCCGCTGCTGGGAACGATCGAACCCGTCTGAGGGGTTCCCACAACCTAGGCATGTTGTTAAAGTTAACTATTGTTGATGATGTGATTATCTCAGGCGTGGGCGGATTGCCGGAGACCCCGGGGAGGGTCGTGTGACGATGCGAACCATGATTCGGGCATCAGCCCTCGTCTTGGTCGCGCTCATTTTCGTCGCCTGCGGGGATAAGGATCCGGCGCCGGCCACCGCCGAACAGCTTGAGGCGGCCAGGGCCGAGACCCAGGAAGCCCTGGATGCTGTCGACGACCTCGAAGGCAGGTTCGAAGAACTGAGAACCGACCTGCAGGCCAGCAAGAAGGATTCCGACGACATAGCCAAGGAGCTGAAGGACACGATCGACGCTCTCCGAGCTGATCTCAAGACCATAAGGAATAGCTCCTCGAGCGCAGCCGATTCCGCTGCCGCGGCGGCCGCTGAAGTCGCCGAGGTCGTTCGCAGACTCACCGTTCTGGAAGACCGATTCGATTACCACCTGCGGCGATATCACGGAGGGGGCTGATGAGACTTCTTCGAGACCTTGTCGGCGACACCCTGTCCGACCGCTATCGGATCGTCTCTCGCATCGCCGGAGGCGGTATGGGCGAGGTCTACCGCGCTCACGACCTTCTTCTGGATCGCACGGTTGCTGTGAAGATCCTGATGCCGAGCCTCGCCAATGATCTTGAGCTTGTTGCTCGCTTCAAGGCCGAAGCGCGGGCTGCTGCACGTCTCAATCACCCGAACGTCGTCGCGGTGCATGACTGGGGGAGTGAAGACGAGCGCACCTATTACATGGTCATGGAGTTCGTATCGGGAACCGATCTTCGAGATGTGATCGTGGGCCGCGGCCCGATGGATCCTGCTCATGCGATCGACATCGTTCGCGATGTTGCGAACGCGCTTGCGGCTGCTCATGCGACCGGCTTGATCCATCGCGATGTGAAACCCGAGAACGTCCTGATCGCTCGGGACGGGATGGTGAAAGTCGCCGACTTCGGGATAGCGGCGATCGCCGATGCCGAGCGGACTATGCCCGGCGGCGGGATCATGGGAACGCTCCGTTACCTAGCACCCGAGCAAGCCGCGGGCCAACCTGCAACCGCTCTGTCCGATGTCTGGGCGGCCGGTGCTTTGCTCTTCGAGCTGCTGACGGGAACGCCTCCACACGGTGGCACGGGGGCCGAGCTGCTTAGGCGGCGGGCCGAAGAACCACCGACGGCCCCCTCGACACTAGAACGAGACGTGCCGGTTCTGTTGGACGACATAGTTTTGAAGGCTTGTGCCGTCGACCCGCAGGATCGTTACGACAGTGCGGCAGCTCTCGCCGTTGCTCTCAGCGGTGCGCGCGCCGAACTGGAACCGCGTGGGCCGGAGAAGATCTCGGATCTGTTCACCGACTTAACCGACGAGATCGCCATCGCGGACATGACGACCACAGGGATCGTGGGTCGCAAGAGCGTCAAGCGCAAGGCTTCGCGTGTCGTGCCTCGGCGCGCATTGGCAGGTCTAGTGGTGCTTGCGGTCCTTGTGTTCGGAGGCTGGAAGGCGGCGGGTGCGATCTTCGGGCCCAAAGAGGTCGAGGTCCCGGCCCTCGTCGGGCTCACCCAGGACACCGCAGCCCTGCGAGCGGAGGAGGCGGGCTTCGAGATCGAGATCGTCGATCGCGAGCGTCATCCCGAGCTGGAAGAAGGGCGGATCATCTCGCAGGATCCCGAGGACGGTTTGCTCCTGCAGGGCGAGACCCTAGAGCTCGTTGTGTCGAAGGGCCACCCACTCGTACCCATCCCGGATCTCGTGGGTGTCAAGGAGGCCAAAGCCGGCGCGCTGCTGGCCGAGTTGAACCTTGTGGTCGGCGAGACAACATACGAGTTCTCGATCGAACAACCTCAGGGTGCGATCATCGAAGTGCTGGCCATCAAAGGTCGCGTCGAGGAAGGAACCTCCGTCGATCTCGTCGTGTCCAAGGGTCCGGAGAGCATCGAACTACCCGACGTCGTCGGGATGTCGAAAGCGAGGGCATCCGAAACGTTGCTCGCGGCCGGGTTCACGCCGGTATTCGTCGATGTCTACTCCGAAGATGTGAAAGAGGGCCGCGTCGTGTCGATGGATCCGCCGGGAGGGGATGGAGCGGAGGCCCCCGAAGCCGGTGAGATCGAAGTCGCGATCTCGATCGGCCCCGAGTACGAAGAGTTCAGGATGCCCGACGTTCGGAACATGAACGTCGATGAAGCCCGCGCTCTACTCGAATCAAAGGGGCTGATCGTTGTGATAAATCAGTCGTGTCCAGGTTCGACAGTGATCGATAGCGATCCGAGTCACGGTACGACGGTCAGAGAGAACGACAAGGTGGTCCTGTTCGTCTGCTGAGTTAGGGACCTACGTACCTAACGGCGTGCCCACGTACGATCGCTGAGTCAACCGTCGAGAAGTTGAGCGTTGCCAGGCTCACATCGTTGATCATCAGGGTGCATGGGCCTGCATCTACGTCTCCACCTGCAACGACCTCTTTGGCGAGGCCCTCGTGGCAGTTCGCGTAATGGTGGTGAGCTCCCAAGAGGTGGGCGATCTCGTGTGCGGCCACCTTGGCCGTGAAGTTACCCAACCTCGACGCGACCAAGAGCTGACTCTTTTCCTTGATCCGGTGTTCTCCGATGGCGAACGCTTCGGTGTCGAAACGGATACCGCCGATGCAGTGAACCTTCCCGGCCACGGAGTAGTCGCGCTCGTCCTCATCTGGCTTGGTATCACCGTCGGCGTCGACGAAGGTGAAGATGTCTTTGTTGGTCAGTACGTACACGGCATCGATGCCTTCCGGCCTTTTACCGCCGACCAGAACGCGAGCCTCTCTGATGATGCGGTCGGCATCCCCGTTCGGCCGGCTCAGGCCGTCTTCGACGAGGTTTCCGTTCGAGGTGAACGAGACGGTCTTGAACGTGGGAACCAGTTTGATGTCCAAGGTCTCGTAAGGGGCAGCCGCGGCGTCGACGGCTGCTTCGGCCTCGGTCAGAGCCACGCCATCGAGCAAGAAGAGAACGTCGAGGTCTATCTCGTCGCCAGGATCGGTGACGCCCGAGACGGAAGCGGTGGCCGGTACAGCTTCCACGCAGTCCTCGGCTCCCTTGTCGAACCGGGGCTTAGTGGGCACGGGTCCGCCGATCGCAGGCGCGGCAGAGAGGGCGAGCGCCGCGAGAAGCGTCGCCACTAGGAAAGGCCGTGGGTAGTTGCGCCTTGGCAAAGGTCCCTCCGTGCGATAGATGCTCCTAGAAGGTTCGCCTCCGTCGGAGGCATCCCTGCGCTCGGGAGGTCGAGCTCAGGCGCCCAGGACCCCCCAGGCGGTCATGGTCTCCACGAAGCGAGGAGTGCACTCGAGCCCCGCTACCTCCTCGAGGGGCACCCACCGCACCTCTGAGGCGTCGGAGGACGCCTCCGGCTCGCTCTGGCCCATCGGCTCCGCAAGATGATCGAGGATGACGTAGTGGGGGTCACCCACTACTTCGAGGATCCCTAGGAGGTCGCCGACTTCGACCTCGATCCCTGTTTCTTCGAGAACCTCGCGGCGCACGGCATCCCTGAGGTGCTCACCTGCCTCCAGCCTCCCGCCCGGCACCGTCCAGAGGCCGGCCCCCGGATCCTTGCCGCGTTTGATCATGAGGAGCTTGCCCTCCTTCACGACGATCGCGCCGACGGCGATCTGTGGAGTGATCTCGTTCATGGCTCTAGGGTGCACCCTCGGGCAAATCCCCGCCACACCAGAGCGCCCCTGCATCGACGATGGCTGCGCTGCTCGTCGCGCACGTACTCCCCGGTACGCCCGACTCCTCGCGCCTTGCCCTCCCCGCGCAGGGTCGCTCTGGGTGAAGACGCTACTTACCCGAGGGCGCACTAGGGTCTCCAGGATGCAGGCTGGCGAACGAACGACCCCGCAGATCACCGACACGATGCCGCGATGGGTACCGTGGGCGTTGTTGATGACGGGTCAAACTGCAGCATCATTCGCCGCGATCCTCATCAGGTACGCGGAGGACGCCGATCCATTGGCGATCTCCTTCTGGAGATGCGCAGCCGGTGCGCTCGCGCTTGCGCCTTTCGCCTTCAAGCGTCTACGCGCGATGCCACTCGCTGACATGAAGGTATCGGCCCTCGCCGGAGTCATCCTTGCGGCTCACTTCGCCGCCTGGATCGCCTCGGTGAACATGACTTCGATCGCGGCGTCGGTGTTGCTGGTCAGTCTTGCCCCCGTCTTCGTTGCATCGATCGCACCTCTCATCCTCCGAGAGAAGCTCGCAACAATCGGCTGGGTGGGGATAGGGATAGCGCTTGTGGGCACGCTCATCATCGGCGGCGGCGATTATCAGGGCACGTCCATGGACGGCAACATCCTGGCTCTCATCGGAGGAGCCACTGCCGGTTACTACATGCTGGCGGGACAGATCGCGCGGCGAAGTGTGGGGATCCTCGAGTACACGGTGATCGCCTACGCAGTAGGTGCCGTACTCCTACTGCCGGTCTGTCTGATCAAAGGGATCGATCTCGCCGGTTTCGATACCCGGACGTGGTGGTCGATCGTTGGCCTGGTTGTCGGTCCTCAGCTGTTGGGCCACACCGTTATCAATCTCGTTCTCTCCGATATCGATGCTACGACCGTGTCGGTCGTGATCATGGCCGAACCGGTCATCGCGATCATCGCGGCGTGGCTTCTGTTCGATGAGACCCCCACATCATGGATCTACCCCGGTGGACTCTTGGTCCTCGCTGGTGTCTATCTGGTTTCGACGGCGCGGCGCATCGTGATGGTGGCACCGGAGTGAAGCTCGTTCATGCGCGTGGGTCACTCGAACTCGACAGATGCCGAGTGATGGGCATCGTTAATCGAACGCCGGATTCCTTCTACGACGGAGGCCGGATGAGCCTGGAGGCCTCGGTCGGATTCGCGCAGCAGCTCGTTGACGAAGGAGCCGACATCCTGGACCTCGGTGCGGTTAAAGCCGGTCCCGGCATCGAGGTCTCCGAGGAAGATGAGAGTCTCCGACTGCTGCCGCTGGTTGAGGCGATAGCGAACCGAGTCGATGTTCCTCTTTCGGTCGAAACTTCGAACCCGCGCATCGCCACCGATGCGATGGAAGCGGGGGCAGCGATCCTCAACGACGTTTCCGGCCTAGCAGACCCCGGCTTGCTCGACGCATGCAAGATAACGGGGGCTGCACTCGTCCTGATGCATCATGGGGGACAGATCCGGGGACGACCTCGTCATCCTGAGTACGACGACGTTGTCATCGAGGTCAAGGATCACCTCCTCGAACTATGTAAGAGAGCCGAGAGCTCGGGTATCGAGTCAGATTCGTTGGTGATCGACCCCGGCCTCGATTTCGGGAAGAACACATTCCATTCCCTCGAACTCATGCGAAGGCTGCATGAGCTCATCGCTACCCAACGTCATGTCCTAGTCGCGGCCTCACGCAAGGACGTGATCGGCGAGACTCTCGGTTTGCCCCCCGGAGAGCGGCTGGAGGGTTCTGTCGCCTTGGCGGTCGTCGCGGCGATGGCGGGCGCTCGCATCGTCCGGGTTCATGACGTCCAGGCGACCCTGCGCGCGGTCAGCATGGCCGATGCAGTGAGGGGGATCCTTGCACCGATCGCTCCAGTCCGGGGCTTGTGGGACTAGGCGCAGCGCCCTTATGAGGTACCTTCTGGACCGATGGCTAAAACAGTATTGATCGTTGAGGACGAGGAAGCTGTCCGGGAGCTCGAGAAGTTCATCCTCGAGTCTGAGGGCTATGACGTCATGGAAGCCCGTGACGGTCTCGAGGGTTTGGCGAAGGCAGAGTTCCGGAAGCCGGACCTGATCTTGTTGGATCTGATGATGCCGGATGTATCCGGCGGCCGGATGTTCGATGAGATGAAGGAACACCCCAACACCGCCGGCATCCCGATCATCGTGGTGACGGGGAAGCCTGATGCTCACGAGATCTTCGACGACCAGATCGGCCCTCAGGATGTCGTGATGAAGCCGTTCGAGGCCGAAGCACTCGTCGAGCGGGTGCGACACCACATCGGCGATCCCGACTAAGGCGTCATCACCCTGTTCGTAACTTTTTCATTCTTTCTAGGGCTGCTGTTCGGCAGCTTCGGTACCGTGGTTGCCCATCGTGTCCCGCGTAAAGAGAACATCGCTACGGGCCGGAGCCGATGCCCCAACTGCGGGCGGCAGATCAGAGCGATCGAGAACGTGCCGGTCTTCAGCTACTTGTTCTTGCGGGGTCGCTGTCCCGGCTGCAACGAGAAGATCTCACTTCGCTACCCCCTGATCGAGCTAAGCACCGGGGCACTGTTCGCGCTCGCTGCGTGGAAGTTCGATCGGACGGTTGCCGCGTTCGCCTACATGACTTTCTTCTGGTCGTTGGTGGTGCTGACGGTCATCGACCTCGAGCACAAGCTTCTTCTGAACCGGATCATCTATCCGGCACTCGCCGTCGGACTCGTCGGACTCGCCGCGGACGCGGTGGTTGAAGATTCGTGGGAACCCTTCAAGCATGGCCTGATCGGGGCCGCCGTTCTGGGTGGCATCTTCTTTGCGATCTTCATGCTCGCTGCTTTGAGGTACGGAGACAAAGGATTCGGTTTCGGCGATGTACGTCTCAGTGTCTTACTGGGACTCTTTCTCGGCTACGCGGGAGGGGTCGACGTCGTCATAGTCGGCGCGTTCTTATCTTTCCTAGTGGGGGGCGTGATCAGCGTTGCGTTGCTGTCACGTGGGAAAGCGAAGAAGGGAACGTCGATACCGTTCGGACCGTCAATGGCGATGGGCGCGGTGTTGGCGATCATGTTCGGCGAGGCGATCGCCGACTGGTACCTCGGGAAACTATGAACCGTCGAACTCGTGCGTTTCCAGGATCGTGACCTGCTCCTCCAGAAAGATCTCCTCCGCCAGGGCAGCGAGCTGCGGATCGAAGTGGGTCCCCGCAGTCCTGATGACCTCATGCACGGCGGCTTCAAATGAAACGGGCTGCCGATAGGGGCGGATCGACGACATCGCATCGATCACATCTACGATCGCGAACACTCGTGCCGCCGCTGGAATCTCTTCACCCTTGAGCCCATCCGGGTAGCCGGCTCCATCCCAGCGCTCGTGATGATGACGAACGACGTGCCTGACGACCTCGGGGAAGCCCAGTGGAGCGATGATCCTTTCGCCCAGGATGGGATGGGTGTTCAGCACTCGACGTTCTGTATCTGTGAGCCCACCGGGTTTGTTGAGGATCGACTCGGGGATCCCAATCTTGCCAACATCGTGAAGCAAGAAAGCCGCTTCTAGAGCTTCGGATGGCATGGCATCCGGGAGTAGTGCTGCTCGGGCCAGCTTGATCGCCAGCGCAGTAACCCTCTCCGCGTGACCTCCGGTGTATGTGTCTTTGAGCTCGAGAGCTGATGCGAGTGCTCGCGCGGCCCCCATGTAACTGCTGACGCTGCCGTCTGTGTCCGCTGTCTTGGAGTGGAAGACGGCGGCCGCCGGGGCATCGAAGTACGCGCCACCGCGAGCTACGTGGACGATAGCGGCAGCGATCACCTCCGGCTCGGCGTTGCGCCGGACGTAGCCGGCCACTCCGTTATCGAGAGCTTCTGCGGCTGTCCTCTGCTCGTCCCCCTCGGCGATCATCACCGTGCGGCGCTGCAGGCCGGCTTTCCGAAGGATCCGCAACGGCGCACAAGGATCAGGATCCATCACGGATGTGACCACCAACACAACATCGATATCCGCATCGACTTCACGGAGAGTTGCCGCGCTTATCTCTCGCGGAACGAAGATCTGTGAGGATCGCTGCCCCAGAGCAGACGAGACGGTTACCCATGCGGAGGCGTCGCCCCCGATCAGCATTATCCGAAGCGGGTGATTCATCAGACGGTCGGCATCCCGATGCGTTCCAAAGTGGTCGCCCGTTCGATCGCGTCGAGGCGTCTAGCCTCTCTTTGCGCAGGGGTCATCCCGATCAACTCGTCGAGCATCTGAGCGACCGCCACGGGTGAGAACGGTTTCGTGAGATGAGCGTGCGCCCCTAGCTGCAGGGCTTTTATCGCTGCTGGGGGACTGTGGTGTGCCGACAAGACGATGATGGTGAGGTCCGACTCTTCACGAGCTTTCAAGCGCTCTAGTACCTCGAACCCATCGCTGTTCGGCATCATCAGGTCCAGCACAAGCGCATCCCATTGGCCCTTGTCGAACGTTTCAAGAAGTTCGTTGCCGTCCGCGGCCTCACCGAAGTCCATCCCTACGAGCCGCAGGTTCAGTCCTACGACGGTTCGGATATCAGGTTCGTCGTCGCATATCAGGACGCGCGGCTGAGCCGGACTCATAGCTCCGCGATCTCCTCAACGTCGATCAGGCCGATGCGTTCGACAAGATCCCGGAAGTTGTCCTTGACGAATTCGTTGAGGCGAACCTCGGGGGACACGTTCAGCTTGCGCCTGATGCGTGCCTTGTGACTCCTCACGGTTCCCGGCCGGATGCCCATCCGTTTCGCTATGTCTTGTTCGCTGCGCTTGTCGGCGAGGAGCCCGAGTACCGTCCATTCTCGGTCGGTAAGTTCCTCAGCTAGAGCTATCGGGTTCATGCTGTGGCGACGCGGATCGTCGGATCTCCATGTGCGATCGCCGCCCGATTCCTTCGCTCTGAACAACGCGATCTCGGCTTTGGCCAAGAGTTCTTCGGTCGTGTGCCCGGTCGAGTACTCGGCCACGCCTATCGAAAGAGTCAGGCTGCGATCCGGGAGCATCTTGCTCACCGCCTCGCGACATCTCTCCGCGGCGAGGGCCGCGGTTCCGGCTTCTGCATCAGGCAGGATCGCGGCGAACTCATCTCCTCCGTACCTGCAGAGAACATCCGAGATCCGCAAGGTGCCGGTAAGGGCAGTTGCGAGTTTCCGCAATAGGGAATCGCCGAAATCGCGTCCCCTCAGATCGTTGATCTTGGCGAGGTTGTCGATGTCGAACAGCATCACGGCAAGGGGGACTCCGATGCGTTTTGCCCGCGCCACCTCTTGGCCCAGTCGCGTATCGAATGACTTCCGGTCCCCGACCCCTGTCAACTGGTCGTTCTTCGTCGATCGACGAAGCTCTTGCTGTCGCGCATCGATCCGCGCAGCAGCTGTGACCCGTGCGATGAACTCATCGGTGTTGGCCGGTTTGCTGATGAAGTCGACGGCCCCGCTATCGAGCCCCTTGACCTTCTCGAGAGGGGAGCTGAGTGCGGAAAGGAAGATCACCGGGATGTCTCGAGTCTTGGGGTCGACCGCGAGCTGCTCCATGACTTGGGCGCCGTCCATCCCCGGCATCAGCATGTCCAGCAAGATCACGTTGGGGGGTCGATCCTGCGCCACCCGGAGACATTCCTCGCCATTCGACGCGGTTACAACATCGAAACGGTCACCCAACTGGATCTCCGCGAGGACGCGCAGATCGGGATCGTCGTCCACGACCAACACCACTGGTCGTTGTTCCAAGCTTTAACCTCCATACCCCCGAGAGAGAACTCGGATCAGGGTCGTGCCCTCTAAGTAAGATGTCACGCAAGCTCGCATCCGGGAATGAACCGAAGGAGCTATCTGATATAGGAGTACTGACCTAGTCCTGCTAGAGGGGCGTACGATTACACGATGGAAGACGAGCAAGAACAGTTCGACGAGGAAGCGCCGCTGGATGATGAGGAGCGCGAGCTTCTCCAGCAGGACCTGGTCGACGTCCAAACATTGAAGTCACTTCTCGGCCCCCGTGGGATAAAAGGGACGGTCTTCTACTGCCCTGACTGCAGCGAAGATCACTACCTGACCTGGGACCTGCTTACGAGCAATCTGGCCGAGTTGTTGTCCCAAGGAGAATCACCGATCCACGAACCGGCCTTCAATCCCGACCCCGACGAGTACGTGGGTTGGGACTACGCCCGCGGGTACTTGGACGGTTACACCTCCTACGAAGATGAAGAACTCGCGGAACTTGCAGGCAAGTTGTCGGGCGAACTAACCGAGAAGGGTTGGAACACCGTCGACATCAAAGGACTCCTGGCAAGTATCGGTCTGGATACAGGCTCTCGCAAGAGCAGCAGCGGAGACGCCCCGGAGTGACGCGGTGACGCGAACGATCGCCTTCGCTAACCAGAAGGGCGGGGTTGCGAAGACGACGAGCACCCTGTCGGTCGGTGTTGCGCTCGCGGAGATCGGCCGGAACGTCTTGCTTGTGGATATGGATCCGCAGGGAGCACTGAGCTATTCGGTCGGCGTTGACCCCGATTCACTCGATGAGACGGTCAACGACGTCCTAGTGCGCAGACTTCCGATCGAGAAAGTCATCGTCGACCGTGAGGTCGACCTGGTTCCCTCAAATATCGATCTTGCGGGGGCCGAGGCGATCCTTCTCTCGAAAACCGGGCGGGAGTACGCGTTGCAACGGGCTCTAAGGGAGATCGACGGTCGCTACGACTATGTGCTGATCGATTGCCCACCATCGCTAGGAATCATGACGATCAACTCACTGACTGCCGCCAACGAGGTGGTTATCCCCCTCCAATGCGAAGCTCTGTCACACCGTGGAGTGGGACAGCTGATCGAGACCCTCGCGGACATCCGGCACTTCACGAATCCAGACCTGAGGATCTCTGGCGTGATCGCAACGATGTTCGACGGCCGGACGAAGCACTCGCAAACGATCTTGAATGACGTCAGCATCCGCTACGGTGTCGAGGTCTTCGAACCACCGATCCGTAAGACGATCAAGTTCGCCGAGGCCGCCCAGGCGGGTCGCTCGATAATCGCCTTCGCACCGAGTCACCCGGCGGCCGATGCGTATCGGGTCGTGGCGCGACGCATAGACCAGATGGAAGGAGCTACGGGAGCTTGAGCGATGGAGCCAGTCGATACGACCTGTACAGCGCGTCTGAGCGCAAGACTTTCTCCTGTACCGTCGAGTGCTCCGCTTGTCGGGAGGAGACACGGGTCTCCTATGTCGAGCTCGCGGCCCTGATGTTCCCCATCCATTTCCATATTCCACTAGTGCGGTATCACAGCTCATGGTTCAAATGCCCCGCATGCGGGGAACGGACGTGGATGAAGATCCACGTGAACAGGTAGCGTCGGCGGACACACCTCGATCTCTGGAGGGATCATGGCGAAAAAGACCGTTGTATCCAAGCAAACAGCAGAAGCGCGCAAGCAGCTCGGCAAAGCTGCAAAGGGAGCGAAGCAGGTAGGCAAGAAGGCTGCCGACGTCGCCCGCAAGACCGTCAAGGAGGTCTCCAAGACCCGCGACGCCAAGACGGCCAAGAAGCAGGCGGTTGCGGCGCGTGGGGCTGTGAAGTCCGCAGCGTCGGCAGGGGCGAAGCTCGCCAAGACGGCCGTCGAGACCGGGCGGAAGAATGCCAAGCTCGTTACGGGCTCGAAAGAGATGCGCAACGCCAAGGCAACGGCTAAGAAGGCGGCGGCGGCCACCAAGAAGGCGGCTTCGACCACTTCTAAGACCGCTCGCAAGCAGGCTTCGGCCGCGGTGGGGCGTGCGAAGAAGCAGGCTTCTAAAACCACCAAGACCGTCAAGAGCAAGGCCAAGAAGCGCTAGCGCCTCGTTCGCAGACAACTCACAAGCTGTTCGGGTCGTTAATACCTAATAAAGCGGTCCAAGCGGGCCGATAATTCGACTATGAGCAGCGATCCGAAGAGGACGGTCTCCAGGTCGCAGTGGCTTCGGCGACTGGCCTCGCGCAGGAAAGATAAGACTGCCTTCGTGCTTTCGGGCGGGGGCCCATACGGCGCCTTGCAGGTCGGCGCCTTGAAAGCGCTCGTCGAGCGGGGTATCTACCCGGACCTCGTCGTGGGGACATCGGTCGGCTCCCTCAACGCTGCCTTCTTGGCTTTCGATCCAACCGAGCACGGCGTCGCCCGCCTCGAGTCGATCTGGCGGAGCTTGGAGGATGACGACCTCTTCCCGGGTGCTCGCTTCCGCACTTCGTGGGCTCGGTTCCTCATGAGGGGGAATCGTGTGTTCGACAACTCAGGGATCCGCAAGATGGTCCAGACCCGTCTAGGCACGGCTCGCTTCGAGGACGCTCGTGTGCCCCTGGCAGTGGTGGCTACGGACCTTGAGACGGGGGCCGAGACGCTGTTCTCCTCGGGCGACATCATCGAACCTTTGGTCGCCTCCACTGCGATGCCGGGAATCTTTCCTCCGGTTCAGATCGGATCCCGCACCTACATCGATGGGGGGGTCTCGAACCAGGTCCCGGTAGGCCCGGCCCTCGATATGGGCGCCCGCCGCGTTTTCGTTCTCAATTGCTCGGCTAGCAGTCAGCGACCCCGTCCGTTGCTCAGGCCGATCGACTTCCTCCTGCACGCTTTCGCACTCTCTCGCTCGCAGCGGCTCGAACTCGAGATGCCGTTGTTCTCGCATCGGGCCGAGGTGACCGTTATCCCGACCCCGACACTCGATTTCACGGTTCCCTTCACCTCGATGGCTCACACCGCGAAGCTGCTGGCGATCGGTTACGAGTTCACCGGGAAGTATCTCGATGCTCCAGCGGTGCCCTCGCAGCGCAAAGCTGCTCCGATCCTCTAGAAATTTTTTCGCTCCAAAATCGGACATAGCGGCGCGTTTCGGCTGACCGGCCGGGCTTTTTTCCCAAACCGCAGCAGGAGCGATGCTCCCCGAAACGAAGTGTCCCCCTGTCAGAGAACGGCTTACCAGGAAGGCAACGGGGATGGACATGCAGGGGCGCTCCAACTGCGCATTTCTGTCGGGTCCTAACGACAGCTCCCTAGAGATCCCCGCCATCAAATGGTGGTTCGCAATCTCTCGGGACGTACTCGCAAAGTCTTACCGCCGCCAGAGCAACCCAGTTAGGCAGCCGGCGATGTGTTACCGCACACCCACCTTTTCTTCACCGCTTCGCCAAGGTCAGTAACCACTTTCCAAGGACAACCGAATAACGGCGCCAGTAACCCCCATCCACCTCCTCCCACTGGCACCTACCGAGAAAGGCCCCTCACCCACCGGGGGCCTTTCTCTTTGTGCCTGGTAGCTCCTCATAGGATGGGCGCTCTCAACACAAGGGGGGTCCTATGCCTGTCGAGAAATCCATCGATCTGACCGCAACCGCTCCCTCGATCGACGCGGCCGTTGCCGAGGCCATCGATCGAGCGAGCCTCACGCTTCAGGGCATCACCTCGTTCGAGGTCGAGAGGATCGAGGGTCTCGTCTCTAACGGCGAGATCTTGTTCAAGGTGCTCGTGAGGGTCACTTTCGAGATCAAAGAGCGCGTCCACGAGTAGACATTGAGCCCCACGGAGTTACTCAAGCGTAGAGAGCCCGCGCCCGGGGTCTTTCGTCTCGTCCTTCCTTTACCGTTCCCCGGTCTCGATGAGGTCAACGCTTACCTGCTTGCCGATGAAGGGGGCTCGACGCTCATCGATTGCGGCATGTTGCTCCCGGACGACGAGGAGAGTGATCGGGGATACGGGCATCTGGTCGCGTCCCTGAAGCTCTGCGATCACGAACCAGCGGACATCACGCGTCTGATCCTTACGCACACGCATATCGACCACTACGGACTTGCGGGTCGCCTCAAGGAGGAGACCGGGTGCAGTGTTTGGATCCACAAAGCGGGCGACGAGGAACTCGAGATCCTGAGGGATCCCGACAAGATCGCGGGGGACCTGCGCGAGACGTACCGCGACCACGGCGTCAAGGAAGAAGAACTCAACGAGCTCACGAGCTACGAGGATTGGCGACGTTTCGTGCACTCGATCATCGACGCTGACACCTGGCTCGAAGGTGACGAGGTCATCGACGTCGGGGGACGGTCGTGGGAGTTCGTCTACACCCCGGGGCACGCGCTCTCGCACATCTGTTTCTTCGACAGGAAAGCGTCTCTCCTAATCTCGGGAGACCACCTGTTGGGGAGCATCACGCCTCACATCGATTTCCGTCGGGGCAGCGGCGACCCGCTGGGGCAGTTCCTGGAGTCCCTCGAGAAGGTCGAGAAGTTGGGGGCCGAGACGGTCCTACCCGGCCATCACCGTCCCTTCCTCGGCGGAGCCGAACGGGCTCGTGCCACCCTGCGCCACCACGAACGACGGCTTGGAGCCATCCTTCAGGTCGTGCGCCGGCAGGCTTGCACCGCCGACGAGATAACGGAAGCGATCTTCGGACGAACGTTGCTCCATTTCCAGAAACGTCTGGCCTTGGGAGAAGCCCTCGCCCACATCCATTACCTGAGGTTGCGCGGGGAGATCGAACGCATCTCCGAGGATGACGGTGTGCTTCGCTACCGAAAGGTGTCAAGGAGACCCGTCGAGGAAGTCCCCGAGTGACCCTGTCTATCACTGGGGCTTCACGGATCGTTAGTCCAGCAGGTTCGGGCCCGGTGCGCGGTGCCGCCATGTCCGACCTCGAGGAGTTCACCGACGCGGGAGTCGTGTGTCAGGGGGACCGGATCTCGTCAGTTGGCACGGTGTCGTCAGGTCACCTGTCCTTCGATGCGTTCGGCTGCACGGTCATCCCCGGCTTCGTCGATTGTCACACCCACCTTCCCTTCTTCGGCTGGCGCGCCGACGAGGATGCTGCCCGGTTGTCGGGCGTGCGTTACGAGACACTTCATCGCGAAGAGGGCGGGATCTATCGCTCCCAGAAGCTCCTTGCCGAGGCGCCCGACGACGACGTCATCGATTTCGGTGTCACCCAGGCAGCCGCGATGCTCCGCCGTGGCACGACGACGTTCGAGATGAAGTCTGGCTACGGGCTGGGCATCGACGCGGACCTCCGACAACTTCGGCTTGCTCGATCGATCGCGGAGAAAGCCTCTCAGAAGACTTCGGCGACATGCCTCGCGGCACACGCGGTGCCCCAGGGTTACACCGAGGGCCAGTGGGTCGGTGAAGCAGCGGAGAAGTTGTTGCCCGTTGCTGCGAAGGAAGGCCTGTGCAGTGCGGTCGACATCTTCGTCGAGACGATCGCCTTCGCCCTCGAACACGCGGCGCGGCTCGCCGAGAAGGCGAAGGAACTCGGCCTCGCCATGCGGATGCACGCGGATCAGCTCGAGAACGGCCAGGCGGCGGCCTTCGCCGCGCGCTGGGGATTCCGCTCCGCAGACCATCTCAATCACACATCGCTCGATGCCGTCGACGATCTCGCGGGCAGCGACACAGCTGCGGTCTTGTTACCCGCCGCTACGTTCACTCTCAAGCAGGCGAAGAAACCACCGGCGCGCGACCTGGTCGAGGCCGGTGCGATCGTTGCGCTGGGAAGTGACTTCAACCCGGGAACCGCCCCCATCCAGTCGATGCAGCTGGTGATGGCTCTGGCGTGCCGCACTTATGGACTCCACCCCGCCGAGGCGCTGACGGCCGCGACCGCCAACGGTGCTTACGTGCTGGGGTTGGAGGACGAAGTGGGCCGCATCCGCGAGGGCATGCGGGCCGACCTCGTGATCCTCGACGCTCCTAGTTTCGACCATCTCACCTACCGCCCCGATGCCGACCTCGTCCTGGCAGTCGTGTGCGGCGGCGAGATCGTCTACGTCAACGAGCGAGCTGAGGGGCGGCTGAGCGAGCGCTCCTGACTTTGCAGGAGCACTACTTTGGGATCTAGGTCAAGGGACCGATCGCGGCGGAGACCGCATCGAGAAGGCCCCCATCGGCCATCAGCCGGCGAACCGTCGAGATATCGCCGCTCATTGGGCGGTCTTCTTCGAGGGTCGGAGAAACCTCTCGGATCGACGCGAGAGCGGCCCCCGTTCCGGGGGCCGGCTGCAACGGTGCTCGCAGGTCGAGACCTTGCGCGGCCGCCAGCAGCTCGATAGCCACAGCGTGTTCCGAGTTCGCAAGGATCGAGATCGCTTTGCGTGCTGAGGTTGCCCCCATGCTCACGTGGTCTTCCTGACCTGCGGAGGTTGGTATCGAATCCGACGAGGCTGGGAAGCAGAGGCTCCGGCTCTCGCTTACAAGCGACGCGGCTGTGTACTGCGCAAGCATGAATCCGGAGCGACGACCGGGGTCGCGCGTGAGGAAGGCAGGCAGACCGTTGCTGAACTCGGGATCTACCAAACGAGCAACGCGCCGCTCCGAGATCGTTCCGAAACCGGTTAGGCACAGTCCCAGGTGGTCGAGCGCGAGACCCAGGGCTTCACCGTGGAAGTTGCCACCCGACCGTAGTTCGCCGAGGGAGACGATCACCGATGGATTGTCGATCGCCGAATCGAGCTCTGCTTGCAGGGTCGAGCGCACATACGCGATCGCATCGCGATAGGCGCCGTGCACCTGGGGCATACATCGAAGCGAATAGGCGTCCTGCACGAGGTGGTCGCTGTGGCGATGCGAGGCGACGATCCCGCTTCCGTCCAACAATGTTCGGAGGTTGGCGGCGACCGACAACGGCCCCGGATGCTTACGCAGAGACACGATCTCGTCTGCGAAGGCCTGATCGGTACCCAGACAGGCCTCCAATGTCATCGCTCCGGCGATGTCGGCGATCGTGGCGAGTCGCTCGGCCCTGGTGCATGCCAGGATGCCCATCGCCAGCATGCCTTCGGTTCCATTGACCAGCGCAAGGCCCTCTTTGTAGGAGAGTTCAAGCGGGTCGATACCACTGGCCCGAAGCACTTCGCTCGCGGGCCCGACTACGCCATCTTTCTCGACAAGTCCCTCGCCGATCAGCGGTAGCGCGAGGTGAGCGAGAAGTGCGAGATCACCCGATGCTCCCAACGATCCTTGACAGGGAACCACCGGATGGATCCCCGCGTTGAGGAACCGCACGAAGCCCTCAACCAGGTCGAAGCGGACGCCTGAGATCCCGAACGCGAATGTTCGTGCGCGGAGCAGCATCATCCCTCTAACGACTTCGCGGGCCAGCGGGTCGCCAACCGCGGTGGCGTGGGACCGCACGATGTCGTGTTGGAGCTTCAAAGCCTCGTCGCTGGCGATCCGCACATTGGACAGACCGCCGAACCCGGTCGTTACCCCGTAGACGGTCTCTCCTGACGCCACGGCATCTTCGACGACCCGGAGCGCAGGCTCCATCCGAGCCACCACATCCGAGGAGATCCCAACCGTCGCACCGCCGACCGCTACGGCGAAGACGTCTTCGAACGTGAGGCGTGGCCCGATCGTTACTGGCATGCGGGCAACCCTAATCGCAGCATGAAACCCAGGCCCCCGGTAGCGTGCGGGGCGTGACTCGTGTCCTCAAGGCCTCGCTCATCTGGACCGGCGAAGACTTCGCCGAGGGCCGCGCTCTCGTCCTTGAGGGATCGACGATCGGGGGTGTTATCGCCTTGAGCGATGTCCCCAAGGACCTTGCGGTCGAGGATTGGGGGGAGGTTGCCCTGATGCCGGGGACGGTGAACGCGCATGGGCACGCGTTCCAGAACCTCTTCAAGGGTTTCGCCGACGACCGATCGTTCGATTCGTGGCGCGATGACGTTCTCTACCCATACTCCGAAGATCTCTCCGGGGACGACATCTACACGGGGGCCGCCTTTGCTTTCGCGGAGGCGCTGCTGGCGGGAGTCACCACAACGGTCGACTTCTTCTACTTGCACGACGATGGCAACTCGAACGCGCGGCAAGTGATCCAAGCCGCGAATGATGTCGGTGTCCGGCTGGTCTTGGCGCGCACCTTCTACGACGTAGATGCACCCACGAAAGCGCCCGCGCGTTACCGGGAACCAGCCGAACTGGCTGCCGAACGAACGCTCGAACTCGCTAATACACACAAAGATGACGCGCTCATCTCCGTACAGCCGGCGCCGCATTCTCTGCACGCAGCTGCCCCCGACACGATCCGCACGGCCCTGGAAGTCGCACGGGAACTGGATACCCCTTGCCATCTCCATCTCGCCGAGGCTTCCTACGAGGTCGATCAGGTGAAGGAGCGCTACGGAACGACGCCGGTTCGGCTCCTCGAACGCGAGGGATTACTCGACCCTCGGCTCGTGACGATCCACTCGGTGTGGATAGACGAGACCGAGATCGATCTGCTTGCCGAAAGTGGGGCAGCGGTGGTGCATTGTCCGGGAGCCAATGCATTCCTTGGAGACGGAATCGCGAAAGTGCCCGAGATGCTGAGGCGTGGTGTGCGGATCGCTCTCGGCCCCGATGGCGGCTGCGCGAACAATCGCCAGAGTGTTTTCGATGAGATGCGAACTGCCGGACTGATGGCGAAGGCAAGACTTACAGATGGTTCCGCACTCGACGCTCCGAGCACCTTCTCGATGGGGACCAGGGGAGGAGGAGACATCCTCGGACTCCCCGTCGGAACGTTCGAGGCAAGTGCACATGCGGACCTCGTTGCCCTCGACCTCAACGATCTTTCTCTGCAACCTCAGGGGAATCTAGTGCGGAGCATCGTGAACTCGATGCAACCCACTGCCATCGCCAAAGTGATGGTCGCCGGCGAAGTTGTGGTCGAAAGCGGCAGGCTGACCAAGCTCGATCAGAGCGAGCTCGTGGCACGGATCCGCACCACGACTGACCGCTGGAGCCGCTGACCCCTTTGTAGCGTTTCAGGCATTTTGCGTACTGGCTCAAGTCGTAGATTGATGGTTCCGTAACTAGGTGAGGGGGCTCTCTCGAGAGCTCGACGTTCTATGGGGAGGCGCCGAAGTTTTGCATCCGGGCAGTGTGTTGAGAAAGGTCGGCCTCGGCCTGGTCATCGGGCTGCTGGCTAGTCCTCTGAGAGCGCTGGCTCAAGGCGATCCTCAACCGACACCCTCGCCCTCGGTGACAGTTTCCGTGTCGCCTTCTCCTCACGGATGCGCGCTACCTCCGCAACCGACGCCAACCGAAGTAACCCCGTCGCCTCGGCCGACGGTTTGTCCGACGCCGAGCCCTTTACCCGGCGATGATCTCGGCCCTCGCCCCTACGGCCTCAGTGGTCTGAAGTCGATGTTCGGCCGACGTTGCAACTCCAGGGCCAACGATGCGCGGACCTTTTTCCCGAACACGTGGGGCCGCGGCACCGACGGGTACGTCTACTACCATTCGAAGCTCTTCGACAAGGTGACCGGCGACGTTCTCGCCCCTCTGCTCGAGGCCGGTGCCGACCAGGCGTTCGACTACGGCATCTGGGGTTATTCGTGTCGGATCAAGACCGGTGGATCCTCGTGGTCGGTGCATTCATGGGGTGCCGCGATCGACACGAACACGTTGCGCAATCCGTTCGGCCAGACGTACTGGATCGGCAAGGGTGCCGACCGAAGGAACTATCGGCGCACGATCCCCGACGCGTACATGAACGAGGACTTCTACTGGGGGATCAACTTCAACGACCCGATGCACTTCCAATACGTGGACGGTTACTGATGACCGCTCGTAAGGGTCTGAGAGCAGCTCTGTCGATGGCGATCATCGTGGGTAGCGCCGCGGGCGTGTGGATGTTCTCGCCGATGGATGGTCTGGCCGACTCTTCGCCATTGAACTGCGCCGGCGATCCCGCTGTTTCGGACGTCAGGACCGGAGAAGGAACGATCGCCATCTCCAACCGTGAGCTTGTAGTGATCGGTTCACGCTCGAAAGGTTGTCTCTATCAGAGGCGAGCTCTCGGGAGCGGTCTTCTCCGTCATGTTGCAGTGAGACGGGGAGTGGGTACGGCCTACGTCGAGGACCAAGCAACGAATGATGTGCTCGTTGTTCACTCGCCCTCGGGTGTGCAGCGAATCTCCTCACGCCACGAGATAACTCACCCCGCAATTTCGGATGAAGGCGACCTCTTGTGGTCAGAGGACATGGGACTGCTGCGCCTCCGTCGAGGAAACGCGACGAGGACGATCGCCCGACCCGAGGGAACCACGGCCATCTTCGCTCCGGTGTTCGCCGGGCAGTCGTTCGTCGCCGTCGTGCAGGAGCCTGTGCTTGTTCATGAGATGACCGAGGACGACATGCTCAACAACCTTTATCGCTACTCCGAGCGGGGATGGAGGAAACTCACCAACTTTGATTCGGACGGTGATTCCTGGTCGGTCATCCGGACTCCGGTCATGGCACCCAACGGCGACATCTTGTTCGTTCGGATCCACGGACGTGCGTCTCGGACCGTCCAGCCGCGCTTCGAGCTGTGGAGTGTCCATGGGGGCCGCGTTGCAAAGCTTCGGGATCTCCCGGGCGAGATGTACCTCGCAGGTCTGCGAGGTGGCCGACTCATGTGGAACACCTACAGCAGCACATGCGGTGACTGGGAGCTGTTGATCGAAGACAGGAACTCCGGCTTGAGACACGTGGGTTGCGGCGCCGTGTTCGTTGATCCCGTGAATGTTCCCGACCCCGATCTCGAGGTGGAGGACGTTCAAAGCTCGAGCCAGTCCTCTGACATCGATCTGGATGTGACACCAGCCGTCATCGTCGGTGACTTCTATTCGCGGGCCCGAGCTGGAATAGTTGCGAAACGTGTTCCAGGTGGCCGCGTGGTCGGACACGATGGCGCACCCGCCGCTGTGAGACCTGGTGCCTTCGTCGTGGCTATCGAGGCCGGGGCCGACCCTGCCAGGACGCTACGCGAGGTTCGTCGAGCGGTTCCAAACCTCAAACACATGGTGTTCCTGGCTCCGCTCGGTAAGCTAGGCAGGTGAATGCGGCTCGAGTGACCGTTGCTGCCTGCGTTGCCGTTCTGATCTTCGTGGGGTGTGGCGGATCCGATGCAAAGTTCGAAGGTGACCTCCCGAAAGGCGGGGAGTGGCTCGCCGTCCTACAACTCGAAGAGGATCCCAACTCGCTAGACAACGATGCGGACGGGCTACGTGAGGAAGTCAGCGTCGATGCCGTCGTCGTTGCTCAGGTCCAGTGCTTCCAGGGCCTTCAGGACGCGGTCGAGATCGACGAGGAAGTCGACGGCGCCGAGAGCGATACAACGCCAGGTACCTATGTGCTTGGCGTTCGAGCCAGCTCGAAGGACGAGATGAAGCGACTTCTGAAGAAGGTCGACGCGGAGCCGTCTGTGATCATCGGGGTCGTAGATACCTGCTGATCGGCAAGAAGGTTCCAGGGCTCCCTTGGGCGAATCCATAGGTACACGACCAAGGGGGAGATGTGAAGCGGCTCATCGGCACGTTGCTGGCAGCGATCGTTGTTCTGCCGCTCGCTCCAGCTGGGGCGCAATCTGTTATCGGGGATGTCGCCGGTTATCAGATCGCGATCTCTGTGTGGTTCGAACGTGACGGTAAGGGCACGACCGTGTACGGAGCGCTTGCTTTCCGAGGTTCGTTCCATGAACTCGAGAGTCCGCCCAGTGTCTCCCCGCAAGGAGTTCTAGGTCTCGGTGGAGTTGGAAAGGGCGACTGTCACACGCGTCACGGCGTACAGATCTGCCACGTGACGATCAAGTCACACCAACTCGATCCCACTAGCTTCGAGTTCGATCCTTTACTTGAGTCTGCGACGATGACCATCCCGTCCGAGAAGCACAAGATCGTATGGACCGGGCGGGGATCCGAGCCGAGATCGGAGTATGGAACGACCGGCGGGGCCAACTGGGTTAACGGCTACCTCATGTTGTCTCGTAAGGCCTTCATCGAGGGCCGGGCCTTCGGCGATCGTTTCACTCCCAAGGCGCCGGGGTTCAGTTTCCTGTTCGAGGGCGCAGACGCCTTCGCCTTCATGAAGGATCGACTGAAGGCTTCCCTCGACGATGAAGGCAACATCATGCTGACTGTGAGATTCCCGAAGCGCTAGTCCAGGGCCCTAGGCTCCATCGGGATCTTTACGTCACGCTCTGCGGCGACGTCTATCGCACGCTGATATCCCGCATCCACATGTCGGATGACACCCATACCGGGATCGGTGGATAGGACCGCCTCGAGGCGATAGGCCGCGTCGGCGCTTCCATCCGCCACTACGACCATGCCCGCGTGAAGCGAGTAGCCGATCCCTACGCCCCCACCGTGATGGACCGACACCCAATGAGCGCCAGCCGCGGTGTTGAGCAACGCGTTGAGGATCGGCCAGTCGGCTATGGCGTCGGAGCCATCGAGCATCGCTTCGGTCTCGCGGTAGGGAGACGCCACGGAGCCCGAGTCCAAGTGGTCGCGGCCGATCACGATCGGCGCGGATACCTCACCGGCCGCGACGAGTTCGTTGAACTTGAGGCCAGCGCGAGCCGCGCTCGCCGTAGCCGAGCCAGCAGATGCGAGCCGGTAGTCCTTGGAAGGCAACCTTCTCGGATGCCATCCGGATCCAACGATGAAGTCCTTCGTCGTCGGGGAACAACTTGAGGATCGCCTCGTCCGTGCGAGCGATGTCCTTTGGATCACCCGACAGCGCGACCCAGCGAAACGGCCCGCGGCCCTCGCAGAACAGGGGGCGGACATACTCAGGCACGAAGCCCGGTATCTCGAAAGCGCGCTCCACTCCTGCCTTCACGGCTTGCGCACGGATGTTGTTCCCGTAG
Organism: uncultured Actinomycetes bacterium; assembly: GCA_963779645.1. Classification (GTDB taxonomy): domain Bacteria; phylum Actinomycetota; class CADDZG01; order CADDZG01; family WHSQ01; genus CALMBW01. The sequence continues at coordinate 1,507,339 of CAVZYX010000005.1, forward strand.
TCGACGCTGGTTGCACCACGATCCTTCAGCTCGAGCCACGCCTCGACATGCTGTGCGACGGACTCGAGCGCTCGCTTCTTGTAGGTCTCCGGATCATCCTTCCGAAGGGCAAGAGCTTCGTCGAAATTCATCCCGCCGGGTACGTATCCGTCGAGTAGATCGTGGGCCGAGGTCTGATCGGTGATCGCATCAGGGACAAAGTTGCGCTTCACGAATTCCGGCATCGTTTCGCTCGCATTCCCAAGTAGTCCGATGCTTTCCGGACGCCCAGCCTCCGCAGCTTCGCGCGACCACTTGATCGCCTCGTCTAGAGAGCCGGTGGAGCGGTCGAGGTAGCGGTGCTCGATGCGACGTTCGATCCGTTCGGGGTCCACTTCGACACAAAGTGCAACGCCGCCGTTCATCGTGACGGCGAGAGGCTGTGCTCCGCCCATGCCTCCGAGTCCGGCGGTCAGCACGATCTTTCCCTTGAGCGATCCGTCGAAATGTTGGTTGGCCATCTCCGCGAACGTCTCGTAAGTGCCCTGGAGGATCCCCTGGGTGCCGATGTAGATCCACGAGCCGGCGGTCATCTGTCCGTACATCGTTAGACCCAGCTTCTCGAGCCGGTGGAACTCGTCCCAGTTAGCCCACGCCGGAACGAGGTTGGAGTTAGCGATAAGAACGCGTGGAGCGCGTTCGTGGGTGCGGAAAACGCCTACCGGTTTCCCGGACTGCACCAAGAGGGTCTCATCGTTCCCCAGTTCCTTCAGAGAGGCCACGATGGCGTGGAAGGACTCCCAGTTACGAGCTGCTTTGCCCGAGCCTCCATAGACGACGAGATCCTCGGGTCGCTCGGCTACCTCGGGGTCGAGGTTGTTCATCAACATGCGCATGGCGGCCTCTTGGGGCCATGCCTTGCACGAGAGTTGCGAGCCCCTAGGAGCTTTCACCGGTTCCATGGCTCTCCTTATACTGCGCAAAATGACCGACAGCGAGAAGTTTCCCAAGCCGCGCCCCCAGGACGAGCCCGCGTCGGTTATCGCCGTGCGAGAGATGATCGAGGGGCGCCTGGAAGCCATGTTCGAGCTGTACTTCGCCGACGAGAACGGTAGCTACGTCCTGGGGATGGAGTCCGCCCGTATCTTCGTGGTCCCGACCTGGCTCGACGACGGTCCCACGGTGATCAGGCTCTTCGCCATCACCAATATGGACGTCCCGGTCACCCCCGAGCTGACCGAGTACCTCCTGACGGCCAACCTGGAGTTCGTCTTCGGGAGCTTCGCCCTGGACCGAGAAGCAGGCGCCGTCTGGTTCGTCCACAACCTCCTGGGAGATTTCACGGCCCCCGAGGAGTTCGAGCAATCCCTAGCCGCCGTGGCCCAGACCGCCGACTCCGTGGACAACCAGATCAAGGAGCGCTTCGGGGGCCGCCTCTACGTAGAGACCTCCGAACAAGCCGTCCCCCCACCCCCGATGCCGGGTTACCTGTAGATGCGCCGCGCGACCCGCGGGCCTAAATATGCTGGAGAGCCAGACATAGGAGGGCAGTGTGGCTGATCCGATCCGCCCCGGGGAGAACCCGGATGAGCTCTTGGTTTTCGATCATGGCTTCGTGCGTCTCGACGCATGCATGGCCGACGATCTCTCTGTGGTGAACTCCGCACGCGTGAGTTTCGCCGTTCGTAAAGACGAGATGGACGATCGTGACAAAGGCTTGATCAAGTTCTTGATGCGCGATTCTCACGGAACGCCTTTCGAACATAATTCCTTCCGCTTCCATATCCGCACACCGATCTTCGTCGCGCGCGAATGGTTCAGACACCGTGTTTCAAGTTTTAACGAGGAAAGTTCCAGATATCACCAGTTGGATCCCGACTTCTATGTTCCTGATGTAAGTGCAGTGCGAACTCAGGTCGGAAAGCCCGGTGCGTATGTCTTCGAGCAGGTCGACGAAGGTCTCGCGCTCGAAACTCAAGATGCCTTGCAACGGGTCTACAAGGAGAGCTACGCAACGTACGAGGAACTCGTCGAGAAGGGCGTGGCGAAAGAGGTCGCTCGAACCGTTCTCCCCGTGGGGATCTACACGCAGTTCTATTGGACCGTCAACGCTCGATCGTTGATGAACTTCCTGTTCCTGCGGAACTCAGAGTTCGCTCAGTACGAGATCCGGATCTATGCACAGGCTTTGGAGCGTTTCTTTGCTCAGAAGATGCCGCTGACACACGAATGCTTTGTGGAGTTCGGGCGTAAGGCCCCGTGACGTTAGCGGAAGCCTTCAAGTGGGGGTTGGATCCCTTCGCTTGGGAGATCATCCCCAGGATCCATCTCGGCCCCCTCGACATCTCGCCCCACGGCATCGGCATCGCTGTCGGTTACCTCCTCGGCGCGCAGTTGATGGTGCGCCGTCGACGCAAGTTCGGAGGCCCCGAAGAGACCGACATCTGGAACGCGCTCTTCTGGGCGCTGCTCGGAGCGATGGTTGGAGCACGGGTTGGTTACGTCATCGGACACTTCTCCGAGGTGACCGGCGACGGGAGCGGATTGCTCGGCATCTTCGAGGTGTGGAAAGGCGGCATCTCGCTGCTCGGTGGGATCACGGGCGCGGTCGTCTTCGCTCTGCCGTACATGCGCAAAGCGAAGATGGGCTTCTGGCGCACGATGGACCTGGTGGCCCCCGGGCTCGCCCTTGGCATCGTCATCGGGCGCATCGGCGATCTCATGATCGGAGACCACCTCGGTGATCCAACGGACCTTCCGTTCGGGTGGCGCTGTCTCGGTGCCGATGGAACCCCCCGCGCCCAGCTGCGGACTACCTAGCGAGGTTCGAGGCAGGGGAGCCACCTTCGGTCGGTTGCTTCGACATAACTCTTCACCAGACGGCGCTCTACGACTTCGTTTCGACCTTCCTGTTGCTCGGCCTGTTGCTCTACGTCGGGCGCAAGGTGCGCAAGCCTGGCTTCTTGGCGATCACCTACGTTCTCTGGTACGGGACGGTGAGATTCATCGTCGACTTCCTTAGGAACGACCGCCGCTACCTGGGGTTGACAGGCAGTCAGCTGTGGGCGGCGATCATCGTCATCGTCTGCGCCTACCTGTTGATCCGCTACAGGGGGGCTCCGCCGAAGTGGCAAAAAGCCCCCCTGCCGCCTGAGAAAATCGAAGAAGTCCCCCTGGAAGTAGCGGAGGGTGACCGGCCAACGGGACAAACACCCCCAATCGACCACTCTACGTAGCGGGAAATCCCGCCTACCAGGCGCAGGGGTGGCACGATTGTCAGCGGGGATCGTCCCCTAGGCGCAATCGGGAAGGAGCGTGGTCGCCATGGCTGAGACATACAACGGCTACTGCGTTAAATGCCGCGAGAAGCGGGACTTCGAGGGCGAGGAGAAAGAACTCGCTAACGGCTCTCGCGCTGCCCAGGGCCAGTGCCCTGTGTGCGGGACCAAGATGACCCGCATGCTGCCGAAGGCTAAGTAGCGGCAAAGTCACACACGAACGGGCCGCCCTAGGGCGGCCCTTCGATTTCTATCCACTGTCTGCTCCCGCTGTACCTTTGGCGCGATGAGCGACCATGTGAGAACCGATCACGAGGGCGAGCTCGCCGTCGTCACGATCGACCGAGCCGAGCGCCGTAACGCCCTGGATTCCGCCACGGCGAAAGCCGTCGCGGTAGCGCTAGCCGAGGCGGGCGCTAAGGCACGCGTCGTGATCCTCACCGGCAGCGGGGGAGCCTTCTGTGCGGGGGGAGATCTCGAAGAGCTCGAGCGGTGGAGCACCGCTTCCGAGAAAGAGATCGCAGACAAGCTCTACGCGAGTTTCCAGGGGATGGTCCGGAGCATCCGAGCCTCCGACGCAGTTGTGATCGCGGCGGTGGGCGGGCCGGCTGTGGGGGCCGGGATGGATCTGGCCCTCGCCTGCGATCTACGGGTTGCTTCCGACGACGCGAGGTTCGGTCAGGTCTGGGTGCGCCTCGGCGTGATACCCGGAACCGGGGGAGCCTTTCTCACGCAGCTACTTGCTGGGCCCACGAGGGCGGCCGAACTTCTCTTGACCGGAGACATCATCGATGCGAGTACGGCCCTCGAGTATGGCTTGTTGAACTCGGTCGTTCCTTCCGACCGGTTGCTCGACGAGGCGCGAGCTCTTGCTGCGAGGATCCTGCGCCACCCGCGCGATGGCGTGATCGCCAACAAACGCGCGTTCGTCGCTGCCCAGGATGCCGCTGTGGGGGCCGCACTCGATCACGCGCGCGATGTGCAACCTGCACGTTTCACGTCCGATGAGTTCAAAGCGGCGGTGGCAGGAGCTCTCAAGAGGTGACGCTGCCCGAGCGCTATGTCGAGCGACTGGTGCGGCAGGCGCGCGACTTCGTCCTGCTCGCTAACGGCATGGAGATCTCGGCGTCGACCCCGCTCACGACGATCTACCACCCAGACCATTGGGAACGGCTCGCCCGCCTGATCGCCGGGGAGATCGATGACGACCCGGTGTTGGGGGAGCTGCTGATGCTTGCTGAAGGCGACCGGGCGGTTCTCGAGCATGCGGTCGAGATCTGCGAACGGACCTACGACGACGACATCGGAGCCCAAACCGTGGAACTGCTCCGAAAGGCAGCCAAAGCCCCCTGAGGAGAACGGAGGAACCGGGCGTCCATACGTCGAAGTCTTGCGCAGGCTAGGTAAGGAGAAGGCGATGCGCAGGCTGGGCGTGGTGATTCTGGGGGTCCTGGTGATCGGCGTCATGCCGGCCGCTGCCCGTGGTCTGAAACCGATCGAGGAGTCGTACTCGGCTACCGCGTTGCCGTATCCGAACGGGTCGTACGACGCCGGCGAAGGCTGCTTCCAGGGCGTCGATACCGTGCACAAGCACTACCACCCATTCAAAGCCCCCTCGAAAGGTTTGTTCTCGGTTGGCATCCCGGTGCTAACCGGTGACTGGGACCTCTTCGTTCTCGACGGTGAAGGCAACGTGCTCACAGAGTCCTCGGGCAGCCAAGGCGAACCCGAATTCACAACGCTCAAGATGCGCAAGGGTCAAGCGATCCAGATCATGGCCTGCAACTGGGCCGGCGAGCCTCAGGTAACGGTCGAGTACTCGTTCCGTTAGCGCCTAACTCGCCGGAAGGTCCTCAGGTGAGGGAGCGCCGGGGAACCCCACCCCGGTCACTCCATCGGTTAGCTCTCTCAAGATGTCGGCCTGGCCCGCATGACGTGCGGTGTCCCAGACCACGCGGCAGATAACCCATCGAAGCGTCACATCGGGGCGCTTGACGGCCCTGTCATCGAGGTCGGCCGCCGCGATGATCGATCGGCTCTTTTCTGATTCCTGTCGATAGAAGTCGAGGATCAGCTGCGTCGTCTCGTCGCTTTCGATCCGGAAGTCGGCATCTGGATCGGCTTGGGTCGGCGAGGTCGGGTCATCGGGTTGGGAGAGATCTTGGATCTCGGCGCCGGCGAAACGACTGCCGAACCACCACCGCTCGACGAAACCCAGATGCTTCACCATCCCCAGGATGGTCGTTTCCGTACCCACCAATCTCTTACGAAGGCTTTCGTCGGGGCACCCCTCGCAGTGAGCAAGCATGGCGTTCCGCTGTAGATCCAGCAGCGAAGTGAGTGTTTCTTTCTCGGAAACCGCCCCAGGAACGTCTTCCAGATATCGCATCGCTTCTTCCTACCGCAGATCTAACCCTCCCGTTATCCTCGCGAAGCATGGCGTACATACGAAAGATCCCGCCCGAGGAGGCAGAGGGAGTCCTCAGGCAAGAATTCGATGCGGCGGTGCGTCGTGCCGGGCGCGTCTGGGAGATCATCGCGGTCCAGAGCCTCTCACCGGAATCGCTACGCCATGGGATGCGTCTCTATCGTTCCGCGTTGTACGCCGAGTCGAAGCTCACACGAGCTCAGCGCGAGATGATCGCTGTCGTCACGTCGCTTGTGAACGAATGCCATTACTGAATCGCGGCGCACCTGCACGATCTCCGGTCGGAGGTCACAGATGAGGGGATGGTGGACCGCTTCGCGAGAAACTGGCGGGATGCTGGCCTCGATGAGCCAACCCTTGCGCTTCTGGAGTATGCGGAGAAGCTCACGGCGCAACCAGCGTCTTGTGGAGCGGATGACGTTGAGCGACTACGGGCGGCCGGTTGGGAAGACGAAGCGATCTCGGACGCTGTCGAGGTATGCGCCTTCTTCAATTACATCAATCGCATCGCAGAGGGCATGGGTGTGGACCGAGAGGACTGGCTCGACGACGAGGGCCGAGTGATATCGACTAGTCGGTGAAGATGGTGCATTCGTAAACGCCGTCCTCGTAGCCGATCAGGAAAGCGCCGATACGTTCTCTCGGCTTGCCGTGCGCCAGTGGATCGGTCCACGGTGTTCCGCGTAGATCGGCCGCTTCCGCCAGCCCGTAGAACGCCTCGTCGATGTCGCCCTTCTCCAGGAGTCCGCGATCATCGGCGTCTCGCGCCCAGGCGCCGGCGTAACAATCGGCTTGGAGTTCGTACTGGATCCCGAAGTCGGCTTGGGCGCCCACGAGTTCCTGGATCTTGTGTCCCCACTCGTGAGCGATGATGAACGCGATCGCGAAGTCGCCGATCTCGGCGAAGTAGGGGAACATCAATCCGGTGTCGTCCCATGCGACGAAGTCATCGGTGAAGCAATAGAAAGCGTTGCCTTCCTCGAGCACCTCACCACCACACATCGGCGGATCGATGCTGCCCGAATACGGGAAGAAGTTCTCGGGGGCCACGTGCTCGATGCCGTAAAGCTCGGGGAGGATCACGCTCCAGTAGTCGTTCAGATCGGTTATGGACAACGCGATGTCCTCGCCATACTCGATGAGGGCTTCCGCCCCGAGGCCGTATTCGATGGCAGTGTTGGCGAGAGCCTCGGCAGCCGCGTCGCTTAGATCGACGCCCTCCTCCTCGACCGCCTCTTCCACGACCTCTTCGAGTTCCTGCGCCTCCTCGCTTTGGGCGCCGTTCTCCTCGCGACTATCCCCCTCGTCTCCACCCGTGTCACCACAGGCGCTGAAGATGAGCACTAGAACGAGCAACAAAGGTCGGATTCTCATCGCCCCATAGAAAACCAGTGGCGAGCCCTATGCAAATACCTTTGCGGGTTCACTTCTCGCCGCTAAAGGCGAGAGCGCAGTCTCCGGTGTACATAAGCCCGTTGCTCAGCAGGATCTTCTCGCCCGATAGGAAGAACCTGCCCGACAGATATCGGCCTCCATCGGGGTAGGTGGCGAACCAGGCGCCGGAGCCCGGATCGTAGGTTCCGTTGTTCGAGAAGGCCGGCTGCCCCTTCGTATCCGCAAGCGTCACGGTGAGACTCGTGCCATTAACCGAGAAGGTCATTTCCGGAGGGATCGAGCGGCCTGCGCAACCGGTGGTCCCTTCGATATCGGGCAGATCGTAGGTCGAGTCTCCGATGACTTCCGCCGTTGCGAACACACCGTTGACGTTGAGGACTGGTGGCTGACTAGGCTGAGGCGTAACGGCAGGGTTCCCGATCGGGTCCTGCGCCTTGTGGCAATCGCGTTCGATCCACAATGCGCGCGCATCGGTCACTCGTTCGGCGATGACCGCTTTGTAGATGCGAAGCTTGCTGCTGTAATCCGGCTCGGAAGGATCGGGTGGATCGTGCCCCGGGACCGACCAGCCTGGCACCGGGTTGTTCCACTGCAAGCCGAAGTTTGAGTACGCGTCGGCGGCACACTGGTTATCCGGTGGCGCGGGTCCGGCCACCGTCGCAGTCTCCGGGGCTCCGATGGCCACACGGTTCGGGTCGTCCTTCTCGAAGAGCGAACCGATACCCACGATCACGAGGGGTCCGACGAACAGGATCGTGCCAATCACCACCCAGCCGACGATCGTGATCTCGCCGCGCTCATCGAATCGTTGCTTCATGTCCGCGCCCTCGGGGCTGCGACTGCACGCCGTCCTTGGAACCACCCGAATCCCACCAGCACCCCGCCGGCGAGCGTTATCAAGAGACCTACACCTATGCCAACGTCATTCGATAGCCCGCGCACGATCGCGAGGCCGCTCGCGTTGATCGCCATGGCCGCGACGAGCGCTTGAGCGATATGGGGGAGTGGCTTCTTGGTGAGCAGGGGGAGAAGCATCAGCATGCCAACCAGAAGAAGAGGCCCCACCTTCAGTCCATCACCCGTCGACTCTGAGATCAGAAACATCGCAGGGATATCCCAAGCAGAGATCGAATCGCCTGGGATCGTCCACCACGGAAGGAGCCCTCCCCCGAAGATCGCCGCACCAGCCAACACAGACATGGGGTTGGGGATAGCGAAGCTCGGAGCTGACACTGCGGCGGGCGGAGGAGCATCTGTTGGGGGAGCGTCTGCTGCCGGTTCGTTCATCGGAGGCGACTCGGTCGGTTTGTACGTATGCCCGCATTCTCGGCAGAAGGCTGCGCCCGGCGGCTTTCGAGCCGCACCGCAATCAGGACAGAACTTGGCTTCCATCAGCACGCCTTTCGGCTCGCCTCACCATCCTGAGTGTCTATCGTGGTCTGAGACCTGTAAAGGGGGACCCTTTACACACTGACCGGGGGTAGGAGAGAGATGGATTGGACATTAGAGGTCGTCGTGGTGCCGGTATCCGACGTGGAACGCGCTAAGTCTTTCTATTCCGAGCAGCTCGGCTTCAACGTCGATCACGACACCCAGATCAGCGACGAGGTTCGCTTCGTGCAGCTCACGCCACCAGGATCGGGTTGTTCGATCGTCATCGGTAGCGGGACGAACAACATGCAGCCTGGGTCGCTCAGTGGCCTACAACTCGTGGTCCCCGATCTGCCCGTGGCTCATGCGGAACTCACCAGCAGGGGAGTGGAGGTCGGCGCCATGCAGGTATTCGACCGCGAAGGGGGACAGCGGCCTGCGCACCCTGACGAAAGCGGCGACTCGCTGAACAACTCCGGATTCTTCTTCTTCAGCGACCCGGACGGCAACGGCTGGGCCGTCCAACAGATCAACCGCGGCTAGTTAGTCGGCTTCGGTTGTGGATGCCCAAGCCGGGCAGATCTCGTGGAAGCTGCAGTGCATGCAGTAGGGGGAGGGGCGCGTGCGCCAGTCTTCGGTGTCTTTCGCACGGGAGACCGCTTTCCCCAGCGCTTGCATCTGCTTCTCGAACGACTTGAGCATCGGTTCGTGCGGGTTGAGCGTAAGAACGGCCGGGTCGGTTAGGTATACGAGGCGGATCTCCTTCGGGATGACACCGAAAGCTCTCCAACACACCAACGCGTAGAACCTCAGCCCGAAGAAGGCGGCGAGCTCGCGGTTCTCACCGGGGATCCGTCCGGTCTTGTAGTCGCTGAGGATCCAGCTCCCGTCCTCGCGGACCTCGAGCCGGTCGATGATGCCGCGGAGGTGGATATCGGGAAGCTCGTACTCGACCCACCACTCCAACCGAGATGCCTGGAGCGTGCGTGGGTCTTCCAGCCGGAAGTAGTTCTTCAGCAGACCGCGGCCCTGGTCGAGCCACTCCTCTTCTTCTTCGGCCTTCATCCCGGTCGGACGGATCTCGGGGTCGTTGCGGATCTCGATCCACAAGGAATCGTGGAGCTCTATCGCCCGTTCGGGCGTGCGGCGGAGAGGCTCTTCCTGGAACAGGCGCTCGAGAACCGCGTGCACGAGGGACCCTCGTGCGGCGGCCCCCGATATGGGCTCGGGGAGCCGGTCCAGCGCCCGGAACTTAAACAACTGAGGACAGCTCTTGAAATCGGTGGCGCTCGATGGCGACAGCTTCAGCAGGGTCTCAGCCATGCCCTCAACTTATGGCCGCTCCCTTATCGCACCGCGGATTTCCGCGGGCTATCTAAAGGACTAGATCGAGCTTAGGAATCCGCCCAGCTCGCTGTTGAACTCCTTGGGAGTCTCGAGGTTGCTGAGATGCCCGGCTCCCGGGATCACAACGAGTCGGCTACCGGCGATCTGCTCGTGCATCGAGCGAGAGAAGTTCGGGGGAGTTAGAGCGTCGTCCTCGCCCACGATGATCAGGGTCGGCACGTCGATAGAGGAGAGGTCGGCGGTGGAATCCACGCGCTGCTTCATCGCTTCCAGGGCGCCGATGTATCCGGCCGCCGGCTGGTCCATGAGGCCTCGGACCTTCTCGACCACCTCTGGCTTGGAATCCTTCGTCTGGGGGCCGAGCAATGCGCCGAGCAATCCATCGGTAAGGGCACCGGGGCCTTCTTCTCCCACCAGCTTCTGCTGGCCGGTGCGCTTCTCGACACCCTCGGGCGGGTCTGCTTCGGCCCTCGTGTCGGCCAACACCAAGCCGGCGATGCGGTCCTTGTGACGTCGCCACAGCGAGAAGGCGATGTAGCCGCCCATCGAGAGGCCCACGACGACGACCTTGGCCGCCCCCGCCTCGTCGAGCAGGGCGGCGAGCTCGTCGGCATAGGCATCCATCGAATAGGTCGAACGATCGTCGGGTGCATCGGAGGCTCCGAAGCCCTTCAGGTCGGGCGTGATGACACGGAAGTCGTTACCCAACTCGTCGATCTGCGGCCCCCACATCTCGCTGGAGAAGGGGAAGGCCGGGATGAACAGGACGGCGGTGCCTGCACCACCGGTGTCCGAGTAGCTGATTTCGTTTCCGAGAACGTTTGTCTTTGGCATCCCTGCAGGATAGCCGTTCGACTATGCACGTCAGGACTGGGCGCCCGACTCGCCTTCGACGAGGTTGAGCTTGGGTGCCTCGAGTCTCCGGGAGGCACAAGGCAGGTCGATCTCGAAGGTGGTGCCTCGGGAAGAGGACTTGAGATCGATCCGTCCTCCCATCGCCGACACGAGATGACTGACGACGTAGAGCCCCAGGCCAACGCCTTCTTGGCCTGCGGACGTCTCTTCGATCCGGGAGAAAGCCTCGAACAGGTCATCGCGTTTGTCGGCCGGGATGCCTTTGCCGTCGTCCGATACCGCTATCGAAAGACCCGTCGATGTCTGTTTGGCCGTCACCGAGACGCGTGTGCGATCCGGCGTGTACTTGTAAGCGTTCTCGACCAAGTTGCGAATGATCTGACCGACTCGGGCTGCGTCCATCTCGCATTCGATCGGCTCGACGAAGAGTTCGAGCTGATGTTGGCGTCGCTTGCTTGCCGCGGCTTCCAGAGCCTGTTGGACCGTCTTCTCAAGGTGAGCCCATTCGTTGTGGAAATAGAGCTGTCCCGACTCGAGCTGTGATGTCACTTGAAGGTCGTCGACGATCCGCGCGAGCTGGTGGGCCTGCAGATGGACCATCTCGAGCAAGCGGTCGTGCTGTTCGGGCGTTAAGCGTTCCTTCTTCTTACGCACCGTGTCGACCCCGGCCATGATGGCGGTGAGGGGGCCGCGGATCTCATGCGAGGTGATCGCGAGGAACCTGTCCTTAAGCTGGTCGACCTCGGCGAGCTTCAGACTCTGCTGCTCGTACAACCTCGCCTGCGAAGCCCACTGGTTCGCCATCGAGCCGTTGATGCCGGCAACGAGTCCCGCCATCCCCACAACGAACACGTAAGTGGCGATATCGAAGTCGGAGCCCATAACGTCCGCTCGGTGGAAGGTCTGAGGGACGAAGAAGACAGCGATCGCGGCGACGGCGATCATGGCCCCGGGCATCCGGTATCGAAGGGCGCCTTCCATCGGGAGCAGCAACAGCAGCGCCCACGCGGTGTAGGGGCTCTCGCCCACGAACACCCAACACAACGCCATGATCACGGCGGTGTCCATCGCGAGGGCGAACATGCCCAGGCGTTCGTGCTGGGCTTCTCTGGTTGTCCGGGCGCTCAACCCCCAGACCACCATGCTGCCGACGGCCAGGGCGGCGAGGACGCCCCACCCCTGAGACTCAACGCCTCCCGAGCGGTGCTCCGAGTCGACGGTAAGGGCGAGGATCCCGAAAAGTACGCCGAACCAGCGGACGTAAGTCATCCGCTGTTCGATCTTCCGAAGGCGCCCCAAGCGCGAACCCATGCTTGGAGTATCGGCTGAAATACGTAGGGATAAAGGGAAAAGCCCCCGAGTTTCCTGGGGGCTTTTCTTGAACTATCGGACCTTTAGGTGCTTAAGCGGCACGCACCTTGCTGTCTCGGCGGTGACCGATCACCTCAGCAACGTGCTCGAACACCTGCGGTGTGGCGTAACCGGCTGCGGCAAGCATCAAGCCTGTGCCGATGTAACCAACCGTCTCCGACCTGACACCGATCTCCCACTGCGCAAACAGTGAGAACTCAAGGGCCCAGGCCACGAGAGCGCCGAGGCCGATCGTCAGGATCGACTGGATCTTGGCAAGGTCTACGTACTCGTTGAGCATGTCGACCACCTTGAACACACCGATCCCGAGCAGAACGACGATCGCGAACTCGTACACGTGTTTCTCCCCTCATCACCGGAGCGGCCATTCCGCTCCAAGCGAGGTTTGGACGCCACCTCGACCAGGGGGGTTACAGACTTTGACGCTTTCTTTCCAGGGTGGGTACGCAAATAGACCGGACGGGCTATGTACCAAACCGGGCGAAAAACCGATTATTTGAGGCAGGGCGGGGGTCCAGTCGCATTCGCCGCCGCAGCCATCCGACGCACTGCCCGCGCGTCGGAGACTCCCGCCCATCTTTTTTTCTCTGTCCTCTTACTGTCCGGGTCCTGCTATTCGGCTACGCGGACCTCGAACCGTGCTCGGGCGACTTCCCGTCCATCGAGGACGAAGACGCAGGCGTAGTCGTCCGAGGAGTACTGGAATTCGAGGTCGACGACCTCGTCGGAGAGCTTCTCGACGTGCTCTGTCGTGGCGAGATGGATCTCTCTAGGCACGCTCTCGTAGATGACGCCGCCGCCTGTTCCTTCGATCTTCCATTGCTCGGTGAAGGTGCCGGTGTCGTCCGTCCAACCTCGGAGCACCAGGAAAGCCATCGACGGCCCTGGTTCGTCTTTCAGAAGAACCTCGCTCTCGAGTCCGGGGTGAACCTTTCCACCGCGCTCGTAGAACAGTTCTCGGTCGATCACTTTGGCGTATTGGAGCCTTGCGCCCAATCTCCCTCCTCTGTCAGACCGGAGCGTAAGTATCGAACTTCACACCTAACTCCGCCAATCGCTGTTGCAGACCATCGAGGCCGACTGCTTGGACCGGAGCGATCACACCCGTCGGCGCGTAATCAGTTGCGCACATCGCTATCGCTCCAGCCGTCAACGTTTCTGCCGTGAGACCGTAAACGTCTTTGCCGGTTGCAACGACGTTTCTCCATCGATCGCCATCGCGGGCCTCGGCAAGGATCGTCCATTTGGCGTTCCTGTCCTCACCGATAGGTCCTTCCGGGAGTCGCGCCACGACACGCTGCGTTATGCGCGAGCCGGGGCCACTCACCAACGCTTTCACCATCGGGAAGGCGAACTTCAAACCGAGGCGCTCGGCTCCACCTGCTGTGACGTACGTCTCGTAGGAACTCACGTCAAGGTGCCGGGGCGCTAGGCGCAACACAGCGAGAGGGAACGAGAGGGCTCGCCGAGGGCCGAGTGGAGGCGGCATCGGTGACCATCTTTCGATCTCGCCGGCTCGTATCCAACGCGGCTCTCCCTCACGAAGGAAAGGACCCTTCGACCCGACGATGCCCAAGGTGCTTTGAGCCGTTCCCCTGGAAGTGGTTCGCGGGAGCGCATAGGTCACGATGATGCTCGGATGCTCCATGCCTTCAGCTGCGAGTGTCGTGGCAACGTCGCCTGGAACCTCATCGAAGCCCATCGCGGGAGCGATCGCGATACCAGCCTCCACGGCTCTCCGGTCGTAGCGTTCGATCAGTTGGTCGATGAATGCCCCCTCGCCTGCGGAGTCCAAGTAATGGACGCCGGAGCGCAGGGCAGCCTCGACCGCCGTCCATCCGTGTTCCATGAAGGGGCCGACACAAGTGATCAGGACCTTGGCGCCGGCGAGGGCATCAACCAGCGATCCAACATCGGAGGCGTTGGCCACCCGCATCTCGGGAGAGCCGGTCGCGCTCGCCAACGACTTGAGTTTCTCGGGGTCCCTGCCGCAGATGGCGAAATCGACGCCGGCTTCGTGGAGGGAGTGGGCGGTCAGTTTGCCGGTGTACCCAGTCGCACCGAACAAGACGACATCTGCCATCTGCTCAGCCTAGACCGATAGAGTCCCGGCGATGAATGGGACAGTCCACCTGGTCCGCCACGGGAAGGTCGAGAACCCGAAGAATGTGATCTACGGGCGCCTGCCGGGCTTCCACCTATCCGAGTTGGGGATCCGCCAGGCGGAAGCCGCCGCGGATCGATTGGCAGGAAGGGATATCGGTGCCGTTTGGTCAAGTCCTTTGGAGCGTGCTAGAGAAACTGCAGGGTTGATCGCCAAGCCGCACGGACTGACGATCAAGGTTGACGACCGCCTTATCGAATCTGGAACGACGCTGGAGGGGATCGGCCGGACATTTGGGTCTTTCGTTAAGTCGCCTCGCTCCTGGTGGAACATACGGAACCCCTGGAAGCCCTCGTGGGGGGAGTCCTTCGGAGAGATCCGGGCACGGGTCCTAGAGGTGCTCGAGGAATCACTGAAGGAGTCTGGGGGCCGCGAAGTGGTGATCGTTTCGCATCAGACCCCGGTTCAGGTAGCGCGGCTCGCCTTGGTACGTCGTAACCTGCCGCCGTGGTTGGGGTTCGCACCGTGCGTGACCGGATCGGTCAGCACCCTGACCGTCGAGGACGGCCGAGTGCTCGAGGCTTCCTACTTCGCTCCCGCCGTTTGATCGTCGTCGGACTGCTGGTCGTCTTCGGCTTGTCTGGTGTCGATCAGGGGGGTCGAACAAACTGGGCATACCGGAGTTTCATCTTCGGTGACGTAAACCTTGCGCTGGCAGGTTGAGCAGTAAGCCTGGATTGCCATGGCAAAAAGGTAGCCTGCCTTTCTGGTTTCTTCCATAGGTATCGGAGGCACTTTTGGGTTACGACGCGATCGTGGTGGGCGCAGGGCACAACGGACTCGTGTGCGCGGCCTACCTCTTGCGCTCCGGACTGAAGGTTTGTGTCCTGGAACGTACCGATCGGATCGGAGGAGCGGCCGTAACCGAGGAGCTCTTCCCGGGGTTCCGTATCTCCACCGCTTCCTATGCACTCTCGCTGATGCTTCCGGAGATCTTCCAAGAGCTCGGCCTCAAGCTCGACATCCGCATGAAGGACCCGGCCTTCTTCGCACCTAGTCCCGACGGTGGCGGCTTGGTCGTGTTCAAGGACCATAAGAAGCGGCACGAAGCGATCTCCGCGATCTCGAAGAAGGATGCGGATGCTTACGACGAGTTCGAAGCCCTCTTCGAGGAGGCCTCGAAGTACTTGCGGCCGATGCTCAGCTACCCGGCCACTCGTAAGCAGGCGATCCGCTCATTCAAACGGTCAGAGATCGAAGGTCTCTTCTATAAGACTGTCGACGCGCCGATCGCCGAAACGGTTGAGGAGTATTTCGAATCGGAGCTGATCCGCGGTTTGACTGCATCGCAAGGCATCATCGGCTCGGCAGCGGGGCCGCGCACACCGGGTACGTCGTACATCTACTTGCATCACGCTTTCGGGCAAGCCGTTGACGATCACGGTGCATGGGGGTTCGTCCGAGGAGGAATGGGCGCCATCACTCAGGGTCTAGCGGAGATAGTGCGCGGTCTCGGCGGAGATATCCGCACCGAAGCAGAGGTCGCGAGCGTGAAGGTTGATGGAGCTCGACGAGCGTGCGGAGTCGTTCTGAACTCTGGCGAGGAGATCGATGCGCCAGCGGTTCTCTCTAACGCTGATCCCAAACGAACCAAAGGCCTGGTTGACCCGGCGTACCTAACGGATGAGTACATCGAGAATGTCGACCTCCTTCCGACCGACGGCACGGTGGTGAAAGTCAACTGTGCGTTGTCGGGACTGCCTTATTTCAAGGGGATGAGCACAGGCCCAGGGCCCGGACCCGAGCACATGGGGACGATCGCGATCGCACCTTCGATCGACTACCTCGAGGACGCCTGTCGTGCTGCGGCGGACGGTCGACCTGCCGACCGCTTCTTCATCGAGGCGTGGATCCAAACGGCATCGGAACCGGAACTCGCTCCCGAGGGGAAGCACACGTTGTCGATCTTTTCTCAGTACGCGCCCTACACGCTTGCGGAAGGGACGTGGGACGAGCGTCGCGACGAGATCGCGGACAAGGTGATCGCGACGCTCGAGGAGTATGCGCCGGGACTGACGGATCTGATCGAGGATCGCTTCGTCATGGGCCCCCCCGATATCGAGTCGCGTTTCGGGATCACCGGGGGCAACATCTTCCACGGAGAGATACTCCCGGATTGGCTCTTCGACAAGCGACCGACACAAGAGTGGTATCGCTACCGCCTCCCATTGCCCGGGATGTATCTATGTGGCTCGGGCGCTCACCCAGGCGGTGGCGTCTGTGGAGCCCCGGGGCGGAACGCGGCGCGCGCTCTGCTCTCGGATATCGCTCACAGGGGCTAAACAACCACTCTCCGTTGTTTGATTCGTTCGAGCACCGGGTATGTACCTCTCACAGAGCTCCACTAAGGCGTCCGCCGCGAAGTGGCGGGGAGGCGCCGTGTGGATAAGAAAGGGAGGTGCAGACATATGGGTATCGGAGTGAGCATCTTTCTGATCGCCGTTGGAGCGATCCTCACGTTTGCGCTTGAGACTGCTGCAGATGGGATCAACCTGGACACCGTAGGGATCATCTTGATGATCGTCGGTGTGGTTGGGATCTTCCTGTCGATGTTGGTCTTCGGCAGCTGGCGTGACCGCACATCGAGCGACAGAGTGGTCGTTAGAGACCGCGAGATCGTTTAGTACAGAGCACTAGTAAGGGGGCCGGGGTTTCCCGGCCCCCTTTACTGTGCGCTACGCGTGAACTCTCTGACGATCTCGTCCTCGATGGCCGCAGCGGTCGATTTGTACAATCCGTTGCTCATGATCGAGAACGCGGCCCACGAATCGGACTTCCGCAGCCACACCCAACCCGACAGTGATGAGATGTTCGTCAGCGTCCCTGTTTTGGCTCTTAGCTTCACTCCCAGAAGACGATCCTCGAGAGTGCCCTGGTCGGCACCGGCCAGCGTGGATCGCAGCGAGGTGAACCAACTCTGTCGCTCGGTCCACTCGAGCAGACGAGCGAAACCTTTCGGCGAGATGCGGTTGCTGTACGAGAGACCCGACGAGTCGTAGGAGTTGATCGGCACACCGTGGTCGGCGGCGAAGCCGCGGATGGCGGCCGCGCCGTTGGCGATCGTTCCGGTGTCACCCGATTCCACGGCCAGAAGTTTTCCCAGAACCTCGGCGAAGAAGTTCGAGGATTGACGGTTCATGAAACGCATCAGTTGAGACAGGGGAGCTGAGCGAACGTCGGCGACTTCAGAAAGTCCGCTCGGTGGCGTTCCTGACCCGGGCCTCTTCCGAACCTTCACGCCGATCGCTTCCAATCGGTTGGTCAGCGAACGTGCCGCCCGCAACTCCGGGTCGGTTATGTGGCGGCTCCCCTTGACGTTGCCTTCGAAGGTCAAGGCACTCGGAAGCGGGACCTCCTTGGCAGGGAAATCGCTCTTCCAACCGGGAGCCCACCAGTCACGCGCGAAGTAAGAGGTGCTGCCAAAGACTCCTCCACGAACCTTTTCGATGCCGGCTTCCTTGATGCGTTTCGCAAGTGAAGCCATCCGCGTGGGAGTGACCGGCAGGTTCTTGCCGTACCGGCCTCCGCCGGTGATCGTAGGGTCGCCGCGGCCCAGGATCCAAAGGTTGCCGTTGATCACACCTGAGTTGATAGACCCCGCCGAGGCGAAGGTAGAGATCCTGAGGTCCGTGGGAACCTCGTTCAGCAGAGCCATCGAAAGCAGGAGTTTCTCGCCGGAGGCCGGTGCTCGAGTGGCTGACGGCCGATGCCGGTAGAGAGGATCGCTCCCATCGGTGATGACCACCGACATGGACCGGCTCCCGATCAGCTTGTCGATCCTGGTCTTCCACGTCGCGCGGGCACTCGCAGCCGGCGCCAGGCCGACCACCAGCAGGGCGATGAGAGATAGAACGATGAG
This sequence comes from uncultured Actinomycetes bacterium, assembly GCA_963779645.1. Classification (GTDB taxonomy): domain Bacteria; phylum Actinomycetota; class CADDZG01; order CADDZG01; family WHSQ01; genus CALMBW01. Next base: position 1,525,386 of record CAVZYX010000005.1, read on the forward strand.
CCGCCGCACGACTCGATTTTGCGACATTGGAGGGCCTACCCTCTCACTCGTCGAAGAGGCTCGGATCCCTCGTGGGGAACAAGCAGAGCTGCCCCGGCCCCGGAGCGCCTTTCTTGGATCGTTCGGGACGATCGATGGCCAGGGCTAGGCGGTGATACCCCTGCTCCCTGGCAAGTTGGACCCGGCGCTTGGTAGCGGATTCCTTCTCGTTGCGCATCCGCCGCTCGGCCTCTTTGATGGCGTCGTCGACCAAGAGATCGAGTTGAGCAAGCTTGTCGGCGTCCACAGGTCCCCCCTCCCCACCCCTGGAATCCAATGGGGACGAGCAGTATGTGACAACACAAGCTCCGGAAGCCGGATTTCAGATAAAGACGCCGGGGTAGGTACTCTGGGGACTGGATGAACGAGGGAGCCTTATGAACAAGCTGCGGATAGCCATCGTTGTAGCGATCGGACTCAGCCTGGCGCTGGCCCCTGGGGTGACCCAGGCGGGCCGGGCAAGGATCAAGGCCACCGACAGTCGCACCTGGAACCCCGACTTCAAGCACGTCATCCCGGGAACCAAGGTCATCTGGAAGAACGCTTCCACCGCTAACCACACGATCACGGCCTACGGGGGCAACTGGTCCAAGAACACGCCGCTGCCGGCAGGCAGCAAGAGCTCCAAGAAATTCCGTAAGGAAGGCACCTACCGCTATCGCTGCAGCATCCACGGGTCGCTGACCAACGGTGATTGCAGCGGGATGTGCGGCATCATCCACGTAGCTCCCTAGCCAGGAGTCAGGCCCTGCTGGGGAGAACCTCCCCCTTATGTCTATCGACCGCAGGGACTTCCTAAAGGCCGTAGGGGTGGCCGGGGCCGCCACTGCCATGCCGTGGGGCTGGATGGGGGCCGGGGCAAGCCCTCGCCGTGCCGGGATGGCCGCCGACCTCACGACCCTCAATGGGCGGATCGTCAAAGGTCTGCTCGCCCAGGAGGGGCAGCTGGGGAGCTATTACCTCCTCACGATGGGTCCGAGCGAGCCCCACCTGCTACGTACCGAATTGAGCTCGGCTGGTGCCCGCCACGCAAAGCCGATGGAGGCCAAGCGCTCTCTCGTCCATTTCGCTCACTTCACCGACATCCACATCGTGGACGCTCAGTCGCCCGCACGGGTCGAGTTCCTCGATCGGTTCAACGACGTCGGTCAGGGATGCGAAGGCATGCCATTCAACTCTGCCTATCGTCCGCAAGAACAACTCACGCTTCACATCCTGGAAGCGATGATCCGCCGCATGAGGGCGATCGAAGTGAGTCCTCTTACAGGCGAGCCCATCCAGAGCGTGGTTTGCACCGGCGACAACATCGACAACGAACAGTTCAACGAGCTTCGCTGGTTCATCGACACGATGGATGGCGGAACCGTTTCCGTTAACTCAGGCGCCGACGGTGTCTACGAAGGTGTTCAGTCGGCTGAATGGGCCGATGTCGAGTACTGGCACCCGGATGGCGACGTAGATGACAAATACAAACAGCTCTATGGGTTCCCGAACTACGACGGTTTGCTCGAAGCCGCATTGAAGCCCTTCGAAGCGCAGGGTGTAGGCGTGCCCTGGTATCAAACCTTCGGGAACCACGACGGACTCTTGCAGGGCAACGCACCACGCAACCCGGTCTTCGAGGCGATCGCTGTCGGTGGCACGAAAGCTCGGACGCTTCCGCCTGGCGTTAACCCGTGCGACGCGTTCGCGACGATGCAGAACAACCCAACGGCGTTCCTGGCGGCCCCCGCAGCCCAAGTCACGAGCGATCCCGATCGCAAGATCGTCACTCGTGCCGAGTACATCGAAGAGATGTTCAACACGACCGCAAGTCCTTCTAACCACGGTCACGGTTTCACTCAAGAGAATAGAGACAACGGGACCGCTTACTGGAGCAGCGACGACCATCCCGGCTTCCGGTTCATCGGGTTGGACACGGTCAACCCCGGTGGCTACAACGACGGGAGCATCGGCGCCGCCCAGTTAACCTGGATGGAGGACCGGTTGCGGGAGGTCTCCAAGGTCTACCTCGACTCCACAGGCGAAGAGGTAACGCAAGACGACGTCGATGACAAACTGGTGATCATCTTCAGCCACCATGGATTGCGTTCGCTGGATAGCCCGGCAAGCAACCCCGATCCACTAGAGCCGGGCGCGAACGATCTCCCTCGCAAGACCTCGGAAGAGATCGAGGCCCTCGTGCACCGCTATCCGAACGTGATCGCTTGGGTCAACGGACACTCTCATCTGAACGTCGTCGTACCGAGGCCTCGCCCAGGTAACGACGGCGGCTTCTGGGACATCGGAACCGCAGCCCACATCGATTGGAGTTGCCAGAGCCGTTTGGTTGAGGTCATCGATAACCGCGACGGGACGCTGTCGATCTTCTGCACGATGTTCGACCACGCGGCCCCCGTAACCCCGGGAGCCGGTGATCACGACGTCTTGAGGATCGCTTCGATCTCACGCGAGCTTGCCGCCAACGACCCGCAAGCCGGATTCGGAACGGGCGAAGGCGAGCACGAGGACCGCAACGTCGAGCTCGTGATCAAGGCGCCATTCGATGTCTCGAAGAAGACCTTCCGCAAACGCCGCCCCAAACTCCCGTCGACCCGATAGACCTCAGTCAGTTGCGACCTATGCAGTGGAGGCGTAGTGCATCGCCCACTGTCGCGAGCACCTCATCGTCTGGGACCTTGATCAATACGTACTTCGATGTCCGTGGGGGCCGCGCATCGGCCGGCACACCCGCTCGCTCGCAGAGACGCTCGATCCTCTTCACCTCGGTGTCCGTGGCTCCATATAGATAGGTGCTGAGGCCGGTGGATGTCGGCAAAAAGCCGGCCACTTTCTGTCCTCCGACGATGACTTCTACGGCTCCGTTCGCCGCCACCGTTCCGACCGCTCCGGCAGGAGCGACCAACTCGAGCCACTCGCTCAGGCGCTCTCGGATCGAGGTAGCCCACTCATTGCGGGCATCACTCTTCGGCTTTGGATCTGGGAAACGGGACATCCTTCGAGGGTAGCGGCGCTTGCTTGAATAGCCTCAACGTGGATCTTTTCGCGGCCCGGGCGACGATGTTTTCGCGGCCCTTGCCGAAGTGTCTCACCCTGTGACTAGGGTTGGCTCATGACGAAAGTGGACAGTCCCGACCGGCGCAAACTGGACGACGTTCAGCAGCTAGTTGTCGAACATGGCTCCGGTCCGTGCAAGGTTCTCGGGGGGCCGGGGACCGGCAAGACGACCGTTCTGACCGAGCGATTCGTCCACCTTGCGACCAAAGGCTCCTCAGCCGACCGCATCCTCTTCCTGGTCCCGAATAGGACACAGAAGATCACTCTGCAGAAGGACCTAACCAAGCGCCTCCTCTTCGAGGAGGGTCTCGGTGCCCTCATCGAGGTTCCCGTGTACACCTGGCACGGCCTCGCCTACCACCTCGTCTCGCGGCACTACGACAAACTCGGATACTCCGAGCCGCCCGTTCTGCTCACAAGCCCCGAGCAATGGGGCGCGATCAAGGACGCGTTGTGGGCCGAGAACGAAGCCAACTGGCCGCACCACAAACACCTTCTCGGTAACCGCGGCTTCGTGGACGAGGTCGTCGACTTCTTCATCCGCGTTGGTCAGCGAGCGATGGATCCTCCTGAACTCGAACCGCTCGCCCGGATCCGACCAGCGTGGGCCGAACTCATCGATTTCCACAGAAGGCATCACAACAACCTTCGTCAGAGGAGCCGGGTGGACTACCCAACCTTGCTCCGTGACGCAGTTGAGCTGATCGCTAACTACCCCGATGTCCGCGAAACGTTGCAGGAGCGATTCCTGCACGTGCTGGTTGACGAGGGTCAAGAGCTAGCGCTCGTGCAGCAAAGGCTGCTTCATTTCCTCACGGGGTTGACGGACGGTGGGGCCGGTGAACGGTCCCTCGTGTTGGCCGGTGATCCGGATTCTGCGATCGAAACGTTCCGGGGTGCCGAACCCGAGTGGTTGGACGACTTCGGCAAGGAATTCGGCGATCACGAGACCATCACGCTCGCGACCTCCTACCGTCTAGGACCCGAGCTGGGGGCCGCCGCCCAATCGCTTATCGGCCAGAACGGGTCCGAGGACCACCGCCCGACCTCTTACGCGGGGAACGCAACTATCGATGTGCGGCGCTTCACGAGCCTTGCGTCAGAGGCCGACTCGGTGGCGCGCTCCCTCCGGATGGCGCACCTCAACGACGAGATCCCCTTCGAGGACATGGCGATTCTGCTGACCTCACCCCGTTCGATGCTTCCGGCACTGGAACGAGCGCTCGATGCTCTTCAGGTTCCCTTCTCCGTGAGTGCTCCCGACAGACCACTGGGTCGTGAGCCTGTCGTTCGAGCGTTCGCCGACCTCGCCCGCTACGCGTACCTGGACACTCCGAACGAGGAAGACCTCCTTCAGCTCCTTCGGTCCCCATTGATAGATCTCGAGGATCCCGATGTTCGGGAACTCGAGCGGATGGCGAGGGTCGCCGGTACGGGTCTGGCGGCAACGATCGAGTCATTACCCTCGATCGGCGAGAACGGGGCCGCAAAGGCGAAGCTCTCCGAGTTACTCGAGCTGCGCGACCTATTAAGGGCAGCGCAGGATGAACCCGCCGACCAGGCGTTCTGGGTGGTGTGGGATCGCTCGAGTTTCTGTGCCGACCTCCAGCAGCGCGCAAGGCTCAGCTTGGATGACCCGGCCAACCGCGAGCTCGATGCTCTCGTTGCTTTCAGTCATGCCTTGGGACGGTTCGTCGAACGCCGGCGCGGCAAGGGAACGTTCGAGGATTACCTAAAGGCGATCGAGCGCGCAGACTTCGGCTCGGATCCTTGGCTTCCACCAGAACGCGCTCGCGGGGGAGTGAACGTGCTTTCCTTCCACGGCGCGAAGGGGAAAGAGTGGGCTCTAGTCGCGGTCTGCGGCGTGATCGAAGGGTCCATCCCGAAGGGCAGGCGCGCCTCGGGCCTGTTCGACCCGTACTTCCTGGACGAGACGGATCCGGTCCAGCGATCGCGCAAGAACGAGATGGAGGACCGGCGCGTCTTCTATGTAGCGGTAACGCGTGCTTCTCAGCGATGCATCGTTACTACTTCTCCCGGGCCCACCCGTCGGGGCGAGCCGAGCCGGTTCATCGAAGAACTGGTCGGTGCGATCCCAGATGTCGAGGTAACAGGCACTCTTCCACCACTGACCTTCACCGAAGCTGCCGCTCGCCATCGCAAGACACTGGCCGACCCCGACGCTGCTCCCGCGGAGCGCATCGCGGCCCTCGCTTCGATCGACGAGATCTGCAGGTTGGACCCGACGTGCTTCGCTGCCCAACCGAGCGAATGGTGGTGGCGCTGGGACTGGACCGAGGGCAGTATCCCGATCCGCGTGCAGCAAGCCGATCCTGATGACGATCTGCCGCTCGACAAGTTGCGGACGAGCTACTCGCGCATCTCCACCTATGACAACTGCGGCCTGCAGTACCTCTTCTCTGTAGTGCTTGGGCTCGATCCGGAGAGTTCGCACAACATGGCCTTCGGTTCGTGGATCCACAAGATCTTCGAAGAGATCGAGACCAAGGTGATCCCCCCCGGCGACTGGGCCGCCGCCCGAGCTCGATACAAAGAGCTCTTCGATGAGACCGTCTTTCCGAACAAGGCGATGGCACGCCAGTTCCGGCGCGACGGACAGATCATGATCGAGCGATACGTGCAGTATCTGAAGCCCAACCAAGCCGAGAAAGCCGAGGTGAGCTTCAGGGTCGAACTCGAGGGCCACCGCATAACAGGGCGTATCGACCGGATCGACAAGATCGGCAAGAACCTCGTCGTGTCTGACTACAAGACATCGCGCAACCCCGTTTTCTGGGACGAAGCAAAGAAGTCGCTGCAGCTCGCGATCTACCACCTCGCCGCGAAGAGTGACCCAGAGCTCAGCGCGTTGGGCGAACCGAGTTCGATGCAGCTGATCTATCCGGGTGCCCCACTGTCACGTGGCGATATCGCGAAACGCACTCAGAAACCCGACGAAGCTGAGGAAGCGATCAAGCGGCTGCCCGCGCTGATGGAGGGTGTGCTGGCCGAGGACTTCCGGCCCGATCCGGAAGCCGATTGTCAGTGGTGCAAGTTCAAACCGCTGTGCCCTCTGTGGCCCCAGGGCAAGGAGCTACCGGCATGAGCACCGACCCACGTCGCTCCGCGGCGATCCGCGCTGCACTCAAAGGCTACGAACCAACGGACGAGCAGTGGAAAGCGATATCTCATCCTCTCGAGCCCATCTATCTGATCGCCGGCGCCGGTTCGGGTAAGACGGCAGTCATGGCGGCGCGCATCGCGTGGGCTCTCGAGACGCAGCCGTTCTCGCCGTCCCAGATCCTCGGGCTGACGTTCACAAACAAGGCATCGCAAGAACTGCTCGAACGCATCCATCTTGCCCTTGCCGAGATCAACGACGAGTCGGGCGAGGACGTGACGGTTAACACTTACAACGCCTTCGCTGCGGGCATCGTGCGGGATCACGGACTGCTGGTCGAGATCGAACCTGAGGCTGGCCTGCTGTCCGAGGCCCAGCAGTGGCAACTCCTTCTGTCCTGCCTCGATGACCTTCCACCGTTCGAAGCACTCGAGATCCGGTCGTCTTACGTCGTCGGCTCTGCGTTGGGCTTGTCTTCGTCGATCGCCGATCACATGGTGAGTCTCGAAGCGATCGACGCTGCTGCAGATCATGTCCTGTCGATGAAGGGGATCGACGACAAGATGATCGAGGCTGCCGAGCGTCGCAAAGAACTCGTGAAGGCGGTCGGCGCATACATCGGCGCGAAGCAAAGAACAGGGCGGATCGACTTCGGCGATCAGATCTCGAAGGCGGTGATGATCCTCGAAGGTCACCCCGATGTTCGAGATGCATACCGGAAGCGGTTCCCCTTCGTGCTGCTCGATGAGTACCAAGACACGAACGTTGCCCAGCGTCGGATGCTTCAAGCACTCGTGGGCGAGAACGGTGCCGTCACTGCAGTTGGAGATGCGCGGCAAGCGATCTTCGCGTGGCGAGGTGCGACGATGTACAACCTGATCGGTTTCCCGGACGACTTCCCGCGTGCGAACGGCATCCGTTACGAACCGATCTCTCTTTCCGAGAACTTCCGGTCCGGGTCGCACATCCTCGATGTCGCGAACGATGTGGTGTCGGGGATCGACGCATCGAGGCGGCCCGGTGATCCTCTCCGTCCCCATGCGTCGAACGGGACCGGATCCGTTGCTCTCGGTCTCTTCTCGGACGAGAGCGCCGAGGCTAACTGGATCGCAGCACAGTGCGAACGCTTGCATGGCACTGCAACCGCCGAGGGCCGCCCCGAGGTTCAGTGGAAAGACATGGCGATCCTCGTCCGCCGCAAAGCGGCGATGGATGCGGTTCTCCAAGCTCTCGAGGATCGCAAGATCCCTGTCGAGGTCATCGGCCTTGGGGGACTCCTGAAGACTCCAGAGGTCACCGAGATCGTTGCGTGGTTGCGAGCGCTGGAGTCCAAGCCCGGTGCGAACCGCTGGCTGGGACGCATCTTGCTCGGGCCCCGGTGGCGCATCCATTACCGGGATCTGTCGGCCCTGGCGCGCTGGGCGACGTCTCAGAACTGGGACCTTCGTATGCGCTTAGCGGGCGGGGACGAAGCACTGGCCCGCGATATGGAGCCTGGTGACGTCGCCTACTCCCTTGCCGAGGCTCTCAATCACCTCGATGCGATCGAGGATGTCGGCCCCCAGGCGAAGAAGCGCCTTAAGGAGTTCTCGGGCAAGCTCGCCACCATCCGCAAGCGAGCGAACGCTCCCATCCTTGAGCTTGTCCAAGAGGTGATCCGCTCGGCAGGGATTACCGACGCCCTGGAGTCTTCGTCCTCGCGCACCGCACCTGCCGCGAAGCAGAACATCTCCAACTTCTTGGATCAGGTCGCGAGCTTCGCGCCCATCGAAGGAGAAGCAACGCTCAGATCCTTCATCGCCTACCTGGATGCGGCCGAGGTCGCTGAAGAAACTCTCGATGCCACCCAGCCCGCTGATCAAGATTCGGTGAAGTTGATGACGGTCCACTCTGCCAAGGGACTCGAATTCGAGTGTGTTTTCGTCCCGTCGGTGGCCGCGGCCGAAGGCAAGAGCGGTGGGAAGGTCTATTCGATCTTCCCGAACACACGTGGATCGAACCCACTAACCAGTTACTCAGAGCTCCCTTATGAGGTCCGAGAGGATGCCGAGCACCTTCCCCGCTTCGAAGGCAATCTGAACAAGTTCAGAGATGCAGTGAAGGACCGTGTGATCGAGGACGAAAGACGTCTCTTCTATGTCGCATTGACTCGCGCGAAGCAGAGACTGGCTGTGACTGCCTCATGGTGGTACGGACGCGACAAGACACCGAAAGGTCCCTCGGAGTTCTTCGAAGATCTCGAGAAGCTCGCCGATCGCGGACTGGTGACCGTAGTTGAACGTGCCGAGGCTCCAGCGGAGAACCCGATGTTCGACGCGATGGAAGATAGGCGCCAGTGGCCTCCTCAACCGCGCTCAGGGTTGGAGGACACGTTGTTCGCTGACGGTTGGGGGGCTGCGGCCGACCACGTGCTCGACGGAAGTATCTCGCTCGAAGATCTACTGAACGAGTTGACGGAGGCCGATCGCTCTGCCGCTGTCGCCTTGATCGGGGAACAACGAAAGGATCTGTCGGTCATATCGGCTGCGGCGACTCCCGAACCAGCGCGTCAAGCGAGCGTGCCCGACATCGTGTCTGCCACGAACATGATCCGGCTTAATAAGGGTCAACTCGATGCATGGGATCTCGTAAGACCACTGCCGGACAGGCCGACCCTTCAGCGCCGGCTCGGGACAGAGGTTCATCGCCTTATCGAAGAGAAAGCCCGAGGTATCGCCCCTTACCCCGATGAGGAGGAGCTGGATGTCCCCTCCGAGGTAACCGAACCAGCCGTGATCAACGGCCTGTTAGATCATTTTGCTGCATCCGGTTATGCCGACCGAGACCTCGCTCGGCTCCCGAGTGGCGAGCCGATGGTCGAGCTCCCATTCACGCTCAATGTCGATGGAACGATCGTTCGTGGGCGGATCGATGCGGTTTACGAGACCGATGACGGCGGTATCGAGATAGTCGATGTGAAGACAGGAGCTCGTTTCGATCACAACGAAGGAGATCAGCTGGAGCTCTATGCCCGTGCCCTGAAAGCTAACGGTTTACTGCCGGAAGCCAGGCCCGTGACTTTGACCTATCTCTTCCTGGATGGAGGCGAGCCCGCCAGCCGCGAGTGGGTCTCTTAGATCGATAGCTCTAAGTTGGGCGTCAAGGGATGATGGCTATATGAGAGAGGTCACTTCCACCTGGTTCGCAGACGCGTTCGAGGCCCCCACTACGGCCCAGGTCCAGGCGTGGAAGACGATTTCCTCCGGCAACAACGCTCTCGTTGTGGCGCCAACCGGTTCAGGCAAAACCCTCGCGGCCTTCCTGTGGTCGCTCGACAGACTCGTATCCGAGCCCTCGCCACCTGCCAAGGAACGCACGCGCGTCCTTTACATCTCACCCCTGAAGGCACTGGCTGTCGATGTCGACAAGAACCTCAGGTCTCCGCTGGTGGGAATGCGCGCGACGGCTCAGCGCCTTAGCAAACCTTTCACCGACGTCACCGTTGGAGTTCGCACCGGCGACACTCCGCCAGAGGAACGTCGCCGCTTCGCTACCCATCCTCCCGACATCCTCATCACGACTCCGGAATCGCTCTTCCTCCTGTTGACTTCAGCTGCTCGCGAGGCCCTTCGTCACGTCGAAACCGTGATCGTCGATGAGGTCCATGCCATCGCAGGCACGAAGCGGGGCGCGCATCTTGCGCTCAGTCTCGAGAGGTTGGACGAACTGCTCGACAAGCCTGCTCAGCGGATCGGCCTGTCGGCGACCGTCAGACCGCACGATGAGATCGCTCGGTTCCTGGGCGGATCACGCCCGGTTGAGGTTGTTGCCCCCAAGAGCGAGAAGACATTCGATCTGCAGATAGTCGTTCCCGTCGAAGATATGAAGGATCCGGGGAGCGGTGCTCCAGAAGACGATCTCGGCTTGCTCGAAGGCTCTGCGTCGGGTGGTGAAGCTCGCAATAGCGTGTGGCCACACGTCGAGGAACGTTTACTTGAAGTGATACGCGCGCACAGATCGACGATCGTGTTCGTCAACTCGAGGCGATTGTCCGAGAGACTGTGTTCGCGCTTGAACGCACTCGCAGGTGACGAGGTCGTGCGGGCTCACCATGGATCGGTAGCGCGCGATCAACGACTACTTATCGAAGAGGAGCTCAAAGCCGGTCGGCTTCCCGCGGTGGTTGCGACGAGCTCGCTCGAACTCGGGATCGACATGGGCGCGGTTGATCTGGTCGTTCAGGTTGGCGCTCCAGACTCGGTGGCATCCGGCCTTCAGCGGATCGGCCGAGCCGGCCATCAGGTTGGAGCTGTAAGCCAGGGGATCTTCTTCCCACGATTCCGCGGCGATCTGCTTGAATCTGCCGTCGTGGTGGGCCGGATGGTCGAAGGCAAGATCGAAGAGACCCACTACCCGAGGAACCCCCTCGACGTTCTCGCGCAGCAGATCGTCGCTATGACGGCGATGGATGAGTGGTCGCTCGATGCTCTTGCCGAAGTCATCCAAAGGGCCGCACCGTTCGCCGAGCTACCACGTAGCGCACTCGAGAGCGTTCTCGACATGCTTTCGGGCCGCTATCCGTCGGATGAATTCGCAGAGCTTCGGCCGCGCCTTAATTGGGACAGAGCGAAAGGAACGCTGACCGGCAGAAGTAATGCTCAGCGACTGGCGGTTACCTCCGGGGGAACCATCCCGGATCGCGGACTGTTCGGCGTGTTCATCGTTGGCGAGAAGGGGGCGCGTGTCGGCGAACTCGATGAGGAGATGGTCTATGAGAGCCGCCCCGGCGAAGTGTTCCTGCTTGGAGCTTCGAGTTGGCAGATCGAAGAGATCACCCATGACCGGGTGCTGGTTACCCCTGCCCCCGGCCGTCCTGGTCGCATGCCCTTCTGGCATGGCGACGCCCCTGGCCGCCCATTGGAGCTTGGACGGGCGATCGGTGCGTTCACGCGGCAGCTGATCCGGTTGCCGCACGTCGAGCAGCTCCAGAAGTTGCGGGACGGCGGCCTCGACGATTTCGCAGCTCACAATCTCGTTGACTATCTCGCCGAGCAGAAGGACGCCACAGGGGTCATCCCCGACGATAAGACGATCGTCGTCGAGAGGTTCCGTGACGAGTTGGGCGATTGGCGTATCTGTATCCACTCTTTCTTCGGGGCGAAGGTCCATGCCCCTTGGGCGCAAGCTATCGAGGCTCGATTGCGGGAGCGTTTGGATGTCGAAGTGCAGTGCATCTATTCAGACGACGGGATCGTCGTTCGTCTCCCCGAAGCTCAGGAGGCACCAGCGGGCGAATCGATCGTCATCGATCCCGAAGAGATCGAAGACCTAGTCGTCTCCGAGGTGGGAGGCTCCGCGTTGTTCTCGAGCCGGTTCCGGGAGTGTGCGGCGCGAGCCTTGCTTCTACCCAAGCGGCGCCCCGGTGGACGCACACCGCTGTGGCAACAACGCCAGCGGAGCGCGACATTGCTCCAGGTCGCGTCGAAGTACGGATCCTTCCCTATCGTCCTTGAAGCGCTTCGCGAATGTCTGCAAGACGTTTTCGACATAGAAGCGCTCAAGGAGCTTCTCGCAGGTATCGCGCGCCGCGAGATCCGTATCGTCGAGATCGATTCCAACTTCCCGTCACCTTTCGCGTCGTCCCTGTTGTTTGGATACATCAGCGCGTTCATGTACGAAGGCGATGCCCCCCTCGCTGAAAGACGAGCTCAAGCCCTTTCTCTGGACCGAGGCCTGCTAGCCGAGTTGCTCGGTCGTGAGGAGCTCCGTGAACTGATCGACGCGGCGGCCCTTGCCGAGATCGAACTCGAGCTTCAACGACTAAGTGACACCAGGAAAGCGAAGTCCATCGACGATCTTCATGACGCGTTGCGCTTCCTCGGTGATCTTTCTGTGATGGAGGTGCGCGATCGACTGGTCGATCCGGCCGACGCCATCCGGTATCTAGACGAACTTCGATCGTCCCGTCGCGCTGTCGAGATACGCGTCTCCGGAGAGCCGCGCTGGATCGCTATCGAGGATGCCGCCCGCTACCGGGATGCATTGGGCGTCGTGCCCCCGCCGGGGATCCCCGATTCATTCCTCGAGCCGGTCGTAGACCCTCTCGGCGACCTGGTTGGTAGATACGCCCGCACCCATGGACCGTTCGAAACCTCCGCCGTAGCCGACCGGCTCGGGCTCGGTGTGGCGATCGTCACTCAGGCTCTGCACAAGTTGGAGTCGCAAGGCCGCGTGGTCGACGGCGAGTTCCGACCCAACGGCCGTGGCTTGGAATGGGTCGACGTTGAGGTGCTGAGACGCGTCAGGCGCAGGTCGCTCGCCGCGCTGCGGAAGGAGATCGAACCGGCTCCGATCCAAGCGATGTCGAGGTTCTATCTGGGGTGGCAAGGCGTGACCTCTCCCGCCCCGAGAGGATCTGATGCCCTTTTCCGTGTGGTGGAACAGCTTCAAGGGTTCCCGATCCCCGCCTCGGCGCTCGAGACGCAAGTACTCCCAGCCAGACTCACCACCTACTCGGCGGTCGACCTGGATGAGCTCGGCGCGTCTGGTGAGGTTGTGTGGTGTGGGCTCGGACCGATCGGCACTACGGACGGGTGGGTGACGTTAGCGCTGCGAGACGATGCTCCCGCTCTTCTTCCGGAAGCGACCGCGCTTCCTAACGGCGATCTCGCGCAACCTCTTCTCGAAGCTCTTGCTGGTGGGGGAGCCATGTTCTTCAGACAGTTGTCTGATGCCGTCGGCGCAACCGACGACGCGGTGCTGGTGCAGGAGCTCTGGGACCTCGTGTGGGCGGGCTACATCACCAACGACACGCTTGCACCTTTGCGAGCGATCCTGTCGCGTAAGCGGAATCCGGCACCCCATGCGCGAAGGCAAGGTCGGCGACCTTCCTTGCCGTCGAGGACCGGCCCGCCGGCTGGAGCCGGTCGTTGGAGCCTCGTGCCCGAACGCATCCCGGATGCCACGCGACGGCTGCATGCCCAAGCCGAGCAGTTGCTGTCGCGGCACGGGATCGTCACTCCGGGGGTTGTCGGGGCCGAGAAGATCAACGGTGGGTTCTCGGCCGTGTATCCGATCCTGAAGGCGATGGAGGAACGAGGGATCTGCAGACGTGGGTATTTCGTCGACGGTCTTGGTGGCGCACAGTTCGCGCTTCCGGGAGCGGTCGACCGGATGCGAGGGCTGATCGACGTGCCTCGGGGCGACCTTAGAACCGAGGTTCTGGCTGCAACCGATCCCGCGAATCCATACGGGGCCGCGTTGCCGTGGCCCGAGCGAGATGGCGGACATCGAGCGGGACGGAAAGCGGGAGCGGTGGTGATCCTCGTGAGGGGAGAGCTGGTTGTTTACGTCGAGCGCGGGGGCCGGACGCTTTTGAGCTACAGCGACGATGTGGAAACGCTCCAACCCGCCGTGGACGCTTTGGCTCTTGCAGCGCGCGAAGGGGCACTCGGGAAGTTGCATGTTGAAAGGGCCGATGGTGAGGCGGTGTACGACACACCCTTCGCGAACGCTCTCGTGGCTGCAGGCTTCCGTCCATCATCGAAAGGACTGCGGCTCCGTGCCTGAGGGTGACACCGTTCACCTCGCTGCCGACAGGTTGCAGCGAGCTTTCGGCGGTCAGCGGTTGACCGCCTTCGATCTAAGGGTGTCGGCTTTCGCCACCTCTGATCTTTCCGGCGTACAGGTTCTCGAGGTTGTGGCGCGAGGCAAGCATCTGTTCTTTCGATTCGACAACGAACTCACGCTGCATACGCATTTCAAGATGGATGGTTCGTGGCACCTCTACCAACACGGCTCGCGGTGGCGCGGCCCCCACCATCAGGTGCGTGCCGTTCTGGAGACCGATCGATGGGTCGCCGTCGGATTCCGCTTGCCCGTCGTCGAGCTGATGCCGACGAACGATGAGTTCAAAGTGGTCGGCCATCTGGGACCAGATGTGCTCGGTCCGGATTGGGATCCCGATGCAGCTCTTGAGCGCTTGACCGCGTTCCCGGAGCGGGCAATCTCTGAAGTCCTCATCGATCAACGGGTGATGGCGGGCCCAGGGAATGTTTACAAAAGCGAGATCTGCTTCTTAGCTGGGGTCCACCCTCAGACGTTGGTGAGAGAGATCGCCGATACAGAGGCCATCGTCTTACTCACCAAGCGAACGATGGAGGCCAACCGGGCGACGGGTAGACAGATAACGACTGGGGACACACGCTCCGGCCGGGGACAGTGGGTCTACGGGCGAGCCGGCCTTCCGTGCCGCCGTTGCGGAACGTCGATACGGCGAGAACACGATGACGCGCAGCTCGATTCAAGGGTCACTTTCTGGTGCCCCTCTTGCCAGCCGATCAGGCCGTTCGCTCTAGACGGGGGTCCTTCCACGCGCTCTCGAGCGCTTCCTGGAGATCGCGGCGCGACTCCGAGACCTTGACCGCTGAGCGAGCGTTCTCGATCGAGCCAGAGGCGAGAAGACCATCTAGTTGCCGCAACGCCGCCACTATCAGTTCCAACATGGGATCAAGCTATCCAACCCCCGTTACGAACGTGTTGCGAAGGCGTGAACACCTTGTTCCATCGACGTAGCGTTACTCTGGGGTCCTATGTACGACTCATTCAAGGACCAGCTGCCCGACATAGATCCTGAGGAAACATCCGAATGGATCGAGGCGCTCGATTCCGTCATCGACCAGTCACCGGGTCGAGCCCGTTTCCTCTTGCAGCGCATCATCTGGCATGCAAGGAAGAGGCAGATCGGTGTTCCGCCGATGGTGTCCACCGACTACATCAACACCATCCCCCCCGAGCAGGAGCCCTACTTCCCGGGGGACGAAGAGGTTGAGAAGCGGATCCGAAGGATCATCCGTTGGAACGCGATGGCCATGGTTTCTAGGGCCAACAAAGACCACGAAGGCATCGGTGGTCACCTATCGACCTACGCGTCTTCGGCGTCTTTGTTCGAGGTCGGCTTCAACCATTTCTTCAGAGGTAAGGACGCCCCCGGTGGTGGTGATCAGGTCTTCATCCAGGGACACGGAGCGCCCGGCATCTACGCGCGCGCCTTCCTCGAAGGAAGGCTCACGGACGACCAACTGGAGAACTTCCGTCAGGAGGTAGCCGGGCAGGGATTATCCAGCTACCCACACCCGAGACTGATGCCGGACTTCTGGGAGTTCCCGACCGTGTCGATGGGATTGTCGCCTCTGAATGCCATATACCAGGCGCGCTTCAACCGCTATCTGCTTCACCGAGGGATCAAGGACACCTCCGAGCAACGCGTCTGGGGGTTCTTCGGCGACGGGGAGATGGATGAGCCGGAATCGATGGCCGGTCTATCGCTCGCGACCCGCGAGATGTTGGACAACCTGATCTTCGTCGTCAACTGCAACCTCCAACGACTCGATGGGCCCGTGCGCGGAAACGGCAAGATCATCCAAGAGCTCGAATCCATCTTCCGCGGTGCGGGGTGGCATGTGATCAAGGTCGTTTGGGGCCGGGAGTGGGACGACCTGCTCGCACGCGACACAGATGGTGTTCTCGTTCACAAGATGAACACGACGGTCGACGGCGAGTTCCAGAAGTTCGCCGTCGAATCAGGCGCCTACATCCGCGAGCACTTCTTCGGTCCGGACCCTCGCCTCAAGAAACTGGTCGAGCACCTCTCAGATCACGATCTACGCAGGCTCAAGCGCGGGGGACACGACTACAGGAAGTTGTACGCGGCGTATGCGTCGGCCCTCGAGCTCAAGGGCGCTCCGGTGGTCATCCTCGCGAAGACGGTCAAAGGCTGGGGCTTGGGAGAGAAGATCGCCGGTCGCAACGTGACGCACCAAGCCAAGAAACTCACTGAAGAAGAACTGAAGACGTTCCGTGACTCACTCGAACTGCCGATCAGCGACAACGAGATAAAGGAAGGACGACCTCCCTACTATCACCCGACCGCCAACTCGAAAGAGGTTCAATACCTGTTAGCGAGGAGACACGCGCTGGGGGGTGTTCTTCCGCTGAGGCAGGTAACGGGTACGAATCCCACACTTCCTAAGGACGATCTCTACGAGGAGTTCGGGCAGGGCAGCAAACAGCCGGTGTCCACCACGATGGCTTTCGTTCGTCTGCTCCGCAAGCTGCTTCGAGACAAGAAGGTAGGCAAGCGCATCGTGCCGATCATCCCGGACGAGGCTCGTACATTCGGGATGGAGTCCCTCTTCCCCGACTTCAAGATCTACTCGTCACGCGGCCAGCTCTACGACCCCGTCGACTCCGCCCACCTTCTCGCATACAGAGAATCGAAGGAGGGCCAGATCCTCGAAGAGGGGATCACCGAAGCCGGTTCGATGGCTGCGTTCACTGCAGCCGGGACCTCCTATGCGACGCACGGCGAGCCCATGATCCCCTTCTTCATCTTCTACTCGATGTTCGGATTCCAGCGCATCGCCGACTCGATCTGGTCGTTCGCGGATCAGCGGGGGAAAGGCTTCCTTCTCGGCGCTACTTACGGGCGAACGAGCCTTCTAGGTGAGGGCCTGCAACACCAGGACGGGCACACGTTGCTGCTTGCTGCCACTAACCCAGCGTGCCTCGCGTACGACCCCGCTTTCGCGTTCGAGGTGGCGACGATCATCCGTGAAGGCCTGCGACGCATGTACGACGCTAATGAGGATGTCTTCTATTACATAACTCTCTACAACGAGAATTACCCGATGCCAGAACGACCCGCCAACGTTGAGGACGAGGGGATCCTGAACGGTCTCTATCGCTTCAAAGAGGCACCGGGTCAGCTGAAGCATCGCGCGCAGCTGCTAGGCTCGGGCACGATCCTTCAACAAGCTCTCCGTGCTCAGGAGCTTCTTGCCGAACATCATGACGTTGGTGCGGACGTTTGGAGTGCCACCTCCTATCAACGGATGAGGCTCGACGGTCTCGAGTCCGAGCGCTGGAATCGGCTGCATCCGGGACAACCGCGTCGCCTGCCGTACATAACGCGCTGCCTCGAGCCACACGAAGGTCCAGTTGTTGCGGTGTCCGATTCCATGAAGGCGATCCCCGATCAGGTGGCAAGGTGGGTGCCGGCTCCCTTCGTCCCTCTCGGGACCGATGGCTTCGGACGCAGCGATGATCGCGAGCAGTTGCGACGACACTTCGAGGTGGACGCAGAACACATCGTCGTCGCAACGCTGGCAGCGTTGGCGGAATTAGGCGACGTCAAGACGGAAGAAGTGACCGATGCGATCGCTCGTTACGGGATCGATCCCGATCGAGTGTCGTCGGCTCTTTTCGATCTTTAGGCTGTGAGCCTTCCTGTATCACGAACGCCGGACGAACGATTCGACGGGATACCCGGCTACCCATTCCAACCGCATTATCTTCAACTGGTTGGCGATCTTGATGGGCTCCGGATGCACTACGTGGAGGAAGGCGTAGGAGAGCCGCTCCTGTTGCTCCATGGCGAACCCACATGGAGCTACCTCTACCGGAAGATGATCGGGCCTTTGTCCGGCGTGGCCCGCGTGATCGCACCCGACTACATCGGATTCGGCCGCTCCGACAAGGTCGAAGATGGCGAGTGGTACTCATACGACCGCCACGTCGAATCGATCCACCAATTGATAGACATGCTCGATCTTAGCCAGATCACTTTGGTCGTTCAGGACTGGGGTGGCCCGATCGGGCTCCGTGTCGCGATGGAAGACCCCGATGCGTTCGCTCGCTTGGTCATCCTCAACACTGGACTTACACGCCCGGGCCCGAAATGGCCCACCCCTGCCTTCCTGGCGTGGCTCGAGTTCGCGGAGAGCAACCCGGATCTACCCGTATCGATGCTCATCCAGGGCGCCACTTTCAACGAGGTTCCCGACGATGTCTTGGCGGCTTACGAGGCGCCGTTCCCGACCGTTGGATCCAAAGCCGGGGCGGCGGTCTTTCCAAGTCTGATCCCGATCGATGCCACCTCGCCCGGAGCGACCGAGATGCTCGACACGGCTGATGCCCTTGAGAGATGGACGAAACCAACCCTGGTGGCCTTCAGCGATTCCGACCCACTCTTTCCTCAAGGCGCCGGTGAGAGGATGGCCGGCAGGATCCCTGGAGCTAGATTCGTTGGCATCGCCGAGGCCTCCCATTTTCTACAGGAGGACCAAGGGGAAAAGATCGCCGAACACATCATCGAGTTTCTGAAGAACACCTAACCAAGGAGGAACCATGTCCGATCTTCTAACCCGCGACCGACTCGTTATCAACCAGAAGGTGAAGATCATCGAGGTCAACAACGAGTTCAAGATCTCAGATGAAGAGGGGAACCAGATCGGCGTCATCAGGCAAGAGGGCCAATCGGCCCTAAAGAAGGTGCTCCGTGTGGTCGGTGACGTGGACCAGTTCCTTACCCACACCCTTGCCGTGTACGACGCTCAAGACAACAAGGTGGTCGAACTCACCCGGCCCAGAAAGATCTTCAAGTCGAAGTTGCTCATCAAGGACGGACAGGGCCGTGACGTCGGTCGGATCGTTCAAGACAACGTGTTCGGAAAGATCCGCTTCAAGCTCGAGGGAGCTCAAGGCGAAGATCTCGGCGCGATCAAAGCCGAGAACTGGCGAGCTTGGGACTTCGTCATCGTGGATACGCAGGACAAGGAGGTCGGCCGGATCACGAAGAAGTGGGAAGGTCTGATGAAGAACATGTTCACCACAGCAGACAACTATGTCCTCGAGGTGGATCCTTCAGTGCAGGGTGACTTCCGACTGATCGCTCTCGCTTCAGCCGCGGGGATCGACACCGCGCTTAAGCAGGACTCGCGGGGGCTCAGCTAGCCGAAGTTCTCGAACCGGCCGTTGGCTATCTGAGGCGGGGTGCACCGGCGAGCGTGGCAACCACGCCCTCCTTGCCCATCCTTGGTCCTCCGGTCACACAGATCAAGATGCACTCGTCCACGTACGGAGCCCAAATGTGTCCGTCGGGTGAAATCACGATGTCGATGAAGTCGAAGATCCCGGTAGCGGTGCATCGACCCGGCCCGCAAGAGCCCTTGAGAAGAGGGTCCTTGAGGTCGTTCGCGGTCGTCGTCAAGAACACGGGCCTCTTGTTCAAGGCGTTCGTCGAGATCGTGATGTAGCCGTTCCAGGTGGTGTCCCCGTAATCGGACGATGCCGGGCAGCGGTCCTCGTCACGGCAGTGCTCACCGAACTCCGGCTTGTTGGGTCCATTCGTGGTGCCCATGTAAGTCAAGGCGATGTGCCCCGGCTTTCCAACATCGAGTGCCGGCAGGTTTGCCTCGTTGACTCCAGGTGATCCGACCATCATCGGCTTTGACCAGGTCTTGCCGCCATCTTTCGAGGTTGCGAGGTAGGGGAGGCGGTCCAGTCCGATCCACAGGTAGTAGATGTTGCCTGCCTCGTCCACGGCGACGCTCGGGTCCGCATCACCCTCACCGGCTTTCTTGTTCACCTCGACGGTTTCCCAGGTGAGACCCTCATCCTGGCTGATGGCTAGAAAGGGACGCTCGCAGTAACCGCGCGGGAGATACACATTGCCCTTGCTGTCCACGAATCCGTGGCCATGCAGACCACCACAAACACCGGGTGCCCCGATGCCGGAGTCTTCTTCGCTCGGATCGTAGCCAGCGAAGGCCGGGGAACCCGTGGGCGACCAGGTGACACCGCCTGTCGTTGATTTGCTGCAGGCGGAACTAGCCACGTCGTTCCAGCAGTAGTACACGAGATTCTCGAAACCGACGGGAACCGATGTCTTGGGCGGGCCACCGAACAGCGTCTGGTGGTCGTTGACCGGACGGCCGCATGCAAGCGGATTCGTGATCCAGCTTTCGCCGCCGTCATCGCTGTAAGACATGATCGAGCAATCAACGGTGAGATCGATCGTGTAAACGCGGGATGCGTCCTTGTCCGACAAGCGATTGTCGACGAAGGTGTAGGGGTCGAGGGTTAGGAGGTGGGTATTGCGATCGCCTACCTGAGGAGAAGCGTCCTCCCAGGACTTGCCTTGGTCTTTGGATCGCATCACGACCACTCGGGTGTTCGACTGGATCGCCGACGTGAACACCCAACCACTGTTGGTGACACCGATCGTGGGCTCGCCGGAGTCGATCCCTAGGCGGAAGAGCTTCGCATCGGGCCGGGCGCCGTTGTAAGCGATCTTCTTGCCACCTGCTACGTGGGCTACTGCCCTGCCACCGGAGCCATCCGAGCCTTTACTTCCTTTGGCATCGGCAACCTGTGGGGTGCTTATCGACAGTGCCAGCGCAACCAGTCCCAGGAGCGCGCCGATCGCTATCGACCGGCGGGTCTTGGTCAGAATCATCAGGTCGATCCCCTCCCGAGTTGGTTTCAGAGTCTTGACCTAACCTTTCGCCCCCTGAGTGCTCCCTCCTGCCCGCCCCTGTCGCAGGTTGCGCCAGGCTGCTGGGAGAACGTCCCAGATGGCCTGTTCTGCGGGGACTACATAGATAGCCCGCATTCCCTATTGAGCGCGCAGCCCCCGGGGTCAAAACTAGTGGCATGGCACATCGACCGGTTGTTCTGCTGGTTGACGATGATCCCGGTATGCGGGACCTCCTGGAGACCATCTTCCATACCCATGGAGGTTTCCGGATCGGCGGGGTAGCTCGGGACGGGTTCGAGGGGGCGATGATGTGCGCCGACGTCCATCCCGACATCGTGGTCCTGGACTACTTCATGCCGCGTTGGGACGGTGCCAAGGCGGCAGAGTTCATGAGGCAGCATTCGCCAACATCGAAGATCATCGCTTTCTCGGCCGTCCTCGGCGAGTCCCCCGAGTGGGCGGACGAGTTCCTGATCAAGAACGACATCACCAGGCTGATGCCGCTCGTCGAATCGATGCTGCAGGTCGCTTAGCTCAGACGCTCCACGATCACGGCCATCCCCTGACCTCCACCAACGCACATCGTCTCAAGACCGAACGTCTTGTCGTCGGTGGCGAGGCCGTTAAGCAGGGTTCCCATGATCCGAGCTCCGGTCATGCCGTAGGGGTGCCCCAGCGCGATCGCTCCACCGCGTGCATTGAGCTTGGGGTTGAATGGATCCACACCGATCTCGCGGATCGATGCGATCACTTGAGCGGCGAACGCCTCGTTCAACTCGATCAGGTCGATGTCTTCGATCGACATGCCCGCCTGCTTCAGAACCTTGCGAGAGGCTTCGATCGGGCCTACCCCCATGATCTCGGGAGCGACACCGGAAACGGCTGAGGCCACGATGCGAGCTAGGGGAGTGAGGCCGAGCTGCTTGGCGCGCTCGTCGCTCATGATGAGAACCGCCGCCGCTCCATCGTTGAGAGGGCAGGAGTTTCCTGCGGTGACCTTCCCATCCGGCTTGAACGCAGGCTGGAGGGAAGCGAGTTTCTCGAGGGTTGAGGATGCGCGAGGTCCGTCGTCGACGGATACGACCGTGCCGTCTTCTTTCGTGTAGTTAACGATCTCGCGAGCGAAGAAGCCATCGTTCTGCGCCGCAACCGCCCGCTCCTGTGAGTTCTGTGCGAAGCGATCCATGTCTTCACGGCTCACGTCGTACTTCTCGGCAACGTTCTCGGCCGTCATCCCCATCGGGATGTAGACATTCGCTATCTCTGCGTCATCACCGAAGAGCTTGGGGTGCAGTTCTTCCATGTCTTTGGGGTAACCCTCGACCTGTGAGATCGACTCGACACCGGCTGCGATGTAGACGTCGCCTTCGCCGGCCTTGATCGCGTGGAAGGCCATCCGGATCGTTTGAGTGGACGAAGCACAGAAACGGTTAACCGTTACTCCCGGAACGTGTTCCGGCAGGCCCGAAAGAAGCGCCGCCCGGCGGCCGACGTTCATCCCTTGCTTGTCTTGCGGGAAACCACAGCCCATCATCACGTCGACGACTTCCCCCGGATCGACCGCGGGTACCTTCTTCATGACTTCCGCTATCGCGAACGCGGCGAGATCGTCGGGCCTCACGTCGGCAAGCGAACCCTTATTGGCGCGGCCTATCGGCGTGCGTGCGGTCGCAACGATGACTGCTTCCGGCATCGGGGGATCTCCTTAGGTCGGGTTGGAGGACCCCCACACCTTAATTCGGAGTGGCGGTTGCTATGAGCGGCACCTTGATGGTGTTGGCGTAGGCGTCCCCGATGTTGGCTGGGGCGGCTGTCGGCACCATCCACTGCCACTGCTGGCCGTCGATCTCGGTAACCGGGACCGGGGCCAAGGCGTTGTCGGTGTCCCCTGTGACGAAGTAGTGGACGCCATGACAGGCGAAGCAGCCTTGCCTGTAGCCGGTGGCGGGGTCGGCCGTGTTGCTGTAGTTGGCACCGAGAGCGGGGTCGCCGTAGCACGGCCGATCCCGATATTCCGTTAGCCGTCCGTCACTCTGCGCTTCCCCGGGCCACGGGCGAGGCGAAGGGTTGTCCCCGGTGCCGTCATCGAGACATGCATCGTCACGGTAGTAGGGGACCACCAACGGGTTCAGGAGCGAGTTGGCGTTCTTCATCTCGAACATGTACACGAGGCTTCCGTTGTCCGCGTTGCCGGAGACTTGCTCCCAGTTCAGGAAAGACGTGGGCTTCGTGAAGGTCGGGTCGGCCGCGTCGAAGTACGCCGGTCCGGTCGGACCATCGTCGACCTGACCGATGTCGTCGTTCTGTCCGTCGATCGCCACACCCTCGGTCTTGGTCTCGTTGTAGTAGGTCGACACTTGGTCGTGGTTGTAGTCCCACGACGTGTAAAGGCCGTCTGGGGGGATCGGGTGAACGCGGACGCGATACCGGTAGGTAATCGCATCCCGGTAGAAGGTTTCGGTCTTCGTCACGTTGGTGCCGGAGTCCGCTCCCCAGACCTCTCGGATCGCTCGGACGGGTCCAGTGATCTCTCCGAGGAGCGCGGAGTTCGCCTCCCAGTTGACCTGCTCGTCCTCGAACCCGACGACCGAGATCGAGGAGTCGGGCGCCTGCTGGAAGGCACGCCCCTTCCATCGATCGATCAGATCAGGACCGTACTCGGCGACGGTGCCGGGTTTGGTGATGTGGAGCTCGCGAACCATCCAGCGACCGGTGGCGCGCCATCCGTACGTGTCAGTGGTGACGGTTACGCCGTCCCGTGGGAAACGGTCACCGGCGTTGCGGGTCTCGGTGACGATCCTCTCGCCGGATTCTTCGTCGACGAGATACCCACCTGTCTCGGGATCGCGGGCGAAGTCACACACCGTGCCCGAGATGTTCGGGCCGTAGCCGGTGTTCGAGCTGCCGAGCTTCTCGGGGTCATCGTCGGCGAAGCTGCCACGGTCGATCCAATCGTCGGCATCTGCATCTCGCTGGTATGAGACATAACCGTTGGAGCTGTCGAAGGTCGAGCCTTGGGGGCTGGTGAAGAGATAGACGTAGCGTTCGGTGGTCGGGTCCAGTGGATCGGTGATCTTGACCTCTTGGCGTGGCCCCGTGATCCCCTCGGGAGCTCCGGTTGCTTTCGCTCCCGCATCCGAAGCCATGAACACAACCTCGTCGTCGTTGTCGAGCGTGAGGACCGGATCCTCCGTAGCGCCCTGGTTTTCGGGGTATTCAGCGATGCACTGGCCCGCAGTCTTCTTCCACGATTCAACGTCCCACTCATAGCTGAGCTCTTTGTCGGTTCCGGAGTAGAAGCCGAAGTCGGAGTTGGGGTTGGCGAGGAAGTAGGGGAAACGCTCGTCCACCTGCACGGGGATCTCTTTCCAAGCTCCCTCGATCATGCTGTACGCAGCGACTTCGTCCGGGTTGATGTCGCTCCATGCCTCAGCAGGTGGCACTACCAGGGTTCCGGCGTGCGCGTCGCGCTCACCTCTCCCACCGAATGGGTAATCCTCACTCGCTCCGTTCGGATAGGGCTTGGCGACACCGTCGGCGGCAGGACCGGACCATCCGGGCAACTGTGCTCCGGTGAGCACTATCGCTTCGACGCTCCTGTTGGGTAGATCGGAAGGCGCTGCCTTGGCAGATCCGACCGATAGAGACGATGCGATGAGGGCTAGGACGATGAGGGCAGCGTTGCGGGTTTTCATGGAGTCTCCTCGTGTGGCTCGATCAGATAGACGGCCGCGCCGTCGGTGGGCAGAGAAACGGCGATGCCGTCGGTCAATTCTTCAGAGGTATACGTGCCAACGAGGGTCTGCTCGGTACCGAGGAATAGATCGAAGGAACGACCGGCCGGGACATTGCGCAAAGCGATGAACTTCGACGCGTCGGAGCCTTTCTGGCGGAATGCCAGCAGAGCGCCGAACCCTTCTTCGGGGTTCCACGACTGTAGTGCCGTCCAACCATCCTCGATCGGATCGTTCAGCAGCGGATAGATCATCTGCGTGAAGTTCTCTTGGTTCGCCTTGTAGTAGGCAAGCCACGGAGCCGCCGCGCTGATAACCCACTCTGGGAAGTTTCTGAGGTCCGTGAAGAAGGTGATGTGTCCTGTCAACGCCACGGCCATCAGTGTGTCGATGGGGTAGTTGTTGAACTGGCCGCCGCCGAGTGAGTGTTGCCCCAACGAGAAAGCCGGGATGAATGGGCTCAGGTTCCAGATGTTGTGCAACAACTGGGGCGGCTGAGGACTGCCATTCTGGAACCACGAAGGGCCGCGAGTGACCGATTCGAAGGGGAACAACCTGTAGTCGTTCGTCTCGTCGATCTCGAAGGTGACGTCGTTGTAGTCGGCGATCAGCCGGTCGAGCATGGCGATGAATGCTTGGCGGTAGTCGTACATGTCGCCTTGATCGGCGCAGTCTAGCCACACGAGGAAGTCGAACTTGAAGTACTTCGCGTCCCAGTCCTCGATCGCTGTGCGGACGGCTGCCTCGACATGCGGGATGGCTAGTGGGCTCCAGGTGCCCACCCCGGCTTCATTCGAACTGCTCTCCGCATCTGCCGTGTTGTAGACGACGA
Organism: uncultured Actinomycetes bacterium; assembly: GCA_963779645.1. Taxonomy (GTDB): domain Bacteria; phylum Actinomycetota; class CADDZG01; order CADDZG01; family WHSQ01; genus CALMBW01. The sequence continues at coordinate 1,550,465 of CAVZYX010000005.1, forward strand.
GTCCATCGCCCACCGGGTGGCACGCCCACTCACGGTGCGCCTGATAGGTCGCCGAGGTGGGATGGAAATGCATGATGTTCATCCACAGGCCGAGTTTCATCGGCGCGATCGTTTCTCTGACAGCGGCGAACGTGCTGTCGGGGAAGCGCGGCCTGAACTTCGATCCGGCGATGCCGTCCCATCGTGGCTCCGGACATTCGGGGGAGTCTGGACACCAATCGCCCGAGATCGCCTGCCATCCATCGTCGAGGATGAATGTGTCGACGCCAAGCGCCTTTGCGATCGGTGCTACTTGCTGGATCACCTCGAAGTTGAGGTCATCCTTGGCGCCGGTAGAGATCACGTTGCTGTCCGTGCCGTTCGAGTTGAACGTCACATCGAAGTCGTAAGGCTCGAGGCGATACTCCTTTAGGTACTTGAAGAACTGCCACGGCTCGTCATCAGCGTCCGTCCCAACGCCCAGGAAGCTTGCCTCGAGAGCGAAGTCTCCCGGCCGAGCAACGCGGTGCCGTCCGGGTGATTCCGTGGGGTTCTCTACGTGGATCGATTCTTCGAAAGGACCCCCATTGAGGATGTCGCGCGAGTGGTCGATCACTAGGGATGCAACACCATCGGTGTACTCGGCCCTCGACGAGGGATGGTCGTTGCGTTCCATCACCATGAACAGGGAAGGGTCACCCTTGGCCATCGAGATCCATTGGGCGGGCCCGGCGATGTTCTCACCGGGTCCTGCGGTCCGTGTGTCTCGCCAGGTTCCTGCGTGCGGGTCTCCGACCTTTGCTTGAGGACCTTCCCAACCCCACTCGCGCCAGTCGGCTCCTGCGCGCAGTGCGTGGATGGTCGGAACTGCCCCGGCTGCAGCGGCACCCTCGATCGAGTAACCCCCCAGAGCGAGAGGCGCGGTGAGATGGAGGATCGTTTCGGACCGCATACCGGCGACGCCGTCGTAGAGCTCGATGATCCGCGTCGCGTCGAATGCGGGACCCTGAAGATCGAACTCAACCCTCGTACCCCAGGGGAATGTCTCATGAGTGACGTCCCATATAGAGAACAGGCTGCCTGGTACTTCGGCCGCTCCGATAGTCAGTGAGAAATCGTCGGAGGCTCCGGTCCACTCGGTACCCGTTCGAAGGTCCTTGATCGAAGTGGTCTGGTACGAGCCCCTGCTCCAGGTTCGTTCGATCAGATCCATTGCTGATCGTCACGGTGGTGGGGGTTACCTCCACAGAAGAGGCGGCTTCTGACTCGATGACCTCGAGGGGCTCGATGGCGGCAGCAGGAGCCATGGTCGTGGCAAGAGCGAGTATGAGCAAAGCGGCGAGGGGGGACTTCATGTTTCTCCTAGATCTGGTCGGTGGGGCTTGGGCTGGGTGAAGGTTCGAGGCCTAAATAGATGGGCGACGTCAACGCAAGGACCAAAAGCCGGTTGGTGCAGTAAGTGGTGGCGCCGTCCCCGAACTGTCCCGGGATGTCGATCACGTCGCACGCGATCGCGAATTCGGGACTTTGTCGTTCGGGCCGAGCATCCTCGCGGAAGATCTCTGCCCTGACCCAGGTCGATTCCTCGGGAACCGCCACCGTTTCGGTGAAGTCGTCGGAATCGATCTCGATGATGTCGAGGGTTTCGCTTTCGTTCGTGACCAGGCGCACAAAGGCTCCGTTCGCACCCCGAACCGAAACGCGCAGGTCGGTTCCCGGCAACACTTTGTCGCCGATCAGGGATTCGTAGATACCATCGCCGTCTTCGTCGGCCTCGAGGAGTGCAAAGACCGAGGTGGGATAGGCGGGGGGCTGATGCGAGATCGTCGTACGACCTTCCTGCAGCCCCTGAAGGATCCCTTCGACCGTGTTCGTCGCTGCGAACACCCACGTGGTCGGCTGCCCGACGCCGGCGACAGCAGTCACCGCACGCCAGTGGTTGTCGCTTCCACCCGTCGCGGCGACACGTTCACCCATATCCAGAAACTCGTCCCAGAACGCAAGTGAGTATTCGTTGTCGTTGGATGACGGGAACGGTCTCTGGTAGTGCCACGGGCCGATGTTCCACACCTCAACTGTGTCGGGCGCGAACGAGTGTCCGTAGTCATCAGCCCAGTTCAGGTCACTGGGGTGGTTGATCTGAAAGACGCCGCCCCCAGCTCGGAGATCCTCGGCCAACGTCTCAACACGCTCCAGTCCATCACCTGATTCTTGAAGGACTTCGGTTGCACCGATCATCTGCGAGTGGCCTGGGGAAGAGTTCTCGTAACCGGGCACCCAGATCAGATCCTCCGAGTTCCATGCAGGATCTGACTGCGAACGAACATCTTCGTGATCGGTGATCGTTATGAAGTCGAGGCCACGCGATCGAGCGATCTCGCCCTGCTCACCGACCGACCATCCCCAGGTGTAGAACTCTTCTGGACCGGTGTTGTCGTCCGTCGGCCCGCTCCAGGAATCGTGAGAGTTGGTCGTGTGGACGTGGAAGTCGCCCGCCAGCCACTGCCCCTCGGGGGGGCTCTGTCCTTCTTGGGACGCGGTCGCGACGGAAGCGCCAGCTGCCAGGAGGCAGGACGCGACGACGACCAGGGCCAAACGGTGAGGTCTCATCGAAGGCCCGGTTCGCCGCTTATGGGGCGAATCCTCCGGCTCGCCCCGGTTTGGAGCGTTAAGAAGCCTGGGCCCCCCCGGGTCCCAGGCTTCTTAGTGGATAACTATCTGTTTGTTTAGCGGGAGATGGCGTTGATCGACTGGACGAGGTCGGCGGCCCATTCCTGAGCACGGTCCTCAGTCGACAGATGCTCTAGCTCCTGCATCCACGCCCGTCCCTTGTCGGTGAGATGGGGCTCGAGACCCACGAGGAGCCCTGCCTCGCGCAACTCATTGATCAGAAGTGCGCTGATTGTTACCACCCTCTTTCCGCGTTTGCTTCCTGTCACCCGGACTCGACTCCGACGATAGCGAAAGGTTTCTTGACCGTCAGGTCTGAGAGTCGGTGACTGCATTCACGAAGTCTTGACCGAATGGTCAAGTGTGAGCGTCCTCACATGGACGATCGTCCGGTTCCACTACGTTTCACCCCATGCGACGAGTCTTTCTGATTCCCCTGTTGATCTGTTTCAACGCGTGTGCGCCTCCCGTCGATCTGAGTGTTCAAGCTCCGGCCACGCTGGGTTCGGAACCCGTCGAGTCCGAAACAGCGGAGGTCGTGCGGGTCGTCGATGGAGACACGATCGTCGTCCGCCTAACCGATGGCATGGAATGGCCAGTGCGACTGACGGGGATCGACACACCGGAGAGCGTCAAGCAAGGAAGTCCTGTCGAGTGTTTCGGTCGCGAAGCGTCGGCAGCTCTGAAATCTTTGCTCGACGGCCAGTCCGTGGCTCTGGTCAAGGATGTCGAGAACACCGATAGATACGACCGCTTATTGAGATACGTGTATCTCGGGGAAGAGATGGTCAACGCTCGCATGGTCGCCAACGGCTACGCATATGCCTACACGTATCCACCGAACGTGCGCCACGCAGATCTATTCGTGGCTTTGCAACGAGAGGCTCGGGAAGCGAACCGCGGCCTTTGGGCCCCAGACACCTGCAACGGCGATCAATGACACTCCCTGCGATGATTACAAGATGAGCGATCGGTCCCTAGCCCTTGTCGTCGCAGTGGTTGTTGGGATCTTAACGATGGGTCTCTTCAATCAGCTAGGTCACGCGGGCGACTGGACGTCTCCCGCCAAGTATCTCGAAGCCAAAGGCTTTTTGTATGGGTTATTGGCGTCCGCAGTCGGTTATGGGCTAGCGCGTCGGTTGATGGCTCTTTCTCGGATAGGGGTTGCGATGCTCGGGATGGCAGTCGTTTTCGCGTTGGTTGGGCTCCTCACCTTGTTGTGGATAGCTGTCGTGGGGTTCCCGCCCATCTTCACACTCGAAGGAGCATGGCTTTGGCCGCTCGGGATCGTTCCCCTGATCCTGTCCCTTGTCTCGTTTAAACGCTGGCGGCGAATGAAAGAGTTGACTGGCTCACCAGTTGGCGGGTGACTCCATAGCGGCTTCTAGTGCACGACTGCATTTAGCGATACCTGACAAATATTCGCCACTCGGAATTATTTCTGTAGCTTGCGCGTGAAGCGCGGGAGGGAAACCGCGGTTTGTGGTCGCCCGATACCTGCAACGGGGAGCCCTGAGGCTCCATGATTAATAGGGAAGAACTTGTCAAGGAAAGCCAATCCGGAGGGCGCGTTGAGCGTCTGTGCGTTATGAGAAAAAGGGCACTAAGGGCACTCTTGTGCGCGCTGCCGTTCTTGTTCGGCTCGATAGGTTGTGATTCCACTACGGCTCCGGAGGAGCATTCGTCGAAACCTCGACAAGCATCGCCCGAGGCATCCCCTGAGCAAACGCCAGGCGCGACGGGCGTAGAAGTGGCCCTGATGCCGGACGGTCTCGGGATCGTGGATCTTGGGGCGGAACCAAGGACCGTGATCGACCGGATCACCCGTGAGCATGGCCCGCCCGATGAAGACACGGGGTACGTGCCGTCGTTCTCCATCTTTGGAACGTGCCCGGGAGAAAGAGTTCGAGGGGTGCGTTGGAAAAGCCTTCTCGTGTTGTTCACCGATGGCACCACGGACTTCAGGTCTGACGGAAAACGTCACTTTTTCTCTTATCGGGATCAACTGTTCGACATCCATGGTCGCCCCACGCGGTCGCTCGGCCTAATGACTGCCGAAGGCATCGGTCTTGGTTCCACGGTTGAGCATTTGCGCACTGCCTACGGTGATCGTCTAGAGATCAGCAGACGCTCCCTGCCGGGACTGGTCGACCGCTGGACCGTTCAAGTTGAAGCGGGCTCGTTGGGTGGAACTCTTTCCGGCGAAACGGCAACGGTGCAGGCGATCCTTGGCGGCTTCGGCTGTGCCGAGTAGATACTCGTCCCCTCGATACTTTCGGTTTGATGTCTCAGGGCATCGCTAGCTTGGAGATGTGCCCAGGATCAGCAGCTTCTACGGGATCTCGATCTACATGTACTTCGGCGACCATGCGCCACAGCATTTCCACGCCATCTACGGCGAGCATGAAGCCAAAGTGTCGATCGGCTCACTCAAGCTGCTTGAGGGTTGGTTGCCCCGAAGGGCAGTGCGCTTGGTCCGTGAATGGGCAGAGCTTCATCGGAGCGAACTCTTGATGAACTGGGCAAGGGCGCAGCAACGTCAGCCACTCGATAGAATCGAGCCACTGCCATGAAAAGGACCCGGATGGTGAGGATCTCTTCGGCTGAACCGATACGTGAATTCGTCGTGCGCCTCAGCTTCACCGACGGCACTGTGCGAGATCTTGATCTGAGCGCTTTCATGTGGGGGCCCGTCTTCGAGCCATTAAAGAGCGATCCGGAGTTGTTCGCACAAGTGAGTGTTGATCCCGAGGCCGGCACGATCGTGTGGCCTAACGGCGCAGACCTGGATCCAGATGTTCTCTATGAGACGGCCCTACGCCAGGTCGGCTAACCGGCCCACACTCACGACCACAGCTGCACTAAGCGATATCCGCCGAACGTCCGCCACTCCGAATTATTCGTTCAGCTCCAACGTGAAGCGCGGGATGCAGACAGAGGCCTGTGGTCTCCTGAAGCATGTAGCGGAGAGTCATAGACCTTTCCTGGTGAAGGCACCGTTGCGCATGAGTGTGTCTCGTGCCTGATCACGTCTCACCCGTCTGGGGTCCGCGGGGGGACCGCTGGGGAACTGTTGACATCTCTCGATTGACGAAGCGGATCGTCAAGGTCTGGGTCGGCAGGACGCCCACCTACTACAGGCCCTCGAACACATCGCTGAGAATGGTTGCGGGGCGTTCGCGCGGCCATGCGATCACCTGGGTCTCCCGTGACACGCTCTTGATCAGATCCTCCTCGGGTATGCCCGGGGGATTCATGTCGGCCCACTGGCTGCGGTGTTCCTGCATCGCGGCTCGGACACGCTGAGCTACCGAAGATGTGTCGATGACGATCCCGATCTCGTCGTCCGGTACGCCGCGCAGGTGGTAGATGGTTTCCGGGTCCCACGGTTCCAGCCCGAGCACGATCCGCTTCTGGTTTATCCGGTCAAGCATCGACTGAGGCATCACCCCGTAAGTGAGACGTCTGAACCCCGGCGAACCGTCCCCGGTGAACCGTTCGAAAGCCTCCGTCGTCGCACCGCTGATCGCTATGTGGTCTGGATGTCCGGTGATCCCATCGGGACCGAAGGTCATGACGACGTCGGGACGTTCCTCGCTGAAGATGTGAGAGATCATCTCGACGAGTTCTTCTCTTGGGACATCGGCGAGCCCGCCATCCGGATAGCCGAACCACTCGTGCCGATCGGGTACCCGGCCGAGAGCTACCCAAGCTCGACGGTCCTCCTCACGCCGGACGGCACCCAGGGTCTCGCGGGTAGCCCCGCTGCCCTCGGCGATCGACCCGGCTTCTCCATCGGTCGCGTGGATGAGCACGAACCGAAGAGAAGGGTCGTCGGCGTGGAGCGCCACGATGCTGGAGATGCCATAGGCATCGTCGTCGGGGTGGGCCGTTACAGCTGCCAGTGTGCGTCTAACGCTTTCGCCTGTCACGCGCTCGAGGATACGGCGCGAGCCTACCTTCGAGGAACTTGTCACGCGGATCGATAGTTATGAAGAGACGGAATGGCGAACGATGAAGGCAAAGACCGAGTGCTGCGGCCCGCTCATGACGGGCTTGATCGAGTGCTCGAGGATGAAGCCGTGACAAGTGTTGGTCCAACTCCTTGTCTATCCCAACAGTCGGCTCGGCGATGACCACGCCTTCGCGTATCCGCCGAATATTCGTCACTCGGATCTCTTCGTGCAACTCCTCAATCAGCTAGGTCACGCTGGCGGCTGGACGTCGCCCGCCAAGTATCTCGAAGCCAAAGGGTTTTTGATAGCGGCTTCCAGTGAGCGACTACACCTGGTGACACTTGGCAAGCGGTTATCAGGTGTTGTAGCAGCTCCTATATCTTTCGAGCACCCACTTCGACCTGTCGCGGATGAAGAGGACCGTCCAGCCCCTGAGGTCCCGAAGACCCACCTCAGCGTCGCTAGGGGCGGCTGCCAATCGATGACCCCTCGGCACTTGATTGTGAGGGCGTTGCTTTTTCCGATTCCTCCGGAAAGCCTTTGGTCCAAACCTCGGGCGCGACGTCCGCTCCATTGGGCCAAACGACGGTCTGGGATTCATGATCGATCTCACCGCCCCTGAAGATGGCTGGGTCCTTAAGCGGTTCGAACGTCGGTCCCCAGAGGTACGGCTCGAAATCCAGATCTCGCGTCGTGCCATCGTCAAGGGTGGCTCGGATTACATAACCGTCGAGGTACTCGATCGAGGTGAGCGCTGCTGCAGACATCAAGCCTCCCTTAGGCCAGGGGGTCGATAGGAAGAACAGGTTCGTGCTTCTGTGACCGACCCCAATTTTCGCGCAATTCTTGTTGATGGAGCTGCGCCCACTCCTGGACCAGTCTTCTCGCCCGCTGAGGCAACTCGCCATCGAGAACCTGAATCTCGTCGATAGAGATCGTGGCTCGGTACTCCCCGTATTGCACGTGGAAGTGCGGGGGAGGATGCTCTCCCCGCGAATACATACGCACCACGATGCCGTAGAAGCGGCTGACCTCAGGCATCAGGTGCTCCTGGAGGTGAGATTGGAGACGATCCGCCAATTCATCGCCCCATCATCTGACTCGGGTGTGACACTTCGAGAGTCAGCGGAGACTCGAAGCATGGTCTCCCGACACCTGCAACTGCGATGCGTAGCTAGCTCTTAGCATGGGGGCGTGGCTATCACGAAGAGGGCGCGCATAACTTTGGTTGGGGCAGGGCTAGTTGCGCTCCTTGCCTATCTAGTGATCGTTGATCTCGGCTTTAGCGCAGGCAGGATCCATCGCGGCGTAACTATCCGTGGGATCAACGTTGGCGGGCTAACCGTTCTCGAGGCGAATCGGAAACTGGAACCGATCGGTGAGAAGTTGGCTGATTGGCCCATCCTGCTCGTTTCCGAAGGAGACGATTGCCGGTTCACTCCTCGGCAACTTGGTTGGGGACCGCAGCCTTTCACCACTGCGGAGGAAGCTCTAGAGATCGGCAGAGCTGATGCTCCCTTCGGGGCGCTGTGGGATCGTGCGCGCGCCTGGTTGGGCGGAGTGACGATCGATTGGGCCGACGAGCCTGACGCAGCGCTGCTGGACGAGTTCGTTGCGGATTGCCAGGCTCGGTTCCAAGCCCTTGGAGTAGAAGTAGATGAGGTGGAACTCCGGGCATTGGTGGATTCGATAATCGGCGCCTGGCCCTACGAGCAGATCCACCAACTTCCTACGAGCTAGCCCTCGTCTGCAGGCTCCGATGGTTGGGGCGATGGTTGCGGGTCGTCAGGAGTAGGGCTTGGCTCTGGCTCGGGCTCTTCTTCCTCGGGCGGATCCTTTGGATCCTTGTCGGGCTTGTCGTTCTTGTCCGTGCCGTCCTCGGTCTCTTCCTCGGCTTCTGGTGAAGGAGAGGAACTTGGGACGCTTACGGGTGCAGCGGCCGAGGCCGATGGGGATGGCGACTTACGCGCTTTCTTGGTGGGTCCGGGTGATGGCCGCTCGGTGGTTGCTTCGGCCGGGGCCTCCGATCCCGCGGATGCCAGCACCACTGCGCCGGTGACTCCCAAAAGGAGTAGCACGATGAGGGTCGCGACCATCGCACTGGGACGGTGTCCCGACCGGACGAATGGCACGGCCAGCACATCGGTTGCGTCCTCAGTGGGAGGCTCGGCTGACTGGATGCCACCGATCGCCGCGGCTAGCGCTGATCCGTCGGATAAACGATCGCTCGGGTCTTTGGCCAAGCAGCGCATCACGAGTGCGTCGATAGCCGGATCGAGCCCCTCGACGTGAGAACTGGGAGGCTCAGGTTGCTGATCGACATGCGCTATCGCGATCGCGGTGACGTTTTCTGCTTCGAAAGGTCGTTGTGCGGTCAGCAGTTCGTACAGCACGACACCAAGCGAATAGACATCCGAAGCTGGGCTTGCCGCATCACCGGCAACTTGTTCGGGAGAGATGTAATGAGGCGATCCGATCGCCGTGCCGGTTGCGGTCAAGCGCTCACTGGCCTGAGCCGACGAGATCCCGAAATCGGCGAGCTTCGCGTTGCCAGACTCGTCCAGCAGGATGTTGGCCGGTTTGATGTCTCGGTGCACGAGTCCTATGCGATGCGCCGCACCCACACCCTGCGCTGCCTGAGCGACGATGCCAAGTGCCGCCGCCGGTTCCATTGGCTCTTTAGTGAAGTCTGCTGCGGATCCGCCCGACACGTGCTCCATGACGAGGTAAGGGAGCTCCTCGGATTCACCGAAATCCAGGATCGAGACGACATTGGGGTGGGAGATGCGGGCGACGCTCTGGGCCTCGGCGAAGAACCGGACGAGGAATTCGGGATCCTCGGCCAATCTGCCGGCCAGGAACTTTATGGCCACTTGCCGGTCAAGCCGCAGATCTCGGGCCAGCCATACCGTCGCCATGCCGCCTTTTCCGATCTCGGAGGCGAGTTCGTACCTGTCCTGGATGATCTGGCCCTTTTCCACTGACTGGTAATGCCCTGGTAGGGCACCCGGCAAACTGCTGGGGGAAGGGTATTGAGGGTTCGAGGGCCAACTCTCAGTGATCGGACATATCTGGAGGTTTCGTCACATGCGTCGAATCGTACCGATCCTTTGTCTCTTGATGGTGGCGGGGCTCCTGCCGGTAGCCCAAGCACAGGAGGGCCCCCCTGAGGTGCCTGATCTCATCAGGGGCTTCATCGTCATGCCACCGGGCCAAAGCGGGACGGTCACGGCCGCCGACTTCGCCAGCGGCGAGTTCGGCCCGCACTTCGACGACCAGCTCGAGATGTATGCCTCGCTCGTGCTCGACGACGACGTGACGGAGGAGGAACTCCCCACCTACTTCCGAACGATGCAGTTCAGCCCCGGAGAAGAAGTTGAATCGAGCTATTCGCCAGTCGACGGCGTGACCGTCCACAGAGATTCTTTCGGGGTTCCGCACATCTACGCGAACTCGGTGAACTCAGCGTCATTCGCGGCCGGTTATGTGACGGCCGAGGATCGCCTCTTCCAGATGGACATATTCAGGCATGCCGCACGAGGAGAGCTGGCGGGATTCGCCGGACCTGGTGCGAACGATTCGTTGTTGCAAGCGGACATCGATACGCGCCGCGAAGGCTACACAGAAGAAGAGATCCAAAAGCTTTTCGATGACCTGGACGATAAGTTCGGTGAGACCGGGGTTTCTCTACAGGAAGGTCTGCAGGCTTACTCCGACGGAGTCAACGCTCGGATCGATGAGGTCATGTTTGATCCGGAAGCGCGCCCGTTCGAATACGAAGGCACAGGCAACTTCCCACCGGGTTCTCCCGAGCCTTGGTCGCCACTCGACACGCTGTTCATCGCTGTTCTTCAGCTTCGAGTGTTCGGAGAAACGGCCGGTGGCGAACTAAGGAACGCCGGCTTCTATGCCTACCTGACGTCCAAGCTCGGAACCGAGAAGGGGAGGAAGTTGTACGACGAGCTCCTCTTCCAGAACGACAGCAGATCCGCAACCTCTGTGGCACGCAAGGATGCGAACTTCCACACGCAGGATCCCGGCCGAGTGAACTGGAACAGCGTCGCGATTCCCGGACAACGCGGTCGACGTTGCCGAGCGACTTGCCAAGAGGGAAGCCAATCGCGAGGAGATCCTGTCGCGGCTCGGGCTCCGGATCCCTGCCTCTAACGCCTTGCTTGTGTCGGCAGATGAGTCCGCGACGGGCAACCCGTTGTTACTCGGTGGCCCTCAGGTTGGTCACGCGCTTCCTTCATTCCTCATGGACATCGCCGTCCACGCACCGGGCGTCGATTTCAGGGGACCGGCCGTTCCGGGGACGTCAGCGCTGATCCCACTGGGCCGCGGGGCGGACTACGCGTGGACCTTGACCACCGGTTTCTCTGACGCGGTGGATGTGAGGGCTGAACTTCTGTGCGACCCCGAGGGCGGCGAGCCAACCCAAGACTCCAACCACTACATGTTCGATGGCGAGTGTGTCGAGATGGAATCGCGTGAAGAGACGTTTGATATCAAGCCACCTCCCACCGATCCCGGTCCACCGAGCAGCGAAACTCGCACTTTCTATCGAACCGCCCATGGCCCGGTCTTCCAGCGGGCCCAGGTCGAAGGCAAGCCAGTGGCGTTCGTCAAGCAGCGGTACTTCTGGATGAAAGAAGTTGACTCGTTGCCGTCGTTCTATGCGTGGAACACTTCGGTCGATTCGCTAGACGACTTCGCCGAGGCGGCCGAGACCTTCACGATGTCCTTCAACTCGTTCTACGCGGACAGCGAGCACATCGCCTACTTCCATGTTGGCGAGTACCCGGTCAGAGCAAAAGGGACCCACCCTTCGCTGCCCATTTGGGGGACGGGGAAGTGGGAGTGGAAGGGCCGACGTAGCTACCAAGAACAGCCGACGATCATCGATCCTGAACAGGGTTGGGTTGCGAACTGGAACAACAAGCCGGCCGCAGGTTGGGACAACCAGGATGGCTTCAAATGGGGACCGATCCATCGCGTGCGGCTGCTCATCGACCGCATGCATGCGCTCCTGGATGGAAGCGGGAAAGCGACCCTTTCTGACATCGTCGACGTGATCCGCGACGCGGCGACGCGGGATGCACGCGGTGTCTACCTCGGTCCAATCATGCTTCGGAAGGCACGAAAGCTGAGGGCCGATCAACAGACGGACACCTACAAGGCTGCGCTAGAGGTGATCGACACTTGGATCAAGGACGGAGCTCACCGAAGCAACAAGGATGGCAACGACACCATGGACGAGGGGGCCGCGCTAGCGATCTTCGACGCCTGGTACACGGATCTCGTCCATCGCACCTTCGATGACGAGATCGGTGAGGACGGCTATGCGCTCATGGCCGATGCGCCGATCGCCAACTACGACCCGGCCAACGGCGGGGGATTCTGGTTCGACTTCTCGTCTTACCTGTACAACCTGTTCCAGAAGAAGCTGCGAGCTGATGCTTTCTCTTCGAACTACTGCAACGACATCTCGACGCAGCAGAAGGAACGGTGTAACAACCTGGTCGCGTCTGCACTCCTGGCCGCAGTAGCGCAGCTCACGGAGGAGCAGGGTTCAGATGTCTCGGCGTGGACCCTCCCTGCCGAGAACATCTCCTTCACCAACAATTCGAACACGACGTCGGGAGGCGAAGTCGCCGACATCCCCTGGCAGAACCGAGGGTCTGAGAATCATGTTGTCGAGGTCCTAGGTGACGCCGACTAGCCACTAAGGAAGGACTGGTAGGTCGATCCCCCCGTCATCTTCGTCGGGGAGATCGGCCGCCACTCCGATCCGACACGCATATCCGTAAAGCTCGGATGCCGTGCCGATGCTGGGCGCAGCGAACCATTCAGGACGGATCGCCATCCGAACGGTTTTCGCCTTTGCGACTTTGCCGTCGGGCAGCGCGAGTTGTAGGACGTCGATCCCGTGGGTTGCGTCGAAGGAGTAGACAACCGACCCGGTCGGATCAGTCGGAGCGAAGTAGGCAGCCCAGTTCATCGCATTCGGTGTTGAGAAGAAGCCCACTTGACGGATGTTGGCTGGGTCGCTGACGTCCAAGAAGCGCGTGCCCTGCTCATACCAACCCTGAGCGATCACTTTGCCACGCACGTCGAAGTAGTGGGCGCTGCACATGACCGCTGGAGAGGCAGCCCCCGCTACGTTCAGCTCAGTTGCCCATTGTCCGATCAGCGTCACTTGCCCGCCAGTAGGGGTGCCCTTCTTTTTGCCCTTCGTTTTCATCGGGACGTTCCAGGTCTCGAAGGAACCCGCTCCCTTACAGCCCGGCCGGTTGTAGTCCTCCTCCGTGACGTACATGACGCGTGAGTTCTTGGGCCGATGGGAGTTGTGCAGGATGTAGTCGTTGGGCCCGGCTCCGTCTCCAAGACCCAATTCCGTGAAGTACGTGCTCAAGCCCCGCTCGTCCGTCTGTGCGACGAGGGTGCCGAGCCCATTTCCGTCGTAGGTCTTTGGCAGTTTGTAGGCAACAGCGCCGCCGAAACCGACCACCCATGCGAACCCATTGCCGTCGACCTGGACGTCATGGGTTGCGGCTTCTCCGTAAGCAGGAGATTCAAAGGTGCCCATCTCAACCGGTACTGCTGGATCGGTGAGGTTAATCACCCGGATGCCACCCGTGTCCGTCACCCACGCGAAGCGACAATCGAGGACACAAGAGGTCGTGTGACCGGGGCCACCCTCGACCGGATTACCACCCATCTGGTGGGTAGCCAAGATGGCCGGTGCTGTTGGGTCGCTGATGTCGATCACGTAGAGGATGCCAGTGCTCTCTGCCGCGTCGTTGCTGATCAAAAGGATGTCGCCGCCCATGTCAACGTCTTCGTTCTCGAAGTGGGGAAGCGGGAGTCGCCCGATCTCAACCGGTGCGGCCGGGTCGGTGATGTCATACACGGTGAGTCCCGAGACCGAGGTGACGAACATCATGTTGTCGCGGAAACGTGCTCCTATAACACCTGGGTTCGGCAGGGAAGTTTGGAGAGAAACGTTCTCGGACGCGAGAAGTCCGGTCGGGTCCGTGATGCCGCCTTGAGCCAAACTCGTGCTCGGGCTCAAGAAGCTTGCGCCCAGAACTACGGTGAGCGTAATCCTAAGGATGGTGTTTCTCATGTGTCCCCCTGCTGTAGCCGTTTAGGAGCTGTCCCCTAAAGAACATGATGTCGGTATATGGGTGCATGCGGAATGGCTAGTAATGGTCATTTCCTCCTAATACCGCATAGCCCGCTACGGTCTTCGCAGGCTGCTGTTAGCCGCTCTGCTAACGTGATTCAGACCTGCGACTCAAACCTGGAGGACGACGTTGTCCGTAGACCCTCGGAAGCTGCCCGAGATGCCCGAACTCATGATTGCCGGGCCCGGTGAGCTGCATGAAGAAGATCTTGATGTGCTCGGCAAGCAGTTGATTGCCCACTATGGGGACGTCTGGACCGAGTTGCACAACAACGTGCTCGACGAACTGGGGAAGCTCCTTGGTGCCGCCGACACCCCGTACCTGATCCCCGGAACCGGCACGACCTGCCTTGATGCGGCGTACTTCAACCTCTTCGAGGCGGGTCAGAAGGTCGTCGTTTGCGATACCGGATTCTTTGGAACTCGCAGCAAGGAATTGGCCTTAGCCCACCGGCTCGAAGTGGTCGAGGTTCCGGTGGAAGTGGGAGCTCCGATCGACACTGAGAAGGTCGCCGACGCGATCACCGGAGCAGATGGCGTGATCACCGTTCACGTCGAAACAGCTACGGGGGTACGCCACCCCGTCGAGGAGATCGCGAAGGTCGCTAAGGATGCAGGCGCGATCTACCTGGTCGACGGCATCGCGTCCGTCGGTGGAGAAACCCTGGACGTCGATGGCATGGGTATCAGCTGCCTCGTGACCGGCCCGCAGAAAGGCCTTGAAGCACCTCCGGGCTTGGGCATCCTTGCCCTGAGCGCGGCGGGTAGAGAGCGCGTTGAAGCGAGAAGTGAGCGACCGGACTCCTGGTACCTCGACCTGAAGAATTGGGATTGGTATCGAGAAGAGTGGGGCTCCTGGCACCCTCACCCCGTCACGATGCCGACGAATATCATTCTTGCTCTGTACTCGAGTATCCGCAGGATCTCGGAAGCCGGCCTAGCGGAGTGGATCGGTAAACGCGCTGCACTTGCGGATAGAACGCGAACCGGTCTGCGCGACCTGGGATTCGAGATGATCCCTCAGGAAGGCTTCGGAGCCAACCTCGTTATCGCGGCTTGGGCGGACGATCCCGTCACCATCCAGAAGCACCTCTTGGAGCAGGGGATCATGATCTCCGGCGGCTTGACTCCGACGGCCGGCAAAGCGATCCGGATCGGGCTCATGGGGCGGACGGCCACGGACGAACACGTCGACCGAGTTCTGAAGTTGATCGGGGAAGCGCTGGTCTAGACCTCGGCTGCTGCCGCGACACGAAGGTCGCGGTATAGGAGCTGCGGATCTCCGAGACGTCTTCGAAGCGCCCGTTCGAGCCCAGCTATCGGGTATAGGTTCTGCGGCGCACGGGGGTCCTTGTGTGTCACCGATGCGAAGCGGGGCAGCGACTTCGTAACGATGTCTGCCAATCGAACGACATCCTCTATCGGCGCGTCGGCCGACGTTTCGCAGCGCACGACGCCCGCCCACGCGTATCCCTCGGCCCCCGGTAGGCGCACGTACCAAGAGAATCTGCCCCAACGCCCTAGTGTGAGGAAGACGGGGGTCCGCTGGCCATGGCCGATCGCGGCAACGACGCCTTGTACTTCGTCTGGCAGGTAGTTGACGTGATGCGTCTTGACGTACCCCACGCGGTTCGTGCCGCCGAGATTCCCGCGGAGGGGGCCGTCGATGAGCACAAGGTCGGATTCCTCATCGTCAACCACAAGGCTCTCCAGCTCGCCCATCCGATCTTGAATGGCGAGCCACAGATCTTCGGCAGCATCTCCCTTTGCTTTGCGAACGCCGTAGTGAGCGTGACGACATGAGATCGAGGTTGCATCGTTTGAGGCAGAGAAGAGTCCCCGTTCGACGGTTGCCGCAACCAACTTCGCCTCGCCATCACAACGCAGTGCGCCGGCCGCGTAAGACGCGCACACTCCGGGGCGCGAGCCGTCCTCGCCTTCGATCCAGACGCGTGCATCGATCCGGCGCACCCCATCGGTGAACAAGATGTTCGATGCCACCTCGGTACCGGATCGAGGCTCGATAGGAGCCCAATCTTTGACGGGGCGCTCGACGCCTACGTCAACCTTCGTCTCGGCGATGGTGCGGTCGTCCATCTCCATCGGGGAGCCGTATTCGGTCGCCCAAGCTTCGATAGCGAACTTCACACGACCACCTTGGTCACCGTGGATGTGCGAGCGTCTTTGGTCACCTGGAACTGCAATGGCACCCGGTCGGCAAGATCTCGCACATGCGTGATGATCCCGACCATCCGACCCCCAGCCGCAAGGTTCTCGACAGTGGCTGCGACGGTGTCGAGCGTTTCGGGATCTAACGTTCCGAAGCCTTCGTCTAGGAAGATCGCGTCTAGCCGAGCCGATCCTTGTGCGGCCAACTCCATGAGCTGATCTGAGAGAGAGAGCGCAAGGGACAGCGACGCTAAGAACGTTTCGCCACCCGACAGCGTCTTTGCGGAACGCGTCTCGTTCGCGTTGTGATGGTCGGTGACCAGGAAGTTGCCGTTCTTGTCGGCCTGCAGAGAGTACTGGCCGTTGGACAACTCTTTCAGGATCTCGGTCGCACCTTCGACGAGTCTGCGTACTGCTTCTTCCACTAGCCAGCGTTCGAAGCCGGTAGCGGAAAGGTGACGTGCAAGCGACGAATGCAGAGCGTGCTCGGCTTCGGCGGTCTTCAGATCTCTCCGCAGGCGCTTCGAGGATTCGATGTCTTTCGCCAGGGTTTCGACCTCAGCAGAAGATTCGAGGTGGGCACGTAGAACGACTTCACGAAGATCGGCGGCGCCCTCGATGTCGAGTTCACAGTCCACGCACGCGCTGGCGAGTTCTTGGAGAGTGGCATCGCGTGCTTTTCTCGTTTTCAGCACCTCAGCCTCGGCCGCTCCCGCTTGCTTCTTGATTTCTTGGGTCTTGTCCGATGCCCACTCCAGTAGAGAATCCCAGTCGGCGACAAGATCCTTGCGTTTGACCGCTGGAGGTTGGAGTGGATTCAGCGAGTCCCGCAGATCCTCGAACCGTCTGCGTTCAGACTCTTCGTTCTCGCGAAGGGCCAGAACCTTTTGCTGAGCCTTGTTCAGGTCTGCTCGTGTCGCCGACTCTTTGGTACGGGCTGAAGAAAGTGTGTTTTCCGCGGCTGTAGCTTCCTCGACGAGAGCCTGAAGCTTCTGCGGATCGGGGTGTGCCTCAACGTCGGCCAACAAGCTGGTGATCTGCCGGTCGAGTGTCTCTACGGCAGCGGATAATGCCGTCCTGTCGGCCGCTAACTTCTCCAGTGCAATGGAAGCGTCGCGCAGAACCTTGCGCGCTTGATCGGCGCTGCGGTCGGCGGCCGCGATCGCCGTCGCTTTCGGATGCTTCGGAAGTTTGTCTACGACCTGCAGACACACCGGGCATGGCTCGCCCGCATCGAGCGACGCTGCAAGGTGGAGTGCAGCGTGATCGTCTCTCGCTTGCTGAACCGCTTGGTCGGCCGCCGCGACCGCTTCTTCTGCCTTTTGCATGGTTGCTGTTGCGCGGGTAACCGCGGCTTCCGTTTTCGCCAGGACGGCACGATCTGATTCGAGTTGGGCCGCCATCTCCTCGCGGCGCTGATGTGCTTTGACTGCGACCAAGAGCGGTCCCTTATCGGGCAGCGTCTCGAGAACGGCAAGAGCTGCCGTCGTAGCAACCTCAGCTGTTGTGACGGAAGCTTGCGCTTCGTTCATCTCCTTGTTGGCTCGTTCGAGCTGGTCACCGAACTCGGTCATCGAACTGGGGATCCGAAGAACGGAAAGTTTCTCGATCCAGGTGCGCAAACCATCGATCTCGGTTTCTGCGCTGGCGATCTCGCGCGCCGAGGATTCGAGCTTTGGCATAGCTGTTTCGACCTGCTTGGAAAGTTTCTCGAGTCCCTTGAGGTTGGACTTGGCTTCTTTCAATGCTTCCGGCGTCGCATCGTCGAAGTCCGTTTCGAGGCGTTCGGCGAGCATCGCCGCGCGGGTCTTCAGATCACCAGCAGATGTCGACGCCTGTTGACGCATGCGCTCGTAGACGTTCATGCCGAGCAACTTCACGAGCATGTCTTGCCGGTCTGCTGGCTTGTCATGCAGGAAACGCGAGAACTCACCCTGAGGGAGCACGACGCACTTCGTGAAATGCTCGAACGAGAGACCGATGAGATCCGCCACGGCGGCCGTCAGGTCGTCGGCGTTCCCTGCGATGACTTCTCCATCGCATTCGAGACGAGCTTCTTTCGTAGTTGCACCTTTTCCGGACGCACGACGAACGACGCGCACGGCCGTATAGATCTTCGAGTCGATCTCGAAATCCAATCGCACCTTTGCCTCGAGTTGGCCTTGCGTGATCACTGGAGCGACGAGGTTGCGATTCTCGTAGCGTGGTACCGACCCGTAGAGCGCGAAACAGATGGCGTCGATGACCGTTGATTTTCCGGATCCGGTCTGACCGACCAGAACGAAGTAGTCAGCGTCTCGGAAGTCGATCAAGGTTTGCTCACGGAAACTCGTGAATCCGGAGAGCTCGAGCTCGATCGGTCTCATGCGCAGTCCTCGTAGAGCTTGGTGAACAGGCCCACGAGTGCAGGATCGTCGATCTCCTTCGTGGAGAGATAGAGCTCGAAGAGTTCCTGCGGGCTAAGGCCCTTTCTCTCGAGAGCGGCGAGCACCCGTTCGTCACCGGTCCCCTCGACGACGATCTTCACGGCCTCGGGGAACATCTCTCGGATCTCGTCGCCGAGTCCCGTGTGGGCCTTTTCCTTGACGATCACCCGGAGAAAGTCATCGCCGGTCGTGCCGACCAGGGCCTCAAGCTGCTTGCGGGTTCCGGCGAGGGTTCGAAGTTTGCGACCGGATGCGAGCGCCACGCTGCGTGGCTCGGCTGGGATGCCGGGCTTCAGGTCGACGAGCATCACGTGGCGCCCCATCTCGTCATCCGAGAAGTCGAGGTCGATGGGGGACCCGCAATAGTGAATGGGGCACGGTCCGGCCATCTTCTGCATCTTGTGCAGATGCCCGAGCGCTACATAGTGGGCGTTCGCTGGGAAGGCCGTTGCGGGGATGTAGTAATCGAAGATCGTCTGAGCGGTGCGCTCGCCCCCACCGAGGTGCGCACCGGCGATCGTTACGTGGCCAACTAGCAGGTTCACGGTGTCGTCTCGGAACGGAGCGCAGAGTTCTCCGATGATCCTGCTCAAGCGCTCGCCGAACTGTGCAGCGTGTTCGAACGCGTCGGCAGACATCAGGTGCTCGGCTTTGACTATGTAGCGTTGGGAGATCCAGGGGAGCGTGGCCACGAGCGCCGTGCTTCCGTCGCTGCCTGTGATCTCTAAGGGTTCTCGATCGACGAAAGCGCGGATGCGCACATCTGCGAGATCGAAAACGGCCGAGATGGCTTCGAGTCGTCGCTCGCTGTCGTGGTTGCCGGGCACGACCACAACCTGCGCGATCTTTGAGAGGTCGAGGAGCCCCCGGTAGACAACCCGTTCTGCTTCGGGGGTTGGTGATGCCGAGTCGAAGAGGTCACCTGCCACGCAGATGAGATCAACCTCTTCGCGGCGAGCGATGTCTACGATCTCGACCAACACTGCCGCTTGTTCTTCGAGACGGCTGCGTCCCTGGAGACCCTTACCGACATGCCAGTCGGCGGTGTGCAGCAACCTCACGCGCGCGGAAGTCCTTCCAGAGGATCATCGGGCTGGTCGGTCGCGGCTGGGTTGGCTCCGGCCTCGCTCGGGCGACTTGCCCACGCGGGGAAGGGGAACTCGAGCACTAGGGGCACCGGTATCTCGGGTTGCGAGACCATCATCGTCCCCGGTTTCATGATGGTCGCTCGATCCTTCGCTGGACCGCGGAGCCAGCCGTACTGCCCCCGTTGCGCTTCGGCCGAATCGAGTCGACCTACAACTCGGATCGAGGACTGTCCCACGATGCGTCCCTCGACCTCGCTGGCCGTTTGTTGAGCGCCGATCAGGATGACACCGAGCGACCGACCACGTTCGGCAACATCCAAGAGGATCTCCTTGATGGGACTCGATCCGTCGGAGGGTGCGTACTTGTTCAACTCGTCGAGTACGACGAACAGAAGGGGCCTAGCAGAACCGGCACGTTCCTTCTCCTCGAAGGTGCGGCGCAAGACCACACCGACCACGAACCGCTTAGCGCGGTCGGGAAGGTTGTGGATATCGACAACGGTCACTTGGCGGTCGGTTTGAACACGATGTTGACCGGAGTTGGGGACGTCGCCGCGGATCAGGCGCTCGAGTGGACGGATCGACCCGTGCAGGCGGCGTACGAACGCATTGATGGTGCCGGCCCCGATCACCGGTCCTGCCCATTCACCGTCACCGATCTGAACGCTGGTTTCGATCAGATCGACCAGCTCGCGGTAGGTGCGCACCTGGGTATCACCGATCATCATGCCGCCGTCGCCGATCGGCACGGCATCGGCTTTCAACTTGGCGGTCACGTTGTGAACCACCATCGTGTAGTGCTGGCGGTCGTCTTCGACATCGGCGAAGACGAACGGGAGTAACTCCTCGGTGATGAACTCTTCGATCGTCCAGAAGAAAGGCATCACGCCTTGTGAGCGAGAGGCGACGTCGGGCGCAGCATTCTTGTCGCCCACGCGGGGGGGTGCATAAAACTTCACGCTCGCGAAAGGCCCCGGTTCGAACCCGAGTTGCCGATAGCGGGCTCGGTCCTCGTCGGTGAGTTGGATGTTCGGATGATCGAGGAACATGAGGTCCTCGCCCTTGACGTTGAAGATCAGAGCTTTCGTGTTGTGGGCATCCGCACCCAGCGAGCCGGAATTGAAGAGGCTGTACAGCAGGAAGGTGGCGTAGCTGGTCTTCGTGGCGACGCCGGAGATGCCCGAGATGTTGATGTGGGCGCCGCGGGTCCCATCGATGAATTCGAGGTTCAGGAAGATCGGCTCGCCATCACGCGTGAGTCCCGCAGGCAATCGCTTGTCCATCCCGTCGAAGAACAAGGCGATGTCGCGTTCTTTGCCCTCGGCCTTGCGTACGCCGGCACCGGGAAGCGGGGGAACGAAAACCTCTGGCTCGACCCGCGTGGCGGTAATCATGGCGGACTCGGCGATATCTCCGGGCAGGACTCCCTCGGAGATCAGGAAAACGTCGGAATCGAAGCGAGCACCTTCGTGGCGGGCGCGGAGCTGAGAGACGACACCGTAGATCTTCACCGGCTCGCCACCCGGTGGTGTCCTTTCGGTCGCGACAACGTCGTCGAGTTGGAGGTATCGATCCGGCGACAGCCCCACCCAGAACTCCAATGGCGTGGAGTCTTCGGTCCCTAGGACCCTGCCCACGAAATCATTGGTTTGATCCATGACCCTCAACCTATCGCCGGGCTGCGACAGAAATGCGTTTTCTAGGCCTGATGTTTCCCGGCCTCAGGTATCGTGGCCCGCATGAATCAGAAGCTCTACGAACAGCGAGCCAAGCGCCTTCGGGACGCGAACCTGCTCGCGATCTTCCGGACAAGGGCCCCCGAGCATGCCGTCGAGGGGATGAACGCCGCCGTCCGCGGTGGGTTCGAGGCGGTCGAGGTGACGATGAACAGCCCGGGGGCCACCGATGCCATCGCCGAGGTTGCAGGCAGGATCGCCGCCATAGTCGGAGCCGGGACGATCACGGCTCCGGAGCAGGTCAAGGAGGCGTACGACGCGGGGGCCGAGTTCATCGTGACCCCCGTCACCATCCCCGAGATCGTGGACGCGGCTCACGAGTTGTCAGTTCCCGTCTGCTTGGGGGCATCCACCCCAACCGAGATATTCAAAGCCGTTCAAGCGGGAGCCGATTGGGTGAAGGTCTTCCCGGCGGAGTCTCTGGGGGGACCGGACTACATCTCTTCCGTCCTCGGGCCGCTTAACGAGACGAAGATCCTGGTGACCGGTGGGATCACGGCCGAGAACTACCTGGGATACCTCGATGCGGGGGTCGACCTCGTCGGTTTCGCGGACTCGGTGTTCGATCCCGACATCGCTGCCGATGGCGACTTCGCCGAGCTAGAACGTCGCGCGATCGAGGTCTGGCGTCGCTACGACGTCTGGGAGCACTCCAAGAAGGGTTAGAACCTCAGCCGATCGTGGCGTGGAGTTCGGCTATCGACTTCTCGATGCCCTCCGCGAGAACGCCGACATCCGGAGCCGTGTCGTAGTCCGCGAGCAGTCCGATGCCGATGGTTCCGTCGTAAGAGAACAGCGCGATACCAAGTGCCGTGTTGGCCGACAGCGGAACTACCGGATAGATCTCCAACATCCGCCGCCCCGCGGAGTAGAGAGGAAGCTGGGGGCCGGGAACGTTCGTGATCACGAGGTTGTAGGCACGCTGGCGCGACACGAGCCTCGACGCCTGCGCCAGGATCGTAGGCGGCGCGTACTCGCCTAGGGAGGTCAGGATCTGGGCACCGACTGCCTGGCCCGATCTCTTCAGGTTCCCCATGTGCTCGCTTACGGTCTTCAAGCGCTTCACGGGGTCGGCTTCGTTGATGGGAAGCGTCGCCCAGAGGGAAGCGACCTGGTTGCCCAAAGCACCGCGGTCCGCGTCGGCACGTACGGATACAGGGATCATCGCGCGTAGCTCGATGTCATCGACCCGCTCGCCGCGTCCTTTGAGCAGATGACGCAACCCTCCCGAGACAACCGACAGGACGACATCGTTGACGGTCGCACCGTGAGCGTTCTTTACAGCCTTGATCTCCTCGAGATCGGTGAGAACCGTTTCGAACCGACGGTGTGGTCCGACCTGTTGATTTAGGGACGAGGTCGGCGCGAAATCGAGCGATCCTCCGACGAACGAACCGAGGTCGCGTGCAGCCTGGATGACCTTGTTGGGCAACTTGGCTGGGTCGAGTACCGCGGATTGAACGATCCTGATGATCTCTCCGGGTGAAGTGATCCGTTCGCCAACCGCATCCTTCAACAGTTTGTCTGCGGTGGGCTCAGGTTCCGGTCGCCAGGGTTCGGCTTCGATCACTTGAGGCTCGGGTCCCAGATCGAGCATCACCGACATCAGATCGACACCCGAAACTCCATCGACGACCGCATGATGCGTTTTCGAGATCAAGGCCCAACGGTCGTTGGCCAAGCCCTCAACGAACCAGATCTCCCACAGAGGTTTGGTGCGATCGAGTTGCTGCGACATGATCCTGCCGGTGAGCCGTTTCAGCTTGCTGTCATCACCGGGAGCAGGCAGAGCCGTTTGACGCACGTGGTACTCGAGATTGAAGTGAGTGTCGTCGACCCACACGGGCCGCCCCAAACCGAACGGAACGTTGGCGATCTTCTGTCGGAAGCGAGGAACCAGTTGGAGACGGCGACCGACCTGTTCCTTGTATTCCTCGTAGTCCGGCGGCGGACCTTCGAATACAACCAAAGCCCCAACGTGCATATGGGTATCGGGCCCTTCCAGATGCAAGAAGAGCTCGTCCAGAACGGTCAAACGCTCGAGTCGCGACATGTTCATCATGGTAATCGGCTTACGCTGGCACCATGCCTCGGAGCTTCGACGGGCTCGCACAAGCGATAGAGGCGCTCGGTTTGCGCGATGCCCGCATCGCCCAGGCCTTCGGACGCATAGATAGGGCGGATTTCGTGCCCGCAGAACTCGTCTCGGAGGCATATGCGGATCGACCCGTCCCGATCCCGCACGGACAGACGACCAGCCAACCCAGCTTGATAGCGATGATGATCGACGCGGCCGCCCCCGGGTCAGACGACAAGGTTCTCGAGGTCGGTACTGGATTTGGGTTCCAGACGGCGCTGCTGGCCGATCTGGCGCGCTTCGTCGTGTCGATCGACCGCTGGCCCGAACTCGTCGACACCGCGATTCGGAACCTAGAAAGGAACGGCTTCACCAACGTAAGTGTCCATACGGGTGATGGTTGGAACGGATACGAACCGGAGGCCCCATACGACGCCATCGTGGTGGCGGCCGCGGCCGAGTCCGTGCCCGAGCCACTGTTGCAGCAACTTGCCGATGGCGGGCGTCTGGTTATCCCCGTTAGGTCCGGGGGTAGGGACGACGTCTTGAAATTCGTTAGGGAGGGAAGCGAAGTAGTGCAGCGAGGTTTGGTGTCTCCGGCTCGCTTCGTTCCGCTCGTGAGGGGGATGGATTGAAGAGGGTCGCCGTGCTGATCGTGGGGTTGGCTCTTCTCGGAGCGTGCGCTTCGAAAGGAGACGGTCCCACGCAAGCGGCTAGCGGGAGCCCTTCCCCGACCGCCTCACCCAGCCCGACTCCCCCCATCGGAGACGGCTCTTTCGCGTTCGTCGCCATCGGTGACTGGGGTTCGGCTCTCGACGGTCAGTTCGATGTTGCCGACAGGATGTGTCGCTGGCGCCAGAAGCATCCCTTCGATCATGTATTTACGACCGGCGACAACATCTACCCATCTGGCCAACCAAGCGCCTTCGACGAGGCGTTCTTCGAGCCGTACGACTGTCTCTTAGAGGAGGGGGTTAGGTGGCACGCGGCGCTCGGCAACCACGACATCGTTACGGACAACGGGCGGCCGGAGCTCGACGAACCCGCTTTCGGCATCCGGGCGCGCAACTACGTGGTTCGCAAGCAAGGTGTGCGGTTCGTCATCGCCGACTCGAATGCGATGAGGATGCGATGGTTGCGGCGCCACACGAGGGCCGAGGAAGGGGACCGCTGGACGATCGTCCTCTTCCATCACCCGGTCTTCTCGGCCGGTGACAGTCACGGACCGACTCCAGGATTCGCGGAGAGGCTTTCGGAGCTGTTCGCGAAACGCGGCGTGGATCTTGTGCTCAATGGTCATGACCACGTCTATTCGCTCAGCAAGCCGGTGGGCGGCGTTCGCTACATCGTCACGGGTGGGGGCGGAGCTTCTTTGAACGGCTGTCGGCACGCAGTGACCGTCACGAAGTGCGAGAGTCGGTACCACTTCCTCTACATCTCCGTGGACGATCAGAAGATCAAGATCTACGCGGTGCCAGCTCGGGGGGAACCGTTCGACACGGTGACAACATCGGGGATCTAGCGTGCCTAGCGCTCGACCCCGTAAGCCTCTAAAGCAGCTAGGTAGTACATGGCACCGTGGAAGTTGTGAGGCTGACCCTCCATCGCGATGATCTGTGCGTCATCGGACCCGGGCGGGTAAAGCATCCATGCGCTGCCGAGCAACCCCGTTCCCTCTGTGGTGGTGTTCCTCGCTATCCATACAAGTGCCTCTCGTAACCGAGCGATATCGAGGGCCGTGGACCAAACGTGAGCATTCCCGAGTAGAGCGCGTGCCTCCATGCCTCCGGCCGTGTCAACTCCGTTCATCGCAGCATCCATGTGTTCGAAATTGATTTCTGCTTGTGCCTGCGCGGCATCGGAGCTGGGCTCGAGCAACCCGACCGGCCAGAGAAGGGTGCCGCCTGTCTCGTAGTCGTTCGTGTAGCAAGTGCATTCCTCGTTGAAGAAATTGGCATCGATCGCAGCCTTCAACTCGTCTCGTCTTGCCTGCCATTTCTCCGCGTTCACGATGGAGTCCGGAGTATCTCGGTCGATGGCTGCTTCAACGGCAGCCCCCAAACCGAGCCAGGCGGCTTGCGCGCCGACAAGCGTCTGTGACGGGTTCGGGTTGTCTTCCTCGTTCGCCGTGCACTGAAGACCTGTTGCAAGGTCGCGGCAACCGGAAGGGGGAAGGTCGGTGAGGTAGTGAGCGGCACGTTGGATCGCTTCGTAGATCAGAGCTGTGTTGAGATAGTCGGAGTCTTCGAATAGCGCGTGCTCATACAGTGCCCAGATGCCGAATCCGGTTGCGTCGATCTCGTATGGGATCGTTCCGCCCACGACTCCGTCGCCGTAATAGTTCTGCGACCAGTTACTTGTCGGAGTTGTCTCGCCGCCAAGAGGTTTGCTGACGGTCGTTGCTTGCAGCGACGCGTACCGTTGATTGTGCTTCAGCACCATCTCGGGATGGCCGGCCACCTCGAGGGCTTGGTTGATGTACGCACCGTGTCTTACCCAATCGAGTGCCAGCGGTGGCTGTGTGCCTATCGACGTCGCTATCAAACCGCTCGACGGATCTGTCGCTTGTCTGACAGAGATCAGCGCGCGCTTCGATAAGCGTGTCACAACTGCCGGAGCATCTTTTGGAAGGGCCGCACCTTGCAACCAGTCGCTCCACCAGTCTCTTTTGGCCGTGCGAACCTGCTGAAGTGACCGACCGGCTGTCTTTCGAAAGGCTTTCAACGCGGCCTCTTGCGTGTCGGCTGCGGCCATCACCACGCGTGCCCTAGTCGATCGCTTGAACTTGAGCTTGCGTTCGATGAACAATGCGGCATCGGCTTGGCCGGAAGCTGATGGGGAACCCGACAGGGTGCCATCGACGGCATCGTCGTAGGCACTTTGTCCTGCCGCCCCAGCTTCGTAGGTGTCGTCGCCGACCTCGTGACCGCCGCTGCGCTCGTCGAAGCCGAACGCGACCGCGACGCTGGAGTTCTCGCCGGTGGATTGGTCCGGGCCGCTCCGAGCGTGCACAACGGCGTGGTTCTTGCGAATGAAGGTTGCCCCGGAATCGTTGCTTTCCTCAGTGCACCAGTCTGCGACCGGCTGGTTCCTTAGTTTCGAGAAGACGGGGTTGAAGTTGGCGAACGCGAATATGCGTATCCGGTTCACCGCAGATGAGCGTGTGCGGCTGATGGTGATGTCACGTTGCATCGTGGCGGAATCCTCGGCAACAACATCGGCGACCTTCGCCTTGATCCCGTGCTTCGCATTCGTGAAGGTCGTGACCACTTCGTCGGTGTCGTCGTCTGTGAACCGTTGTTTCGAGTTCCATTCGCGTAGCCACGCGAACTCCCAGCCGGTGCCTTCGCTTCGAGGTTTCCAAGCGAGTCCGATGAACGATCCCTCGTTGGGCTGCGCTCCCATGAATGGTTCTGACCTGTCGGTCGTTCGGTACTTGATCTGGTCGTAGTAGGAGGGCGAGGGCCACTTGAAGGCGGTGATCGTTGCGTCCGGGTTGAAGGCGACCGTTAGTTCCTGATTGCCGGACACAGCAGAGATGTCGGTGGGGCCCGACGGCTCCTGGCCGGTGGGCTGGGTGCATCCTGCTGTCTGGGCGCGCGCAGGGCCGCGGCCCACCACCGCAGCCGGGCCGAGGATCAACAACAGGATCACGGGCCCGACGAGGGCCCTTTGGAAGCGCATCATGGCCAGGATAATCCTCAGAATCGTCACACCCCTCGCCTAGGGTCGAGCGATGGATGCGAGCGCTATCGCCTTGCCTTTACTAACGATGGCACCGGCTGCGGGTTCCGGCCGGCTAGGAGATATCCGAGAGGGAGGCCCATCGTGCAGACGCTGATCGTTACAGCCCTGGTGGTGGCCGTCATCGTTATCGTGCTCCAGGCGGTCAACCACGCGGTCTACCGCGCCACTTACCGGTACTCGCAAGATGACATCGACGACCACCGGAGGTCGGCGATCCAAGGAAGTCGCTTGACCAAGGGCGGTCAGGTCGCCGACCAGCTAGCCCCCCTTCTCCCGGATTTCTACGAACGCTTCGATCCGAAGGACGCGCGCTTCATCGGCGGCGGGCCGATCGATTTCGTGATCTTCGATGGGATGGACACCGGTGAGGTTCGCCGCGTGGTCTTCCTAGAGATCAAGACCGGGTCCAACCGCCTCAATGCCAGGCAGCGTCAGGTCCGCAGGGTCGTGGACGAAGGCGAGGTCTTCTTCGAGACCCTCCACTTGCCGCGTTTCGGCTCCGAACTCACCGACGAAGACCTCTTCGAAGACAACAGATCTAGACCCTAAGACGCGTTACGTAGTCGTCGGCGACCTCGACCAGATCGGCAACTACATCCGAGGCGCGTTCGAAGCCGTCGCTGGCCAAACGATCCCGTAGTCCTGCAAGGGTTCCCGCGAGTAGAACGACAACGAGGTCGCCAAGATCCGGTGGTGCCATCTCTACGCGGCTCATCAGCTCTCACCTCGCATGACCTCGGGGTGGTACTTCCAGTAGTGCTTCCGGACGGCGGCGCCCACGGACCAATCCTTCGGCCTGTAGATGCGCTTGCCGCAGGTCTTGCATTCCGGCGACTTGCTCTTCTGTTTCTTGCGGGCCATGGAAACCTCCCACGCACCCGGAGTTCTGCGGTCGAGTTCGAGGCTAGCGACGGGGTGCGACACTGAGTCGATGCAGGCTTTGGCGATCGAAGATCAGAAGGGCGTCGAGAGCGCTCGGATCATGGAGGTTCCCGACCCGACTCCGGGTCGAGGCGAGGTAGTAGTGCGATTGCGGGCCGCGGCCCTCAACCACCTCGACCTCTGGACGGCGGGAGGTTCTCTCCCCTTCGAGATCAACTTCCCGTTCGTGTTGGGTGCCGACGGTGCCGGCGAGATCCTTGAGGTCGGCGAAGGGGTCACAGGGCTTCGACCGGGGACCAAGGTGATCATCAACCCCGCACTTTCTTGTGGGGAGTGCGAGCGCTGCAGGAGCGGCGAACAGTCGGAGTGTGCGAACTTCGAGATGCTCGGCGAGCATCGCAACGGAACCGTCGCGGAGAAGATCAGCGTTCCTGCCGCCAATGTGTTCCCGTTCCCCGACCATCTCTCATTCACCGATGCGGCTGCGCTGGGTGTGACATTCATCACCGCTTACAGGATGTTGTTCACGAAGGGCCGTATGCAACCAGGCGAATGGGTGCTCATCACTGGTATCGGCGGTGGGCTCGCGCTTTCGCTACTTGCAGCTGGCGCTTCCGGTCGCGGGACGTGTCTACGTGACGTCGTCATCCGACGACAAACTCAAGCGTGCCGTCGAGATGGGCGCGGATGGGGGAGTCAACTACAAAGCCGAGGATGTGGGCAAAGCGATAAGGAAGGTCACCTCCAAGCGCGGAGTGGACCTCGTTGTCGATTCGGCCGGCGGACCGACCGTCGATGCCTCGATGCGCGCTCTGCGGAAGGGCGGTCGCGTCGTTATTTCTGGAGCTACTGCGGGGGCCGAGGCAACGTTCAACGTTCGGAGATTGTTCTGGGACCAGCTCGAGTTGATCGGTTCGACCATGGGGTCGGTGTCGGATGTCTCGAACATGCTGCGGATGGTCACGGGACTCGAGTTGCGCCCGACGATCGATCGGATCTTCTCTTTCTCGGATGCCCCCGAGGCCCTCAAGCACCTCGCTGCCGGGGATCAGTTCGGAAAGATCGTCATCTCAATCGACTTAGCGAACCGCGTTGCGTACGGCTTCGGCCACCGCTTCGGTCGCTAGGAAACCCAGTACATCGAGGTCGGCTGTCGACTGGTCGTTGCGTGGGGGAGCGGCTATCGCGAAGACGGCGTCGCCGTCGTAACGCGTGTGTGCCGGACGGACCGACGTCGTGATCCCGTCCGATCCGCGTGTGGCTAGGAAGCGAACATCCCGCTTGTCCAGTTTCGCTTCGACCGCCACCACTGCGAGCACAGTGTTGGTGGTTAGGTCGTCTGGTCGCCCAGGCGGGAGGTACTGAGGGTTGGGATTGCTGGTTCCCACGATCACCGAACCGTCGCGATCGAGTATGTCTCCGACGGCATTGACGACCGCCAGTGCCGAGACCGTCAAGCCGTCTTGTGTTGCGCTTGCTATACCGATGCCGCCCGGTGCCATGAATTCGCGCCCGGCCCACTTGCCTACGGTGCAACCAGTGCCTGCTCCAACGCGGCCGGTGGCGATGCCAGCCTCGGTGGCCGCGTCACATGCGAGTCGTCCTTGCGCGGGTCCAGGGCGAACGTTCGGATCACCGACGCCGATATCGAGGACGACCGTGGTTGGAACTATCGGGATCGTTATCGGCCCAACCTTGTAGCCGACGCCGCGCTCGGCGAGCCACTCCATCACACCGTCTGCCGCACCCAGCCCCCACGCGCTTCCTCCCGTGAACAGCAATCCGTGGATCTCGGTGAGCCTCTTGTCGGTGTGAAGTGATTCGATCTCCCGCGACCCGGGCGACGATCCCGGGATGTCACACGACGAGACATTGCCGGGTGGTGGCAGGATCACCGTGCATCCAGTTAGGGCGTCGGAGTTCGTGAAGTGGCCGACCTTGAAACCGGGGGCGAGGGCTGTCATCTATTCCTGGTAGCTGTAACGCTGCTCGAGCCACGGATCCGCGGTGTTGTGATACCCGCGGAGCTCCCAGAAACCCCTTCGGTCACGATCGAGCATCTCGAACCCCGTCACCCATTTCACGCTTTTCCACGCGTAGAGCTTCGGGATCACCAGACGTAAAGGAAAGCCGTGCTTCGGTTCCAGATCAGCTCCGTTGTGTCCCCAGGCGACCATGGCGTCATCTTCCAGGAGCACGTCGATAGGCAGGTTCGCCGTGTAGCCGTACTCGGCACCGACGCTTACGAATCGTGCCTTGTCGGTCGGCCGTGCAAGTTCGAGAAGGGTCGCCGTCTTGATGCCTTCCCACACGTTGTCGAGCTTGCTCCAGCCCGTGACGCAATGGAAATCCGATCGCATCTGGACCGGTCCGAGATCTTTGAGCTCTTGATAGGTGAGCTCGATCGTGGCTTCGACCTCGCCCGTGATCGACAATCGCCATTTGGTTTCGTCGAAACGCGGTATTGGCCCGCTGTGAAGAACCGGCCAGCGAGGAGTCAATCGCTGGCCGGGCGGAACGCGATCTTGTGCATGTTCCGGCAGAGCTGACCCTTGTATCCCACGGTAATCCGTTGTTACAGCATCGCTCGGGGCAGCTGATTCTTCCGGTAGCGTCACGAGTCGTTTCAGATCGTCGAGGCGGAGATCGATCAAGCCGAGAGTCTCGGTGTCGCCCTCCTGCACCGCGAGCAGGCGCGCTTTCTCGTAGCGCCTTCGAGCTCTCTCGACCGCTCGCTGTCGATTCTCGGGCCACGCGTATTTCACATAGTTGTCTGCCGTTTCCAGCAGCTTGAAAAGCTTCACGCGGGGTTCGACCACGTGACAAGTTTAGGATGCTCGCCCTATGGAGTGTCCTCACTGCGGAACCGCCATCCGAGAGCAGAGACCTTCTTTCTGTCCCCACTGCGGGAAGTCACTGGTTTCGCCTATCGGCGGTGAAGCGACGACCGAGTTGGACAACCCGGACGTGGTCGAGCGCACGCTCGTAGATGAGCCGCCGCTTAGTGAACTCGCAAGCTCCGTGCCACGCGCCCTCCGTCGTCACGGCTGGATCGACCTCATAGCCGGAGCTTTCCTATCTCTCCTGGTCATGGTTGCCTGCGGCTCTTTGCTGGTAGCTGCCGCGAAGCTTCAGTACTCGTTCCTGGGAGAAGACGCTTCGACCCCGTCGATCTTCGCGGGGATCGTGATGGTCGGCGTCGGGGTTCTTGGCGTTCCGATCGAGATTGGGGATCTTTCGGTCTCCGCGTTGCCCCTCGGGGCACTCGGTCTGGTCGGCTGGGCGCTCGTGTGGAGCGCTCCGCGAACGGTGCGCACGGGGCCTGCCTCAACGCTGCGAGCTGCCGCCCTCGATGGAGCCAAGATCGCGATCCCCTTCGCCCTGTTGTGCTGGGTGTGCGCTCTGGTTTTCCGGATCGGAGGGGACACACCGATAAGGGCCGACGCAACGAGTGCGTTCTTCCTCGGTCTCCTGTGGGGATCGATCTTCGGGATGCTGGGTGGGCTTCAGGCTCTGAAACCTCTGCGGCAGCACGTTCGAGACGCTATGGCCGCTCTGAAGGCTCGGGTCCGAGTTGCGTTCGAGGTCATCGCCGCTGCGGGGACGATGCTCGCCTCCGTTTGGGTGCTGGGGATGCTGGCAGGTCTCGCCTGGATCATCGCCGGACTCCTTGAAGGACGGCCGACGGGAGACCTGGAGGCGGGGGAGGCCGGCGCCTCGTTGATCTATCTCGTCGCCTTCGGACCCAACGTGGTCACAGCCATCCTGACCGTCGCGCATGGTGCTCCGGTCGACGTTGGAGCTCAGGTCACGTCCGGCGGAAAGGCGATCGGCACACTTGACGAGATCTCGCTATTCGATTGGGGGTCGTCGGGACCTCCGTGGTACGCCTTCCTATTGATCGCCATACCGGTGGTCGCCTGTTTGGTCGGAGGCTTCTCGGCACGACGAAACACCAAGGATCGCGGGCGAATCGTGCACATCCTTGTTGGGGCGGCTGTTCTGTATGCCGTCTGTCTTTTCGAACTGGCAGCTCTTTCCGAAACGCGATTGGGGGCCGGGCTCGTACGGGCGAGAGGATTCGGAAAGGTCGCACCCGATCCTTGGACGCTCCTATTACTCGCGTTCGCATGGGCTCTGGTAGCCGGTTTCATCGGATGGATGGTCCGGGATGTACGGCACAAGGTCCCAGACATCTCATCGACATGAAACTCTTCGCCCACCGACAGGTCGGGCCACTCGCGTGCAACTGCTACATCGTCGGCGACGAGGCATCGTTCGAAGCGATCGTCATCGATCCGGGCGGCGATGCGGAGGATCTTCTGGGGATCATCCAGGCAGAAGGGTTAACGATCACGGCCATCGTGGCGACCCACGCGCACTTCGATCATGTACTGGCGGCCGAGGCGCTGCGCGAGGCAACGGGTGCACCCTTCTACCTGCATCAAGGCGACGAACCCGTGCTGTCTTGGTTGCAAGAATCGGGTCGGATGTTCCTCGGAGTTGAGCTTCCACCGCCTCCGGACATCGACACGAAACCCAAAGAGGGAGACAGCCTGGTCGCGGGCGCGGTCAGCTTGGAGATCCTTCACACGCCCGGGCACTCCCCGGGCTCGATCTCTCTGGTTGGAACCGGCGCCGTGTTTGCCGGCGACACGCTCTTCGCAGGTTCGATCGGACGCTCGGACTTACCGGGCGGCGATGGGCAGCTACTCCTGGATGCGATCAGAAGCAAGCTGTTCGGGCTGGACGAAGAGACGATCGTCTACCCAGGGCACGGGCCGACGACGACGATAGGCGCGGAGAAAGAGTCGAACCCCTTCGTAGGAACACGCAGCCGGCTTTGGTTGCCGGGCGAATAGCTGCCTAGATGTGAGGGTGTACCGAGGGGAGCGGAACTCCCGGGTACCGGTCGACCTCGCGTTCGAAAGTGATCTTGTAGTGGTCTTCGCGGCCGGCCATCTTGCGGTCCACTTCCCGGAACCCCAGCTTCTGCAAGCGCCTCACCTCGCCGGCGTAGGACTTGCGGAGCTTCCCATCAGGGCTGGTCGTGTAGACGTCTAGATGGATCTTCTGCGTGACCTTCTTCTGTTTTCCTTCAGCCATGAGGTAGAGAGTAACAGCGCTCAGCTGCTGGCCTCGGCAGCGTCGGTATCGGGCGAATCCGGCAGGTGCTCAAGAGACTCAACGGGAGAGACGACGAGATCGTGGACTCTCCAGTCGAGGCGCTCGGCTACCCCGATCAGCTCGCTGGTCCTCTCGTTCAGCCGTTGATGATCTTTGAACACAACGAAGGCTTCCCCGAAGAACACGTGCCCCTCTTCCCGCATCCGAACTCGGACTGCCCCCACGTAGTCCAGCTTCGAAAGCTCGGTCTCGAGTCGTGCTGGCAGGGGATCGAGCTGGGAGCGATCGACGAGGGTAGGGACGCTATCCATGAGGTCGGAGACCGCGGCCCCCATGTTCTTCTTGCCGTCATGAAGGATGTCTGCAGATATCACCATCGCTGCAACGGCATCCGCCCACCAGAGACCCAGGCCGATGCCGAGTATCCCGGTTATCGCGGCGAGAGCGGTCAGCCAGTCAGCCTTGTTCATCGCAGAATCCGCATAGAGAACCTTGTCATGGAGTTGTCGTGCGAGTTTGACCTTCGCCCTGCCGATGAAGACGATCGGGATCGCCGACCACAACAAGGCCGGGATCATGAACCAGCCGAGCCACGTTGGAGCGATACCAAGAGGCTGAACCAACCCGATCGATGGATGCTCGAAAGAGATCAGCTTAGTAACCGAGTCGTACATCAGGAACGCGCCCATCCCGAAGAGTGCGACCGACGACACGAGGAATCCGATCGAAACGGCGCGGTGGTACCCGTAGGGGAATCGTTTGTTCGGGTGACGGTTGCGAACTCGGTTGGCGATCAAGAAGGCGATCGACGGAGTAAGGCTCAATAGATCCTCGAACCACGCCGTCTTCATTGCTTGTGAAGAACCGAGGGTGAGATAGATGAAGAAGATCGCTGAGATCAGATAGGCGATCGTCCAACGCTCCAGACGGATCGCTTTCTTTAGGATCGCGTCCTTTTCTGATGGCATCTCGAAGGGTCGAGTAACGCTCATGGTGTGGCTTCCTCGACGAGCCGCTCGACGAGAGCCTCGTTCCGCAAGAGGAATCTCTCGAGGTAGGTAAGCCATGCATTCTCGCCGTTCGTTACACCCATCACCTGGTCGGACTCATGCGGGCCGCTCGTCGTGTAGTAGGGATGAGTGAGCGTTACTAGTTGGGCAACCGGTGACTCAGATGTCAGTCCACCTATCAGCAGATCCAACTCGAGGAGGTGCACGGCCTCGGCGAGGTCAGATTCGGATCCCTCGACCCACTCGATGTCCGCGAAGGTTGCCGGCCAACTCCTCGACAATGGCCACCTCGATGCCTGTAGGCGATGCTGCAGAAAGATCAACCCATGGGGGGTTGTCGGTAACTCCGACCCTCATCGTTCCCTCCTGGATGCGATCGAGGGAACCTTCTGGGTCACGCGGGATCCCGCAGCCGCTGGCGATCAGCAGCAGCGACAGCAGGATCGCTCTTAGAGCCAACCCTTCTTCTTGAAGTAGGTGTACATACCGAGACCTGTTACCGCCATCAGGCCAACCGCAAACCAGAAGCCGCCTAACGATCCTTCTTTGGGAACGAGAGCGAAGTTCATGCCGTAGACACCGGCTATGAGTGTTCCTACCCCGAAGATCGCAGCCCAGGCACTCAATCTACGGCCCTGAACCCCTAGAGCCTCTGCTTGGCCCCCACGCACCAGGTCGAGAACGGCCTGCGTGAGGTCGTCGACGTTGCGCAGCTGAGCCGTCATCCGGATCACATGGTCGGAAACGTCTCGATACAGATTCTTTGTTTCGTCCGGCATCAGGTCTTTCATCTCGTCGACATCCATAAGGTCCTCGACGACTCGACCGACGGGAAGAGCGAAACGCCGCAACCGCGCCGAGCGCTGCTTGACGGAGTACAGCTTGCGTTGGATGGGGATGCGGGGATCCTCCAATGCGATGTCCTCGAGACCTTCGATCTCGTCCTCGAGGCCATCGGCGTACAGCTGGTACTCGTCCACGATGGCGTCGAGGATCGTGTGGATGAGGTGGGAAGGGCCGGTGCTCGTCAGTTGCTGGGACGTCTCTCTCCATCGTTCCTTGGCGGTTTCGATCGTGCGCTCCGCTCCGTGATGGATCGTGAGTACGTACTGCTCCCCGATGAAAAGACCAAGCTGCCGTGGTTCCAACTGATCGTCTGACTCATCCAGTTGGTGCAACGTCATGAAAAGGTGATTCGAGTAGCGCTCGAGCTTGGGGCGCTGCCTGGGGGCCGAGGCGTCTTCGACTGCTAGCGGATCGAGGCCGAACTCCTCGGCGATCAGGCTGATGTCCTGTGGGGTGAGGTCACGGACGTCGGCTTCGGCCCACAGAAGGTTGCCGGTCTCTTTCCGGAGGTCGGAAAGCTCGTCGAGGTCATCGACCTTCGACCAACCTTTGTCCGAGTGACAGACGGCAACAAGCATCGGGCCACCTTATCGCCGCCCGGATGCGCGACTCCTATAGTTGCGAGGGATGAAAGCGCTTAGATATCTGTGGGCTGCTCCGGCATCTCTCGTCGGCGTCGCGCTGTCTCCGTTCTTCGACGATGTGTACTTCACGAGAGGAGTTGTGTTGGCCGAGGGAGCTCGCTGGCCGAAGAAACTGGGGTGGCGCTTCCGAGCGATCACTCTCGGGCATGTCGTGCTCTCCGTCGATGAGCTCGATCCGGCCACGATGCGACACGAGCTCGTACACGTTCGCCAGTACGAGAACTGGGGGCCGGTGCTGTTCGTCGCGTACCCCCTGGCCTCCCTCAAAGCAAAACTGACCGGCGGCCACGCCTACAGAGACAACCCCTTCGAGATCGAAGCCCGCTCAAGCTGAGGTTCTCGCGGCTATGTGAGTTCAGTGTGTGAGCGTTGGAACCGGAGTCCGCTCCGCGTTGTACTAGATGTATGTCGGGATTTGGCTCTTTGGTCGCGCTCTTGCTGGTGGGCGTTCGCTCTCTCAGCTTGCGACACTGGTGAAGTGCGAGAACCTCGCTCGTCAACGATCCGCCGGAGTCCGTCTCCGCCTGCTAAACCAGTCCTATTAGGCTTCGTTGAGACGAGTGCCCTGTTGGAGGAAAGGGAGATACTCCTCAATCCGCTCCCCGGATCCGTCGACGTGATGTCGAACGATGCTTTCAGTAGGCGATTGGAGCAACGCCTTTCTCGGCATCCTTCATGGGAGGTGCTGAGTGTTCATCTCGGTGAAGTGGATCTCGTG
Source organism: uncultured Actinomycetes bacterium (assembly GCA_963779645.1). Taxonomy (GTDB): domain Bacteria; phylum Actinomycetota; class CADDZG01; order CADDZG01; family WHSQ01; genus CALMBW01. The sequence continues at coordinate 1,586,729 of CAVZYX010000005.1, forward strand.
AATCCTCATTTCAATCGCTACAACGAACCGATGTATGTCGTGGAGATCACGGGTCCTAGGACCGGTAACTGTCTGGATCTCTACGACGCGATCGACGGGGAGTACACGCTGGGTGCCTGCTTCTATCCAACCCGTCCCTAGAAGGTTTCCAGTTTCATGAGCATCTCCTCGATCCCGTCATCCCCGGTATGGAGACTGCCCTCGACCATCGTGAAGCCGCACTTCTCAAGTACGCGCGTCGAACCGAGGTTGTGGGTCGCTACGTGGGCTAATAGGGGACGCTCCTTTACCTCGCTTAGGAGCCCGCGCAAGGCGGCCGTAGCGATCCCTTTGCCCCAGTGGCTCCTGGCGATGAAGTAGCCGACAAGCCTCTCGCCTTCGTTCTCCCAACAGCCGATGTTGCCCACTACCTGCCCGTCGAACTCGATCGTCTTGTTAACGATCGTGTCATCGGCGAGGAGCTTGGCCCAGTGAGCGACGTGCGCTTCTCGATCCCGGGCCGGCAATCCCACCATCGTCACCGAGACTTCATCCGCCTGGTACTCGAAGAAGATCGCAACATCCCGTTCCTCAACATCCCGAAGAACGACGCGGCTATTCGTCAGCTTGTAACGCTCCTACGTCGTGGAGGTGGTGGTACGGATCGTGGATGAGGTAGCGGGCGAAGGTCTCGACGGTGAAGTGTGCGCCGTCGCTGCGGGTTCCCGTTCTAGACCACTGCCCACCGTCGACGGTGAAGAAGCGCGCTGCCAGCACTCCGGCGACCGCTTCTAGGTCCTTCGCAACCGTGGCTGGATCTTGTTCGCCGTACCTCTTCTCGATCGCAGTGACGTCCTGATCCCAGTTCTCATACTTCGGGTTGTTCTCCTCGAGCATCCGGCGGAGTCGTTCGTTGTAGAGCTCGAAGACATCACGGATGTGACAGGCGTACTCGAGTGGAGACCAGACATCCTCTGAGGGGCGTTTCTTTACGTCGGGTTGTGAGAGCACTTCTTTCCACTTAGCCGCGGCCTGGCGGATAAGGGTGCTGGTCCTCTCTCGAGGAAAAGACCTGACGTCGTAGTTGCACTCCGGGCACACACGTTCCAGTACCCACGTCCAGTCCTTGGTGTCGGGTGTTATCGCCATGTCGAATTCCTATCTTGGATGTGCGTTTACTCGCGGATGTCGACCAGCGCGGCCCCCGAGGCCGTGGCTAGATCGTCGGGGCTTATCGGGAACACGCTGTCGGGTCGGCCGCCGGCGGCCCACACGACTTCGAACTTCGTGAGTCCTCGGTCCATGAAGACCTCTACTTCGGTGGCATGTCCGAACGGAGGAGTGGCACCGATCGTGAATCCGGTGGCTCGTTTCGCCGCCTCGATATCGGCGCGGTCGAGATGGTCGACGCCTGCGGCCTCGGCGGCTTTGGCGAGGTCCACTCGATCGGCTCCCGAAAGTAGAAGAAGTACGGGCCGGCCTTCGGCTTCGAACACCAGCGACTTGCAGATCTGAGCGACGTCGCAACCGATCGCTGCGGCCGCATCGGCCGACGTTCTCGTGTCGTTGTCGAACACGACGGGCTCTATGACTACGCCGGCATGAGCAGCAGCGGCAACAACGAGCGCAACCTTTGGGTCGTTCGGATCGGCTGGGTGCATCAGGGGATGCTAGGGCAAAAGAAAAAGCCCCCGGGCGTGGCGGGGGCTTTTTCTTTTCGTCCGGGCCGGTCAGTCGCGGGTCCGACCGGTTGGGCGGGGGGATATCAGTAAGAAGTGCGGCCTACCGTCATCCTGCGGTACACCCACAGGAGTGCCATGGCCACGATGATCGAGCCGATCCACTCAACGTCTTCCGAGTTTCCGAAGAGGGCCCGCCAGGCGTAGCCGCCGACGATCGCACCGACTATCCCGACCACGATCGTCCCGAGGATCCCGATCGGATCCTTGCCAGGCATCAAAGCCCTAGCGATGACCCCTACGATGAGACCAACAACGATGAACACCAGAAGCTCTGACATCTGCATCTCCTATTTCTTGAAGTTGTTCCCTCGGCTCCATTGGTACCCACAGTGGCGGCATCGAAACCGAGAGTGACCGTCCGTTTTCTGAGGAGGAAATGATGGGGCTGCGAAACAGGGTGTGCGTTTTGACCGGTGCCTCCAGCGGGATCGGGAAGCGCACCGCGATCGAGCTCGCCGCCGATGGTGCCAAGGTTTGCATCGTCGCCCGGAGGCAAGAGCTTCTGGCGGGTCTATTAGAGGAGCTTGGAGGTACCGAGCGGGGGCATTCGATGTTCCAGTGCGATGTTTCGGACCGGGCTCAAGTGAGCGAACTCGCCACCTTCGTGCGGGACACCTACGGGCGTTGCGACGTCTTGATCAACAACGCCGGTTTCTCACGGGGCGGTGAGTTCCAAGGGGTAGACACCCTCGACGCCACCGAGGATGTCATCCGTACCAACTATCTGGGGACGGTTTATTGCACGGCTCACCTGCTGGATCTACTCGAGGCTTCGGCACCGTCGAACATCGTCAACGTCGCTTCGATGGCGGGCCGGCTGGCTTTCCCGCATAGCTCGGCCTACGTCGCTTCTAAGTTCGCTGTCGTGGGATGGAGCGAATCGGTGCGCTTCGATCTCGAGGAGAGAGGGATCTCGGTCAGCCTCGTGGAACCGGGCCCGATCCCGACCGAAGGTTTCCCTCAAGAGACGCTATTGAGTCATCCGATCTTGAAGTTCGCGCTCGGGAGCCAGGGCGACGTTTCGAAAGCGATCCGGGTCGCGGCCTCACGAGGCAAGAAGCAACGGGTCGTGCCTCGTTTCTATTACCTGTTCCAGTTGCCGAAATTGCTCGCTCCACCGTTCTATCGGTTCGCGGCACGCAAGCTCACAACCCCGCACGTTCAGTCCGACGATTAGCCGGGCTTGTTCCAGACGAAAGCGAGTGCGTCACCTTCTCCCGCGCTGTAACGGCTCTGGATCAGCCCTGGGCTCTCGAAGCTCTCGTCGAGCTGTCCATCGTTGAGCTGACGGAACCTGTAGCGGTAACCCTCGGCACACACATCGACCAGCGCGTATCCGTGAGGGAACTCCCGTGGGATCGCGACCTCTTGGCACGGCACGCCGTCGTAATCGCGGCTTCGCGCATTGCGATGCGTATGGCCGGCGAAAACCCCCCACACGTTTCCGGAATCGACCGTGGCGTGCAACCGTCCCGAATCCTCGTCACGTAAGCCGAAGAGCACAGGGGGGAAGGCAGTGAACGGCTGCACGGGGTGATGAAGGAACACGAACCCCGGCCCTCCACCCGGCGACGCGAGATCCGCGAGTATCTCGTGCTGTGGGGGAGTGAGGGAACCGCGCACAACCGCGCCGCCCTTTTCTCCGTCGAGGAACTTCCCACTCACAAGATCGAATGGACTGAACGGCGAAGCACCGTGTTCGATCGAGTCGAGGACCGCGAACTTGAAGCCTTTGTGCTCAAGGACCACGCCGTCCGGCTCTCGCCCGAAAGCGTTCCCGTAGTACTCGCGACCCGACAGCCGCTGTTCATGGATCGAATAGACGTCGTGGTTCCCCATCATCGTTGCGAACGGCATGTCGAAACCGGCGAGAACCTCAGTTGCCTTGGTGAACTCATCCTTGTTGCCGTGGTCGGTGATATCGCCCAGTTGGATCACCAGTTCCGCCCCGGACGCATTCAGCTCTGTGATTGCCGCCTTCACGCGTTCGGTCGCTTTCGGCGAACCGATGTGCATGTCCGACAGGATCCCGAACGTGAAGAGCACCTCACCCGGCGAAGTCATATCTGGGATGTCCAACGGTTCCAGCGGGGGAGGCGGAGGCAGCGATTCCGGGAATACGAGTCGTTCTCGCTCGGTCTCACCGAGCGCATGCAACTTGTCCGATCGGGGGCCGAGGAAAGGACCTGCATGAGCGTCCACCCAGTCGGCGATGCGCACCATGAACATCGGGCTCAGAGGCGTCCCATCCGGGCGGTCGCCCAACAGGGATCGGATCCACCCCGCGTGGTCCTCGACCAGGGCCCTATCCGGTTCCCGACCCATCTCGGCGAGTGCCTCCTCGACCAAAGCCGCGCGGGCGTCGGCGTTGCCCACGGAGGCTTCGAAAGCGGCATCGATGCTCGCCCAGCTCGCGTAAACGGTGGCCCGGCTCTTCTCAACGATCCAAGCAGAACGGAGCAGGTCGCGAAGGACTTCGGTAGCTAGGTCTCCAGACATCATGGGCCCAAAGATAAGCTGCGTCGGTGACTAACCCTGGGACCCAAGAGCACACGAGGCTGACGGACTGGGACCGCTACTTCCTGAACATCGCCCGGGAGACCGCGCGCCGGTCGAATTGCATACGCAGGCAGCACGGAGCCGTGATCGTGAGGCATCGACGTATCTGCTCGACCGGGTACAACGGACCACCCTCCGGGCACGCACATTGTGACGAAGGCGCTTGCCCCCGGGCAAGTTCGGACGCGGCAAGCGGTTGGGGCCACGACAACTGCATCGCTATCCACGCGGAAGCGAACGCGATCCTTTATTCGTCCCCGACGGAGCGCGAAGGTGCAACCATCTACATCACCGGCGTACCTTGCTTCGGATGCGCAAAATTCATAGCGAATTCGGGGATCTCCGAAGTGGTTGCAACCGGTGAACCTTACGAAGAATGGGACCGGGTCCGGGAGTTCCTCTTGGACTGCGATGTGCGCGTCCGATTGATCGACTAACGCCCGTTAGAGGGAAGGTTTGATCGCTTCGATCAAGGTCGCCAGTCGTTGGTGCCTCATCGCGGTCACGTAAAGACCTGCATCGGACATCTCTTCGGCAACGTCCATGCCCGGACGGAACAGAGTGGGCATCTGCTGTCGGGCATTCCTCCCCAAGACGTTTGCCAGAGGGAGAGTGATCACCGAACAGTAGATGGTCGACCCTGTTGCCAGCACTCTCGCTAGCTCGGCGATCGTCGGGGAGAGTCCGGGGATCACCTGCAGTCCATTCGTACACAGGATCGATCCGAACGCGTCGTCTTCGAACGGCAGATGGTGTGCGTCGGCCTGCGCAGTGACGAGGTTCTCCAAGCCTTGGTCGCCGGCAACCTTCATCGCCTGCTCGACCATCCCGCGGCGATGTCCACTCCAACGACGAGCCCAGGATGCGCCCTAGCCATCTCCACCGTGAAGTAGGCGGTCCCCACCGGCATGTCGAGGATGGGCCGACCTGCCGCGGACGCGACCGCTCTTCGACCCTGTTCGAGGACGACATCATTCAGGTCTCCGCCGAACAACGGAAAGGCGCGCTTGACGACGATCGGCTCGTAGAGCTTGTCGGCGGTGTACGAGTAGATGTTGGCGATCAGTTTCTTAGCGCGCTCCGGCATCAGAGGTCCTCGAACAGGCAGTCGTGAGGGTCTTTATCCGAGCGCAACCCTTTGAATGAGGGGGCACGCAACCTGCCGGCCGCCGTCAGTTCTCGGAACTCGACCTGAGCGACGAGTTGTGGTGCCACCCAGTGTGGGTCCCTCACTGGTTTTCCCCATCGGGGCCGATCCTTCTGGGGATCACTATCGAACGGGTTCTCATCGGTAGCTAGTTCTTCGAGTTGTTTCATCAGATCTCCGAGGGCCTTTTCGGTGAAGCCGGTGCCGACCGACCCGATGAAGCGCAATGCACTGCCTTCGTAGGCACCAACCAAGAGCGCTCCGAAGTGTTTGCTGCGGTTGCCTTCGCCGGGTGTCCACCCTCCGATCACGACATCGGTTGTGTGCGTCGTCTTTATCTTCAGCCAGTCCTTACTGCGCTTGCCGGGCCGGTAGGGGGAGGCCGCACGTTTCGCAACGATGCCCTCGAGGCTCTGCGCTTTCGTTGCCTCGTAGAGGAGACAACCTTCCGTCTCAACGACCGGGGAAACCGAGACGTAGTCAGTGGGGACGAATAGATCGTCGAGCAGCGCCTTCCGTTCCTCGAGCGGAACATCGATCAGAGACCTGCCATCGAGGTAGAGGAGATCGAAAGCGATGTAAGTAACGGGGCATTCGATCATCGCTCTCTTGATGTCTCGCTCGTTAGCGAGGTTGATACGGCTCTGAAGTTTCTCGAAAGACGGGCGGCCCTGGGCCATGGCGACGATCTCACCATCGATCATCGCCTCGAAGGCCACCGTTCGTTCGTGGAGCTTGCCGAGCTCGGGGTAGGTCTTTGTGATGTCGTTGTGGTTGCGAGAGGTCAGCGCCGTCTGGCCGGTGCAAGTTGCGACCGCGCGCACCCCGTCCCACTTGGGTTCGAAGAGCCACCCTTCTTTGTCGAAAGGTTCCTCGAGAAGCGTTGCCATCATGGGCGCGATCTGGGGGAGTGGTTCCATCTCTCGCAGGTTCTCGCGCAGGAAGACCAACCAGTTGTTCTCGTTGTTGTCCATCTTCGCTTGTACCAGGTGCCAGGTACCGATCAACCGCGATCCATTGAGCTTGATGGTGAGCTTCTCGGGTTCCTGCTCGGTGACCTCATAGGTGCCGGAGTCGAATATGCGAACCTCGCCGGCGCCGTATTGACCCGCAGGGATCGTCCCCTCGAACTCCCCATAGGAGAAGGGGTGGTCTTCAACGTGAACAGCTAGATGCCGCTCGCCTTTGTTCTGCGGGAGATTCTTCGGAACAGCGAAGGACACGAGCACGGGAGTGTCGCCGTTGAACATCTCCAATCGGAGGTCGAAATGAAGACGAGTGGCGTGATGTTGGTGGACCATGAACGTCGTGCCGGGACGTGCTGTCGTCGGGTCGACGTTGCCTTTGACCTCAGGGGACGGTTCGGGAGTAGCGTCGAAGCTCCGTTTGTCTGCGTAGTCCTTGGCCTTCATCGCGTCTCGTCGACCAACCAGCGCGCTAGTCCGATGCCTCCGTAAGGGTCGCCCGCGGGGATGCCCTCGTGTTTCGTGAACGCGAACACATCACGCTCTTCAGCGGTCTTCCGAAGAAGGCTCAGCCATCCTTGGCGAGCTTCCTCGGTGTAGCGCTCGGCCCTCATACGGACGTAGGCGATGGGCCCCGGTGGGAATGCATCGGGAACTTCGCCCTTGGTCTCGCCGATGCAGACCGTCCCTCCAGCCGCAGCGATAGCTTGCCGAACATCGTCGTTCTCCCAAGACTCGTCCCTGAACTCGACGGCGAATGGCGGCTGACCCTGTAGTGCTTCGAGGAAGCCGGCAAGGTCCTCGTCATTACGTTTCCTGTAGGGAGGGAACTGCCAGAGGACAACCCCGAGTCTGTCCCCGAGTCCTTTCACCGAGTTCAGGAAGGCATCGAAGAATGGCCGCTTCTCTTCGTCGGGAGACATCCGTTTCGAGTGCGTAAGACCTTGGTGAGCTTTCGTGGAGAACCTGAAACTTTCGGGGACGGTGTTCCGCCACTTCTCGATCGTTTCCGGCGACTGCATGCGACGAAACGTCGCGTTGATCTCGCACGCAGTCAAAGTGCTGCCGTAGTACTCGAGGAAAGCGCGTTGAGGGATGTCTTGCGGATAGAAGTCGGGTTTCCATTCCTTGTACGCCCAACCTGAGGTGCCTAGATAGAGACTCATTCCACAAGCTTAGGTTGGCTCAACGTTTCACGGTGCGGGCATTCCCGCTGATCTTGAAGGCGGTCACTACGGGCTCAAGTTCTTTCATGGCGCTATCCAGGTTCTGACCCGGCCCCTCAGCGACCGGCAGGAACAGATCCCCCACGACGGTCAACCGTTCAAAGATCGTGGCCATCGTGTGGTCCTTGGGGTGGACAGTGTCCAGCTCGTCCCAGTCGAACGGTGTTGAAACGCTTCCTTCAGGTTCCGGCCGAACCGAATAGGCAGCGGCGATGTTGGCGCCCTGACGGTTCATGTTCACGTCGAGGTAGATCGCCTTGGGTCTCCTCGCGACCTCCCACTCGAGGGTGGTGGCCTCTTTGTCTGCCTGATTCACGAGGGCAGAAACTGCGCCGACGAAACGCCTCACTTCGACGTAGTCCTGCGAGCCATCGAGCGGGACCATGATCTGCATCCCGGTGGCTCCGGACGTCTTCGGGTGCGACTTGACCCCAAGCTGGTCCAGCACGACCTTCACCAAGCCGGCCACGTACTGAACCTGGTCCCAAGGCGCACCGTGCATCGGATCCAGATCGAAGAAGGCATACGTCGGATGTTCTTGATCGTTCCCTTTGGCGTGCAGGGGATGGAACTCGATACACCCGAGGTTGGCCAGCCACATCATGTCCGCGACATCCGTCACGGTCATGTAGTTGATCGTCTTACCTTCGGACCTCACCGGGATCGTTTCGATCCAATCAGGTTTGTAGCTCGGAGCGTTCTTCTCGTAGAAGAACCCGCCGTGGATGCCTTCGGGCATCCGCTTTAGCGTCAACGGTCGATCCCATAGATGGGGGAGCATCGTGGGGGAGATGTTGAAGTAGTACGTGATCAGGTCCCCCTTCGTGTAGCCCTTTTCGGGGAAGTAGATCTTGTCGAGGTTGGACAGCCGCAGTTCCTTATCTCCGGACCGGGCGTGCCAGTGCTCCCCTTTCTTCACGAGAGGGAGCTCAACAGGGAAATCGATGGTTGTGATCTTTTCCATCTCGGGTAGAGATAACCACAGGACGAAAAAGCCCCCGGTTCTCCCGGGGGCTTTTCCAACTAGTCCTTGCTAATGGGAATGGTCGTGATCCGCTCCACCTTCGTGATCGTGAGGGTGGCTGTGAAGTTCCCCATCGTGAGAATGAACGTGGCTCTCGCTCGCATCATGTGAATGCTCGGCCTCATCCGCAGCTGCGGACCCTGTAGCGGCCCCCGGTCGTGGAGCGGGGGATACCTGTTCTAACCCGGTCACACTTTCGTAGACGAGCGCGGCCGCGGCGGCTCCTATCAAAGGCCCGGCCGCATAGATGATCAAGTCATCCCACGGGATCTCCGGAGCCGTGTCGTAGAACAGCGAAGCGACGAAGGGGCCAAGGCTCCTCGCGAAGTTGGCCGATCCGCCGGTTGCTGCGGCTGTTACTACGATCCCTGCAGCCAGGGCCAGTCCGATACCGATGCCGGAGAAGCCCTTCGGAGCGCGTGGGTCGACTGCGACGGCCATCACCGCGGTCACCAGAAGGAAAGCGATGAAGGCTTCAGCGAGTAGCGCTTGAGCTTGATTGACTCCGTCCGCGATCGTCGTAGCTCCGAAGAGGTAAGTGGTTCCGTTCACATCTCCCCGGCCATAGATACCGGCGATGACGAAGGCACCTGCGATCGCGCCCAGACACTGAACGACCCAATAGGGACCGAGCTCGCTCCACTTGAAGCGGCGAGAGACAGCAAGTGCAAAGGTCACTGCCGGATTGAAGTGGGCGCCCGAGATACCGCCCAGCGCGTAGACGAGGATCGACAGAGCGAAAGCGAAGGTCAGAGCCACCGCAAGGATGTCCCCGAGGCCCGAGCTTCCGAGGAGTTCCCTGAAGACATCGGTCTGCCCCGGCTGACCACCGAAGATCTCGTCAAGTCGGCCGATCCTCTCAAATGCATCCCGAGCAGGGACCAGCTTCAACATGGTCGCGGCCCCCGTGCCGGCGGCTACGAACAACAACGTTCCTACGAATTCGGCGAGCAGCCTCCGTGGTAACGGGGCCTCTGCTGTTGCGGTGGCATCGTGGTCCTCTGCCATCTGACCTCCTCGTCTAGTTGCCGGACTGCTATTCAGGGTCCTTCAGAGTCTTTGCTTTCTCACGGATCTCTTCAAGGATCGGTGCATTCTGTAACGTTGTCACATCTCCGAGCTCGCGACCTGCAGCCACATCACGGAGCAGTCTTCGCATGATCTTCCCCGAGCGTGTCTTGGGCAGATCGTCGGTCAGGATTATCGACTGAGGCCTGGCTATCTTGCCGATCACCTTCGCTACGTGGTCGCGGAGCTCGGACATAAGCGCCTCATCATTCTTCACCCCAGCTTTCGGCGTGACGAATGCGACGATGTGCTCGCCTTCCTTCGGGTCCCGTCGACCAACGACGGCGGCTTCGGCCACCGAATGATGATCCACGAGGGCTGACTCAACCTCGTACGTGGATATGCGATGACCTGCGACGTTCATCACGTCATCTACCCGCCCAAGTAGCCAGTGATAACCGTCCTCATCGACCTTGCATCCGTCACCGGGGAAGTAGACCTTGTCTCCGTACTTCGTGAAGTAGGTATCCAGGTATCGCTGCTCGTCACCGAGGATCGTTCTGAACATGGAGGGATACGGCCGGGTTATCACTAGGTAGCCTCCGCCTCCCAGCCCCACCGATTCCCCGGACTCGTCGAGCACGTCTACGAAAACCCCTGGATACGGTTTCGTCGCGGAGCCCGGCTTGAGTGTCGTGATCCCGGGTAGAGGAGCGATCCCGATCGCGCCCGTCTCGGTTTGCCACCAGGTATCAACCACGGGCGTGCTTCCGCCACCGATGAACTCCTGGTACCAGATCCATGCTTCTGGATTGATCGGCTCACCCACAGATCCCAGGAGGCGAAGCGAACTCAGGTCGTGCTTGGCGGGGTATTCGGTGCCCCACTTCATGAAGGTTCGGATGGCGGTCGGCGCCGTGTAGAGGATCGTTACGCCGTACTCCTCGACGATGCTCCACCAACGATCCTTGTCGGGCCAATCGGGAGCACCTTCGTACAGGACCGACGTACAACCGTTGGCCAAGGGGCCGTAGACGATGTAACTGTGCCCCGTAACCCAACCGATGTCGGCCGCGCACCAGAAAACGTCAGAGGCGGCTTTGATGTCGAAGATGTTGTTGTGCGTCGATGACACCCCGGTGAGGTAGCCGCCGGTGGTGTGAACGATCCCCTTCGGCTTACCGGTGGTTCCCGACGTGTAGAGGATGTACAGCATGTCCTCGGCGTCCATCACCTCAGGCTCGCAGTCGGATGCTTTGTCCTTGATGAGTTCTTGGTAATCGATGTCCCGGCCTTGAACCCGCGCCACGTCTTCGCCCGTGCGCGCCACCACCACAACCTTTTCGATCGTAGGAGTTCCCTCCAGGGCGGCGTCGGCATTCTCTTTCAAGGGAACAACCTGGCCGCGGCGATATCCGCCATCCGCGGTGATCAGCACCTTGCATCCGGCATCGTTGATGCGGTCGCGGAGAGACTCCGAAGAGAACCCTCCGAAGACGACCGAATGTGCCGCACCTATCCGCGCACAAGCCAGCATCGCCATCGGTAGTTCCGGGATCATCGGGAGATAGATCGCTACGCGGTCGCCCTTGGTGACACCAAGCTCCTTGAGGCCGTTAGCGAAGCGACAGACCTCTTCATGCAGCTCGGTGTAAGTGATGGTCCGTTTCTCACCCGGTTCGCCTATCCAGTGGTAGGCAACGCGTGTGCCCGTAGAGCGAGCGTGGCGATCGAGGCAGTTCACTGAAGCGTTCAGCTTTCCGCCCACGAACCACTTGTGGAAGGGGAAATCTCCCTCTCTTACCGTGTCCCACTTCTCGAACCAATCGAGCCGTTCGGCTTGAGTTGCCCACCAGGCATCGGGATCGCGTTCTGCTTCTGCATAGATAGATGCATCGGAAACGTTCGCTTCCGCGGCGAATTCGGCTGGTGGAGGAAACGTTCTGCGCTCTGAAAGGAGCGCTTCGATCGTCTGTTCGACGTCGCCAGAACTCATGCAGGGAAACTTACTCGTTCGTGGCCCTGCGGGTCCCTTCATCGTGAGCCGTGTTGCCGACCATCGTGTCCAGAGCGTGGTGGAGTACCGGGAGCAGGGCTTCTAGATTCTCCTTGACCCCCTTCGGGCTGCCCGGAAGGTTGACGATCAGGGTGTTGCGTAGGGTCCCGGCAACCCCACGGGAAAGGGCAGCCAAAGGGGTTTTGGATATCCCTTCAGCCCTCATGAGTTCTGCCAGGCCGGGCGCTTCGCGCTCGACAACCGTCCGGGTGGCCTCGGGTGTGATGTCTCGGGGGCCGAAACCGGTTCCGCCGGTGGTCACGATGAGATTGACACCGTTCGTGGCGAGTTCACGGAGAAGAGAGACGATCGCGTCGTAGTCATCGGCGACGACGCACTTGCGTCCGATCTGGTAACCGTGCATGCGCAGCAGCTTTTCGGCCACACTCCCTGATTCATCGGAGCGAGCACCTTGGTGGACCGAATCGCTAACTGTGACTACGACGACTGAGAAGTTCATCCCAGTCTGTTCTACGGAAGTCACGCTGCCGGTGGATGCCTGTCGATCCAAGGTCGCGCCTCCTCAAGCTGTGCCGACAATCGGATCAAGAGATCGTCACGGAAAGGAGCACCGACCAGCTGGATTCCGATCGGCAGATCGTCGGAGTTCCAGTGGAGCGGTACCGACACGGCAGGCTGACCCGTCACGTTCAAAGGAGGAGTGAAGGGGATGAAGAGCCCCGACCTAACCAGCGCCATGAAGGGGTCGTCGTCGGAGAACACCCACCCGACATCGACCGGCGGCAGCGCGAGCGTGGGGGTCAGCAAGATATCGAACTCGTCCCACCATGTGACGAGCTGTCGTGTCCACTGATGCATGGCAAGCAACGCCTGCATGTGGGCGATGCTGTCTATGTCGCGCGCCCCTTCGATCAACATCTTGTTGTGAGGCTCGAGCTGGTCGTGCGGAAGAAAGTCAAGGAGAGCCGTCCCTGTGGAGATCAACTGAACGAACTGAGGCTGTAGACCTTCGTTCACCCAACCGTCGGGCTCCGCCTGTTCTACCGAATGACCCAGTGACTCCAAGAGAGCAGCCGCTTCATCCATCGCGGTGACGCAATCGGGATGCACGTCGATCGAATTGGGACTCTTGGTCGTGAACCCAACGCGCAACTTCCCAGGGTCGGCTCCGACCTCTTCGACGAAAGGCCGCGCCGGTGGAGGGGCCGTGTACGGGTCGCCGGTCATGTAGCCCTGCATCACGTCGAGAAGCGCGGCCGCGTCTTCAACGGTCCTGGCCAGCGGTCCCGAGGTGGAGAAACCGTGCCAGTACTCGCCGAGGCGAGGACCTGCTGATATGCGTCCCCGGGAAGGCTTGATCCCGAAGACGCCGCAACACGAAGCGGGGATGCGTACGGAACCCCCACCATCGGATCCTTGAGCAACGGGCGCGAGTCCGGCGGCTACCGAACACGCAGCTCCACCGCTGGAGCCGCCGGCGGTCTTGTTCGTGTCCCACGGATTCCGGCATGGACCGTTGAGGATCGATTCGGTCATGGGGACGCTGCCGAATTCCGAAGTGTTCGTCTTGCCGATGACGATCGCGCCGGCCTCTTTGATCTTCGTCACGACGTAGTCGTCCGTTTCGGGCACGTATTCGGCTAAAGCGCGCGACGACAAGGTCGTCTTGATGCCGGCAGTCTCGAAGAGGTCCTTGATCGGTATCGGAACACCATGGAAGGATCCGAGCTCGCCGCCTTTTGTTACGGCGGCTTCAGCTTCCTTGGCTTGGGCCATCGCTTGATCCGCAACGACGGTCACGTAGGAATTGAGGGTGTCGTCGAATTTCTCGATCCTCTGAAGGTAGTGGTCAACGAGTTCTACCGGCGACAGTTCTTTGCTGCTGATCATGCGCGCCAGGGTTACCGCCGGTGTGAATGCGAGTTCGCTCACGTCAAACCTCCTAGGACCGCCGCCCTGAGGCTAGCAGCACGATCCCGATCCCGGCCGCCACAAGGGACCCAGCCATGATCCCGATGGTCGCTTCATTCGCGATCTCGTTTTCACCGAAGGCGAGTGAGGAGATGAAAAGGGACACCGTGAAACCGATGCCCGCGAGAGCGGATACTCCCCAGAACATCCGCCAGTTCGAGTCGGCTGGGAGCGACATCGAAACGAAACGCGTTGCGATCCACACCGTTCCTCCCACCCCCAGGATCTTTCCGACCGTTAGACCGGCAACGATGCCAAGAGTCACGGGCGACCCGAACGCATCTCCGATCGATCCCGAGTCGATACGGATCCCTGCGTTTGCGAGCGCGAATAGGGGGATGATGAGGTAGCTGGTCCATGTGTGCAGAGCGTTGCCGATACGTTCTGCCGGCCGAGAAGGCATCACCAGCCCCAGAGTTACTCCTGCGATCGTGGGGTGGATGCCTGCTTGTTGGATGCAGACCCAGAGGGCGATCCCGATGATGGACCAGGCCGATACTCGATCGACCCGTGATCTAAGCATCGCCCATGCGAACAAGAGGCATGCCGTTGCCCCAGCCAACCAAACGAGCCGCAGATCTTCTGAATAGAAGACCGCGATCACGAGGATGGCTCCGATGTCGTCCGCGATCGCCAGGCTGAGAAGGAAGACTTTCAGCGCGTCTGGGATCCGCCGGGAGAAGAACGCCAGCACACCCACCGCGAACGCGATGTCGGTGGCCATCGGGATCCCCCAGCCGGCGGACCCTTCTCCTCCGGCATTGATGACGGCATAAAGGATGGCGGGTAGGACCATTCCACCGAGCGCTCCTAGTACCGGGAGCGCCGCAGCGCGCCGATCCCGGAGTTCGCCGTCTGTGATCTCTCGCTTTATCTCCAGGCCAACGACGAGGAAGAACAACGTCATCAGCGGGTCGTTTATCCAATGGCGGATGTCGTAGGGGCCGAGGTCTACGCTCCAGAGGGTGCTATAGCTGTCCGACCATGGGGAGTTCGCCCATGCGATGGCGAGAACAGCACCGAGCATCAGGAGGATGGCGCCGGACGTCTCGGTTGCTAAGAACCGCTGTAGAGCCGATCTGATCGGCCGCGATGAGCGGGACTTCTCTATCGACATCTGTCTCCTTTGGGAACGAGGATTCCAGTGCCGACCAGACTTCCCGGCGCGCCGGGGCAAGGATAGACCTCTTTGAAGCCCTAGCTGCCCGCTCCCACCCACGACGAGCCGTCGGCGTAGATCTCTTTCTTCCAGATCGGGACTTCAGCCTTCACGGTGTCGATGATCCATCTGCAGGCGTCGAGAGCTTCGGCCCGGTGGGGGGCCGCACACGCGATGACCACTGTGGATTCGCCCAGAGCGCAGCTTCCGACGCGATGGACCGCGGAGACGCGGACCCCCCACCGGGCCCCTGCCTTTTCGGCGATCTCGTGAAGCTTCGCCTCTGCCAACTCGGTGTGGGCTTCGTACTCGAGTGCATGCACGTCATCGCGTTGAGCGCCTGCGGCTTCGCTTCGGACGGAGCCGACGAAAAGCGCTGTTCCTCCGCAGGTTGGGTGACTGGTGGCTTCGATGATGGCCGTCAGGTCGATCGGTGTGGCACTGAGACCGACTTCGACTTGCATCTAGCCGCCGATCATGGACATTGAGCGGAAAGGCTTCACGAAGTCGGCCTGTCCGATGCGATGACCCGACCACTTCGCTGCAACGCAAGCCCGCATCAGTTCGGCCAGCTCATCATCGCCGGCACCTGCCCGCAACGGGTTGCGGAGGTCGGTTTCCTCTAGCGAGAAGAGGCAGGCGCGCAGCTGACCATCAGCCGTCAACCTCAGACGGTTGCAGGTGTCACAGAACGGAGCAGTGACGGAAGGGATGATGCCGACCCTGCCCGGGGCGCCATCGGCAAACACGAAGGATGTTGCCGGCTCGGGTGACTCATCGGCATCCGAGACGAGTTCGTAGCTGTCGGCGATAGCGGCCAATATCTCGGCCCCCGGAACCACTTGATCCGAGTTCCACGAATCCTGGGCATCGAGCGGCATGATCTCGATGAATCGCACCTCGTATCCGGTGTCACGCGCGAAGCGTGCGAAGTCGACCACCTCTTCATCGTTAACTCCACGGATCACGACCGTGTTGATCTTCACGGGAGTCAGCCCCACCGATGCTGCGACCTCTAAGCCCTTCATCACCTCCGACAAAGCGTCTCGAAGCGTCATCTCCTCGAACCGGTGCTGGATCAACGAATCGCAAGAAACGGTTACTCGGTCCAGTCCCGCCTCTGCGAGATCGGCAGCCATCTCGCCGAGGAGGAAGCCGTTGGTCGTGATCGAGATGTCGAGCTCTGGATCCAGGTCACGAAGCATCCGTGTGAGGACGGGGACGTCCCGCCGAACGAGGGGCTCCCCGCCAGTGATCTTGATCGACCGGACGCCGGAGTCCACGAGCACCGCGGTTAGCCGAACGATCTCTTCGTACGACAGGAGTTTGTCCTTAGGCATCCAGTCGAGGCCCTCGGGAGGCATGCAGTAGCGACACCTGAAGTTGCACCGGTCCGTGACCGAGATCCGGAGGTCGGTGGCCTCGCGGCCGAACGAGTCGATCAAGGGGGGCCGATCCATCTCCCCATCGTAGCGGTGCATCGTCTTTGCGGGGCTGTACCATGCCGGGCGATGCGAATACTGATCCTTGGGGGCGACGGCTATCTAGGCTGGCCTACTGCGATGCACCTGAGCAGACGGGGCCACGAGGTGGCGCTGGTCGATAACTTCCTGCGACGGACGATGTCGATAGAGCTTGGGGCCGGATCGCTCACCCCGATCCAGAGCCTTCATGAGCGCGTCCGCGCATGGAAGGAAGTTTCGGGCGCCGAGCTGGGCATCTATGTTGGGGACCTCGTTGACGGCGAGTTCGTCGATCACGTGTTCCGTGATTTCCAACCTGAGGCGGTCGTTCATTACGGCGAGCAGCCCAGCGCTCCTTACTCGATGATCGATCGGCGTCACGCTGTTTCGACGCAAACGAACAACGTGGTTGGAACCCTCAACGTCCTGTACGCGATGCGTGACATCTCACCCGATGCGCACCTGGTGAAGCTCGGAACCATGGGGGAGTACGGAACGCCGAACATCGATATCGAAGAAGGCTTCATCGAGATCAACCACAAGGGGCGGACAGACACTCTGCCGTTCCCCAAGATGCCCGGCTCGATGTACCACTTATCGAAGGTGCACGACAGCCACAACATCCACTTCGGATGTCGCATCTGGGGGCTACGTGCAACCGATCTCAATCAGGGAGTCGTGTACGGGATCCGCACCAACGACACCGATCTCGATGAACGTCTGTGTACGAGGTTCGACTACGACGAGGTGTTGGGCACCGCGTTGAACAGATTCTGTGTGCAGGCCGTCGTTGGATACCCACTCACCGTGTATGGCAAAGGCGGTCAGACGCGAGGTTTCCTCAACGTCATCGACACGATGCAGTGCATCGCCCTGGCCGTCGAGAATGCAGCAGCGGAGGGCGAATACAGGGTCTTCAACCAATTCACTGAGCAATGGTCGGTCAACCAGTTGGCCGAGCTCGTTCGCCGAGTTGGTGAGGACACGGGGATCAATGTCGTCATCGAACCGCTAGACGACCCGCGTATCGAGGCCGAGGAGCACTACTACAACGCAACGCACACGAAGCTGATGGAACTCGGTCTTCAACCCCATCTCTTAACCGACGAAGTCGTGGCGCATCTGTTGGAGACCATCCAGCGATACAAAGACAGGATCCTGCTGGGTCCGATCGCGCCTAAGACCAGATGGGATCCGCGTTCCTAGCTACTTGTCGGGGAGCAGCGTGAACTCGAAGATGTACCCGATCGGCTCAAAGCCCAGCTTCCCGTAGAGCTCCTTCGGCCAGTCCAAGTTGTCGGCGATGAGGAAGGCGAGGTCGGCGCCCGAGGCATAAGCAACTTCTAGCGAGTGGTTCACGACCGAAGAGGCCACCCCGCGGTTACGGAAGCTCTCGAAGGTGTTCACGGTCTCCGTCTGGGAGATCCCGTCATACAGGTAGTGCTCGCACCAGCCAGCGATCGTCCCGTCGACCTTGCACGCATAGAAGTGAAGGTCGACCGCATCGAAGAGCACCTGCACGCTATCGGCGAGCATCTCCGCAACCTCAGGCGTGTTCCCGTCACTAAGGTTCGCCTGCAACTGGGCGGCTCTCAATTCCTCGAAATCGATCTCGACGACCGGCAGCTGCTTTGCTCCTGGTCGGATGATCCCGTCGTGAGCCATGATCACCAGGTGGGTGGCCTGCCAGCCCAGCTTCTTGAAATCCTCGAAGTACCGCTCGGCGATCGGCCCTCCGTTGATGCGGCGATGCAGCAACCCCGCTGCTCCTTGAAGACGGTGGGCCTCCGCCACCATGTCCTCAACGCTTAGGCCGGGGTCTTCCTTGGTGATGGTCAGATAGTTGAGCGCGTACTTCTTCGGATAGTCGTCGTGGAAGAAAGCGGTGCCGTGCGACCAGGGTTCGATGCGACCCGCGCAGCGCCTTTCCACGTCGTCGAGGAATCCGAGGATGCGTTCTAGCTGAGTCAAGAGAGCGGTGCGAGTTTGGCGATGATCGCGTCCGCCACCTCTGAAGTCTTGGCCGCCGGCCCGATGGGTTTGAGATCGGGGGGTCGCACCTTTCCTTCCGCCAGGACCGCAGCAACAGCGTGATCGAGGCGATCAGCATGCTGGTCGAGGTTTAGGTGCCGCAACATCAACCCGGCCGACAGGATCATTGCGATCGGATTGGCGATGTTCTGGCCGGCGATGTCGGGGGCAGAACCGTGTGTTGGTTCGAACACGGCATAGTCCTTGCCGATGTTCATGCCGGGAGCCACCCCAAGGCCCCCGATCAGACCTGCGCACAGGTCGGAGATGATGTCTCCATACAGGTTCGGAAGCACGATGACGTCGGTGTCCTGAGGGTGCCAGGCGAGCCACATGGCCATCTCGTCAACCTGAATCTCTTCGAATCCGACGTCTCGGTACTGCTCGGCCATCTCGAGACCGGCCGCCAGCCACACGCCATCCGAGTGCTTCATGATGTTGGCTTTGTGACCCAGGGTCACTTTCCTACGCCGGTGCCGCTTCGCGTATTCGAACGCGAACTGGACGATTGCCTTCGTTGCGCCGACGGAGATCGGCTTGACGCTTACTCCCGCATCGGGGCGCAGTTGGTAGCTGTGCTTATCTCCGAGATAGGCGCGCAGTCGGTCGATCTCTGGGGACCCCATCTCGAACTCGATCCCTTCGTAGAGATCTTCGGTGTTCTCCCGCACAACCACGATGTCGATCCCTTCGAATCGGGAGGGCACTCCGGGGAAGAGGCGGCAGGGGCGCACGCTGGCGAAGAGGTCCAACTCCTGGCGAAGTGCAACGTTGATGGAGCGGAACCCGGTTCCCACCGGGGTCGTGACTGGTCCCTTGATGGCCACCTTGTTCCGCCGGATGGAATCGAGGACGTGAGGCGGCAGAGGATGGGCGTGGGTCTCGATCGCGGGCAACCCGGCCTGGTGGACCTCCCAGTCGATGCCCGCGTCCAGGGCGTCGACCACGTTCCGGGTCGCTTCGGAGACTTCGGGACCGATCCCGTCGCCGGGGATGAGCGTGACCTTAGGCATGGCCAGACGATAACTGGCAGCACAGGTGGCAACTTTCGACGGTCCAGGGACGTCATAGTGGCACGATGCACTGGCGGCGGGCGATGGAGCTTGCTCAGGAGAACGGGGGTCTTCGTTGGGACGTAGACGGATCAGAGTGAAAAGGACGCGCGTCGCGGTTGCGATGACGTCCTCGCTCGTGGCGTTCAGCTGTATGGCAGGAGGACCTGCCCAAGCTCAACTCGCCGACTGCCCTGAAGTGATGCCCGTAGCCGACGTGACGGATGGCATGGACGGCACCGGTTACACGGTTTCGGAAGGAACCGATCCCGATCCCTTCGACGTTGAGGTTCTTGGTGTGCTCGAGAACGGGATCGGTGCGGGCCGGGACATGATCATCGTCGACACATCCTCGCCGGCGATCGATGAGGCCGGTGGTATCTGGGCCGGCATGTCGGGGTCGCCCGTCTACGTGGATGGAAAGCTGCTGGGTGCGGTTGCCTATGGGCTCTCCTTTGGTCCTTCGAGCATCGGGGGCGTGACTCCAGCAGAAGACATGCTGGACATCGCGGATCGTCCGACCGCGGAGCCGGCCAAGGCGATGCCGCGTCGCGTGCAACTCGATCGGTCTTCGAAGCGAGCTATCGCGCGCTCCACAGCGACACGGGCACGTCAAGTGTCGAACAGCATGAAGCGTCTACTGACGCCACTTTCGATCTCGGGAGCTGGCCAACGCGTTATGGACGAGATCGCCGAGACGATCGATCGGGAGAACCTCCCACTCATCCCCTACGCGGGATCCTCTGCAGCCGGCCCGTCGCAGCAACAGCAGCCCGCCCCGCCACCTGAACCCGGTGGGAACTTCGCTGCCGCTATCTCTTATGGGGACGTCACGTTCGCCGGCGTCGGCACAACCACCTATGTCTGCGGCGACAAGATCCTGGCGTTCGGGCATCCGTTCTTCTTCTTGCCAACCGGTGAGACGACGGTTGGTGCCAACAACGCGGACACGATCGCGATCATCGATGACCCCACGTTCTCGGGCTTCAAGCTGGCCAACGTCACGGGATCTATCGGCACGGTTGACCAGGATCGGTTCGCCGGTATCCGCGCCATCATCGGCGATGGGCCGACCACCATCCCGATCACGTCCCTGGTCAACACCAGCGATGGGCTTGCTGAGCGCGAAGGCTCGAGCGAAGTGGTCACCTCGGAATACGTCCCCATGGTCGCTCTAAGCCATCTTCTGTCGAACATGGACATGACCTGGGATCAGATCGATGAAGGTAGCTCTGAGATGGCGTGGACCGTCACCGGCGAAACCGAGTCGGGGGTTCCCTTCGAACTCAGCCGCACGAACACATTCTCGTCGCAGTACGACATCAGCTATACGAGCTTGTTCGAACTTGACATGCAGCTGTACACATTGTTCTACAACCAGTTCGAGGACATCGAGTTCACCGGCGTTGACGCCACTGCCACGATCGACGATGCGGTCAAGCAGTACTCGATCGCACAGGTTCTCGTGTCTACGGATGGCGAGACCTTCGAAAAGAAGCGTCGAGTGAGGGTCGACCGCGGTGGAACGGTCTTCCTTCAGGTCGAACTCGAGCCGTACGAAGGCACCGAGAACGAGATAGTCGAATTCGAGGTCGAGCTCCCTAACTCCGTGAGGCGGCAGGGGTACATCGAGATCATCGGGGGCCAAGACAGCTTCTACTACTCAGAGAACTACTTCTGCTTCGTGGAGGGTTCGGGTTGTGGGGGCCAGGCGAACTCGGAGATCGATTCATTCGAAGATCTGGTTGCCAGCTTCCAAGAAGCTCCCCAGAACCACGAACTGATCGTCAGGTTGCGCGGTGCACGGGGGCAAGAGCTCTCCGAGCAAGTCGTTGCGATGGATCAAGTCGTCACCGGTGCGCGCAATGTGAACGTCAATATCAGCAGCGGATGCTGTGGTGGAGAAGGCGGAGGAGTAAGCGAGCCGAAGCCACCGGGAAAGAAGCCCGTGCACTGAAAGTCGTCGTTCCACAAGGTGAAATGGGGAGGCTTCCGGGTCTCCCCATTTCGCGTTCTTGGAACGACCTAACCCGGCCTGATATATGAGAACGAAATATCGGGGTGACCGGGGGAGGGAACTTTGGCAAGTTCTGTAGGTTCATCGCGCAGTGGACTGGACGCTCGTTTCAAGATCACCGAACGGGGCTCCACCGTACGTACCGAAGTCATCGCGGGAGTCACCACCTTCATGACGATGGCTTACATCCTGTTCCTTAACCCTGCGATCTTGTCGTTACCGGACTCGGATGGAACCCTTCTGGCTCCGGCCGCTGTACTGACGGTCACGGCCTTAGCGGCCGGTCTTATGACGATAGCCATGGGTTTGTATTCGAACTATCCGTTCGCGATCGCGGCCGGTTTGGGCCTGAATGCGTTCGTCGCGTTCCAGTTGGTCGCCGCTCAAGGACTGTCCTGGCCCGAGGCCATGGGCGTCATCGTGGTGGAAGGGCTGGTCATCCTCGCGTTGGTACTGACCAAGTTCCGGCAGGCCGTGATGGAGGCGGTGCCACTTCCACTGAAGCATTCGATAGCGGTTGGCATCGGGCTGTTCATCACGATCATCGGGATGGTCGACGCCGGCTTCGTCAACGCCACTTTGATCTCTATTCCTCCACTCCAGTTGGGAACCGGTAACGAGCTCGTCGGGTGGCCAGTGGCCATCTTCGTGATCGGGCTCTTGATGGTCATATCGCTCTACATCCGCAAAGTGCCTGGCGCCTTGTTGCTGGGGATCCTGGGCACGACGGTGCTGGCAGTGATCGTCAACGAGGCCTTCCTTGACGGCACGGGCTTCGGTCCCTACGCACAGCTCCAGAACCCCGTGGACTTCCCATCTGGCGACAACTTCAGCCTCCTCGGTGATTTCTCGCTCGGTTTCTTCTCCGTTCTCGGCGTCGTCCCGGCCATCCTCGCAATCTTCACTGTGATGCTCAGCGATTTCTTCGACACCATGGGGACGGCGATCGGTCTTGGCAAACAAGCGGATCTTCTCGATAGCGAGGGTCGCCTTCCCGACATCGACAAGGTTCTGGTCGTTGACTCGGCCGCGGCCGCCGTTGGTGGAGCGTTCTCCGCTTCATCGAACACCACGTACATCGAGAGCGCTTCGGGTATCGCTGCAGGCGGTCGGACCGGTTTGACGGCCGTTGTAACGGGTGCACTCTTCCTCGTCTCGATCTTCCTGGCGCCCCTCGCCAACATCATCCCGCTGCAAGCGGCGGCCCCCGCCCTTGTGATCGTCGGGTTCTTGATGATGAGAGCAGTAGCGGAGATCGATTGGAACGATGCCGAGGTTGCGATACCCGCGTTCCTCACCGTGGTCGTGATGCCGTTCACCTACTCGATCACGAATGGGATCGGCGCCGGCTTCGTTTCTTACGCGTTCATCAAGCTGACCAGAGGAAAGTCCAGCGAAGTGAAGCCCATGATGTGGGTCGCGTCCGGGGCCTTCGTCGTCTACTTCGGTCTCTTCTATGTGCGCGATTGGCTGACCTAAAGAAGTAGCTCCATCTAGCATGACCATGTGAGAGAGAACGAGGCTTCCCCGCCTCTGGTCGTGGTTGCGCTGGGTGGAAACGCGATTCAAGATCCAGAAGGTGACGATTCGGTCGCGTCGGACTTCGCGCGGACGAAGGTAACGGCGCGCCGACTGGTGGAGCTTGCCGTGGGTGGTCCGTGTCGCCTCGTTATCACCCACGGCAATGGACCTCAGGTTGGCAATCACCTGCTTCGTAGCGAACTCGCGCACGAGGCTGGACGGCTTCCCGATCTTCCCTTGGACGTCTGTGTCGCCGACACGCAAGGGGGGATGGGCTACATGCTTCAGCAGTGCCTAGGTGAGGCATTCCACGAGGCGGGCGTCTCGGTTGCGGTAGCTGCCCTGGTCACGCAAACGGTCGTGGACGAACATGACCCGGCATTCACACGGCCCTCCAAACCGGTTGGCCATGTGATCCACGATCTGGAGAGGGTGCAGCAACTTCGAGAGGAAGGTTGGGCACTCGCCGAAGATGCGCACCGAGGTGGATGGCGGCGCGTTGTCGCATCTCCCGACCCGAAGGAGATCGTCGAGGCCGCGGCTATCGAAGCGATGGTGGCTGATGGGATCGTGGTGATCGCTGCAGGCGGGGGAGGGATACCCGTGACGCAGGATGACCAGGGGATCCTCACCGGGATACCTTCGGTTGTCGACAAAGACCTGGCTTCCGCGTTACTTGCGATCGATCTGCGAGCGCATGCTCTGGTCATCCTCACGGATGTCGACAAAGTCAAGCTCGATTACGACTCCGATCACGAAAGCGATGTCGACGCGTTCTCCGTCGCCGAGGCGCGGGCGCATCTGCGCGACGGTCAGTTCCCCGCCGGAAGCATGGGCCCGAAGGTGGAAGCGGTATGCCGTTTCGTGGAGGTGACAGGCGGCCGCGGGGTTATTGGACCGATAGCTCGGTCTTCTGAGGCCCTGTCAGACGACTTCGGAACAGTGATCACTCCGTAGAGGTGTGACGTAGCTCACATCGCGCGGCGACGACGCCTGGCAACGTGGGCGCATGCTTCGACGTGCGATCCCGATCGTTGTGGTGATGCTCCTGCCGCAGGTTGTCAACGCGCAGACGGTGCTCTTGCCACCGGTGGATGCTCCGATAACGCAGACGTTCGCGGCCCCCTCATCGGCTTTCGGTCCGGGCCATCGTGGTCTCGATTACGGCATACCCGAAGGGTCGGAGGTGAGGGCCGCGGGGGACGGCGTCGTTGTTTTCGCAGGTCTCGTGGCCGGGAACGAAGCGGTCACGATCGACCACGGAGGAGGTCTCGTGACGACTTATTCGATCCTCGGAGCCATCGACGTCGCCACGGGGGACAGCGTCCGCGCCGGACAGCCCATCGGGCGGGTCGGATCCGCGCATCACGGAGGGGACGCTGGGTTGCACTTCGGGGTGAAGCTCGACGACGGATACGTCGACCCGCAAGACCATCTGGTCGCCATAGACACCTCCCGAGCCGTCCACCTGATCCAGAACCCCTGGGATCCTCACCCCGTTCTCGGCGATGTCTTCGACGTCGACGCCTCGCATCTGCCTTCAGTGACCGGCTGCGAGTCGCGTGAAGACCTGTCGTCTACTCACTATCGCCCCAACGACAACGTGATCGTGACGATCGGCGGCATCAACAGCAGCAGCACGAACTCCGAATTGTTCGAACATGGTCCCGATCTGTTGGGCTATCCCGCTGCGTCGATCTATCGCTTCTCCTACAACGGTCCAGGCGGCCCCCACCTCCACGATCCCTATGGCCCTCGAGACACGTGGGGCGACATACGAGTGGCAGCCGAGCGCCTGGCGGATCTCCTAGAAGAGATCGGGAAAGTACATCCGGGAACCTCTGTTGATCTGCTCGCGCATTCGCAAGGTGGATTGGTCGCGCGAGCACTGGTCGACCTCGCTCCCCTCGGCAGGAACCTCCCTCCGATCGCACACCTCGTCACTTTCTCGTCCCCGCACGAGGGTGTGGCGCTCGCCGGCGAAGCGATAGAGATGCGCGACTCCGAAGGAGTTGTGGGTTGGGTGGGAGATGCGGCGTCATGGGTTGCGAACCGACGCCCTGCTTTCCCAGACCCTTACGCGCCGGCGATAGGCCAGATGGCCCCCGGGTCCAACCTGATCGAGGAGCTCGAGTCATCGGTGGGGGCTTACGGAACGAGATACCTGGCGCTGTCGATCCCGAACGATCTGATCGTTCCTTCGGATCGCTCGCAGGTCGCTCACGCGACCAATCGGACTGTGGCCCCTGAGGGCCTGATCACCGGCCACGACCGGGTCGTCTCTTCGGATGAGGCGCGAGGTCTGGTCTACGACTTCCTTCGTGACGCACCCGTGGCGTGTACGGGGTTCTGGGACACCTGGGGATGGCTCCCCGGCAAGGTCATCTCCACCGGGGAATCACTCACCACCGAGACCATCGACCTGTTGGCTCCGGGGTGAACGAGGGATGGCCGCATCGTCGAACTGCAAGAGAAAAGGCTCCCTCCGCCGGGGGGATGGGCGGGTTTGACGGAGGGAGCCTGAAGGATGCTGTTTTGGTTGCTGACTACATGTTTAACCAGTTGCAAGCAGTTTCTCAACCCAGACTCAGCCTGATTTGGTCGACCGCGGTTGTCTCGTGGCCACAAAACCCGTGGTTCGAGGACCCCACCCTTAGGATTTCGGCATGGTTATGAACAGGTTGCCGGTCGATGCTCCGGGCACCGAGTCTGAGTTCGCTCGTATCGAGGTGCGACGGTCCCCCCGGCGACGGAAGACCATCTCGGCAGAGATCCTCGGCGACACCCTGGTCATCTCGGTCCCCGAGAGGATGTCCCGGGCCGAGGAACAGGAATGGGTGGCCAAGATGGCCGTTCGGATGTCCGAGCGCCGGAGACGTGATCGGCTCAACGAGGGGCAAGAGCTTCAGCGTCGTGCCGAAGAGCTTGCGGACCGCTACCTCGACGGCATCCGTTGCCACGACATCGCCTGGGTCAACAATCACAAGTCCCGGTGGGGCTCGTGCTCGCCGGAAGATGGAACGATCAGGCTGTCGGTCGTCTTGGCCGACTATCCGGCCTGGGTTCGCGATTACGTGATCGTTCACGAGCTTGCACATCTGATCGTCCCGGACCACTCCCGGGCCTTCTGGAAACTGGTCGAGCGCTACCCGATGACCGAAAGGGCCCGGGGGTTCCTCATCGCCAAGGGCCTCGAGGAGTAGCTTCGCTAAGGCGCCGCCGCGAAGCGGCAAGAGGCGCCGTGCGGATCCGCTTCACTAAGGCGCCGCCGCGAAGCGGCAGGAGGCGCCGTGTGGATCCGCTAACTCTTTCGCAAGTAGCGCCAGAAGACGAGATCGTTCCGCCCCGAGCGCTCGAGCATGCCAATGGCCATCGCGGCGCGCACCCCTCGGGCAGCGATGATCACGATGCGCTCGGATCCGGGAAGCTCCTCGACGCGGCCCCCCAGTGTCTCTAGCGGGATGAACGTCGCCTCGGCTGGGAGTGGCGATCCGGGATCTCCTACCGATAGAAGGCTTCCTTCGGGCGGCTTGGAACCTTCGGATCGCTCGGTGGAGGCCGGGCTCCCATGGCGATTCCCCCAGGTCGAGACGCCACCGGCGACGTACCCATTGACGGTAAAGCCTTTGCCTCTCAAGCCTGCGGCAACTTCAACCGGGTCGCAGGTGTCGTCGCCGAGCAGAACGAGACCGACGTCCAAGCCGATGCAGTCGCGTGCGCGCGACGGTAGCCCCGGCCCCCACTCGTACTGCAAGCAGATCGAGCCGGGCACGTGAACGTCGAGGTAGTCATCGACCTTGCGGAGGTCGATGTAAGCACCCCCAGCCTGGACGAGACCATCAGCGTGGTCGAGATCGAGTTCCTTGAGAGTGGTTGTCGTGATGAACATCTCCGGAGCTTAGCCATACTTGACCTATGGGAGTTCTCTTAGTCATCGTCTTGTTGGGGGTACCGCTTGTGGAGCTGTACGTCATCCTGCAGGTGGCGGACGGTATCGGTGTTCTGAACACCTTGGCTCTGCTGATCCTGGTGTCTGTGGCGGGGGCCGCGTTGCTCAAACGCGAGGGGATGGCGACCTGGCGACGTCTCCACGAACAGATCCAAGCCGGCAAGGTTCCGACCAAGGAAGTGACAGACGGCGCGCTGATCCTGTTCGGGGGAGCTTTACTCCTGACCCCGGGATTCCTGACGGACATCGTTGGACTGTTGTTCTTGTTCCCCCCAACGCGCGCTGCCCTCAAAGGCGTTTTCCGCAAGAGCTTCGGTTCGTGGGCGGTGAAGCGACACCCGGCCGGATATGCCGGTTACAAGGTCTACGACGCGTCCGTCACGCGATCGAAACGGAATGCAACGACTAACCCGCCCCTGGCGGAGTCCGCGACATATCAAGATCCTTTGGAAGCTGACGCGGGCGATTCTCCGGATAGGGCATGACGGGACCAACTTCACCTTGCTCCGGATACGCAGCTTTCTCGTAGTGCTCGGCGCCCGGTTGGTACTTCCCGATCCTCACCCGTAGTTCCTCGGGGTACTCGCCGGTATGCACCGGCACATCCAACGTCGCGGCTACAGAGCCTGCTTCCTCCATCGAGTGATAGACCCACCGCTCCCATCGTCCGCGTTGATCGACGAGCACGAGCATGGCGTCATTGAGACCGATCCGGATCACTACTGCGTCGGAGCCATCGCGGCCGAGCTTGTCGATGAAGTCCTCGGGCCCGCGGATCTTCTCGATGCCTTCACTGCGTCCTTCGAACGGCCATGCTCGACTCATCGGGCTCCCTTTATCTCTCGGACGACGACTTTAGATCACCAAGCCGCCGTCTACACATAGAACCTGACCGGTGATGTAGTTCGATTCCTCCGAAGAAAGGAAAACGAAGGCCGGCGCGATCTCGGTTTCGGGGTCGCCGTACCGACCGAGCGCGAATCGCGCCATCCGTTTTGCTGCTTGCTCGGGGTCTTCCAACAGTGGTTCCGTCATCGCTGTCAGAGCGGTCGGCGATACCGCGTTCACGTTGATGTTGAGGCTGCCGAGCTCCTTGGCCCAGGTCTTAGTCAGACCGACGATCCCCATCTTGGCGGCCGAGTAGTTGCTCTGGCCGACAGACCCGATCAATCCAGAAGGGGAGGTGACGTTCACGATCTTGCGATGCTTTGGAGGTGTCTCGGCCTTCGCCTTCGGACGCCAGTACTTCACCACCTCGCGTCCGCACGCCCACGTTCCTTTCAGATGAACCTGGATAACGAGATCGAAATCTTCCTCTGACATCGTGTGAAGCATCTTGTCCCGCAGGATCCCTGCGTTGTTGACCAGCACATCGACATCTCCGAGAGCATCGAGGGCCGTAGCAAGAAGGGATTCGGCCGCCTCGACCGTTCCGACAGCCGAGGTGTTCGTCGCAGCCTTGACCCCAAGGGCCTCTGCTTCTTTGGCGACTTCAGCAGCTGCGGAGGGGTCGACGTCGTTGATAACGACATTTGCTCCCTGCTCGGCGAAGGCGAGTGCTACAGCTCGGCCGATGCCACGTCCTGCTCCCGTAACGATGCAGTTCTTTCCTGCCAGTCTCTCTCCCATGCCGGGCATCATAGGCAACCATCTACCGCAAGTAACATCGGTCCATGACCGACGAGAAGATCAAGCTGACGCAAACTGCCTACGACACTCTGAAAGAGCAGCTCGAAGAGCGCGAAGGGCCCACTAGGGAGCGCATCGTGAAGGACATAGCAACTGCGCGCGCTCATGGGGATCTCAGCGAGAACGCGGAGTATCACGCGGCTCGCGAGGAGCAGGCGCACAACGAGGGAAAGATCAAAGAGATCCGTTACAAGTTGGAGAACTCCGAGATCGTCGAGACCTTCGACGACGGCATCGTTCAGGTAGGCATGCTCGTCGTGGTTCAGCACGATGGCGATGACGAATCCGAGACGTACTATGTAGGCAGCCGCGAAGAGAAAAGTGAGTACGACGTGCTGACACCCGATTCCCCGATCGGCAAAGCGCTGCTCGGTAAAGCTTCAGGTGAAACCGTCACGGCATCCGTCCCCGCCGGCGAGATCAAGATCGCGATACTCGACGTCAAGGCTCCCTGACCACTTCTCCTTCGTGCACTACTAACCGCACATCCAAGAGTTGCTGAGGGTCGCGCAGCGGGTCGCCTGCGACCGCGACCAGATCGGCGTTCATCCCCTCAGCGATCACGCCGGTTGTTTGCAGTCCTAACCACCGTGCAGCGTCAACCGTGGCGGCAGCGATGATGCCGGCCCCATCCATGCCGGACTCGGTCATGGCATCGATCTCAAAAGGATCGATGCCGGGTCGAGGACCTTCATTGCCGAGGTCCGTTCCGTAGATGACCTCTCCTCCGGCAGCCATGAATCTGGCGAGGTTCTCGATGGCGGTCACACGATCTTCCCCGAACCGAACAGACAATGTGGGAACGACGGCCATCCCTTGGAAGACCATGCGCTCGATCGTTCCTTGCGGCAGACGTTCGTTACTCATCAACATGTGAGCCAGTTCGTCCATGCCGGCGTCGAGCGCCTTGTTGAGTTCCTCTAGTCCGTATACGTGCCCGGTGACTTTCGATTGGAGTCCGTGCGCTTCCTCCACGATCGCTGTGAGAGTCGCGAGATCGAGGGTCGGTCCGACCTGAGCATTGAGAGCAACCTTGATGACCGACGCACCTCGAGCTGCGACTTCTTGCACTGCGGTTCGTGCGCCGCGTGGGCCATCTACTACGAGAGCGGTTCCGGGAGGAGCCCAGGTAGCGCGTGTCGGGTAACCACCTGCGACGGTGAGCATGGGGCCGGCCGCGAGGATCGTGGGACTCACTCTCGGCGACGCCTTCGCCTCTTCAACCTGAGGAAAGATCACATCCGGCGGCCACGCCAGGTCGCGGACGGTCGTCACTCCTCCCCACAACACCTCTGCAGGGTTCGCGAAGCCGATGTGAACGTGAGTGTCGATGAAGCCGGGGAGCAGTGTCATCCCGGACAGGTCGAAGCTGGGCAGATCATCCGGATCGTTCCCGATGGCGGCTATGCGACCGTTCCGAACCGTGACCGTGGTCTCGGTCGCCTCGAGTTCCGCCCCCACAAGGACCTGCGCACCCGTGAGACCGAAGGCACTTTCTGAAGACATTGTCGAAGGTTAGTGTCTGTGCGTATGGCGAAGGTTGCCCCCAGGGAAGTCAGAGGTGTTGTGGCGGCCTTGGCGCGTGGGGCCCTAGGAGCCGGTTACGTCTCCGAAGTGCCGGATAGGTTCCTCGAAGCCCTGGGGCACCTGCCTTCGGAAGCCGACCGGACGAAGTTGCTCAAAGCCCTGAAAGCGATGGATACCCGTTTAGGTGCTCTCGCCCTGACGGGCAAGCCGGTACCCGTCTCGTGGCTGTCGCCGCGCCAGGCCGAAGCCCTTCTACAGAAGTGGCGCGGCTCCCGTATCGCTGCGCAACGTCAACTTTTCCTCTTGATCGTTGTGAAATCACTTGCTGCGATCTACGGACACGAACGCAAGGAATGGGATCGCATCGGGTACCAGGGACCGATGGGTCCGCCTCCGACCGACATCCCGCGAGGACTCAGTCCTTTGCCGATCGAACGTGACGAAGTCATCAACTGCGATGTCGCGATCGTGGGGTCGGGGCCGGGCGGTGGATGCACCGCGGCTGTCCTCGCGCAAGCCGGCCTCGATGTGGTCGTCATCGAGAAGGGCAGTTACTACTCGGAGCAAGACTTCACACACCTAGAACCAGAAGGTGCTCGTCTCTATCTCTACGAACAGAACCTCGCAACCTCGGACCTAGGCGTGCAGATCATCGCCGGTTCGGTTGTTGGCGGAGGGTCCCTCGTCAATTACACGACCTCATTCAAGACACCTCCTAATGTTCTCAAGGAGTGGTCGGAGGTCTCTGGGATCGAAGCGTTCGCGTCGGGGGAGATCGAGGATCACCTGGACATCGTCGCGAAA
This sequence comes from uncultured Actinomycetes bacterium, assembly GCA_963779645.1. GTDB lineage: Bacteria > Actinomycetota > CADDZG01 > CADDZG01 > WHSQ01 > CALMBW01. The sequence goes on from CAVZYX010000005.1 coordinate 1,617,579, forward strand.
CGCAACAATGTCAATAAGGACTCGAGTGCAGTTAGCAAGCGCGACGCGATCATGGAAGAGGGCCTGAAGAAACTCGGATGGCATGTCGACGCCATGCCTCGTGGCGTGAAGGGTTGCCCGCAGGACGAACAGTGTGGCTTCTGCGGGTACGGGTGCCGCCCGGGCGCGAAGCAATCGAGCATGAAGACGTGGCTACAAGATGCTTCCGACGCCGGCGCACGCATCATCACGGACACGGACGTTAGGAAGGTGCGGATCACCGATGGCCGTGCAACGGGTATCGAAGGGACGAGCAACAGTCACCGGGTGGTCGTGAACGCGAGCAAAGCGGTCGTCGTTTCGGGCGGTTCCATCGAGAGCCCAGCATTGCTTCTTCGCTCCGGCCTGAAGGGGCGTGTCGGCCGTGATCTGCGACTCCATCCCTCGACCGCTGCGTGGGGACTTTTCGAAGAAGACGTTCGTATGTGGGAAGGCGTCCAGCAATCCCGTTACTCGGATGAGTTCCGCATGACTGACGGCGGTTACGGACCGATCATGGAGACGGTTCCCGTCCATCCGGGGACCGGGGCGGCCGCTGTCCCTTGGGTATCTGCTGCCGACCACCGGATACGCATGGAGCGTTTCAAGAAACTCGGGTTCGTCGCTCCTCTTCTTCGGGACAGCGGATCGGGGCGCGTCACGATCGGGCGCGATGGCGCACCGAAGGTGGGATACAAACTCAACTCCCCAGATCAGCAGCGCACCATCGATGCCGTGATCAACTCCGCGAAGGTTCTCGAGGCGGCAGGTGCACTAGAGATCTATACGTTGCATCGAGACCCGATCGGCTATGCGCCTGGTTCTCCATCCGCTCATGAACGCTGGGTCGAGGAGGTTAGGCAGCGTGGCTTCGGGAGGGGGCAGACGACCCTGTTCTCGTTCCATCAGATGGGTTCTTGCCGGATGGGTGTGGATCCCTCGAGCTCAACCGTGTCCCCTGAATGCGAAACGCACGAAGTAAAGAACCTGTTCGTGATCGACTCTTCGAATTTCCCCACGGCATCCGGTGTTAACCCGATGCTTTCCATCTACGGCATCGCTCACTTCGCAGCCTCGAAGCTCGCAGCGCGTCTCGCCTGATAGGCAAGATGTCAGAACACGTCGGAGATCTGATCGAAGCAGGAGACATGAACGGCCTCCTTCGCGTGGTCGATTCGTATTGTGCGGAACGGAACTGGGACGGCCTGCTTGATGTCGCCGACATGTGTGAAGAGGCGGTCGATCGCGGCAAGCAGCTGTGGCCGATCGCTGCCCACATCGACTACCGGCTGGCGCTAGAAGCTCCTGCCGACTACGCCGCCGAAGTCCTGTCGTCGGATCTCGGACGTTTCACACTCGGCCCTCTTACAGAAGTTGCTGCTTCAACCCACACCTGGACCGAGCTTGCACCTCACATCACCGAACCGCACATCGCCGCATTCGTCGCGCAGGAGCGCGTACTTCGCGGTGAGGATCTGACGGACGACATCCGCGCCAATCCCGAAGTGCTTGAACTTCCGCTGAGATTGTTGGAGTTCGAACCGACATACGCACTAGCTACCTATCGGTCGAACCTTGTTGAGGTCGCCGAACCGTGGGAACCGCGCTCTCCTTTGAAAGAGATGGCCCGAACCCAGAAAGCAGTCGAACTCGACGAGGCCGACCTTGAAGCCGTCCTGCTGGACCTGGTCACACCCTGGACGACCGAATCGAATGGAGCGGCGCGCGCCGTGATCGTCGATGGCGACGCGCTCGGAGCAATCTCCGTTCTCACCTACGACTCGGCGAGAGTAGGTCTGCTAGAGCCAACCGAAGCGCTTCAACGGATGGCCTGGGCCGCCGCTTCTGGCGGAGCTCATGGTCGTCGTAGGGGGGCCGCACGTGGTCGCTCGCTTGCATGGCATGCGGCGACGGCACTCAGCGACCTGGATTGGCCCCCAGATCCGAGAGAGTTGGCGGGTACGCTGAAAGAGTTGAACTGGTATCGCTGGGATGAAGGCGGAGCGGAGGAAGGGTGGGTCCTCCGATTGGCAGTCGAGGACCTGGAGCAAGGATGGGCGGCAGCGATCGCGGCTACAGACATCCTTGAAGACGAAGACGAGGAGGAGGACCAGTGAGCGATGATGCGCTAGTCGCCAACATCCTTCACGACCTCGCAGGCATGATGACGAGCGTCCAGGGACTCGCTGAGATCGTCGAGCACGATAGAGACCACCCCGAGATCGACGAACTAGTGAAGATGCTTTCGTCGGAGGCCGATCGAGCTGCGCAGGCCGTCAAGGACCTGCAGCTGATCAGAGCGATCGATGCCGGCGCCCCGGTCGAAGCCCTCGACACCGTGACGGTGAGCGAGTTGTTCCTCGCCGTCCGGGAGTCCCTGTCGGAGGATCTTCGCCATGGGTTCACGCCTCCGCCTCCCGGACTTCCCGACGTCTATGTGGACAAGGATCTGGTCGCAGATCTGATCGCTCGTTGTTACGAAGCGGCTTCAGAGACGAACCCGGCCGAGAATCATCAGGTTCGCGCCATGGCCGTCGACGGCAAGGTGGAGGTGCTCATCGACTTCGGGCCAGCGGATGATCTGAACGAGGTTCTTGAAGCGCGCGAATCGGGGCGAAAAGGTATGAGAGCTCTCGCCATCGCCCACCGGTTGCTCCCGCGCTGGAACGGTCAGCTGGAGCCCGCGCGCCACCGACGATGAGGTGCGCATCGCATTCAAACTCGATCTAGCCAAGGTCTAGGACCTAGAAAAGCAATCCGCTAGGGCATCCCTCTCCGAATCGACTGCAGCGCCGGCCTGTGGGACCGGCAGATCACGAAGGAGGGTTGGATGAGTCGAATCGCAGCAATGACGACGTCCCCATTACGAAGGATGTCTTTGGGGCTCGCCGTTGGTTTCCTGGTCGTCGGTCTTGTATCGACGTTCGCACCGACGGGAGGTGAAGCATCGAGCCACCGAGAGGCACCGCTGGTCGCCAACGACCCTCAGATCGACGCGACCGACCTCTACGCGTTCGTGTCACCAGACGACCCGGACACGGTGACGATCCTCTCTAACTGGATCCCATTCCAGGAACCGGCTGGTGGTCCTAACTTCTTCGCGTGGGGCGCCGGTGTGAACTACGACGTTCACATCGACAATGACGGCAATGCGAAGGCAGACATCACCTATCGTTGGAAGTTCAAGAACCACTACCGGACAAAGGACACGTTCCTCTACAGCACCGGTGCGGTCACGTCGCTCACCGACGAGAATCTGAACTTCTACCAGACGTATGACTTGACCAAGATCGTCAAGGGCAAGTCCACAACTCTGGTTAACGACGCGGTCGCCGCACCGAGCCACAACGGCAACGCCTCGATGCCCGACTACGCGGCTCTCGAGTCCGAAGCGGTCAACACCTTCGGTGATGGAGATAAGACGATCGCGGCTCAGGCCGACGATCCGTTCTTCCTCGATCTCCGTGTGTTCGACCTCCTTTACGGAGCTGACCTCACCGAGTCTGGGGATGACACGCTCCGGGGGTTCAACGTGTCCTACCTCGGACTGCAGGTTCACAAAGATGAACTAGCCGATGGTGGCGACGCTGAAGGAAGCCCGATCATCGGCGTATGGACGACGGCATCACGCAAGAGCACTGCCGTTCAGATGGGCAGCAAGATCAAGCGGACCGGCGAAGTAGTGCAGGTCTCCCGTCTGGGTGCACCTCTTGTAAACGAGGTCGTTATTCCGCTGCGGGACAAGGACAAGTTCAACTCGTCCCAGCCTAAGGATGACGTGCAGTTCCTCGACTACGTGGTCGACCCCGAGGTGCCGAAGCTCGTTGAGGCTATCTATGGGATACCGGCACCCGCGACTCCCCGGAACGATCTCGTCGCGGTGTTCTTGACCGGGGTAGAGGGACTCAACATGCCTGAGGGCGTGACCCCGAGCGAGCAACTGCGCTTGAACATGTCGATCGCCCCTTGCGAAGCAGGTTCCTGTGCCGGTTACTCACCCTTCGGCGTCATAGGTGGCGACAATGCCGGTTTCCCGAACGGTCGCAGGTTGGCCGACGACGTCATCGACATCGCACTGCGGGTTGTCGAGGGCGAACTCGTCGGACAGATGACGGGATTGAGTGATGGGGTTCAACTGAACGATCTTCCGTTCAGGATGACCTTCCCCTACGTTGCTCTGCCGCATTCGTCAGCAGACTCGCACGACGCACCGTAAGTAGGCAGGTGGTGGGGAGCTCGTATGAGCTCCCCACACCGCTCTCAAGGAGGGTGTAAGCAGAGTGAAGCGTTCGGCCATCGGAGCAGCGTTCCTAGCAGCGGGGATCCTGGTTGGCGGAGCTTTGTTGCCCGCTCGAGGTGACCGCCCAACTCGCAACGCATCGCGCAGCGATCTGTCTGGGGCGATCAACCCAGCATCCATGCGATCGATCGAGGCGACGGTCACACGTTTGGAGAGTCGAGCGTCTGCTCCGACCGCTTCTCCAGAGGTCTTCTCCGACCTCGGGCTTGCCTATCTGCAGCAGGGGAGAGCTACTGCCGACCCGGCGTTCCTGACGAAGGCAAGCGATGCTTTCGACAAAGCAATCGCCGCAGTCCCGAATGACTTCCGAGCGTTGGTTGGGAGTGCCGTTCTCGCTGGCTCACAGCACCGGTTCTTCGACATGGAGGAACTCGCTCGTAGAGCTGTAATCGCTAACCCCTACAGTGGACCCGCCTACGGCGTGCTCGGGGATGCCTTCCTCGAGACGCAACGCTATGAGAGGGCCGAGAGGGCCTATCAATCGATGCTCGATCGGCGGCCCGACTTCGCGGCCTTCGCTCGCGTGTCGTACTTCCACGAGACCCTGGGGGACTACCAGCCAAGCGGCGCGTTGGATGCGCCGGGTTCTTGATGCTGCATCTTCGGCTGACGACCTCGCCTATGCCAGCTATCACCTGTTCCAACTATCTCTGCATCAAAGTGACATGACTCGCGCACGCCGCCACCTCGAACGAGCGACGGAACTCGCGCCCGACAGCCACCTCACCCTTGCCGGCCTGGCGCATCTCGCGTACATCGACGGCGACGTAGAAGAAGCCAAGGCGTTGTTCAAGCGTGCGCTGGGCCTCTACCCATCCCTCGCCTACATGGCATCACTGGCCGAACTCTCGTTGATCTCAGGCGATGAGACGGCATCTCGTGACTATTACGCGCAGGCGTCGGCTCGCGAAGAGGAGTTCCTCGCGAACGGAGCTCTCGCCGACGCGGAACTGGCCGTTTTCGCAACCGATTCTGGCCGTGTCGAGGATGCCCTCGAGATCGCGTCGCGACTGCACAAGGAACAAAGAACCGGAGCAACTGAAGAAGCATTGGGATGGGCGATGCAGAACGACGACCATCCGCGAAGAGCCTTACGGTTGCTCCAGGCTTCGATCCGCCACGGAGGCGACAGCCACACGATGTTCTTCGCTGCTCAAGCGGCAACCGAGCTCGGAAAGTTCAAACTCGCTTGTGGCTACCTCGCAGATGCTTTGGAGCTTGATCCCTACTTCTCTTACCGCTACGCAGGCGAAGCTGGTCGACAACTAGCTCGATGCGATTGATGTGCTCGAGCTCAGCTAAGGGTGTCACCCGGCGCGAGGTCGACAACGTTCAGGCCGCTCACGTCACTTGCCGCGGCACGGAGTTCGTCTGGCGTGCCGGTGAGGATCGGGAAAGTGCCGAAGTGCATCGGGATCACGTTCTTGGTGCCGAGCAGTCGGATCGCTTCCGCAGCCGAGTTCGGACCCATCGTGTACCAGTCACCGATCGGCAAACAGACGTAGTCCGGGGAGAGCAACTTTCCGATGAGGGCCATATCGCTGAAGACTGCTGTGTCGCCTGCGTGGTAGAGCTTGAAGCCATTCTCGAACTCGATCACGTAGCCGGCGGCCGAACCGCCGTAGATGATCTGGTCGCCATCCGTTATCCCGCAAGAGTGGACGGCATTGGTCATGTGGACCTTCACGCCAGCAGCTTCGACGGTGCCACCGATGTTCATGCCGATGAGGTTCTCGACACCTTTGGACTCGAGCCAATGAGATGTCTCGGCGATGGAAACAACCTGGGGGGATCTCGCCTTGGCGATGCCGACCGCGTCGGCTATGTGGTCGAAGTGCCCGTGCGTGATCAACATCGCGTCGACTTCGGGATCCTTGAGAGCATCGGGACAGGCGGGGTTACCCATGACCCACGGGTCGACGAGCAGGTTGCGTCCCGAGGGGGTTTTGATCGTGAAAGTCGCGTGTCCGAGCCAGGTGATCTCGATGCCATCGGGTAGGGACATCCGTGAAACCTCCTCGTCTACTGGTGGGCGTTCAGGTTATAAGGGTGCGATGCGCAAGATGATCGCCCTCGCTGGCCTCCTGGTAACGCTCGTCGCTTGTGGGAGAGATGCAGTTCAGTATCCGAACGCCGGCGCCCTGCAGGACGCGGTCCAAGCGGCCGGCTGGGGTTGCAAGGAGGCACCCGACGCGCCTCTACCGGGAGAGGAAGCCGTCTATCGGGATGCCCTCACCTGCACCCTCACCGACGGTGGCTTCGCACAGTTCGTCATCTTCGACAGCGAGAAGCAGCGACTCGGATGGCGCAACTACGTTTCTCTCACTCCGGCAACGACGATCGAAGGTCCGAACTGGGCGGTTACTGTGCTCGATGCGGATGTGGCCGCAGAGATAGCCGACGCGCTCGGAGGTGAGGTCGATGAGTAAGTTGCGCAAACTGGTTCGAGTCCTCGCCGTTGCGATGCTGGGGGCCGCCATGTACACGGAGATGAGTAAGGATCCAGCCGAACGCACGGGCGTGGGAACGGTCGCCGGCGTCGTGCCCTACGACTTCCGGCCCCCGACCTACCAGCGGTTCAAGGATGCTCTGTGGAATCCGAACGACCCCCGTGTGATCGTGCCGACCGTGTTCGGCGTCGGTTGGACGATCAATTTCGCAGCGCTGCTGTCTAAAGACCGAGCGTCTTAGCGATGATGTATTTCTGGATCTCGGATGTTCCTTCTACCAAGGGAAAGATCCGGACCAGCCTGTAGATGCGCTCGAGCGGTAGCTCGCGCATCCACCCCATGCCCCCGTGCACCTGGATCATCCGGTCCACCACACGGTTGACCATCTCGGTCGAGTAGAGCTTCGCGACAGAGGACTCTTGGATCACAGGGTCTCCCTGGTCGTACTTCCAGGCGCACTCATAAGTCATGAGCTTGGATGCTTTGAGCTCGACATGACTCTCGACGATGTGCCCTTGCACGTACTGGTTCTTGCCGATCGGTCGGTCGAAGGCAACGCGTTGCTTCGCATATTCGGTGCCCAACTGAAGGCAGTAGTCGGCGATGCCGTTGCAGCCCGAGGCGATCGATAGGCGACCCATGGCCAGGAACTGCATGGCTGCGTAGAAGCCCATGCCTACCTGCGTTGGGCCGCCGAGGATCTGCTCTTCGGACACCCGCACGTTGTCGAAGATCAGTTCGAACTGGCCCTCGCCTTCGAGCATCCCGATCTGGGCCTTCCCGACCGTGAACCCGGGGGTCCCTTTCTCGATGATGAAGGCTGTGATGCCGCCTTGCGCTTTCTTAGCGCGGTCGTTCGCTGCGAAGACCAAAGCGAAGTCAGCGTTCTTGCCGTTCGTGATGAAGTGCTTCGTTCCGTTGATCACCCACTCGTTGCCGTCCTGGGTGGCTGTTGTGCGGATGTTCTGCGCGTCCGAGCCAGCATCCGGCTCCGTGAGGCAGAAGCACATCGACTTTTCGGCTGTGATCAGAGGCATGAGGTACTTCTTCTTCTGCTCGTCGGTGCCGTTGAGGAGGAGGCCGGTCGGACCCTCGGGCCCGTATGTAGTGAACCCAGCTAGACGGCATCCCGTTCGGGCAGCGGCTTCGCGCAGAAGGACCATGCCAAGTTGGGGGAGTCCCGACCCGCCGAGATCTTCCGGGAAGTCGGCCGCGTAGAAGCCGAGCTCGGCCGACCGCCGCCGCACCTTGTCGCGGAGCTCGAGGGGGATCTCGTCCTTTTCTTTGTCGAGTTCCGATTCTTCGAGCGACCGCAGCTCGCGGTCGATGAAGTCTGTGATGTTCCTTTGGAGTTCGGAGTACTCAGCAGGGATCTGGAAGTCCACACCCTGAGACTAGTGGCTAGCCGAACAACGAAGGAACCGAATCTCCCATGTTCAAAAGGAGCAGAACCCCGAACACGATGCTCGCAACGGCCGTTAGCCCGCCTATGGCGGCATAGACGGGGAAGTGGGTCTCGGCCCTCAAGAACCCGAACGTGGCTGCTGCTGCGATCAGTGTGTTCGTCAGCACCAGACCCAGAACGAACGCCATCAGAACGGCGGCGCCGGCGACCCGGCCCCCGATCCCCGCCGCGGTGATGAAGATCAACACCTGCGTGGGTGTCTCGGCTCCCACCCCGTGAAGCATCCCGACGAGGAATGCGGTTCTGCCGCCATAGCCCGACGAAACGGGGATCATGCCCGCGTGCGTGTGCGTGTGAGCGTGCTTGACCTCGACCGCTACCGAGTTGAGCAGCGATCCAGAAACCTCGGCAGGGATCGCATCTGAGTGGTCATGACCGTGGCCGTGCCCGTCGTGGTCGTGAGGATGCTCGTGCTCGACAGCGACCCATTCGTACCGTGCTTTCTTCAGCCGCCATCGAGTCTTGAGGCTCGTTACTGCATCGCCCAGGAGCATCCATCTGCTGCGCATCCGGAAGTTGCGACCGTTGTAGATGAGCGAGATCAGTAGGTACGTGCCGAGTGCTACGAGGGTGATGCCCACGATGCGCCCCATCAGAGAATCGATCGAGGCCGGCACGAACTCCCCGAAAACGATGGCAAGGGTCCCGAGGGCGAGGACGACCGTCGCATGGCCGATCGCATAGAGGAATGAAAGGACCATCGAGCGGCGCCTTTCCACCTGGGTCCCCGAGATATCGGCGATGGCCGCGATGTGGTCCCAATCGGCCCCATGGCGAAGCCCGGCTCCGAAAGCAGTGGCGATCACGCCGAAAGTCAGGGTCTCGAACACCCTCCGAGCGTAGCCCCCTGGCCAGGCCCTCGTAAGCTGGATAACCCGGGCAACCCCGGGCCCCCCTCTGTGCGTCTCCAAGAGCGACGGAGGAGGAGATGACGGGAGTGTCGATAGCAGTGGCAGAGGGGGTCCGACTGTTGGACCGCTCGGACGTCGAGCGAGATGCAGAATTCGCTGCGCTCTTCGACCGTCACTACGCGCCCATGTGCCGGCTTGCCTACGTGATCATCGGGGACGCCGCCTTGGCTGAAGAGATCGTCATGGAATCCATGCTGAAGACCTTCGCCGGTTGGAGCCGCATCAGAGATATGGACCGGATCGACGCATACGTGCGCCGGGCGGTGGTCAACCTGTGTCGCAGCAAGATCCGACGCAAAGTCATCGAGAACCGGGTCAACCGTGTTGTCCATCACCGCGATGAGGTGAAACCACCCGACTGGGATCCCGAACGTCACGAAACGTCACGACTTGTTTGGGAAGCGGTCCGAGGTTTGCCCGAACGCCAGAAAGCGTGCGTGGTGCTCCGCTACTTCGAGGATCTATCCGAGGCCGACATCGCAGAATCTCTCGACTGCTCGGTGGGGACCGTCAAGTCTCAGCTGAGTAAAGCGCGCGCCAAGCTCGGTGTCGCTCTCGCAGGTCCGTTGGGGGGTGAGTCTGTTGGATAAGTTGGAGAAGCTTCTTCAGGACACCCTCCGAAAGGTAGGAGGTGACTTCCACCCTTCCGACCCGGCTGCCGCTCGACAGCGATTCCTTGCGTCTCGCCGGCGTCGAAGGCTCTACGCGTTCGTGGAAACGGGGGCCGCGGTGGGGATGGCGGCGCTAGCGGTGGTCTTCATCACCCGAGCGAACATCGGTAGCAATGAAACCGAGTTCAGCACCACAACCGAGCAACCCCGCGTCGTCGCGACGATCGACACGACGGCCAACCCTGTCGCAGTAGCAGTAGGCGAGGGGGCCGTATGGATGACGGACTCCGAAGGCGGAGGCATCAAGAAGATCGACCCGACTACGAACGAGGAGGTCGACACGGTTGCACTACGGGGAGAGCCCGATGAAGTTCTCGTTGGCCTGGGGTATGTGTGGGCGACTGATACGGCTGGCATGGTCTACAGGATCGAGCCAGCCACGGGCGTCATCTCTGATTTCGGCTCGCTTCTTGGGACGAACGTTGACGGGGACGTTCGATTGGATGTGGCGCTGACTACCCAACAGGTATGGGCTCTCGATCCTGATACTGGTGTGGTGTTTACGGTGGGCGCAGACGCGCTCCCTGTCCCTGGTGGAATCAGGCAACCCACTGCAGGACTGAAGCCCAATGACATCGCAACTCAAGGAGACGAGGTTTGGGTTTACGACGCTGCAGCAGGAAGGCTCGAGCGAGTCGATCAAAGCGAGAAGGTTTTGGATGCTCCGACAGGCGATGGCAATTCTGACCTAGCGGTCGGTTTCGATGCTGCGTGGATCGCCACAGGTGCCGAGGGGAAGGTCTACAGGGTCGACCTGGAGTCCGGCGATCTGCTGGAGGCTGAGATCGGAGGCCGATACGGCGATCTCTCGATCGACATCACTGAAGAAGCGGTGTGGGCTCTTGCGATCGACGATTTGGCCGGAACCTCAGAGGTCTTCGAACTGGACCCGGTGACCGCCGAGATCGTGTCCGAGCCTGTGCTTCTACCAAGTGTGGCCAGTGACATGTCTGTGGGAGAAGGATCTATATGGGTGCCAGACGAGGGCGGCCAGGTTCGGCGGATCTCATCGGAGGTTGTCTCACCGCCCGCACCCGATGAGTCCGCCGAAGCCGTCACCGAACTCCCCGACGACCAACTCCTTTACGTGTTCGTGCGCGACGACGACCTCTTCGCTCAATACGTGAACGGCGAGGTTCGGCTCACAGACACACCGCAACTCGAAAGCGCCCCGACAGTGTGGGGTGATGGAGCAAGCGTTGCGTATGTGCGACGTGAAACGTCGGACGGTCGTCCGGACATCTATGAGATGCAGCTTCCCGTTGGTGCCCCCCAACTCCTCGCGGAAGGTGGGCTTGAGCCTTCATACGGGCCGAACAAGGAGCTCGCGTGGATAGTGCCGACCTACGGGATCTTGCCTTCGAACCAGGCGGTCGCTCAGGAGCCACACATCAGCTTCAAGATTGCCGAACGCGCTGCACAATCATTCCCCCTCTTCGCGCCCGGCGTGTGGATACCGGGGATGCAGGTGACAGAAGTGGCGTGGGAGCAGACGGCGACCCGTCTCTACATCGGCACAAGCTACGAGGGCCATGCTGTTGACACGGTCGACGTCGAGATCGATGGCAACAGCCGTGTTCAGGCGGGTTTCGCCGAGGTCGTCGTTCCCGAGGATCGTGATTCAGGCGGTGTTTACCAATCACCGACGGGTCCGTTTGCTCCCGTGGTTATCCATGGATGTTGCTTCGTTAACGACGGGGACCTGTTGAGGGACTTCGATCTTGGCAGGGTCGACCTGACCGCCGAGGGCGCGCGCTACGAGTCGATCGCTGATCTAGACATGTTGGGCATCGAGCCTGGTGCCGATCTCGAAACAGCGACCGTTGGAGGGTGGACTCCCGGCCCATCCGACTACGAACCATCGGTCGGACTGTCTTACCTAGTGCTGGATGACGAGAACCTTTGGTTCGTCGATGGCAAGACGATAGTGCCCCTCCATGAGGGGATCACGGGGCTAGCTGCACCGTTCCCGTTCTTCTGAGTTACATGCGTTTTAGGAGTTCTTGTTTCTTGTTCTCGAACTCCATCTCAGTGATCGCTCCTTGGTCCTTCAATCGCGCTAGTGCTTCGATCTGGTCGGTGACGGAAGCTTCAGCGGCAACTGGTGCAGCCGCGGGGGCCGCGGCTGCTGGGGCGGGCCTTCCACCATCGGGCCGCATCATGCGGTTGTTGTTCTCTTCGGTTTCCTTGTAGATCATCAGCTGAACCTGTTCGGGGTTGCGTACGTTGGTGATCCGTGACTGGCCACGTTCTCCGGCGGACTCGATCATCAAGTCACCGGCCCCCAGCATGCGCTCGAACACGCCCTGGTTGAAGGACACGTCGTTGATCCGCTCAAGTGGGATCTCGCGAGAGTTCCGAGCCACGATCCCGTGCCTGGTGATCAAACGGTCCGATGTGAGCACGAAGTGCGTCGTTGCCCACTTCAGGAAGGGGAACACGCCGAGGTAGAAGATCCCCGCGACCGATCCGATGGACACGACGTACTTCAGCGCGGTTTTGGTCGTGCCGGGGTCCATGTCACCAACTTTGCCGAGCCCGAAAACGAGAACGGCTAGCAGAGCGACGGTCCACAGAACGGGGCCCGCGAGTGCAACCCAGTGGGGCTTGAGATCGAATACGACGGTCTCATGGTCGGCGAGGAGTTTCCTTGGGAATGGTGGCATGCCGTCACGTTAGCAAGATTGGCTATGCCAGGGGAAGGGGCCGCACCCTCTAGGATGCTCGGGCTATGAGCATTGACCGAAAGACCGTCGACCACGTGGCGCGGCTCGCCCGTTTGGACCTCTCAGAAGAAGAGCGAACCAAGATGCAGGGGGAGCTGTCGGCGATCCTCGAGCACGCCGAGAAGATCCAGGAACTCGACCTCGATGGCATCGAACCGACGAGCCACGCGATACCCCTCCGGAACCATATGAGACCGGACGTCGTGGGGGAGACCCTCACACAAGAAGAGGCTCTAGCCAATGCTCCGAAGGCTGAGGACGGTCGTTTCTGGGTGCCTCGGATCGTTGAGGACGCCGGATGAGTGAGCTCATCTGGAAGTCGGCGAAGTCGCTCGCCGAGTCCCTGACCAAGAAGGAAGTGTCTGCGGTCGAAGTGGCTCAGGCTCTGATCGACCGCGGCAACGACGTGGACCCCAAGATCCACGCCTACCTGACCCCGACGAGTGAGATCGCGCTCGACCAAGCTCGCGCAGCAGACAAACGCAGAGCCAAGGGCGACACGTACTCGGCCTTCGATGGTGTTCCGATCGCGTACAAAGACATCTTCTGTACCAAGGGCACGCGGACCACGATGGGGAGCAAGATCCTCGACAACTTCGTGCCGCCATACTCGGCCACGGTCGTTGAACGCTGCGAGGCAGCGGGACTTCCCATGCTCGGCAAACTCAATCTCGATGAGTTCGCGATGGGGTCATCGACAGAATGGTCTGCGTACGGTCCAACACGCAATCCCTGGGACACGGATCGCGTACCAGGTGGCTCCTCGGGCGGTCCACCCACGTTGATCGCCGCGGGTGGGGCACCGTGGGGATGGGGGACCGACACAGGAGGCTCGGTCCGGCAACCGGCCTCGTTGTGCGGAGTCGTCGGAGTGAAGCCAACCTACGGTCTGGTGTCGCGCTACGGCATCATCGCCTTCGCTTCGAGTCTCGATCAGGCAGGTCCCTTCGCTCGCACCGTTGAAGATGCTGCTGTCCTCCTGATGCTCGCCGCCGGTCACGATCCGATGGATGCGACCTCGATCCCGCAGGAAGTGCCGAACTATCTCGATGGCATCGATTCCGGCATCAACGGGATGAAGCTCGGCATCGTCAAGGAGTTTCAATCCACCGAGGGGATGCTTCCCGGAGTTAAGCAGCGGGTCGATGAGGCGTACGCGCGTCTTGAGAAGTTGGGGGCGGAGCTCATCGAGGTGTCGCTTCCGAGTTTCGAGTACGCCATCTCCGCCTACTACCTGGTGGCGCCCGCCGAGGCTTCGAGCAACCTGGCGCGCTATGACGGAGTGAGGTACGGGCTCCGCGTCGATGGGCCGGACATCGTCAAGATGACATCCCGCACAAGGGCTGAAGGTTTCGGTCCCGAGGTGAAGCGACGGATCATGCTCGGTACCTACGCACTCTCCTCCGGTTACTACGACGCCTACTACGGCCAAGCACAGAAGACGAGGTCGTTGATCATCTCTGAACTAACGAAGGCTTACGAGAAGGTCGACCTGATCGTTTGTCCGACCTCACCGGATACGGCCTTCAAGTTCGGATCGAAGACAGCGGATCCGCTGTCCATGTATCTCAGCGACATCTTTACGGTGCCGGTGAACATGGCGGGCAATGCAGGGATCAGCGTCCCGTGCGGCCTATCCCCCGATGACAACCTTCCAGTTGGATTGCAACTGATAGCGAAGGCCCTCGATGAGAAGACGATGTTCCACGCGGCCCACGCTTTCGAGCAAGATCTTGGCTTCGCGAACGACCCGAACATGAGGCCGGCGTTGTGAGCACCGTGACCGAGAAGTACGTGACAACGGTCGGACTCGAGGTCCACGTCGAACTGTCAACGAAGAGCAAGATGTTCTGTGCCTGCCCCGTAGATTTCGGTGGCGAACCGAACACACGCGTTTGCCCGGTATGCCTCGGCTTCCCGGGCTCGCTTCCCGTTCCGAACGAAACCGCGATCGACTACACGATGAAGATCGCCGCTGCTCTCAACTGTGACCTCGCTGTTTTCCACGAGTTCCACAGGAAGCACTATTTCTATCCCGACATGCCAAAGAACCTTCAGATCAGTCAGTACGACCACCCGATCGGGACGAAGGGTTTCGTTGAGATCTCGGGGGACTTCGGCACGAAGCGCATCGGCATCAACCGCGTGCATCTCGAAGAGGACACGGGGAAATCGATCCACATCGGAGGCTCGGGGCGGATCGCGGATTCTGACCATTCCTTGGAGGACTTCAACCGCGCCGGAACGCCCTTGGTCGAGATCGTTTCCGAACCGGATATCGGCTCCGCCGAAGAGGCACGGGTGTTCGTGCAGGAACTTCGCGCGATCCTGGAGGGTCTCGATGTCTCCGACGTGCGAATGGAGGAAGGCTCCATGCGCGTCGACGCGAACATCTCAACGGCCCCTGCCGGCGCCAAGGAATACGGTGCCAAGGTCGAGGTGAAGAACATGAACTCGATCCGTTCGGTGGGCCGTGCACTCGAGCATGAGGAGAAGCGGCAACGAGCGGCTCTCGAGGATGGCAAAACATTGGTGCAAGAGACCCGTCACTTCGACGAGAAGACCGGAACCACTTCGTCGCTGCGGACGAAAGAGTTCGCTTTCGACTACC
This sequence comes from uncultured Actinomycetes bacterium, assembly GCA_963779645.1. GTDB lineage: Bacteria > Actinomycetota > CADDZG01 > CADDZG01 > WHSQ01 > CALMBW01. The sequence goes on from CAVZYX010000005.1 coordinate 1,632,731, forward strand.
GGTACTTCCCCGAACCGGACATGGTGCCGTTCGAACCTGCCGCCGAATGGATCGAAAGGGTCAAAGGTTCGTTGCCCGAGATGCCCGAGGCACGACGCGCCCGATTCGCAGATGAGTACGGGCTGCCCACCAAGGACATAGAGACCCTTACGGCCTCGACCTCCACAGCGCGATGGTTCGAAGAAGCGGTGAAAGCTTATGGAGGGGAAGCGAAGAAGGTATCCAACTGGATCCTTGCCGACCTGTATGGGCTTCTGAATGAGAACAATGAGGAACTTACGGACTCGAAGATCAGCCCGACGCAACTGGCCGAGATGATCAAACTCATCGATGGAGGCAGCATCTCCGGTAAGCAGGGCAAAGAGGTGCTCGCTGGGATGTTCGAGTCGGGACACGATGCCGACAAGGTCGTTGAAGAACGTGGGCTCAAGCAAGTCTCTGACACCGGTGCGCTGGAAGCCTTCATCGACGAAGTGATCGCCGAGAATGCCGACGCCGTCGAAAAGTTACGCGCAGGTAAGGAAGGCACGCTCGGTTTTCTCGTCGGTCAAGTCATGAAGAAATCGCGCGGACAAGCGAACCCCGGGTTGGTGAACGAACTCCTGCACAAGAAGATCTCCGGCTAGCCGACTTATGTCCGAGCTCTTGCGGGCTGTCTACCGGGGTGACGCTGCAGAGGTCGACAGACTCCGAGCAGCTGCAGACGACCTGACCATCTTCGAGGCTGCAGCGGTGGGGGACGTCGGATCTGTTCGCAACTGGGTCACTCACGAACACGCACCCATCAACGAGTTCTCCGACGATGGCTTCACGCCGTTGCACCTAGCGGCGTACTTCGGCCACCGTGAGGCAGCCCGTCTTCTCCTTGAGAACGGGGCAGACTTCGAGGCCGTTGCAACGAACGAGATGGAAGTGCGTCCTCTCCACTCGGCCGCCGCCGCTGCCGACACCTCGGTTGCCTTTCTCTTGATCGACCGGGGTGCCGACGTCAACGCGCGGCAGCATGCCGGCTGGACTCCGCTGCATGCAGCTGCGGCGAACGGGGACGTCGAATTAGTCACCGCACTGCTATCTGCGGGGGCCGAACCTGACTCCGTCAACGATGCTGGGGTGACACCCGCTGACTTAGCGCGCAAGGCGGGTCACACCGAGGTGCTAACTGCTCTGAATTAGCGAACCGACATGCCTCTTGGTTATTCGGGCGGAGGGTCGGGGTCGTTCTCGATCTTTCTCTCGTATCTAGCGAGTTCCCTCTCGTGTCTAGCGAAGTCGAAGGGCCGGTTCTCGAGATAGACATCGGCGGTGTAACGCATGTCACCGGGCTCACCGCCCCAATCGGGCAGGCAGGTGGTCTCGTCTATTTCCAATCCACCGAGCAGTGGTGCCAGTCCCTCACCGGAAGCCTGCAGTTGCGGGCGCTCGATAACCTTGCCGTTGCGGTCGCGATAGACGAGATCCGGCCATGTGCCCTCGATGGTGAACTCACCAGCATGGTAGCGACGGTGATCGTGGGGGCAGAACAGCTCCATCCTTTTGACCTTGGTGTGTCCCTGTTGGTTCCACTCGTCGTCGTGATGGGCATGCAGGTCACACGTGCGGGTGCAGCCCGGGAAGCTGCAGCAGCGATCGCGCGCTTCCAGCGCGCGGCGCATCGCCACGGTCGGGTTACGGCGTTTGCGTCCCAGGTCTAGGGGATCACCATCTTTGGTGAGGACGTCCACGATCGAGGCGTTCTGCATCAATAGCCCGGCGGTGTTAGCCGAGATGATGCCCCCGTCACGAAGCTTGCCGACGCCATCTTTGGATATGACCGTGGCGATGTCGATGTCTAACGCCACGAGATAACGATCCGATGGTGTCCGTGAGCCGATCCCTTTAGCCAGCACCGACTCGGCCACGGAAAGCAGCGCATCGGCTCGCTCGGCCCCCCAGGGATCGTCGGCCGTTTCGTCGAGCTTGGCTCCGTCGGTACGGAGATCGTCTATGGCCATGCGTAGCGCTTGATCGATGATGGCGCCGTGTTCGGAGGCCATATCTGCTCGCAGGAACCACGACCCATCGCCGCGATGCCCGCTAGAGACGCTGCGCTTTATGTGAGCAGTGTCTTGCTCGACCCGCAAAGCGCTTCGATAGTGACCGGCGAAGCGCGACAGCTGAGCACCCGAGAGACCCTTGGCGAGATCGACCAACCGTTCCTCGTCGCCGTCCTCGCAGATGTCTAAGAGCAGGCTGACCTGAGACAGCGAGAGTTCGCCTTGAGAGAAGGCTTCTTTGATGTAAGGCCGTGACTCGAGCCCTTGTGCTGCCGTCACCAAGGTGCGAGCCGCGCCGGGGGTGTAGCCGAGCTTCCAGGTGAGCCAGCCAACCGCTGACTTCACGCCTTCGTAGTTGCCCCAGCCGTCATTCCTGACGACGTGCTCGGCTACTTTCTCGACGAGGCGTGCCTGGGCCGCGTTGATCTCGGCCTGCTCCCGGCAGATCTCGTCCTCGAGCGCGCTGCTTGGGGGACCAGCGCTCTTCGCGGGCTCGGTTGAGCTCTTCGAGCCGCCCAGCATCGCCCGCCTGAGCTTGTGGCCAGGTTGGTTTCGGAGCCTTGTCCCACGCTATATCGAACATATGTTCTATATTATGACCTGCCCAAACGCCTGTCAAGTCCGATTTGTGAGTTTTCCCAGCCCATTCCTGGGTCAGCTGTAGCTGGTGCTGAACCAGTCCTCGAGGATGTCCTTTTCGGGGTCCCAGGGGTCGGTGCCCCTGCCCCTTTCGAGCACCGTGATCTCGGTGCCCTGTACCTCGACCAACGCGTAAGCAACGTTGTCGGTCTCGTCGGTTTCCAAGACGTTGCGATCGGGGTCGACTATCACTTGGATCACGTAGAGGCCGTCGTCATTGTCTGAGAACTCGACGTAGTTCCCCGGCCGGTACCAGGCATAGACGTCACCCCACCCAGCGGACAGAGCCATCGCAGCCGGCCCCTTCAACGGTGTCGCATCCTTCGCCAGGGGATTGACGTCGTAGTCCATCCCGCAATCGCTGAGATGGCTGCTCACACCTTCTTGTTCGAAGGTTCCCCGGTCGGCAAGCAACTGATCGGCGGGACAGAAGCCAGACTTGCCACCGCCACCCGCCGGCTCCATCTCGCCGGTGGAATCGTCGAGAACTTCGAGAAGCTCGAACTTCCAGATGTTCCGGTAGTGGAAGTGGTTGTGCGTGGGGTGATACTCGAACTTCCCCGCCGATTCCCGGAGCGGTTTGCGATCGGTGCGTGCGATCTCCTGGATCATCTCGCGCGACGGGTCACGCGTATCGAAGGACAGAAGGAGCGGACCGGCCCCCGCATTCTCCAAACCGGCGGAGAATCGCAAGCACCTCTCTGCGTCCAACTCTTCGATCTCATCCTCGGTGCACGATTCCGAGATCACAGGCGCACCGAGTTCCGGTTCGTTGTCGTAGTCGAGTCCGTGGATATCGACCGGACCGTTGAACGTCGGCGCGAAAGGAGCCACCGCGCGCAGGTTGGGGAAACTCTGATTCTCCGGCTCGTCACTGAGAAGGCCCGCGTGGAGCCCGAAGGCTCGCGACCCTTCTTCCGGTGTTACCTCCAAGGTCCAGTCACCAACCGCCGGTCCTTCGATGTAACTCCTGCCGTCATAGGCGTAAGTCTTCGCGAACTCTCCAACCTCGCCATCTGGTCCGGTGATGTTCACGATCAGCCGATCCGTCCTCCGCGCTGTATCGAGCGTCACAACCATGGCGACTGCTTCTTCGGCAACGCTGAACTCGTAGAGGAAAGGACCGTCGACATCGGGGTCGGACTGCGTCCAGAACAATGGGTCCGCTAAGGACAGAGTGTCCCCGCTTAGAGGCGGTTCGTCGGATGACTGTTTCTCCGAGGTGCAGCCGACCAACGAGATCGAAAGCATCAAACCGAGCAGAAGTGAACGCATAGACATCTGTACATCTTCGGCCATCGAAAGGTTCCAAACCCTTCCCGAGCGGGTGAAGATTGGCTGATGGCGGCACTTGAAACCATCACTCGCGGCTGGCCGGTTCTGATCGAGATGGGACGTGTGCTCCCGGGTCCCCCCAATGTCATCTGGCGCCTGATCACCGACTGGGAGAACCAGCACCTGTGGATGCTCGAAGCACGCGACTTCGTGATCACGTCACCTCATCGAGAGGGGATCGGTGTGGAGGGGGAAGCCACAGTTTCCATAGGCGGAATCACGACCCGTGATCGTGCAACGGTGACCCGGTGGGAACCGGAACGCGTCCTGGCCATCCGGCACGAAGGCTGGGTAAGCGGCGAAGCCGAGATGAGGATCACCACGGTTGGACCGAACCAGACCCATCTCTTCTGGCGGGAGAAGCTTGAGCCGCCCCTCGGGATCCTGGGAGGTCTCGGCTTGACCGCTTTCAGGCCTTTGATGCGACGGATCTTCGAGCGAGATCTGGCCGTTCTGTCAGCTTTGGTCAGGAGTGAGACAACAAGGGTCTGATCGGTTGGGGGAGGTCTACCGCCTGCGGGAGGAGGCGTGGTGCTCACGGAGAACCCTCCACCCATGAGAACCCTTCGGATCATCGGCTCGCTCTGTGTGACGGCATCCATGCTGGTCGGTGGGGCCGGCTCGGCTCCCGCAGCACGCGCTCCTGAGCGCACAGCCGATGCCAGCGACAACGTCAAACTGATCTCCTCGTTCCCGTACGTCAATGAGAGCGGTGACTTCTTCTCAGGTGGCACCGACATCGATTTCTCTGGCAAGTACGTCTATGCCATGCAGCAGGGGAACGATGGTGGGGTTCACGTCATCCTCAACGGCGCTAAGCCCAAGAAGCTCGCCTTCATCCCTTGTCCGGGAGGGCAGAACGATGTTGCGGTCGTAAAGCCGGGTCTGATCGCAGTTGGCTATCACAGCTCTACTTGTGCAGGAGCCCCTGGAGCCGGTGTTCGGCTGATCGATGTGAAAAATCCCAAGAAGCCGAAGTTCCTCGGTCAGGTCGAACTTCCCGGCGGCACACACACGCTGACTGTTCTTCCCGGCACGAGCTTGATCTTCGCGTCACCGGGGGGCCTTCCCACCAACGGTGGGGCCGTCGAGCAGATCATCGACGCATCGAACCCGGCGAAGCCCGAAGTCGCAGCGACGTTCAAGCCGAACAACTCGGGTTGCCACGACATGACTTTCTACATAAAGGGCGACACCCATCTTGCTTTCTGTGCCGGTCTAACTGAAGCGCAGATCTGGGATGTCAGCGACCCGCTGGCGCCTGTGATCCTCAGCCACGTCGCCGACCCGGTCGCACAGTTCCCGCACTCGGTGGCAGTGACCGATGACGGCAAGCTCATGGTCCTAGGTGACGAAGCTATCGCCGGCAACGAATGTGTTGGCGGACCGACAGGAGCGCTGGTTGCCTACGACATCTCCGACCCGGCCCTTCCCGTACCTCTCAGCTACTTCGCGATCAACAGAGGCCCATATCCCGCGGGCTCTCCGGATATCCCGAACAACCCCGTGACGGGCGCCGGGCGCAACACGTGGTGCTCGGCGCATCTCTTCAACTTCATCCCGGGCACTTACACGATGGTGGCTTCTTGGTACGCCGGCGGCATGAACGTCGTCGACTGGAGCGACCCTGCAGCTCCTACCGAAAGCGCTCATTACATGGGCACCGGAGATGACACCACTAACTACTGGTCGGCGTATTGGTACGACGGCCGCATCTGGGCAAACGACCGAGTCAAGGGTCTCGATGTTTACGAAGTCAAAGGCCTTAAGGAGGGCAAGAACTGATGAATAAGGTACGCGCACTCATCGTTGCGGGCGCTTTGGTAGCGGGGACGCTGCTTCCTGGCACTGCACGAAGTCAGCAAGACATAGTCAAGAGCGACAACGTCAAAGAGCTTGGTCAGAACCAGTACGAAGGTGGGACCGAGCTTGCAACTGACGGTTCGGGTAAGTGGTTGATCTCTGGCTCCATCGACGGGATCACGCATCGTGGCGAGGACACCACCCTCGGCGGGATGCACATCATGGACATCAGCAAGGGCGGTAAACCGGTCGAGGTTGGATTCATGGACTGCCCTGGCAATGACAACGATGTCGAGTTTCTAAAGCCGGGTCTTGCGCTCATGGGGTTCGCAACGAACCAGTGTGCTCCAGCGGCTGGCAACGGATTCGTCACTGTTGACGTGAAGAACCCTGCGAAGCCTCGGATCCTCGGGATGATCAACACTGGGAAGAACCACACGTTCAAGCCGATCCCAGGCACGAACTACGTCTACACGGCGGGTGGTGGACTGGCCGGCGGTACTGGGGCTGGTCCCAAGATCGTGGATGTCAGCGATCCTCGCAAGCCGGTCGTTGTGTCCCAAGGTCAAACACTCACCATGGACTGCCACGACATCTCCTTCTACGTGAAAGGCGACACCCGCCTTGGCTTCTGTGCCGGCGCCATCGGTACCGGCGAGGTACAGATCTGGGACATCTCGAACCCGGAGGCCCCCGCGCTGCTGGGCAAGATCGTGAACCCCGCGATCCAGTACTCGCACTACGCGGTTGCTTCGCCCGACGGGAAACTTTTGGCCATCGACGATGAGGCTTTCGCCGTTCACGACTGCAACACTGGTGCTAGTCCGGTCGGCCGCGTGTGGATCTATGACATCAGCAACCCACAGCTTCCCCTTCTTCAGTCCAGCTACGCGCCTCCGCGTGGTGGGGACGGAACCTCAAACATCGGCAGCTACGCCGGTTGGGCCGACTCGTGGTGCCTGAGCCACGGCCTCGACTGGGCGCCCAAGGGCCGCAACCTCGCCGTGACCTGGTTCACGGGTGGGTGGAGCGTGCTTAACCTCGATAACCCGTTGATGCCTACCGAGGTGGCCTACTACCAGGCAAGCGATTCCGCTACCTACTCGATCCTGTGGGCCGGCAAATACCTCTACTCGAATGACATGCATCGTGGCACGGAAGGCTTCCTCATCAAGGGCCTGAAGTAATCGTGCGCCGTTATGTGAGCATCCTGCTAGCCGCCATCCTGGCGGCTAGCTTCGCGTCCTCTGCTACGGCGAAGGAACCTCCTCAGACGGGTTTCGAGCAGAACGGTGGCACCGAGTGGACGACCCACGAGCAAGAGCTCGAGTTCCTCGCAGCGGTGGACAAGATTTCGGACCGCGTCGAGATCGATGTGATCGGCGAGACCGCAGAGGGTCGACCGCTTCATCTCGTTCAACTCGGTTTCCCGAAACCTGTTTCGGCGGCTCAGGCGCGTAGGCAGCCAACGTTGATGTTCGTTTGCTCGCAGCACGGGAACGAGCCTTCGGGTCGTGAGGCCTGTCTCAAACTGTTGCGAGACCTTGCGTTCACGGACGACGCCGATCTGATCGCACAACTCAAGGACACGACGATCTTGTTCGTGCCTTCGGCGAATCCTGATGGGCGTGCGGCAAACATCAGAGAGAACTCTGCAGGAGTTGACATCAACCGCGATCACCTGAACCTGGAGACCCCGGAAGCCCAAGCCATGGCTGCTGTTGTCCGCGACTGGCAACCGGAACTCGCGATGGATCTTCACGAGTACGGCCCTTCGGTCCCGGTTCTGTACGACGACGAGGTGCTCATCCTGTGGCCTCGGAACCTGAACACCGATCAGAAGGTTCACGACGCGGCCCACACCTTGGTCGTCGATCACCTCGAGCCCAAGGCCGAGGAGGCCGGCTACTCCGCCGACGAGTACGGCCAGTACGAGATCGCCGATCAAGACATCCACCAGTCGGCCGGAGACGGCGACGAAGGGATCATGCGCAACGCGATGGGCTTGCGGCACAGCCTAGGAGTGCTGGTCGAAACGGCCGTCACCGAAGATCCCCGCAACGGCCCCGGCGAACTGACGAGCGTTGCAGAACTCAACAATCGTCGCGTCGATGCACACATAGCTGTGGTGCACGCGGCCCTCGAGTACATGCGAGCCGAGGGCGATGCGATCGCGAAGGTGACATCGGGAGCCGCACAGCGGAAAACCGCGGAGGGCCGCAATCAATCAGCCCCCGTTTACTTCGATGGTGCCGACAACGCCGAGCCAACCGTCATGCAAGATCCGGCCCCCTGTGGCTACAGGTTGAGTGGTCAGCAACTCGACACGATGGCCACTACTTTCGAGTTGCTGGGCATCAAGGAGCGCGGTGGATTCGTGTCGATGGCACAGCCCGCCGAGCCTTTGATCCCGCTACTGCTCGACGAGCGAGGATTGCGTCACTCCGTTGCCGCCGAGATGGTCAACGCATGCGCCTACGCGACGTCGGGCTATCAGAAGGGCAGCTCCTAGGACAAGAGATCGGCGATGCGACCGACGCCTTCAACGATGTCGTCATCGCCGAGGGCGTAGCTGAACCTGAAGTAGCCCGGAGCACCGAAGCCTTCGCCGGGAACGACCGCGACCTTGACCGTTTCGAGGATGACTTCGGCGAGTTGCACAGTGCTCTCTATCTTCACGCCTGCGACTTCAGTGCCTATGAACGACTTGAACGAAGGGAAGGCATAGAACGCACCGAGTGGCTCGATGCAGTTCACACCATCTATCTCGTTAAGCAGCTTGTGGATGGTTCTTCGACGGCGATCGAAAGCGTCGCGCATCATCTCGACCGCGGACAAGTCACCACTGACCGCAGCGAGGGCCGCGGCTTGCGCAACGTTGGCTACGTTCGAAGTCGCATGCGATTGGAGAGAGCTAGCGGCGGCGATCACGTCTTTCGGGGCGATCATCCAACCGACCCTCCAGCCGGTCATCGCGTAGGTCTTGGCGACGCCGTTGACGATGATGCAAGTGTCGGCCAGCTCCGGAACCTTGACCGGCATCGATGAGAACACGGCGTCCCCATAGACGAGATGCTCGTAGATCTCGTCGGTCAGGACCCAGATCCCGTGTTCGACCGCCCACTTCCCGATCGCTTCGACCTCGGCCGGGTCGTACACCGCTCCGGTCGGGTTGGAAGGAGACACGAAGAGCATCATCTTGGTGCGCTCTGTGCGGTGACGCTCGAGGTCTTCGACCGAAACCTTGAAACCCGTTTCTTCTGTCGTCTGGATCTCGACCACGCGGCCCCCGGCAAGCCTGATCATCTCGGGATAACTCACCCAGTAGGGCGCGGGGACGATGACCTCATCGCCCGGGTCGATGACCGTGAGGAAGGCGTTGAATAGAGCGTGCTTGCCGCCGTTGCTCACCAGGACGTTGGCCGCTTCCACCTCGAAACCCGAGTCTCGCTTGGTCTTGACCGCGATCGCTTCACGGAGCGCCGGGAGCCCGGGGGCCGGGGTGTAACGGTGATACGTCGGGTTGGCAGCAGCCTCCGCGGCTGCGGCGACGATGTTGTCCGGTGTGTTGAAGTCCGGCTCGCCCGCGCCGAATCCGATCACTTTCTCGCCGGCGGCCTTGAGCGCCTTCGCCTTACCGTCCACAGCGAGCGTGACCGATTCCGTGATCTCAGAGACCCTGCGTGACAACCTGTCCTGGTCGATGTTGCCCACCTCACGAAGTTAGATTGCGGGAACTGCACCTCTACCCTAAAGGTTGCCGAGTTGATGAAGCCCGTACAGGCCGAGCTGATAGTCATCCCCGCCGAACTGAGGCCGTCGGACGGCCGATTCGGCTCCGGCCCTGCCAAAGTGCGCCCGGAGGCCGTTGCGGCCCTCAAGGAAGCTGCCCCGGGGTTCCTTGGGACGAGTCATCGCCAGGAGCCGGTGAAGGAAGTAGTCGGTCGCTTGCAGGAGGGACTGTCCAGCTTCTTCACGCTGCCTGCGGACTATGAGGTGGTGCTGGGGAACGGAGGCACGACAGCTTTCTGGGATGCGCAGGTCTTCGGTCTCATCCGTAAGCGCAGTCAGCACGTCGTTTTCGGTGAGTTCTCCGGCAAGTTCGCCGAAGCGGCACGCCTTGCCCCTCACCTTGACGATCCAGAATCGATCGAAGCAGAGCCCGGAACGAGGGCCGAGCCGCACGCGGCCCCCGACGTCGATGTCTACGCGTTGATCCACAACGAGACGTCCACCGGTGTATCGGCCCAGATCAAGCGCCCCGGTCCAACGGGGTTGGTGACCGTGGATGGGACTTCGGGGGCCGGGGGCCTGCCGGTAGATCCAGCCGAGTTCGACGTCTACTACTTCGCTCCCCAGAAGACATTCAGTTCTGACGGAGGACTGTGGTTCGCACTGTGTTCCCCGGCAGCGATCGAGCGCATAGAAGAGGTCGCTGCCTCGGATCGCTACATCCCGCCATCCGTGGATCTAAAGATCGCACTCGATAACTCGCGCAAGCGGCAGACCTACAACACACCGGCACTCGCCACGCTGTTCCTGATGCTGGAGCAACTCGATTGGATGATCGACAGCGGGGGACTCGAATGGTCGATCGGACGGTGCGCGGCGAGCGCGCAACATATCTATTCGTGGGCCGAATCTTCCAGCGTCGCATTGCCGTTCGTCAAAGATCCGGAGCACCGCAGCAACACCGTGGCCACGATCGACTTCGCCGGTCACATCGACGCATCGGCGATCAGCGCTGCGCTGCGTGCAAATGGCATCGTGGATACAGAGCCGTATCGGAAGCTCGGTCGTAACCAACTTCGGATAGCGATGTATCCGGCTGTGGAGCCGTCGGACGTTAAGCAACTCACCCGGTCGATCGACTACGTGATCGAGACACTCGATGCCGGTTCGTAAGGCCACGCCCGTTACCGGCTCCTGACCGATGTTGCGTCCGGCTCCCGCGATCGATGTCCGGCCCCTCCTCGAAGAGGAGAGGGCCGAACTAATCGCCCTTCTCAGGGAGCTTGGGGAAGAAGGCAGCGCAGCACGGACAGCTTGCACCCCTTGGACCGTCAAAGGGATAGCAGCTCACTTGCTCGGCAACGACATCTCGATGTTGTCGAGTGGTCGAGACGGATTCGATGACCCATCCAAAGTTTCTCCGGCCGGAGGGGAAGGGTTGCTGGAGTGGCTCGATGAGCGGAACCAGCGATGGGTCGGAGCGGCCGCATTCCTCAGCGTCGGAACGATCTGCGATCTCTTGGAGGCAACCGGCTCGCTCACCTATGCCTTCTTCACCGAACTCGAGGCACACGAGCCGGGAAGCACGGTGTCCTGGGCTGGCGAGGGCCCCCATCCGAACTGGTTGCGGATCGGAAGAGAGTTCACTGAGAGATGGATCCACCAACAGCAGATCCGTGATGCCGTCTCGAAGCCTGGTTTGAACGGCCCTCGTTTCGTTACTCCGCTACTGGGCCTGTTGCTGCGCTCTCTCCCCGTCGCCTATCAGGACGTCGAGGCACCCGACGAGTCGGCTATCGCCGTCCTGGTCGATGGCAGGGCGGGCCGGCCCTTCGCCATCAGACGGATCGTCGATGGTTGGGAACTTTGCGAAGGAAGGGACCAAGAGGTAGCAGCCTCGATAACGATCGATCAGGACACGTTGTGGCGTTTCCTATCTCGCAATATCTCGGCCAGACAAGCTCGTTCTCAAGCCGAAGCCACCGGGCCCAAGAAACTCACCGATCCCTTCTTCACGGCGGTTTCCGCGATCGTTCGGACCTGAGACTTATCGAGGGCCGTTAGGCTCATCGCATGAAGGTCCTTGCCTCCGAGAAGCTGTCTGCCGCCGGCCTGGAACGTCTTCGCGAGCATCTTGATGTCGACGTCAAGACGGGCTTAAGCCCTGAAGAGCTCCAAGAGATCATCGGCGAGTACGACGCTTTGATCGTGCGATCGGCGACCCAGGTAGATGCTGTGTTGCTCGAGAAGGCCGAGCATCTGAAGGTCGTTGGCAGAGCCGGGATCGGCTTGGACAACGTCGATGTCGACGCCGCAACCAAGCTCGGCATCATGGTCGTCAACGCCCCCACGAGCAACGTCTTATCCGCCGCCGAGCACACGCTTGCGCTTCTGCTTGCCCAAGCTCGCAACGTTCCCCAAGCGCATAGCGCACTCATCGCGGGGAACTGGGAGCGTGACAAGTGGCAAGGGGTGGAGCTCCACGGCAAGACCCTGGGCATCATCGGGCTGGGAAGGGTCGGCACCCTCGTCGCGCAGCGTGCGAGCGCTTTCGGTATGCGCTTGGTTGCCTACGACCCATATGTGAGTCCCAACCGCGCGGCCCAGATGGGCGTCGACCTGGTCGAGTCCGTCGAGGATGTCGTTCGTCGGGCGGACTTCATCACGATCCATCTACCGAAGAACGCTGAAACGGTGGGGATAATCGGTCCCCGTCAGTTCGAATTGATGCAACCCGGTGTGAGGATCGTCAACACATCGCGTGGGGGATTGGTCGACGAGGCCGCTCTCGTTGATGCTCTCGATAAAGGCGTCGTTGCCGGGGCATCTCTGGATGTGTTCGACGGCGAGCCGATCACGGAGCACGACCTTTTCCGGTTCTCGAACGTTGTCGTCACGCCTCATCTCGGGGCCAGCACCGCGGAGGCCCAGGACAAAGCTGGGTTGGCGATCGCCGAACAGGTCCTACTAGCGCTGCGCGGTGAGTTCGTTCCCTACGCGGTCAACGTCGATGTTGGTGCAGACATCCCCGAGCAGGTTCGGCCATATCTTCAACTTGCCGAGCGTCTGGGCCGTCTTGCCGTCGCGCTCGCCGGCGGTGGCATCGAGAGCCTGCGTTTCGACTATCACGGAGGGATCGCCGAACACGACACGAGAGCGTTGACACTTTCCGGATTGAAGGGGTCGTTCACTGCGGTCGTTCATGAACCGGTGACGTTCGTCAATGCGCCTCTCCTTGCCAAGGAGCGCGGGATCGCCGTCGAGGAATCGAAGTCTGCCGAATCACTGGACTACGTCAACCTCGTAGAGGTCCACGCGACGACCAAGGGCGAAACCGTCACGGTGGGTGGGACACTCGTCGGCAAACGGGACAACGAGCGCCTGGTCAGGGTCTACGGATACGACCTCGACATGGCATTCCATCCCACGATGCTGTTCCTTCGCTACGACGACCGTCCCGGCATCGTGGGCGTGGTGGGCACGTCTTTAGGAGAGGCGGGGGTGAACATCGCGAACATGCAGGTCTCGCGCCTTTCCGAGGGGGGAGAGGCTTTGATGACTCTGGCGGTGGATTCGGAGATTCCGAACGAGGTTCTTGACCGGATCAGTATGCAAGCAAAGCTGAGAGACGCGAAACTGATCGTGCTGAGCGCCGACTGACCTCGGCGAGAACAAGGGGGAGTAATGCCGATCGAACCGGTCGACAAAGTCTGGATGAATGGCGAGTTGGTCGATTGGGAAAACGCGACCGTTCACGTTCTTTCTCACGCCCTGCATTACGGCACCGGTGTGTTCGAAGGGATCCGTTGCTACGAGACGCCGAAGGGTCCTGCTGTGTTCCGCCTGAGGGAACACCTCGAGCGCATGGAGCGCTCGGCGAAGATCTTCATGATGGAGATCCCCTTTTCTGTTGATGAACTTGTCTCCGCCACACACGATCTGATCAAGGTCAACAAGATGAAGTCTTGTTACGTTCGTCCGATCGCGTTCCGCGGATATGGAGAGGTCGGCGTCAACCCCGAGGCGAACCCGGTCGACGTCACCATCGCAGTGTGGTCTTGGGGCGCCTACCTCGGCGACGACGCCCTGAAGAACGGTGTTCGCATGACGATCTCGTCGTGGCGCCGGCACGATCCGAACATCATCCCGCCTGCCGCCAAGGTCACCGGCGCCTACATCAACTCGGTGGCCGCGAAGCAGGAAGCGGTCCACAAAGGTTTCGACGAAGCAATCATGTTGAACACCCAAGGCTTCGTTGCCGAAGCGACCGGCGAGAACCTCTTCGTTGTCAAAGACGGTGAGATCTTGACGCCCCCACTCGCAGCCGGATCATTGGGTGGTATCACTCGCAGAACGGTGATGCAGATCGCCGCCGACCTCGGCAATCCCGTTCGCGAAGGGCAGATCGCGCGCTCGGACCTCTATCTCGCGGACGAGATGTTCTGCTGCGGAACGGCTGCGGAAGTAACTCCCGTGCGTGAGGTCGACGGTCGCATCATCGGCCCTCCCGGCCCCGTGACCCAAGAGATCCAGGCGAAGTATTTCTCCATCGTTCGCGGTGAAGACGAGAAGTACTACGACTGGCTCGACTTCGTTTCCTGAACTTCAACCCTCCAACTACGGGCGATGTAGTACTACAGGTATAGGACGTCGTCCAAGGAGGGGTTGTTGGGGGGAGAGGCACTCGTTAGGTGCCGGTCGGTGGTCAAGACATACGAGCAGGCGACCGGGGTGGTCGAGGCTTTGCGCGGGGTCGACATCGACCTCGAAGGTGGACTCTTCACCACCATCTCCGGGCCCTCCGGTAGTGGGAAGTCATCACTCCTTCGTCTCATCGCCGGGCTGGATGTCCCTGATGAAGGAACCGTCACAGTCGATGGGGTCACGTTCAGTTCCCTCGGCCCGGCTGCCCGCCGTCGCAAACGACGGGATCTGATCGGCTTCGTATTCCAACGGCCTTCCGACAATCTCATCGGGTATCTGTCGGTTGGCGACCATGCACGCTTGGCAGCCGACATGCGAAACGTTCCTCGAGAAGGTGCCGAACAGATCCTCAAGTCACTGGGGATCGATCACTTACATGCAAGCAAACCTCGGCAGCTCTCCGGCGGCGAGCAGCAGCGCCTTGCTTTCGCGCAAGCCGCCATCGGCGGGCCAGCGGTCGTGATCGCTGACGAGCCAACCGCCGAACTCGATGACCATGCGACCGTCTCGCTGATCGAGGCGATCAAGAACCTCACACGACAGGGGATCTGTGTTGTAGCGGCAACGCACGATCCCGAAGTGATCGGGCTTGCCGATGTAAACATCGCTCTCCATGAGGGCAGGGTCGAGGCGTGATCGAAGCAACGATCCGGCTCGAGAAGGTCTCGAGATCGTTCCAGCGTGGCTCCGAGGAAGTCCATGCAGTTAGCGAAGTGTCTCTGGATCTTTATCAAGGACAGCTGACGGCGCTCATGGGCCCTTCCGGGTCGGGAAAGAGCACACTGCTCAATCTCATCGCGGGATGGGAGAAACCCGATAGTGGAAACATCGTGATCAGCGGAACCGATGACCCCTTCCGCTGGAGTGCGACATCGATACTGCCGCAGCGACTCGGACTCCTCGAAGATCTCTCGGTCGGTGAGAACGTTGAGCTCCCATTGGTCCTTGGCGGATGGGAGCCTCTGGCTGCTGCAACCAGGGTGCGAGAAGTGCTGGACAGCCTTGATCTCTTACATCTGGCGGCGAGGAATCCGAGAAACGTTTCGATCGGAGAACAGCAGCGTGCCGCGTTCGCCAGAGCCATGGTGATCGGCTCCTCGATCATCCTGGCGGACGAACCTACGGGCAATCAAGATTCCGGTAGAGGGGATGTGATCCTCAGCCAGCTTGCGACAGCAGCCCACGCGGGGGCGACCTGCGTCGTGGCAACACATGACCCCGAAGTTCTGAAGCATTGCGATCGGATAGTTCGCATGCATGCGGGCGTTCTCGAATCCGACGATCAGAAGGGAGACCCCTTCGAGCGGTCCCCTTGGGAGCGGCAACCATGAGGGTTCTGTGGCGTCGGGCTCCCGGGATGCTCGTTCATTTCCCACAAGCGGCTGCAGCGATCGTTGCTGCGGCGGCAGTGATGGCGATCAGTGGGGTCGTCGGCCCCTTGTTCCTCTACTCCACCGAGAGTGCATCGCTACAGGCGGGGGTTGAACAGGCTGGACGTTGGACCGCAGGATTCCGACTGAACATCGAGCCCTACCAATTCACATTCGAGGGGAATGTCCCGATCCGCGAGCTCTTCCCGGCCATCGAGAAAGCGAAGGCGGCGATGGCGGACGTCTTCGACGAGGAAGTTGGACTTGAAGGGCCGTACACGACGATCTTGAGCGGTGTGTTCGAGGCTCGCAGTGATGCTTACTCGCGAACCGTGCGACTACTCAGCCGTGACGAGGCTCTCGACCAGATCACCATGATCAGCGGCAGCCAGGCTGGTGGGGTTCTCATCTCCGACGTTATGGCATCTGTATTTGAATTGGAGGTTGGAGATCGCTTCGAGATCGCATCCACGTTCGCCCAAGCGAGCCCGGTCGTAGCCGGCATCTATCGGTCGTTGCAGGATGACATCCGGGACTACTGGACGCCTCTTGGGCCTCACATCTTCAGAGAGGGAGACACGGACCCGGCGCAATTGGTATTGGGCGATCGATCCACTATCAAAGGGATCCTCATGGAGCTGCGAGACGTCGAACTCGTTCGGTTCGAGTTTCCGCTGGTTACCGAGAACCTTTCACTTGCCACCGGGCAGAGATTGGCTGCGAGATTCGACGACATCACGGAGCAAGTGAATACCCCTTCGTCTGATCTAGCGAAGGCATTCACGGGGCCTTTGAGTCCCACGCAGAACTTCTTCGCGGGACCCCTCGACGCAGAGTCGGCGATCCAGAACATCGTTTCTACGGCCGAAGTTCGCACGGGTTCCGTTACTCCAGCCGTCGACCTCCTTGCAGTTGCAGCGCGGTTGATCGGTGGGATCACCCTCGCGGCAGCGGGCTTCTACCTCGTGAAGACGCGCCGCACGGAAGCCGCATTACTGGTGGCGAGGGGGGTGGGACCGCTGCGGCAAGCCACGCGTTTCGGGGCTGAGGCTCTGCTGCCGGCGGGACTTGGAGCGGTCCTTGGAACCGGAGCTGGGTACTTGATGGTTACGACACTGGGGCCGGAGGGAAGCATCCCCGCTAGCGCTCTGCGCAACACGTTTGGCAACGTGGCGCTGTTTTTCGGAGTTGGGGTTCTTCTGCTTTCTGCCGCGGCGGCTCTTGCCGTCCGGAACGAAGAGAAGCTGTTGTCGGGACAGGGCCCGAAGCGGGGCATGCGGAAGGTCTTGCTGGTCGCCGGTGCGCTCTCTGCTATTGCGGCGGTTGTCGTCGCTCGCCTGCGCACCGAAGTCTCGGCAGAGTCGATCGAAGATCTATCCGATGCCCGCGTCACCATCGTCCCAGTTGTTCTGATCCTTGCAGGTGGCGTTGTTGCCGGAGCTGTCCTGCAGCTGGTGCTTCCATTCGTGGCGCGCACTTTGCGCTACCGGGCTCCTGGTCTGTATCTCGCTGCGCGGCGACTCTCAGGTGCTTCCGCGATGACATTGGTTCTGGTGGCGACGACCGCAGTTGCACTTGGCATCGGCATCTATGGGTGGACTATGTCTTCATCGGTCGAAGAATCGGCAGCGTCGAAGGCGAAACTCTTCATGGGCAGCGAGACCATGGCGACGGTCTTGCAAGGCTTCGAGCTTCCGGAAGACCTGCCGTTCGATGCGACCCACGTTCTTGAGGTACAGCGCGCACCTGTACCGGATGGAGGGTTCATCAAAGTACTAGCCATCGATCCTGAAACATTTGCCGACGCTGCTTTCTGGAGGGACGATTTCGGTCCACGTCCGCTCGAAGCGATGATGCAGGATCTCGATCGGGACGGACTCTCCGTGATCATGGTGGGCGTGGAGGGCGGTCGGCTGACCCTAGGGACTTCGACCGACGAAGTGAACATCGATGTACAAGACACCGTGCAGACGTTCCCGCGGATGCCGCAAACGAAGCCGATGGCAGTCATGTCTCAGGAGGATCTAAGTGAAGTGCTGTCTTCGTCGGCAGGTTTCCTGTCCTCGGACGAGTTGATGTTGGCGCGTGCCGACGACCAAGTAGTTGAGAGAGAGTTTGCCAAGAGAAACATCAGTCTCT
Organism: uncultured Actinomycetes bacterium; assembly: GCA_963779645.1. GTDB lineage: Bacteria > Actinomycetota > CADDZG01 > CADDZG01 > WHSQ01 > CALMBW01. The sequence continues at coordinate 1,650,486 of CAVZYX010000005.1, forward strand.
ACGGCGTCACATCGCAGCGAGAGGTTCTGGATACACCGAGTCTGCAATCGCTTCTTTGGATGTTAGGGCTGCTGGCGGCCCTCGGTGTGGTTGCAGGTGTCGTGTCCTTGGTGGGTCTGATGCTCTACCTGCAAGCGCGCCAGAGGACTGCCCTTATCGCTAGTGCACTGACGCGAAGGATGGGACTCGGCAGGGGACAGGAGCTTCGTTCGTGGTTCGCTGAGGTCGGTGGCGCGTTCATGCTCGCGTTCTTGGTAGCGGTGACGGTGGGGCTTTGGGTGGCGATCGCCATGAAGGACCCACTCGACCCTCGGCCCAACCTGCCGCCCAACCCCGTGCTTTCGGTCCCGGTCGTGCTCCTGATCGCAACTTCGATCGCCTTGCTCGTGATCTCCGCGATCACGGCTTGGCTATTACGGAGACGGATCGACTCGGCGAACGTAGCGGAGGCTTTTAGAACCTAGGGGAAGAGAGCGAGTGGGATGCGGACCATGTGGATCGGCTCGCCGTTCTCTGCCGACGACTCAAAGACCTCGAGATAGGCAGGGGCGTCTCCGTCGATGTCAAAGTCGATGGTCGTTTCGAAGTCTCCGACGCATCCCGTCCCGCATGTGGCCGTAGTGAAGTCCTCGGCGAGAACCTCACCATTTTCGGTGATGAGCCGCAACGAGACCGTCGCCTCGAACACGTTGGCCGTTCCTGAAATCGTTATCGGAGAAGTCAGCTCATCCCCGACGACAGGCTCGTAGACCTGGATGGGATGGAGCTCGCTCGCGTAGTCCTTGCGCGTTTGGGGCCCGTCGAGCGTGAGTCCCTCACCTCCGAGCGAACCGGCTGGTTCGCCCTCGATCTCGAAAACGACGCCCTTTACGGTGTCGAATTGGGTGAGGGTGTAAACGACCTGAGCAACGCGTCCGAGCATCGACGCCGAGCCACCACCGCTCCCAAACTCCGAACTGAGATCGACGACGGCCGTTCCGTCATCGATGGTCAGACCGAGTAGTTCCGTTCCTTCGGGGATGAGCGAAGAGAGGTCGACGTCGTCTTCTGCTGCGTTCGTGCCATGCAGGAGCTCTTCCATGACTGCCGTCGCGATCTGGGTTTGCGAGGGCACGTACCTGAAGGTGATCGAAACCCCGTCCTCGCGAGCGAACCAGACCTCGTACTTCTGGAGGTCAAGCGGCTCTTCCGTCTCGTTCGGTTCGGGGGTCTCGGTTGCTTCCGAGCTGGGGGATGGCTCGTCGCTGCCAGCGGTTATGGGTTCGCCGTCGTCCCCACAAGACGCTAGAAGCAGTAGGGCAGCCATCAGGACCAATGTTCTTCTCATACAGGATGAGACGTTTGCCGTAGCTGCTTGGTTGCTCGGCATCGACAGAGTGTGCCCGACCGGTACCCTGCCTGCATGACCGTACGAACCCGCATCGAGCCGGCCCCAAGCGGATCGATCCATGTCGGCAACGCCCGAACTGCCTTGTTCTCGTGGGCGTTCGCCCGCAGGCACGGTGGTCAGTTCGTCCTTCGGATCGCCGATACGGACGCTAAGCGCGTCAGCGAGGAGAACTTCCAGGCCGTCCTCGAGGATTTCCGCTGGCTCGGTCTCGATTGGGACGAGGGTCCCGAGGTCGGCGGCCCGCATGGCCCCTACCGGCAGAGTGAACGCTTCGATATCTATAGCGAGCACGCTGACAGACTCATCGAGGATGGTTTCGCTTATCGCTGTTACATGAACGACGAGGAGATAGAGGCAGAGCGCAAGCGCGCCGACGCTGAGAAGAGACGTCCAGAATTCCAGCACACCGAGGAAGAGGCACAGGGGTTCTCATCTGAGGGTCGACCTTTCACGGTTCGGTTCATCGTGCCGGCAGACAGGACGATCACCTTCCACGATGAAGTGCTTGGAGATATCTCAACCGATATGGGTCGCACCCCGGACTTCGTCATCCTTCGGAGCGATGGCACGCCGACGTACATGCTGGCGGTTACCGTCGACGACGCTCTGATGGAGATCTCTCACATCATCCGAGGGAACGACCTCATGGCGTCGACACCCAGACAACTGCTGATGCGAGAAGCGCTCGGCTTCAAAGAGTCGCCCGTGTTCGCGCACCTCCCTCTGATCGTTGCCGACGGTGGTAAACCACTGTCGAAGAGGTGGGGTGACGTGTCGGTGAGCTCCTACCGAGAGCGAGGGTTCCTTCCTGCGGCGCTGATCAACTACTTGGCATTGCTTGGTTGGTCACTCGACGACCACACCAACATCATCCCGGTCGATGAACTGGTCGCCAACTTCTCACTCGAGCGGGTGGGGAAGAACCCCGCAACGTTCGACATGGACAAGCTCGAGTGGATCAACATGCACTACATCAAGGAGTTGAGCCCGGAGGGATTCGCCAAAGAGCTCGCCCCGTTCTGCGAGCGCGAGGGGTTGGCGGCAGATAACCCGGCCGGTGAGGAGAAGCTGAAGGCCGTGGCCCCACTTCTCGTTGAACGTATGAAGCGGCTCGACGAGGCCCCCCCGATGGTCCGGTTCCTGTTCGAGCACCCGGCCCCCGACACCAAGGCAGCTTCGGCCCTCGAAGGACAGGGCGAGTACCTGGGGGCTGTTGCCGATGCGTTGTCATCGGTCGAGAAATGGACCACTCCGGCGATCGAGGAAGTACTGAGGGCCGTGGCAGAAGAGCGAGATCTCAAACCGAAGAAGGCCTTCCAGCCGATACGAGCCGCTGTCACCGGAACGCTCGTGAGCCCCCCTTTGTTCGAATCGCTCGAGATCCTGGGCAAGGAGGAGACGATCGCTCGCCTCCGCTCGGTTTCGGCCGCCTAAGTCCTGGTATCCTTTTGCGGCTCCCGGTTACCGCTGAGGGGGAAAGCGCGGCCTGAGGCCGTAGCCCATTTGGGGCATGGGGTAATTGGCAGCCCGGCGGATTCTGGTTCCGTTAGTCCAGGTTCGAGTCCTGGTGCCCCAGCGGAAGCAGACCGAAGGGTCTGGCAAGAGCATGGCCCGTTAGTCTAGTTGGCCTAGGACGCCGCCCTCTCAAGGCGGAGACCACGGGTTCGAATCCCGTACGGGCTACGAGAGAAGTTTGATGACAAGAAAAGGAGCTACACGATGAACCCGACCGACCTGGTCGAACGTCCGTATCTCAAGGAGGACGTTCCTGAGTTCAGGCCCGGCGACACGGTAAAGATCCACGTGCGTGTCGTTGAGGGTGAGCGCGAGCGCATCCAGGTCTTCGAAGGGATCGTTATCCGACGCCGCGGCAGTCAGCTTTCGGCAACATTCACTGTTCGGAAGATCAGTTTCGGTGTCGGTGTCGAGCGGACATTCCCCGTCCACTCGCCGATGATCTCGAAGATCGAGGTTTTGACCCGAGGACACGTGCGTCGCAGCAAGCTCTATTACCTGCGCGATCGCGTCGGCAAGAAGGCCACCAAGATCAAGGAACGCCGTCAGGCCTAGTCCTTGAGTGACCCTCTTGTTCCACCACCACCACCTCCGGCGCAGCCGCGCTTAGAGGGCGCCCCACCACCACCTCCACCACCGGGGGTAACTAGCGCTGCTCCTAGCGAGGTCCCAGGCGAGGAGGAGCGCAAGCACAGGCCGTTCTGGCGCGAGCTTCCGGTCCTGATCGTCGTCGCTTTCGTGATCGCGCTGATCCTCAAGTCATTCGTTCTGCAGGCCTTCTACATCCCTTCCGCTTCCATGGAACCGACGCTCATGATCGGGGACCGCGTCTTGGTTGAGAAGATCTCCTACCGATTCGGCGACCCCGATAACGGTGATGTTGTCGTTTTTGAAAAGGATCTCGGTGGGACTCTTCCGGTCGAGGAAGAGGATCGATCGGTCTTCGAGAAGATCGGCGATTCGTTCAAGGGCCTCTTCGGCTTCCCAACGGGGACGGCTCAAGACTTCATCAAGCGAGTCATCGGGATCAGTGGCGACACGGTCGAGGGCCGCGACGGGCGGATCTTCTTGAACGGGGAACCTTTGGACGAGCCGTATCTCCCCGACGGGACCGAAACCTCTACGTTCGGCCCTGTCGAGATCCCCACCGGGATGATCTTCGTCATGGGAGACAACCGTGGGAACTCCGATGATTCGAGGAACTTCGGTCCAGTGCCCGTCAGCACGGTGGTCGGAAGGGCATTCCTTCTGATCTGGCCACCTTCGGATTTCGACACGCTTTGAACCACGAGCCAACTAGTCTGAACGCATGAGCCCCGACGAAGAGGCCACAACACCAACGGAGCCCCCCGCTCCGCCTAAAGAAGCGGACGAGAACGGCGAAACTCAGTCGTTCACCGCGTCCGATCTCGAGGCACCCCCGGCTCCGCCCACCACTGAGATGCCGGCTGCTCCCTCTCCGGCCGAGCGCAAACCGCTCGCGGAACCAGTGCGGATAGATAAGAAGGCGAAGAAGAGCAAGAAACCTAGGTCGGCACTGGGAAAGATCACCGAGATCCCGATGCTGATCATCCTGGCTTTCGCCATCGCGGTGATCATCAAGACGTTCCTCGTCCAGGCTTTCTACATCCCGTCCGAATCGATGGTGCCCACGCTCAGGGTGGGGGACCGCGTACTCGTCGAGAAGATCGGCTATCGGATCGGAGAGCCCAGCCGCGGCGACGTCGTGGTGTTCGAGAAAGAGGTGTTCGGCGGAGAGAGCCAGGACCTGCCGTGGTACTCGGACTTGAAGAATGTCTTCCGCGATCTGCTTGGGCTGCCCACAGGGAGCGAAGAGGATTACATCAAGCGCATCGTCGCCGTCGGGGGTGACATCATCCGGTACACCGGAAGTCCCCGCAATCTGTGGATCAATGGCGAGAAGGTCGAAGAGCCCTACATAAAAGGGGGGCGCGACCCCGGTAGCCCGACGATCACTGCCGACGATTGCGAGCGCCTAAGGATGGAGCCCGAGAAGAAGGGGTGCCGGGTTCCCGCCGGGACGGTCTTCGTGATGGGGGACAACCGAGGGAACTCGGAAGACTCGCGGGTGATCGGCCCCGTCGACGAGGACAAGATCGTGGGTAACGCTTTTATGATCATCTGGCCCCCCGGAGACTTCGGCACCATCTAGCTAATCAAAAGCTCGGTTAGCAGGCTTCTTCTCGCTAAAGTGTGGCCGTGGCTCAGGATGCTTCAGGACTTATGGAAACCCGCCTCGCTCATGCTGGCTTCGAGCGAGTCGCGGGCTGCGATGAGGTCGGCCGGGGAGCTTTGGCAGGACCGCTGGTGGCGGCCGCAGTGATACTTCCCCCCGGCATCGAGCTGCCCGGCCTCCGGGATTCCAAGATGCTCACGAAGCTTCAGCGACAGAAACTGGCCAAGCAGATCGAGGAGGTTGCTCTGGCCGTGTCGATCGTTCATGCGCCCCATTCGAGCGTCGATCGGTTCGGACTCCAGAAGGCAAATCTCAAAGCTCTCCGAAGAGCGCTCAAAGGTTTGGATGTTGAACCCGACTACGCAATCGTCGATTGCTTCAAGCTCAAGCGGCTTCCGTGCCCGACGTTAGGCGTAAAGAAAGGCGACGCAGTTTCGAAGAACGTGGCGGCAGCATCGATCGTGGCCAAGGTCCATCGCGACGCCGTTATGGCCCGGTACCACAAGCGCTACACGAGGTACGGGTTCGCTAGCAATGTGGGCTATGGGACCAGACACCACTGGAACGCATTGAAGAGGTTCGGCCCTTCACCGATCCACCGGCTCTCGTTCTTCGGAGTTTTCGGATTTCCGGGTGAGGATGGTGTTATCCGGCCCCATGTAGCGCGAGACTTTGAAGGGCAGGCGCCTGAGGCGATGGACAAGGAGAACGCATGAGCGTCGAGGACCTCGAGAAGTACGAGGCCGAGATGGAGCTCCAGCTTTACAAGGAGTATCGGGACGTTCTCCCGATGTTCAAGTTCGTGGTCGAAACCGAGCGACGCTTCTACCTAGCCAACGAGGTCAAGGTCGAGACCAAGCACGTTGGCCCCAAGGTCTGGTTCGAGATCGAGCTTTCGGATGCTTGGGTGTGGGACATGCATCGTCCGGCTCGTTTCGTGACGCACGTTCGGGTTGTCACCTTCCGGGATCTCAACGTCGAAGAACTAGCTCAGCTTGCAGAGCGAGACATGCTGCCCGACCCCCCCGGCCACTTCGGCAACGGCACCTAAACCGCACCATCGCTGTCGCACCCTCTCGCTAACTTGGCGCGCATGCATGAGCGCGCACTTTTGGGACGATCCGGGGAAGACCTCGCCGTTGCGATGTACGAACGGCAGGGTTTCGCTGTCGAGCGGAACTACCGCTGTGCCGCAGGCGAGATGGACGTCATAGCGTGCCGTGGCCGACTGGTTGTGTTCTGCGAAGTCAAAACCAGACGTTCCGATCGCTTTGGGCTTCCCCTCGAAGCGGTGGATCATCGCAAACAGGTGAGGTTGCGAAGGATCGCAGCTACGTGGCTCTCGGAACGAAGACCGGGGCGGATCGAGATGAGGTTCGACGTCGTGTCGGTTATCGTCACGGCGCAGGGTCCGCAGGTGACCCACCTGGCCGACGCTTTCTGAGGTGCAACCTTGCCGGAGTACTCAACGCTCATCTGGGGGATCGACGGTCATGTCGCGACCCTGACGCTCAACCGTCCTGAAAAGAAGAACGCGATGTCGAAGCTCATGTTCGAGGAACTGCGTTCTGCTTTCGACCGGGTTGCCACGGATCCCGAGGTGCGCTGCGTCGTTGTGACGGGTGCAGGCGGCGCGTTCTGTACCGGTGCCGACCTCACCGACCCGGACAATGCCGTCGCGAATCCCTCACAATTTCAGGACCGGATGCGGTCGATGAACGAACTTGTCCGTGCCGTGATCGATTGCCCGAAGCCCACGATCGCGAAAGTGACTGGGGTAGCGGCGGGGGCCGGGGCCAACTTCGCTCTGGGTTGTGATCTCATCGTCGCCTCGACTGAGGCTCGCTTCATCCAGATCTTCGTCAAGCGCGGACTGGTGGTCGACTTCGGTGGAAGCTGGAGCTTGACGCGGCTCCTTCCGCTGAACAAAGCGAAGGAGCTGGCCCTTCTCGGGGACGAGCTCTCCGCTGCTGATGCCGATCGATTGGGGATCCTGAACCGCCTTTGCGCACCCGATGAGATCGACGCGGTGACCAAGGATCTTGCCGAGCGTCTTGCCTCGCTTCCACCTCGAACGGTGCGGGCGATCAAGCGGAACCTCAACCGGGCCGCGGATCAAACGCTGGAAGCGACCCTTGTCGACGAAGAACTTTCGCAACCGCTGTTCATCACCAGCTCGGACACGCTAGAAGCCCTCCAGGCGTTCATCGAGAAACGGGAGCCGCGCTTCACCGGGGAGTAAGTGTCGCAGGGTCTCCATAACCTGATCCTGACCGCACAACCTTGGGCCGGGAACCGGATAGATCCTTGCTCGCCAAAACTTCATCGGTAGCCATCATCGGTACCGACGCGCGTATCGTCGATGTCGAAGTTGACGTGGAACGCGGCATGCCCGGCTTCTGGATGGTGGGGCTGCCCGAACGATCCGTGAAAGAAGCAGAGAAGCGTACGCGCCCTGCGCTGCACAGCGTCGGTTGGAAATGGCCGATGAGTCGAGTAGTCGCGAATCTCGCTCCCGCGTCGTTACGGAAGGACGGGACTCATTTCGACCTGGCACTCGCCCTTGGTGTGCTTGCAGCGGATGGTGCGATCCCCAGCGATGCTCTTGAGGGTTGGGTGACGATGGGCGAGCTTGCGCTGGACGGAAGAATCCGTCCGGTTCGCGGGGTCCTCTCGGCGGGGATGGCGTGTCGCGACGCCGACATGAAGGGACTGATCTGTCCCGCTCGGAACGCGCCTGAAGCGTCTCTGGTTGAGGGGTTGAACGTCGTGCCCGTCAGTTCGCTGCTCGAGTGTGTAGAACTCGTCCATGGAAGGTGGACCCCTGAACCTGTCGTCCCTGTGGAGACGTTCGAAGAGCCTTCCCTCGAGGACATCTCAGAAGTGCGAGGCCAACCGGTTGCTAAGAGAGCTCTTGAGATCGCAGCGGCTGGAGGCCACAACCTCCTTATGACCGGTCCGCCCGGATCGGGCAAGACGATGCTGGCTAGAAGGTTGCCAGGCATCCTCCCAACGATGTCTGTGGATGAAGCTCTCGATGTTACGCGGGTCCATTCCGTGGCCGGGATGTTGCTGGACGGAGCTTCACTCATCAGATCGAGACCCTTTCGTTCTCCTCATCACCACGTCTCTCTTGCCGGATTGATCGGTGGGGGTTCGGGGATGGCGCGGCCCGGGGAAGCGAGCTTGGCTCATCACGGAGTGCTGTTCCTCGATGAGCTTGGACTTTTCGGTCGAAGTTTGTTGGACGGCCTCCGAGCACCGCTCGAAGATGGGACCGTTCGGATCGCGCGCTCCGGTGGGGCGATCGAGTACCCGTGTCGGTTCTGCCTCGTGGCAGCAACCAACCCGTGTCCTTGCGGATATCTGGGAGATTCGGAACGCACCTGTCGGTGTAGCGACTTGCAGATCTCCGCGTACTCCTCAAGGCTGTCAGGGCCTTTGTTGGATCGGATGGACATGCAAGTGACTGTCGGGAGGGTTGGAAAGAAGCAGCTCTTAGGTCTTCCTGAAGGGGAAACATCGGCTGATGTCCGAGCCAGGGTCGAAAGCTGCAGACGATTGCAGACTCGGCGCTACAAGTCCCCGTTGATCACGAACTCATCTGCCTCAAGGAAGAACCTTGAGTCCTCCCTGGCTTTGGCCCCTGAGGCCACGGCTTCTTTAGGGACCGCTATCGAATCCCTCTCATTGTCTGGTCGGGGTGTCGACCGCGTTAAGAGGGTGGCGAGAACGATCGCCGACCTGGGGGCATCCGACATCGTTACCGATGAGCACATCGGCGAAGCGCTTTCCTACCGAGCTTCGATGACTGAGGGAGTGATGTGCTCGTGATCCGCGAGATCCACAAGGGTGGACCTGAATGGTCGGCACTCCTCGACGAGATAGGTCCACTGAAGTTGCCGAAGCGTCTGTTTGCCATGGGTCAGCCGGTCGATCCTGAGAAACCGTGCATCGCGATCGTCGGCACACGACGACCGACGATCGCTGGGATCGAGGTCGCCGACAGACTGGCAAGAGGTTTGGCCCAGGGAGGATTCACGATCGTCTCCGGCTTGGCGGTTGGTATCGATGCCGTGGCACATCGTGCCGCTATCGAGGCCGGCGGTACGACTATCGCCGTACTCGGATGCGGGCTGGACGTTCTGTATCCAAAAGCCAACGTTCAACTGCGAAAGAGGATCATCGAGCACGGAACTTTGCTGTCCGAGTATCCAGAAGGTATGCAGCCGATGGCCCACCAGTTTCCCGAACGGAACAGGATCGTGGCGGGATTGTCTGTCGGAGTTGTCGTTGTCGAAGGCGGCTACCGGAGCGGAGCGCTGATCACGGCTCGGCGCGCTCTCGAGGCGAATCGGAACGTTTATGCCGTCCCCGGAAGTCTGAGGAACCCGATGGCCCATGGTCCAAACATGCTGATCGCTCGCGGCGAGGCTCAGCTCGTTACGACATTCAAAGACATCTGCGATGACCTAGCGCCTGCCATGCTCTGGGCCGGAGGCCCGACAGGCATGCCCGACCTCGAGGACGGCGAAGCCGAGGTGATCGTGGCTCTCGACGACACACCAGCGGCCCCGGATGCCCTGCTCCGGGCAACGGGGATGCCCCCAGGTCGCATGGCGCTGCTTCTCGCGCGCCTCGAAGTTCGTGGGTGGGCCGTCAGGTCGGCAGCCGGCTATTCGCTGTCAACAGGCGGCGCATCGGTGAGGCACGCGCTGCTGTCCGGGAACCGTTGAGCCGAGGATGCTCGGCCTAGAATTTTCTCGCAACGAATTGCCAATTCACCGTAGCGGTGGGGGTACCACCCCAATTGCACGGCACCATGAGCACCTCTTCACTCTTGTGCAAGCCGTACACGAGCTCTTCGGTTGGTGGGGCACCTTCTAATTGAGCGTCGTCAGATGCTTCGAGGAAATTCCCTTCGGGGTCGTTCAAGAAAAGGTCCCAATCGCCTTGGAAGTCGACCATAGTGACGGTGAGGAACCCATCGAACGGGGCTTTGAACGGCTCGCTTACCTTGTTGACTCCTTCTGCGCTTTCTCTGCAGCCGTCGGGTAAGAGTGGGTAGGGGATCGCCGTTGCTGTGAACGATCCTTCTCGCTTCTTGGCGGCCAGTGCAGGTCCGGCGATCACGGCTAAGACCAGCGTCAGCGCAGCTAAGAAAGCCATGGTCTTATGCATCTGAACTAGCCTCCCCGACCGTCATAGCGCTTGATCAGCGCCGCTCGTTGAAGGTTCGCTGCCCACAGGGCGGTACCTGCTTTGGCGGTTTTGTCCTATCAGGACTAGTCAGGTCGGTTCGCGAGTTTCCAACTGTTGCCTGATTCAACACGAGCCCCACAGGTCGACCCTATTGATAGCTCCACTAAGGCGCCGGAGCGAAGCGACGGGAGGCGCCGTGTGGATCAGTTGGTCGGGGTATCGAAGGGGCTTTCCATGGGGCTTTCAACGGAGGCGAAGGGGCGTGCGGCGGCGGTGTTTGCGGCCGACGTCAGGATCTGGCTGTTCGCAGCCGGCCTCGGCGCGTTCGCCGCGACACTGTTCGTGCGGGTGCTCCCGAGCCTCACGCATCTCGATAGTCCTCTTCTTTTTCCCCTGTGGGCGTTCATCGCACTCTTCGCGATGGCCGAGACATGCGTGGTTCACATCGACCTTCGCAGGCAGGTGTTCTCGGCGAGCCTTACCGAGATACCTCTTGTCTTGGGCATGTATTTCATCGACCCTCGAGGATTGGTCTTGTCCTACGTCATCGGAGCTGCCATCGCTCTGGTGATCCATCGTCGGCAGCGGATCCTCAAACTCTTCTTCAACCTTTGCCACCTGGCTCTCCAGGCCTCGCTCGCGGTGATCGTGTTTCACGCCGTGCTCGGGAATGGGGACCCTGTGCGACCGCGTGGTTGGTTGGCGGTGTTGGCGGCCGTCGTCGTTACCGACGTGTTCGCGAGTCTCGTGATCACTGCTGCTATGTCGTTGGCAGAGGGTGGCCGCATGCACCTGCTCCCGCAACTGATGAGCGTCGGGACGGTGGCGAGCTTCGCCAACACGACCTTAGGTCTAACGGCGGCAACGATCCTTTGGGCTCGGATCGAGGCAGCCTGGCTCCTGGCCTTCCCTGCTTCGCTGTTGCTACTCGCATACCGCGCCTACGCACACCAACGTCATAAGCACGAAAGCCTCGAGCGGTTGTACGGCTCGACCCGAGCCATCCAGCAGTCGTTGGGGCGCGAGTCGATCGTTGAGGCCGTGCTGGATCAAGCGCGGCAGATGTTGAAGGCAGACATGGCCGAGATCATCCTTTTCCCTCCGCACGGTGAGAACAGCGCGGAGCGAACCTTGCTCGGACCCGGCGACTCGGTCAGCAGAGAGAACAACCAACTTGATGCGACCGAAGGTGTGTGGGGCAGGGTCGCATCTGATGGCCAGGGTCTCCTCCTCGTTCCTCCCATCGCCAACGAGCGCCTGCGCGTGTACCTCGCAACCCAAGGGATCCGTGACGCGATCGTTGCGCCACTTCGAAACGAGCAGGAGATCACGGGAACCCTCCTCGTGGCGAATCGGATGGGCGACATCGCAAGCTTCGACGAGCAAGACCTAAAGATGCTCGAGACGCTGGCAGCTCACGCAAGCATGTCTCTGGAGAAGGGCCGTTTGGTGGAGTCGCTCCAGGAGCAGGCGACCGCAAACCAGTACCTCGCGGAGCACGACACGCTCACCGGCCTGCTCAATCGGAGTCACTTCGGTCATCTGGTCGAAGCGGCGATCCGAAACTCGCGTAGATCCGAGGAACTCGTGGCCGTCCTGTTGATAGATCTGGATAGGTTCAAAGAGATCAACGACACTCTGGGACACAATGTCGGTGACGAGGTCCTGATCGATCTGGGCAAGCGGCTCGTTGAGATTCTTCCCAAAGGCGCGCAGCTCGCCCGTGTAGGTGGAGATGAGTTCGCCGTTCTGCTCCCCGCGATCAACGACATCGCTCTGGCAACCGACCTCGCCAAAGAGATCCTGGATCTGATGAAACATCCGATCCATCTCGCAGACGCGACCCTCGACGTGATCGGTTCGATCGGAGTGTCGGTGTGTCCGATCCACGCTCGCGATGCCGCCGGTCTTCTCCAGCGCGCCGACGTCGCCATGTACGAAGCGAAGGAGAAGCACACGGGTTTCGAGTTGTATGGAGTCGACACCGACAGGTACAGCCCGAGCCGCCTGGCCCTGGTGGGAGAGCTTCGTCACGCGATCGAGGCCGAAGAACTAGTGGTCTTCTTCCAGCCCAAGATCTCGGTCTTCACCGGCGAGGTGACGGGTGTCGAAGCACTTGTTCGATGGGATCATCCACGCAAGGGGCTGATCCCTCCCAACGACTTCATCCCTCTCGCGGAACACACCGGCTTGATCAAGCCGCTCACGATGTTCGTCTTACGCAAGTCCATCGAGCAGCTTCCGAACTGGAGACGGATCGAACCCAACCTTCACGTCGCTGTGAACCTCTCGATGAGGACCCTGTCTGGAGGGGGAGGCGACCTGTGCGACAGCATCGCCGGGTTCCTGGATGAGTTCGACGTTCCGCCTACATGCTTGGAGCTCGAGGTTACAGAGAGCAGCATCATGGACGATCCGGCGCGATCGATCGCGGTACTTGCTCGCCTGAGCGACATGGGTATCGCGCTTTCGATCGATGATTTCGGAACCGGCTACTCGTCTCTTTCCTATCTGAAGAAGCTCCCTGTTGATGCCCTGAAGATCGACAAGTCCTTCGTCCTGGGGATGCAGGTTGATGAGAACGACGCGATCATCGTGCGTTCGATCATCGAACTTGGACACAGTCTTGGATTGAAGGTGATCGCTGAGGGTGTCGAGACCGACGATCTGCTGACGGCGCTGCGCGGGATGCGTTGCGATGTTGCTCAAGGATTCGGCATCAGTCGTCCGATCCCAACCGCGAAGCTAGCTCCTTGGCTGATCGCGCACCGAAGCATCCGGTACCAGGATGACCAAACGGAGCAACGCTCAGGATTCCCGATCCCCGCGAGCAACTGACCCAGGGGGAGTGTCGTTGACACTGCAAGGAGCGCACCTCATCCTTTGATTGGGTAGAGCGTCCTTTGACTTGGAACGGGGTTGGATGCCGAACGTCACTTCAACACCTATAGAGCGCGCCGCGGATGCTTTCTTGCGCGTCCAGCGTGCTGAGCGCGCGCTATCCGAAGCAACGGTCAGTGCCTATTCGAAAGATCTCAAACAGTTCATCGAGTGGGCATCCCGGATGGATGTCGGTTCGCTTAAAGCGATCGATCGACACATGTTGAGGCGCTACATCGGCTCACTTTCCGAGCGGAACTACGCGCGCCGGTCCATAGCTCGCAAGGCCAGCACGATCCGGTCCTTCTTGCGGTGGGCCGTCATCCACGACGAGCTCGATTCGAACCCGGCGGACGGTCTGGATATCCCGAAACTCGATAAACCGCTTCCACGCGTTCTGAAAGCGGGGGCCGCTGGTCGATTGATGGAGCTCCCTCCCGACGACGAGCCGGTGGGGATCCGCGATCGAGCGGTCCTTGAACTTCTCTATGGGTCGGGCCTGCGCGTGTCGGAGTTGTGTGGCCTCGACATCGATGACTTAGAGCTGAAGGCGCGCGCCGTCACTGTCCTCGGAAAGGGGCGAAAGGAGCGACGGGTGCCTCTCTCGGAACCGGCGGCACGGGCGATCGAGACCTATCTGGAGGGCGCCAGGGCCGCGCTTAGTAACGGCACAGGATCGGGCGCGGCTCTCTTCTTGGGCGTCAGGGGAGGGCGACTGGACCCACGGACGGTGAGGGCGTCGATCGCCCGCTACATGAGGGCCGAGGGCGACGAACCGGTGGGTCCACACGCCCTAAGACATTCGTTCGCCACCCACCTCCTCGACGGCGGAGCCGATCTCCGGGTCGTCCAGGAACTGCTGGGGCACGCTGATCTCGCCACGACTCAGGTCTACACTCACGTATCCAGCGAGCGGCTGAGAGACGTTTACGAAAGAAGTCATCCACGTGCCTGATGCGAAAGACCAGACAGAAGCGGTCGCCGACGACGCTCTAGACAGCGTCGGCGAAGCCTGGCGCGATTACAAGAGCGATGGCACCCCCTCCGCTCGCGACCGCCTGATCCTTCATTACTCCCCGTTGGTCAAGTACGTCGCTGGCCGTGTCGCGGTAGGCCTTCCCGCCAACATCGATCAGGCAGATCTCATCTCTTACGGGATCTTCGGGTTGATCGATGCCATCGACAAGTACGACCAGGAGCGGGGGATCAAGTTCGAGACTTACGCGATCAGTCGGATCCGCGGGGCGATCATCGATGAGCTGCGCGCCATCGACTGGGTGCCGCGGTCGGTGCGGGCGAAGGCCCGCTCGGTCGAGAAGGCCTATACGGCGCTCGAGAACAAGCTGAAGCGCCCGCCTTCGGATGCGGAGATCGCCGAAGAGCTGGAGATCAGCGTCGAGGACCTGAACCACATCTATACGCAGCTTTCGACCGTGTCTCTCATCGCCCTCGACGAACTCATGAACGTCGAGGGGGGGCAGGGAGACAAGCTCTCGCTCGTGGAGACGCTCGAAGACACCAAGACGGCCGGCCCTATGGAGGTCTTCGAATCCGAGGAGATGAAGAACATCCTCACGGAGGCCATCAACCGGCTCCCCGAGAGGGAAAAGGTCGTAATCACGCTCTACTACTACGAGGGACTGACGCTGGCCGAGATAGGCCAGGTGCTCGGAGTAACCGAATCCCGGATCTGCCAGATGCACACGAAGGCGGTCCTGGCTCTGAGGGGCAAGATCTCAGACGCCACGACGCCGGACTGACCCGCTCGTCCTCTTAGCCGCCCCTGGTATCCTTCCTCGAGTCAGAATCCGCACGCTCGTCAACTTCGGTCCCTGCCTGACGCAGGGTCGACGGGCGGAGGGTCCGGCCGAAGGCCGGCAACAACCGAAGGAGGTTGGTTCAGCATGCCTGTCGTCACAACGCGACAGCTACTCGAGGCGGGTGTCCATTTCGGGCACCAGACTCGCCGTTGGAATCCGAAGATGAAACGGTTCATCTTCACGGAGCGCAACGGCATCTACATCCTCGATCTCCAGCAAACCGTTCGGGGGATCGAAAGGGCCTACAGCTTCACCCGTGACCTCGTCGCGGGCGGTGGTTCCATCCTGTTCATCGCCACCAAGAAGCAGCTTCAGGACGCAGTGGCCGAGCAGGCGGCCCGCTCTTCCATGCCGTATGTCAACTTCCGTTGGCTTGGCGGCATGCTCACTAACTTCCGCACGATGCATGAGCGGATCAAGAGGATGCGCGAGCTCGGCGACATGATCGAGACCGGATCGATCAGCACTTTCCCCAAGAAAGAGCAGATCCGCCTCACTCGTGAGTACGAGAAACTCGAACGCAACCTCGGGGGGCTGAAGGATCTTGATCGCCAGCCGGATGCTGTTTTCGTCCTCGACACCAAGAAGGAAGAGATCGCGGTGCGCGAGGCCAAGAAGCTAGGGATCCCGATCGTTGCGATCCTCGACACCAACAGTGACCCGGACGATGCCGACTATGGGATCCCCGGCAATGATGATGCGATCCGATCCGGAGCCCTCCTCACCAGGATCATCGCCGACGCCGTGATCGAAGGAAGGTCCATGCGACCTCAGGGTTCGGAGAAGCCCGAGGTTCCTCAAGCTGCACCTGCCGAGAAGGCGGATGTACTTCAGACCGCAGCGGCAGAACCAAAGGCGGAGTGGGAACTGCAACTTGAAGCCGAAGAAGCAGCCCAGACACCGACGCCAGAGGAACCAACTCCAGAAACGGTTCCGGCAGAACCAACCACTTGATCCAGCAAGGCGTTCACGAAGAAAGGTAGTTAGAGATGGCTCAGATCAGCGCGAAAGACGTCAAGGCGCTGCGGGACGCGACCGGTGCCGGAATGATGGACACCAAGAAAGCTCTCGAAGAAGCAGACGGAGATATCGAAGCAGCCACGCGCATCCTTCGGGAGAAGGGCCTCGCGGATGCGGCCAAGAAGTCCGGCCGAGTAGCAACGGAAGGGATCGTGTATGCGTACATGCACAAGCCCGACCCGAACTATCCGCCGAAGCTCGGTGTTCTCGTCGAGCTGAATTGTGAGACGGACTTCGTTGCCAAGACCGAGAAGTACGAAAGGCTCGCCAAAGACATCGCGATGCACATCAGCTTCGCCGATCCATCGTGGAAGACGCGGGACGAAGTTCCCCAGAACGTCATCGACGAAGAGGCATCTATCTACGCCAAGCAGGCCAAGGATTCCGGCAAGCCTGAGAACGTGATCGAGAAGATCGTCGAGGGGAAGCTCGAGGGCTTTTACAAGGAGAACGTCCTGATGGATCAGGAATGGATCCAGGACAAGTCAAAGACCATCGGCCAACTCGTCGATGAGGCGAAGGCCTCCATGGGGGAGAACGTCACGATCGGCAAGTTCTCCCGGATCCGCGTCGGTGAGGGGCAGGCTTAACCCCAATGGATGAGATCCAGGCCGTTCCCAAGTTCAAGCGGGTTCTGTTGAAGCTTTCGGGTGAAGCTTTCGCAGACCCGCAAACGGGCTTCGGGATCGATCCGAGGATCGTTGCCTCCCTGGCGCGCCAGATCGCGGAAGCCCAGAGTTTGGGCACCGAGCTGGCGCTCGTTATCGGCGGCGGGAACATCATCAGGGGTCTGTCTGCGTCGGCTCAGGGCACAGATCGCACCACCGCCGACTACATGGGGATGCTGTCGACAGTTATCAACGCTCTCGCGATGCAGGACGCTCTCGAGAAAGAAGGTATCCAGACGCGGGTACAAACCGCTATCTGGATGCAGGAACTTGCCGAGCCCTACATCCGCAGACGAGCGATGAGGCACCTCGAGAAGGGGCGGGTCGTCATCTTCGCTGGAGGTACGGGCAACCCGTACTTCTCCACAGATACGACGGCAGCCCTGCGAGCACTCGAGATAGGTGCCGAAGCCATCCTGAAGGGAACCAGGGTCGACGGTGTTTACGATTCAGACCCCGAGGTGAATCCCACAGCGACGATGTATCGATCGATCGGCTACATAGAGGTTCTACAGCAGGGCCTCAAGGTGATGGACTCAACAGCCATCACTCTCTGTATGGACAACCGCTTGCCCATACTTGTGTTCAACCTGAAGGCTGGAAACCTGATGAAGATCCTTCAGGGATCCGATGTCGGCACTCTCGTTCACGCGGACGGCTAAGGAGACACTGTGGCGGAAACGAAGCAAGAGGTTCTTCAGGAAGCCGAACGCAAGATGAAGCAGGCCGTGAGTCATAATCAGGAGGAACTGGCCAGCATCCGTTCGGGAAGAGCAACCCCCGCCGTGCTGAACAGGATCACGGTTGACTACTACGGGACGCAGACACCCCTTAATCAGGTTGCGAACATCTCGGTGCCCGAGCCAAGACTGATGGTGATAGCTCCTTACGATCCGAACTCGATAACGACGATCGAGAAGGCGATCCTCGCTTCCGACCTTGGAATCACTCCGAACAACGACGGACAGGTCGTCCGCCTCGCGTTCCCGGACTTGACGGAAGAGCGTCGTAACGAGCTCAAGAAAGTCGCTCATGTCCGCGCAGAAGAGGGCCGCGTTGCAGTGCGCGGGGTGCGCCGCCACGCGAAGCAGGAACTTGAGCGCATGAAGAAGGAAGGCACGCTTTCCGAGGACGAGGAGCGCGGTGCCGAGGGCGAGCTACAGAAGCTGACCGATCGCTTCGTCCAGGATGTAGACCAGAACCTGGAGCGTAAAGAAGCAGAACTCTCTGAGGTCTGAGGTTCCCTTGTCTGAAGGAGCCTCGAGCACACGCTCGCTTCGCCAAGCGGTCATCACGGCGCTAGTCCTGATCGTCTTGATCATCGTTGCCGCACTGATCGGGGTGCTCGCATTCTTCATCCTCGCTGCGACGGTTGTCCTTCTGGCGCAGTACGAACTACTCGATGCTTTGAAGCAGATGGGTCATCGACCGGTCGTAACGTTCGGGATCGCGGCCGGCATGGGGATGCTCTACACGGCCTACGCAGAAGAGCCTCGATACCTTCCCGCAGTCGTCGCGATCGCCCTGGTGGGCTCCTTCATCCTCGCTCTAAGACCGAACCGCGGGCCGAAGGCGATGAGCGACGTGGCGTGGACGCTGTTATCGGTTGCGTGGATCGGTGGGGGAGGAGCTGCGGCTGTCCTCATCTTGAGGATCAAGCCGGGCGGTCTTTCGCTCCTCATCTCTTTCGTTCTCATCACGGCACTCGACGACATCGGGGCCTTCTTCGTCGGCACCCGTTTCGGTCGGCACAAGATGGCTCCCTCGATCTCGCCGAAGAAGTCCTGGGAAGGCTTCGTAGGCGGGATGGTTACCGCGATCGCTGGGGGGGCCGCGTTCGGTTACTTCGTGGAACATCTCGGGATCGACCATGGCATGGTGCTCGGTGTCATCGCCGGTTTCCTAGCACCGGTGGGTGACCTTGTCGAGTCCATGGCGAAACGCGAGATCGGGATCAAGGACTCTTCCGGTCTTCTGCCGGGGCACGGGGGCTTCCTGGATCGCCTGGATGCGATCCTCTTCTGCGCCCCCGCTGCTTGTCTCTACCTGCGCTTCGTAGCGACCTGATAGCTAGCAGCTAGAGCGTGGGACAATCGATACCGTGAGTTCCCGCCGCAAAGGCGTTGCGATCCTCGGTTCCACCGGGTCGATCGGGCGTCAGACGATCGAGGTCCTCCAGGCTCATCCCGACGTGTTCGAGATCGTGGCTCTGGTCGCGGGCAGCGATGCCAAAGGGCTCGAAGCTCAAGCTTCCGAGCTCGGCGTAGCGCGCACGGGATTGGGGGAGACGGCGGCGATCGACACCGCGGCCCTCGATGAGGTGGACGTGGTCCTTAACGCGATCGTGGGAGCCGCCGGATTGAGGGCTTCTATCGCAGCCCTCTCCGCGGGGAAGACGCTCGCTCTCGCGAACAAGGAGAGTCTCGTCGCAGGAGGGGAACTATGTCTCGCGGCCGCCCGTTCTGGAGGCGGAACGCTCGTCCCTGTCGACTCCGAGCATTCGGCGATCGCGCAATGCCTCGAGGGCCGGCAACACTCAGAGGTATCGAGGATCGTACTGACCGCGTCGGGGGGACCTTTCCGGGAACGCCAAGACCTCGAGGGCGTAACTCCTGAGGACGCGCTGGCTCATCCCACTTGGAACATGGGACCGAAGATCACGATCGATTCCGCAACGCTAATGAACAAAGGCCTTGAAGTCATCGAGGCGCATTTCTTATTCGGATTCTCTTACGACGAGATCGATGTAGTCGTTCACCCTCAAAGCGTCGTTCATGGGATCGTCGAGTTGGTCGATGGTTCGCAGGTTCTTTCACTCGGTCCAGCCGATATGCGGATCCCGATACAAGCCGCACTCACCGCTCCACAGAGGTCCGCGCCGGCTTTCGGCGCGCTGGACATCCAAGATGTAGGCAAGCTCACTTTCGAAGATGTCGATCGCGAGCGATTCCCCTCCCTCGACCTTGCTTATCGAGCGGGACGGGAGGGTCAGACCTATCCAGCAGCGCTGAACGCTGCTAACGAGGTCGCCGTTGCCGCATTCCTCGATAGGGAGATCCGCTTTACTGATATCCCTTCCATCGTCGGATCGGTATTGGATACCCACGAGCCGACATCGGCCGACGATCTGGACGAGGTTCTCGAGGCCGATTCGCAAGCGCGAGACGCCGCACGTAACGCCATCGTCGGACTCAGCGCAAGGGCCGCGCGGTGAATCTAGGTCTGATCGTCTTCATCGCTGCCATCTTGATCGTTGTGATGATCCATGAATCCGGCCACTTCTTCGTGGCTAAGGCCTTCAATTTCAAAGCGACGAAATACTTCATCGGCTTCGGTCCGACGATCTGGTCGACGACTCGAGGCGAAACGGAGTACGGGGTCAAAGCCCTCCCACTCGGAGGGTTCGTGAAGATCGTCGGGATGAATCCCTACGAAGAGATCCCTGCCGAGGATCTGCCTCGCTCCTATCCCAACAAACCGATATGGCAGCGTGCTTTGGTGATCGTGGCGGGTTCGGCGACGCACTTCGTCGTCGCATTCCTGATCCTGCTGGTCACCGCAATGACGATCGGATTTCCCACCGAGAGGTCGACGAACGTGCTTGCTGTTGTCGATACGCGGATCGATGGTTTCACGTCCCCGGCTGCGGAAGCGGGGCTACAGCCGGACGACGAGATCGCGGCTGTGAACGGAGAAGAGGTCGGATCATGGCAAGACGTCCGCAGCTTCATTCAGGATCACCGCAACGAAAGTGTGACTTTCACGGTGATCCGAGACGGAGAACGCGTCGACCTCAAGACAACTGTCGGCTCGGCGATCATCAATGCGGATGACGAACCGGTCGAATACGTCCCCCCGGGGCAGGAGATCGTGGGAGACGTCCCGGTCGGAGGCAGGATCGTGGGATTCCTCGGCGTGCAACCCAAACCTGAATACGAGAAGGAAGACATATTCGGTGCCATCGCTTTCGGCGGTTCCCAGACCTGGGAGGTCACGAAGCTTTCGGTCGTGGGCATCAAAGACATGTTCACGATGGTGTTTGGTGGTGAACTCTGGGACGCACTGCAAGGCGATGGGGAAAGGGCGATCGACGAGGGGCCACTTGGGATCGTAGGGGCCGGGCGGCTGGCGAGTGAAAGCATCGAGACGGGCCGCTTGCTAGATCTCATAGCCCTGATCGTGGGTTTCACGGTCTTCGTGGGACTGATGAACCTCCTTCCGCTCCCGCCGTTGGATGGTGGCCACCTTGCCGTTCTGGCTTACGAAAAGATCACCGGGAAAGTTGTCGACATACGCAAGCTGATCCCGGTGGCCGCGTTCGTCATCTCTTTCTTCGTCATCCTTTTCGTGGCCGTTCTCTACCTGGATCTCGCGCGCCCGATAAAGGTGCCGTTCTAGTTGGGCACGTAGGCTGATGACAGCGATGAACGAGAGACGACGATCCAGACAGCTCAAGGTTGGTTCCGTCGCGGTCGGTGGGGACGCCCCCATCTCGATCCAGAGCATGACCGTCACGAAAACCGAGGACGCAGAAGCCACACTGATCCAGGTGCATGAGCTCGCAACTCAGGGAGCAGACATCGTGCGCGTCGCCGTGCCGCACGAAGGAGATGCGCTTGCGCTGCCTCTCATCGCTAAGGAAGGCGGGGTCCCGATCATCGCCGACATCCATTTCTCGGTGCGACTGGCGATGCTGTCGATCGAAGCCGGGGTTCACGGCCTACGACTCAACCCAGGCAATATGCGTAATCCAAAACACATCGAGGAAGTGGCCGTCGCGTGCAAGGAACGCGGGATCCCCATCCGCATCGGAGTTAACGCTGGGTCGCTAGACAAGAAACTGGTCGAGAAGTACGGGCGGCCAACTTCTGACGCGCTGGTCGAAAGTGCTCTCTACGAGATAAGCCTGCTCGAAGAGCACGGGTTCTCCGATTACAAGATTTCAGTCAAGCACCAGAACGTTTCAGAGATGATCGATGCTTATCGAAAGCTTGCAACGAAAACAGACGCTCCCTTGCACCTTGGGGTTACCGAAGCGGGTACTCCGAAGCAGGGCATCGTGAAAACCGCCATCGGGATAGGAACGCTGCTCGCGGAGGGCATCGGTGACACCATTCGGTGCTCGCTGACCGCGGATCCGGTGGAAGAGGTGAAACTTGGCAAGCAGATCCTTCAGACCCTAGGTCTGCGTGAATCGACGTTCGATCTCGTCGCTTGTCCGTCATGCGGGCGTGCCGAACTCGATGTGTTCGAACTCGCCCGGCAGGTTGAAGAGGCGATCGAGAAGATGGATCTCCCGCCGATGCAGATCGCCGTGATGGGGTGCGAGGTCAACGGTCCAGGGGAAGCGCGCGACGCCGATATCGGGATCGCGGCCGGACCGGGACGCGGCCTCTTATTCGCCAAGGGGAAACAGATCGGCTGGGTCCCGCACGACAGATTGGTTGAAGAGCTCCTGGAGGCCGCCGCTCACCTGGCCGAAGAGATCCGAGCGTCCGGCGAGGTGGGCGAAGGCGAAGTCACCGTGCTGAAGGGGGCGGGGCGGCGCCAGGCCCTGATGGGCATCGGTATGGGGGCCAAAGAGCCGCCCAACTGAAAAGGGCCCCCGAAGGGGCCCATGATGTTCAGCTTGCGTTCGGCCGCTTGCCGTGATTGGCCTTGCGCTTCTTGCGAGCCCGGCGCTTGCGTCCCTTCTTAGCCATGATGGACCTCCAAGAGTCAGTCGTGGCGCCAAGCGTAACCGCCCGAAGCGAACCCATCGCAAAGTTCTTAGTACCCCTGGAGTGTTACCCTTTTAGGGAGCCCGGCAGGTGGCCGGCAGTTTCGCCCTACACAGCGCTCGGCATATCGTGTGAAGCGAAGCCCCTTCTCGGAGGGGCTTTCTTATCGTCATATGCCGGTGAAAGGAGTGGCACGTGAGCGTGCTCGATGAGGTCAGAGACCTCGCCGAAGCCGTAGCCCGTCGCCGTGCCCTCCGGTTGTGGGACGTCGAGGTGGGGGGCCAGCCCGGCCGCCAGATCGTACGGGTGCTCGTCGATTCTGATGATGGCATCGATCTGGACACGGTGGCTGAGGTCGCAGAAGAGATCTCGAGAGGTCTCGACCTGAAGGATCCCGTGCCGGGGCGTTACACCCTGGAAGTCTCATCGCCTGGGCTCGAGCGGACCCTTCGGTCCCCCGAGCATTTTTCAGCTTGTGTCGGCGAGACGGTAACGGTCAAGACGAAGGACGTGATGGTTGGTAACAGCCATCGGATCGACGGCCAGATCGTTGCCGCCGAGGAGAACGCCGTGAGGTTAAAGGCGGCCGGCGAAACGATCGAAGTGCCGTACGCAGAGATCAAGACAGCAAGAACGATTTTCGAATGGAAGTGAGGACTAGATGAAGATCCCTATGGATTCGCTTCGCGAGCTTGAGCGCGAGCGCGGGATCTCTTTCGACACGCTGATCGAAGCGATCGAGAAAGCGCTGGCTTCGGCCTACCTGAAGATCACCAACGCCGATGAGTCGAAGGGCGCTCGTGCAGTTATCGATCCCGAAACCGGCGATGTGACTGTTTACGCGCAGGATGTCGAAGTCGATCCCGAAACCGAAGAAGTAACGGTTCTGAAAGAGATTGAGGACACGCCGGCCGACTTCGGTCGTATCGCGGCGCAAACTGCGAAGCAGGTGATCCTTCAGAGATTGCGAGAGGCCGAGCGCGATATCACTTTCGGTGAGTACGAGGGCCGAGTCGGGGACATCGTGACCGGCATCGTCGAGCAACAGGATCATCGCTACACGATCCTGAACCTGGGCAAGACCGAAGCGTTGTTGCCGCCTAACGAACAGATCCCTCACGAGCGCTACGACCACGGCTCCCGCTTGAAGGCCTACATCATCGATGTAAGGAAGTCGGCTCGCGGGCCGCAGATCGTCGTCTCGCGTACGCATCCCGGACTCATCAAGCGACTCTTCGAACTCGAAGTTCCGGAGATCCTCGATGGCGTTGTCGAGATCAAGGGTGTGGCGCGCGAACCCGGCCACCGGTCGAAGATCGCCGTACACAGCACCGATAAGAACGTTGATCCGGTTGGCGCCTGCGTAGGCTCCAAGGGTTCGCGGGTCCGCATGGTGATGAACGAGCTGCGCGGCGAGAAGATCGACATCATCAAGTGGACAGATGACACGCCCGAGTTCGTCGCGAATGCACTTTCTCCGGCCAAGGTCAAAGAGGTTCAGCTTCAGCCTGATGGCGAGACTGCTCTGGTCATAGTTCCCGACTACCAGCTATCGCTTGCCATCGGCAAGGAGGGACAGAACGCCAGGCTCGCCGCTCGACTAACTGGGATGAGGGTGGACATCAAGTCCGAATCGCAGATGCGGCAGGAATCGGCACCTGAGCCGGCCGAAGAGGCCGTTGAAGTAGCCGTCGAAGAAGGCGCGCCCGAGGCAGATGTCTCTCCGGCAGTGCCGGTCGAGGGCGAAGCTGCGGAGAAGGGGGCCTAAACTTAAAGCCGGAGCCTGTCAGGACTTGCGCGGGGTGCCGAAAAAGGAAATCCCAACGAGCGCTCCTCAGGGTGGCTCGGCTCGGAGACGGAACGCTGGTGGTCGATAGCGGGATGGATCGAGCCCAGGGCCGAGGAGCCTACGTTTGCCCCGTTGAAAGATGTATCGATGCGGCGCTGCGGGCTGGAGGATTGGCAAGGATCTTGAAGTGCGAAGGAGCGCTCCCGATAGACCTGCGCACCAGGCTACTTGGGAGGATCGAGGGGTTCGGGAACCGTGCAACCGGCCCGGACTTAGCCGAGAGGGACTGAATGGGGAACGTAAGGGTTCACGAAGTAGCGAAAGAGCTGGGGCTGACTTCCAAAGAGGTGATCGCGGCCCTCAAGAAGATCGGTGAACCGGTCAAGTCTCACGCTGTCCTCTATAGACGACGCGGTACACAAGCGCGTCAAAGCAGAACTGAAAGGCGGAGGCGCAGCAGCTAAGAAGCCTGCTGCGAAGGCGAAGGCTCCTGCGAAAGCCACCACCGCCAAGGCGGCCCCCAAAGCCAAGACCCCGGCACCGAAAGCAACCCCCAAAGCAAAGGCCGCCGCCCCCAAAGCGGCACCCAAAGCAGCAACACCGGCAAAGGCAGCGCCGAAGCCGGTTGCGGCCGAGCCACCGAAGCCTGCACCGGCGGTCGTCGAGCCACCAACTCCTGCTCCCGAGCCCGTGGCGGCCGAGCCACAACCTTCAGTACCCGAACCGGTCGCTGCAGCTCCCGAGCCGATCGCACAAGAGTCCGCGGCCGCTGCCCCCGAACCGATCACGGCTCAGGAACCCGATGCCGCTCCCACTCCTGTTCAGGAAGCGGTGCGTGTCCACTCGGGGATAACCGTTAAGGACCTTGCAGAGAAACTCGATAGGGCTCCTGCCGAGATCGTGAAGACTTTGATCGGGCTCGGCGAGATGGTCTCTGTCACGCAGTCTCTTAGCGACGACGCACTCCTTCTCGTAGCCGAGGAACTCGGCGCAACGCTTGAGATAGTCGATCCCGGGATCGAGGAAGCCGCCGCTGTTGCCGCCGAAGAGGCGGTTATCGATGCAGGTCACCTCGTTCCTCGTCCCCCGGTTGTCACCGTCATGGGCCACGTGGACCATGGAAAGACCGCCATCCTGGACGCGATCCGCCGCACGAATGTTGCAGGCGGTGAGGCTGGCGGCATCACCCAGCACATCGGTGCCTACCAGGTCCATGTCAACGAGCGCGACGTGACTTTCATCGATACTCCGGGTCACGAAGCATTCACCGCCATGCGAGCTCGAGGTGCTCAGGTCACCGACATAGCGGTGCTTGTGGTTGCTGCCGACGACGGAGTTATGCCTCAGACGGTCGAAGCGATCGATCACGCGCGTGCTGCGCAGGTTCCGATCGTGGTGGCTGTCAACAAGGTCGATAAGCCAGAAGCAGACCCGACGCGCGTTCGTCAGCAACTTTCCGATCACGGGTTGATGCCGGAGGAGTGGGGTGGCGAAACTGCCTTCGTCGATGTTTCGGCGAAGCAGCGCACCAACCTGGATGGCCTCCTGGAGCTGATCCTTCTAACCGCAGATATCGAACTGGATCTCAAAGCGAACCCAGAAGCGAACGCAAGTGGCGTAGTGATCGAAGCCCATCTCGACAAAGGCCGCGGTCCGGTTGCGACGGTGCTTGTCCATCGCGGCACTCTCCGTTCGAGCGACTCCCTGGTAGCGGGTACCGCTTGGGGCCGAGTTAGGGCGATGCTCGACGACAACGGTCAGAACGTGGACACGGCGGTTCCCGGTCAACCAGTGCTGGTTCTGGGGTGGCAGTCCGTTCCGCAAGCCGGTGATGAGTTCCGAGTTTTGGACGATGAGAAGGATGCCAAGAGCCTGGCCGGCGAACGGGAACAGCGTCGTCGTCAGACCGAGTTGGTCACTCAACGCCCGCTGACGCTCGAAAGCATGCTGGCTCAGACGGGGGCGGACGAGATCCCCGAGCTGAACGTTCTGTTGAAGGCGGACACCGATGGCTCGGTCGAGGCCCTCGCCGATCAGCTGAAGAAGATGGACCAGCAGCTCGTCAAGATCAACATCATCCGTAAAGGTGTCGGTGGCATCACCGAGAACGACGTGACGCTTGCTCAAGCCTCCAACGCTTTGGTGATCGGCTTCAACGTCGTCCCTAACGCTCAAGCCCGCCCGATGGCTGAAGCGGAAGGTGTGGATATCCGAACCTATCGCGTGATCTATCAGGCGGTTCAGGACATCGAGAGCGCCGCCAAGGGATTGCTTGCCCCCGTCTACAAGGAGATAGCCCTCGGCCAAGCTGAGGTGCGGGCCGCGTTCAGGGTTCCGAAACTTGGTGTCGTGGCGGGTTGCATGGTTCTCGACGGAGTGATCCGTCGAAACGCCACGTCTCGGTTGGTTCGCGACGGCACGGTCATCTACGAGACCACGATCGGGTCGCTTCGCCGCTTCAAAGACGACGTCCGGGAGGTGCAGGCTGGTTACGAATGCGGGATCGGCCTCGATGGCTACCAGGACATCAAGGAGGGCGACGTGATCCAAGCCTTCGAACTCCAAGAGGTCGAGCGGTAGTTCGACGGAACGATGTTCATCGGGATCGCCAGGTTCGAACTGTTCATCCCTGCGGCGCGATCGCTGAAAGACAAGCGTCACGTCCTGCGCTCGATCACGGCTTCGGTCCAACGGAAACTCTCAGTGGCGGTTGCGGAGGTCGAGTATCAGGATCTCTGGCAGCGGGCGGCGGTGGGAGTCTCCTGTGTTGGAGGAACGATGACGCAATGCCGTGAGTTGTTACAAGAGACAGAGAAGGCGATAGCCCGAGCAGCGGTCGGCGGCGCGGAGATAGTGGATCGCGACATCAAGGTGATCGGCATGGAGGACGTGTGAGTCAGCGGATAGAGAGACTGCAGAAGCTGGCCAAGGGTGTGCTCGGAGACGAGATCCAACGTCTGAAGGATCCGCGGATCGGGTTCATCACGATCACCGAGGTGCGGATCACGCACGACCTTGGGTTCGCAAAGGTGTACGTCACCGTCATGGGTGATGAGGAGGCGGTGACCCGTTCACTCGCCGGCCTTCAAAGCGCGGCACCCCACCTGAGAACGATCTTGGGGCACGCGATGCGAACCCGACACGTTCCGGAGCTCGATTTCCTCCGTGATGACCTTTCGGAGAAAGCGACCCGCATCGAAGAGTTGCTCAACCGCATCCACGAAGAGGAGCAGCAGGGTTGAGGTACGACGCGAAAGACTGGGACGGCGTGGTCAAGACTCTGAAAGAAGCGGACCAGATCGCTATCGCTTGCCATGTGAATCCTGATGGCGATGCATTGGGGTCTCTTCTAGCAGCGGCTCTAGGCTTGCAGAAACTCAACAAAACAGTGTTTCCCACTTGGGCTGCATCTCCGCCGGAGCTTCCTTTCGGTTACCGGTTCCTCCCCGGCGCGGACCTCATCGTGGATCCGAAGGATCTTCCCGAAGCACCCTTGTTCCTCGCACTGGACTGCGGAGCGCGGAACCGACTTGGTGAGCCGCTCGAGGAGGTGGCCGCTGCCGCCAAGACTTTGATCAACATCGATCATCATCCGGGGAACGAAGACTTCGGGCATCTGAACGTCGTCGTCACGACCGCGTCTTCGACCGCCGAACTCGTCGCTCGTCTGTTGGTCGATGCAGGTGTGGAGCTGGACACAAAGATAGCCACGTGCCTCTACACGGGGATAGTGACCGATACCGGCAACTTCCAATACGCGAACTCCACTCCAGAAACCCTTCGGATCGCCGCTGAGCTCCTCGAATACGAGGTTCCCAAGACTTCGATCGCTCAAAGCGTCTACGAGGCTGCGCCCTTCGGATATCTGCAGCTTGTCGGACGCGTTCTCGACCGAGCGAAACTCTTTTCCAAGGAACGCTTCATCTACACGTACGTGACGGCGGAAGATCTCCGAGTAACTGGGGTCGCGATCGAGGACACCGACAAGCTGATCGACCTACTTCGGTCGACGAGGGATGCTGATGTTGCAGCGCTCTTCAAGGAGCAGCCCGACGGGTCGTTCCGCGCGAGCCTCAGATCAAAGGGACCAGCCAGTGTTGGAGCGATCGCTCGCGCCCGTGGAGGTGGGGGACATGAGCTTGCTGCCGGCTTCACGACCAACGATGTCGAAGCCACCGTGCGCGAGATAGTGGCAGAACTAGCCTGATGGACGGCGCTTTCGTTATCGACAAACCCGCGGGGATGACCTCGCACGATGTCGTTGACGTCGTACGGCGGAGCCTCCACACCAAACGCGTGGGACATGCCGGAACACTCGATCCCGATGCGACTGGTGTCCTACTCGTCGGTGTCGGTAAGGCCACCCGCTTCCTGTCTTACGCGCAGGCATCTCCCAAGCGCTACGAAGCTTGCGTTCGATTCGGGCAGAGCACTTCTACTCAGGATGCTTCAGGTGAGGTGATGACCGAGAGACCGGTCGAGTTCGATGCCGGAGCACTCGACGTGGAGCTCAAGTCCTTTGTAGGTGAGATCGAACAGATCCCACCGATGGTTTCAGCCGTAAGGATCGGCGGAGAGCGCCTGCATGTGAAGGCCCGGCGCGGAGAGGTTGTGGAACGACCCGTCCGGCACGTGACGATCTTCGAACTCAAGGTCACCGAGGAAGCGATCGAAGATCGTGCGGAAGTCACTCTCGATGTTAGATGTTCGGGGGGTACGTACATCCGGACGCTCGCCAATGACCTGGGCGAGGCTTTGGGTTGTGGCGCTCACCTAAGATCACTCAGACGCACCGAGGCAGGCGGGTTCTCGGTGACCGAAGCCATCCCCTTAGACGATGTGTCACTCGAGTCTCTTCGGCCGATGAGTGATGTTGTTCGAGAGCTTCCTCGGTTCCAAGCCGATCTGGAAACGGCCTCGTCTGTGTCTGTCGGTCGGGCGCTGCAAACAACCTCCGAGCATCCAGAGGGGACCGCGCTGGCGGTCATGCACGGCGCAGAGCTTCTAGCGGTCTACCGGGTTACCGGGGACCGCCTGGTTGCGGATCGCGTGGTTCCGAAGTGAGGACATTGATCGATCTAGATTCAACGCCTCCTCCCGACCAAGGTTCCGTGGTCACGATCGGAACCTTCGATGGCGTTCACCTTGGCCACCGCGGCTTGATCATGCGCACGATCGAGCTTGCGCGCGAAACGGGGGCCGAAAGCGTGGCACTTACGTGGGATAGACATCCGGCGGCGACGCTTCGTCCGGATCGCATGCCCCCGCTTCTTTCATCCCTCGATCGGAAACTTGAGCTCTTGGAAGCGACCGGCGTGGACGCAACTGCGCTACTTAGGTTCGACAAAGAGTTTTCGGAGATGTCACCTGAGGACTTCGTGCGGAGCGTTCTGGTCGAGAGCCTTGCGGTTCGCCACATCCTTGTCGGTCACGACTGGCGGTTCGGTCACGGAGCCAAAGGAAACGTGGAGTTGCTCCAAGAGCTCGGCCGCGAGCTCGGCTTCGAGGTTCATGGTGTCGATCTCCTGGTGGTCGAGGGGGAAGCGGTTTCGTCGAGTCGCGTTCGCCGGGTACTGGGCGAAGGCGATGCCGAACTGGCGCGCGTGTTGCTCGGCAGACCATTCGACATAGATGGACGAGTCGTCAGGGGGGCCGATCGAGGCAAGGATCTCGGATTCCCCACAGCGAATCTCGAGGCGGACCCCGTTCTGGCCAGACCACCGATAGGAATCTACGCTGGCCTCGCGGATGTGCAGGGGCTGACTAAACCGGCCGCGATAAGCATCGGAGTGAATCCCACTTTCGGGGGCCAGGTGGGAACGAGTCCGGTCAATCTCGAGGCCTACCTGCTGGATTTCGAGGCCGATATCTACGACAGCGTGGTGCGTTTGGAGTTTTGGAAGCGTCTACGCGATGAGGTCCACTTCACCTCCGTCGACGATCTTGTTGCACAGATGAACGTCGATGTCGAGCAGACGCGCTCCGTCATCGGTACTCGGTAGCACCCCTACCGCAGCGTCTAGGTCTTTTGTCGTAGTCGGCATGGGCTGGGCATCGCTACCGCCTGCCATCCGTGGAACTACCTGTCCGGGCGATTCGCTGCGGGGCGCTAACGCTGCCACAGTCTGAGCAACTCATGAAAGACGAGGAACCAGGTTCGCGTGCAGCACTCGGACGCTTCGTCTCAGTGGTGGAAGGAGCCAACCTCATGCGCAAGTTCTCTCTGAGGACCTCGGCAGGGAGCTTCACCGGAGCGGACATCGGGTCCGCCGACCGACAGCGAGCTGCATTCGTAGTAGGGCTGGTCATGATCATTTTGACCGGTCTCTTTTCCGCTTTGACCTCAGCCGCGGATGCTGCTGAACGGGGCCGAGCGGACGCAAAGACCCATGACGACTGCGACGACGAGTCCGTTGACCACAAGGGCGGCAAGGGCAAAGGTAAGAACAAGGGTAAGGGCAAAGGGAAAGACAAAGACAGGGATAAGGACGCGGGCAAGCACGACTGCGACGACGATGACTATTGCGACATCGACCTCCCCGAGGGCGGGTACTGGGACAACGGCTGTGACGACGACGTCGATAGCGTCGTCGACGATCCCTGCGAGGACAACTGCAGTGAAGCCGATCTAGAGGTCTACAAAACTGCCTCCGCCTACCATCTGACTCCGGGCGAAGACGCCACCTTCACGATCACGGTTGTCAATGCCGGCAGCGTTGACGCGACTGGGGTTGTAGTGCGCGATGAGCTCGCCGACGACGTCTGGTACAGCTCGGCGACGTCGACTCACGGCTCCTGCGTCAAGTCAGGACCTGTGGTGACCTGCGACCTGGGCACGCTTTCGGCAGGAGCGATCGCCAAGGTCACTCTTATCGCGAGGATCGATACCTGCGAGAAGGTCTACAACACGGCGACCGTAGAGGGAGATGCTTTCGAGGCGAACTTGACGGACAACTCGTCAACGACTTCCGTAACTCCAGACTGTTGACCCAGTTGAGGGGTCAACGGATAGGACGCAGTCAATAATGAACGACGTTCTTATCCTTACGGGATCTCGATCCACCACTCTGTGAAGCTGTTGCAAGCATCGTCGGAGTCGAGGCGAACCTCCCAAAGATTGTTGTAGCGAAGTTTCGTCGCCAGGTAATCGGTGGTTCCCCTCACTATCCCAAGATCACCGTCTACCGCTATGACTTCGTAGTCGAAGGTCGTCTGACCCGGCTCGTCACGGAATTCGATCCAGTTGCGAACGATCTCATCACGCCCACTCCACGGATCCATGTGCGGCTTCGGATAGTAGGAAGCCTTTTCACTGAAGAGAGCACCGATCTCGGCGGCGTCGTTACTCTCCCAAGCGCGTCGATAGGCTTGAACCCAGGCATCGAACCTGTCCTTCTTCATCTAGCCAGCCTACCTAGGTGGTTAAGAAAGCTCTTTAGTAACGTCGGCAACGTCGGCATCCAAGAAAGCGATCAGTTCGTCGGCGTCTAGGTGGAGATTGATGCCGTGCCCCCCGCCGCCGATGGCGACCTTTCCCTTACCGGCGATCGATACGTCTGCGACGACGGGCCAGGCGTTCGAGGATCCGAACGGTGTGATCGTTCCTCTTTCGTAGCCCGTGACGTTACGCGCTTCCTCCGCATCGGGGAGGGATATCCGCGACACACCCAGATGAGTTCTCAGCTTCTGCCAGTCGATGGATAGAGGACCTGGCACCAGAACGAAAACGAAATCATCCGCCGCTCGGCGGATGACGATTGTCTTCAACAGACGATCGACGTCTATCCCTTGGAAGGCCGCACTCTCCTCAACGCTCGTGGGCCTTTCGTTGCGGACAACCGAATAAGTAAGCGTCGAATCGGCTAGGGCGTCGAGCGCTGGGGAACCGGTCATCTGCGGATTATGGCCGACTGAGGTGACCGTTTCGCCTAGGTCATAAGGGGTAATAACGGCATGCCAGGAAATAGGAAACAAAGGGGACGCTATGAGAAGGCCCACGATCGGCGCGCTGTTGGTAGCCATCGCATGTGTCATCTCCCTCACGCCCGCAAGTTCGCAGGCGAAGAAACCGCCCGCGCTGCAGCGAGCGGTGTCTCGATGGTCGGACGACGGGTCCACCTATCGCGTTGAAGGCATCCGTTACTCGAAGGCGAAGAGCCGGATCCTCGAGCGCGGCCTCCGTTTCGTTCCTGCCATCGTGCGAAGGGTCCACGTGCATAGGCGCTGCGCTCGTGAAGCGCATCCCGCTCCGAAATCTCACGATCGATGCATCGCTAACAACAGCAGATCTGAGCTTTGGTCTTGAAGGCGAGAGATATTCGTTCGAGTGGTCGGGCGAAGGGCAACATCGAGACCGATACAACCGGAGGCCGAGCCGGCGTGGCGAGAGAGGGCAGCGTCACCGGCAACATCGAGGGTACGACAGTGGTCGAGCCCGCTGAAGCCGAAGGGTTCCTCGAAGAATCGACCACGTCCGATGAACAGGACGTCATGCCGGTGCCTATGCCTCTCGGTAGTGGAGTCGTGCCGTCGTTCGGCGCCACCTCCTGCTGGACATCGAGTGCAGCGGAGAAGAAGTTCACAAAGCTGATGAGTGCGGAGCGAAGGAAGCAGGGCTTCGGGGGGTTGAGGCTCGATCCCGAAGTATCCAAAGCTGCGCGCACGCACAGCCAAGAGATGATCGATAAAGAGCTTCTGCATCACACTCCGCCGGCCAAGCTTGCGAGCAGGATCACCAAGTGGGTCAAGCTCGGGGAGAACGTGGGGGTTGGCGGTGGGGTCGATGCCCTACACGAGGCTTTCATGAACTCAAAGGTTCACCGCGACAACATCATGAAGAAGGCGTTCAAACACGTTGGTGTAGGAGTGCTCTCTTCAGGCGGGGACATGTGGGTGACCGTGATCTTCGAAGCGAAGATGGATCCGGGCACCTCGATGTCGATGCCTTCTTGTTGATCTAGAGGAGCGAGATCGAGTCGCCTTCTCGGATAGTCCCGGACCGAAGGATGCGGGCCCGGATCCCACCACCGTGCATCAGTTGCTTCACCAGCAGCTTCTTGTTCGCCAGTTCCTGCAGGTGACGGCACGGAGCGTTGGTCTTCACCCCTTCTAGTTCCACTTCCCCGATCGCGAATCGTTGCCCGATCAGAGGGTCTAGCTCGATCCCCTCGGTGAAGAGGTTGCGACGAAGATCTTCAGGGGTGACGTCTATCCCGGCCTCGAGGTTCGCTCTGCCTATCGCCTCGGTGGAAAAGATCGTCACCTCGCGCTTGGGTTCCCGCTGGTCCTCAGGTATGTCGCCGTCCTGGAAGTAGCGGTCGCCGACAAGGCCACCGCCTGCGACCGCCTGGACCTCGGGGACCTTCTGAACGGGCTCGGACCGGTGCGGACCGATGAAGATCGCTACGACTTTCCCTTCCATGCGAGCAATCCTCGCACGGCGCTCAGAGCGACTGGCTGGTCCCCCAAACATGGAGCCGAACGGCGGTTGCTATGCTGTCTCCTACAGCAGTAGTAGAGGGAGCTTGAAACTACCGCCGTATGGCGGTACCTTGGAGAGAAGATGAAAGTGTCGACGGAGTTGGACCTGCTCACCGAGTCTGAGCGTCGCGTCGTGGTGCTCGTGGCGGAGGGGCTCACGAATCCACAGATCGCGACCCGACTCTTCGTGTCCCCCCAGACGGTCAAGACCCATATGAAGAATGTCTTTAGGAAATTGCATATCTCGTCACGTTCGGAACTGACCGCGCTCGTCGTCAGCGAAAGGGTCGATAAAGGCGACGGGGCCACCTAGAGCGGGCTTCTGCTACCATCTGACGACGGAGAGTGCCAGGGAAATCGGGCCTCCCCGTTGTTCTGAGGGCTCCTGCACGGTCCCGTGGGAGCCGTCCTCTGCTACAAGGAAGGGATCCGACGCGCATGGCTTTGCTGAAGGAACAGAAGAACGAACTCATCTCCGAACATGCTCGGAGCACGGGTGACACCGGTTCACCCGAGGTTCAGGTGGCGCTGCTCACCACGCGGATCACGGAGCTGACCGAGCATCTCAAGACCCACCCCAAGGATCATCACTCTCGGCGCGGCCTGCTTCGTATGGTTGGTCGCCGCAAACGCCTTCTCGAGTATCTCCGTCGAGAAGACATCCAGCGGTACCGAGACTTGATCGCCAAATTAGGACTTCGTAGGTAGACGTCGGGAAAGGAGCCGCCCTCGACTGAGATCGATTAGCTCAAGGGGAGTGCCGGCTCGGTAGGCCGGTTATCAGTCGCAAGTCCATCCTTGTCGGGATGGCCTTTCCACTGACAATCGGCCCGGCTGGCTCTCCTCCTAGACCGCAGCGACGTATGAGTCGCGGCGTACGAATCAAGGAGGAACAAAGATTGAAACCAGAAGCCAAGGTCGTCGAAAGGAAGATCGGTAACAGCGTCTTCCGTCTCGAAGCCGGGAAACTGGCGGGCCTAGCGAACGGAGCAGTACTCGCATCAACGGACGAAACGACGGTGCTTGCCACCGGAACGTCTTCTGCTCCTCGTGGGGATGCGGACTTCTTTCCGCTTACCGTGGACGTGGAAGAACGGATGTATGCAGCGGGAAAGATCCCCGGTGGATTCTTTCGCCGTGAGGGCAAGGCCTCAGAGAAGGCGACCCTGCTCTGCCGCCTGATCGACCGGCCGCTCCGCCCAGCTTTCCCGGACGGATTCCGCAACGAGGTTCACGTGGTCTGCACGATCCTCGCGGTGGACAACGTGAATCCGATGGACATCGTGTCGGTGAATGCAGCATCCGCAGCGTTGGCTATCTCCGACATCCCGTTCGAGGGTCCGATCGGCTGCGTACGTCTCGGGCATATCGACAACGAGTGGAAGCCCAACCCCACTTACGAGGAGATGGAAGAGGCCACGATCGAGTTGGTCGTAGCCGGTCGCATGAGCGATCGTGGCGAGGTCGACATCATGATGATCGAGGCCGGCGGCACGCAGCACATGTTCGACATCCTCGCTGAGGGAGCAACGGCTCCCGACGAAGAGATCCTCGCCGATGGGATCGAACAATCGAAGGCGTACATCGCCGAGTTGATCGCCCTTCAGAACGAGCTCGTGGAACTCATAGGAAAGCCCAAAGCTTCGATGGGTGAAGGTACCGACTTCCCGATCTTCGTCGACTACACGGACCAGGTCATGACTCGGGTCAAAGAATTAGCGGAAGCGAAAGTCGCCTCGGCTATCTCGATCACATCAAAGGCAGACCGGCGTCATGCACTATCCGAGGTCACCTCGGAGGTCAACGAGACCCTCTCCGCCGAGTTCCCAGAGGACGGCAAGCAAGTCAGCAATGCGATCAGAGCTTTGACCAAGAAGCTCGTGCGCAAGCGGATCGTCGAGGAGAACAAGCGACTCGACGGGCGGCCCGTGGACGAGGTCCGGCCCATCTGGATCGAAGTCGGCGTCGTGCCTCGAGTACACGGTTCCGCGGTCTTCACAAGAGGCGAGACCCAAGCGCTGTCCATCGCCACTCTCGGGATGCAGCGGATGGAACAGATGATCGACGACCTTTCGACTGATGACCGCAAGCGCTACATGCATCACTACAACTTCCCGCCTTACTCGACCGGCGAGGCTGGATTCATGCGGGGGCCGAAGCGACGTGAGATCGGCCACGGAGCCCTCGCGGAGAAGGCGATCCTTCCGGTCGTTCCCTCGGCCGAGGAGTTCCCCTACGCTCTGCGTGTTGTCTCCGAGATCTTGAGCTCCAACGGCTCCACATCGATGGCCGCAACGTGCGGTTCGTCGCTGGCGTTGATGGACGCGGGAGTTCCGTTGCGTGGAGGCAAGCACATCGGTGGCGTTGCGATGGGTCTGATCGCCGAGGGTGGCAAGTTCATCCCTCTGACGGACATCCTGGGTGACGAAGATGCATTCGGTGACATGGACTTCAAGGTCGCCGGAACCAAGGACGTTGTCACCGCCCTTCAGCTGGACACGAAGATCTCAGGTGTGCCTGCAGAGGTTCTACGTGAAGCCCTGATGGCAGCTAAGAAGGCGCGGCTGCACATCATCTCGAAGATGGATGAGGCCCTCCCGACGCCACGCGAGAGTGTGGCGGAACATGCACCCCGGGTCCTCGCTATCAAGGTGCCCGTCGACAAGATCGGCGAGGTCATCGGACCTAAGGGCAAGAACATCAACGCGATCACCGCAGCAACCGGTGTCGAGATCGACATCGACGATGACGGAACGATCCGCATCGGTTCCACGGATCAGGCTGCGGCCGAAGAGGCAGCTCAGATGATCGAGGACACGGTCAACCCGAAGATGCCGGAGATCGGCGAGCGCCACGTCGGCAAGGTCGTGAAAACGACAACCTTCGGTGCGTTCGTGAATATCTCTCCCAACCGGGATGGGCTGGTTCACATCAGCAAGCTCGGTGAGGGACGGATCGAGCGAGTGGAAGATGCCGTTAACGAGGGAGACGATCTTGAGGTCGAGGTCACCGATCTCGATCGCCAAGGGCGTATCTCTTTGACGCCGGTGGCGTGGCTCGAGCGTCAGGTCGAAGCTGGGAAGACCATCGAAGAAGCGCGTGAGATGGCCAAGAGCGGCAGCGGCGGCGGACGAAGTGGTGGAGACCGCGGAGGTCGCGGGGGAGACCGCGGGGGCCGCGGAGGGGACCGTGGCGGACGCGGTGGAGACCGCGGTGGCGGTGGCGGCGCTCGCCGCGAGCGTGCCCCCAGGCAGGACTTCTAGATACACATATGAGGTTCGATAGAACAACCCTCGATTCGGGGGTCACGATCGTCACCGAGAAGATGTCCGAAGTGCGTTCGGTGTCTTGTGGGTTCTGGTTCGACGTCGGAGCGCGTGACGAGCCGGATGAGCTCGCGGGCACCTCGCATTTCCTCGAGCACCTGTTATTCAAGGGGACCGAGAAGCGGGCCGCCAAGGACATCGCTGATGCTTTCGATGCTGTTGGTGGAGACGTCAATGCGTTCACGGGCAAGGAGTACACCTGCTACTACTCCCGTGTGCTGGATCAAGATCTCCCGATGGCGACCGACATCCTTGCCGACATGATCACGAACTCGGTGATCGATGCGACGGAGCTTGAATCCGAACGAAAGGTGATCCTCGAAGAGATCGCGATGCACGAGGACGCACCGGATGAACTCGTACACGACCTGTTCTTCCGTTCGATGTGGAACGATCACCCGCTAGGTCGTCCCGTTCTGGGCTTCAACCAGACGATCTCGGTGGTTGCTCGCGATCAGATCGCGGAGTACTGGCGGGAGCGTTACTCGCCTTCGAATTGCGTTGTGGCAGCTGCCGGGAACATCGAACATGAGTGGTTGGTCGAAACTGTCGAGAAGGTGCTGGGGACTTCTTACGGGCGACGCACCCTTCGTTCAGGCGAGCCACCGCAGAGTGTTCCGGGCGTAAGCGTTCACCGGCGGCCAACCGAGCAGGCGCACATCATCATGGGGATGCCGGGTCTGCATCGGGGCCACGAAGATAGACATGCACTCGCCTTGTTGGACACCGTGCTGGGCGGCGGGATGTCTTCACGTCTGTTCCAAGAGGTGCGCGAGAAACGGGGTCTCGCTTACTCCGTCTACAGCTACCGGTCACTGTTCGCCGATGCCGGAACGTTCGCCGTCTACGTGGGGACCACGCCACAGAACGCGGACACGGTGCTCGATATCGTCCGTGGTGAGTTCGATTCGATCCTTACCTCGGGGGTCACTGCTGCCGAGTTCGAGCGCGCGAAGGGTCACCTGAAGGGGTCGCTCGTGCTCTCTAGCGAGGATCCCGGCTCCCGGATGACGAGGCTCGGCAAACAACAGCTGACAACAGGTGAGATCCTGTCCATGGACGAGCTGATCGAGAAGATCGATCGCTTGACGATCGACGACATCGCTCGAGTTGCAGACACGATCCTCGGACCTCGACGTCACACCGTCACTGTCGTGGGACCCTTCGACGAGGACGCGTTCGATCGGTACGCCGCCTGAGATGATCCGCGTTGGTGTTATCGGGGCTTCGGGTCGGATGGGCAGTGAAGTATGTCGGACAGTTGAAGCCGAAACGGATCTAGAGCTCGTCGCCCGCGTCACTCACGCCGATACGTTGGAGGATCTGTTCGCGTCCGACGCAGAGGTCGCTGTCGAGTTCACGACTCCAGGATCGGTTCATGAAAATGTCCGCGCCTGTGTTTCCAATGGGCTGCACGTAGTTGTCGGCGCGACCGGACTCACCGATGGTCAGGTGGAGGAGCTCGGCGGATTGGCCGAGGCCAAAGGCGTCGGGGTTTTCGTAGCACCCAACTTCGCTCTCGGTGCTGTTCTGATGATGCATTTCGCGCAGCAGGCAGCCCGGTTCTACGACTGGGCTGAGATCGTCGAACGTCATCACGAACGCAAGTTGGACGCTCCTTCTGGAACGGCCAAGAGAACGGCGGACCTCATGGGTGCGGCGCGCAAGACCCCTTGGGCTACCGATCTTCATATCCATTCGCTGCGCTTGCCGGGGTCTGTGGCTCATCAAGAAGTCATCTTTGGCGGAGCAGGGGAGACGCTGACGATCAAACACGACTCGCTCGACCACGCGTCCTTCATGCCCGGGGTTGTGCTTGCCATACGAAGCGTTTCCCAGATGCGGGGTGTAACGGTCGGACTGGAGAATGTCCTAGACCTATCGTGAGGACTCTTCTTCTACTGACCGCTTCGGCCCTTGCCTTGATCGCCTGCACGGGTCAGGACCCCAACCTGACGGAGACCGGGAAAGGCAAGCCATACGTAACGGTTGCATTTCCGGAGTCCACAGAACCCGGTGGTGAGTACGAAGCGGTGATCGAGATCCAGAACCCAGGGCCGGAGGACATGCGCACCGTTGTGGTCGCCTTCGCCACCATCGCGCCGCGGCAGGGACAGCAGGAGTTTCCGAGCCCGATCGTTGGGTTCGGATCGGATGGAGTCAATCCTTCCGTCGTGGGGATTGATCCGGAACCCTCGAGTGCTTCCCCAGACGGTGTCATCTATACGTTCGGTCCCGACGCGGATCAACCCCGTTTGCTCGAGGGCGAGTCGATGACGATCACTTTCACGCTGAAGGTCCCGATCACCGCCGGTGTCGCTGCTAATTCGGTTCAGGTCTATGAAGGGAGCGACATCGACCGGGTTGCGGGGGTCCGCATGGAAACCCTCGTGGGGCGATAACGTGGGGGGAACGAGAGGAGAGTGAGATGAGCAACAAGCCGAAGTTCGGAGAGGTCCTCACCGCGATGGTTACCCCGTTCGCGAAGGACGGATCACTGGACGTTGGCGCCGCCAAGGCCCTTGCCTCCTACCTCGTAGAGCATGGTTCGGACGGATTGGTCGTTTGTGGGACGACGGGCGAGTCGCCGACCCTTAGCCACGACGAAAAACTGGTTCTGTTCGAAGCGGTCATGTCGGAAGTGGGAGATCGTGCGTCTGTCATCGCCGGAACCGGTACGTACAACACGGCGGAGACCGTTCAACTGACCAAGGACGCAGCGTCTACAGGAGTGGCGGCCAGTCTCATAGTCACGCCTTATTACCGCGGCCCCCTCAGAACGCTCTGGTCGCTCATTTCACCCACGTGGCGGATGAATCTCCGATCCCTTTGATGATCTACGACATCCCCGGCCGAACCGCTCGAAGGGTCGAGCGCCCGACGATGCTCACGCTCGCTCGTCACGAACGCATCGTTGCCGTCAAGGATGCGGTCGGCGATCCGACCGAGACTGCCAAGCTCCGCAACGAACTCGATGCCGAGGGACTCCACGACTTCGAGATCTATTCCGGGGATGACGTTCTTCTTCTCCCGCATCTCGCTTCGGGGGCCGTCGGGATCGTTTCCGTCTGCTCCCATCTGGTCGGCGCCCAGCTCAAGCAGCTGTTCGCTGCGTGGAACGACGGCAAGACCGATGAAGCATCGAGGATCTACGTCTCGCTGATGCCCCTGATGTCGACCATCATGGGGTTGACCTCCTCGCCGATACCCGTCAAGTACGCGGTCGGATTGTTGGGGCTGAGCGTTGGAGAACCCAGACTCCCGCTGGTGCCGCCTACCGACGAAGAAGCGTCGGCCATCCGAGCCGCACTTGAAGGTGCCGGCCTGATCTGATGCCGCAGCCTCCAACCAAAATCATCTTCCTCGGCGGTCTTGGGGAAGTGGGTCGCAACATGCTTGTGGTCGAGCAGGGCGACGCGCTGGTGGTTATCGATTGTGGACTTTCCTTTCCCAACGAGGAGATGCTGGGCGTTGATCTGGTCCTTCCCGACTTCACCTACGTTCTCGAGCGTGCGGACAAGTGCGTCGGTGTTGTGCTGACTCACGGCCACGAGGATCACGTTGGGGCCTTGACTTGGTTCCTGCGTGAGGTCGAAGTTCCCGTTTACGGAACACCTCTCACTCTAGGGATCGCTCGCCGTCGTCTCGATGAGTTCGGGGTTAGAGCGGACATGAGGGAGATCAAAGCTCCGGGTGAGTTGAAGCTCGGCCCATTCGACCTGAGGTTCTTAGCCGTGTCTCACTCGATCCCGGATGCGATCTCGATCGCGTTGAAAACCAACAATGGGACGATCTACTACACGGGAGACTTCAAGTTCGATCCCTCGCCTATCGACGGTAGGCGCACCGACGAGGCCGGGATCAGGGAACTTGCCGCGGAAGGTATCGATCTCCTTCTCTCGGATTCCACGAACGCAGAACGTCCCGGACGCACACCGTCGGAGAGGATCGTGGGAGACACACTCCGGGACATCTTCCATCGCGCGACGGGTCGCATCGTGGTCGGCTGCTTCGCGTCGAACCTGCACAGGATCCAGCAGGTGTGCGAGATCGCAGAAGAACTGGATAGGAAGGTCGTTTTCGTCGGCCGCTCGATGGTCAACAATCTCGAGGTTGGACGTGAGCTGGGGCTCCTCAAAGTGAGAGACGACACCCTTGTTCCGCCCGATCAGCTTCAGAATCTTCCCGCCGGCCAAACCGTGGTCTGCTGCACAGGGTCTCAGGGGGAGCCACTTTCGGCACTTTCGTTGATCGCTGCAGGCGAGCACAAGACGGTTCACGTCCGGGCCGGCGACACCGTGATCCTTTCGGCGAGCCCGATACCCGGTAACGAGCCGTCAGTTCATAGGGTCATCAATGGTCTCTACAAAGCGGGAGCCGATGTTTACCACTCGGAAACTTCTGCCGTGCATGTTTCAGGCCACGGCGCGTCTGAGGAACTGGCCTACATGCTTACTCTCACCCGACCGAACCACTTCACTCCGGTGCACGGGGAGTACCGGCAGCTAGCGCTCCACAAAAGGATCGCTGAAGCCGAGGGCATCAACAACGTAACGATCGTGGAGGACGGCGACGTGCTTCAGCTGCTCGACCACAAGGTCACTCGCGGGGACCGGGTCCATGCCGGGATGGTTCTGGTGGACGGACTGGGTGTTGGCGACGTTGGGCCGGTGGTCTTGAGGGACCGTCGACTGCTGGCCCAGGACGGCGTGATCTTCTGTGTCATCACGATCGATGCCCGGTCGGGCGAGATCCTCGCCGGCCCCGACCTGATCACCCGCGGATTCGTCCATGAGGACGAGTCCCGCGACCTCCTCGATGAGGCAGCGGACGTGGTCCTCGAGGCCCTCGAGGACATGGAAGGCGATGTGGTCACCGATTGGAACGCCCTGAAGAAGGTGACCCGCAGGGCCCTCGGCTCCTTCGTCTGGGAGAACACCCGCCGCCGCCCGATGATCCTCCCCGTAGTTATCGAGATCTAGCTCGGCCACCACCTGGTCCACCTAGCCCTAGCCCTAGACGGGAAATCCTGTTAGAACTGTCTATTATCGTTAAAGTTGTTAAACGTTATCGACAGGAGGCTAGGTGGCAACGCGAACCCGGCGCCATACCCCACCCCGATCAGGGGTCAGGGCTAGGCGGCCGGCTCCCTCTGGGCGGAAGAGACCGCCTCCGAGGGGCCGGAAACCGCCCGCTCGCAAGCCGGTCAAGCGCCGGAGGCGCCAGCGCGAGCCCATAGCCGTTGGGGCGGTCAGGTTCGTCTACGTCCACATCCGTTCGGCCCCCGTAGAGCTGTGGGGCTTGGTTGTCGCTCTGGCCGGTGTCGTAGCGGGGCTGGGCATCTACAAGGACGGGGGCGGGCCCTTCGGGGCCATGCTCGGGTACGTAGCCAGGCTGATGTTCGGTGGCGTAGCGGTGGTGTTCCCCATAGCTGTGGTGGTCGCCGGTCTCTTGATGATGGCCCCGGCCGTAAGGCCACAGGTGGTTCGCATGGTTGCCGGCGCAGGCGTGACCTGTCTGGCTCTAGCGGGGATGGTTCACCTTCTCCAAGGGAACCGCAGGGTTGTTGCCCCCATCGAGAAGCTCCAGGACATGGGCGGCATCTTCGGAGCCTTGGTCGCGAGACCGGTTTCCGGGCTGATCGGCGGGTTCTTCACTTGGGTTCTCCTGCTGGTTCTTCTCTTCGTCGGGGTGATGATCCTCACCCGCACGTCCGTGGGCACCGTCGGCGGATGGATGAAGCTCGGAGCGGCTAGCGCTGCTGCCTTCGGACGAGGCCTCGCCGCGCGGATCGACCTCGAATCCGAGAACGATGTCGACCTCATCGACACCGATTCAGAGGATGAGGAGGAAGTCGAAGAGGAAGAGGAATACGACGAGGAAGATCTCGATGAGATCGA
The DNA here is from genome assembly GCA_963779645.1 of uncultured Actinomycetes bacterium. GTDB lineage: Bacteria > Actinomycetota > CADDZG01 > CADDZG01 > WHSQ01 > CALMBW01. The sequence goes on from CAVZYX010000005.1 coordinate 1,693,393, forward strand.
TCTCACCGACGAGACGAGTGCGGCCGAAGCTCAGATCGTGAACCTCCCCACCAAGCCGAAGCAGCTGGCGATGCCGGTCGGGGACTCGAGCAAGTACAAGCTTCCCGCCCTCGATCTTCTGGCGTTGGGTGGTGAACGAGAAGTATCGGCTCGTTCCATCGAGGAAACGATCAACGTTCTGGAAGCGACCCTCGAGCAGTTCAATGTCGATGCTTCCGTTACCGGACATACAGCAGGTCCGACCGTGACCCGGTTCGAGATCGAGCTCGGCCCGGGCGTGAAGGTCAACCGCGTTCTGTCGCTGAGTAACGAGATCAAGTACGCGCTTGCCTCCGGCGAGCTTCGCTTCCTGGCTCCGATCGAAGGTAAGTCGGCTATCGGAGTTGAAGTTCCCAACCGAACGCGTCAGCTCGTGACCCTCGGAGACGTGCTTAGATCCAAGCGCGCGCAGGCCGACAAGCACCCTCTGTCAGTAGCCCTCGGTCAGGACATCTCCGGAGAGACCGTCTTCGCGAACGTCACCGAGATGCCCCACGTCCTTATCGCCGGAGCCACGAACTCCGGTAAGTCATCGTGCATAAACGCGATCATCACTTCGATCCTCTGCAGGGCGCGGCCCGATCAGGTGCGCATGATCCTCATCGACCCAAAGCGTGTCGAGCTAACTCACTATGCGGGAGTGCCTCATCTTCTGACGCCCGTTGTAACTGTCCCCAAGAAGGCCGCGAGCGCGCTCAACTGGGTCGTTCGTGAGATGGAGATGCGCTACGAATTGCTGGCCGCTTCAGGGCAACGGAACCTCGAGTTCTACAACGACGCGGCATCCCGCGGAGTTCTGACCAAAGTATCCGATGACGACCCAGAGCCGGGGCCTCTGCCTTACATCTTGGTTGTTGTGGACGAGTTGGCCGATCTCATGATGATTGCTCCTCGCGATGTAGAAGCAGCGATCTGCCGCATCGCGCAGATGGCTCGCGCGGTTGGCATCCATCTACTGATCGCGACCCAGCGTCCCTCGGTCGATGTCGTAACGGGTGTCATCAAAGCGAACATCCCATCGAGGATGGCTTTCAGTGTGGCGAGCCAGCAGGACTCGCGCGTGATCCTCGACCAAGGTGGGGCAGACAAACTGATCGGGCATGGCGACATGCTTTATCTCCATGCGAACTCTTCCAAGCCGCGCCGGATCCAAGGAGCTTGGGTTACCGAGCGAGAGATAGCAGCGGTGGTCGGGCACGCCCGTCGGCAAGGAACACCCGACTACATCGAAGGTGTTACCGCAGAAGATGGTCCCGGTTCCATGGGTGGTGGTTTCGGCGGGTCGGCCGGTGACGATGACGACCTTCTCGAAGAAGCTCTCCAACTCATCGTGCGATCGCAGTTGGGGTCAACCTCGATGCTTCAACGCAAGCTCAAAGTTGGTTTCGCTCGAGCCGGGCGATTGATGGATCTACTGGAGACGCGAGGGGTCGTCGGGCCTTCCCATGGCTCGAAACCTCGGGACGTTCTGATGACCGCTGACGAGCTTGACCAGCGCGATGCACGTTCTAACGATGCAGGTGACGACCTCTAGCTGAACTGCTAGCACGGCCCCCCTTCCTATAATGGGTCGCGTGGATCAACCCACGACGATGGGCGCCTATCTCCGTGATGCAAGGCGGAGGCGCCGCATCGGTATGGACAGAGCTGCCGAAGAAACTCGGATCAGATCAGACTTCCTTATGCGGATGGAGTCGGACGAGTTTGATTTCCTCGCGCCTACCTACGTCCGTGGATTCCTCAAGACCTACGCACGTTATCTACGCGTAGATCCGACGCCGCTGCTTGAAGAGTTCGACTCACGTTTCGGCGCTCGACGCATGGAGAGCCAGCAGATCCTCGCCCTCGAGCTTCATGGCAAGAAGCACTCGTCACTTCCAAAGAAGCGGATGAACAGCTGGACGATGGCGGCCCTCATGGCCTTCTCGGTGATCGTGGTTCTGGCACTCATCGGTCTCACTCAGGATTCAGGAGACGAGGATGATCGTTCGCCGGTTGCCGCCCGCTCATCTTCTACACCGACGGCATCCTCCTCGCCGTCGACGCCCGCCGTGGTATCCACACCCACCGATGCAGCGATCGCTGCTGTCGATGGAGTCACTGTCGAAGTTGTCGCTGTGAACGGTGATTGCTGGGTCCTTGCAGCTGAAGATGGGAACACGGTCGATCCCGGCGGAACCACCCTCGCCCAGGGAGACACGTTCACATTCACGGGCACCGAGAAAGTGTTCCTAAGACTCGGAGCCCCCTCGGCGGTGGAACTTATCGTTAACGGCCAGAACATCGGCTCCCCGGGCGGCCAGGACCCGGTTAACCTGACCTTCCCCGACGATCTCAACGCCCTCTAAAGGAGCCCCTGTTGCCGAAGGTTTCGATCGTGACATTGGGGTGTCCAAAGAACGCCATCGATTCCGAGGGTCTCGGTGGCATGCTCGCCCAGGCCGGACACGAGATGGTCGAGGACGTCAACGGAGCGGACGTCGTTCTGGTGAATACCTGCGGTTTCATCGACCCGGCTCGCAAAGAGACGATCGAGGAAGTGCTGGATCTCGCCGAGCTGAAGGAGCACGGTCAGCTCAAGGGCTTGATCATGACCGGGTGTCTCGTCGCACGGTCGGCCACCGATCTCGATGAGTCACTCGATGAGGTCGACGCGTTCGTAGATTTCGCCGCCTACCCTCGTATCGCAGAGATCGTCGATGGTGCGGCTACTGGCTCCCTTACAGAACGTATCTTCGGCGACCCCGGCCCGCGCTTCGACCCCGCCTATTGGGATGCCACCATCGCTGCCGCTCCGAGGATCCGGTTCGGTCGTGCGCCGTGGGCTTATCTGAAGATCGCGGAGGGATGCGATCGCGGCTGCACCTTCTGCGCTATCCCGCTGATGAGAGGCAAGTTCCGTTCCCGCTCTCTCGCCGACATCGGTAGAGACGCACACCAACTCGTCGAGCAGGGCATCACCGAGCTGTCACTCGTCAGCCAAGACTCCGTGATGTGGGGGAGGGACACGGAGGAGGGAGATCTCTTGGGCTTACTCGACACACTCGAGTCTGTCGAGGGACTCGAACGCCTTCGTTTGATGTACCTGCATCCGCAAGGGGTTACGGATGCCTTGATCATGAGGATCGCAGGGTCCCCGAAGGTGGCGACCTACTTCGACCTTTCTCTCCAACACGTTTCTCCGCCGATCCTCCGATCCATGGGTAGATGGGGATCGCGGGAGCGTTTCGAGGCGATGCTCGCCCGTATCCGCGATCTCGATCCGGGGGCCGCCGTCAGGACGACATTCATCCTTGGATTTCCCGGCGAGACGGATGAGGACGCCGAGCAGGTCGCCTCTTTCGTGGCCGACAACGATCTCGATTGGGTCGGTGTCTTTACATACTCGCGCGAGGAGGGCACTCGCAGCCACGATCTGCCGGGGCAGGTCGCGGAACCGGTTGCTCGTGAGCGTGCAGATGCCGTCACCCGCGTAGCAGACGTCACGATGTCGCGCCGGGCTGAGTCACTTGTCGGCGCAACGCTTGACGTGCTCGTCGAACGTCTGGATCTTGCCTCGAACACCTGGGTTGGAAGATCACATCGCGAAGCGCCGGAGATCGACGGCGAGATCACGTTCACGGCTCAGGACGGACCTAGGGTCGGGGCCTACGTGCCGGTGAGGATCACATCTACCGAGGGCGCCGACCTTGTTGGCGAGCACGCGCGCTCCTGACATGCCGTTCGACATCAAGCGCAAAGGTAGGTTGACCAGCGGAGATGTGTCCGGTGCGGTCGCCGACCTGGGTGTGCTCGTACCCTTGTCAGCAGCGCTGGTGGTTGTCAACGGCTTGGATCCCGCCCCGCTGCTTGTCGGGGCCGGAGCCCTATCTATCTGCGCAGGGCTCTTCTTCAAGGTCCCGTTTCCCGTCCAACCCCTGAAGGCACTAACGGCGCTGGCTGTCGCGCAACAGCTGTCTCCAGAGGTCATCCACGCGGCGGGCCTTGAGATAGGCGTCCTGTTAGTTGTCCTATCGCTCACACGCTTTGCCGATCGGTTGTCGGTGTTCTTCACGAAGTACGTGATCCGATCTCTTCAGTTGGGCGTGGGGATCCTGTTGGTGATATCAGCCGTCAAGCTGGTAACCCAACCTCCCGACATCTTTCAGGCGTCTGCCGCACACTCTTGGGTCGTCCCACTCGCGCTGGCTGTTCTGGTTGCGGTCGCGATAGCAGGTCGGTATCAATGGAACTTGGTGGCCGTTTCGATCCTCGCCATAGGAGTGGTTGCCGGATGGATCCTTGCCGCTCCGGATCTGGGCCCTATCGCCCTTTCCCTTCCCAGTTTCGACCTGCCGCCCGTGTCTGTGTTTGGCACGGCCTTCGTAGTGCTCGTGATTCCGCAAGTTCCGCTCACTTATGGCAACGCAGTGGTGGGCGTTAGTGACCTCGCCCGCGAGGTCTTCGGGGAACGCGCCAAGAGGGTCACGCCGGGCGCCGTGGCGCTAAGTTGTGGCTTGGGCAATGTCGCTGCTGCCCTCATCGGTGGCATGCCGATGTGCCACGGTTCGAGCGGGCTCTCCGCTCACGTACGTCTGGGAGCGCGGTCCAACGCGATGAACGTGCTCTTGGGGTCCACGCTGGTCGTGGCGGGTGTCGTCTTCTCCCATCAGATCCTCGAACTTTTCGGGCTCCTCCCTGTCTGGGCTCTTGCCGGTTTTCTCGCTTATGCGGGTCTTCGACACGCTCTTCTCGTCCTGGACCTGCGTGGGGTCCGACTCGCACTCGCGGTGAGCGCCGGCATGCTCGGAGTACTCACCGGGAACCTCGCTTACACCACAGCTTTCGCGCTTGCTACCGAACATGGGGTGCGGCTGGCTAGGTGGCGTCGAGGTAAAAACGCTGAGGCGTCGACCTAAAGCCCGGCTTCATGCGCAGTTGCCGCAGCGACCGAAGATCTCGATGTCGTGCCGAACATCTACGAACTTATGTTTGCGAGCCACCGTCGTCGCCCACCGTTCGACCTCTCGGTTGTCGATCTCGACCGAGAAACCGCAGGAGCGACAGACGAGATGGTGGTGATGTGTGTCGATAGCACATCGGCGATACAGGGCTTCTCCCTCTTCACCTCGGACGACGTCGACGTCCCCATCGTCCGTGAGGGCCTGAAGGGTTCGATAGACCGTTGCGAGTCCAAGCTTGATCCCGGCATTCCGGAGATCTTCGAAGAGCTCTTGCGCGGTTCGAAAACCTGCCGCCCGATCGAGAGCATCGCTGATAGCTGCTCGTTGGCGAGTGTTCTTTACTCCAGCCACAGCAGCATCCCCATGACGGCGACCCCTGCGATCAGCGCGAACGCCTGGAGGATCGACTTACCGGGTTCCGGTTCCTTGTGTAGCTCCGGGATCAGGTCGGTTGCCGCGATGTAGATGAATGCTCCGGCCGAGAAGGGAAGGAGCGGTCGCTCGAGGTCGACGCCCGACGCGATCGTGAGAGCGACGATCGTTCCGGCAACGGCGACGAAGCCGGACGCCATGTTCAGAAGAAGGGCCTTCTTCGGTGCCAGTCCACTGTGCAGAAGGATGCTGAAGTCACCGAGTTCCTGAGGGATCTCATGGAGGGCAACCGCTATCGCAGTTGCAACACCCAGTTCCGGGCTTGCGACGAAGGCCCCGGCGATGATCGCTCCATCGAGGAAGTTGTGAAGGCCGTCACCGACCAGGTTCGATACGGCAACCGGGTGGATCACGTCTTCGGTCGGAACGTGCGCGTGATGCCAGTGCAACACCTTCTCGAGAAGGAAGAAGGCGACCACGCCGCCGAGCAACGTGTAGGAAGCGAAGGGATCGAAGCCGGTAGGGGACTCCGCGATCTCCGGGATGATGTGCAGGAAGGCGTCGCCGAGCAAGGCTCCCGCCGCGAACGAGATCATCACCAAGAGCGCCTTCTGGAGCACATCCCGCTTGAGGAAGAGACCCAGCGCCCCGGCACCCGAGATCAGGCTGACGCAGACGACCGCCACGATCGAAGAGATCCAGACGGAGGCTTCCATGCTTGGAGCCTAGGCTAAATGAGAATGATTGTCAAAATCGTAATCGTGAGTCGCCAGACGGGGGCCCGGGCTTGGGTACTCTCCGGGCGTGAACCTTCCCAACGCGATCACCGTCGGCAGGATCTGTTTGGTCCCTTTTTTCGTGGTGCTCGCCTACTCGGATTCCGATACGGCAGCGATCGCTGCCTTCGCCGTGTTCTTCATCGCCTCCGCGTCCGATTCCCTTGACGGCTACCTCGCACGCCGCAACCAGACGATCTCCCGAGCAGGTGAGTTCCTCGATCCACTCGCCGATAAGTTGTTGATCGGTGCTGCACTCGTGGTCCTCGTCGACACGAGAACCTTCCCGCTGTGGGCCGCCGTTGTTATCGGAGTGCGGGAGGTAGCTGTTCAGATCCTTCGAACCCGCGTTGTGAGTTCGGGCGGAACGCTTCCCGCATCGACGCTGGGCAAAGCGAAGACGACCGTGCAGATCCTGATGGTCTGCTGGTGGCTCCTTCCGTGGTCCGATCGGAACATCGGACACTGGTTGCTGCTGGGCCTTGCCCTGGTAACGACCCTCTGGTCCGGAGGGCAGTACTTCCTGCGCCGTGAGGCTCGGATCGAAGGAGTGGTTTCCTGAAAGCAGAGATCGTCGGTGTGGGAACCGAGTTGCTCCTCGGGCAGATCGCCAACACGAACGCGCAGAGGATCTCTCAAGCTCTGGCCACGGTCGGCGTGGACGTTCATCATCACGTGGCCGTCGGGGACAACCACGATCGGATCGTCGCGACTCTCCGGATCGCCCTCGACCGAGCCGACGTCGTCATCGTTACAGGCGGACTGGGTCCTACGCCGGACGACATCACGCGCGAGGCGGTGGCAGCGCTTTGTGGAGTCGACCTCATCCGGGACGGCTCTTTGGCCGAACAGGTTCGTGCGATCTTCGAGCGTCTCGGGCGCGATATGCCCGAGGCCAACCTCCGTCAGGCGGAACTTCCGGCCGGGGCGATCCCGATCCCTCCCGAGGGAACGGCTCCGGGGTTCCAGATCAGCGTCGAGGACGGAACGATCTTCGCTCTGCCGGGGGTGCCGTGGGAGATGGAGGCGATGCTCGGCAAGACTGTTCTGCCGGAACTGAGACGTCTCGCGGGCGAGGCGACCATCGTGTCGCGCGAAGTTCTAGTCATCGGACTAGGGGAGTCGCACACCCACGCCAAGATCACCGACATCGTCGAGTCGCAAACCAACCCGACGATCGCCTATCTCGCGGGGCGGGGCCAGGTAAGGGTGCGTTTGACAGCGAAAGCTTCGACCGAATCCGCCGCTCTCGCGCTGATCTCTCCGGTCGAGGAAGAGATCAGGCACAGGCTCGGCGATCACACGGTTCCGGGGAACAAGGGGTTGACCGAAGCATTCGGCGAGATGCTGCGTGACACCGGCATCACTGTCGCGTGCGCGGAATCGATGACAGGCGGCCTCCTGGCGGCCGAACTCTCCGATGTCGGTGGCTCGAGCGATTTTTTCAAAGGTGGGGTCGTTGTCTACTGGACGGAGTCGAAGCGCGATCTCCTTGGGGTTGAAGAGTCGATCCTCCTCGGCCCGGGTGCCGTGAGCGAAGAGGCAGTCGCTGGCATGGCAGAAGCCGTCGCCTCCAAGTTCGACACCGACCTGGGGCTCGCCACGACAGGAGTAGCCGGGCCGGGTGAGCAGGAGGGAAAGCCGGTCGGCACGATCTTCGTCGGCGCGGCATTTGGGGGCCGGACCGAGGTTCGCAAGGTTCGAGGTTACGGAGACCGCTCGAACATCCGATCCATCGCCGTAACAGCCGCGGTCGATCTGGGGCGCCGGACCATCACCGAGTCATGACCATCGACTCGGTCCGCCTGTTCGCTGCATTCGACGTCCCGCTCGGCCATCGCGAACACCTTCAACGCGAGATCGACTATCTGAAAGCGATCATGTCCGACGCGCGCTGGACGGACCTCGCCGGACAACACGTGACCCTCAAGTTCCTCGGCTGGATCGACCAGGCGTCCGTAGGCGAAGCGGCCGAGATATGCAGAGAGGTGTGCGCAGGTTTCGCCCCTTCTCAGCTGCGACTCACCGAACTTGGAGCTTTCCCCTCGATGAAGCGAGCACGCGTCCTTTGGTGTGGCATCGAGGATGAGCCGGGAGCCGCCGCCGGTCTGGCTCGAGGTCTCGATCTCGGGATGACGGGCCTCGTCGCTCCTGAGGAACGAGCGTTCACGCCCCATCTCACCCTCGCAAGGTTCCGGGCGCCGCAACCCCTCGGCGACGAGTTCCAACAGCCCGACCTGAGCGACCTGCCGAGCTTCGAGCTCGATCACGTGGTCCTGTACCGGAGCCACCTGTCACCGAAGGGTGCTCGCTACGAGGAGATCGAGCGTTTCCCCCTAGTAAGAAGGAGCACTTAGCATCGAAGTGATGGAACGCTCACGACGGTTGGCTCTCGGCATCATGACTGTGGTTTTTCTCAGCGCCCCCGGGGCGGCTTTCGCCCATGGAGAGATGCTGAGCCAGACACCCGGTGCCGGTTCGACGGTCAAGAAACCCGTGGATCACATCCGGATCAACTTCACCGAAGCCCCCACCGAGGACGTGACCGTTGTCGTCCGAGACGAGTGTGGGACGGATCTCGTGGATGAGGTTTTTGCCCAGAACCAGACGCTGCATGTGTTCTTCGCCGATGACTCTCAACGAGGAAAGATGGACGTCCGCTACCGGGTCGTAAGCAGCGTCGACGGGCACGTGACGTCCGGCAAGTACTCCTTCCAGGTGAAGGGCGAAGCCGTTTGCGACGATCCCGTGGAACCCTCCGGGGAACCCAGTCCCGATGATGGGGAAGCCAACGGTGGCGACGTGGCGTCCGGTACCGAAGGGTCCGTGGCTGAGGGGGCGGGCCTTCCCCTGGTGGCGTTCATCGTGGGAGGGGCGGCGCTCGGTGGGATAGTGCTGCTCGTCCGGACGCGCCTCTAGCGGTGTCGGATCTTCTGCTGGCCCACGGGGTGGGCCGCGTCTACGAGTCGCCGATCCCCTTCGCCTATTACCTGGCGGGGGCCGCGCTCACGGTTGTCGTTTCCTTCGTGATCCGCGCTGTGTCGAAGGGAGATAAGCCCCTGCCCGACCAACGGCGGGTGGCCGGTCCTCGCCTGGCGTCGATCTTATCTGGAGCACTTCGGTGGGGTTCCTTGCTGTTCCTCGTTCTCGCGATAGTTGCAGGGGTTGTAGTGCGCGAGGTGGGTTTCACTTTCACCACCCTGATGTTCTGGGTGGGGTTGATCGTAGGTGTCACCGCGTTATCGGGCCTGATCGCAGGCGCATGGGAAACGATGGATCCGTGGGCGACACTTGACCGCCTGTATCGGATCGAGCCCGCGGGGGCCGCGAAAGCGACGGTATCTCCCCCTTGGTGGGTGGGGCCCTTGCTTCTCTACGCGCTCTTCTGGTTCGAGCTGGTCTCGGGTGTCGGATTCGACGACACGTGGATCATCTTCGTGCTGATCGCCTACTCGATCTTTTCGTTGGGGGCACGTTCGGTGCTCGGCGAGTCATGGGAGCGGGTCGATCCGCTACAGATCCTCTTCGGTTTCGCTGCCCGCCTAGCGCCATTCCGTTTGGCATCGGACGGGATCTACCGGAAAGGGTCGCTGCGCGATCTCGACCCCGGCCAGCCGATGCCCCTGGCTCTGTATGGGTCGCTGTTCGTGCTTCTTGCCTCGACAACCCTCGACAACGTTATCGAGACCGTCGGCTGGAACGATCTCCTACGAACACTTCATCTCTCCGATGTCTCGAACCTGATCGTGGACACCGTCGCGTTAGGGCTGTTCACGCTGCCTTTCCTTCTCACTTTCCTCGGTGCGGTTGCTATGGCGCATCGTTGGATAGGACGGGATCGGGCTTTACCCGACGTCGCTCGTTCGTTCGGCTGGAGCCTCATCCCGATCGGGGTCGCTTACGTGCTAGCTCACAACGCGCCGCTACTCATCACGGGGGTACCCGAACTGATCCGATCGCTGTCCGACCCTTTCCAGCTTGATTGGAACCTTTTAGGGACCGCATCCCTGTGGCAAGGCTTCCTACCGTCACCCCGGTTCGTGTGGTTCCTTGAGATCGCGATCATCGTCGGAGGACATATCTTGGGCGTGCTGGCCGCGCATCGGACGGCCGTGAGGCTCTCCGATAGCCACTCCGCGGCGGTCAGGAGTCAATATGCCCTTACGGTTCTCATGTCGATCTACACGATCGCCACGCTGTGGTTGTTGGGGCAACCCCTGGTGACATGAAAGGAGAGAGCTTGACCTTTGCTCACACGCTTGGTGTCGGTGGCCCCGACCTAGAGCTCCTCCTGCTCGCGGGAGGTCTGCTGGTGCTCGGCGTCATCTTCTTCTTTCAGAAAACGGTGAAGCCGTTCGTTCCAGTTGTCTTGATCGCAGCAGCGTTCGCTCTGACCGCAGGAGCCTTCGCTCTGTCTGGCGATGATCCCGGGCAAAGCTCGCGCAACACCACGGAAGCTAGGGTGACCATAACGAGTCCCACCGAAGGAGCAGTCGTACCGGCCGGCGAGCCTCTGACGGTGCAGATAGGTCTGACGGGCGGGGAGCTCATCTCTGGCTCTTCCAACGAAGACCCCAACGCCGGTCACATCCACGTCTACTGGGACGGGCAGATCGTCTCGATGCCATCGGTTACCGATCCGGTAGTCGACGCAGAGTTAGTGACACCCGGCGAACACGAGATCATCATCGAGTTCGTGGACGTCGACCACTATCCTTTCGATCCGTCGGTGCAGGCGAACGTCGTCATAACGGCCGAGTGACCGCCCGTTACGAGATCACGACCGATCGTCTTCGCATAGCGCCGGTCGACGTAACGATGGTCGACGAGGTTTATGCCGCCGTTAAAGCCTCCGAGAACGAGATCGCCAGTTGGATGGCGTGGGCCTCCAACATGACCTATGAAGACGAACTGGCCTTTATCCATTCCGCCGAACGCGGGTGGGACAGCGGAACGTTGTGGGCTTTCGTGTTCTTCACCGAAGAGCGGATCGCCGGAGGCGTCGGTCTCACCAGGCACGGCCTGCCTTATCTGGAGCGAGCCGAGATCGGGTACTGGATCGCTACCGAGCTGGCCGGGAGAGGGCTCACGACCGAAGCTGCTGCCGCGGTGACCCACTTCGGCTTCGAGGTCCTGGGGCTGCACCGCATCGAGCTCCAGGCGTCGCCGGGGAATCACGGTAGCCACCGGGTCGCCGAGAAGGTGGGGTTCATCGAAGAGGGTCGTCATCGCGACTCGACCCGCAGTGCCCAGGGCTGGCTCGACACGATTTCGTATGGGCTGCTCGATAGCGACCCACGGCTCATCCCGGAGCCCATCAGCTTCGCCGAGCAGGGATAGGCGCATGACCGCCTAAATCTCTAGTCATGAAGATCCTGATGGCGGCCCTCGTCGCCGTACTCATGGTGGCTGGACCGGCTTCTGCCGGCGGACCGCAGCGTCTCGGCGAGGATCCCACCCTCGACGGTCCGCCTGCTCTGGACATCACCTACCTCGACGCTCAGAAGCTCGGAAAAGATCTCGAGATACGGATCGGTATCAACGGGATGCTGCCCGGCATCGGCGGCTATCCGACATTGCCGGGGATCGAATGGCTGTTCACGACTGGCAAGAGGACGTTCCTGGCCGAGGCTTATGTCGATAACACCCAAGGTGCTTATCTGCTCTTTGAGCAGGTCGGCGACACCTACGAGTTGCTGGGTGAGTTGGAAGGCACCTACGACTTCGCGAACGGATACTTGTCGGTGCTCGTCCCATTCAAAGACATCGGCGCCAAGAGAGGAACGACGATCTCGGGAGCCGGTGAGAACGATGTGGACAGCCATGTCCATCACGCGGGGACCACCTACACGGACATGATGACGACGACCGGCTCCTTCAGGGTTCGCTAGGGAATCCCGAGGCGGATCGAGCGTTTCAGTGGGTATGACAGAGCCCACGATCCACCCCGACGCAGTCATCGGCCACGTCCATCTGAAAGTCTCGGACGTGAAGCGTTCCGAGGAGTGGTACCGGCGCGTGCTCGGTTTCGAGACGACTACTCGCTACGGTGCCGATGCAGTCTTCATGTCCGCCGGCGGGTACCACCACCACATCGGACTCAACTCTTGGCATAGCAAGGGAGCATCTCCCGGACCGGTCGATCAACCGGGCCTGTTCCACTTCGCGATCCTCTATCCCGACCGACGCGCGCTTGCCGAGGCACTCCATCGGGTCGTAGACAGTGGCTGGCCGATCGACGGCGCCTCTGATCACGGGGTCAGCGAGGCGATCTACCTCTCCGACCCGGACGGCAACGGCATAGAGCTTTATCGAGATCGCCCACGCGAGGAGTGGCGCCGCCTCCCCGACGGCTCGTTGGGGATGATCACCGAAGCATTGGACTTGGTCGCTTTGCTGGAAGAGGCGAACCAGAAGACCTAGACATATCGGTCTGCCATCTCCCTATCGAGTTGTGCCACGAGGTTCCTGACGCGGATCTCGATCTGATCGCGGATCTCGTCGACAACGTCAGAAGGTTGACCCTTCGGATCGGGGAGAGCCCAATCCTCCATCGGGGTACGTAACGCCGGACACGCTTCCTCGACTTTGCACCCCATCGAAACGAGCTTGACCGCCTTGTCCGCCATCTCTTGGGTCAGCATCGTTCCCGGGATGTCTGCGATCTTGATCCCGACTTCCGCCATGGACGTCACCACCTCGGGGTGGGGATGGTCGGCAGGGGTGGTGCCGGCGGACAATCCCTGATAGCGATCTCCGGCAATGTCTTCGAGGAAGGCAGCGGCCATCCGAGACCGACCCGCGTTGTGGACGCACACGAAGAGCACCACCGGCCGGGGAGTCGTCTCACCCGACGGCCTCTGAAGATTGAGCTTGTGCCCGGCCACCCTGGCCTGTCTGTGCATCCCCTGAGTCTCTCGCAAGTAGGTGACCCGAGATGAACACCTGGTCAGCGGGGTTCCCCGGGCGTAGAATCACAAGGTGGTAACTACTCAAGGGGGATTTCCCTGGGGAAAGCCGTGGTATCGAACGTACGTTCGGGTATGGTCTTCCGAAACCTGTCGTACCCCCTGAATAGCTTCTGGGTCTAACGAAACCCCAGACAAGGAGGCCCACGGTGGCAAGAACCTCGAATCCCCGAGATGCGGTAACCGACAACAAGCAGGACGACAAGGGTCGTCAGAACGCTCTCGATCTCGCCATGGCTCAGATCGAGAAGCAGCACGGCAAGGGCGCCATAATGCGCCTCGGCGAAGACGTCCGTATGGGTTACGAGGTCGTCCCCACCGGTTCGCTCGCACTGGATCTCGCGCTGGGTGTTGGGGGCCTGCCGAGGGGCCGGATCGTGGAGGTATACGGACCCGAGGGGAGCGGCAAAACCACGGTGTCGCTTCACGTGATCGCCGAAGCTCAGAAGGGCGGGGGCCTGGTCGCGTTCATCGATGCCGAGCACGCTCTCGATCCTGCATACGCCAAAGCCGTGGGCGTCGACACCGACAGCCTGCTCGTGTCGCAACCCGACACCGGTGAGCAAGCCCTCGAGATCGCCGACACATTGGTTCGTTCCGGTGCACTGGACGTCATCGTGGTGGACTCCGTCGCGGCCCTCGTTCCCCGGGCCGAGATCGAAGGCGAGATGGGCGACTCGCACGTCGGCCTTCAAGCTCGCCTGATGAGCCAGGCACTGCGCAAACTCGCCGGCAACGTGAACCGCTCGAAGACCATCCTCATCTTCATCAACCAATTGCGAGAAAAAATCGGAGTAATGTTCGGCTGCTTTTCTTATGGCACCCGGGTGACACTTGCTGACGGTTCGCAAGAGCGCATCGGCAAGATCGTCAACCAAAAGATGCCGGTCGAGGTGCTCTCCTACAACTTCGAAACTGGAAAGATCGAGCCGCGCAAAGTTGTGAACTGGTTCAACAACGGCAAGACCGAGAAGTTCCTTCAGTTCACTGCTCTGAAGCCGTCAAAGAACGGCAAAGCGCAGTTTGCGGCCACCGAGAATCACCTGATCCGCACTCCCGATGGCTGGAGGGAAGCGGGTGATTTGCGGGTAGGCGACGAGGTCCTGCTGGCCAGTGAGCATCGGCTAAGCGACTTCCAGCTGGAAGTTGTCCGAGGCGGACTGATGGGTGATGGCTCTCTGTCGGCTAAGACCCGGCGGGAGAACGCTCATCACCTCTCCGGCGTGCGGTTCCGCATGGGGCATGGCGCGAACCAAGCGCCTTACTTGGACTGGAAACTCTCCCTATTCGGGAACATCCCGTTCAGCCGCACGGTCAACGAGAAAGGCGCTGTTTTCGCCGATCTAACTCCGATGCCCGAACTGGCAGATATGCGTCGTGAGGTTTATCAGGGTGGCAAGAAAGAACTCGGATGGGACTTCCTCAAGACCCTTACTCCTCTGTCGCTGGCGATCTGGTTCATGGACGATGGCCATCTCGACGTAAGGAATGAAACCGAAACATCGTCTCGGATTCAGATCTGTGTTCAGGCCATGACTCCGGAAACGCAGGAGAGGTTGGTTGAGTACCTGCGGGACACGTGGGACCTCGACGTGAACCTGCGTCACGTGCGTGGGAAAGCGATCATCGTCTTTAGCAAGATTGCCGCTGAAGAGTTCCAAGAGCTCATCGCCTCGTACATCCATCCTTCGATGGAGTACAAGTTGCTGCCCAAGTACCGAGGTCACTTCGATGTCCAGCCACAGATGGTCGATCTCGAGTACGACCTGGTGCCTTCTCCGATCGTCGATATCCACGAGAAGCCTCCAACGCGACAGATGGACCGGTACGACATCGAGATAGAGGGCAATCACAACTACTTCGTTGACGGTGTGATGGTCCATAACTCACCTGAGACCACCCCTGGTGGGCGTGCGCTCAAGTTCTACTCGTCGGTCCGTCTCGACATCCGCAGGATCGATTCACTCAAGGATGGTGCCGAGATCGTCGGCTCGCGCGTGAAGGTGAAGGTCGTCAAGAACAAGGTGGCTTCTCCTTTCAAGATCGCCGAGTTCGACATCCAGTACGGACACGGGATCTCGAAAGAGGGCAGCCTGCTGGACGTAGCGATCGATCACGGGATCGTGCGTAAGTCCGGAGCCTGGTTCATCTACGACGAAGACCAACTCGGACAAGGCCGCGAGAATGCGAAGAACTTCCTAGCGGAGAACCCGGACATCGCGACAGAGATCGAGCTCAAGATCAAGGACAAGCTCGGCCTCCTCGGGACCGACGAGGACGACATCAAAGACCTCACGGAGGAGGTCGAGAGCCTCGTCGAGTTAGACGCCGAGTTGGACCCAGGCAAATAGATGGGGCAGCAGTGGTTGTTCGAAAAGGAGCCGGTCCTCGAGGGGGTCGGCTCCGCTCGCGAGCAGGAGGATCTAGAGGACGCCTACCTTTCCGCCATGAACCGAGCCGGCCTGATCCTGGCGAGGAGACCCCACGCCACCCGAGAGTTGAAGGACAAGCTCGGCCGCAAGGATCCTGAGGTGACCCAACGCGTCATCGACAGGCTCACCGAGCTGGGATTGCTGGACGACGAAGACTTCGCGCGCCGCTGGGTGCAGGAGCGCTCGTCGCGGCGCGGGAGCCGAGCCCTCCTCCAGGAGTTGACCACCAAAGGTGTGGATCGCGAGGTAGCCCAACGGGCGATCGACGGAGCTGCCCTCGATGAGGAGTCCAATGCCATGGACCTCGCCTCGAGGTTCGTGAGCCGGGTGGCGAGCAAGCCTCAGGCCAAGCAGGCCGTCGCGATCCAGACGATGCTGGTGCGACGGGGATACCCCTACGACGTTGCCATGGCCGCTGCGATGAAGGTCTTGCCCCCCGAAGGGTGGGACTGAAGCGCTAACTTCAGCTAGCGGAGCAAGCACCTGGGTGTCGCCATGTGCGTTCGTGCGGGCGTACGATGAGAGTCAGATAACCAACAAGGAAGTACCCCCAAGGCACTGACGCTATGAACGAGATAACGAACCTAGACATGGCCGCAGGAACCAACGCGAAAACCTTCCGACCACGGCTAACACCTGGTCCTACTCAAGGCATCTGCACTTAGCCGACGCCTGAAGGGGCTTGCAGGCCCTCAACTGATATCTCTTTCGTGCACCAGTGCCGGTCCGGCCGGCGCATCGCGCTGCTCTCGGATGGGGACCGAGCGAAAGGAGCTGCGATGCAGATCGTTATCGGTCTCATCATCGGCCTCCTCGCGGGCGCAGCGATCGGTTACGTGGTCCGGAAGAACCAGGCTGAAAAGGAAGCAACCTCAGCCGAGATGCGGGCCAAGACCATCCTGGAAGATGCCGAACGTCAAGCCGAGGCCAAGGGCAAAGAGGCCATCGTCGAGGCCAAGGACGAGATCTTCCGCATGCGCAACGAGGCAGACGCCGACCTGAAACGTAGAAGTGCAGAGATCGAGAAGAAGGAAGACCGGATCGCCCAGCGCGAAACGACCATGGATTCCCGGTCGGCCTCGCTGGAACGTAAAGAGCAGGCGATCGAGGATAAGGAGTCCGAGCTTCAGAGGGCCCGGGCAGAGATCGATGCGATCGCCGAGCGAGCCAGGGGCGAGCTCGAGCGGGTGGCCGGGATGACGGCTCAGGACGCCAAACAGGCTTTGATCGAAGAGATCGAGGACGAGGCGAAGCGAGACGCGATGGTCATCGTTCGCGACCTCGAGGCTCAAGCGCGTGAGGAAGGTGACCGCCGTGGTCGCAAGATCATCTCGATCGCGATGCAGCGGGTCGCTTCAGAACTCACCACCGAGGCCACTGTCACGACCGTCATGCTGCCCAACGAGGACATGAAGGGGCGCATCATCGGGCGTGAGGGTCGAAACATCCGTGCCTTCGAAGCTGCCACCGGTACCAACCTGATCGTTGACGACACGCCTGAGGCAGTGGTGCTGTCGTGCTTCGACCCGATCCGGCGCGAGATGGCCCGCCTGACGCTAGAGAAACTGATCAGCGACGGGCGGATCCAGCCGGCTCGTATCGAGGAGATCCACGAGAAGAGCAAGGCCGAGGTCGAGCGCGAGATCCGGGAGGCCGGCGAGTGGGCCATCCTCGAGACTGGCATCACCGACATGCATCCCGAGCTCGTCCGCGTTCTGGGCCGCTTGAAATTCCGCACGTCGTATGGCCAGAACGTACTCAAGCACTCGGTCGAGGCATCTCACATCGCCGGGATGCTCGCAGGCGAGTTGGGCAGCGATATCCAGCTCGCGATGCGCTGCACCCTGCTTCACGACATCGGCAAGGCCGTCACCCATGAGGTCGAGGGGTCTCATGCCCTTATCGGAGCCGAGATCGCACGTCGTCTCAAGGAGAAGCCCGAGGTAACCCACGCCATCGAAGCTCACCACGGCGAGGTCGAGCAGCGGACCCTCGAAGCAGTGCTGACCCAGACGGCCGATGCGATCTCCGGTGCACGGCCAGGAGCACGCCGCGAAACGGTCGAGGCCTACATCAAGCGCCTCGAGCGTCTCGAAGCCATCGCGATGGAGTTCGAAGGTGTCGAGAAGGTCTACGCGATGCAGGCCGGCCGCGAGGTCCGCGTGATGGTCAAACCTCAGGACGTCGACGACATCAGGGCCGAGATCATCGCTCGAGACATCGCAAAGAAGATCGAGGAAGAGCTTCAGTACCCTGGACAGATCAAGATCATGACGATTCGAGAGGTTCGGTCATCGGCCTACGCCAAATAGACCACCTGCTATGAGCGACAAAGGTACCTACTTCATCCGCACCTTCGGGTGCCAGATGAACGAACACGACTCAGAACGCATGGCGGGGATGCTCGAAGCCGAGGGCTACTCGCTCGCGGACTCTGCAGAGGAGGCGACGGTCGTCGTGTTCAACACCTGTTGCATCCGGGAGAATGCCGACAATCGCCTCTACGGCAACCTCGGCCGCATGAAGCCATTGAAGGAGGTCGACCCCAGGAAGAGGATCGTCGTCGGAGGGTGCCTCGCGCAGAAGGATCGAGAGTTGATCCAGCAGAAGGCTCCTTTCGTGGATGTGGTCCTGGGGACGCACAACCTGGCAAGCCTTCCTCGGCTACTGGCCGAATCGACCGAAGCACCCTCTTTCGAGATCCTCGAACAGACCGAGAGCTTCCCGTCGGCCCTCCCAGCGCGCCGTGAATCCTGGTGGCACGCGTGGGTCTCGATCTCGATCGGCTGCAACAACGCATGCACGTTCTGCATCGTGCCTGCGGTTCGTGGGCGAGAGATCTCAAGGCGGATGGGGGACATCGTTCGAGAGGTATCTGAGCTCGTCGACGATGGGGTCTTCGAAGTCACGCTCCTTGGTCAGAACGTGAACTCCTACGGACGAGACCTTGATGGGAGACCCATCTTCGGAAAGCTCCTCTGGGCCTTGGGCGAGATCGAGGGTCTAGAGCGCGTGAGGTTCACGAGTCCGCACCCGAAAGACTTCCAGCGCGACACGGTCGAGGCGATGGCGGGCACGAGGGCGGTTTGCGAACACGTTCACCTCCCGCTTCAGTCGGGGTCGGACAGGCTGCTCAAGAAGATGAAGAGGGCCTACACGACCAAGAGTTACCTCGAAAAGGTTCGGATGATCCGAGATGCGATACCCGATGTGGCCCTCACGACCGACATCATCGTTGGATTCCCCGGCGAGACGGAGGCAGACTTCGACGACACACTCTCGATCGTTGAAGAAGTTGGATATGACGGTGCTTACACGTTCCAGTATTCGCCGCGACCGATGACTGAGGCGGCCAGCTTCCCCGATCATCTTCCGAAGGAGATCGTGCAGGAGCGCTTCGACAGACTGCTCGCGGTGCAGGATTCCATCTCTTTCAACCGCAATCAGACCCTGGTCGGGAAAACATTCGAAGTGGTCGTCGAAGGAACCTCAAAGAAGGACGGATCACTTCTGACGGGCAGAACCCGCACGAACAAACTCATCCGGTTCGCTGCCGGATCTCTGACGCCGGGGAGCTTCGCCACGGTTGAGGTAACGAAGGCTTCAACCCACAATCTCGACGGGAAGCTTGTCGGCGCACGTCCGACCTCCGTGCCCGCCCGCATTACTCTCCCGATGGCGAGTACTTCCTCCGGCTGCGGTTGCTGACAGGAGCGATACTTCCGCACGCACCGCTGCTCCTGGACCTTCCGGGCAGAGACCACCCGTGCCCCTCGACGGCCGCGGCTGCGCGCTCACTGACGGTAGACGTCGATCTTGTTGTGGTGTGTTCCCCGCACGGCAAGAGCTCGGGTGTCTACGCCGGAGTGAGGGGAAACCTCGCAGGATTCGGTCTGGACGGATCTCGTGTCGACCATCCGACCGATGCCGATGCCGTAGCGGTTGTCAGTGGATCTTGGAGGCGGCCAGTCTTGGACCGGGACGTAGACCACGGCATCGTTGTCCCAATGCTCCTTGCCGAGTTCCCCTCCGACGTTCCCGTTATCGCGGTAGCGATCGAGGAGTGGACTGGGCAGACGTCAGGGAAACCGGCTTTGGCGATCAAGGACGCGCGCGACCTTGCCCAGGCAGTGATGAAGTTGTCCGAAGAGCGCAAAGTCATGTTCATCGCCAGCGCCCATGGCAGCGCAGCCGCAACGCCGAGGGCACCGTTGCTCGAGCGTCCTGAGGGGTATGAGATGGATCGAACCTTGGTGTCGGCTCTGACAACCGATCCTGCAGAGATGGATGGGATATCCGTCGAACTATGGCGCGCTGCGGGCGCATGTGGTGCCGGCCCCCTTGTTGCCCTCGCGAATCTGGTGGATACGGGGACGACGCTCCTCGCTTACGACGCACCGTTCGGTGTCAGTTATCCCGTGGCGGCCTTCCGATGAGGCCCAAGGTGACGGCGATCGTCGGGCCAACGGCGGTAGGGAAGACGGAACTGTCAGTTGAAGTGGCACAGAGATTGGGTGCCGAGATCGTTTCGGTCGATTCGATGCAGATATATCGCGGCATGAACATAGGAACTGCGAAACCAGGCCAGGACATTCTCGATGCCGTGCCCCATCACCTGATCGATGTGTGCGATCCGGATCACAACGTGACCGTTGCCGAGTTCCAACAGCTTGCCCGGGCCGCTATCGCGGATATCTCAGATCGTGGTGGTGTGCCGTTGCTGGTGGGAGGCGCCGGTCTCTACATGCGAGCCGTGCTCGATGATCTGCAGTTCCCTGCGCGGTCTCCAGAGGTCCGTCGCTCACTTGAGGACGAAGCGCGGGAGCTGGGCGCCGAGGCTCTGCATGAACGCTTAACGGCACTGGATCCTGTTAGCGGCTGCCAAGATCGAGCCTGCCAACGAGAGAAGGACCGTACGGGCGCTCGAGGTGATCCAGATCACGGGCCGGCCCTTCTCGGACAACACCACCTGGGAGCGTTACGAAAGCATCTACGACGCGGCGATCGCCGGCCTAGAACGCGATCGAGACATCCTCTATGAGCGGATCGCCGTGAGGGCTGCCGAGATGTTGGCCGAGGGCCTGGTTGCCGAGGTCAAAGGGCTGATGGGGTCGCTGAGCGGTACTGCGCGCCAGGCCCTTGGATACAAGCAGGTGCTCGACATGCCAGATGCGTCGGAGGGGGAGCTTCATGCCGAGATCGTTCGAGCGACCAAGCGCTTCGCGCGCCGCCAGGCGTCCTGGTTCAAGACGGATCCAAGGGTGACCTGGTTCGACGCCCGGGAAGACTCGGCGGACCAGGTGGTTGACTATTTCGTGAGGTCTTTGACGCTACCCTTGAGAACATGAGATTCAGCAAATACCACGGGATCGGGAACGATTTCGTGATGATCGCGGACCCAGAAGATCGGGTAACGCTTCGGCCAGAGGCCGTCGCGGCGCTCTGCGACCGCCGGTTCGGCATCGGGGGCGACGGAGTGATCCGGGTTGCCCCAGGTAGGGACGGGGCAGATTTCTTCATGGACTATGTCAACTCCGACGGCACGCTCGGAGAGATGTGTGGCAACGGGATCCGCTGCCTGGCCCTCTTCGCTCGAGCAGAGGGTCTGACCGACTCCAGAGAGCTGAAGATCGATACCCGCGCGGGACTCAAGACCGTTTGGGTCACAGACGGCGATCTGGTTCGAGTCGACATGGGGCCACCGATCTTCGAGCCGAAAGTTATCCCGGTTAAGTGGGATGGAACCGATGCTTTGCACGCCAAGATCGAACTCGACGATCAGGTTCTCGAGGCAGCGATCGTTTCGGTCGGCAATCCCCACGCTGTCATCTTTCACCCAGAGCCTGCCTCCGCACCGGTGACCGTATTGGGGCCAAGGATCGAGCAACACCCGATGTTCCCTAAGGGTGCGAACGTCGAGTTCATGAGAGTTGACGGACCGGATCACGTGACGATGCGTGTTTGGGAACGCGGCTCCGGGCAAACACTTGCTTGCGGAACCGGCGCCTGCGCGGTTGCCGTCGTCGCTCGAATGTTGGGTGACACCGAGCCGAGGATGACAGTTTCGTTGGCAGGTGGCGATCTCGAGGTTGAGTGGGGCGGGGGAGTAGACCAGAGTGAAACGATCTTCATGACGGGGCCTGCGCTCCGCGTGTTCGACGGGGAAGTTGACATCGACGAGGTGGCCAGGGTTTGAGGGCTGCTAAACGGATCGAGGCGCTTCCCCCGTACCTCTTCGCCGAGATAGATCGCAAGGTCGCTGCGGCTAAAGCGCGCGGCGCGGACATCATCTCTTTCGGAGTTGGTGACCCCGACCTTCCGTCGCCCCCGCACGTCATCGAGGAACTTCAGCGGGCCGGCGCGGACCCCTCTACGCATCGCTATCCCTCTTATACGGGGATGCCGCGTTTCCGTGAGGTGATCGCAGAGTGGTACGGGGACAGGTTCGGAGTAACCCTCGATGCCGATGAAGAGGTACAGCCACTCGTGGGATCGAAGGAAGGCATCTTCCATCTACCTGTTGCGTTCGTGGATCCGGGCGACGTCGCTCTGATCCCCGATCCGGGCTACCCGGTTTACGAGACTGCGACCATCCTCGCTCATGGTGAGGCGGTTGCGATGCCACTTCGGGCCGAGAACGATTTCATACCCGATCTAGGCGCGATCTCACCGGCGGTCTTGGAGCGCGCGAAGGTGCTCTGGCTCAACTACCCCAGCAACCCCACAGCCGCCTGTGTCGACCTGAGCTTCTTCCAGGAAGCCGTCGACTTCTGCCGCCGACACGATCTCCTTCTCGCACACGACGCGGCCTACACCGAGATCACGTTCGATGGATATGTCGCACCCAGTGTGCTCGAGGCTGATGGCGCGAAGGATGTAGCGATCGAGTTCCACTCCCTAAGCAAGACCTACAACATGACCGGGTGGCGCATCGGCTGGGTTGCAGGGGCTCCCGAGGCGATCGAAGCCATGAAGCGCTTGAAGACCAACATCGACTCCGGGATCTTCGATGCCGTGCAGCGCGCCGGGATCGCGGCGATCACCGGCCCTCAGGACTACTTGGCTGAATGCATCGACCGGTACCGGCATCGGCGTGACCTCCTTTGCGATGGTCTGAAGTCCATGGGTGTCGACATCACCCCCCCGAAGGGCTCTATCTACGTGTGGGCTCCGGTGCCAGAAGGTCACACATCCGAGTCGTACACGACGTTCCTCCTGGACGAGGCGGACATCGTCGTCGCTCCCGGCAACGGGTACGGCGCAGCCGGGGAGGGGTTTATCCGCTTTTCCCTCACGCTCGCCGACGATCGACTCGAAGAAGGCGTGGAGCGGCTCAGAAGGATCGCGAACTGAGCCCTCGTAAGTCTTCGGCGCGGCCGTCGCACACCAAGCTCCACGAAACGCGACCCGAACGCGAGCGAGCGATCTTGATCGGTGCCGCTTTCGGTAGAGACCCGATCGAGGACGCTGAGTGGTCACTTAACGAGTTGGAAGCGCTGGCGGACACGGCTGGTGCTGATGCTCTAGAGCGAGTGATCCAGCAGCGGCAGAATCCTGATCCCGCCACGTACCTCGGTAAAGGAAAGATGAAGGAGATAGTGGATCTGGCCACTGCCCTGGACGCGGACATGCTGATCTTCGACGACGAGCTGACGCCGGCTCAGGGACGGAACCTCGAGGACCTTGCAGGAGTTAACCCGCTGGCCGAGCGCGGTTTGAAGATCATCGATCGAACGGGCTTGATCTTGGACATCTTCGCCCAGCACGCGCGGTCGGCAGAAGGAAAGCTCCAGGTCGAACTCGCTCAGCTGAACTACGGTCTGCCGCGTCTGCGCGGTTGGGGAGACGTCTTGAGCCGCCTCGGTGGTGGCATCGGAACGAGAGGTCCCGGTGAAACAGCGCTGGAATCCGAACGCCGGGCGATCCTTCGTCGTATCCAGCGCGTTAAGAAAGATCTGGAGGACCTCGAGCGCACCCGTGAGGTGAAGCGGAAGCAACGCCAGCGCAACGCGGTGCCCGTGGTTGCGATCGTCGGTTACACGAACGCGGGGAAGTCGACGATGCTGAAGCGACTGACCGATGCCACGGTGCTTATCCAGAACCAGCTCTTCTCAACACTCGACCCAACTACACGTCGCCTCGAATTGCCTCAGGGCCATCAGGTTCTTGTGAGCGACACGGTCGGCTTCGTGCGCAAGCTGCCTCACCAGCTTGTCGAGGCATTCAGATCCACCCTCGAAGAGGTTGGGGAGGCGACGATCCTGCTTCACGTGGTCGATGCTTCAGGGGACCCTGACCGTCAGATCGCGGCGGTCAACCTTGTGCTCAGCGAGATCGGTGTGGTGGGAAAGCCGAGTGTGCTCGTCATGAACAAGGTGGACCTCCTCTGCGCCGGATGTTCTCGAGGAGTTGACGCACCGGTATCCGGACGCGGTTTTCACCTCGGCGGCCGAGGGCAAAGGACTCGATCGACTGACGGAACGTATCGATGTGGAGCTGTCCAAGCTGAAGATGGAAGTGACCTTAGAGATCCCCTTCGACAGGGGGGATCTGGTCGCTCTGATCCACGAGCGTGGTGACGTCCTGGAGGAGTCCTATTCGGGTGAGGGGACCCGTGTGGTGGCCCGGGTCCCTAGCGATCTGCTCCACGATCTCACTCCCTACAGCGCCGGCGGCCACTAGCGGAAACTAGTCTCAACGGGCCATTCAGCGCGAGCCTCCGGACGCCGACCAAATAGGTATGAGGCGGACAGGTAGTGCTCCTGGATGACCGCGGACCCTTCTGCTCGCCAGACCTCTGGTCTGACGATGGCACTGATCGTCCGATATGTACGCGCTCAAGGCGGCGATGCTGCCTTATTGAGCGTGCTGAAGCTCGCGGGTGAGAAGCGGAGCCCGCGTGAGCTCGAAGACGAAACCAGATGGAGCACCTACGCCGAGAAAGTAGCCCTCTTCGAGGCAGCTGCAGAGGTTCTCGGAGATCCTCACGTCGCTCGCCACATCGGCGAAGGCGTCGTCGAGCAGGGCATAGCGCCCGGTCTGAAGATGATCATGAGGTCGCTGGGGTCCCCTTCGCGCGTGCTGCGGAGCCTTCCCAAGGTTTCGGCGAAGTTCTCCTCCGTCGCTGACATGAAAGCCAAAGTTGCCGGAGAGACACGAGCGATCGTGACCTATCAAGTGCGCGAGCCGGCAACGCCTCATCGGATGGATTGTGACTACACGCGAGGTTTGCTCGCGTCGGTCACGGAGATCTTCGGCCTTCCTCCCGCTCGCGTCTCCCACGCCAAATGTCAGGTGGATGGAGCCGAGTGTTGCGTCTACGAGGTCACATGGCAGAGCCACAAGCGTCGGCGAAGTTCCAGCAAGGTTCGGATCCGCGACCTCGAGGAGCAACTGAAGTCTCTGAGAGAGCACACCGAGGCGTTCTCGTCTATGACGCTTGCACTCACTTCCCCCTCTGACGTGGATGACGCCCTGGCAAACATCGCTCAGCGGGCGTTCCATGCAGCAACGGCCGAAGCCTATTGCTTGGTTGTGAGCACCGGCGGCGAGCGCAAGATTCTCTACGAAGGGATCGATCCGGATGTAGCTGAAAGGATGGCGATCGCGTTCGAGTTTGGAAAGACGTTTGAACCAGGCTTCCCGGTGATCGTCTCCGAGATCAGATCTGAGCGGCGCGCCTATGGAACCCTGGCGTTGATGAATCCAGCTGGAGGCGGATTCTTCGATTTCGATCGCGACCTTCTGGATGTTTACGCGCGCCATGCTGCAGTGGCTCTCGATGTGGCCGAGGCGCTAGAGGAAGCGCGGCTCCAGAAGGAGACTTCGGTGATCATGCTCGACGCTGCGCGCTCGCTGATGCAGGCGGTCGGAAACGAGGATCTCTGTCACAAACTGGCTTTGGCCATTCCCACGCTCATGGGAGTTGGCCGTTCCCTGGTCTTCCTCTGGTCCGAAGAGGTGGGTGCCCTCATCCTGCGAGCTTCCTATGGGTTCACTGAAGAAACCGGACGAGTCTTGAAGGACTTTGTCGTCCGTCCTGAGAACACTCCGGTTCTGAAGCTAGCGCTTGAGTCCCGGGTCCCACGGATCCACGTTCGAGAATCGGCCGACCCGTACATCGCTGCTCAGCTCGACTCTTTTGGGGCGGGAGCCACGGCAAGTACCACGCTTTTCGTCGAAGGCAAACCGGTCGCGGTCATTACGGCAGTGGCAGATGAGCAAGGGTTCGACCTGGAGGATGACATCCTTCGGGAGCGGCTTCTGGGATTGAGCGAGCAAGGAACGCGGGCTTTCGAGAACGTCGTCCTGTCCGACCGACAGAACGAGCGAGCCGACCGTTTGAAGGGTCAGAAAGAGATCCTGGAGATGGTCGCCAGAGGTGCTGATCTCCGAGAGATCCTTGACACTTTGTGCGTGACCATCGAGCAACAGATCGATGGCGCAATGTGCGCGATCCTGCTGATGGACACCGAGGAGGAGTCCCTTCAGGCTGTCTCGTGCCCTTCTCTACCGGCAGGTTTCAGCTGGGCGATCAGCGGCGTGAAGCCGGGCCCGTTCGCGCGATCGGCGGGCACCGCCGTATTCCGCGAACACGCCGTCTTCGTGGCAGACATCGAGCACGATCCCCTCTGGGATGACGCACGCGGCAAGGCGCTGGAGCACGGGGTGGTGGCCGCCTGGGCGACGCCCATGTTCGCATCCAATGGAAACCGGATCTTGGGAGCTCTGACCTTGTACCTGAACCGGAAGGGCTCACCTAGTGAGCATGAGCGGGAGTTCATGGAGATGGGAGCCCAGCTCTCGGCCATCACCATCGAACGGAAAGGTCTCGAGCAGCAGCTCACTCATCAGGCGTTCCATGATTCCCTTACGGGTCTTCCGAACCGAGCCCTCTTCTCGGACCGTGTACAGCACGCTCTCGATCGGATCTCGCGGCATGACGAGTCGATCGCCGTCTTGTTCGTAGACCTCGACAATTTCAAGTCCATCAACGACAGCCTCGGGCACCAAGCCGGCGACGAACTTCTCAAGATCGTCGCTCACCGCCTCACGGGTTGCCTACGAGCGGCCGACACAGCTGCCCGTCTCGGCGGTGACGAGTTCGCCATCTTGATCGAAGGCGCCGACAAGCGATCGGCGATGAACGTCGCGGACCGGATCCTCGAAGCGTTGCAGGTGCCGATCCTGTTGTCGGGCATGGAGATCAGGGCTCCGGGGAGTATCGGAATGGCCTTCAGCGAGGACGGATCTGCTCGTATGTCCGACCTCCTGCGGAACGCGGACACCGCGATGTACGCGGCGAAGGAAGCGGGGCGGAACAGGATCGAGATCTTCGAGCAACGGATGCACTCCGGCATCATGAAGCGACTCGAACTTCAGGCCGAATTGCAGAGGGCCGTGGATGCGGATGAGATGGTCGTTCACTATCAACCGATCTACAAGCTCGATCCGCACGCGATGGTGGGGGTAGAGGCCCTGGTTAGGTGGCAGCACCCGACTCGCGGACTGCTTGGACCGATCGACTTCATCCCGATGGCCGAAGAAACGGGACTCATAGTCCCGATCGGGAACATGGTTCTCGAGACGACCTGCGAGCAATTGAAGGCCTGGAGTGATGCCGGTCGCGGCATGCCGCTGCGCGCTGGTGTCAACTTCTCCGCGAAGCAGCTGCAGTCGCCGACGCTGGTCGAAGATATCGCGAGCTGCCTGGCTAGGTTCAGCGTGGACCCGGAGCTGTTGATCGTGGAGATCACCGAGAGCGTCCTGATGCACGATCCCGACGAGATCGCCGAGAAGCTCCAAGAACTACGCGCCATCGGTGTAAGCGTCGCGATAGACGACTTCGGGACCGGCTACTCGTCGCTGAGCTATCTGCGCAGATTCCCGGTCAATATCCTGAAGATAGACAAGTTCTTCGTGCAGGGCCTCGATCGGGGGCCGGAGGAATCCGCTTACGGCAGAGCCATCGTGCGTCTCAGCCAGAGCCTCGGACTCGATGTCGTTGCGGAGGGCATCGAAACCGCCGGCGAGTTCGAAACGTTGCTCGAGATGGGATGCGATTTCGGTCAGGGATTCCTGTTCTCGAAAGCATGCCCACCCGACACGATCGCAAGCTTGCCGGGCTTCGCTCCCAAGCTCCTGAAAGGCACTCTCTAAAGGCGGCGGAAAACGCCGATCACCTTTCCGAGTATCTCTGTGCCTGGGGGTGCCTCGAACGGGTCCATCGTTGGGTTCGCCGGTTCGAAGATCACGGCCGACCCCTTATGACGGATCGTTTTGACCGTGGCTTCAGCCTCGTCCGAATACTCACTCGGCATCATCGCGGCGACGATCTCGCCGGAGTGAGCGGTTGGTTGTTGCCTGACGATCACGTAGTCGCCGTCCATGATCCCGGCTTCGATCATCGACTCGCCTGCAACTTCGAGCATGAAGACGTTCCCGTCGCCTACCCAATCGGCCGGGAGCGGAAGCACCTCTTCGACGTGCTGCTCGGCCAGGACCGGGGTCCCTGCCGCGATTCGACCTAGCAGGGGTACCGAACGCGCGGGGCGACGCTCGTGAGGCAGCCCGGTTTCGGCATCGAACAGAACCTCGATGGCTCTCGGCTTCGTGGCATCGATCTTGATGTAGCCCTTGCGTTGAAGGGCCTGAAGGTGGGAGTGCACCGTTGAGCTAGAAGTGAGACCCAGCGCTTCGCCGATCTCTCGGACCGAGGGGGGGTAACCCCTGTCGGCCACCGTCTCGGCAACGTACTGCAGGGTCTGAAGTTGACGCTCGGTCAGCCCTTCGACCATCCGGTCCTCCCATCATCCAAGCGAACAGATGTTCGTATCAGCCTAGGCCATGGTGGCGGCAGATTCAAGAACATCTGTTCGATAGTTGGCTTGCTATACGAACGGGTGTTCGCTTATGATACCGAACAGACGTTCGCAGGTCCACCACCCGAAAGAACTGTCTCACCCCCTCCCTAGGGTGGGGAAGACGGAAAAACCAGGCTACGGAGGCGTCTTATGGCGGTCAGGAAAGAAGATCTTTACGAGTCTCAGGCCCACGTGGTGGCTTTCCCCACCCAACTCGTGCGTGCCCGGATCGCCCGCCACCGCCGGATCGAGATGGCTCGTCGCCGGCTCTGCGCCGGGGTGGTTGTCCTGGTTGCGGTAGGCGCTTTCCTCTTCACTGGCGGCGTCGGGACCTCCGCCCCCGGCTCTGTGGCCGGGGCGCCCGCCACCGTCGTGCTCCACAAGGGACAGACCTTGTGGGACCTAGCCGAGCGCTATGCCCCCGAACGGATCGACCCTCGGGCCTACGTCGATGTTCTGCTCGAACTGAACCACCTAGCGGCCCCACCGCCTGCCGGTACCGAGCTAGTTCTCCCGAGATAGCCCCTCGGAAGGCTTGACCTTGGGTACTACACAGGCGTAATTTCAACCGTGCAGTTACACCACATGTTGTGGTTCGGTGGGTCGAGGCCCCTATATCTCGTAGGTAGAGCAGGGGTTTGCGATATCGTAGAGATACGTTCGGAGGGGCTTCCGGGCGTGGAAGGGGGAGCTAGAAGTGGCGAGAGCGACCGACCAGGTCCGGGCGAATACGCAGGAATTGGAGATCCGCCGGTTCTTCACGACCGACGGCGTCCATCCCTTCGACGAGATCGAATGGGAAACCAGAGAAGCCGTTATCTCCAATTACAAGACGGGTGAAGTCGCTTTCGAGCAGCGCGATATCGAGTTCCCCAAGTCCTGGTCACAGAACGCCACCAACATCGCCGCTCAGAAGTACTTCCGCGGGTCGCTCGGCACACCCGAACGAGAGCACTCCGTCAAGCAGATGATCGGCCGGGTCGTCGACCGCTACCACGAGGAGGGTCTCGAGCGTGGTTACTTCCTCGACGCACAGGAGGCCGGAGTCTTCAGAGACGAACTCACCCATCTCCTCGTAACCCAGAAAGCAGCTTTCAACTCACCGGTGTGGTTCAACGTCGGTTGGCGGCCCAAGGGCGAGGAACAGTGCAGCGCGTGCTTCATCCTTTCCGTCGAAGACGAGATGAGCTCGATCCTCAACTGGTACGCGGAAGAGGGTCTGATCTTCAAACACGGTTCGGGCGCAGGGCTCAATCTTTCTTCGATCCGTTCTTCCAAGGAAAGACTCCGCTCGGGTGGAACGGCCTCTGGTCCGGTGTCGTTCATGCGCGGAGCCGATGCTTCCGCCGGAACGATCAAGTCGGGTGGGGCGACGCGCCGCGCCGCCAAGATGGTCGTTCTCAACATCGATCACCCCGATGTCCACGACTTCATCTGGTGCAAAGCCTTGGAGGAACAGAAGGCGCGGGCATTGCGGGACGCGGGCTTCGACATGGACCTTGACGGCAAGGATTCGCATTCGATCCAGTACCAGAACGCGAACAACTCCGTGCGCGTTACGGATGAGTTCATGCAAGCAGTCGTGGACGACACGAATTGGGACCTGAAGGCCGTCACGACAGGCGAAGTGATCGAGACCGTCAAGGCTCGCGAGCTCTTCCGTGAGATCACGCAGGCAGCCTGGGAGTGCGCCGATCCCGGCCTCCAGTACGACACGACGATCAACGATTGGCACACCGCTTCGAACAGCGCTCCGATCAACGCCAGCAACCCGTGCTCGGAGTACATGCACGTCGACAACTCCAGCTGCAACCTCGCCTCCCTGAACCTCATGAAGTTCATGGATGAGGACGGGGAGTTCGACATCGAGGGTTACAAGCACGCGGTTGAGATCATGTTCCTGGCGCAAGAGATCTCCGTAGGATTCGCCAGCTACCCGACCGCCAAGATCACCGAGAACAGCCACAGGTTCCGTCAGCTCGGTCAGGGTTTCGCCAACCTCGGCGCCCTGCTTATGACCGAAGGTCTGGCCTACGACTCGGACGAGGGCCGCGCGTGGGCGGGGTCTCTGATGTCGATCATGACCGGCCACTGCTACGCAACGTCCGCGAAGATCGCGCGGCGTGTGGGGACCTACGACGAGTTCGACAAGAACCGCGAGCCTCACCTACGTGTCATGAACAAGCATCGCGATGCGGCTTACGAGATCCCGGAAGACCTGGCCCCCAACGAACTCGTCAGTGCCGCTCGTGAGTCGTGGGATGAAGCCGTCGCACTTGGCACCGAGTACGGCTACCGGAACGCTCAGGCAACGGTGCTTGCTCCGACGGGAACGATCGGGCTACTGATGGATTGCGACACCACGGGGATCGAACCCGACCTGGCACTCAAGAAGATGAAGAAGCTGGTCGGCGGGGGCACCATGTCCATCGTCAACCAGAGTGTTCCGAGAGCTCTTCGTAAGCTCGGATACTCCACGGACCAGATCACCGAGATAGTGGCCTACATCGATGAGAACTCTCACGTCGTTGGTGCACCACACCTACGTGAGGAGCACCTCGAGGTCTTCGACACGGCTATGGGTGAACGCAGCATCCACTACATGGGCCACATCAAGATGATGTCGGCGGTGCAGCCCTTCATCTCGGGAGCCATCTCGAAGACGGTGAACCTTCCCGAGCACGTCACGGTCGAGGACGTCGAGCAGGCTTACCTCGAGGGATGGAAGGGCGGCCTCAAGGCTCTCGCTATCTACCGCGACAACTGCAAGGTAGGCCAGCCGTTGTCCACGGCAAAGAAAGAGAAGGCTGCAGAGCCTGCCGAGGCAGCTCCAGCCGAGCCGGTTCGTCGTCGTCTGCCGAAGGCTCGCCGTGGTGCCACGATCAAGTTCCGTGTGGCAGACACCGAGGGCTACATCACAACCGGTGAGTTCCCGGACGGGTCCGTTGGCGAGATCTTCCTCAGGGTCGCCAAGCAAGGCTCAACCCTGGCAGGGATCATGGACGCATTCGCTATCTCGATATCGATGGGTCTCCAATACGGGGTGCCGCTGTCTGCTTACGTGAAGCAGTTCGTGAACACCCGCTTCGAGCCATCGGGGATGACGGACGACTCCGACTTGCGGATAGCAACTTCGATCCTCGACTACGTGTTCCGTCGGCTCGCGGTGGAGTACCTCGAGACCGACGAGCGACAGGCCCTAGGCATCCGGACCTCTGGAGAGCGTCAGGCCGAGATCGAGCAGAAGCTCGACCCCGCCCAGGCTCACGGCGAAGAGCACGGTAATGGGAACGGCAACGGGAATGGGAATGGGAACGGCAACGGTGGCTCGAAGCCGGAAGGCACCATCGTGCTGGGGCCGGTTGCTTCCGCTCACACTGGGTCCCGCCCCTACTGCGGCACCTGCGGTGTCGAGATGGTGCCGGCAGGCTCGTGCTTCGCTTGTACCTCCTGCGGTTCGACGAGCGGCTGTTCATAAGGATCCGTTGGGGGGGCCATGCGACGGGGGATGAGATGCAAAGAGTGTGGCTCGGTCCTTCGGGACCGGCCCGACTCGTGCCCTCTATGTGGAAGCGAGCTTGGCGGCAAGGATCCCCGGGGATCGGTGGACGCCGAGAAGTATCAGGACAACGTTCGGAAACTGCGTGAGGAGCTCGATCGCTTACGCAAAGGAGAAGCCGAGGCCGTTTGAAGCTGGCAACACCGATCAGTTAGATGCGCTGTCCTTACTGTGACAACGAAGAGGACAAAGTCGTTGACTCGCGTGTTGCCGATGAAGGAAAGGCCATCCGCCGGCGCCGCGAGTGTCTCTCTTGCGGCCGTCGGTTCACCACGTTCGAACGACAAGAAGAAGCTCCCCTGCTCATCTTGAAGCGGAGTGGTGAAGAAGAGCCATTCGACAAAACCAAGATAGTGGATGGTCTTATCGCGGCGGCTAAGAACCGGCCTGTTACGTTGGCCGCGATCGATGATCTTGCGGAGGATGTCGAGGAGGCCATGCGCTCCCATCCCAAGCGCCCGGTGCCTTCCGCTGAAGTGGGCCGAGAGGTTCTCGAGCGTCTCCAGGCTCTTGACGATGTTGCTTACTTAAGATTCGCATCCGTGTACAAAGACTTCCAGGAATTGAACGATTTCGAGAAAGAGCTCGGCATCTTGCTGAAGAAGTCACCACCGAAAGGTCAACCCGATGAGGATTGAGATCTTAAGGATCGACCCCGAACTTCAACTTCCGTCGTACGCAAAGATCGGGGATGCAGGTCTGGATCTGTTCTCCGCTGAGGACATCACGTTGGCCCCTGGAGAAAGAGCGGCCATCGCTACAGGGTTGGCTGTCGCCATCCCGGAGGGGTATGCCGGTTTCGTCCACGCGCGTTCGGGCCGCGCCCTTGCAGAGGGACTCGCCCTGGTGAATGCTCCCGGATTGATCGACGCCGGCTACCGAGGTGAGATAAAAGTCATAGTCGTCAACCTTGATCCGATAGGAAAGATCTTGATCCAGCGAGGGGAAAAGATCGCTCAGCTTGTGATCCAACCTGTCGAGGGTGCCGAACTCATCGAGGTAGATGAGCTGTCACCATCCGAGCGTGGTGCTGGGGGATTCGGTTCAACTGGCCGCTAGCGGCTCGATAGAAGGAGACAGAAACATGTTTGGACGTAGGAGCCGCGCAGTTGGTGCCCTGTTACTCGTCACCCTTTTCGTAGGGGCATGCGGTGGTGACGACGAAGGCGATAGCGGCGATAGCGGCGAGGATGCAGCGCAGTTCGATTCACAAGGGGTCACCTTCGAGTACCCGGGAGATTGGGGCGAGGTCGAAGACATATCCACCACCGCCGAGGCTGGCAATCTGCAGTGGCAAGAAGGCGTGGGAGTGGACTCTGGCAATCTCATCCTTGTCAGCGAGTACTTACTCAACATCGAGATCACCGATGAGAATGTTGGGGATCTCGAGGCCGAGATCGTCACTGCGATCGGGGGCCTCGTCGAAGATGCCGGGGGCACTGTCGGGGGCGATCCCGAACCGACGACGGTGGGCGGATTCCCCGCCTATACGTTCGAGGCGTCAGGGATCACGACGGTAGAGGACAAGACCGTCGACAGCCGGTTCATCCTCATATTCGACGGTGATACCGAGTACTTCCTCAACTGCCAGTACGAGACCGATCACGAGGAAGAGATTTTGGCCGGTTGCGATCAGGTTGTGGAAACGTTCGCCGCTAGCTAGACCGCTTGCACTTCCCCGATCACATCGTCCGGACGTCGACGTCTGCGGAGCACCATCAGACCGATGGTGAGAACCGCGCCAACGGCGATGACAAGAGCTAGCGCTTGCGTGTTGGCCGAACCGTCGGATGCGGGCGCGCCCATCGCTGCGACCGCTTGAGTTTCGACGTCCGACGCTGCGCTCCCGGAATCGATGCCTCCGCCGGTCCCACCGGTCATCGTCGTTACTTCGGTGGGGACCGTGTCGGGGTCTGGGTCACCCACCACGACGGTGCCGGCCATCCCAGGGTGCAGTAAGCAGTAGTAGGGGTAAACGCCCTCTTCATCGAACTTGACCGCGATGACATCGGACTTCTGGAGAAGGTCTTCGGTTCCCCAGCTCAGGTGCGTGCCGGTAACGCTGTGCGGGACTGGGTCCTTGTTGAACCATCTGACCTCGGCCCCCGGATCCACATACAGGACGTCTGGAAGGAAGGAGCATCCAGCGATCGTTGCGTTGGTCTTGGCGGGATCCGTAAGTCGCTCGACGGTGAGCGCTCCGTTCATGTTGGGGTGACATCCACCTCCGGCGGCTGAGCCCATCGGAAACAGGAACGACGCGCAGAGAGAAGCGGTAGTAAGCAGAAGAACCAGTCGTTTACGAGACATGCCGACTCCTTTCGACACATCCCTTACACCGGTGATGCCGAGAAGGTTCCGGTACTAGCCCTTCTTCTTGGCTGCGATGAATTCCCAGTTGACGGTTACGTCGGGAGCTCCGAGCCAGTTACACACGGCGATCTGAACAGTCTGCTTGGCCTTCACCGGCATGGTGACGGATTCCAGAGCGGGTGCCTGTGCTTGGATCTGCTCGGCTTCGCTCTTGATCAGGGCGGTTCCGGCCTCGTCGAGAAGATAGAGGTCGTAGTCACCTGTGAAACCTTCAGTGGTAGCAGAGATAGTTCCGTTCTTGGGGGCCACGAACTGCTCGGCATGCCAGTGCACGTCGACCTCACCTGCAAGGCAACCCGGTTGCGTCATACCAACTGCGTCTCCCCACGTTGCTAGCTTGGGGAACGGCAGGAGCTGGGCCGAGAACGAGCCACTGGTCGGGGCTTTGGCGGATGCGGGGACCGCGCTCATGACGAGGGCGGCAGCGACGAGACCTAGAAGTATTTTTCTCATGTGCTGAAGGTTCTCCGGTCCGAGAGGCGCTCCTTCAGCGCAGTGGGGGGATAAACCGGACAAGTAGGCCCCATTCAGGGGCGGTAGATGTATCCGGCGATGCCCTCGTCGGCCCACCCTCTTTCGAGCCATTCCTGGCGGATCTGATCCCAGGACGTGTACATGTCTTTGTTCCCGCCGAAGTTCCTCAGCCGGTACAAGGGAACGGTCTCGTCGCCTTGGTCGCGCATGAATACGAAGACGGCCTCGGGGAGGCCGTACGGATGGATCGATCTGAGTTTCCGTGGATAGTGATTCTCGGAATAGACGTATCCGGGAGTAAGCCTCGGTTTGAATCCTTCGGATTCTTGATAGCTCTCGAAAGTCCCACCGGAGGTCGTGTAGTAGTGGAGCTTGTCGCGTTTGCGATACAGGTGGTAAAGCGGCGTCGGCGGCCAGGTGAACTGAGGTTCGATGCGTTCCTTCGGTTCTTTCTTCACCGGCTTAGAGCGCGAGGGCGGAGCGGGGGCCGGGGCCGAAGTCGCGGGTTGGGACACCGACGTACCACTCCGTGCGGGACCGGCAACGACGACGCGGTCGAACGAGGTTCGGTTTCTATCGGGCTTCTCTTTCTGTGGTTCCTTCGCCCTGCCGGTCGAAGCGGTATCCAGCGTGTCGTGCGTCTCTTCGCCAATCGACGGAATGCTGGCGAGCTCCTGGCTCGGAACTTGTCGGCGTGGAGGGTCAGAGAACAACAGATAGCCAACTGCCGCCCCTGCGATCGCCGAAAGGCCGACGGTTAGCAGGGGAGTGAACCGCTTCTTGCGTGAGATCTTCTCTTTGTGCGCGACCGGGCCAAGGGGCGAGAGATCCTGACGGTCACTCCGCTCCGCTTGTTCGAACCGGTCTCGGTCCTGTGTCGCCATCCCTAAGGGATGCTTTCGACCGGACCTTCGGTGTTCCTCCGCGAAGTTTTCGCGCCCTACGAGGCGCCTATCAGGCGTGGATAGTCGATGGCGGGGCAGCGGTCCATAACGACGAGGAGGCCGGCATCGACGGCTCTCTGGGCAGCGGCCTCATCGATGACGTCGAGTTGCATCCACACGGCCTTAGCTTCTCGCTCGATCGCTTCATCCACATGCACCCCTGCGGAAGAAGAACGCCGAAAGATGTCAACGACCTCTACATCGATATCGTCGGGAACAGAAGCGAGGTCCGGATAGGACGTGTGCCCGAGGACCTCGGTCTCGTGCGGATTGATCGGGACGACCTTGTACCCCATCGCAAGGAGGAAGCGCGCAACGCCGTGCGATGCGCGGAACCGGTCCGAGGAGCATCCCACCACGGCGAAGGTCCGGAAACTTCGAGGATCTCCTTGGCGATGGCGGGGTCGCTGAAGGCGAACCGGTCCGAGGAGCATCCCACCACGGCGAAGGTCCGGAAACTTTCGAGGATCTCCTTGGCGATGGCGGGGTCGCTGAAGGCAGGCACGGACTCACTGTAGCCGGGCGGTTTGGGAGGCAGGTGTGCCCGGTTGGGAAGGGGGAGCCCCTTTCGCCCTCAACGAGATCGGATGGAGAAAGACCCCCTGGGAACAGGGGGTCTTTCATGGAGCGGGCGACCAGATTCGAACTGGCGACCCTCACCCTTGGCAAAGTGCCACCGATGTTCGCGTGACCCGGGACCCTCATCAGTTTCCGCTGGTCAGAGGCCATTTCGACTAACAGGCTCTGCATCTTTCTGCGACCCGTTGAGAATCGCGTGTGGCCCGAATATGGCGCGAGATCTGTGGCCCCCGGGCCGGTCATAAGACGTCACTCGCATGCCCTGGTGTGAGCGAATATTCCTTGAGGGGCCCGCAACGCGAGACCGCGGTCAGAGCGACCTGTTGGGAACACGATCTCAAGATGGCTCGCTGGGTGCAGTGGCTCTTCTTGCCAATCGTCGGGCCATCGCACCGAATATCGGGCGATGGAAAAGCCACAGTCCCCACCAGTAGAGCCGCCCCAATATCCCACGCGGGCGGAAGACGGCGCTCTGGACCAGCGTTGAGCCGTTAGCTCCCTCTTCCCCTCGAAAGGCGAGCCATGCTTCTCCAGGTGTCTTCATCAGCGAGCGAAGCACCAGTGCATCGCGTTCCACGACATCGACCTTCCACCAATCAACCAAAGACCCCTGGATGATGGGGCCTTCGGGTCGAGTCCACGACAGATTCCCGCCTCGAAACAGCCTGTCTATCCACTTGCGAACGGCCCAAGCCCATGGGTATGGGTACGAGGAGGCGGCGCCTCCGAAATCCGAGAGCGCGGAAGCGATGCCATCCATCGTCACCTCGAGATCGATGCGGCGTTCGTCGGTCAGAATTGCTACATGACTCCCGGGCACTGACAGCCCACTGGAGAGTGCCTCTCCGAGCAGTTCTTCTTGACGATCGAGAGCCGCGATTGCGCTTTCCACGTAACCCATTGGTGCGATGGCTGGGTACCGAGACGCCGCAACTTCCTTTGTCACGACAACTTCGTTCTGGAGACCATCGATCAACGGTCGCGAGATCGACGTCGGCACGGGTGTGATTAGCCGCACCCAATAGGACGAGAGTCTTGGGGTCAAGAGAGGGACGCTGATCACGATCCGTCTTAGGTGGCGTAGACGCGCGTAACCATGAATCATCTCTCGGTAGGTGACCACGTCGGATCCCCCGATCTCGACGATCCCGCCCGGGTTGGGTTCGGATCCGGCAGCGATCAGATAGGAAACAAGATCATCTTCGGCTATTGGTTGGATCCGCGTTGCGAGCCAACGAGGGGCGACCATCGCCGGAAGGCGCTCCGTCAGATAGCGAAGCATGTCGAACGCTGATGAGCCGGATCCGATCACGATGGCGGCGCGTAACTCTGTTACGGGGATACTCCCGGAGGCCAGGATTTCTCCGACCTCGTGACGGCTGGAGAGATGGCTTGAAAGTCGATCATCTGCACGACCAAGTCCGCTGAGGTAGACGATCCTCCCAACCTTCGCTCGCTCCGCCGCAGCAAGGAAGTTCCGAGCCGCGACGCGATCTCGCTCCTCGAAATCGTGCATATCCATCGAATGGACTAGGTAATACGCGATCTCGATCCCTTGGAGCGCAGCCTCGAGTGACCGTTGGTCCATGAAGTCGCTGGCGACGGTTTCGAGCCCTGGGAATCTAGCGGCCAAGGCATGAGGAGAGCGGGAGGTCCCGCGCACATTCATCGAGGCATCAAGGAGCCTCGGGATGAGACGCGAGGCGATATAGCCAGTTGCTCCAGTTACGAGGACGCTACGTCCCTTAAGGTCCTCCTCCGCGGGTCTCATTAGAAGATTTACTCACATCTTGGCCGGACGGCATGCGGATCCTCGGTGAGTCACTCGGGAATGGCAGCAATTGATGCCCTCTTCCAAGGTCGCGATTCTCCTCAATAACGATGCGTTTCCTAGTCAAGAGTGCGTTGGGGCGCGAACTTCCCATAGTCCAGCCGAGGGAGCATCACTATTTCTGAGTGATCCAATGTCTCGTCCTCGAGAAAGCAGCTGGGCAAGTTCCACGAGTAGGGGCACGGATCTCTGGGATTCCGATTGGAGAACCGAGGCACATCCGAAACCAATCGGGAATGGCCCGGACACAGTCCGGGCCACTTCGGGCCACGTTCGATTCGGTCCTCCAGCCTGGACCTCCAAAAGAAAAAGGCCCTGTGACCAGGGCCTTTTCTGGAGCGGGCGACCAGATTCGAACTGGCGACCCTCACCTTGGCAAAGTGACCAATGTGATGCAGTGACCTCGGCAGAGGCGTGTTTAGCCTGGTCAGAAGCCGTTTTCAAGTAACAGGCTCTGCCGATGTTTGCGTGCCCTTCTTGAGGGTGTGCGCTGCGTTCTCCGCGACCGATCGCCATGCCGTGCAGCGGAAGAACCCGTCGTTGACGTCCTGCCACTCGCCAGCGTGCCGCTAAGAAGAACGTCTGCCGCAGGTGCTCCGAAGGGGAACATCATTTCCAGCTGTATAGCGATGAATTCCGGAGCCCGGAGCCGTCTACATTCTGTAAGCAATCAAACCAATGAAGCCCGAGGAGGAGCGATCCGCGCTGGATCGGCCACTTGGTTTCACGACAAGGTTGGAGGCGGGAGCGGTGGGTGAGCTTATGGGTATCGTTCGCATCAAGCTTCACGAAGGCAAGCTCGACGAGTTCAAACGTTTGTCGGCTCAATGCATGGAGGTCGTAAGAGCCAAGGACCCCGGAACGCTGCAATACGACACGTACTTCAACGCCGATGAGTCGGAGTGCATCGTGGTGGAACGGTTCACGGACTCCGAAGCGCTCGTAGAACACGGCGCCAACCTCGCGGATCTGATGGAGGCGATCCTCGCAACAGGATCGTTCTCGGGCGAACTCCTCGGCGAGCCGAGCGCGGAGATAAATGCCAGGCTCGCAGGAAGCGAGGTTCCACAACTCTTTACGCCCTGGCAGACAATGTAGCCACTGCTTGAACTTCCGACTCTGCTCTTTCGGGCGAAGCCCGACCCCCCGACCGAAGACGCAGCCGACGCAGGAGGACCGTCTGAGGTCGGCTCGAACCCGCCGCGTGCGGTTGCGTGGAGGAGCGGCGGGCCTAACGTGGCGTCGTTACAGAACGGCAGCCGGGGGAAGCGGAACCGTGAGCACCAGGTCGCGCCGGAACCCTACGAACGAGCTACTCGCTCAAGATAGATGTCGGTGTCGTCCAGTCGAACCTGGGTCCAGGCACCCGCACCGGGGAAATGCATCTTGGCGTAGTTGTTCTCAAGGCCTGGCGCACGGATCAAGAGCGCCTTCAGTTCTGAGATTGCTTGCGCTGTTGTCCCACACGCTTGCCGGCTGAGGAGGGGGTGGGCTGGCCCTTGTCGTCCAGGAAACCCAGGGCCTTCAGCACCCCGACTATGAGGCGGTCATTACTGCCCTTGAATCCGAGTCCTTCGAGGAACCGCCTATTGAACTGCTTGGGCGCCTGTGCATTCTTGATCGCCTCCATGATGGCAGCGAGATTCTTCTGGGTCGTTAGATAGGCCGTGGGCAAGGCCATTGATGTCTCCTCCTCCTCTTGACTCACCAGCGTAAGCAGGAGGTGCGACAAGTTGCTGATTTTCGCCACCGACGTGCGGTGTTTGACGCTCGTTGGCGCAGGGGCTGCTGGATTTTTGCTGAATTTTTGCTGGATCGATGTGGTGATCGGGTCCGGGATAAGAAAAAGGCCCTGTGACCAGGGCCTTCTCTGGAGCGGGCGACCAGATTCGAACTGGCGACCCTCACCTTGGCAAGGTGATGCTCTACCACTGAGCCACGCCCGCAAGGGCGCAATCATATCGTGGGTGGAGGACGCTCAGCCAAGAACTCTTGAGGGTGGCGCACTGTTCCAAGTTATCCG
The DNA here is from genome assembly GCA_963779645.1 of uncultured Actinomycetes bacterium. Lineage (GTDB taxonomy): Bacteria > Actinomycetota > CADDZG01 > CADDZG01 > WHSQ01 > CALMBW01. Next base: position 1,733,569 of record CAVZYX010000005.1, read on the forward strand.
CTGGGGATGAAGGTTGATATCCGATAGGATATCGACATATGACACCCGAACGGGTATCATGATTTCATGAGCAGCTGGGCCGGGAATCTCATCAAGGTGGCCCGCCACGATGCGGCCATGTCCCAGCGTGAACTCGCTAGACGAGCGGGGACATCCCAGGCCACAGTGTCGGCTTATGAGGCGGGGCACAAGTCCCCGAGTTTCGGAACTCTCGTCCGCCTGATCCGCTCCACCGGTCAGGATCTGCGGATCCGACTCGAGCCGCTGGAGGGTCATGACGAATCGGTCCTAGCCTATGAGGCGAGCCTGCCGGTCAAAACGCGCGCCGCGCGTCGCAAGCATGACCTCGGACTGATCAATAAGGCGCGCTTAGAACGCGGTCTTGACCCGGTAGGGGCGAAGGATCTCATGTGAGCGAACCTGACGGTGAGGCGATACTCAAGGTCTTGCTTGACCACGGAGTCGACTTCGTCGTCATCGGCGCCTCCGCAGCTCTCCTCCAGGGTGTTCCTATAGCGGCTACCTTTGATCTCGACATCACGGCGGCGACGAGTAAGGCGAACCTCAAGCGACTCGAAGGAGCGCTGAAAGAACTGAACGCCCGCCTCAGGCTGCCGGACCCAGATGAAACCGTGGTCGTTCCACTCGATGCGCGGATGCTCGGCGGCCTTTCGTCGGTTACGACCATGACCCGATTCGGTCCCTTTGACCTCCTCTTCGAACCGGAGGGAGCTCCCATTTACGACGAACTCAAGCGTCGGGCGGTCGAGGTGGCTCCGTTTCGTCTGGCCGTGCGGGTCGCGAGCGTCGAGGATCTTGTCGCGATGAAGCGCGCGGTCGGTCGTGAAAAGGACGCGGCCCATCTGACAGCCCTGCTGCAGTTCCTCAAGGAAGGAAGAGATCTCGGAGAAGAGGGCCAGCCGTCTAGCCAGTAGCTCAAAAGCGTGCTCAACTTGGATCCATGACCATGCGGAGGCTCCATTCGGTCGGAGCTGTCGTGTCGCTCCTCTCCTTACTATCTCGTCGTCCTCCCAGCCCCCGTCCAGTCACAATCGGGGGGCTCGCCGTCCGGGCACATCAAGGCCACCCTCAGTCCGCCTTACACGTGTTACGAGGCGGTGGTGACCGATCCCGAGGCGAGAGGCGATGACCTTCACCTGGAGCGCGGAGCTAAGTTGCGGAAGCTGGGGGGTGGATGCAAACAACCCGCGCAAGATGGATTGGTGGCATGGCGAGCCCGGCTGCGGGCCCAGAACCCAACTCGACAGAGGTTCAGTGCACACACGCTTCTCAGCCGACGCACCATGAGGGCACCATCACAGTTGACGTGAGTGATACCGCCGGGAACAGGATCCGCTGCACATATTCAGGAGCAGGAAGCGCCGGTACCCCCACCAACGGACCGGATTGCGTAGGTCTTCCGCCTCCCGCACCGAGTCTCGCTATTGCGAAGGTCGTGAGCCCCCGATACTCGGCACATGTCGGCGACACGTTGACTTGGACGATCGATGTCACTAACTCAGGAGATGCACCGGCCGAAGAAGTCACACTCGACGATCCTCTGCCGGACAACGCCTTCGATCCACCTTCTTTCTCAACAACGGCTGGCACCTGTGAGCACACTTCCGACAATGTTCACTGTGACTTAGGGGATATCGAGGCCGGCGGGACAGTAACGGTCACGGTCATAGCGACGGCCAAAGCGAAGGCGGTTCGTCAAACCAAGGACGGTGAGTTCAGACTGTTTGAGAACACTGCGACGGCTCGGTCGGGAGACCTGGAGGCAAGCTCCACAGAAGGGGCGCTGATCTTGCCGAAGTGCGGTTCGGAATACAAAGGCGTAGGGGCCGACGGCAAGGCCGTCACCTTGAAGGTGAGGTGCGGCGATGACGGAGCGGACAAGATCAAGGGCGGTAGCAAGCCCGAACTCATCGACGGTGGGGGCGGCAATGACGAGTTATTCGGGGTTGGCGGAAGCGACTTCCTCTTTGGTGGCGACGGCAAGGACTTGCTCGATTGCGGCAAAGGTAAGGACATCGGAGTAGGCGGGCCGGCCAAAGACCGGTTCAAAGACTGCGAGGAAAAGACGCAGTAAACGGTTGTCTTGACCGAGTGAAACTTTTAGAGCTCGGCGCTCTCCACGATCTCTGCCACCCGGGCTTGTGGATCCTTCATGACGTCTACGCGGGTCCAGAGCTCGCGTAGCCGACCCTCCATCTGAGTTGCCTCGTCGGCACTGTTGAACTCGAGATCGATCATCACCTTGTCGGCGTCGCGCATGACTCGATAGCGAACCACTCCGGATTCCTTGCGGCCGAGGGGGTCGCTGTCGAATACATTTTTCCATTCGTTGTAGTCGTTCACTCCGTGCTCGATCCGTACGACATGCATAAGGGCTCCCTCTATCGCAGCATCACGACGGTCTCGTTCTCGGCCATCCTACTTTCTAGACCTCGTCGATACCTAGCCGGTGGGCCGCGGCAGCTGCCTCGCCACGCGTCTGCACGTCGAGCTTGCCGAGGATGTGACTCACGTGGACGCTGGCCGTCTTCCGGCTGATGAATAGCTCGTCTGCGATCTGCTGGTTCGAACGACCGGCTGCGACCAACCGTAGAACCTCGAGCTCTCGTGGAGTCAAACCCGCGCCCATCGGGTCGGAGGATTCCGTCTGTCCGACATCGAGACGCCCCCGGCGCGCGAGGGCTTCGATCCGAGAACGAAGTGGCTCGGCCCCCACACGCTTCGCAACGTCAATTGCCGCCCTGGCCGGCTCTTCGGCCTCCTCGCGCCGTCCCGTTGCGAGGAGTGCCTCGGCCAAACGCCACCGACAACGAGCTTCTTCGTACATGTATCCGTAAGAGAAGGCATCCGCCGCAGCGGCCCAAAGATCGGGGTCGGGTTCACCCTTCAGACGCGACCACTCGGCTTCGGACCGAGCCAGCCAGGCGCGGGCCTCGGGGCCGATCTGTCGTCCGATCTTGTGAGCAACCTCTTCTGCTTTCAGGCAGTGGTTCCGGAACTCTTCGCCTTCTTTGATCGCTTCGGCTACTGCGCGGTCGTCTCCCGCGAGACGAGCGAGTTCGGCGCGTTCTGCTTCGGCGGCGATGCCGAGTGTCGCCGGCCAGATAGCGGCAAGTTCCCACGCTTCTTCCGCGCCCGCCAAACCGCTCAACGACCTGCGCGCGCGAACGAGAGCTGTGTCGATATCCCCGTCCCACAACGCCAGGTCGGCCCCGGATCCGCCGGCGAGGTAAGCCACCCAGTCGTTCTCATCCCACTGGATCTCGAGTTTGGCGAGACGATCGTGAGCGTTCGGATCTCCACGTCCGACTTCGACGAACAGTGCAACTGACGAGATGCTTCCGACACCAGGCATGCTCTCGTCCAGTGCCGCCGCGAACCGCATGACCTCATCCCACTTACCCACGGCATAGTGAGCGAAAGCGCGAAGCACGCGTGAGTTGATCCCGTACTGGCTCCACAGCAGTCCGTAACGTGCCGCGTGATCGATCGAGATCTGAAGTGCCTTGCATGCTGCTTCGAGGTCACCCACGTCAAGCTCGAGCGACCCGACGCCGAACAGCGCTCGGAGCTCCTGGTTCCGTGCTCCAACCGCGCCGGCGCGAGCGCCCGCTTCCGCCAACAAGGATCGAGCCGATTCTGGATTGTCGGCTCTGAGTTCAAGGGTCGAGAGCGTGTTCAGAGCGTTGGTTTCGTCGTCGGGATCATCGACCTTCCTGGCCACCTCAAGCGCCTCGTTAGCCCACTTCCGAGCCTCTTCGTAGTGGCGATATCCCGCTAGCGCCCGAGCCAATCCGGCCGTGACGCGGGCTCGCTCGGGGATCGGTGGATCCTCGGGCACGAGTTCGACGGCACGACGAAGGATCGAGAGCGCCTCTTGCTCGGAACCATCGGAGACATACACGTGTTCACCGAGCCGCTCGTATGCGAGGCCAGCACTGATGGGGTCCTTCGTGGCATCGATCGCGTCTACGGCTTCCTGTGCGAGACCGACTGCCCGGCGGAACTCACCCGAGTTACCGGCCGCGGTGGCGGCTTTGAGCAGTAAGGCAGGACGTTCGATGTTCGCGACCGTCGCCGCGTCCGGTACCTGATCCCACAGTTCGACCGCTTGGATCAGGTGACTGAAGGCCTCCGCCGGTGCCGAGACTTGCCCAGCCTCCGTTGCAGCTCGCATCAATGCCGCAAGAGCACCCGGTAGGTCGTGGCTGGCGAGGCAATGGTGCGCGAGTTCGGCCGCCGCACCCGAATCGGCCAGCAAACGCGCGTACGTGCTGTGGAGCCTGTTGCGCTCGCCGGGGAGCAGATCCGAGTAGACGGTCTCCTGAAGAAGCGCGTGCCGGAACCTGTAGGTCTCGGTAGAAGCGTCGGCCACCAACACCTGTCCGGTGACGGTTTCGCGCAGCAGAGGTTCGAGTTCCTCTTCTGGTTTCTCGGATGCAGCGAGAAGAAGCTGATGTGAGACGCGTCGTCCCGCGACCGCTGCCACTTTCAAGAGTTCCTGAGCCTGATCGGAGAGCGCTTCGATCCGTGTCCGGAGAACGTCGGCGAGGCCACCGGGAAGGACGACATGGTCGGAGATCGCTCCAGCCGCGATCAGTTCTTCGCTGAAGAACGCGTTGCCATCCGAACGAGCCAGGATCTGATCGACGATAGCGCCATCAACCGCTTCGCCCAAGATCGCTTCCAGATGAGCTGCAAGGTCGGCTCGATCGAACGGTTGCAGGTCTATCCGTTCGACCTCGGACATGCGGAATAGCTCCGTGAGGAAGGGACGCAACGGGTGACGCCGATGGAGTTCGTCGGAGCGGTAACTGGCAACGAGCGCGATCCGGCCGGAACGAAGCGTTCGGACCAGGAAGGCCAAGAGATCTCGGGTGGACCGGTCGGCCCAATGGAGATCTTCGATCACGAGGAGAACGGGGGCCGATTCGGAGAGACGGATCAACAACGAGGCGATCCCCCCGAACAACTCGACCTGTTCGAATGCATCGCTCGGTGGCGAGACGTGCCCGCGTTCCTCGGTCCGACTGGGAAGAAGCCTGCCGAGGTTCGGTACGGCCGCCACCAGCTCTTGGATCAGATGTGCGTCCTCGGGACCTGTTCCGAGGACGCTGAAGGCATCGACGAAGGGAACGTAGGGGAGTCCGAGATCGCCGGTCTCCATGCACCCACCGATAAGCACCCGGGCACCTTGTTCTGCCGCTCGATCTGCAACTACCCCGAGGAGCCGGGTCTTCCCTACTCCGGCCTCTCCACCGATGACCGCGACCGCCCGACGGCCCTGTTCCGCTCGTTCGAGCACCTCTGCCAATCGGGCGAGCTCCTCGGCCCGACCGATGAACTGTGGGCTCGTCGCGACTGACATGTCCGAAAGCATCGCATCCCCATGCGCGAAAGAGAGCGGGTCCCGGGGGAGAGACCCGCTCTCTTGGCCAAGCTCGGTTGCAGTCAACTAACGAGGGACGGGCGGTGGAGTTGCCTGACCAATGGGGTCCGAGGCTCGTCCGTGGTCTCGTGCTTCTTGACGCTCCGGGCGAGGCGCCAAACCGATGCTTCCCGGTGCAGTTCCTGGATCCGCTGCTTCATGTATCCCTCCAGCATCAATGCGTGCATCTCTTTCCTCCTTGTCGGTGGTTCCTTTTCCTTATGACCAAGGTAGGGATAAGGCGGGTAGGCCCACATCGGGCAGGCTCCCTATTTCGAGCCGTGGGGGGTCTTACGCACGCGTAAGCCGCGGCCCGGGCCTAAGGCGGCTAGGGGGCCCAGGGAGGACTTCACCCCGACCCGGCGAAACGACTCAAGCAGGTCCGTTTTGCCCTGAATCCAACTACTCGGGAGAGTGCTCGTTATGCGCCGTCGTCCCCCCGCCCGGTGCCTGGTCGCCGTTGGGATCGTCCTTGCCCTGGTTGTCCCCATGGGGACCGCCCTCGCCTCGACCCCTGAGGATGGAGTCGTAACTCCTCCAGGTTGGACTGGCGCCCGCTACGACTTCTCGGCCCCCGAACCTGCGGAGATCCCCGAGGACCGCTACGCCATGGCCGGCAACTGCTACGCGATCTCTTCGTCGGATGGACCCATCACGCGCACGGCCGACGGTTTCGGCGTAGGCGGAGGCGAGGCCGAGCCGTTCTTCTTCCAGGCGACTGCACTCGGCAAGTACTTGCTCTACGGCACGGTGGCAGATTTCCTCTCCGCGAGCGAGGGCGCCGTTGGCCAGGCAGTCTTCGATGTGACGCGCTCCCAACCCGGTGGCGTGGTCGGAGGTCTTACGACCGAGCAGAGCGATGCGGTGGCCGAAGAGATCGCCGACAGCGAGGCCAACACCGCGAGCGGTCGCGGTGGGTCGGTGGTTGCGGCCGCCGAGCCCAGTGATCTCGCCGATTGGACCGTCGATCAGACCGGCCCCGGTTCCTTTACCTTCGTGCTCGAAGAGACCGGTCAAGCTCTAACGGTTTCGGGGGGTGGGCTTGTGCTCGTACCCGCCGCAGAAGCCACTCCCTTCGCTCTAGCGCTGGCCGATGATTGCCTCGCCTATCCCGAGATCGAAGTCAACGTCAACGGTCCGCTCCTCGGCGGTGAGACTTCGCACCAAGAGGTGCGTGGGTACATCGACGCACACCTGCACATGATGGCTTTTGAGTTCCTTGGGGGCCGCGCTCGCTGTGGACGTCCGTGGCATCGCTTCGGCGCTCCTTACGCGTTGGTTGACTGCCCCGATCACGAGCCGGGTGGGTTCGGCGCCGTCCTTGAGGACGTGGTGAGCAACAACATCCCTCCCGGTCGCGGTCATAACACCGACGGGTGGCCGACCTTCGAAGGATGGCCACGGCACGACTCGCTCACTCACGAACAGGTCTATTACAAGTGGTTGGAGCGCGCGTGGCGCAGCGGGCTGCGGATGTTCACCAACCTGCTGGTTGACAACAACCAGCTCTGCAAGATCTATCCGTACCACCGCAATCCGTGCAACGAGATGGAAGGCGTGCGGATCCAGGAGAAGCGCATCCGTGAGCTCGAGGGTTACATCGACGCCCAGAGCGGCGGCCCCGGTGAGGGCTGGTTCCGCATCGTTGAGGATCCCTTCGAAGCTCGAGAGGTGATCAACTCCGGCAAGCTCGCTGTGATCCTCGGCATCGAGGTGTCAGTGCCGCTCGATTGCGGCATCACGAACGGCCAGTCGCGCTGTGAGGATTCAGACATCGAGACCGGCCTCGATGAAGTATGGGATCTCGGCGTTCGTCAGATGGAGATCACGAACAAGTTCGACAATGCTTTCACGGGTGTCACCGGCGATGGTGGGACGACGGGCTATGTCGTCAACGTCGGTAACTTCGGCGAGACGAACCAGTGGTGGCAGTTCGAAACGTGCAATGAGTCCGATGGGCACGCCCACGACAAACGACAGATGAACTTCCACGACGACGCAGGAGTTCCCTTCACGGAACGCGACGGGCTCGTGGGTGCGATCCTGCAGGCAACCGGAACCTCTGGAGTGGTTCCGGTGTACCCCGCCGGGCCGCACTGCAACGTCCAGGATCTCTCCGATCAGGGAGAGAAGATGATCCGAGGGATGATCGACCGCAAGATCATCTTCGACCCCGATCACATGAGCGCCCGTGCGCGCACCCAGGCACTGGATCTGATGACGGAGGTGGGGTATTCAGGCATCGTGTCCAGCCACGGCTGGGCCGACGACACGATCTACCCACGCGTTCTGGAGCTCGGCGGGGTCGTCACTCCGCACGCGGGAAGCTCGGCGGGTTGGCTCGGAAAGTACGCTAAGCACCAGCCCTGGATCGACTCGGACTACTACTTCGGCCTTGGATTTGGCTCTGACATGAACGGGTTCTCGGGCCAAGGAGGGCCGCCCGCTGACGATGATCCAGCCCAGGTCATCTATCCGTTCGAGGGGCTGGGCGGAGTCACGATCCACCAGCAGGTGAGCGGGGAAAAGACGTACGACTACGGAGTTGATGGGGTTGCTCACTACGGGATGTACGCCGACTACGTCGAGCACGTCCGTAAGCGGGGCGGGGAAGCGATGGTCGATGCGATGTACCGTTCGGCCGAGCAGTACCTCCAGATGTGGGAGCGTGCTTGGGGCATCGCCCCGGATGCCTGTCATAGCGGCGGTGTCTCTGACGGCGACCTAGCAGCACTCAGCGTCGGGATGGAACCGAAAGGCGTCCTGACTGAATTGGGTCAGCCCTCACTCCGTTCGGGCGCCACCTTCACCTACTGCGTCGATGGGGCTCGAACCGCAACCCTGACGTTCGCGGACGGAACCCTGGCGAGCTGGGAGATCAGCTAGCTGGTCTTGGTCACGCCCAGTAGTACAGCGAGGGGAAGGATCGACCGTGGCTCGTGACCCATCCGCAGCAGTCCGCCATGTGCTGCTCCGTCGACGAGCAACTCGTAGGGATGGTCGATCGGCATCGATGGGTTGGCGAGAGCCTTCGGGTTGCGCAGGTCGTGCACTAAGAGTGCGGCCATCAGGACCGAGCTGGTGCTCGAAGCGAACACCTCGACACCGAATCGAGGTGCCCCGGCGTAAGCAGCTGCTAGAACTCGATTCTTAACGACGGACTTGGTTCTGGTTGCGGGGGCTAGGTTCGCCGACGTGATCGCACCGTCGGCACGCGAGACGATCGCACGCCAGCGTTGGATGTTCTTCGCCAGCGCGTAATTGGCCCCTTGTTGAGGCACAAGGCAATCGGAGATACCCCACTGTCGCCCGTGGTCATCTTCGTAACTCTTGCCGTAGTTGGGCGTGAATAGCTTCCCCGCGGTGACGGTGCGAGTAGCAGTACCCAAGCCTCCGATCGGGCCGCCCCGACGACGGGTTCGGGCGGCCGACATCACGTCGGATGGCACCGCGTACACGTCGGTCGGCGTCGCTAGATAGGAAACGGGAACCGGACCCCTCTGCTCGGTGAGATCTTCGAGCAGGGCATCGACCGCCGTCGCAACGCGCACGAAGTTCGCTCCATCGGCGTAGACATAGTTCCCGACGACCAGATCTTCATCGAACGAGGCCAGCCAGTTCCTTATGCGCGGGGTCTCGGTGAGTAGATCCATCCCCGCTCGCTCGGTTATGTCGTCTGCGCTTCCAGTTGTCCTAACCGGCACGCTGAGTTTCCCGCGGCCCACTTTGGCCGTTGCGATGATCTGCTCCCACAACCCAGGACGAGGCAGATCCACCGCGATGACGTGAGCTCCCCATTCCATAAGGCTTTGTAGAGGACCCATCTCCGAGGCCGCACCCAATTGCACGACGGTGACATCGGAGAGATCGAACCACTCGGGGTTGGCGACGGCTCTCCGGATCGCTTCGGTGCACGAAGGCTCTACGTAGTTGCCCTTCTCCCAAGCTTCAACACGATCGACCAGATCGCTGCCTCCAAGGCGATCGCCGCGGAAGGGGAGTCGCAGGGTGGGGACCGCATCGCTCTCGCCGACCACGGTTTCCGTTTGGAAAGTCTCGTCGCTCGACATCAGAGCTTCACGGATGGTGGACTCGTCACCGTTTCTGACGAAGACGACCTCTTCATGTGCGGAGGCGATACCGGCTCGGGCGATGCGAGTTGCGGCGTCGGAGGAGGCAACCCCTGCTTCGATCAGATCTCGAACGTGGTCGATGTACGCCTTTCGCCATTTCTGCTCACCGAGGATCGCCGCAGAGAGGTGGGGCGCCACGGGGGCCGCGGCCCCGGCGAGGATGTTCTTCGCCGCCGCGGTTGAGCTCCTCTTGCCCTCAACCTCGCGGAACTGAACGCCGTTATCTGAGCCCGTGCTCACGGGGAACCCCTTTCGCCAGCGCGCCGGCGTCGAAAGAACATCTGAGGCACGCAGTATCGCGTTCGACCAATAGACCGTCCGGTCAAGCACTGGCGCGAGGCCCAACCAGGCACATCTAGTCTGCTCGGATGTCTCACGACCCTCGAACCGGAGCCACCTCGACGAGTTTCATGGACCGATCGAAGCTGGGCGAGCACCCCCTGGCCACCGCTGCTCTCGGCGCGCTCTGTATCGCATCTTCAGGAGTTCTCGTCCGGCTCGCGGAGACGACGCCGGTTACCGTAGCTTTCTACCGGTGTCTTTACGCACTCCCATTCCTAGGGGCGATCACGTACTTCGAATCGCGCCGCCTTGGGGAGTTGCCATCGCGTTCTCGGAATCTCGCATGGCTCGCCGGACTCTTCTTCACTCTCGATCTGATCGTGTGGCATCACGCGATCGACGCAGTGGGGGCTGGCCTGGCAACGGTTCTTGGGAACCTTCAGGTCCTCGTGGTTGGTTTCGCGGCGTGGGCTCTCTTTCGTGAACGACTCGATCGAACGCTTTTCTGGGCGATCCCCATCGTTCTGGTGGGTGTGGTCCTCGTATCTGGAGTCGTTGGGGAGGATGCTTACGGTCGCGATCCGGCACTTGGCGTGGTTTACGGGGTTGGTACCTCTCTGGCGTACGCAGCCTTCATCCTGATCCTCAGGGAAGGGGCTCGCGACCTGCGCCGAGTTGCGGCCCCTTTGTTCCATGCGACCCTCGCGTCGACTCTCGCAACGGGGGTCTACGGACTCGCCTTTGGGAACACCGAATGGAACCCGAGTGCAGCAGGACACGGTTGGTTGCTGACCCTCGCCCTGACCTCTCAGGTTGTCGGGTGGCTACTGATCTCCCGCTCGCTTCCGCGATTGCCGGCCGCCGTCACGTCCGTTGTTCTTCTGCTTCAGCCGGTGGGAGCGATGGCCCTGGCGGCCGTTGCGCTCGGAGAAGACCCCGCGCCGATCCAGCTGCTCGGAGCGGCCGCCATCCTCGCCGGTGTCATCGTGGCAACTTCCGGGCACCGTCGATCCACAGCGGCGCCCGAGGGAGATCTGCGTACCTGAGCTAGGCCGGCCAGATATCGCCCACCGTGAAACCGGTGGGGAATGGATCTGTCGGATCCACGACGTATTCAGCGAATCCCGTTATCCATGCTTGTCCCGTGATGGTGGGAACAACAGCCGGATACGGACCTACCTGCGCGGCCTCGATCAAACGACCGGTGAAGAGCGATCCGATGATGCTCTCGTGCACGAAGTCCTCGTTCAGACCAACGAGACCTCTGGCGTGTAGCGTCGCCATCTTTGCGCACGTGCCGGTTCCGCATGGCGAACGATCGATGATGCCCGTGAATGAGCTCGGTCGGTCCCAGGAAGGATCTCCGGTCGCCATCGTGACGGCGTTCCTTCGATGGGCCTTTGGGTTATGCGGTGGTCCGGACAGCTGCGAGATCGTGATGCCGTCTACTTCCGGATTCTCCGGATGCACCGTCGGGTACTGCTCGCGACTGGCAACCCTGATCATCTCGCTGATGCGAGTGATGTCCTTGCCTTCGTCGGGAGTGAGGCGAAGACCGAATCGCGCGGCCTCCGCTATCACGTAGAACATCCCACCCCACGCGATGTCCACCAACACGGTGCCGAGGCCGGGAACCTCTACGGGCGCATCCAGGTGAACCGCGTACGCAGGAACGTTTCGGAAGGTTATGGATTTCGCCTTGCCGCCCTCGACCTCTGCCGTTATCTCGATCAGTCCTGCAGGGCTCTCCAATGTGAATCTGCAGGTCGGCTCGGTTACCTCGATCATCTCGGTCTCGATCAGCACCGTCGCCGTACAGATCGTGTTCGTCCCGGACATGGACGGGTACTCGATGTGCTCCATGATCACGTAGCCGGCGACAGCATCTGGATGCCCTGAGGGGACCACCACGTTGCAACACATCGTGGGGTTCCCGCGAGGTTCGTTGAGCATCAACTTGCGGATGTCGTCGCGGTGATCCCGCAGATAGACCATCTTGTCGCGGGCCGTGTCCCCGGGGATCTCGCCGAAGCCTCCGACGATCACCCTTCCCGGCAGCCCGGCAGCGTGAACGTCCACTGCGGTCAACGAAGCATCGAACTTCAAACTGTCTCCTTGACTCATGCGCCGGCTCGGAGGGCTGCTCTGCGTATCTTCCCCGATGTTGTTTTTGGAAGCTCCTCGACGAACTCGATGAGGCGCGGGTATTTATACGGGGCCGTCACGGTCTTCACATGCGACTGCAACTCCTCGACCAAGCCGGTCCCCGGTTCGAACCCGCTTCTGAGAACGATGACGGCCCGCACGATGCTTCCTCGCTCAACGTCAGGGTGGGCCACACATGCGACCTCGGCGACGGCGGGGTGCTCGAGCAAAGCGGCCTCGACCTCAAAAGGTCCGATCCGATATCCGGCCGAGACGATGAGGTCATCGGCCCTGCCCACGAAATAGAGATAGCCGTCTTCGTCCTCACGAACGCGGTCGCCGGTGCGCCACGGGCCTGATGGCTCTTCCGCTCCCCAGTAGCCGAGGAAGAAGGTCGGCAGAGTGGTCGGGTCCACGACGAGTTCATCGTTCTCGATCCACGCTTTGACGTTGGGAAGCGGTTTTCCCATGCTTCCCGGCCGAACGACTTCACCGATCGGCATCCCTGTGACAGGACCTGTTTCGGTCTGGCCGTACCCGTCCCTGATCTCGACCCCTGTTGCCTCTTGCCACGCGCGGAGCACTTGAATGTCGAGAGCTTCTCCCGCGGCCATGCACGTCCGAAGTGATGCGATCGGTCGCGGTGTGCCGTGATTCACGATGGCTCGGTACTCGGTCGGTGCCATACAAAGAACGTTGACCCCGAGCTGCTCGATCACGTCCACGCGTTCGTTGGGATCGAAGCGAGCGTCGTGGAGCAGTGGCGTTGCGCCCGCAAGCCACGGCGCGAGGAACGTGTTGCGAGCGGACTTCGACCATCCCGGCGCAGCGGTACACCACGCGATATCGCCTTCCTTGAAACCTACCCAGTGACGTGCTTGAAGATCCTGCCCCCACAGGTAGCGCTGTCCATGGACCGCGCACTTGGGGTGGCCGGATGTTCCGGAGGTGAAGATTAGGACGGCCGGGTCGGTGGGAGAGAGGTCCACGTGCTTCGGCGCTTCGCCTGCCCAGATGTCTTCGTCACCGATCCACAGCACGGGGACCGACGGGTTGGCGTCGGCGATCACATCGCGATTGCGTTCAGCCGCCACGATCGCAGCGACCGGGACGGTCGCTAGCCGGTGCTCGAGGTCCTTCGCCCGCAGCTGTTCATTGCAAGGCATCGCGACGAACCCAGAGCGAAAGGCGGCGAGCATCGCGCACACCCATTCATGACGATTACCCGCGAGGGTCAGGACAACGTCCCCTCGCTTGAGGCCTTGGGCAGCCAGCGTTCCGGCTAACCCCGCCGCTTTGGCGCGCAGCTGGGCGAACGTGTGATCCGTTCGACCGCCGCTGCCGTCGAGTTCAATCAGCGCGAGCGCATCGGGATCTGCCGACCCCAACACATCGCGTTCGAAATTCCGAGAGATCTGATCGATCTCCCCACGATATGGCACGCCACATCACGTCTGCTCTCAAAAAGTGGCCGTCACGCACCAAAAACGAGAGCAGACTTGATTGTTAGATGGCGCCGCTCAGGATCTTGAGGAGCATGGTCTGGGCCGCGTGACTTACCGCGTAGGAGTTGAGGCCGAACCAGTGCGAGTACTCCTCGGTGGGCTGAGGGAGGATCGCCCCGAAGATGATGATGCGGCCCTCACCGACCGGCAGGATGCCGATCTCGGTCTTGTCCTGTTTCGCGTCGCGCTTCCCGTAGGTGTCCATGCTGCCCTCGGATACCGACTTGCGGTCTGCAGGTGGGTCTGCGGTACCGACGGTTTCGCCGCCGGCAGCCTCCCACGCATCTCTCGCCACGGTCCAGATGTGCGCGCTGTTCTTCGTGGGTGAGACATCCCCGGCATCCTCGTTGTTGGTACCCGAATCCCAGTAGGAATCGCGTTCCATCAGCAGGGGATAGCCGATCGGCGTAGGAGCGAATGTTTGCCACGCGGTAGCGAGCAAGCCATCGGTCAGCGGATGACTCCGATCGAGGTCCGCATAGCCGACGTATCCGAAGTCCTTGACGACAGCTTCGCTGTCGATGTCGGTCAGTTTGGGCACCATCTTCAAAGCGGAGTCGGTGAGGATCAAGTCTCCACCAGACTCCAGGAAGCGCTCTAGTTCCGAGACATCCGAGATTGCGGAATCCGCAACCACGAAGGAATCGAGTTTCTGGATGTCTGACAGGTCCTGTGGCTTGATCTGGACTGGAGCGCGGTCCACGACCATGGAAAGGTCCCTGAAGTAGTCCGTGTTGGCAACGTCGTAGTGAGCCTGCTTGAGCCTGCCCGAGATGGGATTGCTCATCTGAGGCGGCTTGCTGGGGTTGCCGTCGGCGTCGGTGATGCGATCGCCGGGCTCGTAGAAACCCACCTTCTTCTCGAGCTTGACCTCGAACTTCGGAAGGTCATTCCACGCGGCCGCCGTCACGACACCTGTTTCCATGACGTTGCGCACGTTGTCGGCGTAGACCTGCTGGTCCGCCGGCACCCACGGCGAGGAAGGACGACAGTTGATCTCGTAGGAGAGCGACACTGCGTCGAGGCCCGAGTCACTTGCGAAGAAACCGCCCCAACTGCTCCCGACCGTGTAGCCGAGTGAATCGACGATGTGAGTCACGAAACCCCAGCGCGCCCACCCTTGGAGCCTCCAGGTGTCGTTGTCGAGGGTGCCCAGGTCACGGCTGTCTGGAAGGTTGTCGCGGATCGCCTCGAGGCCGAGATCGAGCACGGTGTCGAGCGGACCGAACGCGGGGATCGTTTCCTCCATGTTCTGTTTGACACGGGTCCCCAGATCGACCATGCGTTCGAGCTTCCGTGGGTCGCTTCCCTCGTCGTGAAGCAACACAAATCCAAAGGGCAAAGGTCCATGAAGGTCCATCGCCACTGCGAACGGCCTGCCTCTGAGTTCCTTCTCACGGATACCGCGGAGGTACTCGGTCATGCCGAGGCCTTCTGGTTGTGTGTAGGTGGTGTAACCGCGGAGGTAGAGGGTCGGGTCCTGGGGGAACACCCAACCGTCGGAGTAGGCCAGACGGTTCGAGTTCACACCGCCGCCGTTGTACTGCGAGTGAGTGGAGGTGTTTCCGTCGCCGATCAACCAACCGTCGGGTGATGGAGAGATGAAGTAGATCTTCGTCTTCTTAAGGATCTCTGGAGCCGTCATCTCGAACGTCTCGCCGGTGACGCCTGCGGCATTGTCGAAGACCTGATCGGGATTCTCGGTAGCCGCGATCAAGAGGTCCTCCATGAAACGAGCACCACCCTCACGCCCGCAGGGTTCTCCGGAGTGACCTGCGGTGAGAACCACGTACTCCTTGTTGCGATCGGGGACCTTACGGTCGGTAACGATCACGACCTGAAGCGGAAGCCCATCGCCGGTATCGCGTTCGTCCCAGGCCGGGAACCCGTCAACACCGACGCTCACGGCGGTTGGGGAATCGAGTTCCTCTGCGATCGTCGTGAATTCCAGGTAGCGCGGATAGAGCTTCTCAAGGAGCTCGAATCCCCATTCGAACTCTCCGTGACCGCCCTCCCCGAATTGGATGTAGTTCGTGGAAGTGGCCGGCTCGAGGAAGGTGCGGCCATAGGTGTCGCGCTCTTCCTTGGTCTTTGCAACAGGGGTAGCCGATGCCGAGGGCGCAGCCAGGCAAGCGGCCGTAAGAAGTGACAAGAACGTGACGCACCGCCGAACGAACATCCGAACTCCTATCTCGCGTGGGCCCGCGACTAGAGGTTCGGCGGGCCACGGGTAATCCCTGCCCTTTTGTCCGACTTGTGACGGTTGTCGAAGTTCGGGTGAACCCGAGCTCCAGGGGTTAGGTTGCCCGGAGTTGTCCTGACCAAGGGAGCGAGATGGGTCTTTCAGAGTGGCCGGTCTTGAAACAGCTGGGGCGGCGCGATGCCTCTGCCTTCGGCGAGACATCGTTCACTCCATCAACCTCCGGGCTCCGCCCACGGACAAGTACGGCCGACGCAACCTTCAGGTCGGTCTGTCCATACTGCGCGGTCGGTTGCGGCCAGCTGGTCTATGTCAAAGACGACAAGATCATCGACATCGAAGGCGATCCGGACTCGCCGATATCTGAAGGGTGCCTCTGTCCCAAGGGTGCGGCCACCTACCAACTCGTGACCGGCTCGCACCGACTGGACAAGGTCCTCTACCGGCGACCCCACGGAACCGAATGGGAAGAGCTTTCGCTCGAAACGGCGATGGAGATGGTTGCCGACCGTGTTCGAAAGACGCGCGACGAGAACTGGGAAGATCTCGACCCCGCGGGGCAACCGCTCAGGCGGACGATGGCGATCGCTTCGCTTGGTGGAGCGACGCTCGACAACGAAGAGAACTACCTGATCAAGAAGCTCTTTACGGCGCTCGGTGCGATCCAGATCGAGAACCAGGCACGCATATGACACTCCTCAACCGTCCCCGGTCTGGGGATCTCGTTAGGTAGAGGTGGAGCAACCACTTTCCAACAGGATCTGAAGAACTCTGACTGCATCGTGATCCAGGGATCGAACATGGCCGAGTGCCATCCGGTCGGCTTCAGGTGGGTGATGGAAGCGAAGCGCCGGGGCGCAACCATCATTCACGTCGATCCCCGCTTCACGCGCACGAGCGCGGTTGCAGACATCCACGTGCCGATCAGGGCCGGTAGTGACGTGGTGTTCCTCGGGGCATTGGTGAACCACATCATCAGCAACGATCTCTGGTTCCAGGACTACGTTCTTGCTTACACGAACGCCTCGGCCTTAGTGTCGGAAGAGTTCCGCGATACCGAAGATCTTGACGGTCTCTTCTCGGGATGGGACCCCGAAGCCGGCACCTACGATCCTTCGTCGTGGATGTACGAGGGTGTTGAGGTGAAGGCACCGGCGGCCCACCACGAAACCTTCACGGGCGAACCGTCGCCTGAGCGAGGCGCACAAGTGAGGGCCAAGAAGGTCGACCCCACGCTCCAAGACCCTCGCTGCGTGTTCCAGATCCTCAAGCGGCATTTCTCACGCTACACACCGGAGATGGTTGAAGAGGTGTGCGGGATCACCCCCGATCTTTTCGGCAAAGTGGCCGATGCGCTGTGTCGCAACTCAGGGCGGGAGAGGACCGCGGCGTTCTGTTATGCGGTCGGCTGGACCCAGCATTCGATCGGGGTGCAGTACATCAGAACGGCAGCGATCGTGCAGCTCCTTCTCGGCAACATCGGTCGCCCGGGGGGAGGAATCATGGCGTTGCGTGGCCATGCATCGATCCAAGGCTCGACCGACATCCCCACCCTGTTCAACCTGTTGCCGGGCTACCTCCCGATGCCGAAGGCCGGGGTCGACTCGACGATGACCGAGTACCTCAGGGCTAACTCTTCGGGTTCGGGGTGGTGGGCCGAGTTTCCCAAGTACACGGTTTCGCTGATGAAGGCCTGGTTCGGCGAGCACGCGAACGAGAACAATGGGTGGGGATACGACCACCTCCCGCACCTGACCGGGGATCACAGCCACATGACGACCGTTGCCGACATGGCCGACGGCAAGGTGAAGGGCTACTTCCTGATGGGGGAGAACCCCTCGGTCGGTTCCATGCATGGGGCGCTGCACCGTAAAGCGATGCGCAACCTCGATTGGATGGTCGTGCGAGATTTCGCGGTGACCGAGACCGCCGACTTCTGGCGAGACGCACCAGAGATCGAACGCGGCGACATCCGAACCGAAGACATCGCTACCGAGGTCTTCTTCTTTCCCTGTGCCGCACACACTGAGAAGGACGGCACCTTCACCAATACGCAGCGTCTTCTCCAGTGGCACGAGGCAGCCGTGGCGCCGCCGGGCGATGCCCGCAGTGACCTGCACTTCATGTTCCATCTCGGGAAGAGATTGAAGGCGCTCTATACAGATTCCACCGACACCAAAGACGACGCGATACGCCACCTCACCTGGGACTATCCGACCAAAGGCGCGATCGAGGAGCCCGACGCCGAGGCCGTTCTCTCCGAGATCAACGGTTACCGGATCGCCGATGGCCAACCGCTGAGCGGCTTCACGGAGCTTGCCGCCGATGGTTCGACCGCGTGCGGATGCTGGATCTACTCCGGCTCGTTCGCCCACGGTGTGAACCATCCTGCGCGTCGCGTTTCGCGAACGGAACAGTCCTACGTTGCTCCCGATTGGGGTTGGGCGTGGCCGGCCAACCGAAGGATGCTCTACAACAGAGCCTCTGCCGACCCGGATGGGGTGCCCTGGTCGGAGCGGAAGAGATACGTCTGGTGGAACGAAACCACCGGGGTTTGGGAGGGTGAGGACATACCAGATTTCATCCTCGATAGGCCGCCGGGATATCGACCCACAGACGAAGCTAGTGGTCTAGAAACGATCGCCGGAGATGATCCCTTCATCATGCAAGCCGACGGGAAAGCGTGGTTGTTTGCACCTACCGGGTTGCTGGACGGACCTCTCCCCACCCATTACGAGCCCGTCGAGTCGGTCATCGAGAACCCCCTATACGCGCAGCAGGCGAATCCAGCGCGCCGTGTGTGGAAGCGTCGTGACAATCCGATGCATCGTCAGGTCGATGACAGGTATCCGTTCGTCATCACCACTTACAGGCTCACCGAACATCACACCGCGGGGGCGATGTCTCGGTGGCTCTCGTGGTTGGCGGAACTACAACCCGAGATGTTCTGCGAGGTATCTCCACAGCTGGCGGCCGAGAAAGGGTTGACCAACGGGGGCTGGGCAACCATCAGCACGGCTCGCAGCGAGATCGAATGCCGAGTGTTGGTGACCGAACGGATCGCTCCGATCCGGATGAAAGGTCGCACGATCCATCAGATCGGGCTTCCGTATCACTGGGGAGGCAAAGGCTTGGTGAAAGGGGACCCGGCCAATGAGTTGATCGGTTTCGTCGCCGACCCGAACGTCTCGATCCAAGAATCGAAAGCTTTGACCGGGAACATCCAGCCAGGACGCCGCACCGCCCCTAGACGAGCGGTGACCTAGGTGGGAGCCAAGGGTTTCTTCACCGACACGACTGTCTGCATCGGATGCAAAGCGTGCGAGGTCGCTTGCAAACAGTGGAACGAGCTTCCTGACGACGGCTTCGTGTTCTCGGGGTTGTCCTACGACAACACCATGGAGCTCGGCGCGTCGACCTGGCGACACGTGAACTTCATCGAGCGGCCCGTTCCCTTGGGCGGCCAAGAAACCGGGTTGGGGGATTTCTCGTGGCTGATGATGTCCGACGTTTGCAAGCACTGCAAGACGGCGGGTTGTCTCGAAGCTTGCCCTACCGGCGCGATCGTAAGGACCGAGTTCGACAGTGTGTTCGTGCAAGAGGAGATCTGTAACGGATGTGGCTACTGCATCACCGGATGTCCCTTCGGTGTCATCGACCGGCGCGAGGATGACGGCCGAGCGTGGAAGTGCACGCTCTGCTACGACCGCCAGAAGGACGGCGATACTCCGGCGTGCGCGAAGGCATGTCCTACAGATTCGATCGTCTTTGGCGATCTGGATGAGCTCCGCGAGATCGCCGGAGAACGGCTGGATTTCCTGCATGCCACTGGGGTCGAAGAGGCTTACCTCTACGGTGCGGATCCCGAAGAGCAACCGGGCACCGGTGGACTCAACGCGTTCTTCCTACTGGTCGATGAGCCGGAGGTTTACAACCTGCCTCCGGAGCCGGTCGCTCCTTCGAAGCACGCGGCCGAGACCTGGAAGGCGGTCGGAGTAGCGGCCCTCGGCTTGGGCGTGGCGATCGTTTCCGGCGTTCTCGGGGCGAGGCGACCACGTGGCTGAACAACCCGACCGACCGATCCTCAAGGAACCGGTGTGGATCTGGTCCGTGCCGGCTTACTTCTTCGTCGGGGGAGCTGCGGGGGCCGCGGCCACGCTCGGCGCGACGGCTCAGGCTCTGGCGCCGGAGATGGACGCGCTCACCGGCAGATGTCGCAAGTTGGCGTTCGCCGGTTCAGTGGTGAGCACTGGCTTGTTGATCGTCGACCTTGGTCGGCCCGAACGCTTCTTGAACATGTTGCGGGTCTTTAGACCGACATCGGCCTTAAGCGTGGGTTCCTGGGTGCTTACGAACTTCGGTGCCGCGTCGGGGGCCGCGGTGATGGGGCCTAGATCGATGCGCCCCGCCGCCAGCATCTCCGCGGGAGCCTTGGGGTTACCGATGACGACCTATACCGCTGCCGTTCTCGCGAATACTGCTGTGCCGGTGTGGAAGGAGATGCGCAAGCCGCTGCCGTTCCTGTTCGCATCCTCTTCTCTATCGACGGCCACCGCGGCACTAGAGCTAAGCGGGGAGTTGTCCGCACCGGAGGAGAGGGTCGTTCACCGCCTGGGTGCGGCCGCGAAGGTTGCCGAGCTAGCCGCTTCGTTCATGGTTGCTCGCCAGGTTGACAAGAAACCGCGGGTGGCCAAGCCTCTGCGCGAGGGTTTGTCGGGTTCGCTATGGAAGGCTTCCATCGCACTTACCGCAGCTGGGCTGGCCTTGTCGATGTCTCGTTCGAACCGCGTCCGGAAGACCGGAGCCGCGGCCGGCGCGCTGGGATCGCTCGCTCTTCGTTTCAGTGTGTTCCATGCGGGCCGCGCTTCAACGAGAGACCGACATGCGGTTCTGGACCCGGAGGGCTACTCGCCTTCGTAGGCGATACCGCGCTCCTGGATCTCTTCTTCGAGCAGTGAGGGAACGTCGGTCATGATGCCGTCGATGTTCCAGCCGAGAAGCTGCTCCATCTCTGACCGAAGGTTGATGGTCCAAGCGTGCACGGCGAGTTCGTGGTTGTGAGCGTCGTTGATGAAGTCTTGAGTGATGACGGTCAACCCCTCAAGCTCTATCGGAACCTGGAGCGCGACGTGCCGGCTCGGACTCCCGGGGAGTGCGTTCTGACTCGTCGCCCAGAAGACTCCCGCCTGGGCGGTGGCGAACGAGGTGTCAACCTCCGGTGCGTAATGCTTGAAGATCTCGAGGTGTGTGTCGAGGAACGACGCCACGGTCACGTCGTCACTGCGTCCGTGCTCGATGAGGATGTCGGCAACCTTCTGCTCGTAGACACCCGTTTCATCGATCCCAGGCTTGAGCTCGATCACCATCAGCGTGTCGGGGAACTCTGACAGGAATTCGTGGAGCGTGGGGATCTTGAAGTCGTTGGGCTCGTACCGACGCTCGTCCTCGAGGTCATCGGGGTTGATCTTCGGTGGGAGCACGTCACCCGTGGCAACCCCTCGGTAGAGGTAGTCCTTGTTGGCTCCTGTAGTTGTGCCACCCGGCGCGTACCAGTACGCAGCATCGAGGGCTTTGATCTCGTCGAGCGTCATGTTGCGAACGCTGCCTGACCCGTTGGTGGTCCGGTCGACCGTCTCATCGTGGATCACGACGATCTTGTCGTCCGCGGTGATGTAAACGTCGCCTTCGAGAACGTCCGCACCTGCTTCGAGGGCCTTGTGGTAGGCGAACAGCGTGTTCTCGGGAGCCTCGTTCGCGCCACCTCGGTGAGCGATGTTGAGCACGCGTCGCTCCATCCAAGGGTTCTCACCGAAGGGACCGGTCGTCTCAAGTGGAGTTGCAGTCGCGGCCCCCGTGAGAGCCGCGACTGCAAGAACTACAAGCGCAACAAGTCTGCGCACCTAGATCGTCGGGAGTCTGAGCTCTAGGTTGGTAAGGACCATCCCTCCGGGGTTGCGTGAGCCGTGGCCCGCGAACATGTCCGAGATCGGCGTGATCGTGAGGAACAGTTTCTTGCCCGCCGGGACGTGAACCCCGACTCCTGGAAGCTCGATGTCGAAGTCGGTCGTTTCGATCCCGTTGGGGATAAGCAGACGCAGAGGCATGAGGTTGTTCTGGATCACCTGAGCATCGGCGTTGTTGGTGCCGATCGCTAGGCCGAAGAATGCTCGGGCGTCCACTGCCGCGAAGTACGCCTCACCCTTGAGGGTGGGGATACCGGTCACGGTGATCGGACCGGAAGCAACCTCGAGGTGGATCGGTGCACCAGCGCCGGCCGTTGCAACCATCCCGTTGCTGCCGGTGGGGTCGAGGTCTTCGTTTACATCGATCTTCGTCGTGCCGGTGCTGTCGAAGCGGTGGCAAGTCCCCCCCGCAACGTCGGTGATGTTGTAACGAGCACCGAGAAGGTCGCCGGTCGTGGTGGCATCGTCACCGTCGAAGGCAGCCTTGAAGAATGCCAACTGGAGTGCGCCCCAGTTCGAGATCGTTTCTGAGTTGGAACAGGCATCACTTCCGCCGGCGGTGCCGAGGGGAAGCGCGTTCGGCAGTACGTGTCCGCCGTTGTAGCCGACGAAGGTGCTCTGGCTCTGCGCGGCGGGGGTGAGGGCCTTGTTGAAGAAGTGGAGGCCCTGGTTCAGGTTGAACAGGTTGTCCGAGCTTCCCTGACGGAACAGGACCGGGATGTCAAGCTGCACGCCGCGCTCGACGAATGCGATCGGGCCGTGCTCATGGAACTCGGTGTCGAGGTCGGGGACCGGAGCGGCAGTGGTCTGACCGACGACCTTGCCGTTCGGCCACTGACCCGTCGCTGCACCGTATGCAAAAGCTTGGTGGACGTACATCGGCAGCATCGGAGCACCAGCCGCATAGAGCGCAGTGGTCCAGACTGTCCGAGGCACACCCTGAGGAGCGAGGCTCTCGTTGAGGTCGTACCAAGTGATCTCGGGGGAGAGAGCATCGAAGCGCGTGGAACCCTCTTCTTCCAGCTCGTCGAGGGCAGCCATCGTCTGGTAGCCACCGCCGTAGCTTCCACCGATCGCACCCAACACGGGGTCGTCGGCGTTCTCTACCTCGGTCTCGGTCCCGTCTTCGTTGACGACCGTCGTTACGTTCTTCTCGACCCAATCAAGCTCGGCGACGTAGTCGATCACGCTGTCGATATCTTCGGCCTCGAGATCGGGGTCTTCAACGTTGGCCTCGCCACCACTGTTCCCGTGGCCACGCTGCGAAATGCTCACGACACCGATGTTCGAGTCGAGGTAACTCGTGAAGCCGCTCGTCGACTTCGAACCGCCCCAGCCGTGGCTATGAAGGATCACGGGGGCAGGGTTCTCGGCAGTCGCCGTCCCAGGCCGGAAAACCGTGATGTCGATCTGCGTACCGTCGGCGTCGCTCGTGATGAACAACGACTCGGTCGAATGCGGCGGAGTCTGAGCTCCGGCGCTCGATGGGAGCAGCCATCCTGCGCTTAGCGCGCACAGGGCCGCAAGGGCGATGATCCTCTTCACAGGGGTACCTCCAGGAGGGCCGACGGGACTTTTCGGGCTACTTTGCCTGGTTCGCTTGTTTCGCCACATATAGACCTATTCCTCCCGCCTAGGCTCGTTTCCCCTTGCTATTTCTCAGGTCGCTACGATGGGCCCGTGGGTAGGCGATTAGCGGCGATCGCGATTCTGGGTGCCCTGCTAGGAGGGGCGGCCCCCGCCTCCGCGGCCGAGAAGTGGCGGCCGGGCGTGAACCGTGCCCAGGACTACGCCGCCACCCGCTCGGGGTCGATCAGTTTCGCCGTGAAGACCCCCAAGGGGAAGCTCTATTCCTGGCGCGGTCAAACCGTGGTGCCGGCGGCCAGCGTTCTCAAGGTGATGTTCATGAACGTCTACCTACGGGACGCTCGGGATCGCAAGCTGAACGATTCTGACAAAGACCTTCTGGCTCCGATGATCAAGCGATCGGACAATGCCCCAGCGACCTGGATCGCCGACAACTACGGTCCCGGCCCGATGTATCGCTTGGCGCGTGACTCCGATCAGGGCCATTTCTCATGGACGCGGCCGTGGGGCAACAGCACCGTCACGGCGATCGAGCAAGCTCGTTACTTCTTTCACCTTGAGCGCTACTTCCCCAACCGGCACGAGGACTACGCGCGCTACCTCATATCCCACGTCACCGAATCTCAGCGGTGGGGGATAGGTCGCCTTCACAGACCGAAGTGGAAGATCTATTTCAAAGGCGGATGGGGTTCGGGGACGGGATCCGTATGCCATCAGGTCGCGTACCTCGAACGCAAAGGCTTGCGCATCGCGATCGCAGTCATGATCACTGGCAGCCCCAGCCACGAGTACGCAACAGAAACCCTGAAAGGGATGTTCAAGAACCTGCTCCACACGATGCCGAAGCCCTACTGACGATCCTTCGGGATCGGCAGCTTCAGAAGAAATGTGCAGCCTTCGGGGCTGTTCTCCGCCAGGACGACATCTCCACCGTGGGCGCGAGCGATCCCGCGTGAGATGTACAAGCCGATGCCCGTTCCATTGACGTCAGTTGTGAGGCGAGAGAACTTTTGGAAGAGCCGGTCAGTGAGTGTTGGGTCGATCCCGTCGCCGTGGTCGCGGATGCAGACGTGCACCTCTTTGTCCTTAACCTGCACAACGATCGCCACCGGCTCATCGCGCGGGCTGAACTTGATCGCGTTACTGATCAGGTTGGTTAGGACCTGACGGACCCGAACGCTATCCACATTGAGAAACGCGTCGTCTTCGATGAAGACTTCGATCGCACGATCGTGGAGCAGTTTCTGATCCTTGACCGTGTCGTTCACGAGGGCCGAAACTTCAACGTCCCGCAGGTCGAGCTCGAGTTCGTTGAGGTCGAGCGATCGGGCGTCCTTCAAGGACGTGAGCAGGGCATCCAGTTTGTCGACCCCCCGCCTGATGGCCACAGCCCCCTTCTCGATCGCTCCAGGGTCCATCCGGTCGAGGGCGTTCTCGAAGGTCGTTGCGAAGCCCTTCATCACCGCGATCGGATTCCGGAGTTCGTGGATCATCAGATCGAGCACTTCTTCAAGGCCAGGCTCTTCTTGCCCCGAGCCGTTGCCGTTCGTTTCAGCGCTCCGTACTTGTCGCGTCCGCCCCATACCGACCCCCACTTGGTCGACACTCTTCACATGGAAGTGGCACTCCTCCATGCCTCACAGAAGTTTTCGGCATCGCCTCGCCGCTCCCCTTCTGGAAGTCTCTTGGAGAGCGGGAACCGGGGTTCACTGAGCGGTGTAATAGCCATACGAACTAGCAGTGGAGGGCCGACCACTGGATGACGGCTTACTCGTCGAACGAGCGAGACGCGGTGATGTTGATGCATACGAGCGACTCATCGAGATCTATCAGGGTCTCGCTCACAGGGTCGCTTACCTTGTTACGCGCTCTTCCGCCGAGGCCGACGATGCCGTTCAGGAGGCTTTCGTGAAGGCTTTCTACGCCCTTGATCGTTTCCGACCGGAAGCGCCATTCAAACCATGGCTGCTGAGGATCGTGGCGAACGAGGCGCGCAACAGGATGAGGTCGCAGGTGCGGAGGGAAGGTCTGGCGCTGCGTGCGTCCGAAGCTCGCCCCTCGGGGGAAGCGGCCCCTTCTCCCGAGGAGGCGGCGCTCGTCTCGGAGGGCCGTGCCGAACTGGTCGCGGCGGTCGAGTCACTGAAGGAATCGGATCGGATCGCGATCTCGTTGCGATTCTTCGCAGAGCTTACGGAGGCAGAGATGGCAGAGGTGCTGGGTGTTCCTAAAGGGACCGTGAAGTCGCGTCTGTCGCGCGCTCTCGAACGATTGAGAACCGCGATGGGGGAGAGAACGATCGAAGGTGATCGGGCATGAGCTCAACGATCGAAACCATGCTCTTCGAACTTGGACGAGATCTTGAGTACCCGCGGCCCCCAGATGTTCGGCAAGCTGTCCGAGCGCGCTTGGCACAACCACCCGCCGTGGTGTCGCGCTGGCGAGGACTCCCGGCTCTCGGCGCGGCAGCAGCGGTCGCTCTTGGCGCGGTGGTGGTGCTAGTCGCACCAGTGCGAGAGGCAGTCGCAGACCTCTTCGGTATCGGTGGCATCGACATCACCGTCGTGGACGAGCTTCCGGCCGTATCTCCGCGCGCTACCGATCTGCGCCTGGGCGAAGTCATCGCTCTCGACGACGTGAACGACCTCGTCGAGTTCGATGTTCAGGCTCCATCTCTGTTGGGTGCACCGGATGAATTCTGGTTCGATGATGCGCCGGCCGGGGGAGCTATCCATCTCGTGTATCACCCAGGACCCGATCTCCCAGAATCGGGAGCGACCGGCCTTGGAGCGTTGCTAACGCAGTACACGGCGACGATCGATCCCGGCTTCGCTCACAAGCTGGTCGACGCGGGTGACAGTTCCGTCAGGATCGCTGAGATCGCAGGGTCAAAGGCCTTCTTCATCTCGGGCGGCGGCCACATCATCTCTTTGATCGATGCCGACGGGGTTCCGCGGTCGGGTGCGGCCAGGCTTGCCGGCAACACGCTCATCTGGGAACAGAACGGCCAGACGTTCAGACTGGAAGCCGAGGTGGGCCTCCAGCGAGCCCTAGAGATAGCGAGATCGCTTACAGAGATCTAGATGTAGCCGCGCATGTGAGCGGCGCTCGTAACGCGTTCGACCGCGATGTCGAAGGCAGCGTCCCTTAGGGGGAGCTTCTTCGCTGTCGCTAGAGCGAGCACGGCATCGGTCGCTCGCACCATCTTCTTCTCGAGCTCTTTGTTGACCTGATCGAGTTCCCAACGGAACTGCTGGATGTTCTGGACCCACTCGAAGTACGAAACGGTGACGCCGCCAGAGTTCGCCAGGATGTCCGGGAGGACGACGATGCCCCTGTCCTCGAGGATCTTGTCGGCGACCGGCGTAGTGGGACCGTTGGCCGCCTCGACGATGATCTGGGCATCGATCTTGTCCGCGTTCCCCCCGTGGATGACACCGTGGATGGCGGCGGGGATCAGCATGTCGCAGGGGATCTCCAGAAGCTCCTCGTTCGTGACCTTGGTGCCGCCCGGGTAAGACGTGACCGACATCGACTCCTTCAAGATGGTCATCGAGCTTCGTCAGGTTCAAGCCACCCGGGTCGTAGGTGCCGCCTCCTACGTCGGAAACTGCGAGGACCTTTGCGCCCATCTCGGAGGCGATGTGTGCCGTCCAGTAGCCGACGTTGCCGTACCCCTGGATCACGATCCTCATCCCGGCGATGTCCTTGTTCATGTGCTTGGCCGCGAAGGCGGCGCACATCATGACGCCGCGGCCCGTTGCCTCCTCGCGACCGGGGGAGCCACCAAGTTCTACCGGCTTCCCGGTGACGATCCCCGGGGTGTAGCCGTTCTTTCGCCCGTACTCGTCCATCATCCAGGCCATGGTTTGAGCGTTGGTTCCCATGTCGGGGGCCGGGATGTCGCGACCGACTCCGATGACGTACGAGATCATCGCCGTGAAGCGACGCGTTAGACGCTCTTTCTCGGCGTCGGACATCAAGCCGGGTTCGCACTGCACCCCGCCTTTCGCTCCTCCGAACGGCACGTCGATCAGCGCGTTCTTCCACGTCATCAGGGCCGCGAGCGCGCGTACCTCGTCGAGGTCGGCGGATTCGTGGAAACGGATGCCGCCCTTGTACGGACCACGGGCGCCGTTGTGTTGGATCCGGTAACCACGGAAGACGGCCATCCGCCGGTCGTCCATCATCACCGGCACCTGGACGGCCAGCTCTCGGTAGCAGCTGGCCAAGACGTCCCTGACCTCGTCTCGGAGCTCCAGGCGATCGGCGGCGTTGTGGAAGAAGTAGCTGGCCGACTCGAAGGGAGTCATGTCATCGCTGGGTTCGCTGACGCGTCGGGCCACGCCCGCGTCGGTCGCTGCTATATGGCCCATCTCTGAACCTCCTGGAAAGGCGTCCTGCCAACTGTATCCGGGCTTGACAAGCTGGAGTAGGTAAGCTATGACTTACCGTAAGTTATGGCTTACGAAAGAGCGTTACTCGCGATCGCCGATCCAACCCGCCGCGCTGTCTTCGAATCTCTGCGCGACCGTCCCCTAGCTGTCGTTGAGATCGCGGCAGGGCTCCCGGTTTCACGGCCCGCGGTGTCGCAGCACCTGAAGATCCTGAAAGAGGCAGGGCTCGTGTCCGACGAACCATCAGGCAACCGGCGCGTCTATCGGATAGAGCCGCGCGGTCTTGCCGAGTTGCACGACTACCTGCAGCGCTTCTGGCACGACGCGCTGGATGCCTATGAGAAGGCGGCGAAGAATAAGGTCGAGAGGAGACAAGCATGATGGAGGGCATCACCACCGCGCCTGTTGTCGCTAACGTGACGGTTTCTTTGACCGTCGAGGAAGCATTCCAACTGTTCACCACTGATATGACAACGTGGTGGCCGCTCGCCGAGCCCCACTCGATCTTCGGCAGCGATACGGCAGGCGTGATGTTCGAGGGATCGGCAGGCGGTCGGATCTACGAGTTCACCCACGATGGGCGAGAAGGGTCGTGGGGTGTTGTGCAGGTATGGGAGCCGCCGAACTGTGTCGTCTTCTCCTGGAACCCCAACCCGGACCGTGACGATTCGAAGTCGACCGAGATCGAAGTCCGTTTCGTAGCGTCAGCCGAGGGCTGCGCGGTGACGCTCGAGCATCGGGCCTGGGAGCGACTCGGAGAAGAAGCGATCCGGCTGCGTCCGGGCTACGAACAGGGCTGGCCGATCGTGCTTGCCCGCTACGTCGCCTCCGCGAGCTGAGGCCGAAAGGCTAGTTGGAAGGCTTGACGAAGGCCCATCGCTCACCGTCGTCCCACTTCGTTCGCTGGTTCCCGTGCGCCGGGATGCCACCGGCGTCCTTCAGCATGCGAGCGAGGTGCATCAGGTTGTAGGTCATGAAGGTCGTGTTGCGGTTGGTGAAGTCGTTGTCGAAGCCTTCACCGTCGTCCCCGTAGGAGGCTCCGGGCCCAACCTCGCCGATCCAGCCGGCGTCGGCTTGCGGAGGGATCACGTAACCGAGGTGTTGCAGCGAATACAGGATGTTCATGGAGCAGTGCTTGACGCCGTCCTCGTTGCCGGTGACGAGGCAACCTCCTGCGCGACCGTAATAGACGTACTGTCCATCCGAGTTGGTGTCCCCGGAATTGCTATACAAGCGCTCGATGACTTGGTTGCAGATCGATGACTTCTCGCCTAACCAGATCGGGGTCCCGATCACTAGGATGTTCGCCGCGATCACCTTGTCAAAGATGCCGGGCCATTCGTCGGTGTCCCAACCATGCTCGGTCATGTCGGGATAGATACCAGTGGCGATGTTGTGGTCGATGGCCCGGAAGTGATCCACAGCGACGCCGTTCCGCTCCATGATTCCCATCGAGATGTTCATCAGGGTCTGGGTGTGAGATGCCTCGGGGGACTTCTTCAACGTGCAGTTGATGAACACGGCCTTCAGGTCGGAGAGATCCATGAGCCCAAGGTACAGGCTGCATCGGCAGAAGAGAAATCGAGCATCTGGCCGTCGACGGAGGATTTACCGATGACTTAGCGGGGGTTGAGCAGCCTCTCGTATTCCTCGTCGAGCCGGTCGAACAGCATGTCCTGAGCGATCAGGATCATGGCCTCCAACGCACGAGTGGGCTTGTTGTCGTGGCTCGCCGATAGGGCAGCGAAGTATTCGTCGGTGGTCTGGATCACTCCGAAGTTGTGGAGCCACGACTTCGAACGCAGGAAGTGCTCGGCCCCCCTGCGGTCGCACAGGTTCCGGTTGATCGCCGTGTCGGTTACTGCCCGCGCCATGATCTCGATCTCGAGAGCCGAGCGAACACGTTGGCGGATGTAGGTCACCGCGAACTCCCAGTCGGCCTCGGACAGAGAGGCCTGGAGCGAGCTCAAGAGCTCATGAGAAGCGGGGTCGAGGTACGCGATCGTTTCCTCGATGCTCGTTATGTCACTTTTCGAGAACCTGAAATCAGCCACGGATGCATCGTCGTGCCTAGGCGCCCGGCATACAAGGTGGTTCATGCGTGGTTGCCGATTTTGCGTATGCCTCCGTAACTAGTCCCCCTCCCGGGAATGAGTCGCGTAGCAAGGATCTCGGACCAGGCGTTACCTTCGGGCCTCCGGCGGCGCGACTTAGGAGGCTTTCACTGGTTCCCGATCCCAGGATCGAGACGGGATATCTCGATTCCAATGGAGATTGGGTGGATGTCCCCGCCGCCACCCTCGAAGCTCTTCATGCCATCTTCGGTCGCGGTGATCCCTCGGCGCGGCCCGCTGTCGTCGTGAGCCGGGGCCGTACCGATCCTCTCGAGCACGCTTCAACCGTGGAGCTCGAGGATGGAGCGACGATCGACCACCTCACCCAGCTGCCCGAGGACCTTCCGCTCGGCTATCACACGATCTACGACGAGTTTGGCTCTCGTCGACTGATCGTCGGACCGGGGAAGTGCTATCTCCCCGAGGGTCTCCGTGTCTGGGGGTGGGCTCTGCAGCTCTATGCCCTTTGGAGCGAGAAGAGCTGTGGGATCGGCGACCTGGCCGACCTACGTTCCTTTGGGGTTTGGGCCCGCGGTGCAGGCGCGTCGATGGTGCTGATCAATCCATTGCATGCCCACACCCCGCTTCTTCCCGTGGAGCCGAGTCCCTACTACCCATCGTCCCGGTGCTTCAGAGACCCGCTCTATCTCCGCGTCGAGAACATCGCTGCCGACGTTCGGGAAGAGATAACGGGCCGCGGTCAGGTCGATCGCGACGCGGTTTTCAAGTTGAAGATGGACGCCCTCGAGGCGACGTGGGCAGGATCCCACGGTGATGCGGGTTTCGATGCCTACACGGAGCAGCTGGGCGATCCGCTCTGGGGGTTCGCAACGTTCTGCGCCATCGCCGAACGCCACGGAG
This sequence comes from uncultured Actinomycetes bacterium, assembly GCA_963779645.1. Taxonomy (GTDB): domain Bacteria; phylum Actinomycetota; class CADDZG01; order CADDZG01; family WHSQ01; genus CALMBW01. Next base: position 1,764,202 of record CAVZYX010000005.1, read on the forward strand.
GTCGGTGGGACGGATGGCCGCAGGACCTGCAGCGGCCGGATTCCCCGGCCGTCGAGCGATTCAGGTCCGACAACCACGATCGAGTTCGATTCCACGCCTGGTTGCAGTGGCTCCTCGACGAGCAGCTCGCGGCGGCCGAACAGGAGATCGGGATCGTGAACGACCTCGCCATCGGCGTTGATCCACATGGAGCCGACGCGTGGTGGTGGCAGGACTCCTTTGCCACCGGAGCGTCGATCGGTGCCCCTCCCGATGATTATGCGCTCGACGGTCAGGACTGGGGTGTTCTCGGTTTCGATCACTTCGCTCTGAGCGTCGACTACGAACCCTTCATCCAGATGGTGCGGTCCAACCTTCGGAACTCGTCTGGCATGCGTTTCGACCATGTCATGGGTCTCTTCCGGTTGTTCTTCATCCCTGAAGGCATGTCGCCGAAAGAAGGTGCCTACGTTCGTTATCCAGCCGAAGCTTTGCTCGAGATCCTCGCTCTCGAGTCGCATCGAGCTCAGGGGTATGTGATCGGTGAAGACCTCGGCACCGTCGAGCCACAGGTGCGCGCCGAGATGACAGCACGCGACATGTTGTCCTACAAACTCTTGTGGTTCTTCGATGACCTGCAGGAGCTTCAACGCTTAGCGATGGCGGCGCCCAACACTCACGACCTTCCGACCACCGCTGCGCTGTGGTCGGGGAGCGATCTCGAAGAGCAACGGAAGGCGGGGCTCGAACCGAACGTCGAGTTCGCGGAACGGATCAAAGAGCGGATCTGCAGACACCTCGGTTTGAGTCGCGATGCCACGATCGGCGAGGTCGTTGATCGATCCTGCGAACTGCTGGCCGCATCTGACTGCGCCGTAGTTACGGTCGGACCCGAGGACAGCGCTAGAGGCGACCGTCAGGTACAACCAACCGGGCACGCTCGGTCCGTCGAACTGGAGCGCAACACTTCCCATTTCGATCGATGAACTGGTGGATCATCCGCGCATGAGCGATATCGCCAAGATCTTCGGACGTCAGCGTTGAACGGGTTCGGCTAGTCGGATTTCTTAGCGCGGCTTCGGGATACGCGCGGTGGCTCGCCCGGTTGTTTCGGATAGACCGGCGGCCAGGGCGCGTCCTGCAGCCCATTCGCTAGATCCTGATCGTTCATCGCGAGCAGAGGTTCGAGTGACTGCGCATCAGCGTTCATCTGGAGCCACGGGTCGCCGTTGACGGCGAGCCTCGCTGGCACCGACGCGATCGTCAGCTCGTCCGGAAGGATCGTGTCCAACTCGTCCCAGTGGATGGGGGTCGAAACCTGCGCCCCGGCCCTGGCGCGCACGCACCATGCCCCGAATACCGTCTTATGGGGAGCGTTCTGATTGAAGTCCACGAAGACGCGCTCACCCCGATCTTCCTTCCACCACTGGGCCGTGAGGATGTCTGGGCGACGACGCTCGAGCTCTCGTGCAACGGCCACCGCCGCGGAGCGGACCTCGTACGAGTCCCACCGAGGTTCTAGCCGGACATACACATGAAGCCCTCGATTCCCGGTCGTTTTCGGGTACCCAACGATCCCAACTTCGTCGAGCAGTTTCCGAAGTTCAGCAGCCGCTGCACGTATGTGCGTGAAGTCGGTGCCAGGCTGCGGATCGAGATCCAATCGGAGCTCGTCTGCCACCTCCGGCTCGGCCGCGAGATACGGCCACACGTGGAAGCCAAGGCACCCAAGGTTGACCGCCCACGCGATATGGGCGAGGTCTGCCGCGACGAGAGCGCGCGACTCGGTTCCATTCGGGGTTGCGACGGTCGTTGTCTCGAGCCAAGCGGGCGCGGAGTCGGGCACGCGTTTCTGGAAGAAGGACGATCCCAGCGCACCGTTGGGGAATCGTTGCATCAACAGCGGCCGGCCCCCCATGGTTCGCATCAGTGGATCGGCAACACCGAGGTAATGGTTGACGAGGTCGAGCTTGGTCTCACCATTTTCCGGGAAGAAGACCTTCTCAGGATTACTGATCCGGACCTCACGCCCGTCGATCTCTAAGATCTCTTCGGTGTCTGTCATCAGACTTCGAGCTGGTCGAACGTGCACTCCGCTGGCTTCTTGTCATCCCGCCATCGCAAGAAGGTGGCGGCGTGTCGGAAGCGCTCACCCTGCATGTGGTCGTAAGCGACCTCGGCGACGATCACGGGGTCGATCGAGACCCACGACAGGTCCTTGCCCCCCGTCCACCTACTGGGACCGCCCGGACTGCGCGCATGTTGGCCGAATCCGGCGTCGCTCTCCAGCTGGCTCAGCTGCGTCAAGAGTTCGCGGCGTTCGGCGGCCTTGAAGGAAGAGGTGTGACCGACGTAGTGGAGATCGCCCGAATCGTCGTAGACGCCCAGCAAAAGGGAACCGATGCCGTCCTTGGTCTTGTTGAGACGGTAGCCGCCGATCACGACGTCGGCAGTCCGGCGATGTTTGATCTTGATCATCGTTCGCTTACCGGGCGAGTAGGGGCTCTCGGCGCGCGTAGCGATCAGTCCATCGAGCCCGAACGCCTCCAATCCTTCGAACCACTTCTTGCCCACAGCTGGATCCGTCGTCTGCGGTGTCAACGTGATGGTCAAAGGGTCGGGCGACTTCTCCGTGGAGACCAGAGGCAGAAGTTCCGCGAGAACCGATCGCCGTTCGCTAGCCGGCGCATCCATCAAGGATCTGTCGTCGAGCGCGAGAAGATCGAACGCGATGAATGATGTAGGGATCTCCTTGGAAAGCATCTGAACGCGCGAGTCGGCGGGATGGATCCGGAGTTGGAGGGAATCGAATTGCAGTCCGTCGGGTCCCGAGATGACGATCTCACCGTCGACGACGATGCGCTCCGGAAGGGCATCCATGAGTGGCTCGATGATCTCCGGGAAGTATCGGTTCAGGGGTCGTTTGTCGCGGCTCGCGATGTGGACCTCATCGCCATCCCGGAAGATGATCGCTCGGAAGCCGTCCCACTTCGGCTCGTACAGCCAGCCTTCTCCGATCGGCATCTCGCGTTCCAACTTGGCCAACATCGGTTCGACCGGGGGCATCACGGGTAGCTTCATGAGCCAATCATCGCCCGTAAGGTCACCTAATGCCTCTTTCTAATGCACGGTTGTCCGACATCCTCTATGCCGCGTCGCTGAACCATGCGGACAACAAGGCGAGAGCGCTGCGTAGGGCAGGGCGGCATGCACTTTCGTGGCCGGAGGAAGCCGCCGAGGTTGAAGCGGGCGGCCGGTCGCTGACCGAGCTCCCGGCGGTCGGCCCTTGGGTGGCTCGAATCATCCACGAACTGCTCGACGACCCACCTCCGGAGGAGGAACGAGACGAGCTTCGGTTGGGATTCCAGACGATGGCCGAGGCACGCAAGGTCCTTGCTGACCATCCCGAGTGGAAAGAGGCCGTGCGCGGCGATCTACAGATGCACTCGGTTCACTCCGACGGTGTCGAGTCGATCGCCGCTATGGCGCGTGGAGCGGTGGAACTCAACTACTCATACATCGCGATCACCGATCATTCCAAAGGGCTTCGGATCGCCGGCGGCATGGACGAAGAGAGGTTGGCGGCTCAGGTCCAAGAGATCGAAGAGTTGAATCTCCAACTCGAGGAGCTGGGGGCCGAGCTTCTCGTCCTACGAAGCATCGAGTTGAACTTCGACACCGCTGGCCAGGTCGACATGGAACCCGAAGCGTTGCAGACACTCGACCTATGCGTCGGTTCGTTTCACTCGAAACTTCGAGTCAAGACTGATCAGACGGATCGCCTCATGGGCGCGATGCGGCACCCGGAGGTTCAGATCATCGGGCACCCCCAAGGCCGGATGTTCGGGGTTCGCAAAGGCGTGCAAGGGGAGTGGGAACGCGTTGTTGGGGAAGGAGCGCGCTACGGGAAAGCTTTCGAGATCAACGCCCAGCCCGACCGCCAGGACTTCAACATCGAGATGCTGATGATGGCCAAGGAGTACCCGGTCATGTTCTCGATCGGAACCGACGCTCACTCGATACCAGAGCTGTACAACATCGACCTATCGCTAGCAGCCGCGATCACCGCCGGCATCCCACGCGAGCGCATCCTGAACTTCATGGAGCCGGCCGAGCTTCTAACCTGGGTCGGTTCCTCGCGCGAACAAGCGGCCTCCGCGAACTAACCGGCGTGGTGTCGAAGGTGAAGCTCGATCTTGGCTCCGACTTGGACGATGCGGTCGCTCATCGTGTCTACCCGGGCCGACTGGGCGTCGATGCGCTCACCCAGGGAGTCGATCCGGGCTCCCATGGAATCGATGCGGTCGCCCAGGGAGTCGATCCTGCCACCCAGGTAAAAAAGGGTCCCGAAAAGCGTCGCCGCGAGCAGCCCTATCGACGTCCAAGTTTGTGCTTCCATACTTCGACCGTATCAACCTGGTGCGACATTAACCAGATACAAGTACCTATCGGCTCGTTGCTCGCGGGGGCCAGTCGGCTTTCTTGGTTGAGTCTTTGATCACTGACTTCTCCACGTTCAGCTCGGGTACTCCACCCATGGCCTCGGCCGGACCTCCCTCTAGGTTCGAGTGACGCTCGTACTTGAGGAAGGGAAGCTCGAGCTTGCCCCCGAGGATCGTGACCGGGGTCTGCGTCGGATAGGTCTGGAACCAGATGGTGTCGCTGCTCGAGAGCAGCACCCCGAAGCGGTGGCCCTTACGCAGGACCCAGTCTTGGGGATACAGCTCGAAGGTTGTCCGGCCGCCCTCTTCGAGGAGATAGGCGCCCTCTGAGATGAGGCGAGCCTTCCCATCCGGCGAGACGTCGTAGAGCAAGGTCACCAGGTTGGCGTTGGGTACCAGCGTCTCGATCCGTACATCGACCACCGGAGTGCCGGCGAAGCGAACGTCATAAGGGGCAGGGTCGGTGATGGTCCATACCCCAGCGCCTTCCGACGCCGTGTTACCTCCGTCATCGGCGTAAGAACCGCCGATAAGAGGGAGCTTCCCACGGTCGTAATCGGCATCGGACGGGGGCCACTCACCCTCGGTGCGCCACAGACCTTCGCCGTCCTGTACCTCAACGCGGTCTGGGTACTCGGGAAGTGGTTCGCCCTTGAGGAAGTGATCGAAGAAGGTCATCGCCTCTTCAAGGAATCCGTCGCGACCGATCAAGTCGGATTCGTTGCCGCGTACGTGGTCGTACTGGCCGAACCATCCGCGATGCCAGCCGCGGTATCCCTGCCAGGTGTCCATGAAGTTGTCGGGCTTGGTGTTCGCGTCGAGGAAACCGTGTGACCACATGATCGGAACCTCCGCGAGACGTGCCTGCCCGGAAACCTCACGTTCCTGCCAGTAAGGAGAGTCCTTCTCGTAAGTCACGTTCGACAGCGCCGGGTGCTTCACGTAGCAGGAAGGATCCGTCGCCGTTCCTTTGGCGGGGTAGAGGAACTCCTCTGGCGGCGAATCGTTCACGCTCGCCGGCGCCAGGTCGTAACCACCATAGAGCGCGGGCGTGGCGTACCAACCGGAGTTGTAGTGGACGCCGTTCATGAATGCGATCTTGTAACCGTCGTCGATAGGTGACTGGACGACCGCAGCGGCGAGACCATCGGGCTTATGCGCGAGCGCCATGACTTGTGTCCACGCGTCGTAGCTCTTGCCCCACATGCCGACCTTGCCATTGCTCCATGGCTGCCGAGCGGCCCACTCGATGGCCGAAACGGCATCGAGCTGCTCGCCGTGACCGCCGTAGTCGTAGCAACCTTCGCTAGCGCCGTAGCCGCGTGAGTCGACCTGAACATAGGCGTAACCGCGTTCGAAGATCTTTCCGCCATCGACCATGTCCGCGAAGCGAGCGATCGGACCAGACTCGGTCGGTCCACCGTTCAGCGCGTTGGTGCCGAAGTAGGGACCGATCGAAAGGATCACCGGGTGCTGGTCGTTAACGCGACGGTCTTTCGGTAGGAACACGTCAGCGTGCAGCATCGTCCCGTCGCCGGACGGGAACCAGATCTGCTCCCATGTGGCGCCTTCAGGGACCTCTGCAGCGACCGCCGAACCCGACGAAACCAGGGCACCGGTGAGGAGGGCAAACGCGATGAGAACTGCCAGTTTTCTAGTCATGCCTGAACGTTTCGACACGCCCCGGCCATCCCCTGGAAGCTCCCTGCCTAGGGGCGGTTCGATTTATCGAGTAAGCACTCGTAGAGTGGTTACTCATGAGATATCGGGTGGATGCTTTGGCGTCGCAGGCTGGGGTGAGCGTGGACACCGTTCGCTTCTATCAGTCCAAGGGCTTGCTGCCTCAGCCGCAGCGGGACGGTCGGGTCGCCTGGTACTCGGCTTCCCATCTCGAGCGGCTCCAGCGGATCCGAGAGCTCAAAGACAAGGGCTTCACGCTCGGTTCGATACGAGCTCTTCTGGACGGCGACATCGACGAGGCCGACCAGGCCCTTGTGGAGGCCGTGATCGGAGACCGCCCGGACGATGGGGAGCTACTGACCCTGGATGAAGTGGCAGCGCGGACCGGGGTGACCCCATCGCTACTGGAAGCGATCCAGCGGGAGGGGCTACTGGTCGCAACGATGGTGGAGGGCGAGCCGCGCTACACGCCGGGCGACGTAGCCGTCGTAGCAGCGGGCCTCCGACTCCTCGGCACTGGCCTTCCGCTCTCGGAGCTATTGGCTCTCGCGCGTGAACACGATGAAGCGATGCGCACGATTGCGACCCGAGCGGTGGAGATGTTCCTTCGTTTCGTCCGCGATCCGATCCGGGCGCAAGAGCCGGACGATGAAGCTGCGGCCGCCAAACTCGTCGCAGCGTTCAAAGAGATGCTGCCGGCAACGACGTCTCTGGTAGGACATCACTTCGAGCGAGTGCTGCTCGAGGAGGCTCGTGCCCGCATCGAAGCCGAAGGAAGCGGCCCCGAGATCGCGGCGGTGCAGGCAGAGAGCAGGTGGTCCTAGTGACGCTGCCTCGCGAGGAGGATAAGGAGCGCACCGTCCAACAGATGTTCGACCGCATCGCCCCGCGCTACGACCTCGTTAACCGGGTGATGACCTTCGGGATGGATATCGGTTGGCGGCGCAAGGCCATCGACGCGTTGAGGGTGCACGAAGGTGATCTTGTCGGCGATGTTGCATGCGGCACGGGTGACTTCTGTCGAGAGATCGAAGCAGCGGGTTGCCGCGTAGTCGGGTTCGACATGTCAATGGGGATGCTCCAAGCGGCGAAGACCGATGCTCCTTTGGTGCAAGCCGACGGGCTCCGACTCCCGTTACGAGAGTCTCGCCTGGACGGGATCACCTGCGGCTTCGCTCTCCGGAACGTCGTCAGCATCCCGGCGCTCTTGCTCGAGTTCGCCCGCGTGATCAGGCCCGGGGGCCGGGTCTCGGTGCTCGAGGTCGGCCAGCCGAACTCGAAGGTGCTGCGCTTCGGACACAAGGTCTACTTCCAGAAGGTCGTTCCGTTCATAGGGGGACTGCTGTCGGACAGGCAGGCATACAAGTACCTGCCCGAGTCGGCGGTGTACCTGCCGGGGTTCGAGGAGTTGAAGGTCCTCTTCCGCGATGCCGGCTTCCACGAGGTCGCAGTGCGGAGCCTCGGCATGGGGGCCGCGCAGCTGATCACGGCGACGAGGGGTTGAGATGAACCTCTCGGCCAGTTGGTTGCCTGGATCCGTCAGTCCGTTCCTGTTGCCCTTCGGCCCCCGCGACTTCATGTGGGCTCATGGGGGCCGCGTGATGGTCGGGCGCGGAGATGCTCTTCGAATCGAACCCGGTACCGGTCCATCGCGATTCCGCGACGCGACGGAGGAACTCGAGTCGTTCTTCGATTCACTCCATCTGGAGCCGGATGCCCCACGGCCGGTCGCGTTCGGAAGCTTCACCTTCGATCCCGACATCCCCGGCTCGGTGCTGGTGGTGCCGTCGACAACTATGGGATTCGATGATGCAGCCTCGTGGAGCGTGAGTTTCGACGAGACCCCGTTGTCGGACGAGATCGAGATGACCGTGTTCGAGGTCCGCTACGCCGGGTCCTCCGTGTCGGAGGTCGATTGGTTGGATTCAGTCGCACGCGCCGTCAAAGCCATAGAGGGCACAGAGCTCAAGAAAGTAGTCCTGGCACGCGACATACATATCTGGTCGAAGACACCGTTCGACGTGAGAACCATCCTTTCGCGGCTCTACGCGCGCTTCCCCGACTGCTACACATTCGCGGTCGACGGCTTCATCGGTGCGACCCCGGAGCTGTTGATCAGGAAGCAAGGGTCGGTCGTTCAGTCGCTCGTACTCGCCGGCTCCGCACCGAGAGCCATGGGTGTTCAAGACGACGTCCTTGGCCGAGCGTTGCTCACGTCAGAGAAGGACCTCGACGAACATGTACTCGCGGTCGATTCCGTCCGCGATGTGTTGGGCCCGATGTGTTCCGAGCTGACGGTTTCCGAGCCTCGGCTGCTGAAACTCGCCAACGTCCAGCACCTCGCGACGGACGTCACGGGGCAACTCTCCGCAGAGGTAAATGCGCTCGAGATCGCGGCGGCCCTCCACCCGACGGCGGCTGTGTGTGGAACCCCAAGGGAGTCAGCCCTGGAGACGATCCGCACCATTGAAGGCCTCAACCGTGGCCGTTACGCCGGACCGGTCGGCTGGGTCGACGCAGCGGGCGACGGCGAGTGGGGGATCGCCCTCCGTTGTGCAGAGATAGACGGCACCCGTGGCCGCCTGTTTGCAGGGGGAGGCATCGTCGCGGCTTCGGAGCCGGAGGACGAGCTCGAGGAGACCCGCATCAAGTTCCACGCCATGATGTCGGCCCTCGAAGGGGCCTAGGGCCGTACTAGGAAAGTTCGCCCAGTCGTGAGGAATCGGGCATAAGGCGTCGAAACTGACACTTCAGCGCCGGGAAAACCATGTCCCGCGCGCACCTATCGCCGGTTTCTAGAAGGAGTCACATTCGATGAGAGGTCCCCTCCGTTACCTGTTTACGTCCCTACTCGTGGGGATGCTCAGCGTTGGCCTCGCGTGGGCAGGGTCCGGCCTGGTGCCAGTGGCCGACAAGACCGATGTCCAGTTACCCACCGTGGGCGCTGAGAAGGCCAACCTGCAGGCTGAAGGCGAAGAAGGCGGGGGGGAAGTCACAATCGCCAACGCTCCCGCTGGATCGGTGCTAGCGGGTGCGGCGAAGGTCTCGATGACGCCGCAGCCGGGTCCCGAAGATGTCTGGGAGCGCGACATGGACAAATGCAGCACGCTCTCCGAGAACTTCTTCACACAACTGCCCGACTCGGCGAACCACCTTGCTTCGACTGGCTCGCCATGGCCCGAGAACCCGAACTGCATCTACATGGGTGGCTTTGGGATCGGCCCGATGAACCCGATCCACACCTTCGACGAGTATGACGAGACCGAGGACGGCGTGAACGGAGGCGTCGACGGTGATCCGAACACCGGCTATGGATTGTGGATCCGTTCCTTCGCGGTGAAGGGCTCGAACGGCAAGACCCTGACGATGACGATCATCGACGCCGAGGGTTACCTGTGGGATTACGCAAGCAAGTGCACCGACTGTGGCATCAAGCAGATCACCGCTGAGCTTGCCTCCGACCCCACGCTGGGTCTGGAGAAGGAAGGCATCATCATCGGTGCTACGCACTCGCATGCCGCACCGGAGTTCCTCGGGGGTTGGGGCTTCGTTCCCGACTGGTACATGACGCAGATCTCCGAGGGGATCAAGACCAGCATCCGCGAGGCCATCTCGAACATGAAGCCTGCGATCCTCGAGGCCGGTGAGGAGCTCGCCCGTCCATTCAATGGCGAGCGCCGTGATACCTACCGTAGCGCCGAGGAGCAGCAGCTAACCTGGCTGCGAGCGGTTGCAACCGAAGGTAACAGCGGCCAGCCGAACCAGGGCAGCCCCGATGTGATCGCGACGATCGGCGCCTACGCCGGCCACCCGACCAGCTGGGGCACCAATGGTGGCGTTGCACACGCCGATTGGCCTTCGAAGTTCAACAAGAGCGTAGAGGACCGCTTCGGTGGGACCGGGCTGTACTTCATGACCGGGCTCGGGAACATGTCGGGCGGGGGGCGCAACGCTGGCCTTGGTTTGTCAGCTTTGATCCCTGACACGCTCGACGGAATGCAACTGGAGAACACGGAAGTGAAGTACGCGCAGACGACGTGGATCCAGCCGGCCACCAACGTGCCGCTAAGCGCCCTTGGCGTCCCAGGATTCTTTGACCGCAAGTTCGTGCCGCAACCGTCTGAGGTCCGCACCGGGAAGAGCCCCGACACAGCTCCGTGTGCTTCGGCTTCCGCAGCATCGGTCGAGCTGCCGGCCTCCGCAGCGCGGATCGGAAACCTCTTCGCAGTAAGCGCGGCCCCAGGTGAGATTTTCTCGAACGTCTCCAACACGATCAAGGAGAAGTCGGGTGCGGTGATCACCATGCCCTTGGGCCAGATGAACGATGCCCTGGGCTACATGCCGCAGAGCTTCGAGTTGCATCCGGTGGGCCAGCAGGGCCTCGGCTTCGCTGCTGGTGGTGTGGCCTTCGTGAACTACGAGGATTCCTACGCGATCGACCGCTGTGTCGGCGACAAGGTCCTCGAAACGATCATCGGCCTCTTCGGAACCATCTAGTCGAAACGAGATTCAACTGTGGCGGAGGCGCTTCATGGCCTCCGCCACTTTCGCGTTCAAGGTTCGGTGCAACTCGACGTTGGCGTCCCTTTCTGTGCGCACTTCGACCATCCGTACGCCGCGCGGCCCCCGTATCGCTTCGAGGAACGATCCTCGATCTTCGACAAGAACATGCTCGATCTCGTGGAATGCGGCGAGCTTCGCGAGGTCGCGGCCCTGAGGTGTGCCGAACAACTTCTCGAACCCGTCGGCGCCGGCTTGGGGTAGGAACGAGAAGATCCCTCCACCGTCGTTGTTGATGACGACCAAGGTGAGATCCGCGTCATGCGCTCCGAGCAACCCATTGGAGTCGTGCAACAGGGTTAGGTCTCCGCACAATCCCCACGTCGGTCGACCGCTGCCAAGTGCAACGCCGAGTGCGGTCGACACGAAGCCATCTATCCCGTTGGCTCCGCGATTCGCGTAGAAACTGACCAAGGCGCGAGGTTGCCCGAACCACTCGACATCGCGGATCGGCATCGATGCTCCGACGACGAGGTTGCTGCCGTCTTCGAGGGCATCGACTAACAACCTCGCAACTAGGGGTTCGCTCAATCCCTCCCCGGCCAATCCGTCATCGATCACTTTGTTGACGGCAGCCTCGGCCTGCACCCAGGGGTCGAGCCATCCGGGTGTTGCTGTGACATCGAGTTGTTCCGCCAGCGCGACGAGTAGGTCAGCCGGTTCCGCGACGATCAGATCAGTGGTCGAACGGTCTGCGTCGAGCCACTCGCCGTCGGGGTCAACGAGGATCTGGCGAGGTGCTTGAGCAACGTATGCGCTCAGTGCCTTAGAGATGTTGATCGATCCGGTGCGGAGCACGACGTCGGGACGATGGGCTTCGACGAAATCTTGATCCCGCAGGAAGAGGTCGTACGTACAGAGACCACCGAGGTGTCGGGCCTGAGACAACGGGTCCGCGAGTACCGGCCAGCCGAGCTTCGCGCCGATCTCGATGAGGGCGTCGGTGGGTCCCTCCGTCGCTCCGACCACGATTACTCCGCGCTCGTAAGCGCGAAGCGTCGATGCGAGCGCCGCGACGTCGTCTGCCGATGCACGCGTCGTCGCGATCTCAACCCAAGGTGCTTCGGATGCGCGGCCCTCGAGATCGAGGTCGAGCACAGCATCCTCAGCGGGCATCAATGGCTCGCGGAACGCCAGGTTGAGGTGAACGGGGCCGGGAGGAGAGCCCGATGCGGTCGTCGCGGCGCGGCAAGCGACCGACCGCCAGTAGGCATTGGGTCGCTCGTCGACCTGACCCTCCGGCACCCCCACCTCGCAGAACCAGCGGACAGCGTCACCGAACATCTTGATCTGATCGATCGTTTGGTTCGCTCCGGTTGCCCTCAACTCAGGTGGCCGGTCGGCGGTGAGGACGATCATCGGAACCCGCCAGCGCGATGCCTCTTGCACTGCAGGCGTGAAGTTCGCGGCTGCGGTTCCCGATGTACACAGGACAACTGCCGGCTTGCGCGTCGCTTTGGCGATCCCCAACGCGAGGAACGAAGTGCTTCGTTCATCGAGCATCACATGAACCGTGATCGATGGGTGACTCACAAGCGCAAGTGCTACCGGTGTCGAACGCGCTCCGGGGGCGATGCACGCGTGTTCGATGCCGTTGCGTGCCAGCTCGTCTACGAGAACGAGAGCCAGTGCCTCCGATGGGATCCGTGGCTTCATGCTCTCTCCGTGTAACTGACCGCGGTTCGGAATCGCATGTGCATCTCGTGCGCTTCGTCACCGTCCAAGCGATATGGCTCGACCGCGTCGGGATCGACTTCGGGTCTGCGCACAGGGATCTCTCCGTTGAGAGGCACACAGGGACGATCGGCAACGTCCCCCTCCAAAAGACTCAAGGTTCCGAGTCCGCAGGCATATGGAAGGTCGGGGAGCGCGGCTGCGAGCGCGGCCCCCGCGGCCAGACCTATCGACGTCTCGACCGCCGACGACACGACGACGGGCAAACCGCACGCTTCGGCGATCTCCAGACAGCGCCTTACCCCGCCTAAAGGTTGAACCTTCAAGACAACGATGTCCGCGGCTTCCAGACCTCGGATCCGGAGCGGATCCTCCGCGTTGCGAACCGATTCATCAGCGGCGAGCGGCACGTCGACCCGGAGTCGCACCTCCGCCATCTCTTCGAGCGTTGCGACGGGTTGTTCTACGTACTCCAACGTGTAGCGATCGAGGTTCTTGATGTTCTCGATCGCCTCGCTTACCGACCAAGCGCCGTTGACATCGATCCGGACCTTTCCGTTTGGACCGAGAGCGTCACGCACCGCCTCTACCCGTGCTTCGTCGTCACCTTCTGCAACTTTCACCTTCACCGTGGTGCATCCAGAGGCCTTGGTCATCTCGTGCGCCACCTCAGCCGAGACAGCAGGGATCGTCGTGTTGACCGGGATCCGTCTACGCATCGGTCGTGGCCACCCTTTGTCCGCCGCCTCGAGCGCAGCCGCTGCCCAAGTGGCCGTAGCGGGAGGCGCGTAGTCGAGGAAGGGCGAGAACTCGCCCCAACCCTGACTGCCACCGACCAGCATCCCGTAGCGTTCCGCCACACCTCTGAAGCGGACTTTGAGCGGGATTCGGAATGGGATCAGTTCCATGCCCACAACCCCACCGCTAAGAGGCCCGAGTAGGCGAGCTGTAACCGTGCCGTGCCGGCTAGTGCTCCGATCAATCCGGAGGGCTCTCGCGAGCGAAGGACCGCATTTACTGGTCCGACGGCCAGGGGGGCCGCGATCAGGGCGAGAAGGGGGAGCGCGCGTACGAGTGACTGCTACGACCGCTCCGGTGTCGAGGAAAGCCACAACCACGAGAGCTTGATAGAGCAATCGCGTCTTGCGCTCTCCGAGTCGCACGGCAAGTGTTCTCTTTCCGGCTGCCCTGTCTGTCTCGGTGTCTCGAAGGTTGTTCACGACGAGGATCGCGGTAGCGAGGAGTCCCACCGGTATCGCTGCAACGTACGCGATCTGGTGGATCTGCTCGTCCTGCACGAACGAAGAGCCCACGGTCGCGACCAAGCCGAAGAACACGAAGACGAAGACCTCGCCGAGGCCAAGGGCGGCGTAGGGCCTAGACCCACCCGAATAGGCGAGCGCTGCGACGAAGCTCGCCGCTCCGACGGCGAGCAGCCACAGGTTCACGCAGATCGCGAGGGCGAGTCCCGCGATAGCAGCGACCCCGAACGCGATGACCATCGCAACACGCATCTGCTTCGGGCTCACCAGGCCAGCTGCGGTCACGCGGCGCGGCCCGACGCGCAGCTCCGTATCAACGCCCCTCTGCGCGTCGAACAGATCGTTCGCGAGGTTCACCCCAACCTGGATCGCAAGTGCCACGACCAACGCGGCGGCGAAGCGCCAGACGATGAAGTTGTCGGACGCAGCCGTCCCAACGAGAACAGGAGAGATCGCTGCCGGAAGGGTGCGCGGTCGAATCGCTTCGACCCAGACGTTCACGGTCTTTTCGGGAACTTGTCGAACTGAGGCTTGCGCTTCTCGACGTATGCGTTACGGCCCTCTTGCGCCTCCTCGGACAAGTAGTAAAGGAGAGTGGCATCACCGGCTAGTTGCTGTACACCGGCGAGCCCATCGGTGTCGGCGTTGAACGACGCCTTCAGCAGCCGCAACGCTAAAGGACTCATCTCGAGCATCCTCTTGGCCCACTTAACCGTTTCTGCTTCGAGTTCGTCGAGCGGGACGACCTTGTTAACGAGTCCCATCCGGAGTGCTTCCTCAGCGTCGTACTGCTCGCAGAGGTACCAGATCTCGCGCGCCTTCTTCTGGCCGACCATGCGAGCGAGTAGGCCCGCTCCGTAACCACCGTCGAAGGAACCGACCTTCGGTCCGGTCTGGCCGAACCGCGCGTTGTCGGCGGCGATGGTCAAGTCGCAAACGACGTGTAGCACATGACCCCCACCGATCGCATAACCGGCGACCATGGCGATGACCGGCTTCGGCGTCCTGCGGATCTGCACCTGCAGGTCGAGGACATTGAGCCGCCCGATGCCTTTGTCGTCCTTGTAGCCGTCGTCGCCCCGGACCCTCTGATCCCCACCCGAGCAGAACGCTTCTGGCCCCTGTCCGGTGAAGATGATGACGCCGATCTCGGGATCGTCCCTCGAGTCGTTGAACGCTTCGGCCAGTTCGAAGAGGGTCTTGGGACGGAACGCGTTGCGTACTTCGGGCCTGTTGATCGTGATCTTGGAGATGCCCTCGGCCTTGGAGTACAAGATGTCTTGGTATTCACCGGCCGTCTGCCATTGCACCATAGAAGTATCGACTCCTGAGTGATAACTCATACGTTTCTAGTACCGTAGCAGGTGGTGTCGGGAAACCTTGAAGGGCCGTCGCTCGTGGCTCTCCGGCTTACGGAGGGTGAACGCTCCGCGGCCGCCGTCCGAGAGCTCTGGGACGAGGGCCATGCGGTGATGCCGATCGACTCCCGCCTTCCTGCCCGGGAGATCGAATGGATCCTCTCGGTGAGCCGACCCCATCTGTTGATCTCCGGTGAGGGGCGGATCGAACTGTCGGATTCCGAGCCCGTCCCTGAGGGCACCGCTGTCGTGCTCTCCACGAGTGGAACAACCGGGATCCCGAAACCGGTCGAGCTGTCTCACGGAGCATTGCGCGCTGCCTCAGCGGCAAGTCACAAGCGCTTGGGAGTAACGGATACCGATCGCTGGCTGTGTTGCTTGCCGCTTAACCACATCGCAGGGTTCTCGATCCTCGTGCGCTCGCAGCTCATCGGATCCGACCCAGTGTTCGTGGATACCTTCGACCCGAAGGAGATCGAGAACGCCGATGCAACGTTGGTGTCGCTGGTTCCAACGCAGTTGCGCAAGGTGCTTGATGCGAGTGTCGATCTGACCAAGTTCAAGGCGGTTCTCGTCGGGGGGGCCGCGGTTCCTCCAGAACTCGTCGAACGTGCAGCGAGGGCGGGCGTGAATCTCGTTCGCGGATACGGGATGACCGAAACTTGCGGAGGGGTTGTGTACGACGGCATCACCCTGGAGGGCGTGCATGTTCGCATCGGTGAGAGCTCACATGTCGAGATCTCGGGTCCGATGCTTATGACGGGTTACCGCGGGGCCCCAGAGCTGACTAACGCGCGGTTGCGCGATGGATGGTTCGAGACGCGCGATCTCGGCCGGTTGGAGCACGGGAGGCTCGAGGTCCTGGGTCGGGCTGATGGCGTGATCAATACGGGAGCCGAGAAGGTTCTGCCGGCCGATGTCGAAGCGGTTCTCGCCGACCACCCTCTGGTTTCGGAATGCGCGGTGTTCGGCGTGCCCGATGAGATGTGGGGAGAGCGGACGGTCGCCGTTGTAGTTCCAACCTCAGGCGACCTTCCCACCCCGGATGAACTGCGCCTCTACGTCAAGCAACAGTCTGCGCACTACAAGGTTCCGAAGGACGTATACCTGACGGCAGCGATCCCTCGCTTGCCGTCAGGTGAAACCGACGTCGCTTCTCTAAAGGAACTACTTCAACTCTGAGCCGGGTCCGGCTCTGGCTCCGGATGCCGCCCTCCAGTCTCCTCAAGGACGTGTTCTACGACCTGTTCCTCGCCTTCGATCTGGATTTTGGGGAGGATCCGATCCAGCCACTTCGGTAGCCACCAGTTCGCGTCGCCGAGCAGCTCCATCGTGGCCGGGACGAGCACCATGCGTACCAGCGTTGCATCGACGAGGATCGCCACGGCGAGGCCCAGCCCGAATAACTTGATCTCTCGTTCTTCGAAACCGAACACGAACGTGAGGAATAGGACGACCATGATGGCTGCAGCCGCAGTGATGACGCGTGCCGTGGCAGCAAGTCCGTTAACGACCGCCAGTTTGTTGTCCTTCAACCGCACGTACTCCTCACGGATCCGCGACAGGAGAAAGATCTCGTAGTCCATGGACAGACCGAAAAGGATTGTGAACAGCATCATCGGGACCCATGCAGCGATCGGCCCCGTGGTCTCCACCCCGAAGAAGTCCTTTAGCCAACCCCACTGGAAGACCGCGACGATCGCGCCGTATGCCGCGCCGATCGACAGCAGGTTCATGATCGCTGCCTTGATCGGGACGACGATCGAGCGGAACACCACGACCAGTAGCAAGAACGACAGGATGATGACAACTGACAACAGGATCGGCAGCCTGTCGGCGTTCGCCTGGCTGAAGTCCACAGTCCCTGCGGTGAGTCCGCCCACGAAAACATCCGTGCCACCCGCCGCCTGGGGGATCACCTCGTCTCGAACCTTTTTGACGAGCTGCGTCGTGGCATCGTCCTGCGGGGAAGTGGTCGGGAAGGCGACCATGATCGCCGCGTCACCAGCTTCATTCGGTTGTGGAGGCGCCACGAACGCGATGCCTTCTGTCTGCTGCAACGCCTGGCCGAGACTCTCCAGGTTGGCCAGATCGTCGGGTGAGTTCACCTCGGCGGCGAGGAGGAGCGGACCGGTGAATCCGGGGCCGAAGCCTTCGACCTGGAGGTCGTAAGCCTTGCGGCTGCTCCTGTCGGGAGCGCCAGATCCTGCATCGGCGAAGCCGAGCCTGATGGAGAACACCGGGATCGCCATCACGACTAAGACGGTGAGCCCAGCGATGGCGGCGGTCCAGGGACGTTTCTGGATCACGTGGCTCCAGCGCCGCGCCCATGTCTCCTTCGGCGAGGACTCGTCCCGATGGAACCAAGGTAGACGCCACTTGTCGACGTTGCGACCTACGAAGCCCAGCAGCGCGGGGAGCAAAGTGACCGACGCGATCATCGTCACTGCGACGGTCGCGGCCCCACCGATCGCAACACCTTCGACGAATTCGAATCCCATCAGCAGGATGCCGAGGAACGAGATCACAACCGTCGTGCCGGCGAACAGCACGGCTTTGCCCGAGGTCGTGATGGCGACCATCGTCGCCTGCTCGGGGTCCAGCCCCTTGTGCAGCTGCTCGCGATAACGGGTGACGATGAACAGCGCGTAGTCGATTCCGACTCCCAGACCGATCATCGAGGCAAGCTGGGGAGTGAACTCTGGGACGCTCAAGAAGTTGGCGAAGAGTGTGATGAGTGCCATGCCGATGCCGATCCCGAACAGAGCGATGCCGATCGGCAGACCCATCGCAAGGACGGACCCGAATGCGACCAACAGGATCAGGATCGCGAAGAGCAGACCGATGCCTTCAGTGGCACCGGGTTCTTCGAACTCGGAGAACACGATGACTGGGCCACCGGCTTCGATGTTCAGACCGTCGCCCTCGGCCTTGTTGACCAGCGCAACGATCTCGTCACCGGTCTCGGGGGGAACCGGGGTGCCTTCAACGAAGGTGAAGTGGACCGTCGCGAAAGCGATCGTCCCATCCTCAGAGATCTGCCCTTGACCTTGTTCGGAATATGGCGATTCGATGGCGGGCTCGCCGTTGTCGCGCTTGGCGACCCGATCTACCTCTCCAAGCTCGGCCAACAATGCTTCGATCCGTTCTCGAACGGAGGGATCATCGACACCTTGCTCGGCCTTGAAAACGATGTCTGCCGTATCACCCGCTTGTTGCGGGAACTTCTCCTCGAGAAGATCGAATGCCGCTTGCGAGTCCGTTCCCGGCAGCGAGAAATCCTGTGAGAAATCTCCACCTGCAGTGCCGGCGAACGCGTTCGCGCCGACCATGACCAAGATCCATACGAGCAATGTGCGCCACCGCCTGCGGTAGCACGCGCGCGCTAAACGCTCCAACATCTGAGAACCCTCCTAAAGTTGTCCGCTTCCATAAGTTTCAACCGCCACCGTACCGTCGCGGCCTCCCCATTTCCGACCCGATTTCTTGAATTGCTTAGAGAGATCTAAGTTCGCGATGCGTTCATACAGGGCCGTGTTTCTTGCAGCGGGCCTTGTAGCCGGTGGGCGTTACCTGCCCGATCAGCTTCTTGCCACATTCTGGGCAGAACCTCGGGGGATCGAGTTCTCTGCGACAGGAACCATCGCATTCGGCCCCCGGACGACCGCACCAGACACAGAACATCACGTCTCTGCTCGTTTCAGGGGAAATGACGCGCAGTTCCGAGCGGAGACGTGATTCATATGACTTTCGAGAGAACCCCGATCGGCATCTTGAGGTCGTCGAGCATCTGAAGATCGGATTGCGGCTCGCGCCCCAATGTCGTGAGGTAGTTGCCGACGATCAGCGCGTTGATCCCGGATGTCATCCCCAGCGCCTGGAGCTCGCGGAGAGTGACCTCGCGGCCCCCTGCATACCGAAGGATCACTTCTGGTAGCCCGAGCCTGAACAGAGCGATCCATCTGATCGCTTCAAGAGCGGGAACGAGCGAACGATCTTCGAGGGGAGTACCGGGCCGCGGGTTCAGGAAGTTGAGCGGCACTTCAGCCGGGTCAACATCTCGTAGTTGAGCGATCAACTCGATCCGTTGCTCGACCGTTTCACCCATCCCGATGATCGCTCCACAACAGAGTTCCATCCCGACTTCCCTCACGAGCATGCAGGTTTCGTAACGCTCCTCCCACGAGTGGGTGGTGACGATCTGCGGGAAGTAAGAGCGTGCGGTTTCGAGGTTGTGGTTGTAGCGATGCACTCCACCCCCGGCAAGCTGTCGTGCTTGAGTTTTGGTCAGGATCCCCAGGCTTGCGGCCACGTTCAACCCGGTCTCGGCATTGACGAGCCGTGTCGCTTCCAAAACTTGATCGATCATGCGCTGATCGGGGCCGCGCAACGCAGCAACGATGCAGAACTCGGAAGCGCCGAGTCGCTGAGTCTCGCGCGCGGCCTCCAATATCTCGCCCATATCCAGGATCGGAGTGGCGCGGACGGGAGAGTCCGAGAACTTTGATGACTGCGAACAGAAATGACAGTCCTCGGGACAGCCGCCCGTCTTCGCAGAAAGGATGCCTTCGACCTCGACCTCGGGGCCACAGCGTGCAAGACGAACCTCGTGCGCTAACGCCGCAAGACCGGGCACCTCCGCATCGGGGAGCTCGGCAAGAGCGGCCAGCTCTTCGAGCTTCAGATCCCGGCCCTCATCGAGGAGTGCCGTTCGAGCGCCGTCGAGCAGTTCTCTTGCCGTGCTCATCCCACCTCCTCGGCCAGCCTATCGATGAGCTCCTCGCAATCGACGACCACGAATAGCCCTGCGACTTCCTCTAACCACCTTCGATTGCGTACATGCAGGTCAGAGCGTGCATCGTAACGATTGAGGAACACGATCACGTCACTCTCTCCGAACGCGTCGCGAGACAGCTGTACCGCGTTGATGGTCCCGAGGCCGGGATCAGCGACCAGCAAGATGGTGTCGGCTCCGATGGCCTCCGCCAGGTCTGCCGAATCACCGTCATCTGCGAGAGGCGATCGCGGCCCCCCTGCCCCCTCCACGAAGGTGATCCCCGTCTCCGGGATATTCAATTCATCCACGAGATCCGCGATCGAGAACGGCTCGAGCTCGAGCACCTCGGCCGCCATGGGTGGAGCCAGCGGAACGCCATACCAACGGTGTTCCGGACAGACGGCCTCCACCTTTTCGTCGCTGGCGGACGCCAGGATCTCTGCGTCCGTCGATCCGGCTCCAGGTTCGAAGGATTGCGCAGGCTTCCGAGCGTGTGTCTCGACACCTCGCCGGCGAAGGACCCGGATCGCTCCGGCGGTGACCCACGTCTTGCCGATCTCGGTCCCCGTCCCCGTAACGAAGACCGTTCTAGTAAGCAGTCTGACCTCCGAGAACGAAGTCGAGTGCCGTCATCAGGCCTTCGACATGATCGTCGGTATGCGCGGCGGAGAGCGTGAGGCGGAGACGTGATGTCCCAGGAGGAACGCTCGGTGGGCGGATCGCAGGCACCAGGTAGCCCATCTCCTCGAGCTTGCGCGACACCTCGACCGCGCGGTCTTCCTCGCCGACAACGATGGGAACGATTGGGGAGGGATGCCCTGGCCGGATGAGCTCAACATGAGCTCGCAGGCGTTCTACGAGCGCTTCGCCCTCCGCGGACCGAAGGATGCGAAGCGCTGCGAGAGCGGCGGCAGCATCTGCGGGACTTCCCGCGGTCGTGAAGATGAATGGGCGCGCCTCATTTATCAAAAGGTCGGCGAACTCCTCGTCGCATGCGATGAACCCACCGGCCGAGCCGAGGAACTTCGACAGTGTCCCCACCCGGATCCGCTCCACGTTGGCCGTAGCGCTCGGATGGGGACCGAGCACAGCGTGAGCCTCGTCGAGGATCAGGAGGGCCGAATGTCTCTCGCAAACGTTCGTCAGATCGTCGATCGGCGCGACGTCACCGTCCATCGAGAAGACGGAATCGCTGATGACGAGAGCGGGCTTCTCCGCGCTGGTGAGGATTTCGTCGAGAGCATCGATGTCGCGATGGGGGTAGACCGAGGTCTCTCCCCGGGCCAAGCGGCACCCATCGACGATCGACGCGTGGTTGAGCTCGTCCGAGCAGATGAGGGTGCCCTTGGTGCCGAGTACAGACAACACACCTAAGTTGGCTGCGAAGCCATTGGGGAAGAGGACAGCCCGCTCCTTGCCTTTCCAGTCGGCGAGTTCCTCTTCGAGCTCCCGGTGGATCGACCGAGCCCCAACGATGAGGCGCGGCGGACCCAGACCCCGCACCATCTCTATCGAGAGCGGCCTTCGCTGCTTCGATGACGACGGGATGTTGAGTAAGGCCGAGATAGTCATTCGATGCGAAGGAGACGATGGACTTCCCCTCGGGGGTTCCAAACTCCGGCCCACTACCCTTCAGATCGCGGACGCGACGCCAGCGACCAGCCTGCATGGTCGTGTGGTTGCGCTGCTTCGCTCGGTCGAACCAGTCGCTCATGAGGACTCTTCTATCTCCTCGACGATCGCTTCGTGGAGCGCATCGACCATCTGCTCGATCTCGTCCGCGTTGAACGTTAGGTGAGGCATCAGGACAACGACATCGCCCAGAGGCCTGATCAACACCCCGCGACGAACCGCGGACGCACAGACTCGCCGACCTCTTCGATGAGAGGGCTCCAGTTCCACCCCGCACATCAAACCCTCGAGACGGATGTCCTTAACGATCGGCAGCGGCCGGACCTTGGTGTCGAGTAACTCGCGAAGCTGCACGCTCCGTTTGCGCACGTTGTCCAAGACGTCGTTCTCCCGAAGCAGTTGCAGATGCTTTAGCGCTACTGCGGCTGCGAGCGCATTACCTCCATAGGAATGTCCGTGGTACAGCGTCTTGCTCGAGAGGTCCTCACCTAGGAACGCGTCGTACACGCGCCGGTTGGCCGCGGTTGCCGACATCGGCAGGTAACCGCCCGTGATCCCTTTCCCCAAGACCATGATGTCGGGACGCAGACCGCAGCGCTCCGACGCGAACAGCGTGCCCGTGCGACCGAAGCCGGTGGCCACCTCGTCACAGATGAGCAACGCGCCGGTTTCCTCACATGCATCTCGAAGGTGACCGAACTCCGCCGGCGGACAAACCTTTATCCCAGCCGCTCCTTGCACCAGCGGTTCGACAACCACAGCGGCCAGGGTGTTTGCGTGTTGCCTGATGAGTGCGGCCGCTACTTGCATGCAGTCGGCATCGTCGAAACCGGGAGCTCGCAACACTGGGAATCGGAGCGGATCGAAGAGGTCGGTACCGAAACCTCCGCCTCCGACGGATAGTGACCCGACGGTATCGCCGTGGTACGCATCGCCGAACGCGAGATAGGTCGTGCGCCCCTCGACTCCGGTGTTCACCCAGTACTGGAACGCGATCTTCAGGGCTTGCTCGGCCGCAGACGCTCCGTCTGATGCGAAGAGGAAGTGGGGGTCGTCAACAGGGACGACCTCTGCGAGAGCTTCGCCAAGCTCGATCACCACTCGCACCCCGTTCCCGAGGAGCGTGGCGTGGGCCAGGGATCCGATCTGCTCGGTAAGCACAGCATCCAGTTCGGGGACGCGATGGCCGAGGGTGGTCACCCACAGGGAAGAGATGGCGTCGAGGTAACGGTTGCCGTCGACATCGAAGACGTACGCACCCTGGGCCCGCTCGATGATGACGGGCTCGTTGTCGGGGTAGCTGGTCATTTGCGTGAACCCGTGCCACACCCGGGCTGCATCGCGGTCGACCCATTCCTTGCCCATGATGGGCGCGACCCTAAAGGATTCTTTGTAAGAATCATCACCTGTGAGGGGGTCAATCCCGCACAGATTCGGGCGGCGGGGCGGCGAAGGGACTGGGATGGTTCAGAAAGCGATGGCGGGCACGACCAAAGACGCCAAGGTGAAGGGGTTCTTCATCTTCGTCGGCGGCGTGATCCTTCTGATCCTCACGTTCTGGGCTGCGGCGGTGATCATCGACGAAGTCGTGCCCCGGGTCATTCGCAAGTTCTTCGACACTCCGGTACTCGACTTCATCCTCAATTTCCGTACCGGATCTTTCACGCCGGTCATGAAGTTCTTCAGCATCTTCGGGTCGACGGCCTTTGGCCTCATCGTCCTCTTGGGGATGGCCGTCTACTCCTACATAGCGACCAAGGACGTTCGTTTCCCGATCTTCTACGCCGTGATGGCGCTGGGTGCCTTCGTCCTGGACGACGTCATCAAGGAACTCGTTCCCCTACCTCGGCCCCCGGTCCGCCAACTCGTCTCGGCCTCGGGACCGTCTTTCCCGAGTGGCCACACGATGGTGGCTGCTGCTGCGGCTTATGCGGTCGCCTTCTTCATCATCGAGAGACAACCGACGAGACGGATGGTGTGGGTCTGGCCCGCCACGAGCCTCATCGCCGTCCTCGTCGGGTTCAGTCGCTGCTACCTCGGGGTGGCCTGGCCCACCGATGTCTTGGCCGGTTATGCGATGGGGGTCGGTTACGGAACGATCTGCGGAGCCGCGGTCAAGACGTTCTTCGGCTATCACCGGCTCTGGCCCCGCCGCGCCGTCCGCTGATCGGGAAGAGAACGGGCTTGGGCGGGGTTATCCTGCGGCACCAAGGCTGGCGGCGTGGCCGAGTGGCTTAGGCAAGGGCCTGCAAAGCCCTGTACAGCGGTTCGATTCCGCTCGCCGCCTCTGTCGTACTGCGAACCTTCTTATCGCTCGCCCATTGCCTCCTTTGAAAGCGATAAGGAAGGTTCGTTAGATAGACTGCCAAGCCCTGGGGCGTTAGCTCAGCGGGAGAGCGCTTGCTCGACACGCAAGAGGTCACTGGTTCAATCCCAGTACGCCCCACGTCAAAGGCCCCCGGGAAACCGGGGGCCTGATGCGTTAGGGAGCCCGGCTAACCAGAGCAAGTTTGGGCGTCCCAGTAATCTGCCGATAGACAGGGAGAGCCAGCCTTCCTTTCTTGCGTAGTTCCATAAGAAGGCGATTGTGATTACTTTGTCCTAAGTGTCCGTTTCCGGGACACGGCGGCGACTCCTCTTTCCGAGTCAAGAAGGCATCAGCGTCGGAAAGAGGGGTCGTAAAGACTCAGCACGGAGGGGCATGAACAGAGCAGTTAGATGGATCGTTACAGGCGCGGCCGTCGTGGCCGCGGTATCGGGCTTAGCTCCCGTAGCGGCGCAGACTTCTGAGGAAGAGCAGCAAGCACCCTCATCGAAGCCGAACGTTCTCGTGATCGTTGCCGATGATCAGGCTCGCTCCATCTTCAGCCGTCAGTTGATGCCCACGGTCTTCGAGCAGATCGTCGATCGAGGGGTTCTCTTCGATCGCGCTTACGTCAACACATCACAGTGTTGCCCTTCGAGGG
The DNA here is from genome assembly GCA_963779645.1 of uncultured Actinomycetes bacterium. Taxonomy (GTDB): domain Bacteria; phylum Actinomycetota; class CADDZG01; order CADDZG01; family WHSQ01; genus CALMBW01. The sequence goes on from CAVZYX010000005.1 coordinate 1,788,532, forward strand.
CGCAGATCATGACGGGTCTCTACGGACACCACACCGGAGTGGACGGTAACCATGTCGTGCTCGAGCATCCCACCGTCGCCGAGATGATGCAGGACGAGGGATACCGGACGCTCTTGGCCGGGAAGTACCTCAACAGTTGGCCCTGCGCGCCGCGCCCCGAATGGGACCGCTTCGTGTGCATCCGTGGCGAGAGCAAAAAGCACATGTCGCTCGTCGACCCTCGGATCTACATCCAGGGGATCCCCCGGAAGGTCGAGGGCTACCAGACCGAGATCCTCGCCGACGAGGTTTCGGAGTTCATCACGGGGGGTTCGGGCGAGGAACCGTTCTTCGCGGTGTACTCGCCGACGAGTCCGCACATGCCGGCCAACGACGACCGGTACGGATCTCTGCAGGTGCCGGCCTACAGACCGCCCAACTTCGACCAAGCTTTCGCACCCGGAACGGCTCCCAAGTACGCGACCCGACCCCCGATGGACGCTGCGACCATAGAGAAGTACGACCAGACCTATCGGCGGATGTCGCGCGCGACGAGAGCTCTCGACGATTCGATCGCAAGGGTGCTCGACTCCCTCGGCGATCAAGCCGACAACACGCTGATCTTCTACATCTCTGACAACGGATACATGTACGGCGAGCACAGACTCCACAAGAAAGTTGCGCCCTACGAGGAGTCGGTGAAGGTGCCGTTCGCGATCCGCTATCCGGCGAGTACGACGACGCCGGGAGCCACCTCTCAGGCGTTGGTGCAGAACGTGGACATAGCGCCGACGATCGCCGAAGCATTGGGTCGTGAATGGATGTCCGATGGCCATTCTCTCTTGCCGCTGCTCACAGCTCCGCAGTCGGTGGTGAGGGACGCGGCCCTCATCGAGAACTGCCGGGGTCAGAACTATCCGTGCTCTGGATCGGCGGTCAAGGGAGCGCGAGAGATCCCATCTTTCGTAGGAGCAATCACAGACCGGTACAAGTACGTCGAGTACGTGACGGGGGAGAGGGAGTTCTTCGATCTCGATCAAGACCCTTACGAGCTAACAAACCTTTACGGAACTCCTCAGACCCTTGCCACTCAAGAGGCGATGGCCCGACGTCTGCTCCTGTTGCTGGCGCGCCCCGTCGCGGAGACCACATTGGTGTCTGGCCCACGAAGCGTCGGATCGAACCGCGTGGTGAAGTTTCGCTACTTCTCTCAAGAGAAGCTTGCCGTCTTCAACTGCCGGTTGACCGTCGATGGAGTCGCTCAGGAGTGGGAACTGTGTGGCCGCTTCACGCACCACATGGGACCGATGGCCCCCGGCCAGTACACGTTCGAAGTGGCTGCGTTCGACAATCTCTCGAACAGATGGGATCCGACGCCTGCGTCGCGATCGTTCGACGTTTCAGCTCGCTAGAACTTCAGCTCTTGCGCTTGACCTCGAACGGCTCTTCGAACTTCGTGGACTGTTCCGTCAGCTCGGTGCAAGCGGGGCCATTGGGGTTGTGAACGTATTTGGCCATGGTCGTCGTCTGCACCCTGCCCGTGTAGTTCTTCGGAAGCTTGATCTTCAGGTGCACCTGCCCCTGCGTGTCGGTGATGGCGGCTCCATAAGGCCAGTAGGGCGGATTGATCGCGAAGGCTGAAACGACCTGAACATCGCTCGCAGGTTGCAGTCCCGGCTGCAACGGGATGCCGTTGCCGAGAGGATCGTCTTCGGCGGGCCGGCTCACAGTGACGGTCACTTTCACCGTCTCGCCTGGTTTGTAAACCGTCTTGTTCCACTCGGTCTCGATGTAGAACGTGTCGACGGTCGTGGATGCATTGCGACAGGGCACCGCTTGGGCAGGAGCGCTCAGGATGCCGAGCAGCAACGCTGCGGCAACGATCGACCCACCGAACTTCGACATAGCACCCATCACCTAGTTCCGGTTCGGCACGGGGAGGCCGAACCCTGCCTTGGATACGTATATGTACTCAGGCCAACCCCCTTGAGGAAGGTCCGTTTCATGTCCAGTATCAGAGGCGGCAGCGAACCGAAAGCGAGGGCGAAAATGGGTGATATCACGCGAATCGAAGATGCAGATCTCTACGTAGAGAGCGTTGGCTCCACTTGCATCGAGTGTGGAACTACCGATTCAAGCGCGAGGTTGTTCATGCCTCCGCATCCGATGCATATCGGAAACATCATCGTTCTGTGTGATTCCTGCGAGCAGACCTACCGCTCGATGTCTATCGACGTTTTCGCTCGGGTCGCCATGGCCAAGTACGAGATCGAAGAGAGAGTTTTCGGCGCCAGATTGCCGGTCGAGGCCGACAGAGACCTAGAGCTCCGTAGGGCCCGACGAGAAGCAGAGCGGATCTATGCGTCGAAGCATCCCGAGATCATTTTGGATGCCATCGACGAGGTGATATCAGGCTCTTAGGTTCCACAGCGGGTAGGGAGGCCTTGAAAGGCGGGGGGTTTGACCCCTCGCCTTTCTGCTTTCCCACTTGTTTGGGCGCGCCTGGCGATTCAGACTCGCAAAGGACGGTGTGAGAGGAGGTTCACATGGCAGGTTCGGACCACTACGAGGCAGAGGTGAACAGAGGCTCATTGAACATGCGCTCGTTCACGAATGATCTCAATAAGCGATACCAGAACGGGTGGAGGCTGGCTTTCGTGTTCTCTCAGGAAGGAAACACGATCATCGTTTGGGAGAAGACCGCCTAGATCCCAAGCTTCCTCAAGGTTCGGACATCTGCGCCTCGCCCGGCAACGGGAACCAGCGCAGGTGTTCGAAGTCCTTGGTGAATCCCGATAGATCCGGTGATTCCACGGGTTCCTTAGATGCTTCGGCGAAGATGTGGCGCGCCGTTATGAGGTAGTCGTCGAGTTTGTCCTCGGATTCCGTCATGCGGTGGGACGGCCACTTCAGAAGTCCAGTGGAGTAATCCAGGTCCTGTAGTGAAAGCGGTGGTTCCGCGATCCCGTCGAGGTTCATCCACAGTCCCGTGGGTGCGTCGAATCGGTAGTGATGAAGGAGCTTGTGCCCGTGGTCCGCAACGAGCTGGACCGCTTGGAGGATGTAGTCGAAAACCTGTTCCGAGATGAAGTAGTTGAAGTTCACTCGCACCCAGCCGGGCTTGATGCCCTCGCAACCTTTTGCGATCTCTCTTTCGAATTCATGGCTGGTTTCGATGTCGATCCCAAGAAGCCTGTGCCCGTAGGGACCCGCGCATGAACATCCTCCACGTGACTGGATCCCGAAGAGATCGTTAAGCAATGCAACGACGAAGTTGTGATGGAGGTACCGGCCGTCGTGCCTTACGACGAACGAGACGATCGAAAGACGGTCGGCTGTGTGATTGCCGAGGATCTCGATGCTCGGATTCGAACTCCACGAGGCGATCGCTCTGTCGATGAACGACTTCTCACGCTCGCGGATCAGATCTACCCCGACCGCCTGCTTGAGTTGGAAAACGAGTCCGGCTCGGATCGATCCGATGATGTCCGGGGTGCCCCCTTCCTCGCGATGTACGGGGTCGTCGAGATAGTGATGTTCGGTGGGGTTGACGTAGGACACGGTTCCTCCACCGACCACCACAGGGACCTTGTTGCGCAGAAGGTCACGTCGGACGACGAGTAGGCCCGGGGTTCCCGGCCCCCCTATCGCTTTATGCGGAGAGATGAAGATGGCGTCCTTGCGCCAGTCGTCTTTGACGGACCCCATCGCGATCTCGACGTAGGGGGCCGCCGCCGCGAAGTCCCAGAAGGACAAAGCTCCGAACTCGTGCAGCAACGAGGCGATGCCCTTCGTGTCCGACACGATCCCGGTGACGTTGCTCGCGGCCGAGAAACTCCCGACCTTCACCTTCCGGGCTTCGAAGCGCTCGAGCTCGCGACGGAGGTGATCCTGATCGATCAATCCATTGGGGTCTTCGGGGATAGTGATCACATCTGCGATCGATTCCCGCCACGGCAGCTCGTTGCTGTGGTGTTCGTAGGGACCGATGAAGATGACCGGACGGTCCTCCTCAGGGATGTGTTCGCTCAGCGCGTACCGCTCATCGAGCTCCTTGGGCAAACGCAGATTCATGATCGACACGAGCTTGTCGATCGCGCCGGTCGACCCCGATCCGCAGAAGATCACCGCGTGTTCATCGGTGGCTCCAAGCGCGTCGGCGATGATCTGACGAGCGTCTTCCCTGAACCGCGTGGTCTGCAGCCCCGTCCCGGAGGTCTCTGTGTGCGTGTTGGCATAGAGAGGAAGGACGGCTTCGCGGATGAAGTCTTCGATGAAGTCGAGCGAGCGACCCGATGCTGTGTAGTCGGCATAGATCACTCTACGAGGGCCGTAGGGACCTTGGAAAGCATCGCTCTCGCCGATCACCGATCGCCCGATGTTCTCCAGCAGTGCTTTTCGGTCGGTCACGCGACCTCAGTGTCTTTGCCGAGGGCTTGGGCGATCGCAGAACGCGTCGCCTCCCGGAGAGCTTCGATCGAGCGAAAATCGGCGGGATCGATCGGATCGAGAACCTGCACCACTGCATCCATCCTGTCTCGAAGTATGAGCCCGTGTTTGGGAAGCGTGTCGGCTGTTCCGCTCATGGCAACAGGGATGATCGGGGCTCCCGTTTCCTTTGCCAGTGAAAAAGCGCCGTCTTTGAAGCGCTGGATCTCCCCGGTCTTGGAACGCGTGCCTTCCGGGAAGATCAGAACTGGAACGCCTTGGCGGAGCCAGTAGCGGCACTGCTCCATCATCTGCTCTACCGATGCCTTATCTCCTCGGACCAAGGGGATGTACCGGCACATCACCATCCACCAGCCGATGAATGGAAGCTTGAAGTTGGAAGATTTGGAGACCCATTTGTAGGGACGGTAAAGCCCGAAGAGCACAAGGATGTCGATCAATGACTCGTGGTTAGACACGACGATCGCTGGCTTGTTCCAAGGGATCTTCTTGCGGCCGATCACCTTCAGATGCCACAGCGGGCAGCAGGCTATATAGAAGGTGCCCCACAGACAGGCGTAGAGGTGAGCCGAGGTTCTCCTCCGGTCGAACGGCAAGGTCACCACCCAGACGATCACGGCCCCCGCGAACCAGATCGGCAGGGACAGCATGAAGAACGCCCAGTACAGCAGCGAGAAGATGGTCAGCACAACGCCATCCTAAGTTTTCGCTAAGGCGCCGCCGCGAAGCGGCAGTAAGGCGCCGTGCGGATAGGTTCACCCTTTCCGAACTGCTAGGTGCGGGGTACCTTCAGGGACACAGTTCAATAGGGCGAGAGATGAGGAGAAGCCGATGCCGGAGGTCGAGTTCCAAGCGGGAACGTTCTGCTGGGTGGACAACACGTCGAACGACCCCGGTAAAGCAAAGGAGTTCTACAGCGGCCTTTTCGGTTGGGATCTCGAGGACTTTCCGATCGACGATAAGCAGACGTACACGATGGCCCGGTTGAGCGGCAGGGACGTCGGAGCCATCTCGCCGGCACAAGATCAGTCGGCGCCGCCAAGTTGGAACACCTACATCGGTGTGACCAGTGCCGACGAAACTGCAGAGAAGGTTCGATCGGCCGGCGGAACCGTCTTGATGGATCCGTTCGACGTGTTCGATCAGGGCCGGATGTTCGGTGCACAAGATCCGACGGGCGCGTACTTCTTCCTTTGGGAACCGAAAGCGACCTCCGGATGGGGGATCGTCAACGAGCCCGGAACGGTCATATGGAACGAGCTTGCGACCAGAGGTAAGGACAAGGCAGCACTCTTCTATCAAGATGCCTTCGGTTGGGGAGCCGGCGAGAACCCGTACGCGGCCCCCGACGACCCTCAAGGGATCGACTACACCGTGTTTGCTATCGGTGAAGCTCCTATCGGTGGTGCGATGGAGATAGGCGAAGATTGGCCGGCCGACATTCAGCCTCATTGGGTCGTGTACTTCTCGGTCGACGACACCGATGCCACCGTCTCCAAAGCCGTAGAACTCGGAGGTCAGGTCGTTACCCCTCCGATGGAGACTCCGGCGGGGCGGATGGCTCAGATCGCGGACCCGAACGGAGCCCAGTTCTCGATCATCAAGATGGCCCCACCGCCTGACGCCTAACCCACCGATCGGCTAGTTGGTCGTTTCGAGGTCTAGTGCGCAGGAGTTGATGCAGTAGCGCTTGCCGGACGCGCCCGGCCCATCGTCGAAGACATGCCCGAGGTGCCCACCACAGCTGGCGCAGACAACTTCGGTGCGGACCATGCCGTGGCTGGTGTCCGTCCGCACTTCAACGTTCGCAGGATTCTCCGGGTCGGTGAAAGATGGCCAGCCACTCCCGGAGTCAAACTTGGTATCGGAGCTGAATAGAGCTTCGCCACACGCCGCGCAACGGTAGGTCCCGTTGTCCTTCGTGTAGACGTAGGTCCCGGTGAAAGGCGGCTCTGTTGCAGCCTCCCTGAGCACTGCGTACTGCTCGGGGGTTAGGTCCTGCCGCCACTGCTCTTCCGTCTTCGTCGTCTTCATGTCCTAGCTCCGTTCCCGTCTCTTAGGCGGTTCACGTCCTAGGGTATAGAGGCTGACCACTTAAGGATCTGCGACCTCGGGAGGAGCGTTGCACCACCACGGGCACGGCCACGATCACCACGTATCGCGCGGTGCCCAGAAGCAGGCCTTGAAGTGGAGCCTGGGAGCCAACTCCGTCCTCCTCATTGCCGAGATCGCGGGCGGTATCGCGTTCGCGTCGCTCGCGTTGCTCGCAGACGCTGCACACCTGGCCTCAGATGTGACCGCGTTGGTTATCGCACTTCTTGCTCACTTTCTTATGGAGCGGCCTCATTCGTCGCGACACACGTACGGGTACAAGAGAGCCGAGGTCGTTGGAGCCTTAGCGAACGCAGTGCTTCTGATCGCCCTGTCGGTGTGGATCGTCGTCACCGCTCTTGGCAGGTTCGATAGTCCGGTCGAGATCGAGGGTGGTGGCTTGCTGGCTCTGGCGACCCTTGGTTTCGTTATCAATCTCGGGAGCGCGTTGGTGCTTCGGTCGAGATCGGGTGGAAGCCTGAACATGAGGGCTGCTTACCTGCACATGGTCGCCGATGCTCTCGGTTCGGTCGGGGCGATGGCTGCAGGCATAGCTGCACTTGCTTGGGACGCCTACTGGGTTGATGCCGCGGCTTCGATAGCCATCGCTCTTCTGATCGTTGCCTCTTCGGTATCTCTGGTCAGAGAAACCCTGCACGTGCTGCTCGAGGGGGCTCCCGCGGGGATCGACACAGATGAGGTGTCCTTGGCGTTAAGCGATTACGACGTCGTCGAAGAGGTTCACCACGTTCACGTCTGGAGTATCGCCTCGGACATGCCAGCCCTTTCAGCTCACGTCGTTCTCCGACCGGACATGTCTCTCCACGAAGCTCAGGAGCACGGGGGGCGATTGAAGGAGTTGCTGGCCGAGAGGTTCGGCATCGAGCACGCAACCCTGGAACTCGAATGCCATTCGTGCGAGCCGGAAGAGTTCACGGTCTGAAGGAGTAGGCGACCCGCTGCCGAATCATCCCGTATCGGACATTCGAGACAGGGGACCGGCATGGCTCGCCGCACCATGGCAGTAACCGCAGTCGCTCTAAGCCTTTCACTACTGATGGGCCCGGGGTTCGTCCAAGCCGCAGGCCCCGATGACGTCAAGTCCGACAACATCACCGAGATCGGGCGCGCCGTCATCGATCGTGGGGGTGGCGAGAAAGCCGATGGCTCGGACCTAGCCTTCCAGGGCAAGCTGGTCATCGCGGGGTCGTACTCGGGCACCGCGATCTTCAAGATCATCAATAAGGCACCGTTCGTCGAGCAGATCGGCTTCCACAGTTGCCCCGGAGGACAGGGCGACGTCTCCGTCTACAAGAACCTTGTGTTCGTTTCCTTGAACGGTCCCCAGAGCGCGGACGCCTTGGGTTGCGCGGATGCCCAGGATTCCGCGGGCAAAGCGGGGGTCAGGATCCTCGACATCTCCGATCCAACCTCGCCACGCCAGATCGGCTTCGTTGAGCTTCCTTGCGGATCGCACACGCACACCATCTATCCGGTGGGCCGCGATGTCTTTATCTACAACGAGTCCTATCCACTGGGAGTGCCCTCGGATACATGTAGCCCGGTGTCTCATCGCAAGGTGCCGATCGTGAAGGTGCCGTTGAGCGATCCCTCGAAGGCCGAGATCGTCAACAACCTCGACGTCTCGCCTGAGATCGGTTGCCACGACGTCACGATCTTCGCCCAAGAGAAGATCGCGGCTGCCGCCTGCATCGGTGAAAGCCAGATCTGGGATGTTGCCGATCCAGCGGCCCCCGTGATCCTGACGCGCATCTACAACCCCGGCATCGAGATCCATCACGGCGTCGGGTTCTCGTGGGATGGAAAAGTCCTCGTCATCGCCGATGAGTTCGCCGGTTCGGTCACGGGTTCTTGTGCCGGCAACGCCAACAGCCCGGTAGGCGCACTGTGGTTCTACGACATCACCGATCGAACGCTGCCTATCGTGCAGGGGTACTTCAACGTGCCCCGGTATCTACCGCCGGAGACCCAGGACGAGTTCGGATATCTCGCCTGTACTTCGCACAACTTCAACGTCCTTCCCATGAAGGACGAGGGCATCTACGTCGCTTCGGTCGGGTACCGGAACTCTGGTCTGTCGGTCGTGGACTTCAGCGACCCGACGGCTCCCAAGGAGATCGCCTACTACCTGCAGCTCGATGAGGGGATGATTCCGGATGTGTGGGCGGCGTATTGGTACAACGGCCGGATCTACGCCAACGACAACGGCGCCGGCCGAGGCCTTAGTGTCTATGAGGTCGAGGGGCTCTCTTCCAAAGAGGTCCACTACTTCAAGGGCCAGATGAACCCCCAGGTGCAGGTGCCGAGCTTCAAGTAAGGCAAGCAGCCGGGTTGGGACCTTTCTAGGCATTCCTCCCTATCGACCGGGGGCCGATGGTGTAGTTGCATCGGTTACCTCAGTATTTCGACTTGGGGGGAGTTTCCGCGCATGCGTAAAGGTCTCGTTGTCGCCTCGGTGGGAGTCATGGCCATCTTGTCGGCCCAGCCATCAGTGGGGGGTCCGACAGCGGTTCAGCCGCCCACGACCTTGGATGAAACGATCGTTGCCGAAGGAGAACGCGACCTCGGTTACGGCGAAGGGAATCCCTACGTAACGCGCACGCTCGGAGCCAAGGCTCCTAGGGGTCGGGTAAAGCCCCTTGCCGGATTCAAGCAGCTGACCGACATACACGTTGTCGACGAAGAGTCACCGGGCCGCGTTGAGTACTTCGACAATTGTGACCAGGCAGTGTCGTCTGCCTACAGGGTCCAAGAAGCGATGAGCGCCCAGGTCGGCGAATCCATGATCCGGCGCGTCAGCCAGATCAAGACGGGACCTGCCCTTGAGGAAGACCTAACCTTCACCATCTCGACCGGCGACAACATCGATAACAACCAACTGAACGAAGCGCGCTGGTTCATCGATCTTCTCGATGGCGAGATGGTCGTCCCCGACTCGGGGAAGATCGGGCAGTACGACGGCTTCACCGCGAGGAATTCGATGAAGCTCTTTCCGACGAGATCCTCGACCTAGCGCAAGAAGGCTTCGACGCGACGGGAACACAGCAGCCGTGGTACGTGGTTCTGGGGAACCACGACGGTCTCGTGCAAGGGAACCTTCGAACGGGTACAGAGTTCCAGTTCGTTGTCACCGGCGCCAGCAAGGTCTTCCTGGACGTCAAGGAGTACGACGGATGCCCCGAGGACTCCACCGATCCGGGGCAGCTCTACCAGGCGTTCCAAGACGCGTACCTCTCGCACAGTCAGAAGGTCCCGTCGGATGGGAATCGCTCGTTCATGGGTAAGGACTACCTGCACGATCAGTACTTCGACACCGCCGGCAAGCCCGATGGGCATGGCTTGAACCTGGCCCCGGACTTCCCTTACCTCGATGAAGGCCAGAGCGCTTTCCCCGCGGGGTACTACGCCTTCAACATCTCCGACGACATCGTGGGTGTGTCGATGGACACGGTCGCTTATGACCTTTCTGACTCGGGTCAGCTCGACAACGAACAGTTCAAGTGGATCGAGAAGACCTTGAAGAAGCACTCGAAGGTCTATTACGACGTGAACGGTAAGAAGAAGAGGAACCCCAACGCCAAGCAGCGCATGATCGTGCTGTTCTCGCACCATCACTCCACGGCGATGCGCTATCCATCGCTTCCCGAGGGTGCACCCGCTGAGATGATGCCGATCCACTGTTTCGAGGCCGACGACGCCGAGGGGTGCGCTGACGCTGAAGGACTACGGGATCTTCTCCATCGGTTCCCGAACGTGATCGCATGGGTGAACGGCCACGGACATCGGAACCGAGTGTTGCCATTCAGCTATCCGAGCGATCAGAAGCGCAGCTTCTGGGAGATCAACACCGCTTCGCACATCGACTGGCCGCAGCAGTCGCGGTTGATCGAGATCGGATACGTGCCGGGCAAGGACGGGGCCGCCGACACGGTCGTCATCTACGGAACACTCGTCGACCACGGTGCTCTGACCGATCCCGATCCAATGACTCAAGATCCGGTCGAATACCTGGCTTCGATCTCGAGGGTCGAGGCCTACTACGACGCGTGCGTCCGATTGTTGCAAGCGGATTGTGAAGCGACCGGTGACCCCGGGGATCAGAACGTGCGGCTCGTGATGAAAGCGCCTTTCGATCTCTAAGTCTTAGCTTGCCCGTAACCTAGTTTCATGATCACGATCAACCGGCTTAATAAGGCCTTCGGCGCGCGCCGGCTTTTCGTCGACGCCGACCTACAGATATGGGCTCGTGATCGCGTCGCCCTCGTCGGTCCTAACGGGTCCGGTAAAACCACGCTGCTCGAGATGGTGGCCGGGGATCAGGAGGTTGACTCCGGCACGATCCGGATCGCGAAGGATGTCGTGGTCGGCTATCTGCGGCAGGAGACCGACGAGCTCCGAGGTCGGAGCCTTCTGGAAGAGACTCTGAGAGCGGGCTCGGAGGTAACGGCGGCGGGTCATCGGATGGAGATCCTCGAAAGAGAGATGGCCGACGCGCCACCGGGGGCCGAGCGCGAGCGCCTGGTCAGCGAGTACGGGCGGCTCCAAGACAGATTCCTGAACCTTGGGGGATACACCTTGGAGGCCGACGCGAAGAGAGTCTTGGGTGGGCTCGGTTTCGCAGAGGAAGACCTCGAGAGACAAACCGAAACGTTCTCCGGCGGGTGGTTGATGCGGGTGGCATTGGCCAAACTCCTGCTGGCGCAGCCCGATCTCTTGATGCTCGACGAGCCCACGAACCACCTCGATGTTGAATCGGTCGAATGGTTCGAGCGTTTCCTCTCTGTCTACGAGGGCGCCGTACTACTCATCTCTCACGACAGGGACTTCATCGATGGCGTCGCCACGCAGGTGGTCGAGATCGATGATCGCAAGTTGGTTTCCTACCGAGGCAACTACGCGGACTTCGTCGAACAGCGAGCGGTGATGGCAGAGCAGCGAGCCGCCGCCGCGAAGCAGCAATCGCGTGAGATCGCAAAGACCGAAGAGTTCATCAACCGGTTCCGCTACAAGGCCAGCAAGGCGAAGCAGGTGCAGAGCAGGATCAAGGCTCTCGAGAAGGTGGAACGGGTTTCAACACCCACACAACGCAAACGCAAGATGAATCTCGCGTTCCCCCAGCCCCCTCGTGCCGGACGCGTCGTGATGGAGCTCAAAGACCTTCATTTCTCGTACCCGGATCATCCGGTCTATGCCGGCCTTGACCTGGCGATCGAGCGCGACCACAAGATCGCTCTGGTCGGACCGAACGGGGCCGGCAAGACGACGCTTCTGAAATTGATCGCCGGAGTCCTAACTGCTCAGGAAGGCGAGAGGCAGCTCGGTCATAACGTCGACCTTGGGTACTTCGCCCAACATCAGATCGAGGCCCTGGACCAGCGCAACCGCGTGATCGAGGAGCTGCAGCGATCGATCCCGCCGGAAGTAACCATGCGTCCTCGCGATCTGCTGGGGCGGTTCCTGTTTTCAGGAGACGACATCGACAAACCCGTATCGGTGCTCTCGGGAGGCGAGAAGACCCGATTGGCTATGGCCAAGCTGCTAGTACAGCCCTTCAACCTTCTCTGTCTTGACGAGCCGACCAACCACCTCGACATGGTTAGTCGCGATGTTCTCGAGGATTCCTTGGAGACGTACACGGGAGCGATCGTCCTGATCACGCACGATCGACACCTGATCCGATCTATCGCGAACAACATCGTCGAGGTTGTCGATGGACGCGTTACCTGGTTCCACGGTGACTACGACTACTACCTTGACCGGAGAGAGCGCTCGATCGGTCCGGTCGACGCTCCTCCCGCCCCTGCTCGTGCAGCCGCGACCAAGACTGCACCGGGACCCAAGAGCAAGGAACGTCGTCGCGCGGAAGCAGAGGGCGCGTGCGCGCACCAAGTCCCTTCGGGACAAGATCACCAAGATCGAGAGAGAGCTGGATCAGGTGGCTGCCGAGATAGCGCGGATGGACTCAGTCCTCGCGGACCCCGGGGTGTACAGCTCAGACCACGATGTTAAGAGCCTCGTTCAAGAGTACGAGCGCGCCAAGAAGCGCACCAGATCGCTGGAGTCATCATGGGAGGAAGCAACGTCCGCCCTTCAAGAGAGTGACCTTCGCTAAGGCGCCGCCGCGAAGCGGCGGTAAGCGCCGTGCGGATCCCCTTCGCTAAGGCGCCGCCGCGAAGCGGCGGTAAGCGCCGTGCGGATCACCATCGCTAAGGTGCTGATCTCCTGGCATGATGCTGTTCCATGAACGGGACTCTGATAGCGGTTGCGGCGATCGGGAACGATAGGCCGGGCATCGTGGCGGCCGTCACAAAGGTTCTTTTCGACAGCGGTTGCAACCTGGAAGACGTGTCATCAACGATCCTCCGCGGTCATTTCTCGATGGTGATGATCGTAAAAGCGCCCGAGACGATGGAGGCCTCCGCGTTGGAGGAGGCTCTCAACCCGGTGGCCGAAGAACTCGAACTTGTGATCACGGCACGCCCTGTGGCGGAAGCCGAGGTCCACTACGCAGCACCAACACACATGGTGTCGGTCTACGGAGCCGACAAGCCGGGCATCGTCTACAAGGTCGCAGAAGCACTCGCTCGTTCGGGAGCCAACGTCACCGACCTGACTTCGCGAGTGATCGGTGCAGACTCCGACCCTGTCTACGCGTTGATGCTCGAGATAAATGCGATGGGTATTGACATCGAAGGTGTGCTGGCGGAATCGCGCGATGAACTCGGTGTAGATGTCACGGTCCACCCGATCGAGGCGGACATTCTCTAGTGGCCGTGAGGCCCGTTTGTCGGTTGCCCGATCGGGTTCTGAAGGTCCAAGCGGCAGAGATCGGAGATATCGACGAGTCCGGATTGGTTCGTGATCTCGTCGACACTATGCGAGCTTCTCCCGCCTGTGTGGGGTTAGCCGCACCTCAGATCGGAGTATCCAAGAGGGCGTTCGCTCTCGATGTAACGGGGCATAAGAAAACGACGACATGCCATGGGCTCGTTGTTATGTTCGACCCCCTGATCGTGGAAACGAAGGGTCGAGAGGTGGCGCGAGAAGGGTGTATGAGCGTTCCCGACCTCACGGCGAATGTTGGCCGAGCGCTCGAGATCGTTGTTCAGGGTCGAACGCCGGAGGGTGAACTAGCAGTGATCGCCACCGAAGGTTTCGAGGCCCGCGCGTTCCAACACGAGATCGATCATCTTGAAGGTCTGTTGATCCTCGATCGTGTGGAGTCGCTTGCGACCGACGTTTTCCGGCGCCAGAACTACCGTTGACCTGCCGCGATTACGCGGTCTCTCCGTCCACTTCGTTGGAGCGTGGATACCTGCTGGAGCGCGTCAGTCTGTCGCGTCCGTTCCGCTTCGATTCGTAGAGTGCTTCATCGGCGGCTCTGATCAGTGCCTCCAGATCGGAAGCGTGTGTTGGATATGTAGCAACGCCGGCCGAAGCCGCAACGGGCGCGACGGTGTCGATGGTCCCGATCTTTTGTCGTAGGCGCTCGGCAACGATCATGGACTCGCCGCGGAGCACTCGGGCAGGATGACTGCGAACTCCTCACCTCCGTAGCGCGCCGGGATGTCGAACTCTCGTGAAGCTTCTGCTAGCTGCCGTCCGACTTCTCTTAGAACCTCGTCCCCAGCCTGGTGGCCGTAGTTGTCGTTGAATTTCTTGAAGTGGTCGACGTCGAGGATCAACAGGGTCAAGGGCTTGTCGGTGCGGGAAGCCCGGGAGATCTCTCGTTCCAGGGTCTTCGTGAAAGTCCTGCGGTTGGCAAGGCCGGTGAGAGCGTCCGTGTCGGCGAGCGTCTGAACTTCTTTCATCAGGAGCGAGTTACGCAAAGCCAGAGCTCCGTGCGACGCGAACTGTTCCACCATCGTAACGACTCGGCGCTCGATCTTGGATCCGAGCCTGGCAGGATGCTCAACGACCAGGACACCCAAGGGATCGCCGTCGGTGCGTAAGGGCACGATCAACAGGTTGCGCGCGAAGGGCATCAAGGTCGCGAGCCCCGGGTTGGCGCTCTCGTCGGGTTTGGCGATCAAAAGTGTTTTCTGTTCGTTGCACGCGCGTAGGAGAATCTCATCCCTCGCGTCCAGAAGTTCGGTGGGCTCGTTGGGGCCCCGGTAGGCGATGGGGCGGAGGTGGTCGCCCTCGCGCAAGGCGACGATCCCTCGGTTGAAGGTGAAAGATCCGCCGATCGAATCGAGGAGTATGTGAGCGACAGTCTCTGGCTCCGCCTCCTCCTTGAGGGCCGCGGACATCGTTGCGAGATCCTCGAGGTCGCCTTTCCTCCTCCGAAGTTCCCTTTCGTTCAGAGCCGAGAAGGCCGCGGTTCCGATAGCGACCAGCCAGAACGCCAGCACGTTGAACACCGACAAGCGATTGAACTCTGGACTTCCAGGGATCAAGCCGACTGCGGCCTCGGTCGGCGTCAATATGTCGGCGGCCTGTGCGTAGAAGACGGCGAAGAAGAGCAAGGAGTGCCAAAGGGCGATCTTCAGTCCCGTGCGATACGACGCGAGCAAAGTTACGGCGATCAGATGGATGTAGAGAAGGAACCGAAGGGGACTCTGCGTTCCTCCTGTCTCGTACATCGACCAGGCTAGGAACACTCCATCGACCAGAAGCATCAGCCCGACGAACAACAGGCGCCGACTCCATCCACGTGCAAGTTCGAGGGATGCAGCGACCGCAAGGTAAGCGGCAGTGGGGAGCAACAGCCGTCCCACGTCGGCACCCACGATGTTCGGGGCAAACATGGCTGAACCCAAGACGATGATCGCGAACCCGACCCGCAACCCTTGAAGGTAGGAGGTTCGTTCCGACAGGGGAGTCGTCTCCGCTGCCGCGGGGTGGTTCACGAGAAAGAGAGGTGGTCGTCGGAAGGATCGGACATCGCCAGTGCGAGCTTGGGGTCCTTACGATCCATCCTGTTCTGAATGGCGAGGAAAATCGCTACTCCGACGGCAAGGATCAGCGGGAAGGCGAATCGTCCGGCGGCTTCCGCGATAGAACTTGGCAGATTTCCTGCATCGCCGAATCCAGAACTACTTGTGGACACGGGATCGTCGGCGGATCCGCTACCGGTTTCGATCCCACCAGAAGCGGGATCGCTGGCGGAGGTTCCACCACCGTTCGACCCATCCGATGTAGAGCCGGTGCCGTTCGGGTCCCCAAAGGAACTACCGCCGTTTTCGACTTCATCGCCTGGGACGCCCGGCTCACCGACATCGCCACCGATCACTCCACCGAGGTCCTCATCCCCGATGGTGTCCTCGACGTCGCCGATCGTGCCTCCAACGGTGTCCCCAGCTTCATCGCCGGTACCGGAGACCGTTTCGCCTGCGCCGTTCGTTACATCGTCGATGGTTTCACCTGTGTCGCCACCCACCGTGTCACCGACGGTCCCACCGACATCGCCGACCGTGTCGCCGGCCGTATCGGTCGCATCGTCGATGGTGTCGTCGGCTGTATCTCCGATCTCACCCGTTTGGTCGACGACGTCTTCTTCGACATCATCGACCGTGTCCTCCACGTCGGGGAGGTCGACGCCGGCTTGGGCGTGAGCTGGGGGCGCGCTGAGCAGAAGGATCGTTAGTAATCCGATCGCTGATAACAGCCCGCTCGCCCGTAGGCGGCCTGATTTCATCCTTCCTTGACCCCCAGGGGACCCGTCCGTGGTACTTCCGTACTTCGATTATCGGCAGAGTTGCGATCTACTTGACGCCCCGCGGGCTTGGTGCAAGTTCATGCAGAATCGTGTATAAGATGCAGAAATGCATGCATCGATAGCGGTCCTGGGCGCATCGGGATACAGCGGCGGGGAACTCTTGCGTCTGGCGACCGAGCACCCCGGCCTCCATGTGGCCGCCGTCTCCGGGGACAGCACTCAGGGTCAGCACCTGTCCGCCGTCCATCCCCATCTCGCCGGGAAGTTGGATCTTGACCTCGCCGGAGCCCAGGAGGTTGCCGGGGCAGACGTCGACGTGTTGTTCTCGTGTCTTCCTTCCGGAGTGTTGGGTGACCTCCTTGACGGCGTCGGCGCGCGATTCGTTATCGATCTCTCTGACGAGCACCGGGGCTCGGCCGATTGGGCATACGGGCTGACCGAGTTTGCCTCCGATGCCTTGCCGTCCCCCCGTGTGGCCAACCCCGGTTGTTATCCAACCGCGGTGTTGTTGGCCCTACTTCCGTTCGCTTCGGCGGGGCTGATCGAGGGACCTGTGATCGTGGACGCGATGTCAGGGGTGTCTGGGGCAGGACGCGCTGCAACCGACCGTTTCCTTTTTTCGAATCTCCACGCAGATGTGAGCGCCTACGGAACGACCGAGCATCGCCACGTTCCCGAGATGGAGAGGGGCCTCTCCGTTCTCGGTGGCCTTGATGCGCAGGTTTCATTCACTCCACATCTCGTGCCGATCGCCAGAGGGTTGCTCGCGACGATCAGGGCACCACTGGTAGGCGAGCTTGACGATGTCGAGGCCACCGATGTGCTGCGACGTGCCTACAAAGAGGCACACTTCGTCACCGTCGTCGAGGAGTGGCCGGCGGTGAAAGCTGTGGCCGGCTCGAACGCCGCACACGTGCACGCGCGGGTGGACAAGCGAAACGGGTTGCTGATCGCGGCCGGAGCTATCGACAACTTGGGCAAGGGGGCCGCGGGTCAGGCGATCCAGAACGCGAACCTCTGTCTCGGTTTCCCCGAGGACGCGGGGCTGACTTCCATCGGAGTGTGGCCGTGAAGTGGCCGGCCGGTGTTTCGTCGAACGGTGTCGCTTGTGGGATCAAGTCGGCAGGGGATGATCTTGGCGTACTGGTGTTCGACGAAGCATCCGTGTGGGCCGGAACGTTCACTACCAACGCCGCAGCCGCGGCCCCCGTTCAGTGGTGCCGCGGACGTTTGAGCGATCGTGTGCGAGCTTTGGTCGTCAATAGCGGCAACGCGAACGCATGCACGGGGAGCTTCGGCGAGGCGGCCGTGCTCGAAGTGGCAACGGAAACGGCCGCTTTGGTCGGATGCGACCCGACCGAGGTGGCGATCGCATCCACCGGTCCCATCGGGGTGCAGCTTCCGACGGATCGGATCGTTGCCGCCCTTCCCAAGGCGCTATCCGATGTCTCGGATGGGTGTGATGCATTCGCCGGCTCGATCATGACGACGGATACGCACCCGAAGATCAGCGAAGCCCCTGCCGGAGCAGCTCGAGTAGTGGGCGTTGCAAAGGGAGCAGCGATGATCGCCCCCAATATGGCGACGATGCTCGCTTTCGTAGTCACAGACGCGGCGGTTACGGGGACTCAGGCATCGGCCATCCTTTCCTCGGCGGTGGACCGCTCGTTCAATCGGATCTCGGTGGATGCCTGCGAGAGCACCAACGACTCGGTCTTCCTCGTTGCGACGGGCCAGACTCAGGTTTCCGAAGAGGCCTTAAACGAGGCCGTGACCGCGGTCTGCGCTGATCTGGCAACCCAGATCGTCCGTGACGCCGAAGGTGGGACGAAACTCATGCGCATCAAGGTGAGAGGCGCCAACGACGAGGCACATGCCGTGTCTCTGGGGCGTTCGGTGGCCGCGTCGGATCTATGGCGAACGGCTGTGAACGGTGAGGATCCGAACTGGGGCCGCATCCTGTCCGCCCTCGGTGCCTGCGATCGATCGCTTTCCTTGGATCAGATCGAGATATCGATCGGTTCAGAGGTCGTGTTCGACAGCGGGCAACCTGCGGGTGATCTCGAGATCGCCGCCAAGGTGATGGGTGCGGATGAGTTCACGATCGGTTGTGTCGTCGGTTCGGGACCGGGTTCTGCCGAGATACTCAGCGCCGATCTCTCCACCGAGTATGTCTCTCTCAACTCGGAGATCTCGACATGACGACTAGGGCGGAAGCCGGTTCGAAGGTAGAGACGCTCGTCGAAGCCCTCCCGTACATACGCAACTACCGTGGGCAGAGGGTGGTCGTGAAGATCGGTGGGGCAGCACTCGAATCCCCGGACCACGCATCGATCGTGGCCGAAGATCTTGCACTCATGTCGTTGGTGGGCATCGAACTTCTGATAGTTCACGGTGGCGGTCCCCAAGTAACCGAAGCGATGGAGCAGGCAGGACTTCAGCCGCGCTTCGTCGGCGGCTTGCGCGTCACGGATGACGACGCGATCGCGATCGTCCAACAGGTCTTGG
The DNA here is from genome assembly GCA_963779645.1 of uncultured Actinomycetes bacterium. Lineage (GTDB taxonomy): Bacteria > Actinomycetota > CADDZG01 > CADDZG01 > WHSQ01 > CALMBW01. The sequence continues at coordinate 1,807,241 of CAVZYX010000005.1, forward strand.
TGGGACGTATCAATCAGGATCTCGTGGCGACGCTCGTTCGCTCGGGTCTAAAAGCGGTCGGTCTGTCCGGCATCGACGATGAACTTGTTGTCGCCGAGAAAGCACACGGGCCCGACGGAGAAGACATCGGGTGGGTGGGCAGTGTCAGAGAGGTTCACCCGGAGCTGCTGTCGTCGCTCCTCAGCGGTGGGTACACCCCGGTCCTCGCGTCGATCGCAGCCGACGACGACGACCGTCATCCGCTCAACATCAATGCCGACGCGGTCGCCGGAGCAGTGGCGGGGGCTGTGGGTGCGGCGAAGCTGGTGTACCTGACCAACGTCGAAGGTCTTTATACGGATCTCGGCGACTCGGGATCGTTGGTGTCGGAGCTCAAAGCATCCGAGCTCACAGAGATGCTTCCGAAACTCTCGGAAGGGATGCGCCCAAAGGCGATGTCGGCACTGGCGGCGCTTCGCGAGGGCGTGGGCAAGGTGCACATCCTGGACGGTCGTGTTCCGCACGCTCTGCTGCTGGAGGTATTCACCGACGAAGGCATCGGGACGCAGGTGCTGCCATGACGATCTCAACACCCGTAGGACTCCTCGAGACCTACAAGAGATGGCCGGTCGAGTTCGTGTCGGGCAGCGGAGCGAAGCTGATCGACGGTGAGGGCCGCGAGTACATCGACCTTCTGGCTGGGATCGCAGTTGCGAGTGTCGGTCACGCGCACCCACACGTGGTTGCCGCAATCTCCGCCCAGGCTCGCGAACTCATGCATGTTTCCAACCTCTTCTATACGCGGCCCGGTATGGAGCTCGCTGCTCGACTTTTCGATCTGACGGGGATGAACGGTTTCTTCTGTAACTCGGGGGCCGAGGCCATCGAATGTGCGCTGAAGCTCGTGCGCCGCTGGGCATCCAAGAACCGAGACGTCATGGAGCCCCAGATCGTCGCCGCGCACGGCGGCTTTCACGGCCGCACGTTAGGGGCGTTGTCGGCTACCGGTCAACCGCCGAAGCAGGAACCGTTCAGACCTCTCGTTCCGGGATTCACGCATGTAGATTTCGGCGACATCGATGCTCTCGACGCCGCGATGACCCCAAACGTCGTGGCCGTTCTGTTGGAGCCCATCCAGGGAGAGGCTGGCGTGGTCGTCCCCTCCGACGATTACCTGCCCCAGGTCCGCGCTCTGTGCGATCGTTTCGAGGCTCTTCTAGTGCTCGATGAGATCCAGACCGGACTAGGTCGCACGGGTGCATGGTTCGCGCATCAACATTCGGGGATCCAGCCCGACGTCATGTGCCTCGCCAAGGGACTCGCCGGTGGACTTCCCATCGGGGTCTGCCTGGCGACGCCGATGGTGGCAGAGGCATTCGAGCTCGGCGACCACGGAAGCACTTTCGGCGCCGGTCCCGTGCAGTCTGCAGCAGCGCTGGCGGTCCTGGATGTGATCGAGAAGGAAGGCCTGGTCGAGCGCAGCGCGGCCCTCGGCGAAACGCTGAAGCAGAAACTCATCTCGATCTTCGGTGACCAGGCTGTGGTGCGCGGCAGGGGATTGATGATCGGGATCCAGTTCGAGTCGCCGGTCGCAGCCGATCTCACAGAGGCTGCACTGAAGGCTGGAGTGATCGTGAACAATGCGACCACCGATGTCGTGCGTTTGGTTCCCCCGCTGGTGATCACCGAGGCCGAGATCGACACGGCAACCGAGATACTTGGGGAGGTGTGGCGAGAGATGTCGGCTCCGTCGTCAGGATGAGACCCGAGAGACATCGAGACCTCTTGCGCATCCTCCACGACGGAAAGGCGACGAGCCAACAAGAGATCGTCGAGGAGCTCCAGCGTCTCGGCCACGAGGTCACCCAGGCGACAGTTTCTCGAGACCTTAGAGAGGCAGGCGCCATGAAGGTGAGGATGGGCGGCCGATCCGTTTATGCGCTGCCCGACGACATACCGCGCGGTGGCGGAGATCTGGTCGCACGCGCTCTCGACCGTAACCTCGCCGAGTTTGCCTTAGACATCAGGCAAGCGGCCAGCCTTGTAGTTATCCAAACAGCTCCGGGACATGCGTCGGCTGTAGCCCGCGCTGTGGATCTTGCAGGACTCAAGGAAGTCATAGGAACGGTGGCGGGCGACGACACGATCTTCGTCGCTACGCCCTCAGATCAGATCGCTGCCGAGCTGCAACGCACATGGCTCGGGAAAGCCCAAGGTACGGAGGTCGCATAGATGGCAAGGAAAGTAGTACTGGCTTATTCGGGTGGACTCGATACCTCGGTAGCCATCCCGTGGCTCGCCGAGCAGGGATGGGAGGTCGTTGCGGTCGCAGTTGACGTGGGGCAACCGGGTGACCTGCAGGCGGCTGTCGACAGAGCGGGAACGCTTGGAGCAGTCGACGCGCGATTGGTGGACGCGAAAGAGAAGTTCGTTTCGAGCTATGTCCTTCCCGCGTTGACCATGAACGCTCTCTACCAAGGGCGCTATCCGCTGGTGTCTGCACTCTCGCGTCCACTGATAGCCGAGGTGCTGGTCGCTATCGCAGAGGAAACGGGGGCCGAGGCGGTCGCGCACGGATGCACCGGGAAAGGGAACGATCAGGTTCGATTCGAGGTGTCCCTTTCCGCACTCGCTCCAGATATCCAGGTGCTGGCACCCGTTCGAGACTGGGAGATGAGCCGCGAGGAGACGATCCGCTTCGCCCAGGAGCGTTCTCTCCCCATCACCACGACCAAGTCGTCGCCGTACTCGATCGACGAGAACCTCTGGGGTCGCAGCATCGAGTGCGGAGTGCTCGAGGATCCCTGGGCTGCTCCTCCCGATGACATCTACGAACTGACCGCGGTGACCGAATCCATTCCGCGCGATGTTGAGATCGGGTTCGAGGCCGGGGTCCCCATCTCGATCGACGGTGAATCACTGTCGCCCATGAACGCGATCCAATCGATCGGGAAGATCGCCGGGAGCTTCGGCTTCGGGAGGATCGATCTGGTCGAGGACAGGCTCGTGGGCATCAAGACGCGCGAGATATACGAAGCACCCGCGGCCCTCGCCTTGATCACTGCGCACCAAGATCTCGAGGCTTTGACGCTCGAGCGAAGTGTCGCTCGCGAGAAGAGGAACCTCGAGTCCAAGTGGGCCGACCTCGTGTACGAAGGTCTGTGGTTCTCGCCGCTCCGAGACGCGATCGACGCCTTCGCCGCGACCACGACCCAAGCTGTGACAGGGGACGTCAAGGTCCGTTTCTCAAACGGGGGATGCCTGCCGGTGGCTCGCCGATCGCCTGTTGCCTTGTACGAGAAGGTCTTGGCCACCTATGACGACGACGACATCTTCGACCAATCCGACGCGGCCGGTTTCATCCGCCTATGGGGCCTCCCGACGACCCAATGGTCCAAGGTCCATCGCCCCCACTAGTGGATAAGGACGAGAAGGAGATGCTGTGGGGAGGTCGCTTCACCGCGGCCCCCGACCCCGAGATGATGCGGCTCACCTCGTCTCTGGATGTCGATATCCGGTTGCTCGAGTGTGACGTGGCCGCGACTCAAGCCCACGCCCGCGCATTGGTCGCGGCCGGACTTCTGGGCGAAGAAGAACTCTGGGCAGTCGACGATGTCTGCAGTGCGTTGATCTCGCAATTCGGACTCGGAACGCTCAGTCCGGATGAAGACGAAGACGTACATTCCTTCGTCGAGCGGTTCCTGACCGACCAGCTCGGCGAAACGGGTGCTCGGATACACGCCGGCCGCAGCCGCAACGACTTGGTGGCTACAGACTTCCGTCTGTGGTGCAAGCAGAGGGCTACCCGGCTGTCGGACCTAACACGCGAACTCGTTCTTGCCGTTTGCGACGTTGCGGAAGCCCATACCGAAACCCTGATGCCTGGCTACACGCATCTCCAACGCGCACAACCTGTGTCGTTGGGTTTTCACCTAGCGGCCCACGCCTCGGCTCTCGTCCGGGATGCGGAGCGATTCACATCTGCAGCGACATCGGCTGATGTGTCGATTTTGGGGGCCGGGGCCCTAGCCGGGAACACGTTAGGTCTCGACGCGTCGATCCCCGCGAAGGAACTCGGGTTCTCAGACGTGTTCGTGAACGCGATGGACGCTGTGTCCGACCGGGACTTCGCTGCCGACCTTGTCTACACGTGCGCGATGTTCGGTGTCCACCTCTCGCGCATGAGTGAAGAGATCGTTCTGTGGAGCACGAGCGAGTTCGGTTTCGCGCGCCTGTCGGACGAGTGGTCTACGGGCTCGAGCATGATGCCGCAGAAGCGGAACCCGGACATGGCGGAGCTCGTTCGGGGGAGAGCAGCACTTGCGATCGGCGACCTCACCTCTTTACTAGCGCTCCTGAAGGGTTTGCCACTCGCCTACGACAGGGATCTCCAAGAGGACAAAGGTCTTGTGTTCCGAGCCGCGGATCGTGCGGCTGACGCAGCCGTTGCGATACGCCACGTCATCGGATCACTGACCTTCGATGAGGAACGCATGGCTCACGCCGCCGGCGAAGCAAGCACCTGGGCAACGGACGTTGCCGAATGGCTCGTCAAGAAGGGGGTGCCGTTCCGCGAAGCTCATCACGCGGCCGGGCAACTCGTGGTGGCTCTCGAGGAACGAAAGCTCGTCCTCTCCGCGGCCCCCGAAGATCTCCTCGCCGAGATCCATCCGCTGCTGACGGGCGAAGTGCACGCCCTGGGCGACCCGGATGCGTCGATGCGGGCTCGCTCATCACACGGGGGAACCGCCCCGGAGAGGGTCAAGGAGCAGATCGCGGCCCTCCGTGAGGCAGCCTCTCCGGGCTAAAGGAAACCGCCCGACGGTGCCGAATCTGAGCGAGATGCACAAACGATCCATCGCCGCTCTGTTCGCTCTCGGCCTGCTGGCTCTGCCCGGCGCGGCCCCCGCTGCCAACAGCGAGGTCAACGCGACCCTGAACAACAAGTGGAGCCCGGCTACTCAGAAGGTGGCTAAGGGCAGCAAGGTCACGTTCTCGAATCCAACCCAGCAGCCGCACGATTTCAAGCCGTACAAAGGGCCATGGCCGAAGAAGAAGGCCGTGTGGTTGTACGAGGGTGAAAGCGTCAGCTACAAGCTGGCGGAGAAGGGCAAATACCTATTCCGCTGCTTCCTGCACTCCGAGATGGACGCCGGCGAATGCACCGGCATGTGCGGCTCCGTAACCACCAAGTAGTTTTCTACTAAGAGCAGATTGACTATTTCAGTCTGTTTCGCCACGGAATTCAACCTCCCAAGCCGCGACGGACGGCAGGGGAGCGCTCTCCCACAGCGAATCCCTTTACCCATGAAAACCTTTCTGAGGATCCCTCGCGGTGCCGTCGCAGCAATCATCGCCTTGTCCCTCGTGGCCGGCCCCGCAGCGGCTGCTCGCCAGAAGTCTGCTCCCCTCAAGGGAGAAGGTGAGGGCCTGAAGATCGTTGCCAATATCTCTTACGCCGGCGGCACCGACATGGAGTTCCTCACAATCAAAGGACGTGACTACGCGTTCGCTGCCGCGGCCCCCGGTGTCGGCGGCGCGGAATCCGGCGGGCTCCGAGTGATCGACATCACGAACCCGATGAAGCCGAAGGTTGCGGCTCTTCTCCCTTGCGGCCTCTACCAAGGTGACGTTCAGATCTCCCACGACGGCAGGACTCTGATCCTTGGGGCGGACAGCGCGGGTGGCCCCGAGTCTTGTCTGATGGTTGGTCTCACAGGCTTCATGACGATCGATATCAGCAACCCGCTCAAGCCGAAGCCGATCGGAGTTGCACAGATCCCTCGCGGTTCGCACAACGTCACCGCGCACCCGACCAAGCCGTACATCTACAACTCGGACTCCGATCAGGCGCAGCGAGGCAACATCGAGATCTGGTCGATCAAGAACCCTGCCAAGCCGGAGAAGATCACGGACTTCCCGGTTTACACACACAGCCCCCACGACATCTCCTTCAACGCAGATGGAACGAAGGCTGTGACCGCAGCGCGGACCGCGGTGCACATCCTCGACACAACCGACCCCGAAGCCCCCGCCCTTATCGGCGCGGCCGCCTGCCCCGGCTGCTACCTCGCACACGATGCGAAGTTCACTCCCGATGGGACGCACATCATCGTTGGGGACGAGGCGAACGGTGGAGGCGCTTACCCGTGCCCCGGTGGCGCGCTCTATTTCTACGAGCTACAGAACGGCGCGATCCCTGTGCTCAAGGGTTCATTCCATCCCGGTGACAAGGTGTTTGCCCGCGACGGCCAGAGTGCCCTTGCCTCCTGCACCAGTCATGTCTTCGACATCTCCGATGATGGCTCCAAGCTCGCGATCTCCTGGTACTCGGCCGGAACCCACTACCTCGACATCTCGTCGATGACCGGCGTGACGATGGGAGACCAGCGGGCCGGCGAAGGCGTCACCGAGCTCGGCTGGTTCGAGCCCGCGGGCGGCGTCACCTGGTCCAGCAAGTTCCACAAGGGCCCGTACATCTACTCGAACGACGAGTTCCGCGGCTTTGACGTCTTCAAGATCACCGGCTAGCCGAACCGCTCGATCTGGTGTACCTTTTGTCCGATTTTGGAGAGGGATGGACAAGGGGGTCTGGATTGAGGTTGAAGTCCTTCGTGGCGCTCGCCGCCGTTATCTCTTCGCTGTGGATCGCGGCACCGACCGTGGCTTCAGCATGTGAGCCCGGGCAGGGAGCCTGCGGCTACAGCTGCAAGTTGAACGAGCCCACGCTCGAGATCCACGACGGCGTGCCCGTCATCGTTGTGAATCCGCGTCTCATCGAGTGCTACTACTAGGAGGACCGAGTTCTTGAAGATCCGTTTAGCGATCCTCATCACGGCCCTCGCGAGCCTCAACCTGTTCGTCGTGTCTCCGGCTTCGGCCACTTGTCACGAGGTCATCGAAGGTGGCGGCTGCATCGAGCGCATCCTCTGTCCTCCGGGACCCTGGGACTGCATCCAGTAACCATCCAAAGAAGGGAAATGCTATGAAGCTCCGTGCACTTCTTGTACCCGTCATGTTGTTCTCTTCGTTATGGGTAGCGGCCCCCGCATCGGCAACTGTGTGTAAGCCGAACCGGCCGTGCCCTGCATGTCACCTGACTCTGGATGACATGAGGATCGGCGATGACGGAAGCGTCGAGGGCCGTCCGATCGCCTGCTACTACTAGACCGGATCAGCTCCTGAACTATGCGAGGGCCGCCCCTTGGGGGTGGCCCTCGCTGATTCCGCGATACCCCCTATCCCAGGGCGGGCCTGCTCGCTAGGCTGTCCGTTAACGGGAGAGCCTTCCCGCGAGGCCGCATTGGGCCACAGATACCGAATCGGGACGCGCTGTCCTATTCCCTGTCTACGGCTTGGCTTTCAGGTCCATGGCTGTGACGGCGGACGGGTCAGATGATGAGCTCGGATCGAGCGACCGGTCGTACGAAATCTAAAGCACACCACAACACGCGTAAGGCACGAGCCGCGGTCTTCGCTGTTTTGCTGGTGGGGGCGATGCTGTTTCCCATTCCGCCCGCATCGGCGGCGACCGCGTTGGTCAAGGACATCTTCGTCGGCGCTTCGTCCTCCGACCCGTCTGCGTTTGCGAATGTGAACGACACCCTCTTCTTCCCGGCGACCGACGGTAGCAACGGTTTCGAGCTGTGGAAGAGCGACGGAACGGCCGCCGGCACAACCATGGTGAGAGACATCAACCCTTCTGGCGACTCGGTGGATATCAACTCAGACCTGACGAACGTGAACGGCACCCTCTTCTTCCATGCCGATGACGGCGTGAATGGGCGCGAGCTGTGGAAGAGCGATGGGACCGAAGCCGGCACGACTTTGGTGAAAAACATCAACGGAACGGGTACTTCGAACCCGGGCTCGCTCACGAACGTGAACGGCACCCTCTTCTTCCGTGCCGATGACGGTGTGAACGGCAGCGAGCTGTGGAAGAGCGACGGGACAGAGGCCGGCACAGAGTTGGTCCGGGACATAGCTGTAACGAACCCCGGTGATTCATCGAGCCCCTTTGAACTTACGAACGTGAACGGCACGCTGTTCTTCATGGCCATCGATGGCTTCACCGGTTCCGAACTGTGGAAGAGCGACGGCACCGAGGCTGGCACCGTGAAGGTCAAGGAGATCTTTCCGGGAGACGGCTTTGAGTTTCTGTTCCAGCTCACGAACGTGAACGGCACGCTGTTCTTCGGGGCCAATGACGGCATCTCGACCGACGGCGAGCTATGGAAGAGCGACGGTACTGAGGCTGGCACGGTCCTCGTGGCCAGCCCCTGCGCTGGGTGCGGCTTCCCGACGGCCTTCACAAACGTGAACGGAACCCTCTTCTTCGAGTGGGACCACGCCGTCGGCGGAAGCGAACTCTTCAAGAGCGACGGCACAGAGGCCGGAACGGTGATGGTCAAGGACATCTTCTTTCTGGGTGATTCGATTCCCTTTAACCTTACGAACGTGAACGGCACGCTGTTCTTCGTGGCGCTCAACAACACCAACGGTTTCGAGCTGTGGAAGAGCGACGGCACTGAAACTGGCACAGTATTGGTCAAAGACATCAATGCCGGCGGCGGTGGTTCCGAGTCCAGGAATCTCACCGACGTCAACGGCACCCTCTACTTCCAAGCCGACGATGATGCCAACGGAGCCGAGTTGTGGAAGAGCGACGGCACCGAAGCCGGCACGGCACTTGTCCAAGACATCTTTCTCGGCGGCGACGATTCGGCCCCCGATGGCCTTACGAACGTGAACGGCGTTCTCTTCTTCGCGGCCGACGATGGCATCAACGGCCGCGAGCTGTGGAAGAGCTTCGAGCCATCTGCGCCACCGCCATCCGATCCCACCTTCTTCTCACTCTCGGTAAGCAAGGCCGGAACCGGCACGGGCCACGTCGAGGGCAGTTCCCAACTCCAGATCGATTGCGGCTCCGACTGCGAATCGATTCTTCTCAAGAACAAGAGGGGCGCGCTGGTGGCCACGCCAGACGAAGGATCGATCTTCAAAGACTGGAGCGGTGCATGCTCCGGGATCGACGACGACACCTGTTCGATCCAGATGGATGCTAACAAGAGCGTGACGGCCACTTTCGAGCTCAGCGAACCCGAACCGACACCAACTCCCACGCCAACTCCTACCGTGTCGCCCACTCCCGAGCCAGAGATCTTCGATGTGTCGGTATCCCTGAGACTCGTGAAACGCAACGGCAAGTTGGTGGCGCGAGGGAAGGTGTCTTCGGCCGAGCCCTCGTGCATGCAAGGAGTCACCGTCAATATCTTCCGAGTGCGCGGGGGGCAGACGATCCGCAAAGGGAGTGCAGTGACCGGATCCGATGGTCGCTACCGGCATCCACTAAGGACCAAGAGGGGTACATACATGGCGATGGTGGATGCTCGTGCTCCGAGTGAACTGATCGAATGTTTGGGGGCCGAGTCGGCTCCCGAGCGAAAGGGTTGATGATCGGTGGTCGATCTCACGAAACGGGTTAGCAAACACGGAACCGAGATGCTTCAGCCCGGTGAGATCGTCCTAGGTGCACTCCAACTGATACCGCCTACCGGGTTGGCTTGGGGCGCGGCAGGCGGGGCCACCGGCGGTGTGCTCGGAGCGGTGGTTGGTATCGCGTTGGACGCGCGCAAGCAGCGCAAAGAAGAGGCGCGTAAGGATGGTGAGGACCAGCCGCCGGAGGCAGCGAAGTTCCCGGCGGGGGGAAGCGTCATCGCGGCCGTGACGGATCGGCGGCTCGTCTTCTTCACCATGACTGCGGGCCGCGGTCTTCCCAAGGAGATACTCCTCGAGATCCCTCATTCGGAGCTTTCCCTGCAGCGACGGGATGACAAGAAGACTGCCCACCTGCGCTTCGTGTGTGGGGATGGGAGCGTCTTCGACACCTCCGCGTTGATCTGGGGGCCGAACAAGAAGAACGCCGAGGGGTTCTTTGCGGCCCTCGAGCAAAAGACCGGAGGATCGAGCTAGGTCTCCGAGACCAAGGCGAGCTGCCTTTTTCAGCCGATTTGGGAGGGCCCGCACAAGCTCCGGATGCTGTATTGTTGGCAGTCGCTTCGGGCGTGGACCCTCTCTCTCAGAAGGAATTGACTGGGGTTCCGGGCGTCCGTAGAATGCGTAGGCTGTTGTCGGAAGAGGAGAAGCTCTCCATGCGAACGACTTCCCAAGGGGTATCTGCCTAGAGGCCAGTTTTCTGCTTGCCCGAAGGAGCCCCCGCCGGTGAGTTAGACCGGCGGATTTTTTTTGTCTCAGGAAGATCGTTAGTAAGGAAAGCTCGGCTTCACTTGCGAGCTGCACCTTGGAAACTCCATAGCGAGCACGAGCATCGATACCAAGCTATTAAGAGCGTACGGTGGATGCCTTGGCGATTGGAGCCGACGAAGGACGCGGTAGGCTGCGAAAAGCCTCGGGGAGGTGCCAAACAACCTTTGATCCGAGGATGTCCGAATGGGGAAACCCACCAGCGGTCATGCGCTGGTACCCAGGTCTGAACACATAGGGCCTGTGGAGGGAACCGGGTGAACTGAAACATCTAAGTAACCCGAGGAAGAGAAAGTAAATAACGAGTCCCTGAGTAGCGGCGAGCGAAACGGGATCAGCCCAAACCTTCTACGTGTTAAAGCCTTGCGGCGTTGCGTAGGGGGTGTTGTGGGACCCATCTGATTGGGCGCAAGACCGATCAGGGAGTTACAAAGTCAGCAGTTAGTCGAACATTCTGGAAAGTTCGGCCATAGAAGGTAATAGCCCTGTAGACGAAAACTGACTGACCTCCCGATGGTGTTCCCAAGTAACACGGAGCCCGAGAAATTCCGTGTGAATCTGCGGGGCCCACCCCGTAAGGCTAACTACTACCAATCGACCGATAGTGAACCAGTACCGTGAGGGAAAGGTGAAAAGTACCCCGGGAGGGGAGTGAAATAGCACCTGAAACCGTGCGCTTACAAACAGTCGGAGGAGTGACTTGTCACTCTGACGGCGTGCCTTTTGAAGAATGAGCCGGCGAGTTAGCGATGCGTGGCGAGGTTAAGGCCTGGAGCCGAAGCCGTAGCGAAAGCGAGTCCTAATAAGGCGTTTAGTCGCGTGTCCTAGACCCGAAGCCGGGTGATCTATCCATGGGCAGGGTGAAGCGGAGGTAAGACTCCGTGGAGGCCCGAACCCACTTCGGTTGAAAACGGAGGGGATGACCTGTGGATAGGGGTGAAAGGCCAATCAAACCCGGTGATAGCTGGTTCTCCCCGAAATGCATTTTGGTGCAGCGTCGTGCGTTCAGTATGGGTGGTAGAGCACTGGATGGGCTAGGGGCCCAACAAGGTTACCGAACTCAGCCAAACTCCGAATGCCCATACTCCAGAGCACGGCAGTGAGACTGCGGGGGATAAGCTCCGTAGTCGAGAGGGAAACAGCCCAGATCGCCAGCTAAGGCCCCTAAATCTTCGCTAAGTGGAAAAGGATGTGAAGTTGCACAGACAGCCAGGAGGTTGGCTTAGAAGCAGCCACCCTTGAAAGAGTGCGTAACAGCTCACTGGTCGAGTGATTTCGCGCCGACAATGTAGCGGGGCTAAGCGAAGTGCCGAAGCTGCGGGATTGCGCAATTTATTGCGTGATCGGTAGGGGAGCGTTGTACTTGCAGCGAAGCGGAACTGTAAGGAACCGTGGAGCGTGTACAAGTGCGAATGCCGGCATGAGTAGCGAGATCGAAGCGAGAAACTTCGACGCCGTATGTCCAAGGGTTCCTGGGGAAGGTTAATCCGCCCAGGGTAAGTCGGGACCTAAGCCGAGGCAGAGATGCGTAGGCGATGGACAACTGGTTGATATTCCAGTACCACCACAGACGCGCCCAACCCAAGACAAGTTGCTAAGGAAAGCCTTCGGGCCTACCGACCCACTTGTGGCGGGTAGCAATGGGGTGACGGAGGAGGGTAGTCAGACCCACACGATGGTAGACGTGGGGTAAGTGTGTAGGAGGGTCCCCTAGGCAAATCCGGGGGATCGTTAACTCTGAGACACGATGCCGAGGCGCTTGAGCCGAAGCTGATGAGCCCATGCTTCCTAGAAAAGCCTCTAGCGAGCTTCTGTGGTGCCCGTACCCCAAACCGACTCAGGTGGACAGGTAGAGCATACCGAGGCGATCGAGTGAACCCTGGTTAAGGAACTCGGCAAATTGGCCGCGTAACTTCGGGATAAGCGGCGCCACGGTTGGTGTAGGGACTTGCTCCCGTAGCTGACTGTGGTCGCAGAGACCAGGCCCTAGCGACTGTTTACTAAAAACACAGGTGCGTGCTAAGCCGTAAGGCGCCGTATACGCACTGACGCCTGCCCGGTGCCGGAAGGTTACGGGGAAGGGTTAGCCGTAAGGCGAAGCTCTGAACCTAAGCCCCGGTAAACGGCGGCGGTAACTATAACCGTCTAACTTTTAGGGCGGTTGTAAAACTCGGCTATTTGCTGGAAACCCGAGTATCCGACGGTACTCGTTCATGTTTCGACATGAGCAGTGAAAATCCGACCGGTGCGGACAATCAGCAGGAAAGGCTGCACTTTGCCAGTGCAGAACCCTCAGAGACCATACGCCAGGCATCCATAAAGTCGTGTGGATGAAGAGATGGTCCGAACCCTACGGCGACATAGGGAGGACGGCAGAAATGACCGATCCGCCACTCGTAATGTGCGAGTGGAGTGTAACAGCGCCATGCCTAAGGTAGCGAAATTCCTTGTCGGGTAAGTTCCGACCTGCACGAATGGCGTAACGACTTGGGCACTGTCTCAACCAGGGACTCGGCGAAATTGCAATACGAGTAAAGATGCTCGTTACCCGCAGAAGGACGGAAAGACCCTAGGACCTTTACTACAGCTTGATATTGGAGTTTGGAACAGGTTGCGTAGGATAGGCGGGAGGCTTTGAAGCTGGCACTCTGGTGTCGGTGGAGCCACCCTTGAAATACCGCCCTGCTTGTTTTGAACTTCTAACCCGGGACCGTTATCCGGTTCGGGGACAGTGTCAGGTGGGTAGTTTCACTGGGGCGGTGACCTCCTAAAATGTAACGGAGGTGTTCAAAGGTTCCCTCATCCCGGTCGGCCATCGGGAGTTGAGTGCAAACGCACAAGGGAGCTTGACTGCGAGACCCACAAGTCGAGCAGGTACGAAAGTAGGAGTTAGTGATCCGGCGGCCCCTCGTGGTAGGGCCGTCGCTCATCGGCTAAAAGGTACCCTAGGGATAACAGGCTGATCCTGCCCAAGAGTCCATATCGACGGCAGGGTTTGGCACCTCAATTTGGGGTGTGAGCAGCGGAAACGTTGTTCAAAGCATCGGCTTATAACGGCGAACCCTTCGCTGTGCGCGCAAGAAGTACCAGGAACGCACAGACAGGTAACGCCGTGGGAAGTCCGCACAGACGGTAGATCAGTAGCAGTGACCAGTGCGTGACCCCGTAACGACTGAGATCTTTCAGATCCGGTGGCGATCTCTGACCAAAGGTCAAATCTATGGTCGCCACAACACGCCGACCCCTCGCCTCTGATCAGGCAGGGTGAAGACATAGTCTGCGCCACTGGAAACAGTGGGACATCGTGCGATGTCGGCTCGTCGCATCCTGGGGCTGGAGCAGGTCCCAAGGGTTGGGCTGTTCGCCCATTAAAGCGGCACGCGAGCTGGGTTTAGAACGTCGTGAGACAGTGAGTTGACCGCGCTGTCTATAAATCTGGCTGTTTGCTGGAACATCCGAGAATCCGTCAGTACTCGTTCATTGATCTGATGAGCAGTGAAAATCTGAACGGTGCGGACAATCAGCAGGAAACCATTTCGGTGGGATCCTCAGAGGCCATACGCCAGACACGAGCTCTTAGAGATTCGTGAAGATATGGTCCGACCCCTATGGCGACATAGGGAGCCAGGCGGAACAGAAACGACCTGGCCCTCGATTGAATTGAAGGATCGGGAGTAACAAACGTGTCGGTCCCTATCCTCTGCGGGCGTAGGAAATTTGAGAAGAGCTATCCCTAGTACGAGAGGACCGGGATGGACGCACCTCTAGTGTGGCAGTTGTCGTGCCAACGGCAGGCTGCTTAGCTACGTGTGGACCGGATAAGCGCTGAAAGCATCTAAGTGCGAAGCCGACTTCAAGATGAGATTTCCCACGGGGTTAACCCGGTAAGGCCCCTTGCTAGACGACAAGGTTGATAGGCCGGAGCTGTAAGTGCAGCAATGTATTTAGGCGACCGGTACTAATAGGCCGAGGGCTTGGTTTTGCTCGTGCTTGCTATAGAGATTCCAAGGTGGAAGTGTTTTTTGACAACTTGATCCGCAGATTTGCGGTGGTAATGGCGGAAGGGTCACACCTGGCAACATTCCGAACCCAGAAGTTAAGCCTTCCAGCGCCGATGGTACTGCCCTGGAGACGGGGTGGGAGAGTAGGACGCCGCCGCATTCTTTACTAAAGAAGCCGCCCTTCGGGGCGGCTTCTTTGCGTTCAGTTCCTCTTACCGGTTGCGATGGCGATGTCGTCTCGGCCTCGAGATGTCGGCGCCGCAGATATCTCCATCGCTGGTGATCGTTTCTCTGAACGAGGCGCGGTAGCGGCCCTTGCGATCGCGGAGTAGATCAACGTCTGAGTGGCCCTTCTCGCCAGTCCGCGTTGTGCCTACCGCATACCACCCGGTCTCCGACTTGCGCTCTATCGTCACAAGGATGCCGCGGATGCATTGGATCGGGATGCCTTCGTCGCCGGTGATGTCGACTACCGCTCGAAGATGCCTTTTGAGTTTGAGCCCCACGCGGCGATCGAAGGTCCCCGGCTCCGGAGTTGGCGATGCACTGGGCGACGGAGTAACCGTCGGTGAAGCCGTTGCAGAAACCGTTGGTGAGGGCGTGGGCGACGGAGTAACCGTCGGCGAGACGGTGGGAGACGGAGTCGCTGATGGGGAAACCGTCGGCGTAGGGGAAGCTGAAGTGGTGGCGGACGGAGTAGGCGAGGGGCTCCCCGAGGGCGTCGGACTTGGGCTGGCAGTCGTTGTTGCGGACGCGGTAGCCGTGGGTGTGGCACTTGCACTGGCTGTCGCCGTGGGAGTTGCTGTAGCGCTTGCACTCGCAGTCCCCGTCGGAGTTGTCGAAGGGGTAGCCGTGGGTGTCGAACTTGTCGACTCAACCGGGTCCACCGTGAGCGTCTTGTCGGTTTGGCACAGGACGGGAAGACAGGCAATCGTATAGGTACCAGCAGTCACCGTTTCGGTTGACGGGTTGTTCGTTGCGCCGGGGCCGATAGTGATCGTCGATCCCGGCTCTCCCACCTTGGTTAACGTCAGCGCTGTGGGTGACCCGCTGTTGTTAGTGACCCCGATGTTGTTTCCTGCCATGGTCCTTGGGTCTGTTGGAGTGATCGTAAGGGTGGGCAGAGCGCCGGATAGAGTCAGCGTGTAGGTGGACACGGCTTTCGCCGGGGACGGTTGCCAGAAGAAGCTCAGAACGGTCAGAGACGCGACCATCCCTATGAGCGCGACGACGCCGATTACGCGGTCGATCTTCGAATGGCTTCGCTCCACTACCAACCTCCGGCGCAAGGCGGTCTCGCGGCTTACCTTCTTTTGTGCTTGTGTTTCTCGGTTCCGGACTTGTCGGATAGGCAGACGAGTACGTCGTTCTCGATCAGCTCACTTATCGATGCCCTGTATCGGCCCTTCTTGTCCTTCAATCTCACCGAGTACTTTCCGGAACCATCGGTGTTGGTCGACTTGACGTCCTTCCAGCCGTTCTTGGTCTTCCGCTGGATATCCACCGGCACGCCGCTCGTGCAGTTGGAAGTCGCCCCTTCTTCGGCAGTCACTTTCCCCTTGGCCTTCAGATGACGCTTCAGCGTCAGGGTGACGTCACGTGTGTATTCGGGATCCGCTGAGGGACTCGGAGAAGGCGAGGGCGACGCTGTGGGACTCGCCGAGGCGGAGGTGTCGGTGTAGGCGAAGGGGACGGACACGTCGGTGGGAGAGGCAAGAGACAAGTCGATGATGGGCTCGGTGAGGGAGTGGGAGAAGCCGAAGCAGAAGCAGATGGGGACGGCGGACGGACTAGCAGTCGCGGAAGACGAGGCCGTTGGCGTCGGTGTAGCAGAGGCGGAAGCCGATGGCGTCGCGGTTGGGGTCGGTGTAGCGGTGCCGGACGGAGAGCTCGTCTGTTGCTGGGGCCGCATCTACCGTAAGAGACGTCTGCGGAGCGCAGATCGCCGGCAGGCACAGGAGAGCTTGTAAGAACCGGCTTCCAGTGACAGTTCGCCGTGCTCGTTGTTCTCAACGTGGCAAGGGTGTGGCAGTTCCAGGCAGGGTTCACTGGCGTGATCGTCACCTTTTTCGCACTCCCGGTGTTGTTGCGTGAACTGGATCGTGTCGGCGGCCGTCGGGTTACCGGCGGGTTTGTTGAACGTCGATGGCGTCGGCGCAGCTGCCCGTGATCGTTATCTGGTAGGTCGCCGCGTACGCGGGGCTCCACATGAGCAAGAGGTATGCAAGCGTGCTCAACATCGCGCAGAGGACACCAGTCCCGATCACACGATTCGCATCAAGCTTCCGGGTTGCCGTTTTCATGTGTCGGCAAGACTAAGTGGTCACCGACCGAATTGACTATGGGCTTTGTGTTCGCTACTTGGACCATTCGGTCATAACCGGACGAAGCGATGAAACTTTTTTGGAAGGAAGCAGAGTGCGTTAGGGACGGTAACGCCGCGTCGCGGAAACGACGCGAGCGCAGACCTGCCTGCCGTCGGGTGACGAGAAGCCGGGTGACCTAGCGCGGTACTTGCCCTTCCTCACCGGGATCGAGGTCTCGTAATCCCCGTCCACTTCTGTGTACGTTCTGGTGACGTTCTTCCACTTGGTGCTCTTCTTGCGCTTCTTCTGGATGTCCACCGGCGCACCGATGTAACAGCCAGGATCGTCCGAGCTGAGCGAGCCGCTGGCGATCACGGCCCCCCTGAGGGTCAACGTCAATGTTCGGGGGTGGATCGTGGGACCAGGAGTCGGACTCGCTGTCGGTGTGGGCGAAGGCGACACGGTTGGAGATGTGGTCGGCGTGGGGGACGCCGTCGGGCTCACAGAGGAGGTCGGGCTGGCTGTTGCGGTCGGCGAGACACTGCCTGTCGGAGTTGCTGTCGGAGTTGTCGTCGGAGTTGCTGTGGGGCTTGTGCTTGCAGAAGAAGTGGGGGAAGGAGATGGCGATCCACCAGAAACGGTGATCATTCCAACCCCGACCGGTTCGCCGAAATCGAGCTTGTCCGAATACGTCACTATGATCCGCAGGGTCTACTCCGGCTAGCTGCACATCGCATACAGGAAGTCATCGCTGCTTTCGGGGGACAGGAAACAGACGGTCGGGATTGAAGGCGAGGTTGCGGTCATCATCGGATGACAGAGCCGCCCACTTCGCCCGCCACGAGAACGAACCGGAAGGGTTCGTTCGCGACGATGGTGATGTTCGAAGGGTTGAAGGTGGTTGCGGTGGCGAGGTTGTTGCTCACCTCGATCGTCTGGACTTCCTGAGCCTTAGCCGGCCCCAGTGTCGAGATCGCCCAGCCGAAGGAAAAGATCATGGCCGCGATCACGAACAGGCTTATGCCCCGCTCCAGTGAGCGCGCGCTTGAACTGCTTCCCGTGTCCTTCATCGATGCATCACCCTAAGTCCCGTTCGGTACTAAGTGCCAGCACATTTAGTGGGTCTCTACCCACAAGAACGAACAGATGATCAAAAGGTGACGGAGATACGACCGGGCGCTCACTCCGTCGCCTTGGTTTCGGCCCCGACGAGACCAAATAATCCCGGCCTCAGATTCTTCTGTCAGGCCCGATCGCGTGGGTTGAGAGGGTGCGCCTTTGCCCACTTCTTGGTTTCTTCGTGAAGACGTTCAACATACGCATCGAGTTGGTTGCGATCAACGCGCCAAACGCCTCGTCCCCCAATCTTTATCGCTGGAAGGCTGCCGCTTCGCACGAGCGAATAGACCTGCTGAACACTGACGTTCAGAAAGGTTGCGACGTCCTCCAAAGTGAGAAATCGCGGAGCGGGGCTGGAAGACACGTCTTGAACAGCCCCTTCCTCAGGGACGTGAATCATTCCCTGAGGCTACTACCTCACCCACGCGAATACATGGCTTTGACCTCGTTTGCGTTTGTTTGACCCTCGCTCGGCTTTGGATTAGAAGTCCGTCCAAGGGGGGGCAACCAGTGCATCTGTTTGCAGTCTGTGCTTCCTGACCCGGGCTTTCCTGTCAAATGAAGATCGAAGAGACATCCCTGAGCAACTAGCGGTAGGCAGTGCGTTTGTATTTCGTTTGTAGGGATAGGTCACTCGACGGATCTAGTCACTCTTGACTTTCTCGGGCTCCCAATCCTTAAACCAGACGGCATCCCACTCCCCGTGATCCGCCCCCGGATAACGATTAGCGCAGGATCGCTCATCTAGTCTTAGGTCACTTCCTTTGGGCCAGTATTTCGCCCAAAGACAGCGAGGGAAGCGGCTGGTTGGTTGGTGTCTTGATTGCAAGATTGATTTGGCCATCCTGATACGCAACAAGGGCAGGAGCGAAGTCGTCAGTCCACCCCTCCACCTCAAGGAACTCCTGAATGAATGCAGCAACCCTTCCGTAAACGACCCAAAGTCGATAGATGAAGTCCTCTTGGGTCAAAGGTCCACGCGAGTAGGCATTTTCTAGCGCAGTATGAATCTTGTCGAAAGGATTGGCCCAAAGCAGCATGAACGAGTTCTCGGGGTCAGAACTTGCGGAAAAAGTCTTTAGAACCTGTTCGTCCTTGATGCGATCTTCGGCGAGCATCGTCGCTGAGAGTCTCGCCAGCGTCTTCATATGCGGGATGAATTCCGCGCTTACCTTCATGAATACATCTTCGAGTGCAGACTGGTATTCCGCTTTCTTGAAGCGACGTCCCTTAGCTAACGCCAGTCGTTCGAACGCCTTTGTTACCTGACGGTCGTGTTCCTCTTGAGATAGAACAGCCCATTCCTCTTCGGCCCACCTATCCGCAGCATCTCTTCCCATTGACGTGTCCTTCGTTAGTCATCCTTATCAAACTTCCTCTTAGCGATTGCGAAGTAGACGAGCACGCCGATACCAAAGATCATAAGAAGTACAAGAAAGCCATTCATGTTGCCACCCCCAAAGTGTTGAGAAAGCGCTCCAAGCCCTTGCGAGCCCCTTTTCCCCAGACATCGTCGGCAAGTGCCTTGATAGTCAGGGCCGAGCCGTTGCCATCCGGGAGGATGTGGACCTTCAGGCGAACCTTCTGGAGCCCGAAGCGGGTTGTTCCTCGGATGAGCATCTTGCTGGAGTCGGCCTCGTGACCTTCCCGATCTCTTCGATTGAGCGCCGAATCGCTTCGAATGCCTCGGTGGGTGGTTTCCCAAAAGTGAACCTGCTTTTCTGCAGTGCCGACCCCCACGTTGTGCCTCCTAAGTTCATCGCTTTGTAGCCCTGAAGATGTCGCGGGTGACTGATAGAAGGTAGCTCATGAAGGACCCGTACAAAAGGCTTGACCTTTTTGGGGTTCGGACAAGTTAGGAGGCAAGCACAATGGTCGGAGGTGTGAATGAACGAATTCAGAAGCTCCTGGATGAGGCCGAAACCATCAGCCAACTCAGCGATGGCAACGGCCATCGAGCCGCGGATTTCGTAACTTGGCGGAAACGGGCTGAAGCAGCGCTCACAGAGAAGCTGGGGAGTGACTCAGCCCAAGTTTTGGAGCTGGCCAGCCTGGATTTCTACTTCAACCCGAGGATGACAGTCAATGGCGAACCCGCGAAACACCCGACCGGAACAAGGCAGTGTTTGACCGAGACTTCCGGACTGCAGTTGCGCTGTTGAGAGCCGCCCTCGAAGCGGCGTCGCGAGCGACGCCAGGCGGAGGGTCGCCGCTTGTCCAGATTGAACAGGTAGGCAACAGGTCGGAAGCTCATGCCGAGGCAGTGGCCAATATCAATGTGACTGCGGACCAAACCGCGCCTTACCCGCTACTGCACCCGAATTGGATCCGAAAGTGAAGGGCGAAGCTGCGGCGGCCGTTCCTGATGATGACGGCGGAATGATTACTTTGCAAAGCGCCGACAAGTTGCTCTATATCTGGGCGACAAAAAACGAAAGACTTGCTCAAGCCAATACTGGGATTTCTACTCGCGACCGCGCATGGGATCAATTTTTGAGCAGAGAAGAGCACGGTAAAGAAATAGGTAGCTGAAGCAGCCATGGAATGAGAGGCGTAGAGGATAAGCAAGTTCTGCCTCTCATCAATAGCGATTCCAAGACAATCATCGTTAGAGGCCGCTGGGACCGGAAAGACCTTCGGTCTCATTCGGCACGCGTGCAGCGAATCCTCCACCCAGATGGATTCAACATCACCCCTAGCCAGGTCCTTGTCGTTGCCTTCAACAGGGTTATCGCCACGATCTTCGAAAGTCCATTAGGACAAGGTTGGTGGCGTGCGACTTTAAGGGAGTGCTACCGACGATCAGCACGATCCATTCCTTGTGTCGAAAATCAATCGGCAAAGAACTCCGACTTCTTCTTGATCACGAACGTAGACCAATGCTCTACAACGTGCTGCAGACATTCCCAGAGTTGCGAGAGAAGTATGACTACACCAAGGCTGGCCGGGCATTGAGCGCTCATGAAGCGAATCTCGAATCTCATCCGAAGCTGAGACAGGCCGTTGACAGGTGGCTTATCCGCCACAAGGCAGCGTTGCTGAGTGACCTGCCACAGATGCTGTTGGACAGTCTCAAGGGAGGCGATTTCACTGAGACCAGTTATCTGCATGTCATTGTTGACGAGTTCCAGGACTTAACAGCTGCCGAACAAGAACTGTTTCTGCGTCTGGTCAAGCCTGGAGTTATTTGGTTTACGTCGGGCGATCCTCGACAATCGATTTACTCCTTAAGGGGAAATGATCCTCTTGGACTCAGTCGCCTGGAAAACAATGGCAGAATACGCTGAAAAAGTAGCGATGACTACGTGTGAAAGATGTCCGGCGGATGTTGCTCAATCGCCAATCTCTTGACGGGTCTTCTCTGATTCGCCGCCGATGGAGGCCACCAGCGACAAGGAGTCACAGGTGGCAGTTGTCCAATAGCAAACCGCCTCAGGCCGAATCAAAAGCGATGGCAGAACCAAAAGTCGCCAACGGTCTTGCTCATCCAAATGATCGGCACCTTGTGATGAGTACGCGCCGTCAGTTCGGACAGGAGCTTCGCCGAGAAATTCGTTTACGGGAAAAAGACATCGATATTCAAATGAACTTTTCTGAGGACTTGTTGGAGACGTGGGCATTCAGCGGGCAGCGATCCTCTTACTCTTTTGCTTATTGACCCTGACCCTCCAACTGGAGGGCCTGGCTTGGCTATCAGGGTTCTCTGACTGGGAAGAACTCACCACGCCCCAAGCGAAATGTCCGACTATCTGCGCTTCATGACGGAGTGCGATGACAGGATATCGAGTGGCGCGGTGCATACGTTAGCTAATGAAACGCCGCCGAAATCAAGAGGCGAAGGCACAAAGAAACTTCGTGAATTCCGCGCGCAAAGATTTGCGCACCTTGAAAAACGAATTCCGTGGAACAGGCTGTCAGACGAGGAGAGGCTGGACGCAGTGTTCGATCAGAAACACTGGATTACAGGGGAGCATGAGAACGCAGATACCGCCATCGAGGACCTGGGCTTCCTCTCCGCACAATGTCATCAGCTGTTGACTGAATTGGGAGACCCAGATATTCCTGGAACTAGCCAACTCGTCAGTATCGTTAAGGATCTTCGGTACTTGATAGCTACTCACAAACGAATGCGAAGTGAGAGAAGGCCCAGGAACCTGAAAGAGGATTGCAATGGTTCTTGAAATCGCGACGCTCTGGGGAGCCAAAGGTGTCACGGCTGACCATGTTTACATCCTCGGTCTATGTGCAGAGGCCCTGCCGGGGGAGCGCAAAGACGACTACCCGGGAACAGACGAAGATCACCATGAAGAGCAGCGTCGACTTTTTTACGTTTCAATCACTCGCACAACAAAGACGCTAGTGATGTCAAGACGCGGAAGATTCGGTCTGGCGAGGCTAGCCAATTGAGATTCACTCTGAAAGACAACAAGAATTGGGGCGACCTACATGTCTCGCCATTCCTGCAATGGGTTCTATCGAAGGTGCCCGACTCGCAGGACGGCACGGAATGGTTAACTCGTTGGCCGTCGTCGCCCTAAGTCGACAGTCCACTCAACTGGCAATCTCATCCCATTTTAGATGTGCCTGCTCTAGCCACTGCCGTCCATTCGATAGGTTCGAGCCGAGTTTCGTAAGGTGAGTGGTGAATGCCGAGAATTCCTGATGAGATCCTCAGGTCAGTCGTCTACGTCTACAAGAGCGTGGAAGCCACGAACCGCGGGGAGGCGGTCGGAGGCTCAGGCTTCTTGCTTGACTACACAAGCGAACGCAACGATCAGACCTTTCGGTATGTGGTACTAACGCTACGTTGTAGGGCAGGTGGCACACGCTCCGCCTAAATCGAAGTGCAGGAGATGTGGCAGCAGTAGAGATTGCTGAATCATCTTGGGTCTTCCACCCTGACGGAGACGATGTTGCCATCGCACCGTTTGAACTTGAATCGGCGGACTGGGAAATCAGTGCCCTTCAGTGGGAAAGCATGTGTCCTACTCGCGAGCGCTTGGTTGAGCTAAATGCAGGGTTAGGCGATGAGGTTGTAATGGTGGGTCGCTTTATCGGGCATGAGGGTAAGGAGCAGAACCGTCCGCTTGTCGCTCTGGCAACATAGCCATGATCGGCATCCGAAACGGAGCAAGTTATGGACGGGCGGAGCATGTCGGTTGAGGCCTACCTCGCGGAAATGCATTCCCTTCCGGGATTCAGTGGATCCCCAGTGTTCATTTACATTGGTGGTGGTTGGGATTACGCGGTGACGGAAGAATCATGCCGTTCTTTTCGCTGCAGATTGGTCTGCTAGGCATAGACACTGGCCACATGCAAACCACCAACTCCGTTAAGGACAAAAGGACCGGAAGCGCTGTCGACGATAATTGGCAAGTTCGTCAGAACTCGGGAGTCGCGATCGTTGCACCGTTTTGGAAGATCAAAGACATCCTTCAAGGGGATGAGTTTCTGAGCCAGCGGAGCGGGAAGCGGTTCAACATGAGTGGAACGTCTCGGGTGAATCATGAGAGTCGAAGCCATGCTGGTGGCAGGATTCCTCCTAGCGATAGCAGCGGATGGGCTGTCAAAGCCTAGCGATTCACAGGCGATAGCTACATCGAGTTGGTCCAAACCGAAGTTGCTCGGGTGGAAGGACTCCCGGAAGGGTTACGGGGTCAACATCGCTGCCGACGGCGATCATCTTTCTGTGGCCTGGATAGACGCTCGAAATACAAATGACCTTGGTGCATATCGCCTGGACGTAGCAGTTCGAGAGAGCATCGATGGTGGTGCCACCTGGTCAAAGCCGGAAGTGATTTCTCCCGATGACGGAAACCCTAGGTTGCCCACCGGCGCGATCGTCGTTGACGACGGAACGATCGTTGTCTGGCATCAGGAGTTTGAAACACGCCCCAGCGCGTGGGTTTTTGCTCAACACACGGCGGAGGGCTGGGTTACCCAGGAGATTGAAAAGGAGCCGCGTACGGCTACGTGCAATTTGCATCCTCAAACGAGCGACTTTGGGCTGTAACCGGCGCTGGAGGACCGCTGTTCCGTGCTGAGCTCTCCGATCTCAGCTGGACTCACGGACAGCTAGTAACCCTGAAATGGACATGGACCACCGATATGGGGTGACGGGTTCTGACCAAGGACTCCTTTTTGCATGGCTTACACGGGTCGGGGGAGCGGCAAGAAATTATATAGCCGGGCACTTCAATCTTGATGACATGGTCTGGGAGGCAACTGTCTCAAATCTCTAAAACTCATTCGGTGCATGACATAGGGCCTGCAATCACTTCCACGAATGGACAGGTCTTCGTGACGTTCGCCGTTCCGTACAGCAGGGCCGGAGCGGTGTGGGAAAGTGAATCAAACTCTGGTTCGATCGACGGACTTCGGCGATACCTGGGAAGCACTGTCATTGCGGGAGACTTGAAGCAAAACCGGGACTATGGCGACTTCGGCCCGCAAATCATCGCCAGATAAGCAACGGTATTGCAATCTTCGCAATGAACAAAACGAAACTGACGTTCGACAACCACATGTCTTTGGTTCGACTGAGGCATAACGGGATTGGGGATTGGGCGAAGGAAACAATCACGCATAGGGCCTATCCCTTTCGGATGTCCGCCGCTGGGCAAGTTTCCGGCGCTTCATTCGTTGTCTTTGATAGAGATTCGCAACCAAGGGACGTGTATTTCAGTCGCTCTCCAAAGTAGCAACAGCGGAGAGACTGTGTCCGCTCGGATGGTGTCGACCCGCCATGCGATTGATTTGGATTCACTCATTTGCCAGTAGAAGTTGAAGCTTCTCCATCATCTTGTCGAAGGCTTCGTCGGACCCTCCAACGAACTGCTTGCCGAGCGTGGTATCGATTTCGATGATGCCCTGAAGGATTGCCTGGTCCGCGTGCGCTTGAGACGGTTTCTTGTCCCAATCCGGAGGAAGGACGTCGGCCCCTTGGCCCTTGTCGTTACTCTTTCGATGTAATCCAGAACCTTGGCGCCATCCTTGCTCGGAGTCCCAAGTCAGCGATCACGCTGTGAATCTAGTACTCGGGATCATTCCCGTGCTTCTTGCCAGTTCTTCGGCGAGGATGGCCCCCGCCTCGACAAGAGCATTAATCACTGCGGTGGCCTCGGCATCCGTCTTGAGCCCCTCCAGGATGTCGGCGCAAGCGTCAGCGTTTCCGCGCCCGTACTCGCGGATAAGAGCGTACGCATCTCTTTTCGCAGGGGTGATCGCTCATCTCATGGGGGGGGGTCCCTATTCCTGACATCCCCACCTCGTTTGACGGTTGGCGTCTAAGTGCAATCTGTCGGATGTCCTGGGTCATTAATGGAACGTCCAATGTACCATAGCGAGTGTCAATGCGCACAAGAATTTCAGACGCCTCCCCCGCTTATGCGGGGGCCTACATCGAAGCGATGCGAGCCCTCGGCGAGAGGCCAATCATCGGCCTTGAACGTGATGGGAATGCTTCGCCCTGACTGATAGAAGCTGTACGTTTGACGGGACAGTTGCTCATCAAGAGTGGAGCGAGGGACAGGCCCTTTGACCTCCCCGGGCACCCCGGTCGCCAGATCGGAAGGTGCCAACGCCTGAACGATGGGAGGAATCATGGTTCGGTTTGCGCGACCTGTCTCGATCTGTGAGTCGTGCCGCTGGTACGAGCCGCTAATGGAGATGGAAGGTCCACACGTGCTCAGGGAACCTATCTTCACTCCAGCATGCCGTGCATATCCGGGAAGGCATTCCTGCCCCCATCTTCGAAGGGGGCTTCGACCACAGAGGGGCCTACTTCGGAGATGGGGGTCGCCGTTGGCAGTTCGATCCGCGTCGGCGGATTCAACTTCCTCGACTACTTGAGTGACGTGGAGAATGGGGCTTTCCCCGATCGCAACCTTGTAATTGAAGGCGGAGGGGAACACGAACCGCTATTCAGGAATGGTGCGAGTCTGAATGTAGTTCGGCCCAATGCGTGAACCTTCTACGGCCCGCAACGCTCCACGAACTGTAGCGATCCCGTAAGCGTCCGGCCTACCTGTGCTTCGCAGTGCCTTGGCATTTGGTTGCGCGAGCCAGCTCGCCAATCCTTCGTCGTTGAATGAATCATCACCAGCGAGCAAGCCTAGCTTACTGGCCGTCCAAGAAGAGCTGATAGCACTCCTTCGCCCACGGTGAAAGGCCCGCATTCGTTAAATCCAACCAAGTACGTTTGGTACAAACCAGGGTTACCCATATAGAAAGCCTCCACGTAATACGTCGGGGCTGTTGCACCTCTCACGAATAGACTGATTCCCTGCGGACCCTTTTTCGATATTTGTTCAAATGTCTCTCGGCCAAGGCGTCCTGGATGTGGTCGCTGGTTGCTGATCCGGATGAACGGTGTTCGGCCAAAGCATTGGCATGAACTTCTCATTCCTACCGGAACTGCGTACACGGCCACCTTGCCGTCGTCTCGGTAATAGCTTGCACGTAAAACAGAGGATGAACAAAGATCTGCTCTTCTAGGAGGGGGGTCAAGGGGTTTCGGAAGAGAGGTCCAAAGCCCAGAACCTCCGAAATGGTCAACCTGAACACCTGCATGAAGCCTTTGTAGTTTAAATGGCGCTACGGCGTGCTCCGAAGGGCGTCTTCTGGTAAAGATCCTTCAGCACGGAGCTGCCTCGTCCCATGTACATGAAGAGATCCAACAACCCTACGAACACTCCAAGAACTACGGCAACTCCGGTGAGGTCCGCTTCCACGTAATCGTCTTAGCAGCCGAGGGTAGGGAAGTATCGCCACTGCCCGTTCTTCTTTGTTTGGACCAAGTGTGTCACGGGCAGGGGTTCTTACCTGACCTCCGTCAGGGGCTGCGTCGATATAGACAGCGCGGAGCGCCGCGGTGTGCTTGTACGTGCGGGCCTTGAAACCCGATTCTGGCGGACATTGAAGTCGCCACCGGACGAAGTCAACGGATTTCACCTCAATCCGGTGGGTGAGGTAGATGGGTGACGTATTCGCGGTTCGCTTCGGTGTACTCCTTCTCTGTCACATACACATGTGGTGCGGAAGAACGTCATCCGGCTCACGGCCATTGTCGGAGCGACTCCAAACTCCAATTTGCTGGAGCGTGGCTGCGGGTCCTGCGAGCAATTCGAAAGACTCTCCGTCCATTTCGGAGTCTAGTTTGAGACCCGAATACCCCTTGGCTGTTACCCGGACGACATCGTCAGGACAGACGGCTTTCAAAACCCCCCAGCCTTTGCGATTGGTTTTTGACCTGTCGTTTGACGCAATCAGCTTTGCGTCCAACCCTGTTCCATTGAGATTGCTAACGATCCGAGATCGCAAGACAGTAGGAGTGAGTTCAACGTCCCTGGTTATTGAACCTTCTTCGGGTTTCTCTATTTGAAAGCTATGAGGCTCATAACCGCAGTGATCCAAAGTGACTGACTCTCCGCCAGAGAGCCCCTGAATTGAATAGACCCCATTGGCATCAGTCTGACTAGCAAGTCGGCCGTCGACTAAGACGTCAACTTGATTGATCGCCTGCTTCGAAACCTCGGTGGAAACCTTGCCTCGAAGAGCAAATGTGTCATCTTCGTTGGTACATGCCGCCCCAGTTGCCACTAGGAAGGCGAGGGTTACTATCGGCAGTTTCATTTCTCGCTCTCGCTGGTTGTATCTCCTTCTCTCCCTCTTCCCTACAGGATGACGTCTACTCCACCGGGAAAAGAGAGAGTCATGAAGTTCGAGGCGGTCTGGCTCTGACCCCTTGGGGACATCCCAAACAATGATTCCCTCGACAGCTTAAGTCAGGATTGATCTCCTCAAGAAAAAATGCCTCAGCGCGTCTATCAGCAAAGATGACCTCAGAGTTCGCCTGCTGTACTCCTTATCTTCGATGTACGCGTATTGATTACTCGCTG
Source organism: uncultured Actinomycetes bacterium (assembly GCA_963779645.1). Classification (GTDB taxonomy): domain Bacteria; phylum Actinomycetota; class CADDZG01; order CADDZG01; family WHSQ01; genus CALMBW01. The sequence goes on from CAVZYX010000005.1 coordinate 1,834,808, forward strand.
TCCATTAGCTGAGCTTCATCGCACTCAACCGTCACTTCGGCGACACAGAACTGACCCTGAGCTTTCTCAGCCAAGGGGCCGTTACCGATCTTCGTGTCACCGCACTCGAAGCTATGCACTGTGAAAGTGAACTTCCCGTCTGAGACTTGCGACCCGATACCGGCGGCATCGTCGGAATCCCCAGAGTCAGCAGTATCGCTGTTGCTAGGGTCATCGCTGTCGCTGCTTGTGCCAGCTGCTGAGGCGATTGCAGCAAGGACAATGATGCCAACAACCCACACCCAGGGCTTCTTCCAGAATGGCCGTTCGGCCCTCGCTCTTGCCTTAGCAGCAGCCAGCTCTACCTTGGCGTCTTTTCGTGCGTCTCGCCCAGACTGCGGCGGGGTTGGAGCGTCAAGAATAGTGTAGTCCCCCTTGGTCACATTCGCCTCGGCCAGACGTTCATGAACATTGTTCCCTACCGGTCAAGAGAGCCCGGCAAAGGGAGGGCTTCACATGCCAGGACAAACAAGCAGTGTTCCTCCTACATCGGTGTTTAGGAACAACCTCGCTCGGGCCCACGCGTTCCTGCCACTCTTTGATGAGACCGGGGGCGTGGGTCAACCTAGCAACGATCGAAAGGAGCTTCTCAGGGGAGCGGTGGTGTTTGCTGTTGGAGCATCTCGGACGCTTTTCTTCATGACCTTGTGCTGGAGATAATCCCCAGGTTCGGTGTGGTCTCGGATGATCTTGCGGATGCTCTCCGCGGAATGCGAAAGAGGACCCCTCTAGATCGCGACACGTGGCTTTGGGAAAAGATGATGAGGCGTGGAGAAACGAATTTGTGAAGTCGCTCGACGCGCTGGCTGAGTAACAACTCTTTTCAGGGGCCAGAGGCCGTGGCTAGGGCTGCCGGATACGTCGGTCATCGTGTTTCGTGGAGCGATATCGATGCCGCCACCGGTAAAGAGACAGCATCGTCGCTTACTCGGTTCACTGAAATGCGTCATGAGATTGTTCACCGAGGAAGGAAGCCGTACGTTCGACGCCAGATTGCTCAGAATTGTGTCGATCTGATAGCGGCTATCGCGAAGGCGGTGAACACGGAAGCCGTGAAGCTCTACAACGAATGACCCGACTGTTGCACCTCAGTTGAAGGCGCCTCCGATCCCCCCCGGAGCTCGTGGAGTGAATCCAGCGAAGAAGGTCGCAGAGCCCCTTTGCAAATCGTTTGTAAATAGGCTGCTAGTTGCGCTCGTCGAACGAACTTCGGGGGGCAATTTAGACCCTGACCTCCATAAACGTTCGCGCGCCGTCAAGGTCCAGCTGATCGTTTCCCTTCGAGGTCCGCCTTGGGTTGGACGTGAAGCCCATCAGCCCTGATCTTGCGAACGGGACCTTTCCTCAGACGAGCGACGGTCTGGATCAAGTGGTTCTTGCTCCACACCTGGATCACCGTGTCGTCGACGAACACGTCGATCAGCTGTCCCTTGAAGGCGTTGGTCACCGAGAAGATCTGGTTGTCGACCGAGACGAACCCGTTGGAGCCGACCCGGCGCAGCACCCACTGACCGCCTGGTCCTCCTCGGCAGTCGACGGGCACCGACGTCGCGATCCTGGTGCTCGGGCCAGGGCGAAGCGCTCGGCGGGCGTCGCCATCTCGAGTGCCTGGTGCGGCCGCACGGTGTTGTAGTCGGCACCCAGGCGTCGAGCTCGGCCTGGGGCCTCGATCGAGCCGAAGGTCCGGTCGGCGAGGAACTCCTTGCGCAGGCTCTGGTGGAACCGTTCGATCTTGCCGGTGGTCGTCGGTGAGCGCACCGCGGTGTGGCGATGGGAGATCCCGTTCTCTCGGCAGATGCGATCGAACAGGACCTCGGTGGGCTGGGGTCCCGAACCTGCCGGTGAAGACCTTGCCGTTGTCGGTGAGGATCTCGTCGGGGATGCCGTAGGCGACGAAGCGACGCTGAGAGACGGCACAGACCGCTTTGGAGGTCGCCCTCGTGACCAGGCCGGCCGCGATGCAGAAGCGGCTGTGGTCGTCGACCCCGGTGACGATCTTCAGCTCGGTGTCGTCCTCGAGAAGGACCCCGCCCATCACGTCCATCTGCCACAGCTGCATGGGTCGCTCACGCTCCCAGCGGCGGAACTCGTCGCGGCGCTTGCGCCGGCGCCGGAGCTCGATCAGGCCGTGACGCTTGAGGCACCGGTAGATGCCGAGCGAGACGGGACGGGGTCGACACCCGGGCGCCCGAGCTGGTGCTCGATCCGCCGAGGTCCCCAGCCGGGTGTTCCCGGCGGAGCTCACAGATCAAGGCCTCGAGTCTGGGCGCGGTCTGGTGGGGACAGCTCGCGGGCCGGTGCGAACGATCCGCGAGCGCCGCCAGGCCTCCCTGCTCGTAGCGGGCGATCCAGGTGTGCACGCTCTGGCGCGAGACCCCGAGACGCCGCGGCTACCTCGGCGACCTGCCATCCGTCCTGCACGACGGCGAGGACCGCTTGGTACCGCTGCTCCATGACGTCGAGCTCCACCAACACCTGGCCACCTCCCTACCCGAGCCGTCGATCAGGAGAGTCGAGCTGCAAAGCATGACCGACTGTCAAGGATCAGCCGGAGCCACCTGTCAAGGATCACCCGGAACAGGTGTCAAGGATCAGCCGAAACCGTGTCAACATCAGGTGACGCCGGTATGACCAGCATCACCCGAAACACGACATACGTCGTGCGCCCGGCAGGGAATCGAACCTCCGACCCCCGGATTAGAAGACCGGTGCTCTATCCAGCTGAGCTACGGGCGCAGTCCCTACATCTCAAGAGTAACGGTCGTTCGCCCGGCGAAACCACAAACGAGTGTTGTTCCCCGAATGGGGTCCTGTGCGGTTTCGTGGTTTGGGGGTCATCGTGTTGCAGGACAAAGGAGGGCTGGACGTTCGACAGGATTCGGCCCGAGAATTGCTGTGCTCGCTAGAGGGTTTCCAACCAGGTGAAGGCGTCTTCGGCGGCTCTAACCACAGCTGTGATTTCGGCTGTTTCTACCGTCATCTGTCCACGGTGCGCTATGTCGTTTCTGATCTTGAAGAGTTGCTGGACGAGTTTGTAGAGATCCCTGTCTTCGTCCGCAGCGATCGCCCCAAGAAAGCCTTGGGAACCCTGTCGAACAATTGGAAGGCCGCGACGCTCATGTCCCGAGGGTTGCTCACGATGAAGTCAAGGATCTCTTGTTCGCCAGTCGGTATCGCTCTTCGGAGCGACTCTTTGACCTTGACCTCACACGCGATGGCTGCGGAAAGGATGCCTTGTTTCGGTTCCCTGGGTTCGTGTGCCCACACCAGATACCTAGCGTCAGCAAGGAACGTCTCAGCGAGTCCCGGCTCTTGGCAGCCGGTCCGCGTGCAACGTGAGAAGCGCTCCTGCATCTCGAGGGATATTGACTCCTCATCTCGATCGACGAAGGCCTCCCACACGGTCCCGGGACAGCCATGAAGTTGCTCGGAGCTCGAACGAGTACGGGCCAGGCAGCTAATTCAGGTAGGTCAGCGCTGGTCCCTAACCAAAACTGACCACAGCCGGTCCTGACGGGAACCAGATAACGAGTAAGAGCACGTAGCGCTGTTAAGAGACCCTCGCGAACGGCTCTCTGAGGTTCGATGCCAGCCAGAAGTACCTCGACAGAAACGGTCACAACTTGGACGTTCACTTTCTCGGGGGACTCGCGCGATCCGGTGTGTCCCAGTGTGGGAAGGTCCTCCAAAAGCGGGAAGACGGTCGGGAACGGCCGAGTATCAGATACGAAGGCGGAAGTGACTCTTGGGTCGGGGCTGAGCTGCCAGCGTTCCCCTGTAGTGCCTCGTTGATTGACAGTTCTCGTATTCGAAATCGATAGACCGCCGTGCCTATTTCGTTCATGTGCATTCCTTGACATAGATACGACTAGTCCTGATAGGCGCTCATCATCGCAAGCTTGGGAATCAGGTACGCATTACTACTCCACAGTAGCGATGTGGCGATGTGCTTGGTCGTGCTTCACTAGGACCCAGGAAGCCCCCCCCCTTTTTGTTGCACTAACCGGATGAGGGCCGGTGGGCAGAAATGGTCGACTCATCGACAGCGTGGTCATTGACGTTCGGGCTAGTGCCGGAAGGGATTTTCATGGAGGTGTCGTATTGTCACCGAGAAGGAATCGTGCAGGGCCTTGTAGTGATAGCCGTAACGCTCGCACAGATGGGCACGACCGAGAGCGACGTGTGGGTGCAGATAGTGGGTGTTCTGGTAACGATGCAAATCGACCAGCAGGATGTTGTTCCTATCCTTCGCCTTGCCTAAGTCGCAGTGGCCTCTTTGCCCCAGCCCCTCGATGAACCTATCGAACGGGTCGAGTGTGGTCGCGCCATTCGGGAAAGCTTGGCATCCCGGAAGCGTCTGAAGACCTGGCGGCCTACTTAAGAGGTCGGGAATGGCTTCGATCTTTGGGGGACGAGCTTCAGGATCGGCTAGGTGGCGGTAGCCCGGTTCATGCACTCGGTATCCCTTAGAACCATCAGGCACCTGTCTAGGGGCTAGAAGTCAAGCTCGCCCTTGGATTCCGCGTCGAAGCACTTGAAGTAGCGGCGAACGGGCGTACTTTGGACAGCCATGAGTGACGCTGCGAAACAGTTCGATCGCGATCGGTACTACATGGGCATTGCTGCGGCGGTCGAGACCGGCGCGAACTGTTTGGGATCGCATGTGGGCCGTCCTCTTCTCGAGGATCGGGTGATTTCGACCGGCTACAACGGGATACCTTCCGGGTAATCCCCAACTGCAGCACAGGGGGTTGCGTCCGTTGTTACTTAGTTGGCTCAGAAGAACGGCCGATCGGACGAGATGAGTAGATGCCAGTCATCAGTCAGTCCAAGCTCTGATCTTTTGTATTTGTGTTCATGCTGAGCAGAATGCCTTCATAACTGCCGCTCGTTTTGGGATTCGTGTCGAACGCTCCACTCTCTACACGACTCAGAGTCCCTGCTTCTCGTGTCTCAAGGAGGCGATTCAGGCCGGTTGCCGCCGAGTGGTTTACAAGGACTGGTACAGCGCCCGCTACAACGATTCGCTCAAGAGGCAGTATTGGGCTCTAGCCGAACGCCTTGAGGAGTTCACATCCCTAGGGGACATAGCTCCAGAGGTGTTTGAGGGGCAACCGGACCCTTACGCCGATGAAGATTCCTCCGTGACGTTGCTGTTACCACCAGAGTCGATGTCGATAAAGTGAGCCGTCCGAGTAGCACCATGTCATCCAAGGAAGAGAATAGGAGATGGCGCTACCGAACCCCACTACCACCCCTCTTCTGGTGGAGTTAATCCAAGAAGAATCATCATTCTGGGAAATCGCCAACCTGATTCCTTTAATCGCGTCCCTAATCGGCGTGCTGTCGGCACTCTTCATCGCCATGCTCGGTCACCGACATTATCGGCAAATGCGCGAGGCGGAGATTGAACGCCAGCATCAAGCGCGAAACCGAGAGAGGTTCTTCGAATCACGAGCTAGGCGGCAGGAGAATCTAAATCAACGAACCCTTCACGAATCGACCGGAAGGAGCAGCGTCGCCAGCGCGTATGAAGATCGGAAAGAGCATCGTCGCCAGCGCGTATGAGGATCGCGCAACCGGCGGATAGTAATGGGCCAACAACTTTGCGCAGACATGAGGATGGCTCTAGTGGGCTCCCTGGAACCGGCGACACTTTGGGCCGACTCTGAACGGGAAATGACAATCAGGCGGGGACTTCGATTTGACCTCAAGGGCCGGTTCTCTTTGTTCGTGAACTTCGCTTCAGATGAGGAAGTAAGGGATCGAGCTAGGGACACAGCAAGCAAGGTGATGGTGTACTTCGTCAGGGCCGGTCGGGCGGATCCAGCCAACAAACATCATGCGGCGTATCCACAACATGTCGTCGAAGCAAAGAAGGGATACGGAGAGGCCCACTACGCTCTCGATAGGTTGGTCGAAGTTCTCGGCGGTCCTGAGGCCCCTCCTCGGGAGGGCTACTTCTTCGCTTTGGATTCGGACCCATAGTCCTGGGGAGAGCCAGGTTTTCGACCCGAGCGCTTTCGGGGTCCGTCTGATAGGGAATCTGATGCCTCCGGCTATTGGCAGAAGGTGGGAGAAAAAGGATGGGGCTCCCACAGAGTGCGAGGGATTCCTCGCGAAAGTGGCTTCCAGGGCGCAGATTGCCCGTCCCGCCTGGCTCTCCGCCTATATGGTGGCCGCTGCAGTCCCCAATCCAGTGTGGGTAAGCAAGGTTGAAAGGGAGGAATCGCATTGAACAAGGGTGAGTTGATAGACGCCATCGCAGCCGGTACGGGCGAGAGCAAGCGCATCGTAGGCGACGTGCTCGACTCGTTCATCGATCACGTACAGAAGGAAGTAAAGAAGGGCAACAAGGTTTCGCTTCCTGGCTTCGGTACCTACGAGAAGCGTCACCGCAACGCACGTACCGGTCGTAACCCCCAGACGGGCGAAGCGATCCAGGTGGCAGCGGCGGACGTTCCCGCATTCAAGCCGGGCGCGAGCTTCAAGAGCTACGTCAACGGCAAGTAGTCAGATCTGAATTGAAAAGGCCCCGGCTCTCGCCGGGGCCTTTTGCGTTCCAGGTCTTAGCCGGCCGGTGTGATGACCGGGCCGTCAGCTAGACCGTTGAAGTCCAATCCGGACTTGACCTCGGTGGCGTCCCAAACCCAAACCATGAGGGGGTTGTCCGCGCCTTGCGGGTTGAGCTTGATCTTTCCGGGACCCATCCAGATGGCGTGCGCGTGGACGACGATCGAATCGATGTTGCCGGTGAACGTCCCCTGCCACACCAGGTCAGACGTGTCGTCGAGGGCGCTGGCCGCGGTACCGAAGGTGCTCACAGGCGGGTCGAACGTCCCACATCCAGCACCTGCCTGGAAGCTGGTCGTGGGTGCGGTGGTGTTCCAATTCGGGATACGACCTTGGAGCGAGTCGATGGTTTGGACCTTCGGGGTCTGGCCGCAGTGCACGTAGGTGCGCTCGGTCTTGAAACGGGGTGCGACAACGGTCTGGGCTCCAACAGGAGCCAGTGAACCGACCACGGCTGCGGTGCCCACGAGGGCGAACAGCTTGGTCGCGCGAGAGTGACGCAAGGTGATGCTCCTCTCGCTAGACGGCGCGCCGGGCCCACCGGAGAGGCGCGCAATATGCACATTTAGCCAAAACGCTCGTTTTCCTGCATCCTGACCGGAACAAAGAAGGAGTCAGCCGAGGAGGAACCCCGGCCCCCAGGGCCTTAGTCTGCGGCGCATGAAGAGAGGGATGGTTGGGGGCGCTTACCGCGGCCCGGTTGCGGTGTCCCGCCAGCGGAGAACCATCCGGTTCATCCAGGCGCTGCTCATCCTGATCGCGGCGGGATTGCTGGCGTTCGCCGGCTACTCGTATGGCCACAAAGCCGGGTTCGAGGACGGGCAGCGTGCCGACGAGATCGATGCACCGGCAGAGCCCTCCGCAAGTCAAGGCATCGTGTTGGCGATCCTCGGGCTGGGAGCATTCGCCGGCGCCCTCATCCTTCAGGTCGAGGGTGGCGTTCGCTTGCTGACTCCAGCGAAACTGCGCGAGCTCGAAGAAGCTGGCGCTCTTCCGATCGCACTCGAGGAAGAGGAAGAAGCCGAAGCCGCGTCAGGCCAGGTTTCTTAGAACCTCGATCGTTCGGCCCTCGCGCGGCTCGGGGGCCGCGAGGATCGCTGCCACATCGTCGGCCGTGTCCAGATCGAGGGACATCCGTTCGAGCGCCAACACCGTGCAGCGGAGACCGGCTGCCTCGGCCTTCTCGATGTGCGCACGCAGACTCGCCTCCCCGAAGTGTGTAGCCAGAACGTCCGGCGGACTCAACCACAATGCATTCGTCCCTCCGTCGCCCGACGACGGAACGATGACCACGTCCGACGTGAGCCCGGTGTCGAGGATCTCCCGCAGGTCGTCCGGAGTGGCGAGAGGAAGATCACCGGGGACCACGAGCACGGCGTCCGCTTGGATGCTGGCTACGGCGGCTGCGAGCGCAGCGTTCAGATCGGTGCCGTCATCGGTGACGGTGTCGAGGCCGGCAGAAGCGGCTCTTGCCAACAGCTCGGGGTCGTCGCTCACCACGACCCACCGAAGGAAGTCACTCAACGCGATCAACTCGAAGGTGTCGTCGATCAGCGCTTGGACGAGGGCCGCGCGCGTCGACTCATCGAAGCCTTCACCGAGGCGACTCTTAGCCTTGGCAGGAGAGCGCAATGGAACTATCCCTACGTCCATGATTCGAAGCGTAGCCGGGGTACCATCCTGGCTCGGCGCCGCTGGAGTCGCCTCGAAACGACCTCCAACCGGAAGGGACCGATGTCAGTTAGCGAGCGCAAGCACTGGAAGCATCTCTACGACGAGATCGTCGCTACCGAGATCTGCTGCAGCTGCTCGGCCTGCATCGTTGCTTGCCCCCATAAGGTCCTCGAGCTCAGCGACTTCGACCCCGTCCAGCTAGACCCAAAGTCCAGTTTCGACAACTGCTGGCATGGCGAAGAGGGGTGCTCTCTGTGTGCGATGGCATGCCCCCGCTTGGATCCACACGTGGACATCATCGAAACGCTTGTCTTCGGCGACGGTATCCACCGTGAGTACGAACAGCCCGAGGGTCCCTATCGATCCAAGACCCTGGCACGGGCGACCGACGAACGTTTCCTCAACCGCGGTCAGGACGGCGGAGCGGTGGCTGCGCTTCTTTCGTGGGGCTTCGATACCGAGCAACTGGACGGAGCCGTCGTCGCGGCCCCCTCGGACACCGTGCCGTGGCTCGACGAACCCAAGCTCGTCCGCACGACCCAGGAGCTTCTCGATACGGCGGGATCTCGCTACACCTATTGCGCGACGCCACTGGGATTGCGAGAGGCGGCAGCCGAGAAGTGCAAGAGCATCGCTCTGGTCGGCGTCTCTTGTGAATCGACTGCGATAAGGCAGATCGCTGCAGCGGGGATCAAGAGGTGGACGCGCAACGTGAAGCTGGTCCTGGGACTCATGTGCACCGAAACGTTCGATTACGAGGCGTTCATCGTCGGCAAGCTCCAGCACGAGCTCGGCATCGATCTCGACGACGTCGTGAAGATCAACGTCAAGGGCAAGGTGATCGTCACCTTGAAGGACGGGACCGATATCAACATCCCGTTGAAGGAGTGCCGTCCATTCGCCAACGAGTGGTGCCATCACTGCCCGGACTTCGCAGCCGAGCACGCGGACCTGTCCTGCGGCGGACTGGGCATGGAGGGATGGACGATGATCCTCGTCCGTTCCGAGCGGGGTGAGGACTATCTCAACCGTGCGGTGGAGGCCGGGATCCTGGAGCTCCGCCCCGCCGACGAGGAACCCAAAGCCCTCGAAGTGATGATGCGTTTAGCCACCAAACAACGTCAGCGCGTGAAGCCCGACGATCCGCACTGGCAGACGCGCTTCCCGACGACTCAGATCATGGAGCAGTTCAAAGCCGAAGAGGCCGCGGAGGCAACGACCTAGTCGATCGTTTCGAAGTGGCGGACTATCGGGGTCTGCTGGAACAGCTTCTTCAGTTCCGCGAGCGTTTCGGTGTATTCCTCGGTGCCGATGACCTTCTCGATCGCTGCCATCGAATCCCACTTCGAGATCGCGGCGACGTCAACCAAGCCGCGCGAGTGCTCTTCGATCCCGAGATACATCTCGATGCCCGAGCACCCGTCGAAGGCTTCGAAGGCGGGCTGCACCTGATCGCGGAACAGCTCTTTGGCGCGCTCGATGTCTTGGGGGTCTATCGCTGTGTCGAACATCCGGAGGATCATCTGGCGGACCTTTCTGCGTTCTGGGGCGTCATACGGTCCACGCACCTCGGTTGAACATGCCTGTTAGTTGGGGATGCAGAGTCAGTTTCCTATCGGTGCAGGAATAGTTGGCGGCGACGATCTCGCCCAGCCCCGGGTATTTCTGGATCACCCGGGCGCGGTCATCGTAGATCTCGATCACGTTGTACGAGGGCCGCGTGTAACCGCGGACACGGTGGCTCGAGCCCGTCCCCGAGTTGATAAGCAGCATCTCGCCGAACTGCCACACGTTGGGAACGTGCTTGTGGCCGCAGAGCACCATCTCGACGTTCAGTTCGGTGAGTAACGCCAGAACGTCACCGGCGTCCCACACGATGTTGCGTTCTCGACCCGTACCCGGCACGGATACCAGGTGGTGGTGAAGGACGAAGATCCGGTAGTCGTCGGGCCATTCGTAACTCTCTCGAACCCAGTCGTAACGGTGATGACCGACCTCGCCTTCGGCAAGGTCCGGCTTCGATGAGTTGACGGCCACGATGGTGGCCCACCTATCTGGCGCGGATCCATCGGAATTGTTGAAGGGGATTCGGATGACCCGCTCGGACTTGCCGAAGGCATCACGGAAATGGAGGAAGCCCACGTTCATCAGGTCGTGGTTGCCTGGGATCACGATCATCTCGAGACCATCGAGACGATCGAGATATCTCTTGGCCATCCGGTATTCGGGTGCGTAGCCCTCAGAAGTGAGGTCGCCGGCGACCACAACGAGATCCGGCCGAAGATCTTTGATCTCCTCGATGGCGTGTTCGAGCAGGTCCTGATCGAACATGGGGTGACCACAGTGGATATCGGAGATCTGAGCGATCGTCAGGCTTCTCTCCGCCACGCCGTCTCTCCTAAGGTTTCGGGGAAGGTTCCGGGTCTCCATTACCCGTTTTCTTGCTAAGAAACATAAGGTATGGCCCAGCCGACGGTGTGACTGAATCCTGGGGGAGAGTTGGAACCGGCCTATCAGCTAGCGAAACTGATCATCAAACCGCCGATGAAGTTGTGGTTCCGCTGGAACGTCGAAGGTTTGCAGAACATCCCGAAGGACGGACCCGCGATCATCGCCTTCAACCACATCGCTTTCCTCGATCCCTTCGCGGCCGCCTACATAGTCGATTCCAGAGGGCGGAAGGTTCGCTTCCTGGGGAAGTCCGAGCTGTTCCAAGACAAACGCGTCGGTTGGATCCTGCGAGGCGCGGGTCAGATCGAGGTGCGTCGTGGCACGAAGGAGGCCCCGATGGCTCTCGACCACGCCGTCAACGCTCTCGAGAGGGGCGAGATCATCGTCATCTTTCCGGAAGGAACGATCACGATGGACCCCGATCTTCAACCGATGCGCCCCAAGACGGGGGCCGCTCGGTTGGCGCTCGAGAGTGGAGTGCCGATCATCCCCGCGGCCCTCTGGGGAACCGCAAACGTGTGGGGCAAGGGATACCGCAAGCGATGGTGGCCGCCGCGTCAAGACATCTGCGTACGCATCGGTGAACCGATGGATGTCACGGGGGATCCGAAGTCTCCTGTTGATTGGGATCGAGTGGGTCAAGAGATCATGGATGAGATAGCGGTGTTGCTTGCCGGCCTCCGACCGATCGTTCCCGATCGACGTCGTCCGAAGAAGGCTGCGTGAGCAGGCCGCGCGTCGCAGTGATCGGCGCAGGCTCTTGGGGCACGGCGATGGCTGCAGTGGTCGCGGACAAGGGCGAGTCGGACGTGATCCTGTGGGCCCGCAAGAGTGAGCTCGCCGAGACAATCAACCTGTATCACGAGAACCCTCCGTATCTCCCCAACATCAAACTTCCGGAAGCCCTAAGCGCGACCAACGATCTCGAGGAAGCCGTGACGGGGGCCGAGGTCGTTGTCATGGGCGTGCCGTCTCACGGGTTCCGCGCCGTTCTCAAAGACGTTGCCGAGATCGTGGGAACGGGACCGTGCTACATGAGCCTCACCAAAGGTTTCGAGGTCGACACGCGCAAACGTATGTCCGAGGTGATCGTCGAGGAGATCGACGGAATCCCCGAAGGCAAGGTGTCGGTTTTGACGGGGCCGAACCTTGCTAAAGAGATCGCTCAAGGGTTCCCGGCGGCGTCCACGATCGCCTGTCGCGACGCTAAGGTGGGTGCGCGGCTGCAGGAGCTGATGCATACGGATCGGTTCCGTTGTTATCGCAACACCGATGTCGTCGGGTCCGAGATCGGCGGTGCTCTTAAGAACGTTGTTGCGATTGCCGCCGGTATCGCCGACGGCCTCGGCTTCGGAGACAACACGAAAGCGACCGTGGTCACCCGAGGGCTCGCCGAGATGGCTCGCTTCGGCGTCTCGTTCGGAGCGCATCCCTTGACGTTGCTCGGGTTGGCCGGGGTGGGCGACATGATGGCTACCTGCTCCAGCCCGCAGTCGCGTAACCACACGGTGGGAATCGAACTCGGCAAGGGTCGCAAGATCGACGAGATCATCTCGTCCATGAACATGGTCGCCGAAGGCGTAAAGAGTTGTAAGCCGATCTTCGAGCTCGGCCAAACCCAGAACGTGTGGATGCCGATCACGGAGAACGTCGTGAAGATCTGTCATGAGGGATCGACGACGGACCAGCTGGTCAGCGACCTACTAGCCCGCGAGATCCGCTCGGAGTTCGAAGGCGTCATCGAGTACTTCGACGACCCGATCTAGACGCGACAACGGCCCCCTTAGGGGCCGTTGCAGACCGCAAGAAGCTTAGAGATGCACGACCGGGCAGGTGAGGGTGCGGGTGATGCCCTCGACCGCCTGGATCTTCGCCACAACCAGCTTGCCGAGATCGTCGACATTGGCTGCGCTCGCCCTAACGATCACGTCGTACGGGCCCGTGACGTCTTCGGCGGCGTCAACGCCGTCGATCTCGCGCACCTCTTTGGCGACTTGAGCCGCTTTCCCGACCTCCGTTTGGATCAGGATGTAGGCCTGAACTTCCGCCACTGACTCACCCTCCTTGGTGTCATAACCCGGGTAGGCGGCGAGTGTATCCGCTGGGACACGTACAGGTAGGCTCTACGCAGGCATGCACGGGGACCTCGGGCCTGCCATCGTCTGAGTTAACCGTCATCTGACCAGGAGACTTTGATGTCGTCCGAGACGTTCGCCGGGATAGAGGGCCCAGGAAAGATCTACAAGAACCTCAGCACAGCCGAGTTGGTCGAACTGTCCATACGAAGAGGCGAGGGTGCACTCGCCGACACCGGGGCCTTGGTGTCCCGCACCGGGAAGCGAACCGGGCGCTCGCCTAAAGATCGTTTCCTCGTGTCCCACGGGCCATCCAAGGACAAGATCGACTGGGGTTCGGTCAATCGGCCCTTCGAGCCCGAGGCATTCGACGCCCTGAGCGAAAGAGCCCGCAAGCATCTCTCCGGCAAGGACCTCTTCGTGGTCGACGGTTTCGTGGGGGCCGAACCAGCGCATCAGATCAAGCTGCGTGTCGTTGCCGAATTCGCGTGGCATGCCCTCTTCTGCAAACAGCTCTTCCGTCGTCCAACCCCCGAGGAGCTCGAGAACTTCGAAGCCGAGTTCGAGATCCTTGCGGCCCCCACCTTCGAAGCCGATCCCGACGTCGACGGCACCAACTCCGAAGCGTTCGTCGGGCTCGATCTCGAGCGCAAGAAGGTTCTGGTGGTCGGGACGCAATACGCGGGCGAGATGAAGAAGTCGATCTTCTCGGCCGGCAATTACCTCTTCCCACAGGAAGGCGTTCTCCCCATGCACTGCTCGGCCAACATCGGGGACCAGGGGGACGTCGCATTGTTCTTCGGCCTGTCGGGCACTGGGAAGACCACGCTGTCCGCCGACCAGGATCGCCGGCTGATCGGTGATGACGAGCACGGGTGGTCGAACAATGGTGTCTTCAACTTCGAAGGCGGCTGCTACGCGAAGTGCATCGATCTATCCGACGAGAAAGAGCCACAGATCTGGTCGGCCATCAGGTTCGGAAGCGTCGTCGAGAACGTCATCTTCGATCCGATCACCCGAACGGTTGACTACGGCGACGACTCAATCACGGAGAACACTCGCGCGGCCTATCCGCTCGAGTTCATCCCCAACTTCGTCCCCGAAGGACGTGGTGGTCACGCCGAGACCATCGTCTTCCTCACCGCCGACGCGTTCGGTGTCATGCCTCCGATCGCGAAGCTGAGTCGTGATGCCGCGATGTATCACTTCCTTTCGGGTTTCACCAGCAAGCTTGCGGGGACCGAGGCCGGAGTCACCGAACCAGAGGCAACGTTCTCCACGTGTTTCGGTTCGCCATTCCTGCCTCTGCCTGCGAGCGTGTACGCGGAGATGCTGGGCGAGAAGATCGACAAGCATTCGGCCGAGGTCTACCTGGTCAATACCGGATGGACCGGTGGGCCGTACGGGGTAGGTCAGCGCATGTCGCTCCCGTACACCCGCGCGATGGTCAAGGCGGCCACATCCGGATTGCTCAAGGATGTCGAAACCAAGAAACACGATGTGTTCAACGTCGATGTTCCGGTCGCCGTGCCCGGCGTTCCGGCCGAGATCTTGGATCCGAAGAGCACGTGGTCGGATCCCGAGGCCTACGACGACAAAGCTCGGGAGCTGGCGTTGATGTTCGTCAAGAACTTCGAGCGATTCGCGGATTCGGTCTCCAACGATGTGGTGACCGCAGGTCCGATCTCCGAGTAGTTCTCGACCGGTAGCCGGTAGCCGATGAAGGTCTCCGAGATAGGGGAGAGCGGACTACTCGCAGCGTATCCGTGAGCGCATCGGACCCTCGGGATCAGATGAGGTCTGGTCGGGGGACGACGCAGCGGTTATCCGCGTGCCTCGCGAGCAGATGCTGCTGGCCACCGACATGATCGTCGAAGGGGTCGACTTCGACCTCTCTTACGCATCGGGAACCGACGTCGGCTGGAAGGCGATGGCGATCAACGTTTCGGACCTCGCCGCGATGGGCGGCTTCCCCCGACACGCGGTTGCCTCAGTGGCGCTGCCCCCCGACACCGAAGTGGATACTTTCGACGCGATCCTCGACGGGCTCCTCGCAGCGGCGACGGAGTATCGGATCTCGCTCGTCGGTGGAGACATCTCCTCGGCAACGGAGCTGTCCGTGTCGGTGACGGTTACGGGATTCTGCGATTCAGAACCGGTGCTGCGAAGTGGGGCGCGACCGGGGAACGCGATCTGTGTAACGGGAACGCTTGGTGCATCGGCAGGCGGGCTGTTCGCGGCCCAGCGCGGCTTGAGAGGAAAGGACCCGTCGATCGACGAGATGATCCGACGTCACCTTCGGCCAACCGCACACGTTCGCGAGGGGCTGAGACTCGCTTCCCTTGGACTCACCGCGATGATCGATGTTTCGGATGGTCTGGCGATCGACCTCAAGCGCCTCCTCGATGCAAGTGGTGTGGGTTGCACCGTGGCGCCCGCAACCGTTCCTTTCGACGGCGGGCTCGGCCAGATGCAGCTTCTGGTCGCTTCGGCTCCCGAGCCGTTGGAGCTGGCTCTTTACGGCGGCGAGGACTTCGAGTTGCTCTTCACCTTGGATCGCGAGCGCTATCCCGACGCGAAGATGATGTTGGGAGAGCTCGATACGCAGGTCACCTGCATCGGAGAGGTGACCGATGGACAGATGATGCTGGGCGACATGACCCTCGAAGGCGATGGCAAGGAGTTGGGGTGGGATCACCTGCGCGACCGGTAACGGACCTCCCCGTCGCGCTCACGATCGCGGGGTCAGATAGCGGTGGGGGCGCCGGCATCCAGGCAGACCTCAAGGTCTTCTTCGCACTCGGATGCCACGGCACTAGTGCTCTCACCGCATTGACTGCTCAGAACACGGTTGCAGTGACGGGGATCCACGAGGTTCCTCCGGAGTTCGTTACCGAGCAGATCGAAGCCGTCGTCACCGATATCGGAGTCGACGCTGCCAAAACCGGCATGCTGGCTTCGGCCCCCATCGTGAGCGCCGTCGCCAAGGTCGTGGAGCTCTACGAGATCGACATCGTGGTCGATCCGGTCTTCGTCTCGAAGCACCGCAACAAACTGCTGGCCGACGATGCGGTGGACGCTCTCAAAGCAGAACTCATCCCTCTGGCTCGGATCATCACCCCGAACCTCTTCGAAGCCGGAGCACTCGTGGGGCGCGAGATCGAAACGTTGGACGATATGAAGGCCGCGGCATCCGACCTCTTCGCCCTCGGCCCTCGCGCGGTGCTCGTCAAGGGTGGGCATCTGGACGCAGACGAGGCGATCGATGTCTTCTACGCCGGCGAAGGATTCGAGTTGGTGAGGGGGCCGCGGTTCGACACCGAAGACACCCACGGGACGGGTTGCGCCCTATCGGCGGCGATCACCGCTCGCCTAGCGCATGGCGACGACACGCTAATGGCCGTGCGCTTCGCCAAGGACTTCATCTCGGGTGCTATCGAACGAGGGATCAGGATCGGAAAGGGCTACGGCCCGGTAAACCCCGGCTGGCGCTTCGCCGACTAGCGAAGAGAGTTGTTGTACTCGTCTCTCAGTTCGGGGTCGGATAGCACTCGGTAGGCCTCCTCGGCCTTCGCCAGCGACTCTTGCATCTCGGCTCGCGCTTCTTCCGAAGCTTCGGCATGGCGTTCCGGGTCGAGCAGTCTCCTTCGGGTCTCGTAGGACCTTCGGATCTGTTTCTGGGTCGCGGTGGGACGGACGCTCAAGGTGTCGTAGTGGGTCAACTCGCGTGCAGGCTGTTCGACCGTCGCCGAACTAACCACCTCGGCTTCGATCGCTTCCGGCTCCGCGCCACGTTGCGAGCCTTTAGTTCGCTGGTTCCGGTTCCTCTGGGGTGGCTGGAACGTGCCTTCCAGCGCAGCCACGTCGGCGTAAGCGACGTATTGGGTCGTCGCGATGAAAGGAAAGATGATCACCGCAAGGACGAGGATGAAGATCTGGAACAGCAGTTTCTCGGTCGTCGTCGCGAACCCTCCCGCAGCTTCCGAAACGGAAACGCCGATCACCGTGATCAAGAGATACATCCCGAGCGACAGCGTCATCAGATAGGAGAGAACGCGAGCCCAATGTCCGAGCATCAGTCCCTTCGCCCGTGACCAGATGTCGCCAAGGCGCTGCTTCCTCTCGATGACGGCGATCTGGATCAGCATCGGAGGGCCGATGAACAGGAACTGGAGCGGCGGAAAGAAGCTACCGACGCCCTGCGCCAGGATCACCGAGATGAGTGCGCAGGCGAAGGCCCCCTTCATCGTTGGTCCCATCTCGCGCATGGCTCGACCAACACCGATGTACTCGTCAACGAGGTATTTCTCCAGGATCACTGCGACGAGACCGAAGCCCAAGCTGAAGCCGATCGTCTGGATAACCGCGACCAGGTTGCTCGATCCACAACTCGGTGCGCGCGGAAAGATCGATCAGGCCGATCGAGAGTCATTCCGATGAACATCAGATCGAGGATGAAGAAGATCAGAACCAGCGGAGCGAAACGCGCCGGTATAGAAGCGCCACGACGCGAGAACCAGGGCTCCAAACCGATAGGGACCCTCAGGCTCTTCAGAGGTCCTTTGTGTTTCCGGGTCGGTCATCCAGAGACGCGGCGCTTGGCGATCGTGCCGACTATGAACAGCCCCGCCAGCGCTATGCCGGCGATCAGCACTTTCTTGCTGATCTGGACGGCCTCGACCTTGGCAGTTTCGACCAAGAGGTCAACCTTGCGCGCTAGATCCTCGCGGGTCTGTTCGATCTCGTTCGCTGTTTCAGAGGCGTTGTTTCCCATGATGGCTCCCAGCTTAGTCGGCCTAGCTTCTCCCGAAGGACTTCAGCATCTCGACGTCTTCCTTCACTGACTTCTTTGAGAGTTCGGCCGAGAGGGGAGTTGCCAGCTTCTTGCGTGCTACCAGAAAGGCAGCTCCGGATATCAGCACCATCACGCCGACGGTTGCGAGGTCGGCGATCCACGGAGCCCAGAACTCAGCGAAGCCGTCCCGGACGGCGAGCCACAGGAAGATCATGATGAAGAGGCCGATGAAAGCGATCGCACCAAGGATCGCGACCCCCTTCACTTTCTGCGAGATCGCTTGCCCAACCTCTTGCTTGGCGAGTTCGACCTCTTTGCGGATCAGGGTGGAGAGGTCTTCGGTGACCTCCTTAACGAGTTGCCCCGCGCTTTTTTCCGCGCCGGCACCGTTACCGCGGTAGATGTCTTCGGTCCTAACCCGTTCAGCCATCATGGCCCTCCTTGTCCAACATCCCCGATGGGCGCCTGCTGAGACGCCTTTGGGCAAGCACATCGTTGAGTGAAGCGGCGAGCAGGGTCACCTGAGCGATCAGATACGAGGCCACCAGGAAGCCGGCTGCTGCTGCCAGCGTACCGAACGTCTGCGCTCGCCCTTTCGCCCCCTGCTCCAGGTACCAAGTGCCGAGCGCCTTGATCGCCTCGAAAGCGAGGGCCGCGGCGACGGCCCCGGGGAGGACCTCCCCCCAGGAGAAGCTCTTGTTGGGCAGGAAGCGGAACGCGGTTGCGAAGGTGAAGGTCCCGACCAGGGCGCCTGCGACATGCCCCAGAAGTAACGAGGACATGGTCGCTAGGTTCCCGTCGAAGAATTTGGTAGCGAATCCCGCCAAGGTTCCTAGCCCCAGCGAGATGATCGTCGCTCCCCCCAGGATCAAGAGCCATTTGAGCGCCTCGAGCCGTTTCGCGATGAAGTTAGCTTCCTCCGTCACCCCATGGACCTTGTTGAGGGCATGCTCGAGAGCGACCACGGCACCGGTACCGCTGTAGAGGGCCAACAGGGTCCCGGTGATGGCTATCTCCTCGCGCCGCTCCTCGATCAGCTCGAGAGTTTCGGGAGAGAGGATGGCCTTCAGCAGGGGCACCGATCGGAGTCCCGCGTCGAGCAGATCCTGCCGCAACGCTTCGTTGCCGAATGTCAGGTACCCGAGGATCGAGGCCGCGAACAGCAGCAAGGGGAAGATGGAGAAGAAGAAGTAGTAGGACAGCGAAGCTGCGTAGCTTCCGCCGTCAACGAGGGAGTAGTTCTTGAAAGTCGCGAACGCTATGTCGACCGGTCCATAGCGAGAACGTGCTCGCTCGATCGCAAGCTTGATCTTTGCCACCAACTTCTGACCCGGCATGGTCCCGGGTTACCCCGTCAACTCGTTCTGCTAACAGATATGGACGTACTGAGACCACATCCGTTAACGGTCGGGGGGTCGAAGGAGCCGCTCAGCCGATCTTTGAGACTTTGTTGGCCTTGAGGCACTTGGTGCACACGTTCGCTCGCTTGGGGGTGCCCTTCACCATGATGCGCATCTTTTGGATGTTGGGGTTCCAGCGCCGGCGAGACCGCCGGTGCGAGTGCGAGATCTTGTTCCCGAAGCCGGGAGTTTTTCCACAGACATCACATACAGAAGACATAAGGTCGCCAAGGTTACCAGAGGTGCCCGCGGGCTCGGAAAAACGCAGGTGCGTCTCGGCCCCCGCATAGGGTGGATGCCATATGTCCGAGACCGTATCGGCCCCACCCAAGGGCCTCGAACTGTTCGCTCCACCTCGCTTGCGCAAGCCCTTAAGCCTGCCGGGCGATCGCGGCGAGGGACTGAAGAAGCTGGGCATCACCAGCGTTCAGGACCTCCTCCAGCACTACCCCCGCTATCACGTGGATCGGACCGAACTCCGGACCATCAGCCAGCTTTCGGAGCTCGTGAGTAAGGGGTTCCAGGGCGAGGTAACGGTTCTGGCACGGGTCACGGCCATGAACAAGCCATTTCGGACCAAGTCGGGCAAGCGCATGATCAAGGGCAAGATCGCCGACGAGACAGGCTCGATCGCCGTCACCTGGTTCAACCAGGACTGGGTATCTCGGGCCTTGACCGTCGGGACCGAGGCATTCTTCTACGGCAAGCTCGGAGCGTTCAATCGCACCCTTCAGATGACGGCACCTCGCTTCGAGAAGGTGAAAACGGGGGCCGAGCCTTTCAACGTGGGTCGCATCATCCCTATCTATCCGGCGACCGCCGATCTAACGTCGGACCAGCTTCGCAAACTCATGTGGGAGACCGTCGAGCGCACCGGCGAGATCCTGGATCCGGTCCCCCCAGAGATAACGAGACGACTGGGACTGATGGCACGAACGGACGCCATGCGCCTCATCCACTTCCCGGACGAGCGCGATGAGGTGATGCAAGCGCGACGGCGACTGGTTTTCGACGAGGTGTTCACGCTGCAGCTTGGGCTCGTCTATCGCAAGCGGAAACTCGAACGCACCGTCCAAGGGATCAGCCACAAACCCCCCGAGCAAGATTCACTAGCCGAAACCTTCGTTGCGGAGCTGCCCTTCCAGCTGACGGGCGCGCAGCGGGTCGCGATCGACGAAGTTGCGAGCGACATGGCCAAGTCGTATCCGATGCACCGTCTCGTCGAAGGCGAGGTTGGTTCCGGTAAGACGGTCGTCGCTCTGTACGCGTGTCTCAACGCGATCGGCAATGGGTTCCAGGCGGCCTTCATGGCGCCAACCGAAGTACTCGCAGAGCAGCACAACCTGACAGTGTCCGAGTTACTTGACCGTGCCTTCGGCGCGGACGAAGCACGCAACCTGTTCGCAACCGTTTCCGTCAGACCCGTCGTTCGCTTACTGACAGGCTCTACACCCGCCGCTCAGAGAGAAGAGATCTTGCGAGACGTTGCGTTGGGTGAGGTGGACCTGCTGATCGGCACCCACGCGTTGATCCAAGACACCGTCGCTTTCAAGAACCTCTCGGTTGCCGTGGTGGACGAGCAGCACAGGTTCGGTGTTCATCAGCGACGAGCGCTTCGAGACAAAGCGGCGCTCGCCGAGCCTGACATCTTGGTGATGACCGCAACGCCCATCCCTCGAACGTTGGCCGTGACGATCTACGGAGACCTCGACGTCTCGATCCTCGACGAGCTTCCGAAAGGTCGCCAACCGATCAAGACGAAGGTCGCGGCGGGGGAGCCAGATCGAGAAACGGCTTACGACCTGATCCGCCGTGAGGTTCAAGCCGGACGTCAGGCATTCGTCGTCTATGCCTTAAGGGACGAGTCCGACAAGACCGAACTTCGCAGCGCGAAAGCTGAAGCGAAGAGGCTTGCGGCCGACGTCTTCCCCGCTCTGACCGTCGGCCTCGTGCACGGCGACATGAAGAGCGCGGATAAGGAAGAAGCGATGTCGGCGTTCCGCGAGGGCAAGACCGATGTGCTCGTTGCGACGACCGTTGTCGAGGTCGGCGTCGACGTTCCTAACGCTTCGGTGATGCTGGTCGAAGATGCCGAGCGTTTCGGACTTGCTCAGTTGCATCAGCTTCGAGGTCGTATCGGTCGTGGCGAGCACGCATCGTTCTGCGTACTCGCGACCGACCTCGATCTTTCGAGGGCCGAAGACGATCCGGCCATCGCACTCGTTGCCGAGAGGCTTTACGCGGTCGAGTCGACGCGTGACGGCTTCAAGCTTGCCGAGGTCGATCTTCGACAGAGAGGAGAGGGGCAGCTGTTCGGGGCCCGGCAGTCGGGGATGCCCCAGCTGAAGATGACCCGGGTGCTCGAGCATCAGCGAGAGATCAAGATGGCGAGAGATCTGGCGATAGAGATCCTTGATGAGGATCCCGAATTGAGGGCCTGGCCCCACAAGGAACTGGAGCGTGAGATGCGTTTCCGGTTCCCCGACCAGACCCTCGATGTCATCCAATCCGGCTGAACCCGCCTATGAGGACGCCTTCGGGCATGTCGGGGGGGCTGTTTTCGCGCTAAGTTATGTGTATGCGTGTCATCGCAGGCTCGGCCAAAGGCCACCGCCTGAAATCCCCAACCACCGGAACCCGCCCGATGATGGATCGGATGAAGGAATCCGTCTTCTCTGCGCTCGGCGGTTTCGATGACTTGCGAGTGCTGGATCTGTACGCCGGCTCCGGTTCCTTGGGCCTCGAAGCACTGTCCCGAGGGGCGAAGCAGGCTCTCTTCGTCGAGAACGCTCGGGACGCCATCATCAAGCTCGAACAGAACCTAGAAACCACGGGGCTCGGTGACAGATCCGAAGTCATGTGGATCGACGTGAAGAACGCTCTCCAGAGCATCCCCGACGAGCGTTTCGATCTGATCTTCCTGGACCCGCCCTACAACATGGCGGTGGCATCCGTTCGTGCCGACTGCGAAGCCCTTGTCATGCACGGCTACCTCTCTGACGCGGGTCGCCTGGTTGTGCACCGCCCCGCCAAGGAAGCGAAGCTGGATCCTCTCGGTCTCGCGCTCGAGTGGGAGAGGGACTTCGGGCAGAGCAAGATCTACGTCTTCGGCCACGAAGAGGAGGAAGGGGACTAGCGTGGGGAAGGCACTCTGCCCCGGCTCCTTCGATCCTCCAACCAACGGTCATGTCGATGTGATCGAACGCGCGTCTCGTTACTTCGACAGCGTCTGCGTCGCGGTCATCGCCAACCCCTCGAAGGATTCCCTTTTCTCGCTCGAAGAGCGCAAGTCGATGCTTGCCGAGGTGTTAGGGCATCTAAGCAATGTCGAGATCGACTCCTTCGACGGCTTGTTAGTTGATTTCGCTCGAGACCGCAACGTGCAAGTCATCGTGAAAGGTCTTCGGGCAGTGTCCGACTTCGAGTACGAGCTGCAGATGGCCCAGATGAACTCCGCGCTGTCTCCGGGCCTCGACACCCTGTTCGTAACTGCGAACCCGTCGTGGGCATTCCTGTCCTCTAGCCTCGTCAAACAGGTGGCCAAGTACGGCGGCGCCGTCGATGGGCTCGTCCCCGAGGTCGTTTCCAGGGCTCTCAAGGAGCGGTACTCGGCCTGACTTCCGGAGTCCAAGCCCCCCAAAGGTGTGTCCAAGCGCGCGAAAACATGGCACGATTAACGGGGCCGCAGGGCAGGTAGCGGCCCTCCTAAGGAATTCCGAACCCAAGAAAGGCAGACCTGATGGACCTCATCGAGCGCATCGACGAACTTCAGGTGCTCATCGAAGAGGCGAAAGCGGTCCCTCTGTCGTCGAGCGCTGTCATCAATCGCGAGGAACTCCTCGAGCTTCTCGCGCAGCTGAAGGAAGAGATCCCAGACGAAGTTCGCCAAGCGCGGTGGATGTCGCGCGACCGAGAAGAACTGCTCGCTCGCGCTCGCAAGGAAGCCGAGCGTGTCATCGCGGAGTCACAGGAGCAGCGAGACCGGCTTCTCTCTCGTACCGAGATCGTCCATGCGGCCGAGCGCGAGGCCGAGCGCATCACGGATGAAGCCAAAGAGAAAGCTGCCCGTATGCGCATGGAGGCCGAGGACTACATCGACCAGAAGCTTGCCGCTTTCGAGATCCTCCTGAACAAGACCCTGACTACGGTTGCACGGGGCCGGGAGCAGCTGAGAGGCGAGAAGCCGGCTTCATCGATCCAGAACCAGGTGGCGTCCGACTTCGAACCGCCCTTCGAGGCCGAGGAGTTCCAAGAGCCGCTTTCCTCGTAACCTTCCAAGAAGCGCCAAAAACCGTTCCGGACACCCCAAAACCCCCTCTGACCAGGGAAAATACCCCTATCTGCTATGATTGCTCGTCCGGTGCGTGGACCCGAAGGGGAGGCGCCGAGATACCAGCATCAAAGGAGTTGAACGAGCGCCGCGTGCAGGGTTTCAAGGTTTCGGTTGCCGAGATCCTCGGTCATCCGGGCTCTTTCCGGGAAGTCTCGGTCAACGAGAGGTTGCCGGAGGTAGCCAATGCGCTTGTGGGGCTGACCGAAGCTCCCATAAGGGGTGATCTGAGGGCCGAAGCGGTGGTCGAAGGGATCCTCGTCACGGGTCCGCTGTCGGGAGTGACAGTGGGAAGTTGTGCTCGGTGTCTCACGAAGGTGTCGGGAGACATCTCGGTAGAGCTCTGTGAGCTTTTCGTGGCCCCGGGGCACGAGGTACCGGGCGAGGAAGAAGCGTACGAGGTGCACGGTTTCGAGATCGATCTGGAACCGATGCTCCGGGACGCAGTAGTGCTGGCTTTGCCCTTGAAACCGGTTTGCCGGGTGGAATGCAAAGGACTTTGTGCCAGTTGCGGAAAGGACCTCAACGAGGGCCCATGTTCCTGTACTGATGAGGAGATGGACCCCCGCTGGGCGGCACTTTCCGAGCTGAAAGACAAGCTTGGTTAGAAGGAGGAGACATGGCGGTACCTAAGCGACGCAAGACACGGTCGAAGATGCGCATGCGGCGGGCTCATTGGAAGGCGACAGCTCCTACCTACGCGTCGTGTCCCCAGTGCCGACAGCCGAAGATGCCTCACCGCGTCTGTCCGAACTGCGGTCATTACGCCGGGCGCACCGCCATCGAAACGGAGTAGGAAAACGACGGCCCTAGGAATACTCGGGGTCCCCGCCGAAGGTGGTGAGATCTACGAACTGGCTCTCACTCACCGCTCGTATGCATTCGAGCAGGCAGACCCCACACCGCACAACGAACGTCTCGAATTCCTCGGGGATGCCATCCTCGAAGCGGTCGTGACCGACCTCATCTACCGGACCTATCCGGATCTCGTCGAAGGCGACATGGCGCGCCTGCGCGCTTCCGTCGTGAACACGCACGCTCTGGCCGATGTTGCCGAGGAGCTTGGACTCGGCGAACACATCCGACTCGGCAAAGGCGAAGAGTCGTCCGGGGGCCGCGGCAAGCATTCGCTCCTCGCGAACACGTTCGAGGCCGTCGTAGGCGCCGTGTACGTCGACAAAGGTCTCGACAGAGTCCAGCAAGCGCTGGAACCGATCTTCGCTGAACGTCTCAAAGATTCCCTCGAGACGGGGGATCGCTATGACGCAAAGACCGCTCTGCAAGAGGTCGTCGTCCGTGAAACAGGGGGGTCGCCCGACTATCGGGTTGCTTCCAGCGGCCCCGACCACGACAAGAGATTCACGGCCGACGTGTATGTCGAAGATCGCTTGATGGGATCGGGCCACGGCCGCAGCAAGAAAGAGGCGGAATACAACGCCGCCCGGGAAGCGCTCAGCCTTATGGAAGAGGAACTAGACGTGGTTCGTGCAGGGAAGCAAGGAGGTACGGATGCCCGCGCTTCCTGAAGTCGAAGTCATCCGACGAGATCTCGAGAAAGAGATCGTCGGCAGGCGGATCAAGGATGTCGATGTCCGCCCAGGTTCGAACGCGATGAAGGTGTTCCCGAAGCATGGTCGCCGCAAGGAGATCCAGGAACTCCTGGAGGGTGCCAAGGTCGAGAAGGTCGACCGAAGGGGCATGAAGATCGTCTTCGAGCTCGACAACGCGCACGTGATGCTTATCGATTTCGGTCCCTCAGGGCAGCTGCATAAGACCTCGGCATCCGATGAGGTCGCGTCGCACACCCACATGGTGGTGAGCTTCACGATCGGCGGGCAGCTGCGCTACGTCGATCCGCAGCGCAAGGGCGAGATCTACATCGCACCTATCGCTTGGCTTGATGGGGAAGAGCGGCCCTATCTGATCGACCCTCTCGAAGAGCAGGTCCCTTGGCAGAGGTTCTCGGAGCATCTCGTCGACCGCGAAGAGAGCATGAAGGCGTTGTTGATGGACGACAGTTTCATCGTCGGCCTAGGCGACGTGTACTCGGACGAGATCCTCTTCGCGGCCGGGCTACGCGCAGACCGGATGAGCAACAAGTTGTCATCCCAGGACGTGCGCCGGCTTTACCGAGCCTTGATCGAGACACTGCAGGACGCGGTTAAGGCGCGGGGTACCGCAGCCGGCGAAGACGTTGACGACGAGTACACGGATCTCCACGGTGAGTCCGGAACCTTCGCTGCAGAGTTGAAGGTCTACCAACGAGAAGGGGAAGCATGTCGACGCTGCAGGAACACCATCGTGAAAGAAGAGCTCGACGGCGTTTTCACTTACTTCTGCCCACAATGCCAATCATGAGGACCAGGAGGGACAGTCTTGGAGGATAGGACCCGGGTCCACGTCTTTGTAAACGGGGACGTTCAAGGAAAAGGCTTCCGCGAAGCCATCAAAGAGAAGGCCATCGAGCAAGGCGTCGTGGGCTGGGTTCGGGATCTCTCGGACGGCCGTATCGAAGCCGTGATCGAGGGACCCCGCGACGAGGTCTATCGCGTGGTCGGCCTGTGCCGGGCTGGTCCCAATGGGGCCAAGGTCGACGGTGTGCAGGTCGATCGTGAGCCCCCCAAGAACGAGCGCACCTTCAAGATCAAGAAGTAACAGTTTCTTTGTAAGAATCATCACCTGTGAGGGGGATGATTCCGCACAGATCCCTTATTGGTTGAGAAATTCAACGCGCACCGAGTCAAGAGCGTCCCGTACCCACCAAGTCCGTTCGTAGTCAACCGCTGTTAGATGAGTGTGCCCGTTCTGGCACCAAACGGCACTCGTTTTGTCCATCTCGACATTTGTGATTCCCGAACTTCCATCTCCACATGGGGAGCGAGTGATTAAGAGACCGCTGCCAAGGTCGGCTCTTTGATTCCAGAAGTTGATGCTTGGGCCCGCGTTCCCGCGGGGGCTAAGCATCAACGGCGGTCTCGCTCGGAGCGTGACAAACCCGCTCTCTTCGACGCGCGCCACGAGTCCATCGACCCACATCTGGATGCGGTGTTCATTCATGCCCGGGGCTCCGACGTCGACGCCTAGGTACCAGTCGCCAACGGTCCAGA
The DNA here is from genome assembly GCA_963779645.1 of uncultured Actinomycetes bacterium. Classification (GTDB taxonomy): domain Bacteria; phylum Actinomycetota; class CADDZG01; order CADDZG01; family WHSQ01; genus CALMBW01. The sequence continues at coordinate 1,861,252 of CAVZYX010000005.1, forward strand.
CAAGTCGCGGGTCCTTCTGCTCGTCGGTGGTTCGCCAGAGTTCCACGGGACGGCCCAGTGCGCCGGTGTAGGTCGCGACAAGCCGTCGACCTTCGGTCAACCACTCGGGGGACTCGAAGCGAAAGAAGATGTCTCGGTACTGTCGTCCGACGATCCCCGACCATGCCGGCAGAATCTCGAAGCGACGTCGAAGATCTAGGTCTTCGCTGAAGGACATTCGCACCCGAGACCCATCCGGTAGGCCGAGATCGATGTGACCGTCTGTTGATGAAGCCTTTCCTACGGGAAGAAGGCCAGAAGCATCCGCAGACATCGTTTCCAGGGTCAGGTTGTTGAGAACCGACCATGCCTCCGAGCGCGCTTGCCTCGGTACATCTTTGCCGAGGGCGACGAGCGCATAGAAACTTCGGTCACCGTCATCGAAGGGTACCCACCACACATCCATCCTTCGAGGGTGAAAGATGCAGTCGAGCCTTCGGATCATCTTTTGGCCAGGAAACGAGAGTGGCCTTTGCGGATATGACGCAGACGACCCTCGCTCTTGGAGGGTGATCAAAGCTTGCGTGGTCGTCATCCCCGAAAGGTTGGCCGCCGGCAGTTGCGCGCAGCGTCCTTGCTTGGGGGCCAACGGGAAGTTCGCCAACGAAAGGATCTCCTTTGGATCACCGAGATTCGGAGTGAGCGATTCCTCGGCCCGATGCCAGTCGCTTGGATAAGTAACCGTGTAGCCGAACTCTTCGCTTCGGTAGGTGGTGTCGGGACCGTCGACTACTTCCCAGGTAGAGGGGGAGGGGGTAGGTCGCGGCGATGACACGATCGGGGCACCGGGATCGTCCCTCAGGATGAGAAAGGTGCCGGCTACAAGAGCCGCGAGGGCCGTGACGGTCAGCCCGATGGTTGCTTTGATGAGATTCGGTCGCATGTCGCCCTCCGCCCTACTGGACGAGCCCAGCGCAGCCGAAGTTGCCTTTTCTGTGCGGGATTGACCCCCTCATAGGTGACGAATTCTTACAAAGAATCGGAGTTGGCTGGATTGACGCGGATGTGAACTTGCGCCCCGATAGGGTCTGACTTATGTACGTGAAGAGCCTGCGGATAGCGGGCTTCAAGTCGTTCGCCGACCCCACGATCCTGGAGTTCGAGGCCGGGGTCAACGTGATCGTCGGCCCTAACGGGTCGGGCAAATCCAACATCTCGGACGCCCTGTCTTGGGTTCTGGGGTCCCAGGCCCCCTCGACCCTCCGAGGCGCCACGATGGAGGACGTCATCTTCGCCGGCTCGGCCGGTAGGCCGAAGTTGGGCACCGCCGAGGTTCGGTTGACCCTCGACAACACCAAACGGATCCTTCCCCTCGACCTGAACGAGGTCGAGATCTCTCGGTACGCAGACCGGACGGGAGCCTCGGAGTACCGGATCAACGGTGCCCCCTGCCGGCTGCTTGATATCCAGGAACTGTTGAGCGATACGGGTGTGGGACGTTCTATCCACACGATCGTCGGGCAGGGAAACCTCGACGCGGTTCTCCAGGCCAAGCCGGAGGATCGCCGGGTCTTCATCGAAGAAGCCGCTCAGATCGGAAAGTTCCGCCGTCGTAAGGATCGTGCGCTTCGCAAGATCGAACGGGTCGAGGACAACCTGACTCGATTGAACGACGTTCTTTCCGAGCTTCGCCGGGCGATCCGTCCACTCAAGCGACAAGCAACCGCAGCGGAAGCATTCACCGAGGTGTCCTCGGAGCACCGCGATCTTCGTCAGAGGCTCACCGCGCATGAGATCCGGTTGTTGCAGCGACCTGAGGCAGGAGCGGATCCCGCGGCAGAGCAACACCGCATCGATCTGCTAACCGATGAACTTCAAAGTGTGCGGGCACGGATAACCGCTGCCTCGGACGAGCGTGAACGACTTGCTGCAGCCGCCGACGAAGCTCGAGGGACGGCCCATCGCATAGCCAGAGCCGCTGACCGGCTGGCTGGACTGGGGCGGCTGGCATCCGAGCGAGCAGCCACTATCGATGCGCGACTCGCCGCCGAGACCGAAGAGGGATACCGGGAACGGATCCGGTTGCTCGAATCCGAGCGGTCTCGGTTCTCGGAAGAAACCAAGAACCTCGCGGGTGTAGCAAGGACTGCTCGAGAGAAAGCTGACGCGATACGGGAAACCGCCGACAGCGCTCGTGTCGCTCACGAGGAAGCCGAGAGAAGGCTCGCCGATGTTCGTGCGAAGGAAACGTCTGCCGCTCAGGCTTTGGTTCGAGCCGAAGGTAGCGAAGCCGCCGGTCGTGCAACGATCGGTTCGATCGAAGCGCGGGTCAGTGCTGTCGTTGAGAGACGCGGGGCCCGTTCCCAAGAACTCGCCGATGACAACGCGGCCCTCGAGCGAGCCGAGCATGAGGTGCGTTCGATCGAGGCGGACCTCGATCGGGTAACCGAGGCTGCCGCGAACGCGGAGGTTCATCACGATGAGGCCCGCGATCGCGTTCGGCTGCTCCGTGACCAACTCGGGGTCAGCCACGCGGCCTCCGCTGCCGCGAAGTCACGGTTCGACACCCTCACTCAGGTGAGCGAATTGCTGGCCGACGTAGAAGTAGCAGCGCAACGGGTCGGCCCTCTCCTTGAAGAGGCTCGCGAGCGATCTTCACTCGCAGGCAAGGATGAGCACGAGGCTCAAGAGATCCTTGGAGCTGCAGCAGTCGAGGTCGAGCGCAGATGGGTCGAGGTCGCGCGACTGGACGAGGAACTTCGCAAGCTAGACGCTCTGATGAATGGCGCGGCGGAACGTTTGGCGGGAGCTCGCCGCAAGAGGGAACAGCGCGAGGTCGAACTGTCGGCTCTCGATGACGAGATCGCCCGCACACGCGAGCAGTTGGCCACGGCCGAAACCGCTGCTGCCGAAGAACGAGCAACGCTTCCCGCGGCATCGGGCGGTTCTCGACGAAGCGCGGACCCACCGTGAAGAAGCCGAGAGCAGGTTGGCCGAGCTTCGCGGGGTCGCCGCGACAGCGACGGCTGAGATGCGTGACGCCGACCTAGAGGCGCGCGGCTCCGAGGAGAAAGCGCTCGGCGCCCAACTCCGACTCGAAGAGGCCGAGGGAGGCATCGCCGACGCACAAGCGGCCCTAGAGGGACTCGCAGATCTGCGAGCCGACCTAGAGGCGAAGAAGAACAGGGCCGAGGCGGTCGCAGAAGCAGCATTCCTGTCCGCTCGGCAGGCAGAGACCTGGGCAACGGAGTCCGAGCAGAAGGCGGTTGCCGCGCGCGAGGCCGCTCACGAGGGTGAGCGCCAAGAGGCTTCGCTCAGAACCCGTGACCGGGAACTCGCCGAGCGACTCGACGAGTCGGTCAGATTGCGGAACGACGCAGAGGTGAAGCGAGCAGCCGCGCAGGCTCGCATCCAATCACTGGCCGAACGTGCGATGGATGAGTGGGGGTTGTCGCTCGAGGTACTCCAAGACCTTCCGGCGATCGACCCCGACCAGCTCGAGGAGATCCGGGAGCGCGTAGGGAAGCTCGATCGTCAGATGAAGAGGATGGGAGTGATCAACCCGAGGGCGGCGGAGGAGTACACCGAGCTTGCCGAACGCGAACGGTTCTTGGTCGAGCAGATGGAAGACCTGCGCTCGTCGCGGCGTGACCTTCTCAATGTGGTCGACGAGGTCGACCAAACGATCGTCGAGGTTTTCACCCGGGCTTATGAAGATGTTGCCGGAGAGTTCAGCGCCGTGTTCGAACGGCTTTTCCCAGGGGGAGATGGCCGGCTGAAGCTCACGGACCCCGGCGACATGTTGAACACGGGTATCGACATCGAGGCCCGGCCCCCAGGAAAGAACGTTCGCAAGCTTTCGTTGTTGTCCGGGGGTGAGCGTTCACTAGTCGCTCTCGCTTTCCTTTTCTCGATCTTCCGGTCGCGACCCTCGCCTTTCTATCTCCTCGACGAGGTTGAGGCGGCCTTGGACGATTTCAACCTTCAGCGGTTCATCACGCTCGTCAACGAACTCGAAACAAGCGCCCAGATCCTCGTGGTGACGCACCAGAAGCGAACGATGGAGGCGGCCGACGTGCTCTATGGAGTGAGCATGGGTAAGGATGGGGTCTCCAAAGTGGTCGCCAAGAGGATGGAGGAGGTGCGGGCATAGATTCCTCCGACGGGTAACGTCGGAGTCATGCCCCAAGGGATCGTGCCCGAACTACTGATCTTCGTCGCGCTGGCCGGCATCATCGCCGGCGTCTTTTTCGTTGCCCGGAGACAAAAACCATCGTCTCCGTCACGTCCTGAAGCTGGGCCGATCGAGCCACATCAGGCGGCAGCCCCTTCGGCCGAGACCGCGGTTGAGGTCGAGGAGCGGCCCGTCGAGATCCAGGCCCCGGTCCGCGAGCGCCTCGAGCGCCCAAGTTTGCGGGAACGACTAGCGCGAAGCAGAAACTTCCTTTCCGATCGCTTGTCGGACGTCTTCGGAGGCGGAGTCGACGACGAAGTCTGGGAGGATCTCGAGGCGGCGCTGATCCAAGCCGACATAGGCGTCGAGACTTCTACGAAGATCGCTGGTGACCTTCGTTCCGAGGCACGCAGCCGCAAGGTGACCGACGCGGCGGAGATAAGGGGCCTCCTCGCAGACGAACTGCTCTCTCTGTTCCAGCCCGATATCGACCGGGGCTTGGCTTTCGCCCCCGATGGAACAACGGTATGGCTGGTCGTAGGGGTGAACGGAACGGGTAAGACCACGACGATAGGCAAGCTCGCGCAAGACCTGCGTTCGCGCGGTCACAGCGTCGCGATGGCCGCATCCGACACGTTCAGAGCCGCGGCTGATGAGCAACTTGGTATCTGGGCGGAGCGAACGGGGGCCCAGATCGTGAAGCACCAACCCGGCGCCGACCCCGGTGCGGTGGCTTTCGACGCCTACCGGTTCTCGTCGGCGCGGGACATCGACGTTCTGATCGTCGACACGGCCGGGCGACTGCATACGAAAACACCGCTTATGGATGAACTGTCGAAGGTTCGTCGAGTGATCGAGAAAGAGGGCAAGGTGCACGAAGCCCTCCTCGTAATCGATGCGACGGCAGGTCAGAACGGTCTCGTGCAGGCACGCGAGTTCTCGCAAGCGGCCGGAGTCACAGGCGTGATCCTCACGAAGCTTGATGGAAGCGCCAAGGGCGGGATCGCTGTAGCGATCGAGAACACACTTGGCCTTCCCATCAAGCTCATCGGTGTTGGCGAAGGGATCGACGATCTAGAACAGTTCGACCCGAAGACCTTTATCGACGCGTTGTTGTCATGAAGATCGTCGTCGCCGGGGGGACGGGTTTCCTCGGACGACACATCGTTAGAGCACTCCTCGATGGTGGACACGAAGTCAAAGTCCTTGGGCGAGACCCTTCGAAAGTCGATCGCATCGCGTTACTGAAGGGCGCAAAGTCCGTGAAGGGCGATGTAACCGATCCGGACTCTCTCAGGGGAACGCTCGATGGTGCGGATGCGGTGGTCGGATGCGTGCAGTTCCCGAATCACCCTGTGGAGATCCCCAGGAAAGACGTCACTTACGACCGCTACGACAGAGCGGGGACCGAGCATCTCATCGCGGAAGCGAGGCGGGCTGGTGTCGGCAAGTACGCCTATCTGTCTGGGGCGGGAGCGGACCTCACGAGCGACAAGACTTGGTATCGAGCGAAGGGTTTCGCAGAAAGAGCGTTGATCGATTCCGGGCTCGAGTACGCGATCGTTCGCCCATCGTGGGCGTACGGTCCCGAGGATCGGGCACTGAATAAGTTCGCCTTGATCGCCCGGTTCTCACCCGTAATCCCACAGATCGGACTCAAGCCTCAGAGGGTTCAGCCCGTTCATTGTGATGATGTCGCCCTAACCTTCAGCAGGATCTTCGAGGTCCCCGACGCGTGGGGACGGGCCTTCGAAGTGGGCGGCCCCCAGGTGATGACGATGAAAGAAGTCATCCAGACGATGCTTCAGGTCCTCGGTAAACGCAGGCTCATCGTGCCGGTACCTCTTTGGATGGCGAAGCTCGGCACCGCTCCATTGGTTATGTTGCCCACACCGCCTATGAGTCCTCAGGGAATAGAGTTCGCCGTCCAGGATGGGCTGGTTGATCTCACCGAGCTGAACAAGACGCTCGATATCCATCCGGTGCCATTGTTGGAAGGATTAGAGAGGTACTTCAACTTATGAGACGAGCCGAACAACAACCAGTGATCCCCGAGAAGTGGGTCATGATCCTTCGCATCGCTGTGATCGGCGCGGCTTACCTGCTGTATCGCGTGCTCGAGCGGAGTAATCCCTTCGTTGAATCGCTTTTCGTCGGTCTGGGGTTCCTCATCGTCGCTTACTCGGTGATCAACCGATACGGACTATGGCGGAAGGAACGTTCCGGGATGCTGCAGGTCGGACAAACGATCCTTGGCTTGGGGCTTATGGCCATCGGACTCGGCCTGATCCTGGCGTAATGGTGCTCTGATGTTCGACTCACTGAGCGGTCGCCTCGACGAGATATTCACTCGTCTGCGTAACAAAGGGCGCCTCGATGAGAAACAGATAGACGAGGTGTTGCGCGAGATCCGTTTGGCGCTCCTCGAAGCAGACGTTTCCCTGAAGGTCGTCAAAGCGTTCATCGCCGATGTGCGCGAGCGCGCCGCCGGAGCCGAGATCCACAAGAGCCTTACCCCCGCGCAGCAGGTCATCAAGATCGTCAACGCGGCTTTGGTCGACATCCTGGGTCACGAAGCTCAGGGCCTCGAGCATTCGGATCGCCCGCCGAGGGTGATCCTGATGGCCGGACTTCAAGGTTCGGGAAAGACGACGGCCTCCGCGAAACTCGCACGGCTACTCAAGGGTCAGGGACGCAAGCCCTACCTTGTTGCCGCCGATCTGAGACGCCCCGCAGCAGTAAGGCAGCTTCAGGTTCTGGGTGAGCAGATCGGTGTTCCAGTGTTCGCCGACACCACGTCAACCGAACCCGCAAGGGTTGCAAGTGATGCGTTGGCGGACGCGCGGGCTGAGGGGTACACCGATCTGATCGTCGACACCGCGGGCCGGATGCACGTCGACCCGGAGCTGATGACAGAGCTGGGGGACGTGGCGCGTGCCGTCGATCCGGTTGAAACGTTGCTTGTTTGCGACGCGATGACAGGTCAGGACGCCGTGAACGTTGCAGAGGCGTTCCTCCAGGAGGTGGATCTGACCGGGATCATCCTCACGAAGCTCGATGGTGATGCTAGAGGTGGAGCAGCGCTCTCCATGTCCTTCGTTACCCAGCGGCCCATCAAGTTCGCTGGTGTCGGCGAGAAGCTCGGCGATCTCGAACCTTTCCATCCGGATCGGATGGCTTCTCGCATCCTGGGGATGGGGGACGTCTTAACCCTCATTGAAAAGGCCGAGAAGGTCTTCGATGAATCCGAAGCCCGGGCGATGGAGGAGAAGCTACGTAAGGCGGAGTTCACCTTCGATGACTTCCTGAGTCAGATGCAAGCGTTGAAGAAGATGGGGCCGATGAGCCAGATCCTCGGCATGCTCCCCGGGATGGGGAAACTGCCCATGGGAGACGCCGACCTCGATGCACAGCTGCCCAAGATCGAAGCGATCATCCGGTCGATGACACCCCAGGAGCGCAACGATCCGACGGTGATCAAAGGCTCCCGGCGACAGCGCATAGCTAAGGGGGCGGGTACCTCGATCCAGGAAGTCAACAAACTGGTGAAGCAGTTCGATCAGGTCAGAAAGATGATGAAGTCGATGGGGTCGGGCAAGGCGGGCAAGATGCGCTTGCCTCAGGGCATGAAGCTCCCGCCGGGTATGGGGTTCTGATAGCATCTGAGGGCCTTGTGGCGCCCTGCGGGCGCGCCCAAGCAGCCACCTCAGGGTGGCTTTCACCGAAATCCGTAAAGGAGCAGTGTTGGTAAAGATCCGCTTGAAGCGCGTCGGCAAGAAGAAGCAGCCGTCTTATCGGGTAGTCGTGGCCGATTCACGCATGCCACGCGACGGCAGGATCATCGAGGCGATCGGGCACTATCAGCCCCGCCAAGACCCCTCCGAGATCGTGATCGACACCGAGAGGGCCGTCCACTGGTTGAAGGTCGGCGCCCAGCCGTCCGACCAGGTCCGCAAACTGCTCGAGATCTCAGGCGCATGGTCGGCATTCACGGGCAAGCCTGTTGACGTGAAGCCGGTCACCTCTCCCAAGAAGGCGACCCCCGCGGGATCGGTCAAGGCAACCGCGGCTGCGTCCGTAGATGCCGAGGAAGCTCCCGAGGTCGCCGAGGCTCCTCCTGCCGAGACCCCGGAAGCGGTCGATCAAGCACCAGCAGCTCCCGAGGCCTCTGTGGAAGCGTCCGAGGAAGAAGCACCGGATGCCACAGTCGCCGCCGCCGACGAGCCGACCTCCGATGAGGAGCCTTCGGCCTAGTGGGGTCACGCGAGTTCATCGACTACGTTCTGCCACATCTCGTCGATCATCCCGATGACGTCGAGGTCGCCGAGGTCGAGGCCGAGAACGGTGGCCTCATCTTCGAACTGACGGTCAATCCCGAAGACATGGGCAAAGTGATCGGAAAGCGCGGTCGCATCATCCGAGCGCTCCGCACTTTGACTCGTGCAGCCTCACAAGGCGAGGGGCGTCCTGCCTCCGTCGAAGTCGTCGACTGACGGGCCACTAAAAGGTGGAGGGCCACCTCCTGGTCGGTCAGGTTGGGAAACCCCACGGCGTCACAGGTGAGGTCTACGTTGTTGTCATCTCCGACGATCCTTCGAGATTCCTCGCTGGTTCCACCCTGATCCGCGAGGACGGCAGTCCACTCGAGGTCGCGGCGACCCGGTCACACAATGATCGTTTACTGATCACTTTCGCCGGTGTCGAAGGCCGTGACGCGGCCGATCGCATCCGCGGCCCCCTTTACGCTCCGGCGAACTCACCGCGAAAGGAACTCGAAAGCGATGAGTACTGGTCGGAAGACCTGATCGGGTGCTCTGTGGTCGATCGAACAGGCGCACCGTTAGGCACAGCGACGGATGTGATCTCCAATGCGGCGCAAGAGCTTCTGATCATCGATGGCAAGCACATGGTCCCGATGGTGAAAGAGATCGTCGTGTCGGTCGATGTGGCGGCGGGCACGATCGTGATCGACCCACCGGAAGGGCTGCTCGACTAATGAAGATCGATATCGTCACGATCTTCCCCGAGCTGATCGAGCCCCACTTACGTGTTGGGTTGCTCGGTAAAGCGAGGCAGCAAGACAGGCTGCAGGTGAGTGCCTACGACCTTCGTCAGCACGGATTGGGCAAACACAGGTCCGTCGACGACGAGCCCTACGGCGGGGGAGCCGGCATGGTGATGCGCCCCGAACCGATCTTCGAGGCGGTCGATGCTCTCAAGTCTGACGTTTCGCATGTGGTGCTGTTATCGGCTCGAGGGCGCCGCCTCGATCACCGAAAGGTGCTGTCGCTGGCGTCTCAAGCGCATCTCGTTCTGATCTGCGGTCGTTACGAAGGGGTGGATGAGCGCGTTGCCGAGCATCTGGCCGATGAGGAGATCTCGATAGGGGACTACGTCCTCCACGGCGGCGAGCTTCCCGCGCTGGTGATCGTGGAGGCGGTGAGCCGGCATCTCCCTGGAGTGCTGGGGAATCCGGAGTCGCTGAGAGATGAATCCCACGTCGATGAGATGCTTGAGTATCCCCAATACACCCGACCCGACGAATACCGCGGACACCGCGTACCGGATGTTCTCCTGTCCGGAGACCACGGGGCTGTCGATCGCTGGCGTAGCCGATCGTCGGCGGAGCTAACCGAACGACGTCGCACGGAGCGATAACCGGACATCACAACTTCTTGGTTGCTCTGACGTTGTCACTAATGACCCAGTTTTTCCCGGAGGAATCAGGGCAAGGGTCTAGCTATTTGTGGGGGGATTAGCTACGTTCCGCACGGAGGGTTTTTCGGTTCGTTCTAAGGAGGGGTTCAATCTTGAATGCAGATGTATCTCGTCGCGAGAGGTTCAACGCGGTCTTCGCGGCTATCGCGCTCGCTATGGTTGTCGTAGTGCTTGCACCACCCGTCGTGAAAGCGGCGACTCAGAAGGTCAAGGTCACAAACCCGGTAAAGGTGGTCGCTCTCGATGGCACCGAGATCGAGTCCAAGGCCATTCCCCCGATGGGCCTTCTTCAGGCTGAGGGTAGCGACGGAGCAGTCGCGGTTCGTAACTTCGCCGGAGGCGGCGGATTCCTCGGTGCTGCAGACTGCACAGATGAGACTGAAACCTCAGGTCTGCCGAACGAGGTCGAGGTCAGCAACCGGATCGTGACGGCCATCATCGTCACCGGCACGGATGGGGTCGTCACGACCACTTCTGAGGCGGTTGGTGGCGGGGAGCTTCCGTTGCTCAACTTCAGGGTCAATGCCAGCAACCCGAACCTGTTCGTGGGGCTCGGCAACGGTCTAACGGCTACGGCTCCGTTGCTGTTCACCTGCACCGGTGAAGGCGGCGGCGATGGTGAGGCCAACCTCGTCGTTCTCGGCCAGTAACAAAACAAGCAAGCGGCTTTCTCGATCGGGCGCCCTCCTGGGCGCCCGATCCGTTAAGTAGGAATGCTGATAGACGCAGACAAGCCACCTGCAAGAGGATGAGTCACACATCTCGGACAAGCCGAAAGGCAGCGGGGGATCGTTAGTTGGATGATCTGAAAGAGATCTATTGAGTTCCCGCGTGCGTCACACGCTCCTCGGGATGGTCGCGCTCGCGATCTTCTGTGGCGCGGTCCTCATGACCTGGTTCTTCCTTCAGGGTGGCTTCCAGGGGGGTGTTCCGGTTGATGCCGTTTTCTCGGCCCCCGGCGTAGGCCAGCAGCTCCCCATCGGTGGTGACGTGAAGATCCGTGGGGTACTCGTTGGTCGCATCGATAACGTGACCATCCAGGAGGAGAAAGCCGTTATCGAGCTCCGCCTGAACACCGATCAGCAGATCCCAGAGGACAGCGTCGCCGAGATCCGAAGTAAGACCGTTTTCGGACAGAAATGGGTCGAGTTGATCCCCCCACCGGGAGCATCATCTGGTCCTTTCCTCGTAGCGGGCAGCACTATCCCGGACGATCGGACGGTTGAACCGCTTGAGCTCGAGAGAGCGTTGCAGCTCGGATCGGATCTTCTCTCCACGATCCCGCTAGACGATCTGGCAGAGGTGTTCCGTACGCTAGCCGAAGGCTTCTCGGGACAAGAGGGTGCGGCGGCGGCGGCGATCGATGATGGGTTGGTCGCTCTCCAAGCCGTTAACTCGCGCAGCGACGAGTTCGATCTTTCGCTGCGGCAGTTGAGCGAATTCTCTGCATGGCTCGATGACAACGACGACGCACTGCTCGGGTTCATGGGGTCCCTCGATTCTGCAAACCGCGCGTTGGTGGGGGCAGCTCCAGAGTTCCGAGCGAACCTGCAGTCGGTTCCGGCCTTCTTCAATGCGTTCGCTACCTTCCAAGAAGACGTCGAGTCCGACCTTGGTCGGCTGGTTGAGGAAGGGGCGACACTCGCGGAGATAGTGGCCGTTCGCAGCGATGATCTGCGCGACCTCGTTGTGAACCTCGAAGCGTTCACCACTGTGTGGAACTCGGGCTTGAGCCAACCGTGCGAGGGATTGTTCGAAAGCGACATGACCTGCTGGCAGGTGTACCAGCCTCCGGGGTTGGACAACCGTGGCATCTATCGCGGCAACGAAGCTCCGGATCGCAATGAACCTGGTGACCCGAACTTCGGGATAGGCGGAGCCAATAGCACGGCTCTGGACCGCTTCCTCGATGCCTACGCTTCGGGGGCCGGGATCTCAGATCTAGCTCGCGTGGTCCTCGGCCCGGTTACGGGCGTCGGGAGCACGCCATGATCGGGAGCATCCGCTGGGTTGCTGCAAAGCTGGTGCTGTTCACGATCGTGACGATCATTGTGACGACTTGGCTTGCATCGATCATCGGTAACTTCCAGTTCTTCAAGTCTCCCTACGAGATCACCGCGGAATTCTCCGACGCGACCGGTGTACTGAATGGCGACGTCGTTAAGGCCGCGGGTGTAACCGTGGGCAAAGTCAGCGAGATCAAGATCGAAGACGGTGTTGCCGTCGTCAGGATGAGCATCCAGGAAGGCGTCGAGCTACCGTCCGGAGTAAGAGCTCAGATCAGGTTCCGTAACCTCGTTGGGCAGCGGATGATCACGCTGGTCGCCGATGAGGAATCAACATCGACCGGATTGCTTCAACCAGATTCAAAGATCGGACTCGATCGAACGGACCCGGCCTTCGACCTGAGCGCTCTCTTCAACGGCCTTCGACCACTGATCCGATCCACAGATCCCGAAGACATCAACCTCGTCAGCCGTGAGTTGGTTGCCGCCCTGAAAGGTCGAAGCTCCAACGTCGAGGGCTTTCTAGGGAACGTGGCCGAGCTTTCCGAAACCCTTGCGGGCAAGGACAAGGAGATCGGCGCACTCCTCGACAACCTCAACATCGTGACTGCCGACCTCTCCAACAGAGACGCTCAATTGCGTAATACGTTGAGCGCGTTCAGTTCGTTCATCACCGATGTCGCAGCCAGCAAGGATGACCTCGTCATAGCTCTTCGGACGCTGGACGATGCAGCAACGCGATTCAACCGGATCGTCGAGAACAACGACGAGAATCTTCAACAAGAGCTGTCGGACCTCGCCGTCATATTCGATGCGGTTAACGACAAGAGGTCTCAGCTCCGGAAAGCGATCCGAGCTCTCCCCGGTTTCCTCGTGGGGATCGAACGCGTCACGACCTACGGGCAATGGAGCAACATCCACCTGATCCACGTCTGTAAGGACGACAAGGGCACCTGTGGGACGAGGTGGATGCCATGAAGTCCTTCAGGGAACGCTCACCGGTTGTAGTTGGACTGATCTCGATCCTTTTGATCACGGTCGGTGTTGGCGCGGCATTCTCGGTCAACAAGTTCCAGGCGCTTCGCGGGGTTTACACGCTCTATGCGGACCTCGAAGATGCGGCCGGCCTTCACCCGGGCAACGAAGTTCGCGTCGCGGGCGTAAAGGTGGGGCAGGTCACAGGTATCGAGTTGACCGCCAAGGCGGCGCGCATCGAGATGGAGATCGCGGACGACATCCTCCTCCCGCGTTCAACGAAGCTCGAGGTGAAGCTCAAGACTTTGCTGGGCCAGAAGTTCGTAGACCTGCAGATGCCTCGCAGCCTGCTCGAAGCGAGAGCGGTGGGAGATGCTCCGATCGCGCAGGAGGGTGGGTTCTTCGAGGCCGGCGACGTGATTCCACTCGACCAGACGAGGATCCCCTTCGACATCTATCAAGCTGCAACCGAAGGAACGGCAAAGCTTGCCGAGATAGACAAGAAGGCGCTCCGCCAGCTACTCAACGTTCTGGCCGGCACGTTCGGACGTTCCGGGGACGAACTGCGACGGGCACTTGTCGGTTTGAACGACGTCGGCGAGGTACTCGGGGACAAGAGCACAGAGATCTCTCGTTTGCTGAAGCACCTAGAAGACGTTAGCGGGACGCTGGGCGATGGCGGCAAGGACCTCGAGGGCATCCTCGCGGGTTCGGCCGAGGTTCTTACCGCGCTTGGCTCCGAGCGTGCGTCGCTCTCTTCTCTACTTCTGGCGACCAACGATCTGGGGCAGAACCTTGGAACCTTGATCCAAGTTGCGAAGGGAGATATCGAACTTGGTTTCTCCGACCTCAACTCTCTTCTTGCAGCTGCAGAATCGGAACTTGATGATCTCGAACTCGCGCTGGCTCAGTTGGGGATCGCCCAGGAACTGTTTGCCATCCCGGGCGACATCGGTCGGTTCGTCGAGGGAACTGTCTGTGCCGTAACGGTTGAAGACACCTGCGTTCCTCACGGAACGCCGCAAGAGCCGGGACTTCCCGTTCATGGGATCCAGCCGTCACCTCAGCCGAGGCCGCTGCCATGAGGATGAAACTGACTTCGGTGCTGGTGACTGTGGCGGTGCTAGCAGGCGCGGTTGGGGCTTATGCCCTGACGAGTTCGGACGCCAAGACCTACACCGTCACTGCCGAGATTGATCAAGCGCCCAACCTGTTCGCAGGTGGACGAGTCATGGTCCGCGGCGTAGACGTTGGGCGGATAACCGATGTGGTTCCCGGCGAGGAGGCCGTCACCCTCACCCTGGAGATCCGCGAGGGGATCAAGATCCCCGCGGATGCAACCCTTGCCGTTATCCCGGTCACCGTCATCTCGGATCGCTACGTGCAGCTGTTCCCCGCGTACACAGAAGGCCCGATGCTGGAGAACGGTGCTCACATCCCGTTGGAGCGCACTTCGATCCCCGCCGAACTGGATGACGTGCTCACCCAGCTGCAGGGACTACTCGAGGCCCTAGAACCGCGTCGCGAGGGGGAGCGCGGGGCACTGGCTCGTTTGATCAACAGCTTGGACAAGGTGTTCGCCGATCGTTCCGACGATCTGGCGGGTGCATTAGAAGGGTCGGCAACCGTTCTCGAGAACCTCGCCGATTCGGATCGCGACCTCACCGGAATCATCCAGAACCTCGACCGCCTGTTCCTGTCGCTGGCGAACAGATCCAGCGAGATCGGCATCGTCAACGAGCGGTTCCAACTCGTAGCAGAGGCCCTGCTTGCGGATCAAGAGAACCTGGAAGGCACGATCGAGAACCTCGCATTCCTCAGTGACGAGGTCGCCGACGTTCTGGATACGAGCGGTGAGGAGCTCGGTGGATCATTCGAGAAGTTGGGGAACGTGCTACGAGCGTTACTACGACACCAGGGGGCCCTGAAGAAGGGGATCCAATGGAGCAACGTGGTCGCGCAGCAACTCGGTGTTACCGACTCGTCGGGTAAAGGTGTGTACGCATACACGGGAAGGCAGGCGGCTCCGGGTAGCGCAGGCTCCGAATACAACTACAGGATCGACTCGCGGGACACCCTTTCATGCGAGCGCCTGCAGCAGGTTGCCAACAGCGTGACCGCGGTGACACCTGACGCCGACGTCGATGACATCCTGGAAACGGCGCTGTCGTTCATCCCAGACTTCTACGACGACGAACTGAGCTTCTTGATCCGCTTGCTGATCGTCCAATGCGTCGAATTCCCCAGCAACAGAACCTTGGCGGACGATGCGACGAAGACCATCGAAGAGGTAGCAGACCAGGTTGGCGAAGACGTCTTCATGAGCTTCTTGGGCCGCTGGTTGGTCGAGGGCAACTACGGGAGCACGCCATGATGCGGCGCTTCGGAGTCTTGCTGGTCGTTCTGGCCGTCGGCTCATCCGGCTGCGCCATCACCGGGAACATCCCTGGTGACGAGGTCGTGGCTTACTTCACCGACACCGGGGATCTCGTGGTGGGCGCCAACGTTCAGATGCTCGACGTCGAGATCGGTCTCGTGAAAGACATCCAGTACGAATTGAAGGATGGTCAGATGGTGGCTCGAGTCACGCTGGTGGTTAAGCCCGACAGCGATGTCCCGGCCGAAGGTCTTCAGGCTCTCATCCGCCAGACCTCCTTACTCGGAGAACAGTTCGTCGAGCTAGCGCCGACGACTACCGGGGCTCCCTTCGTCGGCGATACAGAAGTCACGATCCCGCTGGAGAACACGACTCGCAGGGTCGATATCGAAACGTTCCTCTCTGACCTGTCCGCTTTCATAGGGAGTGGTTCGCTCGAGGACTTGAACCGGTTCACTCATGCACAGGCATTGATCCTCGAGGAGCGCGGCCAGCGATTCGGCCAGACGATCGAGGAGCTCGAGCGGTTCACCGGTGTGCTCGCCAACCGGAAGCTCGATATCGCTTCTGCGATAGATAGCCTCGCCAGTGCGGGGAAGACCTTGGCGGACAACACGGCAACGCTAGACAGTTTCTTGGACTCACTCGAAGAAGCCAACGTGCTGCTCGCCGACCAAGGAGACGAACTCCAAACGCTGTTGTTCTCGCTCCGGCGGTTCGGCACGGTTAGCTCTCGCTTCTTGTCCCAGCATGAGAACGCGATCGACCGACAGTTCCGAGCTTTGAGACCGATCTTCCGAGCACTCGCCTCGTCAGACGACGAGTTGAGGGCCGACATCGGTCAGCTAGCCACCTTCTTGGAGCTGTTCACCAAGAGCTTGGGTGGCGGTCCCGGCGGGACGGGTGAAGGTGACTACATCCAGGTCGAAGCCGTCCTGTGTGAGGTAATCGCGAACTGCCACACGAACGGTGAAAAGGGCGACGTTCCGGGGCAAGGCCAATGAAGATCTCGCTGAAGCAGAAGCTGATCATCAACCTGGTTGCCGTTGGAATGCTGGCCGTGCTCATGGTGGGCTGGGTGCTGTTCAGCTTGGTCGGTGTCGGGATCTCCGAGAAGCCCTTCAAGGTGACCGCAGACTTCGCCGCATCCGGTGGTGTCTTCACGAACCAAGAGGTCACCTATCGCGGTGTCTTGGTGGGTCAGGTATCCGACATGCAGCTCAATGACGACGGGGTGACGATCACGATGGTGATCGAGCCGGAATGGGTCGACCGGATCCCCGCCAACGTGCTCGCGAACGTTCGTTCGAAGAGTGCGGTAGGTGAGCAGTTCGTGAACCTCACTCCGGACGAAAGCTCGGAAGAGATGCTTGCCGACGGGGATGAGATCCCGCGGGAACGCACGAGTCTTCCCGTCGATTTCCAAGAGCTGCTGAAATCGCTGGACAATGTCCTAGCGGACGTTCCGCCAGACCAAACGGCGCGTTTGATCGAGAACCTCGCCGGTGGCCTCGGGGGCCGCGAGGACGAGATCGCGACGATCTTGGAATCGCTCGGCACCCTTTCGGAAGGCTTCGCCGACGTCGCCGAGGAGCAGAAGAGTTTGCTCGATAACGCGACCGTTGCCGGCAGCGAGTTCCTCAGGACCAAAGATGCATTCGCTGCTGCCATCCGAGCAGCCGATGACGTATTCGCTGGATTGGGAGACGAGCCCGAGGAGACGAGGAACTTCCTCGCTCAGAACGATCGGCTGGCGCGCGAAGGGCTCGAGCTGCTGAACCGGTCGGGCGATTCTCTGAGAGAGGGGATCGCCGCCCTCGCTGACTTCACGTCCTTCCAGTTGGACGAGAAGGAGTCGGTGATCCAATCACTCGAGTACACACCCCTCTTCCTTCGAGCCATAGAAGAAGCATCGATCCCGTGGACAGCCCCCGATGGCCGAACCTTCTACCGGATCCGGGTGGGGCTGGTCTACGCCGACCAGCGAGAGGAATTCTGGCCCTGCAAGTACTCGGTGCCCGATGACTACGAACGGTTACCTCACCTCCGGGAGGACAGGGGAGTACACACCGGCGGCGACTGCGTCAAGAAAGCAGCCAGTAGCAAGTTGACCGAGTCACTGATGGCATCCTTGGAAGCCTATGCAGCCGAGTACGGCCAACGTCTCAACACGGTGTCGCTCGACCTCGGTGCTTCCGTTCCCGTTGCCGATACTGGCGTCGTTCTTTCATGGCCCCTCGTCGGAAGCATCACCTCTTACTTCGGTCCACGCGACGGCAGTTCTCACACCGGCGTAGACATCGATGGTCACGAAGGAGATGCGGTTTCTGCCGCGGCCCCCGGACGCGTCGTGACGTCTGGCTACCACCCCGGTGGCTACGGGAACGTGGTCGTCATCGACCATGGCGGTGGAGTGGCGACGCTGTATGCCCACCTGTCCGCGATCGATGTGAAGGCAGGCCAGATGCTGCAGGGCGGCGATCAACTTGGAGCGGTGGGATGCACGGGAAGCTGCACGGGTGATCATCTTCACTTCGAAGTCAGGATCAACGAGCAGCCCGTCGACCCGCTGTTCTACCTGCCGGGGGCATCTTTGTTCGCCGGACATGTGGATCATTCGCAGCACGACAACATCGGCGGTTCGTAGGGGTCTAGTGCCCTCTGGTTGGCCCCCGTCTGCGGGATGATGTGTGTATGGCTGCAGGATCCAGATTGAAGCGTCCGGTCGCGGGGTCGATACCAACTCGCCCTGGTGCGTACCTCTTCAGGGACTCACATGGACGAGTCATCTACGCCGGTAAAGCGAAGTCGCTGCGCTCGCGCTTATCCAACTACTTCGCATCTGATCTCCATCCCCGAACCGCTGCGATGGTGGAAGCTGCTGCCGACCTCGAGTGGATCGTCACCAAGAACGAAGTCGAGGCGTTGCATCTCGAGCTCAGCCTCATCAAAGAGCATCGGCCCCGCTACAACGTTCGATATCGGGACGACAAGAGCTACCCGTATCTGGCGATCACCCTTGATGAGGAGTTCCCTCGGGCGCGAGTGATGCGCGGCCCGAAGAAGAAGGGCGTGCGTTACTACGGACCGTTCGCTCACGCCTACGCGATCAGGGACACCTTGGATCTGCTCCTCAGGACTTTTCCCGTTCGCACCTGTTCCCAGGGCGTCTTCGATCGTTGCAAACGCAGGGGAAAGCCTTGTCTTCTGTTCCACATCGAGCGGTGTTCGGGACCCTGCGTCGGGTCCGTTTCCCCGGAAGAGCATCGGGCGATCGTGATGGAGTTGTGCGACTTCCTAGATGGCAACACGAAACCCGTGCTCGAGCGTCTCGAGAAGGGCATGAAGGAGTGTGCCGACTCTCAGGAGTACGAGGTCGCGGCGAAGTATCGGGACCAGCTGTTAAGCGTTCGCAAGGCGATCGAGCGACAAGAGATGGTCTCGGAGCGGAAGGAAGACTTCGATCTGATCGGTCTCGCGGAAGACGATCTAGAGGCCGCCATCCAAGTCTTCTTCGTACGCGGGGGCCGCGTGACAGGTCGGAAGGGCTTCGTGGTTGACAAGGTAGAGGAACTGTCGTCGGCAGAGCTGCTGGGTCGTTTCATCGAACTCCTCTACACGGATTCCGAAGTTCCTAAGAACGTCTACACCCCGATGAAGGTTGCAGACGCCAATCTGTTGCAGACATGGCTGACGACTCTGCGCGGTAGCAAAGTTGCGATAGGCGTTCCGCAGCGAGGAAGTAAGAGGCAGTTGCTCTCCACGGTGACGGAGAACGCTAAGGAGGCCTTTTCTCGTCACAAGCTGAAGCGCGCTAGCGACTTCGCAGCTCGCTCACGCCAGTTGCGGGAGTTGCAGACGTTCCTCGGGATGGACGAAGCTCCGCTCCGCATCGAGGCATTCGATATCTCGAACACTGGGCCGACGGAAGCGGTGGGGTCGATGGTTGTTTTCGAGGACGGGCTCCCGAAGCGTTCCGACTACAGACGTTTCAAGATCAAATGGAACACTCAACAGGACGACTTCGCCAACATGGGCGAGGTGATCCGTCGCCGCTTCTCGCGGTACCTCCAGGAACAGGACGACTCTCCGGGAGGACGTTTCGCATACCCGCCCAACCTGGTGGTGATCGATGGTGGGAAGGGACAATTGAATCGCGCACTGGAGTCCATGGACGAGCTAGGGATCGCCGACGTCACGACTGTGTCGTTGGCCAAGCGCATGGAAGAGGTGTTCGTTCCAGGTCGAAGCGATCCGATCGTGATCCCGCGAGGATCAGAGGCCCTCTACCTTCTTCAGCAGATACGTGACGAGGCGCACCGATTCGCCCTTGCCTATCACCAGTTGCGTCGCGGCAAGCGGATGACACAATCGGTCCTCGATGGGATCCCTGGTCTGGGTGAGGCTCGTAGGAAGAAGCTCCTGAAAAGCTTCGGTTCTGTGCGGAAGATGCGCGAGGCTTCACTTGAAGAGCTTTCACAGGTTCAGGGTCTTCCCAAGGGTGTTGCCGAGGCGCTATATGAGGCCCTTCACCCGTCGGGAGCCGAGGAACCACGAGTTGGAAACAGGAGGGAGGCCTCATGACCGTCGAACGTCACGTCGATATCAGCGTGATCAGCGGTCTCTCGGGGGCCGGTCGCTCCGAGGCAGCCAAGGCGCTCGAGGATCTGGGTTGGTACGTGATCGACAACCTTCCCCCTCAGCTGATCGAACAGATGATCCAGCTTGCACTGCAACCGGGAAACCTAATCGCTCGTATCGCACTTGTTATCGACGCTCGTGGGGGCTCTTGGTTCGTGGAAACGGAAAAGGCTCTGGAAGCGCTTTCCGGCACCCTCGATTTCAAGTTGGTGTTTCTCGAAGCAGACGATGAGGTCCTCGTCCGGCGTTTCGATGCAACGCATCGCCGCCATCCGCTGGCTGAAGGCGACGATCTGTTGACGGGGATCCAAGAGGAGCGTCGCCTGATGGCGTGGTTCCGCAGCAAGGCCGACCTGATCATCGACACCTCTGCTCTGACGTCCCGCGATCTGAGACAGAAGATGGCTGGATATTTCGGTGGCGAAGGCGGCGACGAGATGAAGACAAGCGTTGTCTCGTTCGGCTACAAGTACGGCCTTCCGATCGACGCCGACATGGTCTTGGACGTTCGGTTCCTTCCGAATCCGCACTGGATAGAAACCCTGCGTCCACACGACGGAAGAGACACCCCGATCCGTGAGTACGTCCTCGGACACGATGCGACGACTCAGTTCCTCGATCGAACGCGAGATCTACTTGCCGTGCTTCTTCCCGGGTTCCAGGAAGAAGGGCGTCACTTCTTGACGATCGCCGTGGGGTGCACAGGTGGAAGGCATAGGTCGGTGGTGCTGGCGGAGGAGATCGCTCGCTACATCAGCGAGAAGGGATATGCGGCGACTAGCGTTCATCGCGATGTCGATCGATCTCCGGTGGCGCATCGTTGAAGGTTGTAGGGATCGGTGGTGGGCACGGCCTAGCGACGACGTTGAGGGCCGCCCAGCTCTATTCGAATGACGTAGCGGCCGTAGTTACTGTTGCCGACGATGGGGGATCGTCCGGGCAGCTCACGATCGACCTCGGGATCCCACCACCAGGAGACATCCGGAATTGCCTCGTGGCGCTGTCACCCGATTCTCACCTCGTGAAGGTGTTCCAGCATCGGTTCACGGATGGCGCACTTGCGGGCCACCCCGTTGGAAACCTGCTGATCGCAGCGCTCGCTGAAGAGCTAGGTGACTTCGCCGCTGCGGTAGAAGCTGCGGGGGAGATGCTCGGGGCGCGGGGTCGTGTCTATCCAGCCACAACGGATCTGGTTCGGATGAGTGCTTTGGTGGAGGGCGGAGTTGTCGACGGCCAGGTGGCTGTCGCCCAGACGAAGGCTCGCATCCGCTCCGTTCACCTGAAGCCTTCGACACCCGCCGCCCATAAGGAGGCTGTCTACGCGATCCTGGCTGCCGAACAGATAGTGCTGGGGCCGGGCAGCCTTTTCACCAGCGTGATCGCGACCCTTCTGGTTCCCGGGATCGCTCAGGCCGTCAGAGACAGCGATGCCCAGAGGGTGTTCGTCTGCAACTCGAGACAACAGCCCGGGGAGACCGAAGATCTCGATGCGATCGCCCACGTCCACGCCCTCCTCTCGCACATGGGTAGGGGGGCGCTCGATGTCGCAGTAGTGCAATCACCCGTCATCCCGGGCGATGGCGTCGCCCTCAATCCGCAGGCATGGCGATTCCCGGACGTGAAGCTGATCGAAGCCGATGTGGCGCATCCTGATGGCGGCCACGATCCCGAAGCCCTCGCCCGGCTGCTGTCCAGCCTCTAGGAACCAGTCGCTAGGATGGACGAAACGCCTTAACCCAACCCTGAGGAGGGATCCGTCGATGGCGACGCGGATCGGAATCAATGGCTTTGGACGCATAGGACGTAACTACTTCCGGGCCATGATCGCCCAAGGTGCCGACCTCGAGGTGGTCGCGGTGAACGATCTCGGTGACCCCTCGCACCTCGCTCACCTTCTGAAGTACGACTCGGTCTTCGGACGCTTCGACAAAGAAGTAAAAGTCACCGACAACGGCTTCTCCGTGGACGGTGAAGAGATCCGCGTCACCGCCGAGCGTGACCCCGGCCAGCTCAAGTGGAAGGACTTCGGGGCAGATGTAGTCGTGGAATCGACCGGTTTCTTCACGAAGGCTTCCGACGCGGGCAAGCACATCGAGGCCGGCGCGAAGAAGGTGCTGATCTCGGCCCCCGCGAAGGACGAGGACATCACGATCGTGATGGGCGTCAATGACAACGAGTACGACCCTTCGACTCACAACATCATCTCGAACGCCTCGTGCACGACGAACTGCATCGTTCCACTGGCAAAGGTGCTGGACGACAACTGGGGCATCGAGAAGGGATTCATGACAACGGTCCACGCCTACACGAACGACCAGGGAACGCAGGACATGGTGCGTGACGATCTAAGGCGTGCACGAGCGGCCGCGATCAACATCATCCCGACTTCGACCGGTGCAGCGAAGGCGTCTGCTTTGGCTCTACCGAACCTGAAAGGTCGTCTCGACGGCATGGCGTTGCGCGTGCCCGTCCCCGATGGTTCGATCACAGATCTCGTGGCCGTGCTCGGCAGCGACGTGACTAAAGACGACGTAAACAACGCGTACAGAGAAGCGGCTCAGGCTTCCAACTTCCAGGGCATCCTGAAGTACAGCGAGGACCCGCTTGTTTCGTCCGACATCGTTGGCGACCCGCACTCGTGCGTGGTGGACGGCCTTTCGACGATGGCGAACGGAAACATGGTGAAGGTCCTCGGTTGGTACGACAACGAATGGGGCTACTCCAACCGCCTGGTCGACCTAACCGAACTGGTGGCCTCCAAGCTCTAACGAGGAGCTAGTTCCAGAGGCTAACTAGGTAGCTTCCCGCGTAGAAACCCAGTAGGCCGAAGATCAGGATCGCGGCGACGATGCGCCACATAGGACGCGCGGCGCGTTCTAGATACTCGTCTTCGTAATCCTCTTCGGGTTCCACGCCCTCAGGTTATCCGTGGCGAAAGAACATGGATTTTGTGGCGCGTGAGGCTGAAATAGTCAATCTGCTTTTACTAAGAAATGGGTTTGCGGTGGTTGATGTAGCGGAGGACTTCGGTCATGCCATTGCGTTCGTAGAGGCGTCGAACTTCCGGGATGTTCTGAGAGTTGGCGGTGAGGCCGATCCGTTTGACTCCGCGTTCCCAGTACGTTGCGAACGAGCGTTGGAGGAGGGCCGTGCCGATGCCGCGGCCCCGCGCTTCGGGGATCGTGCCGAGCACCTGTATCCAGCCCATCGAAGGGTAGGGGAGGCATATCGAGATCCCGAGTGTCCGACCGGACGATTCGGCCATCCACCAGAGACTCGGATCGAAATCTTCGCCGGCGAGGTAGTTGGCCGACCAACGTTCGAAGGTTTCCGGCTCCCATCGATCGGCGTACTGAGACCAGGCTGCCATGTTGGCTTCGTGGAAGGCGTGCTCGTCACCCGACCGGAATCCTCTGATCGTGACGCCCGGCGGCGTGCCGGGGACCTTAGGTTCTGCCGATAGCTCGATCTCCATACGAGCGTAGTGGTGTGATTCCTCGTAACCGCGGCCCTCGAGTAAAGCGATCGCGGCGGGAACGCGACTGCTCGAGTTCTGCCGGACGAACCCGTCGGAACTCCCGCGGGCCGCTATGTGAACCTCGCACGCCGACGCGAGCACCGATCCGATACCTCGGCCGCGCGCCCAGGGAGCGACCGTCACCACGGCCTCGCCCTCGAAGGCTAGGGCGTATCCGACGATGCGCCCGCCGCTGGTTGCGATGACCGCGTCCCGGTCCCTGTCGAAGCCGGGGATCCGCCATCGCCAGACGACATCCTCCTCGTCGCTCTCGGCAGCCCCCATCTCATCGATGTCGCAGCTGACGAGTAGCTCTACGAGGCGGGGGATGTCGGCATCCGTGGGGCGGCGCAGGGTGAGATCTGCCATCTGAGGAGGCTACTCGCCCGCCAGAGATGGAACCCCGGGGCGGGCGCCGGTGTACCTAACCCTAAGAACCTAGAAAAGGAGTCCGCCGTGAGGAAGAGCTTGTTCGTGACATTGCTGGCCCTGTGTTTGATTGCCATCGCTGCCCCCGGCTGGGCAAAGGTCGAAGCCACCCCTCAGGACGCCACGATGATCGGGCCGGGGATCGACGAGCCCATCGATCTGGACGGCAATGCTGCTCGGAGCTTGCTCGAGAAGACCAACGGATACGAGGCCCTCTACGGCGCTTACATATCGAGTGATCCTGCTCCGGCGGGTGAGCTGGGGCCGCGCTACACGATCAGTTATCAGGTTGGCGTGCTCGATCACGCGGCCCCCAACAAGACCGAGACGACAACTTTCACTCAGTACATGTACCCGTTCGCCGAGGGCGGGCCGATGCTGTTCGTTCCTGAGGGTCAGAAGCTTCCGATCGATGGTGCGCCAGAGATGACGTCCGGTTGGGCGAGCATCAGCGACTTCGCCATGGAACACCTGCGCTTCTACGGACTGCCGAAGAGGGCCGATGTTTTCCCGGCAGCATCCACGGCCACCGGAGCCGCGACTCAGGCCAGCACCATCCCTTACATGTGGATCTTGCTCGGAGCACTCGTGTTGGGGGCAGGGCTCCTGTCTCACCGTCGGCTCTGGACCCCCCACCGACGAGAGGCTGCAATCTCGTAGCTCCCACAACTCACTAGTTCGCACCAAGGGCCCTGGGTCTGCTGGATAGACTCGGGGCCCTATGAGCGCCCCCACCTCTTCACCGCTGCCGACGATCGACGACCTCCAGGTTGCCGGTCAACGGGTGCTCGTGCGCTGTGACTTCAACGTGCCGATCACCCGCGGGCAGATAACCGACGACCTTCGGATCAGGGCCGCGATCCCAACACTGGAGCTTCTCCTAGAGCGGGGCGCCAAGCTCGTGCTTTGCTCCCACCTCGGGCGGCCCAAAGGTCAGGTTGTGGAGGAGCTGAGGCTCGCTCCGGTTGCCCGCGTGCTGGCTCAGCTGATGGGCCGTCCGGTTGAAGCGATCGACGTTTGCGTAGGGCATGAGGCAGTCTCTGCCTCGCTCTCTCCTGCCGACGTGATCCTGCTAGAGAACCTTCGGTTCGAACCAGGGGAGACGACCAATGACCCCGGCTTCGCAGCACAACTTGCCGAGCTTGGGGATCTGTACGTCAACGATGCATTCGGCGCGGCCCACCGTTCGCATGCGTCGGTGGTCGGTGTTGCCGAGCTACTGCCTGCAGCGGCCGGACTGTTGCTCCTGAACGAGGTCACCAAACTCTCGAGGATCATCGAGTCACCCGACAGCCCATACGTCGCGATCTTGGGTGGTGCCAAAGTCTCAGACAAGCTGGCGGTGATCGAGAATCTCTTGGGTCGCGTCGACGCGATGTGCGTTGGCGGTGCGATGGCGTTCACTCTGTTGAAGGCGCAAGGTCACGATGTTGGCCGTTCGCTCGTCGAAGAGGAGCGCGTCGACGAGACGAAGGACGTTCTCGATCGTGCTGCCAAGAGTGGTGTCCGTATCCACCTTCCGGTCGATGTTGTGGCGGCAGACTCTCCGGACAAGGGGTCGTTCTCCGAGATCGTTCCGCTCGAGAAGATCGGCGACAGGATGGGTGTGGACGTCGGCCCCGAGACTGTCGCCAACTTCGCCGAGGAGATCACCGCCGCGAAGACGGTGCTGTGGAATGGACCGATGGGGATCTTCGAGGTTCCCGAGTTCGCCGAAGGGACCAAGGGTGTTGCAAAGGCTGTTGTGGAGGCCACCCAGAAGGGTGCCTACACGGTGGTCGGTGGCGGCGATTCCGCCGCGGCCCTCAAACAACTTGAACTGACTGATGCGGTTTCGCACCTCTCTACCGGCGGGGGTGCGTCTCTCGAGTTCCTCGAGGGCAAAGAATTGCCGGGGATCGCCGTCCTATCCAAGAAGGGAAAGACCCAATGAGGATTCCGCTCGTCGCGGGCAACTGGAAGATGTTCAAGTCGCACCTCGATGCGATCCATTTCGTAGAGGAATTGGGGCATCACGTTGCCGACGTTGATCAAGACAGGATCGAAGTTGTGCTCTGCCCGCCTTTCACAGCGCTCCGGTCGGTACAGACCACCACGGAAGATAGACACCAGCGATTCGTGGTGGGGGCACAGAACATGCACTGGGAACCCGAGGGCGCATTCACGGGTGAGGTATCGCCTCCGATGTTGCAGGCGCTCCGCTGCAAGTACGTGATCCTCGGCCATTCGGAGAGACGCGAACTGTTCGCTGAGACCGACGAGACGGTCAACCGCAAGGTGCGAGCCGCGTTCGAACATGAGCTGATCCCGATCATGTGCTGTGGCGAAACAGATTCCGAGCGTGAAGCTTCGCAAACCCAGGAGAAGGTCGACCGCCAGGTGCGCCAGGGGCTGGACGGGATCAGTCCCGAGCAAGTGGCCAGAACGGTTGTTGCCTACGAACCGATCTGGGCGATAGGCACGGGTAAGACGGCCACCCCGGAGGACGCGCAATCCACGATCTCGTACATCCGTGGGGTCCTTCAAGACATGCACGGCGAAGAGGTTGCCGCGGCGGTTCGGATCCTCTACGGAGGAAGCGTGAAGGCCGGCAACGCTGCTGCACTGTTCGGTCAACCGGATATCGATGGCGGTTTGGTCGGCGGAGCTTCATTGGACGCGGTGGAGTTCGCCCAGATCGTGAAAGCAGCGAAATGAGTCCGAAGCAGGTCCTGTACGTGATCCTCGACGGCCTCGGTGACGACCCGCTGCCTGAGCTCGACGGCCGGACGCCACTCGAAGCAGCCGCAACGCCACACCTTGATCGCCTAGCGCGAGACGGGCGCAACGGTTACGTGACCACCGTGGGGGAGGGCATCGCTCCCGAGTCAGACATCGCGGTGTTCGCGATCCTCGGGTACGACCCCCACGAGCATCATTCCGGTCGCGGCCCCCTTGAGTCGGTAGGTGCGGGTCTGAATGTCAACGATGGAGATCTCGCTTACAGGGTCAACTTCGCGACCGTCGAAAGTGACGGTGATCGTTGGGCGATCGTCGACCGACGGGTGGGCCGCGATCTCTCCTCGGAGGAAGCGCACGCGCTGGCTGAAGAGGTACAGCAGAAAGTCGAGATCTCGGGGGCCGACTTCGACTTCCGAGCGACGATCGGACACCGAGGGATCCTCGTGCTGCGGTCTCACGACGGGAAGTTGTCCGCAGAGGTTAAGAACTCCGACCCCGCATACGCGCGCCAGGGCGCGCTCGGTGTGGCTTTGGAAACGTTCGACAACCACGTCGTCCATGTAGGACCTATCGAAGGCAATGAAGGCGACCCCGCTGCCGAACTCGGAGCCAAGCTGACGAACGAATGGCTCGCTGCCGCGCACGAGGTGCTCGAGCGTTCGGAGATCAACGCGAAGCGCCGGGCGGCCGGGAAACTTCCAGGCAACTTCATCCTCACGCGTGATGGTGGCGACCACGTTCCGCAGCTTCAACCGTTCAAAGAGAAGTTCGGTTTGTCGATGGGCTGCTTCGTGGAGATGCCAGTAGAGCTTGGTATCGCTCGCTTGATGGGGATGGGTGTCGTGGACGCACCGACCGGGATCCCGGAAGAAGAGCAATACGAAGCGTGGGCAGAACTCGCGCTCGAGGCCATCCAGGGCTACGACGGCCTGTACATCCACATCAAAGGCCCAGACGTTCCCGCACATGACGGCGACTACGAGGCGAAGATCCGCAACATCGAGAAGATCGATTCGATCTTCTTCGAGGTTTTGATGGGCGGTGTTGATCTGCGGAAGACGGTCATCGCGGTCACGGCAGACCATTCCACCAGCTGCGCCCGGAAGGCTCACACCGACGGACCGGTGCCGCTGCTCATCTCGGGAGGGAACGTGAGCAGCGACTCCGTTGGCTCCTACGGTGAGACGGTCTCTCGACAGGGCGCCCTAGGTCACCTCAAAGGGACCGAGATCATGCCGAACCTCGTCAGGCTGGCCAAGGACTGAGCTGCCGACAACCCGACCTTTGAACCTGGTGTTTGGGTACCTAACTGGCGTACTATCGCGCTAGTAGAGAGTATTTCTGGGGGGAGCGACTTTGAGTGCCGCACGGCGTAAACACACGCTTGCTGAGGTCCTTGGGCCTCTAGAGAACGAGATCATGAACGTCGTCTGGGACCTCGGCGAGGTCACGGTCAGGGATGTTCACACCGCTCTCGAAGCGAAGCGAGCTATCGCTTACACGACCGTGATGACCACCCTCGGCCGTCTCGCCGACAAGGGTTTCCTGAGGCGGATCGAGCAGCAGCCAGCCCACCATTACGACGCGATCGTTTCACGAGAGGAATACGCCGACTCGACGGTAAGGTCTGTTGTCGATTGGCTCGTTGATCATTTCCCCGACCCCGCCGTCGCTTACTTCGTGGACCGCGTCGAAAAGGAAGACAGCGAGGTCATCGACAAGCTCAGAGCAGCGATCGACCAGCGGAAGCGTAAGAGGTGATCGGGGCAGCCCCCACAGTACTGACGCTCGAAACGGACTCCGCTTGGATGGTGATCCTTGCGGTTTCTTTCGCAACCCTCATCGGTGCTCTGATCGCTAGGCGTTTGCTAGCTCGACCGGGTGGCATGGCGTCGAGCGTGTTGCTGATCACCCCATTACTTCTTCCTTTGGTTGCGGGTCTTATCTATCAGCGCGGACTTCTCCCAGAGGTATCTGTGATGAGACCGTTCGGCAGTGCACTGTTCGATCGCTCCGAGCAGTTGTTCCACCTTCTTATGGTGAACGACGGCACTGCGATGGTTCCGTACGCGATCTACGGGAGCGCAGGTCCGTGGATCTTGCTCTTCGGGCTGTCGGTCGTTTCTTTCATGCTCATCCGCAGGGCCGTTGGCATGTTCATGGTGCGTCGGCTCATCAATCGTTGTGAACGGATCGAGGACCCGGACCTCCTTCGTAGGGTCGAACGCTTGTCGCGTGAAGCCGGCCTCTACTACGTACCCGATGTGTTGCTACTCCCCGAGAGGATCACCGGCGCATTCGCAGCCGGCTTCCGTAAGGGAGTGATCCTTATCTCTGCAGACCTTCTCGAAGCCTTGGAACCCGAAGAACTCCAGGGGATCCTGGCGCACGAGGTGGCCCATCTCCAATCCCGGGATGTCCCAGTGGTTTTTGCGGCCGGGATCCTGCGGGATCTGGTCGTGTGGAACCCACTGGCCCACGTGGCTTTGCGGCGGCTGGTTAGAGATCGCGAGTTCGAAGCCGATCGTCGAGCAGCAGCGCTTACCGGGGATCCACTGTCGGTCGCATCCGGCCTGCTGAAGATCGTCGAGCTCGCCCAAGACAAGCGATCGATAGGTCAGAAGGCAGTCCTAGCGTTCTGGAGGCCTGGGTACGGGATCTCGAGACGCGTCGGCGACCTCATCGCCGTCGCGGATGGGCGCGCGAACGTCGCAACGCTGGGCAAGCTGCCTTTCGTTGCGGCAGCCACACTGGTCGGTGTTCTCGGCCTACAGGTGGCCGAGCGTGTGGTGGGTGAGAACCCCGGTGCCTACGCGATCGTGTGGGGCGATCCTTCGCCGATAGGAGGCGAGTTCTACGAGGTGCCAAAGAGGCTGGCGAAGGGGAACTGGCCGGCGCGTGGGGCAACCGTTTCCACTCGATCGAACTCCAAGGTCGACCTGGCTCTGCCGGTACGAAACCTAGGTAAGAGTCCCGAACTTGCCCCCGGTCTGAAGGTCAACCCTGGGGATGTGGAGGAATGGATGTTCGCGGTCGAGCGCCGTATCCAGGTGCAGACCTTTGCAACCCTCAGATGGGAAGCCCGTCAGAACTGGACGGCCGAGCCGATCTTCTCAGGCCCGATCGGCTTCTACAGGTTCGAGAACCAGCAGATCTGACCTCTGCGCTACCCTTAGGGCTGTTCCTACTCAACCAAGAACGAGGTGCTTGAAGTGACTCCGATCCTTGTGATCATCCACGTGATCGCATCCCTGATGTTGATCCTGTTCATCCTTCTCCACGCGGGACGTGGTGGTGGGGTCTCCGAGATGTTCGGTGGCGGCATGCAGACGCAAGCCATGGGCTCCACAGTGATGGAGCGCAACCTTGACCGCATCACGATCATCACCGCCATCGTCTTCACCGGCACGACCATCCTGCTGGCCTTCCGGCTTTCCTAACCTTAGGTGGTGGCCTCGTGCGCCGGCTGAGCCTGGTTCTTTGCCTGGCGCTGTTGAGCGCATGTACGTCTGACCCGGACTCGGCCCCCTCTCCCGGCTCGTCTTCTGCGGGGAGCGTCGGCGCCTTGCCCTCGCCGTCTTTGGGTGGCTTCACAGAGTCTGAGGACGTCTTGGATGTCGCGATCCCCGAACCCGCAACACTCGATCCGATGCGGATCCAAGATCCGGGCTCGGTGCTGGTCGCCCGGCAGCTGTACGAGGGGCTAACCGCCTGGGATCAAACCAGCGAGACCGTTGTGCCGGCCGCTGCGGAGTCGTGGGACGTCTCCGACGGGGGTCGCCGGTTCACTTTTCTGCTGCGCGCCGGGATGACTTTCCATGACGGCTCGCCGGTGACGTCGAAAGACTTCGCCTACGCCTTCGACCGGATCGCTCGAAAAGAGAATGGTGCCGAGCTCGCTTATGCCTTGGAAGGGATCGAGGGCTTCACGGACGTGAATCAAGAGGGTGCCAAGACGGGACTTAGCGGGATCAAGACGCCGGATGACCTGACGTTGGTCATCGACCTCACCGAACCGTTCATGGAGTTCCCCGCCATCCTCACCCACCCCGGCCTGGTGCCCCTTTCTCGAACGGTAGTCGAGCAAGAGGACACCTTCATCGAGCAACCGGTAGGCAACGGTCCATTCCAGATCGTCGAGCCCTGGACACCCGGTGCCCCGGTCGTGCTCCGTCGTTTCGACGGTTTCGTCCGCACACCGCCTTTGGACGGCATCCGCTTCTTCTCTTTCCCGGATGCCGCAGCGTCCTGGCTTGGGTTCGTGAACGGCGAGTTCGATGTCGCCGAGGTTCCTGCCGGTCAGGTCGATGCAGCTGCCCAGACGTATGGGGATCGCGGTTACGTGCCTTTCCTCGCTACCTATGGATTCGGGATGAACCTCAGTTCGGATCACCTTGACGATCGGAAACTGCGAGAGGCGATCACGAAAGCCATCGATCGCGAGAGCATCATCCAGCGCATCTACAAAGACACCATGACGCTGCCCAGGGGAATCGTTCCATCTGGCATGCCGGGCTTCCTCGAGAACGTGTGCGGGGAAGTCTGCGAACACCGACCCGATGAGGCGGAGAGGATCGTTGACCGTCTGTCTCGCGCCCAAAGAAAGATACGCATCGACTACACGGCAGGCGAACCTCATGATCTTCTGGCTCGGACGGTCAGGGCGGATCTCGAAGCAGTCGGTCTCGAGGTATCGCTCCATGGTTACTCCTTCGGGAAGTACATCGAGATCCTGCAGAGCGGCAACCAGCAGATGTACCGACTTGGATGGATCGCGGAGTTCCCGACGGCTCATGTGTTCCTTGACCCACTCTTCTCCTCGGATTCGCCGGACAACCACTCAGGCTTCGCATCAGAGAAGGTCGACAGACTCCTCGCACAGGCCGAGGCGGAAGCCGCGCCGGGCCGAAGGGTTCAGCTCTATGTTGCGGCCGAGAAGGAGATCATGAAGACGATCCCGATCGCACCGATCGGAACATTCCTTATGCACTGGGCAGCGCAAGGATCTGTAGAAGGCATCGTCTTCGACGTGCTCGGAGGATTCGACGCCGTCGATATCAAGTTCACCGAATAGATGCAGCATCGTACGGCTGCCGCTGTCCTAGCGATCCTGATCGGAGCTTCGTGCACATCTAGCTCTCAGCCACCGCCGGTACCGAGTCCTTCAGAAGGATCGGCGCGGCCCCCACGTGGCGGAGAGATCGTCTTCGGAGTCCTGGGTGAGCCGGTCACCCTCGACCCTTACTCACCGGTGGCATCAGATCTCACGCTGGCTCTTACACGACCTCTTTACCCTTCGTTGTTCCGGGTCCAACCGGACGGATCAGCTGTTCCGGAACTCGCCGACTCGCTTTCCCGGATGTCGGGTGGTTCTACGAGGGTCACCCTGCGTGACGCGAACTGGAGCAACGGCAGGCCGATCACCGCAGATGACGTTCTCGCTACATGGAGGCGCGCTCAACTCCCATCGGGGCTTGCTCTCGCGTCACGAGCGAGCATCGAAGGGAACGACATCATCTTCGAGGGACTAGGGCGTGTTGAGAAGATCGCCCTCGCTACTCGAGCTCCCATCCTTCCAAGTGGAAAGGTTCGCGCCGGTGTGTATGGAGGCCCCTTCGTTCTGGCTGACAGGACACCCGGCCTGCAACTCATTTACGAACCGAACGATGAATGGCTCGGCGAGCCCCCCTTGCTCGACCGATTGATCGTCCAGCACATCGATTCCCTCGAGATCATGTTGGCTTTGCTCGAAGACGGGCGGCTCGACGCCGCCGCCCCTCCCTCGACCGTGAACCTCGAAGAGCGTCTCGATGAGACGCAGTTGAAGTTCGCGCGGGATCTGGGATGGGAGTCGATCCGCCTGGACGCGCGCGGCGGGGCAGAGGTCGCAACCGGACTCTTCGCCGCGCTCGACCGGGTCGCTCTGGCTGAAGGATTGATCCGGTCGGATGGACGGATCGCCAACACACCGTGGCCGACTCCGGGCGATGAAAGCGTAGAAGGGAGTTGGGATCTGCCCGACGCGGCGATCGATGTTTCGGCCTCCATGGCCGTTCCGCGCGGGGACGAACTACTGGGACTGCTACAACGAGCCTTGCAGCTTCAGCTTCTCGATCGAGAGGTTGCTTTGGACCTGATCGACATCGATGTGGCGACCTTCTACGGTCCATGGAGAGACTCGAACCCAGCTTCGGTCTCCCTCATGCGTGTCGCGGGAGGACCACTCGGCGAAGCGGGGGAGCCGGGCCTCGACCCCGCCGAGGTCCTGCCTCTCTTCCAGGTCTTCTCCTATCTCGTCTGGCAGGAGGGGGTAGAAGGCATGCGCGTGAACGGAACCTTTGAAGGTCCCCTCTGGAACGCCCAAGAGTGGTCCAAGCCCTAGTCCAGATATAGTCTCGACAAGCCCTGGTCACTCGGGGCTTTCTCTACGCCCGCGGTCGTGGTGGAACGGTAGACACGCCAGCTTGAGGGGCTGGTGCCCGCAAGGGTGTGGGGGTTCAAATCCCCCCGACCGCACAAGAAAACGAAGCACCTCCGTCTTCCTGGTGGTCGCCGTTTGCTCTGCTCCCGGTTCATGCGCCATTCAGGGTGGGTCCATGTGGGGTGTGGAATCATGGAGTGGGTGCGGAGAGTGGAGTTTGTCACCCCGGTGGACGATCCGAAAGGACGAACGTGAGAGCCCTTACCCCCCGACGAGGCTCGCTCTCTGTAGCAGCATGCGTCGCCGTCCTCGTGGCCGCGCTGTTTCCGGCTTCACCCGTCTTGTCGCAGGACTCCGGAACCGAAGACGATCCGATCTTCGTCGATCAGGGTCTCAACCGGAGTGAGGAGCGTGCCTTCAAGGAGTCTTTGAAGATCTTGCTGAAGAATCCGGATGTCGACATGGTGGTCACCGTTCGGCCCGGATCGAAGGCTCGGATGGGCTGCAAGAAAGCCGGCGATGTCTATTGGATCTATTCGGCTAGAGGAACGGTTTGCTTCACGCGCGCGCCTAAGGGGGCGGGGTGGGGTTTCTCGGTCCAGGTGATCAAAGGCAAGAATCCGGTTCGTGAGCAGAGCGCAACTGTTCTGTGGACGCTGGCTCAGGAACGAGCTGCCGGCACCCCCACCGACGAACCCGAGCCTCGCGTCCTGATCGATGCGAAGAAGGTCACTTATCCGTACGTCTATGAGCGGATCGTGGCCGAGCTCGACGGGCCGCGAGCCGGCGACTTCATCATCGTTCCGGCAAACACCGCCGACAGCGGCTCGCCCGGTGCGCATGGCCATCCGGGTATCACTCAGTCACGAACCACTTTGATCCTCGGTGGCCGCGGAGCGCGGCGCTCACCGCTCAGCAAGAAGGCCGAGGCGAAGCTGCACATAAAGCATCCCGACATCGCGCCGACCGTAGCCTCGGCGCTGGGCATCCATCCTTACTTCCAGGACACGAACGAACCGGCGACATTGCTCAATGGCAACCCATCCGAAACGGCACTGTTGAAACGACAGGACGGACGAGTCCTGCAGTCCTTGCTCGAACCGGTCTACAACACGTTCGTCGTATCGATCGATGGGTTGGGCGCCGAATTCGTCACGCCTGGGCTGATGCCGAATCTCACTACGTTGCTGGAGGAGGAATGTGCTCCGGGCGGAGTCTGCGCCACATCGTTCGAGCAAGCTAGAGCGATGATGGTCACAGAGACCAACGCGAACCACACCGCGATGATCACGGGTGCTTATGGCGAAGACTCGGGCATCATCGCTAACGGTTCCTTCGACCGGGCCGGCGGGGCCGAGCTAGATCTCGACAGGCCGGAGCTGAACTTTGCAGAGACCCTTTTCGATTCGATCGAGAGAAGTAAGCCTTGGCTGCGAACCGCTCTCGTCATGGGGAAGGAAAAGCTGCGTTCACTCTTCGATTGCACGCGCGACACGGAGGGTGCATGTGGACCTTCAGATGCGAACCCAGAGAAACGCGAAGTGGATCATGTTGCTCCCGATTTCATCGCCGGTGCGACGACCTCGCCCGGTGACCAGAACCTAGACTGTCCGGCCGAGCCGGGCACGGGCTCCGGCTATTCGCTCAACTCCTGCACGATGGACGCGGCGTTGTATCTGTTGGGGGCTGAGGATCCCGATTTCACGTTCATCAACCTGCCCGAGGTCGACGCGATGTCGCATCTGTTCGGCCGAGACTCAGAGCAAGCTGCTGCGGCCATCGTTTCGGCCGACCTGGAGATCGGGCGGCTTGTGGCTGCGTTGCGCGCATCCAACCGATGGCAGCGCTCCACGGTGATCGTGACCGCCGATCACGCTTTCGGGCCTGCATCTTTGCCGCTAACGTCCACCGATATCGCGGCGGAGCTCGAGGGGGCTGGGCCGTCTGAGTCGCAGGTTGTTTCGCATGGTGGTTCGGCTTCGGTCTACCTGCCACAGTTAGAGAACGTCAACGAGCCGACGGAGGGGGACCAGCAGACCCTCAAAGCGCTCCGAGCCGCGGCACTCGAGATCGAGGGAGTGAGCGAGGCTCTGTATCGCTTGCCCAATCCTTTGGACGGTGGCCGCGAGCACACCTTGAACGGCGTGCATCCCAACTGGAACCTGGGTGGTACGCCTCGGATCGGTGAACTGTTGATCGTGGCCGAGGAGGGCACCTCGTTCCACGTCGGTCAGATGGATGACGATCGGTTGATCACCGGCGTTCACGGCCATCCAAGCGACCGCCACATCCCTTTGATCGTGATGTCCGGCGGCACCTACGTGCGTGACGGGTCGATCGTTCCGTCGGGCGAGCCGAATGAAGGTGATGACACAGGGGAGCTGAAGGAGCAGGCCGAGAACGTAGACATCGCTGCGACGATCTCGTGGCTGCTGGATGTTCCGGAGCCGCGCGACAGCTCAGGCCGCCTTCTCTCTCAAGCGTTTAGCGCGCACCCGGCAGAGGCCGACCGGGCGGGTGCCATCACCGAGGCTCTGGCGAACCGACTCGCGATCTTCATCTACGACCAGAACAACTCTGTGACGGTGCGTTGCTTGATCGACAGCAGCACTTGCGGAGATCCGGTGCCGGAAGAAGCCAAAGACCCGGAGTCGATCCCCAACCTGACTGCGGTGGCCGATGGTGGACTGTTCACTCGCTTCGGGAGCGTAGCTGCGTGGCCCTCGGTCACGATGCCGAACCACAACACGGTGGGAAGCGGCACCTACCCCGGTCACCATGCATTGGTGAACAATCGCTTCTACGAACGGGAGACCGCCACGGTCCATGCCCCGATCGATCCGCAAGACCCCGACAATCCGCTGTACGTAGGGACGTCGGTGTTGCTGAACGACGAGTTCGAGACATTGCACGAGGCGTTCCATCGTTCCTTCGGGGATTGGACTCCGGCCGACGGACCCGTTTCGGACAATGCATACACAGCGTCGGTGGATGAGCCCTCCGCGCGGGGGGCGGACTACGCGACCTTGGAGCCCACTGACTCGTTCCCGAACCCGGCCGATTACATCGCTACGCAGAACCCAGCCGAGCTCGCGCAGGACACAACTCAGGCGTGCTCCGACTCCGATCCCGACGGCTACGGGGTGGAGAGCACGCTGGACCATCAAGGCCAGACGCAGGTACGACGTCTGTTCGAGGACAACGCTCAGCATCCGATCCCGAAGTATCTGATCAACAACTTCACGCTCACGGACGGGTCCGGACATCATTTCGGGCCACACACAACCTGCACGATCGCGGCGTTCCGCGATTCGGACAAGCGCTTGGGGCGGATCCTCGAGGCGATGCGGTCCGCGGGCGTACTCGGCGAAACATTGGTCGTCGTGACGGGGGACCACGGCGGCGAGAATCAGAACCTCGATCGGGCCGGTTTGCCGTCGGACTTCGAGACTGTTCTGAACGATGCCGGGATCAAGCACGTGATGGCGGACTGGCACGTGTACCTGCTGACAACGAACGCAGCGCTGGAAGGCGACCTCGTGCGCGGCAGTACTTCGTCGGTGGTCGTGACGGTGACCGAGGACGACCGGGGCGAGCCGGTGGAAGGTGCAACCGTTGAGTTCTCGCAAGCGGGGGCCGCTGCGGTGACGGGCGAGACCGATGCCGAAGGGAAGGTCACGCTCGAAGTGACGTTGTCCGCCCGGCGCTTGCGAGTGGTTGTTACCCATCCCGACTACAACACCTCGGCGCGCAAGCACCGGATCCGAAAAGGCTAAGGGCCGAACTAGGTTTCGGCCACGCTCGGTGGTTAGGTCGGCAGTTTCGCCAAGGCGCGGTAGAGCGAGTGGGCCGTCTTCTCGCCCAGCTCCAGTCCTCGCAACTGGAAGCTCTCGTTCGGAGCGTGGATCGAGTCTTCGGCTAGCGCGAAGCCCGAGAGGATCGTGGGGATCTTGCGATCCGACAAAGCCACGAGGATCGGCAGCGTTCCTCCGATGCGCGTGAGGGCCGGACGCTTCCCGGTTGCTTCTTCGAAGGCCTCGATGGCCAAACGGATGGCATCCGAGTCGGCATCGAAGAGGGAGGGGTCGTTCATCGAGTGGAAGTTGATGCGAACCTCGGCTTCCTCTGGGATGTCGGCGTGAAGGATCTCATCGAGGGTGTCGCGGATCCTTTCGGCGCTTTGGCCCGGCGCTAGACGCAAGCTGAACTTGGCAGCAGCCGTGGCGGGGATGATCGTGCGGATCTGACCCGCATCTCCACCCGCTACGCCGTTGATGTCTAGCGAGGTGTCCGCCCAGTTCTGCATGTAGTAGTCGTCGCCGGACCCGCTCCAGATAGGACGACCGCCGATCTCGGTGATGACAGCACTTCCGGCGGGAAGGTCCTTCCATGCTGTGAGCTCGGACTCTGATGGAGCCTCTACCCCTTCGCGGAGCTCGTCGCGCAGGCGACCGTCGGGCCCGGGCATCACTCGGGCGAGGATGTTATTCATCACGTGCACCGCGTTCAACGCGCTGCCCCCGTACATCCCCGAATGAAGGTTGCGTTCGCCAACGCGCACGTCGAGCTCGATCATGATCATCCCCCGGGCGCCGAGTGTGAGGGCCGGCGTGTCGGCGTCGACCATCAGCGAGTCGAAGATGATCGCCGCGTCGACATGGGTCGGATCGTTGCGGATGTAGTTGATGATGTTGTCGCTACCGACCTCTTCCTCGCCCTCGACGACGACGTGGATGTTGAGCGGGAGCTCTCCTGCCTCGGCAAGTTCGCAAGCTACGAAGAGCAGTGGGTAGAAGTTGCCCTTGTCGTCAGAAGCACCACGTCCGTACAGGCGATCGCCGCGTATGGTGGGCTCGAACGGTGGGCTGTCCCACTCTTCGATCGGGTCGGCGGACTGAACGTCGTAGTGGCCGTAGATCATGATCGTGGGACTGCCTTCTGGCCCCTTCAGATCACCGACGACCAACGGGTTCCCGGGCGTGTCGACGATCGAAGCAGTTCCCCCGGAACGTTGTATGCGGGCGACCAGCCACTCGGCAGCCTTCGTGATGTCCGCCGGATCCCCGCCACCGGACGATATCGAGGGGATCTTCAACAGTTCCGAGAGCTCGGCGAACAGCTTGTCGTTCATCCATTCCTCCTGGGCAGTGGCAACGCAAGTCACCATAGCGGCCCTAGGGCCCACTTATAGTGGGCCGATGACTTCTTCCGAAAACCTCAAGGGCTATGCCGAGCTCACTTTAAAGGTGGGCGTCAACCTCCTACCCGGCCAGGTGCTTGCTATCAAGTGCTATTACGACCACGCCCCTCTCGCCCGTGCGTTGACCGAGGTTGCTTACGAGATGGGGGCTCGCTTCGTTGACATCTGGTACTGGGATCCGCATACGAAGAAGGCTCGCGTGGAGCATGCGCCGGAGGACACACTCGATTGGATCCCGCCCTGGTTGCACGAGCGGTACCACTGGCTGGTCGAGAACCAAGGGGCACTCGTGCAGATATCGGGAGACCCCGAGCCGGACCTGATGAACGACGTCGACACTCGCCGCGCTGGTAAGGATCCGATGCCCCGGCTCTTCTCGGTGATCGAACTCGTGCACTCGGGCAAGGTCAACTGGACGTACGTCGCCTGCGCATCGCCCGGCTGGGCGAAGAAGATCTACGGCGAGCCGGATGTCGAACGCTTGTGGGGCGACCTGGCTACCTTCATGCGACTCGATCAGCCCGATCCCATCGCCGCATGGAAGGAACACGTCGAGCGTTTGGCGGTGCGAGCGAACGCGCTGAACGACCGTTCCCTGCAGGCCGTGAGGTTCCGGGGACCGGGGACCGACCTAACGGTCGGTCTTGTTCGTAACGCCCGATGGAATGCCGGGGCGACGACCATGCCGGACGGTCGCCCAGTTGTTGTGAACATGCCCACCGAGGAAGTGTTCACCACCCCTGATTTCCGACGTGTTGACGGAACCGTTCGTGCGACCCGTCCACTCGTGCTCCACGGTTCCGTCGTGGAAGACCTAGAAGTTGAGTTCAAAGATGGGGTCGTGTCGAAGGTGACCGCATCCAAAGGCGCAGGGATCGTCGAAGGCGAGATGGACCGCGATCCGGGAGGTCGCCGCCTCGGTGAGGTTGCACTCGTTGACAAGGTGTCGCCGATCGGGCAGAAAGGGCGCAGCTACTACGACATCCTTCTGGATGAAAACGCCACATGCCATATCGCATACGGAGCCGGATATCCCCAAGGCATCGAAGGCGGACCGAGCATGACGGCCGACGAGCTCGAAGCAGCCGGCGTGAATCACTCCCGCGTTCACACCGACTTCATGATCGGTGGACCGGAAGTGTCTGTCCACGGTGTCGAGCAGGGCGGCGCTGAGATACCGATCATCCTGGACGACACCTGGCAGCTCGACTGACCGAGTTGTAGATAAGTCGTGCCCGAACTTCCGGAGATGCAAGCTCTTTCGGAGCGTCTCGACGTATCTCTAAGCGGAACTGTCTTTGCCGGTGCGATGCCCCTTCAGTTCTCTGCTCTCAAAACGTTCACTCCGCCGCCCGAGGAGCTGGTGGGACGGGAACTAAACAACGTCGGTCGACGGGGGAAGTACCTGGTGTTCGACTTCGGTGGCCCCCGCATGCTCGTGCATCTGTCGCAGGGAGGACGGGTCGACATCGAGGACAAACCGAAGACGACGCGGCCCAAGTTCGGCGTGGTGAGACTTCGTTTCGAGGGGGCTCCTTCGATACTGATCAAGGAGTTCGGGACTCAACGCAAAGCAGGTTGGTGGATCCTGGCCGATGGAGAGGATGGCCCTTTGGCGGTTCTCGGGCCTGAACCTTTCGATGAGGGCTTCCAAGATCTCCTGAGGACGAGCGCCGACAAACGCAGACTCCACACATTCCTACGCGACCAACGAACGATCGCGGGGATCGGTCGCGGGAACGCCGACGACATCCTTCACCGTGCTCGGTTGTCTCCGTTCGCAAGTCTGTTCTCGCTCAATGGTCCTCAGCGCGAGGAACTGATCAACGCAACCAGGGAGGTGCTTGCCGAAGGTACAGCTAAGGAACGCGAGCGCAAGGGGGGGTTACCCACAAAGCTGACCGGTCGTTTCAAGATCCACGGACAGTTCGGACGGTCCTGCCCTCGATGCGGTGACGAACTCAAGCACGTTTCCTACGAGGACTACGAGATCGTTTACTGCGCTGCCTGCCAAACGAACGGAAAGGTACTGGCCGATCGTCGATTGTCGCGCCTAGTGAAGTAGATTTCTTCTTTAGCAGATGTAGGGAGCAAACCTTGCCCGATGTTGAGATAACCCTTCCGAGCGCGCCACCAGACGACTACCTTCGTTGGATGGCGTTCTGGCGTGAGGTCGAACAGAAGATGGGGGAGTCTCCGGCTCTAGGAGACATGGCCTCGCAAGAGAGCGCGCCTTTTCTTCAGGGAGAGACAGCCGCATTCCTCGCGACCGTCGTCGTGGGGGCGATCATCACCCAATCGACCGATGCGAAGAATCGTGGCGAGACCCAGGTTGCACCCGTGCTGATCGCAGATCCCGATCGGTTGGCCCGGGCCATCGACGTGGTTACGCGTCGCGCCCAATGGATGACGCCGGATCGCCTCCGCGCTATGGGTATCGAGCCACTCGATACGAAACTGGCAGAGCTTCGGATGGCCTCGCTGACCGCAGTCAGCGAGCAGATCGCTAAACCTCGGTAGTCGTTCGGATGCCTCTGTGCGACTTTGGTCGTAAAGGAAAGTAAGCACGCATACGTATCGACTCGTACCGGTTCGCTCGCATAGTTTGCATCCCAGAGGGTGCTTGTTAGCTGGCAACAGCGGCTAATTTCGTGATCAGAAGAGGAACGGTAGTCCGAAGCGTGATGACAGTGCGTCGATCGCTAGGCTCATTCCTCAATAGGCTGGTTGACCAGCCCTGGATCGCTAACAAGCATCCTCTTCACGCGCTTGCGCCTACCATGCCCACATGAAGCGGCGCATCCTGTTCGTCGGCCCCCCCGGAAGTGGCAAGGGTACTCACGCGAAAAGGATCAGCCGCCGATTCGGGATCCCTCACGTCGCTACCGGCGACATGTTGCGGGCCGAGGTTTCTGAGGGAACGATCCTTGGATTAGAGGCGAAGGCTTTGATGGATGCGGGTGCCCTAGTGCCGGATGACCTGGTCCTGAGCATGGTCGTTGAAAGACTCACCAAAGCAGAAGCCTCGCGGGGATGGATCCTCGATGGCTTCCCCAGGACGACCGGTCAGGCTGAAACCCTGGATTCGAGCCTCGGCCCCCGCGGCGTCGATGTGGTTGTCACACTCGACCTCGAACGAGCCGAGATCGTCGACCGGATCAGTGGGCGGCGTTCCTGCCCCAAAGGGCACGTCTATCACCTGGAGGCGAACCCGCCCAAGGTGTCCGGCGTCTGCGACGTCGACGGTGAGCCCCTTTTCCAGAGGGAAGACGACACCGAGGAAGTGGTTAACGCACGTCTCGACCTCTACGAGCGCGAGACCGAACCGCTGCTCGACCACTACGCATCGAAGGGCGTTCTGGTGCGGGTGGATGGTTCGGGATCGCCGGATGAGGTCTACCGCCGGGTAGAGAGGGTCCTTCTTGACAGCTGAGCGGGAGGTTTCGGCGGCCACTATCCTGGGGTAATGCAAGCAAGCAAAGCCCTAACGAGCCGGGAGGCTGGATGTCTATCAAGACGGTAGCCCTGATCATCTACATCGTTCTTGGGTTCTTCGTGGCCCAAGACCACAATTATCTGAACAATCTGGACTCGATCGGCCGGGTTCTCTCGGCGATCCTAGGTGTCATCCTGTGGCCGCTGGTGGTTCTGGGAGTCGACCTGCACTTGGGGCGGAACCTCGGTTTGGGTAGGTTCAACTAGCCAGATCGAGCACTAGTCCGTCTGGGCCATCTTTGGAAACCACCCGGCCTTAGGTATCGCCCTTTCCATGGTTGTTGCCGATTACTTTCAGTGGTGACTTCTGAATCGGCGCATGCGCACACTTCGAATGTCGATCTGAGGCGGATCTTCCCGGTCGCACTCAGCGCGACTCTTGCGGTTTTCGGGATCCCGGGGTTGCTCGTTTTCTCTTGGATGCTGGTCGCCCAACCGACGCCCCCCATCCTCTTGATGGCGGCGGTGAGCATGGTGCTTTCCGGACTGCTGTCGGCCGCAGGGTCCGCGTTGTGGACAAGGCGTCCCGGTTCGGAGCAGTTGTCTTTCGGAGATCTGATGTTGTGGAACTGGTGGCGGATAAGGCGCGCTGAGGACAAGCTCGTCCGCAACACTCGACGACTCGGCCTTAAGCGGGATGGTCACCCCTCCGGCGAGATATCGCTTTCTCGTGAAGAGCATCTCAAGGTTCTGCGTGATCTTTCTGCTGCATTGGAGATGAAGGATCCCTACACACACGGGCATTCTCTACGAGTCGCCCGACACGCTTTCCGGATAGCAGCCTCGATGGGGTTGTCGACCGGCGACCTCAACACGATCCGGATGGCCGCCGAGCTGCACGATGTTGGAAAGGTACGCATCCCTGACGGGATCCTCAGGAAACCCGGAAAACTTACAGACGAAGAATATGAGGTCATCAAGGAGCACAGCGTCGTTGGTGCATACATGGTGGCGTCCGTAGCCAGCGTCG
Organism: uncultured Actinomycetes bacterium; assembly: GCA_963779645.1. GTDB lineage: Bacteria > Actinomycetota > CADDZG01 > CADDZG01 > WHSQ01 > CALMBW01. Next base: position 1,903,875 of record CAVZYX010000005.1, read on the forward strand.
ACATCATCGAAGCGGTTCGGCATCATCACGAGCGGTGGGACGGGACCGGATATCCGGATCGTCTCGTAGGCACGGAGATCCCCTTGTTCGCTCGCGTGCTTGCAGTAGCCGACACCTACGACGCGATCACTTCGAGCCGCCCTTACAGAGACAAGTCTGGCCGTGATCGGGCGATCGGGATCATCAAAGCCGAATCAGGTACCCAGTTCGATCCGATGGTTGTCGAGTGTTTCGTCGCTTCACTTCCGTCCCCGAGCCAGGTTATGGCCGGCTTAGCGATTCTCGTGCCGGGTGGACTCGAGATGCTTAAGAAGACTTCTGGCGCAATCAGAAGGATGGGCAATGCGGGTCTCATGGAAACGGCACGTGCCGCTGGCGTCTCGGTCGTGATCTCGGCGAGCGTGGTCGCTCCGGCCGCTGCTCAGATAAAGCCGTTCCATTCTGATAACGCCGTTGTGACCACCGATCGATCCGAGAAAGAGGAACCGATTGCGATGCTCGACGGGGGCCAAGCTGACTTCCCCGCCGACGAGGGCACCCTCGTTTCGGATCTAGACAGCGATCACACGCCTAAGCCGGATGCCGTGGAAGTGTTCCTCGCCGCACCCGGGGATGGTGACCCCGTGCTGGTTGCCGACGCAGGCGACGGCGAAGCTACCGATGACCCTCCCTCAGATGACGCTGTTGACTCCACCGAGGACGGTGGCGTGAGTCACGACGGTGACGGTGGCGGCTCGCAGGATGACGACGCCCAGGACACCGAAAACCCTGCAGACGAAGTGGTTGATGACGTCGTTGACAGCGTTGACCCACCGGGGCTCGGGGATGACAACCCCGGTAAGGGCGACGACAACGGGAACGGGAACCCGGGAGATCCGCCCGGACAGGTGGACGATGACCCCGGTCACAACGGAGATAACGGCAACGGCCATGGCAACGGCAACGGCAACGGTGACCCGGCAACGGAAACGGAAACGGAAACGGCAACGGCAACGATGACCCGGGCAACGGAAACGGAAACGGAAACGGAAACGGCAACGGAAACGGAAACGGCAACGGAAACGGAAACGGCAACGGAAACGGAAACGGCAACGGAAACGGCAACGGCAACGGCAACGATGACCCGGGCAACGATGACGACCCTGACCCCGAGCCCACTCCGGAGCCCGACCCTGACCCCGACGACGATCCGGGCAACGGCAACGGCAACGATGACCCGGGCAACGGAAACGGAAACGGGAACGGAAACGGAAACGGCAACGATGACCCGGGCAACGGGAACGGAAACGGGAACGGGAACGGGAACGGGAACGGGAACGGGAACGGGAACGGGAACGGGAACGGCAAACGGAAACGGAAACGGAAACGATGACCCGGGCAACGAGCCCACTCCGGAGCCAGACCCTGACCCCGACGACGATCCGGGCAACGGCAACGGCAACGACGACCCGGGCAACGGCAATGGAAACGGCAACGGCGGGAACGGCAACGGGAACGGCAACGGGAACGGGCACTGACAGGGAGCCCGGCCTTCTCAGATCGAAGCGATACTCCTGATCCTCCGTTTGATGCCGTAAGTGGGCGGTCCGATACCTGAGAGCAGGATCAGCCTCTGTGCCCGCCCTCTCTGTCCTCTGTAAGGCTCGAGCAGTTGCAGCATCCGCTCGTCCGTGCCGCGTCTTTCTCCGGCTAGCGACCAACACACGTTGTGGTGCATGTGGTAATCACAGGTCACAACGACATCGGGAGCCCCCAAAGCGGCTTGCACCACGTGCGAAGCGGTCCACGGACCGATGCCCGGTATCGCTCTGAGCGTGCGCATGGCGATATCCGGTTCGGCTTCAACCAGTCCTTCGAGCTTGTTCGCATGCCCTGCCGCAACCTTGATGGTTCTGGCCCGGCGTTCTTCGATCCCGAACGGATGGAGAACGTAGTAGGGGAGTTCGGCCATCCGTTCGGGAGTGGGCGGGAGCCGAACCGTGCCGGGGCCCGGGGCGGTTGTCCCAAGGGTGGTTACGACGCGCGAATAGCTAGCGTGTGCCTCTTCACTCGTGACTTTCTGTTCGAGGATGAACGGCAAGAGCGCCTCGAAGAAGCCCAGCGAGCGGCACATCCTTAGACCTGGCCGCTTCTGCTGAAGCCGCCGCATCATTTCATCGGCCGGGCGAAATGCCGCCGGCTCGTCGTTGAGTCCTAGGAGATCGGCGGCGCGATCCAGAACCCATCCGGCTCCCGGGCCCCAGGCTTCTGCATCGATCTCGGGTGGCTTGGCGATCAATCTCAGCGTTGCCGGACCTTCGGGCGTGTGGGTAGCACGCAGCATCCCGTTGGACGTGATCCTGATGGTGGGGTCGTAGGGGCCGTGCCGCAGGGGGCCGAGTATCGCCCGCATGTCGAGGGTGTGGTCGAGCTTCAGAACGCGGCGCACTTATCCACCATAAAGGTGAGGTGTGTCAAAAGACTTCGTTGGGTTGCGAAGTTCTTCGCGCGCTGTAGGTTGCGGCTCATGGTTGACCTACCTATCGGTGAAGCACTGGAAACGACGATCGAGGAACCACCCGGCTCCCTGGAGGCGTTGAGCGCTGCCGAGAGCCCGGAGGATGTGAACCGAGTGGCAGCCGAGTTCCCCGAATGTCTGACTGCATGGGCCGCTCTTGGCGAAGCGGCGCTCGCTGCCGGCGGATCGGTGACTGCTTATGCCTACTTCCGCGTCGGTTACCACCGGGGGTTGGACCGGATCCGCCGGGCGGGCTGGAAAGGATCGGGGCGGGTCCCTTGGGCCCACGAGAGCAATCGAGGGTTCCTGCGGTCCCTGAGGGGGCTGGGGCAAGCGGCGGGAGCCATCGGCGAGAGCGCGGAAGAGCAACGTTGCGCCGAGTTCTTCGCTCAACTAGCACCAGATGCACCCTGACCCGATCACAAGCGTTTCCAATCCGCTCGTTAAGAGGCTGAGGAAGCTTCGTCACCGGAAGTTCCGCGAAGCCGATGGGGCTTTCCTCGTGGAAGGCATCGCTCAGGTTCGCCAGGCGATCGACAACGATGCACCGATCGAATCGCTGCTGGTCGCGCCGGATCTGCTCACCAGCGAGGGAGCTTGGGCGGAGATCGAACGGATGCGTGCCGGTGGCGCGGATGTTGTTTACCTGGGGCGCGAAGCGTTCGAAAGCATCGTCGAACACGATCACCCGTCCGGTTTCGCCGCGACGGTAAGGATCGTTGACCGCGCTCTCACCGATCTTGTAGCGGCCCCCGGCGATGTGTTCGTGGCGCTGCTCGACGTAGGCAACCCCGGCAACCTCGGATCGATAATCCGAACGGTCGATGCGGCGGGCGCCAACGGCGTCGTGATCGTCGGCGAGTCAACCGATCAGTTCCATCCGGTGTCGGTCAAAGCGTCGATGGGAACGCAGTTCCGCGTGCCGGTCCACCGAACCGGATCGGTCGACGATCTGATCGCGTGGACGATGATGGAGAAGGTGGCGCTGGTCACCACATCGGTCCGGGCGGACACCCTGTTGTGGGACGCCGAGTTCCCCACACCCTTAGTTCTGTTGTTCGGAAGCGAAACTCATGGTCTCCCCCAAGAAGTGCTGGAGCGCGGAACGGTCTCGGTCAAGATGCCGATGGACGGCGTCGCGTCGTCACTCAACCTCGCAGTTTCGGTTGGCGTGATGCTCTACGAACTGAGGCGCAGATCAACCGGTAGCGGCTGACGAGAGGCGGCGCGCGACTTCCTCCGATAGATCGTCGTACTTACCCCAGAAGAAGTGGTTGGCTCCCTTCATGACGAGGCATGTTGCTCCGGCTTCGGCCGCCCATGCCTGACAGGCGTCGGGGTCGACGAGGTCGTCGTTGATCCCCACGATGAAGTGAGTTGGCGCTTTGAGGTCAACCTCTTCGGGCGGTGGGAGGCCGGCGGTAACACCCGGCTTCTCTTTGATCGCAGGTGCTATCGCGAGGCAAACCGCGAGATCGTCACGCTCGGCCGCCACCCGGACGGCGACCGCGGCTCCGAAAGACCAGCCTGCGATACAGACGGGAGTCTCGGGGAACCGCTGGTGAGCTTCGTCGATCGCGGCCATTGCGTCCTCAACCTCATCGATCCCTAGGGACGATTCGCCGTCAGAATCACCGATGCCCCTGAAGTTGAAACGCAGAACGGCCCACCCATCTCGCATCAAGCGATCGCGTATCGCTAGAAGCAACGGAGCGTTCATGGTGCCGCCCATCTTGGGATGGGGGTGGCAGAAAACGAGCACGTTGCTCGGCCCTGTATCGGGCTGGTCGAGCTCGGCCTCTAGTTCAAGACCATCGACGGTGTGAAGACGGAGGGTCTCGGTCAGAGCAAGACCTCCTTGCGGATCGCCTCTGCAACGTTCGCCATGTGCTCGGCGTCCGTGTACTTGGTCCGTGGCCAGAAGAATCCTCGCAAACCATCCTTGGGTCGGCGTGGAACGACGTGAACGTGTAGGTGCGGGACGCTCTGGCTCACTTTGTTGTTCATCGCCACGAAGGTCCCCGCGGCGTCCATGGATCTTTCGACCGCACCGGCCAGCGCCTGGACGTTTCGGAAGAGAGGTTGGATAAGCCCGTCCGGTAGGTCGGAGATCGTCACGTGGTGCTCGCGCGGGATGATGAGAGTGTGGCCCGGGAAGAGAGGCCGGTGATCGAGGAAGGCTATGCAGTCACCATCCTCGAAAACGACCTCTGCTGAAGTGTCGCCGTTGGCGATGGAGCAGAAGATGCAGTCGGGCATGGCCAGAGCGTAAAGGGGTACAGGGACAAGCATGGTCGAGGTCGCCTCAGGAACGATCGTCGTTTTCGCCGATCCCGGTTGCGCATGGGCGCATGCAGCGATGTATGGGCTCCATGAGGCTCGGCAGCGTCTGGGGCTCGAGGCTGTCTCGTTCGATATCCGTGCTTTCCCTCTCGAGCTACACAACTCGCGGCCCACGCCTAAATGGATCCTGGATGCCGAGGTACCAGTCGTTGGTGGGGCGGCCCCCAAGGCCGGCTGGGCCGTATGGCACAACGCCCTCTACCGGTATCCGGTGACGATGCTTCCGGCGATGGAAGCCGTTCACGCCGTCAAAGATCAGGATCTCGGCGTATCCGACCGCTTCGACCGGGCACTCCGCATCGCTTTCTTCCGTGAGTCACGATGCATCTCGATGCACGAGGAGATCGTCTCGATCGGTTCATCGATCCAAGGACTCGATCCCGATCGGCTCGATAGAGATCTGCAGGAGGGGACCTATCGGCGGAAGGTGTTCGACGATTTCGAGAGCTCCAAGTCCGATGAGGTGAAGGGGAGTCCGCACGTTTTCTTGCCGGACGGCACCGACTTCCACAACCCCGGGATCGACATGAGCTGGGACGATCCGAAGAACGGTTTCCCTGTTATCCACAGCTACGACGTGTCCGTCTACGATGACATCCTTGTCAGGGCGAAGGTTTGATCTACCTCGAAGGAGAGGGGACATGGATCTAGACGCAGTGCGCGAGCAGGCTGAGATACACGGAAATGCAGTGGTGGCCGGTGACTTTCGGACGGCGGGAGCCGCGCTTACGCCGGAGGCCCAAGCTCAGGCTCCGGGCGTAATGAAGGCGATGCCGAATCCATTGCGGTCCGCCGAGATCAGCAAGCTCGAAGCCGATGGTGAGGAATGTGTCGCGGTCATCACCTACAAAGGTGACGAAGGCTCCAACGTCGTGGTCTCTCGCTGGGCAGATCAGCAGGGCGAGCCGAAGATCATCGACTTAAGCTTGGGATAAGAGCGCACCAAAGACTTACTTTCGAGCGCGTTATCCTTGCGACATGCCAACCGCCGATATCTCTGGACTGCAGCGCAAAGTGATCGAGAATTCCGTTCGTCCTGCCCGGCTCAGCCAGGGGGATGCCGGGATCCCGGTTCGTAGCGGCAAGACCCTGCCGTTCCTCGTCGAGCGAGGATGGTCGGCCCCCGAGGGCCAGTATGTCGAGAGCTTTTACCTCATCGACGCCACGTCCCGCGAGGTTCTTTACGAGGGCCCGCACAAAGAGCGTTTGGTGTGGGGCCTCCAGTCGGTCACCGGATTCAGCGACACCGTCCGCGTGCCGATCGAACTCACCCCTGGGAAATATGCGGTCGTGTTCGCTCTCGATGGAGTGAGCGGCGGCGAGTTCCCCGTCGAGGCTTTCGAAGTAGCTGAGGAAGCCGCCTAGTCTTCGGTACGCGTTGATCGCTGACGAGTAAGAACCGAGGGAGTTCATGAAACGAAAGATCCTGACCGGCCTATGCCTGCTATCGGTGTCTGTGGCGGGCTGCTCTCTCGAGGGCGTTGCAGACCTTGCCGAGGAAGCGGCCGAGCCGCGACCGGAAGTCACGCTTGCAACGGAACCCATGGGGAGGGTGCCGGACTCGGACCTCGCAGACATGGTGGAGCGCGTCCTTCCCACCGTCGTCAACGTCAGGGTGCGTTCGGTCAGCTTCGATGAGTTCGGTGACGCCCAAGAGGGCCGCGGCCAAGGATCCGGCGTAGTCATCGATCCCAGCGGCATCATCGTCACGAACAACCATGTCGTCGCCGGTGCGTCGGAGGTTGAGGTGGTCTTCAACGACGGCGAGAGGCTTGACGGACAGGTGATCGGAACAGACCCCGATCACGATGTTGCGGTTATCCAGATCGATACCGACGAAGCTGTCGAGGCGATCCAGATAGGTGATTCGTCATCACTGCGACTCGGCGACGATGTCGTCGCGATCGGATTCCCTCTTGGTCTGGGTGGTCCGACGGTAACGAAGGGGATCGTGTCTGCCGAAGACCGTGACATCGACGTGCAGCAAGCAGACGCATCGCTGTCCGGAACGCTGGAAGGATTACTCCAAACCGACGCTGCCATCAACCCGGGTAACTCGGGTGGAGCTCTCGTAGACACCGCCGGCCGCTTGATCGGGATCAACACCGCCGCGGCACTCGCCAGTTCCGCAGAGAACATCGGATTTGCCATCCCGATCGATACCGCTCTCCCTATCGCCCAAGAGATCATCGAAGATCCACCCGAAGAGCGGGCTTACCTCGGAGTCCAGATCCGAGACCTGTCTCCCGCTGTCGCGGGCCAGCTGGATATCGATCCAGACCTTGAAGGTGCATTGGTCATGGGGCTGTTCCCAGATGGTCCTGCTGAGACTGCCGGCATCGAGCAGGGTGACGTGATCATCGAGATCGGCGGGATCGACATCGACGGAGTGGATGACGTAACCACTGCGCTTCGCGAGTCCGATCCCGGCGACGTCGTCGAGGTCGTGATCGTCCGAGACGGTGAAGAAGAAGTATTTGAGGTCGAGGTAGAAGCGCGGCCCACAACGTTCGGCTAGGAGGGCGCACAGGCTACGCTGCCTTCTATGAAGGTCAAGCTCCGCAACCCAGATCGGATCGTCGAGGTGCAGGGACCGTCAACGGTTCGTGACCTGCTCCACGAGCTCAACATCGTGCCGGAGGCCGTGCTGGTAATCCGACAGGCAACCCTGTTGACCAGGGACGAGACCCTCGAAGCCGACGACGAGGTCGAGGTACGACCAGTGCTCAGTGGCGGCAGCCGATGAAATGCAAGGTCTGTAAGGAGCATGCGGTCGTAGATGTCCGACGGCACAACGCGGGATTCTGCTCCGATCACTTCATCGAACACATCCGTAATCAGGTTGCGCGCACCATCAAGAGCTACGACATGTTCGGGCACAGCGACCGTCTGCTGGTGGCGGTGTCCGGCGGCAAGGACTCGCTCGCCCTATGGGACATCCTTTTAGATCTCGGCTACGACGCGACCGGTTTCTATCTCGACCTTGGGATCGGTGGCTACTCAGAACGATCGAAAGAGGCCTCGATCAGCTTCGCCGAACGAAGGAAAGCGAAACTTGTCGTTCGCAGTCTGTCCGAAGAACACGGGTACACGGTCCCCGAGCTTTCGAAGCTCACCGGACGAGTGCCTTGTTCGGGCTGTGGGTTGAACAAGCGCTACGAGTTCAACCGGGCGGCGCTAGAGGAAGGTTTTTCGGTCCTGATCACGGGACACAACCTCGATGATGAGGTGGCGACGTTGTTCGGAAACGTCCTGCACTGGAACACAGACATGCTCAGCCGGCAAGGCCCGGTCCTCGAGGAGCGCGTGTTCGGAGAAGCAGACGCGTCGCACACTGTCTTGGTTCGCAAGGTGAAGCCACTAGTGCGAATCGCGGAGAGGGAATCGGCTGCATACGCGCTGCTCCGTGGGATCGACTACATCGTGGAGGAATGCCCCATGGTCGAGGGGAACACCCAGCACCGCTACAAAGAAGCCATAACCCTGATCGAGGAGGCATCCCCGGGGACGAAGCACCAGATGTATTTCGGATTCCTGAACCGAGCTAAGGATCGCTTCGAGGATTCGGCAGGGGGTGGGGAAGTCGTTCCCTGCGCTCGTTGCGGATCACCGACCATCCTGTGGGACGCAGGTGCCGAACCGGTGTGCGCGTTCTGTAAGACGAAGGGTCTCGCATTGAAACGCAAAGAAGAGGGATACGTGCCTCGACCGAAGGCCAAGGCAAGGAGACGACGCTGATGGCGCGCGGCCCCCTTCAAGCTGAAGAACGTGTCCTTCTGATCGATCAACGTCAGCGCCGGTACATGCTCACGCTGCAAAGTGGAAGCGAGTTCCACAGCCACAACGGGCGAGTTCCGCATGACGAGATGATCGGGGCGCCGGAAGGTAGCGTTGTGCGCTCGTCGAAGGGGGCCGTCTTCCATGTCTTCCGGCCGACGCTTTCGGATTACGTACTGAAGATGAAACGAGGGGCCCAGGTCGTCTATCCGAAGGACATCGGCGCGATCATCACGCACGCCGACATCTTTCCTGGTGCGACCGTTGTCGAAGCTGGCTCCGGCTCCGGCTCTCTGACGCTCGCCTTGGCGCGCGCTGTGGGTTCCGAGGGCAAGGTGATCTCCTACGAGGTGCGCGAGGACCATCACACCCAGGCCGTTGCCAATATCGAGGCCTGGTACGTGGGGGCCGGTGCGAAGCCCGAGAATCTCGAACTTCGGATCGGTGATGTCTTCGAGGGCGTCGACGAGGCCGATGTCGATCGGATGGTCCTGGACCTGCCCGAGCCGTGGCGGGCGATCGGCACTACAACCGAGGCTCTGGTCGCCGGAGGGATCCTGTGTTGCTACCTCCCGACCATCCCGCAGGTGATGCAGACGGTCGAGGCGATGAGAAAGAGCGGGTTCGCCTTCGTCAACACCTTCGAGGTACTGCACCGGACGTGGAATGTCGAGCGCTTGTCCGTCCGCCCCGACCACCGGATGGTCGCTCATACAGGGTTCTTGATCGTCGGCCGAAAGCTGGCTCCGGGGACCGAGCCACCGAGGGGGGAGTACGTGCCTGCAGAGGATCCCGGGGACGCGGATAACACTGCTTAAGAGTGCCGAATACGGGTGGTAACTACCGTCAAAGAGCATCTGGGACGAATCCCCCGCGTTGGTAGAGGTTGGGAGTAATGTTCCCCCAGGGAGGTGGTTCCGGTACGCGACGACGAGCTTGATCCCAAGATCGCCGATTACGACCGACAGGTCTCTGATCTTCAGGGTCAGCTGAAGCTGCTTGAAGACGAACTCGCCTTAACGCGTCGCAAAGCGGAAGCCGCTCCGCGTCAGATCCTCACACTCGAGAAGCGTTTGGCCGAAGCAGGCGCGGAACTTTCCAAGGCACAGGAGAACAACGAACGCCTCGAGTCCACGCTTAACAAGGCTAAAGAGCAACTGGTTGCACTGAAAGAAGAGGTCGAGAAGCTCACTCAGCCACCTGCCAGTTTCGGGATCTATCTCGGACGCAACGACGACGACAGCGTCGACGTGTTCACCAATGGCCGCAAGCTCAGAGTGAACGTCGGCCCGAAGGTTGACCTCGAGAAGACGCAGAAGGGCACGCAGGTCATCCTCAACGAGGCCCTCAACATCATCGAAGTCACCGATTTCGAGATCGCCGGCGAGGTCGTGACCCTCAAAGAGCGCTTAGAGGAACACAACCGAGTCCTCGTGCTGGCACGGACGGACGAAGAGCGTGTGGTGGAGCTAGCCGATTCGCTGCTCGACGAGCCATTGCGCGTCGGGGACTACCTCCTGTTGGAACCGAAGTCTGGTTTTGTGATCGAGCGTTTGCCGAAACCAGAGGTTGAGGAGCTCATCCTCGAAGAAGTGCCCGACATCTCTTATGAAGACATCGGGGGACTCGGCCCTCAGATCGAAGAGATCCGCGACGCGGTCGAGCTGCCGTTCCTCCACGCCGATCTTTTCAGGGAACACAAACTCGAACCGCCGAAGGGCATCCTGTTGTACGGACCTCCGGGGTGTGGGAAGACGCTGGTTGCGAAAGCGGTCGCTAACTCTCTCGCCAAGCAGGTCGCCGCGCAGGTTGGAGGCGAACCCGGCAAGCCGTACTTCCTGAACGTGAAGGGCCCGGAGCTCCTCAACAAGTACGTGGGCGAGACCGAGCGTCAGATCAGACAGATCTTCCAGCGCGCTAAGGAGAAGTCTGAAGAAGGCGTTCCGATCATCGTGTTCTTCGACGAGATGGAATCGTTGTTCCGTACCCGTGGTTCGGGTATCTCCTCAGACATCGAATCGACTATCGTCCCCCAGCTTTTGGCGGAGATCGACGGTGTCGAGACCTTGAAGAACGTGATCGTTGTAGGTGCATCCAACCGTGAGGACCTGATAGATCCGGCGATCCTTCGCCCCGGCAGACTGGACGTGAAGATCAAGATCGAGCGCCCCAACGAGGTTGCAGCTAAGGACATCTTCGCCAAGTACCTAACGACCGACCTTCCGCTGGCCGAGTCGGAGGTCGCGAAGCACGGCGACGCGCAAGCGGCGATAACTCACATCATCGAGAAAACCGTCGAGTGCATGTACGCGGAGGAGGAAGAGAACCGCTTCCTCGAGGTCACCTACGCCAACGGCGACAAAGAGGTGCTGTTCTTCAAGGACTTCTCGTCCGGCGCAATGATCGAGAACATCGTTCGACGGGCGAAGAAGACCGCCATCAAGCGAGCGATCGCAGGTGACGAGCGAGGTATCAACGAGCACGACCTCATCCAGGCGATCGGTCAGGAATACAAAGAGAACGAAGACCTCCCGAACACGACGAATCCCGATGACTGGGCGCGCGTGTCCGGCAAGAAGGGCGAGCGGATCGTCTACATCCGGACGCTGGTTGGCAAGAAGGAAGAGGAAGGCGAGGGGAGCCGTCAGGTCGAGAACGTCCAGACGGGGCAGTACCTCTAAGGCGCCCGAACCTTAGGCTCACACCATGGCGATCCCGAAGATCTGCGGAATCGAAACCGAGTACGGCATCTCGATACGGGAAGCCACGGACTTCAATCCGATCCTCACGTCCTCCCTTCTGATCAATGCTTACGCCAAGCCCGCTTTCAAGCGCGTGAAATGGGACTACGAAGAAGAGAACCCTTTGCGGGATGCCCGTGGCTTCGATCGTCCGGGGGCCGAGGCTCCGATCGAGGACGACTCTGGCTTGGTCAACGTCATCCTTCCCAACGCTTCTCGCTACTACGTCGACCATGCCCACCCCGAATACTCGTCTCCGGAATGCTCTAACGCCCGAGATCTCGTGATCTGGGACAAGGCGGGCGAGCGCATCCTCGAGGACTCCATAGATGCTGCGCAGTCGGTAGTGCCCGATGGGGAGCGCGTCTACATCTACAAGAACAACTCAGACGGCAAGGGCAACTCGTACGGCTGTCACGAGAACTACCTGATGATGCGAGAGACACCGTTCCCCTCCATCGTTAAGCACCTCACGCCCTTCTTCGTGACGCGCCAGGTGTTCACGGGGGCCGGAAAAGTGGGGGCCGAGAACGGTGCCGCGGAGTGTGGCTATCAGATCAGCCAGAGGGCCGACTTCTTCGAGGTAGAGGTGGGGCTCGAGACGACATTCAAGCGTCCGATCATCAACACGCGCGACGAGCCTCATGCCGATCCCGAGAAGTACCGTCGGCTCCACGTCATCGTGGGCGACGCGAACATGAGCGAGATCTCGACCTTCCTCAAGGTGGGCACAACGTCGCTCATGCTGAAGATGATCGAAGACGACTTCATCGCCGACGATTACTCGCTGAAAGAGCCGGTCAGGTCCATGAAGGCCGTGTCACACGATCCCACTTGCCGCGCGACCGTCGAACTTTCCGATGGCCGAAAGCTCACCGCTGTCGAGTTGCAGTGGGAGTACCTGAGGTTGTCCAAGAAGTACGTGCAAGAGAACGGCGGCGATCCCGTGACGGATGATGTCCTCGATCGCTGGGAGCTCACGCTGGAAGCTCTCGAGCGCGACCCCCTGGAGCTAAAGGATCAGCTGGACTGGGTAGCCAAGATGTCCCTGCTGGAGGCCTATCGCGATCGTGATGGACTCGAGTGGGATTCGAGCAAGCTCAAGATGATCGATCTCCAGTACCACGATGTACGTCAGTCGAAGGGGCTCTATTACAAGCTCGTCAGCACCGGCAAGATCCAGCGCCTCGTCACCGACGAGGAGATCCACTGGGCCATCGACCATCCCCCCGAGGACACACGCGCCTACTTCCGCGGTGAGTGCCTCCGACGCTTCTCCAACAAGATCGTCGCGGCCTCCTGGGACGCCCTCATCTTCGACACCGGCGACGAACCCCTCCGTAAGGTCCCCACGATCGACCCCATGCGCGGCACCAAGGAACGTGTCCAGCCACTGTTCGACTCGTCCCCCGACGCCTCCGCACTCCTCAAGCAACTTTCCGGCTAAACCCGCCCCTATTCCCATGCCGAAGTATCCTGTAGGACGTACGGCGAACCCAGAGAGGTGACCCAATGGCTGACCAAACACGCAAACCAAAACCGAAACAAGACGAAGAACAAGCACAGGCCGAAGACACCAAGGCCGAAGCAACGTCAACCGAAGAAGTAGACGACCTGCTAGACGAGATCGACTCCGTGCTAGAGGTGAACGCAGAGGAGTTTGTAAAAGCGTTCGTCCAAAAAGGCGGAGAATGAGGAAGGTTCGTCCAGTCTTCTAGGCGCCTTTCATGTCTCACCCTCGATGTTGAATTGTCTTGACCGCGCGCCTCTCGGAGCCCTGAACTGAGGGCTTTTGAAGCGATGTCCTTCCTGCAAAGAGACGAAGTCTCTCGATGAATTCCCGCGCAACCGCAGTACAAAGTCCGGTCGTGGCCCTTACTGTCGGCCGTGCCACAACCGGCGAAACAGAGAGTTCGTCAAGCGCAAATACGGGAGCACCCGCCATTACCATCTTAAACAGCGCTTTGGCATCGGTGCGGATGAAGTTCAGGCTCTCATCGACGCGCAGGACGGGCTCTGTCCGATCTGCCAGAAGCGACCAGCCGTGCATGTGGATCACGATCACAAGAGCGGGAAGGTCCGGGGCATCCTCTGCGAGCTATGCAACGGCGGCTTGGGCCAATTCAAGGACGATCCGGAGCGGATGCGCCGAGCCGTCGCGTATCTACAAGCCCACTCGGGACGGCTGTTCTGATGTGGTGCCCCGATTGCCAAACGGACAAGCCTTCCGATGAGTTCCCCCGGAATCGAGCTTCGAAGACAGGGCATCAATCGTATTGCAAGCCCTGCTACAACGCCCGGATCAGGATGTACAAGGAGCGACAGCACGGGAGTCAGCGCAACTTCCTTTTAAAGCTCCGTTACGGCATCACTGAGGACGATTTCAACGGGATGCTGCAAGAACAAGGTGGGCTTTGCGTTATCTGTCTAGCGGCTCCTGCAACTCATGTCGACCATTGCCACGATACGAACCGGGTCCGCGGCCTCCTGTGCTTCAACTGCAACGCGGCCCTGGGGCGCTTCGAGGACGATCCCGCTGTGGTCGGAAGAGCTCTTGAGTACGTCCTTGGCCTGGGTGACCGAGGCGATTAGAAGCTCTCGCTCACTAGACTGCCCTCATGGCTTTGTTGGAGGCGAGGGGTGTTGTTAAGCGATATCGCGAGACTGTTGCGCTTGCGGGGATCGATATCGGTGTTGGGGCCGGGGAACTCGTGGGGTTGCTCGGCCCTAATGGGGCCGGGAAGTCGACCTTCGTCAAGATCGCTTGTGGGCTGACGCATGCGACTGACGGGGCCGTCAGCATCCACGACCAGCCGGCTGGCTCTCTTGAAGCGCGGCGGTCGATCGGGTATCTCGCCGAGCTGTTCAGGTTCCCTCCGTGGTTGAAGGCCGAGGAGGTTCTCGAGCTTCATCAAGAACTCTCGGGTTCCGACGGGGGCCGGCAAGAACGACACGAGCTTCTCGAGCGTGTTGGCTTGAGCGACGCCACCTCGAGACGCGTGGAGGCCATGTCCAAGGGCATGCAGCAACGTCTCGGGATCGCGCAAGCTCTGGTCGGGTCGCCCAGCCTTCTTCTTCTCGACGAACCGACGAGCGCGCTGGATCCGGGAGGACGACGGATCGTTAGAGACCTTCTGATGGAACTGCGCGAACAGGGAGTCGGAGTGCTTCTCAACTCCCACCTTCTGAGCGAGATAGAGCTCGTCTGCGACCGAGTAGTGATCCTTCTGGGCGGCGAGGTCATCGCTGAAGGGTCTCCTGCGGAGATGTCCGTCGGCAAGGGTGTCGAGATCCACACTCGGAATGGCATCAAGAGCTATCCCGACATCACGCGGGACGAGATCCCGGCCCTCGTATCGCGTCTGATCGCCGAGGGGGAGAGCATCTATGCGGTGCGACCCCTGAAGGCGACCTTGGAGGACGTGTATCTCGACGCCGTTCAAGGAGAAGTGGGATGAGCTCCGTTTGGACGATCGCGCGTCAGACCTTGAAAGAGTGTCGCCGGCGCCGGGTGTTCCTTCTCGTTCCGCTGATGACCCTCGGGTTCCTTGCTCTTTACGCGTTGGGCAACTACTTCGCTTTCCGGGAATCGGCAGATAGAGCATCGGGCATCCCCGTCGACACGCAGGTCCTTGCGGGAGCAACGCTGGTCGGCCTTGCGATGTTCGTCACGCTGTTCCTCGGCTCGGCCTTGGCGATCTTCTTGACGTTCAACACGATCAGAGGCGAGACCGAGATCGGCACTCTCCAGCAGCTCGTGGTGAGACCCGTCGCTCGTTACGGGATGCTCGTCGGGCGCTTCCTGGGGGCGTCACTCATCTGCGTCACCTACTCGTTGGTCCTCTACTTCGGTTCGGTGCTCGTGACGGGGTTCATCGGGGATTGGTGGCCGGACCCGTGGTTCCTGCCCGGCCTGCAGATAGGTGCCGGTGTCGTCGTCGTAGCAGCTTTGACCCTGCTCGGTTCGGCCTTCATGACATCTCTCGCTAACGGGATCGTCATGTTCATGGTGTACGGCGCCGGGCTACTCGCGGGACTGCTCGGGCAACTGGGGGAGGGCCTCAACTCTTCAGGATTGTCGACGACCGGTCGAGTCGTGTCCTACATCTTTCCGTTCGAGGCTCTCTACCAGTCGGGCCTCCACTCACTGACCTCGGCCACGAGTGGGCTGGAAAGGGTCGTTGTTCAGCTTGGACCACTGGGAGGTGCGCAGGAGGGAGGAGCCTTCTTGAGCTGGTGGGTGCTCGTCTACGTTGTCGGGGTCTTGGGCAGCACCATCGCGGTGTTCAACCGCCGGGATCTGTAAGGGGACGGTGACTTGCCTTATCCCTTATCGTGTCCCGCATGGATCGGAACCCTGAAATCTCGGCATCGGAGATCATGAGCATGCCCGTTAATGGCCCCGGCTCTTCCTTCTCGGACTTCCTCAGAGCAGCGTCCCCCGACCTGATCTCGACGAAGCTAGGAGGCGACAAGATCATCTCTCATCCCGAGGGCACGACCGTGCTCGCGCTTCGCTTCGCGGAGGGAGTGATCGTCGCAGGAGACCGTCGCGCTACCGAAGGTCTCCAGATCGCTCACCGCAGCATCGAGAAGGTGTTCTCGGCGGACGATATGAGCGCTGTCGCTATCGCCGGCGCGGCTGGCCCCGCGGTCGAGATGGTGCGCCTCCTGCAGACGGAGCTCGAGCACTACGAAAAGGTCGAGGGCGAGCGCCTCAGCCTCGAAGGTAAGGCCAACAAACTGTCACAGATGATCCGTGCGAACCTCCCGATGGCCATGCAAGGACTCGTGGTCGTGCCGTTGTTCGCCGGGTATGACGAACGCCGTGAAGAGGGACGGATCTTCAAGTACGACGTGACCGGGGGCCGCTACGAGGAGGACGACTTTCACGCCACTGGCTCCGGCGGTAAGGACGCACGCAGTAGCTTGAAGAAGAGGTTCCGGTTCGGACTCAAACGCGACGAGGCCGTAAAGATCGCGATCGAGGCTCTCTTCGACGCCGCCGACGAAGATGTGGGCACCGGTGGGCCCGACCTGATGCGCAACATCTTCCCCACAGTGGTCGCGATCTCATCGGCGGGAACGGTGGAGATCGCCGAAGAAGAGATCAAACGCCTCTTCGAGGAGCTGATCAGCGAGCGGCAAGAGCAGATGACCAGACCCGAGACCCACAACGTGGGTGTGCGTAGACCACAGCAGGAGGGCTGATCGATGGCGATGCCTTACTACGTCTCGCCGGAACAGCTCATGAAGGACAAGGGCGACTATGCCCGCAAGGGCATCGCCCGCGGCAAGTCCGTCATCGCTCTCGAGTATGTCGACGGCATCTTCTTCATGGCCGAGAACCCTTCTGCCACACTGCATAAGATCTCCGAGATCTACGACAAGATCGCCTTCGCAGGAGTTGGGAAGTTCAACGAGTTCGAGCAGCTTCGAATCGGAGGTATCCGCCTCGTTGATGTGAAGGGCTACTCCTACTCTCGCGAGGACGTCACCGCCAAAGGACTCGCTAACGCCTACTCGCAGAGCCTCGGAACGATCTTCACGGAGGCTCCCAAGCCTTACGAGATTGAGATCCTCGTCGCTGCGGTGGGGGACACGCAGGAACAGAACGAGATGTTCCACATCCTCTTCGACGGATCGGTCAGTGACCGCGAGCGGTGGGTTGCGATGGGCGGGCAAGCTGAAGCTTTAGGGACCTACCTCGAACAGCACTACCCGAAGAAGACGCCGACACTCGCCGCGTCGATCAAGCTCGGGCGCGCTGCCCTCCAACTGGGTGAGGACAGAGATATAGCGGCCTCGAACCTCGAGACGGCCGTTCTGGACCGCAAAAGAGCACGACGTAAGTTCCGCCGGCTGACGCCCAAGGAACTCGATGACAACCTCAAGTAACCGGGAGGACTACGTGACTGAAAGCAACCCAACGGACGGGCCGGGCGAAGTGGCCGTGGACGAACCCACTGCACCGACACTCGACGAGTCTCCCGACACCGAATGGGAGCAAGCAGCAGAAGACGACGACGACACATCTGAAGGAACCAGCGAGGGGACATCTGAGGGCACTTCCGAAGGAACATCAGAAGGCACTTCAGAAGACGAGTAGCTCGGTCCCGGGTATCAGATGACCGACGGGGATAACCAACGCCCCGAGAGGGTTGCGCGGAGCGGCTTCCTACTGATCAAACCGCTCCGAGAGCGTGACTTCCGTCTTCTCTGGATAGGACGCACCGTCTCGCTTCTCGGCGATGGCATATTCACCGTGGCGATCGTCTGGCAGACACTCGAGATCTCGTCCGCTCCCGTCGCGCTGGGTGTCGTCACGCTCGGACGCACCCTGCCTCGCGTTGTCACGATCCTTTTCGCCGGAGCCTTCGGCGATCGCATCGGCAGGAAACCGATCCTCGTGACGAGCGAATCGATCCAAGCCGTATCGGTGGGGGTCATCGCGTTGCTTGCGACGATGGGGATCCTGGAGCTCTGGCACCTTGTGGCGCTTGAGGCGGTCGCAGGGGCAGCTCAGGGTTTCTTCCTTCCGAACTCGACCGCGATCATCCCGGAACTACTGCCGAAAGACCTGCTGATCCAGGGGAACGCACTCGACGCCTCGAGCCGCCTTCTGACGCAGAACTTTGTTGGACCTGCATTAGGCGGAGTCCTGATCGCAACGATAGGAACGGAAGGTGCTTTCGCACTCGACGCGCTCACGTTCCTGGTGGGCGCGGGTTGCGTTGCCCTCATCAAGCTCCTTCCACCCCCGAAGTCGGAAACGAGCTTGCGCGACGACATGCGGGAGGGGTTCAGATACACACGCAGTCAGCGCTGGCTGTGGGTCACTTTGCTTGCCGCGGGCATCTGGAACTTCTGCAATACCGGGTCGTGGCTCGTTCTCGTTCCTCTCCATCTAACAGAGGATCTCGGTGCGAGCGCAGGACAACTCGGCCTCGGCTTCGCGGCCTTCGGACTCGGAGGAGGTCTTGCTGCTCTGCTCTCGAGTCAGTTGGCACCGCCGCGCCGGCGCATCCTTGCCGCCTATGTCTTGTGGGGGAGCGGAAGCCTCGCGTTGATCGGTATCGGTTGGTCCGACACGATCACGCTCGTCTATGCGTTCACCTTCTACGCGGGATTCGCCCTTGAATACGGCAACGTTCTGTGGACCGCTCTGATGCAGGACCTCGTTCCCTCAAACATGTTGGGTCGAGCATCGTCGGTCGACTGGTTCATCTCGCTGAGCCTCCAGCCGATCGGCCTCGCGATCGTCGGCCCTATCGCGGCCACCGTTGGAGTAGCCGCGACGCTAGTGGGGGCCGGGGTGCTGCAATTCGTCACCGCTGTCGGAGGGGTGATGATGCCCGGCGTGCGAGACCCTGACAAAGACCCCACGAACCCGGGATAACGGTTCCCACCCGTCTATCCTTGAACCCGGATGGAGAGGCGCATATTCGGGACCGAGAACGAGTACGGGGTCACCTGCACCTTCAGGGGGCAGCGTCGGCTGTCGCCCGATGAGGTCGCCCGCTACCTGTTCCGCCGGGTCGTTTCCTGGGGCCGGTCCAGCAACGTCTTTCTGGAGAACGGCGCCCGCCTATACCTCGACGTCGGCTCGCACCCCGAGTACGCCACTCCGGAGTGCGACAGCGTTTACGACCTCGTCGTGCACGACAAGGCAGGGGAGCGGATCCTCGAAGACCTCCTGAAAGCGGCCGAGGCTCGCCTCCGCGAGGAAGGTATCTCCGGCGACATCTATCTCTTCAAGAACAACACCGACTCCGCCGGTAACTCCTACGGGAGTCATGAGAACTATCTGGTCTCGCGCTACGGCGAGTTCGGCCGGCTAAGCGAAGTGATGATCCCGTTCTTCGTGACGAGACAGATCTTCGCCGGTGCCGGCAAGGTTCTGCAGACGGCGCGTGGGGCTCTCTTCTGTATCAGTCAGAGGGCCGAGCACATCTGGGAGGGCGTCTCGTCCGCGACGACGCGATCGCGGCCGATCATCAATACGCGCGACGAGCCGCATGCTGATGCCGAGAAGTACCGGCGCCTGCATGTGATCGTGGGCGACTCCAACATGAGCGAGTGGGCCTCTTACTTGAAGGTGGGCACGACCGCGCTGCTCCTGCGAATGGTCGAGGAAGGCGTTCAGCTCCGAGACATGACTCTCGAGAACGCGATCCGCGCGATCCGGGACATCTCGCGTGACACCGACTGCAAGCGGAAGGTAAGACTCGCCAACGGGCGGGAGCTTTCCGCGCTCGATATCCAGAAGGAGTATCTCGACAAAGCTCTGCGGTGGGTGGATCAGCGCGACGACACGGTCATGAAAGAGATCGCAAGCATGTGGGAGCACGCGATCACCTCGCTGGAAGAGGACCAGGATCGTCTGGTCAATCAGGTCGACTGGATCGCTAAGCGGAAGTTGATCGACGACTACCGGGCCAAGCACAACCTCACACTGACCAGTTCACGTGTGGCGTTGATGGACCTTGCTTACCACGACGTCAACCGGAAGCGCGGGCTCTATTACATCCTCGAACGGAGGGGCCTGATGGAGCGGATGTGCGACGAAGCAGACATCGACAAGGCGAAACACGAACCTCCTCAGACGACCAGGGCGAAGCTTCGTGGCGAGTTCATCAGGGCCGCGAAGCGCAAGCGCCGCGACTACACGGTGGACTGGGTGCACCTGAAGCTCAACGATCAAGCGCAACGAACGGTGCTGTGCAAAGACCCCTTCCGAGCCACGGACGATCGGGTTGCGAAGCTGATCGCGAGTCTCTAATGGCATCGTTCAGGACCGGAAAGGTCGCTCGGATCGATCGAACCAGCGAAGACATCTTCGAGCTGCTGGTCGCTCTCGACGGTGGCGAGGTCGCGGCCGTCGCGTTCCCCGAGATGTGCGGCCCTATCGATGTAGGGGACCGCGTTGTGGTGAACACGACGGGGATCGAACTCGAGCTCGGCACCGGGGGAGTTGCCTTCGTTCTGTGGAACCTCGATGGTTCCGGCTCCGTGGACCCGGGCGAGGGGCACATCATGAAGATGCGCTACACGCCGTGGCAGACGGAAGTGCTCGCCGCCGAAGCTCCCGAGAGTCCTCATCACGAGGCGTTGCTGAACGCCGAGTCACTCGAGGGCATCCCGGTGGTGGCGTGTGGATTGCACAGCCAGGTGGGGGCTGCAGCAGCGGGGATCAGAGCTGCGCACCCTGAGGCGCGCCTTGGGTACCTGATGACCGATGCTGCTTCTCTCCCCATCGCCTGGAGCCGCCAGATACGAACCTTGAAGGAGGCCGGCCTAGTCGACGAGACCTGCACCGTCGGCCACTCCTTCGGCGGGGACCTCGAGTCGGTCAACGTCTTCTCGGGACTCGTTGCCCTGAAACACGTTGCTGGAGTCGATGCGATAGTCGCCGCGATGGGCCCCGGCGTAGTGGGTACAGGTACGGCCCTCGGCTTCAGTGCCATCGAGCAAGGTCAGGTCTGCGATGCCGTCACCGCTCTGGGAGGTACGTCCGTAGCGGCCCTCAGGATCTCCTTCGTCGATCTGCGCGAGCGTCACGTCGGTGTCAGCCACCACACCTTGACCGCACTTCGTGTGGCAGCTCGCGAGAAGACCCTGGTCGCCGTCCCCGAGCTTCCCGAGGATCGTTTGGCTCAGGTCCGCGATCAGCTCAAGGCCGCCGGCATCTACGACCGGCACGATGTCGTCGAGATCGATGGAGCTGCCGGCCTGAACCTTCTGGGCGAGCGGGGGATCCGGCCGAGCTCGATGGGCCGGGGCATGGATGAGACCCCGGAGTTGTTCGTAGCGGCCTCTGCGGCAGGGGCTCTCGCGGCGCGATCTCTGTGAGCTGCCTCACTCCGCGGGCATGCTCTTGCTGGTAATCCGGGGGCATGCCCCGAAACAAGAAGCCGACTAGATACCCTGACCGGGTGCGACGGATAGAGCGACTCATCAACCTGATAGCGGCTCTCCTGGAGACCGACCGTCCCATGACGGCGGATGAGATCCGGGAGAACATCGCCGGCTACGACCAAGAAGGCCACCAGGCGTTCCGTCGCGCCTTCGAGCGCGACAAGCAATCGCTGCGAACGATGGGGATACCTCTCGAGCTCGTGAACTCCGGACGAGATGTCTTCTCCGACCAGGCCGACGCTTACATCATCCCCAAGGACCGCTACTACCTCCCCGAGCTTGATCTCGAACCAGACGAGCTTGCCGCGCTTCGCCTCGCAGCGGACGCGGTCCTGGGAGCAAGCGACGATGCAGCTTCGGGCCTCATGAAACTCTCGTTGGATTCGACGACCTCACCCTGGAGCGGCCCACGAGTCGTATGGGGTGCAGACGTCGCGGCCGAGCAGCCACTCCTTGGGCCGTTGTTCACCTGCGTTCTTGAGAGATCAACGATGACCTTCGACTACGAGACCGCCGACGGAACCGCCTCGACCAGAACACTCGAGCCCTACCAACTCGCGCACCGCCGCGGCAACTGGTACGTCGTTGGCCGTGACATCGATCGCGATGCGGTTAGAAGCTTCCGACTGACACGTATCCGGTCGGAGGTAACCCCGACCGGCGCAAGCTTCAAGGTGCCCGAGGGCTTCGACGTCAAGGACTACATCGGGGGAGAGGCCTTCGAGATCGGCGGTGAAGAAGCCGTCACCGTGCAGGTTCGGTTCTCGTCACACCTTCGATGGTGGGCCGAGCAGATGGCGCCCGATGCGACCAAGAGTGAAGCCCCCGACGGGGCACTCGATGTCGAGATGAAGGTCGTGAACATCGATGCGCTCGTGTCATGGGCTATCGGGTTCGGGGATGACATAGAGATAGTCGGGCCGCAAGAAGCGCGCAGCGCCGTGGTGGAGCAACTTCAGCCATTCCTTGAGGGTGCCTCGTGACTGAAGGCGAGGGCCGTCTCGGCAGAAGGCTGCAACGGATCCTTTTGTTGCTGCCGTACGCGATCAAACATCCAGGCGTCACCGTCGACGAGCTGTCGAAGAAGTTCGGGGTCAAGGAACAAGAGCTCATGGACGATCTCCGCCTGGTGTTCCTGTGCGGACTCCCGGGCTATGGACCCGGAGACTTGATCGATGTGTCGTTCGACGAGGACAAGGTGTACGTACGGATGGCCGACTACTTCAAGGCGCCTTTCCGTCTGACACCGGCTGAGGCACTCGCTCTCTATGCGGGGGGACAGGCTTTGGCGGCGCTCCCGGAGATGACCGAAGCCGATGCTCTCCGACGTGCTCTCGCCAAGTTGGGTCGAGCCTTAGGGATGGGCGAAGACGGCGACGCAGGGGTCGAGGTGCTGCTCGAATCGGGGGCCGAGGATCAACTGCGAGCTCTGAATCAAGCTCTGACCGAACAGCGCCGTGCTCATATCGAGTACCTCTCGGCGTCCAAAGGTGAGCTGACGGAACGTGATGTGGATCCCTGGGGTCTCGTCGCGGCTCTGGGACGCTGGTATCTCATCGCCCACGATCATTCGTCGGGTGAAGAACGAACGTTCCGTGTCGACCGGATGAAGTCCGTGACCGTGCTGGAAACGGGGGCCGAGGTTCCCGACGACTTCGATCCGGACCGTTACAAGGGCGCCTTCTCAGATGACAGCGAACAACCGACGATCGCCTTCGAGATCTCTCCCGACGTGGCCCGCTGGTTCGAGGACTACTACCCGGTCAGATCGTCGAAGGAACTGCCCGACGGTTGGAAACGGATCGAACTCTCCGCCTCGGGCCCCCGCTGGGCGCAGACGCTAGTCCTGAGACTGGGCGAGGGAGTGAGGAACGTAGAACCACCACACGTGCTCGATGGAGCCAAAGCACTGGCCGGGAAGATCGCGGCGCGACACGCTTAGGCGGTTCGGCGGTCCTGGCCTTGGAGAGTAACGACCTCTGATGGTGCGCTCTGCGTGGGTAGCGAGAAGGAGAACGTAGAGCCCTTCCCCCAGGTCGAGTCGGTCCAGATGCGGCCCCCATGGACCTTGACGAGTTGAGCGCATAGATAGAGACCAACACCGGTGCCGCCGTGTCGACGGGTGGCGGTGCTATCCAACTGACGGAATCGTTCGAACACATGAGGGATGTCGCTGGAGACGATCCCGACGCCCTTGTCGAGGACATCGATCTGGAGCTCGTCTTCGACGATCTCCCCCCGCACGACGACGGGATTGGGCGCGTCCGAGAACTTCAGAGCATTCTCGAGGAGGTGTCGGACCACAAGGGCCAGCTTCGTCTGATCGCAGGTCCATGTCAGGGCCGGGAACTCGAGCTTCACCTCGCGGCCACTGAAGTCATCGAGGACCTCATTCGCAACCTGGTGGACTAGCGCCTTCACATCGGTGCTCTCGAACTTGAGGCTCGCTTCACGGGATTCGATCTTCGAGACGTAGAGAAGGTCCTCGATCAAACGCTCGAGCTGCGCAGCCTTCTGGTCGATCGTGTTGAGGGCCTCTACCGTCTCCTCCATCGTGACCTCGTTGATCCGCCGAAGCACCATCCGCGAGAAGCCCTTTACGACAGTGAGGGGAGTGCGGAGTTCGTGCCCGACCATCGCGACGAAGTCGCGCTGGGTCTGGGCCATCTCTCGTTCGTTCGTGATGTCGTCCATGACCAGGAGGCGTCCGACCGGAGCACCTGGGACCCGTACATCGGCGGCCCTCGTTTTGAAGTGCCGTGCAGGAACACCCAACTCGACCTCTCCGATCTGGAATCCGTCGGCGCAGAGGAACTCCTCGACCTCGGGGTTGTTCAGGGCTCCTCTGATCGGAGTTCCCATGGCAAACGCGCCTGAGACCTCGAAAAGCTGCTCGGCCGAAGGGTTGATCGACACGATGCGTCCGTCGGCATCTACAAGCACGATCGGGTTCGGGACACTCATGATGAGAGCCGAGAGCTGTGATTCCTTGCGCTCAACGATCCCGTGAAGCTCGGCGGCCCCGAGAGCGCTTGCGCACTGCTGTCCGTAAGCGTGGAAGGCATAGCCACGCTCGCCGTGAAGTTCGGCATCGCCGGGCACTACGAGGAGTCCCTTCGTTCCCTGAGAGCTTCGGAGCCCCAAGGCCAGGTATGACACCCCACCACTCTGCAACTCGGCGATGGTTCCTGCCTCGATGGCTTGCAGCACGGCCGGTGTTGTCGTCAGAGCTTGGATCTCGCCCTTCTCAAGGTTCCGGTAGACACCGCGGCTGACGGTGGCTCTCTCGGGGTCGAAGAGGCAGACGAAACCACTCTTCGCACCGGCGAGGCGCATCGCACCATCGAGGATCGCGTGCAAGAGCGCTTCAACGTCCAGCGTTCCGATCAGACCCTTGGTGCATTCAACGAGAGCGGCAAGGCCGGAGCTACGCATCTCGGCTTGTTCGTGCAGTCTCGTGCGCTGGATCACACCGGCGGCCTGGTCGGCGAACATCTGAGCGAGGCGACGGTCTTCTTCAGTGAAAGCCGGCCGGCCATCGCAGATCGCAAGGTTCAGAACCCCCACGACCCGTCCTGCGACGCGCAGGGGGATCACGAGACTCGATGTGATCCGGCGGCCTTTCGGCACGAAGTTGGTGAATGCTTGGGGATCGATCTGCTCTAGGCGGAGGGGTCGGCCGGTCGCCATCACGTGACCTGCGATGCCCTCCCCGAAGCCAACTCGATGGCCCATCTCCACACCGGCAGGAAGTCCGGCGGCTGCGACCAGGACGAGTTCTCTGCCTCCGTCATCTAGAAGCATCAAAGAGGACTGCTCGGCCCCCAGCACTTCGACGGCCGCTCCCACGACTGCCTGGATCACATCGGGCAGGGGGACGCCGGAAGAGGCGATCTCACTGATCTTTAGGGCTGCGTCGAGGGCGGTCGACCAACGTTTGGGCTCGGGGCTAGAGGCCCGATCCCGGGCGAAGAAGGACATGCCGTTTTTATCGGCAAGAGGGGGCCGAGGTTGAACGAAATGACTAGTTATTAATGGTTCGAATTTGCGCTAAACCCGGCCCTAAGGCCGCCGATAACTTCCGTGTAAGCAGCTAAACGACCCGACCAAGAAGGGCCGAAATGACCACCATCAAAGCGACTTGCCCCAGTTGCGGCGAGGTAAGCCTCACGGCTGACGACATCCTGTTGCGGATCGGGAATGTTGCCTCCAACAACAACTACGGGTTCGATTGCCCCGACTGCGGCGACTTCGTCGAGAAGCCTGCCGACGAGCGGATCGTTCGGCTGCTCCTCTCTGGAGGCGTCATGCCGGTGATGAACAACGTCCCAGCTGAGGCGCTTGAGTCCCGCCAGGGTCCGGCGATCAACTATGACGACCTCCTCGCCTTCCACGAACTTCTCAAGGGCGATGACTGGTTCGAGGAGCTCTTCCGCACCACCTAAAGGCTCCAGAAACGCAAGATTCCTGTGCGCCCTCAAGCAGGTAACTGTCACACCAGAGCGCCCCTGCATCGACGATGGCTGCGTTGCTCGTCGCGCACGTACTCCCCGGTACGCACGACTCCTCGCGCCTTGCCCTCCCCGCGCAGTGGCGCTCTGGATGAAGACGCCCCTACTCGAGGGCGCACTAGTCGGCAGGGTTCCTGCCGCCTCTTAGACTTCCGCCATGCCTGCGATCGGACCGATGGAGATCATCGTCGTTGCTGTGGTGGCCCTGATCGTGTTCGGTCCCCAGCGACTGCCTGAGATCGCCCGCACTATCGGGCGGACGCTCAACGAGTTCAAACGGCAAGCCGCCGATATCCGGGCGGAGTTCGAGTCGGGTCTCGACGATGTGGATCTCGAGGCGGACGTGGTCGCAGACGAGCCCGAGCCTGTAAAGCCCAAACCCGAGACCCCCGACGAGGTGGAGAACTGATGGGCCAGGCGAAGAACATGCGCCGGCGGCTTCAGGTGTTCAAACGTCGGAAGTCCGGCACCCCGAACATGTCGATGCTCGAGCACCTATCCGAGCTAAGGAACAGGCTCGTTATCTCCCTCATCGGTTTCGCCGTCGTGTCGGTAGTGGCGTTCATCTTCTTCGAGCAGATCAGCGACTTCCTTCTCCGCCCCCTATGCGACCTGCCCCCCGACAGGCTCGGCCCCAACGGTTGCAAGCTGATCTTCACCTCGGCCCTCGAACCCGTGTCTGTGCGGTTGAAGGTCACGGCGATGACCGGAGTCATCGCGTCATCACCCCTATGGCTCTACCAACTATGGGCATTCGTCGTGCCGGGTCTCACTCCCAAGGAGAAGAGGTACGCGCTCCCGTTCGTGAGTTCGTCGGTGTTGCTGTTCGTTGGGGGATCGGCCTTCGCCTACCTCACCCTTCCCCGAGCCCTGAACTTCCTCGTCGGGTTCGGTGGCGACAACCTCACGCCTTTCTTCACGGCTAACGAGTACCTGGGCTTCGTCAGCCTGATCATCATCATCTTCGGGGTCGTCTTCGAGCTACCCTTGCTTCTCTTCTTCCTGGGGCTGGTCGACGTGGTGACGCTCGAGGGTCTGCGGAAAGCCCGCCGCATGGCCATCGTGGGCATCACCCTTCTGTCAGCCGTGGTTACTCCATCCCAGGACCCCTACACGATGCTTGCCATGTCGGTCCCGCTCTATCTCATGTACGAGCTCGTGATCGTCCTCTTGGCAATGAGGAAACGCCGAGCCAAGCGCGCTACTTAGGTATCCTGCCCCCATGGCTATCAAGGGTAAGAAGCGAAACAAGGGGGGCTCCAGCCCCCGCAAGCCCGCCGCGGCACCTCGTCCTCAGATCCCCATAGCGCGCACCCGGAAGTCCTTCTTCAAGACCCGGGACGGCATGTTCATCATCGGCATCTTCGTGCTCGTCGCTATCGGCGTAGCGATCTGGCTGGTTGGCAGCGCCCAGGAGAAGAAGCGCGAGAAGGAAGCCGAGCAGGCTCTGGTCGAGCAATACACGTCTCAGGTGCAGCCCGCTCTCGTGGACGTCGGGATCGTCGTCTCCGAGATGAACGAGCTAGTGGGGCCGCCGGAGGTCGATGACAAAACCCTGAAGGCGGACGCGGAGGATTGGGCAGCCCGCCTACAAGAGGTCCAGATCACATTCTCGACATTGCTCCCAACCCTGACGCCGGAGGTTCAGGAATTCCACAACCTCTTCAATGAAGTTACGCAGCTCTACGCAACATCCGCAAACACCTTCGTCCGGATACAGGGTGTCGAAGATGAAGATCTGCGTTCGCAACTGTTCACGACTGCTCAGACGCAGAGAGACCTCGCTTCCGCGATGTTCGAATCGGTTATCGGAGCTTTCGATACCTATCGTGGTGCTCTGGACATGGGACCGTCGGGTCTTACGGCCCCCGCCATCGGAGCGCCACCCGCGGCCACGGAACAACCGGCCGAAGAACCCATAACGATCGAACCGTCGCCGGAGGGATGACTCCTGAGGTTGACCCGCTTGTAACGGAGTTCGAGAGCTCATATGGGTTCCCGTTCGACGATTTCCAACGTCGAGCATGTCTCGCGTTGGCCGACGGTTCTTCCGTTCTGGTTGCGGCTCCAACAGGGTCCGGCAAGACGGTGGTCGGAGAGTTCGCGGCGTGGATGGCGATACAGGGCGGCGGCAAGACCTTCTATACGACCCCCATCAAGGCACTGAGCAATCAGAAGTTCGGTGACTTCGTGAGCGTCTACGGGCCGGAGAAGGCCGGGCTCCTTACCGGCGACAACTCGATCAACGGCGACGCATCGATAGTCGTAATGACCACTGAAGTCCTGCGCAACATGATCTACGAAGACTCGAAAGCGTTGCGCGGGCTTAGATACGTCGTGCTCGACGAGGTTCACTACCTGCAGGACCGGTACCGCGGGGCCGTCTGGGAAGAGGTCCTCATCCACCTACCGGTTGACGTTCAGATCATCTCGCTCTCGGCGACCGTCAGTAACGCAGAGGAGTTCGCCGAGTGGTTGCAGACCTTGCGGGGCAGGACCGAAGTCATCATCGAAGAGAAGCGACCGGTCGAGCTCCGGCATTGGTACATGGGTTCGGATGAACTGATCCCGATGTTCATCAAGCGAGGCGAAGAGATCATCCCTAACCCTCGGGGCAGAGAGTTCGATCTTCGCAAACGCCGGGGAGGCGGCCCCCGACCTAGAAGGGGAGGCCGCCGCAACGTCGGACGTCCCGTGAAGACCCCTTACAGGACGGACGTCGTCGACATGCTGTGGGCCGAGAAGATGTTGCCGGCCATCTACTTCATCTTCTCGCGGAAGGGATGCAGCGAGGCCGTCCGTCAATGCCTCCGCGAGGGGATCCGCCTCACGACCGCCGAAGAGCGCTCCGAGATCGTCGAGTATGCGGATTCCCGCATCGCAGATCTCGACCCCGCCGAGCTCGAGATCATGGGGTATGCCGATTGGATCTCGGGGCTCGAACGAGGGATAGCCGCGCACCACGCTGGGATGATCCCTCCGTTCAAGGAGGTGGTCGAGGATCTCTTCGCCCGCGGACTCGTCAAAGTGGTCTTTGCCACGGAGACGCTCGCCGTGGGGGTCAACATGCCCGCCCGTACCGTCGTCATCGAATCCCTGATGAAGTTCACGGGGGAGAAGCACGAGCTGATGACCCCCGGACAGTTCACGCAGCTCTCGGGTCGAGCGGGTCGACGCGGCAAGGACGAGATCGGCCATGCGGTGGTCTTGCTCCAGAAGTTCACGCGTTTCGACGAGATAACGAGGCTCGCGTCCACCCGGACGTATCCGCTGCGATCGTCATTCCAACCTAGCTACAACATGGCGGTGAACCTCGTTCGGAACTACGACCTTCACGAGGCCGAACACCTGGTGAACTCCTCGTTCGCCCAGTTTCAGTCGGACCGGTCGATCGTGCGCCTGGAACGGACCCGCGACCAGAACGACGCTTACCTGGCCAGCTACCGGGAGCGGATGGAATGCGAGCTCGGCGACTTCCAGGAGTACCGAGAGCTGAAGATCAGGCTCCAGAAGGTCGAGGGCCGGACCAGCAGCGCACGGTCGCGGACGAAGCAGGTGAAAGATTCCTTCGGCGTGCTTTCCCCGGGGGATGTGATCGACGTGCTCGCGGGGAAGAGGCACGGGCGTTATCTCGTGGTGGAGGTGATGCAACGACGCTCCGAGAACAAACCTCGGATCCTGGCCGTCGCGAGCAACGCGTCGCTGGTGAGGTTCGGACCTAATGACCTACCCGAGCCACCGTTGCGACTGGGATCACTTCCGGTAGGGGATCGTCACCGGGTCGGTTCCGCCGAAGAGCGACGCGATATCGCTAAGAAGCTGAAGGCGTTCGTCGCCGAAGACGTAGAGCCACTCGGAGCCGAGGGCGACACGGATGAGCTGAAGGCCCTTAGGGAGGCGGTTGCTCGCCATCCGGTAGCCAGGTGTCCGGAGCTTGGTCGCCACATGCACTTCGCCGAACGGGCGGTTCGTCTCGAGCGAGATATCGCTGCGGTCGAGAGGCAGATCAACCGTGCGACCGGGACCTTGGCGCGCCGATTCGATCTCGTGCTCGCGGTCCTCGAATCGATGGACTACGTCAAAGACTGGACCTTGACGCGCAAGGGCGAGACTTTGACCGGGATCTACAACGAGTCGGACCTGCTGGTGGTCGAAACGGTCGAGCGAGGCTTGCTCGATGGCTTGGACGCTCCGGAGATCGCGGCCCTCTGTTCCACGCTGGTGTACGAAACGCGCGGCCCAGAAGGGCCGCCACCCCCGAACCTTCCAACCCCGGAGACGAAACGTGTCTGGAGAGAGCTCATGGATCTCTTCCGGCAGATCCGAGGGTGGGAGCAGGAACAGCGTCTTGACCTGACGCGCGAGCCCGACCCGGGGTTCGCATCGAAGGCATACGACTGGGCTCGCGGAGAAGAACTGGGGAAGGTATTAGATGCAGAGGATGCTCCCGGAGACTTCGTCCGTGCCGTCAAACAACTTCTCGATCTTCTTCGTCAGATCTCCGAGATAGTTCCACCGGGCGAGGTAAGCGATCGACTCGCCGACGCGGTACACGGTCTGCACCGTGGGGTCGTGTCCTACACGTCGTTGGAGATCTGATGACGATCCAGGCGGTGATCTTCGACTGGGGCGGAACTCTCACGAAGCCGATCGAGGTCATCTACGAGGTCGACACATGGAGCCGCGTCGCCCACCACCTCTCGCCCGACCCCGACCGTCACGAAGAACTTGTTCTCAGACTGGGCGCGATCGAGGCGGAGCTGTGGGAGATCTCGCGCACGACTCAACAGAGTGCTTCCGTCGAACAACTGATCGGCCGCGTGGTGGAGGAGTTCGGTGTCGAAGTAGCGGCTGAGTCGTTGCGCGAGGCGACCGGCTTCCACCTGGACGAGCTTCGCCCCCACATCGAGCACGACCCCGACGCGGCCCCCGTTCTTGCTGCGCTCAAGGAGCGGGGACTGAAGATCGGCCTGCTGTCCAACACTCTCTGGCCCGCGGCTTTCCACGAGGAGCTTCTGGAGGACGCCGGACTGCGCGACCTGATCGATGCTCGCCTCTACACGAGCGAGCTACCGTTCACCAAGCCCCACCCCGAAGCCTTCCGCGCGGCCCTCGCTGCGCTCGGGCTCGAGAACCCCGCCGGAGCCGTGTTCGTGGGGGACCGCCCGTGGGACGACATCCACGGAGCAAAGAGCTTCGGCATGAAGACGGTCCTCCGCCCGAACCCCCTAGTCCCGGCCCACGACGTCACCCCCGACGCCACCATCACCACCCTCCCCGAACTACTAGAGGCCCTCTCTGGTTTTTAGTAAAAGCAGCATCACTATTTGCGGCTCCTTCGCCACAGAATTGCTGCTCTCCGGCCAAGGAATCGTCATGGCAGGATGGACCCCATGAGAGAGGTCTTCGTCATCGATGCGTGCCGCACGCCCATGGGGCGCTACGGCGGAGCCTTCGCCTCGATCCGGCCCGACGATCTCGCTGCCCACGTCATCGCGGCTCTGGTCACGCGCAACGAGATCCCGACCGGAGATGTCGACGACGTTGTGTGGGGGGCAGCCAACCAGGCCGGAGAAGACAACCGCAACGTCGCCCGGATGGCGCTGCTGCTCGCAGGTCTCCCGATCGAGGTTCCCGGAGCCACCGTCAACCGGCTCTGCGGCTCGGGCCTCGAGGCCGTCAACTGCGGCTACCGCGAGATCCGGTCCGAGGAAGCCGATCTGATCATCGCTGGAGGCTCGGAGTCGATGACGCGAGCCCCCTTCGTGATGGCTAAGCACTCCAAGCCCTTCGATCGTGAGTTCGAGATGCATGAGACGGCGATCGGCTGGCGTTTCGTGAATCCGAAACTAGACGCGATGTACGGCTCGGATCCGATGGGCAAGACAGCCGAAACCCTCGGGAAAGATCTCGGGATCGCTCGACAGGAACAAGATGAGTTCGCACTCGAGAGTCATCGCCGGGCGGTCGCGGCCCTCGAGGAGGGCCGCTTCAAAGACGAAACAGTTGCGGTCGAAGTGCAGCAACGCAAAGGTGATCCGATCGTCATCGACCGAGACGAACCACCGCGGCCCGATACGACCTTGGAGAAATTAGGCACTCTCAAGCCCACGTTCGAGAAAGGCGGCACCGTCACTGCAGGTAACTCCTCTGGTCTGAACGACGGAGCATCAAGCGTCCTGATCGCGAGCCAGGAAGCCGTGGAAGCGAACAACTGGAAGCCACTCGCCCGCATCGTTACGAGCGCGGTGGCGGGAGTAGAACCCCGCCGGATGGGCTTCGGCCCCGTTCCTGCGACCCGCAAGGCGCTTGCCCGAGCCGACCTCGACATCAACGACATCGATCTGATCGAACTCAACGAAGCCTTCGCGGCACAGAGCCTCGCGTGCATCAAAGAACTCGGTCTCGATCGAGACAAAGTGAACGTCAATGGGGGAGCCATCGCACTCGGCCACCCACTTGGGTGTTCCGGAGCTCGCATCCTCACGACGCTCGTTCACGAGATGGTGCGTAGAGAGGCTCGCTACGGCCTCGCCACGATGTGCATCGGGGTCGGCCAGGGGATAGCGACGGTAGTTGAGCGGGTCTGAGGCCACCGCCCTCGCCGGGCTGATAGGCGAGGAGAAAGTGACCACCGACACCAAGGACCTGATAAATCACGGGCGGGATTGGTCGCCGATTGCGCAACTGGACGCGCGCTCCGGGGCCGAACCGCAACCCCTGTGCGTTGTCAGACCAGACTCGACCGAAGACGTGTCCAAGATCCTGGCGTGGGCTCAGGAGACCGGAACACCCATCGTTCCCTTCGGCCTTGGCTCTAGCGTGGTGAGAGGGATCGAACCCGAGAACTGCGTTGTGGTCGACATGGGCGTGATGTTGCTGATCCGTGACATCGACACCAAGAGTCTCCTCGTCACTGTTGAAGCGGGTATCAGCGGCCCCCAACTCGCCGAGGCGCTCGCCGAGCAGGGGTACATGACGGGTCACGAACCTCAGTCCCACGACATCTCCACCGTCGGCGGATGGGTCGCGACGCGCGCTTGCGGCCAACTGTCGTCCGCATTCGGAGGCATCGAGGATCTCATCGCCGGCATCGAGGCGGTACTTCCCGGCGGAGAGGTCGTCCGCTCGAAGATCGTCCCGCGTCGCTCGGCCGGTCCCGATGTCGCAAGTCTGATGATCGGTTCGGAGGGAACACTCGGCATAGTGACGGCCGTGACTTTGAGGATCAGTCCGCTCCTCGGCCCCCGTTCCGATCGCTGTATCCGTTTCGAGCACATGACCGATGGCGTCAAGGCAGCGCGAGCTATCGCTCAGGCGAAGCTAGAGCCGACGGTTCTTCGCCTCTACGACCGTGAGGACGCCATGTTGTTCCTCCGGAACCATCCCGACGAGCCACAGGGCCCGCTGATGGTCATGTCGTTCCACGGCCAGCATGCGAACGAAAGAGCGCGCAAGGCGCAAGACCTCGCCAACGGCAGGCACGGCAACGATCACCTGGTCGAACACTGGTGGCAGCACCGCAATAGGGCAGTGGACGAGTTCAAAGGATTGATGGCGGGCGAAGGGCTCCTCGGCCCCCACGGTGTCGTCGACACGATCGAAGTGTCCGGAACGTGGACGGTTCTGAGAGACCTCTATCACTCGATCAAGGAAACCCTGACCCCAGAAGCAGACCTTGTCGGCTGCCATGTCAGTCACATCTATCCTGACGGCGCGTGCCTCTACTTCACGATCGCAGCTGCTTGCGAGGACGATGACCAGGCTCGCACGAAGCTGGACAAGTGGTGGGAGCTGGCGATGCGCAACTGTCTGAACAGTGGCGGTTCGATCAGTCACCACCATGGGATCGGTCGGACGAAGGCTCCTTGGTTCGCGGAGGAGCTCGGCGGATGGTGGGAGGTTCTTCGAGCGGTGAAGAAAGCGATCGATCCGAAGGGGATCATGAATCCCGGAGCCCTGGGGCTGTGAGCCGGAGATTCGGCGAGGCGATCCTGATCGTCAACGCTCGAGCGGGCCGCGGCAAGGTCAGCAAGAACCTCGCGGAGATCGTCGAGAACCTCGACAAACGAGAGATGGCGTATCAGATCCGCATGACCGAGAGCCCCGGCCATGCCACTCACATCGCGCGCGAATCACTCAAAGCCGGTAAGGACCTTCTGGTCGCGGTCGGCGGCGACGGCACGATCCACGAAGTCGTCAACGGGATGCTCGAAGACGACAAGGCGATCAACCCCGAAGCCGCTCTTGGGGTTATCGCTGCCGGGACCGGGTGCGACTTCATCAAGACGTTCGGCATCCCGGCCATGCCTTCGCATGCGGTTGCGCACCTCGATGGTGACGAACATTTCACGATCGATATCGGCAAGATCACACTGCAACGAGAGGGCCAGACGCACGTCAGGTACTTCGCCAACATCGCCGAGGTCGGTATCGGCGCCGCCACTGTAGAGACCGCCGCCAAACTCCCACGATGGCTCGGCCCCACCGTCTACTTCTTCGCTTTCTGGCTCACGCTCCGCAAGCACAGGATCGCCGATGTGAAGGTTGACCTGGTTGACAGAACCTACGAGGGAAAGATGAACAACCTCGTTGTTGCCAATGGTCAGTTCTTCGGTGGGGGGATGAAGATCGCGCCAAAGGCTGCCCCCACCGACGGCCTCTTCGACATCCAGATCGAACACGCACGCAAGCGAGAAGCGATCGCGATCATGCCGAAGGTCTACAAGGGCAACCACATCCCACATCCCGACATATTCGAGGCCAAACGAGTGAGGCTCTCGGTCGAGTGCGACCGGCCCATCCTGGTGGAGGCCGATGGCGAGCTCCTCGGCACCACTCCCGCCACCTTCGAGGTCCTCAAGGACGCCATCAATCTGAAGGTCTAGCAGCTAGGCAAGCACCTTGGCCAGGGTCTAGAGTCTCGGCCATGCCACACGCAGATCTGAAGGCCGGCCGGTTCCACTTCCACGACTCGGGTGGTGACGCGCCTGCGATCGTGTTCGCTCATGGCTTCCTGATGGATCACGAGATGTGGGAGCTCCAGGTAGCCGAACTCTTGTCCGAGTACCGGTGCATCGTTTGGGATCAACGCTCCCATGGTGCCACCGAGGTAGGGGACAAGAGC
This sequence comes from uncultured Actinomycetes bacterium, assembly GCA_963779645.1. Taxonomy (GTDB): domain Bacteria; phylum Actinomycetota; class CADDZG01; order CADDZG01; family WHSQ01; genus CALMBW01. Next base: position 1,938,789 of record CAVZYX010000005.1, read on the forward strand.
ACCTACTGGGACTCTGCGAATGATGAGCTGGAACTCCTGGACGGTCTTGGCGTCGATCGCTTCGTGCACATCGGCATGTCGCAAGGCGGGTTCATCGGGTTGCGTGTTGCGCTCACCGCGCCGAAGCGAGTTCGCGGCCTCGTGTTCATCGACAGCCAGGCCGGCGTCGAAGACCCCACCATGATGCCGATGTACGAGTCGTTGCTCGAGGCGTGGGTCGCGGGGGAGGATCGGGCCGGCATCGCCGCAACGGTCGCGCAGATCATCCTCGGACCGAACGTCGATCAGGGCTACTGGGCCTCGAAGTGGCTTCGCACGAACCCGGATCTGGCTGCGATGTTCGCGACACTGACGTCTCGGGAAGATCTTCATCATCGGTTGAGCGAGATCCGCTGTCCGGCCCTCGTTCTGCACGGAACGGAAGATGTGGCGATCCCGATGGAGAAGGCGCAGAAGCTTGCCGACGGCCTGCCGAACGCGGATGAAGTGATCAAGATCGAAGGTGCCGGCCATTCCTCGAACCTCGCCGACCCCCTCAAGGTCAACATGGCGATCCGGGAGTTCCTGAAAACGCTCTAAACAGATCGCGTCTGCTCTCGTTTCTGGCGCCTGAGGCCCACCTTTTGAGGTCAGACGTGATCTTTAGGCGCTGTGGGTGCGTGTGCGTGGCTTGACTGCGTCGGCTATCGCGTCAGCGAGTGTTTCGGCCTCGGAGGGTTCCAACGTCGAGATCGTGATGCGCAGGGCCGGGGGAGCGTTGAGCCGGTAGCGTTCGCCGGCCGCCACTGCCCAGCCGGATTCCATGAGGGCCGCGATCGCCGGAGCTTCTTCGAACACAGGAACCCAGACGTTCATCCCGCTTCGACCATGAGATTGGATATTGCGGGCCTCTAGCGCACCGATCAACGCACGCCGTCTCTGTGCGTAGGCGTCGGTCGCTTCCTCGAGGAAAGCCTCGATGACCGGGTCGGCCCAGAGCGCGGCGACGGTCTGCTGCAGGATGTGACTCACCCATCCGGTGCCGAGCAACTGACGACCCTCGACCCTCGTGATGGTGGTGGAGTCTCCGGCGACCGCAGCGAGGCGAAGGTCGGGGCCGAGTGACTTGCTCACCGATCGAACAACCGCCCAACGTTCGTGTGAGGCATCGGCCAGTGTCCGATGGGCTCCTCCGGCCACGGGCCCCGCGTGGTCGTCTTCGACGACGAGGACATGTGGATACCTCCCAAGGACAAGGCGAAGGTCCTCGGCCCTCTCGGGGGAGATCAATGCGCCCGTGGGGTTGTGGGCTCGAGGGGTAACCACGACAGCGCGTACCCCACTACGAAGCGCGGTATCGAGGGCCGCGGGCACCGGCCCTTCGTCGTCCACATCGAACCCGACGAGGTTCAGCCCCATGGCCGAGCACAGGTCGTAGACGTTCGAGTAGCCGGGATCTTCGACGGCGATCTTGTCGCCGGGGGAGACGTGCGTTTGCAGCACGCGCTCGACGCCATCGAGAGCTCCCGCCACGATCGCGATCTCGTCGGCCGGGATGCCGTCGGCGCGTAGGCGGACTCGAGAAAGATCGAGGAGCTCCGGCACGTTGGCCTCTTCTCCGTACAGACGCGTGCGTCCGGCCCCCACGAAATTGGTCAGGTCGGGGAGGAACTCGGGATTCGGATTCCCGTGGCGAAGGTTGCGAACGTCGTCGGGCAAGGGAGCCACCGAGCGCACGGGGAGGGGAGGCCGTTCACGGACCCGAGTCCCTCGCCGGCCCCCGGTGATAACGAGCCCTCGCGAGCGAAGCACTCCGTAGGCGGCCGCGGCCGTCGCGGGACTCACGTGAAGGGCGACAGCCAGGGTTCGAACGGGGGGAAGGTGGGCTCCGGCCGGTATGCGGCCCTCGCGGATCCCCGCCTCGATGGTCGCCGCGATATCCGTGGCGCCCTCCCCGGCTATCTGATAACGTTCTAGTACGTTCATCACTTTGTACTATAACAAACGATATCCGAAGTTCAAGAGATATGGCCGAGTCCAGGAGAGAAACGTGGCGACGATCACCCCCAGCGGGCGCACCACCGTCAAACGCATGCCGGAGAGGGGCGCATACGACACCGAGTTGATCCACTCGATCCTGGACGAGGCACTCCATTGCCATGTCGGTTTCGTGGTCGACGGTTCGCCGGTCGTGATCCCCACGATCCACGCCCGCATCGGCGAGACCCTTTACCTGCATGGGTCACCCGCCAGCCGGATGCTCCGCCACCTGAAGGGCGAGGCCGACCTATGCGTGACGGTGACTCTGGTCGATGGCTTGGTTCTGGCCCGCTCGGCGCTGCATCACTCGATGAACTACCGCTCGGCGGTGGTCATGGGCCGGGCTCGGCACGTTTCCGATGCCACCGAGAAACTCGCGGCCCTCAAAGCCTTCATCGAGCACGTCGCTCCTGGGCGGTGGGACCACATACGGGGTCCGTCGAACACCGAGTTCCGTCAGACCGAGGTGGTGGCCATGCCGATCACCGAGGCCTCGGCCAAGGTGCGAAGCGGCCCTGTCAGTGACGACCTTGAAGATCACGAGCTTCCGATATGGGCCGGTGTCCTTCCGCTGGCTACGGTGGCGGGTACCCCCGACCCGGCCGTCGAGCTGGCGGTGGGCACCCGGACCCCATGGCACGTCGAGGCCTGGACGTCGCCGGAGGAACGCCTCAAGCTGAGGTGATGAGCGACCCAGAAGGCTGGTCCGAGGAAGACAGCACGTTCTACGCATCGGTAGCTCCGATAGCCGTTCCCAGCCGGGCGGAACAGATGGCCGTTCTTGCCACCCTGGCACCACTTGATGTTGAAGGTCCTGCGCGGGTGGTTGAGCTCGCCTGTGGCGAAGGCAAGCTGAGCCGCGTGCTGCTGGAGTGTTTCCCGCAGGCATCACTACTCGCACTGGATGGATCCGAAGAGATGCGCTCTAGAACCACGGGCGAGCTAGCCGACTTCGGCGACCGAGCCCGCGTGGAGCCGTTCGATATCTATTCCGAGGAATGGTTCGGCCACATGAACAAAGCAGACCTGGTGGTCTCGTCATTGTGCATCCACCACCTCGACGCCGAACAGAAGAAAGACCTATTCGACGCAGCCTTCGCCCGCCTGAACGCGGGTGGTGCACTGCTCATCGCCGACCTCGTGTTGCCACAACGAGCCGAAGCGAACGAGGTGTTCAGTGCAACCTGGGACTCGGTGGCTGAAGAACAAGCGACGTCCATGGAGCGTCCGGACCTTTACGACAGCTTCCGAAAGGTCGACTGGAACTACTTCCGCCACCCCGACCCCTTCGATAAGCCCTCGCCACTCATCGACCAACTCCGCTGGCTAGAAGAATCAGGCTTCGAAGACGTCGACTGCCACTGGCTAAATGCAGGCCACGCCATCTACGGCGGCTACCTAAGAAGAGAAAACCCGCAGCAAGGAAAAACGCGCCTCACCTACAACCGAGCCCTAGAGGTAGCAACCGAAGTAGTCGGCAGCCCGCAAAAGCCAAGCTCGTCGAGGGGCCTGCATGAGGGAGCGCTGGACGATGGCCCGCAGGGCCGAGGATGAGCGAGCGAAGCGATGCGGGTGCTCCCGACGCAGGCCGCTCGTAAGAGCTTGGCGGTCCAGAAGCTATTTATTTGAGTGAGTTCTCGATCTCTTTATGGAACTTCGCCAGGTCGTAGGCGAGCTTGCTGGGGTGCTCGATAGGTAGGTAGTGAGTGGCGTCTTCGTAGATCTCGAGTTTGGCGTCGGGGATCTTGGCGAGGATCTCGGTGGTCACCGCGCGAGACGTGAACTGATCGTGTTCTCCGGCGATGACTAGAGTCGGCGAGATGATCTCGCTGAGAAGATCCGCTGCGGGGTCGCCCGAGACGGCGTGATAGCTGGCCAAGAGGCGGCGAGGGTTCGCGTCGGCGAGGCCCTTCAGGTAGCCGACGAATGCTTGGGTGTCTGCGGTGGCGCCGATCGCTCCCGACTGACGCACGAGGCCCGCAACCTCGGGCCGGGCTACGAAGTTCCTCAAGGCTGCGTGGAGTGGTCCGGCGATGTACTTGGCGATGTTCGCGAAGCGAGGGAGCAACGCATTCAGTTCGAGACGGAACAGCGCGCTCAGCGCGTGGCCGTAGCCGGCGCAAACGAGCGAGAGACTGGCGACGCGCTCGGGGTGCTCTTGGGCTATCTGCAGAGCGATGCGGCCCCCGGAGCTCCAGCCGAGAAGATGGAAGCGCTCGATCTTCAGGGAACGGATAGCGGCGAGGGCATCTTGTGTGTGAGCGGTCGCGTCGAGGCGGTCTGTTGCGGGCGGGCCGGATTCGAACATCCCGCGGTGATCCCATGTGATAACCCGGCGTTCTTGAGTCAGGTCCTCGAGGACATGCCACCAGATTGAAAGGTTCGCTCCAACGGCATTCGCCAGAAGGATAGGTATGCCGTCGCCTTCGCCGAAGACACGAACGGCGATCATCGTTCCGTCCGTTGAACGAACCAGTTTCGGCTCGGCTTCCAGCATCAACTTGCTCCTGCGTTATGAGAGGGAGCGGTCTCTTCGATGTCGGCTCCGAGAGGGAGACCGCGTTCGTGCTCGATGTCTCGCCGGTAGATCTCGACCTCGAAGTCGGTGCGTCCCTGGTCCCAGCTGTACTCATTGGACAGGAGGTCGATCGCGCGGCCCTTCCTACCGATCCCTGCAGCAGGGTCGGTGAGTGCCAAGCGCGTCCGGCGTGCAAGGAGATCACTCAGGTGAACGGCCATCTCGTTCCGCGCGCAGTAGAGAGCCTCGGCCTGGATGGGTTGCGCGCCCGGGACCAGAGGGCCGGCGAGCCCTTCGGCCTCGGCGATGTCGAGAACGCCCATGGCTCTGTCGCCGTAGCAGCGCACGAGGTTCGCGGTGGCGCCCTTCGAGAGGCCAAGCTTCGCAGCGCGTCGTCCGACGGCGAGTTTCAGACTTTCGAGGTCGCTGGTGCCCAACCGGATCCAGCGCGTTTTCGATTTGGCATCGATGCCCAGGTTCGCGACGACGTGGTCGACCGCGTCGCGCGCCATGCGCCGGTAGGTCGTCAGCTTCCCGCCCGTGATCCCGATGACGCCGGGAGCTATCTCGTAGATGTGGTGCCGGCGGGATAGGTCGGCGGTCGACCCGGCTTTCCCTTGGACGAGCGGTCGAAGCCCCGCCCAGGCCCCCGAGATGTCGCTCTCGGTGAGTCCGAGATGGAAGACCGAGTTGACCGAGTCGAGGACGTAAGCGCGGTCGGCCGCGTCCACGGTCGGAGAGTCGAGATCGCCGGAGTAGGTGGTGTCTGTCGTTCCTACGATCACGGCATCGAGCCAGGGGATCACGAACAGCATGCGCTGGCGATCGATGTCCGGGATGAAAGCAGCATGCTCTGCGAGCGGGAGCTGCTCCCGGCGGAAGGCCAGATGGATGCCCTTGCTGGGGCGCGTGCGCTCGGGGGCCTCGGGATTCGCAAGATGCTCGACGTGGTCGCTCCACACACCCGCGGCGGAGATGACGCGCTTGGCGTTGATCTCGAACTGCGTGCCGTCGAAGGTGTTCTCTACGGTCACCCTGCAGCTCTCGCTGCCTCCGGCGATGTCGCGCACCGGCAGATGATTGGCCACGACCGCGCCGTAGCGAACGGCCTGGACGAGGACCTCCATCACCAGCCGGACGTCGTCGTTCTTGCAGTCGTAGAAGAGGAAACCACCCTTGATCTTGCCTTTGGGGATCACGGGAACCGCATCCTCGGTCTCGTTGACACCGAGGTAGCGATGAACCTGCAGATTCTTGAAGGACGCGAGCGCGTCGTATGCCCACAGCCCAACGCCGAACTTCGCACGCATCCACTTGTCACGCACCGGCAGGACGAAGGGGATGGGCTCGACGAGTTGGGGAGCAAGGACTCGTAGAAGGTCACGTTCTTGTGCTGCCTCGCGCACGAGGCCGAACTCGTAGTTCTCGAGATATCGGAGCCCACCGTGAACGAGCTTGGAGGATTTGCTCGAGGTTCCCGACGCGAAGTCGTTCCGTTCGACCAAGGCAACTTTGGCGCCACGCGATGCAGCATCGAGGGCGATGCCAGCTCCCGTTATCCCTCCGCCGATCACTAGGAGATCGAACGTCTCGGAGCCGAGCTTCGTTAGAGAGACGTCTCTGTGGCCGATCATCAGGTAAGGCCCGTCGCCCAACTGATGGTCGCGATGATGCCGATGATGATGAAGATCGCACCGAAGAGAACGGCGGGGCCGAGCCACCAGTCCATCTGGCGGCCGAGGGGATCGTCGTCGTCATCTTGGGAACGACGAAGCACCAGCTGAGGGCCGCCGAGCTGTTGGAAGTGAAGATGCTCGCGCTTGTTCTCGATCACGTCGGCGATGCCCTCAAGCAGATCGACCAGTTCTTCATCGTTGACGGTGATCGTCGCCTCGGCGAGGGAGTCTCCCGTCCGGTCCTCGATCCTCATGCCAAGCGGTCACTTCCTGTCAGGGTTCGGGGGGGTTTGAGGCTTTGTCCTCAACGACAAGAGTAATGGGAGGAGGTCTAATCTCGGCGACATGTCGAAAGAGATCGCTTCGCTGCCAAAGGTCGAGCTCCACGTCCACCTAGAGGGCACGGTGACTGCGGCGACTGCGCTCGAACTGGCTCGCCGCCATCAGGTCGAGCCGGGGACGCTGGGGTTGGTCAACGGCTCGTACCCGAATCCATTCACCGATTTCCAACACTTCGTCGATGTGTACCTCGCGGTGAGCGCACTCATTCGAGAACCCGAAGACCTTCGGGCAGTAGCTGCGGCTTTCGCTCGCGAGCAGGCGGCCCAGAACATCCTCTACACGGAGGTCACGTTCACTGCGTTGACCCACGTTCGCAACGGCATGGATCCGTCAGCGATGTGGGCCGCGGTCCGGGACGGCTTCGCGGAGGCAGGGCCCGGCTTCGAGATAAATCTGATCGTCGACGCGGTTCGCAATCTCGGGGTTGAACATGCGGAGGAAACGATCGAGCTGGTGAAGAACGCCGACGCACCGATCGTTGGCCTCGGTCTGACCGGCATCGAGGGGAGCGTTCACGAGCGCGAGTTCAAAGTCTTGCGAGAAGCCGCCGATGTGATGGGGCTGGGTCTTGCGGTTCACGCGGGTGAGACCGGTAGCCCCGCAAATGTGGAGGCTGCGCTCGATGATCTCGGGGCGGACCGGATCGGACATGGAGTCGCATCGGCCCAGGATGAATCGTTGCTGAAGCGGCTGGCTCACGATCAGACACCCGTCGAGGTATGTCCGTCGTCAAATGTCGTTCTAGGGATCTTCCCGTCACTCGATGCCCATCCGTTCCCCCGGTTGTACGAGTTCGGTGTGAACGTCACGGTCAATAGCGACGACCCGCCGTTCTTCGGCACGACACTCACCGACGAGCTCGAGCATGTCTCGCGGCTGGCCAGGCTCGGCCCTCCGGGCCTCGCCGAACTACAGCGGCGCGCTGCGAGGGCGGCTTTCGCCCCAGACACCACGAAACAGCGTCTCCTCGCAGCGATCGATGCCTGGATATCCTCTTAACTCATGCCACAGGACCTGAGACTCCTCAACGAAGACGAGCAGCAGCTACTGCAGATGGTCCGCGAGTTCACGGACGAGGTGCTGATCCCGGCGGCCCCCGAGTACGAAGAGCGAAGTGAGGACCCAGCGCCGCTCTACAAGCAGCTCGCCGAGCTCGGACTCACCGGGATCGCTTACCCAGAGGAGTACGGGGGCGGCGGCATGCAGTACGCGAGCTACCTCGCCGTCGTAGAGGAGATCGCTCGGGGCTACCTCGGCTTCGCGATCGGCTTGTCCGTCCATACGCTGTGCGCGTTCGCGGTCAACAGCTTCGGGAGCGACGAGCTGAAGAAGGACGTACTTGCAAAGCTTTGTGCAGGGGAGTGGTTCGGCGCTTACTCACTCTCCGAACCACACTCGGGCTCGGATGCAGCGGCTCTTTCGACCAAAGCGGTAAAGGAGAACGGCTCCTACCGTCTGAGCGGATCGAAGGTCTTCTGCACCCGCGGAGACGAAGCCGACTGCGTTCTGGTGATGGCTCGCACGGGCGACGCGGGAAGCAAGGGCATCAGCGCCTTCATCATCCCGAAGGGGACCGAAGGGTTCTCCGGAAGTAAGAAGGAAGACAAGATGGGCTGGCGCTCGTCGCCCACCTGGATGCTGACCCTGGACGATGCCGTTGTTCCGGCCAAGTATCTGGTGGGAGAAGAGGGCCAAGGATTCCGGATCGCTCTCGCATCCCTCGATTCCGGCCGTTTGGGGATAGCAGCGTGTTCGATCGGACTCGCCCAAAGAGCTCTCGATGAAACCCTGCGGTTCACCTCAGACCGAGAACAGTTCGATCGTCCGATCAATTCGAACCAAGCGGTCCAATTCATGCTTGCCGACATGGCCACCCAGATAAACGCGGGCCGAGCGTTGTACCGCCACGCAGCCCGCCTCCGAGACGAGGGCCACGACTACTCGATCGAAGCCGCGGAAGCCAAACTCTTCTGTTCAGACGCCGCCATGCGCATAACAACAGACGCAGTCCAACTACACGGAGGCTACGGCTACATAACCGAGTACCCAGTAGAACGCCTGATGCGCGAGGCCAAAGGTCTCCAGATAGTCGAAGGCACCAACCAGATCCAAAGGATGGTCATAGGCCGCCGCCTAATCTCCTAACCCAAACCTGAGAAAAGCGAAGGCCGGTCCCGGGGGCGGGGACCGGCCTTCTTAGTAGCGCGGGGGAGGGAGGGTTCGCGCTATGGGTAGATATTCAGTTCTTCTTCTTCTTCACCTCGAATGGGACGTGTGCTCCACCTTCGTAGATGAGAGTGAAATCGTTGGCGTCATCTGTTACTTGGTACGTGAGTGTGAAATCCATCTCTTTCCCGGCCCTGATCTTCTTGACCGAGGGCTGAGACTTCACCGGCTCCATGCCGAGGTAGACGTGATAGCCGTCGATCCTGAAACTCGAACCATCTACCACCAGGGCTTTGTCACCGGCTTGAACCGTTACATCCAAGGTGAATCTCATGAAGCCTTCGCGTTGCCGGGTCTTGCGTGCTGCGCCTAACTTGATCTGGCCACCGGAGACGTCCATCCATCCACCGCTGGGCGTGCTCGCCTTAGACGTGGTGGTCAGTTGGGTGATGCTCCAGTACCCACCCAGCACGAATGCGATAGCTGCGACCGCTCCGCCGATCTTGAGGCCAGCGCTTCCTGACCGCTTAGGGCGGGGAGAGATCGATGTATAGGTGCTAGTTCCGGCTGCCATGCTCATCGGGGGTTCCCGTCTTTCGGTGTCCCTTTCGAGGCAAGCACCACGCTACGAGCTGGGAGAATCTGGAACATCGCCCGTAAGCCTGGAATGGCGGGACCACCGGGGCTACCACTCGATGGTCCGTGCGGGCCACGCCGATGTGCGTCGATTCCGTACGCCGGATGAATTTCCGGCTAAGAGAATCGGTACGTAAGGGAAAGCGTGGACATAACCGTACTTCCGGCTTGATATCCCCCTTCTCCGATGCGGGAGACGGGGCCGGAGCGTCGAATCTTGGAAACGGACATATCGCCCGGGAGGGGGAGCCTTAGGTGCGGAAGTTGTTGCTCACCACGACACTGATAGCTCTGTTCGTCGTGCCGAGTGTTGTTTCCGGGGCTCCGACCGGTTTCATGTCGTCCAACGTCGAGCACATCGCGACGATCCCCTTCGATGCCGGTGGTGCCAGCGGCGCCCGACTCGTCGACGAATATCTCTACGTCGCCGGCACTCGCAACTTCTCGATCTACGACGTGAGCGATCCCATCGATCCGCAACTAGTCAGCACGACCCCGGTGACGGTGTACTTCGCCAACGAGGACGTCGACACCAACGGCGAGATCCTGCTGCTCTCGAGCGACCAAGCTCAGAGGGAGCTCTACGTCTACGACGTCGAGGACAAGGCCGCTCCTACTCTTCTAGCAACCCTGGGCAACGTGCGCGATCACAACTTCGCTTGCGTGCTCGATTGCAAATGGGCCTATGGAACGAGAGGCAACATCGTCGACCTGAGGGATCCCTCGAACCCCAAGGTCGCGGCGAGCTGGGGCGGGGGAGAGACGCCGGGCGACGGGTTCGACACCGACGAGGTAGCACCCGGTTACGTGCTGTCGGCTGCCCGCACGATCCGGCTGATGGATGCACGCAAGCCTGCGGCTCCGAAAACCTTGGCGCTCGGTCCCAACCCCGACAACCGTTTGATCCACTCGGTCGGGTGGCCTCGCCAGATGAAGGACCGCTTCATGCTGGTCCAGGGCGAGACGCCGTTCACCGGTCGTTGCGACGAGAACTCCGGCGCTTTCATGACCTGGGACGCATCGAAGTGGCGCAAGACGCACACCTTCCAGATGATCGATGAGTACCGGATGGTCAACGGCACTTACACCGATAGCAACCCGCCCGCGGGGGCCGTGGGATGCACGGCTGCGTGGTTCCAAGAGCACCCCGACTTCCACAATGGTGGACTCGTCGTGTCCGGTTACTTCGAGCACGGAGCCCGCTTCCTCGAGGTCGACCCGAAGGGTCAGATCAGCGAGGTCGGCTACTTCACGCCCGTAGGTGGAGCGAGTTACGCGACCTACTGGATCACCGACGAGATCGTCTATTCGATCGACCTCGTGCGAGGCATCGACATCCTGCGCTTCTCTCGTTAAGCGCCTCTAGATGTGACTAGTGTTGGCTGTGAGGTTGTTGTGCTCTATCAACCCCATTTCCTTAGGTTTTCCTACATCTACCCCTTGACTACCGAACAGACGTTCGTATATGGTGGTTAGGTAAGTAGGAAGCGATGTAAGGCGGGCACCATGAACAACGACCCCGAACGGATGACCTCTCACTCCGTCATCCAGGAGATGCATAGACGTAACGCAGTGGTCAACGCCGGGCACCTCGATTTTCTTCAATGGATCCTGGTCTGTGAACAGAGGCGAGTAGGTCTAGAGGACGATTGCCGAAACATCGCCCAGTGGATCGCGTTGCAGATAAAGATCTCGCCCTGGAGGGCAGCCCGCATGGTCAACGCCGCCCATGCGCTTCCACATCTTCCGCTCGTCACTCAAGCGTTTCGAGAAGGCGCCCTGTCGCTTGATCAATTGATCGAGCTCACTCGCTTCATCACACCCGAGGATGAGACAAAGATATTGAACTGGGCATTACGTAAGAGCCCTCGAGCGATCCGCGAACGCGCCGACAAGGTCAATCGCGTCACGTCTGAAGAGGTCAAAGACCAAGAGCGCTGGAAAGAGCTCCGTTTCTGGAAAGAAGATGGCGGCCGACTCAGTTTCTGCGGCTCGTTGCCAGCTGACGATGGCGCTCGGTTCGTCAAAGCCATCGACCGGGGTGCGGACAAGATAGTGGTCTCACCCGAGGACGATCAGGATCCCGTTACCAACATCGATTCCCGCAGAGCCGAGGCGCTGGTGGCCATGGCCTGCAACCAGATAGCCGAGGACCCCGACCCCGACCGCGCCACCGTGGTGGTCCACATCACGATGGGCGATCTCGTATCCAAGCAGGGAAACGGATCCGTGGCCGGCGGTCCCGCGCTGCACCCCGATGTCGTGGCCGAGCTCCTGTGCGATTCCCGTTTGCAGTTCGTATCCGAGAACGAAGATGGCGGCGTCACGGGCATCGGCTCCACCTCACGCCTGATCCCGCCGTGGCTGCGGCGGGTGGTCGAAGAACGCGATGGACACATGTGCACGTTCTACGGCTGTGGCTCCAAAGCAGGTTTGGACGCACATCACATCGTGCCGTACCCCCTGGGGCCCACCGAAGAAGCCAATCTCACGCTGTTCTGCCGCACGCACCATGGCCTCTTTCATAAGTTCGGATGGCATGTGGTCAGAGGCAAGGACGGGAAGCTCCAGATCTACCGCCCGGACTGGACCCCCTACAGACCCGGGCCTCCGGTGGTCCAACCGGAACCGGAGGCCACCCAACTCCTCGCTTTCGCAAGCTAACCAAGCACCGACCAACCGAGGTCTATCCTGGCGCGGACAATCTGTCGGCGGATCGGAGGTAGAGCACCGTGGCTCTCTGGGGCATCTTGTACACGATCGTTCCACTTGTTCTGGTGGGTGGTCTCGTCCTTGCGGCAGCGTCAATGGCTCGTAAAGACGAGTATGAGCCGCGCCGCTCTTACGTTGTCTACCTCTTAGGCACGATCCTGGTTTCCCTGTTGGTATTGGTTGGTGGAGTGACGGTGGTGGTAGCCAACATCGGTGAACGCGTTGTTGGAACAGGTGGAGAGGTCTACGACGGAGGCCCCTTCAGTGGAGGGGTCTACATCGATGATTCTGGCAACCCGCCTTCACATTCAGACGAGTTCATCGACCGCATCAACACTGGGGAGGCGATCCAGGCCGCCTTGGTTGCCGGGGTCGCGCTGCTACTTCTTTACTTCCACGCGAGCAAACTGACAGAGATCACGCGAGAGGGTGGCTTCGCCACCTCGTTATTAGCGCGCACCTACAGCGCCTACCTCTACCTCGTGTGTTTCGCTGCCATGATAGGTGCCCTGGTTGCAACGGCCATCTCTGTTTATGCCTTGGTCAAGATAGCGGCCCCCGGATCCTTGGGGTCTCTGCCGGAAGGCGACGAGCGAGACCTAGCGATCGTCGATCTCCTCCAGAACGGCGCGCTAGCCGGGCTAAGCGCGTACATCTTCAGGTGGCACTGGAAGGCAGCCGAGGCCCTCAGACCGGGAGCAACCGGTTAGCGGTACTCCTCTTCTTGGCCGCCGGGCTCTTGCTCTTGCTCGAGCGCATCCGCTTCGTTGACGTCGATCGGGATCGTGGGTTCGGTTTTCGTTGGGTCACCAGACCATTCGCGCGCCTGCTCTAGTGCATCAGCCTCGGGAACGTCGGGGTCGACGTGGTCCGGGTAAGAGGTGTCTTCGGCTATCTCGTCCGGTTGCGGAGTGGGATTGTCCTGCGTTGGGTCTGCCATTTGAGTGCCCCTTCAATTAGGTAGCCAGGTACCTTCCTTACCCAAACCGCTAGATCTTCAACGTCGGATAACTTGACGCGATATGCGAATGAAACGGCTCTGCGCCGCCATAGCAGCTGGGCTGCTGCTGGCTTCATGTACCTCGGCCGCCGAAACGACCGGCGACGGCGCACCCGACGACGAGGCCCCCCGAACGGTGCCTCCCGCCACCTCTTTCTCGACGGATCGATGCTCCGAGATCCAGAAACTCGCTCGGGTGTCACGACGGGGCTGGTACCCGAAGCGGTCGCCCCAACTCGTTCTCATCCCGAAAGAACCCAACTTCATCGGCAGCGAAACCGCCCTCGTTCATTCGGGGCCGTGGGATTACCTCACTCACGTTCCCTTCGTCATGTACGGACCCGGCTTCATCGAACCGGTGGGTGATGTCGCAACCAGTTCCACGATGGCGGACCTGGCCCCCACGACCGCTCGCTTGATCGGTTTCGATTCCTACGAAGCACCCGATGGCGTGGCTCAGACAGGAGCGTTTACTTCCACCGACAAGCTCCCGCGCCTCGTCGTCACGATCGTCTGGGACGGGGGCGGATGGAACGCACTCGAGCAGCATCCCGGGTCGTGGCCGTATCTCGAACAGCTGATGACCGACGGCGCCTCGTACGTGAACTTCAGCGTCGGATCGAATCCTTCGGTGACACCAGCGATCCACACGACGATAGGTACCGGTGCGTTCCCCGACACCCACGGGATCGTCGGCCTTCGCATCCCACTTCCCGATGGCCGCTACGTGAATCCCCTAGGCAAGAGCGATCCGTCACTGATCGAAGTCCCGACCCTGGCCGATCTGTTCGACAGACGGAATGGGAATCGCCCCATCACCGGGATGCTCGGCTCGACCTCGTGGCACGTCGGGATGGTCGGGCACGGTGCTGGGCTCAAAGGTGGCGACAAGGATCCCGTCGCCCTGCTCTCGCATGACGTTCCCGTAGTAAAGACGAATCGAGGCTTCTACTCACTGCCGGCACTGGAAGACAAAGACCAGCTCGACCGTTACGTGCGTCGACTGGACGCGTCGGACGGCAAACGCGATGTGAAATGGATGGGTCGCTCGCTGGTCACTCAGAAGGACGTTGCGAGAACACCTGCGATGGCGAGCTTCAATCAGTACCTCCTAGAGCAACTGATCAGGAAGGAAGGTTTCGGTCGCGATCGCGTTCCGGACCTTCTCTACGTGAACTTCAAGAGCGCCGACCTCGCCGGCCATGCCTGGAGCTTCGAAGCCAAAGAGCAGGAACTCGTCCTGCGCGCGCAGGACGATCAGCTTCGAAGGCTCGTCAACGTTCTCGATAGGCAGGTCGGAGCCGGCAAATGGGTAGTCATGCTCACCGCGGACCACGGGCAGACGGCGTACCCGAAAGACACCGGCGCGTGGCCCGTTCGCGGGGGAGAACTCGCCGACGATCTGAACCGCACCTTCGATCGCAACAACGACGGGATCGATCTCGTCGACCGGATCGGAGCCTCCGGAGCTTCGATCACGAAACCCCAATTGGCCGCTAACTCGGTGTCGCTAGCAGAGATGGCGCGTTGGATAGGGGACTACCGCGTGCGAGAGAACCTCAAGTCCAACGAGAAGATCCCCGCCTACTATCAGGGAGGGGGCCGCGACCGGATCTTCGACGCGGTGATGTCGGGGCGGAAGCTGGTTGTGCCCGACTGCTCTCCGGGCGCTGCCTAGACAGACTCAGACGTTGGCGGTGGGCTGAAGCTCGGTCAACAGCTCCTTGGAAACCTTGGTTATCCGCTCGACGGCACTCTCGAAGGCCCCCTCATTGACCCGCGATGGCTTCCGGAATCCACTGATCTTCCGCACGAACTGGAGCGCCGCTGCTTCGATGTCCTCATCGGTAGGTGGGTTCTCGTAGTCCCTTAGGACCTTGATGCTCCGGCACATCGTGACTCTCCTTTCGGATCCTCTTTTGCGTGCAGCCTACGGCTTCTTAAGTGGCAAGCTTCAGTCGTGAACGGCACCGAACTGATGATCAACACTGCCTTCGTGATCCTGGGCTACGTCACCCTGTTGTGGCTGCTCAGCTTGGCACTGCGCGACGCCAGCATCGTGGACATCGCCTGGGGGCCGGGATTCTTGATCGTTGCTCTGATCGGAGCTCTGTGGGCGGATGGCTACGAGCCGCGACGCTTCCTCGTGTTGACCCTCGTTTCTCTGTGGGGGCTCCGGCTCGGCCTCCATATCTTCTTCCGGAACAGGGGCCACGGTGAGGACCCTCGCTACGCGAAGTGGCGACGCCAGAACCGCGACAGATGGTGGTGGAAGAGCTACTTCAAGGTCTTCGTGACGCAAGGCGTTGTCATGTGGATCGTCTCGGCCCCGATCCGCGTTGCCGCAACGAGCGTCGAGCCCGACCACTTCACCGCTTTCGACGCTGCAGGAGCGCTGCTGTGGACGATCGGCTTCATCTTCGAGGCAGGCGGCGATCTGCAACTGAGACGATTCCTGGGCGATCCGACGAACAAGGGCAAGGTCATGGACAAGGGTCTGTGGCGGTACACGCGCCACCCGAACTACTTCGGGGATGCTGCGATGTGGTGGGGGATCGGCCTCATCGGCGTTCTCGGTGACCTTGGCGTCCTTGCGCTCATCGGTCCTGCCATCATGACGGTCACCTTGATGAAGGTGTCGGGCGTGACACTGCTCGAGAAAGACATCGAGGAAAGGCGCCCCGGCTACCGCGAGTACATCCGATCAACGAACGCATTCTTCCCCGGCCCCCCCAAAAGAAAGGACAGGGATGGAGCTGTCACAGCAAGCTAGAGATCTGATCACCTCCGGCGTTCTGGCGCATCTTGCAACCATCGATGCCGATGGGAAGCCGCACGTGACGTGTGCGTGGACCGGTATCGAGGACGGCGCGATCGTTATCGCCACGCTCGGAGATCAGCGCAAGCTCAAGAACATCCGGCGCGATCCAAGGGTCACGGTCTCTTACGAGACGCGTAAGACGAACGATTGGGGTTTAACGGAATACCTCGTCATCGACGGAACGGCTGAGATAACCGAAGGGGGAGCGCCCGAGCTGCTCCAGGAGCTAGCTCACGTCTACCTTGGCCCCGACGTGACTTTCCCCCCGATGCCAGAGCCTCCGCCGGGCTTCATCACGCGTATCTCGCCGACAAAGGTCTCCGGTGTCGGGCCCTGGGCATAAAGGCTAAGCCCCCGCTCGATGCTTCAGCCACTGGTGTGTGTCGGCGACGCGGTTGAGCATCAGCGTTAAATGACCCTCCTCAGGGAGGATCCGCGCGTCCACCCCGGGGATCGCCTTCGCCAACCATTCACCGTGGGTCGGCGGAACCATCAGGTCTTGGTGGCCCTGCCACAGCAAGACCGGCACGGAGATGTCCGAGAGTTCGAAGCCCCAGTGCTCCACGAAGGCAAGGTCGTCGTCGAGCCACCCGTGATGGGTGGTTCCGATCGCGTAGTCGTTCGAATCTACGAAGTACTGCGCTGCTTCACCAGAGACGACGTTGGCATCCACTTCGCTCAACACGGTGCGCATCGCGGTGATCAGGTCCTCGGCTGTCCCACCGACCATGCCGGGTCGCCATTCTTCGAGTAGCGGCGATATCGAATCCTCACCTTCGGTTGCTCGCGTGAACTCGACGATGTTCTCTTCGCCCATGCCCGCCAGGAAGTCCAATCCCTCGGCCCCGTACGGCGCGACGGATGCAAGAGTTGCGGCTGCGACACAACGACCTGGCAAGAGGGCCGCGCAGGCGAGGGAGTGCGGCCCTCCTCCGGAGATGCCCCACGTCGCGAATCTCTCGATCCCCAGATGGTCCAGCAGAGCGGCAACATCGAGGGCCGCGTCGGCGATCGAACGGCCAGGGTCGCGCGATGAGCCGCCGTATCCAGGTCGGTCGTAGCCGATGAGTCTGACCCCGCGGTCGGCAGCGTCCTTCGCCCAACCCGAGTAGATCGTCCCGGAGGACGGAGTGCCGTGGTGATAAACGATCGGAAAGCCGCCGGAATCTCCGCCTTCGAAATATGCGATCGTCCGGCCATCGAACTCGAACGTGCTCATGTTGTCCACACGATCAGGGTGGTGGTGGCGCGAAGCCGGGGAGTCCGGGTTCTGCTTCGCCGGTGCGCTTCGCCGCTTGACGCTCAGCTTCTTCGCCCAGCGCGATGGGGGCCGCTAGGACCTCGTCGGGGATCCCGAATGCGTCCACGAGTGTTTCGGCGTGAGGACGTAGCTCGACGCACAGCGCATTCACCGCCGAGATGATCGATTTCGCCCTCGGCCCCGACAGACGCCCGTGCTCGAAGTACCAGCCGCGTGCCTTCTCGATCGTGGACAAAGCGTAGAGGTCGCAGACCTTCTCCAATAGAGCTTTGACGGCTGAGTCCTCGCACCGGTCGAGTGCTTCGACGAAAGACTCGAGGATCACTCGGTCTATATGAGCTTGCGAGGCCAGCAACACGTGGTCTTGGCTCTCGTTGAACACGTCGAACGGATCGCGACCGTTGTCCACACCCTTCTTGATCCGGCGTGCCACGCCCTCGAGGACATGCCGCTCGCGCCATTCGAAGAGCTCGAGCTGATACCCACGGTCGAGAACGTCGGTGTCGGCCTCGGCCCTCGGAACCGCGTCGATCAGAGCTTGGATCAGCTGCCGTGCCCCCGCGGTGCGCTCGACGACCTTCTCGACCACGAGATCGGCGGCGAACTTGATCATCCCCAAGGTGTCGAGGCTTCCGAATTCGTCGCGGTAATCGGTCAGGAGACCCTTGGCGACGAGCTGGAGCAGAACCGTGTTGTCCCCTTCGAACGTTGTGAAGACATCGGTGTCGGCCTTCAAAGAAGGGAGCCGGTTGATGGACAGATAGCCGGCCCCTCCGCACGCTTCGCGACAGGTCTGGATGGAGCTCGTTGCATGCCACGTCGACGCGGTCTTGATCCCTGCGGCGAGCGATTCCAGCTTCCGCTGGTCGCGCTCGGGATAGTTCTCGGTAGTGAACGCTTCGTGCAACTGCGCGACGAGCGCCTCTTGAGCGAAATGCAGTGCGTAGGTGGTTGCGAGCGCGGGGAGAAGCCGTCGTTGGTGCTGCCGGTAGTCGAGAAGTACGACCTCTTCCTTCTTCCCCGGGGGTGAGAACTGACGTCGAGCGTTCGCGTATCGGATCGCGATCGTCATGGCGGTCTTGGATGCGCTCACGGAGGCCCCCGAGATGCTGACGCGACCTGTGACGAGCGTTCCGACCATCGTGAAGAAGCGCTTCGTCCGATCCTCGATCGGGCTGAAGTAGGTGCCATCAGCGGTCACCTGAGCGTGACGATCGAGCATCTCCTCACGCGGGATCTGTACACCGTCGAACCAGATGCGGCCGTTGTCTACGCCGTTGAGTCCGGCTTTGTGTCCGCAGTCCTCGATCGTGACACCGAGAAGAGGTTTCCCTTTGTCATCGCGGATCGGAACCATGAAGGCGTGAACCCCTCGGTCCTCGCCGCCGACGACGAGTTGAGCGAACACCACTGCCATCCGACCGTCGCGTGCAGCGTTGCCGATGTAGTCCTTGCGCGCGTCGGAATCAGGTGTGTGGATCAGGAACGAATCGGAGGACGGATCGTAGGTCGCGACGGTGCGGATCGATTGCACGTCTGAGCCGTGCCCGGTCTCGGTCATAGCGAAGCATCCCGGGAGTTCGAGGCTTAGACATCCCGGCAGGTACTTGTCGTGGTGCCTCTCGGTACCGAGATGGAGGATGGCCCCTCCGAATAGCCCCCACTGCACACCGGTTTTGACGAGGAGAGACAGATCTCCATGCGCGAGCGTTTCGAAGCCGGTGACGAAACCACCGACGTCTCCCGAGCCTCCGTATTTCTCGGGGAAGCCCAGATGGGGGCCGGGCGTCTTCGCGAGAGCCTTCGCCTGTTCGAGGACGAGCTCACGCGCTTCCTCGGTCGGAAGGCCCACAGGCGGTTTGAAGAGCGGGTCTTGGAGCACCTTGCGGGTCTCGTTCCGGATGTCGGCCCAGCGGCCGTCGAGGAAGACCTGAAGCCGACCGGGATCGACCGAGGCGAGGGGAGCGCTCATGATCGGAGCCTAGCGAGGAAACCCCCGGGGCGCGGAAGGGGAGGGGCAGGATCGCCCCTCCCCAGTGAAACCTTGGTTTAGCTGGTCTTTACTTCGTGGCCAAGCTTCTCGGACATCGCTTCGAGCAGCTGAGCGGTCTCTTCTTCTTCCTTCAGGTTCTGCTGCAGGAGCTCTGCGGCATCGCTTAGGCCGAGAAGGTCGGCGAGGCGGATCAGCGAACGGTACCCACATATCTCGTAGTGCT
Source organism: uncultured Actinomycetes bacterium (assembly GCA_963779645.1). Classification (GTDB taxonomy): domain Bacteria; phylum Actinomycetota; class CADDZG01; order CADDZG01; family WHSQ01; genus CALMBW01. Next base: position 1,958,156 of record CAVZYX010000005.1, read on the forward strand.
CGGTCTTCAGCGCCGCGGCAGCAGCGAAGACGTTGAGCACGTCCTCGGAGGGGTTCTCGTCCTTGATGAACTCCGAGAACTCTTGGATCAGACCGGTGATTCCTTTGCATGGTTCCCGACGAGCTGCACGGTCGATCTGACCGAAGACCTGGTCGAGGCGCTTGATGTGACCCTCGGTCTGCGAACGATGCTCGGAGAAGGAGCTCTCCAGCTCGGGGTTCGTGACCTTGCTCGCCATGCTCTCGAGAGCGTTCAAAAGCTTGTTCTCGGCGTCGTACATGTCTCGGAGTTCGTGTTCGAAGAGCTCGCGTGCTGTTTCCACATCAGCCTCCTTGGTGATGCCTACATTTCGGGTGCATCTATGCCCAGGAGGTGGGAGTTCATTCCTACTTCTTGAAGAACATCCGATCGATAAGCCGATCGCGTGCCTTGTCCGGCATGAGGGTCTCGAGGTAGGCGCGTGCATAAGCATCCTTGCCGACGAGATAGCGAGTCTTGGGCCGCGTTGAGGTCAGAGCGTGCTCGACCTTCTTAGCAACGACATCGGGAGAGATCCCTGTCTTGGTTAGTTTCGTTGCGATCGCACGAGCTTTGTGCATCGCAGGCTCGTAGTAGGCGTGATGGTGTTGGGGGATCTTGGCGAGGTCTTCATCGAAGTTGTCGACACCCTTGTCCCAGAGGGGAGTGACGATCGTGCCGGGTTCGACGATCGAAACGTGCACGCCCGCCGGCCGCATCTCTTGCCGCAGGGAATCTGCGATCGCCTCCAGCGCGAACTTCGAAGCCGTGTATGCGCCGATGAAAGGCGCGGATGGCGTCCGGCCCCCGATCGACCCGATCAGAACGACACGACCCTTCGCTTCACGGATCATCGGAAGGAATGCCTGGGTCACAGCCACCTGTCCGGTGACGTTGACCTCGAGCTGTTTGCGCAGGTCATCGAGGGGGATGTGCTCGATCGGCCCCTGCATGCTGATGCCTGCATTGTTCACGAGACCTTCGAGCCGGGTCCCCACCGCTTCGGTGACCTGCTTCAGCGCTGCATCTATTGATGCCTGGTCGGCGACGTCGATCATGACCGGTGTCAGCCGGTTCGAACCTTCGGCCGCGAGCGAATCTCCATCGGCCTCTTTGCGTACGCCTGCGAAGACCTGCCACCCGGCGGTATCGAGATACAAGGCACAGGAACGGCCTATCCCCGTAGAGGCACCGGTGATCACGACTGCTCTGCTCACGTACCCACCGTAGCGCGTTACCGTCTACCGGATGAAGGTCCGATCCCTCGCTGCTCTTTCCGTTGTGCTCCTTATGGCGTGTAGTGCTCCAACCCCTGAGGCCGACGAAGCCGCGGGCGTGGATGGGACCTCAGAGTTGAGTTCTCCTTCGGCAGGCGAGGCGCTTGAGTCGGGGACAAAGAAGCGCCCCCAGAAGAAGACTGCCGACGAGAAGGACAACTCGAGCGACTCTGAAGGCGGGGGCTCTTCCACGTCATCCGATCAGTCGACGTCGAACAAGAAGAGCTCAAGCAGCGCGCTCGCGCTGCCGCAGGACGGTTCCTACATCTACGGTCAGAAGGGTTGGGAGGAGTTCTGCCAGACGGCGAAATGCGACCGGAGCAACCTTCCGGCCGAGCAAGAGGTCGTCGTTACTTATCTCGACCAGTCATCCTCGTCGGCAACGTTCGAGTCCGAAGCCGATGGAGGGTCGCGTAGTCAGACGATCAGGTACCACGTCACGAAAGGTCAGGTCGCGATCGAGAGACTGACTGGAAGCGTCACGTACAACGGGTTCACGATCAACCAAGAGATGGTGCCCGATCCTGCGATCGTCTCGGCGGTGTTCCCTCTCGAGGTCGGCGATTCTTGGTCGGGCTCGTGGAAAGACCAGAATGATGAGATGGATGGCTCGTACAGGTTCGAGGTCGTGGGCCGCGAGCCTGTGAGTGCGGGAGGTAAGACCTACAACGCATTCGTTCTTGACGTGGATATGACGTTCACCGGCGAGTATCAAGGTTCGAACGTCATGCGCCTCTGGGTCGACCCCAGCAAGCTGTCGATCCTCTCGACCAAAGGCGATATCGAACTCAAGTCTTCTTTCGGTACATACCGTTCGAAGTTCACGACCTATCTCTCATCAACCCCGTAACCTGTTCGCCTGCGCGACGAAAGGTGGGCGGTGCGGCGAGGATCTGTCCTAACTAGAACTGTCGTGCTGTCTGCCGTCCTCGTTCTGACGACGTCTTCCGTGGCCATCGCTGATTCTGAAGTGCTGCTGGTTAAGGCGACCCATCGATACGGGCTCTCCGAGAAGGTCACGGGAACGTGGGGGAGCGTCGCCGTCGACTACAACACCGACGGTTGGCCTGACCTCTTCGTCGGAAGGCATGGTGCGCATCCGTTCTTCTACGAGAATGGGCAGGGTGTTTACGAACGGCGTCGGTACGAACTCGACTTCCCGAAGGGCTACGACGCCGGGGACGGCGACACGTGGGTGGACCGGCACAGCTGCGCGTGGGGAGAGGCGACGGGAGGGGGACGCCTCGATCTCTATTGCGGTGTTGGGGCGAACGAAGGGACCTCGGTCGGTCCTAACCAGCTCCTTGTTTGGGATGGTGACGGCTTCAAGGATGCTGCTAAGCACCGCGGCTTGAAAGAGAAGTACGGGCGGAGTCGCACCGTTCACTGGATGGACTACGACGTCGACGGTGATCTGGATGTCTACGTGGGTAACTGGGCGAGGCCGAGCTATCCCAGCGTCATGTACCGCAACATGCGGGGAAGGTTCGAGCGCAAGACCGTCGGGGTCGAGGACCAACTGCGAACACATTCGTCTTCATGGGCCGATTGGGATTCGGATGGAGACCCCGACCTACTGGTCCTCCAGTACCTCGCGCCCGCGATCGCCTACGAGAACCAGGGCAGGCGCTTCGTGCGCGTCACGATCCCACATGTCACCGGGGGCTCGTGGCATGGATCGGCGTGGGGTGACTTCAATGCGGACGGCCGCCCCGACCTCCACCTGATCAACGACACTCGATCGCTCATCCTCAAGAACCAGGGGGGCTCGTTCACCGTCGAAGACGACAGGTCCGCGCGCGAGGGCCGCGCTGGAGGATGGCTCGACGTCGAGAACGATGGCGATCTCGACCTGTTCGTCGTGCAAGGTGCGCCCGGGAAGTACCCGTCGAGGGATGCGGTGAACGCCCCGGATGTGCTCCTTGTGCGAAGAGGTGGGAAGTTCGTTCAGGTGCGGCGTTCGTCGTTCCGCGGCCCCGAAAGCGGGAGCGGCGATTCGGTATCAGTATCGGATTTCGATCGTGACGGCCGCCAGGATCTGTTCGTCACCAACGGGTTCTTCGAGTACGAGCAATGGATCGGGAAGAGCTGGCTCCTCCAGAATCAGACCGATGCCGCGAACTGGGTAGGCATCCGGTTGGTCGGGAAGCGCTGGAACCCTTCTGGGGTCGGAGCGCTCCTCCGGGTCGAGACGGTCACCGATCTGTACCGGCGGAGGACCAATGACGGAGTGACCTTCAGATCCCAGAGCGAGATCGGTTACGCACACTTCGGCATCGCCGATGCCCTCGAGGCCACCGTGAAGGTCACCTGGCCACAGGGGGGCTCGGACTGTGCGGTGGCCGCGTCCGGGGTGGTGGTGGTCGTGGAGCAGGGCCAGACCCCCTGCTGATCTAACCCCCGCCCAGGGCAGGAGCGCCGGGCCGGGGCACGAATCCTCTAGGAGTCGATCGATTCTGGAGGAGTGGAGTGAGAAGGATCTTGGGAACGGCCGCGGCCCTCGCGGTGACGTGTCTGATGATGGGGATCCCCGCTGTTGCGCAGGCTCCCACCCCTAACGGGATCGCCTCCGACAACGTCGAGCATGTTCGCCACATCCCTCTCGCCCAGAACGGCGTCGGCGGCCGCCTCATCGACGGCTACTTCTACTTGAACGACCAGAACAAAGTGATGATCTTCGACATCAGTGACCCCGAGGATCCTCAGCTAACGGGTCAAGTTCTGATGCCACAGGAGTGGCAGTTCTCACGTGAGGACATGGACGGGAACGGCAAGATCCTCGTCATGCCCAACACGGCTAGTGGCGTGAACGACGGCACCGCTCCGAACGGCAGTGCCACGAATGCCGTGTACATCATCGATGTCGAAGACAAGACCAACCCAAGGATCATCTCGAAGGTCAACGGAGTGGCGGAGCACACCTATTCATGCGTGCTCAACTGCAAGTGGGCTTACGGGTCGGAAGGCACGATCCTGGATCTACGTGACCCTGCCAATCCGGTTGAGGTCAAAGAGAGATGGGGCGATGGCCTGTTGGCGCAGAGCGGTCACGACGTGGAAGAGGTCCGCAACGGAATCGTCATGACGGCAACGCAGCCCATGCAGCTGCTCGACGTTCGCAAGGACCCAACTCACCCGAAGCTGATCGCCACCGCCCAGCGGAACGATGACGGCCGTTACATGCACGGCATCCGTTGGCCACGCGAGACCAAGGACGACTTCCTGATCGTGGGTAGCGAGACGACCTTTAACGGTCGCTGCAGTGAGACGGCCGGCTCACTGATGACGTGGGACGCTCGGAATTGGAAGAAGACCAAGAGCTTCTCGATGATCGATGAGTACCGTGTCGTCAACGGCACCTACGTTGATGGCAATCCTGTTGCTCAGCGCAACTGCACGGCTCATTGGATCGAAGAGCACCCCGACTTCCACAACGGCGGGTTCGTCGCCGGAGCTTTCTACGATCACGGCACCCGCTTCTTCGAGATCACCTCGAAAGGGATGATCGAGGAGGCCGGGTTCTTCATGTCCTACGGGGGCCAGGCGAGCGCTGCCTACTGGATCACCGACGAGATCGTCTATGTCGCCGATTACAACCGCGGCTTCGACGTGCTCCGCTTCACGCCTCCTGCCAAGGGATAAGCGGAGGCCGACCTAAAGGTCGGGAGCCTCTTCAAGCGCGGCCGTCGCGGCCTCCGCATGGGAGAGCGCAGCAGCGAGATCGCCCTGGGATCCTCGCAACTGACAAACGAAGAGATGAGTACGGGCGGCTTCGATCGGTTGTCCCGCTTCGTTGTAGAGGTCGATCGCCCTCAACGCTTCTTTCTCGGCCACGACGGGGTCGTCTGTTTGACGGAGATAGCCGAGTTCCCTATGTGCCCACGCAAGCAGCCAAGCGGGTGCTTCGGGGCCCATCATCTCGATCGACTCCTTGACGTAACGAACACCAACGTCGATTTGGCCCTCGAGCCTCTCGACCCTCCCGAGCTCCATGAGTGCGTTGGCACACTCGGTTTCGTTGCTGGTCTCCCGCATCGCAGAGACTGCGATCTGGAGATGCTCCCTGGCGCCCGTGAGTTCGCCCCGCCGTGATTGCGCGGCCCCCCGTGCGAGGTTCACGACGCCGACCTCGGTTCGGAACTCGAGCTCTTCGAAGAGTTCCTGGGCTTTTGTTAGCGACGCGTCCGCGTCGAGGAATTGGCTCTGCTCGATCTGAGCTCTGGCTGCGTTGACATACATCGTGGCGAGCGCTTCGGGATTGTTCACGCGTGGTGCCAACTTGAGACACTCCTGGGCCGCCTCATCCGCTTTCCAGTGAGCCCCTGCCGAGTGATAGCAGAGGATGAGGGGGGAGAGAACCTTCACGACCGAATCCGGCGACGCCATCTGTAGACGGCGAAGCTCCTCGATGTAGGCCTCGCCCACGTAGATGGCGTGATGAACGTCCCCGAGGCCAAGCAAGGAGCGCACTTTGCCTGCGGTCGCGTAAGAACGCGCCGTAGCGGCTTCCTCAATAAGGATCTTGGCCGCCTCCTCATAGCGCTTGATCGCCAGCTCGAAATGGCTACCCCGTTCCTCCAGTAGGCCGCGGAATTCGAGACTGCGTGCTAGGACACGGATGAGGAGGAAGGTCTTCGCTTGCGCAGCAACTGCTTGTATCGATCGGCGGGCTTGATCTAACTCACCGTTTGAGATTCCTTGCCGTGCCAGCTCTAGTTGGAGCCGCAGTCGAGCGTTGAGCCCGGGGGGCCGCCCGGTGACTAGCTGCTCGATATCTACCCCGAGCTTGTCTGCGAAATGTCGAAGGGCTTGTTCGGAGGGCTGGCGTCTACCTGCTTCGATCGTGCTGATATGGGCGTGCGTGTAATAGGGGCTGGCCAGTTCTTTCTGCGTCAGGCGCTTTTCGAGACGCAGCTTCTTGAGGCGCCTCCCGAATTCGATACTCGTGGAACTCATCCAGACACTGTAACCAATAGTTACAGAGCTTGCCTAGGGCCCAGGGTTCTTCAAGCACCGTAAGCCACGGGGTTAGGGCGACACGGCGGAGTCGTGATGTAACTCTGGAGATAGCTCTGGCGAAGACTGCTCGCTACGCTCGATTCCAGTTCTGTCTTGTGAGAAGGAGCGTCCCACATGAAAAGGATCCTAGGACTGGTATTCACGTTTGCCGTGGGGATGGCGATCTGGGTCGCAGGAGCGGCTCCCTGGCCGCACTGTTGCTAGGTGACGGATGGTGCTCTTCATCCTCCCCCTGGGAGTGGCTACGGCGGTGGCGCTCCTAGCGGGAGGAACCGTCTGGCCCATCGCAGAGACGAGATTCCGATTCCCAGTCGTTCTCCTTGCCGGCATCGCCCTGCAATTGTTCGTCCCTTTCGTGACTGAGGCGGCCGCTATCACTTTGGTGTTGGTCTCGCTGGCGTCGGCGATGGCGTTCTTGCTCATGAATCGCTCGTTGCCGGGGCTGATGCTCGTCACCATCGGGGTGGCCTGTAACGGCGCCACCATGTTGCTCAACAGAGGCATGCCCGTGTCGGTCAACGGGGCCGAATCGGTGGGAAACGCTTTCCACTCGGGCGTACGCCACAACGCTTCGATGGATGACACGCACCTAGCGTGGCTCGGAGATGTGCTCCCGATCCCTGGGCTAGATGTAATCGCCAGTGTCGGCGATCTTCTGATGGTCGCTGGATTGTGCCTGTTCGTTTACTTCACGATGACTCATCCGAGGTCAGAGGCATGAAACACCGTCTCCAGACTCCTTTCCACAAGGAGGATGTGACCGATCGGCTTTCCAAGGCCGAGTGGCGCTGCTGGTCGGATCTCGAGGGTGATCCGCCGATCTATTACGCCGAGGGCCCCTGTCCGGGATGCGGCGCTATCGCCCATGGGATCGAGACGCGCGACAACGGACCGTTTCAGCGCTTGCGAAGGGTCCAGCCCGAACGTGACTCGAAGCAGACGCCCGGCACGATCGAGATCTTCATGGAGTGCCACTGCGGATTCCCTCACGGCCAGGACGGTGCCTACGGGTGTGGCCGGACATGGGTGATCGAATGCCCGGCCCCCCTCACGAAGTCGTAGGGCTACTGGTTCAGTCGGCGCAATAGGTTCGGACGCGCGCTATCCCGATGGGTGGCGGATCGAACAAGCGACCGAAGCGCCGCGCGTACCTGGCTTGAGTGAAATACGCGGCCACTACGGCCACAGGACGATCTTCGCCGAAGACCTTGTCCGCACCCTCATCGCACAGACCGCCGTCTGAGAACTCCCTACCCCGTTCGAGGCCCATCTCCTGGAGGAGCTCTATCGCATCCTCGTAACCCGGCTCGTCGCCTTCACCTGCGAAGACGTACACCGCCCACGCTCGGCCCCCCTGGACGAAGCCATCGATCGTTCCTTCGATCTCGAGTGGCTCAGCCGACGCTTTGAGTTCAACCGGAGATGGCTCTGAAGCGGACGGCACGGGCGACGGACTCGCTTCTAGGGAAGCGAAAGGAGTGGCCGAAGGAACCGGTGTTGTCACGGCTGACGACGGACTGTCTCGCTTGTCCGCACACGCGGTTAAACCCATAAGGATCAAAACCACCATTGCCGCATCAACCGGACGCACCTCACCATCCTTCCATCTCAACCTGTCCTTGTTTAGACGATGAAGGAAACCGACGCGTTGCCGGGAACTTGGCCTGCCGCTTTGCCGTCTTACGTATCGCAGTGGGTTGCTTCCCTTGGATGGCAACTAACAACCGAAGGAGATGGAGGGGCTACATGGGGTTCAGGTTTCGTGCGCTCGCGGGTGCGTCGGTCCTCGTCGTTGCGGCACCGCTGTTCGCTTTCGCTTCGGTGTCGTCCCCGAACCCCAACCGCCCTGGATCGATCTCTGTATCGCACCGAACTACGCAGAGCGCTTCCTCGATCCGCAACTACTGGACCCGCTCGCGCATGAGCGATGCACTTCCGGCCGATCTCTACTTGGCGGGATCGGGTACGAACGATCCGATGTCCGTCGAGCGTGGCACACCGAGGCGGATCGACGCGACGGCTGCCGGTGACAGTCACCCCGTCGCCGAGCCGAGTGCGGTCGGTTACAGGACGCACGGCAAGGTCTTTTTCACGAGCAACAAGGGGTACGACTACCAATGCTCCGGCACCGTGGTTTCGAGCCCAGGCGAGAACACCGTCGCAACCGCAGGTCACTGTGTCTATGGACCGGAGAGCGACACATTCATGCACAACTGGCTCTTCATCCCGGCCTACGCGAATGGCAAGGATCCTTTCGGTACCTGGACGGCAGAGGAGCTCTTCACCACTCAAGGCTGGAAGGACCACGACTTCGACTTCGATGTTGCGTTCGCAAGGATGGAATCTCTCGACGGAGAGTCGATCCAGGACACCGTCGGAGCCAGAGGGATCCTCTTCAATCAGGAGCCCTTTCAAGATCTAGACGCGATCGGTTACCCCGCGGCGTATCCGTTCGACGGAAAGAAGATGATCGTTTGCGAGACGGAAGTCGATAAGCGCCACGGTAGTGGGGAAAACGCTCCTCTCCGCATGCCTTGCGACATGAACGGAGGTTCCTCGGGTGGTGGTTGGGTGATCGAGGATCAATACGTCTTCTCGGTCGTCAGCTACAGCATCCTCGGCAAGGATGGATTCCTCTTCGGGCCGTACTTCGGAGCCGTTGCCGAAGCCCTGTACGAGGACGCTACAGATGGGCAAACTCCGGATCCCGATCCGGACCCGGATCCGACACCGACCGAGTCGCCGACACCCGAGCCGCCTCCAACCGATGATGATCCGTCCGAACCCTTCACCCATCAGGTGATCCTCAGCTTGCGTCTTTCGGGTGGGCTTGTGGCTTCTGGGCAACTCACGGTTCGCGACCGGGTTGAGGGATGCACGAGCGGCGTGACGGTCGAGGTCTATCGCGTCAAGAGGGGAGCCGGTCGTTACATTGGCGAAACGGTCACACGCAACGACGGAAGCTACTCGATGAACCTCAAGGATCGCCCGGGCAAGTACTTCGCGTTCTCTCTAGGAGGGCCAGCCTCGGAACGAGTCGTGTGCAGCGATGGCGTTTCGAAAGTCGTTCGGAACTCGCGTTAGCTATGGACCGCCGTCGCTGTGGTGTTCCGAGTAGCCAGAGAAGCCCACGCCCTCGTCGATCAGTGCCCACAGGCGCTCGAACGCTTGGACCATCACGACGTGCGTGGTGCTGGTCTCGGAAGCATGTCCGGCGAGTGGGGAATCCTTGAAGGGGGAGTAACTGGTGATGGTCGTGCCACCTTCACCGTCGCCCTTTGTTCCCATCGTGTAGAACTCGGTTGGGATCTGCTTGGAGAGAAGTTGACCGGCGATCTCGCGCGCTTGGTTGTAGGGAACGAGCCCATCTTCCATCGCGTGGATGATCGCAACGCCCTTCACACCTGAAGCAGCGATCTCGTCGATGTGCGAAACGACTGCTAGGTCTTGGTACCCCTCGGGATCTTCCTCGAAGGTTGCGTTCATCTCATCTTCGATATCTGCCTTGGCATTCGCAGCGAAGGTGTTCGCCGAAGCGAGGGCCGATGCGCCCAGATACGTCTCTACGACGTTCACGGCTCCTTCGACGTCGAACCAGTAGTCGAATAACGGTTGTGAAGTCTCGGCGAAGTGTTGACTTGATGCCGCAAGAGCGAGACCCGAAGCGTTTCCACCCATGCTCACTCCGAACAGAACCGTCTCCTTGATCGAGGGACACAGCTTTCGGAGCAACTGGGTGACCGCGATCATGTCTTGAGCGCCTTCTTTAACGAACCAACCCCTGACGCTGACGGTTCCGTCATCGGCGACCTCTTCGTAGGTTCCGCGATAGTCCATCGCCACCGCGAGGACCCCGTGCTCGGCAGCTGCCTTACGCATGTGCTCGATCCACGAAGCGGAGTGATGGCTGTACCCGTGCGCGAAAACGACCAGGGTCTTCGGGGCTTTCTTCGGCATAGCGATGCGACCGGTTGCCTTCTCGCCATCGACGGGTAGCTCAAGGCCGAAGACCGCGTCGAAGTTGTCCCTGCAGATCATCTTCTTGGCAGGGGGCCGGCCCTTGGACACAGCGTGGGCCGGAAGAGCTCCCGCGATCAGGGCGACCACTACTAGGGGCAGCAGTTTCTTCATCATTGGTAGTTCTCCGTGGAAGCCCTCAGCCCTCCAGAGCCTGGCGTTCCACAGGGCTTGCGTGACGACCCGGGCCGCCGAGCAGGAGGCCCGCCGGTGGCAGCGAACCCTCCAGGGACGAAATTTCTAGTAGGGGGAGAACCACTATGAAAAAGCTGATCGCGCTTGTCGCAGCTTCGATGGCTGTGGCTGCTTTGGTTCCGGGTACTGCTGCAGCTGGCAAGAAGAAGGGCGCTAGCCAGGTGGTTACCGGTCACATCGCCATCCAGGCTCCGCCTTCCGACGCTACGAACAACCCCAACGGGTGCTACTCGGGTGTTCACCGTCGCATCGCAGTTGTGTCCCAAGGACAGGTGAACGGCGTTGTGGGCTTCCACTTCGATCTGGATCCGGCGACGTGGAACAAGAAGTTCCGTCTTGTTCCAGACACCGCAGGTGTTGACATCGACATCACCTTCTACACCGACTTCGGCACCACCGAGCAGGCGACTGATACCGCCTACGCTCCTTACACGGTGGGCTTCGAAGAGCGCGACACCGATGGTGAGGCCGGTATCGTCCCACCGGACATGACCAAGGTCATCGTCTGCATGAAAGCCGGAGCTAACGCGGACTTCACTTACACGGCGGGAGCCGGCGTCAAGTAAGCATCTCGGTTTGGGACGTTTTCGGAGCTGTCCCTCCGGGTCTCCCCGCTACGCTCATCCTCAAGGCCCGCAGGGTTTCCTGCGGGCCTTGCATCCAGTCGCCCTCCGGGACATCTCCGAAAACGGATAAGGGGAGAATGAACGGATGCAGCGACAACCGGCTCCTATCGATGTCGATCTGGTGACGAGAACCACTACCGAGTTCGCCCGCGCGCGTACCTTGCCTGCGGCGGCCTATCTCTCCGAGGAACTGTTCGGATGGGAGAACGAGCACTTCTTTCGGTCGTCGTGGGTCTGCTGCGGACGAAGTGCCGACGTAGAAGCCCCCGGCTCCCAGAAAGCTGTCTCGATCGGTGGGCTCGGGATCCTGGTCGTGCGAGGCGAAGACGGATTTCTCGGCGCGTTTCACAACACGTGTCGTCACCGGGGACATGAGTTGCTCGAGTGCGGCGAGACCAACAGCGCGGGTGTGATCCGTTGCCCGTACCACCGGTGGACGTACGACCTCGATGGGACGTTCAAAGGCGGGCCCGGGATGGCGTCTCAACCACACTTCGATAGCACGGATCCAGAGAACTCTCTGCTGAAGGTGCGGGTGGTCGAGTGGCACGGGTGGCTCTTCGTGAATGCCTCGGGCGATGCACCCGACTTCATGCGTCACGTCGGCAACCTCGACGGAGTGGTCGCGCCATATCGGGCTGCGTCGCTGACGCTCGGCTCTCGTCACTCTTACGAGATCGCAGCTAACTGGAAGATCGTCGTGGAGAACTACCAGGAGTGCTACCACTGTTCGGAGATCCACCCGGAGCTTTGCAAAGTGAGTTCGCCGACCTCTGGGAAAGGGATGGAACCGACCGGCCTATGGGTGGGCGGAACGATGGAGCTGCTCGATGGTGTCGAGACGATGTCGTTGTCGGGGAGGAGCTCCGGGGTTCGCATCGAGGGTCTCTCCGATGACGCGGCCCGCACCGTCGGCTACTTCTGGCTGTTCCCGAACCTGCTGATCAGTACTCATCCCGACTACGTGATGACTCATCGCATCGAACCTCTTGCGGCGGACGAGACCCGCGTGGAGTGCGAATGGCTCTTCCCAGGCGAAGCGATCCAGCACCCAGACTTCGATCCGTCGTACGCCTCGGAGTTCTGGGACATCACGAACCTCCAAGACTGGCGCGCGTGCGAATCGGTGCAGCGCGGAGTAGGGGGGCCGGGACACCGCCAAGCCCCGTACAGCGCGCAAGAGGTGCAGGTCTACGAGACGGATCTGATGATCGCTCGCGGTTACTTGACTGGCTCGGTCACCGAACCGGTGCAACGCTTCACCGAGGTGCGCCTCTAGGACCCGTTAGCTCTCGAGGTGGGCCGCGGCAACGCTCTTCGGCACAACCATCCGCCATGCGTCGAGAACGATCTCGCGCAGTTCGGTCTCATCGATAGCCTCGAGCCGAACGACGACCCAGTGATAGCGCATATCCCGCTGCTTCGGGAGCAAGAACTTGTCCGGCTCGGACGCGACGAGCGCCTCCCGCTCTTCTTTCGGGAAAGCGAACCCCATCATCGTTTCGTCACGCGAGAACGCCAGGTAGACGATCCTTCCAACGCGGAACTTCACCCGGTCTCGGACCAGAGCCTCGTAGCTGCGGGGGAGCTCGGAAGCGATCTCTCGAACGTCCTCGATCGTCACCAACGCCGTGACTACGGCCTTCCGCTGATGTCGGCGATCGCGCTGATGAATCCAGGTGCTGCGATGGCCATAACGAGGAGCCCCAAGCAGCGAACCCACATCACCGATTTCGGGTTTCTGAACAGCTGCCGTACTCGCGGGAGGTGGTGGAGGGCAACAGTGAGTAGAACCGCAGCCGCAACGAACATAAGTAGCACGAAGCCGGGAACGAAGATCAGCAACGGTGCATACATGACGAGCACCCTGAACTCCGATGAGATCAAAGGTACGCGCTTGCTGAAGCGTCCCGCTAAGGCCGCCAACAGCATCCCTTGGCCCACCGCGAGGGCCGCGAAGACCACTACTGCGAACCAGCCGGGTCCAACGATGTCGAAGTCTTTGTTATCCGGTCGCAGCGGATCGAATCGAGTGCTCGCAAGTATCAGGGCGGCGGCAGCGAAGGCCAGTCCCTTCCATCGCCCACCCGGCAGATACCTGTTGAGGAGTAGGAAAGCTGGACCGGCGGCAAGCCCGACGGCCAGCCCGATGAAGATGACGAGGCCGAGGGTGCCGTCGAGCGAGATGCTTCCCACGATCTCCTCGGCTTCGGTGACCCGCCCTTGGGCAGCGTCTCCGGCCGTCGCCGCGAGCAAGCGCATGGCGATCCGCCCACCCGCTCCGGCCATCACAAGTCCCGAAACGATGCCCGCTCCGACACCGACGTTCAGATACCAGGCGAAACGAGTGAGAGCTTCGGGGAGATCCTTGGCAGGCTCCTGCTGGCTCCAGGGTGGCCGAACCTCTTCGCCTCCCCACAGGATCGCCACGACGAACCCACCGAGAACCACCGCGCCGAGGACCCACATCAGAAGCATAGGGACGAGTATGGGGGTTACATCCTCAACCGTCGAGAAGGACTAGCGGCCTTCGCCGACTCCGAGGACACCTAGGTTCTGACCGATCTCGACAAGAGCGTTCTGGATCTGATCTCCCGTGCACCGACCGGTGCTGAGGGACTCTTCGTAGTTAGTCATCTCTGACGACGGAGCAGTGATACCTACGGCGTTGGCACCGCGGATGTCGTACTGCTCGGCCGGGATGATGTAACCGATGTGATCGTTCGCCATACCGAAGACCATGACGTTGCGGGCACGTGACATGTAGTCCTTCGTCGTGATGCTGATCGAAGAGAAGATCTCGCCCGGTGCCTGCATCAACACGATCGCGTCGCCACGGTCACCTGGGACGAAGCCAGGCTCACCTTGTGCAAGACCAGGGGTGCCGATCCGGATACCGCCGACGGGAGACAGCACGCTGATGGAACTCGCCCCCGAGCAGCTCGGGGTGTTGGAACGACCCTTCTGCTGGATGCTTTGGACGGGTCCTGCTGCATGCGGGCCGGGGATCGTGCTGTCCCTCATGAAGACACCGATCTTGTTAAGTGCCACGAGGGAAGCGTTGTCCGCAGGGATCTGCAGGATGCGTTGCTCCGACACGATGTCGTTGGATTGCAGGGTGTAAGCGGAGTTCTGGGCGGACTCGAAGACGTACTCGGCCATGCCATAGCCGATCCCGTCCCGACCCAAACTGCGGTGCACGGTCTGGTCGCCTAAGCCACCGGGCATGAACACCGTCGTTCCACCCCAGAGCTCTCCCAGCCTCTTTGCGAGGTGACCGACGAAGCCGCTGTGCATGCCGGCGTTTCCTGCGGTGACGGTTGAGTGAGCGGAGTAGTTCACCAAGGTTGTGATCGTGTCGCCCGGGTTCACCTCTCCAGGGTCGCCGCCCTGGCCGTCCTGGCCGGGGGGAAGAGCGACAGCGCGTAGCCACGTCAACTCAGCGTCGGGAACCGCGCGGGTGACGATGCGTCGGTCGATGTTGAAGGCCTTCGCTGGAATCCCTCCGGTCTGCAGCTCTGCCGGCTGCATGGATCCGACTGCGCCGCGGATCGCCTCTTTGATCTGGTCGCGAACGTACTCGTAGTACCAGGAGGGGCCGCGGGCGGTCGTGTCTGCGCTGGCGTGCGTGTGAGTGGAGGCGATAACGAAGTTCTTGACGGGGATGTTGAGTTCGGCAGAGAGGTCGTTGGTGATAGCGCGGGTCCCGCAGGTGTCTTGGGGCAACGGAGCGTCCGGATCGTCGGGGCAGATCGAGGGGTCGTATCCGTAGAACCACGACACGGTGTCGAGCACCACGAACGCGACGGTGTCCTCGCCGTTGGAGATGGCCATCGCCCTCGCGTAGATTCCGAGGTCGGCACCCTTGCCCGGGTCGGTTGGGTGCTGGTCAACGTCGGTTGCCCAGACACGGTCGAAGGTTCGAAGACAAGACGGGTCGGCGTTCGGGAGGTACTCGTAGCCGAAGGGGCCGCAGTCGTAGCCGTTGCCGTGAGGGTTCCAATCGCCCCCCTGGGAAACGGGGATCGGGGCGATCGACGCGTCGTGCGCTCCTACAAGGAAGACCCCATCGGGAAGCCGTCCGCCCTCGTGAACCGCGGTTTCGATGGCTTCCAACTCTTCGGTATCGAGGGGGAGGACTGTCTTGTCCTTAGAGGCTATGGCCGTGGGGGCCGCAGTCTCGTTCGCAGGGATGAAGCCGACAGTGGCCCACGCCACGCCGAGAACAAGGGCGCCGGTAAAGAGGCCCGTCAGGATGGAGAAAAGGGTTCTTCGCATAGGGCGAACGGTTTGCCCTATTTATCCCTTCTCCTGCTTAGGGGGTTAACTAAATTGAAGGGAACAGGCGGCACGCGAGATGCGTCCTAAGCACATGCGTTCGCGGCTGATCGTCATGATCACTGGCTTTGCCATGGTTGCCTTGGCCGCCGCCTGTGGCGAGGAGCCAAACTCCCGACCGAATGATGCGGGAGGGGGTTCCACCTCGCCCGATCAGATCTACGAAGTCACCACGATGGTCCTCGATGATGGGGACGGCCCGGAACTGTGCGTCGGAGGCGTCGATGAGTCCTATCCGCCTCAGTGCGGGGGGCCCGAGATGCGCGGCTGGGATTGGGAGGCGGTTGAGCACGAGAAGGCCTCGGGGGTCCGCTGGGGTGAATTTCTGATGAGGGGCACCTATATAGATGGTGTCTTCACGCTGAAAGAGCCCGCCGTGAAGCCGCAGCCTTTCGAGGGCGGAGGCAGTGACATCGGAGTCCCGTGCGATGAGCCTGAGGGTGGATGGCCCCTGCCGGACCCATCTCTGACGACTGAGGAGGATCGCCTCAACGCAACGAGGGCCGCGGAAGACGAGCCGGACTTCTCTGGGGTGTGGATCGATTACATCGTCGAGTCGACCGACGAGGAAGAGATGCAGCCCTGGGGCGAGAACATCGTGCTCGTCTTGGCCTTCACCGGCGATCGGGAACGACACGAGGCGGAGGCGAGAGAGCACTGGGGCGGAGCTTTATGCGTGTGGGAACAGCAAGAGCGAACCGAACGAGAGCTCATGGACATCCAAGGAGATCTGGGAGCCGCCGAGGAAGAGCTGGGGTTCGAATCGACCTTCTCGAGCATCGACATCGTCACGGGGGTCGTCGAGCTCGGCGTGGTCGTGAGCTGGCCCGAGCTTGAAGCTGCCCTTGCAGAGCGCTACGGAGCCGGAGCGGTCGTCGTCCGTCCGGCCCTCCACCCCGTCGACTGACGACTCACGGCTCAGCCGATGATGTCGGATTTGTCCGTTATGCTGCCCAGCCGTAAGCAAGGGAAACCCTGGGGATGGGAGTTAGATGAAGAAGCTGCGAGTGTTTTTCGCCGCCACGGTTCTGGCGGGATCCATGTTGGTCGTGGGTGCACCCGCCGCCAGCGCCAGCTGTGCGGGTGACATCGATGTATGCGCCGCCGTATGTCAGGTGGGCCTCAGCAACAAATACACCAAGGACGCCTTCGCCTGGTGCTACATCACTTAAGAGGTTGTTCTAAGAAACATGATGCTTGATCGGGGTCCCTTCGGGGGCCCCGATTCGCGTTCGGGGAGCGAGCGCGCTTTGATTTGTCCGTTTTCGAAACGCGCGCATCGGGTAACGACTGTGTCTGTAGGTCTTCGAAGAACCGGTGCCAGGTTCGCTCCAAGAGCGAACGAATTGAAAAGAGCGAGCGAAAGGGGATGAGTCATGTCTGAATCTCATCTGAATCCGCTGTCAGCAGAAGAAATCATGGCGGAGGGTGGAGCGTTGCTCCCCGCGAAGGAAGTGTTATCGCTTCTCGATCTAGCAGTTGACCTTGACTTAGTACTCGACCTAGCTGCACCGATCGATCTGGCGGTCGCGGCCAACGCCAACGTGGCGGCCCCTGTTTCCGCGGCGGTCAGCGCCAACGTTCTATCGGCTCTGTCCAACGCAACCGCCGCCGGCGAGCAGAACATGGTGATCGACCAGGGCATCAGCGGCGACGCCATCGCGAATGCCCCGCAGACCAGCATCATCGACCAGTCCGACGCCATTGCAGGTACCGACGGCGCCGAGGCCCCTGTTGATGCGCCCGCTGATGCTCCGACCGTGCCCGGCGTAACCGAGACATTGCCGAGTGACCCAACTGGGGACCTGACCGGCGACCTGCCGACAACCGAGGACGTTGGCTCGCTGCTCGATGGTGATCTTCTGAACATCGATGTCAATGCTGCCCTCGACGCTGATCTGGCGGCACCGATCGCCGGAGCGATAGCGGCGAACGCTAATGCTGCGATCCCGATCAACGCGTCGGTTGCGGCGAACGTCGCTTCGATCGGCTCCAACGCTGTGTCGCTCGCGACGCAGGAAGGGTCGATCACTCAGAGCCTCGACGATGTAACGGCCGAGGCGACTGCTGATCAGGACTCCACGATCACGCAGGGCACCGAGTCGCCACCTGCCCCGTAGGTAGCGACGCTGATGAGCACTGCTGCTGAAACCGTCGTAGCGGGGAGGGCCGAGCTGAAAGGGTCGGCCCTCCTTCCGCGCCCTGGAGTCTCTGAAACCGGAGAGCTCGAGATCCCGACGCGCGCCGAGGACGTCGAACTTCTCGGAAGGGTGAAGCAGTCCGGTCACCGTGAGCCGCCGGCGCTCGTGCGCCGCGGCGATGGCCAGGTGGTTCAGGTCACGCCCATCCTCTACGAGGTACTCAGCGCGATAGACGGACGACGTGATCACGAGCAGCTGGCGGGCGAGATCAGCCAGGCGATCGGTCGACCGATCAAGCTCGAGCAGGTGCGGTGGCTCATCGAAGAGAAACTCCGGCCGTTGGGACTCTTACGTGAACCGGATGGCGCGCAGCCGGCTCTACGCAAAGCCAACCCGCTGCTCGCTCTGAAAGGGCGCGTCGTAGTAACGAACACGCGCATCACCAACCGGATCGCAATGGTCTTCGCGCCGCTGTTCGCGGGGCCGCTGGTCGTTGCGTTCACGGTCGCGTTCGCGGCGGTTATCGGATGGCTGTTCTTCTCCAAGGGTTTGGCCGCTCCGATGCGACAGGCTCTCTACGAACCCCAACTCCTACTGATGGTGTTCGCGTTGACAGCGCTTTCTGCCGGCTTCCACGAACTTGGACACGCCGCCGCTTGTCGGTACGGGGGAGGGAAGCCCGGTGCAATGGGGTTCGGTCTCTACCTTCTGTGGCCAGCTTTCTATACAGACGTCACCGATTCCTACCGGCTCGAGCGAGGCAAGCGATTGCGTGTCGACCTCGGCGGGATGTACTTCAACGCCGTCTTCGCTGTAGCCGCGTTCGCGTTGTGGTCCGCCACGGGTTGGGATGCGCTTCTGATCGTCGTTCCTCTGCAATTGCTTCAGATGTTGCGACACTTGATCCCGCTGGTTCGGCTCGACGGCTACCACATACTCGCGGACCTCACCGGTGTTCCAGATCTCTTCGCATACATCAAACCGGTCGTTGGATCCATGGTGCCGTTCCGGAAGAGCGATCCGAAGGCCAAGAACCTGCGATTGCGAGCCAGGATCGTCGTCACCCTTTGGGTGATAGCGGTCATTCCGATCCTCTTGTTCACACTGCTCGTGATCGTGATGACGCTTCCACGGATCGCGGCCACCGCCTGGGACAGCATCGGTCTCCAGTGGAACGCGCTGCAGGAGAGTTTGTCCGAGAAAGAGTACGCGTCGGCAGGTCTGGGGCTGGTTTCGATCGTGGCGATAGGGCTTCCCGTTCTGAGCATGGGGTATCTGTTGTCCCGCGTCGTCAGGCGAACCGCTCGGCGTGTGTGGCGCACAACAGAGAGCCATCCCATCCGAAGGGGCGTAGCGGTCCTCGCGCTGATCGGGATCGTCGCCGGGTTGGTCACCGCATGGTGGCCGCACGGGCAGTACCGTCCGATCGAAGCTAACGACCGTGCGACGTTCGTCGACGTTCGCTTCCGTCCCCCAGCACTATTCGATCGGACGTCCACATCGGACGTACAAACGCGCGATGCAGCGTTCACTTCGGTAGGGGACCTTCTGCCCGATCCGGGGCAAGGGGATGGACTCCTTCCGGGGGAGGAGCCCGAAGAAGTTGAAGGGATCGCCGAGACCACCTCGGGGGATCTGCCTTTCGCTCTGCCATCGCCGCCTGGCACAGGAGACAACCAGGCACTCGCCGTCAATACCGAGGACGGCGCCACGGTTACGGATCTTGCCTTCGAGCTGCTGACTCTTGCCGGAGGAGACGTTGACAACCGCAACGAGGCGTATGCGCTTGCGAGTTGCATGGCCTGCGCGACGGTCGCCGTTGCCTTTCAGGTGATCCTCGTGCTGGAAGAAGCAGACGTCGTCGTGCCGCAGAATGTTGCTGCTGCCCTGAATGCCTTTTGCGAGCGCTGCCTGACCTACGCGGTTGCCATGCAGATGATCTTCACCATCGACGAGCCACTGTCGAAGCGGGCCCTGCGAGAGGTAGCGGCACTGATGCGTCAGATGGAGCGACTCGAGAAGAAGGGCAGCAAGCTCAGCTTCGAGGAGCTGCTGATCCGCGTGGACGGCATCAGGATCGCCATCCTCGCCCTCCTGGCCGAAGAAGGTGCTATCGCGCTCGAACCGGCCGATTGGGATGAGCAAGGTGACGTCCCGACCCCCGAATTGATCGAGAGTCCATCTCCCTCCGGGGAGCCGGAGTCATCACCGTCGCCGAGCCCCACCGATGCAGAGACGACTGCATCTCCTAGCCCCGAGCCGAGTGGATCACCATCCGAGGAGCCGTCCCCCGAGCCGAGCCCCTAAGGGTGGCTTCAGATCTCAGCAACGTGTAACTCGATAACCGAGAGTGGTGGGAGCCGGCAGATCGGGGAAGGCTCCAGACGCGTCCCAGGAGATCTCCATCCCGAATGCATGCGCGACGGCTTGCTTGGTGTCGCCTTCCCACTCCAGACTCCCAACCGCGTCGCCGGGCCCACCGGTTGCTGCTAGGTCGCCGCGGTACGCAAGGTATTGCTGTTCGAAGTAGGCGCCCTCGTCTGTAGCGTCTTGGGGGCCACCCACCAATCCGGTCGTTAACGCTCGGGTGCGTCCTATGTTGCGATCCGAGGACGGTCCGATCTCGATTGCTTCTGTATAAAGAGGCGCGGTGATCTCTGTCGTCAAGCGCCTCGCGCACCATCCTCTCTTCGGATCGATGCTCGATTGTGCCCAAAGGACCGCGTAGTCGGAAGCGTCGTTGGATTCCGCAACGAGATACGCGAAGGAACATCCCTTGGCGACCGCCACCGTTTCGCCGTCGACCCGCTTCCTTTGCTTATCGCAGGCGAACCCGACTTCTTCGGTGCGTCCATCGATGAACGGGGGCCGGCTAGCACCCAGCTGTCCCCACATCTTCTTCACGGAATCGGTCGCGTCCGGCTCAGCAGTCCCGCCTGGTTCGCCTTGCCCATCGGCACCACAGTTCTGTTCGGGGCAGTCAGGCTCTTCGGGACCACCACCTGCGTCGGGAGCTTCGGTCTTGTCGCCTTCAACCGTGATGTTCTCGCCGTCGGTGTCTATCCAAGCGATGATCTCGTCCGTTCCAACGCCTCTAGAGGGGCCGAGTTCAACGAAGCAAGACGATTCGCCGGCGCGAACAGTGCAGAACATGTCGGGCTGAGTCATCGCGGTGACGTTATCGGCGCGGTCCTTCGAGCTGGCATTCGGACCGGAAAGGATCTTGAAGTCGACCTCTACGCCACCGTCGGGGACGGGGGAGACCCTCGCGGTGAGTCGGTGGATCTCGGTGACGGGATTGCGGTCCATCTCCGGAGTCACCTGAAGGGTTGTGGGAACGGGTCCGGCCGTGGTCGGTGCCCCAGGGATGTTCAGGAGAAGCAGTGTCGCCGCAAGCAGGAGAACCGGAGCCTTCGATCTCATGTCTCTTCCTTCCCTAGGAAGCGCTTCGCCCATTATCAACCCCTTCGGGGGAATCTACAGGGCCGCGGGCGAGGGGCCGATAGAACCTAAGCCAGCTCTTTCGGAAGTGTTCGCGCGTCTCCTAGGTGGCACGGATCGGTGACGTACGGCCCAAGTAAGGAACACAGAGTGCGAAAACACGTTCTAACGGTTCTCCTAAGTGCGATCGTCAGCGTCACCGCGACGTCGGTGATCTCTTTCGCGGATGAATCCCGCCCTGCGCGATCGTTAGCGCCGGCAGCGCGCTCAGAAGCTGCCGCTGTTACCAGTGGTCGCTCTAGAACACCGGTCAGGGTGTTCACCATCGCGATGTTCGAGGCAGAAGCCGAGCCGTGGATAGAGAACGAGAACCTGACCATCGAAATCGACGTGCCGGGCAGCTACTCACCTGTCTATTGCCGGGCTGCACGAGGAACGTCGTCACAGACCGATCCACCTCCTATGAAGCATTGCCTCGTTATCACCGGGATGGGGGCTGCGAACGCCGCCGCAACACTCACGGCTGTGGGCACGAGCAGATACTTCGATCTCACCGATACCTACTTCCTTGTAGCGGGCATCGCCGGAACACCACCGAGCAAAGGCACTCTCGGAGCGGCCGCGTGGGCCGATTGGATCGTCGATGGCGACTTGGCTCACCACATCGACGCACGAGAGATGCCCGATGAATGGGAGTTTCCCTACTTCCGCCTTGGCTGTTCTGAACCGTGGTGCGATGGCACGACCGCGGGAACCGAAGTGTTCCAGCTCAACACCGACCTAGTTGATGTCGCCTATGAGCTCTCCAAGGATGTCGAACTTGCCGACAGTGCCGACGCCGCCGCGTACCGAGCCAATTATCCGGACGGCACGGCAGCCCGCAGCGAACCGTTCGTCACACGGTGCGACAGCTTCTCGTCCAGCACCTTCTGGCATGGAAAGTTGATGTCCGACTGGGCCGAGTGGTGGTCCGAGATGTGGACCAATGGTCTCGGCGAGTACTGCATGTCCAACATGGAAGACATCGGCACGGTCGCTGCTTTCGATCGCCTGGCAGACTCCGATCTCGTGGACTGGGATCGCTTGATGGTCCTCCGCACGGCGAGTAACTTCGATCAGCCCTATCCCGAACAGACGGCCCAGGGGTCCATCTCCTCTAACACTGGCGCTTTCAGACCGTCGGTCGAGAACGCCTATCGAGTTGGTGTCGCGGTGACCGACGAGATCCTCCAGAACTGGAAAGAATGGAAGTTTGCGCCTCCTGCCGCGACGACTATTCCGTGAGGTCAGCTAACCGCGTCATCGAGGCAATTCACATTGGGATTCCGATTCCGACTGCCGCCGTGTTAGCTCTTCGCACGCTCCAACTTGAAGCTGTGGATCCTTCCCTCGCATGCCTCCCCCGGCTCAGAGGTATGCAGTTTCGCTCGCGCTGTGAGGAGAGAAGTTCCAGGGGGCATCGTGGCTTTGACTTCCAGGAGGACCGGGTCGTCTGTAACGGTGAGTTGCTTTTCGTTGAACTCTGTAATCTGGGTGCCGTCGCTCCGCCTTGCCGAGAGGTTCAGACGGAACTTCGACCGGCCGGTCTTGTGTGTCAGGCGGACCTTCGCCGACAGTCGATAGACTTCCCCCGGCCTTGCGGCGG
Source organism: uncultured Actinomycetes bacterium (assembly GCA_963779645.1). Taxonomy (GTDB): domain Bacteria; phylum Actinomycetota; class CADDZG01; order CADDZG01; family WHSQ01; genus CALMBW01. The sequence continues at coordinate 1,980,873 of CAVZYX010000005.1, forward strand.
TGCTCGTTTGGATCCCTGCGTCGCCGTTAGTCTTCGCCGACTCCTTTATGCGTACCATCTGACACCCGCCCTCGACCCAGTGTTCGTAGCCGCCGGCAGGAAAGTCCATCAAGCCGGTGAGTTCACAGCCGTCGGCAACGCCGTCCTTGCCGGGCCTATCGAAATGCTGCTTGTCGAACAGCACGGCGAACTTGCTCCGGTCTAGGTCCAGGGAAACCTGTGCGAGGACATCCTCGGTCAATTCATCGAATGGCTGCCCGATTGCTTCCTTCTCATCCTGCCCCATACCCATGGCCCCCTCTCGACGCTTGTGGCGACTATCTCCAATCAGTCTGAGCACTACGTACGACAAATGAAGTGGTTCCGCCCTACGAGCTACGCGGAGCCGACTGCCAGGGCTGCCAGCGCGCAGAACAGTATGAAGAAGGGAACGGAGTAGACGATCGCCGACGCTTCGCGGAGCACGATGGCACTCCATTTGCCTCCTGATCGAAAGTCGTTGCCTTCCGCTTGCGAAGCCGCTTTGCGTTGGATGTAGTACGCCCACACTTCCCAGGGGTTACTGCGATAGGTCCAGCCTTCGATGTAACTCGGATCGCGCTTCGCTAGCGACGCAACGAAGCTCGGGATTATCCACACGGCCATCCAAGCGATGTACGACAAAATGAACCCCGGCCCGAACAGCCGGTTCTGGAAAACGTGGAGTCTTTCATGCTTCCAGAGGGGGTCGCCTTCTCTGTCGCTGAGACGGCTCATCACGTTTCCCTGCGTGAAAGCGAAGTCTTCCTTCAGGTTGAAGCCCGGGTCGTAGCGGTGGGCGCCTTTGCGCTTATCGCCGGCGGGAGTACCGATAAAGACATTGATGAAGGCAACGAGCCCTCCGGTGGTTGAGCCAGCCAGGCCCCACGTCGTATCTCCGACGAGCTGCAGTATCCCGAATTTTTTCCAGTCATAGATCTGGTGTAGCCCCGCCATGAATCCGGTGAACGCGCCGACGACGGTTCCGTACCAGAGCACGGCCGATGCACTGGTCAGCGGTTGCGCGTCGAAGAAGATGCGGGCGCCGGTGTCGACGATGCCTGGGATCAGGAAGAATGCCCACCCGATCAGGAGCCTCGCCCCTCCGCCCTCGCCGAAAGCCTCGAGGAGGAGGCCGATGAAGATCCTTGCCACGAACCCGCCGAAGAGCGTGAGAAAGATGGTTTCGGCGATCACGCCGAGCCTTGTCGTCGGGGGCACGCCGGCCGAGCCGGGATCGGCCTTGCCCACCATCGCTGCGGCGATCCCGGCCCCGACGACGGCTATCAAAAGGAATAGAAAGGGGCCCAGTTCGAAGATCCGATCCACTCGACGCTCCTTGACTTTGTTTAGGCGGGCATGAGGAAAAGAGGAATCCCGGTTCGATCTCAGGGTGAACCGGTCCTTGGGATGGGCCGCGCTCCCCTCCAAACGATGACAAATCAACCCTATTGCCGCGATAAAGGCAAGGCTCTCCCGTTACAGTTCCTCGGAAGGGCACGGATGAAAGAGAGGCATGGAAGAGTTCGGTAGGCCATTCGATGATCCCGACGACATACCCGTGAGCTGGGTGGCCAAGCATCTGCCCAGGGATGGGAGCCAGGCTGTCAGATCCCCTCGGGGCCCTATGCCATCTCCGGCCCACGATGTCCCGGAGATGGGTCCGGTGACGGGCCCATCTCCATACTCGGAGCTGCTCCAAGAGCAGCTGGCCGAAGAACGCTCGAGGAAGAAGTCCTTGGAACAAAGGGGTTTCTCCACGATGTCTGTTTCTGGATTCCTCGCTTCTTTACTCTTTGGTGCTACCGGTCTCATCCGTTCCTCGACGGGTTCGCTCGAGCTGTCGCTCCCGGTGAAGATCGCGATCGGCGTAGCCCTCGCGAGCCTCCTTGGTGCCGCCGTCTGCGGAACTTTGGCGAACCGGGTGAGGCGTTACCAGGAGCTCTCACCTGAAGCACTCCCGGAGCTCTATCGCCGGCTGGCCGACGACTATTCGGTCGCGGAGCGCCGTGTCTTCCGTTTCCGATCGAACCTGTTGTGGAGCACCCGGCTTAATAACGACTTCAAGGCCCGGTGGGTGAAGCTGGCCTTGAACCTCCAGGTCGTCGCCGCTGCGGCGGTGATCTATGCGGCTCTCGACCTCGTCCTAACTGCCTAGATCCAGGGCCCAGGTCTCCGCTATTGACTGCTTTGCCCCCATACTAGAGATTTATCCCCTATGGCGCTCGTTCTGAGAGGTGCTGTCGTCAGCTTCGACCCAGGGGTGGGGACCCTGGATGACGCCGCCGTCTACATCTCTGACGACGATGCTGCCCATCAACGAAAGATCGAGGCTGTCTTGCCTTGGTCCGCATCTCCGCCGGCCGGTTACGCAGCCGCTCCTCGTGTCCACACGGGCGGAACCATCTACCCGGGACTGATCGATCTACACAATCACCTGGCCTACAACTGCAGATCACTGTGGTTGGCTCCCCGTACCGAACCGTACGAAACCCGTTACCAATGGCCGCGAGCCGCCAACTACTCGCGTGAGATCACCAAGCCCACCGTTGCACTTGGAACTGCCGCTGCGAAAGCGGTGCTGAAGTTCGCCGAGGTCAAAGCCGTGGTCGGAGGGGTCACTTCTATCCAGGGATCTCCGAAAACGACCAAGCCCTACGAGGGGTGGCTCGTTCGGAACATCGAGGCAGAAACCTTTGGGACCGGACGCGATGTTGTCTGTCAATCAGTGATGAACCTCGATCAAGAAGAGCTAAAGCCCTTCGTGAAGAAGATGGGGGATGGGAAGGCTTTCATCTATCACCTGGCCGAAGGTGCAAGCGAGAAGCTGGTTTCTGAGTTCCAAGATGTCAAAGCTGTCGGCGGACTGCATGAGCTGTTAATAGGTATCCATTCGACGGCTCTAACTTATGAACAGTTCAAGATCTGGGGAGAGACCGGCGGTTCCATCGTGTGGTCCCCATTTTCGAACCTGTGGCTCTACCGCAAGACGACCGATGTCGTGAGTGCACGTGACAACGGAATTATCGTGTGTCTCGGTTCTGACTGGGGCCCGTCAGGGACGAAGAATCTCCTTGGAGAGCTCAAGGTTGCCCACCTCTACAACCGGCAGCACTTGGACAAGAGCTTCTCGGATGAGGAGTTGTGCTCGATGGCTACGGCGAACGCGGGCGAAGCGTTGGGACGCGCATGGGGCCCACAGGTCGGTCGCGTCGCGCCCGGGCTGCAAGCCGATCTGATCGTGGTAGCTCGGCGCACCAAGGATCCCTATAGGAACCTCATCGAAGCGACGGAGCGCCACATCCGCTTGGTTCTGGTGGGGGGGCGTCCCACTTACGGCAACAGACTCCTAATGGAAGCTACAGGGGCACGGAGATTGGAAAAGATAAGAGTCGCGGGGAGTGGAACGCGCCATAAGTCTTGTGGATCCCGACATCAAAGATGCCGACATGACCTGGGCAGCGGTACTCACTTCGCTGGAGCAAGCTCGCGAGAACCCCCAGAGAGCGGTGGAGCGTGCACTGACGATGACTCCGCGGGGTGAGAAGGCATTCAGGTTGATACCCGATATGCCCGGTGGGGAGCTGGCTACCGAGATCACATCCGCGCGCGACCTCGGCCCGATCGAGATCCCGCCACTCGACTCGATCTATCACGACGCCAAGTTCTTTCGGGCTCTACGAGTGGAGAAGGCTCCGATCCTGGGCGGATTACTTGACGACTTGGTGGATTACTACAGGGGACCTAGGTAGAGGTTTCATCGAAGGGGAACGGACGAGGCAGGAGGTTGGGGGTCAGTTTCAAAGTGATCGCGGGCTGCATCGGTGAAGGGGGACAACTTGGCAAAGCGGGCGGTGTGCGTCGGGATCAACGATTATCCGGTCAAAGACGCCGATCTTCGAGGTTGCGTCAACGACGCGGAGGCGTGGGCGTCACTCCTCGCCGATCACTACGACTTCCCGAAGACAGATATCAAGATGGTTCTGAACGAGGAAGCGGTCAAGAAGAACGTGATGAAGTACCTCGGAGATCTGCTGGCCGATTGCTCCGAGGGAGACGTGCTCGTCTTCACCAATTCATCTCACGGGTCCTACATCCCGGACAAGAGCGGAGACGAAGCCAACGGCTACGACGAGGTTCTCTGTACCTACGACATCGAGGACGAACAGATAACTGACGACGAGCTCCGGGAGCTATTCGGGGTCCTTCCCAAAGGTGTGAGTCTCATCGTCATCTCAGATTCCTGCCACTCGGGGAACGTGACGCGTGTCGCCGTTTCACAGATCTTGCCGGGAATGGGCGCCAACGACGATCGAAGGGTGCGGTTCCTCAATCCCATGTATTGGCGAAGCGAAAGGGCCGATGGACCAACGTTGTTGGCGGACGCATCCGCTGCTATCCCGCGCAAGCGTGACCTATTCCCGCAGTCGTCGATGAGCCACGTTCTCCTCAGCGGATGCATGGATGTTGAGGTGTCTTACGACGCACTGATCGGTGATCGCTATCACGGGGCGATGAGTTTTCATGCTCTTAAAGCCATCAAGGAGGCGAAATACAAGATCTCTTACAAGGAACTTGCGGCCCGCGTTGTGCCGATGGTCACGAGTGCCGGATACCCGCAACATCCGCAACTTGAAGGCCCTCCCAATCTGAAGTCGAAGCAGATCTTCACATGATGCGCGGTCGGACCAGAAGAAGAGTATTCCGGCTCGTCGTCCTGACCGGTGCTTTCTGGGCTATCGGAACCGCTCAAGCGATGGCCCAACCCGGCTGCATTGGAACCATCGATGGCGTTCCCTTGGAGTCTGCCGATTCGTCCGGAAACGCGATGGAGTTGGACGCGGATTCGGTCGTTTCCGTGGCTGTAAGTTCCCGCGAGCTGATCTCATCGGTGGAGATCGGTCTTGAACTTGGGCCGTTCAGTTGGACAACTCTGGATCATGTCGTCGACCCACCCAGTAATCAGTGGTCGGGAACCTTGAACGTCTCAGAATTCTCCCCGGGCGGAGTCGGTCTGTACCACGTGATCGCGAACAAGCGACAGATGCTCTTTCGACATGTGGATCAACATCACAGGGCGTTCACCATTCACGACGGTGGCGGGATTGGTGTCAAGCGCAACGATCATTTCCGGACTAAGTGCACAGGGGTTGGGAGTGTTGCGGGCCACAAAGGGTAGGGGAGGTCGGTTCATGGCGATAGCGGCCGGCCTTCCAACCGGCGTCGGTATCTGTGTTCTGGCTCAGCAACATGGCGTGGTGCCTGCGTCAACTGGGTGGATGTCAAGCTTGAGCCTTGGTTCTGTGGGCCTGGGTGCAGTGGCCCACATGGTTTCGGGAAAGATGTCGGCCCCGCCCTCGCTCGAAACGCCCATCGCAATGGAAGCGGAGATCGACGCGGCACCAGTCCCCGGAGGCACTCCTACCGAGATGGCTTCCCCGGCGGACGCGGCTGCGGTCGAAGCGATGCCCACCGAAGGCGCGATCCCCTCGCGTTCTGGTGAGGCTGCTCCTGTGGATGCCCCCGCCACTGCGGTGGAGATGGCAATGGCCGGGGGTGGGATAGTTGGGAGCGTTCGAGGGATGGAAGAAAGGGATCCTCCGCGCAGCGCTTTCGCACTGGTCGACTGTCCCTCTGTTGCGCATGTCGGGCAACCCATCGAGGTCGTCATCGGGCTTTCTCCTCAACCGACACCAGGGGTCGTCGGGGGCGAGATGCACAGGCCCCCGACGAGCGTTGGCTCTTACGTCTTAACGATCGATGTTGTGGCAGATGGCTTCGAACTGTCTTCGAATGAGAAGTGGCGTAACGACCTGGTCGTTACCGCCGACGATCCCTACCCAACGGTCAGTCTGCATGTTGCTGCCTCTCCGCAAGAAGTGGATGTCCAGCCTCGGTCTATCCAGGCGATCTACGCGATCGAAGGCCAGACGATCGGACTGGCGGTAAGGCCCGTCGCGGTATTGAAGGATCAAAGTGTGGTGACAAACGTGAGCACGGGGCAACCCGTGCCGCTGGACATCTCTATCCCGACGGATCAGAACCCTCCGGACATGACGATCCGCATCCTCGTCCCAAGCGAAGAGAAGGAGGGATTGTTACGGGTCAGCGTTGACACGCCGTATGGCGATGTGACTAAGCCCGAGGCCTCTTTCATCGTAGATATCGGACAAGATGCGGCTTCGTATGCGGCGCGCCTCGTCAAGCAAGTCGGGACAAGGGAGGGACAGCCGGGTCTTTACGAGTTCCTACTGGGTACCGGAAAAGACATCGCAGCCCAGTTGCCCTCGGAATTCTGGTCGATGTTTGCAGATATAGCGAAGAAGGTTGGTGACCGCAATCCGACCATTCTGATCCTGAGTCAGGAGCCCTACATCCCGTGGGAGCTCGCGGTGGCCGATCCGGTGATCGATCCGAAGATGCCACCTTTCTTGGCTGCACAGGCGAGCGTAGGACGGTGGATCCTCGCCGAGCGAGGACCGAAGTTGCCTCCGCCGACGCGACTGAGAGTGGAAAAGTGCGCCGTCATCTGCGGTGCTTATGTCGGTCCGGACGGACAGCGACTGCTCGAGGCGGAGGAAGAAGGAAAGCTCCTGCAGGAGGCTTACGCCGCAGCGGAAGTCAATGCCGACATGCGCGAAGTGTTGGACTGCCTCAAAGGCACGCCGCCGGCCGAGGTTCTTCATTTCGCGGTCCATGGGTGCTACGACCCCGGCCAGGTGGACTCGGGGCTTGCTCTGACCGATGGGACGGTGCTGGCATCAGAGCAGATACGGAGCAGAACCTTGGGATCAGCTCCTTTGGTCTTCCTTAATGCATGCCAGGTGGGAAGCGGAGACGAAACCCTGGGTGATTACTCGGGCATCGCCGCCGCATTCCTCCATGCGGGAGCCTCTGGTGTCATCGCCCCGTTGTGGTCGATCCGGGACGCTCTGGCGAAGGACATCGCTCTTCGTTTCTATGAAGGCGTTTTCGGAGGAGTGCCTCCGGCAGAGGTATTCCGCAGAGAGCGCGGGGTGTTCCAAGATCTCCACGAAACCGCGTCGGCTACCTACTTGGCGTACCAGTTCTACGGGCATCCGGCTCTAATGGTTGAGCGGGCCTCGTCCTAGGTATGGGGTTTGTTGGGAAGTGCCAACAAAGCTAGACAAGCGACCCCCCATTCGGTAAAAATCGGACGTTCGCGGGAAACGGGAAGAAGGGGACAAAGCATGTCAGGTGGGGAAGCACTACTTTGGGGTCTCATCGGGGGATTACTGCCAGACGTTCTTCAGCTGATCCAGGCCGATAAGCGTGCCAATGCGCCGGAGTATCTAAAGAAGCCCTGGTGGTGGGTAACGCTGGCGTTCACGATCGCGGTGGGGGGATTGGCCGCATATCTCTTGGATCCGGCCAACGAAGGTCAGGCCATAGCTTTCGGGTTCGGCGCTCCAGAGCTCATCCGCCGTCTCGCAGGTGCCGTCACGAACCCGTCGAGCGGGCCCTCGACCACCCTGGCTTCGAACACTCCAGCATCGCTGACCGAGTACCTCGCTTGACGCAACGACCGCGCGTTCTGTAGAGGAGTCGGATTGTCAAAACTCGGTGGATTGATGGGAGTCGTCGTCGGCGTGGGAAGCGCTTTGGGTTTCCTCGTGCTCTTCCCCGCGCCGGGGGCGTGGTTGCTGCTGGGAATCGTCGCAGCGGTAACGGTCATCATCTATGTGATCGGAGCGAAGCTCGTGTCGGCCGCGACGTCGCCTTGTGAGTGTCCGGAGGGTGACTTCGTCCGGCATCTGCTCGTGGGGCTGAACGCGGGACTGAACGGAGTTCTGGGGGCCAAGGTCTACGGAGCGCTGTTGGGAACGGGGATGGGGGTGGTTGTTGGGGCCGCGTTGGGCCTGTTCGTCCTTTTGTCGATCTTTGAATCGATCACTGGAAGCGATGTGTACCAGGGGTTCTTGGGATGGGCGAACTGGTTGCTACCCACCTCCTGGTTGATCACCGGCCTAGGTTTCCTCTTCTGGGTGATCAGCGCCTTGGGTCACATCTTCGGTTATCTGATCGGGCGGTCGGGCTATTTCCGCATCCAAGGGATGCGTGCGAACCTGCAGACAGGGACCTTCTTCACGCGTGGGGGACTCATAGCGAACCTGAATCCGATCGATACGGCGTTCAACATGGGCAATTTCGCCTTCGTAGACGCGAAGCCTCATCTCCCCCCAGAAGAGTCACCTAAGTGGCATATCGACCACGAAGCAGGCCACACACTCAACCTAGCGGCGTTCGGAAGTGTCTTTCACCTGGTCGGGGCGATCGATGAGAACGTCACCGGAGGCCGGGAGAACGCCTTTTCCGAGAGGCTTGCCGAGAGCAACGACCCCGCCACCTGTCTGCAGCACATCATCATCCCGATGTGGACGCACGTTCGCTCGGCCAGGCAACCCTAGAACAGCAGAGGAGAGCCGACCGTCTCGCTATGGATGAGCTGAGACGGCCCTTCCTGATCGCTGCGGTTGTCCTGATCGCCATCGCGGTGCTGCTGGAGATCGGAGCGGCCTCCGTGTTGAAACGTTCTCCGGTTGACCCCGCCGATCTCGGGCGGATCGTTATCCAGGAAGCGGACCGTTGCCCGAGACTCGGTCCAGAACCTTGCGAGGACGACGACTTCGATGACGATGACGCGGAGGACGCTCTTCCCGAACTCGAAGAGTTAAGCCGGGAGAATCGGCCGCCAGGACGTGCGATCCCATATCTCGCTCTCCTCGACGGAATCCTTCTTTACGCCGTGGGGATGATGGCACTGTCTCTGATAGCGCCGGAGCGTCTGCAGGGGCGGATCCAGGGCGTACTGGGATTGATCTTTTCGATAGTCCTGATCGTCGTCACGATCGTACTGATCGTCATTGCGTTCGTGCTCCTGCTGGTGATGATCGCACTCCTTACCTCGCCGCCCTTCGGCACGATCGCGTACTTCGCCGTATTTGCGTTCTTCAATCGCACGGGGGCAACAGTCGTTCTCAGTTTGATCATGATGCTGAAGATCGGCTTCGTGATCTGCCTCGTATTGGCGAATCAACGATTCCTTCAGAACAAGAGCATCGTTCTGCTGACGATCACGTCGCTCATCGCCAACATCATCATCGCCTTTCTGCACGGGTTCGTCCCGCTGTTCCTTGTGAGCATCACCGATTCCATCGCGGCGTTGATCGTCGCGATACTCGCACTCATCTGGGCAATCGTGATGCTGATCTTCTCGATCGTCGCCTTAGTGAAACTGATCCTCTAGCTGGACAAGATCCCTAGCGAGCAGGCGAGGACACACTGCACGAAGAGCGTGCCCCCATTCTCGAAAACCTGATAGGTCATGCTTTCACCGACGGCAAGGCTCTTCTCCGGAATGGTGATGTGGTCTTTCTGGGCGAAGCTGACGGCGACGGTCCCTCCAAAAACTTGCAGGTTCAGATCACGCACGTAGGAGCCGTTGTCTCGGACGCGCACCGAACATGATCCTCCCAGGGGCAGGTCGATCACGCCTCCCTGCCTGCAACTTCCTAGGACGTCGTCGGCCTCAACGTTCTCGGTCTCACCAAGGAATACGTCTTTGAGGTCGTCGATCAAGGATCCCTCGGTGTCTTCGGGACGTTCGGTGTCATCGTCGTGGCTCGTGGCCGCCGCTATCCCTATCGCGAACAGAACTGCGATGACCACGAGCGCGACGATCAACACTTTGTTCATGGAAAGGTCGGAATGTAGATGCAGCAGATGTCGGGGATCTCGAATGTGAAGACGCGAATCGTCAAGAAGACTGGAGAACCGGGGGCGATGAGTTCTCCTTCAAGAGGGAACTGGGCGGTGACTTCGTTGTTCCCTACCTCATAGACATATTGAGTGAGTATCTCCCCGACACAGTCGGGTGCACACGAAGGATCGGCTGAATCGAGGAGAGTTCTGGCGGCCGCTTCAGATTGCCCAATGAGGCCCGGCATTGGGATCGTGACGGCAGGCTCGGGGATCGCAACTGTGAGCACTATCGTCTGCCCGGGAGCAACCGGCCCGGGTGGGGGGTCCTGAGCAACGACGGTTCCGGCAGGATCGGTGCTTGCCTGTTGAACCACCTCCACCGTGAAGCCTTCTGCTTCGAGTTGCTCCTGAGCGGTGGTCGCAACCGAACCTACGAGGTCACCGATCGACCCGGCCGCGACGACGAGGGTAACTTCATCCCCTTCTTCTACGCTCGTTCCTGCGGGTGGGTCAGAGTCAAGGACGGTGCCCGGATCCTCATCGCTTTCCGCATCAAGATCCACAGCCTCTGCAACGAGGAGACCCTCTTCTGTCAGCAACTCGCCGGCCTCCTGCACTGTCTTCCCCGCGAGATCCGGAACCTCAAGCCCTCCTCGGGACAGAAGGAAGAAGATAAGCCCGCCGACCACGAGCAGACCAACGACGGCCCCGATCAAGGCTCCGACGGGGAAAGGCTTCTTTACCGGGGGGGCGACAACATCGAACGATGATGAGATCCGGTCGGAGAGCTCGCTGGGATCCGTCTCCGAAACGACCGCGAAGCTATAGACGTAGGTTCCTACGGCTGCACCTTTCGAGTCGATCTGCAGAGTCACCTGCTTTGTTTCGTTAGCGCCCCAGTCGAGCGTGCTTTCTCCGACGACCTTGAACATCTCCTGGGTGGCGGTACCTTCCGGGATGATGCGCACAAGACCTCGCATGGGTGTTGCCATCTGGTTAGTGATGGTGAATGCCGCTTCACCGACGCCGTTTATCAACTCGGTTTTTGCAGGGCCTGTGATTGCCCACGTTCTAGCCATCAGCCGCCTCCCTCTGTCGCTTCGATCGGGTTTAATTCGTACGTCACATATGCGGGTTTCTGTGCTTGCGCGATGCGGTGGATGATCGCCTCGTAACGGCGTGCCTCGGCGGGCACTTTGATAACTAGGTGGAAGGCGCGCGCGCTACCATCCAAAGCGACGTTCTCGTCAATGACAAATCCTCGGACCCCCGTGGCGGTTTCCATGAAGTGAACGAGTCCTTGAACGGTTCCGCGCATCTTGGATAGGGAAACGGCCTCGAAGACCAGTTCACGTAGGCGTCCGGTTCCACTTGCAAGCGGTGCAAAGTCTTCAGGAAAGGGATCGTCGGGATTCTCGACCATCAACCAGTCGAGGTCCATCCACCTTGCCAACAGGGGGATGAAGTCGTCGCGCGCCCGTAACGGATCGAAGAACTCGTCGACATGCCTCAGGACGTCCTCAGATGGTTCGTGCAAGCTTTCCATCACTCCCAGCAGGTGACGGAGGGGACCCTCGTTTGCGACGGTCCGCCTGAAGACCTCCGGAAGAAGCTGTGCGATCTCAGTCTGCTGCAAGCTCGCTCACCATCTCTAAGTCGTGTTCGCCGCTGACGAACAACCAGGTCGCGGGCAAGGTGACGCGCTCATTGAAAGCTTCATTCGACACCACGACGTATTTCGTGCCGCCGTCATCGCTGAGAGCAACGCCCTCCGGACCACCCGCCATCAATACGCTCCCGGAAGGATTGGTCGACAGCGCATGGACCGGATGGAATCTCCCAGGGTCACGCAGCGGGAGACCACAACGAACGTCGCAAGACGCCCACTCCGGATTGGACTGAGTCGGATCAAGCTTGAGAACCCCCGCGCTGTGCGTGGCGGCGAAGATCATCGATCCCTGGAAGGCGAGTGCCCAGCAGCTACCACCCTTCCACTTCAGCTGCCTCGGGCGCCATCCCTCCGGTGGCTTGTCCTCTCCGCGCAATTCCCATGAGTAGCAACCCTTGCCGGGGTCATCAGCTCCGACGGATGCCGTTCCCGCCCACAGGAAAGAGCGCGGCCCGTCGTGTTGAACGGACAGAACGCGAACGTCCTCACCGACGAGACCGATAGATTCGAAACTCTCACTGCGGCCTCCCGCACTCGAAAGAAAAACGCCTCCCGTGTCCTGCGCCGCGAGGGCAACACTGATCCCACCGCTGGGCTCAAGAGCCACAGCGATGCTGTAGAAGCCGAGGTTGGGATTCGCTGGATCGACGACAACTTGCAGGGGAGTCGAACCTTCTTCAATGCTCAACTCGTAGAGGCCTCGATGCGTTGCAGCCATCAGGACGGGCGTCGTACCGCGCATCGTCCAAGCAAGGCCTTCGATCCGCTCGAGCTGGACTTCTTCGTCCCACGTTTCTCCACAATCGCGGGAGATCTGAAGGCTCGAGGATTTGTCGTTCAGCCTCGTAGCCACCGCGATGAGTCCTGATACGGACGGGTGCACCCCGATAACATCAATGGTCTCGCCGGGGAAGCGGTGGTTGACCTCCCAACCCTCCCCGTCGTTCAAGGATCGGAACAAGGTCGTCGCGCTGCCCGCATACCAGGTTCGGGGCTGGGATCCGTCAGCTGCAACGGCGAGGACTCCCTTGTCGGGCACCTCGTCGACCAGGAGCCGGACTCGATCGACGTAGCGAACGCCGGCCTCCGAGAGAACCATGTCGTAGACATTCGAGGTCCGAAGCGCTTCGCCGAAACGCCACCCCTTGGGGTTGAGATCGGTGGGCAACGGGTTGATCGTTGCGTGGAGCCGGTCGAGAACCCTTCGTTCAACCGCTTCCAGGTCCTCTTCGCGGTGAACAACGATCCTGGCCTTTACTCGCACGGTCTTGTAGCGAGACCAATCGGCTTCCACGAGTGTGGCAGCTGGCCGGCGACTCGCCAGAGCAGAAGTCACTTCCTGAAGCGCGTTGGTAGTTTCCAGATCCTTGAGATCCGAGATCGACAGTGCTCCACCCGTTCGTTTCTCCATCGGAACATAAGGAACGAGCAGTAGTTGCACCGTTCCGGGAAGCGCGTGCCTCCATAGATCCGACTTAGTGAATGCCTGAGCACGGGCTACAGCTCCGGAACTTCTCAAAGCGACGAGGCGAAAATCGCGTGCCGTGACGGCGCGCTCCAACGAGTGCAGTTCCTGGGGGCCGCGAAGGATGGCGTTGTCGAGGGATTCTCCGGGCCGGCCTCCGGTGGCGGGCGCCGCATTCGTGACTTCCACACCCGGGATCGCATCCACCAGAGTCGTTAGTGCCCCGGCGGGCACGTTTCCGTCCGGTCCTCCGCCGCTGCGGTACCAGGCCCGGATCTCTTGACCCGCGCGCGGTACCGCAGCCAAAGCCTCAGGGATCTCAGAGAGCTCGGATCCTTCATACACGCCATGAACTGCGGGCGCGAAGGTGATCAGACCAGCGACGCGATCGGCGATGAAGACGTGAGGATCGTCTTCGACATTCGAGAAGTTCTCAGCCTCGCGCCAGATGCGATAGGGGATCCCGTCGTGCTCGATCGCCGGAGCGCGTTCATCGAGCTCGCCGGCCCCCGCTCTGACACCGACGATGAGGTCGAGTGTGTGCCCGGTGGGGGCAATGATCGGAGGCCTGCGCACCTTTCGTGAAAGGCCGGGCAGGCTGTTTCCGGTGCCGATCTGTTCGGCGATAACCAGATCCGCGTGGTGTGCCAGGATCGTGACTTCCTTCTCGCCCGGCGGGATCGATGCGCTGTCGGCTGTGGCGAAGACCGGGGGCGGACCCCCACCCGTCGCTCGTGCGGCGGACACGCGGGTGCCACGCGGGATCTCGAGCGCGGAATCGGCGGCCTGTTTCCGGCGGAACGTCAGCATCACACTGGCCGCACCCGGCGGTGTCAGGCGGACCCCGATCAGGTTGAGGAAGGCAATGTACGCCTTATCCGGAAGCCGGTTCAGGCGATAGATCATGCCGTCTGTGAGGTAGGCGAAAAGCTCAAGCAGAACCATGCCGGGGTCGCTCGGGGTCAGGTCGTTCCAGTCACTTGAAAGATGGACGATCCGGCGGCGGGCCTGTTCCAGAAGATCGTCGAAGGATCTGTCATCGAGGTTTGGAGTCGGCAAGGTCATGCCGATACCCCTTCGTCCAAGCGAACAGGGAACACCAATTCGTCGGAACGAAGTGTTCCCTTGACTCGATAGAGGAGTGCAACGTCCAGTCTTCCTGGATCGGTGTCGTTACGCTCCGCGTCGAGGTTAAGGATCTCGATCCGAGGCTCCCATCTCTCCAGAGCCTGCCGAACGTAGTGGATAGCGAGACCGGCCGTGGTGTCATCGTTCGGGGAGAAGATCAGCCGGTGGAGTAAGCATCCGTAGCTGGGCCGCATGACACGTTCGCCCGGCACCGTCGATATCAGGATGAGGATGGCCTGCCTGATCGATTCATCCTCCATAACCATTTCGGTTCCAACACGAGGCGATAACAGCATCCCCGCAGCTCCACCGACCCGAAAGTCGGGGTGAACGAACCTGAAGGCGCGATATTGAGGTCGTTGTCTCATGCGACCTCCGAGACGAATTCCTGCCCGGGATCTTCAACGATGTACTTCACGAAGCTGGCCGGTGTGCCGTCGGTCAAACCCTCGACGGAGTCCAGGCAGATCCTTTCTTCGTCGATCCGCAACCAGGTGGAGTAGCCCTTCTTGACTTTGAGGGTGTTCTTGCAGGGACGGATCCCGACGTTGATGTTGGGACAGCCGTTGATGGGCTTGTTCTCCGGATCCGTTGAGACCAGGATTAGCCGAGATTCGATCGTGACCCACATCTGCGACGGCTCGTGGTTAACCACGCCTGCCTGGTGCTTGCAAACGAGTTTCGCATCCTCGGTGAGAAATCTCACGACGTCACGCTCGTCATGACTCGGCCCCCTCGACGTCGTCTGGCTCATCAGGCTCTTCCATGGGGTTGGGCTCCTCGGGCTCCTCAGGTTCGGCCGCCTGCACGAAATCCACCGTTTTGGAGCGGATCAGTAGCGCGCGACCGGGTGCATCGATCTGCAGGTCGACCGCAGAGTGCAGTCGGAATTCATCAGGGGACATCTCTATGAAGCTTCCGGTTGTGTCTTCGACGCGTGTAGTGACCGTGTCGTCGTCGAGCAGGATGCGATGCCCACCAGGCGATAACCAAGTGTGACGTCGAACCGACCCATCCTCGATGCCAGTGTCAAACGGACCTTCGACTCCGAAGAGTCCTCCAACGACGAAGGCCCGAGCAGGATCCTCGTGACTGAAGATAGTGAGTACTCGGTCGCCCACCTCGGGAAGGCTCATGAAACCCTTGCCCGGCCCGGCACCGGGACTCAGTACCGGGATCCACTCGGTTTCGACATCACCGTAGGTAGGAAGGACGACGCGGATCCGCCCGATCGCGTCCGGGTCTTCGATATCGGCGACGATCCCGATCGACGTTATGGATCCTTTAGGGCGATCTCGAGGCACAGGTGGGTTGGTCGACACTTCGGTGATGAAGCCGCGCTCCCGGTCGATCGTATGTGCGACCGAAGTCGCCATGTAAGTGCCGGCCAAGTTCTCGGCGACGCCTTCTACCGAGATGCCGGTTCCAGGCTTGAGATTAGGATCTCCTTCGCCGATAGCCCAGATCGTTATCTCCGAAGCAGCACGGCGATCGAGTTCGGCCTGAGCTAAATCACCGGCATGGGCGTCGGAACCGACGGCTTCGTCGATGAAATGCCAAGTGAGATCCGTGCTTCCTTGGCCCGAGGCGAGCTTAAGTCCGTTGTCCTTGCCGGCAGAGGTTGCCGTGGCTTGGCCTTCGCGACGCTCTACGAGCGAAGCGTCCCATCCGACGACTTCGACTTGGCCGCTCACGGGCTCATCGTTCATGTCTATCCGGACCTCGAAAAGGCCTTCCCCCAGAACCAATCTGACCGACTCTAGGTCGCTTTCGAGGGTGATGAGTCTCAGTACGTCGCCATCGAGCACGGGATACAAACCACACCTTTGGCAAACATCGGCGAGCAGTTCGAGATCGGATTGCCCGTGCTGGATGATGATCGGCCAGCGTGCTCCCTCATAGACTGAATCGACGGAGATGCCCAGCCGGCCGGTCAGTTCTTCAGCGAGACTTGTAGCTGTGACGTCCCTGAAGGCGCGGATCGTTTGGCTCTTCTTGAGTCGATATAGAAGGTCGTAGCCCCGAATGTTCGTGACTCGGAGGTTGTTCGCGCCGTAAGCCTGCTCGATCCCGGTGACCTCGCCGACGAACAGCGGCTCGGGGGCGTCGTCGAGCGCGATGATCATCGAACTCCTCGGCTCGATCGGTGTAAGAGGCTCTTCTCCCGGGAGCTCTTCGAAGGACAACTCACACTGCGCGGGCGCACCAAGAAGACGACGCACTCGGATCGCGGCGAGTGACATCCCAAAGGATGTCGAGAGAGCAGAGCCACCAATCTCTACGGTCACTGCGGGAATGGTCGCGACGCGGGTCATGCCGACCTCGCGAAGACCGAAAGGGGTGGGATCCGCAAGAGTGTTCCAGCCGGAACACTGGTCGGATCGTCGAGATCGTTGAAAGCAGCGATAGCGCGCCAGAGGGTCGCGTTGCCGTAGTAGCGCTCGGCGATGATATCCAAACGCTCACCCTGTGAATCGGGGCCCGCACCGATCACTTCGTGGACAACGACATTGTCGGGTGAAACGTCTGCACCTTCAGGAAGGAGCAGCATCCCGCTATCCGGGGAAGGGGGTACAACAGGCGGTGGTGGCTCGCCGGATCGCAAGAGGCGCATCCTCAGCCAGGATCTCTGCGGGGTGCCACTCGCGTCGAACTGTTCGAGACGCTCGGCTACCGCCTGGACGATCCCCGGAAGGTTCCACACTTTGCCCCACAAGAAGCGAACGAGGGGTGGCCTGCCGTACGTGGTGCTGGCCGTTCCGTTTTCGGCAAGCTGCCACAGCGGACGAGTGAGTTCCCGGATGTCGGGACTTGCTTCGGGGTCTAGCAATGAAGCGTCGAAGAGGAGGTCCAGTTCGAGTTCGGTTTCTCCACCACCGGTGTAGAGGAGTGGATCGTCCATCAACCGGGCCGCTGTGAGCTGACCGGACATAGAGGACCGCACCTGTACGCCACTGCGCCGCCGCATGACGAGAGACTCAGGATTGAGTAACGCCGAGAGACGTTGACCGGTCTGCTCTATGAGGAAGGCGACCCTTTCCATCAGAGTCTGAGCTGCTCGTCGGCGAGCTCCTTTAGCCGGTCCCAACGCAGTCTGGCCCGCTCGATCACGACGGGATCACGAGAGGGCGGCTGCGGGAGTTCGGGCCAGCTGAGGAGATCTTCATGTGGCTGGAAATCCTGAGGCAAGGGCGGTCCTAGTCGGAATGCGGTTGGGATCGTCTCGAGTCCACTGGGTTCTGCTGATCGATCACTCCGGATGCCGTCGGGAGGCGAAGCCCACCGAGAAGTCTCTGGAATGCTGCGTGGTGGTTCGGAATGTTGGGGGAGCGCCCGAACTTTTGGCATCTCGTAACGGGGCACTTCAGGGTGCATGTCCTCGCGAGCAGCCGCAGGTTCCTCGGTGGATGCGCCGCGAGGGTCTTTGAAGAGCGGTCGAACGCTCTGAAAGCGCGCTTCGTTGCCCACATGCGGTATCGATCGAGGAACGGTGGAGTCATCGGTGTCTGTCGGTATGGGTTCGGGGCCATCGGAGGTCGACTGCTCCGGGGAACTCCGAACCGGATCGCTCTCTTCACCGTGACCGACGGGAGACGGTGGCGAGAGATCTTCCTCCATTGTTCGTTCGACTCCGCCGGGAGCCGGATGCCTCTTCGGTGCCGGGCAGTTGACCCCGGCAGGGTCTCGGAAGGTCCCGTTCAGGCGCGGGGCGACGAGCCGCACCCCGGCTGGTGGTGGCGAGGACTCCTGCTCAGACCCCTCCCGTTCGGAACTGTTGGTGACGTCCTTCGATATCGGTGGCCCGTTGTCGTGGACCTGCCTCCGGTGGAAAGTGTCGTCTGAGCCACCTCCGTCCCACCATGGCGAAGCCGAAGGGGGAATGGGACGGTGGGTGGTTCGTGGGCGATCCAAGAGCCATGGCGCTCGCTCCTTGACGCGCGCGATCCAATCCTGACGAGCGTCGAGGGGTGGATCGCCGATGACGTCCGGCTTCGATTCGATACGGGCGGCAAGACGATCGGCAACCGCTTGTGACAAGCGCGCTACGGCGCCAAAGAATCGTCTTGCCAGTCTTCGACCCAGCGATATCACGCTCGTTGCAGAGTCTCATATACGAGCGTGACGCTCTCGATGGCCACCTCGTTGGTCATCGCATCGAGCACGGCGCCTCGCCACCGGGACGGCCACGCGTTCACCAGGTCCCAGCGCATCGCTTCTACGACGCCTTCGGAGTCGAGAAGGAGGATCGAAACATGTTTCCTCTCGACTTTCCCTTGAACACCCGTGAGGAACCATTGCCACAACTCGCGGGAGCGTGTGAGTCCGTATTTGAGTGTGATATCCCCGTACTCGACGCGACCGGGAATCGCATGCACGACCTGTTGGGTCCCACCTTCTCTGTAACGGATCGCGTTGATCTTGACGTCCAGACCGCTGCATTCGACGAAATGCCCTTCGGTCACTCCTCCGATGCTGAGTTTGAAGTTGTACGCCCGGAAAGGGTCGATGAAAGTACCGGGCTGTGCACCATTGGTCTTGGGTGCCGCAGCAGGCGCAGCCTCAGGCATGTGCTCCTCCCTCCATCTCGACTTCCGCTCCACCGGCGAATTGACTGATGCGGAACAGAATGAACTCGGCCGGTTTGACCGGTGCGATGCCGATCCGCGTGACAACCATTCCGGCATCGATGACATCAGGTGGGTTCGTTTCTTCGTCGCACTGGACGAAGAAAGCCTCCTGGGGCGTTGCCCCCATCAAGGCGCCGTCGCGCCATAGACGTGTCAGGAAGGCGGTTACGTCCCGGCGGATGGACCGCCACAGGGTCCGGTCGTTGGGCTCGAACACGATCCACCGGGTGCTCTCTTCGATGGATTCCTCGATCATGTTGAATAGCCGGCGAACGTTCAGGTAGCGCCACTCACTCGCACTGTCGGCGAGGGTTCTCGCACCCCAAACGCGGATGCCTTCGGTGCCGAAGAAACGGATCACGTTCACGCCCATCGGGTTCAATTCGGCTTGCTCTTCGCGAGTGGTGCTGTACGCCACGTTAAGCGCGCCTCGAACGTTCTCGTTGGCGGGAGCCTTGTGAACGCCGCGACTCGAATCGGTGCGTGCCCAGATCCCCGCCATGTGCCCGGATGGAGCAACGTCGACAAGCTGATTCGGGGGCAGGGGGTCCGAGACCGTGAGGTAAGGGAAGTAGAGGGCCCCGAACCCTCCATCGGATTGACGGGCCCGCAGCCCGCCGCGCCGGCTACTCTCTCCCTCGCCGGATCCCTCGCTGCTCGAGGATGCGGAGGAACTGGACGCGGTCGCAACCTCTGTCAGATCATGCGTCGAGTGAAATTCCCGCGGAGCATCGAGGATCGCGACCCGGTCCTTGAGATTCTCGCAATGGCTGAGCACCGCGTCATAGGAGGCCGCATCCGTGTATCCGGGGGCCGCCACGATGGCGATCTCATCGATCGTTTCAAAGAGCTGAAGTCCTTCGCGTTTACGGCCGCCACCGGCGATGTTGCCTTTTGGTCCGACGTTCACGACGTAGCACCGGACCCCTCCGTTAAGAAAGAACCCGTAAACGGCGTGGGATAGGGGAGTGCTTGTGCTGGCCTCGTCTTCTGCGAAATTCCGTCTGAAGTCGCTCCAGTTGTTGATTGCGACAACCTCATTGACGTTCCTCTTGGCGTCCGGGGCTTCGCCGACGAAGGCGGCTGTGCTTGTGCCGACCGCCTCGATCGGGCGCGGCCCCGCCGGCACCTCTTCGACGTATATGCCGGGTGTTAAGTACGTTGTAGCCATACTCATTCCTCCTTCATGTCGAAGCGCAGGAGCAGCGGGTCTTCTTCTGTTGCCAGAGCCGTGGCCTCATACACGCGACGTCGACCCTTGGCCGTGACGGCGATGAGCCGAGCGGCGGGTTCGGCCGGGACTCGAGGGAAATGGAATCTTCCGCGGGAGTCGGTGTTGGTGAGCACATCCAGTTGTGGCAGCTCTACGCGTGCCATGGGAACGGGTAAATCGTCGGGGGTCACGACGAGCCCGTAGAGACTTGAAACAGTTGTTGGCAAGAACACTGCCTCTCTCACCTGCTTGGCCGGTGTCTCAGGTAATTCCTTTCGCACGGTCGCACTGAGAAGGAAGGAGGGCCGCGCCGCGATCCCAAATCCGTTCCAGATCGAAACTGGAACCGACCGTTGTTCGACCTCCCATTCCCGGTGCTCGAGCGCAGAAAAGAGCAGGTCACTCAACGTGGCGTGGGACTTAAGGGCGTCTTCACCTGCGACGGTGACCAGATAACGGGCGCGGAACTGAAGGGGAGCCCTCCGGGCCCCTCTACTAGGGGGGTCCGGTACTACCTCGAGTAGGTAGGCGTGGACCGTTGGCTTCTCGGCGTGCGCTGGGGGCTCCAGAGATATGGAAAAGCCTTTTGCAGCGGCCTTTGCCCAGGTCGTGATTTGGTTGTCGAGATCCTTAATGCCCGCCCCCACACCGAAGAGCGCTGCCCGCGCCGCAGCACTGTTCCCGCGACATCATCTGAGCCAAGTCAGATTTGTCCCTTTTGCCTAATGCTTTCTACTCAGAGGGGGCCGAGCTAGTCAAGGCGATTCAGCTAGAAAAGGGGCGAGACTATAGAACGTGACGCATACGGAGGGATTCCGGAAGGCTCCGCTCACCACCCTTGCCGATCTTGTCCTCCAGATATTCCCGGCCGAAGTCGGTCTTCAGTTCGATCCACATGGGGAGGTGGTCGGACATCTGGTAGGTCCGCCAGTCCTTGTAGTACCTGGTCTTCTTCGCGGCTGATGTCTTTTCCTTGTAGGCCTCACCCATGGCTTTTTCATAGACAGACTCGTCCTCTTCTTTGTAGACATAGTCGAGGTAATTGAAGACCCCTGCTCGGGACTTATCCAGCTGGTCGTGGACGTCCGGCGTCATGAAGGCGATCTGGTCGAAGTGTTTTGACCTCAGGGTGTTAGACGGCAGGCCCATCAACTTTTCGGAGATGTGGAATCCGTTATCGGTTAGAGCCTTCAGAGTGGCATCACCGACTTTGAAGATGTTGAAATCGCCGAGCAGGATCATGTTCCGCGCCCAAGCGTGCTTGGAGGCAGCCTGTTCGGCCAGGAACGCGCCAAGATCCTGCAGTTCTCGAACGCGAACCGGGTCTTCGGCTACGGACTTGCCGTAGTAGATATGGGCCGAGCAGATCGTGAATTTGAACCATCCTGCCCGGAAGCCCACCAAGAAGGGGGTCCGGGCGAACTGATCGGCGGCCTTCCCGCTCTTTCCATGGGAGGGCAGCACCACCTCTCCCGCCAGACCACCGAAATTCACCTTGCGGGAGTCGTAAAGGAAAGCGATCCGTTCCCGGTTTCCAGCAACTCCCTTGGTCACGTCTGTGATCAGATGCTTCCACCACCCGCCCAGATAACCGAGCAGCTTGTCCAGGGCGTGGAGATCTTCATTCACCTCCTGTACTGCAACCAGATCGAAGGCATTGATGATCTCTGCGATGTAAAGAAGTGACTCACGATCGCGGGTCCCGTACTTGGTGGAGTCGAATTCTCGGATATTCCAAGTCGCCAGGAGAAGAGTTGCATCGACCGTGCGCTCCGGCACGCCTGAGGAGCGCAGACCTTCCTTTAAGGCCAACAATCTCTCGGCAGTTCTACGGTCGTCTGGATTGTTCCTCTTGAGTTCGAAGTAGAAGGGGATAGCTGGGTCCTAACGTCCAAAGTTGCCCCGACTTTGAAGAATCTTCCGCTCCGCTGCCCGCGATGAGTTGCGACATCGTAGACGAAAGTCCATCCTTGGGCCAGCGGATGCGAGAACGTCTAGTGAAGGCGGCAACACTCTCACCATGAATCACCCGCGGGTATTTGTGCCTGCAGTCACCCTATTGGCTGCTCTCTGCTTACTGAATGGAGGGAACGCGTTTGGTTCTGCGCAGGCAGAGCCGACGCTATCCGTCACGCCAGGGTCGGGGACACCGGCGACAGAAGTAGGGGCGGCGGGGAGCGGTTTCGACTGTATGGGTTTCGACGATGTCGGTCCCACACACGTTGACCTCCTCTGGGACGACAAACTGGAGCTTGGCGAGTTCGAGGCAGCTGACGGCAGTTTCGAGGGCCTTTTCTCCGTCCCCGAGGGCGCTTTCCCGGGTGACCATCTGATCGCCGCCCGGTGTGCCAACGACCCCGATGAGGTCGGTTTCGCAACCTTCACCGTGGCCGATACGGCCCTGTTGTCGCCCGCCGACGAGCTGGCGCTCAGTCCGAGCGTCGGTCGGCCTTCCGTGGAGGTCGCCGTGAGCGGAACCGCCCTTGGTTGCAAGAGCGAGTTCGATGTTGTCACGGTGCAGGTGTTGTGGGATGACGAACAGGAGCTAGGCAGATTCATAACTGAACTCGACGGGACCTACGATGGTGTCGTCACCGTCCCGGAGGGCTCGCCCCCCGGCGGCCACCTGATCACCGCCCGCTGCGCTGTCAATCCCGACGTGGCAGTCCGCGCACCCTTCATGGTGGTCGAACCAATACCCGATCCTTCGGGTTCTCCGGGAGGGCCATCGACGCCGAGGCCGGAGCAGATCGGACGTGGTGCGCCGCCGTCGGTTGAGCGTGACGGGGGCCGGTCGCTCTTTCCTTCGGCGGTAGCCTCTCTCTCTGAGATTGACACAAGCGCGCAGAGGCTTCTTGCCTCCCTGGCCCTGACGCTGCTGCTCATATTGTTGATCGGCTTTCCATCGGAGCTATTCGACAGGACATTCGAGGAGAACTACGAGGAGATCACACGTTTTCTCAGACACTTTCGTCGAGGACTTCGAGGTTTTCGGGTTCCTTCTGCGCTTCAGTTCGCAGGTTTCTCGGTCATCGCCGCAGGGCTGATGAGCCTCGTAGATCCAGCTGCTGCCGCGGATCGGAAGACCTTTGCGCTGATGCTGGGTTTGCTAGGCGCGGTAGCCGTCAATACGCTGGCCTATTCGTGGCCGCCTGAGGCCTACTCTCGAGGCATCTCCGGCACGAGACGGAGGTTCCGAACGCTACCCGCGGCCCTGCTGATCGCGGCATTGCTGGTACTGCTTTCGCGCGTCGCAGCTTTTACACCGGGTTATGTCTACGGTCTGGTTGGTGGATACGCGAGCGTCGAGCTGACGTTGTCCAGAAAGCACCAAGGGAGGGCCGTGTTGTTCGGGGCGCTGTCCACCCTGATGCTCGGAGCCGTGGCGTGGTTGCTGTGGGGGCCTGTCGATCATGCAATCGAGACGTCCGATCCGAGCTTCGGGCTTTTGGTTGCAGATGCTTTCCTGGCTGGGACCTTCACTGTTGGAGTTGAGATGGTGCTCTTTGCGCTGGTGCCACTCCGATTCTTGGACGGGATGAAACTCGCTGATTGGAACCGTGGCGTGTGGTTCGTTGTCTACGGAAGTGCAGCTTTCCTCTTTACTTACGTGATGTTTGGGAGTCGAGCCGAGGAAGCAATGACCCTGGGCCCGGGCGCAGCCGTTCGGATGTTGGTTCTCTTCCTGATCTTTGGGGCTGCGTCGATCGCTTTCTGGGGGTTCTTCGCCCTACGTCACCGCGGTGCAGTTTCTCCCTCGTGACCAGGGTGTGTGAACTCCGTCGATGAGTGGGATTCAAGATTCTGGCCCGGACCTCTTATGCGGCTAGGCCCAGCACGTCGCCAAATGCTTCGTCCACCGCCTTGAGATCCTCGCGAGAAACGCGGCCGACGCCATCTTCGAGAAGGCTCGTGTCCAAGGTTAGGAGTCTTCCGGCTCAAAGGACGGACCGCTTTTCACGTCGCACCCATCCAGTCATGGATCAAGACGTCCCCCATGCCCGGTCGGTCGACTGATCGGTGTTTACCGGGCTCGCTATGCCATGGAACAAGTATGGCGGTCCGATACTTCAGAAAGGTGAATGGGCCGAACTAGGGGAACTGCTCGCCGGAGCTGTTCGCTGGTCCTGGCGCTCGTGACGATCGACCGGTCGCTAACGGAGTATGCGATCGACAACGCAGGGCCCGACGTGAAAGCGAAGGACATCGATAAGGCGTTAGAGCAGCTCTCGAAGGGAGATGCGGAGGCCGCCGGGGGCAAGTTCGAAAATGCCATCGAGCACTATAAGCACGCTTGGGAGAAGGTCACCAAGTAGGGACCAGCGTCGTCCTAGCTAGCGGGGCTGCCAATCGGCGAAGGAGAGCCACGCGTTCTTCTTGGCCTTCTTGAACATCTGCGTGTCTTTGGTTTCAAGGTCGAAAGCCTTGAAGCTGCCCCGATGGGTGAAGAGGAGAGTCGTCCCATCGGGCGACAAGGTCGGTTCGAAACCCCCCTTCACGATCTTCTTGCGATGGGATCCGTCCCTGCGAACCGAGAAGATCGTCGGTTCGTCGTTCTTATCGAGAGCAACGTAGAAGATCCTCTTCCCGGTGGGGTACCAGTCGAGTTCCTGGACGCGATGAGTCCGGGTGCTCCTCACCGCCACGCGCTTGCGGTTCCCGCGCGGCCCAGTTACAACGAGTCCCTTCTTGCCCTTGGCCTCTCCCTGATAGGCGATCTTGCCTAAGGCGCTCCAAGCAGGGTAGAGACCCCCTTCGGCAATCATCTCCAGCTCTCCGGTCTCGAGTTCGTAGACACAGATCCCCTGATCGCTACCTTCCTTGCAAACCATCACCAACCGCTCCCCGGATGGCGACCAGTCGGGGTCCTTCGTATCGCCGTCCACGGAGATCGTCTCGATGTCACTTCCGTCGGCCTGTGCCAGACAGAGATCCACCCGGTTGTCCCCGCTCATCTGGCAAGTGAACGCCAACCGAGAGCCGTCGGGGGAGAAGGCGGGGATGCCCGGCTCGTAGGAGTGATCTATCAGCACCTGCTCGTCGCTGCCGTCGGCCGCGACCGAGGCGATGTAGTACTCGTTCTCCTCGAACTCCTGGAGAGCGAAGTAAGCAACCCGGCCGTTCGAGCCGGGATGGGCGGCCTCCACGGGCGTCGCGGCCCAGAGCCCGCTTGCCGCCAGGGCGACGATCGCAGAACTACGTAGGATGAGTTGTCCCAAATGTGCATTCATGTCCGTGAGACTACCGAGGGTTGCAGACCGTTCCATCCCCGTCTGATCTCTTTGCCCCGCAGGTCAAGCAACGCGCGTGGATGAGGCTAGGTTCCGTCGAACAGCCGCTAGGCAATCAGGGCTATTCCAAAGCGAGCGATCGACGCATAGCGTCTGACGAGCGGATCAAGCGATGTGAAGGGAGCCTCGATGAGACGACTTGTTGCGATGGGGGTGGCGTTGGGACTGGCGGGAGCGGTCCTGGCGGGTCCCGCATCGGGTGGTCAGCAAGGTTACGCGCAGTATCCAGGATCCGTGAAGCAGGGCAAGAGGCTGACGATCACCGTGACGAACTGCATGTCGGGGAAGGGCTTCGATGCCGTCATCGACGTCGCGCTGGTGGATGACGATGGGGAAGGGGAGGCCGCGCACGAGAAGCGTTACGACGCCGACCCCAGCGGAACCACCAAGATCAAGGTCAAGATCAAGAAGAAGAGGTTCCAGCCGGCCCCCTACGCTGGTTTCACTCGCTGTCAGCACCTCTTCGATGGCGAGGAGGAGGAGGGCACGTGGTGGACCGACGAGGACGGGTTCAAGGTTCGGAAACGGAAACCGTCCGACGCCGCTTGATCATCTCGTAGGCTGATCCATCGCCCGACTCGCGACCCGTTCGGGAGATTTGACCCGATGCGGCTTTTGACCTCCCTCGCCCCGATGAGAGGCTCGAACCTGTAGCCAACATCAATGGGAGGGTTAAGAGTGACATCGAGGAGCCGCGCATCATGGCATGGACCGTTCTGTTGCCTAGGAGAGGCGTGGGGTATCGGTCTAGGAGGCTCGGTGCGTCTCTAGGTGAGACCGGAGTTGAGCCGAGAGAGCGTCCATCCGATTGGAGAGAGAATCGAAGCGGGCGTCGAACCTTGAGCTAAGGGAATCGATCCTGCCGCCTAGGGAATCGATCTTGTGCCCAAGATAAAAGAGGGCGCCGAGCATCGTGAATAGGGAAGCACCAAGCAAAGCAAGTGCAGTCCAAGCAAACTCTTCCATCGGCATCGCCTTTCAGTCTACTTCCGTGCGCTACGGAGCGTAGGTGGCAGGTGCGACAGAAAGCGGGAGTGGATCATGCGTATAGCGCGAAAAGTCGTCGAGCTTCCGGTCGCGCTGAACGCCCTTTAGCCGGCTTGCGACGAGCTCTCGTCTTCCTTCCAAGCTGGTTCAGCGGAGCCGTGTAGGACGACAGGGTCGATATCTGCGCCGTTCGGCCACACCGTCGTGCCGCCCTCTACCTTCTCTTGACGAAAGAGGTCCGGGTCTTCCCGCAGGGGCTCGAACACAGGGCCTCGCAGAAGGTCGTCGAGATCGACGTCTCGTTGGGAGCCATCGCTGAACCAGATCCTCAGCACGAAGCCTCAAGAGGGGTTGGCCTTTGTAACGCGAACGAGCGAGGGATCTTCTTCATCTCAACGGCTCAATCTTATCAAGCCGTTGAGCCGTTCTTGCTTTCTCCCAATTGTCTAGCGCATGTACTCCCGTACTCGGCGTGGAAATGAGCAGGGCAGTGGTCATCGTGAAAAAGCCAGATCACGATTCCGCAGAACTCACTGATCCGAAGCATCGCGTCACGTCATTCACCCGGTACGACAGGAAATACGTGCGGTGACTGGGGTGTGGGCATCCCATTCGCAGTGGGATTCCATGCAATCGGTCGCGGACAGCGCCGTGTCTTTTTGTCCGAGGGGTCAGAAGCTCGAGCGCGTCAGCGTGGGCTCAAACAGGAGGTATTGACAGATGGAATGTCCAATACCCGCCTTGGGACCCCCCACAGCCCTCGAAGTCCCTCCATGCGCCGTACAACCTTAAATAGTTGTCGTTTGAGTAGGGGGGAGAGAACCTCACCCGCCACTTGTCACCGCTCTTCTTCAGCGAGTATTCGACCAGTTCTCCAGATCCCACTGGTTGGCCTTGCTGGTCGACTGCCATCCAAGCCTTAAGACTGAGCTTTTTGGGCTTCTGGCGCTTGCGAATGGTTATCCAAACATCCTCGCCGCTTTTGCTCTCCAATGAGTTGGTGGGGAACTCAAAAGGTCCGACCGCGTCCATGCCGACGCATCCATTGCCCGAAGTTGTGGTCCACCAATAGTGGTAGTTGTTGCCCTTCTGTCTGGCGTCGGCCGTTCGAAGGAAGGCTGAGTGGGGGCTTGTGATCATGGGCCCAGCCAGAGGGGATGCCGCCGGGCAGGAGACCGCAAAGCAAGGCGGCACAACAGCAAAGGACGACTCCCCTCTGGATCGGGCGCACGCTCAATCACCCATGTATCAGTACCTGACGTTCAAACCGTTGTAATCGCCTAAGCCGATAGTCGACTGAGACTCATCACACGGACCTTGGCTATTCGTGCTCATAGTCAGCCATTCGTGTGAGGTCTCGCCTACATGGGCGAGGCCAAAGGTATGCCCTTGCTCATGTGTCATCACATCTTCAACCATGTAAGCAACACTTCCCTCGGAGATGCATCTGACAACATCCGTTTCCCAGGCGTAGTTCGTGTTGAACTTGACATCGCTCGAAGTCACCTTGTCTGGATTCGGAGTTGTGTCGGTCCAAGTACAGGCAACCGCCAGGTAGTTGCTCATCGGACCAAACCGTACAATGCTCTTGCCGTCCGCTACCCCACACTGTGGGACCGTATTGATGTTGACGCCGTCGGCTGTCGTCCCTAGATACTGCTGCGTGCCGGTGATGTTGTCGGTTAACCCACAGTCGTTGTTTGCTAGGACGATGTTCTTAGCTCCGTCTTTCAGAGCTGTCTCGGCTTCCGTTTGCGTTAGTCCCGTCGGTAGGGGACTGGCATTGAAACGCCATTCGAACTGCGTGTAGACCTTCCAGGGCTTCAGGTTGTATGTGTTATCTGAGCAACCGTTGTCAGTGGGATTTATGGGGCCATCAGGATTCGGTGACGATTCACCATCGGCTTCCGAACCCCATCCGACTAGGCTTACTTCGCCGTTCAAGGAAGTTGAAATGGTGAGTTCTTCGGAGATTCTTCCACGGGGGTAGATCGCTTCAACGTGAACTGCCTTGCCGGGGAGGGGCACGAGGGCCGCGGCACCATGATCGTTAACCAGATCGCCTGATTCGAGATCTGAAGGAGGAGGCTCCTCAGTTGGTTCCTGCTCCTGTTCACTTCCGTTCAGTTGCCGAGCCCCCACTCCTCCTACGAGGCTTCCGACCATGATGCAAGCAAGCATGAAACTGACGCCCAACCTCCAAAACGTTCCCAAGACTTCCTCCCGTCCGCCGACCCCAGTGGGCAGTTAACCAGAAAGGTAACAAAACAGAACAAGCTCTGAAACAACGGACAAGGAGTCTAGAATTGCAACCACGCCTCGGTGGGGCGGCGAGGATCTATGGATCAACGATGCCAATGTGAGTCCGGGGCCTGGGGAATCAGGGCAAGGAGGGTTGGGCCATTGGGGAAATCCCGCTCAGAGTTGGATTCCGCTGACGGAGGCAATGCAAGCTTCCTCGGAGGGAACCGAAAGGGCCGGCCCCTGCGACAGTAGGGGTAATGGAGGTTTCTCGGGGATCGGACGAAGAACTCCTCGCGGCGATCGGGCATGGGGACCGCGAAGCACTAAGGGTCCTCTACGAACGACATGCCCCGTGGTTGATGCTGCGTTTGCGGCGGCGGGGGGCCGATGACCCCCTCGCGGAAGAAGTCATCCAAGACACGTTCCTCGCCATCTGGCGCAAGCCGAAGGCACACTCCGGCAAGGGCACGGTGGCAGCTTGGATCTGGGGCATAGGGATCCGTCGATTCATCGATCGATTGCGACGGAATCGCGCCCTGCAGCCGCTCCCGCAAGATCGGGGTGACCTGATCGTGTCCGCCGAAGACCAAGTGCTGTTGGGCGTGGAGTTCGGGGATCTGGCAGGAGCGTTGGGCCGCCTCTCGCCTGAGCTGCGTGCCGTCGTTCAAGCAACGGTCCTAGATGGCCTCACAACAAGAGAAGCTGCGCAGCTGCTAGGCATACCGACCGGAACGATCAAGACGCGGATGATGCGGGCTCGGGCTCAACTCCGAGGGGAGCTCCCATGACGTGGCACGTCGACACCGCAGTCCTGCGGGCTTACTCCGACGGAACCATCGACCTACCGCAGCGATTCTCGCTCGAGGCCCACCTTCTTTCTTGTTCCGATTGCCGCACTACGGTCGCGGGGTTCACCGATAGGGCCGCGCTCGATCGAACCTGGGATGCGATCGCTGCCGAGGTAGCGGCCCCCGAAACCGGTGGGCTCGAACGTGGCCTCGTTCGCTTGGGCGTCGCGGACCACAGCGCGCGCCTCATCGCGGCAACACCTTCCCTGCGCCGCTCCTGGCTACTCGCGGTGAGTGCGGTCTTGCTCCTTGCGGTGGTCGTTGCGAATAGCGCCGCCAACGGTTACGTCTTCTTCCTCGCTGTCGCGCCGCTACTTTCGCTTGCGGGTATCGCTGCTGCATATGGTCCCGGGATCGATCCGACCTACGAGGTCGGAGTGGCAGCCCCACTGCGTGGTTTCAAACTTCTCCTCATCAGATCCGTCGCCGTCCTCATCGCGACGATGGTGCTAGGTGGTATCGCCGCGCTGTTTCTCCCGAGGTTGGATTGGCGAGTAGCGGCCTGGTTGCTGCCTTCACTCGCATTGGTGTCGGTGAGCCTCGCGCTCTCGACGTTGGTCCATCCGGTACGCGCAGCAGTGTCTGTTGCCGGCTTGTGGATAGTGGTCGTTGGCGGAGCTGCATGGAACGCAACGGGCGGCCCTTTGGCTCAGAAAGTGTTCGGCGAAGCGATGCAGATAGCCGTCCTGGTTGTGACGCTCGGTGCTGGGCTATTCCTCGTCGCGCGGCAGCGACGAGTTCGAGAGGGAGAACACCAGTGACGAATCTCATGGTGGATGGGATTGTCAAGCGATTCGGAAGGACGCGGGCGCTTGATGGAGTGTCATTCGAAACGGGCCCCGGTATCACGGGTCTTCTCGGACCCAACGGTGCGGGCAAGACAACGCTTTTGCGGATCCTGGCCACAGTGATGGCTCCGAACGAGGGAGAGGTACGGATCCTGGGACGGAATCCCGCATCTCCGAAGGAGCGACTCGAGATCAGGCGGAGGCTGGGATACATGCCGCAGGAGCCCGGGTTCCACAAGAACTTCACCGCCTTCGAGTTCGTTGACTACGTCGCAATCCTCAAAGAGGTGACCGATCGCCGCGCCCGTCACGCCGAGGTGAGACGGGTCATGGAAGCGGTCGGCCTACGAGATGTCGAGGGCAAGAAGATCAAGGCTTTATCCGGCGGGATGCGCCGCCGCGTGGCACTAGCTCAGTCTCTCGTCGGGGAACCCGAGTTGCTTGTCCTCGATGAGCCGACGGCCGGACTCGATCCGGAACAACGGCTTCGTTTCCGAGAGACGATGTCGCATCTGGCAGAGGATCGCGCCATCTTTCTGTCGACCCACCAAACCGAAGATGTCGCAGCCCTGTGCCCGCGGGTGATCGTTATGAGCCGTGGCACAGCGGTGTTCTCGGGAACTCCGCAAGAGCTTGCCAACGTGGCTAAGGGGTCGGTGTGGACATCGACAGAACGAGCATCCGAGGCGCGGCTCTCTTACAGGACCGGTGAGGGCCGTTATCGCAACATCGGCACCGCGCCCACTTACGCAGAGTTCATCGACCCCACCGTCGAGGATGGATACCTCTTGCTCCTTGGGGACGAGGCGTTCGTCGAGGCGGCATGAGTGTCGTCGCATTAAGACGAAGGTTCGCCCAATCGCAAGCTTGGTCGGTCGCGGGCCAACTGGCGCGACGCGAGGGCATTCGCATGGTGCGCCATCCCATTTTTCTGGGAGGCTCGATCCTCAGCCTGGCCCTCTTCGGTCTTATGACGTGGCAGTCGGCACCGGTCTTGCATCATGACGACTCGAATGTTTCTGGCGCGCTGCTTCCGCTAGCGGCGGCGACGTTGATCGTTTCCAACCTCGCAACGTCTAGGGCCGAGCGCAACGAGGCCAACGAGCTCTACGAAGGGACACCCACATCCGTTGCCCTACGGACCGCTGCGCATCTGTTGTCTCTGACGTTCGCGGTCGCCATCGCGATCGCGCTGATGGGTGTGATGTTCGTCTACATGCTCGTGGATGCGCCGGTGGGGACGCCTCGCGTTTCCGAGCTACTGTCCGGCCCCTTCACCATCGCGCTGCTAGGCACGATAGGAATCTTCGTCGGGCGGTGGAAGCCTCACCCGGCGCTGGGGCCTCTCGCCGTTGTGGTGATCGCAGGGATTGAGCTACTTCTTATCCAACCCGTCGATCGGGATTGACGCGACCGGTGGCACCACGAGCCGTGTTCCTTGGTTCGCTCCATGGGCCCCGCTCGGCATCACTGGGCAGGTGCCATCCGAGCTGGTCATACGGCCTGCAACCTGGCACCTCTTCTATCTCGGTGGACTGATCGCGCTGTTCGCAGCAGCAGCCATCACGCGCAAAGGGGCCGGGCGTCGGCTTGCAGCGCTGGCCGTTGCGGGGGCGGCGGCACTCGCACTTGGTTGCATAGGTCAACTCACGCCGCCGTCGGGCGCGCAGCGGGCGGCACTGGTGGCGTTGGTAGAACACCCCGAGGAGCATCAGATCTGCGAAGAACGTCGCGAGGTGACCTACTGCGCGTACCCCGCGTACGCCCCGTGGATCGACCGGTGGGCTAAGCCGGTTGAAGGAGCCCTCGCTGTTATCCCGCCGGATGAACGCCCCGAAGGACTCATTATCCGTCAGAGATTCCCGTCCTACTTCGAGGGACCGACGGACCTACCACCCGAAATTGTCGATCGGATGCGGGAGGGTGACTTCGGCGACGAGCGAACACCCCGGTTCACCGCCAATCTTGAGGCCGGGGACGGTGTGGGGCCGTGGAGAGCCCGAGGGGCAGTACGAGCTCGGATTGGCGCTCTACGTCGCGATGGATGCCCTCGACTTTCCCTCCTCGAGGGAGGAGTTCATCCTTAGCCCTTCGGAGTCGGCAGCGTTGAAGGCCGCCTATCTTGCAGGATCCCGGAGAGGTTCCAGGTACGAGCTCTGCGGAACATGCGGCCGGGACGTCGCCAAGGGTTCTGCCACGCCTCGGGTCAGGCTAGAGCTTTGGTCGCGTGGTGGATCGCTGCCCAATCGACCCCGGCAACAAGTGCTGCTGTTGAGCGTGTTTCCGTGGACAACCCCTACGGCTTATACGTGTACGAAATCAACGGAGAGCCTAGGGCGTTTCCAACGGGATCAAACACGCCTTTCTATCCTGAGATCCAGACGAGCTTGATGAGCAGGGTCCAATTCTCCAGTGCGGAGTTCCACTACGCGGCCGCTCTCTTGGATCGACCGCAGGAAGACCTTGCTTCCGTTGTGAGCACACGCTGGGATGAACTCGCTGCCCCGACCACCACCACTGACTCCTTCTTGCCGGCTCTTGGGATCGAACCTCATCCCACGATCGCGGAACAGATCGCCGCGCTGCCGCAAGACGTTGAGGTTGGAAAGCGTGCAGAGGAGTGGGTCCCGGAAGCCGATTTCGCCCATGCGATCCCGTGCTCTAACGCGTGCGCGTCAAGTCATCCTCCTTGTCCCCCCCACCATTCGGGCTATCACCTGGACCCCGCTTGCCTGGGCTTCGGGGTTCGCAGCTGGCTATGTCCTCTGGCAAGCGCCGCACGAGGAACTCGAATATCGCCTTGTCGTCCTGCGGATCGCAGCGCTTCTCGTGTGCATGGGGGCCGCATTCGCCTTGGATGACCCGACCGAAGACACGATCAGCCATGTCCCGACACCACTTATTCTCCGTCGGGGCATGCGCGTGGCTCTGGTCGCGCCCGTGGTAGCCGGCACATGGATCGCTCTTGTTCACCTAGCTGGTGATGTTCCGATTCGTGACGGGGGACCGCTACCGGCGGCCGACCTCACACTTGAATTTGCCACCCTTCTTCTCGTCGCGCTGTGTGCAGCGTGCCTCGGCGCGCGGTACGCATCCGATCGGCTCGGGGGCATCGCTGCAGCCCCGATCGTTCTCGCTCTCGTTCGCGATGGCACTCTTCTTGCCCGCAGAGCAAAGGCTGATTCTCTGGTCAGCGTCCGATCCAAGTTGGGACGCAGTGCACCGGTCTTTGGCGTGTCGTGCTTTCGGGAGCGGGGGTTGCCTTTATCTATCTGAACAGGTCCCCAGGCAGCTACCGGACGTTGTCGCGCCTGAAAAGGGCTTCCCAGTAAGTAATCCCATCGCAAGTGGGATTCGGCGCAGGAGCCCCGCGGGAGAGGATGTGCAGTCGTACCATCCAAACGGTGACAGCTTTCGTTTCCGGACTCGAATTATCCCGTGCCTTCTACGAGGACGTTGTCGCTCCAATCGTTGGCGAGGTGGAGCACTGTGCCGCGCTGCTGGGTGAAGGTTCTCAGATCCTTGGTTTCGATACTGAACGATCACAGGACCATGGTTGGGGGTTACAGGTTCAGTTGTTCGTTCATGCCGATGAGGTCGCTGGGCTGGAGGCGGGTATCGAACAGAAACTCCCTATTGAGTTCAAGGGGCTACCAGTTCGGTTCTACAAGTGGCAAAGCGGTCGAGCTGATCACCATGTAACGGTCACTACGCTGAGTGACTGGCTGAAGACGCACCTCGGCTACGACCCTGGGTCATCGATGACGATCGAGAGATGGCTCTCAACTCCCCAGCAGCTTCTTCTTGGCGTTACCGCGGTGGCGTGTTCCGCGACGATTTGGGGGAACTGACCCAACTTCGCAAGATGCTCGACTGGTATCCGAGGGACGTCTGGATCTGGATGATGGCTTGCCAATGGCAGCTGATCCAGGAGAAAGAGGCTCTAGTTGCCCGGACGGGTGAGGTTGGCGATGACCTTGGCTCCCGAATCATTGCCGGGAGACTCATTCACGACGTCATCCGACTGTGCTTCCTTCAAGAGCGACAGTACTCGCCTTACCTGAAGTGGCTCGGCTCAGCATTCCGGAAGCTGCGGGTCGCCGAGGAGCTTAGGCCACTTCTCGCCAAAGTTCTGGCTGCCGATGGAGCAACTCAGCGAGAGGATGGCTTATCGGCTACCTATGAGGTAATCGCGCGGAATCACAACGCACTCCAGATCACCGAGGCGGTTGACCCAGTGACAGGTCCTTTCGATCTCAGAGATCAAGGGTCGCGTTCGGCCGTTCCGGGTGCTGAACGCGAATAGGTTCGTCAATGCATGCGGGGAGGCCATCGCGGACGAGAAGCTGCGGGAGCTGGATATTGTCGGGTCCATTGACCAGCTCGAAGCAACCGATCTGGTGGTGAACTTCACAGACTGGCCCCGCGGGCTGGAGGAACTGTACGCAAGAGACTGGCCAAGGCACCCAGGCAATTAGGTTGAAATGGAGTTGGGTGGAACCGGGAAGCCGTTTACGAGCTTCCTCCAGCGAGGGTGCGGGACTCAAATCTTAGGCTTAGCGAGTAAACCGATTCCGAGTCTGAGGACTCTACCCAGTGTGCGGAGGACGGCGATGCCTTGAGCGGGCGGGACTTTGGCGAGTTCTACGCGACGAGTTTCTCCCACGTGTCAGCAGCTGCTCGTTCCTTCACCAGCGACAGCGACGCCGCCTACGAGGCGACGCAGGAGGCCTTTGCACGTTGTTACGCGAGGTGGCGCCGACTCCAGGGAGAGGAGTGGCTCGAAGGGTGGGTAACTACAACAGCACTGAACCTCATAAGGCGTCGTTATCAACGCAGCCAGGTCTCGGTCCACGGGCTAACGGAGACTGTTGTGCCTGGTCCAGCCGAGGAGCATGTCGATCTTCTGTCCGCTATGAGGAGTCTGCCGGAGCGGCAGCGTCAAGCGGTCATTCTCTATTACCTCTTGGACCTCCCGATCGCGGGAGTCGCAGACTCCATGCATATCTCGGAGGGCTCCGTGAAAAGCCACCTGCACAAGGCACGAGCAGCTCTTCGCTCATCGCTGGAGGTGATTCATGGATGATCTAGCCAGAGGTTGAGGAAAGCAGTTGACGCGGAAAGTCCTGGGGGAGATCCAGGATCTGAAGTGGGTTCTCGAGCGCGGCGGAAGGCAGCGACTGATGCGCCGGGGATTCACCGCATTGTCCACGGTCGGCCTTCTATGCGTGTTGGCTGTTGGGGTAATGGCCCTCCCCAAAGACGGTAAGCGAATGTCTTTGACCGAAACGTCTCCATCACCGGCTCCTTCAATGGCGGATCACTCAGCCGGTGTTTTCGAAGGGATGGCGGACAAGGATCACGCGGAAATCTTTGCTTTCAGGGCCATGGCTGCAGCCGGGCTAATGGATCCATTCGGAGGGCACTCTTTCCTGTGGACATACCGAGAGGACACGACACAAGTAGAGGAGGGGTGGCGGATCGGCTTCGCCTCGGCTGATTGCGGACCCAAGCGCCCTGACGGCGAACTGATTCTGACCTGCACGGCTCATTCCGGTGAGGAACCGGGATCGGGGAATGCTTTGACCGACACCTACGTGACGGTCTCGCTCGACGGGACAGTCTGGACGGTCGATGACGTTGATGGCGAGATTCGATCCGATGAGGAAGAGCGAGTCGTTGGATATGAGCAACCACACCGTGAAGAACCGTCTCACTGGGAGTTCCCGGCCGTGGGCGTCTTGGAGGTGTCCGATGACACCCTGATCCATATGATTGCTTTGTGGGTGGGCCCCTATCCGACTTCGGCGCCAACCACCGTTTGTGAGATGAAGACCTTCAACTCTCAAGGCGAAAAGGTAGGCAGCTGGGAGCCGTTCCCTGTTGATCCCCCACAACGGGAGTTCGAACGACGAGGGGGCTGGCTACGCGGAACCAGTGGCGAAAAGGGGATGGACATCGAAAGCGTTTCTGTGGATTGCCGCCAATCGGGTCGGTACCCCGAGAAGGAGGAACCAACTCCGCATGTGCGGCCGACCCCAGAAGGCGATGTCTACCCGCTGGGTTCTGGAGAGTTCACTGGAGAGGAGTGGGGAGCGTCTGCGGGCGAACAGTGGACGGTCGATTCCTTCCTATTTGACGGAGACCCCTGCGTGCAGTGGGAGATCGCCCCCGAGGACCCGGAAGATCACAGTACGTCCTGCATCCCACGAACAGTTGACGAGGTATGGAGCGGCCATTTCTACGAACCTCATGGTCAAGGAGCGGTGGTTGGGGGCACGGTAGCCCTGAACGTCTGGAAGATCGAAGTCCAGGGTGCGGAGACTGCCGAGAGCTACGTCGTGACGCTCCCGAGCGTGATGGAAGCAAGCTTCAATGGTTTCATCGTCTTCTTGCCCGACGACCAAGATCACACATTGATCGCCTACGACAAGGCAATGAGGGAGCTGGGTCGAAGAGAGGTCGATTCTCCGGCCGACGACCATTAGTAGCGACACCGGAGCAGCCGTCGCGACAATTGGTAGTGGGATGCACAACAGGCAGGCGATCGAAGCAAGACGCACCTCACTCCTTGGTCGCCCACAGCGAGCAGGTGAATAGATCCGGAGCGCAACGTCGGATGTGACGGTGGAAAGCTCCGAGGTTCGGATTGCGAGCCTCTCGTCGAAGGCTTAGGACGAGGGCCCGTCTCAAGAAGACGTCCGTTTCCTCCACAGCGAGCTCTCGAACCTGTCCTGATCTCCAGACCGGGGTCCGACGAAGGGCCCACACTGCCCAAGCTCGAATCGGCCCACTAAGCGATTCGTTCGCTGCGATTCTCCGCGAACACCTCTCCCTCCGATCGGCCCCATGTTCTGCTCGAAAGGGCTCGCAGCAAGTGCAACACAAGACCGGAAAACGTGTCATCGGGAGATGAATTCTGCTTTCGGAAGAGGTCAAAGATAGCATCCGTTGTTTTGGCGTCACTGAGGCTTGTCGCTCCCAAGTACTCCGCTGCTACTGCCGGATCGATGTTCATCTCAAGTGGCTGCTGGACTAACCACGGGGCAGCGTAGCCGTCCTTTCGAAATGTCATTGCCTTGAGGATTCCACGGAAGCGTCGAACCTCGGGATTCATTACGCCGGCAATCTCTTCGTCAAAACACCTGCGCAGCAGCTCTGTTGAACGCTTTCGTGGAAGCCTGCCAAAACCCTCAAACAGTGAAGCCAGAACTGAATCATTGATTAGTTCCAATGCCTCCCAGATGTCCATCGTATGAACGGACTTGCTTTCGTTTCGCCCAAGACCCAAGAGGGCAAGTTCCTCATCGGCCGAACT
Source organism: uncultured Actinomycetes bacterium (assembly GCA_963779645.1). GTDB lineage: Bacteria > Actinomycetota > CADDZG01 > CADDZG01 > WHSQ01 > CALMBW01. The sequence continues at coordinate 2,018,193 of CAVZYX010000005.1, forward strand.
CGTAGCCCAGATCCGGTTTGATAGAGAGTGAGCGAAAACCATGACATCGTCCATCCAGCGCAACACTCTTACATCGTCAAGGGCCTCTAGCCGGAGATCCATTGGCAAGAGGTAACCGTTTCCAAGAACAGCGCATCCTTCGGGTCCGATTGGAATACCTCGTGTACCTTCCGTTCGCGTTCCAGTACGCCAAGATGTCGCAGAGCGTTTCGGTAGCCCATCGATCGCAACCCCAAGCCACGAGATTGAGTTCAAGAATGTCAATGTCGAGAGTGGGGTAGTACGTTTCGACATCGAGTTTGCTTACAAGCATTCCGCTCTTGACAAACGCTAGAGCATGGGCACGCATCTGTGCATGAGCTATCCGCACGTCTCTGAAGGCCCAGCCAGGTGGGTTGAGACCAAGACGAGATGAGTAAACGTGACTTGGAAGTAATGAGTCGACTTGCGCCACGAGTCTGCCTGCAAGGGTTCGGATAAGAACAAGATCCTCGGGGAGGCGATGCTCATCCATCGGATGCGATTCCCACCCTTCGGGTAAGGGAACTTAGTTAGCGCACCGGGATGGATTTCGGAACCCGTAGGCAAAGATTCCACGAACGCGTTTGGGTATTGCACGATGTCACGGAAACCAATTTGATCCGGAACCTCGAACCGGTCATTCCAAACCGGCAGCCTTTTCAGGTTCGCTAGGAACTCTTCGTCAGAGAAGCTCGTCGGGTGCCACCCTTCACGTCGCTGTCTACCCACAGTCTCTGGTGTGGGTGCGACAGTTTTCGGGGGAAGAGAGAGGCACCGATGCCTAACCCGAAAGAGCAGTGTAACCGACATATGTTCGACTTCAAGTCCGCGAAGGCCCTTTGCTTACCCAGCGGCCCCAAAGCCGATAACCGAGGTTCGAAGCTTGCCTAAGGAAGAGACCGCCCTCAAAAGGCGTCGACAGGACGATTGTGGTGCGCGTCGTTACCGACAGCTTCGAGCGGAGGGCATCGACCAGCGACTCCAGGTCTTTCGTCGACGGTGCTCGCACGATCAGCGCGTAGGAGTTGTCGCCGGCGATGGAGTAGAGGGACTCGACCAGCTCGAACTCGCCGATCAGGGCAGGGATGTTGTCGGGGGAGCTGGGGGAGAGGGCTAGCGAGACGATCGCTGTGATGGGAAGGCCCACGGCCTCGAGGTCGATCTCGGCCCGATACCCCTTTATTACGCCGGCTTCTTCGAGCTTGCGGACCCGTTCGTGGACGGCCGACTGGCTCATCCCAACGGCTTTCGCGACCTCGGCGTAGGACGCTCGGGCGTCTGCTTTCGAGGCCGCTGAGGATCTTTCTGTCCTTTTCGTCCAGTTTCACCACCGGACATCCTTCCCTTGAATGGCTTGGAAACCGAATGATATTCGGCTATGATGCCGATGTCCAGGACAAACCGCGAGCCTGGCATGCCGATGAGACTCAATGAGGAGGACCGACATGACCATGCAAGCCATGCCCGAGACCTCCACCGATCGCGCTCTGCGCGCTCACGCCGGCCCCCAGCCCTACACCTATCCACCGCAGATCGACTTCGTCGAGCCTGACTGGACGCGGCTCCCCGGATACAAGGACGTCACCACCGCTCAGTGGGAAGACGCCAAGTGGCAGCGCCAGAACACGGTCAAGAACCTCGACCAGCTGCGCAAGGTCTACCAGGACCTGATCCCCGAGGCCTACTACGAGCAGATAAAGAAGGACCAGGAGCTGCGGGCGACGATGAGCATGCTCGTGCCCCCGCAGATGCTCAACACGATCCGTGAGGACGACTTCGAGGGCGACCCGATCCGCCGCTACATGATCCCGATGTTCCAGGACCGCCAGGTCGAGTTCCCGAGCCACCCGTTCTCGGAGCGCGACAGCCTCCACGAAGCGGACATGTGGGCGGTCGAGGGCCTCACGCATCGCTACCCGACGAAGGTGCTCGCCGAGCTCCTCGCGACCTGCCCCCAGTATTGCGGGCACTGCACGCGCATGGACCTCGTCGGCAACAACGTCGCGCAGGTCGTCAAGCACCGCTTCGAGATGAAGAACAAGGAGCGCTACGAGGCGATCCTCGAGTACCTGCGGGTGACGCCGAGCGTCCGTGACGTGGTCGTGAGCGGGGGAGACATCGCCAACCTGCCGATCCACCAGCTCGAGGACTTCATCACGCAGCTCGTCGCGATCGAGAACATCAAGGACGTGCGACTCGCGACCAAAGGTCTGATGGGGCTACCGCAGCACTTCCTGCAGGACGACGTCCTCGCGGGGATGGAGCGCATCGCGAAGGTTGCTCTCGAGCACGACGTCGACGTCGCTATCCACGTGCACATCAACCACGCTCAGTCGGTGACGCCGCTCGTTGCGAAGGTAGCCAAGAAGATGCACGAGATGGGCTACCGGGACGTGCGCAACCAGGGCGTTCTGATGCGGGGAGTCAACAACAGCCCGAAGGCTCTGCTCGACCTGTCGTTCATGCTCCAGGACAAGGCCAAGATCCTTCCGTACTACCTCTATATGTGCGACATGATCCCGAACGCCGAGCAGTGGCGCCTGTCGGTGCACGAGGCCCAGCAGCTCCAGCACGCCATCATGGGTTACCTGCCCGGGTTCGCCACGCCGCGCATCGTGTGCGACGTGCCGTACGTCGGCAAGCGCTGGGTGCACCAGGTCGAGGAGTACGACCGGGTCAAGGGCATCAGCTACTGGACCAAGAACTACCGCAACGGGATCGAGTACGACGACCCCGAGGCGCTGGCCAAGACCTATCCCTATTACGACCCGATCTACACCTTGCCGCCCGACGGTCAGGAGTACTGGCGTAGGTTCGTAGCCGAATCCAAGACCGCCTGAAGGGCCGTTTCTGATGGAGCGCTTCGGAACGCACCGATCCGTGGAGCCGCGCGGCACCTTGCCGCAGCAGGCTCGCGTCCTGGACCCGTCGGCGCGCGCTGGCCGACGACGAGGTCTTGATCGACGTCGACTATCTCAACATCGACTCGGCTTCGTGGCACCAGATGCGCGAGGCGTGCTCCGGTGATGCCGACCGGATGAAAGAGATGATCCTCGGCATCGTTTCCGAGCGCGGCAAGATGCAGAACCCGGTGACGGGGTCGGGCGGGATGCTCGTGGGAACGGTGGCCGAGCTGGGCGCGCATCGAACGGAGCCGAGCGTTGGGACGCGGGTCGCGACGTTGGTGTCGCTGACACTGACTCCGCTGCGCTTGGACGAGATCGTCGAGCTCGATCCCGCGTCCGAGCAGGTGAAGATCAAGGGTCAAGCGATCCTGTTCGGCTCCGGTATCTACGCCGAGGTTCCTTCCGATCTCGATGAACGCACCGTGTTGTCGGTGCTGGACGTGTGTGGCGCGCCCGCGTGGGCCGCTCGTCTCGTCGAACCGGGGATGAAAGTGGTCGTCATCGGTGCCGGGGGTAAGTCCGGGATGCTGGTGTCGGCTCAGGCGTCGCGCAAGGTGGGCGATGACGGGCGGGTCCTGGGGCTGTGCTGGCCGGCCGAGACCGTCGCTGCTGCTGAAGACGCCGGCGCGGAGGCCGTCGCGGTCGACTGCACCGATCCTCTGGCGGTGATGAACGCCGTTGTCGAGGCATTCGAGGGCGAACTCGCCGACCTCGTCGTGGTGTGCGCCAACGTTCCCGGTTGTGAAGGGGGAGCCATCCTGTCCTGCGACGACGAGGGCCGGGTGCTGTTCTTCTCGATGGCTACGTCGTTCTCGTCGGCGGCCCTCGTTGCCGAGGGCCTCGGGAAAGCTTGCGAGATGACGATCGGGAACGGCTTCGTGCCCGGGTCACGCGGAACTCGCTCTGAAGCTCGTTCGATCGGAACCGGCTCTCCTGAAGAGGTTCCAACCATGAGCACCATCCTGTTCGTCAACGGCACGATCCACACCAACGTCGGCACCGAGAGTCCCATGTGGGTGCTGATCGCAGACAACCTGGTCAAGACCGTGCACGTGGGAGCTTCTGACGAGACTCCAACCGCGGACCGAGTGGTCGACCTACAGGGTGGGACCTTGGTTCCCGCCTTCCGCGATGCCCACGTTCACCTTCCGGCTACCGGCCTCTACAAGACGGGACTCGACTTCCGGGGGGAGACCAAAGCATCCGCGATCCTCGACGCCTACGAGAAGCGTGCAGTTGGCGGGGGGATGCTCTTCGGGGGGAACTTCGAGGATCCGCTCGATGAACCATTGCTTGGGGCGGACCTCGATCGTGTGGTCGGGGATCAACCGGCCCTCCTCGTTCGAGCCGATATGCATTCGGTCATCGCCTCGTCCGCTCTGATGCGCGAGCTGAAACTCGAAGAGCTCGAAGGCGTGGATCTCGGCCCGGATGGAGCGCCGACCGGCTACCTCCGTGAGCTTGCCGCGTCGGAGGCTTACAAGTGGTTCGAGAGCAACCTTCCTCGCCAGCAGCAGGTCGATGCGATCCGGGCCGCGGTGCAGCACGCCTACAGCAAGGGCATCGCAGAGGTGCACGAGATGTTCGTCGTCGAGTGGCGCGGCTGGGAGTCCGCCGAGATCCTGAATGAGGCGATCGATGGCGTCGCTCTCGATGTTGCGCCGTTCTTCGGCACGACCGAGGTCGAGCGGATCGTTGAGATGGGCATCCCCAGGATCGGTGGCGATTGGTTCCTCGACGGAAGCTTCGGCTCGCACACCGCCTGGATGTCCGAGCCCTATCCAGGCGAGGTTCCCGCCGGATCCACTCCTACGGGGATCGCTTATCGCTCGGACGAGGAGGTCTTCGACTTCTTCTTCCGGTCGGTCGAGGCAGGACTGAAGGTCGGTGTGCATGCGATCGGCGATGCCGCGATCGAGCAATGCATCGCGACGTGGGAGAAGGTCGCCGACAAGGTAGGGCTAGATGTTGTGCGCAAGCTTGGCCACCGGATCGAGCATTTCGAATGCGCCACCGACGACCACATCAAACGGGCCGCGACCTTGGGTCTTCGCGCCAGCGTCCAGCCGGCGTTCGACCACTACTGGGGAGGGCCGGACGAGCTCTACTCGCGTCGGATCGGTTGGGATCGAGCGCGAGTGATGAACAGGTTCAGGTCGATGGCCGATGGCGGGTTACTCATGGGGGCCGGCTCGGATTCGACCGTGACTCCGATGGATCCGTTCCTGCAGATGTACTCGCTGCGCCACCACCACCGGGAGGTGGAACGCCTGTCGCCGAGGCATGCATTCGAGATGAATACCGTCGGCCCCGCTGCGATCAACGGGCACTCTCACATCAAAGGGTCGTTCGAGGCCGGGATGCAGGCCGACCTCGTCTGGCTCGATCGCGATCCGTTGGCTGTGAGCGATGAGGAACTCCTTGCCACCGAAGTGCTCGGTACCTGGATCGCAGGTAAGAGGGTGTGGCCGGAGGCCGAGGCCGAGGCATCGTGAAGACACCTCAACCTTTCCAGCGTCCGTTGGGCCGACTGCGGATAGATAAGGCAGCCGTCCAGGAGTGTCGTGATCTAGCAGCCGAGATCAGTGCGCCGATCGAAGAACTCGCGCGGACCCACACGACCGTGTCGATCGAGAGAGCCTGCCTACGTCTGGTCGGAGTAGACGGGGTGGTCGGAGACGGGGTCGAGGCAACGCCGATCCCGAACGCCGTCGTCGACAAGGTGAGGGAGTCCATCGGACTCGAGAGGGGCGTTCTGATGCCGTTCTTCCACGCGGTCGGCGACGGAGACATCCAAGCCACCGCAGAGGGGATAGCGGACGGTTCCATCACACCGGTGTGGCCCGAAGGATCCGATCTCGAGGCGGCTCAAGCGAAAGCGACAGAGCACGCACGCCATGCCGTCGACAACATCGCCGCGGCTCGCGACGTTCGCTCGATGAAGGTGGACAAGGTCGGCGACGCCGCGAAACCGTGGTTCTACCTGATCGTCGCGACCGGCAACATCCACGAGGACATCCCCCAGGCTCAATCGGCGGCCCGCAACGGCGCCGATGTGATCGCTGTCATCAGATCGACGGGGCAGAGCCTGCTGGACTACGTGCCCTACGGCGCGACGACCGATGGATTCGCCGGGACCTATGCAACGCAAGAGAACTTCCGTCTTATGCGCAAGGCACTCGACGAGGTCGGCGAGGAGCTCGGCCGATACATCCGCCTGACCAACTACGCGAGTGGGCTTTGCATGCCGGAGATCGCCGCGATGGCCGCGATGGAACGACTCGACATGATGCTCAACGACTGTATGTACGGGATCATCTTCCGCGACATCAACATGCAGCGGACGTTCGTGGACCAGCACTTCTCTCGCATGATCCACAGCCTCGCTGGCATCGTCATCAACACCGGTGAGGACAACTACCTCACCACGGCCGACGCGGTTGAAGCCGCTCACACGGTTCTCGCTTCGCAGCTTACTGAACGAGCGACTTGGCGTGGGCGGCCGGTCTGCCGTCGGAACAGCAGGGGCTCGGCCACGCGTTCGAGATCGATCCCGACGTGCCCGACCAGATCGCCCTCGAGATCGCTCACGCACAGCTCGTACGTGAGGTGTTCCCGGACTCGCCGTTGAAGTACATGCCCCCGACCAAGCACATGACCGGTGACATCTTCCAAGGGTTCCTGCTGGACGGGATGTTCAACTTCGTCGGCGCGATCACGGGGCAGGACATCATGCTTCTCGGGATGTTGACCGAAGGCGTGCACACGCCGTTCCTGTCGGACCGGGATCTGGCGCTCAACAACGCCAACTACATCTTCCGCGGAGCCGCAACGCTCGCCGGCGAGGTCACCTTCGCCGAGGGCGGCGACGTCGAACGTCGCGCCAACCAAGTGCTCGAGGAGACCCGCCAGATGCTGCGCAAGGTTGCTGACATCGGGATGTTCGCGGCGATCGAGGCCGGGATGTTCGCCGACACAGTGCGGCCGCGTGATGGAGGCAAGGGCCTCGACGGCGTGGTTCATCGCGGCGACGGCTACTTCAACCCGATCACCGACGAGCTCTCGTCTCGCTTGGGGGTGACCTCATGACCGAGATCAAGCCTTATGGCGACTGGACCGACGACGGCAAGATCCAGCTGTCGTTCACGTTGCCGATGCCGGAAGGCGAGCGCGCTCGACAAGCCGCGATCGCACTGGCTCAGAAGATGGGGTTCGAGCGGATCCTGGTTGCGCACATGAAGGGGATGGGACCGGACTACACCTATTTCGTCGTGTACGGCTCCACGACCCACTCGGTCGATCCCGATTCGCTCACCGTCACGGAGCGCGAGTTCCCACTGCTTACGCCGAAGGAAGTAAACCTCGCGATCCGGGAGGGGCTGAAACGGCAGCTCGTCGTGGTGGGGGCGTGTACCGGGACCGACGCGCACACGGTTGGTCTCGACGCGATCCTGTCGATGAAGGGGTTCGCCGGCGATAAGGGTCTCGAGTACTACCACGAGATGTTGGTGCACAACCTCGGCTCCCAGGTAACACCGGAAGAGATCGTGGCGTCCGTCCGCGACGAGTCCGCCGACGCGGTGCTGATCAGCCAGGTCGTCACCCAGCGCGACGCGCACATCCACCACCTGAGCGGAAGTGCAAGGGCGCGCTCGAGGAGGCCGGGTTACGTGACCGGTCACGTTGATCGGAGGAGGCCCCCGCTTCTCGCCCGAACAAGCCGAGACCCTCGGCTACGACCGCATCTTCACCCGCGGCACCAAGCCATCAGAGGTAGCGAGCTACCTCGCCTGGTCCATCGCACGCCGAGCGGCGTAGCTGACTACTTCGGTGGGAGTGTGGCGACGAAGTCCAGTGCTGGTTGGAGTCGTGTTCGCAGCGACTGCTCCGTCTTGATGCCTGCCGCAGCAACGAATACATAGGCCTTCATCGGTCGTCCTGTGAAATCCATGGGACGGACGTGTTTGTCCGCGAGGGCTGCAGCGGCCCCCTCGGCGCCCAGCCGGAGCATGAGATCGTCGCCGACCACCCCACAGCACATGTGGCCCTTCACCATGAAGGCCAGACCCCCGAACATCTTGCGCTCGTCGAGGTCGCCTTCTTCCTGGAGAACCTCTCCTACGCGTGCTGCGAGCTCTTCGCTGTAGGCCATCGGCAAGGATTATACGAACGAACGCTTTCCGAAGACATGGAGATCAGCGTGGAGGTAGGAGGTTCCGGGGCCTAGCCTTCCGCAGGACGGGTGATGTAGCAGTCGGGTTCGATGTCGTCCCACGCGCTATCGGGGGTGTCCGGCGGGATCTGGACCTCGACTATGAGGATGAGTTCGGTGGATGCCGGCAGTTCGTCCGGATAGACGATGCCGGGCTTGCTCTTCCGGCTGGGCCGCCGGGGTAGGCCCGGAGCCACAAGCGGTAGCCACGACCAGGCAGCAGCAAGCGACCGCAACACGTCCCATGCATGGTGAGACGCCCGGTCGAGGCATGACGGTTCCATCCTCGACGGGGACCGATGTCGTCACCCGAGCAGGCCTACTGATTCGTAAGCTGGATGGATGAGAGGCCCTAAGAACGTTCGTCGTCGGCTGCTCGTGTTCGCACTGGGGTTCCCCGAGGCTTGGGAAGACCATCCGTGGGATTCGGACGTCGCCAAGGTCAATAAGAAGGTGTTCGTGTTCTTCGGCCACGAGGATGCCGAGGAGCCCGGGATGGCGGTGAAGCTCCGGGACAGCCATGATCAAGCGATGTCCACGGCAGGCACAAGCCCCACCGCCTACGGCCTCGGGAAGTCCGGCTGGGTCAGCATCTCGTTCAGCGAGGCGCACATGACCGTAGGCGTCCTGGAGGACTGGATCGAAGAGAGCTACCGGACCATCGCTCCGAGACGTTTGGTCGCCTTGCTTGATCGAGCCGACCGAAAACCCCCTTAAGAGGACAAGCAGGGCTGTCGAAGGCAATAGGTAAGGGGTGGTCAAGATGCGGCCGCCCAACCGCCGCCGTCAGAAAAGGCTCTCGATATGAGGCATGCAGCTTCTTCCTCCTTCACGTCCCGACGCAGAGGACGCTCGCTGCTTGCGATGTGCATGCTGGGGACACCGATCACTGTGTTTGCGATCCTGCGCGCATTCCCGAACCTCGACAAGGTGTTCATGTCGGCGGACTTCCACCTTGTGATCGCGAGCTCGATAGCAGCGTGTGCGATCGGAATCGCCATCATCGCCGGCCTTGCTGCAGGCCGCTCCCGCGACTACGCCTTGATCTTTCTTGCGATCGGATGTTTGGGGGTGGGGGTCCTCATGTTGGGTCACGGGCTGACTACACCAGGCGTTGCCGGAGTTCAGCCGAACCAGTGGGTATCGAGGTTTCCCAGTCTTGCCATAGCGGCCTTCGCTCTCAGTCAGCTCTTAGCGGTGATGCGACCGAGGCGTGGCCTGGAACGTGCTGTTACCAGACACCCATGGGTATCGATGGCGGTCCCCACCGTGCTTCTGTGCGGGGCGCTCGCCCTCGCCGTGAGTTCGACCCGGCAGATACCAACATCTACGGCCCCATCTGGTGACGCGAGTAGCGCATCGGAAGCGGCCTCGTCCTACGGAGCGTCTTCGGCGCGCGAGTCGTCTTACGGAAACGCTTCGTATGGCGAGTCGACCGACGAATCGTCTGCCGGCTCGCACGATTCTCACGGTTCCTACGGTTCTTATGGCGGGGGCGATGCGACCTCGGCCTACGGCGGTTCCTCCTACGCCGAGCCTGGAGCCGGGTCGGGTGCACCTTCCGATGACGCAGCACCAGCGCCGCAGGGAGACCCGACGAACGAGAAGCTCGTGATGAATGCCATTGCGATCATCAGTGCTGCGATCCTCATGGGTGTCGGTCTAATTCACTGGCGTCGTTGGAGACTGAGTAGCGACGGTGTCGTGCTGGCGTTGGCCCTCGCGTGCTGGCTAGCGGTCGAAGCGCTCGTCTCACTGCGCTTCGGATCTATGTGGCACGTGTCTTGGTGGGACTATCACGCGCTCCTGCTTCTAGGTTTCGGCAGCTCGGTCTTTGCCATCGTGTCGAGTTACCTACGAAAGAAGGAACGCTCGTCTTTGAGCGGAGCGTTCCTCCATGACTCGCTCGATCACATAGCGCGCGGTTACCCGGAAGCTTTGAAAACCCTCGTAGCAGCAGTCGAAGCGCGGGACGAGTACACGAGCGGGCACTCTCGGCGAGTCACCGAGACGGCGGCCGCGATCGGCCAGCGTATCGGTCTCCACCACGATGATCTGCGAAGGCTGGTGTGGGGAGCCGAGCTGCACGACATCGGCAAGATCGGGATCTCCGACCACATCATCCACAAACCCGGGCGCATTGACCGACGAGGAACGAGATCTCGTCCAAGAGCATCCGGTTATCGGATGGGACATCGCGAGGCAAGCAAGCTCGCTGAACGAGGTTCTCGAGGTCATACGCCACCATCACGAACGTATGGATGGCGCCGGGTACCCCGACCGGTTGGCCGGCGATCAGATCCCCCTGTCGGCGCGTATCGTTGCGATCGCCGATGTTTGGGACGCGCTGACTTCCAACCGAGCCTACCGACCGGCCTTCGAGACCCGCAAGGCGCTAGAGATCATGCGCGAGGGCCGCGGGACGCAGTTCGATTCCAGGTGCCTGGACGTGTTCTTCGAATACATCGATGCCGAGGGCCTAAGTCAAGATGACGTCAACCCGGACCCCCCCGCCGTCCACCGGCAAACAGCTGCGGCCCTCCGCCGCACGCGAACACGCGAGTCGAAAAGGGTCGTCAGAACCTAGATCAGGCGCGGAGCTCCAACCAGGGTTGTTACCAGGCCCTCGTAGTCGCCTTCACGTGGCTGTATCTCCGAACAGAGGTCCATGCAACCGTCCACGAATGCTCCGAACGCTTGACCGTCGGGGCCGATCTCGACATCGATGAAGTCGTAAGCCATGTGGCAGCGGCCCGGCCCACATCTCGCTCGGATCAGGGGATCGAGAGGATCGTTGACGATGCCCGTCATGAACGTTGGGTTCTTCGAGAGAGCGTCATCGCTGACGGTGATGTAACCGTTCCAGGTGGTCGGTGCGTAAGCCTTCGCGTCGCACTCGGCCTTGCAATCGGGGAAGGGCGAGTTGGTCGAGCCGTAGTAGACGAGAGCGATCTTGCCCTTGCCTCGCGCATCGATCTGCGGAAGGTTCGCCTCGCGGAGTCCCGGTGGGCCGGCAACGACCGGCTTGCTCCAGGTGTCGCCACCATCTTTGGAAACGGAGAGGTAGGGGAGACGGTCGTCGTCGCCGATCCACATGTAATAGATGTTGCCTGCCTCGTCGGTCGTGACACTGGGGTGACCGGCACCTTCGTCGGGCTGGCTGATGCTGCGAACCTTCGAGACCTCAACAACTTTCCACGTGAGGCCCTCGTCGGGGCTGATGGCGAGCATCGGCTTGCCGCAGAACTCGCGGGGGAGGAAGACGGTTCCGTCAGGGCCGACATGTCCGTGCCCGTGAAGCCCGCCGCAGAAGCCGTTCTGGCCGTAGAAGCCGGGGTCGCCGTTGTTGGGTTCGTATCCCGCGTATGCCGGGGCCCCGGTGGGGGAGAAAGTGATGCCACCGTCCAGCGACCTCGAGCAGGCCGACGATCCAACGTCGTTCCAGCAGTAATAGACGATGTTCGGGTAACCGACGGTCGGTGTGCTGACGGGGGGACCCGAGAAGAGGGTCTGGTGATCGTTCACCGGGCGTCCACAAGACAGCGGGTTCGTGATCCACGACGCTCCCTGGTCGTCCGAGAACGACATGTACGAACAAGCGAGCGTGAGGTCGATAGTGAAGATACGTGCGTTGTCGCCGTCGATCTGGTCGTCAACCCAGACGTAAGGATCGAGCGACAGCGGCATCGAGTTGCGGTCCAACACTCGGGGTGACACCGTCTCCCACGACTTGGCTTCATCGTCGGATCGGAGGATCTGCGTGGCGGAAAGGCCAGCGGGGCCGTCGAAGCCGGCGGCTGCGAAGTAGACGCTGCCGGAGGGATCGATACCGAGCGTGGGCTCGAGAGCGTGCATCCCGATCGAGTAGGTCTTGGCGGTGGGGAGCTTGGCGAGACGAGTGGCCTTCCCGTTGCGGTGAGCGACGGCCTTGCCCCCGCTAGCGCGGTCGCTGCCCTTGGCGTCGGCGTTCAGGCCCACCAGAAGTGGGACCAGCGCAACGACGAGGACCAGCCCAAGGGCCGTCTTATCAACGGATCTGCCCGCGATTCGCATATCTCTCCCACCTCCCGCAGCCCTCACCGCTGAGGGCGCCACTAGGGGGAGATTCGCCCGACACGCCCCGTTTCCCTTCCTGCCCAAGCGGTCAGGAGCCATGGACCGTATTCTCCCCGCGGAGCGGATCAGGGGCAGTTGAGCCAGTCGAGATCGGTCGCGAAGCTGTAGAGCTCCTTCCGGTCGATCTCGATCTCGGTTTCATCTCCCAGCACGAGCGGTTTCATAAAGAACCGGAAATTGAAATCGTTCTCGGGTTCCTTCTGATACGCGAGATGCGAGCCGTCCGGCGACCATGCCGCGGCGAAAGCATCGCGTGCGAACAACCTAGACACGCCCTCGTGAGGCGATGACGCATATGCGGGCCGGCACGCGATCCGTGTCGCCATCAGGAACGATGACCCCATAACTTCACCCGGTAGGGACAAACCCTCCTTGGTCGACTCAAGGTCGTATGATGAAGATCACTGTCTCCTGGAGGTGCTCGATGAGAAGGTCGATTCAGCCGGGCTCCTGTCAGCTTCTGTCTGGTTCCCTTGAGCGGAGCCGCGGCGACCATCGGCAGCACACGAAGAACTACGCGGCGGCAAACCGGGTGCGTCACCAGTGCAGTGACCGATGGAAAGACCACCACCGTCAATTTTGTGTGGTTGCTACCGTCGGAATCCATGATGTAGATGCTCTGTTTTACGAAGGCGACATTCCTCGTGGAGTCGTCGTCCGTGGTGAAGGGATCCGCATCGCGAGAAGCTCGGCGAAGAAGTGCTCATCCTGAGGCTGCGTGGTCCATCGGCGTACATGACGGCGATGTCATCTTGACGTAGGTCGCCGTTGACGTCGAAGGCCATCAGGGGCGAGTTATCCGACAGTCCGGTCGGCAAGATCGGCTCCGGAGCTGCCTTGAAGATGAAAAGAAGCGCCGCGGCGAGACCAACGACGAGGGACGCGACGACAATTGGACGCTTCATAAGCCCGTCTACCCAAGTCGGAGACTAAGTGACTCAGACAGTAACCAATCGGCTAATCCTAGCCGGAAAAGGCTCAGATATCCCAACCCAGGTGGTCGAGGACCGCGCTCGCCACTATGTCGATGTCGCGGCCGTCGTTGTCGACGGTGAAGTCCTCAAGGGCCGCTGCCTCCAAGATCGGGGTTAGTTCGGCAGAGCGAGCAAGTAGACGTTCCTTGTAGAAACCCGTCTCGCGTTCGGTGATCCGCTCGTTGATGAGGGTCTGGGGTGATCGAACCCGTACGACAGTCACGTCCGCTCCGGGCAACGCCTCGACGAACGCCTCCTTCATGACGGGCGTTTCGATGACTCCCTCCACGACCATGTGGCGGACACCTTGTTCGATGTAGTTCGGCCAGATGGCTGCGAGATTGCGCGCGGTGAACTTGCCTGCGAACGGATCGTCCGGAAGGAAGGGGACGAGCTGCCCGAGCCAGTCGGTGCTGATCAGGCCATGCCTGATCCCGGCGGCCTCGATCATGTTCGAGATGGCCTCGGCGAGCGTTGTCTTGCCGGCTCCGACGGTGCCTGTGATCCACACGGTGGGGATGGTCATGGCCCCAAGATAGTCGGTGGCTTAGGGTCGGGGGATGGCGAACGTTTCTGCATCTCTGCGTGTGCGCATGAGCCACGCCGACGCTCATTACGGTGGGGGACTCGTGTCGGGGGCCCGACTGTTGGAGCTGGTCCACGACGTGGCTACCGAGCTGTGCATCCGCAACGACGGGGATGAGGGCTTGTTCGCGGGGTATTCAGAAGTCGCCTTCTTGGCCCCCGTTCGTGCCGGTGACTTCCTCGAGGCGCGCGGAGAGATCACACGGATCGGGAATACCTCGCGCGAGATGTCCTTCGAGATCGTTCGTTACGCACGCGCCTTACCCGAGCAGATCCGATTCCGCGGCCGAGATCCTGGATCTCCCGAAGTGGTTCTTCGCGCCACCGGTACCTGCGTCGTGAAGAAGGACTCGTAGCGAATCTTTGTAAAAGGAGTGTCGTATAGCGACGCTATTCCTACGCAGAATGCGGGGGCTAGAACCTGAATGGCCCTTCCCCGGCCGTAGCCTGAGGGCCTTAGATCCAGGTCCAAGAGGAGGATCAGTGTTCCGTATCCCTAGGAGAGCGCGTCTCGCTGTGGCGTGTGCCAGTCTGCTCGCAGCGACTCTGGCCGCCGACGTGCAAGCCTCGGACCGGTCAAGCACAGCCTCCGGAAGGATCGCCTACATAAAGCCGCGCGGAGGTATCGGGGGGATCCTCCCGGACGGCACGAACAAGGCCACGCTCCACAGGCACAAGGGCTACGGGCAGTGCTGCATCGAATGGTCGCCTGATGGGTCGCAGCTCCTGGTGATCGACTACTCGAACAAGGACTTCGCCAAGCAGAGCCTGTTGGCGATAGATGACTTGGGGAAGACGGTGCTCGCTCCCGAGAAGTTCGGCGTTCTCGACGCATCGTGGTCGGGGGACGGCGACTGGGTTGGTTTCATCGCCGAAGCAGAGAGCAAGCGGGGGCTGTGGGTCGTCGACCACCACGGCAACGAGCGAGAGAAGGTCTTCGATCAAGAGGGTGTCCGGCCCCCTGCGCTGGAGCCAAGACGATGTGAACCTCTCGTTCCAGCGTTTCACCAGGAAGGGCCGGGGAGTGATCGGCTACTACAGCCGGGACACCCACGAGGTCTACGACCTGACGACCAAGTCGTTCGACGCCTACGAGGGCCGGTGGTCGCCGACCGAGAACAAGCTCTACTTCCTCAATCTCGTTCCGAATGATCAGTTCGGCAACTTCATCCTGTACCGGATGAACGACGACGGCACCGGCGTCGAGCAGATCACCGACGACGACGAGAACGTCTACAACTACGAGATCTCACCGGACGGCACGAAGATCGCCGCGGTTATCTGCTGTTCGGACGAAGAAGGTACGACCGAGGCCGTCTACGTGATGGACATGGACGGCGCCGATCGGATCATGGCCGACACCGATGGAACCGTAGGAGGCGTTGTCGGGGATCTGATCCTGGGCGAGTGGGCGCCGGACAGTTCGGTGTTCCTGTACCACAAGCTTCGGACCAACGCCCATAGCCAAGCGAGTTTGGAGAACGGTCTATACAGCGCGGAGGCCGATGGAACCGGAGCCATGCAGCTCGTCGACGAAGAAGGGCTCAGCTTCGACGACTGGGCTCCGGACAGCTCGGGGTTCGTTACCTGCACGTTCGATAACGCCGACACATTGCTGGGCGTCTACGACATGGGGACCGGAGAGCACTCCGTCATCTCGGGTGGCTGTTTCGGAACCTGGGGGATCTAGCCGTAAGGGACACGGCGTGGGAGAGCGCGAAGAAAATCCCCCTACCGCCAGACCGCCCTATCCCGCCGGAACCGGGCAAAGCAGGACAGGGGTGGAGGTTCTTTCCATCCCAACCCGGTGACATGTGTCGTACGGCGGAGGTAACTTAGGCAGACACAAAACCGGAACAGCGGTTCACCTTTTCGAAAGGGGTGGTGCCGATATGAGAAGGTTCGATGGCATCCAGGCGGTGACCTACGATTGCTGGGGCACACTGCTGAGAGACCATGACTGGGAGGGCGCTCAAGAGATCCGTCGGAGCGCCCTTCGGCGTTTCTTGGATCTGTCCGAAGACGAGGCTCGAGACCTCCTCGAAGAAGCGTGGGCCAAGCACGACGAGGCCTGGAAGCAGGTCGAGACCTTCGGTCCGGGACGCATGGCCGCTTACTGCTTGGAGGCGAGAGGCGTCTTCGACGACGACCAGATCAACGCCCTCACCAAGGAGTTCGAAGAGGCATCGCTCAAGGGCGGCGAGGAAGCAGTTGAGGGGGCCGTCGAGGTCCTCAAGGCGCTCAAAGCCAAGAACATCCGCATCGGTCTCGTATGCGACACCGGCTTCTCCTCCGGCCGTGTCGTCCGCAAGCTGCTCGAGGAGAACGGCCTAGCCGAGCACATCGACGTCTTCTGCTTCTCAGACGAGGTCGGCGTTCCCAAGCCCGGGCAAGAGATCTTCGACAAGGCTCTCGCCGAGCTCGGCGTCCGGCCTCCAGAGGCCGTCCACGTCGGCGACCTCAAGCGCACTGATATCGCCGGAGCTCACAACGTTGGGATGCACGCCGTCCGGTTCATAGGTGTCCACAACGATCAGTCGGACGCCAAGGAAGCCGAATGCGTGATCTCACGCCACGAGCAGATCCTGGAGTGCCTAGACCTGACCTAGCCCCCAGATCGCGTCTGACCTCAAAACGTGTGCCCTACGCACCAGAAACGAGAGCAGACGTGATCTACCCGGCCCCCTTTACGCGCTGGGTCATCCGTTGGAGGCCTGCCATCAGGTTCTCCCCGAAATCTGGTGCGGTCATACATGCGGTTTGTGCTCGGGCCTCGGCATCCATACCCTCGGCAACCGAGAGCGTCGTAGAGGCATCGATGAGCTTCTTGGCCTCCCGCACGGCCGTGAACGGAGCTGCTATCAGCCGGTCGGCGATCTCATCGGTCGTCTTGTCCAGTTCGTCTGAGGGCACCACCCACTCGGCGAGCCCGATGGAGGCAGCCTCTTCACCGGTGACGCTCTCGGCGAGCCAGATCATCTTCTTTGCCCACCCAACTCCAACGAGCTGGGGAAGACGGGTCGAGCCGATCAGATCGGGGATGAATCCGTAGTTGGCTTCGAATAGGCCGAGCTTCGCGTCCACTGCCACCACCCTCAGGTCACAAGCCAGCGCGAGCTGGAGGCCGGCACCAAGTGCATAGCCGTGCACCTTGGCCACGGTGGGCATCTCCAGCGCCGCGATCTTGCGATACCCGGCCTGGGCTCTGGCAATCATGGTCGCGGTGTCGCCGGCGACGTCGCCGAGCGCGCTCACGTCTATGCCTGCCGAGAAGGCGCGGCCCTCTCCCGAGACGACCACAACGCGGATCTCGTCCGACCGGGCCGCGATCGCGTCAGCAGCCTCGGAAAGTCCGTCGAACACCGAGAGGTCAACCGCATTGAGCACGTCAGGACGGTTTAGGCGAAGGTCGGCGCGAGGGCCGTTGAAGGAGACCTTGACCGTTTCCACGGTGACAAGAGTAGTAGTCGCAGAGGCTCGGCGGAGTCATCAGCGCGGACTATGGTCGATGGATGGGTACCGATCTAGTCCGGAGGCGATGGCTGCTGCTCGGCGCAGCCACGATCACGGGCCTACTCGTCGCGATCCTGCTGATCGGCCTGATCCCGAGGGTGGAGGGGGCCGTAGGGCCGTCGCGGATCACCGCCAAGGGAGCCTTGGGACTCGGCCGCACCGACCTGCTCATGCCCCCGCTGGGAAGCATCGAGGCTCGCACCCACTGGGGGCCGCTGTCAGTGAACCTGGCGGTGTCCGAGGTCGACCTGCCGGCGCTGGCCGACCAGCTGGAGTCGAGCTCTTCGCGCCGAGCTCTCGGGGACACGATCGAGCGCGACCTTCGCGCATTGAGCCGCGCCCTCGTGGCCCGCCTCCTTCTGGGCGGAGTGATCCTCGGCGTGGTGGCCACCGCACTCTTACCGCGACGTCACTGGCGCTACGTCGTCGCCGGGGGAGCGGGGGGCCTGGCCGGCATGAGCGTCCTCGTCACATTCACCGTGACGTCGTTCTCTGTCGAAGCGTTCGAAGAACCGACCTTCACCGGCGCACTTGAGCGAGCGCCGGTGGTCATCGACGCTCTTCAGGCGAACGAGATCTCGCTGTCGGGGGTAGAAGACCGGTTCGGGCAGGCTGCCGACCGGCTGACGGATCTGATGGCCCTTATCGCCGAGCCGCTTCCGGATCCGCACGAGGGATCGATCGCGATCCTTCACATCAGCGATGTCCACTCCAACCCGATCGGCTTGGAGATCGCTCGCCAGTTGGCTCAGAGGTTCGATGTCGATGCGGTTCTGGATACCGGCGACCTCACAAGCTTCGGCATCGCCATGGAAGCGAGGATCGGCGAGCTCGTCTCCCGCTTCGACGTTCCCTACGTTTTCGTTCCCGGGAACCACGATTCGGAGCGTGTGATCAGGGCGCTGTCGTTCACCGACGGCGTGACCGTGCTCGACGGTGGAGTTGTCGAGATAGCCGGTATAGAGATCCTGGGATTCGGCGATCCCTCGTACACGAACTGGAATCAGCTCGAGTTCGAAGAGGTCCTGCAGATCAAAGACGAGTTCGCACCCACCGTTCGCGATCGGACGATCCAGTTCCAGCCGGACGTCCTGGCGGTGCACGATGACCGGATCGCCGAGGCAGCTTGGGGATACGTTCCGCTGATCCTGTCGGGGCACTACCACAAGCCGAGCGAAGAGGTCGGGGCCGGGACGCGGTCGTTGGTCGTCGGAACGACGGGCGCGAGCGGACTCAAGAGCTTCACTTTCGAATCAGATATCACGTACGACGCCGAGATCATCTACTTCCGGGAGGGCACCGCTATCGCCGTCGATTACGTGAGCTTCGAAGGACTGGGGAACGATTTCGTGATCGAACGACGGACGCTCGACGACATCGGGCCGCTGGAACCTCCGACACCCTCGCCTTCACCCCCGGGGAGCCCCTGATGCGAAGGGTCATCTGAAGTCCGCGAGCGGAATCCGTTGCAGAACAACGTGGTCTGCCGAAGAAGCTAGTAGGCGCGGCCCCAGATGGCGATCTCTTCGCCCGGCTTGCCGCACACGACGCAAGCGGCCCCCGGGTCCTCTTTCTCGAGGGGGAGCGTGCGGATCGTCGCCTTGGTCTCGGCGGTGACCTTCTGCTCGCAGGTTTCGTCCGCACACCAAGCTCCGCGCCAGAAGCCCCCCTTGGCATCGATGCCTTCCGACAGCTCATCGAAGGATGTGAAGTCGAAGGTGTTCTCGTTTCGGAAGGCGAGAGCGTCGTCGTAGAGCGAGCTCCATGCGGCATCGAGTTGAGCCACCATGCCTTTGACGGCATCGGCGGTCGAGTGCGTCGTCTTCTCGCCGGTAACGCGGTCGGCAAGGATCAGCTGGTCGCTCGCTACGTCGCGAGGACCGACCTCGATCCGGATAGGGATGCCCTTGAGTTCCCACTCGGCGAACTTGAACCCCGGCCGGTACTGGTCGCGGTCGTCGATCTTGACGCGCAGCCCATCACCCACCAGCGAGTCCTTCACCGCGTTCGCTCTTTCGAGGACCGTCCCGGCTTCTTCCTCGGACTTGTAGATCGGCACGATCACAACTTGGACCGGAGCGATCTTGTAGGGGAGACGGAGCCCTCTGTCGTCCCCGTGTGCCATGACGACCGCACCGACGGAGCGTGTGGATAGGCCCCATGACGTCCCCCACGCGTACTCCTGCTCGCCTTCGGGATTGAGGAACTGGACGTTGTATGCCTTGGCGAAGTTCTGGCCGAGGAAGTGGCTCGTGCAACATTGCAGAGCCTTCTTGTCGCGCATCATGCCCTCGAGCGTCAGGGTTTCGACCGCGCCCGGGAACCGTTCGCTCGCCGACTTGCGTCCCTGATAGGCGGGGATCGCACAGACGTCTTCGATCACCTGCCGGTAGGCCTCGAGCATCTGGATGGTCTCGTCCCACGCTTCGGGACTGGTCGCGTGCGCAGTGTGTCCCTCCTGCCACCAGAACTCGGATGTGCGGAGGAACAAGCGCGTACGCATCTCCCAACGGAGGACGTTGCACCACTGGTTGTACAGGAGCGGAAGATCGCGGTAGCTCTGGACCCAGCGCGAGTAGGCGTGCCAGATCATGGCCTCGGATGTCGGCCGGATGGCGAGTGGTTCCTCGAGCTTCTGACCACCACCATGGGTTACCACCGCGACCTCGGGTGCGAAGCCCTCGACGTGATCGGCCTCGGCCTCGAACAGCTTCATCGGCATGAGCAACGGGAACATCATGTTCTCGTGCCCGGTCGCCTTGAAGCGATCGTCGAGCTCGCGTTGGATGTTCTCCCAGATGCTCCAACCGAACGGCTTGATGATCTGGGAGCCGCGCGCCGGACCGTTCTCGGCCATGCCCGCATCGCGGACGACGGCCTGATACCAACCCGGGAAGTCTTCGCTCTGCTTCGGAAGTTTGTCGGCCAACTCACTCACCCACGATCTGGATAACGACTTTCCGGTCTGACGCCTGTTCGAGTTCGAAGAGTAGAAGCCGTTGCCATGTCCCGAGCCTCAACTGACCCTCCACCACCGGGAAAACCACGGACTTGGAGCCGATCGTGGTGGGGGCTGCTAGCCGGCCGTGCTCGGTCACACGGTCCACCGCCCGGCGGATGTCCTTGAGGAGGCCGGACTCGTTCTCGTTCACGAGTAGCGGACAGAGGTCGGCGGGGGAGAAGACGGTGGCGCGG
This sequence comes from uncultured Actinomycetes bacterium, assembly GCA_963779645.1. Classification (GTDB taxonomy): domain Bacteria; phylum Actinomycetota; class CADDZG01; order CADDZG01; family WHSQ01; genus CALMBW01. The sequence continues at coordinate 2,038,715 of CAVZYX010000005.1, forward strand.
CCCCCAAGAACCCCGGCGGCGGAGACGGCCTCTTGTACGTCGTCGGTGATGTCTACGAAGTCGTAGATCTCGGATGTCCTGGCGGTAAAGACCGCCTCGTGCGTGACCATCACAAGCAAGTTATCTCCCCGGGTTTTCGGTTACGTAGCGATGCTAAGCGACTACGAACAACCCCGGGCGACGGGCCTTATCCCCAGAAGCTGTGGACCAAACGTTGATAACTTCCAAAGTTTCGCGAGACGTTCACCAATTGGCCAGAACCCGTTGACGTGCTATCTCCGCAACGCATATCTTCACGAACGTCCCAAGCAGCTAACGGCAAGCAACTTCGCCGGGGGCACTCGAAAGAGGGCCCCACCACCGATCAGGAAGCGGAACTCGCGAGAGAGCCGAAGATCGATCGGGCGGGACCCGGACCACCGGGCTCGGATCGCAAGATCCGAGATACGGATCCGGGACGGAGCGGTAGACGGATGGTGAAGGTGTCGAGGAGTGAAAGCTTCTTGAGGCTGGGTCGCCAAGGTTTCGGCCAGAAGCGACAACTGTTCGACCTCCAAGCTCTAAGTGATCGAACCGGTTCGCCGGAACGAACACACGGGGTGGACGAGGCGCAACCGATCCAAGCCGGAGGGCTCCGCCCCACCGGAAGGGTCGGGCGATGCCGAACCGAGGCGATGTGAGCACCGAAGGTTGCTTGGGACCTTTGATCTCGGGAGACCCGGGTGACTTAGGGACAACGCAGCAATAACCGGTTCGCCGGCTAACCTGCGGCCCCCCAAGTCGTCCGGGTCTTCTTTGTTCCTCCCCGTCCACCTTTGGGCCTTTCTTCGAACCCCCTGACAACATTCTTGGAATCCATTTCAACTTGGGCCGTTTATACGTAGGGTTTCGGCGTATAGATACGAGCTAGACCTTTTGAGCCAGGGGAGCAACTAGACACGTGAGCAAAGAAAAAGAGGTCCTTGACGAGCTAGACCAGGAGCTCGAGGACGAAGAACTGGACGACGACGAAGTCGACGAGAGCGAGGACGAGGAGGTCTCCGAGGGGGAGCTCGATCCGGACCTCGACGAGCTTGACGATGACGCCATCGACGACGATGCGGTCGATGAGGCTGTGCTGGAAGACGACGACCCCGTGGACGAGGAGCCTCTCGTCGAGATCGAAGACGAAGACGACGACGAAGACGACGTCGAACTCGTGGACGACGATGAGGAGGAAGGTGCCTCTTCCTCAAAGGCTCGAGCTTCGGACGACGATGAGGAGGACGAGGCGAGCCTCGACGAGCTTCTGGCGAAGAGGGCCGATGCTCGGCGGGGGACCGATGACGCCGATGACGACGATGACCTCATGGCCTTCGGAGTCTCGAGCAGCTTGCGCTCAGCCGACGGTGGCACGCGCAAGGTCAAGCTGAAGGTCGCTCCCGAAGCCGAGTTCGTGTGCAAGAGCTGCCACCTCGTGAAGAAGAAGTCTCAGCTCGCTGATCCCGATGGGATGTACTGCAGGGACTGCGCCTAGTGCCCCCTCGCTAGAAGTGAATCTCAAGCAGCGCGCCTATCCGGTCGCGCTGGCATCAGGAGCGGCACTCTCTTTCGCCTTCCCCGAGCCGAACCTGGCTCCGCTCGCCTGGATCGCGATCGCACCTCTCTTATGGGTCTTGCGTGGAGCGGGGGTCCGACGAGGGTTCGCTCTGGGCTACGTGTTCGGCCTTGGGTTCTTCGCAGTGCTCATCTACTGGATCTCGATCATCGGTGTCATCGCATGGGTCGTTCTGGTGCTGATCCAAGCGGGCTTCATCGGGTTGTTCGGAGCGTTCTGGGGTCGGCTGTCGTCCCGGGCCGCTGGGTGGGAGCGCATCGTGATCCCGGCCGCGCTCTGGGTGGTCTTCGTCGAGTACTTCCGGGCGAACTTCCTGATCATCGGTTTCACGTGGGGCGAGCTCGCGCAGAGCCAGCACAACATGCCGTGGCTGCTACGACCGGCCTCTATCGGCGGTGCCTGGCTCGTCGCGTTCCTGCTTCTTGCCGTCAACGGTTTGCTGGTCGAGGCCGTCGCGTCGTTCCGGAAACGTGGGGAGGCTCTGCGCTGGTTCGCCGGCGCGGGTGCGCTTCTGTTAGCGCCGCTTCTTATCCCCGCTAACAGCGCGGGCGGAGAAACCTTGCGTGTGGGCATCGTCCAGGGCAACGTGCCTCGTGACCTCGACGTGTCGTACGAGAAGGACCTGGTGATCCTCCAGAGCCACGTGCACCTCACCAAGGAGTTAGCCGGGGAAGTCGACCTCGCGGTGTGGCCCGAGACCGCGGTGGCCGAGGACCTGTTTCGTGAAGAGGAGTTCGCGCAAGGTGTTGAGGACGCTGCCCGGACGCTCGGTGCACCGATGATCGTCGGCGGCACGATCGAGCGAGACGACGATCGTTACCAGGTGATGGCGTTCGAGGTGTCGCCCGCGGGTGAGGTCGTCGATCAGTACCAGAAGACCCACCTGGTTCCGTTCGGCGAGTACGTCCCCGCACGGGCTGCCCTCGATTGGATCCCTGCTTTGGCTCAGGTGCCTCGGGACGCCGTTCCGGGAAACAAAGGTGTGGTGTTCGATCTCGACGGCCGCAAGATCGCGCCCGTGATCTCGTTCGAAGGCGACTTCGGCTCGCTCGTTCGCCGGCGGATCGACGCGGGGGGCCGTTTGCTCGTCGTGGCGACGAACACATCCACTTGGGGAGACTCGTGGGCCTCGGCACAACACGTTGCGATGAGCCAGGTGCGGGCCGCCGAGAACGGGGTCTTCGTGGTGCACGCGGCCCTCAGTGGGATCTCAGCGCTCATCGAACCTACCGGTGAGGTCATCGATCGGACACCTTTGTGGACTCCGACCACGTTGGTGGGTGACGTTGGTTTCGCAGAGTCGATCACTTTGTACGCGCGCATCGGGGACTGGTTGCCATTGACGTGCATCGTGGGTTCGCTCGTCTGGATACTCATGGTGCGTAGGCGGCGGCCGGGTACGGTTGGTGAGTGAGCGACTCGGGCGACGGTTCTAACAAGCGCGGGCTGGTCATCGTCCCGACCTACAACGAGGCTGGGTCGATACTAGAGGCCATCCTCAGACTGTTCGATGCTGCCGGTGACTCGGTCGATCTTCTTGTGGTTGACGACGGTTCGCCCGATGGCACCGCGGAGCTCGTCAGAGAGGTCGCAACTTCGGGTCCTCATGGTGTGTTCCTTCTCGAACGAACCACGAAAAGTGGCTTGGGGACGGCCTATGTCGAGGGGTTCAGGTGGGGTTTGGCGCGCGGCTATCCGGCCATGGTCGAGATGGATGCCGATCTATCTCACGATCCCGCAGTGGTGCCTCAACTGCTCGACGCTCTCGAAAGGGACTCAGCCGTTCTCGCTATCGGTTCGCGTTACGTCGAAGGGGGCCGGGTCGAGAACTGGGGGCGGTTCCGTAAAGCGCTGTCCCGTTTCGGGAACCTCTATGCGCGAGCGCTACTCCGCTTCGACATCAAGGATTCGACCGCGGGCTTCCGTGCCTATCGGTCGTCATGGCTGGCATCCGAAGACCTCTCTACCGTGGCCTCGCACGGATACGCCTTCCAGATCGAGATGACTCGCAGGGCGCACCGCGGCGGGGGAGGGATCGTCGAGATCCCCATCACCTTCGTCGAACGGACGGCGGGGGAGTCGAAGATGAGCAAGCGGATCGTCGCGGAAGCACTGATGGAAGTGACCGCCTGGGGGCTCAAGGACCGATTCAAGCGGCGCTGAGGTCCAGCACCACCGCATCCTGATCGGCGCTTGACTCTCCAGTCACTGGAGGGTTCAGACTGCCTTTATGCAGTCAACCGACTCTGAGCAGATGACGATAGGGGAGCTGGCCACGAGGGCCGGGCTCCCCGTAAAAACGATCCGCTTTTACTCGGACAGTGGCTTGTTGCCGCCCACTGCCCGAACGGAGGCCGGCTATCGCCTTTATGGGGCCGAGGCACTCGTGCGCCTCGATCTCATACGGACTTTGCGGGACGCGGGCTTGGATCTCGCGACGATCGAGTCCGTCTTGGCCCACGAGATGAGCCTGCGCGATGCCTTATCTCTGCGGTTGCACGCCATCGAAGCTCACGTCGTATCGCTGAAGAACGTTGGCGCGGCCATCCGCGCGGCATTGAAGACCGAACCCGACGAAAACGACCTAAGGAGGTTGCACGCCGTGACAAGACTTTCAAACGAAGAACGACGGGCTGTGATCGAGCGGTTCTTCGAGCAGGTGACCGAGGGGACCCTCGTCGACGACGACTGGACCCGCCAGATGATCGAAGGGAGTCGCCCGGACCTACCGGACGATCCCTCCGCGGAACAGCTGGATGCTTGGATCGAACTTGCCGAGATCGTGTCCGCGCCCGACTTCATCGAGTCGATGCGCAACATGGCACAGGACTGGACCGAAGACTTCGATCACCAGGCCTACATGCAGGGGAGTAACGAGCTCGTGGGTGTTGCCAGTGAGGCTTTAGCGCGAGGGGAGTCACCTGCGTCGGAGTCAGGAGCCGACGTTGCTCGTCGTTTGGTCGAGGTGATCGCGTCGAGTTCGAAACGAACCGTCGATGCCGAGATGAGGGCCGAGGTGCTCCAACGTTTCCGCGACCACGATCCTCGCGCCTCTCGCTACTGGGAACTCATCGCGATCATCAAAGGCCAACCAGCGATGTCGGGCCCAATAGAAGAATGGAACTGGATAGCCGAAGCAGTAACCATCCACCTCGCCTAGTTGGGCCAATGATCCTTCCGAAGATTCATGAGCAAGGCGGCGGCGGCGACCGCCGAAACGATCGCGATAACCACCACGGTTACCGGCACGTCTCCTCCGAAAGCGGTCGCTATGAAGAGCCACCCGAAGCTCCAGACGCCGATGAGGGCGGTCACCAACCAGCAAAGGATCCAGAGGGCATTGCGCACCTCGGTTAGTCGTCCTTCTTGCTGGCGCCGAAGACGATGAGGCTCAAGCCGCCGACGACTATGAGGGCTGGGCCGAGGACGCCCGTCGAGGCAGGGGAGTCAGAAAACATCACTAGGTTTGCGAACGAGAGGATGACGCCGATCGGCAAAGTGAGCAAAGCGATAAGTCCGGCAGCAGTGCTCAGCATCAGCGGTTAGTCGCCCCAAAGCTAGAAAGGTTTCCGTGATTAGCCACCGTATCGGTGGTTGTTTGCGGAAAGCTCTGTGCTCGACACGAGTAGACGCGGGGCGGTAATTTCCTAAACTCGTTTAGGTGGTTACGGCGATCGGGAGGGCTTGGGATGGCTTTGAAGTTCGACTTCCTTACTGTTGATGCGCACGATCCGAAGGCGCTTGCCATGTTTTGGCAGGAGGCTCTGACCGATTACGAGATCCTCGAGGAGCCTAGCGACGATGCCGCTGAGGAGGATGAGGTCGTGCTGCTCCCGAAAAGCAAAAGGGGAGCCAAGATGCTGTTCCAGAGGATCCCGGACACCAAGGTGGCCAAGAACCGGCTCCATCTGGATCTGAGGCCCGAGGAAGTCGAAATGGCGTCTGAGGTCGAGCGTCTCGAAGCTCTGGGCGCCAGGCAGGTCGACATCGGTCAGAAAGACGTTTCGTGGACCGTTATGGCGGATCCCGAAGGAAACGAGTTCTGCGTTCTGCGCCGACTCACCGATGAAGAGAAAGAAAAGTACTCCGACTGGGCTTGGTGAGAAGGCTTCTTGGCGATTCAGACTGAATTCCGTGGCGAGAGAGGCTGAAATAGTCAATCTGCTTTTAATAGAAACGCGGCGCCGGTAATGCATCTTATGGAAACCTGAGCCGGAGTCTGAGCGGAGGGGCCAGAGGGTCTGGGGGCCGCTCCCCGGCTGGGACGTGGCACTCTAGCGGCTCTATGAGAGCCGGGGCCGGGATCTGTCTGTTAGCAGTGCTGATGGTGGCAACTGCGTGCACGGACGACGCAAAGCCGGACGGAAGCCCGAACGGCGATGCGACGGCATCAACGGCCCCCAGCGAGCCTGCCGAGGCTTCGGCTGAGTGCGTCGCAACCGGTGAGGCTGTTCGCACGGCCATCACCGAGGTCGTTGAGGCTCACGCAGGAGAATCCGTCGAGGAGTTCGTCGCGGTGGCCGGCCAGGCACCTACGATTGCAGCCGAACTGGAGCTCTCCCCCGACGACATCAACTGCGAGCAGGGGACGGCCTTCGCCCTGGCCTTCAACGAGGCCGAGAAGATCCCCCACGGCACGCCCGGAGAGTTCCTTACCAAGTTCCTGCTGATCGGTGAGATCGGGCAGCGAATGACATTTGGCTCCGATTGGAGCCCCGCCACGCCGGTCGAGGCGCCCGTACCCGTTGGGGATGCGATCACCTTCGACGAGGGCGAGGCCGCCCTTGCCGATGCGAAGTCCTGCAAGAAGGTCGCCGATGGCCTCGCTCTGTCGATGAAGGCTGCACTCGACACGACCGCCCGGCTTTCGCTCCCCCAGTTCTTCGGTGCCGAGGAGGGCGGCGAGGACATCAATCCATATGTAGTGGAGGCGGTTAAGACGGCCTCGGATATGGCGGAGTCGACCGAGTGTTCTCCAGCCGACCTTTGGGAAAGAGCGATCGGAGCGATGAGTGAGTTGCGGTTCCAGGGGTTCGCTCCCCACGTAGCGTTCGGAGCTTTCATGCAGATCGAGATCTACCCGCGGGTCTACGAAGCGCTGGGCTCGTAGATGCACAAGGTGAGCGTTGTCCTCGTCGACGATGTGCCAGAGCTAAGGCGTCTACTGCGGCAAGTCCTCGAATGGAGCGAACGGTTCGAGGTCGTCGGGGAAGCCGGAGACGGTCGCAAGGCCATACAGGTTGTTGGTGACCTGAAGCCCGACGTGGTTCTACTCGACATCTCCATGCCCGTCATGGATGGGATGGCAGCGCTGCCGAAGATCATCGACGCCTCACCCGAAACCAAGGTTGTGATGCTCTCCGGTTTCGAGGCCGAGAGACTCTCTGCGGCGGCGGTTGACATGGGGGCCACGGCCTACCTCGAGAAGGGCACTCCCCCCGCGGCGATCGTGACCCGGTTGCTCGAGATCCTTGGTGAGGAGAAGAGCCCCGACTCCCCCGCGCGGCGCGAGGCGCGAGCGGTACTGAACGATTTCTCTTCGGAAGAGATGATGTCGCTGGTCGCTCACGAGATCCGAAACCCCCTCGCCGTGATCCAGGGCTTCGGTATGGAGCTCATGAATCGCTGGGAGGCGATGCCGGAACATGTGCGGCGCGACGCGGTGCGCCGGATGACAGAGCGGGCGCGTTTCCTCAATACGGTCGTTAGCAATCTGATGTACATGCGAAAGGTGAAGGGCATCCCGGAGTCCTTCGACTCTGCGTCGGAGGAAGTGAAGCCGTTGCTCGAACGTATGGGTGACGAGCTCAAGGAGCTGGCAAGGGACAACCCTTTGGACGTCGAGGTTCAGGCGGAGCTGCCGCCGGTGTTGGTAAATGTCCAGCGTCTTCGTCAGGTGCTGACGAACCTGGTCGTCAACGCGTCGAAGTTCTCCCCCAGCGGTGCTCCCATCAGGGTCGTGGCCGAGGCGCATCCTCGCGGGGTTGCTCTGCGGATCATCGACGAGGGTCCCGGGATCCCAGAAGACAAACGCGAGGAGATCTTCGAGAAGTTCCGCAGACTCGAACACGGAGGCTCGGGGATCGGCCTCGGCCTCTATATCTCCCGCGCTCTGATGGGCTCGATGGACGGAGAGATGTGGGCCGAAGAAGGACCCACTCAGGGAGCTTGTTTCGTTTGCCTCCTACCGGTTACGACGCCCCAACCTCAGACCGACTCCTAGCGCTTGCAGCCGGGTTTCCCCCGCTGGCACTTTGGCCTCTTTGGCTCGGGCGGTTCGATCTGTTCCCGGGTAGCAGCCGATCCCACTTGGCCCGCTACATGCGCAGCTACCGGGCCGAAGGGTGCGTTGGGGAAGGGCCGCGCTTCGCACGCGTAGAGAGTTTCGATCTCGGGTGGCCCACTCGTGGTGAACACGTTGTCGGAGAAGCAGTTGTCCTGTCCCCCACCATCGAACGCTAGGTCGTACATCCCCGACCCACTGATCTCGTTTCCGATGACTTCGTTGTTCATCGGGATCGACTCATCGATGCTCGGCGTGATCAGGATCCCGTAGAAGTTGTGGTTGGTGACAACGTTGTTGTACGCCTGGTTGTTCTCCGTGCCGGGCATCCAGATCCCTGTGCCGTATGGGATGCCGACGGTCTCTGAGAACCCGGCGGCCGGGATGTTCTCGTAGTTGTTGTTCTTGACGATGTTGTTGATCATCAACGTCCCACGGTTCGGGCCGAGTTCCTCGGTCGGCAGAGTGTTCGGAACGATGCCGGCGCCATTGTGTCTGAAGACCGAGTTGCGGATGATCACTCCGGTTGCGTTCGTGCCCGAGTAGCCGAGGTAGTTCCACAACGACACAACGTTCTCGATCAGGGCGCCGCAGCCGAGGCACTGGCCGATGTAGAAAGCAGAGTCGCCACTTCCGTAGCCCCAAGAGTTCTTGATCACTCCGTAATAGGAGTTGAAGGCATAGATCCCATACGTCCTGTTCTTGATGGAGTCGACCTTGTTAACGCTGTAGTACCGAGAGTTGTTGTAGAAGATCCCATTGCCGACATAGTTTCGAACCGTCAGGTTCATGATCGAGACGTGATGGGTCCCGTCCACGGTGAACCCATTGCTCTTGTTGTCCAGTCCGTTGAGCACGGTGCGGAACCGGTCCACCCCTCGGATCACTAAGTGCGGCGTCGTGACAACAACGGCCTCGCGATACTCGCCGGGTCGAATGACGATGGTGGTCCCAGGCTTCGCCGCATCGACAGCCTTCTGGATGGTTGGGAAGTCGTCTGGTACCACCAACTTCGGCCGGTCGTCTTTGCCGCCCTCCTCTTCGTCAGGTGGAGGTGGGTTGCCCACGATCACGACTCCCCACATGCCAACCTGTCCGGCGGCTCCGTGGTAGGTGCAGTAGTAGAAGTAGTAGCCCTCTTCTGTGAACGTGTGACTGAAGGTGTCGCCAGGCTGCATGTCGCCCGATCGGAACTGTCCCCTCTCGTCGGACTTGATGTCGTGAACGCGCGCACCTTCGTTCACCCAGATAACGGTGTCACCGGGGTCGATGCGAACCTCTTGTGGGTTGAACCGGTTGTCTCTCACCGAAACGGTCTGCGAGGCTCCGAAGGAAGGCGCGGCCGGCAGAGCCAGGGCCAAGAGGCAACCGCTCAAGAAGACGAGGACGGCTCGCACGACGGTCCGGCTAGAGGCTCTAGTGGTGCCCACGGCTCTCCTCCCTCCACCTTGTCAATGCCCGCTTCGAGGCCTTGGTGACAACCCCTTCAGGCGTTCTCACGAGGAATATGCCCACCATCCCCGCATCCGAGTGGCTCTGAACGTGACAGTGGTACATCCAGGCGCCGGGCCCGACACCTTCGCCTGCTACGACCTGGAATCCGAAGGAATCTGCCGGCCCCAACGACTTGTTGTCGATCACGAGTGAGTTGTCGGTCGGTCCATCGAGATAGCCGGTGCGCGTGTTCGCCCACCGATGTGCGTGCAGATGGAAAGTATGGAAAAGCTCTCCGTGACCGATGACGACGAACTCGATCGTCTCACCCTGGTTCGCTTTGATGATCGGGGTCTTCGGGGCCTTCTTCAAGTTGAAGGATGTTCCCGACATCACGAGAACGTTGGCTGGTCGGTCGGGTTCACGGTCGCCCGGTCGCCTAACTATCAAGGCACCGAACAGTCCCTTCCGAAGGCCGTCCGATCCGTGCGGGCCTCCCAGGCAGTGGTCGTGATAGTGCCAGTAGCCGGCGGAACCGGCCTGGATCGTTCCGTCGGCGCGCGTCCCAGGGGCGTGCGCGTTGATCACGTACGTGCGTGACTCGCCGGACGGGACGCAGCTGGAACTCATCGGAGTCCCATCGCTCTTGAACGAGTAGTCGACCCCGTGAGCATGGAACCCCACCCGATCGGTGCTGTCGTTGACGAGGTTCACCTGCATGCAGGTCCCTTCGGTCAGCTCCAGCGTTGGTCCTGGGACCGAGGCAGACTCGGGGGTGAATCCGTAGCCGACCTTGCCCCCATCGAGATTCACGGCGAACAGGCTCACCACTTCGGTCGGGTCGACACACGCCTGGTCATCCGGGCCTATCTCGAGCGGAGGCAGTTGTGCGGACGTTGGCACCGAATAGAAAAGCGCTCCGGCGAGGGCCGAAGTGGCGATCAGGGCTCGTATCCGCAAACCAGTCATCCGATACATGAAACCATCTCCTGGTGGAGGAAACTGCCCAGAAGCGCTGGCTAAGCGACGATCTGAGGATCGCCGTCAGGTACTCCCTGAAGATTTTCCTGGGAGTTCGTCTCGGGCTCTTCCTCATCGGACTCCTGGCAGTTGCTCTGCTCCCCGCGAACGAACATGCGAGCCTTCCCGGCTGGCAACTGATCGAAGGCCCGGGATGGAACAACGTTTTCACCGCGTGGGAGCGGTGGGATGCCTTGTGGTTCCTACAGATCGCCACTAACGGCTACTCCCAAGGCGACTTCAGCGCGGCCTTCTTCCCGCTGTATCCACTGCTCATCCGGTGGGTCTCCCCTCTTCTAGGAGGACACCCGTTCGCGGCGGCGATGTTGATCTCGAACGCTTGCTATCTCGGCGCATTGATCGTCTTTTACGAACTGACCCGTGGTGAGTACGGACACGAGATGGCCCGCAAGTCCGTTCTGTACATGGCGATCTTCCCCACCGCGTACTTCTTCGGCGCGCCGTACACCGAGTCACTTTTCGTGCTCCTGGCGATGGGGTCGCTGCTGGCTGCACGGCGAAGGCGCTGGGAGTTCGCCGGTGTTTGCGGAGCCCTAGCTGCAGCTACCCGAAGTATCGGGCTGATCCTCATCCTGCCTCTGGTCATCGAGGCTTTCCTCCAGTGGCGCGAGAACCGCGAGAACCGTCGTGTGCGTGACCTTGTCATACCCATCCTCTGGTCGGGCTTCGTCGCCGTCGGCACGCTCTCTTATCTGTATTTCTGGCATCGGGTCAACGGCGACGCTCTGACGCCACTGAGCGATCAGAACGGTTGGCTGAGGGAGTTCTCGTGGCCCTGGCAAACGATCAAGGGCGGCACCGATATCGCGTTCCAGTTCATCGGTGTGTATTCCGGGGGGTACCACCAGGTTGACTGGGTCTTCGTAGTGGTCGGACTCGTCGCGGTCGCGTGGGTCGTGTGGAAAGCACGTCTGAGCTTCGCCGCGTTCGCGTTGGCCAGCTTCGTCATGCCACTCTTCCTTGTCTTCGGTGGCCGACCCTTCATGTCGATGCCGCGCTTCTTACTCCCCGTATTCCCGATGTACTGGGCGTTCGCTCGCTTCTCAGAGCGCCACAACGCGCATAACACCGTCGTCGCAGTAAGTGCCGCGGGCCTGGGCCTGATGACCCTGCTATTCGTCAGCTGGTACTGGGTCTTTTAGAGGCTTCGTTCCAGGTCTCTGGGAGTTCGTTGAGGGATGCGATCGTTAGGTCGGCTTCAGCTGCTAATCCAGAGCGCTGGTCCTCGGTTCCGGGGATCGCTATGCAAAACATCCCGGCGGCTTTGGCTGCTTTCACCCCGTTGAGGGAATCTTCGATCGCGAGGCAGCGAGCCGGCTCCACTCCTAGTTCCGAAGCGGTAGCGAGATAGACGCCGGGGTGTGGTTTGCCGAAGGGCTCCTTCTCGGCCGAGTGGATGACGTCGAAGTGGTCCCGCAAACCGGAGCCGTCAACGACCGCGTCGATGAGCCTAGTCACAGAAGAGGATGCGATGGCGAGGGCCACACCTTCATCTCGCAAGAAGGCCAGTGCCGCGCGGACGCCTTCTTTCACTTCCCCTCGACCTCGGATCAACTCCGCCATCCGCGTCACAACTTGCTCGATGACTTCCTCCTGAGAGGGTCCCTCCCATGCGTGCACGGAGTGCCAGTGCGCCACGACCTCATCGATGCGCAAGCCCATGGTGTCCTGGCACATCTCGCGGGTGAGAGTCAGCCCCAGCGCTCCGAAGATCTCGATCTCTGCTTCTTGCCAGAGAGGCTCCGAGTCGATGAGTACACCGTCCATGTCGAAGATGACGGCATCGAACGCGGTCAGCTTGTCCAGCGCACCTTCAGGTCGCGTGCGGCGCGTGCCTCATCGGGGCGTCGTACCGGAGTGGTGACCGGTGCTTCGTGAAGGAGTTCGGGGTTGGTGGCAGCTTCTTCGGCGATCTGGTTGAGGGCGGCCGCGAGCCCATCGATCGTTTCCTTCGATTCGGTCTCGGTCGGCTCTGCCATCAGGGCTTCTTCGATCACCAGGGGGAAGTACACCGTCGGTGGGTGGTAGCCGAGGTCGATCAGGCGCTTGGCCACGTCCATCCCCTTGACCCCGTACTTCTTCAGAGGCTTGGCGGTGGCTACGAACTCGTGCATGCAGATCCCGGGGAAGGCGGCTGGGAAGGAGTCCTGGACCAACACGCGCAGGTAATTGGCATTGAGGACCGCTCGCTCCGCGACCTTTCGAAGGCCCTCGGGCCCTAGCGAGCGGAGGTAGCAGTAGGCGCGCACGTTGATGCCGAAGTTCCCGTGGAAGGAGTGGATGCGACCGATCGAATCCGGGCGGTCGTGATCCCAATGCCAGCGCTCGGCTCCCTCGTCCCATTCGAGGACGGGACTGGGAAGGAACCGCTTGAGCCGTTCTGATACGGCGAGCGGTCCCGATCCGGGTCCCCCACCACCATGGGGCGTGGCGAATGTTTTGTGAAGGTTCAGGTGCACGATGTCGAAGCCCATGTCGCCGGGACGCACCTTCCCGACGATCGAGTTGAAGTTCGCACCGTCGTAATAGAGAAGTCCCCCGACCTCGTGGAGGGCCGCCGCGATCTTGGTGATGTCGCGTTCGAAGAGACCCAGCGTGTTCGGGTTCGTAAGCATCAGTCCTGCAACGTCTGTGTCCAACGCTTCTTTCAAAGCGTCGAGATCCACCAACCCGCGACTGTCCGAGCGCACCTCATGTGCCTGGAAACCGGCCAGCGAGACGCTTGCGGGGTTGGTGCCGTGCGCCGAGTCCGGGATGATCACGCGCTTGCGGTCCTCGCCGTTGGATCGGTGGAAAGCTCGCATGATCAGCAGGCCCGTTAGCTCTCCGGTCGCTCCGGCAGCGGGCTGGAAGGTCAGCCTGGCCATCCCCGTCGCTTCGCAGAGGGCCTTCTCGAGCGTCCCGAGTAGCTCGAGGGCGCCGGGGACGAGGTCGTCGTCCGACATCGGATGCAAACCGGCGAAGCCGGGAAGGGCAGCAGCTTCTTCGGAGATCTTCGGGTTGTACTTCATCGTGCAAGAGCCGAGAGGATAGGCGCCGACGTCGATCGCCCAGTTCCGTTGCGACAGGCGTGTGTAGTGACGCACGAGATCGCGTTCACTGACCTCGGGGAGCTTGGGAGCTTCGGTTCGCCGGTGGGCCTCGGGGATCAGGTCATCGAGCTCCGGTGCATCGACGGACACTTCCGGCAGGGACCAGGCTCTACGACCGGAGCGGGACTGCTCGAAGATCAGAGGGAACGGTTCCTGTGCGCGGGTGCCTGCCGAGCGCTCGAGTGGTCTACCGGTCATCGTTCTGCCAGCGCTTTCTCGATGGCCTCTGCCAGACCCAGGATGTGATCTTCCGAGCGACGTTCGGTCACGGCGATGAGGATCGAATCGTCTAGCTCCGGATACCAGCGCCCGAGTGCGGGGCCGGCCAGATAGCCACGTGCCGCCAGTGCCTTGATCAGGTCGCGGCCGGGCATCGGGGTCTGGAGGGTGAACTCCTTGAAATGAGGCCCTTCGAACCGGACCTTGCAACCTGGGATCTCGGAGAGGCGACCCATCGCGAATGCGTTCCTGCGAGCACAGAGCTCCCCCATCCGTCGGAGCCCTTCAGGGCCGAGCCAGGACATGTGGATGGAGGCCGCGATCGCCATCAGGGTTTGGTTGGTGCAGACGTTCGAGGTGGCCTTGGCTCGCCTGATGTGCTGCTCGCGGGCCTGGAGGGTGAGGACGTAGGCGCGTTGGCCGTCGGCATCGAGGGTCTCCCCGCAGATCCGTCCCGGTACCTGTCGCACGAACTCGAGCTTCGTCGCGAAGAAGCCGACGTAGGGCCCTCCGTAGGTCAAGGGATTCCCGAAAGACTGTCCCTCGCCGACCGCAACGTCCGCACCGGCGAACCCCGGAGACGCGAGCACCCCCATCGCCGTGGGGTCGGTGATCGCAACGCACATGGCTCCCTGGGAATGGGCCAGGTCGGAAGCGGCCTTCACGTCTTCCAAACGCCCGAAGAAGTTCGGGTACTGAACGACAACGGCGGCGGTTTCCTCGGCATCGGAGGCGGACCAGTCAGTGACCCCGTCGGGTCCGGTCGGTGCCGTCTCGATATCGAACCCTAAACCTGAGGTCCAGGTCTTGAGCACGTCCACGTAATGGGGGTGGCAGCCGTGGCCCACCAGCACCTTGTGGCGCTTGGTCGTTCTGACGGTGAGGTTGACGGCCTCGACGAGCGCCGAGGCGCCGTCGTAGAGGGAGGCATTCGCCACCTCCATCCCGTAGAGCTCGCACACCATCGTCTGGAACTCGTAGATCGCCTGAAGGACGCCCTGGGAGAGCTCCGGCTGATAAGGCGTGTAGGAGGTGGAGAACTCACCACGGGAGGCCAGCGCCCTCACTGCCGCCGGGACGTAGTGCTCGTAACTCCCCCCACCGGCGAAACAGACGAGATCTGATGCGCCCGAGTTCTTGGCGGCCATCCGGGAGACGTCTTCGATCAGCTCTAGCTCGCTGAGGGCTACTGGGACGTCGAGGTCGCGGCCCAGTTGCAGGTTCGCCGGGATCGGCTCGAACAGGTCTGCTATGGATGAGACGCCGACCGCATCCAGCATCGCGGCATCGTCTTCAGGGGTATGCGGGATGAAATCCAATGTCTATCTGTCCCCACATCTACTTGTCGACAATCTGTCAGTTCCTGATGCCTCATTCTCTTATGAAGGGCGGCTTGACGATATCGGCTTGCAGAGCACGTCCGCGCGCCTCCACGTCGACCACATCACCGACGGCCGGCAAACGGTCCACCGGCGCGTATGCAAGAGCGATCCCCACGCCAAGAGTCGGCGAATGGTTGCCGGACACGATCTCCCCGATCACCTCTGAATCCTTCGATACCTCGTAGCCCTGGCGCGGAACGCCACGGTCGCGCAGCTTGATCCCGAACAGCTTGCGGGTCGGTCCCTGCTCTTTGATCTTGAGGAGCGCGTCGCGGCCCCTGAAGGGAACGTCCCATTTGACGGCCCACCCAAGCCCTGCCTCGAGCGGGTTGGTGTTGAGGTCGATCTCGTGTCCGTAGAGGGCGTAGCCCATCTCCAAGCGCAAGGTGTCGCGCGCGCCGAGCCCTACCGGTTCCGCTCCTGCGTTCAGAAGTGCGCTGAAGACGTTCGTGGCGTGGTCCGAGGGTACGTAGAGCTCGAAACCTCGCTCCCCCGTGTAGCCGGTGCGAGCGACGAAGCCTTGCTGTCCCTCGAAGTCCATCTCGGCGAAGCGATGCAGCGGCAAGCTCCGGAGCGTCGGCATCCGGAAAGACCTTGGTGAACACGTCGAAGGAGTCGGGCCCTTGGAGGGCCAGGATCGCCCACCGTGCCCACTCGTCGATCGGCTCGGCGCCGGCTTCAGAGATCGCCCCGGCGACCGCTTCTACGTTCGAGGCGTTGGGGACCACTAACCACTCGTCCTCGCCTACCCGATAGACGAACACGTCGTCGATGCACCCTGCGTCGTCCGTGAGCACTAGTGCATAGGACGCCTGCCCAACCTCGAGCGATGACACATCGCAGGTGACGGCTAGCTGGAGAGCGTCTTCGGCGGCTCCACCTGCCAGGCGGAGTTTGCCCAGGTGGGAGACGTCGAACAGGCCGCTACGCTCTCGTACAGCCTTGTGCTCGGCGATGATGCCGGAGTACTGGAGAGGCATGTCCCACCCACCGAATTCGGTGAGTTTGGCCCCTAGCTCCTTGTGGACTTCAAGTAGTGGTGTGCGCTTGTCGCTGTGCATCGACCCTTTGTATCAGCCTGCGAGCATCTGCCTGAGGTCCGTGCCTTCGGCCTCGACGCGTTCGGGGAGCAGCGACTTCTGGGACGGCTCTTCAAGTCCGTACTTGACGAGGAGATTCAGGTAATCCCGCTGGTACAGGACCTTGCATTTCACGTCCGGGTACAACTCCTGGAGCCTCCGAGCCTTGCGGTTCTTCTTGGTCACCAGCTTCTGGTTGAGCGTCGTGATCTCGATGTAAACGTCGAACTCGGGCAGGTAGAAGTCAGGTGAGAAGCGCTGCACCGGGTTCCCCGTCCGATCCCACTCGATGGTGAACGTGGTTGGCTCGTACTTCCAGGCGATCTGATAGAAGTCCAGAAGTTTGGCGAACTGCCGTTCGCTGTTGTGTGCGAATTCGACGGATTCGTGGGGAAGCAAGGAAGTGTCCAGCGCTGATCTGATGTCCTTGCTCTGCAGGATCTCTAGCCCCCCTCGGCTCTCGGCCCACTCCGTAGGGGTAAACCGTACTCCACGTCGGTTGTTTCAGGCCGGAGTTCGGCAAGCGTTCCCTTCAGTTGGTCCTGTACCTGGTTGACGGCAACCACCGCTCCGAGGACCCCCTGACCCTTACGCAACAGGTCGATGACCTCTTTGTCGGAGGTGCAGGCGTAGACGCCTCCCCCATCCGTGACGATCGTGACGGTCGACCAGTCGTCCGACACGTGGTCCCGGAGGTACTCGATGGCGGAGCGAACCTTCTGGAGGCTGGCCCCGGCTTCGATGAGGCTCTTGATGAGCTTGAGTTGAAGCAGGTCACTGAAAGAGTAAAGGCGCTGGGTCCCGGAACCCTGGGCCGGCTGGAGGGTCGGCGAGACGAGTTCCGTCCGCGTCCAGTAGTCGAGCTGCCTATAAGTGATGCCGACGATCTTGCAGGTCTGTGGCCCGCGGTAACCGGCTTCTTTCATGGTGGAACCTCCCCTGCTAGGTCCTGCCGGGCGTTGGTTGCCCCGCAGCGACCCCCCGTTTAGCGACCCCCCGTTTAGCGAGTCACAAGCTCGTAGTTACGAGCATGGAAAAGGTAAACCTTGAGCGCGCGCGTGTCAATGACAACCTTCGATGAAAGGTTTAGGGCTGACCCTCCCGGGGGTTGAGGCTGATCAGCTCTCGGTAGAGAAATCCTCGGGGGTGACTTGGTCCAGGAACTCGCGGAACTTCTCGACCTCGACCTCTTCGTCGTCTTTGAGCTCGATGCCCGCCGCTATGAGGACCTCCTCGGCGCCGTAGATCGGGGTTCCCAACCGCACAGCCAGGGCCAGGGCATCCGAGGGCCGCGACGACACCTCGATCGTGCTCCCATTGCTGCTCATCCGGATGTTGGCGTAGAAGGTCTGGTCTATAAGCTCGCTGATCGTGATCGCCTCGACCTCGACGTTGGTCTCTTTGAGGATGTCGCGCAGGAGGTCGTGGGTCATGGGGCGCGGCGTCTGGATGCCCTGGAGAGCGAACGCGATCGCCGTTGCTTCGACCGCGCCTATCCAGATTGGCAGGTAACGCTCGCCGTCGACTTCCTTAAGAAGGACGATCGGCTGATTACTCGGCAGCTCTACCCTGACGCCGACCAGCGACATCTCGATCATGGTTTCAGGCTAACACCCAGTCTTTCGCTACCTACTAGGGGGAAGGCTCAACCCGCGCCGGTTGGAAAGAGCTGCTCGACGTACATGTCGGGTTCTCCGACCAAACGTTTGAAGTCGTGGACCGCGAGGAGGTCTCGAACGTTGCGATAGAGGCCCTCGTGGTCGAGGCCGTAGCCGAGGACGAAGACGTCCGGGATCTCGAAACCTGCCCACTCGAGCGGTACCGGGATGATCCTCCGGGCCGACTTGTCCAGCAGGGTGACCGCTTTCAAGGAGGCCGGTCCCCTGTCACCCAGCGTCCTACGCAGGTAATTGAGGGTCAGGCCGGTATCGACGATGTCCTCGACGATCAGGACATGTTCGCCTTCGATGCTGCGCTCGAGGTCCTTGACGATCCGAACCACCCCAGAGTTCGGGCGTCCGTCGCCGTAGGCAGAGATCGACATGAAATCGATGCCCATATCGATGTCCATGCGACGAACGAGGTCGGCGAGGAAGATGGATGATCCCTTGAGGACGCTGATCAGGACCGGCTTGGCGTCCAACTCTCTGTAGTGGTCGGAGATCTCGGTCCCCAGCTGTTCAACCCCGCGAGGAGGTCGGCTTCCGGGATCAGTACCTCCAGTTCGGTGGCCAGCTCGTCACTCCTCTCCGGGCACCACGTTAGAGACAACACCTAGGATCCACCCCAGCGTATCCGCCGCCCAGGAGGGTCCTTCATCCTCGGTCATCTCGTCACTCGCAACCGCGTCAAGACTGACCGTCGTTGCTGAGCCGCTGGTAACGAATACGGTCCCGACGCTGTCACCCGCGCCAACGGGAAGGGCAACGGTACCGAGCGTCACCCGAACATCCACGCCGTCAGGGTCCCTCAGGCCTTTGGCGGTGTCCCCGACCACAACTTCCGACCCGCTCGAAACGGCACTGAAGAGGACACCCAACGAAGAGCCTTCCTCGAGCAACGTCTCGCGGGACAGCCGGCGGAATCCGAAGTCGAGCAACGCGCGGCTGTCGGCGAAATGGTCGACCGAGCCGAGGGCAACGGCTATGACCCGGCGGCCCCGACGCTCCGCGGCCGAGATCAGCACGTTCCCGGCGTCGCTCGTGAAGCCGGTCTTCACCCCGATGGCGCCGCGGTAACCCTCAAGTAGTTCATTAGTGTTTGTCAGCTCTATCGATCGGGTGGAGCTCGTGATCGATCCATGGGCCGACGCCACCATCGAGGCGAGAAGTGGGTCTTCGAGGAAACGCTCGGTGATCACGACCAGGTCGTTGGCCGTCGAGTAGTGCTCCGCTGCATCGAGGCCGTGTGAGGTGACGAAATGGGTATCGGTCGCGCCCAGGTCGGCTGCGAACCCGTTCATCTCGCTGACGAAGGCGGTTTCGGATCCGTTGACGTGTTCGGCCAGGGCGACGGCTGCATCGTTACTGGAGTTCAGCAGCATCCCCAAGAGGAGCTCCTCGACGGAGAGGCTCTCCCCCGCCTCCAAGGACAGCTTGCCTCCCTCGGTTGCTGCAGCACCCGCCGAAACCGTCACCTCGTCGGCCATGGTGGCGGTTGCCCGGGTTACGAGAGCGGTGACCAACTTGGTCGTGCTGGCTATAGCGACTCGTTCGTCGGCGTTGCGCGACCACAGGATCTCACCGGTGTCGCTCACTACCAGGCAGGCGTAACAGGAGATCTGAGTGGGGGGTGCGGCCCAGGACGGCCGAACATCGAGGAGAGCGACCAGCAAGGTGAGCGCGATGAACGCGCCGGTATAGATATGTCTACGTGTCGACAAATCGATAGTGCTCCTCCGCGTCGGAACGCCGCCGGGAATGCTAGAGGAGCTCGCGAGCGGCCGCACGAAGCATGCCCTCGCGCATCGACCTCGAAAGGCCCTCGAGCTTGCGGACCGTTTCCCCCGCCTCACGCGCCCCGTCGGGATCCCGGCGGTGGGCCGTGGGCGTGATCAGCTGCTCGAAGAAAGCGATCTCACGATCGGCGAACTGCTTGTACATACGAAGATGGCGAGCCTCGAGCCCCAGGCCGAGGAAACCTCGGGCTGCCTGCGCAACCAGCAGGTCGTTCTCGTCGTACGAGCCGTCGCGCGCCGAGATAACGCCGAAATCCTCCAACCCAGCTAGTTCGACCTCGTTCAGTCCCGACGCGGAGATGAGCTCGCTGCGGGTCATCTGGACCCCGGTCAGATCCGAAGCCCCGTTGGTCGAGGGTGCTGCTTGGGTCGGGGGGGCAGGAAGTGGCCCGGGGGCCACTCCACCGGAGCGCTCCAGGGGGCCGTCTCCTACCGCTATACGGTCCTTGATGACCTTTAAGGGCAGGAAGTGGTCTCGCTGGAGGGTCAGGATGTAGCGGAGCCTGGCCAGGTCCTTCTCGTAGAACTTGCGGTAGCCAGACTGGGTCCTCTCAGGCTCAAGGAGACCTTCAGACTCTAGGAACCTGATCTTCGAGATGCTGATGTCCGAGAACTCCGGGCGGACGGCCTCCAGCACCTCGCCGATGCTCAGGTAGTCACGCGACCTTGATAGAGGCATATCTCAGCTCCCGGTAAGGAAGACCAACTTGAACTTCCCGATCTGGATCTCGTCGCCCGAGTGGAGATCGGCTTCCTCAACACGTTCCCGATTGACGTAGGTCCCGTTGAGGCTCCCGACGTCGTGCAGCGTGAATCCTTCAGATCCCCGCCTGATCTCGGCGTGCTTGCGAGACACGGTGATGTCGTCGAGGAAGATCGCACTCTCGGGGTGGCGACCGATAGCGGTCGAGTCCGTGTCCAGGAAGAACTTGCTCCCGGCGTTCGGACCCCGCTTCACGATGAGGACGGCCCTCCCGCCTTCGAGCTCCTCCGGCGATATATGGATCTCTTCTTCGATGTCCGACTCGAGCTCGCCCGCCGCGAATGAGATCGTCGTGGTCGAGTCGGTGGCCGAGTCGCTGAGTGGCTGACCGCAAGACGAGCAGAAGTTGGCTCCCTCGGGGTTGCGGTGACCACAGTTGGTACAGAACATGCGGCTGACCCTATAGCGAAGCTTTAGGGTTGGTCAACTCGGTCGAGACGGGATCAGTGGGAACCCTCCTGTGTGAGGTGGGCGTAGTCCTCGGCCGACATGAGACCGTCGAGGGCTGCACCTCCGGCATCGATAACCACGAGCCACCCGGCACCGTAAGGATCGGTGTTAACGAGCTCCGGGTCGGCTTCTACCTCGGCGTTGCGTTCGACGACGGTGCCACTGACCGGGCTATAGACGTCCGAGACGGACTTCGTCGATTCGACCTCCCCCATCGGCTGGCCGGCCTCGACCTCTGTCCCGGCTTCGGGGAGCCCGACGAAGACGACGTCGCCGAGCTGATCCTGCGCGAAGTGAGTGATGCCCACCACCACGCGACCGTCCCGCTCGAGGGCCCACTCGTGCTCTTTCGTGTAACGGCGATCGCTCGGAAGCTCAACCGACACCGATGCTCCTTTCCTGGGTCAACATGGTCAACTTGTCGACATATCGCTATGTCGCTTCACTTTGAGTCACTTCGTAAACGAGAGCCGCGTAGCGGTCGGCTATCGCTTCGGCCTCGGCTTCGGTTGGACCTTCGGCCCAGATCCGACACTGAGGATCGTCGGGCAAAGGGATCACCAATGCCCAACCGTTGTCCTCGATGACCTTGACGCCATCGACCAACTGCAGCCGGTCCGAAGGGGCCGACAACGCAACGTTACGCATGACTGCACCCTTCTGGTGCCACGGTGTCGGCACGTCCCGTCGAGCGATGTGCACATCGGGAAGCTCGTCGAGCCATTCCGACAGCGGCCGTCCGGCACCCGTCACCAGTTCGAGCGTCTTCAGGAACGTCATAAGTCCGTCGGGCGCGGGCATGAAGTCGGGGAACAGTAGGGAGCCCTCCGCGTCACCGGCGAACCCAACATCGGGCTGTCCGGCTCTGGCCATCAGGGCCGGGAGGGCCGTGGGGGTCCACTGGATCTGAGCTCCGTGCTCGTCGGCGATCCGCTGGCAGTAGTTCGACGCCGACACGGGAACCGCTATGCCCTTGACCCCCCTGCCGGCTTCGTGGCGGATAAAGGCCAGCAGAGCGTTGTCGTGCGGCACGTTGCGTCCTCGGTCATCGACGATGTGAGCGATCTCTCCGCCGGGCTCGAGGAGAACTCCCAGGTCAGAACCCGAGTTGCGGACGTGGACCGCGAGACCTTCGAGGAATCCCTGTAGGTCCTCAGACACCAGCACCGGGCGGTGCTCATCGGTGAAAGCCCGAACCGCCAGCGCCTCGCAACCGAGGCGGCCCATGATCGATGGGCCCACAAGTGACATCGGCCCGTATGCATAATCGACGACGACCTTGGGGGCTCGGGTCCTGATGGACTTGATGTCGACGGCTCTCAGAAGGCCGGTCGCGTACTGCTCCAAGGCGCGCGGCGGGAACTCGAGTTCCCCTAGAGCCCTAGGCCCCGGCCTCCGGTAGTCCTCCCTGAAGAAGATCCGCTCGATCTTGCGCTGTGCCCCTTCGGAGAGGTCCGCTCCGTCTGCATCGAAGAGCCGTATCTCCACCACCTCGGGATCACGAGGCGAGGTCCGTACGCTGATCCCGCCGGCAGCCTGCTCGCTCCGGACGGTGAACCTGGTGAGAGGCAAGGGGACGAGCTCGAGGTCATGAACGGTCACCCCCGCGGAGTTGAGGCCGGCGATGATCGCCCTCTTGAGCGCCCGCGCTGCCCTGCTGGCGTCTCGTCCGGTCACGACGACACTGCCTCGTTTGAGGGTGGTTCCGTACGCCATGGCCAGCCGGACGGCGACCTGGGGAGTCACTCCAACGTTGACCAGACCGGACACACCTCGAGACCCGAACAGCGTGCGGCTCCCCCGGCGCTCGTGAACGATGCTCTGGGTCACGATGGCGCCGGCATCGACGGTTCTCGAAGGGTAGATCTTTACTCGAGGCTTGATCACGGCTCCCGCTCCGACGACGACGTCGTCTCCGGTGACGGCCCCCTCTTCGAGCACAGCTCCCTTGTCGAGGGACGAGCCGCGCCCCAAGACTCCACCGCGGACCTGTCCCATCGGCCCCACGTGAGCTCGGTCCATGACCACGCCTTGCGAGACCCGGGCGTCATTACCGACGAGCACGTTGTAGCCGAGGACGGCGTAGGGACCGATCACCGATCCGGCACCGATCCGCACGTTGTCCCCGACGATCGCCGGTCCTTCCAAGCGGGCCGTCGGATCGATCTCGACGTCCTCGCCAACCAGCACTCCGGGACGCAACTCGAACCCCGGGACCTGCACCTTGACCCTCCGGGCCAGAACGTCTCGGCTCGCCTGGAGGTAAGCGTCGGTGTTGCCCACGTCGGTCCAGTAGGCCTCGGTTACGTAACCGAACAGGTCGAGACCCTTGTCGAGCATCAATGGGAAGAGCTCGGACGAGAAGTCGTAGGGCTGGTCGGGCGGGATCAGATCGAGGACCTCCGGCTCCAAAACGTAGATGCCGGTGTTGATCGTGTCGGTGAAGACCTGTCCCCAGGTCGGCTTCTCGAGGAAGCGCTCGATCCGCCCCGCCTCGTCCGTCATCACGATGCCGAACTCGAGGGGATCCTTCATCCGCTTCAGAACGAGTGTGGCGGCCGACCCCTTCGCTCGATGAAAGGCGATGACATCGCTCAGATCCAGGTCTGTCAAAGAGTCTCCCGAGATGACGACGAAAGTCCCGTCGAGCAGATCCTGCGCGGCACAGACGGAGCCTGCGGTGCCCAGCGGGACCTCCTCGGTGGCGTACGAGAGAGAGACCCCAAGGTCGGAGCCGTCCCCGAAGTAGTTCCGGATGACCGATGACAAGAACTGAACGGTCGCGACCACATCCGTGATCCCGTGCTGTCGAAGCAGCAGGAGGATGTGCTCCATCAAAGGCCGATTCGCTACCGGCAGCATGGGCTTGGGCATGTTGCCGGTCAACGGACGCAGCCGGGAGCCTTCGCCACCCGCCATGATCACCGCTTGCATCCGGCCTCCCCCGATGGAGTCATTCGCTGTCCCCTGTAAGTGTGGGCGCTGACCGGAGCGCTTGTCGAGCGTAAAGACCGGCTGCAACCCAGTACAAGACGGCTCCCATGATGGTGAAAGACATACCCAGTATGTCCGCCACATCCTGAAGGGGGAAGGTCGTTTCCGACCACGCCAGCAATGTCAGGCCGAACAACAGTGCTGCTGTCGCCGTCTTCCCGGTGAAGTTCACAGCGATCCTTGGGAATCCCCTTCGCTCGAGTATCGGGAACACCGCCAGGATCAAGACGTCTCTAGCGATGATCGCTGCCGCCAATCCCCATGGCAGAACGTCCGACACCACCAGCGCCACCGCTAGGGCGACTATGAAGACCCGGTCGGCCAGCGGGTCGAGCAGCTTCCCCAGCTCGGATACCTGGTTGAAGCGCCGCGCTATCCACCCATCGAAGAAGTCCGTCCAGGCTCCCGCCCCATACAGGATCACCGCCGCCTCAGTGCGGTCTGATGTGAAGAGCCATATGAAGACGGGCACCGACGCCAGCCGGATCAGGGAGAGAACATTCGGGACCGTCAGCCAGCCGCGCCCCACCTCGGACGTTGACCCAGACGGCTCGGCTCCTCCTAAGTGAGACACCCCCCGGTGTTCCTCGACTCGGCATCTTCGTCGGGACGGCGAGATTTGAACTCGCGGCCCCCGGTCCCCCAGACCGGTGCGCTAACCAAGCTGCGCCACGTCCCGTTCTGCCCGCATCATAGCGGCTCGCCGCCTCCGCCTCCTGTAGACGTAGCGACATGTAGACAAGGGAACAAAGCGACAAGTAGTCGAGGGCGGCGTCGGCGCGCAGGACTCCTTTGAATGACCGGGCGGCGCACCGCAGCCTCTCCGTCGCGGTCCTCAGAAGCGGCTCTTTCGCTAGCCCTTCCTCTTCTTCTCCGGTTCTGCTGCTCGCGGATCGAGCCGCTTCCTGCGGGAGGCTTCCTCCGAGGTTTCGGATGACGCCGCCCTAGTAGGGCCTTCGGTTAGAAGATACCACTAACCGTAAACCTTAGGTTGAGCGTCGCTCTCGTTGGCGCACCTGGAGTCTCAGGGGCGAACCGAGGAATGGCTCGCGTTCGCGGAGGCGGTTCTCGAGGTAGCGGACGTAGGTCGGTTCCATGGGGCCGGTCGCGAAGAGGATGACGGTCGGTGGGGCTACCGAGGCTTGGACCGCGTAGAGAACCTTGATCGCTCGCCCTCCGGTGCGGGGGTGCGGTCTTTCGGCTTGGGCGTCGCGGATCACCTGGTTGACCTCGGAGGTGGCCAGTCTCGTGCGGTGGGCTTCAACCCCTTGAAGGACGGCAGGCCAGAGCTTGTCGACTCCCCTGCCGGTTAGGGCCGAGACGCGTGCCCACGCGGCCCAAGGGACGAAGCGGAGTTGTTCGGCCACGTCACGGTCGAAACGATCGCGGTCGGGGCCTTGGGTGGGAACCAGGTCCCATTTGTTCAAAGCGACTACGCAGGCGCGGCCGCCGGACACGATCTCGGCCGCTATCCGCTGGTCGTGACCCGTCATGCCCTCGCCCGCGTCGACGACCAGCACGGCCAGGTCGACCCTTCGAAGGGTGCCTCTCGAGCGAAGAAGGCTGAAGTACTCGATGGGGTCTTTGACCTGCACCTCTCGGCGCATGCCTGCGGTGTCCACGATCCGGATGATGCGGTTATCGGGCAGCGTCAGGAGCGAATCGATCGGATCCCTTGTGGTGCCGGGAGCGTCGTGAACGATCGATCGCTCCTGCCTCAAGAGCTTGTTCAGTAGCGAGGACTTCCCCACGTTCGGCCTCCCTACGAGGGCTATCGAGGCCCACGCCGGGTCGGTTGCCGTCCCGTGTTCGGGGAGGAGTTCGACTATCCGCGACAGAAGATCGCCCGTCCTTAGGCCGTGCAGGGCCGAGACGGGATGGGGTTCACCGAGGCCGAAGGAGTGGAAGTCGCTCGCCGCCAGGACGTCGGCGGGGTCGTCCACCTTGTTGACCACGAGGAGGACGGGGGTTGGCGAACGCCTCAGCTTCTGAGCCACCTCGAGGTCGTCCTGGGTCGGGCCCGTCGTTCCATCGACCACGAGGATCACCAGATCTGCGGCCTCCATCGCCACCTGAGCTTGCTCTGCTATGCGAGCGTCGAGACCTGTGGCTCCCGGCTCGAGTCCACCGGTGTCGATGACTTCGAAGCGTCGCCCGGCCCAGTCGGCTTCGAAAGCGCGGCGGTCCCGGGTGACGCCCGGTGTCTCCTGCACGATCGCCTCCCGGCGTCCCAGGATCCGGTTGACCAGCGAGGACTTCCCGACATTGGGTCGGCCGACTATGGCTACTACCGGCAGCCCCACCGCGGTCTCAAGCGACATCGGACGCCCTCCTGGCGTGGGCGACGATCTCGTCGACTATGTCTTCGATCGACCGGCCCGTGGTGTCGACCTCGATGGCATCGGCGGTCTTGACCAGCGGTGAGGTGTCTCGCTCCGAATCTCTGTTGTCCCGGGCGGCGATAGATGCCTCGATCCTCGCTAAAGACGCTGGGTCCTCGTCGCCAAGCTCCTTCCAGCGGCGCGTGGCTCTCTCGGCCAAAGACGCCGTGAGGAAGATCTTGAGTTCTGCGTCGGGGACGACCGCCGAGCCGATATCGCGGCCCTCCATCACGACCCCCGAAGCGGCGGCCGCTCGCTGCTGGGCCACCATCGACTTCCTCACCTCGGGATCGGCAGCCACTATGGACACCGCAGCCGTGACGTCGGGGTCTCGGATCCTGTCCGTGACGTCTTTGCCGTTCAAGAAGATCTGCGACCCTCTCGCCTCGATGGAAAGTTCACCGGCGAGACCCCCGACCGAATGGCGATCGTTCACTTCGAGGCCGGCCTCCAGAACCGCAAGGGCAACGGCCCTGTACATCGCGCCGGTGTCCAGATAGTCGAGGCCAAGGGCCTCTGCCACCAGCCTGGCGACCGTGCTCTTACCGGCACCCGCCGGCCCATCTATAGCGACGATCACCGGGCACTCCTTGCCTGATCCAGAAGTTCGAGGAACTCGGGGAAGGACGTGTTCGTGCACTGCCAACCCTTAACCGTCACTTTAGACCTGGCCACCAGGCCACCAACGGCGAACGAGAGGGCGATGCGGTGATCGTCGAGTGAATCGACCGTTCCCCCGTCCAGGACCGACGGCCCCTCGATCACAAGGCCATCGGGCTGGGGTTCGACCCGTGCCCCCAAGGTACGGAGTCCGTCGGCGAGGGCCGCGATCCGATCAGATTCCTTGACCTTGAGCTCGGCAGCGTCGGCGATCACGGTCGTTCCCTCTGCCTGGCTTGCAACCACTGCCAGCAGAGGCAATTCGTCGATCGTGCGAGGGATCAGTTCGGTTCCCGAGATGGTCGTGCCGGTCAGAGGTGAGTGTTTGGCCACCACGGTGCCAACGGGTTCGCCCAGGCTCTCTCCGGTCACGGTCCACGTCAGGTTCGCACCCATCGAGCGCAGAACCTCGAGTCCCCCCGTCCGGGTCGGGTTGAGGCCTAAACCTTCGATCGAGAGTTCCGAGCCGGGCACCAGCAGTGCTGCGGCGATCAGATACAGAGCCGATGAAAGGTCGCCGGGGACCCGGAGCTCGAATGCGGGAGGTGCCCAGGGGCCGACCAAGCTGCATGACCGCTCGACCACCGTGACCGGTGCCCCCAAGGCGCCGATCATGCGCTCCGTGTGGTCCCGGCTGGGTCCCGGCTCGGTCACCGACGTGGTCCCTTCGGCTCCCATCGCGGCCAGAAGGAGCGCGGTCTTGATCTGAGCGCTTGCCACGGGCAACTCTTTGTCGATACCGCTCAGCGAGCCGCCCCTCACAACGACGGGCGGAAGATTGCCGTGATCCCGGGCCTCGATGACGGCCCCCATCTCCCTCAGCGGCGCCACCACCCGAAGCATCGGGCGCCTCCGCAGCGAGGTATCCCCCGTCAGGACGCTCATGCCCTCGGTCCGGGCGCAAACGCCTAGCAACGTGCGCAGCGTGGTTCCCGAGTTCCCGGCATCCAACACGCTCGTGGGCTCTCGCAGACCGCGGCCGACGACCGTTGCGGCCGAGCTCCGTACAGCAACAGCTGCCCCCAGGGCCTCGAGACAGGAGGCTGTGGCGGCAACGTCGGCCCCGGTGTTCAGGCCGGTGACCTCGGAGGTGCCCTCCGCCAAAGAGGCCAGGATCAGGGCGCGATGAGAGATCGACTTGTCACCGGGAACCTCCAATGCCCCACGCAGGGGGGCGGGCCCCTTCTCTCTCAAGCGCATCGATCTGTTCCCTTGTCTACAAATCCATAAGTCGTCATAGTTATTCCGGAACCCCTTGATCCACGTGATAGCCCAGCTCTTCCAGCCGGGCAGAGAGGTCGGCGGCAGCCGAGCGTCCGGCGACCACGAGCTCGAGGCGCCCCCTCCCCCCTTCGGTGGAGTGGAAGATCTGGATGTCCTCGATGTTCGCACCGAGCTCGCCCGCCGCGGTCGTTACTTCGGCGAGCACCCCCGGTCTGTCGGGGATCAACATCATGAGGGCTACCGGTTCACCTGTGTACGCGGCCTTGGCGAAGAGCTCCAGCCGGGCGGAACGCGCCCGCCCGAGGAAGCCCTCGAGCTCCTCCCAGCGCTGGTCCGTGACCATCTTCGCCACGCCATCGAGGGTTGACCCCAGGGACTCCAAACCTTCGAGTACAGCTTCACGGTTAGCACGTATCACCCCCAGCCACATCCCCGGGTCGCTGGCCGCGATACGGGTGACGTCCCGAAAGCCGTTGGCGGCAAGGCCAAGGAGCGCCTCTTGATCCGTCCATGACGCAGCCATGTCGACGACGGCACTGGCCAGTAGCTGCGGAACGTGGCTAAGCCGGGCGATCAACGAGTCATGGACCTCGGGAGCTAGGGCGACCACCTTGGCCCCGACCGATGTGACGAGGGCCGCGACCTCTCGATAGGCCGAGGACGAGGTGGCGTCCGTCGGGGTCAGGATCCACCAGGCGTCCTCGAAGAGCTCTGCCGTCGCTGCCTCGATCCCGTGACGCTCGGATCCGGCCATCGGGTGGCCGCCGACGAAGCGCCCTCCGATCACGGCCTCACCGGCCGCCACCACGCCTGCTTTGGAACTCCCGACGTCCGTGACCACCGCGTCTGGGCCGAGATGCCCGGCTACCGCATCGAGCATCTCGGGGATGCGGTCGACGTGCATCGCCAACACCACGAGGTCCGCCCCTGCGACGCACTTCGAGGGGTCGTCGGCGACCTCGCCGACCGCCCCTCGGGTAAGAGCCACGGACGCCGCGGTCCGGTCCGGGTCGTAGCCGACAACTGATAGGTCGGGCTGCGTGTGGTTGAGTTTGAGTCCGAGGGATCCACCGATCAGGCCCATCCCCAGGATGGCCACCTTCTGCATAAGTCTAAGCCTTTACTTGACGGTTCATTCAGGCAGGTCCGTGCGGAGCTGGCGAGCCTCCCGCAGATAGACATGCCGGAGGTCGCTCAGCGCACGGTCACTGTAGACGTGGATGAGCACCCTGATGCAGCGGGGAACGGCCCCCGGGACCGCCATCTCCTGGGAACAGAGGAGCGGTATGTCCGAGATCCCTATCGCCCGCGCGGCAGCCGCTGGAAATTCGGCGTTCAAGTCCTCAGTGGCCGTCAGGATCATGCTGACCAGATCCTCGTGCTCCACGCCGTTGCGCTCGAGGACCGCTTCCAGCAGTTCGCCAGTCGCGCTGATGATCTCCTCGGCGCTGTTCGAAGAGCACGTGGTGGCCCCTCTAAGGGCGCGCAAACGGGTAGACATGTCTACTTATCCTCTTCTCAGAATTATCGACATGTGTATTTGTCATCCGGTCTGTGAAGGCTTCGAACCCCTACCGACCAGCCATAACCCCGGATGTAGATCTGTCTATACGTCACCTGGTCTACCTATCTCTAAGGTGATTTATCTACTTGTTTACAGACCCGACGCCCGGTACAACTCGCGCACCTCGGCGGGCGAGAGCTTCCGGTAGCTGCCGGGCTTCAAGCGCCCCAGCTGCAACGGTCCGATCGAGAGCCTAACGAGCCTACGGACCGGGTGGCCCACGGCTTCGGTCATCCGCCGTACCTGGCGATTCCGGCCCTCGGTGATCGTTATCTCCAGCAGGGAGCCCCCGGGGACCCTCTCTACCAGAGCTACCCGAGCGGGCTTGGTAAGCCCATCCTCGAGCTCCACGCCCCGAGCCAGCTCTCTGAGCACCTTCTCGGACACCGAACCCTGAACTTCAGCTAGATAGGTCTTGGGGACCTCGTACCGGGGGTGGGTAAGGCGATTGGTCAGTTCCCCATCGTTGGTGAGGATCAAGGCCCCCTCGGTTTCGAAGTCGAGCCGTCCTATGGGCCACACCCGGGCGGCAACATCCACTACGTCGAGCACGGTGGGTCGTCCTTCGGGGTCCGAAGCGGTCGCAACGACGCCTGCCTGCTTGTTCATCAGGTAGTGGATGAGATCGGCTTGCAGCGGAACCTTAGAACCATCAACTTCAACTATATCCTTAGATGGATCGACGCGGCGGCCGAGCTTGGCTCGCTCCCCGTTCACCCGGATGCGGCCGGCGGCGATCATCTCTTCTACGGCGCGACGCGACCCGACCCCAGCTCTTGCTAGAACCTTCTGGAGACGTTCTCCTTCGGTGCTTAGAGACCCGGAGATAGCTTTGCCTCCATGTCCTCGACCGCCTCGGCGTCGGGCATGAAGGAAGCGAGCGGCGGGAGGTCTTCGACGCTTCGCAAGCCGAGGTGCTCGAGGAACCCCTCACTGACCGTGAACAGCACCGCTGAGCCGGGTCCTTCGTCGTGTCCCGACTCGTTCAATAGACCCCTCAGGGACAGCGTCCTTACGACACCGTCGGAATCGATCCCCCTGATATCGGCTATCTGAGACCTGGATATCGGGCCCTTGTAGGCCACGATAGCGAGAACCTCCAGGGCGGCCCCCGTGAGGCGGGCATAGACATGGCCCTTCACGAAGCGCTCCAGCCAGGGGGCGGCATCCGGAGACGTGTACAAGCGCCACCCGCCGGCCACCTCGCGCAGCTCGAACCCGCGGTCGCCCGAGGAGTAATCCTCGGCTAGGGCTTGGAGCAGAGTCTCGACCTCACCTCGAGGCTTTTCCAGAACCTCACCGATCAGTCCGGCCGGCACCGGCTCGTCGGCCAGGAGCAGTATGGCTTCTACGATCTTGCGGTCGGTCACCTCGGTCACGTCGCCTCCTCAGCCGCCAGTGTGTACTCCTCGACATCGGCAAGCACCTCTTCGATGTCGGTCTCCCCCGTCCACGATGCCACGATGTCCCCGAAACGGTCGTGCTGAGAGATCTCCACGGCCCCGGCTTTGTATAGCTCCAGTAGCCCTAGGAAACGCACCACCACGTCGATCCGGGCCGGGGATCCTTCGCACAGGGCTGCGAAGCCCACCGGCTCGCCGGCCCTCAAGAGCTCGAGCATCTCGAGTATGGCCTCCCGGACAGAAGCCCTGATCGGGCGAACGTGAGATATATCAAGTTGAGGTTGAGGCTTTGGCATCAGGGCCAGCGAGGCGGTCCGGACCAGTTCGGCGACCGTCACCTTGAGCATCAGATCGGGAACCAGGTGGGCGTAGGGCTCCTCCAGCGCCACAGAGCGCGGGTGCCACCGGCTGCCCTTCTCCAGGCCGACCTGCAGCCAGCTTCCCGCCTCCCGGAACGTGGCGCACTCGACCAGGCGGGCCAGCAGTAGATCCCGCTCTTCGAGCAAGCGGGCGTCGAATATGTCATCGGGGTCCCGCGAGGGCAGCAGCCGGGCAGATTTGAGTTCTAACAGCGTGGCCGCGATCACCAGGAATCCGGTTGCGGTCTCGAGATCCAGGTCGTCGAGGCGTCCGAGATAGGTCACGAACTCGTCCGTGATGGTGGAGATGGAAACGTCGTAGATATCCACCCGCTGCTTGGTGATCAGGTGCAGCAGCAGGTCGATCGGCCCCTGGAAGACCTCGAGCTTCACCTCGTGGGGCACGAACATCTCCTAGCTATAAATATATTTGTCGACAAATCTATTTGCACCTATCTGAAGCCTCTCGCCTGGAGTTACCCAGCGTAATCTGCGCGCGCCTGAGGGGTTCGGCAATGCTAAGCGGGTGGCGCCAGACCCACGGCCGCTCGCACATCCGCCATGGTCTCCCCCGCTATCTTGGCGGCTCGTTCGGCGCCCAGTGCCAGGAGCCTGGCGGTTTCTGCTGGATCCTTACGAAGTTCCTCGAACCGGGTCCTTATGGGCTCTAGAGCGACGATCACCGCCTCCGTTAGGGCCGCCTTGAAGTCCCCATAGCCCTTGCCGGCGAAGCGCTCTTCGAGCTCGGGGATCGTGGTGCCCTCGAGGAGCGAGTAGATCGTCAGCAGGTTCGTCAAGGCCGGTTTGTCTTCGGCTGCCAGGATGTCGCGGCCCGAGTCCGTCACGGCCACCTTGACCTTCTTGGCGATGACCTCCGGCGGGTCGACCAACAGGACGGCAGAATTGGGCCGTGTGGCCGACTTGCTCATCTTCTGGGTGGGGTCGTCGAGGGACATGATCCGGGCACCCTCCTTGGGGATCCAGGCCTCGGGAAGGACGAAAACATCCCCGAACTGGCCGTTGAAGCGCCCCGCCAGGTCCCTCATCAGCTCTATGTGCTGGCGCTGGTCCTCACCCACCGGAACGCCATGAGCCCTGTACAACAGGACGTCGGCCGCCTGAAGCACGGGGTACGTGAACAAGCCCACCCCCACCGACTCGGTTTCACCCTTGGACTTCTCCTTGAACTGGACCATCCTTCGGAGTTCTCCCATCCGGGCTACACACGACAAGACCCAGCTCAATTCGGAATGAGCGGCGACGTGGGACTGGAGGAAGAGGGTCGCCGTGCCCGGGTCGATCCCGCAGGCCAGCAAGGAGGCTCCCGTTGCCAGGCTTCGCTCCCTGAGGTCGGCCGGATCCCATGGCTGGGTCATCGCATGGAGGTCGACGACGCAGAAGATGGCTTCGTAGGTGTGCTGTTGGTCCACCCAGTTCCTGATCGCCCCGAGGTAGTTCCCAAGGTGGGGATCTCCGGTCGGCTGGATACCACTGAACAGGCGTTTGCGCTCCGGCATCTAAACCTCTGCTTTAGGGTTATATTGGCAAGATGACGCCTATTCGACGCCGCTGCCCCCTACAATACCGCCCGTGTCTCCTCTAGAGCTGTTGCGGGATGATCCGCTTGCGTTCGTGATGTTGGCCATGGCGCTGGTCTTCGCCATCGCTCTGCACGAGTTCGCTCACGCCTACGCCGCCGACCTACTCGGCGACCGGATGCCTCGGGCCATGGGCCGCGTCTCCTTGAATCCCGTTCGGCATCTGGACCCCCTGGGAACGCTGATGATCGTTCTCGTGGGCTTCGGCTGGGGTAAGCCCGTCGAGTTCCGGATCGCCGCTCTGTCCTCGAAGCGCTTCGGGGCAGCCATAGTCGCCCTGGCCGGCCCCTCGATGAACCTCGCACTGGCCTTCGTGGGGGCCTTCGTCTTCGGTCTGCTCGAGGGGTCGCTATTCCAGGGGGGGTTCTCAGACGCTCTGGGGCAGTTCCTGTTCGCCTTCTTTTCCATCAACGTGGTCCTGGCCGTCTTCAACCTCATCCCGTTACCCCCCTTGGACGGGTCCCGGCTCCTTACGATCTTCTTGCCCCCCAGCAAGCAGAAGATCATCTTCTTCCTAGACCAGTACGGCTTCGTGATCCTGCTCGGGCTCCTCTTCTTCACCGGGTTCTCGTTCCTCGGGGACCTGATCAACTCCGTCGGATGCTTCGTAGCCGATCTAGCGGGGGCCGATCCCCTAGCCTGCTGATGCTCCGCTGGACAGCTCTAAAGGTGTGCTATAGGGTTAGGACATGAACGGAACCGGAGAACCTGACCTCGCCAACGGCCCCGACACCCTCGGCTCGCCAGTCCCGGCACCAGCTCAGGTCGCCGGTGCGTCTACAAAGGGTGCGGACCGGCCTCTGGCGTCCGTCGCCGCTCTTCCCGAGCTCCCCCGATCGGGAGGGACGCAGGGTAAAAACAAGCGACTTGTAGGCACATCGACTAATCGGCATGTGGAGAGGTCAACGAGTCACTATGTCGGGAAGTCCCCAGGACTACTTAGCCACTTCCCTATAAGTACGCTTACCGATAAGTTCCCTAATCTACTTATAGATAACCAGGGCTGACCTGCTAGAACGCTGCTCTCCCGCCTGGTGATAAATAGGCTTGTAGAGATAGAGCCTTATCTATTAGTAGACTTATCATCAGGCGCCAAAAGCCTCCGCGACAGTTTGATTACCTAAGGAACTCCTCCGATCCCTCCCCTCGGCGAATGGGTGAGGTCGTCGGCAGCGGGCGCCTCTAGGAAGTTGCACCGCCAGCCCAGCGCCCGGTAACGACGACCAGTCAGATCTGCGATCGCCTCGTCGGTGATGAGTCCATGGAGCGGTCGAACTCCTCGGTTCGGTCAGAACTAACGGTAAAGAATGCCTTGAGCTTTATTGTTAGCCTTAACCATCAGGTATAAGAAAAGCCCTCGACTCATCGCCGAGGGCTTTGGGAATAACTGGTCGTGGACCGCTACTCGTCTTCGAGCTTTCTCAGAAGGATCGAATCGGTGGACCTCGCATCGAAGTCCTCGAGGACGTAGCTGAGTGCAGCTCGAACGATCCGTCCTCGGTCGGCGGCTACCCCGTGTCCCGACCTCAACTCCAGACGGGCCTTCTCTAGGGCCATCAGATCGTCCCTGGTGCAGTAGAAGGTCACCTTCTCGTCGTGCTTGGGGGCTTTGGGAGAGGCGGCTTCAGCAGGTGGTGTGGCGACTTGTAGCTTTGTCGACTTTTCCGGCTGGGCTTCTGCCTCGGTCTCCCTGGCTGGTACGGGCCTGGGCTCTGAGGTAGTCCTTCTAAAGAGCTCCTCAGCCCCTGGCAGACTGGCTCTGCGCGACACGGGCCATCACCTCCTGTGCGAGTTTGCGGTAGGCCTCTGCCCCCTGGGATTTAGGGGCGTAGGTCAGGATCGGCTCCCCCACCACGGGAGCCTCGGCGAAACGAACGGTCTTGCGGATCATGGTGTCGAACAACCGGCCACCGAAGGCCTCCCTGACCCTCTCCATGACCTCCTTGGAGTGCAATGTCCGGGTATCTACCATCGTGGCCACGATCCCATCGATGTGGAGACGGGGGTTGAGCCGCTCCTTGATCCTCTCGATGGAATCCATCAGCTGCGCCATACCCCTCAGGGCGTAATACTCGGTCTCGAGGGGGATAACGACCCCATCTGCGGCCGTCAGAGCGTTGATGGTAAGAAGTCCCAGCGAAGGTGGGCAGTCGATGAGGATGAAGTCGTAGCGGGCCCGAAGCGGGGCGAGCACCCTCATCAGGGACTGCTCCCGGGCTACCTCTTGAACCAGCATCAGCTCGGCTGCCGCCAGGTCTATGTTGGAGGGCAGTAGATCCAGGTTGGGGACCTGGGTCTTCAGGATCACCTCTTCCACGTCACAATTGCGGTCCAGCAGGGCGTTGTAGACCGAGAGATCGAGCTCTCCGGGCTCTATCCCCAGCCCCAGAGCGCAGCCCCCCTGCGGGTCGAAATCGACCAGAAGCACCTTTTGGCCGGCCTCGGCCAGGCCGGCAGCCAGATTGATGGCCGAGGTGGTCTTGCCTACCCCGCCCTTCTGGTTCGCCAAGGCGATGATCCGGCCGGTCGTGGTGGCCCTATCGTCGTAGATCGGCCCCGAGTGCTCCTCGGCCACGGCATGTTGCTCCATCTAGCCTCCCGTAATGGATTTGTCGACAAATCATCTTGTCGCCGCCGAAGAGTACCCGACGATTGGGATGATTGACAAGAGCCTCATGCACAACAGGCACGATCTGGCAGCCAGACCTAAGCCGTAGCGCTAAGAAAAGGCTCCCCTAGCGCAGCAGTTGGTCCGCGAAGGAGCGCCCGGGCGTGGTGGTGGTAACGCCCAGTAGCTCGGCAACAGTGGCGCCTACATCGGCGAAGGTGTCCCTCGTTCCGAGGTCCTGAGGTGCAACCCGCTCCCCAGTCACCAGGAGAGGTGTCTGTTCCCGGGAGTGGTCGGTGGAGGGAGTGGTCGGGTCGTTGCCGTGATCGGCGGTGATCATGAGGACATCCTCTGGCCCCAGGGTCGCCAGGATGTCAGGGAGCCGCTGGTCGAACTCCTCGAGGGCTGCGGCATAGCCCTTGGGGTCGTTGCGGTGGCCGAAGGACTGGTCGAAATCCACGAGATTCGTGAAAACGAGGCCATTCTCGATTGCCGCCATCTCCTCCAGTAGCACCTCAACGCCGTGAGCGTTCGAGCGAGTCGGCCGAGAAGAAGTCACGCCGCGTCCGGCGAAGATGTCCGAGATCTTCCCCACCCCTCTGACCTCGCGGCCCGCGGCCTTCGATTCATCCAGAACGGTGTCCCTCGGAGGTAGAACCGAGAAGTCGTGACGGTCGGGGGTCCGGATGAAGTTCCCCGGCTCCCCTGCGAAGGGCCGAGCGATAACCCGTCCCACCTCGTGTTCGCCGGTGAGCATCTCCCGCGCCGTCCGGCACCATCCGTACAGCTTCTCGAGGGGGATGACATCCACGTGGGCGGCTATCTGGAAGACGCTGTCCCCCGAGGTGTAGACGATCGGCCTGCCCGTCTTCATGTGCTCTGCGCCCAAGCGTTCGATGATCTCGGTACCGGAAGCGGCCACGTTGCCCAGGATCTGAGTCTCGGTGCGGCGCTCGAACTCGGAGATCACCTCGGGTGGAAAGCCGTCCGGATAAAGAGGGAATGGCCGCTCCAATATGACCCCCATAAGTTCCCAGTGCCCCGTCGTGGTGTCTTTGCCGGGCGAGCGCTCGCTGAGGGCGCCGAAGGCACCCTGGGGGTCTGGCGTGGGAGCCACGCCGTCTATCTGAGTGAGGTTCCCCAGCCCCAGCTTGGCGAGGTTCGGGAGGAAGATGCCCCCCACTGCGGTGGCTACGTGCGGGAGAGTGGCGCTGCCTTCGTCTCCGAAGTCGGCGGCGTCGGGTGCTCCTCCGATCCCCACCGAATCCAGCACGACAAGCGTGACCGCCCGGATCACTAAGGCCTCTCTCTTAGCCGGCTTGTTGTTTGCAGGTGACACAGAGGGTGGCGGTAGGCAGGGCCTCGAGGCGTTCGATGGGGATGTCGTTCCCGCAGTTGGCGCACTTCCCGTAGGAGCCCTCTTCCAGTCGCTTCATCGCCTCGAGGATCTCGGTGCGGTGAGAGCGGAGCTGCTCGGCGAGGGCCAGAAGCTCGGAGCGCTCGGTCGTAGCTGCGGCAGAGTCGGCGAACCCCTCGTCAACCTCGACGTGAAGACCACCCTCGGCCGCGATCCCATGCTCGGAGAGTTGTCTCTCCACCGAGGTCAATTGCTCCTCCAGGGCGGCTCTGATCCCTGCCATCTGCGTGTCCGTCATCTGCTCTCCCTTGTGCTACCTGCGGTGTCAGCCCCGAGCCCTGGGATGGGCCGAGAGATACACCTCTCTTAGATGTTGGTCGCTCACCAGGGTGTACACCTGGGTGGTCGATAAACTTGCGTGTCCTAGAAGCTCTTGAACAACCCTTATGTCGGCACCGGCATCCAGCATGTGCGTTGCGAATGAATGTCTGAGCGTATGCGGGGAAACCCGCTCACCCGAACCGGCCTCACGAGCGTACCCCTTCAGTATCTTCCAACAACCCTGTCTAGAGAGCCTGCCCCCACGAGCATTGAGGAAGAGGGCCCCTTTCGCCGTCTTTCCGGATGATTTCTTGACGAGTTCGGGCCTCACGCTGGTCACATAGCGCCCCACCGCTTGCTTCGCTTGGCGACCGATCGGGACACGGCGACTCTTTCCTCCCTTTCCGGATCTCACCAGCACCGTCCCCGAATCGAGGTCAACGTCGTCTACGTCCAGACCCACCAACTCCGAGATCCGAAGCCCCGACCCGTAGAGCATCTCCAAGATGCCTCGGTCTCGGATCCCGAGCGGGTGCGCAGCGGGGCGATCGAGGATCGCTTCAACCTCTTCGATCGATATCGCTTTTGGGAGGGTGCGCGTCTGCTTAGGTGTGCCAACCGTCGCGGTCGGATCGACCGACACGTAGCCTTCTCTCAAGAGGAATCTGTAGAACGACCTCACCGATACCAACATCCGGGCAACCGAGGAGTCGCTCAGCGGCTTAGAGGCCGGCGGCCCTCCCTTGCGAAGTCTTTCGAGGAAAGCAGTGATGTCGACCGGCTTCGGATGCTTCGTGTTGATCTTTTCCGCCTTGCAGAATCGATCCCAAGCTCGCAGGTCCCGTCGATAACTTTCGACGGTGTTCGCAGCGAGGCCCTTCTCGAAGCGGATGAATGACATGAACTCGTCGATCCACTTCTCCTGCTGCGACGCGCGCGCGCTTGTCGAAGTCCCGCTCATCGAGGCCTACAGAAGATCAGAAAGGGGCGTGTACGGGAGGCCGTGCGCTTCTGCCACCGGCTCGTAGACGGTCTTCCCGCCGTAGGTGTTCACGCCCAGGGCCAGCCCTGGATCCCGTCGGGCGGCCGCCTCGACTCCCAGGTTCGCCAGGTCCAGGACATAAGGAAGGGTCGCGTTGGTAAGTGCATAGGTAGATGTGTGTGGAACAGCTCCCGGCATGTTGCCGACGCAGTAATGCACGACGTCATCGACGACGTAGGTCGGATCGGAGTGCGTCGTCATCTTCGAGGTCTCGAAGCAGCCGCCTTGATCTATCGATATGTCCACGATGACCGAGCCGGGTTTCATCCTCGAGATGGTTTCTCGGCTCACGATCCGGGGCGCTTTGGCCCCCGGGATCAGAACCGCACCGATAACGAGATCGGCTCCGGTCACGACCTCTTCAACCGTGAGCTTGTTCGACATCAGGGTCTTGATCTTCCCCTGGTGGATCCGGTCGATGTCCCGGAGCTTATTGATGTTCTTGTCCAGGACGATGACTTCGGCTTCCATGCCTTGAGCGATCCACGCCGCATTCATCCCCGACATACCGGCGCCGATCACGACCACCTGCGCGGGACGGACTCCCGAAACTCCACCCATGAGGATCCCGCGGCCCCCATGGCCGCGCTCGAGCAGGTTGGCGCCAACGTGAGGCGCCATCCGCCCGGCCACCTCACTCATAGGGGCGAGGAGCGGCAGAGATCTGTCCTCGAGCTCGATCGTTTCGTAGGCGACGCCCGTGGTCTTCGAATCGAGAAGGGCTTTGGTCACCGGCACGGAGGCGGCCAGGTGGAGGTACGTGAAGAGAACGAGGCCCTCGCGCAGACGATGGAACTCTTCGGGGATCGGCTCTTTGACCTTCAGGACCATCTCGGCCTCGAGGAAGACCGAGTCGGCATCCGGCAGGATCTTGGCGCCCGCCTTCTCGAACTCGCCGTCGAGGATGCTCGATCCCCGGCCCGCGTTCTTCTCGATCAGGACCTGATGTCCGTGGGCCACGAGCTCATGCACGCCGGCAGGCGTGATGGCGACCCGGTATTCGTGGTCTTTGAGTTCTTTCGGTATCCCAACCCTCATAGCAGCCGGATACTACAGGCCCCCGTCACGGCAACTCTTGCCGCTAGAGGCGGGTGTCGGAGAGGCTCTCCTCGGAGACACTCACGTCGTCACCACGGTGGGTGAGGCTTGCCCCAACGAAGTCTCGGAACAGAGGGTGCGGACGGTCGGGACGGCTCTTGAACTCGGGATGGAACTGCCCGGCAACGAACCAAGGATGGTCGGGCAACTCGATGATCTCGACCAGGGTTCCGTTCGGTGATTCACCCGAGCAAACAAGACCTGCGTCCTCGAGTCGTCGACGCATCCGAGGGTTGACCTCGTAGCGGTGACGGTGGCGTTCGTAGATCAGCTCGGCTTCGTAAGCAGCAGCAGCCTTGGATCCTGGAGTTAGTTTGCAAGGGTAGGCACCCAACCGCATGGTGCCCCCGAGGGCCGCGAGGTCCTGTCCCGGGAGTACATCCACAACCTTGTGATCGGCATTCGCGTCGAACTCGGAGGAATTGGCGCCTTCGAGATCAGCGACGTTGCGAGCGAACTCGATCACGGCGCATTGGAGGCCGAGGCAGATACCGAAGAACGGAACGTTGTTCTCGCGCGCGAACCGCACCGCTTGGATCTTGCCCTCGATACCGCGCACTCCGAAACCACCCGGGACGAGGATGCCGTCAACATCGCCGAGCACCTCTTGGAGGTCTGCGGTTTCGAGATCGTCGGATGCGACCCACCGGATGTCCAGGTGGGCTCCGTGATGGAAGGACGCGTGCTTTAGGGATTCAACGACCGAGAGGTACGCATCCGGCAACGTGACGTACTTGCCGATGACGGCGATCCGCACGGTCTTGTTCGCGGATTCGATCCTCTTGACGAGGTCTTTCCATCCCTCGAGCTCCGGCTCGCGGGGAGGCTCCATCCGCAACCGGTCGATGACGATCGCATCGAGGCCCTCGTCCTGCAGAACGAGCGGGATCTCGTAGAGGTTGTTCGAGTCGACCGCGGACACAATCGCCTCGGTCGGGACGTCGGACAACAGCGAGATCTTCCGCTTCAACCCCGGCGAGAGAGGTCGGTCGGAACGACAAACGATCGCATCGGGATGGATACCGATGCTTCGGAGCTCGCGAACCGAGTGCTGTGTGGGCTTTGTCTTGAGCTCTTCGGCCGGTGCCATGTACGGAACCAGGGTGACGTGGATGTAGCAGGTGTCGTCGCGGCCCAACTCGGTCTTCAGCTGCCGGATCGCCTCGAGGAAAGGCAGGGACTCGATGTCACCGACGGTGCCGCCGATCTCGGTGATGAGAACGTCCGCACCAGAATCCTCGGCGAGACCTCTGATGCGTTCCTTTATCGCTTCAGTGATGTGAGGGATCACCTGCACGGTGTCGCCCAGGTAGTCACCCCGTCGTTCCTTGGCGATGACGCTCTGATAGATGGCGCCCGTAGTGACGTTGCTCGCCTTGAAGAGGTTCTCGTCGATGAATCGCTCGTAATGGCCGAGGTCGAGGTCCGTTTCTCCCCCATCCTCGGTGACGAATACCTCGCCATGCTGGAAGGGGTTCATGGTGCCGGGATCGACGTTGATGTAGGGGTCGAGTTTCTGCATCATCACCCGAAGCCCGCGGGACTTCAGAAGACGTCCGAGGGAGGCAGCGGTGAGACCTTTGCCCAGACTCGAGACGACACCACCAGTAACGAAGATGTGCTTCGCCACTAACACCTCCACGTCTAAAGCCGCGCCGGGCTTGGGTTCTGGAGGTCCTCGGGGTGCCGAGGGGTCTCCCTTACTGGTGACCACCCCCGGCTTCCGGCAAATAGCTCCGCCCGGTTTGGTTTCCCGGGGGAAGTCTCCTCACGTTAGCACGCGCGTTCGACGTCGGACTCGGATATCGCGCGGATGTTTCTCGCGGTTCGGGTTAGACGTCGGATCTGGGGCGACCCCAGAGGTCGGCTCGCCTCAGCCACGGGGTGCGCTCGATCAATTCCGAGAAGGACCACTTCTCGGAGGCGGCGTTGAGAGCGAGCAGCACGACGATCGCTACCCAGCGCCCCGGCTGGGAGAGGGCGGTGGCCATGCCGAGACCGAGGGCCGCGCCCAGAGGATTGGCCCCCGCGTCGCCGAGCATCGCTTCTTCTGCGAGGTCATATCGGAGCAGGACGCCGAGCGCTCCGAAGAGCCCTGCACTCCCAACGATCCAGC
The DNA here is from genome assembly GCA_963779645.1 of uncultured Actinomycetes bacterium. Classification (GTDB taxonomy): domain Bacteria; phylum Actinomycetota; class CADDZG01; order CADDZG01; family WHSQ01; genus CALMBW01. Next base: position 2,080,237 of record CAVZYX010000005.1, read on the forward strand.
CTTCGGCGGCGAAGAATGCGAGCCCGGCGACGAGGAGCAGGGTCACTTTCGCGGCACGTCCCGGTGCTCGATCGAAGAGGTTGATCAGATTGGCGGTCAGGGCGACGAGCAGTCCCACCTCGATCGTTGTCGCGACATCGCCGGAACCTAGTATCGCTCCGGCGACAAGACCAACCACGCCACCGGCGATGAGCTTCACCAGTCCCCCGGTGAGCCGCAGACTCTTGATAGCTCCAAGGTGGCCCTTGAACCCGCGCGGCCGCTCGTCTCCTCGATGATCGTCCCAGGATCCGGCGGCTCCCATAGCCGCGATCAGGAGCGCCAGCGCTCCACTCATCCGTGGGTTCGGCGCCTCATCCCATCCGATCACGTTGAGTAGTGCGAGTGCGGCCACCGCGACAAGGCCCCCAAGCACGACGGCTTCGCCCAGGATGGCGGGGATCGTTCGACCGCGATAGTTGGTTCGCTGGAGAGCCTCGGGTGGAGAGTCCATCCGTCCGGCCAGGGCGAACGCAACTCCGCCCCCGATGGCCGCTGACAAGAGAGCCGCGAAGACAACTTCCATCAGCTGCTCGATCCCTCCATCCGGTCGCGCTCGACCATCAGGTGGATCAGTAGTGACATCGGAGCCAAGAAGGAGAGAACCATCGCAGGAACGACTATGCCCGAGTCGTTGACGGCGAACCCAATGACTGCGAGGACGAGGCCGCCGATCAAGCCGGCGCGGAGTTTCGGATAGGTGGCTGCGAGCTCGCGCCAGCGTCCACTAGGCCGAAGCAGTAACCACGCGATGACCCCCAAGGCGGGAGGCACCAGATAGGTCCAGATCGTCGAACGGAAAACGCGGAGGTTCGTTCGCACTTTGCGGCCCGCTGCCTCCCAGAACGCATCGAGACCTCGGTTCTGGATATCTTCGAAGAGTCTCGCTAGGTGGGTGCGGCTCTCCTCCGGCCGCGACAGATCCACAGCTAGGAAAAGGCCCAGCGCTACCAGTGCTCCTAGAACTCCGATCAAAACGATCTTCCAGTTGGGTCGTTTCCCCAGCAGAAGCACGTAGGTGATCCCCAGCGCGGGGACGAGAGCGAGGATCCCCCCTACATCGCTCCCCAACTGGGGCGCCCCATCGACGACGACGGTGGCCACGAACAGCCCCGCTACGGCGGCGTAGACCCACCGAGCGTTCGGGTATCGGTGGAACAACAAGGCACCGGTCATGAGGCTGCTAGAGCCGAGTATGGCGAACGCGATGTTGCCTAGGCCGGTGAAACGGCCCGCGACGATGGGGTCGTTCCCCCACACCGCATTGAGTTGCAGCTGCTGCAACAGACCGAGATCGATGATGAACAACGCGACGGTCGACCCGGTGATCGCGAGCAATCGTTCCAAGGGGTCTTTCAACAGCAACGACACGACCGTGACGATCGCGATGTCTATGGCGATGAGTGTTCCGATGAACAACGGTGTACCGAGCTCGTGTGCCGCGATAGGCGTTGCCAGATACGTGCTGAAGGGGAAAGCCACGATGCCAAGCCCCACGCGACGAAGCCAGCGAACGAAGATCTCGGTCCGGTCACGCGGCTCCTTGCGCTCCCTCCGAGTCAGGATCAGGAAAGCGATCACGTAGACGACGATCTGAAGCAGGACGAATGCGGTTGAGATCCCGGCCTGCGACCCATGGGCGAAGACCGACTCACGATCGAGAGTCACCATCTCGTCCACGAGGTCGCCACCGTCCCCCACCGCAACGAAAGGACGGCCGAGCATCGAGTCGGGTCGCTCCAGACCGAGGAATGCGAGGGCAGTGGGGGCCACATCGGGAAGCGTCACGAAATGCGTCTGCCGCGTGGACGCCGACTCCAATGTGTAGCCTGCTGGGTACCCCGGCCCCTTCGCTACTGCGACGCCGAGGTGCACCTCTTCGTCCCACCATGGTGACGTCGGCGACACGACGATCAAAAGGTCGTCTTCATCGAGCAGCCCGTCCACGTGTCCGAGAAGTTCGTCGGCAGCAAGCAGCGCATCCTTCATGATCGAGTTGCCGGGATCCTCGAAAAAGAGACCGTACGTGTCGGCCCGGATCAGATCGCCCTGATCGATCACGGCCGAGAAGCACTCGTCCTCGAGCATGGCGCTCGTCGCTGTTTCTATCGTTGGGCCGTCGGTTCGTACTCCGAAGGGAGCGTCTGCGTCAGGCACCAGTAGTCCTTCTCCGACCGCCGCTTGGAGTACCAAGCCATCGGTTCTGGCGGCCGCGAGCAACGGCCAGCGGTCATACTCCGCGGGAGTGGGCGGCGGAAGTCCGGTATCCCCGTTCCCGATGGCACCAAGGGGGGTGTTCATCGCACTGCCGAGCGCCCCCGGCTCCGATTCATAATCCGCATCTCCGATCGCAGCCAGGATCTCTGGCCATCCACCCACCGTCGCGTCGTGCAGGAACACATCCTCCGGGGGACCCGATGTCTCGATCCCCGTAGCAACGGCACCGGCGGTGTCACCTCCGTCGGTTCGTGTGCCCGCTCCGATCGTCACGAAGCCGGATGCATGGGATGTGCGCGATGAGTTGGTGCGGACCGACATCGACCCTGCCGCACCTTCGCCGGCGATCCTTAGGAGGTTCGGTGGCCGAAACTCGTCGACCATCTCCCACGTCACCCCGGGCAGGGTGAAGATGACGAAGCGTTTACAGGCGGCCTCTTGTGCATTGGCGGCCCCCGGCCACGCGATCGCCACTAGCACCACGACTAGGGATATCGAGGCTCTACGCACGGGCTGCTTCTCTATAGGCCACTTCGAGGTGGCTAAGCATCTTTCTCCGATCGAACTTCTCCTTCAGATCGGCTAGAGCTTTCTCGGCATAGCGCTTAGCGATCTCCTGAGATCCCAGTACCTCGCCGAGAGCACCTGCCAGTGCCGCAGGATCACCGCTAGGCACGAGTCGACCGGACGACCGATCATCGATCAGCTCCTTCATGCCGCCGACGTCTGTCCCGACGACCGGCACGCCCACCTGGATGGCTTCCATCGCAGAGAGAGGCACTCCTTCCCAGACCGACGACAAGCAGTAGACGTTGGCTGCGCGAACGAGATCCGATACGTCGTCACGGAATCCGAGGAACCTGATGCGGTCCCCCACCCGCGCAGCATCATGTTCGAGGCTTTCGCGTAGGGGCCCCTCTCCCAGTATCAAGAGTTGAACATCGTTGAGCTGCGCGACAGCTTCGAACATCGTTGGTAGATCCTTCTGTGGAGCAAGTCGTGCGACCGTAACTATCAGAGGAGTGTCCGGTGAGAGGCCCAGGCTCGCACGTATCTCTCCGGATGTTCTTTGAGCCGTGGGCGGATCGGCAACGCCCAGGTACGTAACCTCTACGCGATCAGCTACACGTGGATCCGAAGCTCTCAGATGGTCGGCGATCTGAGCCGACACGCAGAAGACTCGCTGATTCCGGCGAACCACGACGCGCTCTGCATAGCGGTAGACACACGCGCGCAATGCTCCCGCGATCGCAGGGTGCACGAGGTTGTGCACGGTCGCGATCGACGGCTTTCCTGCCTTGTGTGCCGCGGTGCCGGCGTCGATGCCGGCTCTAAGACCGTGCGCGTGCACGACATCGAAGCGACCTCCTTCGACAAGCTGCCGGATCCGGGCGACAGCGGCGCCGTGCCCCAAAGACGGGCCGTCCGGGATCACGAGTTTGTGGAACGGGCCCGGTATCTCGATCGGGAGATCGGAAGGCCCTGCGGTTTCGACCTGGATGCTCTCATCCTCAGCGAATCCCGTGGCGATGTCGGCGACGTGGCGCGCGATGCCCCCTGCGGATCTCCCAAGCACTTGAAGGACGCGAACGCTCATCGACCGCGGCCCTTGAGCGAGGTGATCAGCTGGGTGACCCGCGCCAGCTCCGTGGAGCCCGTCAGTCTTGCTCCCACCAGGTACACGATCGCCCCGCAGCCTCCGGCAACGGCGACTTCCACGAAGATGCCCGCGCGATTGACCGGATCGATCAATCTTCCAACAGAGGACATGACTACACCGGCTACGGCCGCAAGCAGGCACGACCTCAACAACGTCCTCGTCAAGTCGCGATCAAGGATCGAACCCAAGCGGCGTGTTAGATAGAGGCCAAGAACGACGCACCCGAACGAGAAACCGATCGAGTGACCGTAAGCGAGTCCCTCGACGGCGGTTCCCTCCCCCATTCCGAAGAACAGCAGAGACCCTGCCGCTGCGGCTACGACTACGGCCGCAGCGTTCACGAGCGCCGGCGTGCGTGCATCGCCCAATGCGTAGAAAGCGCGCGTGAAGGTTAGAAACACTGAGTAGGTCGGTAGCCCAACGGCGAAAGCCGTTAAGCAACGGCTTACTAGTCGAACCCCCTCCGATGTCATCTCGCCATAGCCGAGGGTCAGGGTCCCAAGTTGTTCGGAAAGGACCGCGAGGCTCACAGCGATAGGGATCAGGATGAAACCGAGCATCGCCAACCCGTCCCGCAACCGAGTGACGATGCCGACCTCCTCCCCTCTCGCCACGTGCTCAGACATCGCCGTGAACAAGACGTGGAAGATCGGCACCCCGAACAACGCGTGCGGCAAGAAGAAGAATGTGTAAGCCCATTGATAGGCCGCGACGCCACCTTCCACGCGGTTAGCCAGTATCAGAACGACGATCAGGACGGCTTGATAGCCGCCCGCGTACCCCAACGCCCATGCCCCCAATCGGGCACCCTTGCGCACGGCAGGATGACGGGGGTCCCAACGGAACCTGAAGCTCCAACCGGTTGATCTCAGAGCAGGGATCAGACAAGCGGTCATCGCAACCACCCCGGCCGTCGTGCCGGCCCCGAGTAACCAGATCTCCGACGTTGTGATGGCTGAGAGGGCCGGTTCTCCGTTCCTCATCGCCGCGTACGCCAGGTAGACACCGATGACCACGACGTTGTTGAAGATCGGTGCGATCGCAGCCATGCCGAACCGCCGGTGCGCATGGAGAGCCGCAGTCATGATCATGCCCGCGCCATAGAAGACGATCTGAGGAGCGAATAGACGCAGCAGATCGGTGCCCACGTTGATCGCTTGGTCCCTCACCGGCTGCTCGACCCCGATCAGGAACCCGCGCATGATCCAAGGGGCGGCGACACCGACGAAGGCGGCGATAGCTATCAAGCCGATGAGCGCCACGCTCGTCAAAGCATTCGCGGCAGCCCATCCCTCTTGTTGACGATCGCGCACGATGTACTCGACGAAAGTCGGCACGAACACCGACGTCAGGATCCCGGCCGCGGCGAGCTCGAAAACGAGGTTGGGTGCGGTGTTCGCACTGTTGTACGTATTGGCAAGGAATGTTGCGCCCATCGCGTAGGCGACCGCGACCACTCGCAGCAGCCCCGTCACCCTCGATGCCAGGGTGGCGAGAGTGACAACGGCTGCCCCTTTGCCGAGCGACCTTTCTGTTGCGCTCACTCCGCAGGTGTGGGCTGCGGAAGGATCCCATCGGCACCCGGGCGACGACCGAGGTGAACCACCTCACCTTCAGCGATCCGACCCAAACCCATGACGGCGGCGATCCGGCCGGATGCGCTTTGCACGCCATCCGCAGTCGCTACGACTTGACTCGCATCGTCGTCATCTCGAATCTCCTCTACCATCCCCCATACGCTTACTAATGGTTCGACGACCAGCACGGGCACCTCTTCGTTCCCGAATGTCGTTGCAAGGGCGAGAGAGAAGCCGCCTTTCGGGTAGGGAGGCTCCTCCGGCCCTCCTCCAACGATCAGGAACAGAGCACCATCGGGGATGGGGTCTACTCCCTCGGAGGCTCTTTCAACGTCGACGAAATCGGCCTCCTGAAGATCTGCAAGAAGAGCCGTGGCCCCTGAGCCCGCCCGGCCATGAGCAGCGGCTGCAAGTCTCGTTCCCAACTCCACGGCCGCTTCTTCCCGAAGAACGTCCGGCTCGCCTGACACCGAGCTGATCGCCAGAGCGAGGGCTTCACTGTCGAGTTGATCCGTTAGGCGGAAGCGATCGAGGATCTCGATCGTGCTGGATACGGACCCATCACCAAGCTCGATCGACGCCCGGAGCTCATCGGCGATCGAGCCTTCCGTGCCTTCGAACTCGACGATGACGACAGCCCTTTCTTCCAGCAAGCCGTCCACGAGATACGGCTCGGCCTCGAGTAGGAAGGCTCGCTCCTCTTGAAGGTCGTTGTTCAGGCGATCGTTCACACCGCGCCTTTCGGCAAGGTCTCGTTCGAGTTCCTCGACGTTGCTACGGATGTCGTCCAGGAGAGGGTCTCCAAGGATCCCCGTGCCGAGCACGATGCCGATGCTTAGCGCAAGCAACACGGCGACGATGGAAACGAGGTGATACCGGAAGTCGATCATGAGAAGAGAGATTGCCTCAGGTTGAACCACCACTCTTGCAACTGGGTCCAGTAGAGCTTGAACTCCAGACGCAGGATGTCGGAGAACGAGAACGCGATCACCAGGGCGATGACCGCGGCGGCCACCAACATCAGTAGGTCACGGCGGCGTATGCGGCTACGGTACAAGCGGCTCAAGCCCTTGGCGTCGACGAGGATCGATCCGACCCGGAGCCTTACGAGGAACGTCGATGCCATGCCCTTACGGCCTTTGTCCAGGAACTCGATCAGGTTCACGTGTGTACCCACAGCCACTATGAGTTCCGCCCCCCTCTCGTAAGCCAGCAGCATCGCGATGTCCTCGGAAGTGCCCGTGGCCTCGTAGACGACGGTGTCTTTCACGCCCAAAGCCTGTAGTCGTTCCAGGCCAGGTGCGTACCCACCCGGATACGCATGAACCACGAGCTCCGCACCCGAAAGGAGGGCTTCGGTGGTGACCGAATCCATGTCTCCGATGATGACGTCGGGTCGAAGGCCCAGATCCAAGAGAGCATCGGCGCCGCCGTCCACCGCTATCAACAATGGCCGGACCTCTCTGATGTAGGAACGAAGAGCGTTCAGATCCTCCTTGTAGTCGTAACCCCTGACCACGATGAGAACCTGCCGGCCGTTGAAATCTGTGGCGACCTCGGGGAGATGCAAAGCCTCGAGAAGGACATCCCTCTCGTCCTTCATGTAGCCGATCGTGTTCTCAGCGAAACGCTCGAGCACACCAGAGATGCTGCGTTTTGCATCGTCCATCTGCTTCTCGATCTCCTCGAGCTCCAGCAGATGTCCCTTAGCGACGACGCGTTCCGTGTTCCCGTTCGAAACTTCTAGAAGTCGATCGCCGTCGAGATGGACGCGTGCCCCCTCTTCTATGTCCATGACGGATGATCCCGCTGCATCGAGCACTGGTATGCCCGCACTGACAAGTAGAAGGGGGCCGAGGTTCGGGTAGCGCCCAGTGATCGAGCGGGACGCATTGATGACCGCGCGCGCTTGCTTCTGAACAAGACCTTCCGCAGCCATGCGATCGATGTCCTCGTGATCGATGATCGCCACTTCGCCGGGTTGCATCCGAGCGATCAGGTCTTTGGTTCGCTTATCTACCCTTGCGGTTCCTGCCGTGTGCTCCGCTGTCTTCGAGTTTCTGCGCAACCGAAGTTTGCGTCTCACGTACTTCCCCCGGTGGCAAGCTCGAGCAGCTCTCGGGCGTGTAGCTGCCCAACTTCACTTTCCGGGAGACCTGCGAGCATCCGGGACAGTTCTTCGACCCTTGAGTCATCGACGATCGGTTCGACCAGCGCGTGCGTGCGGTCGTCCTTGAGAACCTTTCGCACAACGAGATGGTTGTCCGCGAACGCGGCGACCTGTGGAAGGTGGGTAACCACGATGACCTGCCTGTCGCCCCGTGCCAGTTCCGTCAAGGCGCGGCCAACAGATTGCGCTGCTCGGCCGCCGACACCCGCGTCCACCTCGTCGAAGATCATCGTAGGAGCCACCGTAGAAGAAGAGCAGAGGTTCAACGCGGAGTGCGAGACGCGACAACTCGCCTCCCGAAGCTGCCTTCGCGATCGGTTTGAAGTCATCTCCCGCGTTCAGAGCAGCCCGGAAACTCACTTGCTCGAGTCCCCCTTCGTAAAGCTCGGTTTCAGTAAGTTCCACGTCGAAGCGTGCGTCCGGCAAGGCGAGGTCGGCGAGGCGTTCTGCTACGTCGCGGCTCAACCGTTCCGCGGTCTTTGCCCTCGTCTCGGAGAGCAGTGTTGCCCGGGAAGTAGCTTCGGCCTGCAGCAGCGCGGGCTCGTTCTTCCCACTGTGTAGCGTCGTTGTCGTCGGAACCCAACACTCCGATCTTCGACCTGGCTTCCTCGAGGTACGTAAGGATCGACACTTCATCGTTGCCGTACTTCCTTCTCAGCTTCGCGATCACGTCCAAACGCCCGCGTACTTCTTCCAGCGCTTGCGGATCCGGCTGCACGATGCGACCGCCCAGCTCCGAAGCGATGTCCTGAAGCTCGAGGCGGGCAGACTCGAGACGCCCCGCTAGATCGCCAAGGACGGGATCCTTGGTCGCGAGCCCCCTCACCTCATGCTCCGCAGAACCGATCAGGTCCTCGGCCCCGCTCTCATCCCTGATAGTGGCGATGGCTGAAGTGATGCCCGAGGCGATCGCTTCGGCGCTCTCGAGCCTCAGCGCCTCGGACGACAAACGCTCGATCTCACCCACGCTCAGGTTGGCAGCCTCGATCTCGGCGACTTCGAAGCGAAGGATGTCGAGATCCCTAGTACGAGCACGCTCACCTTCCGCGAGCTGTTCCGCCCGAGCTTGTGCCTCGTTCGCGGCTCTCACAGCTGAAGCAACATCGTTTGCGTGCTGGAGCCCCTCTTCACCACCGGAAGCATCGAGGAGAGCTCGCTGATTTGCGCTGGACACGAGGCGCTGATGCTCGTTCTGACCCGCGATATCGATCAACCGCCCAACGATGTCGGCAAGGGTCGCCAAAGTCACCAAGCGTCCGTTGATGCGAGCTTTACTTCCACCTTCGGAGACAGAACGCATCGCGACTAGTTCGGTTTCTTTCTGGGGAGGCTCGTCGAGGAGACCTTGGGCTAGCAAGAGCGGCACGACCTCGTGGTCCGCAGGCACCGTGAACCGGCCCTCGACCCGGCTCTCGGTAGCCCCGCTTCGCACTACACCTTTGTCCCCGCGGGCACCCATCAGGAGACCGGCCGCGGTCACGACCAGCGTTTTACCGGCTCCCGTTTCTCCGGTCAGAGCGGTACTCCCACGCGCGAGTCTGACCTCGGCCCGCTCGATCACCCCGAGGCCCTCGACAACAAGCTCTTCCAGCATCGAGATTCATCCTAAGGGGGTGCCCTCGCCTAGCCGGGGAGGCCCAGCTTTGTCCGTAGCCGTTCGAGGAAGTTGGGTCCTCCAAGGCGAACCAGCTTCAGAGGTCGCTCGTGTCGTCCCACGACCGCGCTGCATCCACCGGCGATAGGCGTGCTGATGGCGCCGTCAAGAGTGACCTCGGCCTTGACGTCGTAGCCATCCAGCTTGATCTCCACCGATTGGTCGTCCGCGAGGACGAACGGGCGCGACGAGATCATGTGAGCGCTCACCGGCACGACGACGATGCAGCTGGCTCGAGGGGAAACGATCGGGCCCCCGGCGCTAAGTGCGTAGGCGGTAGATCCCGTAGGTGTGGCCACGATTATCCCGTCGGCGTTGAAGGTGCCGAGACTTTCGCCCCCGATCGTGACGCTTAGGCGCACCAATCTGTGTCTCGCCGTGCGTTCCACCAGCACCTCGTTGAGACCGACATGTCGCACGGGCTCTGCCCCTGTCCTCACTGTGCAATCGAGCATCATGCGTTCCTCGATCGAATAGTCATCGGCCAGGACCTTCTTCAGGGCTGGGATCGCGTCGTCGCGATCGATCTCGGTCAGGTAACCGAGGGTCCCCAGATTGATCCCCAGCAGAGGAGCATCGGCAGCGTGGGCTACCTGAGCCGCCCGCAGCATGGTTCCATCACCGCCCAGAGAGACGACGAGGTCGGGGTCTTCGTCGGTTCGAACGACACCGTTGCTATCGAAGTAGCCGACGATCTCGTCCAAGACCTCACCGGCCAGAGCTTTGCCGTCGTGAACCACGAGAGACACCCTCGAGATGCTCATCTAGTTGTCGCCAGGTCTATGGCCGATGCGATCGATCCCACATCCGAATCATTACCTCTTCTCAGGTGAAGGAAGAACTCTGTGTTTCCGGCGGGACCTTTGAGGTCGGACACCGTGGCGCCCAGAGTGGCTAGTCCAAGTTCGCCGCCCGCTTGCGCGACCTCTTGAAGTGCGCCCCGCCACAGTTCGGGATCGGTCACGACTCCGCCCTTCGAGATCCGGTCCTTTCCAACCTCGAACTGGGGTTTCACGAGAAGCACCATGTCGGCGGAACGCGTAGCCAACGCATCGAGGGCCGGGAGCACCTTCGTCAATGAGATGAACGAAAGGTCCGCGACGACACCATCGGCGAGCCAGGGAACATCCTCGGGCGAGAGATGCCTGATGTTCGTGCGTTCGAGCACCGTGACTCGCTCATCCTCACGCAAACGCCACGCGAGCTGGCCGTACCCAACATCCACTGCGAGAACCTGCTCTGCGCCACCTTCGAGCAGGCGATCGGTGAACCCACCGGTAGATGCCCCGGCGTCGAGCCATCTCCGCCCGGCAACATCAACGTCGAGGTCTCGCAGAGCACCGTCGAGTTTGAGCCCACCGCGCGAGACGTAACCCTGCACCACTTCCACAACGGTGATCGGTTCATCGGTCCCCACCAAAGTCGAGGCGCGCGAGGCGGGTGAACCACGCACGCTTACCTTCCCGTCATGGATGGCTCGTTGAGCTTCCGTGCGGGTAGCGAAGGATCCGCGGCGCACTAGCTCAGCGTCGAGCCGAACCCGCTTGATTCAGTGCCCCGAGTCACTAATAGCGCCGCATTCGAGCGGCCCTGCATCACCGATGGCTGCGTTACTCGTCGCGCTCGTACTCCCCGGTACGCGCGACTCCTCGCGCCTTGCCCTCGGCGCCCAGTGCCGCTCTCGGTGCTGACGAACCAATGACTCGGGACACTTGATCCCCTTCCAACTCACCTTCGAGAGAGCGGTAGAGGTCGTCGAGGATCTTCAGGCGGACGGCATCATCGCGCTCCATCGCCGCCTGAAGCTCGGCTTGCGCGCCGGCAACGATGTCGGTCGGGGCACGCTTCGTAGTGGTGTCTTCCATGTCGACGTTATCTAACCACTCGAACCGTTCGATCCTGCGGAACCGCTCTTAGAGCCCGTTGCCTTCTTCTGGGCGGTCGTCTTCTTCGCGGTGGACTTCTTGGGCGCGGTCTTCTTCGCGGCGGGCTTCTTCGTGCTGCCTTCCAGACGAGTAACCCTGCGCTCGATCCGCTCGAGATCCCTCTTAGTGGCAAGGCCGAGTCCCTCGACCTGCTTGGAGATCTCCGCTTTGACGAAAGCTGCTACTTCCTTGCGATTCTCCTGGCTCCTTCGCAGCAGCTCGTGCACCAGCGACGATGCTTGGTCGCGACGGATGTCCCCCGCCTTCACGAGATCCTTCACTACCTGCTCGGCGCGAGCCTTCGTGAGCTCGGCCATCCCGGAGGTGACCAGGGCGAACCTCTTCAATTCGTCTAACACGGCTCCTCCTCTTACTTGTAGGTGCATGTGATCGGCGAACCAATCATCGATCGGCTCCCCCGCCAACCTATACTCGGCGCGTGCTTGGGCTCATCCCTATCTCCGACTCGAACCCCACCCGCCGGGTCCCGGTGGTCACGATCGGCCTGATCATCTTGAACGTGGCCATCTTCTTTCAGACCCCAGGCATGGGAACGGGCTTCGACGGAGCTCGGTACTTCGTTCAGAACGCTCCGATCCCGTGCCAGCTCGAGGACGCATGCCCATCGCAAGTCTTCGGGATCGGTATCCCGGATCGAGGGATCGGGTCCTTCCTCTTCTCCGTGGTGTTCTCGACGTTCCTGCACGCGGGGTTCCTGCACCTAATCGGGAACATGCTGTTCCTTTGGATCTTCGGGAACAACGTCGAGGACTTCCTAGGACACGTGAAATATCTGCTCTTCTATCTAGCGGGGGGGATCGCTGCGACCTTCGCCCACATAGTCACTCACATGGCCGAGCCGATCCCATCGGTAGGTGCTTCCGGCGCGGTTGCGGCCGTGATGGGTGCTTACATCTTGTTGTTCCCGCACGCACGCGTGAAGGTATTGATCCCGATCTTCGTCTTCTTCACCGTCGTTCAGATGTCGGCGGTCGCTGTTCTTGGGTTGTGGCTCGTCTATCAATTCCTGATCGCCGCGCAAGAAGCGAGCCAGGGTGTCACCGAAGTCGCGTGGATGGCGCACGTGGGTGGCTTCGTGTTCGGACTGGGGATCATGTTTCTCCTCGGCGGCCGGCCGCAGAAGCCAACACCGATGTGGTCACCCGGCTGGCGCTACTGACGAACCCTCTTGTCTAACGCGTCACCCACGAACAGGAGTGAGACAAGAGGGTTCGCTTAAAGGTCGGCAACGCTCGCCAGGATGTGATCTGGCTGGGGCTCGATCGCATCAACTCCGCTCGGCGGCGTTACGCCACTAAGCACCAGGATGGTGCTCCATCCCATCCGCTGAGCTCCTGCCAGATCCGTGTCGGCGCGATCGCCGATCATCGCGATCGCGCTGCATCCCTGCAGTCGAGCCGCCGCCGCTCGCATCATCGGTTCGTGCGGCTTACCCATCACCTCTGCTTCCGCACCCGAAGCTCTCTCGATCGAAGCCAGGATCGAGCCCGCCCCCGGCCACAGACCGTCGGGGGCCGGGAAGGTTGCATCCGAGTTCGTCGCGATGAACCGCGCACCGCGCTGCACCGCGAGGCAAGCCACACGCATCTTTTCGTAGGTGAATCCTCTGTCCCACCCCACGACAACGAGTTCGGCTGCTTCCCCTGTTTCGGTACCAAGAACCTCGATACCTGAATCGCTTATCGCCTCGCGTATCCCCTCGCCCCCCACCACGAAGGCCGTCCGGTATCCCCCGCGCACGACATCTGCCGTCACGTTCGCCGATGTGAGGACCTCGCTGCTCTCAGCAGCTATCCCCAACGACGTCAGCTTCTCGACGTATCTAGGAACCGTGAAAGCAGAGTTGTTGGTCAGGAACAGAAGCGAGATGCCTCTATCGCGGAGCCGGCCCACCGCTTCGGGGGCTCCCGGAATGACCTTGTCTCCGCGATAGAGGACTCCGTCCATATCGAAGACGACTCCGTCGAAAGACTCGATTAGGTTTCCCATATGCCGGAACTAAGACCTTTCCGCGGGATCCGCTATTCCGCCGAGGACCAGATAAAGGATCTCGTGTGTCCTCCGTACGACATCATCTCGCCATCGGAACAAGACGCACTTTACGAGCGTGATCCCCACAACGCGATACGGGTCGAGCTTGCGAAGCAGTCGGGCCCGGAGGGATACGGCACCGTTGCCCAAGAGTTCGAACGGTGGAGGGCCGAAGGCGTCGTGACCAGAGACGGACAGCCGAGTCTCTACATCTATCGACAGGACTTCGTTAGGGATGACGGAACCCGCTGCCGTGTCATCGGGGTGATCGGCGCTCTAAAGTTAGAAGAGTTCGGCCACGATTCTGGAGTCCTCCCTCACGAACGAACGATGCCCGGACCCATCGCCGATCGCCTTGCACTTCTGGACGCTCTGAAGATGAACGTGTCCCCCATCTATGGGATCTTCCGCGGCGACGGAGCACTTCGACCGTTCTACGAGTCGCTCGAGAACCGGCCCACGCAAGCACGCTTCCAAGGTGATGAGGGGATCCTTCACCGCCTTTGGGTGATCACCGCGCCTGCCGAACTGGAGATGCTGACAACCGAGATCGGAACACACACGATCGTCATAGCCGATGGACATCACCGCTACGAGACCGCTCTCACGTATCACCGGCAACATCTTGACTCCCCCGGCGAGCACGACGCGATCATGTGTTTCTGCGTAGATGCCGACTCGGAAGACCTCGTCGTCTTGCCTTACAACCGCGCGATCAAGACCGGTTCAGACACCGATGTTCGCGAAGCTCTCGCCGACGCTGGCTCAACCGAGCTCGACTCCCTTACTCCTGAAGAAGCACTGGAGGGATCGAAGGCCGACCACCCATTCGTCTTCGTTCTGAATGATGGTTCCGTTCTTTGTGAGGTTTCGGATGCCGAAGTCGTTGCCGCGGTCGGTGAACGAGCGCCCGAGTGGCGCGCTTTGGATGTTGTTGCCCTGCACGAGGCGTTATTGCCACGGCTGTTCCCAGACGGCGCTGACGAGTTCCGCTTCAGCAAGGATCCGCTGGAGATCACGCGGCTGGTTCGAGAAGAAGGTTGGGATTGTGGTGTGCAGCTTCGTGCGCTGGGCGCGGCTCAGATCGTTGATGTTGCGCGTTCAGGGGAGCGGATGCCTCAGAAGGCCAGTTACTTCTGGCCGAAAGCCATTACTGGTCTTGTGTTCCGGTCACTGGCTCCATAACCTCCGTGCCGGAAAGGTCCGGTGGACGAGGGGGGTCGCACGCGCGGCACGGTGAAAGTCCCTCGGCTGCAGCTTGAGCCACCGACAACTTCGTCAGACCGGATTTCCCCTGCAAGATCGTGCAGTCTTCGCGGTGATAGGCATCTCCGCCGGCAACGACCTGTTCGGTGTTCGTACCCGAACCGTTACTCGAGATCGCTAGACGTCCCAGGTTCCGTGCCAGCAGCGTGCTCATCTCGTCGAACTTCTGAGTGAGTATCTGGCGCTCGGCCCTGACGGTTGACAGGAACAGCAGGGAGCAGCCGGTCACGACCATGCCAAGGCCCATGAATCCGCCGGAAAGGATGTAGGGGAACTGGCTGTCGACCCGCGTCTTGTTCGCGGCGCCGTCCCATGCCTTAGCGATGACGATGAATCCCGCCACGATCAGGACGAGCCCAAGCAGCCGACCCAGGCGGACTCGCCTGTCGACATCCATGAAAAGGGACTGCCACAACGCTTTGATCTTCTTCATAGGACTCCGATCGAAGACTAGCCCAGCCCGTTACGACCTGCAGCCGAACAAGTACGGAGTGATAGTCTCCCCAGCTTGTTGGGGGTTGTGAGCAGGGATACGTCACAAGGGGCAGAATCCCTCCCTAAACCGGTACGAATTACCTTTTCCGGGGAGGAAACTGTGGAAAAAAGGCCTTTCCTAAGAGGCTTGGGCATGCTTGGCGCGGTTGCTCTTATCTTCGCGCCCATGGCCGTGGCCACGGCTGACGAAGCCGAGATAGCCGTCTCCAGCACTGCATGGTTCTGGGAGACCCAGCAAAGCCAGGCCGTGACGGACCCAACCACGGGTGCCGACGTCATCACGATCGAGGCGCCGAACCCCTTCTGCCCCACCGTGGGAAGTGCCGGGGGACCACCCGAGGAAGCAGGGACCTGTAAGGCAGGTCGCTTGCCCGTCGAAGTCGTCGGCAGCGATTACGAGGAGCCGGACAAGCTCTCGGCCATCGGCTTCGACTTCGCCCTCGTTCCTTTCGGCTCCGAAGTAACCGAGTTCACCGTTACTTTCCTTGAAGCCGACGACGAGCAATCCCAGCCGGTCAACGTCGACGACACGCGTCAGCTGAGGGCTTGTCTCGTCGAGGAGTTCTTCGGTGACGGCGATGCCCGTCAGTACAAAGAGGTCCCCCGCCACTCCTGCACCGACTCGGATCCGATAGCGGATCGTAAAGAGGCCCAGGTCGAGAATGCCGACGGCGAGAAGGAAGCTCGTTTCGTCTGGACCTTCGATCTGACCGTGTTTGCGCAGCAGTGGGCCGAAGGATCGCCCGCCAGCGCGATCATCCTTTACCCGGTCCAGCCTGAGGGCGCGGGTCCCGACGATGCGGAGTGGCGCGTTGTCTTGTCCGGCCCGGCCGAGGCAAACGGCATCACCTCGAACCTCGTTTACGAGCCCCCGGCGGAAGACGATTTCACCGATCCCACCGACCCGACCGACACCGGAACCGATTTCACCGACACCGGAACCGACTTCGGGACCAGCACCGGCACCGATTTCGGCACGGGCACCGGAACCGACCCAGGAACGACGACCGGTCCGACCGATACCGCTTCGCCGGTGGCCTTGGACACAGGAGCCGAGGAGGCCGGGGCAACGCTGCCGGAGGTGGCGTCTCTACCCGGGTACGTCTGGCTCGGGATCCTTGCCGGACTTATCGCTTTCACGCTCCTCAGAGCAGTGGTCATCGAGGCCGCGACGGGCGTACGCCCAGATGGCGTTCTGTCCCAGATCCGGAAGATCAACTCCGAGCGACGGGGCGTAGCCCTCGAGGAGATCCTCGCCGCCGAGCAAAGCTCACGCTTCGCTCCGATCGCCGCGGGTCTCCGTAAGCTCGGTAGCGGTCCGTCCAAGGCCGCCTCCAAGATCTTCAGAAGGAAAGGCTAGAGATGCGCCGCGATCGTCGCTATCAACTAACCGCGGTCGCTCTCTTGATGTTGATGGTGGCGGCCGCGTGCGGCCAGAAGCCGGGCCTGGTGGATCCCAACGCAGTCGCCCTGACGGGCACTGGCGCCCTCCCCGAAGGTGTCGAGGTCGTCGACGGACAGGTTGTCGATACCTCCACCGGTGAAGTCCTCGGCAGTGCCGAAGACTTCGGTCTGACCGGCGATGGGACGACTACGACAACAGGAGGTGGCACCACTACGACGGGTGGGGGTACCACGACCCCGGGGGGCGGCGAAGATGACACGCCCGATGAACCGGCCGGCCCCGAACCTAGTGGTGGCGACGCCACGGGTGTCACCGACGACACGATCAAGATCGGGATCCACGCGCCCATCACGGGCGCTGCTCCCGTTCCGTCCTCCTCCTTCCAGAAGGGGAAGGACCTCTGGTGGAACTGGCTGCGCCAGAACAAGATCACCATCAACGGTCGCAACGTTGAAACCGTGTTCCGCAATGACAACTACAACCCATCCCAGGCGGTCGCCGCATGTCGAGAGATGGTTGAGGACGAGAAAGTGTTCCTACTCGTCGGTGTCGCCGGAACGGATCAGGTTCAGGCGTGCGCTCGGTACGCGGCTACCGCCGGCGTCCCCTACATCTCGGCCGGGGTGACCGAGATCACGGTCTCCGAGCTCCCGAACTACTTCGCCATCTGGATGACCTACCCGCAGCAAGGTCCTCTCCTGGCCGACCTTTTGACCACCAATCTTGGAGCTGGGGACGAGAAGAACGGCATGTTGAGGTTCAACACGCCAACCTTCCAGGATGGGCACGACACGTTCGCTGCTGCAATGCAGGACTCGGGTGCCACTCTTGATTACGACCGCGCTATATCCAAGACGGCCGGTGCATCCGAGGCGCAGACGATCGCGACCGAACTCAACCAGCAAGGGATCGAGAACGTCCACGTCCTCGTTTCGCCGACGTGGTTCATCCAGCTCGCTCAGGCTGCGGTCAACCAGGGCTACAAACCTCAGTGGGTCGGCTACGGACTGACCAAGGGTTTGGACACCGTTGCAAACGTGGCCTGCCGGAACAACCAGTCCATCAGCAACGCCAGGTTCCTGAGCCCATGGCCCGCCTACTTCGATTCGAACCGGTTCGACCCAGACTTCCGGAAGGCCGGGGGAACGGACGACATCATGTTCGGCCTCTGGGGAGCCTCGAAGGTTATCGGGGAGATGCTGAAGAATCCCGGCGAGGATCTGACTAGAGAGCGCTTCATCTACCTCAACGAGCGCGACACGAGCATCAAGACGGGGGTCTTGCCGCCACTCAGTTACTCTCCCGACGATCACTTAGGCGGAAGCCAGATGCACCTGTTAAAGGCAGACTGCGCCAACAACCGCTTCGTGACCGAGCAAGCTTTCGTCAGCGACTTCTAGAGACGGAGACCGATGAGAACTGCGATAGTCACCGGGGTACTCGTTGTCCTGATCGGGCTTGGTCTGTTGGTTGGGAACGGCATGGAGAATGGCCCCAATCCCTTCATCACGCTCGGAGTCATGAACGGGGCCGTTTTCGGCCTCGTCGCTCTGGGCCTGGTCCTCGTCTACAAAGGCACACGGGTCTTCAACTTCGCGCAGGGCGAGTTCGGAACGATCGCGGCGTACTTCCTTTTCAAGGCGATCGCCGACACCTCTGAGGGTGGCTACGGTCTCCCCTACTGGGCCGGTATCCCCATCGCACTGATCGGGACGCTACTCATCGGCTTGCTACTTGAGAGAGCAGTCGTTCGACCCATGCTCACCGGGCCGCGGGTGAATCTGCTGGTCGCGACGATCGCCGTCGCCCTCGCGTTCATCGGAGCCGAGATCCTGATCGCTCGCATCGAGCCGAAGTCACTTCCACCGATCTTCCCTGCGATCGATGCGGCCGGGAACTCGAACGGGATAACGATCTTCGATCTACCGATCGAGCCTCAGCGACTGATCGCTCTTGGCGTCCTGGCGGGATTGGGTGGTTTGCTGGCGTGGTTCTTCTCTCGCACGGACCTTGGTCTCGCGGTCTTGGCTACTTCTCAGGATTCTTTCGCAACCCGGGTCGTTGGTATCGGCGTCGAGCGGATGTCCCGATTCATCTGGGGCTCGGCAGCGGTATTGGGCGCCATCGCCGGCATCCTCTACGTACCGCTCACCGGAGCCCTTACCCCGGCGGTGATGACGACGAACATCCTGATACCCGCGTTCACGGGGGCGGTGATCGGAGGCATGACCAGCCTGCCCGGTGCGTTCGTCGGTGGCATCGTGATCGGCATCGTTCAGAGCGTCGGCCTGTGGGCTGGTGGCCACTTCACGATCGGTGAAAGAGCTCTCGGTGAGATCGTTCCGGGCGTCGAACAGGTGACGATCCTTGTGGTGCTACTGGTCGTGTTGCTAGCGCGGCCCCAGGGACTCCTCGGGAAGGAAGCCTGATGGCCAGCGCGACCGAAACCGTCCAGTCCTCCAACACGCTCCCCGAGCGGTGGCGACCCACGAGCCGTGGATGGGCGATCCGGATAGCCATCATCGTTGGTCTGGTCGCGCTCATCGGATGGCGATTGACCACGGTCTCGACCTTGTGGGCGGACCACATCTCTCAAGCAGCGATCTTCGCCGTCATCGGCCTTTCACTGAATGTGATCCTCGGTTACACCGGCCAGGTGTCTCTCGGGCATCACGCCTTCGTCGGGCTGGCGGCATTCATCGCCGCGCATCATGTAACCGTCCGCGGTGGATGTATCCCCGAAGAGGGCTGCGTCGAGTCGCCGATGGGAGATTTCTGGATAGCAGTTGTCATCGCCGTGATCAGCGGAGTGATCTCCGCAGGTCTCCTGGGGATGGTGGCCCTGCGCATCAAAGGCCTCTATCTCGCGCTCATCACGCTCACCTACGGGTTCGTTGCCGTGAACTCGCTGTTCGAGATACCGGACCTCACCAGAGGTGGGGCCGGGATGCCTGCGCCGAGACCTAAGGCCTTCGTCAGCGACCACAGATTCATGGTCGTCTGCATGATCCTGCTTGCGTTGTGCATGCTCATCGACTGGCGGTTCCTGCGGTCCAAGATCGGGAGGGCGGTCCTCGCGATCAGATCCTCGGAGCCGGTAGCAGCTTCGTACGCAGTGAACGTCACGTCGTACAAACTCCTCGCCTTCATGCTCTCCGGAGCCTTCGCAGGATTGGCGGGAGCACTGTTCGCCTTCCGCCGGCAGATCGTCGTGGCGCCGGACTTCAGCTTCGCCACGGCGCTGCTGTGGGTCCTGATGGTCGTGGTGGGCGGACTTGGAAGCCGTCTGGGGGTCGTCATCGGCTCGATGTTCTTCGCTCTGTTCCCCTTCCTCATCCAGCTCATCAGTCCGGTCACCGATTTCCTCGAGAACACGCTCAAGCGTGACCCCGAGGAACTCACGCTCGTGATCGGGCCTGCGTTGGCACTGCTGACGATGATCCAGTTCCCCGGTGGCATCGCGGAGCAGATCTCGCCGATAACGCGATGGCTCGCCGGGAACAAGTTCACGATGCATCCTGAGGGCAAGCACAAGAGCCATGGGCCGGGACTGTTGAGCAAACTTGGTTTGGGCAAGCACAAAGAGACCGAGACCGAACCAGAGCTCGCCCCTACCCAGTCTGAGGAACTTCTTCACCCGGACCACGTGAGTAGCCACATCGGCGCACATGGCGAGGTCGTTCTTGAATCTACTGGCGACTCATCGCCGACCCAAACGATGGCCGCGGTCGAAACCGACGCGAGCCCCAGCACAGAGGAGCGTGGCTGATGGCCGTCCTCGAGATCCGCGACATGAGCATCCGCTTCGGGGGTCTACAAGCCTTGAAGGACGTGAGTGTGGACGTCCCCGAGTGGGAGATCGTCGGTCTCATCGGCCCGAACGGTGCCGGTAAGACGACCCTCTTCAACTGCATCATGGGTCTCTACTCGTCGGACTCTGGTACCACGAGCTACAGGGGCCGCGACATCTCATTGCTTCCGACCCATCGGAAGGTGGCGCTGGGTATCGGTCGTACCTTCCAGAACATCGGCCTGGTGCGAGAGCTAACCGTCCTCGAGAACTTCTTGCTTGCCCAGCACGCTGCGGATCGGTTACAGCGCGACCGCCGGGATGTTCGGGATGCCAAGATCGTTCTTCGAAGAGCGCCGGCTTAAGGCGAACGCCATGGAGGTACTCGACTTCATCGGTCTGGCCCACTTGGCTCACAGCAGGCTCGGTGGCCTCCCTTACGGGACCTTGAAGCTCATCGAGATCGGTACCGTGCTTGCCACCGACCCAGACGTGATCCTGCTGGACGAGCCCTCCTCCGGCATGGGGCCGGACGAAGCACATGCATTCGGCGAGCGTCTGCTGAAGCTCCGCCAGACCTTGAACCTCACCGTTCTCATGATCGAGCACCACGTTCCACTCGTAACTGCTGTTTGCGACTACGTCTACTGCTTGAACTTCGGGCAGATACTCACGCATGGTCGCCCGATGGAGGTTGCTCGCCACCCCGAGGTCGTTGCTGCGTATCTCGGTGGAGAGGTCGAGGGGCTGCATTCGGAAGACGACGAGGAGGCCGCCGATGTCACTGCTTGAGGTACACGACCTCAAAGCGGGCTACGGCTCTCTACCGGTTCTTCAGGGCCTGAGCTTCGGCATCGAAGAAGGCGAAACCGCCGCGCTCCTCGGTCTGAACGGCGCCGGGAAGACCACCACGGTGCTCTGTCTGGCGGGGATGATCAAGCCGTGGGGCGGCCGAGTGATCTTCGATGGCAAGGACGTGGCCGGTTTGGATCCGCGCAAGCTCGTTGCGGAAGGCATCGTGTTGGTCCCGGAAGGGCGCCATGTGTTCCCAGAACTGACGGTGGCTCAGAATCTCCGCATGGGTGCATGGCCACACCGTCGGGATCGCAAAGCCTCGCGAGCGATCGTGGAACGAGCCGTCGAATACTTCCCCCGCCTGCAGGAACGGTGGACGCAGCTGGCCGGAACACTGTCGGGTGGTGAGCAGCAGATGCTCGCCGTTGCTCGAGGTCTCATGGCCCGCCCACGGATCCTGCTGATCGATGAGGCCTCTCTTGGACTCTCCCCCAAACTGACGAAGACGGTCTTCGAAGTCGTCAAGAGGATCAACACCGACGGCACCACGGTGTTGATGGTCGAGCAGAACGCAGGTGTTCTGAACATCGCCGACCGTGCCTTCGTGATGGAGAAAGGAACGCTCGTCTACGAGGGGGCCGGCGACGACATACTCGATCACAGCGAGATCCGAGCCGCCTACCTCGGAACTCCCGCGTAGCCCCTCGCTAGCGAGGAACCAGCTTCAGGCGCTCCCATGCCGCCGGATCGCTCAGGTCTAGTTCGTCGCCCATCTCTTCGGCTACGTCGTCCGCGGCGTCGATCGCCTCGGCAACATCCTCGAGATCCAAACGCGATCTCCTTAGCAAGCCGGCCTTAGGGGTTCTGAGCATCACGAATTCCAACCGGGCAGCTCCTGCTCGATCGAGGAGCTCGCTCTCAGACTGCGGCCCCACCACGATCAGCCTGTCCACACCCGCTGCCTTGGCTCCGCTCACGATCGCTTCGACCACCTCTGAGTTAAGTGGTTGGACACGATCCCCGATCACAAGGGTCCGGACGTTTTGGCAGGCGCGCTCGATGAGGTCTGCGTCGTCCAGATGGGGGCCGCGTGCCACGTGGATCCCCCATCCTTCGTACCCCTTCTCTGATGCGCCGCCCGTCACCAGGATCCTTACCTCGTCGTCCTGCCGGATGAGGCGTTGGCTCAAGACCTGAACGAGATCGTCATCGAGTCCCAGGAGAAGGATGCTCATGCCTTCACCTTCAGGATGTCTCGTACTAGCGAGAGCTTCACCTCGCGAGCAGGCTCTAGTGGCTCGCCGTCCACATGCCGCGCGAACGGTTCCTCGGCAGAAATGCTCAACGACTCGACATCGTTCGCGTAGAAGGCGTCGCGGTGTTTGGACACGTCACCGCTAACTAAGGTGCGGAAAGTATAGAAAGGAAGCGCTTCGATCCTCATCCTCCGCAATGCGAATGCATCGAGCCCCTTCTCGAGGTGGACCTCTGGGGTGAGCTTCACCGGCCTATTCATGAGATAGGCGTAAGGGCCGGCGTTGCACACGACTGCCATCGAGACCGGAACCTCTCCGAACGGCCCGGTCATCACCATCGATGGGTTCCGGTGCCGGTAGGAACCGGCCAGGACCCGCAGCGCGCTCCAGTAGAAGTAGAACTGGCCGAACCGCTTCTT
Organism: uncultured Actinomycetes bacterium; assembly: GCA_963779645.1. GTDB lineage: Bacteria > Actinomycetota > CADDZG01 > CADDZG01 > WHSQ01 > CALMBW01. The sequence goes on from CAVZYX010000005.1 coordinate 2,102,957, forward strand.
GTTACTGAGGTGTGACTCGACCAGTGCCGCAGCTTCGGCGTCGAAGCCGCACCCGGCGGAGAACGTGAAATACCTGTCGTCCATCTTCCCGAGGTGGACCAAGCGGGTGGAACCGGGGTCGAGTGTCTCGAGATGACGAACCGCTTGAAGCGGGTCGGTAGGGATCCCGAGCGCCCGAGCGAACACGTTCATCGTCCCCCCGGGGATCACTCCCAATGTGCTGGCGGTGCCTGCGAGGCCGTTGACCACCTCGTTGACATGCCCGTCCCCGCCGAAGGCGATCACCAACCCAACGCCATGCTGCGCCGCATCGCGCGCCAGCCCGATCGCCGAGCCTCGCCCTTCGGTCACCGACACCTCGGCACGGAAAGCTCGCCCTAGTGCGTCGAGAACGTCCCGTCGAGCATCATCGGACAGCCGCCCGGCACTCGGGTTGTAGATAACTACTACCTCTAAGGGTCTTGGCTGGGCCGATACCATCTAGACAGAACGCTAACGCTATCGACCATCCCTTACTTCCTGGAGATATGAGGAGCTCAACCATGACCCAGCCACAGGTGATCGACACTCAGATGCACGGCCGGCCGGGCATCACGGCAGCCTTCCTCGTTCGAGGAGAGCAAACAGCGTTGGTGGAGACCGGGCCCCGAACCTCCCTGGACGCCGTCTTGGAAGGACTTGCTGAAGTCGACAAGCTCGACTGGATCGTCGTCACGCATATCCATCTGGACCACGCGGGGGCCGCCGGTGCTCTTGCAAAGAAGTTCCCCGATGCCAAGGTCGCCGTCCACGAGGTTGGGGCTCCGCATCTGGTCGATCCTTCGAAGCTATGGAGCTCGGCCTCCCGCATCTACGGCGACGACATGGACCGTTTGTGGGGTGGCATCGATCCGATCCCCGAAGACCGCATCCAGGTCATACAGGATGGCGACAAGATCGACCTTGGTGGACGCTCGCTCCAGGCGATCGATACGCCGGGACACGCCGGTCACCATCACTGCTATCTGGATAGTGAGAGCGGGGTCATCTTCACAGGAGATGCACTGGGGGTGCGCCTTCCCGAGGTAGGCATCATGAGACCCGCAACCCCCCCGCCCGAGTTCAACCTGGATGTCGCCATCGAGTCGATCAACAGGATCCGTTCGGTGGGTGCCACCGAAGCCTGGCTTACTCACTTCGGCTCATCTTCGAAAGGCGCGACGCCTGCGTCGGTTGAGGAAACCTGCGACGGAGCGATCGAAGCACTCAACCGCTGGGCTGAGTGGGTGCGGCAGGCTCGCACGTCGGGCTCGGACCTCGACGCGGTGACGGCCGAGGTGCAGCGTTCCGCTGAGGAAGCCTTCGCCGGACGTGTGAACACGAGTTCGATCGAGAGGATGGAGCAAACGACCTCCTATCGGATGAACGTGTCTGGTTACATGCGCTACTTCGACAAGAAAGCCGCTGGGAAGGCCTGAGCGTGGGTCAGGAAGCCAGTTGTAAAGCGCGGATCGGACGTTCGACCGTCGAGGGGAAGGCTCTGCTCGAGTCGGACCATGTTCTGTTCCGCGGCGACGACCGGCTCAAGATCATGTTCAAGGACATCTCCGAAGTAAGGGTGGCGAAAGGCTGGTTGACCCTCAAGCACAAGGGTGGGAGCGCTGCCTTCGAACTCGGCTCGCGAGCGGAACGATGGGCCGAGCGGATCGTCAATCCACCGACCCTCCTCGACAGATTGGGGGTTAAGCCGAGCATGCGGGTCACTGTTCCGTCCGGGTTCGGTCAGAGTTTTCTGGACGACCTCTCTAAGTTGGGTGTCGACGTGTCGTCGCGGTTGCGCAAGGACTCCGACATCGTGTTCGTCGCAGCAAGCACTCACGATGAGCTGGTGAAGATAGGAAAGGCCTCAACCTCGATCGTTCCGAACGGCGCAGTGTGGGTCGTCTATCCGAAGGGCCGCAAAGAACTCACCGAGAACGATGTCCTTGCTGGGGGCCGCGCCGCAGGCCTCACCGATAACAAGGTGGCCTCTTTCTCCGCGACCGAAACCGCACTCCGATTCGTCATCCCGGTTGCGAAACGCTAGCACCGCTACTTGTTGGAGAGTTGCTCCGCTCGCTCGGGCGCGGTCCGTTAGGCCCGGGTCGGCCGCGGTTACGGCGTCGAACCATCGCTTGGCTTGGGTGAACTTGCCCTTCCGCTCGAGGAGGTCGCCGAGGACGTACCAGGCTCTTATGTGGTGCTCTTCAACGGTCGAAGGCTGAAGGCCGAGTCGCAGTAGGCGTCCGATCGCATCATCCACGCGGCCCATGTCGACCAACGCGCCTGCGGCAACGATCTGGCCCTCGTAGAACACCTCGTCGCCGACATCGCGAGTGATCTCGTCGCAGTACTCGAGAGCCTTATCGGGTCTCTTCATGGCTCGGTAGGAGTCGGCGATCACGTGATTCTGGCTCGTCGATCCGGTCATCCGGCGGAAGGCCGCAAGTTCCAGAGCGGCTTCCTTCCACTTCTCGGCGGCGTAGTAAGCCACGCCCAGGAACTCTCGCACCGAGACCGATCTGAGGGCCATGTGTTTCGACTGGTCCCCCAGGCGGATCGCCTCGTCCACATCGCCTTCTGCGTAGGCATTCATCGCATCGGCGAATACCTTCAGGAGAATCTCGGCCTTTCCCGGTCGTGCCGCGGCGGTCAGTTCCTTGATGACCCCGTCCGCGAGACGCACAGATCCGCCTTGCTGGATGGGCGCGTGCCCTTTGGGTGGTTTACGCGGTTGATCTTTCACGCCACGACCCTAACCCGCGGCGTGCTCGTTACCGTTAGTCGAAGTAGCGCACGATCTCCAATACGAGAACGACTCCGCTGACGATCATCCCGATGCCGGCCACGATCTCCGTGATGCGATCTCGGTTCGTCCTTCGGTTGCGCTCGTAGGCTACGTAACCGACGAAGATGCCGAGGGCCGAGAAGATCACCTTGGCTGTGAAAAGCCATCGGCCCAATGCGATGAAGCCCAAGACGATCGACAGGACCGCCAACCCCAAGGTCATCAACCGTGCATCGAAAGTGAAGTTGGAACCGCTGGTTCTCGGAGTCTTCGTAGTCGACGTGCTCGTGTACCTCGACTGGGTCTTCGGTATGGACCGCGATCCAGGATCGTTCAAGAGGTCGCCGAAGAAGTTGCGCGCTCGCAACCCCAAACTCTGCTGCTCCGTTTGGGCCTCTGGGATAACGATCTCGGAGGGCCGCGGGGCCGCGTGGTAAACCGACACATCCCCTTCGGTCTGGATCAACGGAGAGCCCGCGGGCATCGAACCGGGAGCGACGGTAGCCGGCGGCGGTGATACGGCTCTTGCCATAGCTCCTTGGTTCTCAACCAGCTGCGAGATCTCGGCGGCTCGGCCAGGCGGAATGATGTCCCGCCAGGTCGTTACCCGACCGCTCGCCGTCACGCTCAATCGCGCTGCGCCTCCGACATCCTCGTAGCCGACAAGTTCTATCTGTTCCAAGGGGCAGAACAATTGCGTAGACCCGTCCGACTGACCGATGAACAGGATCTGCCTATCCGTGACGGCGATGAGACCCGCATGGTTGGTGACCTGCTCGACCCCGAAGATCAAACCGACGAGACGCTCTCCAGGAGCGAGGCAACCCGCAAGCACCGCCAGTCGATGTTGGGAGTTAGATCTTTCCGCTTCGCTCAGGCGCGCGATGGCCATCTGCCTGACCTGTTCGGGCGGGCTCAGGACCGGCTGAGTCACCACGTTTTGGGTCATCACCTGACCAGTGGTCACTTGGCTGACGTTAGGGGCCACGTGCTCGACGCGGACGTTGCCCGCGGTTACGGGATCGTTCGTCAACGTGCCCGGATGCTGCGTTGCGACAACGTAAGACTCAGAGACGATCAGAGAATCCGCAGGAGGTCTTGCCCCCTGTGCCGATGGTTGGGCTGCGGTCGTGGGTCCCGAGGCCGGTGCGGGTTCGTACCCAGGGCCGGACGCTTGCCCCGGCTGCGCGTACCCGGTTGCGGGCTGGGCCAGCGAACTCCGGTAGCCACTGACGCTCAACGGTGGCGCATCCCTCACGCCCGTATAGATGGTGTTCTCGGCACCTTCCGTCGCTCCTGGAGCCGCAGTGGAGGGGTCAACGGGGTCTTGATCGGGTTCGGAGGAAGGAGTATTCGCCATCCCTCTGGGAGATTGGGCCATCACCGCGTGGCCCGGTGGAGGTTGGTGGCTCTGAGGGGTCTGCAACACGACCTCTCGTTGCACCGGAGCCCCCTGGGGGGCCGGCGTCTCGCTGTGGGGAGCAACCGCCTCGGATGTGGGGGACGGCGCCGGTCCGGCCGCCACGGGCGCGACCGTTTCCCCGGGTCCGGGAGGCGGCGGAGGCATGGCTAGCGCCTCCCAAGTGCCCGCGGCCTCGTTCCACTTCAGCCACGAGCCGTCGGGTTGCTCGTAGAACCATTCCCCGCGTCTCTCGATCGGTTGTCCCATTACCGCCCCCAGTTCGGAGGGCCCCTGACCGGGAACCCTCGTCCGAGGATAGAGCAGACCAACCTCCCGCCTCAGGCTTGCCCCTTGGCAGAAAAGCCGTAACCCCCGCACCCGGGTCCTTCCGGCTGTAGTACCACTCTGTCCGCTTAGCCCCCTATCCATCCCCTCCGGGATGGGTTCGGGTCGCTATGTGAATCTTCCGTTCCTGCTGGGTGATTATGGAAGGGGGTTAACGGGCCATCTGTGATGGGGTCCGAACGGACTAGTCGCAGTAGGGGGTCTTCCCGCATTTCAGACAAACCCTCTTCTGTCGAACACCTCGCTGGTGTACAAACGAATCGACATGAAGAGATCCCTGGCTGCGGCACTTCTGACCCTTGGTCTGTTTGGGTCGCCCGCTTTCGGTGACACGCAATTCGTCACCGATATCGACGATGTCGCGGGCAAACTCGATCTGGGGCAGCTTCGGTTCGCTCATAACGGCACGAAGTACGAGTTCACGATCAACTTCTACGACAAGTGGAAAGTGAAGACCCTTAAGGCAGGAAACGGCGGACTGAACATCTATATGGACACCATCGGCGCGGCCGGCTCAGGGTTCAACTACTACGCAACCGTGGTCAAGACCGGCAGCGGCCTCGACTGCCTCCTCTACAAGGCCAACGGTGATCAGGTGGGCAACGGGAAGTCGCACAAGGACGGCAAGGCGGTCACTTGCACCATTCCGAAGAAGAAGGTCTTCCGGGATAGAGCCCTATTCGAGTGGTCCATAAACTCGAACTGGAAGACAGGCAACGGTGACTTCAAGCACGACTACGCGCCAGACGACGGCTACTACACGCACATCATCGGCGAAGACTAGGACTAAGCCCTCAGGGCCCTCCACCCACTTCCCTTTCAGGCACAACGCTTAGAAGGTGTCCCACCCTCTGCTTACTCTCTTCACATGACCGCAGCGATGCCCCGATGCCACATCGTTGTGAAGGGCCGGAAGGCTTCCTACTTGCCTGCATTGCGCCAAAAGGTGGCACCCCTTTTCAGTAAGGACGAAGTTCTCTGTTCTCCGTGGATATCCATCACTTTCCTCAACTACTGGGAGATCGCAGCTAGGTTTGGAATGTGGCGCCGGTCCCAATGAGCACCGAGGTTGCATGTGAAGCACAAGGCCGCGGACGCATACGGAGTCGTGTCCAACCTTCGTAAGAATCGAGGGGGCTGGATCATCTACGTGGGAGCAAAATCCGTCGACGCACTGGCGGATCTCGTTAGACGCCATCTCCTGTCGTCCTTCGACTACAAGTTGAGAGCAACGAAGAAGGGCGGCCCGAAGGCCGCCCTTAAAGCTCTTTTGAGCGCTGAATAGTGTGCCTGCCTAATGTCGGCGATCAGTGGCTTCAACTAGGAGTTTCTATGCTCCTTAGAAAGGAGGTGATCCAGCCGCACCTTCCGGTACGGCTACCTTGTTACGACTTCACCCCAATCGCGAGCCCCACCTTCGACGGCTCCTTCCAAATGGTTAGGCCACCGGCTTCGGGTGTTGCCCACTTTCGTGGTGTGACGGGCGGTGTGTACAAGGCCCGGGAACGTATTCACCGCAGCGTTGCTGATCTGCGATTACTAGCGACTCCGCCTTCATGGAGTCGAGTTGCAGACTCCAATCCGAACCAGGCGCGCTTTTCTGGGATTCGCTCCCCCTCGCGGGATCGCAGCCCTTTGTAGCGCGCAATGTAGCATGTGTGCAGCCCTAGGCATAAGGGCCATGCTGACTTGACGTCATCCCCACCTTCCTCCGAGTTGTCCCCGGCAGTCCCCTTAGAGTCCCCGGCATTACCCGCTGGCAACTAAGAGCAGGGGTTGCGCTCGTTGCGGCACTTAAGCCAACACCTCACGGCACGAGCTGACGACAGCCATGCAGCACCTGTGCTAGCCCCTTACGGACACGGGCTTTCACCCGCTTTAACTAGCATGTCAAGCCTAGGTAAGGTTCTTCGCGTTGCATCGAATTAAGCCACATGCTCCGCCGCTTGTGCGGGCCCCCGTCAATTCCTTTGAGTTTTAGTCTTGCGACCGTACTCCCCAGGCGGAGTGCTTAATGCGTTAGCTTCGGCACGGAGAGGGTTGAAGACCTCCCCACACCTAGCACTCAACGTTTACGGCTGGGACTACCAGGGTATCTAATCCTGTTTGCTCCCCCAGCTTTCGCGCCTCAGCGTCAGGTAAGGCCCAGAAGGCCGCCTTCGCCACCGGTGTTCCTCCTGATATCTGCGCATTTCACCGCTACACCAGGAATTCCACCTTCCCCTACCTACCTCTAGCCGATCCGTATCGAATGGCCTCTCAGGGTTAAGCCCTGAGCTTTAACATCCGACGTGATCAGCCGCCTACGCGCGCTTTACGCCCAATAAATCCGGATAACGCTTGCCCCCTACGTATTACCGCGGCTGCTGGCACGTAGTTAGCCGGGGCTTCTTCTGCAGGTACCGTCACTTTCGCTTCGTCCCTGCTGAAAGAGGTTTACAACCCGAAAGCCTTCATCCCTCACGCGGCGTCGCTGCGTCAGGCTTTCGCCCATTGCGCAAGATTCCCTACTGCTGCCTCCCGTAGGAGTCTGGGCCGTGTCTCAGTCCCAGTGTGGCTGGCCACGCTCTCACGCCAGCTATCCGTCAAAGCCTTGGTAGGCCGTTACCCCACCAACAAGCTGATAGTCCGCGGGTCGATCCCTGACCGCCTGAGCTTTGGCATCACAACCATGCGGAAGCGATGCATCATCAGGTATTAGCAACGGTTTCCCGCTGTTATCCCTGTGTCAGGGGCACGTTACCCACGTGTTACTCACCCGTTCGCCGGTTTCAGCAGTTCTCCTTACGGAGAACTGTTTCGTCCCTCGACTTGCATGTATTAGGCGCGCCGCCAGCGTTCATCCTGAGCCAGGATCAAACTCTCCGTAGAGATGTTTGAAACTCGGTGTGAACGCATGACTTGGTCACACGTTTGTTACCGGATTCATTCATTTTGGAGTGTGGATTTACGCTTCCACTTACGTCGTCTCAAAGAGACGAGGGTCCACTGATCTCCGAGAAAACCCCGAGAGGTCTTCTCGGCAGGCACACTATTCAGTTCTCAAAGAGCGACGTGGACCGACGTTGAACAAACTCGTCCAATAGAAAACGCCGGAATCGATATTCCGGCGAGAGACACACCAAGCTACCTGAACTACCGTTTCGCTTCAGGTGCCCTATAGGCGGTCTCCCGTCTCCTCGGACTCGCCCGACCAGATGGCAGGCGATGCCAACGTTCGGTACAGCCCGTGTAATTTACCAGGTCTGGTCGGCCCTATTCAACTGATTGGGCCTCGAAAGAGCTCTAGAACGCGCAAAACCGCGGCCCGGGCCGCGGTTTGTCTAACTACCAGGTCATTTTCGATCCTCAGGCCGTGTTGGCTAGCCCTTCACCCTGGAAGGCTTTCAGCACCTGGAGGCACTCCAGATAGGCCTTTGCCGCTTTGGCGTCGCACTCCATCAAGGTCTCTACGATGCTCGGAACCTGCTTTTCGCCCATCTCGATCCACCTTTTCGGGAAAGCCACCGCTGCTTAGAAGAGATTTCGGCAGCCACGGCTATCTCCTTGAGTACGCATTAATGGCGGGCTCGGTCAGCTCAGGCGGACGAAACGCCTCTTTCCCACCTGGAGAACCGCTCCACGGAGGTCCTCGACGGGAACCTCATCGCTGCTCACGGGCTCCCCGGATATCCGCACGCCACCCTGGGCGATGAGCCTCTTTCCCTCCCCCCGGGACTTGACCAACCCGAGGCTCTCCATCACGGCCGGAAGGAAAGCCTTGTCGCCTGTGATCGCCTGGGCCGGGATCTCGGCATCGGAGATGTCTTCGGGAAGCTCGTGCTGTTTGAACTGCCGGTCGAAGGCTGCCTCTGCACGGGTGCCCTCTTCAGCGCCGTGAAAAAGAGCGACCACAGCAGTGGCCACCTCCCGCTTGGCGCGGCCCGCCTCCGGGCCGCCTGCTTCAACGATCGTGCGCAACCTGGCTACCTCGGCCGGTTCCATCCACGCTGCGAGGTTCGCATAGTCGGCGACCAGCGCGTCGGGGATGCTCATCACTTTTCCGAAGATCTCTTCGGCCGGATCGCGGATCCCGATGTAGTTGCCGAGGCTCTGCGACATCTTCTGCACACCATCGGTCCCTACCAGCAGCGGCATGGTCAGCGCGATCTGAGGAGGCTGCCCATATGAGCGTTGCAGGTCGCGCCCAACCAGAAGGTTGAAGAGTTGATCGGTACCACCAAGCTCGACATCGGCCTCGACCGCGACCGAGTCGTACCCCTGCATCAGCGGATACATGAATTCGTGAACAGCGATCGGCTTGTTCTCTGCGTAGCGTTTCGAGAAGTCGTCACGCTCGAGCATCTGCGCCACCGTGTACTTCGAAGTGAGCTCGAGCAAGCCTCCGAGATCCATGCTTTCCAGCCACTCGGAGTTGTACCGGACCTCGAGGTTGTCCTTGGAAAGGATGTCCTGGAACTGGTCCAGCACCGCTTCCGCGAAGACGCGGACCTCATCCTTGGTGAGTTGTTTGCGCGTCTCCGACTTGCCCGAGGGATCGCCGATCCGTGCCGTGAAGTCACCCACGATCAAGACCGCCGTGTGTCCCGCGTCCTGGAACTGCCGCAACTTCCTCAGCGGCACTGCCCACCCGAGCGTCACATCTTTCGCGGTCGGATCGAGGCCAAGCTTCACCCGTAGGGTCTTCCCGGAGGCCAGGCGCTCTGCCAGGTCTTCGGTACGAACGACATGCTCGGCCCTCGCTATGAGGTGTTCGACCTCGGGGCCGACAGCTGGGTCAGTCATGGCGAGCAGCCTATCGGCTGACGATCAGGCGGAGACGGAAGTGGCCTCAGCGGCCCTTTCCTTGCGCGGAAGACCACTCACGCCTGGGACAAGCACCGTCATCACCTCCACGATCCCCATGATCGTCGCGGCCCAGATGAAAGTTGCTGCCAGACCCAGGAACTCCGATATCGGTCCAACCACTGCGAATCCGATCGGACGGAGCACGGTCGAGCCGATCCAATCGAATGATGAGACTCTCGAGATCGCTTTCTCCGGGATGTTGTCCTGGAGCGCAGTGAACCACAGCGTGTTTCCGAAGCTGAACGAGAGTCCGAACGGGATGGCAGCGAGGGCTATCAAAGGAACGGTGGCACGGGAGCCGAGAAGGTACATCGCCGGCAAGCCGATGAGCATGATCAAGAAACATGCTCGCAGGGGCCTTCTGGGCTCGATCTTCAGTGCCAGCAGATCTCCGATGAGAGAGCCGATCCCCATCATCACCAGGATGAGCGCCCATGTCCTCGCACCTCCGAGGTCCTGTCGCGCGATAGCCGGACCCAGGATGAAGAAGGTGGGAAGCATCAGCAATTGGAAGAGCATGAAATTCAAGATGCTCACCCACACCCAGGTTCGCCCTACAACCTCTCGCCATCCATCCGCGAGGTCTCTGAGGAAGCGCTGCTTCGGCGCGAACTGCGCCTGCCTGGGCAACCTGATCTGCGTGAGGAAAACCGCGCTGAGAGCGAAGGTCAGGGCGTCGATGATCAGTCCCCAACCTGGACCAACGGTGACAACGATGAGACCTCCCAGAGCAGGACCGACGATCGCGCCCGAACTGAACGTGAAAGAAAGCAGGGCGTTCGCCTGCTGAAGGCGAGCCGGACTGATGGTCTGAGGAGTAAGTCCTATCTGCGCCGGCTGGAAGAACGCTGTTGCGGCACCATTCAGACCCTCCAACACGAAGAAGTGCCACAACTCGACCTGACCGGTGAGGATCAGGACGCCCAAGGTGCCTTGTGTTGCAAAGCGGCCCAGATCCGAGATAGCCATGAGTCTTTGGCGGGGAACACGATCGGCCCACACCCCTCCGATGAGAACGAACACCACAAGTGTCGCCGTGCGCGTCGCGAACACCGCTCCGAGGTCGGAGGCCGATCCGGTGAACCGAAGGACCGCGAACACCAAAGCGACGTCGACGATGGAGTCCCCTATGACCGAGGTGGCCCCCGCGAGGAACTGGAATCGAAAGGGGCGCTCGGTCAGGGCCCCGAGGGCTTGTGGCAATCGCATCCGGCTGACGCTACACCGGCCCTAAACCCCTGTAGAGGTGGGTCCCTTTAAGATTGGGCGTTCACGATGTCTTCACGTCGCCCTCGCCACCTCGTTGCTTTGCTCGCAGCCATCGCGCTGTTCGCTTCGGGCTGCCAGCAGCTCACCAACCTTCCCAAGCTGACCGAGGAGGACCTTGCAGGGATCAAGCTCGCCCAGTCATCGAAGATCTACGACGCCAAGGGGAACCTCGTAACGACACTGCACGGTCCCGAGGACCGGACCGTCATCCCCTACAAGAAGATCCCTCAGGTGATCATCGACGCGATCGTCGCGATCGAGGACGAGCGTTACTGGGAGCACAGCGGTGTCGACGTTCGGGCCGTCCTCCGAGCCCTCGTTGCGAACGTCACATCGGGCTCGGTCCAAGAGGGTGGCTCGACGATCACCCAGCAGTACGTCAAGAACGCCATCATCGCTCCCGGCGAAACGGCTGAGCGCACCCTCGGCAGGAAGATCGATGAGGCGGCGCTTGCTCGGCAGCTCGAGACCAAGCTCTCCAAAGAGGAGATCCTCGAGCGCTATCTCAACACCGTCTATTTCGGTCAGGGCGCATACGGCATCCAGGCCGCGGCTCGCACCTACTTCGACGTACCGGCTCGCAAACTCCAGTTGCATCAGGCGGCAGTCCTTGCAGCCGTCATCAAGGCTCCCGAGGATTACGACCCGTTCGATCGGCCGGAGCCGGCGCGAGAACGCCGCAACCTCGTGCTCGCAAAGATGGCTCAGCTCGGATACGCAACCCCAGAAGAAGCAACCGAGGCGGCTGCCAAGAAGCTAAAACTCAAACGCGGTGGCGACAACACCGAATACCCGGCCCCCTACTTCCTCGACTACGTGCAACGCCTCATCAAGTACGACCCTCGCTTCGAAGAGGTGGGCAAGACCGCACAACAGCGAGAACAGCAGATGTTCCAGGGTGGGCTGCGCATCTACACGACCCTCGATCAGGACATGCAGACGGCGGCCGAAGAAGCTGTGGCGGAGATCCTCTTCAACTCGAGTGATCCGTACGGCGCGCTCGTTTCGATCGAACCTGATACCGGCTTCGTGAAAGCGATGGTCGGGGGCCGCGATTGGTTCGCCCCGCGCAAAGAAGACCCCTACGCCAAACTGAACCTCGCCATCTCAGCCGAACCCGGGCTGTCCTGCCTTAGGAACGAGGCGGGCAACTGCAAGCGTCCTCTACAGCCGGGGCCGGCCCCGGGCACGGGTCGCCAGGCTGGATCGTCGTTCAAGCCTTTCGCTCTGATCGAAGCAGTTAAGCAGGGCATCCCTCTGAGCAAGCTCTACAAAGCTCCAGGTTGCATCGATCTCGTCCAGGAGAACGGGGCACCCTGGCGGCCCTGCAACTACGACCCGGGGAGCTCTGGCGGCAAGATCACACTCCTGGAAGCCACCGTCCGTTCCACGAACACTGTGTACGCGCAGCTCATCCAAGAGGTTGGCCCCGAGAAGGTGGCCGAGACCGCGACGGCGATGGGCATCCGGACCGAGGTCGAACCATTCGAGTCAACCGTGCTGGGTGCTAACGAGGTCAACCCTCTGGGCATGGCCTCTGCATACGCAACGCTGGCGAGCAACGGGACCTATAACCCTCCGATCGCCGTCACCAAGGTTCTCGCGCCCGATGGGGAGGTTCTTTACGAGGACAAGACGGTCGAGCAAGAAGACGTGATCGACGACCCCGTCGCATATCTGGTTACGTCCGCCCTCGAGCAAGTGATCCAACGCGGCACGGGAACCGCGGCGCAGGTTGGACGTCCCGCCGCCGGTAAGACGGGCACGGCACAGGAGTACCGCGACGCATGGTTCGCGGGTTACACCCCGAATCTAGCTACCGCGGTGTGGGTCGGCTACCCCGAAGGCTCTATCGAGATGAAGGGCAGCTGCTCGGGCAGCACACAGCTCTGCCGTCCAACTCGTCTCGTATCCGGCAGCGGAGTGACCGGCGGGTCCTTCCCCGCGATGATCTGGAACGCCTTCATGAGCGTGGCGCTCGCTGCACTCCCGGTCGAGGGATTCACATCCCCCGGCGGCTTCGTCACCGTTACGACCGACGACCGCTGCGGGAAGCTCGCCAACGAATTCACTCCCGATAAGAACCGGGTCGAATCCGTATTCATCGCAGGGACCCAGCCCGAGGAATCGTGCCGCATCACCAGTAAGAAGGTGAAGGTCCCCGATGTCTTCAGCTTCCCCGTGAAGGATGCGATCCGCGTGCTCAGAGACGCCGGACTGGAAGTTGTCCAGGTCGAAGAGGAGACGAAGGATTACCCACCGGGCCGGGTGATCGCTCAGGACCTCGAGCCGGGGACCAAGGTTGACCGCGGGTCGGAGATCACGATCGTCGTTTCGGTGAAGCCCGGTAAGTCAGAGGAACAAGAGGTCCCCGACGTCACGATGATGACCGAGGACGAAGCGCGAGACGCTCTTCGCGACGCGGGCTTCAAGGTCGAGGTCATCTACGAAGCCCAAGATCCACCACGCGAGGCACGTCAGAACGCCGGGCTCGTGTGGCGTCAGTCGCCCGAAGGCGGCAGCACCGCCGAAGAAGGGTCCGTAGTAACCATCTGGGTGAACCCCAAGTAACTCTTGCTGTCGGAGCCGCGCCTCTACAATCAGGCGCGGCGGGAGGTGTGGGGGTTGTTGCGGACGACGAATCGCCATGGGAGGTCGTCGCCGCGGCCCTCGGCTAGCCCGATGCGCACCGTTTGGGCGATCTCTTTCGCTCGGTAGTCATGTGTGGCTCCATCGGCGTAGATCCACATCGATGAGCGGCCGACGAGTTTGGTTCCGTTCTCGGGCCGCGCGATGCCCATCGCTTGCGTTAGGCGAGCTGGACCGGAGGCCAAAAGCCGATCGTTGTTGACGTTCCGGCGCTCGTGCATGAGCTCTATCCCCTCGAGAGGCTCACCGGCGCGGAGCAACACCGCTTCGCTGATGCCCGGTTGGGCACAGACAACATTGCTGCACCAGTGCATGCCGTAGGTGAAGTAGACGTACAGATGGCCCGGTGGTCCGAACATGACTTCGGTGCGCGGGGTCGGGCCTCGGTAGCCGTGTGAGCCTGGGTCTTCGGAACCCCGGTATGCCTCGACTTCGACGATCCGGACCGACGTCTTACCCTCCTCGGAGTCGTGAACGAATACGCAGCCGATGAGGTCTCGCGCTACAGAGATGGCATCGCGTGAATAGAACGCTTTGGTCAGCCGAGGCATCAGGACAGGATCTGGGCGAGTAGCGCTTTCTGTGCGTGCAGCCTGTTCTCGGCTTGGTCGAACACGACCGAGTGTGGCCCGTCTATCGCCTCCGCGCTTATCTCCTCACCACGGTGGGCCGGAAGGCAGTGCATGACGATCACACCATCGGAGGCCCTCGCGATCAATTCTTCATTGATCTGGTACGACGAGAACTTCTCTTTCCTCTGGGCTGTTTCTTCCTCCTGGCCCATCGAGGTCCACACGTCGGTATAGAGAACGTGGGCTCCATCAGCTGCACGCCGGGGATCGTGCATAACTTCGACACTGCCTCCGTGAGCTCCGGCTAGTTGCTCGGCATTCATAAGCACCGTCTCAACGGGCTCGTGATCGGCGGGACAGGCGACGCGCATGTGTGCCCCGAGCATGACGGTCCCCAGCATCAATGAATGAGCGACGTTGTTTCCGTCACCCACATAGGTAACGATCTTGCCTTTGGGATCGCCGAACCTCTCCTCGATCGTTTGAAGGTCTGCCAGCGCCTGACAGGGATGTTCGAAGTCGCTCAGGGCGTTGATCACCGGGATAGAGGCTCCCGCCGCGAGGCGTTCCAGTCTGTCTTGGCCAAAGGTTCTGATCACGATCGCGTCGACGTAACGCGACAGCACCTCGCCGGTGTCCTCGATCGTTTCTCCACGTCCAAGCTGAAGTTCATCCCCACGGAGAACAACCGCATGACCCCCCATCGAGGACACCCCTGCCTCGAACGACACCCTCGTACGCGTGGAGGGCTTCTCGAAGATCAGCGCAACCTGGCGCCCCTCCAACCGGCGAGCCCAAGCCGACGGATCACGTTTCACCGCGTGGGCATCGTCCAACACTGCCCGAAGTTCGGTCGCATCCATATCGCTGATCGCTAGGAAGTCACGGCCTTTCATAACTACGCCCTCAGTTCTGCTCCGAAGCGCTCCGCTAGTGCATTCACAATCCGGTCCCTAACCGCGACCGAGTCCTCGTCGGTCATGGTTTGGGTCGGAGACCTCATCTCCAGAGAGAATGCCAGGCTCTTACGGCCATCGGGCACCTGGTCGCCGCGATAGAGATCGAAGAGGTGAACCCTGACGACGTCTGGCGCCCCGGCCTTTTCGACTATCTCTTGCACCTTGCCGGCCGCGACCCCTTCCTCGACGACGAGCGCGAGATCGATCAACACGCTCGGATAGCGAGGCAGATCCTGAGCTTCGACCCGGTCAGGAAGGGCAGTAAGCACAGGGGCGAGGGCCACCTCGAAGACACACGTGCCCTCCGGGACATCGAAGCTCAAGCACGCCTCGGGGTGAAGTTCACCGATCACACCGATAGGTTCGCGGCCCTGCGAAGAGACCCCCGGTAGCTGGACCAGCGCCCCGCGTGTGGGGTGGAAAGGCGCCCGCTGCCCGGCCAATGCGTCGAAGGTAAGGCCGCTTATGCCCAGCGAGGCAACAGCCGACTCGAGTACTCCCTTGGCGGAAAAGAAGTCCCATCTCTCGGCCGGCCCGCGCCACGACTTCGGGACGCGGTCGCCCGACATCACTGCTCCGAGCATCAGTTGCTCTTCCGCCAGATCCCCCGTCGTTGGTTCGTAGATGTTGGCGATCTCGAAGAGACCGACACCCTGCACGTGATGGGCAGCGTTTCGGGCTACCGACCGCAGCAGTCCGGGGAGCATCGTGCTGCGCAGGACGCCCTCTTGCTCCACCATCGGATTCGATACCTCGATCACCCGGCGGGCCGGATGATCACCATCCAGGCCCAGAAGGTCGAGGTCGGTCTTCGCGAAGAAGGAACTGGTCCATGCCTCGGTCATCCCCTGGGCGCCCAAAGTGCGGGTTATCCGGCGAACAGAGTGCTGTTCTGCCGTTAGATAGCCGGCAGGTCCGGTGCTGACCGTGGAAGGAAGCTTCTCGTAACCCTCGAGTCGAGCAACCTCCTCGATGAGGTCTGCTTCCCTAACGAGGTCCGGCCGGAAGGGCGGGATCACCGTCTCTAGGACCTCCCCCTCGGTGACATCTATGCCGATCGCTCGAAGGTGTTCTGCTTGGCGGGTGCTCGGTACGTCCATGCCGAGTACCGCATTCGTTCGCTGAGGTCGAAGCGTGATCTGGGCTCGCTCCTGAACGACCGGGTGCTCGTCCGGCTCCCGACGCGCGACCCTTCCGCCCGCCATCTCCTTCATGAAGCGTGCACAGCGAGCCGCTGCGTAAGGGATCGCCTCGACGTTCGTCCCGCGCTCGAAGCGGGCCGAGGCTTCGGTGCGAAGGCCATGCCTACGGCTTGTGAAAGCGACAGATGCCGAGTCGAACGCGGCACACTCAAGCACGACGCTCGTCGTGTCGTCCGACACCTCGGAGTCCTCGCCGCCCATCACTCCGGCGAGCGCCAGTGCTCGTGTTGCATCGGCGATGACAAGATCTTGTTCGTCGAGCGTCCGCTCGACATCATCCAGGGTGGTGAGCTTCTCTCCCGCTTTCGCTCGGCGAACGATGATCTTGTTCCCACCGATCTTCGTAGCGTCGAAAGCGTGGAGAGGCTGTCCGGTCTCCATGAGCACATAGTTGGTCGCGTCGACGATGTTGGATATGGGGCGCACGCCTGCGGCAAGAAGCCTCGCTGCCATCCACGCCGGCGAGGGACCGACCTTGACGCCTTCCAAGTAGCGCGCAAGGTAGCGCGGGCATCCTGTGGGATCCGCGATCTCGATCTCGGTGGGGCACTCGAGGTCTTCCGTCTCGAGTCCCGCCTCGGGGATCTTGAGGTCTCGCCCGAAAACCGCCGCCACCTCACGAGCGATCCCGATGATGCTTAGACAGTCGGGGCGGTTCGGCGTGATCTCGAACTCCACGATCACGTCGTCCAATCCGAGTAGCGGAACGATGGCGCCGCCGAGTGGTGCATCGGGTTGGAGGATCAGTAAGCCGGACCCGTCCTTGCTTATCCCAAGCTCGGAACCAGAGCAGAGCATCCCTTTGCTGACCTCGCCCCTTATCTTGCGGGCCGTTATCTCTAGTCCCGGGAGTCTGGAACCGAGAGCCGCGTAGGGCACTCGATCCCCTACCGAGAAGTTCTTCGCTCCACAAACCACGCGTGAAGTTTCATCGCCGGTCGAAATCTCGACCATCGAGAGGTTGTCTGCGTTGGGGTGCGGTTCGATGCTCAGAACCTCGGCAACCACGATCCCCTCGATCTCGCCACCGAGTTGTTGGATCGATTCGACCTTGGTCCCCGTCATAGTCATGCGCTCTTCGAACTCGGGCAGCTCGATCCCTGAGACGTCGACATAGTCATTCATCCAGCTGAGAGAAACCCTCACACGATCCCCCCGAACTGGTGAAGGAATCGGATGTCGTTCTCGTAAAGCAGCCGAAGGTCATTCACTCCGTGGGCGATCGTCGCTATCCGCTCGACTCCCATCCCGAATGCGAACCCCGTGTACTTTTCGGTGTCGTATCCGACCCCCTCGAGCACGCTCGGGTGAACCATGCCGCAACCGAGGATCTCGACCCAACCTTCCCCCTTGCAGACCCGGCAACGAGGATCCGCGCCCCGGCACAAGAAGCACTCGACGTCCATCTCTGCCGAAGGCTCCGTGAAAGGGAAGAAGTGCGGCCGCAGTCTCACCTGCAGGTTGTCACCGAACAGCTCGCCGCGAAGGTCTCGAGCGTCCCCTTCAGGTCGCCCATAGTGATGCCCTCGTCAACCGCCAGGCCTTCGAGCTGGAAGAACTGCTGGAGATGCGTCGCATCGATGGTGTCCCTCCGGTACACGCGACCGGGAACGACCACGTACACGGGGGGCGCCTGTCCTTCCATCACCCGGATCTGCATCGGTGATGTCTGCGTTCGCAGGCACACTTCCTCGCCCTTCCCCTCGATGTAGAACGTGTCCACAGGCGATCGGGAGGGATGCTGGTACGGGGTGTTCAGCGCGTCGAAGTTGTACCTCGAGTACTCGACCTCGGGGCCCTCCTTGACCTGGTACCCGAGACCGATGAAGACATCGACGATCTCCCACAACGTTCTCGTGAGGAGATGAACCGCCCCAGGAGGGACCGTCGAACCCGGCAAGGTCACGTCGATCTGCTCGCGTTCCCAGCGTTGGCTCATCTCGGCGCTCGAGAACTCGTCACTCTTGACTTGGATCGCCGCCTCGATGTCGGCCTGAACCGAGTTGGCGAGTTGGCCCACTTCTTTGCGCTGATCACCTGGGACGTCTTTGAGTAAGGCACGGGCTTGAGCCAGTGGAGCCTTCCGCCCAAGTGTTCGGACGCGCACCTCTTCCAGAGATGCCATATCCGTTGCACGGGCGACCTTCTCGAGCGCTTCGCTGCGAACGTCGCTGAATCGCTGCTTCAGATCCTCGGTACTCATGCGGTCACCGCAGGCAGCGAGACGATGAAGGTCGACCCTTCGTTGACTGTGCTCGAAACTTCGATCGTTCCTCCGTGTGCTTCAACGAGCTTCTTCGTCAGGTAGAGGCCTAGTCCGGTCCCCCTGGGAGTTGCTGATTGTCCTGTCGGACCGGGGCCGTGAAAGATATCGCCGAGTCTCTCGGGAGTTATGCCGACACCCTTATCACTCACTCGGATAACAACGGTTCCGTCGCTATGCATCGCGACGACTTCGATCGGCCCTTCATCAGAGAACTTCACTGCGTTCTCGACGAGGTTGAAGAGGATGTGCTGAAGACGATCCGGGTCCGCTAACGCAACAACGGTGTCGGATACAGAGATGTCGATGCGGTCTGCCCCGTCCAGTGATGAAACGTTATCGACGGCTTTGTTGAGGATCGCATCAACTTGGACGCTCTGTTTGTTGAGTTCGAGTTGGTTGGATTCCAAGCGAGCTAGGTCTAGAACCTCCGACACGATCCTGCTCATCCTTTCGGCATCCGAGTGGATCGCCTCGATCAGCCCGTAGCGCTGCGTATCGTCGAACCTGTCCCAGCGAGAGAGCAGTGTGGCAGAGAACCCCTTCACCGACGTCAGCGGGGAACGGAGTTCGTGCGCGATCTTCGAGATCATCTCGGCGAAGCGTGCGTCATCATCCATCGGGCGAGAGCCTACGACGAGGGTTCGCGGCGCTGTCGCACCGCCTCGAACAGGAGCAGCGACCCGGCAACACCGACGTTCAGTGATTCGGCCGGCCCAGGCATCGGTATGGCCACCACGCCATCCATAAGACGTCGCACGTCTTCGGTGAGCCCCCAAGCCTCGTTGCCTAGGAACAGGGCGATCGGACCGGTTAGTTCAACGGTGTAGACATCCTTGCCCACCGAGGCATCGGTTCCCAGGAAACGGAATCCATCCAGGACCTTACGGATCTCAGCCGCCTCCACATCCCTCACCAAGCTCGACGCAAAGACCGCGCCGGCCGATGCCCTCACCGTCTTCGGCGAGAACGGATCAACGGACCCCTTCGTAAAGATCACGGCTCCGGCGCCAGCGGCCTGGGCGGAACGCAGAAGGGTCCCGGCGTTGCCCGGGTCCCGCACGGAAGCGAGTACCAAGACCAGATCCGTCTCCTTGATCTCCTCGAGGCCGACGTCGGTCATCCCGACGATGCCTACCGGTCCCTGGGGCGTAGCGGTATCGGCGATGGCCTTCATCACCGGCTCGGATACGAGGGTTGGCTCGATCGGAAGCGGTAGGTCAAGGGCCTCATCCCCCGGAAGGGCGAAGAGATCGATGAAGTTCGCTCCGGCTGCGGCAGCTGCAGCGATGACCTTCGGCCCCTCGACTAGAAAGGCGCGTTCGTCGTCTCGGAAGTTCTTCCGATGGAGTTTCCACGCGAGGAGCACGCGGGGGTTCTGAAGACTTGTCAGCATGCTGCTGTGCCTGGGGCGCGATCGAACAGACGATCACGGCCCGAGAACTCGCTAAGAAGCAGCCTTAGCGGCCTTGTCTAGGGACTGCTTGGCCAACTCCGCGAGACCTGCGAATGCTTCGGGCTCGTTAACGGCTAGCTCTGCCAGGATCTTTCGGTCGACCTCGATCTCGGCCAACCTCAGACCGGACATGAACCGGTTGTAGCTGAGGCCGTGCTGCCGGGATGCAGCATTGATCCGCATGATCCAGAGGCGACGGAACTCACCCTTACGGGCCCTGCGGTCACGGTAGGCATAGACACCCGAGTGCGTGAGCTGTTCCTTGGCGGCCTTGAAGTGCTTCCCGCGTGAGGAGTAGTACCCCTTGGTCTGGTCTAGGACCTTCCTTCGGCGCTCCCGGCCCGGGACGCTGCGCTTGACGCGTGGCATCGGTTCTCCCTTCTTGAGTCGGTAGCGCTATTTACCCAGCAGCCGCTGGATGCGCTTGCGATCGGCGTCGGCGACAAGCGCGTCAGGCGCGCTGAGGTGTCTCTTGCGCTTTGCCGTTTTCTTCTCGAGCATGTGGTTCTTGAACGCGCGGCGACGCCGGATCTTGCCCGTAGGCGTGATCTTGAATCGCTTTGCGGCTCCCTTATGAGTCTTCATCTTTGGCATTTCAACCTCCCTCGGCTCGAGTGACCTTCGGGGGCTTCGGCGTCGAGTCGGAAGCTTCGTCGTCTTCTTCCAACTCGGGCTCGAGCTCCACAACTACAGGTTTCGGTTCTTTGAACTTCGGTGGACTTGAGGCGGGTCTTGGTGCGACCGCATCTTTGTGAGGGGTGAGAACCATCGTCATGTTGCGACCATCGACCTTCGGTGGTTGGTCGACCTTTGCGATCTCCTCCACGTCCGTGGACAGGCGGTCGAGGATCTTGCGACCCAACTCCTGATGTGCCATCTCGCGTCCGCGGAACATGATCGTGACCTTGACCTTGGCCCCTTGGCGCAGGAAGCGAACGACGTGACCCTTCTTCGTCTCGTAGTCGTGCGAGTCGATCTTCGGTCGCATCTTCATCTCTTTGACGACGACGAGACTCTGCTTCTTGCGGGCCTCTTTCTGACGCTGGTCCATCTCGTACTTGTACTTGCCGTAATCCATGATCCTGCAAACAGGAGGATCTGCTTTTCCGGCAACCTCAACGAGGTCAAGATCCGCGTCTTCGGCCATCTGGAGCGCCTTGCTTGTTTCGACGATCCCCACTTGGGACCCATCCGCTGCCACGAGGCGTACCTGAGGCACTCGGATGCGGTCGTTCACCCTCAGCTCTGTTGCGATCCCAAACTCCTTTTTCCGGCAACTATGACAAAAGCCGATGACGCCAAGAATGGACGCCACCGGCTCGGACGGAGAACGTGTCTCCGCAGCGGTAACACCTGAACCTCATGGGCCTATATGTTTCCTTGCGGCCTGGAGGTGAGGGTCGCCGTCGGCGCCCTTCTTGGCACATCTTCACAAGATGATACCAGCAAGCATCGAGGGAAGGCTTATGGCGGACACATCCAAGGAACAAGACGAACAGCGGGGGCCACGGGTAGTCGACAAGCGTGTGAGCTCTCGTCCGACCAGCGAAGCCGCCCCTCAACCCTCTCCGGTCGCCACTCCCCCGATAGAAGCCGCGCCCGAGCCGAGCGAGTCAGCACAGCCTGTGCCGAGCATGACCGAAGAGGTGTGGACGCCGGAGGCAGAAGCCGAGGCTCGTGCCATCGCTGAAGAGATCGCTCGCAGACCATCGATCGAGTGGGTCGTGAACACTGCGGTCACTCTTGCGAACGTGGCCGCAACGAAGCTCGACATGGGGCACGCCTCGGATGCTCAGCTTGCGATCGATGCCCTCACCGGACTCTTGAACAGCGTTGGGGACAAGCTCGGCAACGTGGAGCAACCCCTTCGCCAGACGCTGGCGCAACTCCAGATGGCTTACGCAGAAGGCGTGGCGGGCCAAGGCCCAACGATCAACCCGTAAACGCGGAAGAGGCCCCTATCGGGGCCCCTTCCTGATGGTGTTTTGATCGCCGTTAGACGGCGCGTACGTTCGAAGCCTGCTTGCCCTTAGGGCCTTCCGTGACGTCAAACTCTACAGACTGCCCTTCCTCGAGCGACTTGTAGCCTTCCGTCTGGATCGCAGAGAAGTGCACGAACACGTCCTCGCCATCCGGCTGCGAGATGAACCCGTAACCTTTTTCATTGCTGAACCACTTGACCACACCTTGTGCCACTACTTCCACTTCCTTTCCTGCGACGGAGGCCGACAGGCCGTTCTCTTTCCTGCACATCCATCCCCCGTACCAAACGGGGTGAACGCTAGCACAGTACGCAGCCCGAGGGCGTTCCATTTGTCCGGGTCACTCACCGAGAAGCTCAGTGGACGATCTTGGTGACCGGTAGCTCCAAGATGTCTTCGGCCCCCAGAGCCTTCAACTGCGGGATGAGGGTGTTGATGGTGGATTTCGGCACCACGGTCTCGACCGCGAAGTACCCCGTCTCCGCAAGCTCAGAAACGGTGGGTGCCCGCATAGCGGGAAGAAGGTCGACGACCGCTTTCAGGTTGGTCTCGTCGACGTTCAGCTTCACCAGCACTTTGCCTCGGGCATCGACGGCCCCGAGGAGAAGGATGGTGAGCTCCTCGATCGCTTTGCGCTTGGCTGGGTCTTCCCACGCGGTCGGGTTGGCGATCAGCTGGGTCCTGGACTCCATCAAGACGTCCACTATCTCCATCCCGTTGCGTCTCAGTGTCGAGCCGGTTTCGGTGAGATCCACGATGGCGTCCACGATCTCGGGCACCTTGGCTTCCGTTGCTCCATAGGAAAGGAACACCCTCACAGGGATTCCGAGCTTCTCGAAGTAGGCCTTTGTGATGTTCGGAAACTCCGTGGAGATCCGCGAGTCGGGTTTGATCTGCTCGGCCGACGTGATACCCACATCACGTGGAACGGCGAGCACGAGCTTGACCGGCTTGTCGGTTTGCTTCGAATAGTTCAGCGGAGTCACGTTGACGACCTTGCTTCCGGTCTCGGCGATCCAGTCTTCGCCGGTGACACCCAGATCGAAGTACCCATCCTCGACGTAAACGGGGATCTCTTGTGGTCTCAGCACCGCAACCGAGTCGATCCGGGGGTCTTCTATGGATCCACGGTAGTCGCGGTCGCTCCCCCGTCCGATGCGAAGGTCGGCCGCCTCGAAGAGATCGAACGTTGCCTGTTCGAGTGAACCCTTCGGAACAACGAGCTTGAGCACTTAGCTTTCCCCTCGAGTTATCGGCTTGGGCAACTGCGCATAGAGGTTCGCCATCTCGATGGCAGCCAGAGCCGCTTCGAAGCCCTTGTTCCCCATCTTGCCTCCTGCGCGATCAGATGCTTGATCGGTGTTCTCTGTGGTCAGGATCCCGCACGTAACGGGAATCTCGCCCCGTGATGCGAGTTCTCCGATGCCCGTCATAGCCTGCCCGGCCACATAGTCGAAGTGTGCAGTCTCACCCCTGATCACGACACCGATGCAGACCACCGCGTCGACCTCGCCCGAATCGACGAAGCGTCGCGCGACCCCAGGGAGCTCGAAGGCCCCCGGTACCCATGCGACGCGAACCTGGTCGGCCGGGACACCATGCCTCGTAAGACAATCCACCGCTCCGTCAACGAGCCTCTCGCTGATGGTTTCGTTGAACCGCGACGCAACGATCGCGACCCGGAGGTCTCTGGCGTCGAAGCTTCCTTCGTGAACCTGCGTCATCGCACTTCCTCCTCCGACGTGAGTGAGTCGGCCTCTGCTAAGGAATCGAGCAGATGGCCCAATTTCTCCTTCTTAGCGGTCAGGTACCGGATGTTCTCGGGATTGGGAGCGGACTGAAGAGGCACCCTCTCAGTGATCTTCAACCCATAGCCCTCGAGGCCCGCTCGCTTAGTGGGGTTGTTCGTAAGTAGACGCATGGTCGTGATCCCGAGGTCGACGAGGATCTGGGCCCCTACCCCGTAGTCCCTTGCATCGGGGGCGAAGCCGAGTTCGACGT
Organism: uncultured Actinomycetes bacterium; assembly: GCA_963779645.1. GTDB lineage: Bacteria > Actinomycetota > CADDZG01 > CADDZG01 > WHSQ01 > CALMBW01. Next base: position 2,126,711 of record CAVZYX010000005.1, read on the forward strand.
TCGCCTCGACGGTGTCGAAACCGCGATCCTGTAACGCATAAGCCTCGAGCTTGTGGCGCAGCCCGATCCCGCGGCCCTCATGTCCGCGGATGTAGACGACGATCCCCTCGCCCTCCTGCTCGATCTTCTGCATCGCATCGGAGAGTTGCGTGCCGCAGTCACAGCGGATGCTTCCGATGACATCGCCGGTGAAACATTCGGAGTGCACCCTCACCAGAACGTCGTCCTTGTCGGACGGGTCGCCCTTCACAAGTGCTACGTGCTCGCGGCCATCGTGACTGTCGTAAGCGATCGCCCTGAACTCCCCGAACGCCGTGGGGATCCGTGCTTCCGTTACACGCTCGACGAGCTTCTCGTAGCGCCGTCTGTACTTGATGAGGTCTGCGATCGTGATGATCTTCAGATCATGTTCCGATGCGAAGGCCTCGAGCTCGGGCATCCGCTTCATCGTCCCATCGGCGTTCACCAACTCGCAGAGCACGCCAGCAGGAGTTAGCCCGGCCATCCGGGCTAGGTCTACCGCCGCCTCTGTGTGGCCGGCCCGGCGCAGAACACCACCGGGGCAGTAACGCAGGGGAAAGATGTGGCCCGGCCTCGCCAGGTCTTCAGGCTTGGCATCGGCATCCAACAGCGTGCGGACGGTTCTAGCTCGATCGGCCGCCGAGATCCCGGTGCTGACGCCTTGGGCGGCGTCCACGCTGACCGTGAAGGCCGTCCGCATCGCCTCGGTGTTGTCGACCGCCATCAGAGGCAGCTTCAAAGCGTCGAGTCTGTCTGCCTCCATCGGCACGCAGATGATGCCGGAGCAATGGTTCACCATGAAGCTGATGTGCTCGGCAGTCACCTTCTCTGCCGCGAATATCAGGTCGCCCTCGTTCTCGCGGTCCTCGTCGTCAACGACGATGACCATCCGACCTTCCTTGATCTCTTGGATCGCTTCTTCGATCGTTGCAAGTGCCATCTCAGCTCCTGTCCATCAAACGCTCTACGTATTTCGCAAGTACATCGACTTCGACGTTGACCTTCGATCCGACCTTGAGACGCCCCAGCGTCGTTGCGTCGAGGGTGTGCGGGATCAGCGCCACCTGGAAGCTCGAGCGCCCGACCTCGACCAAGGTCAGGGACACACCATCCAAGGTGATCGATCCCTTGGCGACCATGTAACGAAGTAAGTCCTCGGGAGTTTCGAACCAGAACCGTTTCGCGGAGTCTTCTTCTTCGATGCGGATCACCGTCGCGGTTCCATCCACGTGCCCTTGAACCATGTGCCCACCGAGCCGATCGGCGATGCGTAACGGAAGCTCGAGGTTCACCTGTGATCCACGGCCTAGTTTCCCGATAGTGGTCCGAGCGAGCGTTTCCGGCACAGCCTCTACTTCGAAACGACGCCTGCCTGTCGCGGTTGCCGTGAGACAAACCCCATTGACGGAGACCGAGTCCCCAAGTCCGAGGTCCCGCGCTACGCCGGGAGCCTCGATCTCGAGCGTCATGACATTCCGTCCGCGCGCTTTGCGGATGGTCCCCTGCTCGACGACTATCCCCGTGAACATCAGCGCGACCTCTCCAGGGAAACGATCAGGTCTTCACCGCTTCGTTCGGCGGCCACCATCTCCAGGCGCCTGGCCTCCGCGATGGTCCCTATGCCGAGCTCTCCGAGTCCGACGCCTTCGCCGAGGAGTAGCGGTCCGTAGTGGAGCTCAAGCGCGTCGACCGCATCCTGTTTCAGGAGGTGAGTCGCAAGCTTGGCACCACCTTCGCAATACACCTCGAGCACCTCACGCGAGGCGAGGATCTCGAGCAACGCAACGACGTCCACGCCGTCACCGGTTGAGGGCAGGACCAGAACCTCCGCCCCCGATTCCTTCCAAGACGTCTGGATCTCATGCGGTGACGAGGAGCTCGTCGCGATAAGGACGCTTCCAGGCTCTTTCAGCACACGCGCTCCCGTAGGCGTCCGACCGCGCGGATCGATGATGACCTTGAGTGGTTGACGTGGTGCCTCTACGTGTCGCGCCGTCAACAAGGGATCGTCTGCAAGCACGGTTCCGGCTCCCACCATCACAGCATCGGCTTCCAATCGACGGGCGTGAACGCGTTTACGCGTCTCCTCGGAGGTGATCCAGCGTGAAGAACCATCCGTGGCGGCAACCTTGCCGTCGAGGCTCATCGCAAGTTTGAGCGTTAGGAACGAACGACCCGTTAGGTGACGGTGGAAGAACGCTCGGTTCAATCTCCGTGCACGCTCTGCCAGAACCCCGACGTCGACCTTGATACCTGCCGAACGGAGATGCGCGATACCACCGCCATCGACCCGAGGGTCGGGATCCTCGGTAGCGATAACCACCCGCTCGATCCCCGCCGCGACTATCGCCGGCGCGCACGGCGGCATCCTGCCCTGGTGATCGCAGGGCTCGAGATTGACGTAGAGGGTGGCACCTCGAGCGTCGACATCTTTGAGCGCAACCGCCTCGGCGTGCTCGGTGCCGGCTCCCTCGTGGAAACCCTCGGAGATGACCTGGTCGTCGCGCACCACCACACAGCCCACACGAGGATTCGGAGAAGTGAAGGCCGGGCGCGCGGCAAGCTCGAGGGCCTTTGCCATGTAGCGCTCGTGCATCTCCGTCATCTCCACTCCCGTCAAAGCTCTTCGGGGTAGAGATGGGTAGGCGAACACGCCGGTCCCGGGCGCGCCAGGCGCGGCCGGTCCATCTCGCCTCTTCTCCCATCCGGACTTTTACCGTCGGTCCCGGGATTCCACCGGGTCAACCGCTGAGGTGGTGGCTTCTCACCTCAGGGCTCGCGGACTGTCACCGCCGGTCGGGAATCACACCCTGCCCCGAAGAGGTCTATCTCTCACCACCGATGATACCCGCCCCACCTATAACTTGACCACCCAGTCAAGAACATAGGTTTCCACTGCCCGGAACGGTTTCCGGTCGTCACCGGTGGTAAGGAGCTTCGCCGACGGACCATGCATGAGGGGCACTGTTTGCAAGGGCTGCGACCCCCAATAGCGAGGAGGACACTGTTACCGAGGGCACTGGATGCAAGGCTCGCAGGTTCCCTGCGGGCCTTGAGGATGAGCGAGCGAAGCGAGCGGGTGCCCGAGGAGCAGTGTCCTCCGAGCGTTAGGCCTGGGCGCGGGCGCCGGATTCGGTGCGTTCCATCTCTTCTTCGTCGTGAGGAGCTCGACGGCGGTCGATCGCGTATGAGGAGTGAGACTCGCGCTTGGCGAACGCCTTCATCTCGGCGGCGATCTCGGAGGCCTCCCAGTGGGAGTTGATCGGGCGCTGTGAGTTGCTGGCGATCCCGATGGAGACACTAGTGATGGGATAGCGGTGAACGGTGCCCTTGCGGTCGGCGACTTCGATCTCGCCACGTGAGGCATCGTCGGGATCGTAGTGGGACAAGATCTGCTGATCCCAACGGTTGATCAGGTCCTTGGCGAGAGACTCGGCTTCGTCCGGGTGAACGATCGCAACGAAGTCGTCACCACCGATGTGGCCGACGAACGACCCCATCCCACCGTGGGCGTCGAGAGACTCTCGCGCACAGGCGGCGAGGAGTTTGATGACTTCGTCTCCACGCAGGAACCCGTAATGGTCGTTGAAAGCCTTGAAGTTGTCGAGGTCGATGTAGAGCAAGGCGAATGGCTTGGCCTCGTCGACCCGCTTCGCAACTTGCTCCTGAACTTCGACGTTGCCCGGGAGTTGCGTTAAGGGGTTGAGCCCACGCATCGTTTTGCTCCGTCGAAGGGCGCTCTTCACCCGAGCAACCAACTCGATGGGATCGAACGGCTTGATCATGTAGTCGTCGGCGCCGGCGGTCAGACCCACGACCTTGTCGGCCGACAGTGATTTCGCCGTCAACATGATCACGGAGAGATGCTTGGTGCGCGAGTCACTGCGCAGCCGCTGGCAGACCTCGAACCCGTCGAGCTTGGGCATCATGACGTCCAGGAGAACCAGGTCGGGGTTCATGTCGTGGGCAGCATGAAGCGCCGCCTCTCCATCCGAGACGGTGTGCACCTCGAAGCCTTCCAGGCGCAGGTTGACCTCGACGAAACGAACTATGTCTTCGTCGTCGTCTGCAACCAGGATGAGCTCTCTTGAATCGCTCATCGCGTCTCACCCAACTGGTCAAGCCTTTCCCTCAGTCGCCCCGCCGCGGCGGGAGCATCGACGCCATCGAAGATGGCGCTTCCGGCAACGATAATGTCCGCCCCAGCTTGGACTGCCAGGTCCACCGTTGCAAGATTCACACCACCATCTACCTCTATAACGGCATCCAGGGCCCTCTCCTCAACAATCCTCCGACCTTCGGCGATCTTGGGCAGGACTTCCGGGATGAATCTCTGCCCCCCGAACCCCGGCCTGACCGTCATCATGAGGATCACATCGACGTCCGGCAGGTAGTTATGCACCTTTTGTAATGGTACGTCGGGATGGATGGCCAGCCCCGGACCAGCCCCGGCGGTCCGGATGGCTTCGATGGCCTTCCCAACATCGTCCACAACCTCAGGGTGGAAGGAGATCCGGTTGGCTCCCGCCTCGACGAACCTATCCACGTAGTCCAGGGGCCGCTCGATCATCAGGTGGACGTGGAAGGGGGTATCCACGATCCCCCGGAGACCGGCGACGACGTCGGGGCCGAAGGTGATGTTGGGCACATAGTGGCCATCCATCACGTCGAGATGGAACCAGTCGACGAAGGGCTCGACCGAGGCCACCTCGCTCCCGAGAGCGGCGAAGTTCGCTGTGAGGATCGAAGGAGCCAGTTGCAGCTTCGCCATGTCTAATCCTTACTCGAAACGCTCGTCGGAACCCGGACGTGCGCCTCGGGAAAAATCGCTGCCGGACATAGGACGCTTGCCCGCCGGTTGAACCTCGGTCAGAAGCAGCGCCCCGGAGCCCGTAGCAACCGCCGGACCCGAAGGATCGACGATCATCCCGGCCTCGCCGGACCCATCCACGCGTTGGGTTCGATGGATCTTGAGCCGTTCTCCCCGCAGGGTCGTCCACGCGCCCGGTACTGGGTTAAGGCCCCGCACCAGGTCATGGATCTTGATTGCCGGTTCTGTCCAGTCGATGCGCGCTTCGGCGTTGTCGATCTTCGCGGCGTACGTGGCTTTGTCATGGTCCTGCTCGACCGGGGTCAGCTCCCCTCGTTCATATCGCTCGAGAGCATCGACGAGTAAAGGGCCCCCTATGTCGGCGAGCCGAGCACCTAGTTCGCCGGTGGTTTCCTCCGGACCGATGTTCACTTCCGAAGCCGCGATAACGGGACCTTCGTCCATGCCCTCGGTGAGGACCATGATCGAGATCCCTGTCTTTTCGAGTCCTTCCATCACCGCGCGCTGCACGGGGGCCGCTCCACGGAACGCGGGCAGCAGAGAGAAGTGGAGATTCACGAACCCCAAGCGCGGGATGGCGAGCGCCTCGGCGGGCAGCAACTTCCCGTAAGCGACCACGGGTGCAACGTCTGAACCTATCGCCCGGAACCATTCGAGGAATTCCGGGTCGCGCGCCTTCGGTGGTTGCATGACTTTTAGTCCAGCTGCCTCTGCCGCCAACTTCACCGGTGGCGCCTTCAACTCATAGCCGCGACCAGCCGGCTTATCCGGGTTCGTCACCACCGCGGCAACCTCGATATCGGAATCGATCAGAGCCTGCAGGCTCGGCACGGCCCAGTCGGGGGTTCCGAAGAACACGGCTTTCAGAGTCGTTCGTCCTCCGGCACACGCCTGATACTCGTCGGCAATCCCAGTGCTTGGTCTCGTAACGTCGAAAGCGCTTCCTTGCGATCTGCCTCCGAGAGATGGTCGATGAACAGCACCCCATCGAGATGATCGATCTCGTGCTGGAAGCACCTAGCCCTCAAGTCGTTCGCGCTGAGGCTGATCGGTTCCCCGTCGGCGTCCAGCCCCTCGACCGTCACTTCGAGATTTCGTTCCACGTTATAGGCGAGGCCCGGTATCGAGAGACAGCCTTCTTCCTCTGTGAAGGTCTCCTCGGACCTAGCCACGATCACGGGATTGATCACCGCCCCGAACTCATCGTCGGTTTCCCAGACGAAGATCCGTTCCAGCACACCCACCTGGGGACCCGCAAGCCCGACACCGGGTGCTTCCCTCATGGTGTCGATCATGTCGGCGATCAAACGCCGATGCAGATCGGTGACCTTAGTTACCTCCCGCGTTTTCTCTCTTAGAACGGGATCGCCAAACATCCGGATACGTAGAACAGCCATCAGTCGTGCACGATTCCTCTCATCTCGGATCGACATCGACCCGCAGGGTCGAGCCTCGAGGGACGTTCGGCAGGATACCCCGCAGCCGCTCCGAGATCGGGTCGGCATCGACGCATTTGAGCAGCACCTCTTGAACCTCCGAGTCCCCCACCCGAACTGTTATGGGTCCGAGGATGCTCACCTCTTCGCCCGCCAGCGTTTCGCGAACGCTGTCCATCAAGGCGGTCGCGAGAGGGCCGGTCGAACGAAGGCGGATGAGCTCTGAGAAGGGCGGATAAGAGAGGTCTCTTCGAACCTCGGCTTCCCGTTCGACGAAGAACCGATGATCGGAGCGCACCACCGCTTGGATCGAATGGTGCATCGGCTCACGCGTCTGGATCACGAGATGTCCTCCCTCCGAAGCCGGGCCTGCCCATCTCGCCATCTCGACGAACGCGAGATATCCGTTCTCCGCGGCTCGGAAATCCGGTCTCCGTAGCAGGCCGTCCGCATCTAGGACGGCAACCAGATCCACCGGTGGTCGCAGCGCCGCTTTGGTGCCGATCCAAGTTGTGAGGTAGATGTCGGCGTCGATCTTCGGCGCCTCGTCTCCCTCGGCTAGGACACTCGGATCCATCCGAGCCACTTTCGCTCGGGGAAACATCGAGCCAAGTTGCTGCTCGAGTCTCTCTGTGCCCGCTCCCAGATAGAGGAACTCTGTCGAGCCGCAGGTGGGACAAACGTCGGGGGCACGGCCGGAGAACGCGCAATGTGGACATCGAGCCGATCTGGTCGCGCGCTCGTAGATGACGCCCGTCTCACACCGAGGGCACCTAACCGACCGACGACAATCCTTGCACCAAAGTGACCTTGCATACCCGCCTCGCGGTGCAAGGAGAGCAACGCGTTTGTTGTCGCGCAAGGTCGATGCGATGCTGCGATGCAGTTCGCGTGAGACCCCGTCCTCGCTCTGTTCGATGATCTCGACGTTCGGGCTTGCGGCTTTCAAAGCCCCCTTCTCGGGTGCCACCCACCGCACGTCGGGATGCAGGGAGTACTCCATGGAATGCCCGTCGGCGAGCATCACGCAGATCGCTCCCGCGTGCTCGGCGCGACGCTGCGCAACTCGTCGCGCGTCGATTCGCGGCGAGCGGTCCTCTTTGAAGGTTGGATTCGCCTCATCGTCAAGAACCAAGAGGCGGAGATCGGGAGCCGGGGCGTACACGACCGACCGACTGCCGACACCGATCCGGTGTCCTGCAGCGAGGGCCAACCAACCGGCGGAGCGTTCGGCATCGCTCACAGACGAGTCGGCTCGAACGGCGTTGGGGAAACATCCGACCAGACGCTCTGCCACCGGAGATCCCCAACGAACCTCGGGTAACGCAACCAGGGCCTGACCACTCTCCAGCGCACCGACCAGCTCCGAGATCAGATCGCCATGTTCGTGGGTAGGGAGAGCCTGGAGGCACCACAGTCCAGGCTCACCGCCGCGGAGGGCTCGTAGAAGATCATCTCCGCCGACATAGCCTGCTAGGAGATCGGGCACCTGGAAAGCTGGCTCTGGCCCTCGCTCAACGGCTCCGACCCGGACCCGTGGCGGGACCGCCCTATCGAATACGACCCCTCGCGGTGTTACGTATCGCTGGGCCACCCACTCTAGAACCTCGTGCATCGGAGGCGGCGCGATCGGAGGAACGACGACGAGACCCAAGACCTCCTCAAGCTCCGCCCCGTCACCCTCAGTGACAGCCACCACAACGCCACGCACCTTGCGGCCCCCGAAGGGCACTCTTACGAGGGACCCCACTGACACGTCGAGTTCAGACGGAACGGCATAGCTGAAAGTCTTGTCGACCGCCCATGCGCTAACTAGGGGGACGACTTCTGCGATCAGCTGCAGAGACGCTTGAGCTCCTCTGCTTTGTCGGTCTGCTCCCAAGTGAAGTCTTTATCGGATCGCCCAAAGTGCCCGTACGCGGCGGTGTTTCGGTAGATCGGTCGGCGAAGGTCAAGATCACGGATGATCGCGGCCGGCCGAAGATCGAAGACCTCTTCGATCGCAACCTGGATCTTCGCGGGGTCCACTGTTTCGGTTCCAAAGGTCTCGTAAAGGATCGAGACGGGATGAGCGACACCGATGGCATAGGCGACCTGCATCTCGAATCGGTCTGCAAGACCAGCAGCAACGACGTTCTTGGCTACGTAACGCGCTGCATAGGCGGCCGAGCGGTCGACCTTAGTTGGGTCTTTGCCGGAGAAGGCTCCCCCACCGTGCCGGGCCATTCCTCCGTAGGTGTCGATGATGATCTTGCGGCCCGTGAGTCCCGTGTCGGCCCGCGGCCCCCCTATCTCGAAGATGCCGGTGGGGTTCACGAGAACCTTCATCCCTTCGGCATCGAGGTTGTTCGGGAGAAGAGGCTCGATCACATGCTGAACGAGGTCGGGCATCAACAGAGTCTCGATGTCGACATTGGGCTGATGCTGACTTGACACGACGATCGTCTCGAGGGTCTTCGGTGAGCCACCTTCGTACCCGACCGTGACCTGAACCTTCCCGTCGGGTCGTAGGTACGGAAGGATGCCGGCCTTGCGAACCTCGGACAAGCGTCTTGCGAGTCTGTGCGCGAGCCAGATCGGCATCGGCATCAGGTCCTCGTTGTCATGACAGGCGTACCCGAACATCATCCCCTGGTCGCCGGCCCCCTGGGAGTCGAGATCGGTCTCCTCAGTAGCGCCCATGCGAGCCTCGTAGGAGGCATCCACGCCTGTCGCGATGTCGGGGCTCTGTTCCTGGATGCACAGGGACACTCCACAGGTTTCGCCGTCGAAGCCGATCTTGGAAGAGGTGTACCCAACGTCGGTGATCGTCCGCCGAACCACGGCCGGAACGTCCACATAGGTCGTCGTAGAGATCTCGCCACCAACGACGACTAACCCGGTAGTCAGGAAGGTTTCACACGCGACACGCGCGAAAGGGTCCTCGGCGAGGATCTCGTCCAATACGGCATCCGAGATCTGGTCGGCGAGTTTGTCTGGATGACCTTCCGTTACCGATTCGGAAGTGAACGGCGTTATCGCGTTGGATGTGGTCAAGATCGATGCCCTTCTGGGAGCGTGGGTCTCTGGTTGTATCCGGTCATCCTACCCAGCGCGTGAGACGGTTCCGGGCCCGCTCCTAGCGAGCGAGAAACTCAGCGATCTTGTCGAGCAGGCGTTTGGCCAGAGCGAGTTTCGTAACGAGTCCGAGCGGCTCGACCCCCGCTTTGGTCGCCATCACCGCCCGGTTGGTAGGCACCTCGAAGCCTGAATCGGGGACCCCAACCTGATTGGCCACGATGATGTCCGCCCCTTTGGCCTCGAGCTTGTGACGAGCGAACTCGTCGAGCTCTGTCGAATCGTCCACCGTTTCTGCCGCGAACCCAACCAGTAGTGCCCCGGGCTTACGCAAGGACGGGTCATGTCCCAACTCCCGCAGGATGTCGGTCGTGGGGACGAGCTTGATCTCGGGCGGACCTGTGTCCTTCTTTATCTTTGCCAAAGCGGCTGTGTCTGGTCGGAAGTCTGCTACGGCGGCTGCTTTGATGATCACGTCGGCCTCGGGGGCATGCGACAGCACCGCTTCGTGCATCTCTTCGGCCGACGACGCGGGGACGATCTCGACCCCCATGGGTGGTCTCAAGTGTGTAGAGCCCGACACGAGCGTCACTTTGGCGCCGCGACGTGCCGCCTCCTCAGCCAGTACGTACCCCATGCGACCACTGGAATGGTTACCGATGTAGCGCACCGGATCGATCGCTTCGCGCGTGCCGCCGGCTGTGATCAGGATCCGCTTGCCGTCGAGCGAACTGGTGCGGATCAGGATCTCGGCTGCTTCTTCCATGATCGCAGCCGGCTCGACCATGCGGCCAACTCCTTCGTCGCCGGAGGAAAGAGCACCGGTGGCTGGCCCGCTGACGTAGTAACCGCGACCCAGGAGCACGGCCATGTTGTGCTCGGTCGCAGGGTTCAGCCACATCTCCGTGTGCATCGCGGGAACCACGAGGATCGGACAGGTCACGGTCAAGAAGGTGGCCGATAGAAGATCGTCTGCGAACCCAGCCACGATCTTGGCGATCGTGTTGGCCGTCGCGGGAGCGAGGATCGCGAGATCGGCTCCACGAGCAAGTTCGACGTGAGGCACCTCGGGTCCCGACCCGAACAACTCCTGTCCCACAGGATTCCCCGTCAGCGCGGCAAAGGTCTGCTTGCCAACGAACCGTTCAGCTGACCTGGTCATGACGACGCGGACGTCGGCGCCCAACTCCGAGAGATCGCGTGCCACCTGGACGACCTTGTAGGCCGCGATGCCGCCGGTGACCCCGAGGATCACCTTCTTGCCGGTGAAGGCCTGTGACCGGTCCTGGTCGTGCATCGAGCCCTCCTTGGGGCTATGGAAGACCTAGGTGGTTACTTGGTCGGCTCTGTTCGTTCGTAGGTGACCAGCCCCTCTTCGACTTCCTGCATGGAGATCGACAAAGGCTTGGGGGCGCGGTCGGGACTCATAGGTATCTGTGGGGGGGCGAACTCGGCGATGCCCTCTCCCAGTTGAGAGAAGTACGAGTTGATCTGACGGCTGCGTTTGGCCGTAAGGATCACCAACGTGTACTTGGAATCGACGTGCTCCAACAGATTCTCGATCTTCGGTTCGATCACGGTTAGGCCTTTCTGGATCGGGTTGGGCTGGGCTGCTCCGGGCGAGCACCGCTAGCGCCGGGCTGCTCCTTGTTCATCAAGTATACGGACAAGCTCGTCCGCGGCTCGCTCCACCGTGTCGTTAACCACTATGTAGTCGTAAACGCCCTTCGCCTTGACCTCCACGTAGGCCGCTTTGACCCTCCGGGAGAGCGATTCCGTGTCCTCTGTGCCCCGCCCCCTGAGCCTCAAGATCAGATCCTCCAATGAGGGAGGCTCGATGAACACAAGGATGGCTTCCGGCTTGGCTCTTTTGACCGCCAAAGCACCCTGGATATCGAGCTCCGCCAGCACGGTCTTGCCTTGATCCATCGCCCTCTCGATCGGGCCACGTGGGGTCCCGTAGAGGTTCCCGTAGACCTCTGCCCATTCCAGGAAATCTCCCCTATCCCGGGCAGCAATGAACTCTGAGGTCGAGATGAAGTGGTAGTCCCGGGCGTTGCGTTCGCCGCTGCGGGCGGGCCGCGTCGTGGCAGAAACAGAGACCAGCACGGTGGGACGTCGCTTGAGCACTTCTTTGACGACGGTGCCTTTCCCTGCCCCCGAGGGGCCCGAGACAACGATCAGAGGCAAGTTGACCCCGCTACCTGCGAGCGAATTCGTTAAGCAGGTTCTCTTTTTGCTTCAGGCCGAGTCCCCGCATCCTTCGCGAATCTGAGATATCGAGTTTCTCCATCAGCTTCCGCGCTCGAACGCGACCAACACCGGGCAGAGATTCCAGAACGGCGGACACTTTCATCTTTCCGACGATGTCATCACTCGTTCGTTCAAGCAGTTCCTTGAGGCTCGTGCGACCAGACTTCAATTGCTCTTTGAGCTCCGCGCGCTTCCGGCGCGCTACTGCCGCCTTCTGGAGAGCTTGGCGGCGCTGCTCCTCCGTAAGCGGCGGAGGCAAGGGCATGGGTGATTTCCTCCTCAGGGGGTCAGGTCACTTCCTAAGACCCCAAGTCGAGGTCCAAAGCCGTCCGCGGATTATAGAAGCCGGAGCATCGCTGTCCACCCACGAAGGACTGCGAAACCGCAGGTGAACCCCACCTCTTCTAGCTCGTCGCCTTTCGACGAGAACCTGGGTCGTCCAACGGTCGTCCCTCAGCGCAGAGAGGGCATCCCTCTGCTTCCCATGAGTGCGCTTCAAGCGTTGCCAGCGCATGTACCGGCACTCCAAGGTCGATCCGGGCAGCATCGACGCGGTCGATCAACGCACCGACACCGACGACTTGAGCACCGGCTTCACCGACGAGATCGACTACTTCCTTAGCGGAACCACCGGTAGTTACGACGTCCTCGACCACTAGGACCCTGTCCGTCGGGTCGATCTCGAAGCCGCGTCTGAATGCCATCTTGTCGTCGACGCGCTCGGCGAAGATGAACCGGGCGTGTGTCGAAAGAGCAGTGCAGAAGCCGAGGACGACCGCTCCGATCGCCGGCGAGGCAACGACGGTGAATTCCTTGTCGAACAACTCAGCGATGTGTTCGCCGAACGACTGCGCCAGACCAGGATGTTCGAGCACTCGAAACTTCTGAGCGAACACGTCCGAGTGGCGACCCGATGAGAGCCTGAAGTGACCGCGCATAACTGCCCCGCGGTCCTCCAGGACCTCCATGATCTCGTTTTGATTCATTACGGCTTCAAGCGATCTGCTCCGCCATCGCTCGGGCTGCCTCTGCCGGGTTCGCGGCGTCGGTGATGGGCCGCCCGACCACGAGTACATCCGCTCCTGCCGACAAGGCCTCGGTAGGACTCATCGTCCGGCGCTGATCCGCCGCATCGCTTCCTGCGGGCCGGATCCCGGGCACCACCAGGAGCGGGCCTCCTTCTTTCGTGGGTCCGAAGCGGGCCCTGATCGCCTCGACCTCCAGCGGGGAGCACACAAGACCGTGGGCGCCGTTGGCGATGGCGAGCTCGGCAAGGGTTAGCACTGCTTTCTCGGTAGGCCCGGTCAGGCCGATCTCGAACAACGAGGCGTCATCGAGGCTGGTCAGGATCGTCACAGCAAGAACGGTGACGTCTCCCGCAGCGTCTACAGCCGCCTTGATCATCTCGCCACCCCCGGAGGCATGGATCGTCACAAGCGAGGCGCCCGTCGCGCCGACTGACTGCACCGCACCTGCGACCTGGGCGGGGATGTCGTGGAGCTTGAGATCCAAGAACACTGGGCGTCGCGCGCTCAACGATGACGTCAGGTATGACCCGAAAGAGATGTATGTCGTGAGGCCAACCTTGAACATCCCGACGTGTTCCTCGGTGGCAGCAGCCAACGTGGCGACACGATCGGGGTCGCGCGAATCCAGAGCCAGGCAGATGGGGTTCTTCAGTGTGAGAGGCATCAATCCTCCAGCTTCACGGCGCCTACGAGTTCGGCCAGGTTCTCGATCTCGTGTCTTTGCATGTATTCCGCCAGCCCATCGTGGATGTTCTTAGCCGAACGAGGATTCACGAAGTTGGCCGTCCCTACAGCCACCGCGGAAGCGCCTGCCAGGATCATCTCCAGGGCATCCTCGGCCGTGACGATGCCTCCCTGCCCGATCAGAGGAACGTGTGGAAAAGCACGATGCACCTCATGAACGGCGCGCACCGCAACGGGTCGTATGGCTGGGCCAGAAAGTCCTCCCATGGTGCCCGCTAGACGAGGTCTCCTGGTTTCGACGTCGATGGCCATCCCGAACACCGTGTTGATCACCGACAGACCGTCTGCTCCCGCATCGATAGCGGCACCCGCGATCTCGGCTAGCGATGTCACGTTCGGGGACAGCTTCGGGAACACCGGGATCCTCGGCAGAGCTTTCTTGACGCCCCCAACAACCGCGGCCGTCGACTCCGCCGAGTGAGAGAACATGTTGTTGCGATCCTCGAGATTCGGACAAGAGATGTTCACTTCAACCCCGGCGATCCCACGGGCCCCGGTTCTGAGCTTGTCTGCCACCTTCACGAACTCCTCGACCGTGTTCCCCGCGATCGACGCGAATACCGTCGCATCCTTCTTCAGCAGCCAGGGGAGGTCTTCGAGGATGAAATGGTCCACACCCTTGTTCTGGATCCCGATCGCGTTCAGCATCCCCGATGGCGTTTCGCACATCCGTGGAGTCGGCTTGCCCTTCCACGGGACCAGCGTCATCGACTTAACGATGATCCCGCCGATCTTCGACAGATCCAGGAAGGTGGAACCTTCTCGTCCGGATCCGAAGGTGCCGGATGCCAAGAGGACGGGGTCGGACAGTTCGATGGTCCCAAGCTTCACGGAAAGGTCTGGAGTAGCCATCGCTTAATTCCCTGGGGGCGCGAACTCGTCAGAGGGGTCGGCGAAGACGAGTTGGGGGGTCGTGGTCGCAGCGATCAGGTCTGGATGGGCTTCGCCGGCACCGTTCCATATGACGTGGGCGCCGTTAAAGACCGGTCCCTCCGTGCATGAACGGGCGTAAACCATCGCGTCGTCGGCCGACTCCTTCGGCTTAGTTGGCCGGCGCAAAGGCATCACGCAGGTCATACACACGCCGTAGCCACACGCCATGAGCTCTTCAACCGCAACTTGGACAGGGATCTTCTGAGCGACCCCGACCCGCGTCACGGCCTCGAGCATCGGGTGGGGGCCACACGTATAGATGACTTCCGTCTGGCACTTCTCGATCACCTCGACGAGTACGTCCGTCACCCGGCCCTTGTCACCGGCGCTCCCGTCCTCGGTAGTGGTCCTACACACCGAGGCCACTCTGCGAGCTTCGATCTGGCTCAGTAAGAGGCCGGAGTTACGGGCCCCGAGGATCACGTCAACTCGGTGACCGTCGTTGCGAAGCTCATCGGCCAAGAAGAACAGGGGTGCAGCCCCGATGCCCCCGCCGACGAGCAAGCAGTGCGCCCGACGTTTGGGTAGTGAGAAGCCACGACCAAGAGGGCCGATCAGGTCCACGATCGCGTGGCCACGAAGTTGCGACAGGTACTGAGTTCCGGGGCCTTTGATGTCGAAAACGATCTCGATCGTTGATGCCCAGCCCCCGCGCTTATGCACTCGATAGACCGAGAAAGGCCGGCGGAGGACGTTCGCTCGGCCTTCGCCACACTTGATGTTGACGAACTGGCCGGGCCGAACGCGTTCACCGATCTCCGGCGAGACGATGGTGAGAGAGTGATAGTGCTCGCCGTATTTCTTGTGTGAGAGAACCTCACCGGACGCGATGATCATCGACCCGCCGCTTCGTTCGGTATCTCTGCCAAGTACTCCTGGAGCCTTCGAACCCCGATGCCGCCCGAGATCAGGGCCTCGATCGCTTGGACGGCGGCCGCTATGCCTGCCATCGTCGTGATGCAAGGGACACCGGCCTGAACGGACGCGGTACGGATGTAATAGCCGTCCGTTCGGGGGCCGCGACCGTAGGGAGTGTTGAAGATCATGTCGATCTCGCCCGATGCGATCCTGTCCAGAACGTTCACTTGTCCGGCCGTGGGTTCGGACGAGACCTTCGACACGATCTCGACCTCTACCCCGGCACGCTGGAGAACCTGAGCGGTACCCCGCGTTGCGACTAACTGGAACCCGAGGTCGGAGAGACGTTTCGCAGGAAAGATGACCGAACGTTTGTCGCGGTTGGCGACCGAAACGAACACGGTGCCTTTGATGGGGAGTCGAACGTTCGCTCCTGCTTCCGCTTTGCCGAAAGCAAGTCCGAAATGGGTGTCGATCCCCATGACTTCGCCGGTAGACCGCATCTCCGGCCCGAGCACAACATCGACACCTGCGAAGCGCTCGAACGGCATCACTGCTTCCTTTACGGCGACATGCTTCAGACCTTCGTGCCCGATAGAGCGATGTGGAACCAGGCCCTCCTCACGAAGTTCAGCGATCGTCGAGCCGGTCATGACTCGCGCCGCGACCTTGGCCAGAGGCACACCCGTGACCTTGGACGTGAATGGCACCGTTCGAGAGGCACGAGGGTTGGCTTCGAGAACGAAGACCTCGTCGTCTTTCAGCGCGAACTGCATATTGATCAGCCCGACGACACCGAGCTCTGCAGCGATGGCGCGTGTGTAGTCGATGACGGTGGCCACCTGATCGTCGGCCAGGGTGAACGGAGGACAAGCGCATGCGGAGTCACCTGAGTGGATCCCGGCTTCCTCGATATGTTCCAGGACGCCTCCCACATACAGCTCGGAGCCGTCGTACGCCGCGTCCACATCTACTTCGATCGCTCCTTCAAGGAAGCGATCCACAAGAACAGGGTGCTCCGGGCTGATCTGCGCCGCGGTCGCCATGTACCGGGATAGAGATGACTCCTCGTACACGATCTCCATCGCGCGGCCCCCGAGGACGTAGCTTGGTCTGACCAGCACCGGATAACCGATGGTCTTCGCGATAGCGCGAGCTTCCTCCGCCGATCGAGCCATCCCGTTCGGAGGATGTGGGAGCGACAGGTCGGCGAGAAGTGCTCCGAACCTCTCGCGATCCTCGGCCCGATCGATCGCGTTCTGACTCGTCCCCAGTATCCGAACGCCCGCGTTCGCCAGTGGCTCTGCAAGCTTGAGCGGAGTCTGGCCACCGAGCTGAACGATCACTCCTTCGGGTCGCTCACGTTCGATGACATTCATCACGTCTTCGAAGGTGAGGGGCTCGAAGTACAGACGGTCGGAGGTGTCGTAGTCGGTCGAGACGGTTTCGGGATTGCAGTTCAGCATGATCGTTTCGAAGCCTGCGTCCCTCAGAACGAAGGCCGCGTGCACGCAGCAATAGTCGAACTCGATCCCCTGTCCGATCCGGTTCGGCCCCGATCCGAGTATGAGGATCTTGCGACGGTCCGAGTCACGCACCTCGTCTTCTTCTTCGTAGGTCGAATAGTGGTACGGCGTCGAAGCTTCGAATTCTGCGGCACACGTATCCACCGTCTTGTAGGTGGGGATGATCCCCAAACCACGCCTGTATGCGCGGACCTCGAGTTCGGTCGTCCCGACGAAGCGGGCGAGTTGAGCATCGGAGAACCCCATCCTCTTCGCTTCCCGAAGGAGTTCCGCCCCCATATCGGCGATCGAGTTGAACCCGGTGAGCTCTTGCCTGATGGAGGCGATGGTCGCCACCTGGTCAACGAACCAGGGATCGACCTTCGTGAGAGACGCAACCTCTTCGACCGAGCTTCCCCTGAACAGAGCCTCTTCGATCGCATGGAGGCGTCCATCCCGTGCGACCCGTAGTGCGATATCCAGTTCCTCCGCAGACAGGTGGCTCGCGTGTCCTCCCAAGCCGGTGTGCCCCGTCTCCAATGAACGGGCTGCTTTCTGGATCGCCTCGATGAAGGTTCGCCCGATCGCCATCACCTCACCGACCGATTTCATCTTCGTGCCCAGGCGGGTATCTGTGCCCGGGAACTTCTCGAACGCCCATCGAGGCACCTTCGCCACGACGTAATCGATCGATGGCTCGAAACTGGCGGGGGTCTTTCTGGTGATGTCGTTCGGGATCTCGTCGAGCGTGTATCCGACCGCGAGCTTCGCTGCGATCTTGGCTATCGGAAAACCCGTGGCCTTGCTGGCAAGCGCGGATGACCTCGAGACACGGGGATTCATCTCGATGATCACGCGGCGACCGGTTCCGGGATGAACGGCGAACTGAACGTTGGACCCTCCGGTCTCCACGCCGATAGCGCGCATCACGCGCGCCCCGTCGTCTCTCATGCCCTGGAACTCCACATCGGTGAGCGTCATCGCCGGGGCAACAGTGACCGAGTCCCCCGTATGCACGCCCATGGCGTCGAAGTTCTCGATGGAACACACGACCACGACGTTGTCGTGGCGATCCCTCATGAGCTCTAGTTCGAACTCCTTCCAACCCGCCACCGACTCCTCGAGCAGCACCTCGCCGATCGGAGACAGACGAAGCCCCTCTGATACGACGGTTCTCAGCTCGTCCGCGTCCACCACAAGACCGCCGCCTGCGCCACCGAGCGTGAAGGACGGTCTCACCACCACCGGATACCCCATCCGATCGGCCGCATCCAAGGCTTCATCGATCGAATAAGCGAAGGTCGACTCCGGAAGGTCGAGACCTGCAGCGTCCATGGTCTCTTTGAAGAGACGGCGATCCTCCGCTCGGCGGATCGCGTCGGGACTGGCGCCGATCATCTCAACGCCATGAGCTTCGAGCACTCCCTGGTTGTGGAGTTCCATCGCGACGTTCAAGCCGGTCTGTCCCCCAAGGGTGGGGAGAACCGCGTCGGGCTTCTCGCGTTCGATGATCTTCGTTACGTACTCCGCATTGATCGGCTCGACGTACGTCCCGTCCGCGAACTCCGGGTCGGTCATGATCGTCGCGGGATTCGAGTTCACGAGAACCACCTCGTAGCCCTCAGCGCGAAGCACCTTGCAAGCCTGCGCACCGGAGTAGTCGAACTCACAGGCCTGTCCGATGACGATCGGACCCGAACCGATGATCAGGATCTTGTGGATGTCCGTCCGCTTCGGCAATTAGTGGTCCTCCACGTAGGCCGTGACCTCGATGCGATTCCCCGCGGGGTCGCGCGTGTAGAAGCGCTTCCTGCCCGGGATAGCTGCCGCCTGCTCAATGTGGCAGTTCGCGCTGCGAAGCCTCTCGATGGTGAGATCGAAGTCCGACACGACCAAGCAGTAGTGCGATATCCGCGGCGGGTTGTGTTCGTCCACGGTCAGGTGCAGTTGCACATCACCGATCTGGAACCAGCCACCCTTAGAACGGGTGCCTTCCGGCTTAGTGGCGCGCGTCAGTTCGAAAACACTTTCGTACCACTTGAGAACCTCTTGCTCGAGCTCCTCGGGAGTGGTGATCGAAACGTGGTCTAGCCCCGTGACTAACTCCATCTACTACTTGGCACCTTTGTCTTGAGCGCGGCGCTTCTCGCGGGCCTTCTTCTTGCGCTGCCTATCTTTGTTCCACCGGATCTTTCGCCTATCGCCTCTGCCCATCAGTTCTCCTTCCCGATCGCAACCGGCACGGCGGCCGGCTCGAAGATCGACATCACGTCCCGGAACTCCTCGAACAGGTAGCGGGAGTCGTGGGGACCGGGCCCCGATTCGGGGTGGTACTGAACGCTATATGCGATGCGAGTCCCACGGGGGCCCTTCAGCTCCAGGCCCTCCACGGTGCCGTCGTTGAGGTTGACATGCGTCAATCGTGCTCCCGTGGCCGAGATCGATGCCTCGTCCACGGCGAACCCATGGTTCTGGCAGGTGACCTCGATATGAGGCATGTCCACTCGTTTGACGGGGTGATTCGAACCTCGATGGCCGAACGGAAGCTTGTATGTGCGCGCCCCGAGCGCGAGCCCAAGGATCTGATGGCCCAGACAGATGCCGAACACCGGGATCGCGCCCAGCAGCGAGCGAACCATCTCGATCCCGTAAGTCACCGGCTCGGGGTCACCGGGGCCGTTGGATAGGAAAACCCCATCGAAGCCGCCGTCAAGGATGTCTGCTGCCGGTGTAGTCGCCGGAAGGACCGTCACTTCATTCCCGGACGCAACGAGCAGGTCGAGGATGTTGCGTTTCAGTCCGAAGTCGATCGCCGCCACTCGATAACGGCGCTCCGACACATCCTTCATCAACGCCGAGGTCGCCGGGGCCGCCTCGGCCCCCGCAGCGAATCCGGCGAGTGAACGTGTCTTTAGATCCTCGATCCCCCACTCGTAGGCGCTGGGAGTCGTTACTTCCCTCGCGAGGTCGCGCCCCACCATGCTCGGAGCGGAACGTGCTACATCGATCAGCTCGTTGGGATCGGTGATCACAGAGCTGACCGCGCCGTTCATCGCGCCCTTCGTTCGGATGTGACGAGTCAACCTCCGGGTGTCGACGTCCGAGATGCCGGGGATCCCGTGACTCGCCAGGTAGTCGCTGAGAGACCCCTCGGCACGCCACGACGAATGCACGGATGAAAGATCGCGCACTACATATCCCGATACCCACGGCTTGCGCGACTGATCGTCGTGAGCGTTGACACCGGTGTTGCCGATCTGGACGGCAGTCATCGTCACGATCTGTCCGTGATAACTCGGGTCGGTTAATACCTCCTGGTAGCCGGTCATACCGGTGTTGAAACAGACCTCACCAGTCAACGTCGCCTCGGCCCCGAAAGCGGAGCCTCGGAACACCGTTCCGTCTTCTAGCGCGAGTAGAGCAGGTGGTCGTCGATTCATACCGTTGCGTCCTGAAGGATCTGTCCCGCGATGACCGTAGGACGCCCGTTGAAGAAAACGTTAGTCACTTTCCCTTTCAGTTCCCATCCAGAGAATGGAGTGTTGTGACTCAACGAATGGAACACGTCGGGATCAACCGTCCAGGTCGCGCCCGGGTCGAACACGCAAACGTTCGCAGGCTGGCCGACGCTGACTGCACCTTGGCCGTCGAGGCCGAGGATCCGCGCCGGAGTCGTCGACAGGAGTTCGATCGCTCTAGACATATCGAGGAGTCCCGGTTCAACGAGTCTTGCGATCGTTAGACCCAAAGCTGTCTCGAGGCCGACCATCCCAGGCGGCGCGTACTGGAACTCCTGGTCCTTCTCTTGAAGCGCGTGAGGAGCGTGGTCCGTAGCGATGGCGTCGATCGTGCCGTCCTTCAGCCCGGCGATGATCGCCTCGACATCGGAGTCCGCCCGGAGCGGCGGGTTGACCTTGCAGTAGGGGTCATATTCCTCGAGAGCAGCGTCCGTGAGGCTGAAGTGGTGCGGCGTCGCCTCTGCAGTTACGCGAAGGCCCGCCTCCTTTGCTCTTCGAACGAGTTCGACGGTTCCGGCAGTAGAGATGTGAAGAAGGTGAAGCCTGCATCCGGTAAGGCGAGCGAGTTCGATGTCGCGGGCGGCCATCAGCTCTTCTGCAGCGGCCGGGATGCCGCGAAGTCCCAGCGATTGCGACCTCGGTCCTTCGTGCATCTGGCCCCCGTCGGCAAGCGCGTGATCCTCACAGTGCTCGGCGTAGATCGCGTCGAAACCGAGTAGATATTCCATCGTCCGGCGAACGAACAGCGAGTCTTGAACCCCATGACCGTCGTCCGTGAAGAGACGTACCCCAGCCACCGACCGTGCCATCTCTCCGATGTCGGCCATCCTCTCTCCGTTCAGACCCTTGCTCAGAGCCCCGGCCGGTACGACTTCGACGAGACCGGCTTCGCGTCCGAGAGCCCACACCTTCTCGACGATCGTTGCGCTATCGGCCACCGGGTCGGTGTTCGGCATCGCACACACCGCAGTGAAACCTCCGGCGGCCGCGGCGCTTGAGGCGCTGGCGATGGTTTCTTCGTCTTCCCGTCCCGGCTCTCTCAGGTGGGTGTGCATGTCCACGAAACCAGGAGCCACAACGAGCCCCTTAGCGTCGATGACCTCGGCGCCTTTGGCGTCTAGGTCCCGTCCGACGGAATCGATGAGTCCGGAGGAGATGAGGACATCGCTGACTTCGTCGGTTCCACTCGCGGGGTCGACGAGCCGGCCCCCACGCAACAGGTAGCTACTCACAGACCCGCCTCCTCGATCGGCTCGTCCGCCGGTCCGCCCAGCATCAAGTAGAGGAGGGACATCCGGACCGCCAGACCGTTGGCGACCTGGTCGAGGATGATCGAGCGAGGAAGTTCGGAAACATCGGCCGCGATCTCGACACCGCGATTCATCGGGCCGGGGTGCATGACCAGCGACTCGGGTCTCATCCGAGCAGCACGCTTGGCGTTCAAGCCCCAGATAGAGGCGTACTCCCGCATCGATGGGAAGAGTTGCTCAGCCTGACGTTCCTTCTGCACCCTCAGCAGGTAACAGACGTCGAGGTCCTCCAGAACGTCATCGAGGCTGTGGCTGATCTCGGCTCCCCACCCAGCCGCCTCTGGTGGCACGAGCGTCGGCGGACCCACCAGGGTCACGTCGGCTCCCATCGTGACGAGGCCCTTAACGTTGCTGCGGGCCACCCGCGAGTGGACGATGTCGCCGACGATCGCCACCTTCAATCCTTCGAGATCTTTGAAGTGTTCGCGGATCGAGTAGAGATCGAGGAGCGCCTGGGTCGGATGCTCGTGCGCCCCGTCACCCGCATTCAGCACGCTTGCTTTCACCCACTTCGAGAGTTGATGTGGAGCACCAGAGGCACCATGTCGCACAACGATCGCATCGACCCCCATGGCTTCGAGCGTCCATGCCGTGTCTTTGAACGACTCTCCCTTGGCGACTGAGGATTTGGAGTCCGCCGAGAAATTGATGACATCGGCGGACAGCCTCTTGGCCGCGAGCTCGAACGAGATCCTGGTGCGCGTCGATGCTTCGTAGAAGAGGTTGCACACGGTTCGACCGCGCAAGGTCGGCAACTTCTTGATGGGGCGCGAAGTGACCTGTCGCAGAGAGTCGGCGGTATCGAGGATGCGAGTGATGTCTTGCTCGCCAAGCTGGTCCATCGACAGAAGGTGCTTGATCACTGCGCTGCCTTTCCGATTAGCACGGCGTCTTCCCCGTCAATCTCTTCGAGCTTCACCCTGACGATCTCATCCGACGAAGTTGGGAGGTTCTTTCCTACGTGGTCCGCACGGATCGGGAGCTCTCTATGGCCCCGGTCTACGAGAACCGCAAGGCGCACCGACTTCGGCCTGCCCAGATCGAGTACGGCTTCGAACGCCGCGCGGATCGTCCGACCGGTGAACAGGACGTCGTCGACGAGGACGACCACCCGGCCATCAAGATCTGCGGGAACGGTCGTGGATTCGAGGTTGCGAGGAGATCGCAAGGCCACATCGTCGCGGTAGAGAGTGACATCGAGCGCCCCCGAAGGAAGGTCGACACCCTCGAACTCGGCGATCGCACGAGCCAGACGATCCGCCAGGGGGGCCCCGCGGGTCCGGATACCGACGAGTACGAGGTCATCGGTCCCCTTGTTCCGCTCGACGATCTCGTGGGCCACACGGGTCAGCGCCCGTCTTACATCGTCGGGACCCATGACCTGAGCTTTCACCTTGAAGTCCGCGGCCTGTCTGACGGCTCCGGTGGTCTCAGACATGAAAAACGCCTCCCCAGTCTGGGGAAGCGCTCGCGTTTAGGTGCGTCAAAGTTAGAACTCCTTTCCGACCTCGCAGGGCCGAGTTAAAGGTTCGGACGCCAGGGTACCGCGGGACCGGCCGGTGGACAACATCCCACCTCCGGCGACCTTCGCGTCCTCAGGGGTTCGGGACCTGCGGCAGTTCCTCGACGATCCGTCCCAGGAGCCCGTTGATGAAGCGGCCTGAATCCTCGGTTGAAAGCCCCTTGGCAAGTTCTACGGCTTCGTTGATGGCGACCGGAACGGGGATCTCTTCCTCCCACATGATCTCGAACAGGGCCATCCGTAAGAGATTTCGGTCGATGACAGGCATCCGCTCGATCGCCCAGCGATCCGCGTACCTCACGATCAATTCGTCAACATCCGCGTGATGCGTCTGCACGCCCGTAACGAGTCTCCGCGCATAGGCCACTACTTCGTCTGTTGGCTCCTCGGGGGATTCGGACTCGTCGTCTGCGGACGGGTCCACGTACCACCCGAAAGCCTCGCGTTCGGCGAACGTTTCGAGCGGCAGCGAACTCCTTATCTCGGCTTCGTAAAGCACGTCCAGAGCCAGCCTTCTTGCGATCCTGCGGGCTCTCACGCGCTCATCCTCATGCGCGGGATATGTACTCGCCGGTCCGTGTGTCGATCTTGATCTTCTCGCCCACTTCGACGAAAAGCGGAACCTGGACAACCGCACCGGTCTCCACCGTGGCCGGCTTCAGAGCGCCAGACACCCGGTCCCCCTTCATCCCCGGTTCTGTTTCGGTGATCTCGAGCTGAACGTTGAGAGGCATGTCTGCGCCGACGGGCTTGCCGTCGTACATCGGCACTAGTACCACGGTGCCGTCGCGAAGGAACTTGACCGCGTCTCCCAAGAGTTCCGGATCAACATGGATCTGCTCGTAACTCTCGTTATCCATGAAAACGAGGCCTGCATCTTCTTTGTAGAGGAATTGCATCTCGCGCTTATCGAGAACCGCAAGATCGACACTCTCGTCGGCGCGGAACGTCTTGTCGGCCACGGCCCCGGTCGTGAGGTTCCTGAGCTTCGTTCGAACGAAAGCCTTCCCCTTGCCGGGTTTCACGTGCTGGTAATTGATGATCGTGAACAGGGTCCCGTCGATATCGAGGGTCTGACCCGGTCGGATGTCGTTCGTGGATGCCATGCGGTTTCCCTACACCTCCATCAATTCATCTTTCGTTGAAGCACCAAGGACCTCAGCCCCATCCTCCGTCACCAGTACGCAGTCTTCGATCCTGACACCGCCGAGACCCGGGATGTAGATACCCGGCTCCACGGTGACGACCTCACCGGCTCTCAACACGTCTGGAGAGGTCTTCGACAACCGGGGGGCCTCGTGGATATCGAGCCCCACCCCGTGTCCGAGTCCATGTGCGAAGTACTCGGCGTGACCTGAGGCTTCCATCACTTTACGGGCAGCAGCATCGACATCACGACCGTTGGCTCCTGCTCGGAGAGCCGAGATGCCGGCATGCTGGGACGCCAGAACGATGGAATAGATCTCTTCGACCTCGGGACTTGCAGGGCCGATCACGACCGTTCGGGTCAGATCCGAGCAGTATCCCGAGACGAGAGCCCCGTAATCCATGAGGATCAGGTCCCCTTTCTCGAAGGTCCGATCGGAGGGTGTGTGATGGATGTGAGCCGAGAGGGGTCCGGATCCCACGATGGGCTCGAAGGAAACGGCCTCGGCGCCATTGCGTCTCATCCAGAACTCGAGCTCGACCGCGATCTCGCTCTCGGTTACGCCGGGCACGATGCGGTCCACGATGTACCCGAACGCGCTCGCCGCTACATCACAGGCCACGCGTATGGCGTTGAGCTCGGTGGCGTCCTTGACCCGTCTAACGTCCTCGACCGCCCCTTCCGTACCTACAAGGTCGATCCCCGGCAGAGCCTCACTAAGGGATCCGAGTTCTGCGACCGTGACACACGAGGATTCGAAACCGAGTTTCTTTGACCCCGCGGTCGACAAACACCCTTTCAGGGCAGTCCCGGGGCTCGCATCCCAAGACGTTTCACTCGTACGCCCCTCATAGATCACGATCTCTGCCCCGCTAACGAGAACCTTGGCTCGCTCGCCGTACCGCGGATCGGAGAAGAACCACGACCCCTTGTCGGTGATCAGAACCTGTCCGTTGCTCCCGGAGAAGCCCGTGAGATAGCGAACATTCGTTAGTGAAGTAACCAGGAGTGCATCGCAATCCAACTCCGGCAGATTCGCCGCGACGACGCGTTGTCTTTCCTCATGGCTCATCGTTCCAGCACCCCCTTTAACGCGTGCAGCCCCAAGATGTATGAATCGACGCCGAAACCAGAAACGATGCCCACACTTGCTTCCGCGGTGAAAGAGGTCCTTCTCCATTCCTCACGAGCGTGGATGTTGGAGAGATGAACCTCGACGACCGGATACGCGACAGCGCGGATGGCGTCGGCTATGGCACGGCTCGTGTGCGTGTAAGCCCCAGGGTTGATGATTGCACCGTCGATACCGTCGACCCCTTTGTGGAGAAGTTCGATGATCTCTCCTTCACGAGCGGTCTGATGGATATCTACGGTCATGCCCAACGCATCCGCGGCCGCTCGGATCGCTCGGTCGATATCTTCGAGAGTGGTGTCTCCGTAAACATCGATCTCGCGCGTGTACCCAGCATGTTGAGATTGGGGCCGTGTATCACAAGCACTTTCACGAAGTCATCCTTTCCAACGCCTTGGTCAGAACGTCTCGATCCACGTCGCCGACCGAGCGAGGGTTGCCCAATCCTTCAAGCAGAACGAATCGCAACCCGTGGTCGTACTTCTTGTCGACCGCCCACCCCGGTTCGAGCTCTTCGATGCGCAGTTGGGCCGTTACCGGCAGGCCCACTGCCTCGAGCGTACGCCGGTGCGTGTCTACCCCGCCGGAGTCAAGCATCCCAAGTTCGTTCGCTAGATAGGCAGCTGTCATCATTCCCAGCGAGACGGCCTCTCCGTGTCTCACGCCTCCGTACCCTTGAGCCAGTTCCACTGCATGAGCGAACGTGTGGCCGTAATTGAGGAAGGCTCTGTCGCCCTTCTCCGTCTCGTCGCGGCTTACGACCTGAGCTTTCACCTGAACGGCAGCCGCGACCACTCGTGTGAGGACGACTTGGTCCCTAGCTAACAAGAGTTCCGAACCCTCATTGATCAGATCCAAGATGTCTACGTCCGCGATCAACCCACACTTGATCACCTCGGCCAGGCCGGCGACGAATTCCTCATCGGGGAGGGTTCGCATCAACGACACGTCGCAGAGAACGAAGGACGGCTGGTGGAACGTGCCGACGAGGTTCTTGCCGCTGCTTAGATTGACTCCGGTTTTGCCGCCGATCGCAGCGTCGACCTGCGCGAGAAGCGTCGTAGGCACGTGCACGACGGGGATCCCCCGTGCGTAGACGGAGGCTACGAAGCCGCCAAGGTCGGATAGCACCCCACCCCCGAACGTGACGACCAGATCGTTGCGGTGGCCGCGCTCGGAAGCCATCCGTTCCAGGACCCGCTCTGCGCTCGACAATGACTTGCTCGACTCGCCATCCGGGACCTCGACAACAACGCTCTCGATGCCTCGCCGTCCCAGGCTCTTCGTTACGTCCGCAAGTAGCTCTTCGAGGTGTGGATGTGTGATGACGAAAGCTTTCTCAGGCGTGAGTCTTTCCGGGAGTAGCTCGCCGATCCGCGCCGCGCCTCCGGCTTCGATCACGACTTCGTAGCTGCGATCGCTCAGGGTCACGGGGATGGTGACACTCTGCGTCACGATGATCGCCCTTCGATCACGACCACAGATCTGATCTCTTCAGCCACTTCGGTTGGAGTTCTCCCAGAGGTGTCGACGCTCACTGTTGCCAGCTCTCGATAAAGCGGCGTTCGCGTCGCGGCGAGCTCCACAGGGTCATGCTCCGAAAGCATCGGACGTACAGCTCCTCCACCCAACCGCGAGAGCGCCTCGTCCACCTCAACGCTCAGATGCACGACGGTATGGCCGGCGAGAGACGCTCGGACGGTCGGGTCACCGATCGCTCCCCCGCCGAGGCTCACGACTCCGTCCGTTCGAGCCAGGACCTCCAGACACACATCTCTTTCGAGAGCTCGGAACGCATCCTCACCGTCTTCCGTGAACATCTGCACGATCGATTTTCCTGCACGTGCTTCGATCTCGACGTCGGTGTCGATCCAGGGAGTCTCAAGCAGAAGTCCCAGCTCGCGACCGGTACTCGTCTTGCCGGCCCCCATGAAACCGATAAGAACGATCACTGCCCCGAACGATCGGCGATGCGAGCTCGATAGCGATCAACGGACGACTTGAAGTCGTCGAGCGTGTCACCTCCGAACATCTCTAGCACCGCGTCCGCGAGAACAAGGGCAACCACTGCCTCGCAAACGACACCTGCTGCCGGAACGGCACACACATCGGTGCGTTCTTGGAACGCGTCTGCGGGTTCCCCGCTCGTCAGATCTACCGTCCGTAGACGCTTCTTCAAGGTAGACAGGGGCTTCATGGCGGCCCTCACTCGAAGGACGCCGCCGATCGTCATACCCCCCTCGGTGCCGCCAGCCCTGTCCGTTGCTCGGGTCAGACCTACCTCGATCTCATCGTGAGCGACGCTGCCGCGTAGCCCGGCGACGTGGAAGCCATCGCCGATCTCGACACCCTTGATCGCGGGGACCGCCATGAGGGCTCCTGCAAGCCGGCCGTCGATCTTTCGATCCCAATGTACGTGCGAGCCGATCCCCGGCGGAAGTCCATAGGCGAGAACTTCGACGATGCCACCGAGAGAGTCTCCTTCGGCGGCTGCCGTTTCGATCTCTTCAACCATCTTGGGTTCGGACTCGGTGTGGAAACAGCGAACCGCGGATGCATCTATCGCATCCAGATCTTCGGGCGTGGGGTGAGGCGAAGAGTCGGGAACGGCGGCCGACCCGATACTCACGACGTGCGATAGAACGCTTACATCGATGTGCCCCAGCAACATCTTGGCCAGGGACGCTACTGCAACGCGTGCAGCTGTTTCGCGCGCGCTAGCTCGCTCCAGGACGTTTCGCGCATCGTCGAATCCGTACTTCAACATCCCGGGGAGATCGGCGTGGCCGGGTCGCGGTTTGGTTAGGGGGCGTCCCCCGGCTTCGCCTTCGACCGGCATCACATGAGCCCACTTCTCCCATTCGGAGTTGTGGATCACAACGGCCACAGGGCTGCCCAGAGTCTGTCCGGCTCGGATACCCGACATGATCTCGAGGGCATCCTTCTCGATCTTCATGCGGGGGCCGCGCCCGTATCCGGCGCGCCGGCGCGTGAGCTCGTCCTGGATATCCTTGACCGACACGGGTAGCCCTGCCGGAAGCCCCTCGATGATCGCCACGAGGCCAGGCCCGTGCGATTCCCCGGCGGTGAGATATCTAAGCCTTCCCATGCTCCTATCTTTGCAGGAAAGGCAGTGGTCTTCGCGTTTCTGCTATTTGAAGACCTCGTCCCCTTCGCACAGGGTGAACTGGTCGTCCCCGAAGAGCATCGAGGCGCACTTCCCGGACACCGACAGCAAGCGGAAGCTCTCGGCGAAGGTTTCGCCTTCTTCGGCGATGTAGACCGTGTTATCCACCCTGACCTGAGCTCGCTTCACTCCCCCCGACTTGTATGCATCGATGAGTTTCACGCGCGATGTACCGGGAGGTTGGCTGGCAGACGGCTCATCATCTGACTCATCATCTGACTCAGCACCTGACCCATCATCGAAAGGTGTTGTGCCCGGCGAGGGCGATGAACCATCGGACGGCGTAACAGGATCGACCACGCCCGGCGGCCCTCCTACCTCAACGACAGGCTCGAAGGGATCGCGTCGCGCGAAGACCTCGAATGTCTCGACCGGCCCTTCTTCAGGGTCTTGAACCTCTTCACCTTCTCCACCCTCCGGTGTCGGAGTCGTGATGGGAGCCGTGGTTTGGATCGGGATCCCCGGTGGAGCGCCCAGCTCAGCTGCCGGATCCTCTCCTCCGCCCCTCAGAAGGAAGAACCACACGACCACGAGGAGTACGACGAAGAGCCCCCCGACCAGCATCAGTTGCTTGCGGTCGAGATCCTGGCTCATTCCCTTTTTCTCTGCCATCACATCGCTCCTAAGTTGCCGCGTTCGTTTCAGTAGACGTGCCGGGCGTCGCCTCGGTTCCCGGTGTTGCCGCTGGGTCGGGTGACGGGTTCCCGACCGTGGGCGTCGTGGGCGCCGTCGTGGTCGGTGTCGTTGTTACGGCGCCACCCGCAGGAAGCTCGAAGAACACGCGCGCAGTGAGGTTGAGGGTGATCGTGGTACCGCTTCCATCCGGTGCCTCAGCCCCCAGAAGACCCAGGAGGTCTATCCGGAGTGCTCTATCGAGGTCGTAGAGACGACGCATGAAGTCCTGCACGGAGAAGAAACCGCCGCCGGCCTGGATCGAGAACCTCACTTCTGCAAGAGCCGCGCCCTCCGGAGGCTGCTTCGGAAGCTCCGGTCGGATCTCGACGAAATCGACACCGGATTCATCGGCGGCTTTCTGTATCAGGAAGATCATGTTCTCGACCTCATGACGGCGAGGTACTAGCTCCCGTATCGCCGCCAGGTCCGCCTCGAGCTCGGCTGAGTTGTCTCGCAGGCTCTCCAAGCGCGCTAGCTCGACCTGAAGGGCACTTCCGTTGGCGCGCTCTGCCTCGATCTGAGTCCGCAGGGTAGCCAACTCGTTCGAACGGGGGCGAACAAGAAGCATGTAGACGCCAAGCAGCATCACGAAGATCAGTACCCCGACGATAAGGAGACGTGCCCTTTCCCTCATGGCAGGTCTCCGAGGTACCGCTGGCTAAGCGCGTCGGGGCCAAGCTCCAAGGTGCTATCGAAAGTAAAGATCTCTTGAACGGTGGTTCCGGGGGCAGGCCCGGTGGATGAGTTCAGCCAGACAGCCGAAAAAGCATCTACGGTGCCGAGGCGAAGAAGCCGAGCGCGCAACCCCGGTCATCGAAGTCGCCCTGCCTCCGAATTGGACACGCCCGGTAGGAGCTGTGTCCGCCACACGGACAGAGGCGGTCTCGGTCCCTACCTGAGAGAAACCTTCGGTTTGACCCGCAGAGGCACTCAGGGTCTCAAGCCAGACCTCACCGGGAATGACCATGGCGATCTCCGTCAGCACCGACGGCCATGCGATATCACCGGTCATCACTGTCTGTAGAGCGGTTCGCTTCGTTTGCACCTCAGTCTCCAGCGCCACGAATCGCGCCAGCTCGCCGATCTGAGCTTGAAGCTGCGCGTTCTGAGCTTGGACGGCAGCGAGCTCTTGCTTGTTCGTCTCGACGTCATCGCCGAGGAAGTACCACCAAGCTCCTAGTGCTCCGCCAACCAAGAGACCGCCGACGGCAATCAGCGCGATGACGCGACGCTCTCGCTTCCGAGCGGCATACCTTGCCGGCAGGAGATCGACACGGCGCATCATCGTTTCTCGACCCCCAACGACAGACCCATAGCCGCGGAGACGACCGGCTCAACCTGGGCCTTCTGATCCACGTTGAACTTGGGCTTGACCTTCACCTCGCGTAGTGGCTGGGCCATCCTGACCTCAATTCGCAACGACGCTTGGAGTTTCTGAACGAGCCCGTGGGCAAGAGATCCGCCACCGGTGATCAGGATCGACGTAACCGCGTCGCCCTCTTCGCGGGAAGAGAAGTAATCGATCGACCCTCTTATCTCTTCCACGAGGGTATCGACCTCACGCGCGAGCACCCTCGCCGCGGAGGGAAGTCCCACTCCTCGCCCAAGATCGAACTTTGCGCCTTCAGCCGCTTCGAAGTCCACCTCGAGTTCCTGCGCAAGAGCCGTAGTTATGTCGTCTCCGCCAACGAGCAAGATCCGGACGAAACGAGGCTCGCCTCCAACGTGAACCACTATGTTCGTCACACCCGCACCAACATCGACTATGGCTTCGGCGCCCACCAGACCCTCATCGCCACGTGCCGCCGCGCTGACTGCGCGTCCAACCGCGAAGGGGGTCAGGTCGACTCCGACAACTTCCAGTCCTGCATCCTGCACAGCGTCCACGTAACTGGTCACCATGTCGGTCGCGGCAGCTACGAGCAGCACACGCATGAGGTGTTCGTCTTCTTCGGTCATGAAGTCGTGGAGCACCTGGAAGTCGATCTCGGCTTCTTCGATCGGCATCGGCACGTGCTCGGCCGCCTGGAATCGGATCGAAGAACGAAGGTCCTTCTCGTCCAGATAGGGAAGATCGACCTGGCGAACAACCACCCGCTGGTTGGCCAGCCCTATCACGACCTTCTTCGAGCGGATCTTCGAGCGCTTCCAGAGCGAGGAGATCGCCTCTGTAACAGCCGCGGCGTCACGGATCTCTCCGTCAACGATCGCTCCCGGAGTCAGAGGCACCTGGCCGAAGGAGTTCAAGGTGAAGCCGCCACGCCCGGACGTCACGAGGGCAGCACGCACGGCGCTGGTCCCCACGTCGAGACCGACGATGGGGGAAGAACCGACCGCCAACTTAGACTTCTTCCTCTACATGCACCGCGCGGTCGGTCAGATACTTGTCCACATCACCGTGTCGGATCCTGTAGTTCTTGCCGACGCGGATCGCCGACAACTGTCCCGATTTGATCAAACGGTAAACGGTCATGTTCGAGACGCGCATGATGCCGGCCACTTCACCGACCGTCAGGAGCGGCTCATCGAAGTACATCTGAGGCATGACTCTCCACCTTTCAACTAGCCGCTGCTGTCGTCCAAGCTTGGGAGGGCCGGTCGAACCGGTGGGGCGACAACAGTCAACACTCTTTAACAAGAGTGGTCAAGTGAGACTTCGGCAGTCAACGTTCACTTCTTAAGAGTTACAGCAGGGTAATTAACTAGTTACCTCTGAAGCAGACTCTAGCGAACATTGAGTTGATCCTGCGTCTCTTCTTCTAGGAAGCGGGACAGGGAGCCGGAACGTTCTGCGGCTTGCACTCGGCCCACGTCCTGACTCCCCAGGCAGAAGCCACGGGGTCAAGGAAGTGCGGAGGAGACGTGTACTTGAGCTTCTGGTCGTAGGTGTAAGCCTTCGCGTATCCGGTCGATGTTGACCCACCCGAGAAGGTTCCAACCGCGCCACGATAGAGCTGACCGATCGACCCGAATACGGTCAGGGTTCCCAAGGGGGCTCCGTAGTAGTGCTGCTGGACCCGGAAAGAGTGCTTCACCGTAAGGATCGCAGCGTGCACGGTGGGGTTGGTGAGTGCACCGGTGGCATTCGCGGAACTTGTGCAGTAGCCCCCACTCCAGTTGCTGCAGGTGACCGGGTGGTAGATCTCCACGTAGTTGTCGGCCACGAGCCCCAGCAGATCGTTCCCCCCCGTGCCTCCCTGATAGGTCGTGTTCCCCGTGATGATGATCGAGTCCGCGGCGGCGATCGTGAGCGTTCCGTCCAGCGTTCCTTGAACGAAGGCATCACCGTCGGCACACCCGTATTGAGCCGTGTTGATGTCGCTGTTCTTCGGATAGCTCAGCCCGTGGCTCGAGCAGGTCCCGTAATTCGGATCGCTGACCGTGGTGGGGATCGATTGCACGAAGATGACCCCATTGCTCGGCAGCGGGACGCCGTTCCCAACTGCGCAGTTGCTGGAAACCGTTTTAGGGCTCGTAACATTCATGGTCCCGTTGCTGTTGAGAGTGATGGCCGTCGGGCCGGTGTAAAGACAGCCGGTGCCCCCAAGTGCCGCATCTGCCTTTTCCTTCAGAGCCGTGTTGCTCGGCGGCAAAGTCAGGGTCGACGCATAAGCCGGATCGCCGGGACGAGAGAAGACCGGGGTGCCACTCCCCCTGTAGCGCACGCTGCTGGCAGTGCACTCGCTGTTCTGGCAGGTGCCATCCCAACTCGTCGTCGTGTCGCCGAGGAACTGCGGGGTTCCCGAGATCAGCAAAGCATCGTTGGTGTGCAGCGGTCCGTTGATGACGTCCTGGGAGAAGAACACGATGTCCGAACAATCGTCATGCCGCCCAACCGAGTCGAAGTAGTGATGGGCGCAATAGGTTTCGGCCTGCGCTGGCGTGAAAGGCCAGCCCGAATACATCGCCGGATCAGTCGTCTCGTACTCGGTGAAGTAGAGGTAATCAAGGAAGTTGCGGCGCCGCAACAGAGCTTCAACCGTTCGGACAACGCCATTGGACTTGCCCGATGAGGTGAGTTTGATCACGCCTTGGCCAGAAAGCTGTGTGGCATCGGCGTTGTAGCGGAATTGGCTCCCGGCACTCCCAGGAACGTTCACCCATTGGGTGAAAGCCAAGTTCCCATCCGCTGGGAGGTTCCCCGCGCCGTAGGTCCAATACTCACTATCTCTGTTAAGCCGGTAGAGGTAATCGTCGATCCCGCCTTCGGCCGCGGCAAGGGCACTGTTCCAGTCTTGGTCCCTACGCGAAGTGTCCAGCGAATTGACGGCGAAGCCCGCCGTTGCTGCCACCAGAGTCATCATGATGACGGACATGATGATGACGGCCGCCAGAGCTATGCCGGATTCTTCTGTTCTCAACCTGAGACCCATCTCTACCCCTGTCCCTGGCTGGCCGGGTTGTAATAAACGTTCGGCAACCGCACCCGATTGACCAATGTCGAGGCTGGGGTCGGCAGCGTGCTGCTCTTACGGATAGAGATGCTCACCTCGACCGACTCAATCAGTAGACGGTCCGCGGACGAAAGTGGAACCGAGCTCAGGTTCACGAATGAACTCGTGCTCTCGTCGAAGTACTGATAGGTGAAAAGTGTCGTACCGGGCACCACATAGCTACCCACCGCGCGTACCTTGGGGGTCGAGTTGTACGTGTAGTTCGGCGACGTTCCCTGAGGAGCTATGACTTCCTCGACCAGCCGGTTCTCGGCATCCACGTAAATGTGGACCTTGCTCGGTCCGTTCGTGGAGCCGATGTTGGCGTAGAAGGTGACCTCTCGAGAGTTGGCCAGATCGAAAGGCGAACTTCCCACAGAGAGACGCGCTGCGGTCCGCAGGTCCTTGGTGACCGTTGCCATCATCAGCCGCGATTCCTCCAGGTTCACGAGACGCTCCTCAGAGCCGACGGCCGTTGTCTGGATATTGTCCAGGCCCCGGTACATCACAGCGAGGATGATGGCGAGGATGACGACACTGATCATCACCTCGACCATGGTGAACCCTGCTTGGGATCTCTTCTTGAAACGCATCAGTTCACCGTCACGGACACGGCTTGAGGGTTAGCCACTAGCGGGCTCAACACGGGGACGGGCCAGGACCCAACGGGGGTCCGCCCGGATACCTCGAAGCGCCATGTTCCGTATGGGAGCGCGACGTGGACGTAACCGTCGGCCGCGGTGGTTCCCAGCACGAGGGTTTTCCCCGACGGGCACCCGCTGTCGGGATCGTGGTACGCCTCGACGTTGACTCCGGCCACGGGGCTGTCATTCGACAGCTTCACGAGCACGTCGACGCTTTTCAGCGTCACATCAGCAACGGTGGTCTGGTTCGGGTTGCTTGCGATCGCCGTCTCCCTCTGTGCACCCGGGTAGTAAGGCTGTCCACCACTCGGGTTGACACCCTGAGGGTCTGCATCGAGGCATGTTCCACCCCAAGCCTGGTATCCGTTCGGATAAGGGAACAATGGCGAAGCCGTAACCGTTTGGACCGTCGGCAGCGTAACCACGGCCGAGAAGGTGAGCTCGAGGAGCGGCCAGTTGCTGCTGGTCCCATTCTCGGAGGAGCGATACCTCTGCTCCCTCGAACCAGAGTTTTCCTCAGCCGAATCACGAAGCATGAAACCGTGATTCGTGCCCGAGTACTGCGCCTGGACCAGGCTGAACACGTCCCAAGATTGCCAACCGTTCGCTGACAAAGAGTTGGACGCTGATGGCGAGCCCGTGACCGCAGGCTGTGTGTTCCACGTGACTGTTGCTTCGGCCCACGAAGCATTGACCCGGTATGCGTGGATCACTCGACCCGAGTCGACCGAATCGGCCCACAGCTTCAGGGTCGCACCGATTAGAACGCAGCCTGACGGCGCCGAAGGGAGGCTGAACTTCACGAAGGACCGTTCGTCTTTGTTGGTCGCTTCGGTTCTGACCTTGAACGTCGACTCACTCCCATGCGTGTTGGTAGGCGAGCTTTCTCGCACCCGAGCATCCTCGGTCGCGTTCACGCTCAAGGGAGTGCACGGCGTCGGAGGGTTGATCCACGTGAGCACTAGCTCGGGATCGTTGCTGAGCTCGCGAGGGTCGAAACCCAACCACTCGTCATTGTTGCCCTCGTTCGAATCGCGGATCGAGAAGCCATGGTTGGTTCCGGAGTACTGGGCAGACACGATCGACGTCACCCCCCACGTCATCCAGCCCGCCGAAGAGGGCGTGGTGGCACCGACTGCGGTTCCCGTAGTCGCCGGCTGGTTGTTCCACGTGACCCCGGTCTCCGTCCATGAGGCATTGGCTTGTAGAACATTGATCGTTCGACCGGAGTTCGTTGCATTGTTATAGAGACGCATTGTTGCGGTACCGAGCGTGCAACCACTAGGGGTCGAGGGGAGCGTAAATTTCACCAGACCACGTGTGTCTGAGGTGTCATCCGAGTAGGTCCCGAAGATGCTGGAGGTTCCGAAGTTAGTGTTTCCGTATCCGCCTTGGGTGATGCTCGCATCCGCTGTTGATGTAAGCGTGGTCGGCGTTGCGACACAGCTGGTCGGAGGGGATGCGACCTCAAGGTTGCCGAGCGTCAACGACGTGTTGGCGACACGCGCGCCCAGTCCGGAAGGGACCCCGTAGTTGGTCAAGCCCACAAGGTTCAGCGTCTGGGTTGCCTTCTGGTCGTAGTCGAACTCGGCCGACGTTATCGACCCTTGAGTCACGGCTACAACTTGCGAAGGATTCTGCACACCCTGTCCGTTAACGTAGTTGACGCTGTTCACCGACACAGTGAAGTTCCCCGGTGTTAACGACAGGAAGAAAGCGCAACCATTCGTCGTCGGGATCTGGAACGTCCCACCGGGACCGACCACGGTCACGACCTGACCGTTCAAAGGTGCCCCTGCACGGTCTCGCAATCGCACGGCAAGGTGACCCGTGTCGGAATCGTAAGAACCGATCGGTGGTGCAAGGATCGTTTCGGTCTTCACAGGTTCGGCGCCCTGCATGTTCGGCCAGGTGACCGAGACGACCACTTTGAGGAATGCGAGTGCCGTACCGGCGGGTGGGCTGCATGCACCGCCGCTGGTTCCGTCCTTGGTCACCCATGAGGTCGTTCGGTTGATGGCATAGACGATGTTGTCGACAGTCTCGTTCCGGTTCTGGGGGGTTAGCGGAAGCGACTCGAACTCCGTCGAGCGGATCACATCCATCTCTTTCGAAGCCAGGTTGGCAGCAACGCTTCGGTTCCGGTTGTTACGCGTAAGTCCGAACACGCTCGTCATTCCGACAGCGACACCCGACGCAACGATCGCGAAGATCGTCATCGCGATGAGAAGCTCGATGACCGTGACGCCTTCCTCAGACGCGCGGTAACGAGATAGGAATCCCCTATCTGTCCGAGATCCGGTGTTGTTCGGAACGTGTTTTCTCAATGCTCCATCCCATTAGCCCAAGCCCGCTACGAAAGTGCTTCTACGTTTCTTATCGGCACGTGGAAAAGGCCCCCTTAGGGGCCTTTTTGAGGCATCAGACAAACCCTCGACTGACTAGGTGGTCGCCCACCCGGCGGTCTTGTCCCGGGTGTAGCCGGTGGCTCCGCACTGGGCGAGCGAGATGCTCGTCGATGGAGGATTCACCGTGCTGGGGTTCCTCTTGTAGTACGTGCCGGCCAATGTCTGGCCGTTGACGGCGCTCCCCTGGTCCGTAGCGACCTGCATGATGCAGAACTGGTAGCCGGAAGGGCTGGTGGAGGCGATAACCACAACCGATCCTGCGGGGCTTCCTCCAGTGACCGCCATAACCCCCTGGGTCTTGGCGTCTGTGGTCGTCCATAGCAGGTTGGGCTCGATCGTCCTCAAGGCTGTCGCGTCGGTCGTGTAGACCTGGTGATCGACGTAGTAGGTCCGCTCGGCCGCCAAGCCCGAATGGAGAGACCCATGGGCCATGCTGTCTTGGCCATCTTTGCGAGCGCCCAAGAAAGAAGGGACGGCGATAGCCAGGAGGATCCCGATGATCACGATAACGATGAGCAGCTCGGGGATCGTGAATCCGCCCTCTCCCCTACTCTTGACTCGAAGGTCGCTCATCCCGCCCACTTTCTCGATTAAGTACCGGGGGCCAAAGCCCCGTCTTCTCTGATTGTTTCGACTGCCGATAGGCCCGACTTGAAAGAAAAGGGGCGGGATAACCCGCCCCTTTTCTCTAGAACGTTGGAACTACGGGGTCCAAGTTGTTGTGTTCGTTAGAGCCCCGTCATTACAGGCCGGGCTCGTGG
The DNA here is from genome assembly GCA_963779645.1 of uncultured Actinomycetes bacterium. Classification (GTDB taxonomy): domain Bacteria; phylum Actinomycetota; class CADDZG01; order CADDZG01; family WHSQ01; genus CALMBW01. The sequence goes on from CAVZYX010000005.1 coordinate 2,164,114, forward strand.
TTTTCGTCGGGGCCGTGTTGGCGCTCGAGATACCCACGTACTTCGCACCCGTGATGCTTGCGTGGCTGAAGATGACGCAATAGCTCAGAAGATCGGTGCTTACACCGACCGCTTGGACGGTCAATGAGGGAGCCATGCGGAACCCTTCGGCCGTAAGAGCTGCAGAGTCCAAGCCTGAGTAGTTACCACCAGTGGTTCCTGTAGCGAATGACTCGGCTGCGGTTGCGGCGTTCTTAGCGGCCGCCTCCATCTGCGAGACGTAACCCTTCTTCCTCTGGTTCAAGAAGACCGGGATCGCGATCGCCGCCAGGATGGCGATGATCAGGATCACTACCAAGAGCTCGATGAGGGTGAATCCACGCTCATCGTTCTTCCTAGCTGCGAGAAGCTTGGCGAACACTTTCCCTCCCTTAAGTCCCTGCAAGCCGGGTAAGGACCTTGCTATGCCGATGCATTCTTGTAACGCCTGCATCGGCGAGGTTCCCTCGCTTCCGCAGGTAGCCCGGCGAACCAACATGGGTCCCGTGGCTTTGCGTCCCCGCCTCACGACGGGTTTGCCTTTCTCTGCTTTCGGCTTGCGTTTCTTGAATCGGCAGGTTCTGGAAGGGTCTTTAGTCCTCCGCAGGCAAGATTGCGTACGCGGAAAGGGGGCGGGTCTCCCCGCCCCCTTATCTCACAAGTGTGATCCCTTACGGGGTCCAGGTGTCGGTGTTCGTCAAAGCTCCGTCATTGCAGGCCGGGCTCGTGGTCTTCGTCGGAGCGGTGTTGGCGCTCGAGATACCCACGTACTTCGCACCCGTGATGCTTGCGTGGCTGAAGATGATGCAGTAGCTCAGGTTGTCCGTGCTAACTCCGACCGCAGCCACTGTCACGGCCGGGGCCTTCCGGAAACCTTCGGTGGTCAGAGCCGCCGAATCCATGGAGGCGTAGTTGCCGCCCGTCGTGCCGGTGGCATACGACTCAGCCGCGGTCGCAGCGTTCTTTGCGGCCGCTTCCATCTGCGAGACGTAACCCTTCTTCCTCTGGTTCAGGAAGACCGGGATCGCGATCGCCGCCAGGATGGCGATGATCAAGATGACTACCAAGAGCTCGATGAGGGTGAAACCACGCTCATCACGCCCCCTTGCTGCAAGAAGCTTAGAAAACAACGTCCTACCTCCCTCTCGTGCTTGCAAAGCTGACCCAGGGTCTTACAGATCCGGACAATCCGACTGTTCGCCCCAACTCGTTGGGCTAAGCATCGGCAGGCACAAAAGGGTCCTTTAAGAAAGAAACAGGGGCGGAACCTAGGTTCCGCCCCTGGATCTGATTGCTTGGTTTAGTTACTTACGGAGTCCAAGTCGTTGTGTTCGTTAGTGCTCCGTTGTTACAAGCCGGGCTCGTGGTCTTCGTCGGGGCCGTGTTGGCGCTCGAGATACCCACGTACTTCGCACCCGAGATACTTGCGTGGCTGAAGATGATGCAGTAGCTGAGAAGATCAGTACTTACACCGACCGCCTGAACGGTCAGAGACGGCGCCATACGGAAGCCCTCAGTGACCAGAGCTGCTTCGTTCATCCCTGAGTAGTTACCGCCCGTGGTGCCCGTTGCGAACGACTCGGCTGCGGTTGCGGAGTTCTTAGCGGCCGCTTCCATCTGCGAGACGTAGCCCTTCTTCCTCTGGTTCAAGAAGACAGGGATCGCGATCGCCGCCAGGATGGCGATGATCAAGATGACGACGAGGAGCTCGATGAGGGTGAACCCTTTCTCATCACGCTCCCGCAGTGCGTGGAACCTGCTGAACATGGTGGTCCTCCTCTTGTCAGCCCACCCTTGGCAACGGAACCATTCCGTTAGAGGAGTAATCGGCCTGCTTAAGCTCGACTTGAAAAACTACCCAAGCAAATCCAGGCCCAGAAGAAGGAAACCCCCCTACGCACATCTACGTACTCACGTTTGAGGAGGTCGATGAGCACCGCCGCAGGTGCGGATAAAGCCCATGCTCGGACTCCCCAGGGGAATCAGAGGTCGGCGGACACCCCTGGGAGGGGCGCTGGACGATGGCCCGAAGGGCCCCACGTTTGAGGAGGGGGTCTGCACGAGGGGCACTGGATGCAAGGTTCGCAGGTTCCCTGCGGACCTTGAGGATGAGCGGAGCGCAGCGGAGCGGGTGCCCATCGGGCACGGCGCCCCGACGAATCACTTGATGAGTTCGAAGATCTTGAACATCGGCATGTACAGGGCGATGATCATCGCTCCGACGATGCTGCCTAGAACCCCGATCATCACAGGCTCGATAAGAGACGTGAGTGACTCGGTGGTCGACTCGACCTCCTGGTCGTAGAAGTCGGACACCTTGTCGAGCATGGCGTCCAAGGCCCCCGTGTCTTCACCAACGGCGATCATCTGGACGACCATCGGTGGGAACACGGTGTGCCGTTCAAGGGGGGTCGCCATCGACTCACCTTGACGAACGCTTTCCTTAACGTCCTGAGCGGCTCGAGCAAGGACCTCGTTACCGGTTGACTCGGCCACGATGTCGAGAGCTTGAAGCACCGGGACTCCGGCCCTTAGTAGCAGAGCCAGGGTGCGGGAGAACCGCGAGACTGCCACCTTCTTGAAAAGCTCCCCGAAGATCGGAACCTTCAGCTTCAGCTTGTCGGCTTTCAGACGGAAGTCGGCGCTCTCTTTACTGAATTTCTTGTAGAGGATGAAGCCCGTGACGGACATGGCGAAACCGATCGGTATGAGGATCTTGGCTTGGCCACTGATCATCAGCAAGATCTTCGTGGGCGTTGGGAGCGTTCCGCCCAGGCCCTCGAACATGCCGGCGAAGGTCGGGACGACAAAGAGCAGCATCACGGTAACGAGCAGCACCGCTATGCAGGCAACGACGACCGGGTAGGTCATCGCCGACTTCACTTTCTGACGGAGCTTGTAGTCGGCCTCGTAGCCGTCGGCGACCCGCGTTAGCACCGTGTCGAGTTGTCCACCGGTTTCTCCGGCTCGAACCATCGAGATGAATAGGTTGCTGAACACCTTCGGGTGCTTGGTCATCGACGCCGAAAGGCTCGAGCCTCGTTCGACATCGTCTCTCAGAACGCCGATGGTCTTCGCGAGGAGCGGGTTCTCGGTCTGCTCGGACAAGATGTTCAGGGTGCGCAGAAGCGACAGCCCCGAGTTGATCATCGTGGAGAACTGGCGAGCAAAGATCGCTAGATCACGAAGCTTGACCTTCTGGGGAAGTATGTGGATCTCAGTCTTGCCTGAGATCTTGGCTTCCTTGGCGATCTGGATCGGGATCAGACCCTGGGAACGTAGGCGCGTTGCTACCGCGGCCTCGCCGTCGGCATCCATCTTGCCGGCGACTAGCCTGCCCTCTCGGGTTCTGACTCGATATGCGTACGAGTCGGCCATTTAGCCCCTATGCCTTTCCCACAAGCCGGTTGAACTCTTCGAGGTGATGACACCTCTCAAGACCTATGTCGTACGAAACGTCCCCCGACTTGACCAATTCGGCGAGATGTTGATCCATGACCTGCATCCCGAATTTCCCGCCGGCCTGCATCGAGGAGTAGATCTGGTGGGTTTTGCCCTCCCTGATCAGGTTCCGTACAGCATCCGTAGCGATGAGCACCTCGGCGGCCACGATCCGGCCCGACCGGTCGGCCCGAGGAAGTAGCTGCTGCGAAACCACCCCCGCTAAGGTTCCGGCCAGCTGGATCCGGATCTGCTCTTGCTGATGAGGTGGGAAAACGTCGATCACTCGGTCGACCGATTGAGGCGCATCTTGGGTGTGCAGCGTTGCAAAGACGAGGTGTCCGGTTTCGGCCGCCGTTAAGGCCGTCTGGATCGTCTCGAGGTCCCGAAGCTCACCGATCAAGATCACGTCGGGGTCCTGGCGCAGAACGTGTTTCAGAGCGTTGGCGAATCCATGCGTGTCGGATCCCACCTCACGCTGGTTGACGATCGACCGCTTGTGCCTGTGAAGGAACTCGATCGGGTCTTCCACGGTCATGATGTGCTCAGGACGGTTGGTGTTGATGATGTCGATCAGTCCCGCCAGGGTCGTGGACTTACCCGATCCTGTCACCCCAGTGACGAGAACAAGCCCTCTTCGGGCCCGAGCGAACTCCTGGACCACGCTGGGGATCCCCAGGTCGTTGAGGTTCTTGATCTCGAACGGGATCATCCTCATCACGGCCCCGAGAGAGTCGCGCTGTTGGAAGACGTTCACCCTGAAGCGTCCCTTACCGGGCAGCGAGTAAGACATGTCCAGTTCGAGGTTCTCCTCGAATATCTCCCGCTGCTTCTGGGTGAGGATCGAGTAGATCAATTCCTGAAGATCCTTCGGTAACAGCTTCCGGTACCCCTCGATGGGCACGAGCTCCCCGTGGATACGAAGCATCGGAGGGAGGCCGGAGGTCAGGTGTAGATCCGAGGCGTTGCGCTCCAGGACGGCATAGAGGAAATCGGCCAGGCTCGGCTCCTTCTCCTCGACCGGTGAGGGTGGTGCCGTGGGCGCGGCCACCACCGACTCCACCATGGGCAGATCGTCCGGTCCTAATGAACCCCCTCGTACACCGTTCGGGAAGAAACGCCCCAAGGCGGCGATGATGTCCGCTCGATAGGCAGCGGCAACCGTCACATCACGTCCACTGGCGGACCGAAGTTCCTCCACCGCGAGATGGTTCGTCGGCTCGGCCATCGCTACTACCAGACGGCCGCCTTCGAAGCGCATCGGAAGTACCAACTGTCGACGAGCCACTTCAGAAGGAAGGCTCGACAAGGCTTCCGGCGACGGAGCTTCGACCTGAAGATCCACGAATCCGATCCCTATCTGGCAAGAGCGCGCCCGCACGAGGTCGCGCTCGGACAGCATTCCGCGATCGAGCAGAACCTTCCAGGCAGACTCCCCGGTGCGCATCTCTTCATCGAGCGCCGCCCGAAGCTGCTCGAACGAGATGGCGCCTTGTTCTACAAGAACGTCTCCGAGCTGCTTTTCCATCTGAGGCACTTGTGCGACTCCTTATCTAAGTTCTCGTTGACCGGGTCAGACGACGACCCGAAGGATCTCTTCTATCGATGTAAGTCCGGCCATCACTTTCGTCAGGCCGTCTTCGCGAAGCGTGATCATTCCTTGCTGCCGGGCAACTCTTCCGATGTCTTCGGACGACGCGTGCTCGGCAACCAGCCGTTCGATCTCTTCCGACACTGTCATGACCTCGTGAAGAGCCATCCGTCCCTTGTAGCCGGTGTTGCCGCAAGCCGTGCAACCCACCGCTCTGTACAGAGCCGGGATCATCTCCGGGTTGTCGATCGGGAAGTTGGCGATCGCCAGCTCCTGCGCGGTCGGTGTGTAGGGCTCCTTGCACTTGTTGCAGAGCTTCCGAGCCAGTCTTTGGGCCAGGATGCAGTCCAAGGACGATGCGACCAGGAACGGCTCGATGCCCATCTCAACCAACCGGGTCAATGCCGACGGGGCATCGTTGGTGTGCAACGTCGACAGCACGAGGTGACCGGTCAGGGCTGCTTCGATGGAGATCTGAGCGGTTTCCCTGTCCCGGATCTCACCGATCAGGCAGATATCTGGGTCTGCACGGAGGATCGACCTCAGAGCTGACGCGAAGGTCAGTCCGGCTTTCGGGTTCGTTTGGATCTGATTGACACCAGGAAGTCTGTACTCGACCGGATCCTCGACCGTGATGATGTTGACCTCAGGTCGGTTGAGGATGTTAAGCGTCGCATACAACGTCGTCGATTTACCCGAGCCCGTCGGACCGGTGACCAAGATCGCCCCGTATGGCTTCCGGTAGGCCTCTTCGAAACGCTTGAAGTTCTCGGGACCGAAGCCGAGGTCCTGCAGTTGCAGCAGCACACTGGACTTGTCGAGCAGACGCATAACAACCTTCTCGCCGTACACCGTGGGCAACGTCGCCACACGGATGTCGATCTGCTTCCCCTGAACATTCAAGCCGATGCGCCCGTCTTGAGGGATCCTGCGCTCGGCGATGTTGATGTCCGCCATGATCTTCAGACGCGAGGTGATCCCCGCCTGAACGGACTTCGGTGGGTTCATGACTTCGTGCAGCACACCATCGATCCGGAAACGCACCTTGAGGTCATGCTCTCCGGGCTCAATATGGATATCCGAAGCGCGGTCGTTCACTGCTTGAGTGATCAGAAGGTTAACGAGCTTGATGATCGGCGCGTCTTCGGCCCCCGCGTGCTGCAAAGCCGACTCGAGGCCCTTGTCCTCCTCGAACTGATCAGCAGCAGCTTCTTCGACGAGAGTCTCCGCAGTTCGATCAAGGCGGTAGTGCCTGTTGATCGCAGCGGCCACATCGACCTTCGTCGAAACCACCGTGCGGATGTCGTAACCGGTGATGGCGCGGATGTCATCGACCGCAACCACGTTCGCTGGGTCGGACATCGCAACCACAAGACGGCGATCCTCATCGAACCGGATCGGCATGACGTTGTGTTTGCGGGCCGTCGGCTCCGGAACGAGTGCAACGGCAGAGGTGTCGATCTGAGCGTCATTGAGGTCGACGAACTCGATCCCGAGCTGTTCAGCAAGGATCGAAACGAGCGCGCTTTCGTTCACGTAGCCGAGCTCGATAAGGGTTCGGCCAACGGAACGTCCACGCTGCGCGGCTTGCCGCCTCGCCTCGTCGAGTTGTTCGTCTGTGATCAGGCCCCTAGACCGCAACAGCTCATCGAGCTGTCCCGCGGGTCGCACCGTGGAACTCACGCTCATCTTTCCCCTTGGGTCGCTTGTGGACCACCTACAAAGGGTTTATCGGCGTGCGTTGGGCCGACTGTAGCGACCAAAAGTAGTAAGCGACCCCTTTGTCTTGCAGGGGTCGCCGGTCACCTTGGGATGGGGACAAAAGGTGTGTTTCAGTCGTGTGGGGGAAGCAGATTCTCCGCCAGATAGCGGACCCTGACCCCTCCGGGGCCACCTGCGGCGATCCGCTCCGATGACCCGTCGTTGAAGACCAGGCTAACGACCGGTTCTGAGTCCCCGGCCTCCTTTTCGGTCTCAGCAGAGGGGTGTTCTCTCTTAGCGGCGTCCTCGCCGTCCCCCTTGATCAACCGGAACCGCCGGCGCGGGGCTTCGACCTGAGCGTGAGCGGCGGCCACGCTCCCCTCGCTCACTCGCGAGTAACGGGGTGGGGGTGGAGGTGGTGGCTTGCTGCCTGCCTCGAGAAGTGGTGGCTTGGGGGGCCGATCGCCCTTCGTCAGCCAACTCATAAGTCGTTTGAGCATCCTCATCCGCCTTTGGATCCTTGGGGGCCTTTAGGTGTCGCTGTGTTCTGGGTCGGCTCCTGGGAGCCGTTCCTTGACCTCGAAAAGGATCTTCAGCATCAATTCTTTGACGTCAGCCCGCTCACGCGGATCGCATGGGATCACTCCGACGTTCTGAGGAAGCTCGAGTCCCTGCCTGACCCTGCTGAGAGTCTCTTCCACAGTCCCGGGCCCCTCGTCCAAGTGCGTCACGCCAACTACGTACGGAACGTCGGCATACGATCGGAAGGAATCCAAGATGTGTCCGGCCTCAGTCAGAGAACGCTCATCCGCAGCGTGGACCAGGAGGATGAAGCCGATCATCCCGTCCGAGAGGACTTCCCACATAACTTCGAAACGGCGCTGGCCGGGGGTTCCGAACAGGAACAGGCTGGCATCGCTCTCGAAGCTGATCCGGCCGAAATCCATCGCGACGGTGGTCCGATCTTTGATCGCCCGGGTGTCATCGGTCACATCTCTTTCCGTGCCAACGACAGCCACCTCGCTGATCGTGCGGATGAGGGTTGTCTTCCCTGCTGAGAAAGGCCCGGTCACGACGATCTTGACCGGCCGGGTTTGGCCGGTTGCTACCGCCCGCTGGCGGCGAACCATCCGAGCGCGGGAACTCAACTGGGTTCCTACAGGCCCTTGACGCCGTCGATCAAACGGGTGATCAACCCCCTGTTGAGCTGGTCATCGTCTTCAAGTCGCTTGCGCTGCTCTGCGGGGCTTTCGCCATCGGGCGAGGCGCCACCGGCTGGACGCTGTGGTCTTTCGTCATCGCTGAACAGTCCGGCGAGCTCCTTCACAACCGTCGAGCGATCAACCTGAGGCTGGTGAGCCGAAGGAGCGGGAGGGGCTGGAGATTCGCCACCCCCGACCGGTTGGTCGGCCAGAAGATCGTTGAGGAAAGGATCGGGCTGCACGGTATCGATGTCTCCCGGCTGCGGAGCGTCAAACGATTCAACGGGCACGGGTTCCACAGGCATCTCGGCGGCAGGTGTCACCGAAGGCTCCTGCTGATCCCCGAAGGTCGTCTGCGCTTCGACAGGGTTGCCATCCCCGGCTTCCTCGACGTGGAACACGGATGACATCGTGGCCGCGTCCCAGGTACCGGTGTCCGGGTCCGCTTGGAAAGCGGTCTCTGAAACTTGGTGCTCGGCAGGCTCGGCTACCGCCGGCTGCTCGAGGACACTTTGGGCCGTCCGCTCCATCACAACCGGCTCGGGAGTTGGCTCCGGCTCGGGGGTTTCCGGCACGGGAACGGTCTCGACCGGCGTTGCCACTGGCTCGTCTACCGTCACGTGTGACTCGAAAGGCGGCTGCGACGACATCTGCTCTGGGCTAGGCGGAGGAGCGTGAGCTTCGGGTTTCTTGTCGAAGGCTGCGACGCTCTCTTCCATCCCCGGAACCGATTCGTGCTCGCCACCAACCACCTCGACCAGACCAGCCGAAACGAGACCGTAGAGGCCGCGTAGGGCCCCGAAGTCATCGATCCCAACCAGTTGAGCGATCTGGTGGACGTCCCGCTGACCATCTACGAGCACCAGCATCCGCCATTCCTCCGGCGTGATGTTGATCTCGGCGGCGCCCTCGGGCGGCTTGCTTGCCATCCTCAGCACGGATTCTTCGGAAGGGATCTTGCGTTGGATGACCTCGAGCTCGTCAAGGCGCCGCGAAGCTTCGATGATGAGGTTCTCGACGCTAACGGAGATCTGGACCTCGATGTCGGCTTCAACGAAGGGCTGATACTCGAACTCGCCGAGTTCCCAACGGAGTAGGTCGAAGACAGCGTCCTCGATCTGCTGCTTCAGGGCCTCTTGGAGTTGCTCGTCGGTAACCCATCCGTTAGCGACGAGTATCTGGCCAACGCGCTCACCCGACTGCGCGTTCACGTCGAGGGCCTTCATCAGCTGGCCTTCGCTCAGTGAACCGCTTCGTATCAGTTTCTGCCCTAACGGCTCCCGCGACAGGCTGGATTCCGCGTAGTAGACGTCACCGTCGCGAAAGAAGATCTTGCCTCTTCCGGCCGAACGCACGACTTCGAGCTTGCCTGTCTTCTTGGCCCACGAAAGAAGCCTGAAGATATCCGCCAGCGCGAAATGCTCAAGATGTCCCTTCAGCATTTGCTCTCTCCTTCGCCCCTAGCATCCATTTAGAGATCACTCATTCCCATGCGGAAACTGTTGGTTGGTGCACAACCTCGGCGGCAGGCACGGGCTCGGCCGGACGGACCCCATGGTCCTCAGTCGGAGCCGGAGGTGCTTGCGGCATAGGGGGCTGTGGAGCCTCTTCCATGACTTTTCTGATCTCGGCGGAGGCCTTGCGCATCTCAAACAAGATCAGGCCGATCTTCGCCTCGTGAGAAGTGACGGACACCAGGACCGCGTCACGACCGGCGGCCATGAGGATCACGTATCCGCTTGCGCCCTCTACGAACACCTGTGCAAGATCGCCGCGCCCAAGTCCGGCAGCGGCTCGATCGCCCAGCGTCAGGAGCGCAGCAGACATGGCGGCCAACCTGTCCTCCTCCACATGTGGGGGAAGAGCCGATGCCATGGGCAGGCCATCTCCGCTCACGACCGCAGCGGCCTCGACCTCGGGTGAAACGTCGAGGAACCTGTCTAGCGCCTGCGCAAGTAGCTCTGCCTTACTCATCGGATCCCTCCTAGGAGAACGCGTACATCTGCACCGCCCTGGAAGACGCGCGAGCGCCATCCTGGGTTTTCTTCGGCATGCCGGATAGGTGGGTTGAGAGAGATATCGCTGTTAGTTCCTGAGGCTGATGCCGGTTTCGCGCATATCTGTCCCATATCGCCCCTCCGCGAACGACTTGAGCACTGGTCCCGACGAGCTTATTCCTCAGATTGCGTGACCACACCCCGTAATGAATGCAGCGCCGCTGCGGACATGACTTCCACGGGCGGCTCCTGCCCCGTCCAGATCCGAAAGGAAGCAGCAGCCTGATGCACCAACATCCCCAATCCGCCCCACGCTTCGGCACCTGCTTCTTTGGCGGCATCCAGGAGAGGCGTGCGTACTTGATAGATCAGATCGACAACCGTCTGGGCTGGATGCAACTTGAGCTCCATCGGAAGCGATGAGCCATCAGACCCCACCGGTGTGCAGTTAACGATCACATCGGCATCCGTAACCGGGGCGTCTGACCAACCGACCACCCGCACCCCCGAAGCAAGTCCGGATAGAGGTGCGGCCGCCTCAGGATCCCGGGCCGCGATCGTTATGGCACCCGCCTTGAGATCCCCCAGGGCCTTGACTATGGCTCGCGCTGCCCCACCTGCTCCCAGAACCAGAGCCGTTCGCTCTTCTAGCTGCGCACCTATATCGTCGAGCAGTCCCTTGAAACCCTCGACATCGGTGTTGTGCCCGGTCATTCGGCCACCCGAATTCTCGATCGTGTTGATCGCGTCGAGAGCCTCGGCCTCAGGGGTTAGATCGTCCATCAACTCCACAGCGCTCCTCTTGTGAGGCATGGTGACGTTTGCCCCTCGCGCTCCGAGCGCCCGGAGTCCGGCGATCGCGTCGGGCAGACCCTCCGGTTCGACAGGCCACGCCAGGTACGTCCAATCGAGTCCCAGTCTGCGGAAAGCGGCGTTGTGGATCGGCGGCGAAGCGCTCCGTTCGAGCGGCCAGCCAAGTACGCCCACGAAGTTCGAGTACCTCAACATACGAGTTGTTGGTAGGCGGCTTTGTTCTGCAAGAACTCGTCGTAACTCACTGAGAACTTGTGGTTCCCCTCGCAATCGCCAAGCACGTAGTACAGCCATTCGCCATCCGCGGGATTGGCCGCCGCCTCGAGGGACTCGAAACCCGGTGCACCGATCGGAGTCGGAGGTAACCCGGCGACAACTCTCGTGTTGTAGGGGGAATCGATCTGAAGGTCCGATGCCGTGAGTTCTGTCTTATGCTCGCCCAAGGCATAGATGACCGTCGCGTCGATGCCCAGAGCGATCCCCTGCCGGAGTCTGTTGTAGATCACCCGAGCGACCATGGGTCTCTCATCGTCGACCCGCGTTTCTGCTTCGATCATCGATGCGACGATCAAGATGTCGTAAGGAGTGAGGTTCAGGCTCTCCGCAGTGGTCATGTCGATCGACGACATCTGCTTCTCCATCTCGTCGATGAATCGCTGGGCAACGCTCGTAGCCGTGTCTTCATCGATTATCTGGAACGTCGAAGGGAAGAGAGCTCCCTCCAACGGCTTCCCTTCCGGAACGAGATCGGATCGGACCTCCCCGGATGCGAGCACCCGTGTGAACTCCTTGGAGGAGATATGGGTTCTGTCCCCGAGTATCCGAGCGAAGTCCGTCAGCCAAGAGCCTTCGGGGATCGTCACATTCACGAACTCCGGCCCCGTAGGGCCGCTTTCGAGCAACCGTTTGAGTGCATCGCCCGCAGTCAATCCGACGGGGATCTGATAGGTCCCAGCCTGGATGTCTTCCGTGCCTCCCCCATCCAAGAAGAGGGCGATCCGCCATCCCGTCGTGCTCTTGATCACCCCGGCGTCGGCCAAGATCCTTCCGATGTCCTTCGTCGAAGCTCCTTCGGGGATCTCGATCGACACCTCTTTCCCCGGGTCGCTGTCCCCCCAGACGCCGACGGACCGCATGTAGACGTTGACCCCTATGAAGGGCACAAGGACGAGCAAAACGAGGATCGTGGCGAGAAGTGTTAGGCGGCCCCGGCGCGTGAGGCTCATCGGATCGCCCCTGAATCCATGTACCCCTGCAACATGACTTGGGCAGCCACCGCATCGATCAAGGACTTCCGTTGCTTCGCCTTCGTGCCGGCGGCGCGCATCGCTTGTTCGGCGATAACGGTGGTCATGCGCTCGTCGTAGACATCAACCTCGACCTCTAGTTCACTGCGTAACCGGACGAGGAAGGTCTTCTGAGTCTCCATAGCGGGACCCTCAGTACCCGACAGCCCCACCGGGCGACCCACTACGACGCGGCTGACATCGTGCTCCGCGACGAGAGCCGCGATCCTTGCGAACGGATCCACGGTCGAGGTGTCGATCACCTCCAGAGGGTGAGCGAAACGCGTTTCCAGATCAGCGAGGGCTACTCCGATCCGTTTCCGACCGGGATCGATCCCCAGGATCATTTGTGCCCTAGTGCGTCCAGAGCCGCCGCCTTGGCCGCCGCCAGCGCCTCGTCTAAGCGGTCCTTGTTCGGCCCACCGGACACCGAGAGCTCCGGCTTGCCTCCGGCGCCACCACCGAGTAGGGCTGCACCGGGCTTGAGAACATCGCGCGCGGTGACGCCGCGATCCACGACGTCCTTAGTCACACCTGCGACAAGGTTCGCGTTGTTCTCTCCTGCAGCGCCCAAGATCACGATCGAGGAGCCCAGCTTTCCCTTAAGGGTCTGCGTAAGTTGTCTCAGGTCGTCGACGCCGACATCTCGTCGCGCGACCAAGAGTCGAACTCCGTTCACGTCTTGTGCCTCTTGCGTCAGCGACTCCGCATCGGATTCGGCTCCCTGCTTGGATATCTCGCCGATCCGTCTCTCCATCTCCTTCTGAGTGGAAAGTAGTTTCTCGATCCTTTCGACGATCTCATCGGGATTCGTCTTGAGGAGCTGGGCAGCTTGCTCGAGCTTCGCCACCCTGCGTTTGAGATACGCGATGCCTTCATCTCCCACGAGTGCTTCGATGCGACGAAGGTTGGCCCCGACTGATCCTTCACCCGTAACAACCACTACCCCGATATTGCTCGTATGCGAAACGTGTGTGCCCCCGCACAGCTCCTTCGAGTAGTCGCCCACTTCGACAACTCGTACGACGTCTCCGTACTTCTCACCGAAGATCGCCATGGCGCCGATGGAACGGGCGTAATCGAAGCTCGTCTCGTAGGCGCGTGTGACGTCGTCTCCGAGGACCCGGAGCTGGATCTCTTCTCCGATTTCGGTGACCTGATCGGGATCGAGGGCATCGAAGTGATTGAAGTCGAAGCGAAGACGTCCTGGCTCTACCAGGGACCCCGCCTGGGTCGCGTGCTCGCCGAGACGGTCCCGAAGCACCCAATGCAGGATGTGCGTGGCGGTATGCGCCTGCTGGGAGCCCGCACGCGAAGCGCTATCGACCAGGGCCTCGACCGGGTCTTTAACGCGGAAAGCACCAGAGGTCACCTCTGCTAGATGAACGAAGAGGCCGTCTCGACGCTGCGTATCGAGGACTATCGCCTCTCCGGTTGAGCCGCGGATAGTGCCCCGGTCCCCGACCTGACCACCGCCTTCTGCGTAGAAAGGTGTAGTTGCAAGGACGAACTCGGCCGTTTGTCCTGCCTCGACCTCCTCGGCCGGGCCATCGGGAGTCACTATCCCCGACAGCTCCGACGGAAGCTTCAGGTGTTCGTAACCCAAGAACTCCGTCGGCCCTAGCTCGTCGCGCAGAGCCTTGAGCCCAGCAACGACCGAGGGATTGGCCTTCAACCACGCTTCTCCCTTGATCTCGGCGCGTGCCGACCGGGCGCGTTCTCGCTGCTCGGCCATCAATCCCTCGAACCCCGCCGCGTCGACCTCAACACCGGATTCGTTGGCGATCTCCGTCGTTAGGTCGATCGGGAAGCCGAAAGTGTCGTGCAGTTTGAAAGCAACATCTCCGGCCAGGCTGGCGGAACCCGAAGACTTAGCCTTTCCGATCGCCTCCTCCAGAAGGGAGGTTCCCTGCTTCAACGTCCCCGAGAATCGTTCTTCTTCTCTCGCCGCGACCTCTTCGATCAGCGATTGCTTCTCACGGATCTCTGGGTACGCGTCGCCCATCAACTCCACACACCGATCCGCGAGCGACGGAAGCACGGGACCCTCGAAGCCGATCAGTCGCGTGTGACGGATCGCCCGGCGCATGATCTTCCTAAGGACGTACCCTCGCTCTTCGTTCGAGGGAAGCACGCCGTCCGCGATCGCAAAGGTCATCGCCCGGCCGTGATCCGCGAGCACCCTGAGGCCGAAGTCGACGTCTTCTTCTTTCCCATACTTCTTACCGGTTAGCTGCTCGGCTCGGGCGATCATCCCGAAGAGCTCGTCGGACTCGAAGACCGTGTGCTTGTCCTGAAGGAGCATCGCTATCCGCTCCAGCCCCGCACCCGTGTCGATGTTCTTCTTCGGAAGCTCGCCAACTTCTTCGAGGTCCGAGTTGCACTGGTTCTGGATGAAGACGAGGTTCCAGAACTCGAGGTAGCGCTCGTCGTTGTCGATCGGGCCCCGAGGGGATGCTTCACCCCACTCCGGGCCGCGGTCGTAGTGGAGCTCCGAGCAAGGCCCGCATGGCCCTGCCACACCCATCGACCAGTAGTTGTCCTTCTTCCCTAGTCTGAGGATCCGGTCGGCCGGAACTCCAACGAGGTCCCGCCATACTTCCTCGGCTTCGTCGTCGGTCTCGTAGATCGTGATCCACAGACGATCCGGGTCCATCCCCCATCCCTCGGTGGAAAGCTCCCAGGCCCAGGGGCAGGCCTTCTCCTTGAAGTAGTCGCCGAAGCTGAAGTTCCCAAGCATCTGGAAGAACGTGAGGTGGCGCGAGGTACGTCCGACCTCTTCGAGATCGTTGTGCTTGCCCCCAGCTCGCAGGCACTTCTGACTGCTGACCGCTCGTAGGTAAGGAGGGGTCTGCTCGCCGGCGAAGTAGGGCTTGAACGGGATCATGCCGGCGACAGTGAACATCAGCGTGGGGTCGTCGGGCACCAACGACGCCGATGGAACACGTGTGTGTTCGCGCTCTTCGAAGAACGAGATGAAGTTCTGGCGGATCGTCCTGGTGTCCACGGGGGCCAAGGCTAAACGACCCTGTTCTTTGCCAGGATGACGACTCTCAGCGTCGCTTTTCCGGCCAGAACCGAAGAGCTACGGGGTGCGGCCCTTTTCGAGCTGCTTGTTGATCTTGTCCAGGAGGCTGTCGGTTACAGCTCGCGGACTGAAACGGGCACGTGCCTTTTCCAGCCGCTTGTCAAGCTCCAAGGCCCCGACCGCTCCAACGATGACGAGTAACGCGCTCTTGATCATGCCCTCACCCTAACCGGCCGAGTCCCCCGGATGCTTATGGAGCTCGGCCTTGATCTGCGCGTAGAGTTGCGCTTCACGGCCCCGTACCGGTGTGAAGTACGTCCGCCCGACCGCAACATCCGGAAGGTACTGCTGTTCCACGTATCCACCGTGGTCGTGCGGATACTTGTAGCCCTTCCCGGCCCCCGTGGAGCGCGACGCGGACGAATGCGAGTCACGAAGATGGGCCGGGGGTTGTTGCGGACCATCCTCTTTCACGTCGGCTTCCGCTTTCCACATAGCCAAAGCCGATGCATTGCTCTTCGGTGCGAGGGCTAGATAGGTCGCCGCTTGCGCAAGGTTCAGCTTCGCTTCGGGCAGTCCCGCGAACTCCAACGCTTGATGTGCCGCAACGGCAACGATCAGAGCCGTCGGGTCCGCGTTCCCAACGTCCTCCGACGCGAAGATGACCATCCGACGAGCTACGAATCTAGGATCCTCACCCGAATCGAGCATGCGAGCCATCCAGTAGATCGCCGCATCCGGGTCCGAACCTCGCATCGACTTGATGAAGGCGGAGATGACGTCGTAGTGCCAGTCACCACCCTTGTCATACGGAATGGCACGCCGCTGTAACGCCTCTTCGGTGGTCGCCAGATCGATCTTGCCGCCCTCTCCCACCATGGTTGCAGCAGCTTCGATCGCGTTGAGAGCCGACCTTGCATCGCCGCCGGACATCCTCGCCAGATGAGCCACAGCTTCCGGATCGGCGGACACCTTCAGGTCGGCCAAACCTCTCTTGGGTGTCTCGATAGCGCGTTCCAGCAACAGTTGGAGATCCTCTTCGGTCAAGGATTCCAATCGAAAGAGCAGAGAGCGAGACATCAGCGGCGAGTTGACCTCGAAGCTGGGGTTCTCGGTGGTGGCGCCCACGAGGACGATCCAACCGTTCTCCACCGCGGGGAGAAGAGCATCCTGCTGCGACTTGTTGAACCGGTGGATCTCATCTAGAAACAGCACCGTCCGGCGACCTTGTTGGGCGAGCCGGTCTTTCGCTGCTTCGATCGCCTTGCGCACATCCGCCACACCGGCCGACACTGCGGACATCGGTTCGAAGTGGGCGTCGGCCGCTCCTGCGATCACGTTCGCCAGGGTCGTTTTTCCCGTACCCGCCGGACCCCAGAGGACGATCGAGGAAACGTCACCCGATTCGATCAAGGAGCGGAGTGCCCTCCCCTCGCCCAAGAGATGTTTCTGTCCCACCACCTCGTCCAGGGTGCGGGGGCGCATCCGAGCAGCGAGCGGGGCGTACTCGTCGAAGCGATCCTCGAGAGCGTTCTCGAACAGCGACATGAACGAATCGTCGCATGCTCGTGAACAACGCCGTCCCTTTGACCGGCTCGCTTGACCATCCGCGGCAGCAGGAGTAGTACGAGAGCAGGGTGGAATCGAGAGGAGGAACGATGTTCGTACAGGTGATCCGAGGCAAAGTCGTTGATGGACCGGGTCTCGAGAAGCAGTTGGAGAAGGCACGCGAGGAGCTATCTCCCGGAGCGGTGGGCTTTTTGGGTTCGACCGCAGGGGTTAGCGAAGACGGGCGATTCATAATCGTGGCGCGCTTCGAATCGAAAGCCTTGGCCGAGAAGAACAACGGTCGGCCGGAGCAGGACGCGTGGTGGAAGGAAACCGAAGGCTATGTATCTGACGTGACCTTCGAGAATTCCGAGGACACCGAGCTCTTCAAGGATGGCGGGTCCGACACAGCAGGCTTCGTACAAGTGATGACGTACAAGCTCAACGACCGGGACAAAGCGAGAGCTCTCTTCGACGAGATGATGGCCATGTCGGACGATCGGCCAGACATGGTGGGTAGCGTCACCATCTTCGGCGACGGAGGAAAGGTGACCGACGTCCTCTACTTCTCGTCCGAAGCCGAAGCCCGAGCTGGTGAGGCAAAGCCACCGAGCGAAGACACTCAGCGCATCATGGGCGAGTTCGGAAAACTACTCGTAGGCGAGGTCGACTACCTAGACCTTCGGGAGCCTCACCTCAACACGCCGTAGCGCAGAGCTAAGCCTCGGGTTTGGGCGCGGTCGTGCTGACGTGTAGCGCCTTCAACTGATCAGCGTCCACTTCCGAGGGGGCACCCGTAAGCGGGTCGAACGCGGTCTGCGTCTTGGGGAAGGCGATCACCTCGCGGATGTTCGTCTCCCCTGCCGCTAAGGCAACGATGCGGTCGATACCCGGAGCGATACCTCCGTGTGGTGGCGGCCCGAACTTGAACGCACTCAGGAGGAAGCCGAACTTCTCTTCGGCTTCCTCATCTGAGATTCCGAGCGCCTTGAAGACTCGGCTCTGCATGTCTGCATCGTGGATACGGATCGAGCCCGACGCGAGTTCCCAACCGTTGAGAGTGATGTCGTAACTCTTCGAGATCACTTTCTCGGGGTCGGTCTCTAGGTACTCGATCGTGTCCTCCACAACCCCCGTGAACGGGTGATGGATCGCGTCCCATCGTTTCTCTTCGTCGTTGTACTCGAACCAGGGGAAGTCGACGATCCATGCGAACTGCCAGCGATCCGGTTCCGAGAGATCGTGATCGGGGACGAATCCGTACCGTTCTGCCAAACGGGTCCGGAGGCCGCCGAGCACCTTGTAGACGATGCTCTTGCGAGCGTCTGCCACGATGAGGATCAGGTCACCTTCCACCGCTCCGGTCGCTTTGCGCAGACCGTCACGTTCGGCGTCCGACAGGAACTTGTCCATGGGGCTCTTGAAACCCTCCGGTGTGATCCCGATCCAGACCAGGCCACCGGCCCCGAGGGACTTCGCCTCCTCGACCAATCCATCGAGTTCCTTACGACCGACCGTCCCCTTACCTGGGATCGAGATCGCCTTTACCGCCCCGCCGGAATCGAGGACTGAGCGGAACACCTTTATCTCGGTCTCCGAGAAGACGTCGGCGAGATCCACCAGCTCCAGCCCATAGCGCAGGTCCGGCTTGTCCGAACCGAATCTCTCCATCGCCTCCGTGAAGGGGATCCTTGGGAACGGCTTCAGTTCGACACCCATCACGTCGCGCCACACCTGCTTGAACATGCGCTCGGTTACTTCGAGCACGTCTTCGACCTCGACGAAAGACATCTCGAGATCGAGCTGAGTGAAGTCGGGCTGCCGATCTGCGCGTAGGTCTTCGTCGCGGAAACAACGAGCGATCTGGTAGTAGCGATCCAGCCCCGAGACCATCAGCAACTGCTTGAAGAGCTGCGGGCTCTGGGGTAGGGCGTAGAACTTCCCGGCGTGCACCCGCGATGGAACGAGATAGTCGCGCGCTCCCTCGGGAGTGGCTCTCGTCAGCATCGGCGTCTCAACCTCGACGAAGCCTTCGTCGTCGAAGAACCTCCTGATGGCCGAGATGATCGCGTGTCGAAGCTTGAGTTTCGCTTGCATCTCCGGCCTGCGTAGGTCGATGTACCGGTACTTGAGTCTCAGGTTCTCGTCGACCTCGGTATGGGCATCGACCTGGAACGGAGGTGTCTCGGCACGCGTGAGGATCTCGATGGCGTCCACGGCTACCTCGATCTCACCAGTAGGTAGACCGGGGTTGATCGTTCCGCCGGGACGAGCCTGCACGGCTCCGGAAACCTTCACGCAGTACTCGCTCCGGAGCTCCTCGCCGGCAGCATGGGCCCCGGCGTCGATGCCTGCGTCGAATACGACTTGGATCAACCCCGAGGTGTCGCGGAGGTCGATGAAGATGACTCCACCGTGATCGCGGCGCGAGTGCACCCAGCCGCAGAGTTCGACGCGCGCGCCGACCTCGTCGGACCGAAGGTCACCGCATCTGTGGGTTCGCATCATGGTTTTACCGCGTCCTCCAGTTGATCCAGCGAGACGTTGCGCTGCTCGCCCGTCGTTAGGTCCTTGATGGTCGCACTTCCAGCAGCCAACTCGTCATCGCCAACGATCACGGCGAATCGAGCCCCCGATCGATCTGCATCCTTCATCTGGCCCTTCATCCCGCGGCCTAGAAGGTCGAACTCGCATCCGATCCCCGCGGAGCGGAGCCTGGTCGCAAGTGGGAACGCTTGGGCCGAGGCCGCGTCGCCCAGCGTCACGATGTAAGCGACCACCGGTGCCTCGCTGCTGGTCCCGACGTCCCCAAGGGCGAGCATTATCCGGTCGAGCCCGAGTGCGAATCCGATCCCCGGCACGCGCGGCCCCCCCAGCAACTCGGCCAATCCGTCGTAGCGCCCTCCGCCGCCTACTGCGTTCTGCGAGCCGAGGTTGTCGGCCACGAACTCGAACGCGGTTCGCATGTAGTAGTCGAGACCCCTCACGAGCCTGGGGTCTTCGATGTACGCCAAGCCCACGGAGTCGAGCAGCGACTTCACAGCTCCGTAGTGCTGCGTGCAGTCAGAACAGAGGTGATCGACGATCACCGGAGCGTCCTTCATGACCTTGACGGTTGCTTCTTCCTTCGAGTCGAAGGTGCGTAAGGGATTCGTGTCGATGCGGGCGCGGTCATCGATGGCAAGTTCGTCCGAATGAGCGCGCAGGTATGCGACCAAGGCGTCGTTGTAACCCTGACGGCAGCCGGGGTCGGGATGGCCGATCGAGTTGAGCTTCAGAGTCGTATCGAGCCCGATGCCGGAGTAGAAGCGCTTCGCAACCTCGATGACCTCGGCGTCGACCATCGGCTCCTCCGACCCCACGGCTTCGATCCCGAGTTGGAAGAACTGGCGATAGCGACCCTTCTGGGGACGTTCCTGACGCCACATCCAGCTCGCATAGGAGAGCTTGGTCGGGAGTGCTCCCTTGTGCAGGTTGTGCTCCAGCACGGCGCGCATCACCGGGGCGGTCCCTTCGGGTCGCAGGGTCAGCGACCGCTCGCCCTGGTCGGCGAACGTGTACATCTGCTTCGTCACGACCTCGGAGGTCGCTCCGACTCCCCTCTCGAACACCTCCGTGTGCTCGAATGCGGGCGTCTCGATCGGGGCATAGCCGGCCAGGGCGAAGGAATCGAGGGCGTACCGGGTCACCTTCTGCCACGCCCACGACTCGGACGGCAGGAGGTCCCGGGTACCCCTGGGCGCGCGGAAAACCCCTTGATCGTCTGGCATCGGCAGATGATAGTCGCCACCGCGACCCTGGTCCGTGCGGTTAGGTTTGGGCGGTCGCCATCCACACAGGAGGTTAGATGTCCGAGCCGCAGCGCCCCCAACACGACGATCTCGAAGAGATCACGAAGAAGCTCCGTCGCCACATCATCGTTTCAACGACCGCTGCTGGTTCGGGACATCCATCCACTTCGCTCTCGATGGTCGAGATCATCACCGTCCTGTATTTCGGAGGCGTCCTTCGTTACGACCCGAAGGAGCCTCGTAACGCCGACAGGGATCGATTCATCCTGTCGAAGGGTCACGGCGCGCCGGGTCTCTATGCGGTTCTGGCCGAAGCCGGCTACTTCCCCACCGATGAGTTGGTCAACCTCCGCAAGCTCGGGTCACCTCTCGAAGGGCATCCGAACATGTGCCGTCTCGCAGGGGTCGAAGCGTCAACAGGTTCGCTGGGGCAGGGATTGTCGATCGGCCTCGGTCACGCTCACGGTCTCAAGCTCGATGGTTCCGATGCCCGCGTCTACGTGATGGTCGGCGACGGAGAGTCCGAGCAGGGCCAGGTCTGGGAAGCAGTCATGCATGCGGGCAACCACAAGCTCGACAATCTCACCGTGATCGTGGACCGCAACGGCCACCAGCAGACGGGGGCGGTCGACCAGATCCAGCCCCTCTCGCCACTGGAAGCGAAGTTCGAGGCGAACCATTGGGCCGTGCGCACGATCGACGGACATTCACTAAGCGAAGTAGCCGAAGCTTTCGCCTGGGCTCGCTCGGTCAAGGGCCAGCCTCAGGTCATAGTCGCCAACACGATCAAAGGCAAAGGCGTGCGTTTCTTGGAAGAGCGCCAGGCGAGTTATCACGGGAAACCCCTCCCCGAAGATGAGGCTGAGAAAGCCTTGGCCGAATTGGGGGTGGCGGTATGAGCCTGGGGATGACTCGCTTGGATCTCACCGACGGTGCAGCAACCCGCGAGGCGTTCGGTGAGGCGCTCGCGCAGTTGGGGGCCGAAGACGAACGGATCGTCGTCGTCGACGGTGACGTGAACAACTCCACGTTCACGAACCACTTCGCCGAGAAGTTCCCCGAGCGCTTCTTCAATGCCGGTATCGCCGAATCCAACATGGTCGGCATCGCCGCCGGTCTCGCAGCAACCGGCAAGATCCCCGTCGTGGCCTCTTTCTCGACCTTCCTCATGTGCAACGCCTTCGACCAGATCCGCATGTCCGTGGCATTCCCGAACCAGAACGTGAAGCTGGTGGGGACCCATGCCGGCATCTCGATCGGGGAAGACGGTCCGTCACAGATGGCCATCGAGGACGTCGCCCTCGCATGCGCTCTTCCGGGGTTCACGGTCATCGTTCCGGCCGACGGACCTTCTGCTGCCGCGGCCACGCGGGCGATGGTGCATCGCGAAGGTCCCACCTTCCTCCGTTGCGGGCGACCAAAGGTGCCGGAGATCTACAACTCCGGGAGCGAGTTCCACGTCGGCAAAGCGAACAAGCTTCGCGATGGCGACGACGTAACCATCATCGCCAACGGCCTCATGGTTGCGATGGCGCTCGACGCTGCTGAGGGCCTCAAAGATGCAGGGATCAACGCGCGGGTCCTGGATATGCACACGGTCAAGCCGATCGATGTCGCCGCCATCGAGCGTGCTGCGAACGAGACCCGGGGCATCGTCGTGGCCGAGGAACATCTCGCCTACGGGGGCCTCGGCTCTGGTGTATCGATGGTCTGCTCCGAGCGCCGGCCAACGAAGATGGCCTTCGTAGACATCGGCGACACCTACGCCACCTCAGGAAAGCCGGAAGAGCTCCTCCGCCAATACGGACTGACCCCCGAAGCCATATACGACGCAGCCTCCCGCCTACTAAAAGACTGACCCCTGTTTCTACTAAGAGCAGCTGCACTATTTCATGCTGCCTCGCCGCGAAATCTCATCTGGTTCGCCGCAGCTTTTCGAGGCTTGGGAGACTGAATTCCTTGACGAAAGGGCTGGAAATAGTCAACCTGCTTTTACTAAGAAACTGGTTAGAAGGTTTTGTTGGAATCTAAGAGGATCGTTACGGGGCCGGAGTTGGTTAGTTCGACGTCCATCATGGCTCCGAACTCGCCCGTCGCTACGTTGACGCCGAGGCCCCGGAGCGCCGCAGCAACGTCTTCGTAGAGCTTCTCGGCCTCCGGCCCGGCAGCGGCATGCACGAATGATGGTCGCCGTCCTTTGCGCGCGTCGCCGTACAGGGTGAACTGCGACACGAGCAGAACCTCACCGCCGGTGTCGAGGAGAGACATGTTCATCTTTCCGTCGCCGTCTTCGAAGATGCGCAGGTTGCAGATCTTCTCGGCGGCCCACGCGACCTCTTGCTCTCCATCACTCGGCGAGATGCCAAGCAGAACCACCAAGCCCGGTCCGATCTCTCCCACGACTCGGGAATCGACGGTTACCTTGCCGTGAGCAGCGCGCTGAACAACGGCCCTCATGGCACCAAAGGTAGAACGCTCTGCAGGATCGCCCGCGCCAGCGGAGCTGCCACTTCCCCACCGATACCGCCGTACTCCGAAACGACGGCAACAGCCACCCTCGAGTCGGCCACCGGAGAGAAGCAGATGAACCACGCGTGGTTCTTGCGTTCCCCCGCGACGTCCACTTCGGCGGTTCCGGTCTTCCCTGCCACGCTCACACCGGATATCCGAGCACCGACCCCCGTGCCGCCCTCGACTACCGTCTGCATGAGGGCCGCGAGCGTGTCTGCCGTCGCTACTTTCATCACTCGGCTTCCCTGGGGATCATCATGAAGATCGATGCGCGGCTCCATCCGTTGGCCGCGGTTCGCAACGGTAGCCGCAACACTCGCCATCTGGAGGGGCGTGGCCAGCACCTGCGCCTGCCCCACAGAAGACCACATCAGGTCTCCCAGATCGGCGGGAAATGGAAACGATGACTCGCGCGTTTCCAACGGCATCTCGAGTTCTTGATTGAACCCGAAGGCTTCTGCATAGCGCGTCAGCTTCTCGGCCCCCAGGTCTTCGGCGATCTGAGCGAACGCGGTGTTCACGCTGAACTTCAGAGCGGTGGCGAACGGGATCGTTCCGAACTTCCCCGACTCGAAGTTGCGAACACCTTTGTACTCCTTCGGTCCCGTGACGGGTGTTTCCGGAGTCACCGTTCTCGTGTCGAGCGCTGCTGCTGCGGTCACGACTTTCATCGCTGATCCAGGTGGATAGCCGCCAGAGAGAGCCCGGTTGAAAGGCTGGACATCCGTGGACCCCACGTAGTTGTTCGGGTCGAAGCTCGAGGAGTCGACGATCGCAAGCAGATCCCCGGTCGCCGGCTGCATCACGACCGCACCACCGATCGTCCTGCCATAGGCGTTCTCGGCCGCCTGCTGGACATCGACATCCAGGGTCACCTTCACGTTCTCGCCTGGAGTCCCCTCGATACCCCCTGCAATCTCGAGTGTCCGACCACGCTTATCCACGATGCGAAGCTCGGAATCTGGTAGGCCCGCCAATCGTCCCTGAAAAGCGGCTTCGATACCAGAAGCCCCGATCAGGTCGCCGATCTCAGCATCGGCCCCGTCTTCCACATCGGCTTCGGTAACCGTACCGATGTGACCGATCACAGAGCCTGCTAGCGACCCGAAGGGATAGGTACGCTCCTCAGCCCTCCCGCTCGCGAAGACTCGACCGTCGCGGTCCTTGATCGCACCTCGCTTCAGCCACCGATACTCGACGGTGAATCCGCGTGCCCGATCGACCCCGGGCCACAACGAGGAGGGGCTCAGTCCATCGAAACTCCAGCCCTCCGTGTCGCTCGAGTACTGGAGCTGAAAGCTCCCATCGAGCTCCAGCGACTCCGCCGCTGCTTCCGACACCCACGTCACCGTGAACGGCGCGTCGTAGCTAACCTCAACTTTGTCGTTCACCTCTTCGGCTTCGACCAGTTCGGGAACCTCGGAGGAAACCGAGAAACTGGTTATGTGTCCGTCCACTTCCGCTCGATCCAGCCTACGCATCATCGTTTCAGCGATCTCAGGGTCGACGTACTCAGCGAGGCGGGATCCATCGCGCGACGTCCACGCTTCGATCACGCCTTCGGCCATCCCTTCAACCTCTGCGTCGGCGAGCTCCCTTGCCTCTCTGATGCGCTCTTCTGCCGATTCGCAAGCTGGAAGTAGGAATGCGACAAGAAGTGCGACGAGGAAGCGGGTGCTCATCGAAAGTCCGCGATCAGGTTCGAGCCGAGGGCGGAACCATGCGGTAAGCGTCGAATACCGAATCCACCCTCCGGACACTCTTGAGCACGTGCTCGAGATGGTTGGGATCGGCCAGTTCGAAGCTGTACGTGAGCGTCGCGATCCCGTCGCGACCCGTTCGTGTCGACGACGAGACGATCTGGATACCTTGATCTGAGATCGCGTCGGTGACGTCTCGAAGGAGCTTCGTCCTATCGAGAGCCTCAACCTGTACCGTCACAACGAACGTCCCTTCCTGTCGCTGGTCCCAACCCACCTCGATCATCCGGCCCTCGTCGGCTACCGCCAATGCGCCTGCGTTCGGACAATCGGCCCGGTGTACCGATACCCCGCGACCCCGGGTCAGGAAACCCACGATCAGGTCTCCGGGTACGGGAGTGCAGCACCGAGCGAGTCTGACCAGCAGATCGTCCATCCCGCCGACGATGACGCCCTTCCCTCGAGGACGACTGGGCCGCTGACGGTGCTGAACCTCGGACTCTGGTTCGGGCTCCGGCTCCGGCTGGAACAGTCGGATCGCTCGCGTCAGAACAGAATGAGATGACGTGCGGCCCTCACCTATGGCGACGAAGAGTGATTCCAGATCCGTGAAGTGAAGATCCTGAGCGATCTGCTCCAGCACATCGGACTTCTGGATCTTGTCCACTGGCAGCCCTTGCTTTCGCATAGCAGCGATCAGGTTCTCTCTGCCCTGGGCCAGCGCGTCCTCGCGGCGTTCTCGTGCGAACCATTGACGGATCTTGTTCTTAGCCCTTGGGGTCTGGACGAGGTTCAGCCAATCGCGAGAGGGGCTCGCAGGACCCTTCGAAGTGATGATCTCGACCGTGTCACCCGAGCTGAGCTGATAGCTGAGGGGAACGAGACGTTCGTTGACGCGAGCTCCCACGGTGGCGTGGCCCACTTCCGTGTGTACCGAGTAAGAGAAGTCGAGAGGTGTCGCCCCCTTGGGGAGCTCCATCACATCGCCCTTAGGAGTGAAGACGAAAACCTCGTCGGCGTAGAGGTCGATCTTCAAGGACTCCATGAACTCCTTGGGATCGGCGCTCTCCTTCTGCCAGTCCATCATCTTCTGGAGCCAAGCAAGCTCCTCTTCGGGCAGCTTGCGCCTCTGCTGTTCCTTGTAGAGCCAGTGGGCCGCGATCCCGAACTCCGCAGCATCGTGCATGTCCTGCGTGCGGATCTGGATCTCCATCGGTCGGCCCTCGGGTCCGATGACGGTCGTGTGCAAGGACTGATACATGTTGAACTTAGGCATCGCGATGTAGTCCTTGAACCTGCCGGGGACCGGCGTGTAGAGAGTGTGCAGGGCACCCAGGGCTCCGTAGCAATCTCGGACGCTCTCGACCACGATCCTGATACCCATCAGGTCGAAGATCTGATCGAACTGCTTCCCTCGAAGCACGATCTTCTCGTAGATCGAGTAGTGGTTCTTCGGCCGACCAGTCACCTCAGCCTTGATCTTCACCTCTTTGAGCTTGGATCCGATCTCCTCGCTGATCTGCTCGAGGAGCTTCTCGCGGTCGAGGTTGACGTTGGTGGACGAGCGTTTCGATCTCCTGATAGCGCTTCGGGTGAAGGGTCCCGAAAGATAGGTCCTCTAACTCCCACTTGATCGCGTACATCCCCAGACGGTGAGCCAGAGGAGCGTAGATCTCGAGCGTCTCCCGAGCGATGAGTTC
Organism: uncultured Actinomycetes bacterium; assembly: GCA_963779645.1. Taxonomy (GTDB): domain Bacteria; phylum Actinomycetota; class CADDZG01; order CADDZG01; family WHSQ01; genus CALMBW01. The sequence goes on from CAVZYX010000005.1 coordinate 2,190,441, forward strand.
TTTCTTGGCGGGGTCGAGAGGAGTAAGCGTCCTCATGTTGTGCAAACGATCGGCGATCTTGATCAGGAGCACCCGCACGTCGCGCGCGGTAGCGACGATCATCTTCCGAAGGTTCTCGGCACGGCTCTGCTCGGCCGACCGGAATCGGATCTTGTCGAGTTTCGTGACGCCGTCGATGAGCATCGCGACATCGAAGCCCATCTCGGTTTCCACATCTGTAAGAGAAAGATCGGTGTCCTCGACCGCATCGTGGAGAAGCGCCGCGGCGACCGTCGTTTCGTCGAGACCCAGCTCGGCGAGCAACGTCGCGACGGCGACCGGATGGCTAAGGAATGGGTCGCCGGACTTTCGCAGCTGTCCGTCGTGTGCGCCAGAAGCGAGGTGATAGGCGTGCTCGATGAGTTTCAGATCTGCCTTCGGTCGGCGAGACCTGATCTCCTTGAGGATCTTGTCGAGGTCGGGGTCGGGGGCCGCGCGAGATGACCGCACCCTCTTGAGAACAGCTTTGACTCCCCTGGGATGCTCGAGTGCCTGTTCTTGAGCTTCTATCTCTTGGTCGTTAGGAACCGAGCCCATACGTCATTCTAAGGGCGAAGGTCCATCGATCCCGATTTATCCAGAACTCGTCGCTAGTCGAGAATGATCTCGTTCGGGTTAGTTCGCGTGAACATCACCGAACCGGTTTCCCCATCCATCCCGTCCACCTGCCACCCAGCGGTTAACCAGGCACGGCTGTGCATCTTGTGTTCATCGTTGCGCCACCAGGAAGGGAATCGAGCATTACCGGGAAGAGGTTGGCCCACTAGGGCCTCGATCTCCCCCACGCTCATCGAGATCCGGTCAACCTCAGAAGGCTGTCCCGCGAAGAACGCGGCCAGCCTGATGTACTTCAGCGAGCGGCGCTGCCGCACCCTGGGGGGAGTCACCGACACAGCGTAGAAACCTCGGGGGGGCAGCGTAAGGGGGTTCGCTGCTTTATCCCATTCCTCACGATGCGGAGGCTCCCGAACGCGGCTTTTGACCTAGTAAGCGATAAGAGAAAACACGTCGTAGCCGGAGAGTTTCTCGCGACCTTCAAGGAAGGAAAGTTCCATCACCATCGCGATGCCCGCAACCTTGCCTCCGCAGTTCTCGGTAAGTTGCGCCGTGGCCATCGCGGTGCCGCCCGTGGCAAGGACATCATCGACGATCAGGATCCTCTCCCCCGGCTCGATCGCATCTTGATGGATCTCGAGGTGGTCGGTTCCGTATTCGAGCTGGTACTCCTGAGAGTGCACGTTCCAGGGAAGCTTCCCCTTCTTTCGTACGGGGATAAGACCTGCGGTGAACCGGTACGCCAGTGGCGCAGCAACCAGGAATCCCCTTGCCTCGATGCCCAGCACCTTATCGATCTCGTCGCGGTCGAAATGGTGTGCGATGGCATCGATCGTGTAGGAGTAAGCCTTCTTGTCGGCAAGAAGGGGCGTGATGTCCTTGAAGACGATCCCCGGTTTCGGGAAGTCGGGGATCTCGCGGATGTGTTCCTTAAGCCATTCGTGATCGGGGCGGTGCGGCATCAGCGCTTCCTCCGGCGTTTCGCCTTCTTGCTCCCTGCTGCGGGCCTGGCAACGGCAACAGATTCCGTCGCGGACGCGACCGACGCCGACCCGGTCTCCTCGGGAGTGCTCGCTCCAGTGACTACTGGTTTCTCGGCAAGGCGTTTGGCCGTTCGCTCGAGCTTCTCTCGCACGTTGACATATTTCTCTTCCCGCTCCTTCATCAGCGAAAGAACGGGGGTAGCCGTAAAGATCGAGGAATAGGCCCCGACGAGGATCCCGACGAGTAGTGCAAGTGCCAGGTCTTTCAGGGTCGACGCACCCAACAGCCCAGCACCAACGAAGAGAAGTGCTGCGATCGGCAACAGCGTTGCCAGCGAGGTGTTCAACGAACGCATGAAGACCTCGTTCATAGCGGTGTTTGCGGCGTCCTGGTACGTCATCTTCCCGGTCGTTGCACCCGAAGCCACTTTCTCTTCCACCTTGTCAAACACAACTACGGTGTCGTACAGGGAATACCCCAGGATCGTCAGGATCGCGATGACGGTCGATGGCGTGACCTCGAACCCAACTAGTGCGTACACGCCGGCAGTGATCGCCATGTCGTGGACAAGGGCGATGACCGCCGCGATCGCCATCTTCACCTCGAAGCGCCAAGTGATGAACAGGAACAGGACGATCATGAAGATCACCAGAGCTCTGAGGGCCTTCTCGGTGATCTCCGAACCCCACTTACTCCCGATCTCCAGGCTCTCGATGCCCTCCACGGAGGCTCCGGTGATCTCCGAGATCGTCGCCCTGGCAGCCGCGGATTCCTCCGGCTCCAGCACACTCGTCTGTACGAGCACCTGGATATCGTCGCCCTCACCGCTAACCTGAATCAATGCGTTGTCGATGCCTGTATCGGAAAGCGCGTCGCGCACAGTAGACACAACCTCGGTCGGATCGGCCGCTTGAAGGTCCGGGTCCGAGACCTCGGCTACTAGTTGGACGCCACCTTTGAATTCGATGCCGCAGCTGAGACCGCGGAGCGGCCAGAACGAACCGCAGCGGGACACCTCGTCCTGAGGTATCGCCAGAACGACCGCAGAAAACAACAGGAACAAACCCGAGATCGCGAACCAGAGCTTTCTCCTACCGATGAAGTCGATGTTCGTCCCACCTCGGTAAGCGCGCCCAAGAGCCTCTCTTACGCTCACTTGGACACCCCCAGTGCGTCCCGGATACTGATGAAACGTTTCTCTGTGAAGAACTTGGTCCTGGATAAGAGGATCACCATCGGCCGTGTGAAGAAGTAGGCAACGCCCACGTCGATCAAAGTTGCGATCCCAAGCGTGAGTGCGAATCCACGAACCGGACCAACCGCCAGCATGAAGAGGGTGACCGCCGCCGCTCCGGTCACGAAGTCGGCGACCAGGATCGTCTTGAAGGCGCGCTGCATGCCCCGGTCTACCGACGCGCGGAGGCTCTTCCCTTCGCGTATCTCGTCCTTGAGACGTTCGAACGCCACGATGTAAGAGTCCGCCGTAACCCCAACCGACACGATCACGCCGGCGATGCCCGCGAGGCTCAGCGAGAGCCCAGATGTTTCTCCGAGAATCGCTAGGAACGTGTAGAACGCAGCAGAGAACACGGTTAGTCCCATCCATACGACGAGTCCGAGTGCGCGGTAGTAAACGAGCATGTAGATCAAGAGCAGTGCGATCCCGAGAAGGCCCGCCTTGAAACCGGCGTCGAGCGAATCGCTGCCTAAGGTCGGAGACACTTTGCGCACCTCTTGCTGCTCGAGGCTGATCGGCAGGGCACCCGTCTTGAGAACCAGAGCGAGGCTCTTCGCCTCCTCCTGTCCTCCAGTGGTGATCTGGGTTTCGCCCCCCCGGATCCCCTCGTTGCAGATAACGCCTCCGCCCGGAGCCCCCGGGCCGGACATCCCCGCTGCCGACTGCACTTCGCCGTCGAGCACGATCGCGACCTGACTCTTGACCGCTTCACCCTCGTCACGGAGGCACGCCATCTCGCTCGTGAATTCGGTCCAGGTCTCAGAAGCGCCCTCACGGAACTCCAGCGACACGGACCATTGCGTACCGGTCTGACTGTCGGGAACCGCCTCGGCCCTACCGATGGACTCTCCCGTCAGTAGCGCAGGCTCGAGGACGTACAGCACGCCTTCTTCGCCCTCAGACGCGGAGGGATAGACGACTTCTACGTTGTTCACCTCGGAGCTCTTGTCTTCCGTGACGGCAGGGGCGTTCTCGGCGTCAGGCGGCACCACTCTCTTCACCTGCCTGAACGTCAGCTGGGCTGTGGTCCCGATAACGGCGAGAGCTTCCTGTTCGTTCTCGACACCAGGCAGCTGGATCAGGATGTTGTTGCCCGCACGGGTGACCTCGGGCTCAGCAACGCCCAGAGCATCGATCCGCTCGCGGATGATCGTGACGGTTCGGTCTAGTACCTCGTCACTGAGCTGCTCGTCGCTCGTTGCTTCGAGGATCACGCTCGTGCCACCCTCGAGGTCGAGACCCAACCGTGGCTCGGTCTCGGTCAACAGAACGGCCGTTAACCCGCCGAACGCGACCAAGAGGGCCATGATCAGGTGAACCTTGTAACGCCTAGTGCTCATCCGTCCCTCTCAGTCACAGCAGCTTGGCACCGTTTATGTCGATCTTGAAATTGCATTCGAGGAACTCCGCAGCGCGCCGGCACATGACCATGCGCGAGAGGAAGATCTCGAAGTACTCCATTACCCCCGCCTGCTCGGTATCGATCGACAACTCGAGCGTGAGTGTCCTTGCCTCGGTGTCGACCCTCAGGAACGAGTGATCGACAGCATGGTTCACTCTGTCGTGGATGTCGAACATAGCAGGGTCCTTAACCCTCACCCTGCTTTTGTGAACGTCAGACTTGTCGGCAACGATAAGCGCGGCCCCCGCCGGGTTGACCGGGTGACCGAACTGCTCTTCGTGGTTACCGATCGCGGCCATCACAACCCCGATCTCGCCGTAGCTCATCCCTAGCTCCTTGAGCAGGTCGTAGCTGATAGCGGCACCCGTCTGGCTGTGCATCGTGCGAGACACGAAGTTACCCATGTCGTGCAGGTATCCCGCGATCGCCCCTAATTCCACCGTCCTGTCGTCGAACCCCAAACGGCTGAGAACGTTGTAGGAGATCTTGGAAACCAAACCAGCGTGGCGAAAACCATGCTCGGTGTAGCCGATCTCCCCCAGGTAGCGATCAGCAAGAGAGATGAATGTCTGAACGCCCTCGTGGTTCTGAACATCGGCCAGCGATACCCCGGACGATTCGCCTATCGGTTCGGGTCCCGGAGCCGGCTCGACCGGGATGAATTGCTTCGGGTCGGCGTCCGTGGGGGCGAGTCCTTCTTGCCCCTGGTTGCCAGACGCAGGTGTCACGCCTCTTCGTCCTCGGGGGTCACTATCTCGTCCCCGCCATCCTCGATCTCGTCGGCAACCTTGCGAGCTATGGCGGATTTCACGAAGCGAACCCTTGTCCCAGGCGAGATCTCGATCTCGATCTCTTCTTCGTCCTGGGCAGTGATCCGCCCGAACATCCCGCCGATGGTGATGATCTCGTCGCCAACGCCGATGCTCTGCACCAGGCGCTTGTGCTCCTCGACCCGGCGCTTCTGCGGACGGATGAGCATGAAGTAGAAGATGGCGATCAGAAACGCCAGGAAGATAAGGCTCGAGAGCCCATTCTGCATAGGGATACACGTCCTTCATCAGTAGGTGAACACGCGAACAGAGCCGCCCTAGCGGCTCGCAGCCAGTCTAACAACCCTTTTGTCTCACTCCTTAGCTTCTGGTTACGCGTGAGACAAAAGGGTTGTCTCAGCTGAACAGCTTGGCACCTGCGGAGGCTGGTAACGGAAGCCCTACATGGGCGAAGGCAGCTTCGGTGGCTATCCGGCCCCGAGGGGTGCGTTGGATGAATCCAAGCTGCATCAGGAATGGCTCGTACACATCCTCGATGGTGTCGGGCTCCTCCCCTACGGATACGGCAAGGGTCGAGAGCCCTACGGGGCCTCCACCGAACTTCCGGATCAGGGCGTCGAGGATGGAGGCGTCGACCTTGTCGAGCCCGCGTTCATCGATCTTGAACACCCTCAGAGCGTCGCGAGCTACGTCACCGTCGACCACGCCATCGGCACGAACCTGCGCGTAATCCCGAACTCGCCTGAGTAGACGGTTAGCTATCCGGGGAGTGCCCCGCGATCTCCGCGCAACTTCGGTGCACCCTTCTTCGGCGATCTCGATACCCAATATCCCCGCCGACCGTTCGATGATCGTTTGCAGCTCCGCCGGAGGGTAGTAGTCGAGACGTTCGGCCAATTCGAAACGGCTACGCAAAGGACCCGTGATCAATCCGGCCCTCGTGGTCGCACCAACGAGAGTGAAGCGCGGGAGGTCGAGCCTGATCGTTTGCGCGCTCGGCCCCTTCCCGATGACGAGATCCAACTGGAAATCTTCCATCGCCGGATAGAGGACCTCCTCGACAAGGCGAGGTAGCCGATGGATCTCGTCGATGAACAGCACGTCGGAATCTTCGAGGTTGGTGAGGATGGCCGCGAGGTCACCCGCCCGCTCGAGAGCCGGCCCGGACGTTGGCCGGATGTTGGCGCCCATGGCCCGAGCGATGACGTAAGCCAGCGACGTCTTGCCGAGCCCCGGCGGGCCGGATAGCAACAAGTGACCGGCCGGTTCTCCTCGTTCCTTGGCTGCCTCGAGGATGATCGCCAGATGTTCTTTCAACTCGGCTTGACCGACGAACTCGTCGAGGGTGCGCGGACGTAAAGACGTCTCGGCTTCGCGCTCGACCGGATCGGCCGCGATCGCCATCATCTCTTCTCTCATGCGAGGACCTTCAATGCGGCCTTGATCACGTCTTCTACCGTCTCGCGTTCGTCTTCAGGTGTCTCGGTTAGCGCTTCCCGGATCTCTGAAGGCGAGTAGCCGAGGTTCTCTAAAGCCGAGCGGGCTTTTGAAAGCGCGTCCGGAGTCTTGCCGACGATCTGCAGGTCGGGCAGGTCGAGTTTCTCTTTCAGGTCGAGCAAGATCCGTTGAGCCGTTTTGCGACCTATCCCCGGCACAGATGAGATGGCGGCGACATCTCCCGTTACAAGGGCGCGGCGGAAAGCCTCGGGAGTGAAGACGGAGCACACCTGCAGCGCGACCTTTGGCCCCACTCCGGCGACGCCGAGTAGTGCTTCGAAGGTGTGCTGTTCGGCCTCGGTGCCGAAGCCATAAAGCGACAGGATGTCTTCACGTACGTGTACGTGGGTCCACAAGCGCGTTTCGGTGCCCTCACCTGGTAGGGAGTTCAAAGTCGTAGCGGAGCAACTCAGTCTGTAGCCGACCCCGTTCACGTCGATCAAACAGTGATCCACTCCCCTTGACGCTACGGAACCTCTTACGAAACCGATCATCGATACACCGCCCCGATCGCTTGACGAAGTCCGTTCCTGTTGATGTGGCAGATCGCGAGTGCACACGCGTCGGCTGCGTCTGGAAACCTCGGTACCTCACTCAATCCCAGCAGAGAAGTCACCATCGTTTGAACCTGCTTCTTGGTCGCTGAACCAACGCCCACGACGGACTGCTTGACTTCAGGTGGCGTGTAATCGTGGACCTCGAGCCCTCGCTCCGCGGCACAAGCGAGCGCGACGCCAGAAGCTTGTCCGACGGCCATCGCTGTTCTGACGTTGGCATTGAAGAACAGCCTCTCGATCGCCACTACTTCCGGCTGATAGCCGTCCACCACCTCGAGGATGTCACGGCGGATCAGAGCCAGACGATCGGCGGTGGGGCGACCCGACGGCGTCCGGATGACGCCGAGAGCCAGTGGCCGGAGGCGCCCCTTGACCCGCTCGACCACGGCGTACCCCATCGTGGCCAACCCTGGGTCGATACCAAGAACCCGCATCGCACAACTCTCCTCGGCTTCGCCAAAACGCCCGTTCGCGGGTATGCGAACGCGTGTTCGTAGGTTAGTTCAAGGGTGAGCCAGAACCCCGTATTTCCAGCCCTAAAGGACGGTTACGGGCAAGGTTCCGGCGTCTCGCTTGGCCTTTTCGGTGGCTGAGGGGAGCTCCGCTAGCGTGCGGTAGACGAGCGAATCCGGGTCCAGGGCGAGTTCGGCACTGTCCTCATCGGTGAGGTGCTCGATGAGGTTCTTCGAAACCAAAACCTGCCCGTCTCGCGCCGTCTCTTGGATCCGGGCACATTCGTTCACGTTGTCACCCAGAGCCGTGATCTCGAGCCGGCCACCGGAGACGAGCTGACCCATGTAAAGGGTCCCGCCCCAGTGCACCCCGACGTTGACGCACAGTTCCGCTATCTCGGCAGTGTCCGTCTCCTCGATCACCCGCTTGACGACGTCACTGGCTACTTCCGAGATGGATCTCGCCGCCTTGATGGCAGCAGTAGCGGCAGCGGAGGAAGAGCCGAGGTCGTCGGCAAGGAAGTAGGCCGTCACTCCGTCACCCGCATGTTTGCCGACGATCCCGACCTGATCGATAACAACCTGGTCGATCGCGTCCGTCAGGCGGGCGATCAACCTGAAGTAGGCCGCGCTCGGAAGGCGTCGCGAAAGCACGCCGGACTCTTGCAGGTCGGCGAAAAGCACAGCGGCTTGACGTCGGCCGGGGCGAACCAGGTTCGCCATGCGCATGAACATCCCCTCGTCTCCACGCGCAACGAGAGCGAGGATGCGTGCCGGAAGCGCGGATCCATAGATCATCAGGATCCCCAGCAGCTCTCCTTCCGGGTTGTGGAGGCGCAACGTCAACCCACGGACCTTCGTTGGCTTGAAACCCTCAGCTACGTACTCGAACTCGGTGACGTGAACCGGGAGGAGATCCTCTGGCTCCATGTCGTCGACCAACGGCCCAAGTTCCGGGCCGAGCATCTCCTTGATCTCGTCCTTGGGTGTGGTCTTCATCACGTACGGAAGCAGTGTGAGGAATGACTCGTACATGCTCTGAGGAGTGATAACGGGGAGCCACGTCTCGCTCATCCAGGCTTTAACGATGTGATGACCGATCCCCAGTCGTTCGTCGTCGTGCTCGCCGACTAGGTTCTTCATCTCCTCGGACACCCACACGACGCTGTAATCGGGCTCAAGGAACATCCCCGCCCAGCGTGTCTTCTCGAGTTCCTCGATAACCGCTCTTACGACAGGGTCCATATCGCTAGTCTCCCGCGGATCACCCCACGAGGGAGGCCATCACCTCGTCGGAGATATCGAAGTTCGCGTAGACCTCTTGAACATCATCGAGTTCTTCAAGGTCATCGATGAGCTTCAGTACTTTCTTGGCGTCCGAGCCATCCACTTCGATGGTCGTTTTCGGCGCCTGCGTCAGTTCGTAGGAATCGATCGAGATGCCATTCGACTCGAGGGCCGCTCGCACCGGGGTCAGCGCGTCCGGCGGGGTGACAACTTCGAAGGACTCCTCCCCGGCTCGCACATCTTCGGCCCCCGCATCGGCCACGATCATGAACACATCGTCCTCCGACGCGTTTCCCTTCGGGATGATGACGACTCCCTTGGGCTCGAACATCCACGCCACCGCGCCCGGTTCGGCAAGCTTTCCGCCGTTGCCGCTGAACGCACCCCTGACATCTTGAGCCGCGCGGTTGCGGTTCGGCGTCAAACAGTGAACGAGAACTGCTACCCCACCGGGCCCGTAGCCCTCGTAGGACATCTCATCCATCGACTCGCCCTGGAGTTCACCCGTTCCTCGCTTGATGGCTCGATCGATGTTGTCGTTCGTAACCGAAGCGCTCTTCGCCTTTGCGATAGCAGTCGCCAGCGTTGGATTTGCATCAGGGCTCCCACCGCCCTCGCGAGCAGCGACCTCGACGAACCTCAACAACTTGCTCCACGCTTTGGCGCGGGCCGCGTCGTTCGCTCCCTTCTTTCTCTTGATGGTTGCCCATTTGGAGTGGCCGGACACTAGTTACCCCTAACCATCTCGAGGAACAGCGAGTGGATCCGATCGTCCCCGGCTACCTCCGGGTGGAAACTCGAAGCGAGCATGCGTGCCTGTCTTACGAGAACGGGTTTGCCGTCGAACGACGCCAGTACCTCCACATCGGGGCCTACCCTCTGCACGATCGGCGCACGGATGAACGCGGCCCGCACCGTTGAATCCAGCCGGATCACTTGCAGGTCCGCTTCGAAAGAATCGACCTGACGACCGTAGGCATTCCTTCTAACCGTGATGTCGAGTAGATCGAGGCGGTGTGGAAGGTCCACACGGTCTTCAACTTCGTTCGCCATCAGGATCATGCCCGCGCACGTGCCGTAGAGAGGCATCCCGTCGCGAGCTCGATCGCGTAACGGCTCCAAGAGCTCGAAGCGATCGAGGAGTTTCCCGATAGTTGTCGATTCACCACCGGGCAAGATGAGGGCATCGACCTCGTTCAATTGGTACGCATGCTTCACGACGATAGGGGTTCCGCCGGCGCGTTCGACCGCAGAGACGTGCTCGCGCACGTCGCCTTGCAGTCCAAGTACGCCGACCTTCACCATCCGCGCCGAGCTAGCCTCTCGCTGTCCGGCAGGTCGGAGATATTGATCCCCACCATCGCTTCACCAAGACCGCGTGACACCTTCGCGACGATCTCCGGTTCGTTGAAGTAGGTAGTTGCCTCGACGATGGCCCGAGCCCTTTGCGCCGGGTCACCCGATTTGAAGATCCCTGAACCCACGAAGACGCCATCCGCTCCCAGCTGCATCATCAGCGCGGCATCGGCAGGAGTAGCGATGCCCCCGGCCGTGAACAGCACTACGGGAAGTTTCCCAGCGGCAGCTACTTCCCGAAGAACCTCGTAAGGGGCTTGATGCTGCTTGGCCGCGGACATCAGCTCTTCCGCCCCAACATTGGAGAGACGTTTGATCTCGGAAGTGATCGCGCGCATGTGTCGTACCGCTTCGACGACATTGCCGGTGCCGGCCTCGCCCTTGGAGCGGATCATCGCGGCGCCTTCACCGATCCTCCGCAACGCCTCCCCGAGGTTCGTCGCCCCGCACACGAAAGGAACCGTGAAGTCCCACTTGTTGACGTGATTGACCTCGTCGGCCGGAGTCAGCACCTCAGACTCATCGATGTAGTCGACGCCAAGGGTCTGCAATACCTGTGCTTCAGCGAAGTGGCCGATCCGGCACTTCGCCATCACAGGGATCGACACCGTCTCCATGATCTCGGTGATCTTGTCGGGATCCGCCATCCGCACGACGCCACCCTCGGCCCTGATATCCGCCGGCACCCGCTCGAGCGCCATAACGGCCACCGCACCAGCTTCCTCCGCGATCTTGGCCTGCTCGGCAGTCGTCACATCCATGATGACCCCGCCCTTGAGCATCTCGGCAAGCCCACGCTTGATGCGCGCTCCCCCAGTTTCCTTGTTGATGTCAGCCACGATGCGGCTCCTTGATAGCAACGGATTTGCTTCCAATCGTAGACCGGGGCGGGCTCTTGGGAACCAGCCGGGGGCGGGGTCTCGGAGCCGGCCCTCCGGGTCTCCCCGCTGCGCTCATCCTCAAGACCCGCAGGCAAGCTGCGGGTCTTGCATCCAGTCGCCCTCCGGGCCGTCTCCGAGCCCCCTTCAACTGGCGATGAACTCTCGGTTCTCGGCCCGCGCAACCTCTAGGAGATTTCGGGGCTGTCCGGAGCGGCGACTGGAGCCAGGCCGAAGGCCGCAGCGATGAGCGAGCGTAGCGAGCCGGAGGGCAAGCCCGGAGGATCCGCCCCCGAAATCTCCGCCGGGGACCGAGTTATCTACTTCTTGGAGAACGAGAAGGAGCCTTTTACCGTGCCCTTTCCGGAGGGGACTAGTTCGATCCAGATGGGGCCTTCGGCGAAGGTCAGGGGGTCGCCGGATCCTGTGAGGAATACGGGGGGCTGGCCGGGGGCACTTATCTCCCAGGTGCCTTTTACGACTCGGCCGTCTCTAAAGACGAGAGCTTTACCGACGTTGATGAGATCGATGTCGGGGCTGGGGTTGCCGGCGACGTCCACGATAGTCGTCGAGTTGTTCACGTCCACCTGCATGATCACTAGGTTCGGTGTTCCGATCTGGGGACCGGCCGCACTTAGGAATGGGGTTCCCGCTTCGTAACGCTTCCAGTCGCCGCCCTCCCACCGGTATTCGATCGTGTTGGCGGTGTGGAAGTTGATCGCGACCGTACGAGCCTTCTTCGAAGACGCATCGATCTCTCCGAACGTGAACGTGTCTTCCGTGGGGGCGCTCACCTTGGACTTCTTTGCCGTCTTCTTCAGTTCGATGACGTTAGCGAACAGGCTGTGAACATCGAGGCTTCCGGGAGGATCCCTGTACAGGGCTCCGGCTGCGGAATCTTCATCGAGGGAGATGAGTCCCTGGGCGGCAATCTCTCCTTCGACGATCGAGTTCGCACCCGAGAAGGCGAGCACTTGAGTGAAGGGAAGAGCGAGCTTGGGGTCGTCGAACCGCGCGGACCGCACAGGGCCGGCCTGGTCGGTAACGCCGCAGTGGTAGATCGCCATGAAGCGGGTGATGCCGCCCTCGACGATCTCTTCGAACACAAGGTCGGCCTCTTCAAGACCGCTCTGGGGACGCGCGAGCGGGGAGTTCTCGATCTTCACGGCCACAGCAGGGCGCTCGAGGAGCGCAGCGTCCGCGGGAGCTTCTCCGGTCAGTGGGCAGACTGGGTCGGGTGTTGGTGAGGGCGAAGCTTCCTCCGCTACTTCTGAAGGTTCTTCGGGCTCGTCTCCTCCTCCGCACGCTCCGGCGACAGTCGCAACGATCGTAAGGAACGTGATGATGCGTAACCACTTACTTCTCAAAGGAGAACGACCCTTTCACTTCACCCGCATCGCTGGGGACCAGGTGGACCCAGATGCTTCCCGTCGCGAACACCATCCTGTCGCCTGTCTTGGTTTCAAAAACTACAGGAGAATCGATCGAATCCCGCGTCCATGTGCCGACGATCGCCTTCCCATCTCGGAACAAGACGGCCCGACCAGAGCCGGTCTCGTCGGCGATCTCGACAGAGGGGTTCCCCGCCGGGTCGACGATCGTCGAGAAGTTGATGTCGTGCTCCTCGACGAGGACGTTGGTAACTTGAACCTGTTCCCCGGATTCGCTGACGAAGGGTGCACCAGCTTGACTGCGGAGGTAGCCCTCGCCGTCCCAGGAGTAGCTCACCTGCGTGAGGCCCGAGAAATCGATCGTCACCGACTTCGCTTTACGTGTCTTGCCGTTGTCGGCAAGATCGCCAAACTCGAAAAGATCGTCGGAAGGAGCGTCTGCAAACTCGGCCTTTCCGATCTTGCGAACCGCTTTGGTGTCGGCGTAAAGCGTGTGTTCTGAAGTGAGTCCCTCGCGAGGTACTCGCACCATCGCGGTCTCGGCCCCCGTCTCATCGACTATCACCACTTCGTTCTCCAAGAGGATGTCTACGACGGTCTGATTCGCTCCAGAGAACGCAAGGATCTTCGTGTAAGGAGACATGATGGCCGGGTCGACCGCTCGGGCGCTTCGGATCGGACCCGCCTTGGATGTATCGGTGCATTGGTAGATCGCCATGAAACGGGTGATCCCACCTTCGACGACCTCTTCGTAAACAACTTCCGCGTCCTCCAGCCCCGACAGTGGATAGGCGACGGGGGCGTTCTCGATCTTCACCGCCACCGCCGGTCGTTCGGCAAGTGCTTCATTAGACGGTTCGATCCCCGTTAGCGGGCAGACGATCGGATCGCCGATGACCTCTTTGACCAGCGGGATGCTGTCTTTGTTCTTGATCAGGAAGAAGGCTCCGGCCGCGAGGGCGAGTACGCCTCCGCCGGCCGCCGCGAGCTTCTTCTGCTTGCTCGTCATACGGGCGCGTCTCCTTATGTCTAGCTGAACGATCTCGTGATCTGCGTTGGGTCTCCGGTGCTTTCGGAGCTCCCGGTGCGGGGCGATCGGGGAAGCGACCACCGTGGTACCGCGAAAAAGCCCCTTCAAGGGGCCCTTGAAGCGCAAACTATCACGCGGACTTCGCCAACCGGCGGAACCGCCAGTCAGACAAGGGAACGAAGTCGAGCAATCAGAGGTCGCTAGGAGATCGAGAGGAGATGACCGCTACTCGGGGGGCGGGTCGGGGTCATTCTCCATCTTTCTCTCGTATCGAGCGAGCTCTCTCTCGTATCTAGCGAGATCGAAGGGCCGGGACTCGAGGTAAACGTCTGCGGCGTAGACCATGTTGCCGGGCTCGCCACCCCAATCGGGTAAGCACGTCGTTTCATCGAGCTCCAACTCGAGTTCGTCGACCAGCGGGGCGAGTCCCTCACCCGAGGCCTCGAGCTTGGGACGCTCGATGACCCGACCATCGCTGTCGCGAAACACCAGGTTCGGCCAGCGGCCCTCGATGGTGAACTCACCAGCGTGGTAGCGACGGTGATCGTGCGGACAGAACAGCTTCATCTTCTTGGTCTTGGTGTGTCCGAGCGCGGCCCACTCGTCGTCGTGATGAGCATGCAGGTCGCGCGTGCGGGTGCATCCGGGCATAGCGCAGCAACGGTCGCGCGCCTCGAGTGCCCGGCGCATCGCCGTGGTGGGGTTACGTCGCTTGCGGCCCACGTCTAGAGGGTCTCCATCTTTGGTGATGACATCCACGATCGAGGCGTTCTGCATCAACAGCTCGGCGGTGCGAGCCGAGATGATGCCCCCGTCGCGCAGCTTGCCGACGCCGTCTCCTGAGATGACCGTGGCGATATCGATGTCTAGAGCAACGAGGTAGCGGGCCGACGGGGTCCGCGAGCCGATGCCCTTGGCCAGCACCGACTCGGCCACGGCGAGAAGCGCATCGGCGCGCTCGGCGCCCCAGGGGTCGTCGGCTGTCTCGTCGAGTTCGGCGCCGTCGGCGCGCGCTTCGTCTATCGCCATGCGCAGCGCTTGATCGATGATGGCGCCGTGCTCCGAGGACAGGTTGCCCCTGATGAACCAGGACCCGTCACCGCGGTGTCCGCTGTGAACGGCGCGCTCTTTGTGAGCGGTGTCTTGCTCGACCCGCAGGGCGCTTTTGTAATGACCGGCGAAGCGCGACAGCTGAGCACCGGAGAGTCCTTTGGCGAGATCGACCAGTCGCTGTTCGGTGGCGTCCTCGCAGACCTCTAACAACACGGTGACCTGAGAAAGCGACAGCTCACCTTTGGAGAATGCCTCTCTGATGTGGGGACGGGACTCGAGCCCCTCTGCCGCCTTGACCATGGCGCGAGCCACGCCGGGGGTGTAGCCGAGCTTCCAGGTAAGGAACGCTGTGGGCGACTTGGTCCCGTAGTTGCCCCAGCCGTCGTCGGCGACCACGTGCTCGGCCACCATCCCTGCGAGGCGAGCTTGGGCGGCGTTGATCTCGGCTTGCAGTCGGGTCATCTCGTTCTCGGCCCGCTGCAGGGGGGCCTCGCGAACAGCAGTTGCCTCGTTGATCTCTCGCATAGTATCGAACATATGTTCGATACTATGACCTGCCCAAACGGTTGTCAACCCCCTAATTTCGGGCTTTCTCCGAAGGCCCGATCCTTAAAGGTCGGCCAAGAACGAGACCCGGTCTTGCAATGGGGCGTGGGTCTTGGACGTGCCCACCATCCACAGGGCAGCGTCGCGCCCCTCCACTGGAGTGGCCTTCTCAAGCACCGCGATGAGAGCCGGCGGATACCTGGTCAAGGCGGCGGCCGCCCCATCCACGCTTGTCCCCACCGGGTCCGGCCTCCTGTCTGCGCCCAACAAGTACGTGGTGCGTCGAGCTTCACCCGAGATGAGCCGTGTCATGCAGAAAGCGGCGACCGCTTCCGACTCGGTACGAGAAAGATCGTTCAAAAGACTCCTCGTCACCACTATCTGGGGACCACCGGCCCAAGACACGAACGCATTGGGCCCTTCAAGTTCCGTGACCCACAGCTTCGGTGGATCGATCGACAGATCGTCCGCTAGCCCCGGACGATGTTCGTGAAGCGAGGCGCCTCATCTTCGGTCAGCGGTTGAGCGTCCAAGGATCTAAGCGCCGACTTGCCACGTCGCAGGATCCGGGACAGCGCGACTAGCAACGTCCCCATAGCCACGGCAAGCGGAACCATCCAACCCCACTCTCCGGTGAGAACCCTCGTTACGCCCGCAGCCGCCAGCGTGGCGAGGGCAACGTAACCGGCGAGAGGAGCCCACAACTCTGTGGTGCCACGGGGAAGGCGTTCTCCGCCCCAGTCGGGTACCGCCTTATGAGCGGGCTTGATAGCTCCTGAAGTCATCGCAATCATGGTGCCATCTCCAGGGTCGTTGTAGAACAGCGATGTGGGTCACGGCCATCACCACCACGAGCACGCCGCTGTCACTGTTTCTGCGGCCACGCGGCGCAAGCTTGTCGTCGCCATCGCTCCTTTCGTGCTGGCAACGATCCTGGGTCTTTTCCTCTTGTGGCCGGCAGATACGAAGCTCGATATACCTCAAGCAGCCGGTCCCGTAGAAGAGAGGTACTCGGCCGAAGTGATCGGGGTCGAGCGAGACCCCTGTGACCTGCCCGGCCAAGAGGGATTCGATTGCGCGATCGTCGAAGTTGAGATCGCCGATGGTCCTGACGCAGGCGAAACCGCGTCCATGAACGTCGCAGAGGGGCCGAACGCTCGTCACGTTGCGGTTGGAGACGACGTTCTGGTCGGCAAAGCCTCCCAAGCTGAGCCTGGGCAGGAGTATTACTTCTCGGACTTCAAGCGCGGGAGTTCGATCCTGATACTCGTTGGACTGTTCGCCATCGTCGTCATCGCGCTGAGTCGATGGCGAGGTCTCAGTTCCATGGTCGGGCTCGCGGTCTCGCTCGTTCTTCTCGTGTACTTCGTCCTGCCGGCGATCCTTGAGGGATCGTCGCCCGTGATGGTTGCCATCGTCGGTGGCTCCGCGATCATGTTCGTCACGCTCTATCTCGCCCATGGTTTCAATGCGATGACGACGACGGCCGTCCTTGGGACGCTCGCAAGCCTAGTGGTCACCGGTGCGCTTGCTCTCTACTTCGTCGAAGCGTTCAAGTTCAGCGGTTTCGGTTCCGAGGAAGCGGTGTTCCTGCAGGTCGCGGCTCAACAGATAAACCTCCAGGGGTTGCTCCTGGGCAGCATCATCATCGGGACGTTAGGTGTGATGGACGACGTCACCGTGACTCAAGCATCGGCAGTGTGGGAGCTCCATCGGGCCAACCCAACACTTGGCTCGTTGGGTCTCTATCGTGCCGCCGTTCGGATCGGTCGCGACCACATCGCGTCCACCGTTAACACTCTCGTGCTCGCTTACGCCGGCGCGTCGCTCCCCCTCCTCATCCTGTTCACGCTTGCGGAAAGACCGTTCGGTCAGGTGATCACGAGCGAAGTCGTGGCCGAAGAAGTAGTGAGAACCCTCGTCGGAAGCATCGGGCTCATAGCGTCGGTGCCGATCACCACCGCTCTGGCCGCTCTCGTCGCGGCAGGTGATTCAGGGCCGCGACTGCTCGGTCGCGGGCCGCGGCCCCCGGTCGAGCGAGAGGGATTCAAACGACCCCGTGCTGAGGACTTCTTCCGTCCGGACGATCCTGTTGCCGATCACCCCGACGAGCCTGGAGAGCGTCAGCCTCCGGAAGATACCGACGCTCGGGAGTAGACGTTCTCCACGCCGGCGACCAAGCGTTTCCAGTCGTAGAGCTTCGCCATGCGCGCGCTGAGTTTGCGCATCTCCGCAGCTTTGCTGTCGTTGGTCAGAACCTCACGGAGGGCATCGGCTAGAGCGCCGGCATCTCCGGGGGTGACGAGGGTCGCGGCTGCCTGGGCAACCGCCCGGTATCCCGGTAGGTCGGAAGCAACCAGAGGAGTGCCCGCGGCGAGCGCTTCGACAAGAACGATCCCGAAAGACTCGCCGCCCAACCCAGGAGCGCAATAGACCGTCGCACCGCGGAAGATGCCGGGCTTGTCATCATCACTGACTCGCCCGATGAAGTGGGCAGGAACCTCCAGCCGTTCGGCCAACGATCGTGACGCGCTCTCTTCCGGCCCTCCGCCTGCCACGACCAGCGTCGCACCGGTATCTCGCAAGTCGTGTCATCGCCTGTATCAGCACCTCGAGTCCTTTGCGCTTCTCGATCCTTCCGAAGAAAAGGATGGTCGGACCGGCAACAGGCTCGATGGGGGCCGCGGAACTGAAACGCTCGATATCGACACCGTTGGGCGTTAGGACGAATTCTCCGGGGAAGTACTGAGCCACGAGATCGCTCGCTGCATCGGAAACCGCGGTCCGCACCGCTATCTTCCCCATCGCTCGCTGCAAGATCGGCCGCGAAGCTCGATACGCCCAACTAGCCGGAGCGGCTGCATGGAATGTGCCCACCGACGGAACGTCCGAGTTCATCAGTGCGAGGAAGCTCAGGCTGGGGATCAACGGTTCGTGCAGATGGAGCACCTCGGGGTCGAAGTCGCGGAGAGCGGTCCGGATCCCGACAGCCGCCATCGGTCCGAACGCGAGTGGAGCGATCGACCCGTTCGCCGGGATGCCAACGGCACGACCGACCAAGGTGACGTTCGGTTCGGTTTCCGCCGATCGCCGTATCAACGACGCAGGAGCAAAGATCCGTACCTCGTGACCGCGGTCTCCTAAAACACCGGCGAGAGCGGCGATGTGGGACTGCACACCACCGAACCTGTCCCATGCGTAGGGACAAACGATCGCGACCCTCATGCGCTTAAAGACGATCGGCCGTCCAGAATGGTTGGAAGACGTGCCATTCCTCGGGATGTTTCGCGACGGCTTTCTCGAGCTCGTCCGCGATCTTCTGCGTGAGTTCGGGGATCGCCTCCTTCCCAGCGCCCTGCGGCACCTCGATCGGGTCACAGATGTCGGCCCGCCAACCACGCTTTCCGTCCGAGTGCGTTGTTCCGTAGACCCCTGCGAAAAGAAGGGGGACGCCGGTCTCGATCGCGATCGCTGCCGGTCCCGGAGGCATCGTGGTTTTCTCTCCGAAGAACACCACCTCGGGTCCGGTGCCCTTGAGGTCACGATCACCGAGTATCGCTACTACCGCTCCGCCTTCGATGTCTTCCACGATCTTCGAACTGATCCCTTTGACCGCGGGATGGATCTTCATCCCAAGGCGCGCCCTGTGCTCGATGAAGAAATCGAACATCCGCCGCGGTTTGAGCACTTCAGCAACACTCACGAGGAGATGCCCGTTGGCTCCCACCCACGCTCCAGCGGCGTCCCAGTTTCCGAGGTGTCCAACAACGACGATCGCCCCTTTCCCTCGAGCGAGAACACTACGGATCTTGTGAAGGTCATCACTTCGGAAACGGTCGAGGAAGAAGTCCTTGTCTTCTCGCACCAGCGCGAAGGTCTCGAACCAGTAGCGCGAGTAACTGCGAAAAGCCTCCACGACCAGCCGTTGAACTTCATCCGACTCTGGGGGAAGGCCGGTGATCCTCGATAGGTTCCGAGCGACCTGGTCCCGCTTCTTCGACCGTTTCCCCGATCTCGCGCCCGCCCACTCGGCCACTGCGTAAGACAAACGTTTGGGAAGCCACCGGAGGACGGCCGAAGCCACCACGTACCCGTAATAGACGAGCTGGATCAACCTGCCTTCGTCAGCTGGCCGCTTAGACGGCACGGGCCTGCTTCCGGACATGGATCATGCGCTGGAGGAACGTGATGACAGACGCAGCGAGGAGAACCGCCACGCCGATCAGAACGATGTCGAAGACGAGGGCCGCGATGATCACGATCAGGCGTTCCGCCCTCTCGGCGATGCCTACGTTGCAGTCATACCCGAGGGACTCGGCTCGGGCTTTGCTGTATGAGACCAGGAACGAGAACACAAGTGCAGCGAGAGCCAGGCCCGCGGTCCATCCGTCATAGCGCCCGGGGATATCGGGATGGATCCCGTACAACCAGGCGATAGGCACCAGGAAGAGAGCGTCCGAGAGCCGGTCGGTCGTGGAATCGAGGAACGCCCCCCATCGAGAGGCGCTTCCCTTCGCCTTCGCCAGAGCCCCGTCCAGGGCATCGGCGAAGCCGGCGACGATCGACAGCAGGCCCGCCACCAGGAGGCGCCCGTCAACTATGAGGTAGGCGCAGAAGATCTGGAGGGCCACGCCAAAGTAGGTGACGGAGTCGGGCGTCAGCCGCGTCCGGGCCAGCCAGCGCCCTACGGGGCGCATCAGCTTGTCCCATCCACTCCGGAGCTTGGCGTTGATCACGCTTCGCATCCTAAGCAACCGGTTTCCGTGCGCGAATCCCGTTGCATACCAACGCGATTCTTCCGAAGAAAGCCGAGGGGCTACGATTCCTTTCCTACTCAGGTTCCCGGGTGACACAGGGGGGTTCAGGCGTGAAGAGCTATCCGACCGAGAGCATCCGAAACATCGTCCTAGTCGGCCACGGAGGTGCAGGTAAGACCTCCCTCGCTGAGGCCCTCTTGTTCCTCTCCGGAGCGACGACACGCATCGGAAAGACCACCGACGGGAACACGGTCACTGACTTCGACGAAGAGGAGATCCGAAAAGGCATCTCAGTGCAGACCGCCCTTGCGCCGATCGAATGGGGCGGTTGCAAGATCAACATCTTGGATGCACCGGGGTACGCAGACTTCGTCGGCGAGATGAGAGCAGCCATGAGGGTCGCCGATCTCGCCGTTTTCGTGGTCTCGGCCGTGGAAGGTGTCGAGGTACAGACCCAGGCGGCATGGCTCTACGCAGAAGAGCTGAACCTTCCTCGAATGATCGTCGTTAACAAGGTCGACCGAGAGAACTCTTCCTTCCGTAGGACTCTGGATCAGATGCGCGATATGTGGGGGAAGGCCGTTGCCCCACTCGATCTCCCCTTGGGCAGAGAGCACAACTTCAAGGGGGTCATCGAAGTCATCGATGAGGACGCCCTCTCATACGACGAGCACGGCAAGCCCTCGACCGTGGAGGTCCCCGAGGAACGGCGCGCCCGATTGAAAGAAGTGCACGGCGACCTACTGGACTCCATCGCCGAATCAGACGACGACCTGCTCGAGCGTTACCTCGAGGGCGGCGAGATCACGCGAGACGAGATCGTCAAAGCCCTTCACGAAGGCATCGATGACGCAACGATGTTCCCCGTCATGTGCACCAGCGCGACCCATCTCATCGGCGTCGACCGAGTTGCAGACATCATCGTCAACGCGGGGCCGTCTCCACTGGATCGACCGGCAGCTGAAGGCGTCGACGGTTCAACCCGGGAATCGAAGCCAGACGCTCCACTATCGGCTCTCGTATTCAAGACCATGACCGACCCGTACGTAGGCCGCGTGAACTTCTTCCGCGTCTATTCAGGAACGTTCAAAGGCGAAACGTCGCTGCACAACGCCAGCAAGAAGCTGGACGAACGCGTGGGTCACGTCTTCACGATGAGAGGTAAGACCCAGGAACCGATGGATGAAGTTGTCGCCGGGGATATCGCGGCCGTCGCGAAGCTCGCCCATACCGTGACAGGCGACACGATCGCCGACCGGTCTAACCCGATCGTTTACGCGACGATCGATCCTCCGGATGCCTTGCTCCCGAAAGCGATCGCCCCGAAGACCAAGGGCGATGAAGACAAGCTGATGATCGGTTTGCACAAACTGATCGAGGAAGACCCTGCGCTTCAGCTCGAACGCAACGATGAGACCCACCAGATGATCCTCTGGGGCATGGGTGACGCTCACTTGGATGTGACACTCGAACGACTGAAACGCAAGTTCTCGGTTGAGGTCGAAGAAGTCCCGTTCAAGGTGCCTTATCGGACGACCTTCCGTTCCAAGGCTGAAGTTCAGGGCAAGCACGTGAAGCAGTCCGGCGGTCACGGTCAGTACGGCGTCTGCATGATCCGCGTCGAACCACTCGAACGCGGAGAAGGTTTCCAGTTCGTCGACAAGATCTTCGGTGGGTCGATCCCGAACCAATGGATCCCCTCGGTTGAGAAGGGTGTGCGGCAGGCGATGGAGAACGGCGTCGGGACCGGATTCCCGATGATCGATTTCAAGGTCGAGCTCTACGAAGGCAAGTTCCACTCGGTCGACTCGTCCGACATGGCTTTTCAGCTGGCCGGCATCGCCGCCATGAAGGAAGCGATCGACAAGGCGGGGTTAACGCTCCTCGAACCGGTGTGGGGCCTCGATGTCATGGTTCCCGAGGAGTTCACCGGCGAGATCATGGGCGACCTTCAGAAGCGGCGAGGCATCCCAGAAGGCATCGACACGATCGGCGGCGGGCGACAGATCGTCAAGGCGAAGGTGCCGTTCGCGGAAGTGACTCACTACGCGACCGACCTTCGCTCACTAACGGGTGGCCAAGGAACTTTCTCTTGGACCTTCAGCCACTATCAGGAGGTACCTCACGATCTCGCCCAGAAGGTGCTGGACGCAACCAAGACCGCCGCGGATCACAGCTGACGCGCTAGACGTTACCGACGTTTGAGCTCGATGGGACCATCACCGGCGACCTTCAAGATCGTCGTTCGTCCGATGGCGCGACTGTTCGCGCTCTTCAAATCATTGCTGTCGGGTTCTGCGGCTCTCGCCGGGATCGGTGCCATCGCTGAAGGCGTTGAGGGACTCATCAACACTCCCGGCACGGACACGACGATCGACATCGTCAAGATCGTTCTCGGCGTCCCCATCATCCCGATCGGGTCTTGGATATTCATCTCCACTCTAGCTATAGCCACGGCGCGGAACGCTCGATTGGAGCTCTTCGACGATCATCTTCTGATCCATCACCGCGGCATCTTCCGCAAGCCGGTGAAGATCGATCGCACCGACATCGCCGCCACTACTTTCGACATCAGACATGCACGACTACGCCGTTTCCGCGATCATCCCCGCTTCGAATTGACGGATATCGGAGACGAACCGCTGCCGGGGTGGCTCTATTCGAAGGTCGGCGGCTCTCCGTTCCCCCTGCTTAGCCAGATCGGGGACGTCCCCAACCTCGCGATCGGATTCAAACAACCTCTCAAGCTCGGGCCCGCACGACGGGGCATCAAGGTCTTTCCTGCCAAAGCAACATTGCATCCACCCATCCATGGGCGGCAATCGAGGGGTCTGCTCCTTCGCCTGAAAGACGCCGAGAGGGCCGCGAAAGCATTCGAGACGCGCTGGGAGTCGGTACGTCCCATCGAGTGGCGGGATCTGGAACCCCTGAGACCCTCCGCATGGGACGAAAGGAAGGTCAGGATCATCTCGCGTGTCGATGACGGCGCGATCGTCGTCATCATGTCCAGTGCGGCCCTCGTTTCGCTCTTCGTCGAGGCGCCTTTCCAGAACGCGACCCTTGGCCCGGGCACCGGGGTCTGCGACCAGGCAGCTCAGGAACTCGACGAGGATCCGCCCGCCGACGTCGATGTCGACTCCCCCAGCCTCCTCGACTCGTTCATGCCCACTGAATTAGAGAGCGAAGGCTTCTTCCTTCTTGCAGGCGGAAGCTTCGAACCCGAGGGCGGCGACCAGTTCCAACAGATCGTCAACGACAACGACCCCGAGCGCGCCTTCTCCAGCAGGTGGGCCAACGGTACCGAAGATCTCTTCGTCGATATCTACGAGATGGACGACCGAGCCGGCGCCAATCAGCTTGCCGGCGACCTCGTCGGCGCGATCTGCGTCGATGCCAACGAAACCTTCGACGTCGGCCAGGACGGCGGCGTCGGTATGCGCTGGCAAGGTTCGGAGGGGATCGTCGATCTCGTGGTCCTCGAACGCGACGAATTCGTCACTTGGATCGTCGTCGTCGAACGCAGCAACACCAACTCAGTTGAGACGGCAGTCGAAGCGACCGAGCTCGTCGCCACGAAGATGTCCTAGTCCAGCGGGCCCGGCGGCTCACCGGAGTTCGAGCTTGAAGCGGTTTACGAAACCGAGGCCGCGTAGATACTCGCGATCGAAGCATCAAGCATCTCGTCGAAGGCGTCATCGCTCTGGTCAACACTGAGTCCCTCAGTTAGCGCCCGCGAGAAGCTCGCAACTACTCCCTTCTGCCGCGAAAGGCGCGCATTCGCCTCCTGACGGCTGTAGCCACCCGACAGAGCCACAACCAACAGCACGTTCGGGTGGTTCACGAACGTGGAATAGAAGCCGTCTTCTTCCGGAAGTGTGAGTTTGAGCATGACGGATTCGTTGGATGGAAGACCGTCGAGGCCAGACAAGATCCGGTCGTGAAGGATCGCTTCGGCTTCTGCCTTCTGTGGACTCTTGATATCCACTTCGGGCTCAAGGATCGGCACGAGCCCAAGGCTGGTGATGCGTCGCCCGATCTCGAACTGCTGGTCGACAACCGCCGAGATGCCTTCCTGGTTGGCAAGTTTGATGACCGAGCGCATCTTCGTACCGAAAACGCGCTTCTGGAGAGCCCGTCCAAGCAGATCGTCGAGATCCGCCATCGGCTTCATGAGTTGAACTCCATCAGCTTCGTCAGCAAGACCCTTATCCACCTTCAGGAAGGGAACGATCTTCTTCTCGTTCCACAAGTAGTCGGCTGAGCCCTGTCCCTGGATCTCTCGGTCCATCGTGTTTTCGAACAGGATGGCCCCGAGAACACGATCGCCGCTGAAGGCTTCGCTCGTCATGATCCGGCTGCGCATCTGATGCATGAGTTCGAACATCTCTTCGTCATTCGAGAAGTCGCTTTCCTCGATGCCATACAGCCCAAGCGCTTTCGGTGTACTTCCACCGCTTTGGTCCAGCGCGGCTATGAATCCATCACCGTTCTGGATCTTTTCGAACTGATCCTTGTTCATCGCCTCACCTTTAGAGTCGCCGACATTTCACCAAGTCTAGGCATCGATCTAACCACGGGAAATCTCGAGCATCAGAACAGCCGACGCAACTTTGCGTACGTGTCGGCGAGCATCTCGGGGAGGACTTTCGTGTGGCCCACCGTTGTCATGAAGTTGGTGTCGCCTGTCCAGCGGGGGACCACGTGCATGTGTAGGTGGCCCGGGATCCCGGCTCCTCCCGCGGCGCCTAGGTTCATGCCGACGTTGAATCCTTCGGGGTTGAGACCTTTCTTGATCGCCTCGGTCGCCTTGTAGGTGAGGTCCATCAGTTCCGTTCGCTCTTCGAGTGAGAGTTCGCTCATGTCGGCCACGTGTCTCGCCGGTGCCACCATCAGGTGACCGGTGTTGTAGGGGTAGGCGTTGAGTAGTACGAACACGCTGTTTCCTCGCAAGAGGATGTGTGACGATTCGTCGTCGTCGGCGGCTAGATGGTCGCAAAAGACACAAGCGCTCTCTGAGGTTCCCGCGCTACTCACGTACTGCATCCTCCACGGACTCCACAACCGCTCCACCTAGTAGCCCACTAGAAGGAAGGGTCGAGGGAGCGACGTGTTATCTCGTCGGCGATAGCGCTTGCGAATTCCTCGATGGGGACGTCGCGTTTCTCTTCCCCTGCTCGGGGTCGCACGGACACGGTTCCCTTCTCGGCTTCGTCGTCACCGACGATCAGCATGTAGGGAACCTTCTGCATCTGGTGGTTGCGGATCTTTGCCCCCATGGTGTTGTCCGAGGCGTCGACCTCGACCCGGATGTTCCTGTCGGTCAGCTCTTGCGCAACCTTCTCTGCGTAGCCGACGTGGCGGTCCGTGATGGGGATCATGGCCACCTGGAGAGGAGCACACCACGTGGGGAATGCCCCCGCGAAGTGCTCGACCAACACACCGGTGAATCGCTCTATCGATCCGTATAGGGCTCGGTGGATCATCACGGGTTGCTGTCTGCTTCCATCGGAGTCCACATACTCAAGTCCGAACCGTTCCGGGAAGTTGAAGTCGACCTGGATCGTGCAGAGTTGCCAGTAACGCCCGATCGTGTCGCGGACGTCGATATCTATCTTGGGTCCGTAGAAAGCCCCGTCCCCTTCGTCAACCTTGTATTCCAAACCGGCCCTGTCTAAGGCCTGCGCGATCGCGCTCTCCGCCAACTCCCACAGTTCGTCCGCCCCTACCGACTTCGAAGGGCGGGTTGAGAAGCGGACCGCATCGGGACCGAGTCCGAAGACTCCATACAGATCACGGAGGAAATCGATCACACCCAAGATCTCGTCCACCAACTGGTCCGGGCGACAGAACAGATGCGAGTCATCTTGAGTGAGGCCGCGAGCTCGAAGCAATCCGTGGAGTGTCCCGGAGCGCTCGAAGCGATAAACAGTCCCAAGCTCCGAAAGTCTGATCGGCAGATCCCGGTAGGACCGCATGCTGCTTTTGAAGATCAGCACGTGGAAGGGACAGTTCATCGGTTTCGCGAAGTATTCCGCCCCCTCCATCTCCATCGATGGGTACATGTTGTCCCGGTAGAAGCCGAGGTGACCTGAGGTCTCCCACAAGGTGGACTTCCCGATGTGCGGCGTGAAGACGGGCAGATACCCGCGGTCGAGATGCATCTGTCGCGAGAGGTCTTCGATCTCCTTGCGGAGGATCCCGCCCTTCGGATGCCATACCGCGATTCCAGCTCCGACCTCGGACGGCCATGAATAGAGGTCGAGTTCGCGGCCAAGTCTGCGGTGGTCGCGTTTCTCGGCCTCTTCGAGGCGATGTAGATATGCCTCGAGCGCGTCCTTGTTCTCCCACGCAGTGCCGTAGATCCTCTGCAGCATCGGTTTGGTTTCATCACCGCGCCAGTAAGCACCGGCCGTGCGCAGCAGTTTGAACGCCTTGATCCGTCCCGTACCCGGCATATGGGGGCCGCGGCACAGGTCTACGTACCGAACTTCACCGTCGGCGGTGTTCTTGTAGATCGAGATGACGGTCTCTTCAGCGGCGGCATCACGATCGGCCCCTTCGGCGTCACCTGCAACGCCCCGGATTATCTCCAGCTTGTAAGGCTGGTCCTTGAAGATCTCGAGCGCTTCGTCACGCTCGACCTCTTGCCTTTCGAAGCGCTGATTCTCTTTGATGATCTTGCGCATCTCGGTCTCGATGCGATCCAGATCATCGGGTGTGAACGGTGATTCAACGTCGAAGTCGTAATAGAAGCCATCCTCGATGGGCGGCCCTATCGAATAGCGGGCACCGGGGACGAGATTCAGAACAGCTTGTGCCATCACATGAGCGGTGGAGTGGCGGAGAACCTCACGACCCAGGTCGTCGGTCGCGGTGACGATGGCCACCTCGCTACCGCTGGCCGGGACGTGGGACAGGTCCTTCTGCTTAGAGTCCACAACGAGAGCTACCGGCGCACTCGCACCCGCGGCTTTCGCCAACGCGAACCCGTCGCTCGACCCATCTCCCTTAGTGGTCACCATCGTCAGATGCTACTTGCCCAGAGTGCTTCGAACTTCTTGCTGCTCACGCCGAGCACGTCTCGCATCGCAGAGTCGAGTTGGTAGCGAGTCGTACCGGGATCGTTACCCCGCCGGCCCAGCCGGACGTAGAACCGCTCCAGCTTGCTCGGCCCCCAACGCTCTGCGAGGAAGCCGATCGCCGACAAGCTGGTGCGGTAGGTCTGCAGCAACGCATCCGTACTGCCGACGAAGAATCTGTAGTCATCGGGGAGTTCGCCCGCTGACGACGCATCGGCGCCGGCGATCACCGAGTCGGAGCCCTCGTACTGGACGTATTGAGCGAGGCCCTCTTCCACGAATCTCGGGATGAATGGCCCCGAATGAGGCAGCGAGGCAGCATGGAACAGCTCGTGGGTCAGGATCGACAGAGCCCGATCGCGATCGGCTCCAAGGAACCTGTCGGGGTTCACGATGATCCTGGCACCCGGGTTCTCCCCCTCGCCTCCGGTCCAGAAGGCGAACGCCACATAGTTATCTACCGGATACGTGGCCTGGATGATCGACGACAACTCCTCAAAACCCTGCGGCGCGTAAACCGGCACCCGGCGGCTCCAAGGTTGGCTCCAGAACCGGTCGACGATCGTCAGCGCTTCTTCGGCTACGGACAAAGCGGTATCCGCGGTGGGGCAGCCACTGCAATCCCCGGAGATACCGACGAAGTGTTCAGTGCGAGACACGTCAACCGCGGAGAAATCCCAGGGGCCTCTCTGGGTGTTGAAGCCGAGATCGTCGAGATCGGTGTCGCTCTCGATCCTCCAGTCGTCATCCCGCTGGACGAACGTGTAATACACGTCCTGCGCCACCGGATCGTTGTCATATCCAGCAAGGCGATAGGACTCCGTCGTTAGGGGGATCGCTACTTCCTCTGCGCCCGCGTATCGATCGCGATCGGAAGGCCGTGCAAGATCGCCGTAGCGCTGCGGTTCGACGATTAGGCTGTAACTCGCGATCGGAAGTTGACTTAGATGGTCGAACAACGACGATTGCTTATCGAAGAACTCCGACCCCTTAGGCCCGACCGTCGCTAGGAACATCTGCTTGTCGTGCTCGATCAGCGCACGTGCGCGCCTGTCGAGCAGATCTTGGATGGCATCTATCCGTGCAGTTGTTTGCCCCTGAGCTGGTGTACCCCCAGAAAGCATCAGGGCCCCCGCAACGAGGGCCCCGATAGTCGCTTTTCCTTGGAACATCCACATGATTCTAGTCTGCGCATCGGGCAGGGTTCGTGGTTCCATCTAGGCATGTCCGAAGCCGATGAGGTAACGATGGTCCGCGAGTACCTGCGGGGGCAGAACATGGAGCAATTGGGCCGCCGGGAGGAAGCGATCGCCGCCTATGAACAGGCCGTCGAGGGGGCCTTCGACGCAACGGGGCCTTACGACAGGCTCATAGCTCTCTACGCCGATCAAGCCCTCCACGACCAGGTCATCCGGGTCGCCGAAATGGCGCTAGCCAACGTTCGCACTTACCAGGACAAGAGAGATTGGTATCAACGGATGAGGGACGAGGCAGCGAAGAAGCTCAACTCAGGCCCCCGACCAACACCGAGGCAAGCGTGACGCAGGCGGAACAGATGATCGTTGAGCGCATCCGGGAATCGGGGCCTCTCCCCTTCCCCGTTTACATGTCGCTCGCTCTTTATCACCCTCAGTTCGGCTATTACTCATCCGGCCAACCACGGACCGGGTTCGGCGGTCACTTCTTAACTTCACCCGAACTCGATCCCGCTTTCGGGGAACTCTGGGCGGGCGGCTTCCGCCAGATATGGGACGCGCTGGGCAGTCCGGACGTATTCGAGATCGTCGAGATCGGTCCAGGAGAAGGCGGCTTCGCCAAAGCTGTCTTGTCCGCCGCTAAGGACAACTTCGCTCGGGCGATCAAGTACCGACTGGTGGAAAGGTCCGGAGCCGCGCAACAACGACAGCGCGATCTTCTGGCGGGTTTCGATGTCGTGTGGGCATCATCTCTCAACGATCTGCCGCACATCGACCAAGGCGTGATCGTGGCGAACGAGGTTCTCGACAACCTTCCAGTGCATGTCGTGGAGCAACACGCCGGACAGTTACAAGAGCTGCACGTTGGTGAGAAGGACGGCCGCCTGATCCCGATCCTCAGATCCCCCTCCTCTCCCGAGCTTCTTCATTTCCTTACTCGGAACGAGATCCGCGTCCCAGAAGGTACGCGGGTAGAGGTCAGCCTCGCGGGCGAATCGTTCGTCAAACAACTGACGGATCTGTTGAGCTGGGGAGCCATCGTCTTGATCGACTACGGCCTGGAGGCAGCTGATCTAGCGAGGCACCCCGAGGGGACAATCGTCTGCTACTCGGATGGAGGAACGGACACCAACCCACTCGAGCGCCCGGGTTCCAAAGACATCACCGCCCATGCGAACTGGACGAGCGTGCGAGGAAGCATGGATTCTGCCGGCGTTGAGGTCGCGGGACCCGTCTCGCAACGTGACGTGATGATCTGTCTAGGTCTAGCGGAGATGGACCGGGCGCTCCGCGAAGAGCACGGTCAAGCGATGGTGAAGGGCCGCGGGGCAGACGCCGTTCGTGCACTCTCTCGTCGCCAAGCGCTGGGGGCACTAGCCGACCCGAGTGGCCTTGGTGGCTTGCAAGTGATGTTCGGACTCAAGGAGATCGTCGCACCCAAGTTCATGCGCGCCCCGAGTGACACCTAGGTTCGAACCCTCTTGTCTCACTCGACATTCATATCGACTAGGCGTGAGACAAGAGGGTTCGCTATCTGAGGCCGGCTTTGCGTACGGCTAACAGGGCTTTGGATTCCCAGCGCATGGCAACAGCTTCACCGTGGGGGCCGTCGACGCAATGCCCCAGCTCATGAGCCATGATCGACGCCCAGAACTGCCGCAGCGTTGGCGGTTCGTCGTCGAGCAATCCTTGTGAGTAGTAGCTCTCCCACCGGTCGAGATCGTCTTCCATCGCCGTTGGGAAGAAAAGGATGTCGCAGAAAGTCCCTCCGATGTTGCCATCCACCTTCGCAGTCAGGAACGCATCGGCTAGGTGGCCGTCATCGGGCACATTCGACCGCCCGTTGCGTGAGCCGAACTTCACCTCGTATAGATGCCGGGTCAGCGCCCGCCACAGACCGACTTCCTTAAGATCGTGGATCGCTTGGTCAACATCCTCCTTCGTCCGTTCGAGTGAAACGTTGGTAACGACAACGCCCTTCGGATCGGTGATCCCTCGCTGAGCGGTCGGCGTGGGTCGCGGCTGGGTCGTTGGGGGCAGAGCTCCTCCATCTGTCGGAGTGTTTCCACCGGAACACGCGATCGTCGCGCTAAGGATCACGACAACTGCAGCTTGTCCGAACCGTTTCGCGATCCCCACCGATCTCAGTAGCCGAGACTCGGATCGACGAGACCCTCGAGGTCTCGGCCGGTCGCGAAATTGGCCACGTTCCGAGTGACAAGCTCCTTCAGCTCGGGCAGCGCCATGTCCCAGGTGTTGGCTACATGCGGCGTGATGATCACATTCTCGAGGTTCCACAAGCGGTGTCCGATCGGGAGAGGCTCGGGGTCTGTCACATCGAGGGCGGCACCCCCGATGGTTCCTTTCTCCAGTGCCTTGCAAAGGTCCTCCGTGACGACCAGACCTCCGCGGGCCACATTTACCAGCCAGGCGTTGTCCTTCATGTAGTCGAGCATCCCGCGGTCGAACAAGCCTTTGGTCTGAGGTGTTAGCGCACACGCAAGAACGACGAAATCGGCCTCGGCAACAAGATGCGGAAGAGCACCGACAGCCTCTGTCGCTTGCGCACCCTCAAGAGGCTCACCGCTACGGTTGACGGCGAGGACCACCACACCAAGCGCGTTGAGTAAGGGAACGAGAGCCTTGCCGATACCTCCGGTCCCCACGATCAGGACGGTCTTATCTTTCAGGCGGAACTCAGGTGTTTCGAACCCGCCATAGCGCCACCCTTGAGCCGCGACGTGGTCATGCAAACGTCGGGCCGCGGCGAGCATCAATGCGAGGGCGTGCTCAGCACAGGCAGGTCCATAGATACCTTTGGCGCAGGTCCAGGTCCGGCCACGGTCGATGACTTTCTCTCTGAAGAACAACTCGATACCTGCGAACGGAAGTTGAACCCACTTCGGGTCGCCTTTAGAGATCGCCTTCGCCAGGCCCTTGGCATCGTAGGGATCCGTCCACACGAGGGCATCGGCACCTTTGACGCTGGCAACGAAGTTCCCGCCTCCGGCTTCGATCGCTTTTCGGAAAGGACCGTCCGATCGCGGGGCAACAGCGATCTGAGGAGCGTCGCTCACAGCATCGGCTCGTGCGTCGTTTCCACGTCGTCGCTGCCACAACTGGGGCAACGGACCTCCTCATCGGTTTTATTGGACGTAGGAAAAGTATCTCCGCACGACACACAACGAAGGACGACGAGGTCCGGGCCTTCGCTAATCGGTACCTCCAACCGGTGGAGCCGGGAATGTCCGGCGGGTTGTTGCCTGGTCGATCACATCCGTTTTCATCGCCCTGCGGATCCTGCGCACGTCGCTGAAACGCACCAGGGAAGCCGCACCCTTCGCGTCCACGGCTTGCTGAAGTTGGTCTTCCACGACATTCAGTTGGTGCATCGCTCTGTCGTAACGGCGTTTGGAAGTCTCGAGCTCATGCTCTAGCTCCAGCACACGCATCACACCGGCGAGGTTGATCCCCTCATTGGTGAGTTCTTGTATCCGTCTTAGAAGGTTGATGTCGTGCTCGGAATATCGCCGGCTGTTACCCGACGTCCGCTTTGGAGCGACGAGGCCCTTGCGTTCGTAGACGCGGAGGGTCTGAGGGTGAACCCCGGTCAGCTCTGCGGCGATCGAGATCACATAGATCGGTTGTTCCGGATCGATCTCTCTTCGTGACATTCCAAGTGCTCCTTAGGACGCTTCCACTCGCTTCATGTGAGCCTCGAAGTGACTCCTCGGCGATTCTTGGTGCTCCTCGGCGAAGGATTCCAGCAATTGCTTCTCGCGCCTCGTTAGTTTCTGCGGAACCTGGACCTCGACTCTTGCGAACAGATCTCCTGTGCCACCTTTGGGACGCGGCGCGCCTCGTCCTTTGACGCGAAGCGTCTTTCCGTTTGGGGTTCCTGCAGGGACCTTGACAACAACTGGCTCGCCTAGCGTCGGCACCTCGATCTTCGCCCCAAGAGCTGCCTCAGTGAAACTGAGAGGAAGTTTGACCGTTAGATCTCCGTTCTTCCCCAATTCGAAGACAGGATGCGGCTCGACGTTGACTCGGACGTATAGGTCTCCATTAGGGCCTCCGTCGGTTCCCGCACCGCCCTTGCCGGGCACACGGATGCGGCCTCCTTGGCCCATACCGGCAGGGATCCGGACCTTGGTGCCGTCGGCAAGCCCCACCATGGTTCCCTGCATCGCGTCGTCGAAGCTCAAGGTCGTCTGCGTTTCTGCGTCGTGTCCCTTGCGGGGGCCTTGCGGTCGGAAACCGAACAGATCTTCGAACGCTGCACCTCCGGCTCCACCGCCGAAGAGATCCCCGATGTTGACACGGACGCCCCCACCGCGATCCGGCCCGAACCCGTAGACGCGTTCGCCGCCGGCTTCGACGAACGAACGCATCTGGTCATACTCACGCCTCTTCGTGTCGTTGCTCAGTACCGCGTGGGCTTCGGATATCTCTTTGAAGCGCGACTCCGCCTTCGGGTCGTCCGGGTTCGCGTCGGGGTGATGCTCCTGCCGCGAGCTTCCGGTACGCCTTGCGTATGTCGTCCTTCGACGCGGTCTTGGCTACACCGAGGACGCGGTAGTAGTCCTTGTCCATGTAGTCGCGCTGCGACATATTTACTCCTCGTTACCGGCGGGCAGAGCCACAACAACTTCTGGAGCGCGGACTAAATGGTCCTTGAATCGGTAACCCTGGCGGTGAACCTGCTTGACCGTTTCGAACTCCACTGAAGCATCGGGAACAGTCGTCAATGCATGATGCAGGTTCGGGTCGAAAGGAGATCCTTCGTGAACCTCGATCTCTTGCAACCCTTCGGCAGCTAGTACCTCGAGCAGTTCCTTGAATGCGATCTGAACACCGTCGCTGGCCTCGCCATGCTCGATCGCTAACCGGAAATGATCGAGAACGGGCAACAGGTTCTTGGCCAGATCCTTGGTCGCGTATTGCACGGCTTCGGTCTGACGTTTCTGAGCCTGCTTTCGGAAGTTGTCGAGGTCGGCTACAGCTCGGAGGTGAAGGTCCCGGTAGTCCGGCCCCTCGACCTCCTGCTGTCGCGCCCCTGCCGGCCTTTGCTCCTCGTCCGAGGTCTCCTCCATAAGCACCTGGTTATCGGTGTTCGCCGAAGAAACACCGGGAGTCTCGTTCGCGACCTTCTGGGCCGCGCCGGAGTGCTCTTTGGTCATCAGGCTGTCTCGCCTTCGGCGTCATCGACAACTTCCGCGTCGACGACGTCGTCACCGGTCCCGGCGCCCGGAGCTGCTGACGCGGCCTGGCCTGTGTCCTGCGTTGACTTGTAGATCACTTCGGCGATCTTCTGCGACGCCGTCATGAGACCCTCCGAGGTCTGACGGATCTTGTCCACGTCCGAGCCGGCCAAGGCTTCCTTCACCGCGCTTAGAGAATCCTCGATCGTTCTGCGATCGGAATCATCGAGCTTGTCGCCGTGCTCCTTAAGGGACTTCTCGGTCTGGTAGATGACGTTGTCGGCCTGGTTACGGACCTCTGCCTCTTCACGGCGCTGGCGGTCCTCCTCGGCGTGGGTCTCGGCATCCTTGATCATCTGCTGGATGTCTTGGTCACCGAGCTTGGTGCCGCCGGTGATAGTCATCGACTGCTCCTTGCCGGTACCGAGATCCTTCGCAGATACGTTCACGATCCCATTCGCGTCGATGTCGAACGTGACTTCGATCTGTGGCATGCCTCGTGGTGCGGGCGGGATGTCGGTCAACTGGAACTTGCCAAGCGACTTGTTCCTGAAGACCATGTCGGCCTCACCCTGCAAAACATGGATCTCAACCGAGGCCTGATTCTCATCGGCCGTTGTGAAGATCTCCGACCTCTTGGTCGGGATGGTCGTGTTGCGTTCTATCAGCCGGGTGAAGATGCCACCTTTGGTCTCGACCCCGAGGCTCAAGGGCGTGACATCTAGCAGGAGGACATCCTTAACCTCGCCCTTCAGCACACCAGCCTGGATCGCCGCACCCACAGCCACAACTTCATCGGGATTAACACCCTGGTGTGGGTCTTGGCCACCGGCCAGCTTCTTCACGAGTTCGCGCACCATGGGCATGCGCGTCGAGCCGCCAACGAGGATCACGTGGTCGATGTCCCCCACCGCGATACCTGCATCTGCGACCGCTTGCTTGAACGGCGTTTCAACCTTGGCCAGCAGATCTTCGGTCAGCCTCTCGAACTCGCCACGCGTGAGCGTGAGTTCGAGATGAAGTGGACCCTGCTCGGTCGCCGTTATGAACGGAAGGTTGATGTTGGTCGTCTGCGTCGAAGACAGCTCGATCTTTGCTTTCTCGGCCGCTTCCTTCAGACGCTGCAAAGCCATCTTGTCTTGCGAAAGGTCCACACCGTTCTGATCCTTGAAGGTCTTGACGAGATGATCGATGACGCGCTGATCCCAGTCGTCACCACCGAGATGTGTGTCTCCGTGGGTCGCCTTCACCTCGAACACACCGTCACCCAGCTCGAGGACGGAAACGTCGAACGTCCCACCCCCAAGGTCGAAGACGAGGATCGTTTGGTCTTCACCCGCGCCCTTGTCGAGCCCGTACGCGAGCGACGCCGCGGTCGGCTCGTTGATGATGCGCAGCACCTCGAGCCCCACGATCGTTCCGGCCTCTTTCGTCGCCTGCCGTTGTGCGTCGTCGAAGTAGGCGGGCACCGTGATCACGGCTTCCGTCACCTTTTCGCCGAGATAGGCCTCGGCATCCGACTTCAGTTTCATGAGGATGCGAGCGGAGATCTCCTGAGGCGTCCACTTCTTGCCGTCCACATCGATCGTGTGATCGGTCCCCATGTGCCGCTTGATCGAACGGATCGTGCGATCGGGGTTAGTGATCGCTTGCCTCTTGGCGACCTCACCCACGAGGATCTCTCCGCTCTTACTGAACGCAACGACAGACGGAGTGGTCCTCTGACCCTCCGCGTTGGTGATCACCGACGGCTCCCCGCCTTCCAGCGCAGACACCACCGAGTTGGTCGTACCCAGATCGATCCCTAATGCCTTACCCATTGAATCCTCCTAGAGTCAAACTACTTATTGCCCAAGCCACTATAAGACCTAAGCGCAATACCATCAACTCTAGACGACTATCCCCCATTCCCAGGGGCCGTGGCGGAGATTTCGCTGCAGTCCTCCGGGCTCCCCGCTCGCTACGCTCGCTCATCGCTGCGGCCTTCGGCCTGGCTCCAGTCGCCGCTCCGGACAGCCCCGAAATCTCCTAAAGTTTGCGCGGGCCCAGAACCGAAGTTCATCGCCAGTTGAAGGGGGCTCGGAGACGGCCTGGAGGGCGACTGGATGCAAGACCCGCAGGCAAGCTGCGGGTCTTGAGGATGAGCGCAGCGGGGAGACCCGGAGGGCCGGCTTCGAGCCCCCGCCACGGACGGACAGCTCCGAAATCTCCGCCACGGTTTCTTGTTGCCGCCCCGGGCGCGGTGCTAGGCGGGGAGGTCGGCGGCGGAGGTTGGGGGGCCGGGGGCCGTGGCGATCTTTGGTGCCGGGGGCAGTTTGGGGACCCAGAGACTGAAGGTTGAACCGGTCGAGTCGGACTTCTCGAGCCAGATGCGTCCGCCGAGAGATTCGGCGAGACGACGACAGAGATAGAGGCCCAGTCCGGTGCCTCCGACCTTCCTCGTTGAGGATTGGTCGACCTGATAGAAGCGATCGAAGATCTTCTCGTGTTCGACGGAAGGGATGCCTTCTCCCTGGTCGGCGACGGTGACGGTGACGCCCTCGCCTTCTTGTTCGCAGCGAACCTCGACCTGGGTTCCATCAGGGGTGTATTTGCACGCGTTGTCGACAAGGTTCGTGATGATCTGGTGGATCTTGCCTTCGTCGCTGTCGATCGTGGGGAGACCCGACGCCAGCTCCGTGACGAGATCGTGAGACACCTTCCGGT
Organism: uncultured Actinomycetes bacterium; assembly: GCA_963779645.1. GTDB lineage: Bacteria > Actinomycetota > CADDZG01 > CADDZG01 > WHSQ01 > CALMBW01. The sequence goes on from CAVZYX010000005.1 coordinate 2,226,414, forward strand.
CGCGAAGCTCGACGAGCACACGTTCGATAACTTGATCGATGTGCACCGGGGTCCACATCGGCGCGATCTCGTCAGCATCCAGTCGAGCAACCACGAGGAGGTCTTCGATCAACATGCGTAAACGCTCACTTTGGCGATCCACTGCCTCGAGGAACGACACCTGCTGGTCATGGTCGAAGTCCCTCATCTCCGGCCGCAGAAGAGTCTTGACGTAGCCCTGGATCGAGGTAAGTGGCGTGCGGAGCTCATGCGAGACCGCTGCGACGAAGTCGTCCTTCAGACGGTTCATCTCAGTCAAGTGAGCCAGCGAATCTCTCAGACGGTCAACGAGTCGCGCGTTCTCCAGAGAAACGGTGGCGTGGTTGGCCAGCGTTTCGAAGAGCTTGAGATCCTCAGAGTCGAAGGTGCTGACCTCGCCGAGGCGGTCCCCCACTAGAACGGTCCCGATAACGCCTTCTCGACCGAACAACGGTGCGACCATCGCGTCCTTGAAAACATTGCGCGCTGCGAAGTCGACGCGGAGTCTGTCGTTCTGGATCGGCCGGGGGATCAAGACTGCCTGCCCCTCAGAAGCCACACGAGCCCAGACCCCTTCTTTCGGGTTCATCTCTACGTGTTCCATGATCGCCACGTGGTCCCCTGGTCCCACCACGGTTCGCAGGCCGACTTGCTCTTCCTCTTCCGAGAACAATGTCAGTTGCGCTGTCTCGGCACGGAACATCTCTCGGGCCTGCTTCAAAAGAGTAAGGACCGCTTGCTCGGACGAGTGGGATCGCTGCACCGTTCGTGAGGACTCGTACAAGAGCTCGATGCCTTCACGCTTTTCCCGCTGGCCGATGTATGCACGGTAGGAAACGAATAGGAGTCCAGTCGGAACCGCCAGCAGCCACGACGCCGCTGGATCGCGCCACAAGATCTCAACGGCCAGCAGGGCCAAGCTGGTGTTCGTCAACATGACGACGTACCCGTAACCGAGCCCCTGAAGGACCGTACGGATCTTTAGGTTCCCACCAGACAGGGAGATCGCGATCGCGACCATGGCGGTTCCCACGCTCGCCACCATCGTCGTGCAGACGACGACCACGAGCCAACCCATCGGTCCCGTGGGCGCCGAACTATCTATAAGCCAGTGGAACAGGATCGCAGCGACTCCTGCTTCGAAGCAGTAGTGGCTAACGTTGAACACAGCCTTGATGAGTGATTGCCTGCGACCGACGGCGAGCGCGATGAACGACCCGATGAACTGCCCGATAACCAGATCGCTGGGGGCCGCGAAGAAAAGCGCCAGAACCAGTGCGATCTCGGCCAGCGAGTAGGTGTACGCGTCGCGTCGAAACTGCAGGTGAACGACTAGGGTCTCGCCGAGGAAGAAGAGGATGGCGACGCCCCACATCGGGAACTTGATCGGAGCTATTGCGATCGGCTCCATCTTCCCCACCAAGAAGAAGTACAGGGCCGCGGCTCCGAGTCCGAGACACGCGTTGAAAGCCCAGACCCGAGTCGACCCCGTGATCCGGTGCTTCATACGCTTGATGGCCGTCCCTGTGATCGGGGCAGCCCCAGCTTCACCCGTCATGTTCTTGACTTCGGCCCCATCTAGGCGCTCCTTAAGCGCAAAGGCGGAGGCTTTCGCCCCCGCCCGCTCTGCTTAGATCTAACTCCAGCCCACTCCACTCCAGCCGACGCCCGACCAACCGACGCCCGACCAGCCGACGCCCGACCAACCGACGCCCGACCAGCCCACTCCGGACCAGCCCACTCCGGACCAGCCCACTCCGGACCAGCCGACTCCCGACCAGCCGACGCCCGACCAGCCGACGCCCGACCAGCCCACTCCGGACCAGCCGACGCCCGACCAGCCCACTCCGGACCAGCCCACTCCGGACCAACCCACTCCGGACCAGCCCACTCCGGACCAACCCACTCCGGACCAACCGACGCCACTCCAGCCGACGCCCGACCAACCCACTCCGGACCAGTCGTTCCCGAAGATGTCCTTCTCGCCGGTCAACACGTTGCCGTCGGGGTCTTGCACGTGCAGCGATCCGCGGGCCAACTCGAGGGAACCACTTCCATCAGAAGGCGTGAAGTTCTGGGTCGATTGCGCCGCGGTCGGCACGGGAGCGCGAGCGGCGTCTCGGAGATCGAGAAGCCCGGCACCTTGTGCTTGGGGATCGGCATTCGAAAGGACGGCCGCGGTGCTCTTCATCAGGTACTTCACCTGATCCGGTGTCAAGTTCGGACGATGGGACAGGAGTAGGGCCGCGCCTCCCGACGCTGCGGCCGCGGCTTGCGAGGTCCCGGTTCCTTTGAAGTATCGCTGGGCCACGGTCGCTGTGGATCCGAACATCTGATCGATGTGCGAGCCAGGAACCCTGAGGCTGAGGATCGACTTACCCGGCGCCACGAAGTCTGGGTTGCGATTGCCATCGCCTCGCTCGGAGAACTCGGGAACCGTGTCGTCACTGAGTCTCAACGTTCCTTGGGAGTCGCTTGCACCGACCGCGATGATGAATGGGTCGTAGGCCGGGTTGTTGAGCTTGTTGGTCCCGAACCCACCGTTACCTGCTGCGGCCACAACGACGATCCCGCTCCGCCACGCGACCTCAGCGGCGTAAGCGAGTGGGTCGATCGTGTAGAGCTGCGTACCGTCGGTTCCGAAAGACAGGTTCAGAACCCGGATATTCAGACCGTTGGCGTTGCGGTGGCTGACCACGTAGTCGATCCCTGCGATGACCTGAGATACGTCGGTCGCACCGGTAGCGTTACCCACCTTGACGTTGACGATCCCGGCATCGGGAGCGATCCCCAGGAAGTCGGTTACGTTGAAGGGATCAACCCTCGAGCCCTGGTCCTTGCCAGCGATGATCCCGGCCATGTGCGTTCCGTGGCCGTTGGTGTCGAAGAAACGGAGGTTCTCAGCCCCCTGCTCGAACGAGATATCTGTTCCGAGTTTGATCTTGTTGGGAGCATCGAGTCCTTGAACGGGGCTCACACCGGTATCGATAACGGCCACATCAACACCTTGTCCGGTGTAACCATAGGCCCAAAGATGCCGAGCCTTGATCGCGTTCGCGGTGTTGAGCATCGAACCTGGGTTCAGAACATTGCGAACACCGTCCTCGAACTTGCCGAGCATCTTGATCGGACGGTTGGGGGTAACCGAAGTGATCAGATCCGACGATTCGAGCGCTGCGAGGTTGCGACGCGGGATCTGCGCGGAGAAGCCGTTGATGATGCCGAGTTCGAGTTCTACCGAGCCGCCGAGTTCCTCAACAAGTTGCTCAGGCGCGGAGCCCATGCCGGGGAGCTCCCTCACGATCACGGAGATCATCTGCTCGCCCGCTGAAGGGATCGTCGGAGATGCGTACGAGAAAGAGACTCCCAGAAGAAGTCCCGTAAGCATCGCAACGAGCCATCTCTTCTTTGAGTCTTCCCAACTGACTCCGTATGCGATCCCCATCGGTCCCCCTATGTCTGGCTCATCGGTGGTGGCAGAAACAGAACTCCGCACCTTGAAGGTCGGCACCGACGTCTGGTCACTTGAGTAGTCCGAACGGGCTATTTCTCATACCTTGGACGCAGCCTCACCGACCAAGGTCGGGGCCATATCTACGTAAAGTTCGCATCCATCTACAAAAGAAAGAGGCGGGAGCCATTGCGACTCCCGCCTCATGCTCGTTCTGCATTAGTGGATCGGTGGCTCAGCTCCAGCCGACGCCCGACCAGCCCACTCCGGACCAACCGACGCCACTCCAGCCGACGCCCGACCAGCCCACTCCGGACCAACCGACGCCACTCCAGCCGACGCCCGACCAGCCCACTCCGGACCAACCGACGCCACTCCAGCCGACGCCCGACCAGCCCACTCCGGACCAACCGACGCCACTCCAGCCGACGCCCGACCAGCCCACTCCGGACCAACCGACGCCACTCCAGCCGACGCCCGACCAGGTCGGCTCGCCGAATCCGGTGCCGGACCACTGACCGAAGTTCCAGATGCCGAGGTTCCAGCCACGGCCCATCGTCTGCTTCCAGTAGGTCCCGTTCCATGTGTTGCCGAAGATGTCTTTCTCTCCGGTCAATTGAACCCCGTTCGGGTCCTTGACCATCAACGTGCCGCGGGAGAGCTGCAGTTTGCCTTTCCCGTTCGACAGCGTGTGGTTCTGAACAAAGGTTGAATCTGGAGCATTCAGAGCCACCGCCATGTCGATCATGCCGCGGCCTTGTGCCTGAATATCTGCGTTGGGCAGCGGCTGAGCGGTCTCCATCAAGAGACCCTTGACCTGGTCCGGCGTCAGGTGCGGACGCTGCGACAAGATCAGTGCGGCAGCACCCGAGACTGCGGCAGCAGCCTGCGAGGTACCACTCCCCTTGAAGAACCGCTCGCCGTACTGACCGGTGCTTCCGTACGCCATATCGATGTGCGAACCCGGGTTCCGCAGCGAGATCACGGACTTACCGGGAGCCACGACATCCGGGTTGCGGTTGCCGTCACCACGGGCAGACCAGTCGGGGACCGCGTCGTCGCTGACGCCGTAGGTACCCTTGGTCTCGTTCGCACCGACCGCGATCACGTAAGGGTCATACGCCGGGTTGTTCATCGCCGTGTTGCCGAACTGCTGATTACCTGCAGCGACCACCACGGTGATCCCCTTCTTCCATGCAACTTCCACCGCATAGGTAAGAGGGTCACTCAGATAGCTCTGCGTTCCGTCGGTTCCGAACGACAGGTTGAGGACCTTGATCCTCATTCCGTTTGCCCGCTTGTGCTGGACGACCCAGTCGATCGCAGCGAGCACCTGGCTGACGTCGGTAGCGCCGAGTGCGTTACCCACCTTGACGCTAACGATGCGCGAGCAAGGCGCCATGCCGACGAACTTCGTCTCGTGGTCGATGTCGTCCACCGTGAAGTCGTTGTCACGACCGGCGATGATGCCTGCCATGTGGGTTCCATGACCGTTCGTGTCGAGGTAACGCGTACCGTCGTTGATCGTTTCGAAGGAGATGTCTGGACCGTTGACGATCTTGCCCGGGAAGGTCAGACCGTTCACCGGCACGACTCCCGTGTCGATCATCGCGACGTCGACGTTCTGCCCGCAATAACCAGCACGCCAGTACTCACGAGCGCCGGTAGCCTTCTGCAGGTCGTACATCGAACCGGCGACGATCCCGGTCTCCGCAGGGTTGTCGTAGTCACCGTCGGCAGTGTCGGCCGTGGGGACATCCGAGTCCGAATCGGAGTTGCTCGAGTTCGAGCCTGATTCATCGGAGCCCAGTAGACCGCCGACGAGACCATCGCTGCCGAGGACATCGCTGACTCCGCCAAGCAGGCTGCCGTCCCCACCCAGCTGCATCATCTGCAACGGGTAGTTCTTGGTCACAGAGTGGATCCCAGCCGTCGCGCGGATAACGCGCAGCGAACTCTGCGGAACCTGCGCAGAGAACCCGTCGATGATCCCGATCTGGCGCTCGACCGTTCCGCCAAGACTCTTCACCAGCTGCTCGGGCATCGAGCCGGCTCCTGGGAGCTCGCGCACGATCACCGAAACCATCTCGTCTACGGCATCGGCGGCACTCTGAGCCATCGCCTGGCGCTGGGCCGGCGTGACCATGGAAAGCATCAGCACGGGAACGAGAAGGAGGCCGAGTGCGGCCTTCTTGCTGTCCTCCCAACTGACGCCGAACGCTACTTTCATGTGACCTCCACTTGACGTCAACATTTCCAAGTCCTGGTAATCGTCTTAGTCCCCTATCGGCGCTAACGTGGCAATTCCTGGATAGCCCGAACGGGTCATATCGAGCACCAATCTCGATGCGACGAAGGTCGTACCCGCCTAAAGCAGGTAGAACTAGCCCATGCCCACGATGCCGACCCGACACGTCTCGATCGAGGGCACGACGTTCGAGGGGGACAGGCTGCGGCTGTCGTTCTCGATCGCGAAGAAGCTCTACGTCTGTCCCGGCTGCAGGCGGCCGATCGGCGTGGGGGCGGAGCATGTGTTCGTGCATTTCCTGGATGCCGACCCGACCTGGGACCACGAGCACTGGCACAACGAGTGCGTTGCCGATCGCATCTTGCGAACCCTTGCGTCGGAACGACCGGTCCCCGCCCCGCGCGCCCCTCGTCCGCGCCGTCGCAAAAGCTAAGCAACCACCCAGAAGGTAGATCTAGGGACTTTGACCACCATGATTTACCACGATTTACTAATCCCTCTCAAGAACCCCCAGTTATCACCAAGTGACTCACCTTAACTACCTAGAACAAGAACCACCCGAAACGGTCTTGTGCAACATCCCGCCGTGGTGACACCGTGGCGTGGGGCATCAAAGCACCAAATGGGAGGCTCGGAAGGGGGTGTTCAGCAGATCTCATGTCTGACCAAACGCTCGAACACCTCGAGGAACTAACCAACATCGAGATGCAGGCCGATCTCCAACGTCTCGACGGTCTGGTCGTCGATGCCGCCGCGCCCGACGTCATCGTTCTTGACGAACCGCCCGAGCCTCTGGGGCGTCCATTCCTCAAACTGTGGCTGGCGACCGCCATCTCGAACCTCGGAGATGGCGCCCGGCTCACGGCGCTGCCGCTTCTCGCCGCCACGATCACGCGCGAGCCGCTCGCCATCTCCGGTCTCTTGTTCGCCGGAAAGCTTCCCTGGCTGCTGCTCAGTCTTCACTCGGGGGCTATCGCCGACCGGGTCGACCGCCGAAAGTTGATCGCGGGCGTCACGATCGGCCGCGGGATCGTGATGGCGCTGCTCGCCTTCGCGGCGATCGCAGGAAACGTCACACTGCCGATGATCTACGCGGTCGCGCTGATCCAAGGTATCGGGGAGGTCTTCGCCGACAACGCTTCCTTCGCCCTGCTTCCGTCACTCGTTCCACGAAGCCGGTTGGAGGATGCGAACGGGCGACTCGAATCCGCCGTGATCGTCGCCAACGAGTTCGCCGGTCCCGCGCTTGGAGGCCTTCTGTTCGCGGTTGCGATCGCACTCCCCTTCTCGCTCGATGCCGTTTCCTTCTTGGGAGCAGCTCTACTGATCGCGACGCTTCCCAAGTCCCCCTCGCTGAGGGTCACCGAGCAGCACACGACCATCCGCACCGACATCGCCGAGGGGTTGCGATGGATGTGGCACAACTCCACATTGCGCGACCTCAGCCTCATCGCTTGTGCAACAAATCTCGTTCTGTTCGCGACCTTCTCGATCCAGGTTCTCTTCGTTCTCGAGGTCCTCGGACTCTCGGCCCAAGGTTTCGGCATTTTCCTGGCGGTCGAAGCGCTCGGTGCTGTGGGGGGAAGCCTCATCGCTGCAAAACTTCGGAAACGTTGGGGTGTCGCCCGAACGGTCGCGCTCGCGCTAGCGACCGCTGCTGTTGCCAACCTGATGTTGGCGATGACGACCGCATGGGTTTTCGCCGGTGCTATGGCGATGCTTGTGTCCGTCGGTGGTGGTGTATGGAATGTCGTGACCAACTCGTTCAGGCAACAGGCGACTCCCGATGAATTGCTCGGCCGGGTGCAGAGTAGTCATCGGCTGCTCTCTTGGGGAGCTATGCCGATCGGAACACTTCTGGGCGGAGCTGTCTCGGCAGCATTCGGCTTGCACGCGCCATTCCTTGTCGCCGGTCTCGTGCTGACTGCACTCGCATTCTTGGTGGCGGCCGTATTGGGACGCTCGAACGTACCGGCCACCGTCCCGTCCGGCGCCTAGTCCTTCTTACCTGCGGGAGATGACGCTCCGGCACCGACCGGTGAGTCGACTCGGCCGATCGAAACGAACGTTGCTGTGGCGCTCTCACAGCCCGGGTTGCGTATCTGAACGGCCACGAAGTCTCCGGTGGTGGTGTCGCTGAAATATGCCTCAGCCTCGAAGCCTTCGTTCTCGGTGCTGATCTCCACGTAACGCGGGGGCTGAAGGACGTCCAGGTATTTGTTGAGTGCTTCGGTGACGCCCAGCGGCACGTTAAGTGAGATGACCAAGAGGCCCCGGTCCTCGGCAACGGACCGAACGACGGTTCCCGGCTCGACGAGCATCTCGGGTGGCACTCCCTCAGTGTTCGCCCCGGGCGAGGGAGAGGGTAAGTGGCAGGCCGTGGGGAAAAGTTCGGCTCCGTCCTCTCCGGAGCATGCGGTCACGGCGAGAAGCAGCACGGCAGAAAGGGCGACCAAGCGCAACATGGAACGAGCTTAGGCGGAGAACTCGTCGGTAGACTCCCTCGATGACTGCCTACTTGAACGAGGACGGCCGCGCCGAACCTCCCGTTGCCGGCGACGAAACAGCAACCCTCTTGGGTTCCCTAGAGCGGCAGCGTGCAACCTTCGCGTGGAAAGCTGGAGAACTCGACTCGGCCGGTCTCCGGGCAAAAGTCGGCGCTTCATCCATGACCCTGGGGGGTTTACTCAAACACCTCGCCCTAGTTGAGGACCACTACTTCACATTCAAGCTGCATGGGCGAAAGCTCGGGGCTCCTTGGGACGCCGTCGACTGGGACGCTGACCCAGACTGGGAGTGGCATTCAGCGACTCGGGACTCACCCGAAGATCTCTATGCGCTCTGGAAGAGTGCCGTCGAGCGTTCGCGCGCCTCGGTCGACGAAGCCCTAGCCACTGGAGGGGTCGATCAGCTGGCGAAGTTCACCTGGCCAGACGGCCGGACACCGAGCCTCAGACGGATCCTGATCGACCTGATCGAGGAGTACGCCCGGCACACGGGCCACGCCGACCTCATCCGAGAGTCGATCGATGGCCTCGTAGGAGAAGACCGCCCGCACTAGCCGGCACCTGGCTGAGTGGGCGGTACTGGGATCGAACCAGTGACCTCTTCGGTGTGAACGAAGCGCTCTCCCGCTGAGCTAACCGCCCGGGAGCGCCAAGGATAAAGCCCTTCGCTGAAACCTCTCGCTAGTCCTTGACCCGACATAGTTCTTCCGTTTGAGTGTCCCCTGCAGGTCACAGGCGGTGATCTCTTACTCGGGAGGTTGTATGCGTCAACGCGTCATTGCTTTACTCGCGCTCTCTGCGCTTGTATCGCTTTCTGTACCTATGGGAGCCGCGCAAGCGGCCACCACTTACGAAGTGAAGGTGGGGGCCGGGGCAGGCAAGGCTTTCTCCTTCCGGATGTATCCCTCGGCATTGAAGGTTCATCAGGGCGACACGATCCATTTCTCGGGACTCGTCGACGTTCTTCCCGCCGGTGAGTCGGCGGAAGAGTGGCGCGAAGAGAACCAATCGCAGCCCGAAGACCCCTTCACCGTCTGGCTTCCGGATCCGGACGACAACTCAGAGAAGTTCAACGCTGACTTGCTCGGGGATCTCAACTGCGGGGGGGAAGAGGCGCCTTGTAGCTATGACGGCACTTTCTTGCACGGCGGCCTGGCGATAGCCGAGGACCCGGGCCTGTACATAAACGTCGACGTGCCACCTGGCACGGTCTTCTACACGATCCTCCCGATCGGCTTAAACAGCTCGATCCGGATCGAAGTCGTGAACGAGGACGCTGCCGCTTCCGACCCCGCAGCGATCGCCACGCAAGTGGCCGAGCAGAGAGACCGAGACAAGTCTCTAGCGACGGCCCTTTACAACTCACTGAGCAAGCCGACCAAGCACAAGGAAGGCAAGAAGACGGTGTGGGACGCCTACGCAGGCTTCGATACTCGTTACCTGGCTTTCTTCGACTTCTTCCCGGCGAAGATCCCGGCCAAGAAGGGCGATGTTGTGCGCTGGCACATGGAGTTCGAGAGCGAGGCGCATAGCGCAACCTACGGACGAGACTTCGGCCTCGAAGTCTTCAACGAATCGTTCGCATTCATGTGCGACCCCGATGGTGATGATGGGATGGGGCCCGACGCCCCAGCGTTGGAAGAACCTCCGTTCTGCGCCGACCCCTCACAGTTTGAAGTCGATTTCCCGCCCGGCTTCTTCAACGTGGTTGGCAACGGCAAACTCAACGACACCGATGACGTGGAAAGCTCCGGCGTCCGAACCCCTGCCGATCTCCAAGGCGGCGGTTTCGGTGAAGAGCTGTACTGGGACGTGGAGCTAGGCGCAAAGAGCGATGCCAAAGGCTTTCAGTTCTTTTGCCTGTTCCACGGCTTCGGGATGAGCAACAAGATCGTCGTTAAGTAACAAGTAATAAGGAGACAGTTGGTCCGGGGCCTACTTAGCGCCCCGGACCTTCCTTTCCAACAGGGTTATCCACAGTTCGCTTGCTTCGGATGAGCAAAAGCCCATCGGCTAACCGTTAGAGTTCCGCTCGATGGGAACCGTCATCCACCTCTCCAAAGGCCGCTCACACGTCGACGGCGCTACCGATGAACGTTCACGGTCCGGTCGGACTGCTCTCGTACTCGGGGGCGGCGGCATCACAGGGGCCGCTTATCACCTCGGTGTCCTCACCGCGATGAACGCCATGAGCAAGAACGTCTCGGTGAACGACTTCGACATGTACGTCGGCACCTCCGCCGGCTCCGTGATCGCTTCGTGTTTGGCGAACGGCGTCACGCCCGAGGATCTGATGCTGGCGAACCTCGGGCACGAATCGGCTTCCATCCCCGCGATCGATGCGCGCGAGATCATGACGCCCGATCGCCGTGGTATCGCGAGGTCGATGATCAGGTGGCCCTTCGGTGTTTTGGGAGCGGTCCGCCGCTACGTCGGTCACCCATTCACGACATCCGTCGTCGATGGCCTTGGGGCGATCGCCGAGGGCTTACCTCAAGCCGTTTATACGACGGACGGGATCGAGCGGTACCTTCGTGACGTTCTGACCCAGTCTGGCCGCACCAACCACTTCAGGGACACACGCAGGCGCCTCTTCATCACTGCAACCAACTTCGACACGGCCGAGCGTCGCGTCTTCGGTGCCGACCGCAACACCGACGTCCCGATCTCCGAAGCTGCAGCTGCGTCTACCGCCATCCCCCTCCTCTATGCGCCTCGCCAGATCGGCGACGGTGTCTACATGGACGGTGGTCTCCGGTCGACGACCAATATCGACATCGCGATCGCCCACGGAGCCAAGCTCATCGTCGTGGTCAACCCGCTGGTCCCGTACGTCCACGACATCCGACACATGCTTCCGTCCGCCACCGGTCTCCCCTCCCGGCACCTTTCTCAGAAGGGATTCCCGCATATCGCCGCACAGACGTTCCGCATCATGGCGCAAGCTCAGGTCGAGAAAGAGCTCGAGGTGATCCAGCACGCGCACCCCGACGTCGACATCATCCTCGTAGAGCCACGCAGCGACGACGAGCACCTCTTCGTCTTCAACCTTATGGACTACGGCTCGCGCGAGCGCATCGCCCGCCATGCGTTCGAGAGCGTGGCCATCGATCTCGTCACCCGCTTCCCCGAGTACAAGAAGGTGCTCGGACGTCACGGCATAAAGATCAACCGCGATCTGCTCATCGATCAGCTACAGAGCATCGTCGAGGGGGCCGAGCCTCGCTTCATCGAAGCCGCCGACCTCGGCCCGGGTCTCCTCTCCCACACCGCCGACCCGGAGTAACCCGAAAGCTAGGCGGAGCGGCGACGAGCAGAGGAGCGCTGGCGAGACTTGGCAGCGGCTGCGACGCTCTTGCCGCGGTTCCCTTCGAGGATCTCCTTCAGGAACTGACCCGTGTACGAACCCTTCGTGCGGGCGACCTGCTCGGGGGTCCCCTCGGCAACGATCTCGCCTCCCCCGGCTCCCCCTTCGGGACCGAGGTCGATGATGTGGTCCGCCGTCTTGATCACGTCGAGGTTGTGCTCGATGACCACGACGCTGTTGCCGGAATCGACGAGTCGGTGGAGAACACCCAATAGTTTCTTGACGTCATCGAAATGCAGACCGGTGGTGGGCTCATCGAGGATGTAGATCGTGCGGCCCGTCGAGCGCTTCGCAAGTTCGGTGGACAACTTGACGCGTTGTGCTTCGCCGCCGGAAAGGGTGGGAGCCGGCTGTCCAAGCTTCACGTAGCCGAGGCCGACGTCGTTCAGCGTGTTCATGTGCCGAGCGATCGGGGGGATCGGCTCGAAGAAGCTCGCAGCTTCCTCGACACTCATCTCGAGAACCTCGGAGATGTTCTTGCCTTTGTAACGAACCTCAAGCGTTTCGCGGTTGTAGCGCTTGCCCTTGCACACCTCACAAGGGACGTAAACGTCGGGGAGGAAGTGCATCTCGATCTTGATCGTTCCGTCACCGGCGCACGCCTCGCACCGTCCCCCTTTGACGTTGAAAGAGAAACGACCGGGTTGGTAACCCTTGCGCTTCGCGTCGGGCGTCTTGGCGAAGAGCTTGCGGATGTGGTCGAACACGCCGGTGTATGTGGCAGCGTTGCTCCGCGGGGTTCTACCGATCGGGCTCTGGTCGATCTCGATCACCTTGTCCACTAGCTCGAGCCCCTCGATCGTCTTGTGCTTGCCCGGGATCAAGCGGGCGTTGCGGATCAACGATTGATGTACGGCCCGGTAGAGGATCTCGTTCACCAGTGTGGACTTACCCGACCCTGACACCCCGGTCACTGCGGTGAACTTGCCCAAAGGGAACGCGACGTCGATGCCCTTCAGATTGTGCTGGCGCGCACCCTTTACGACGATGGCGCCCCTGTCCTCCGGTTCACGGCGCTTCTTCGGGAGTTCGATGCTGTTGCGCCCCGCGATGTAATCGCCCGTGACCGACCGACGCTCCTTCAGCAAACCTGCCAGCGGGCCCGTGTAGACGATCTCGCCGCCGTGCTCACCGGCCCCCGGGCCGATATCGACAACCCAGTCGGCGGTACGGATCGTATCCTCGTCGTGCTCGACGACGATCAGCATGTTTCCGAGGTCACGGAGGCGGATGAGGGTGTCGATCAACCGCCGGTTGTCGCGTTGATGCAGACCGATCGACGGCTCATCCAGAACGTAGAGAACCCCCACGAGACCTGAACCGATCTGCGTGGCGAGCCTGATCCTCTGGGCCTCGCCACCCGCCAGCGTCGCGGAGTTACGGCCGAGGGTCAGATAGTCCAGCCCTACGTCGAGGAGGAACCCGAGCCGGGCATGGATCTCCTTGAGTACTCGTTCTGCGATGTGCGTTTCCCGATCGTTCAGTTCCACTTTTCGTAGGAATGCATCGGTGTCGCTGATGCACATGTCGGTTACTTCGTGGATGTTCAGCCCACCGAGCGTCACAGCCAGCGATTCGGGCCGCAGCCTCGCTCCCCCACATGCCGGGCACGGAACCTGCCGAAAGTACTGCTCGTAGCGCTCTCGGGCGAACTCGCTATCGGTTTCAGAGTGCCTACGCTCGAGCCAGGTGATGACCCCCTCGAACACGGTCCAGTAGGAGCGGATCCTGTTGTACCGGTTCTTGTAGCGCACGTGGATCTCTTCATCTTCGTTGCCGAAGAGGATCAGGTCTTGGGCCTTCTTCGGAAGCTTCTTGAACGGCACGTCGAGCTTGAACTTGAAAGTGGAGGCGGCCGACTCCAGTAGGCGGTCGAAGTACTCGAGCGTCCGGCCACCCCATGGCGCGATCGCACCTTCCTTTATAGAGAGGTCATGGTTCGGGATGACGAGCTCGGGATCGACCTCGAGGTGCGTGCCCAAACCGTCGCAGCGCTCACACGCCCCGTATGGTGAGTTGAAGGAGAAGTTCCGGGGGGCCAACTCGTCGAACGAGATCCCACAGTTGAGACATGCGAACTTCTGACTGAAGTAGAGGTCCTCGCCCGCATCATCGACCAGCTCGATCGCCGCCGTTCCCTCAGCGAGCTGCAGAGCGGTCTCGATCGAGTCGTTCAGACGTGACGCGATGCCTTCCTTGATGACCAGGCGGTCGACGATCACATCGATGTCGTGTTGGTAGTAGCGGTCGAGGCGGATCTTCTCAGTAAGCTCCTTCACCTCGCCATCGACGCGAGCACGGACGAAGCCACGCCGAGAGAGGTCTTCGAACAGGTTCGTGAACTCACCCTTGCGAGAGCGAACGATCGGCGCCAGCACCTGGAACCTTGTGCCCTCCGGAAGCTGAAGTACCTGGTCCACGATCTGCTCGGGTGTCTGACGAGCCACCGGATTGCCGCAGTTGTGACAATGGGGCCTCCCTATGCGTGCATATAAGAGGCGTAGGTAGTCGTAGATCTCGGTGATCGTCCCCACCGTCGACCGCGGGTTCTTCGGAGCGGACTTTTGGTCGATAGAGATCGCCGGCGACAGTCCCTCGATGAAGTCCACCTCGGGCTTGTCCATCTGACCTAGGAACTGGCGTGCGTAGGACGACAGCGACTCGACGTACCGCCTTTGCCCCTCGGCGTAGATCGTGTCGAACGCAAGCGAAGACTTCCCCGACCCGGAGATGCCGGTGAACACGATCAAGGCATCGCGCGGCAGCTCGAGGCTTACGTTTCTGAGGTTGTGCTCCCGGGCCCCCCGAATGACAAGGCGCCCCTCATTAGAGATAGCTGGCATGGACCTTTCACCTTAAACGACACGCGTGTGTTTTCCCTCTACCCGGGGCCGGTCATCCGCCGAAGCTCCACACCGTCCGGGTTCTCCAGGGGACGCCATGGAGAGAGCTCCATGGCGTCCCTTGCCACTTGAGACTTACAAAAGGCCGGATTCCTGCCCCGGCCACTGGGTGGCGGCCGAGTCGACGGTTTGTTGCATCTCTTCGAGGATGAAGCGGGCTAGGCCTATTCCTTCGTTCTCGGGTAGGGAAAGCACGCAGCGTGCTTTTTCGCCGTCCCATACCGAGAAGCGGACGTGGCGGCCGGTGAACATCACCGAGCCTTCTTCTGCTTCGACGAGTTGTTGGGAGAGGTAGCACGAGACCCGAAGGAAGCCGGGTTCAAGATCGTCGTCCATGACCTTCACGCCGGCGAAGAAGCGCACCTTCTTAGCGGGGCTCTCGCCCAACAGGTGCACGGGAAGATCGGAACCGCAGCGCGCGCAGAATGCGTGATCGGTCGGCTGCTCGAGCCGGCAATGCGGACAGAAGATCATGGCCTTGCCCCCTTCGCTTAAGAGCCCTCAGATTACGCCTGGCAGCTGAGTTCTTGCCGGGCCGAGCCGCGCCGACTAGCCCCATAAGCACTGGAATGGTCCCAGAACCCCCTTCTCTCTGTAGACCGCCCCCACGACCGTGGGACCACTAGCGGTAGCCGAGCAGCGGCACCCGGCACGCCGAGGGCCGCGCGACAGGAGGCAACCCAGATGGGACACAGGAATCACGCACGCAGGAAGCTATCGATCATCACGGCGGTGGCAATCGTTGTGGCCATCCTTTCGTCGACATCAATGCCGGAGCCCACCTAGGCGCTAGAACGCAGGAAAGGGGGCGGGATCCCGCCCCCTTTCCCTTGCAGGATGCATATGGCCAGGACTAGTCACTGCGGGTAGTGCTGGAAATGATTACCGAACCCCCTGTATCCCCGTCCCCTATTAGCTGAGCATCAACAGTGCTAGAAAAAGGCGCGTTCGTTGAGGCAAGTCTGCGGCGGCATAGGTCAGACGTTCTCTTCGGCGCACAGGTGCAGGGGCTAGGGAGGTGCGCAGTGACTGGTAGTAGTAGCAGAAACAACAGCCGGGGAAAGAAGCCTTCCCGGTTCCTTTCGGTGGTAGCGGCAGCAGCGTTGTTGGTAACGGTGTTGCCATTCTTGGCGGGAGCTCCCGCACTGGCAGACACGGTGACGAACAACACGACCGCGCCGGCGAATCCTCCGGTGGCGACGGATCCCGTTCTGACCCAGGTCACGGGGGCATCGGCCACGCTTACGTCTATCGTCGAGAGCGACCTCGATGTGGAATTCGCGTCCTTCCTAAACGGCGGGGTCACGCAGACCGCGATCGTGGCCGACGTTGACATCACCGCGCCGGCCGGCGTCTATCCGGTCACCTTCACGTTCGACAATTCGTTAACCGGCCCCACGGGAGGCTTGGGTAACAGGCCGGCCACGGACATACTGGTGTTCCTCAATGGAACCGAGGTAGTGACAACAGATACGTCAGTGGGCGGCGACGTCCAGGTGGACTACTCGTGGACCTCGACGGGTGCCCTGGATTCCTTCACCTTCGGGTGGACCTGCACCCGTGTAGGGACCGGCGGGAACGACTCCATCAAGGGGTCGGGGGCCAACGACATCATCTGTGCCTTAGGTGGAAACGACGACATCCTCGGCCGAGGAGGTCACGACATCATCTTCGGTGGCACCGGCAACGACACGATGCGAGGTGAGATCGGCAACGACGTCGGCTTCGGTCAGCAAGGCACAGACACCTTGATCGGTGGCGACGACGTCGATTACATGCATGGTGGCACCGGCAACGACTCGATGCACGGTGGTGACGCGGGCGACACCATGTTCGGTGACCTCGGTGCCGACCGTTTGATCGGTAAGGACGGCGACGACTCCCTCTACGGGCGTGACGGCGACGACGACATCTTCGGTAGTGAAGGCAACGACTACATCGAGGGTGGCGACGGTGACGACCGCATCCTGGCGAGCGACGGTGACGACGACGTCTACGGTGACGAGTTCAACACCGATCCTGCCAGCACCAGTCCTCCGGGCCACATCGGTGACCCGGGTGGTGAGGGTGACGACGCCATCTACGGTGGTGCCGGCGACGACGACGTCTGGGGTGACGGACCGGTAGCGACACTCACCGACGGCGACGACGAGATGTCGACCGGAGAAGGACCGGACAACATCCGCACCGGCAACGGTGACAACCTCGTCCACGCAGGCTTCGACGACGACATCGTGACGGCCGGAGCCGACGACGATGCTGTCGTAACCGGTGAAGGTGACGACACGGTCAACGATGCTGGCGGAGACAACGGAATCGTGTCTCAAGACGGCGACGACACCATCACCATGACCGGTGATGGAGACCAGGTGGTCGATGCCGGTCAAGGTGACGACACCGTCGTCGCCGGTGACGGCGACAACGAGATACTCCTCGGCGGCGGGGACGACAGGGTCCAGGTCGGCCTCGGTGACGACGTGCTTCAGGGCGAGCAGGGCGACGACCTGATCCTGGGTGGAGACGGCGACAACGCGGTCGACGCCAACCAGGGCGACGACACGGTCCTCCTCGGCGTCGTGAACACGGTAGGGGGTCTAGCACCAACCCTCACTACGCCAGGCGCTTGCGGTACCACGCCTGGAGACGCGTCCGATTGTTCGTCCAGTGCTTCACCCGGCGACAACAGTGTCACCGCCGGTGGTGGCGACGACACCGTCGTCATGGGTGACGGTGACGACCACGTCGTGGCCGACGGTCAGTTCCAGCCAGGTGGCGAGGACTGGGTCGATGGAGGCAACGGTGAGAACGCCATGGACGGCGGCGAGTTCGAAGACGTCATCCTCGGCGGCATCGACCACTGTGGTCCGGCCAACGCTGCCTTCCCAACGCCGGCTACGCCGACCGTGGGAGGCGACTACGACGAGATCGGCTGCACCTCGTACGTGACCGCCGGTGACCAGTCGATCCTCGCTGGCGAGGACGACGACGTGATCGTGACCGGGAACGGCGACGACCAGATCCTGGCCGGCAACGGCAAGGACGAGGTCTACAGCGACGGCGGCGAGGATGCGGTCGACGGTGGCGAGCAGAACGACACCTTGTTCTCGGGCGCCGGCAACGACGAGATCCTCGGTGGTGGAGGCAACGACGACATCAATGGCGGATCGGGCGACGACAGGGTCATCGCTCTTGAGGGCAACGACGACATCAACGGGTCGGTCGGTGACGACGTGCTGTACGGCAACACCGGCAACGACCACCTAGACGGAGGAAGCTTCTTCGACTTCGACGAGTGTTGGGGTAACGAAGGAACCAACACCTACGCGAACTGCGAAGACGGAGACGAAGTTGTGTAGGTAGCGATTACCTACTGGCACAAAAGGGGGGCGGGGCAACCGCCCCCCTTTTACTTGCCCGGCTCGCCCTCGTCTAGGCCTAACGGACCATCGCTACTAGTCATCTCGGCGCCCCGAAAGATGGCCGACCCCAGTCATAGATGCAGCACCGGTATCACCGCAATGTGAGCCTCCAATAGCGAGCGTTTAAGACGATGCGGCGGCGAACCCGTCATCTCTGTCGCTCTCGAGCCAGCGGAGGTACACATGGCGGGCCTCATTCCCCGCCCTCGTACGGCACGTACGCGGACGCACGTCCTGAAGCGGATCGGATCGGTAACGACAGCGGCACTGCTGCTCGTCTCCCTTCTTCCCTTCCTCGCGGCCCCCGCCTACGCGGCGACGACCTGGAAGGTCGACGACGACCTCCTCGGGCCTTGTTCCATGCCCGGGCCGGTCACCCACACCACGATCCCCGATGCGGTAGCGGCAGCAGCGCCTGGCGACACGATCTTCGTTTGTCCCGGCATCTACGACAGAGCAACTATCGACAAGACCCTGACGCTCTACGGCGATGGTGGTCACCCGTGGACCGGTTCCACGGTTGCCGGACGCGACCGCTCCCCCGTTGGCGACCCGACGATCGAAGCCATCGTGAATGGCGGAAGCGTCTTCGCATTCGGCCTCGACGCGAACAACGTGATCATCGACGGATTCAGGATGAGCGCCTTTACCTCGATCGCAGCGCTCAACACGATCGAGGGCACGCAGGTCCGCAACAACATCATCGGAGGCGGCGTGACCGGCCTCTCTTTCGGGAACCTTCCCGGAACCCAGGCGGTGATCGAGCACAACTACTTTCTCAATCATGACTGCTGTGGCGCTGCTCCTTACAGCGCGATCCATGGTGGACCTTGGGACAACGTGCTGATACGCAACAACCTTTTCGAGAACAACCGGCGAACGCTCGATGGCGGTGGCGGCGCTGGCCTGGTCTTCACGAACAACGAGACCAGAGGCGACGGCGCGATCGCGATCCACAACACCACGAATGCAGTCATCTCGAACAACTGGATCCACGGCGCCACTGCATCCATCGACCCCCAAGGCATACGTCTCTCCGACGGCAACGTGGGAACGTCCATCACGGGGAACAATTTCAGCGATCGGCCCGGAAGCGTTGCGCTCGAGGTCAACGACGACGGTGGCGGAGGCAGCTCCGAAGTCTCGTTTGTCGGGAACCATGTGACCGGCTGGCAGAATGGGATCGTCGTGGCACCCACAGGGCATGGATTTCCCCCGTTGCACATCCACTTCAACCGGTTCGCGAACAATTCAGGCGATGCCGTGATCGGTTCGGGATCGGTCGATGCGCAGCACAACTGGTGGGGCTGCAGCGAAGGCCCCGACTTTCCTCCCGATTGCGACACCGTCAGCTCGACATCCCTCGACGCGTGGCTCGTGTTGGACGTGACGGCCGGCGCCCCTGCGGTCTCCCCTGGGAACACGACAACCATCACAGCCGACCTCCGTCATGACCAGGGCGGTAGCCTCGCGGCCCCCGGCGTTCCTGACGGAACGCCTGTGACCTTCTCAACCACTCAGGGGTCGGTGTTCCCCACGAACACCACCACGGTCAACGGGGTAGCCACGACGACATTCACTGGTGGCGCGAGCGACGCGACCATCACGGCGACGGTAGACAACGAGAGCGACTCAGTGACGGTCGGAGCAGCCACCGTCGGCCTCGCGACCACCGACCCTAACTACCCGTCCGAGCCAGACTCGAACAAGAAGCTGCACACCACAGTGACCCATCCGGGCTTCGGTGTCGATCACGGCGTCACGATCACCGAGACCTACCCCTCTCGCAGCAGCATCACGGTCGGCGCGACGTCTTACGGAACCGTGGGCGCGCAGGCTGCGATCACGGCCCCTGTGCAGGCAACTATCCCGATGGAGGTCGAGTTCGAGCTCGATGCTTCGCTACTGGCTCCGACCGGCGGCAACACGAACCTAATCGGCTTCTTCAACGGGTCACCGATGACGGCACTCTGCTCGCCCGCCACCGCGGCCTTCCCGAACCCCTGTCTCAAGTCCAACACGACAGGGCCGGGAGCAGGCGATGCAACCCTTAAGTACAACTGGATGGGCGGCACCGGTACCTGGACCTTCGCCTATCCATGCACCCGCACCGGGACCGACGGCCCCGATCGGATCGTGGGAACCGGAGCTAACGACATCATCTGTGGACGCGGTGGCAACGATGACATCATCGGCCGTGGCGGCCACGACCTCATCTTCGGTGGATCCGGCCGCGACACCATCCGCGGCGAGACCGGACAAGATCACGTCTTCGGCGAGAGCGGCGATGATGTCCTCATCGGCAACGGCGACGCCGACAAGCTCTACGGATCCGTCGGCAACGACGAACTCTATGGTCGCGGCGGGAACGACGAGGTTCATGGTGAGGATGGCAACGACCGTCTCGTCGGAAGCGCCGGTAACGAAGGTATGAGCGGCGGTCCCGGTACTGACGACATCTTCGCTGGTGAAGGCGCCGACTGGGTCCACGCGGGAGCCGGTAACGACCGCATCCTCGGCTCCGGTGGCGACGACACCCTCTACGGCGGCGATGGACACGATGCGATCTTCGGAGGCGCAGGCGGAGACTTCGTCTTCGGTGACAACGACTCTCCCGGTCCCGGCGACGGTAACGACCAGATGTCCACCGGCGAAGGCAACGACACCATCAACACCGGTAACGGAAACAACCTCGTCCACGCGGGATTCGATGACGACAACATCACGGGAGGTACTGGCAAAGACCACGTCCTCACTGGTGAGGGCGATGACGTCGTTGGCGACGCAGGTGGCGAGAACCAGATCTACACACAGAGCGGCGACGACAACATCTGGGTCGGCGGGCTCGATCACGACATCGTTGACGCCGGAGAAGGCAATGACTTCGTCACGACGATCGGCGGGAAGGACGAGATCCTCCTTGGCGGAGGCGACGACACCGTCCATTCTGGCGACGGCAACGACCACATCCTTGCCGACAAGGGCAACGACACCATCTTCTCCAACGGAGGCGACGACGCTATCGATGCGAATGAAGGCGACGACTACGTCGAATCGGGCTCCGGGAACGACCAGATCCTGTCCGGCGGCGGCGATGACACCATCGACACGGGCGAAGACGACGACAAAGCCTTCGGCTCGGACGGTAATGACAACCTCATCGGCAACACCGGAGACGACGTCCTCTATGGGGGCCGTCACGACGATCAGATCGACGGTGGCGACGCCGTGGACCTGGATCTCTGTTTCGGAGAGGACGGCACCGACACCGTTGTGGACTGCGAAGAGGGAGATCTCGGCCCCCGTTTCATCTGACGAACCGGTACGGAGCTGCTGACTAGTCCCTTCGGAAGTTCGGAATTAGTCATCGAAGCCCGTAGTCCACAGGGCGCTTGTGCCAGAACATGGGAAACCTAGGAGAAGTGTCTTCCTGGATAGCTCAGGCATCCAGGGGCGCGGGCAACCATGACGGAGGGTGCAATGCAGATCGAACTGGCAGATCGCAGGCGGAAGCGGCTGCGCTCGATCCTGTTCGCAGGGGTCTTGATGGCGACATCGATGGTCGTCTTTCTCGACGACCCCGCGTCTGCAGCCCCCGTAACCGTTTCGACCGACCCCTCTCATCCCTCCGATAGCGAACCCACAGCGGGTGATCCGCTGCACACGACGGTCACATCGCCCTCGGGTGGTCCGGTCACGCTTAACGAACACACAACTACTTCGCTCGACCCTGCTGGATACGATCTTGTCGGGTGGGAAGTGGATGTCACGGCTCCTACCGAGCCTGCGGCTACGCCACTTGTACTGCAGTTCCAGATCGACTCCAGCCTTCTTCCGACGAACACGGATCCGGACACCATCGCTCTCTTCCGGAACGGCGTGCAGGTCGCTAACTGCAACCCGACGGCACCAGTTCTTGCATCCCCGGACCCCTGTGTGCGATACCGCCAAGCAGGACCTGGGCTCGGCGACGCAACGATCAACGCGTTGTCCACTCAAGCCAGCACCTGGAGCTTTGGACTTCAGCCGATCCCTGCATGCACGATCACAGGAACACCGGGAGACGATCTGATCTTCGGCACTACCGGCGACGACGTCATCTGCGCCCTCGGAGGCGATGACAAGGTGCGCGCGCTGCCGGGCAACGACATCGTCTTAGCCGGCGATGGCAACGACCAGGTCTACGGTCAGGAAGGGTCGGACCGTGTCTACGGAGAGAACGGGATAGACGAACTCCTCGGTCACGGCGACGGCGACCAGCTGATCGGTGGTAACGACGACGATTCCCTCTGGGGCGGAGCCGGTGGCGACACCGCCTATGGCGGCCAGGGCAACGACCGCTTCAACGGTCTAGGGGGCAACGACACGATGTATGGCGGAGCCGGGGCCGACCAACTTCAGGGCGGCGGCGGAACCGACTACTTCGACGGTGGGCCCGACGACGATCTCATGATGGGCAACGCGGGACCGGACACTTTCTTCGACCCGTCGGGGAATGACGCGGTGCAAGCACATGATGGCAACGATGTCTTCAACACCGGTCCCGGGCACGATCAGGTTGTCAGTGGCGCCGGCTTCGATGTCGGCCTGCTAGGTGATGGGGACGACAAGGTTCTGGACACCACCGGGGGTCTCGACGCCCGCGGCGAGGCCGGCAACGACACGCTGATCGGTGGAGACCAGTCCGACGCTCTCAGGGGCGGCGCGGGGGACGACCAGGTCTACGGTGGGGGCGACTCCGACCATATCCACGGGGATGCCGGTAACGACGTGATCGACGCTGGTTTGGGTGACGATCGTGCGACCCTCGCCTGCCCCGCCTGTGGAGTCTGGGGCGATCAGCACGACACCAACCCCGGTCACACCACGCTCGACTACTTGGTTACTGACGGGAACGATTCGATCGTCGGCGGCGCCGGTAACGACGCGATCTACGGTGGTGGTGGCAACGACGAGATGTTCGGCAACGACGGAGACGACTACTTTGAAGACGCCCAGGCTGACAACGTTGTCCAGTCTGGAACCGGCGCGGACTATGTGCTGCTCGGTTGGTACACGAGTGCTTCCGGGGTATTCCCGGCCCCCAGGCTGTCGCAAGGGTTTGGCAACAACAAGGTTCAGACCGGTGAGCAGACCGACACGGTCGTGACCGGCAGTGGACACGACAGCGTCATGAGTGGCGCCGATAGTGACGACGTCTGGACCGGTGATGGCAACAACGTTGTCAACGGGATGAGCGGAAACGACACGATCGTGACCGGATCAGGTAACGACGAGATCAACAGTCACGAAGGCACCGATGACGTCTACACAGGGGCCGGGAACGACGTTGTTCACGCAGGCCCCGACAATGACATCGTCTCTGCCGGGCCGGGTGTCGACTGGGTAACCGGTGAACAGCACAACGACGATATCTGGCTGGGCTCCGAGAACGACCTAGCGTGGGGCGACCCAGGCGATGACGACATCTACGGTGGGTCGGGCGACGATGCTCTCCATGGTGGAACGGAGAACGACAAACTGAACGGTGAAGGTGGCATCGACTCCGCCGATGGAAACCTAGGACTCGATACGTGCGACGCCGAGACTCGGATCGATTGCGAGGTAACAGCGCCGTTCGCGGTTCCACCCGAACCCGTAGCACCAGCGATGCCCTAGCGCTCTCATCTAGCTACGGATGGGCCCAGGCACCCTTGGCCCATCCGATGGTGCGCTCTAGGCCCTCGCTCAGCGACACCTTGGGTTCCCAGCCGAGAAGCTCCTTTGCCTTGGAGATGTCCGGGCACCGCACTTCAGGGTCGTCAACGGGGCGATCCATGAATCGGATCTCCGAGTCGCCACCAACCTGGTCCTTGATGATCTGGGCAAGCTCCAGAACGGTGACCTCCTCGGGGTTGCCGATATTCACCGGCGTGGTGACATCCGAGGCCGCTAGTCGCCAGAATCCTTCGATCAGGTCGTCCACGTAGCACAGCGACCGCGTCTGGGTTCCATCGCCATGCACGGTTAGAGCCTTATCTCGAAATGCTTGATCGATGAAGGTGGGCACCGCGCGACCGTCGTTCCGCCTCATGCGCTCGCCGTAGGTGTTGAAGATCCTCACGATACGAACATCCACCCTGTGCGTTCTGTTGTAAGCCATCGTCATCGCTTCGGCGAACCTTTTCGCCTCGTCGTACACACCACGGGGCCCGATCGGATTCACGTTTCCCCAGTAGTTCTCCGTCTGAGGGTGCTCCTTGGGGTCGCCATAGACCTCCGACGTGGAGGCGAGGAAGAACGACGCCCCGGTTGCTTTCGCCAACCCCAGAGAATGGAGCGTGCCAAGAGCACCAACCTTCAGCGTATGGATCGGGTGCTCCAGATAGTCGATCGGTGACGCCGGCGACGCGAGATGGAACACCCAATCGAGGTCCCCGTCGAGAGAGATGTGCTGGGTGACATCGCGCTCTTCAAGAGTGAACGACTCGACCCCTTCAAGGGCAGCCAGGTTGTCGCGATCCCCCGTCAAGAAGGAGTCGAAAGCGACCACATCCCAACCCTCTTCGACCAGTCTGCGGCAGAGATGAGAGCCGAGGAACCCCGACCCTCCCGTCACTAACGCACGCGTCACTTGGGTTCCTCATGCGTCGGCCCCACTGATGGTCGTCCCGTGGGTATGTAGGTGAATCCCGCGGCTGATGCCTTGTCGGGATCCAGCATGTTCCGCCCATCGACGATTATCGGAAAGGCCATCAGCTCATGAGCCTTTCCAAGGTCAAGTTCAGAGAACTCCGGCCACTCCGTGCAGATCACGGCGCAGTTTGCTCCTTGTAGCGCGCCGTACATGTCATCAACGGTTTCCAGTCCTTCGATCTCCAGCGCGGCATTCCGGTTGGCTTGGGGATCGTGCCCGATGACGTGTGCACCGTGATCCTTCAACATGCGGGCCAGTTCGAGGGCGGGTGACAGGCGCGTGTCATCCGTTCCGCCTTTGAAGGCGAGGCCGAGCAAGGCGATCCTCTTGTCCTGGAGGTTCCACATCGCCTCTTCCACCTTGTTGAAGGTCGCGGTCACGGCTTCGTCGTTGATCTTCTTCACTTCTCGCAGAAGCCCGAAGTCGTAGCCGAGCTGCTCTGCCAGGCGTTCGAAAGCTGCAAGATCCTTCGGGAAGCAATAACCGCCGTAACCAAGCCCTGCATCTAGGAAGTCCCGACCGATGCGAGGGTCCGAACCCATCGCGTCAGCAACCTTCACAACATCTGCGCCTGCGAGCTCGCACAAACGAGCCATCGCATTCGCGAACGAGATCTTCATGGAGAGGAAAGCGTTGCTTGCGTGCTTGGCAAGTTCGGCCGTGGCTACGTCGGTTTCGATCCATCGAGCTCCGGCATCGACCTGATCTGAGTAGAGCTCCCGCATCTTGTCCAGTGCTTCTTGCGAGTTGGACCCCACGAGGATGCGATGCGGGTGCAGCGAGTCCTCGATCGCTTTCCCCTCTTGAAGGAACTCTGGATTCGATACCACCCAGAAGTGATGCTTAGCCTTGTAGCGCTTCAAAGCTACGGTCAAGCGCTCGGCGGTCCCGGCCGGCACGGTGCTCTTCTCCACCAAGACGACATCGGTGGTGGCGTTCTGAACGACGGCTGCCCCCGCGCGCTCCACCGCTAAGAGGTTCGCCTCCCCCGACGCCTTGGGAGGTGTGCCCACACAGATGAACACCACCTCGGCTCCGTCGGCGACGTCAGCCATTTCCGATGTGAATCTCAGCCGCCCTGCCTCGGTCTCCGTCCGTACGAGGTCTTGCATGCCTGGTTCGTAGAAGGGCATCTCGCCGGCCGCCACAGCGTCGAGCTTGGCCCGATCCGAGTCCATGGCTACAACGGAGTGCCCAAGGTGAGCCAGCACCGCCGCGGTCGGCAGTCCGACGTGCCCGATCCCGATCACTCCAACCTTCAAGAAAGCCTCCCTTAGCCACCAGGCGCACCCAAGGCTAAGCCCTCACACGCCGGTAGGGTGGAGGGATGGACCTACTCGACTACCGGAAAGAGTTTCCGATCCTGGATGAGCGCACCTACCTCATCTCGGCTTCGTTGGGGCCGTTATCGAAGCGGAGCCGTTCCCTCGCAGAAGAACACCTCGACCTGTGGCAGCGACTCGGCCCGGAGGAACTGTGGCTAGAACATGGACTCCCCCGGCTCGAGCAATGTCGAGAGTCCTTCGCGGCGCTGATCGGGGCAGACACGGACGAGATCGCGATCGTCCCATCGGTATCGGCTGGGCTCTCGTCCATCGCGAGCTGTCTTGACTACTCCGACCGACCGAAAGTCGTCGCATCCGACATGGACTTCCCCACAGACCATTACGTGTGGATGGCGCAACACCGACGAGGCGTGAAACTCGATGTGATCCAAAGCCCCGACGGGATCAACCTCGAACCCGAACAGTTCCTGGATCGGATCGATGAGCAAACTGCGATCGTCAACACCAACCGGGTTCTTTTCGAATCCTCTCGCATCGTGGACCTCGAACCCATCATCAAGCGAGCACACGAGGTCGGTGCCTACGTTCTCACGGATGACTTCCACGGGAGTGGGATCGTCCCGATCGATGTCCATGAATTGGATATCGATTTCCTAATCTCAGGATGTCTCAAATGGCTCTGCGGAGGGCAGGGCCTCGCGTTCCTGTACGTCCGGCGCGACCTGATCGCGAAGATGGAGCCGCAGATCGTCGGCTGGTTCGGTACTAAGAAACCATTCGACTTCCAGCGCGAAGAGTTGCGCTTGCGGGATGACGCTCGTCGCTTCGAAACCGGCACCTACACTCTCCCCCAAGCTTGGACCGCGTACGGCGGGCTGAGCATCGTGCTCGAGGTGGGTGTAGATCGCATCCGCGATCGCAATCAGCAGTTAACGAACCTCATCATCCAGGAGGCAGACGGCTCCGGCATCGAAGTACTCACGCCACGCGAAGATCATCTCCGGGGTGGGCTGGTTCGAGTGCGTGTACCGGGAGGGCGTCCGAAGGCCGAAGAGGTACTCCACACCCTGTTCGAAAAAGACGTGGTCCTCGATCAGCGAGGCGACTCTCTTCGCATCTCCCCCCACTTCTTCAACACGGAAGACGAGATCCACCGCTGCTTCGAAGAACTCCGCAAGGTCCTCAGGGCGTAGAAGCTCGGTTCGCAGCTCGGAACGGGACATCCAGGAGACCCTCCGCGGTCGAAGACCAAGCATGAAAAAGACTTCTGTAGCTTTCGCCGCCCTACTCCTACTTGGTGCATGCAGTTCCGGCACCGACGACCCAACCAGTGCTACCGAGGGCGATGTTGGAGCACGCATCGTCACGTTCCAGTTCGAGCCTGATCCCCTCGAGATCGAGGTAGGTACATCGGTGACGTGGACGAATACCGACAACATCGATCACACCGTCACTTCCGGGGTGCAGCGAGAACAGGGTGTCCCCGGCGTGTCGGAAGACGAAGCAGCCCAACCCGATGGTGAATTCCGAGGGGAACTGCCGGAGAAGGATGCAACGTTCTCTTTCACATTCGAGTCCGCGGGTGAGTTCACTTACTTCTGCGAGATACACGCCGGGATGACTGGAACCGTCATCGTTAAGTAGCTAGTCGTTGATCACTAGTTAGACCAATCCTTGCGACTCCTCCCCTCCGAATCACTTGCGGTCAGGCAAGAAGCCCCACGAGGGGGCAAAACGATCCGAAGGGAAGGAGCCACATTGAAGCATAAGAAACTGTTTGCGAGATTCCTAGCGGCTACCACTGCGTTCGCTCTGCTAGGGGCAGCGTGCGGAGGAAGCAGCGACAGCGGGAGCACCACCGAGGCTGGCTCGCAGGACGCGTCAACAGACTCAGAGATGGAGACGCCCGAGGTCGCGGAGAGCCTGACAAGTGGCGCACCGGCACTCCGTCAGACCTTGACCGACCTGCTCGATGGGCACGTCTACCTCGCTTCGATAGCGGTCGCGGTTGGCCTTAACAGCGGCCTCGACTCTCCGGAGTTCAAGGCTGCAGCGGGCACGCTGGACACCAACAGCGTGGATCTAGCAGCTGCGATCGAGTCGGTCTACGGTCCCGAGGCGGGCGAAGCCTTCCTCAAGCAATGGCGTGAGCACATCGGTTTCTTCGTCGACTACACCGCCGGTAAGGCAACGGGCGACAAGAAGCTTGCTGCTAGCGCACTCGAGAAGCTGTCGAACTACAAGAAGGACTTCGCCGCTTTCCTCGAGTCGGCGACCGAAGGCGCTTTGCCTGCGGATGCCGGAGCCGACGCGTTGCAGATGCACGTCGACTCGTTGATCGATGCCATCGATGCTGCGGTCGCTGGTGATGCCTCTGTCTTCGACAAGATCTACGCCGCAGCGACGAGCCACATGCCGATGACCGCCTCGGCCCTGGCCGGAGCAATCGCCGGTCAGTTCCCGGACAAGTTCCCGGGCGATGCTGCTTCTGCGGGATCCGAGCTTCAGGTCGCGTTGACCGATCTATTGGACGGACACGTCTACCTCGCTTCGATCACCGTCTACACAGGGCTCACGTCCGGCCTCGACTCTCCGGAGTTCAAGGCTGCAGCGGGCACGCTGGACACCAACAGCGTGGATCTAGCAGCTGCGATCGAGTCGGTCTACGGTCCCGAGGCGGGCGAAGCCTTCCTCAAGCAATGGCGTGAGCACATCGGTTTCTTCGTCGACTACACCGCCGGTAAGGCAACGGGCGACAAGAAGCTTGCTGCTAGCGCACTCGAGAAGCTGTCGAACTACAAGAAGGACTTCGCCGCTTTCCTCGAGTCGGCGACCGAAGGCGCTTTGCCTGCGGATGCCGGAGCCGACGCGTTGCAGATGCACGTCGACTCGTTGATCGATGCCATCGATGCTGCGGTCGCTGGTGATGCCTCTGTCTTCGACAAGATCTACGCCGCAGCGACGAGCCACATGCCGATGACCGCCTCGGCCCTGGCCGGAGCAATCGCCGGTCAGTTCCCGGACAAGTTCTAGGTGTTGGAGGAGGTGGCGAGTATGAACCCCCAGCTTGTCGCCGGAGCGCCCCGCCCGTATGGGGCGCTCCCCCTCCGGCTAGACAGCAATCCGAACACATGTCGGGTTCCGAATAGGGGGCAGATGTCCCCTTACGATGACTTCTTCATGGAGCGTAGAGATGATGTCGAACTGGCCGAACGCCTGCTCGAACGAGACGAGGCTGCCTTGCGTCTCGTGATCGATCGGTATGGCGGCATAGTTCACGGCATCGCTCGACGGGTTATCACCGAGCCCTCGAGAGCCGAAGAAGTCGCCCAAGACACATTCCTAGCGCTATGGCGCAGGCCAGGAGCGTTCGACCCTCAGAGAGGAAGCCTCCAGAGTTTCCTTGTGGGAGTGGCACGGAACAAGGCGATCGACCTCGTGCGCAAAGAAGAGTCCCTGAAGCGGTTGAAGAACTCATTGATCACCGAAGCCCAGACAGCACCAACCTCCTATGCGTCTGGTCAGGGTCTCGAAGAGAGGGAGCAGGTGGTCGTAGCCCTCCAGCAGCTTACGGAAGTGCAACGAGAAGCTCTGGTCCTCGCATACTTCGGGGGCCGCACCTATCGGGAGGTTGCGCAGGAATTGGATATCCCCGAGGGAACCGCGAAGACTCGTTTACGCGACGGCCTCGCTAGATTGCGAGACATCATGAAGGTGGAGAAGTAGAGATGGGCCGGATGGAAATATCACACGAAGATGCGAAGGAACTGATCGTTCCTTACGTGCTTGGTGCCCTTGGCTCCGAAGAAGTGCCTTTCGTTCGAGCGCATATCTTGTCGTGCGACGAGTGCATGGCGGAGGCCGACAGCTATTCCGAGGTTGCCGCCAAAGTTGCTCTATCTGTCGAGCCCGAGCCTCTTTCGCCGGGATTCGCCGACCGGGTCCTCAGCGCTGCGCGGGGCGACTCGCCCGAGCAAGTGACCCAGCGAGGTGTCGGGTGGAGCCGTTGGGCAGGTCGCATCAAACTTGTGCCGGCCCTCGGTTCTCTCGCAGCCCTGATCGCCATCGCCGTTCTGAGCATCTCTTTGATCCAGGCACGGAACCAGCTCGGCACATATCAGCACGTGGTCAGTGCCGTTCTGCGATCGGACAGCGGTGTCGAGCTCAACGGCAGCGGAGCTGTGGCGAAGATCGTCCCGGACTCCGATGGTTCTGTTTTCGTCGCCTCCGGCATGCAAGAAGCTCCCGACAATCACACCTATGAACTTTGGTTGATCGAAGACGGCACGCCGGTCAGCGCCGGAACCTTCGACGTGAACCAAGGTGACGTGGTTTTCGAGAGCGATCTTCCTCTCGAGGGTGTGGAGGGTGTGGCGGTGACGGTCGAACCTGAGGGTGGATCACCGACGGGCCAGCCGACCAGCGACCCGATCATGGCGTCGGCCTAAGCGGATCAGTCCCCTAGTTCGGGGTCCCAATCCCTGCGGAACAAGCCCATCTGTACCCAGTCCTTGTAGATGCCCTGGTTGTAGACGTGCTCCTTGTGGCGGCCTTCCTCCACGAACCCCAGCGACTTGTAAGACTTGATCGCACGCTCGTTATCCCCGTAAACGGTCAGCCAGATCTTGCGGAAGTTCCGCAGACGGAAGACGTAGTTGAGGAGAACCTGAACGGTGTCGTAGCCGTAACCCTTGCCGAGATAGTCACGGTTCGAGATCCCGATCCCGAAGGAACAGGTTCGGGAGTTCAGGTCTATGTGGTGGATCCCGCAGGTGCCGATGAGCTTGCCGTCGGCCTCGATCCCGAAGCCGATCAGTTCTGAGTCCTTGGCCATCTCCTCGAAGATCTTCTCGACCTGCTCATGTGTCTGCGGAACGAAGATGTCATCGTCGGCCAGCAGATGGGTCTCGAGATCGTTGACGAATTCGTGCAGCACCGGCATGTCGGCCTTCTCGAGCGCCCTAAGAACTACCTTTTCTCCCTTAAGCATTCACTCATCATGCACGAGAAACGACTGGTTAGCCGACCTCGCGGAGTTCTCGGCGGAGGTCCCGAAGTTCATCGCGGATGCGTGCCGCGTACTCGAAACGGAGTTCTTCGGCCGCCTGATGCATCTCTTCCTCGAGCGCCAGGATGAGTCGTTTGATCTCATCCGGTCCCCCACCGACCGGATCCTTCCTCCGGGATTTCGATTTGGTCGGTACCGGTGTGTCGTGCTTCCGGCCGAAACCGGAGATCAGGATGTCGTTGACAGCCTTACGGATCGACTGAGGGTCGATCCCATGTTCGGTGTTGTACGCCTCCTGGATCTGACGCCTTCGTTGGGTCTCGTTGATCGCTTTCCGCATCGAATCGGTGACCTCGTCGGCGTACATGATCACTTGGCCCTCGACATGCCGAGCCGCGCGACCGATCGTCTGGATCAACGACGTCTGCGACCGGAGGTATCCCTCCTTGTCGGCATCAAGGATCGCTACCAGTGACACCTCGGGAAGGTCTAGACCCTCTCGCAGAAGGTTGATGCCGACCAGAACATCGAATTCGCCCAACCGGAGGTCTCGCAGGATCTCGATCCGCTGAACGGTATCGATGTCGGCATGGAGGTAACGGACACGGATCCCCGACTCGAGTAGGTAGTCCGTGAGGTCTTCGGCCATCTTCTTCGTCAGAGTAGTCACTAGAACCCGGTGGTCCTTGGCGACTCGATCCTTGATCTCGCCGATGAGATCGTCGATCTGTCCCTTCGTCGGACGGATGATGACCTCGGGGTCGATCAGGCCGGTGGGTCTCACGAGCTGTTCGATCGGCTTGCCCCCATGCCTCAGTTCGAAGGGTCCGGGAGTGGCACTCATGAAGACCATCTGCTTGACCACATCCAGGTACTCATCGAACCGGAGCGGCCGGTTATCGATGGCGCTTGGGAGCCGGAACCCGTGCTCGACCAACATCTCTTTCCGAGAGCGATCTCCCTCGGACATCCCGTTCAACTGCGGTACCCCAACATGGCTCTCGTCGAGCACGACGAGGAAGTCGTCGGGGAAGTAGTCGAGAAGCGTGTTGGGTCGTTCCCCCGGCTCGCGTCCGTCGATGTGACGCGAGTAGTTCTCGATCCCACTGCAGAATCCGACTTCACGCATCATCTCGAGGTCGTAGTTCGTCCTCATCCGAAGTCGCTGTGCCTCCAGGAGTTTGTTCTCTGACTCGAGCACCTTCAAGCGATCGGCCAGCTCGAGCTCGATCGCAGCGATAGCTCTCACCATCCGCTCGCGTGACGCGACGTAGTGCGAAGCGGGGTAGATCGTTGCGTGGTCGAGTTCTTTTGTGATCTCGCCGGTAAGTGGATCGAGCAAGATGATGCGGTCGACCTCGTCTCCGAACAACTCGACGCGGATCGCAAGCTCTTCGTAAGCGGGGAAGATCTCGATCGTGTCGCCTCGCACCCTGAACTTTCCCCGGATGAAGTTCACATCGTTACGTTCGTACTGGATGTCGACGAGACGCTGTGTGATGAAATCCCGATTCGCCGTTCCCGCCGCGCGCCAGACTCACGGTTTGGTTCAGGTACTCCTCAGGAGAACCGAGTCCGAAGATCGCCGAGACGGAGGCAACGATGATGACGTCCTTACGCTGGAGTAAAGCGCTTGTTGCCGAGTGTCGCAGCCGCTCGATCTCGTCATTGATCGACGAGTCCTTCTCGATGTAAGTGTCGGTCGAGGGGATGTACGCCTCGGGCTGGTAGTAGTCGTAATAGCTGACGAAGTACTCGACCGCGTTGTGAGGGAAGAACTGCTTGAACTCGTTGCAGAGCTGGGCCCCCAGGGACTTGTTCGGCGCTAGAACCAAGGTCGGCTTCTGGATGTGCTCGAGCGCCCAGGCGATCGTGGCCGTCTTACCCGTCCCGGTGGCGCCAAGGAGGGTCGTGTACCGCTCCCCCTTCAGGACGCGCTCGGCTATGTCCTCTATCGCCTGAGGCTGGTCACCTGCGGGTTCGAAATCGGAAACGACCTTGAACTGGGGCACGTTCAATCCTACGTAGGGGGTGGGTCAACTATTCCTGAGGGCCGAAAAGCCCGTGGGATATGGACATTGGCTTGACATACGAACGTGTGTTCGATACTCTATCAGAGGACCGCACATCCCGGGCCGTTGGGAGTGGTGATGGAGTTCCGCAACGGCATCAGTGACCACAGCCCTCGAAGAAGGCATGGAAGAACCGAATATCGGAATGGGCCGAGTGGCTCTTGCCGCATTCGTTGACGAAGACGGCGTGGGGATCGGCCGCCGGAATCGGCGCCTCGTGGAAGCGTCTCCGCGCTTGACCGTCTGGAGGCTCACAAGGGCACCGGCCATCGCGATACGGCCGAGTGGCTTTCTGCTCGCTTGGGATTCTCCCGATACAGGGCGCGACGTTGCGTGGCGGCATCTCATGCGATCGAGGAGCTGCCCAAGATCTCGGCAGCACTTGAGACCTGCGGTTGGACCTCGACCGGGTCATCCAGCTAACTCGCTTCGCAACCCCCGAGACCGAGAAGGACCTCATCTCCTGGGCTCGGCGGGTGACCGCTTGGTGCGTCCGCCAGCGCGCCGAGGAGCACGAGGCCAAGACCGCCCGCAACGCCAAGCGCGCCGACCGCGCTCGCGGTCTGCAGTGGTGGTGGAGCGAGCAGGACTCCATCTTGTCGGGATACTTCTCGTTTCCCACCGACGCTGGTGCGGCGTTCATCGCAGCGATCGAAGCCGAGGTCAAGTAAGACTCCCGCGAGTCCCGTCGACGGCGAAGACGGCAGCGACCCGATCTACGCCCGCCGGGCCGACGCACTGATCGCGCTGGTCACCGGCAGCGATCGGCGGGCCACGGTCGTGTTGCACACAACGTCTGAGGCATTAGGCTCCAAGCACTGCATTCGCAGCTCGATGGCGGCAAGTCGGTCAACCCGCGTCTGGCGGCCCTGCTGGCCTGCGATGCCCGGGTGCAGGAGATCATCAGCGACGGTTTCGAAGCAGAGGCTCTTGCCACCGGATACACCGTGCCCGAGCACCTGCGTCGTGAAGTACTGCGCCGCGACAACTACATGTGCACCATGCCGGGTTGCGAGTGCCGACATGTCGACGTCCATCACATCGTCGCCTGCCCGAAGGGGCCGACGAGGTCTTACAACCTCGTTGCGGTATGTCGCGTGCACCACCGCCTGATCCATATCCATGGGTGGAAGGTGCGCCTGATCGACGGAGTCGCTCATTGGTTCCGTCCCGACGGGACTCCTTATGATCCCCATCCGGTGTCGGGCAACGCGGCGACCACGCTCTCTACAGAACCCGAAGAGCCTCGGACGAGTCCCTCTCCCGCCGGGTCAAGGCCCGCAGGACGGCAAGATCTCCATGGCGGACCCGAGCAACGTCCACCAGAGCCTCGATCGCGAGGTCCATCACCAGCGAAGGGATCTCCGGAGTCGGCAGACTCCAGGCTCAGGGCAAGATCGTCCGCAGTGAACCGCGATCTCGATCATCCGGGTGATCAAGTAGTCGTCCAGCAGCAAACAGATCCCTTTGAACACTTCAACGCGCCTGTCCTCAGGCTCCGTTTCCAGGCGGGCGCGTAACCGTCCGAGCACCTCCTCGGAACGCTTCAACACGTCCTCGTATCCTCCGGCGGCTTCTTGGACCGAGCGCTCGCGGATGGCCACATGGAGCGAGGAGTCGAGGTTGGGGGCGGAGCCTGCTTGCTCGCTGTCTTGAAGAGCTGCGGCGTAGTAGTCGGCCGGAGAGATCGGTTCGACCTCCGGCTCATCGCGATCGAGGTACACCTCCACCGAACCAGTCGCGCGATGAAGGTGCCCGCAGAGAGCGCCCACGTCCATCCGGTCGAGGGCACTGGGTGACGCCCATCTTTCCGCCACGACCGCTTGCCGTAACAGGTCCAGGGATGCCTCGGAAGACCGTAGGAAAGCCTCTCTGATCTCGTTCACCGTGCGAGCCTAAGGGAGGATGTGGCCCCAACCCCCTTCCCCAACACCACTCCGGCCGCTAACGTCGAGATGATGAGGCCTTCTCGCTTCGCCGCTCTGGTCGCCGCCCTCACCCTGCTGGTGATGCCGGCGGTTAGATCGCAGTCCGATCCTTCGCACTTCGTGGATCCAACTGCTCGGTTGATCCATCCCGGGAACATCCATTTCGGCGACCTGGTGTACGTCGCACCGTTCGCAACGCTCAAGGCCGGCACTGGTCAAGAGGCGCGCATCAATATCGGCTCCCATAGCGACATCCAGGACAACACCTTGCTGGATGCACAAGGAGGGTCGATCCAGCTCGGCGAGGATGTGATCGTCGCCCATGGCGCAACAATCGTCGGTCCGGCGGACGTCGGCGTAACCGGCACCTGTCCCGAAGATGCCGTGATCTGTGCGTCTTTCGTTAGCTTCAACGCCGAGGTCGATGGCGCCACCATCGAAAAGGACGCCATGGTTTCCGCTCTATCTCGCGTAGGACCCGGTATCACCCTGCCCTCGGGGCTGAAGACCATCCCCGGTAGGAGTATCGACACACAAGAAGAGATCGCTACCGAGACGTCCGCGGTAACGGAGGCCGATCGCGAGTTCATGAGCGGAGTGATCCATGTAAACGAGGCTTTCGAGCTCAATTACCAGGTGATGGCCGAGGAGCGCGCGAGCAACGTAAGAGGGATCAACTACGACCCCGGCAATTCAGACTTCAACCCCGAGCGCGACCTGCCCGTGCTGGCCGGTAAGTCAACACGTGATCCGAAGTTCCGCAACCGGATCATCGGCGAGATCACGCTGGCCGACGGTAAGAAGAAGCTCTCCGACGCGATGGGGAACAAGATCGCCCTCCGTGCGGACGAAGGTGACCCTTTCTCTGTCGGCACGATCTTGTGCATGGCCAACCGCGTAACTTTCCATGCTCTGGAGCACACGCACCTCGAGCTTGGCGATGACGGTTGCTACGGGTACCACAGCATCGTTCACGGCGGTCCTACCGATTTCGAGGACACCACGATCACGGGGAACGGGTTCGTCCTTGGTCCCTACTCGCTTTTCTTCCGCTCGCGCGCCGGCGATGACGTCACGATCGGCTACAGGAGCGTCGTGCAACAATCGGACCTGGCGGACGGAGCCGTCGTACCGGCCCGCACGATCATGATCGACAACGTCGTTATCGGAACGGTGGAGTGGTAACTCAGAGTTTCTGAAGTAGCTCCGGAAGGTCCTCCAAGGAACGAACCCTGGGAGAAGCATCCGGGTAGCGGTTGTAGCGGTCCAGCAGGACCGGCGTGATCCCCACTTCCCGCGCTGGCTCGACGTCCATCCCTGGCGAGTCGCCGATGTGCACCGCGAACTCCGGTTCGACCTTGGCCTTTCCGAGCGCACGGCGGTAGATGTCGGGGTCGGGCTTCTCGAGGCCCTCCATCCCAGAGATGATGCTGACATCGAAAAGGTGTCCAACCTCGAGCTCGACCAGCATCTCCTCGAGCCATTCTTCGAAGTTCGAGATCAAGCCCAAGCGATAGCCCATCTCGGTCATCTGTTCGAGAGCCGGGATCACGTCATCGAACAATCGGTACGACGATG
The DNA here is from genome assembly GCA_963779645.1 of uncultured Actinomycetes bacterium. Classification (GTDB taxonomy): domain Bacteria; phylum Actinomycetota; class CADDZG01; order CADDZG01; family WHSQ01; genus CALMBW01. The sequence continues at coordinate 2,262,875 of CAVZYX010000005.1, forward strand.
TGGACGAGAACGTTGCGTACATGTCGGTGACGAGATTCTCGTCGTTGATCCCCAACTCCCCCAAGAGGCGTCTATAGAGATGGCTCCAGAACTTAAGGGAATCATCCGGATCGAGCGAGGGCTTCTCGACCCCCGTCTCCTGCGCGAGTTCCACGAGATGAGGAGCCAACCGCTGCTGCACCTCGCGAACATCCTCAGCAGCAACATGATGCCCACCCCGCGCGCAAACCTCGGCGAAGAGCTCATGGAACGACGGATCGGGGTGCAACAGCGTCTCTCCCGCATCGAAGAAGACGATCTCTATCTCCACTAGCCGGCCCTAAGTTTCTCTAGCTCCGCCCACACGCGGTCGGCTTCATCTTCCAGCTGATCCATCGAACCGTCGTTGTTCACCACGACGTCGGCTTTCTTGAGTAGTTCTTCGGTCGCTACCTGGGCCGCGATGCGCTCGGTGATCTCAGCTGGGGACATCCCACGGTTACCCGTGAGCCTGTCGCGGCGGTTGGTCTCGTCGGTCACGATGACGATCGTGACGTCGAGAGCATCTTGAAGACCCAGCTCCACGATGAGGGCCGCATCGAGCACCACGATCTCGTCCGTGCCACTCAGCGTTTCGAGGGTGTCGGCGATCCGCTTCACGATCACGGGATGCACGATCGCATTCAGAGCAGCGAGCTTCTCTCGGTCTCCGAATACCACCCTCGCCAGACCTTTTCGGTCGATGTCCAAGCCCCCGGCGACCAAGATCTCGTCGCCGAAGGTATCCACTACCGAATGCCACGCCGAGGTTCCGGGATCGAGTGCCCTTCGACCGAGCTCATCCGCGTCGATCGCTTCGGCGCCGCGCGCGGCCAGAAGCTGGGTGAACGTGGTCTTACCGGAGCCGATACCCCCCGTGACCCCGGCGACGATCATCTATCGCATCTACCGGGGAGGACTAGTTGCCCTGCTCGCGCTTCAGATCTTCGACGATCGACTCGATCGAGTCATCTCCCGGCTCTGCCGCAGGGGCCGCCTCAGCCTCTTCGGGAGCAGATGTCTCTTCGGCGTCGGAAGCACTTGCCTCTGATTCGGCGTGTGCCTTGTCCACCGCATCGCTGATCTCTTGAGGAACCGCGATACCGGTGGCAGCGGGCTCTTCCGCAGGCTCGGGCTCGGCCGCCTCAGCGCTGGGTGCAGCTTCGGGCTCGAGTTCCATCTCGGCAACTGGCTCGCCTTCGGAAACATCGCCGGCATCTTCAACCGTGACTGTTTCCGCATTCTCTGGTGACTCGGATGGCGCCATCGCCTGCTTGCGCGACAACGAGATCCGCCGGCGCTCAAGGTCGATGTCGATGATCTTCACCTCGACCTTGTCGTGGACCGCAACCTCATCCTCCGCCCGCTCAACATGATGATCGGCCAGCTCGGAGATGTGCACGAGACCTTCGATCGCTTCGTCTACCTCGACGAAAGCACCGAAGGGCACGAGCTTCGTGACTCGGCCTTCGATCACGTCGCCGACGTTGTGCTCACGTGCGAACTGACGCCAAGGGTCTTCCTGCGTTGCCTTCAACGATAGAGAGACTCGCTCGCGCTCGAGATCGACATCGAGAACCTCGACGTTGACTTCCTGCCCGACCTCGACAACCTCCGACGGGTGATCGACGTGCTTCCAAGACAGCTCCGACACGTGAACCAATCCGTCCACGCCACCGAGGTCCACGAAAGCACCGAAGTTGACGATCGAGGAAACGGTTCCGGTGCGCACCTCGCCCTTCTCGAGAGAGGTGAGGAAGTCTTGGCGCTGTTCGGCCTGACTCTCCTCGAGGAACTTCCGGCGAGACAGAACGACATTGTTACGGTTCTTGTCTAGTTCGATGATGCGGCACTCGAGCTCTTTGCCGACGTATGGCTGGAGGTCGCGCACGCGACGCATCTCGACGAGCGATGCGGGAAGGAACCCGCGGAGACCGATATCTAGGATCAGTCCACCCTTCACAACCTCGATCACGGGACCGGTGACTGTGCCGTCGGCGTTCTTGATCTCTTCGATCTTTCCCCAGGCACGCTCGTACTGAGCACGCTTCTTGGAGAGGATCAGCCGGCCGTCTTTGTCTTCCTTCTGAAGTACGAGGGCTTCGATCTCATCCCCGATGCTGACGACCTCGGAAGGGTCAACGTCGTTGCGGATGGAGAGCTCTCGAGAGGGGATGACCCCTTCGGACTTGTAGCCGATATCGAGCAGGACCTCGTCCTTGTCGATCTTGACCACATGCCCGTTGACGAGGTCTCCCTCATCGAATGGCTTGATGGTGGCGTCGATCGCAGCTAGGAGTTCCTCCATGCTGCCGCCGATGTCGTTCTCGACGATGACGCCGCCGGCGTAGGTCTCACCGGACGTCGAGGGGGCGGTACGGACGACGGTGCCGCCTTGGCCGTCCGGGATGGTCTGCTCTGCACTTCCGACCGTGGCTTGGGCAGCCACGTCCTGCTGATCGCTCATGAGGTTGGGTTTTCCTTACTGGTAGACAACAAAGTGCGGCCCCCATAGGAGGGGGCCGCAAAAGTATACGGGCAGGTCACAGGCCCCACAAACGGGCGTCTGCTGCCTAACCGGTAGGTCTCCAGTCTGGATCGGAGTCATATCCAGCTGCAGGTACGAGCACCGTCTCTGATGCTCCGGCCGTCGCGGTCGCCACATACAGGTCTCGCTCGTTCGATTCCCCGCCGGAGTAGGCAAGAAGCTTCCCGTCCGGCGAAAAGGCCGGCTCGGTATCGAGTCTGGTGTTAGAGGTGACTTGGGCGATCACGCCACCTTGAAGGTTGATCACGAAGATCTCGTAGTCCCCATCCCTGCTGCTGGATATCGCCAGACTCTGACCGTTGGGTGAATAGTCAGGGCGGATGTCATTCCCCGTTCCGGATGTGACGTTCACGCCTGCCAGCGAGTTGTTGGCCGCTTTAATGTAGACGTTCATCGCGCCGGTGTTTTGATTCCCCTTTTCATAGGCGATGTTGGTTCCATCGGGTGAATACGATGGATAGATCTCGTCCGTCGAATCGGTGGTGATGGCCACTGGATCGGTTCCATCAGCATCGATCGTCCAAAGGTCGAAATCTACGGAGGTCGACGGGTTGCCCTGATGGAAAACGATCGAACCTCCATCGGGGTTCCATGATGGCCCGCCCTGGAATCCCGGTCCATCGTAGAAAAGCTCATGACCGGTCCCATCTGAATCCATGATCCAGAGCTCGGTGTCCCCGCCCTCGCTCCTCACGTAAACGATCTTGTTTCCGTCAGGTGAGTAAGCCGGCGAAAACTCGACGGGATCGGAGTGTGTGTGATTCGCGAGTCCCGTTCCATCAGACATGACGCTCGCGATCTCCTGATCGCCATACCGACCGGTCGCGAATGCGATCTCGAACGGGCCGCTCGGTCCCGGTTCCCCGGTCCACGTCACGCTTACCTTGTCCTGGGTATCGCCGCTTTCCTTAGCTCCGAGCTTCTCGAGGTCACAGAATCCGCCGTCGGCGATCCCCTGGTCACTCGTATCGTCAACGAAGAAGTCTTCATCGCGATCGGTGTCGATCCAGAAACAGATCTGCGCCGTGCCGGCATGTTCGCCCGGAACGCTGATCGTGCAGACACCCAGCTCGTCGGTACCTTCGTCGCACGTGTAGTCGGAAGGTCCATCCTCCGCGCTCGAGTCTGGGTCGTTCGCCCCGTCGAGGTTCTCTCCGTCGATGAACACGTTGGCAACTGGTGGTCCAAAGATGGTTCGGACCTTGCACGTAAAGAGAAGGTTCTGCCCCGCGTCTGCCTCAACTACGTCTTTATCGTTGGGGCCGTCGCAGTCAAGTTTGATCGGCTGGAGTGCTTCCATCGCGTTCCCTACGTTCAGTCTGCGCGCCGCATTCACGAACCCATCGAGTGTCTCAACGCGATCCGATTCACTGAGCATTAGCTTCTTGAGATCCTTGCCGTTGAGAGACGGCATCTCGGCCTTAAGCAAGGCGGCCGCGCCACTAACGTGAGGGGTGGCCATCGATGTTCCATTGATGGACTTGTAGGCACCCGCGTAGTTGTGGGTCTGGCACTCGAGGGCTATCTCGTAGACGAAGAGACCCAACCCACCACCTTTCGTGCCTCCCCTCATGGATAGCTCCAGCTGAAGGTCATCGGCAGAGATCCCTTCAAGGTCGATCTCGTCCACCAGCCTCTTCACTTTGGTCGTTTGCGGGAAATCGAAAGATAGAAGCGTTGTTGGCGTTCCATCGATCGTATGAAGTGCAGCTAGGACTGCGCTGCTATCCGGAGCGTCGTTGAAGAACTGAGTTTTGATCACACACGAGTCTTGCCCCGTGAGATCTACCGCCGGAGACTTCATCGCTGTGATCGCGTCCGCCTTGACCGGCTGCCCGGGGTTATCCGTCAGGACGGACTGGTCGCCGACCGCCTCGATGCCCCACTGGTTCGTGCCCTTCGCTGTGACCGGCGTCCATCCGCCGAGACCGTCCTCGAAGTCTTCCTCGTACAGGGTCTCAAGGCCCAGCCAGGTACTGAAGATGTCCTTCCCGGGCGCGGCTATCTCTACTGTCTTCTTGCCGAAGTTCGAGAAGTCGCTCGCCAAAACATCCCTGTGGGAAGTTGCCGCTACACAGATGAAGTTCCGCAGCTTGATTGCGTTACTGCAAGGCCACACAGGTTTGTTGTCGACGTTCTGTTTGTCGTTCCCCGCTGCCGCGACGAACAGCACAGCCGGATTCTCCATCGCAAACTTCTGCAGCTTTACCCCGAGCACCGCCTCGGGCCCTCCGCCAAGGCTCAGGTTGACGATGTCAGCGCCGTTGAAGACTGCATACCTGATGCCGGAGAAGATCTCCTCGTCGATGTCTTTGGTGACCTTGGCCTTTCCAAAGACTTTGACCGGCATGATGGTCACATCCCAGGCGATGCCGGTCCCCCCGGTGTCGTTGTTGCCTAACGCACCGATAGTGCCCGCAACGTGGGTGCCGTGTCCGTTCGTATCGAATGGATCGTTGTCGCCATCGGCGAAGTCATACCCGCGCAGGTCATCGACCAAGCCGTTGCCGTCGTCGTCGAGCCCGTTGGTGGCTTTCGCCCCGCTCTCGCCTTCATTGATCCACATGTTCTGGGCTAGATCGGGATGATCGTAGGCAACGCCTGAGTCGACGACCGCGACGACGACCTCGTTATCGCCGGTGCCGTATTGCCATGCTTCGGGCGCATCGATGTCGGCGTCATCTTTGCCGGGTTGTTCACCCACGGCTTGACCCGTGTTGTGAAGACCCCACATCTGCTCGAGATCGGGATCGTTCGCGAAGATCGGGTCGAACTGCTGAGCAGCGGCGGGAGCCAGCGGTGCCACGATCGGCAGAACGGAAGCGAGCATGACGGAACTAAGGACGAACGAACGTAGGCGCAAAGAAACTCCCCCTCAAGTTGAAACTGGCGTTTATCAGGCTACAGATGGACGACCGTGGAGGGAATGGTCAGATGTACCCACATCGCCACTTAGATCTCGATCTCGGTAGCGGCCACCTCGCCTGCTCTGTGGCGCGTTAGCACCTCGAGGACCATCGCTAGATCTTGGATGGCGAGTCCAGTCGAGTCGAAGAGCGTGATCGCTTCGGCGTTCGAACGCCCCGGTGATCCACCGGTCAGCACCGCACCTAGGTCTGTAACGTCCTCGCGCTTCACTGAACCCGCTTCCACGGCCCCGGCCAGCTCTCCGCCATGGCTCGCTTGATCCCATTCATCGCAGAACAACTCGCAGCGAAGGACCTCTTCTATCGCCACCTCGGCTTTCCCTGATCCATCCGCGCCCATGGCGTTGACATGCGCGCCGGCGCGCAGCTGACCCTTCTGCACAACCGGTTCATTACCGGGGGTGACGAGTGTTACGACGTCACAAGCGAGTGCCTCTTCCTTCGTGCCTGCTCGCCATCCGAGTTCCTCTGCCAACCTCTGCGCGGTGTCTTCGGAGTTGTCGTAGCAAATGCCTTCTCCGAAACCCGCTTCCTTCAGGCAGAGAGCGCTCCAGCGTCCGTGAAGGCCGCATCCGATCAGCCCGGCGGACCGCGAGTCGTCTCGAGCAAGTGCGGCGGTGGCAACCGCTGCGGCCGCACCCGTCCGCAACGCAGTTACAGCTCGACCATCGACCACCGCCAGGGGCTCACCTGTGTGTGCGTCGTTTACGAAGATCGTCCCGTAAACGACGGGGCGGCCGATGGTGCGGTTCCCAGGGAAAGACGTGACCCACTTCAAGATCGCCAGGCCCTCCCCCATCGCGGGCATCGCCCGGAAGTCACCGTGGGGAGCGGAGTCGAGGTACACCTTCGACGGCATGCTCCATTCGCCACTGAAGTGCCTGACGAACCCCTCGCGTGTTCGTTCTATCGCTCGCCTGGGAGGGATTGCCTTGAGCACATCATCGTGGCCGATAACGGGTATCCGAGAAGTCATAGGTGTCGAGGTTACGTCGCCACGAAACATGTCGCGACCTGCGATCGGGACAAACCGATCGGGAAAGTTGAGCTTTAGCTCAGGCCGTTGCGGTCCACGTACTTGGCCATCGGGCCGTTCGACATCGCGTCGAATAGGCGCGCTGTGAGTTTCTGGATCTTCGGGTCGGCTTTGGAGACTCCGGTCTGGTAGTAGCTCCCCCCGATGTCGTCGAGGAACCACGACCAGCGGATCGTTCCCGATGCGAATACGCCGGCCCCCGACTCGTGTTGGTAGAGAGATGTGTGGGAGACGTCTGTTGAGGTGACCTCGTCCTGCGCCCCGCGCACACCTACCGGCGACTCGGCGAGGATCTCGACACCGTCGGGCGTGAAGTCACCGAACTCTTTGTCATCGAATAGACGGTCGTACTCGTGCCCGACCATGTGATCAACCTCGTAACCCTTCTTGAGGCCCGTTCCCTCGTAGAGCCAGTGATCCGCTCGCGAACACACCCACGGATCGTCCACCGGAGACCCGGCGTACATGATCCCGAGAAGTTCGCTCTCCGGTCGGAGCAACGGTCCATAACGCCACTGACCTGCGACCTTCTCGTCATCCTTACCGAGGAGCGGATCCTCCGTGTACTCCTTGTAGTGACGCATCCTGCGGAACTTCCCTAGTGATGACTTCTCGAGGCGCACCGCGCGATATCCGGCGTTCGCACCGAGGAACGCTAGGTTCACACCAGCCTGGCGGATCGCCTCTAGGTTGTCGCGCATCTCCTTCGACCAGTACTCATCGTGCCCGGCCGTCAAGAACATGTCGTGCTGCAGGAGCAGCTTCGGAGAGTCATGGGTCTCGATGCTCGTTCCATACGAAACGTCGTATCCACCGCGCTCCAAGAACCTCAGCATCGGCAGATCGAAGTTAAAGAACCGATCGGCTCCGTTGCTCGTACCACTGTCGGTTTGTGAGAACGGTCGATCGAAAGAAGCCAACCGCGAACGTCCGTTCCAGTCCCCCGCGTCACGCCCATACATGCACTTGTAGATCCCTCGGCCCCCGTAAACGTTGTACGCGAGCCAGGTGGTTACCGGCAGTTGATAGAAGATCGCCGAGGGGCGGTCATCCCTAACGATGAAAGGAACGTAGTTCTCGGAACCAGATGAAGAGCGGAGCTTGACGAGGTACACGCCGGTCGTCCACTTCCTGCTCGTACGGAGACGGACCGACGGCTCCCACCAAGCCTCGACCATGTTGTCGATCCGCTTGGTCAAGACGAGATCGTCCTGGCGAACACCCTTCAGACCGTCCTCGACATGGACGAGCCGAGCGCCCTTACCTCCGTACCAACCCATCCGGTAGACCTCTGCCCGCCATGACGCGGCCTCGGTTGTCACGTACAGGGTTACGACATCGCCTTGGCGAACCGAGATCTTGTCGGCGAACCCCGCGATGCCCCCGTCATTCTCACCAGACTGCTGCCACCCGGCAGACCCGTCCTTGCGGTTCTCCCGCGGGATCGGATTGAAGCTCCTCGTCAGGCGCTCGCGAACGGCAGCATCTTTCTCGCTACCGCCGAGTAATGGGGTGCACGCGCCGAGCAGGGCGGCCCCGGCCACAGTGGCCCCGCCCCGCACCATGAACTCGCGTCGGGATAGATCGTTTCGCCCCATCTCTCCAAGAGAAACGACCTCCCAAAGGCCGTTCTTGAGTTCTAACCAGGCCCGCTGGGGCGACACGCCTCTACCGAGGGCACTGGACGCAGGGTTCGCAGGTCCCCTGCGGACCCGAAGGATGAGCGAAGCGGGTGCCCGAGGAGAGGGGTGGCGCACCGAGCGGGCCGATGGCCAGCCCATGTCGGGTCAGCCTTTGGCGGCGGCCCAGTCGGCTCCGGTGCTCAGGTCCACCTCGAGCGGAACCTTCAGGGTGGCTACCCCGGTCATGGCGGCTTCGACGAGGGGGGACGCGGCCCCCTCTTCGCCGGCTGGGACCTCGAACACGAGCTCGTCGTGGACTGTGAGGATCATCCGGGTGCCGAGGCCGCTGTCTGCCAGGGCTCGATCGACCTCGATCATCGCGAGCTTCATGAGGTCGGCTGCGGTTCCCTGGATCGGAGCGTTCAGAGCTTGTCGCTCACCGATCGCCCGGATCCTCGGGTTGCCGCTGCCGAGTTCCGGAAGGTAACGGCGGCGACCGAACATCGTCGTTGTGAACCCGTCTGCGTAAGCCTGCTTCACGACGCTGTCGAGGAAGTCTGCGACACCCCCGAACTGCTCGAAGTAGGTGTCCATGATCTCTTGGGCTTCAGGTACGGGGATGTTCAACCGTTCGGCCAGTCCCGGTGCGCCCATCCCATAGGCGAGGCCGTAGTTCACCATCTTCGCCACCGAGCGATGGTTGGTCTTGAGATCTTTCGGATCGAGATCGAAGATCCGGGCGGCGGTTTCGGCGTGCACATCCTTGTCGCCATCGAATACCTCGATGAGGATCGGATCTTCGGAAAGATGAGCCATCACTCGGAGTTCGATCTGCGAATAGTCAACCGAGAGCAGAACGAATCCATCTTCGGGGATGAAGGCGCGCCGGATCTGCTTGCCGAGGTCGGTGCGTACCGGGATGTTCATCAGATTCGGGTTGGTGGACGACAGACGTCCGGTCGCGGCCACCGTTTGGTCATAAGTCGTGTGTATCCGTCCATCAGCGGGGTCGACGAGTGGAGGCAACGCATCGATGTACGTCGACTTGAGTTTCGCCAGCTCCCGGTAGTCGAGCAGCTTCTGCACGAAGGGATGTTGGTCAACGAGTTGCTGAAGTGCCCTGGCATCGGTGGAGAGACCGGTCTTCGTTCGGCGCGTCGTCTTGAGACCGAGCTTGTCGTACAAGAGGATGCGGAGCTGCTGAGGTGAGCCGAGGTTGATGCGTTCCCCCGCCTCTTCGTAGCACTCGGTTTCAAGTTTGCCGATCCTCTTGTCGAGGTCCGTCGCCATCTCCGACAGGTAGTCGAGGTCCACTCGGACACCGAGGCGTTCCATCTGTGCCATGACTCTTATGAGTGGATGCTCGATCGTTTCGTAGAGCGACTTCATCCCGAGACGGTCCATCTCGGGTTCGATCGCGGCTGCTATCTCCACTATCGCGAGCGCTCGGAGGCATGCATCCTCGGCCTCGATCTCCTCGATGCTCTCGCTGCCAAGATCCAGCGTTCCTTGGGCCTCGTCATCGGAGCGCGCCACTCCATCGATCGCCTTCAGCTCTCGGCCCGTGTAGCGGCGCGCGATCTCTTCAAGTGCGTAGCCCGCTGCACCGGGATCTAGGAGGTAGGCAGCGACGTGCGTGTCGGTTCGCAGGCCGCGAAGTTCAGCTCCCAGAGCCTCGGTCGATAGGTGAACGACGCGGCCCCCGTGAGCGATCTTGGTCACGGTCGGATCGCTCAGCACCTCTCCTAGGATGGAGCGAACGTCTCCAGCATTCGCCCCATCGGCTCCGATCGGGACGAAAGCAACCTTGTCTTCGTGCGCGAAAGCGAAGCTGCGGGGCGCTCCTCGCGGAGATGCCGGCACGAGATCTATCGAGAACTCACCAGCGCCCTTCAACTCTTCGGCAAGAGCTCCTAGTTCTGCCGGGGTAACGAAGGTCCGCACCTCGAGTTCGAACGCTTCACCTTCTCCCTGAGCAACCTCTGGTAGATCGGCCAGCAGTCGTTCGTACAAACTCTTGAACTCCAGACTCGTGAAGAGTTCCTTGAGGTCTCCGTCGAGGTCTAACTCGCCCATCCGCAGGTCTTCGATCTCGACGCCCTCGATCGGAGTCTCCGCGAGGATCGATAGCTTCTTGTTCACTTTCACTTGGTCGGCGTGGGCAGCGAGGTTCTGCGCCAGCTTCGGCGTCTGCTCCGCTGCGTGATCCAACGCTGCTTCTGCACTGCCGTACTGCTGGATCAGCTTGGCTGCTGTCTTGGTGCCGACGCCGGGGACACCGGGAAGGTTGTCGGAGTTATCGCCTTCGAGAGCCTTGAGGTCGACGTACTTCGTTGGGGGTACGCCGTACTTCTCCTCGACGGCCTTCGGGTCCATCTCGACGATGTCGGTGATCCCCCGCCGGTTGTACAGAACATGGATGTCGTCATCGACGAGTTGAAAGAAATCGCGATCGCCGGTGACGATCTTCACGTTCAACTGCTCGGCGGCAGCCTTCTTGGCGAAGTAAGAGATGATGTCGTCGGCCTCATGTCCCTCGAGCCCATAAACGGGGATCCGCATTACCTTCAATACCTCGAGGATCAACGGGACCTGTGACTTGAACGTGTCTGGGGCCTTACTTCTGTTGCTCTTGTAGTCCTCGAATTCCTCGGAGCGCTTCAGGGGAGCTCCCATGTCGATACACACGGCGATGTGCTCCGGCTTCTGTTCCTGGAGCAGCTTGATCAGCATCGAGGTGAACCCGTACACGGCGTTGGTGTGGGTGCCATCCGAGGTCGTCAGGTCCTCGGGTAATGCGTAGAAAGCCCGAAATGCGAGCGAGTACCCGTCCAGCAATAGGAGTTTGGGGCGGTCTTTCCGGGTCTTGGTTACCATCAGATCCACCCTACCGGGCGGGAGAATCTCAAAAAGATCTCCGCAGTCTTGCCCGAAAGCCTTAGGAGGGTCCCCGTCATCGCCGACGATAAGAGAGTGAGCCAGTTCACCCCTAGAGAAACACTGAGCGACGTAGCCCTCCGCGCCTTCCGGAGCCCTGTCTCTGGTCTGGCCACGATGTTGGCCGTCATCGTCTCAGAAGTTGATGCGACGATCGCCGCTGCCTATCTGGTGCCGGATACCTCCGAACCGGTGGAACTGCTCGCCGCAGCCGGCCAATACGCCGCAACACTCGGCCCGCCGGGTCGAACCGGTCCGAACGTAGCGCTAGCCGTTCGCGAGGCAAGCCGAACCTCGGCGACTTCGCAGACTTCCGCAAAGATGTCAGGTGTCGCTCCATGGTCCCTGCATCCGAACGTCATCTCGACGAGCATCCTCTTGGACGGGTCCAGTTCGTGTTTGCTTACTGTTGCGTCGAGCGAATCGATCGGGCTCGACCGTCTCTACGCTTCATCCGCCTCGATCGGTCTCCTCGCGCAGATGACCCTCCACCGTCGCGAGATAGAAAGACTCAGGCAAGAACTCCACGATCTGCAACAGGATCGCTCCTTACTGACGGCCGGTCTCCATCACGACCTCAAAGGACCATTGACGTCCATCCTCGGATCGGCACGGACCTTGATGGTCAGAGACGATGAGCTCGACAGCGACACGCGGACCAACTTGCTCGCAAGTGTCGCTACTCAGGCCGAGCGCCTCTCGCGGATGCTGAACGAAACCCTGGAGAGGCAAGCTTCAGATCCGAATGCGCCGGTGCGAAAGATGAACGTGAAGCTGAAAGATCTATCTGAGCGAGTAGCCGCTGCCGCGGTCGCAGGTCGGACCGGGCAGGTCGTTGTAGAAAGCCCCACCGATCTATCTATCACCACCGACGGCGACCGTCTCGAGCGAGCACTGCTCAATCTGGTCGACAACGCCTTGAAGTACTCACCCGAAGAAGTCCCCGTGCACGTGATCGTGGAAGAAGACGGCGACCACGTCACGCTTACCGTTGCCGACAACGGATCGGGCGTCTCATCTGATGTACTTCCCGGGCTCTTCAGCGCTTACGCGACCGATCCCGGCCGCACCGACGGTACCGGTCTCGGTCTTCATTCCGTTAGGAGCTTGGTAGAAGAACTAGGAGGACGGGTCGGTTACTCGCGTCACAGTGAGTGGACACGATTCACCATCTCATTGCCCCGAGGAGAGGGCCGTTGACCATGCAGGACATCGCCACCAAGGCCGGCGCCACCGACGTTTTCGTCCTGCGCAGGATCGCAACCGATCAACTCTTCAATACCGATGGGCATGGTCGCGGAGCGGGATGGGCCGGCAACGTTTCGGTCGACCCCTCATTCGAGCCGTGGATCGCAAAAGCCATGAGCGATCGTTTCTCACGAAAGAGCTCCGGCGTTCCCTTCCGAGCCTTCGGTCCCTATTGGGCCTCTGAAGTGGCCGCCGTTGCGCTAGAGCAAGACCTGGTGGTCTTCGGCGGAAAAGGTGTTTCAGACAACAGCGATGAAACCCTGCTTGCGATCGCGGCTGAGGCATCTGCTAAGGCACAACCTGTGAGTGAAGAGAAGCTCGCGGCAGATGAAGCCGAGGTTCAGCAGGCACTACAGGCACTGACCGGTATCGAGCCAGCTCCACTGGCCGAGATGGCGCGACACGTTGCGTCGTCGACCGCTCAAGCCCTTTCTTGCGAATTCGGGGCCGTTCTGTTGACCGGCCCTCCCGTCAGGTTGTTCCTTGCGGAGGAAGGGTGGCGTCCCGGGGCATCCGAAGACGAGATCATCGCTGCGCTCATGCCGTTGCTGCAGGTCGCGCGCGATGGGATGTTCCTGGAACAGGACCTTAGCCAGAGCGCATTCCCCTACCGGCCCTTGTCCTTCGATGACGGTCTGGTCGCACGATGTGTCTTGCCCCTAGGTGAGGGTGCGCACCTCGGGCTGCTGATGGTCGCCCATGCCGGTTCCGCACCCCGCGGCTTCACGCAACTCTGCCAGCGAGTCGCACGCACCATGGCCGAAGCGGGTGAGCCGATCCTCGCCACCGCACTTAAGGACGGTTGATCACCCCAGTTACCATCGGGTCATGACCGATCCCGACATCAAAGATCTGAACCCCGCTTCGAAGGAATACCTCGAAGCGATCTTCGAACTAGGTGAGGAAGGCCGGAAGATCCTCCAGGCGAGGATCGGTGAACGCCTTGGGCTCGCGGCGGCGACCGTCTCCGAAGGAGTCAAACGGCTGATCAACGACGGTCTCGTAACGATCGATAAGGCTCACGAGGTATCACTGACGGAGGGGGGCCGCGCTCTCGCCGCAACGCTCGTCCGCAGGCATCGGCTCGCCGAGCGCATGTTGACCGACATCCTTGGGATCCCTTGGCACCTATGCCATGAACAGGCAGAGGACTGGGAAAAGGTTATGACGCCCGAAGTCGAGCAGGCCATCCTCGCTAAGCTGGAAGGCGAGCCAACGTGTCCTCACGGGAACCCCATCCCAGGCACAGCGAACTCGATCGCATGGAGTGATCTGAAGCCTGTCGGCTCGCTATCGGACGGCGACTCGGGGAAACTCGTGAGACTCCTCGAAGATGTCGAGCTCGATCACGATGTACTCAAGTTCCTCGAGGACAAGCGACTGATGCCGGGTGCTGAACTCACGCTGGTCGCATCTGCCCCTGATGGAACCCTCACTCTCGATGTCGAAGGGCAACGGGTTGCGCTGGGATCCCTGCTGGCCGACAACCTTTGGGTGCTGCCGGCGTAGATCAGATGACGTCTGACCGTCTGATCACGAGGAACCAAGTGAGAACACCCGATAAGCCGATCAAGACAAGAGCGGCGATCGCAGCATCCGAGAAAGATGCGCTTTCGGTGGCCTGCCATGTCTTCATCGCTAAGGTCTGGAAGCCCGCAGGAGCGAGCAGAAGGGTGGCCGGAAGTTCCTTCATAGCGTTCAGCATCACAAGTCCCCCACCGGCCAGGAGACCCGGCCTCATCAACGGGAGCTCGACGCGCAAGAACCGCCGCCACCGCGTCACGCCGAGAACGCGCGCAGCATCCTCTACAGCCAAAGGAACTCCGGCCAGCGCTACTTGTGTCCGCGCATGGCTTGGGCACCGAAATGCACAACGTAGGCGACGAGAAGAAGCGTCAAGGTCTGATAGATCCCTGATAAGAGGTCCGAAGAAACGGTCAGGTACACAAGCGAGAGCGCTATCGCCAATCCCGGAAGCGCGAAGCCCGCGACGACGACCGCGTTGGTCGCATCTCCGACACGTGAGCGATACCGGACGGTGAGGTAGGCGACGGGGAGCACAACGATCACAGCGATGGCCGCGGCTGTGACTGAAACGAATGTCGTGTTCAGCAACGGCCCCCCGATCGATCCTGGAACTAGGAAGCCCGACGTCGAGCCCGACATGATGCCTCTCAACGCCCAATAAGCAAGCACCGCCACCGGCACGATGAGCGCCAACCCGACGATGATGGCCAGGAGCGCTGCCCCCAGCCAGCGCGCACGCCCAAGCTTCAACTCCAAAGGAGAACTCACCCGGGCACTCTTGACCTGACGGGGACCAGTTGTGGTGGTTCGTTCGAGGATGACCACCGCCAGGGCGAGCAACCCCAGTTGGAGACTAAGGGCTAGAGATGTAGGTCGGTCGAACACCCGCGTCGAGTAGATCGCGCGCGTAAGGGCATCGAATCTCATCAGCTGCACAACCCCGAAGTCGCTGATCGAGTAGAGGAAAACCAGAAGACCGCCGGCGAGTACGGACGCTCTCGCCTGTGGGAGGACTATGGAAAAGAAGGTGCGCCACGCTCCCGCCCCCAAGAGCCGGGCGGATTCCTCAAGGGAAGAAGGTAACTGTCGCATCCTTGCAGCGACCAGCAGATAGACGTACGGATACGTGAACAGGGTCAGCACCAGGAATGAACCCACCCCTCCACGGATCGTGGGGGTCCCTTCGAACCCTAGGGGTTCGAGGATGCTGTCGAGGAATCCCCCCGGCGCGAAAGCCGCTATCAACACGAAGGCCCCGATAAAACTAGGTATCACGAGGGGCAGTGGCAGTAGCACCCTCCACAGTTTCCGAGCGGGTACATCGGTTCTCGTCACGAGCCATGCGGCAGCGACCCCCACGCATGTGGACGCGATCGCAACCGCTGTTGCGAGTACCACGCTTCGCATCAGCGGCGCCCACGCTTGTTTGGTTAGAAAGGTGAGCGCTCCACCGTCGGCCGTCAGATTCTCGACGAGGAGATAGATGAACGGCGTTGCGAACCCGGCAGCTACGAGAGCCGCGCCGGCGCGTAACCATCCCGGCCCGGCGCGGCCCCCGCGTGCCGCTTCGACAGCGGTGCTAGTCGAGGCCACTCTCAGAGATCATCTCGACGGTTTCCCGCAGTCCTTCTCCCAAAGCTTGGATGTCGTACGAAGGGACCTGAAGCTCGTCAAGGGTCGGTAAACCCTCAGGCGCAGGGACATCCCCGATCAAGGGATATTCGGACTCGTTGTCGACGAAGTACTGCTGAGACTCATCCGATTGGAGGTACTCCACAAGCTCGATGGCTTGATCGTTCGATGAGGGCTCCAACACGCTGACCGTGGAAGCGAGGAGCAGAGCACCGATGTCGCCATCAGGGAACACGTGATTGACACTCGGCACGTCGGGATTCTCGAGCAAGTATCGGTAGTTGTAGTAGTGATTCACGAGACCCATCGGGACCTCGCCGCGGGCCACTGCATCGATGATGGAACTGTTATCTGCGTAGGTCGGAGACTCGTTGTCCGCCATCCCCTGGAGCCAGTCGGCGGCTACATCATCGCCCTCGACCTGCCTCATCACGGTGATGAAATCCTGGAACGAAGAGTTCGAAGGTGCTACTCCGACGCGACCCTCGAACTCAGGAGCCGTTAGATCGAGTACCGAATCGGGAAGCTCCGACTCATCGACCAACTCCGAGTTGTAGGCAAGCACACGTTGACGAGCCGTGATGCCCACCCATTCGCCGTCATCGGAAGCGAAACCAGAATCGACCTTGGAGAGAACGTCATCGGGTAGCTGCGCGAGCAGACCCTCGTTCGAAAGGAACCCGACCGCTCCTGGACTCTGTGAGAAGAAGATGTCGGCCGGTGTGTTGTCCCCCTCCTGCTCGATCAGAAGGGCAAGGTCGGCGGAGTCTCCGTAGCGGACTTCGATCTCGATGCCTGTGTCCTCGCTGAACTGTTCGAGCAAGGGGCCTACCAGCTCTTCCTCGCGGCCCGAATAGATCGTCAGAACATCTTCGTCCGAGGAGCAGGCTCCTGTGACGACCACGGTCAACGACGCCGCTACAAGCAGAACGAACTTCTTACGCAGATCTCCTACACGCACGGGGGCGAACCTCCTGTAAGGGTTGGCTTATCTAGCAAGTAAGGCAACCCTAACTCAGAATGTTCGGGGGTCAAGCGGCCGAGCTGAACGCCACGGTGGGACGCCCCGAATACTTCAGTTCAACGCGGTCCCCCGGCCGGAAGGCCGGTGTCGCTAGGACCCTCGAGCGGATGAGGGGGCCGCGGTCGGTGCGGATGACGTAGACGGCGTCATGCCCATAGAAGACAACGTCATCGATCGTCGCCTCGTCCCCCGGCGTCACGAGAACCTCCTCTGCGCGGATCATCACCTCGACTGAACCCGAAAGGTCGGTGCGGATGGGAACGTTCCCGAGCCAGGTCTCCACGGAACGGCCGCTGGCCGCGCCGGGGATGAAGTTGCCATCACCTATGAACTGAGCGACGCGCTTCGTTGCCGGGGCCTCATAGATCTCGGCAGGTCGAGCCTGCTGATCAACGACGCCGTCGAACATCACTGCGACCGACTCGCCGAGCGAGAACGCCTCTTCTTGATCGTGTGTAACGAAGAGTGCCGTGACCCCCAGGTCTCTGAGGACCCGCTGCACGTCCATCCGGATCTGGGCGCGCAGCGTCGCGTCCAAGTTGGAGAAAGGTTCGTCCAGCAGGATCACGGATGGCCGGTTGGCAAGTCCGCGTGCCAGAGCGACACGTTGTTGTTGACCTCCCGACAGCGTGGCAGGCATCCGGTCGGCGAATCTCTCGAGACTCACCATCTTCAGGACGTCCATCACATGAGGCCCACTGCGTTCGTTGCGGGACAATCCGAAGCCCACATTGCCGGCGACGGTTAGGTGCGGGAACAGGGCCCAGTCCTGGAAGACCATCCCCACGCGCCGCTTCTCCGGGGCAACGAAAACCCCGTCGCCCACCACTGCCCTATCGCCGATCTCGATCCGTCCGGCGTCCGGTCGCTCAAGCCCTGCGATCGTTCGTAGAAAGGTTGTCTTACCGCAACCGCTCGGTCCGAGCAGGGCGACCAGCGAACCCGCCGGAACCACCAGATCGACCCCTTTGAGGACGGGAGTTGCCCCGAACGCCTTGTGAACACCCCGAGCGACGACCGTCTCGGCCGACGACCTGACCTGCAGGGGGGCCGCGATCTTGCGCCGTGGGACGGTCAACTGGGACAGAAACATGAGTCGTGAAGCCTTTACGTAGGGTGTCCGGTACTCCGATGTTAGGCCCACCTAAGCTGCTACGCAAGCCTGCCCTAGGTGGCCTCAGGGTGCTTCCGGTGACATCCGGGTGCGTGATACCTTGACCCCGGTCACCTGTAGAGACTCAGAGCAATGGCGCTCGCTACGGCGGGCGCCTTTTTCCGTCCCCAGGGCTGTGGGCGGGGCTGGGGCGACTCGCAGGGAAGGACGTCGATTGCTTTACGACCCCCAACTCGGGGAGCGAGACGCCTGCGGCATCGGATTCGTGGCCGACTCGAAGGGCCGAAGCAGCCGCACCATCATCGATGCAGCTCTAGAGGCTCTTTGTCGCGTGCGGCACCGAGGCGCCGTGGCGGCCGATGCTCTTACGGGCGATGGAGCGGGAGTGCTCCTTCCCGTCCCCCGTGCGATCGTGGCAGCCGGTTCCGACCCAGAAAGGGTCGGTGTGGCGATGCTCTTCGCGGACCCCAACTCCCCCACGGCTCACCGAGCAGTCGTCGAAGACGCCTGTCGCGCTGAGAACCTCGAGCTCCAGGGCTGGCGCACGGTTCCGATCGAGGAGTCGGCCCTAGGGGACCAGGCGAGGTCCAAGCAGCCACTGATCGAGCAAGCGATCGTTCTCCGACCTCTCGGCGTAGACGTCGAGGAGGGAGAGCGTCGGTGCTTCCGGGCGCGCCGGAGGATCGAGAACGCGGCTCGAGCTGAGGAACTTCGCCTTTACGTCGCTTCCTTCTCGTTCACGACCGTGACCTACAAGGCTCTCTGTGCAGCCGACCAGTTGGCGGCCTTCTATCCGGACCTTGCTGATCCTGCATACGTGGGCTGGTTCGCGATCTTCCATCAGCGCTATTCGACGAACACGACTCCGACGTGGGAGCGTGCACAACCGTTCCGCTTCCTCGGGCATAACGGCGAGATCAACACCATCAGAGGAAACGTGGCGCTGATGCGTGCGCGGGAAGGGAATCTCGGATCGGACGATCTTGCACCCGAGGATCTTCTTCGCCCGGTGGTCGACACGCGCGGTTCTGACTCGCAGATCCTCGACGAGGTGCTGGAGCTGGTCACACGTGGGGGCCGCGACGTTAGACACGTTGCTTCGATGCTTATCCCGCAGGCATGGGAAGACGTCACCGGGATAGACCCCGAGATCCGTGATTTCTTCCGGTACCACGCATGCTTGGTAGAGCCGTGGGATGGCCCAGCAGGATTGGTGTTCACGGATGGTCAACGCGTAGCGGCTGCGCTAGATCGCAACGGGCTGCGCCCGATGCGCGTTTCCGTTTGCGAAGACGGACTGGTTGCGGTTTCGTCGGAGACGGGCGCAATCTCGACACGTGGTCATGGTCGTGTGAAAAGGCTACGGATAGGCCCGGGCCAGGCCTTCTCGGTCGACCCCTCGGACGGTGGCGTCGCGTTGGATGCCGAAATCAAGTCCCGCTTCGCTCGACGCAGGCCCTATGGAGACTGGGTCTCTGAGCACCTGGTGGAGTCCTCCGTGGGGGCGCCGTTGACAACCGCGGGTTCAAACGTCCTAGCTAGGCAGGTAGCCGCCGGATACTCCAAAGAGGAGTTCACGGTGGTGATCCGACCGATGGCGACGGATGCCCACGAACCAACCTCGTCGATGGGTGATGACACCGCCCAAGCACCCTTCTCGAGCATCCCGCGCTCGGTGTTCTCGCACCTGAAGCAGCGCTTCGCCCAAGTCA
Source organism: uncultured Actinomycetes bacterium (assembly GCA_963779645.1). Lineage (GTDB taxonomy): Bacteria > Actinomycetota > CADDZG01 > CADDZG01 > WHSQ01 > CALMBW01. Next base: position 2,282,220 of record CAVZYX010000005.1, read on the forward strand.
CGAACCCCCCTATCGACCATCTCCGCGAGCGCCATGTGATGTCGATCAGCACGCGGCTCGGCCCCCGGCACCACCTTCTGAAAGAGACCCCCGAAGCAGCCTCGGTGCGTGAATATCCGTCCTTCCTGTTGTTCCCTGACGCCTTAGCTGATCTGGAGAGCGATGGAGCAGCCGTCCTAGATGCAACCTTCCCGGTGGCCGACGGGGCACAAGGTCTGCATGCCGCCTGCTTGAGGCTCACTGAGCAGGCGATCGAAGCGGTTGCCGGCGGAGCGTGGTGCTTGGTCATCAGCGACCGGGCCGTCGGTGCAGAGCGCGGCGTCCGTTCCGAGTTCACTCGCCGCCGGAGCCGTCCACCACATGTTGCTCGACGCGGGCATGAGGTCTCAAACGAGCATCGTCGTTGATGCCGATGAGCCACGAGAGTCGCACCACGTTGCATGTCTGCTCACCAACGGTGTCGACATGGTTTCCCCCAGGCTTACCTTGGAATCGATCCACGACCTCGCCGTCGGTGGTCGTTTGGGGGGTGACGTCGAGGCAACCGAAGCTCAGCTTCGATACGTGCGAGCGATCGAGGATGGGTTGCTGAAGATCATGTCCAAGATGGGTATCTCGACCTTAGACAGTTACCGCAACGCTCAGATCATCGAAGCGATCGGACTATCGTCGGCGGTCATCTCCCTCTGTTTCGTAGGTGTCTCCTCGGTACTGGGTGGACTCGGCTTCGAGGACCTCGGCGCTGATGTGTTGGCACGTCACCGTGCAGCCTTCGAACAGAAGCCGGCGCTCGTCAATCCCGGGAACATCAAGTTCCGCAAGGGCGGCGAGTACCACGCCTTCAATCCCGGTGTTGTGGATTCGCTCCAGGAAACGGTCGGAATCAAGGTGTCGGACGAAGTATCCGCCGAGATGGACGCGGCGCACACGTTGCAGAAAGCCGTCAAGGGCGACGCTATTCACTACGACCGCTTCGCATCACTGGTGAATTCACGACCCCCGACCGAGCCCCGTGACCTGCTCGAGTTCGTAGCGGCCCCGACGCCCATCCCCCTCGAAGAGGTGGAAGATGCGTTGTCCATAACTCGGCGCTTCTCCACGGGCGCCATGTCACACGGCGCATTGTCGGCCGAGGCGCACGAAACGCTCGCTCAAGCCATGCACATCGTCGGGGGGAAAGCCAACTCGGGAGAGGGCGGCGAAGCTCCCGAGCGGTTCGACAACGATCGCAACTGCGCGATCAAGCAGGTCGCGTCGGGTCGATTCGGTGTTACGCCGCGCTACCTCGCATCTGCTTCCGAGCTCCAGATAAAGATGGCGCAGGGCAGCAAACCAGGTGAGGGCGGCCAGCTTCCCGGGAAGAAGGTGTCGGTCGAGATCGCTCGCCTCCGCCACACGGTGCCCGGCGTTGCACTCATCTCGCCGCCGCCACATCACGACATCTACTCGATCGAGGATCTAGCGCAGCTGATCTTCGACCTTAAGCAGACCCGCTCGGAGATCGATGTCTCCGTGAAGCTCGTGTCGTCCGAGGGCGTGGGGACGATCGCCGCCGGCGTCGTCAAGGGTCTGGCCAACGTCGTCCACATCTCCGGTGGCGACGGCGGAACTGGCGCCAGTCCTCTCTCATCGATCAAGAACGCCGGTATGCCGTGGGAGATCGGCCTCGCCGAGACCCAGGCGGCTCTCGTTGCTAACGGATTACGGGGCCGCGCGAGGGTTCGAGTCGATGGTGGCATGAAAACCGGCCGCGACATCTTGATCGCGGCATTGCTCGGGGCGGACGAGTTCTCCTTCGGAACCGCTGCGCTCGTCGCTGAGGGATGTATCTACGTGCGAACGTGTCACCGAGACACGTGCCCGGTCGGCATCGCCACACAGAATCCCGAACTACGAGCCAAGTTCGCCGGCACCCCCGAGATGGTTGCGCGCTACGTGACGCTGGTCGCTGAAGAGGTTCGACTACTGCTCGCTTCGCTCGGGCTGCGGAGCCTCGAGGAGGCGATCGGCAGAACAGACCTTCTGCGACAGCGCTCGATGGGAGACCCCCGGGCCGACAGCCTGGACCTCTCCGTCCTGCTGGATCTCCCCGAAGGGGAACGCAGATTCACCGGTTCACTTCCGATCCAGAATCCTCGTTCGGGACTGGGAGACCGTTTGTTCGAAGACGCTATGACCTTGCTCCGCGAGGGCCGGTCCGCCGATCTCCACTATCCGATCGGTACATCCGATCGCACGATCGGCACCCGGTTGGCCTGTGCTCTCGAATCCGAACCCGAGGTGCGCGGGTCCCAGAAGGTCTCCGTCCTGTTCGAAGGAGAAGCCGGGCAGAGCTTCGGAGCCTTCCTTGCCGACGGGATCGACTTCACGTTGATCGGAGAAGCCAACGACTACGTCTGCAAAGGGATGGGAGGGGGCCGCGTGGTGATCCGGCCCCCGGCGAACGACGCAGGTGATCCTTACCTCGCCGGAAACACTGTTCTCTACGGAGCCACCTCCGGGCAGCTCTTCATCGCGGGGCGAGCTGGAGAGCGATTCGCCGTTCGCAACTCGGGTGCGGTCGCTGTGGTCGAAGGCGTCGGCGATCACGCGTGCGAGTACATGACCGCAGGAGCGGTTGTGATCCTCGGGGACATGGGGCAGAACCTGGGGGCCGGGATGAGTGGTGGCGAAGCGTACGTCTATGATCCCAACGAAAAGCTCGCCGCAAACATCAACCCGCAACTCGTCGCGGCTTACGAACCAACCGAGGGGCAGCTCGAGTCACTGAAACGTGTGATCAACCTGCACTTCGAGGCTTCCGAATCGCGGTTGGCCGAGCACATCCTCGCTACGTGGACCAAGTCCGCGGCCCACTTCAAGCGAGTGGCTCCGGTCGCCGAGGTTGCCCGTCTAGAAGCTCTCTTCGAAGGAACCACCACCTCTCCCGCATAACCCAACATCACGTCTGCTCTCGTTTCTGGGGCCTCAGGCCCACTTTTTGAGAGCAGACGTGATCTAGATCTAAAAGGAGCCGTGACGGCCTTTGCCTTCGGCGAAGGCCGCGGCTCCGGCCCCCGTCTCTCCCGACATCAAGGTGTCGAGTCCGTGGCGCACCTCGTTACGGGTCGCCTCGTCCCACGACAGCTCCCATTGTTCGATAGCCGAAAGCCGGTCGTTGCGCATGCAGGCTTGAGGGTGCATCGCGATCTCTTTCCCGAGCATCACCGCCGTCTCCAACGCCTTCCCGGACGGTGCGACGCGGTTAGCCAGGCCCATGACTAAGGCCTCGTCGGCTCCCACCGGCCGGCCGGTCAGGATCAGGTCCAGCGCGTTGGAGTGTCCGATCAATCGAGGGAGCCGGACGGTGCCCAGGTCTACTAGCGGCACGCCGAAGCGCCTGCAGAAGACCCCGAAGACCGCATCCGCGGCCATCACACGCAGATCGCACCACACGGCAAGCTCGATGCCACCCGCAACCGCGTATCCCTCCACCGAAGCGATAACCGGTTTCGAAAGCACCATCCGTGTCGGACCCATCGGCCCCTCACCGGTTTCTGTTACCGGTCGTACCTCCCCTTGCGCGAGTGCTTTCAGATCCGCTCCGGCGCAGAAGTTGCCGCCCGTGCCGGTAAGAACCGCGACAGAGGCTTCGTCGTCGGAGTCGAAGGCCGTGAACGCATCCACCAGGGCTGCAGCAGTCTCCGGATCGACCGCGTTGCGGACCTCCGGTCGGTCTATCGACACGATCGTGACGGGTCCGTCCCGATCAACCTTTACCTTCATCGCTTTGCCTCCGATAGCTCTCGCGCTCTAACGAACACAGCATCCAGCATGGGTTCGGTCAACTTACCCGTGAAGGTGTTTTGCTGGCTCGGATGGAACGAACCTAGAAGCGTCCAGGGACCGATCTCCACCTCCGCCAGGTGAGTGAAGCGCGGGCGGGGCCGCGGGATGGCTACACCGCGTTCTCTTCGCTACGCGCAGTGCTCCATCCCAGGCGAACGCTCCCAGCGCGACCATCACACTCAATTCCGGCAGAGCCTCCACCTCCCGAACGAGATAGCCGATGCAGTTGTCGCGCTCGTCGGTCGTCGGTTTGTTCGCGGGGGGTGCGCATCGAACGCAGGCAGCGACGTAAGCATCGGTGAGAGTCAGCCCGTCCTCACGGTTCAGAGAGACCGGTTGGTTCGCATACCCGGTACGAAAGAGAGATGCGAACAGCCAGTCGCCACTCCGATCGCCGGTGAAGACGCGGCCCGTTCGGTTCCCTCCGTGTGCGGCGGGAGCCAGCCCGACGATAAGAACCCGAGCATCGGGGTCGCCGAACCCGGGCACGGGCCTCCCCCAGTACTCCTGGTCGGCGAAAGATGCTCGCTTCTCCGCGGCCACCTGCTCCCGCCACGCAACGAGCCGTGGACAGCGACGGCACACGATGACTTCCTCGGTGATCGCAGCAAGCTCCAGGGCCGGATTCACGATCTTCCCGGATGTGTCAGAGTCCCCGCCATGGTTGAGATGGTAGGGGCTGATGCTCGATGAGGGGGCTGGGCACGGTCATCAACTTCGCGACCGTCCTCGCGGGAGGGCTGATCGGCCTGTACGCGGGTCACCGGTTCCCCGAGCGCATACGCCGAACGATCATGCAAGGCATCGGACTCACGACGATCGCCGTGGCCGTTGTGGGTTTCGAGCCCCTCTTCGACGCCGACCGAGGACTCCGCCGGGCAGTGATCCTGATAGCTGCTCTCACGCTCGGAGCGATCATCGGCGAGCTCCTCCAACTGGAAGAGAGGCTCGAGGGCCTCGGGCAGAAGATCCAGCACAGGTTCGGCGTGAAAGATGAAGACTCGCTGGGGGCCGGCGCCTCGCATTCGGGGTTCGTCGAAGGGTTCGTCGTCGCTTCAACCGTGTTCTGTGTAGGGCCGCTCACGTTGCTCGGCGCGGTCGAAGACGGTCTCGGCACCAGCATCCGCCTGCTCGCGATCAAATCCACCCTCGATGGCATAACTGCGATCGGTTTCGCGTCCGTTTACGGCTGGGGCGCTCTGGCGTCACTGATCACCATCGTCGTGGTGCAAGGTGGCGCAACACTGGCCGCGGCGCTGATCGACCCGATACTCACGTCAGAGGTTCTGGCTCAACTCGGAGCCGTCGGAAGCCTGCTCGTTCTCGGCATCGGTTTACGTCTGCTGGAGATCAAGGAGATCCGCGTCGTTGCTCTATCCCCAGCGCTGGTCATCGGCCCTGTCATAGCAGGGATAGTGGACGCCATCATCTAGCTACTCGATGATGAGCTTGCCGACCATTCCTTGGTCGCCGTGGTACTTGCACACCACGCTGTAGGTGCCCGGTGCCATCGTGTCGTCGAGGAACTCCACCTGCTCCCCCGGTTCGATGTCTTCGTTGAAATCGAGTTCCGGGATCGTCACGTTGTGGAGGTTGCTCCCTTGGTTCTTAACGATGAACCCTTGCTCGAATGCGATGGTGATGTTGTCTTCCACGTGGATGTCGTGGAAATGGTTGTCCACCGCGACGGAAACGTAGGGAGTGTCTGTCGGCGGCGGGAGTGTCCTGCGGGGTAGCCCCCCTTCGTCCGTTGGGTCATCGGATCCGCAGGCCGCGGAAAGAAGAACCAAGGCCCCGAGGGCCGCGAGTGAGCCCTTCCTCACAGGACGTGGGCCAAGAACGACTTGGTGCGTTCGTCTTTCGGGTTGTCGAAGATCTTCGCGTGGGGGCCATCCTCGACGATCTTGCCTCCATCGGTGAACAGAAGCCGGTTGGCGACCTCACGTGCGAAGCCCATCTCGTGCGTGACGACGACCATGGTCATACCTTCGTCGGACAGCCTGCGCATGACGTCGAGCACCTCTTTGACCAGCTCGGGGTCGAGGGCCGAGGTCACCTCATCGAAGAGCATGAGCTTGGGTCGCATCGCGAGAGCCCGCGCGATGGCAACCCGCTGCTGTTGTCCCCCAGACAGTTGCGAAGGATAGGCGTCGGCCTTCTCCGAATCCAACATGCTTCAATTCTTGAGCGGCTCTTTCGTGAGCTTCCTTGTTGCTCAGCTTCAGAACCTTGCAGAGTGCCAGCATGATGTTCTCACAAGCGGTCTTGTGAGGGAAGAGGTTGAATGACTGGAACACGATCCCGATGTGGGTTCGTACTTTGTTCACATCGGTGCGGATGTCAGTGATCTCTTCCCCATCGAACAACACACGGCCTCCGGTGGGCTCCTCCAAGAGATTGATCGTGCGCAACAACGTCGACTTACCCGAACCGGAAGGTCCGATGATCGCCACGACGTTACCCGGATGGACGGCGAAATCCACGCCCTTCGAGGACATGGTTGTTGCCGAACCACTTATGGATGCTCTCGAGTCTTACGAGGGAGCCGTCTTCGTTCATCCCGCCATCCCAACGAGTCCGCTACGTAGTCTTCTCTCAACCCGATTCACAAGCCAGATCAGCGGCAAAGTAATACGAGATATGCGGCCGCTGTCCCGAGGAAGATCGTCGCGTTCCGGAGTCCGAGAAGAAGGTCCGCGAGAACGTAGAAGATCTCATATTGGGCCGCGGTAAGCCCGAGCATGCAGCACCAGCGATGTGTCCTTGATCAGGATGACGAACTCGTTCATCAGAGGGGGGATAACACGTCGAACGGCCTGCGGCACGATGACGTATCCCATCGACTGCACGTAGGAGAGTCCCAACGATCGTGCTGCCTCGGTTTGACCCTTCTCGACCGACTGGATACCGGCTCGGAACACTTCCGCCGAGTAGGCCCCCATGTTCATACCCGAAGATAAGGATCGCTTGTTGGAAGACCGCGTTCCTCCAATGAAAACCAAGAAGGAAGAGGGAGCTGAAGAACGCCAGTTGCCAACAGCAGAGGTGTACCACGGAAGAAGTTGATGTAGCGCGATGGCAGGAGCTCGAACCGTTCGATGCTTTGAGATCATCAGCATCGCCAGGGACAACCCGATGACTATCCCAAGGAGCTCACCTCCGAACGCCAAGATGATCGTGTTCTTTGCCCCTCGCATGAATCCATCCATCGATCCTTCCAGGAAGGCGAAGTTAAGGAAGTTCCGAGCGAAGATGAGGACATCTCCTGAGCGGAACCAGAGGATGACGAAGCCCAAGATCACGGCTTGGATCCCGAGAACGCGCACCCGCGATGCTTTGATTCCGCTGCCGCTTGTTCGGCATCCGCTTGTAGAGATGAGAACCCGGCAGACCATACGTGGACGGCGGCCTAGACCATGCCCGTGATGAGAAGCCTGCCTGATGATCCGATTTCAAGGCGTCGACGATGTGGCATACCGCCGGACCCTCCCTTCAGAGCTCTCCTCCTCGCCGGGTAGCACATGCCGTCATCCGCTTCGAGCAGCTGGCGCTCAGTTCCCGGTTCTGTAGTCGCCCAAAGGAACTGCAGTGAAGAGGACGCCCCCAACACCAGTACCAACGCGAAGATGCCCACCGCCGAAGATCCGCCAGAGGAACGGGCGCGGCTTGACCCCTTTGTCGGCGGCGGCTCGTGTCTCTAGCTCCTGGCTTGTGACATACGGCAGGCTCTCGATAATGAAAGGGGCGCCCTCAACCTTATGGCGGGGCGCCCCTGACTTCTAGATGGTTTGCCTTAGAACCTGCGTACTCCTCTGGCACCGGAAGGTCCGGGAACCATTCGTGAAGATCGCGGCGTATGTCCCGTCCGCGATGATCTCGGCCAGGGCCCCGTTGACCGCTGCAGTCAACTCCGGGTTCTCCTTCGAGAAAGCGAGACCGTAGTACTCCTCCGTATCGATCGCCTCGACAACCTCTAGCCCAACGCGGCTCTCGACTTCAGCGATCGACGGACCCTTCGTCGTTCACGACACCAACGATGTTGCCGGCCTCGAGATCCGAGAACGCAGTCGGGCGCGGAATCGAATGCCTTGATCTCGACGCCGAGTGGAGCCGAGGTTCTCGTCGGCCCAAGCCTTTCCCGTCGTCCCCTTCTGTACACCCACGACGTCGCCCTCGTCCAGATCGGCCGTCGATGCGATATCCGGAGTGGCATCGGTGTTAACCGAGAAGCCCTGACGAGCGTTGAAGTACGGATCGGAGAAGTCGACCGTCTGCAAACGCTCTTCGGTGATCGTCGAAGCAGCAGCCACCATGTCGAACTGGCCGGCGGCCACCGAAGTGAAGATCGTGTCGAAGTTCGCTGTTACCCACTGCACCTCGAGACCGAGGCGAGCGGCGATCTCCTCAGTCAGGTCGACGTCGAAGCCCATCTCGTCGCCACCCTTAACGAACTCGAACGGCTTGTAGTCGAGACACGACCCGACCGCAAGAACGCCATCTTCGAGCGTTGCGAACGCTGGTTCTTCCTCTGCCGGCTCCTCGGACTCCTCCGATTGCGAACCGGTATCGGTTGGTTCTTCGTCTTCGCCACATGCGGCGAACGCCAGCATCAACACGGCGAATAACGCCAGCAGCTTCAGCAGCCGGCTCTTGTCACCACTCATCCTTGCCTCCTGTATCCGCAACCCTCTACTCCTCGCCCAAGTATGCCTTGCGCACCTGGTCGTTCCCTAGGAGTTTCTGTGCGTCGTCTTCGAGCACGATCTCTCCGGTTTCGATCACGTATCCACGCTTGGCGGCTTGGAGCGCCATCTGTGCATTCTGTTCGATGAGAAGGATAGGAACGCCTTGCGAGTTCACCTCGGCGATCACCTGGAACACGAGCTCGACCACCTGTGGGGCCAGCCCCATCGATGGTTCGTCCAGCATCAGGATCTTGGGCCGCGCCATCAACGCCCTTCCGATAGCGAGCATCTGCTGCTCACCACCCGACAGCGTCCCGCCCATCTGCTTGCGTCTCTCGAGAAGACGGGGGAAGAGCTCGAAGACCCGTGCGAGGTCTTCATCAACCTCCTTGCGAGCCCCCTCTCTCACGAACGCGCCCATCTCGAGGTTCTCGCCGACGGACATGTTCGGGAAGATGTGCCGCCCTTCGGGGACCTGGATGATTCCTTTCGCCACGACATCGTGGCTCGGCACCGAGGTGAGGTCTTCTCCCTTGAACAGGATCTGGCCACTCGACGGCGCATGCACCATCGAGATCGCCCGAAGCGTCGTCGTCTTGCCGGCACCGTTACCGCCGATCAGTGTGACGACCTCACCTTCGTTCACCGTGAGGTTGATCCCACGCACTGCTTCGATCACGCCATAGTGAACGTGTACGTCCCTTAGCTCGAGAAGAGGTGTGGAAGTAGCCATCACGCCTCCCCCTCAGTCACAGGTGGTTTCGTGCCGGTCTTCACGGCTCCGGTCCCGAGGTACGCCTCGATGACCTTCGGGTCCTTCTGGACCTCTTCCGGTCGGCCGTAGGCGATCCGCTCGCCGTGGTCTAGAACCGCAACGCGGTCTGACAAGCCCATGACCACCTTCATGTCGTGTTCGATCAATAGAACGGTGACGCCTGAATCTCGGATCTTGCGAACGAGATCCCGAAGCCCGTTCTTCTCTGCAGGGTTCATACCGGCAGCCGGCTCGTCGAGCAGCAACAGCTTCGGCTCGGTACCTAGAGCTCGGGCGATCTCCAATCGCCTCTGGTCTCCGTACGAAAGGTTCTTTGCTAGATCGTTGGCGAATTTGCGAAGACCCACGTACTCGAGAAGACCCAGAGCCTTGACTTCGCCCTCTCTCTCTTCCCGCTTGTGACGTGGGCCTCTGAACATCGCGCCGAACACGAGAGTCTTGTGTCGCGCGTCGGTCCCGACGAAAACGTTCTCGAGCGCCGTCATGTTCGGGAACAGACGGATCTGCTGGAACGTTCGACAGATCCCCAACTGAACGATCTGGTCGGAGCGCTTCCCCGTGATCGACCCGCCGACGAAGTTCACATCGCCATCGGTGGGGTCGTACACGCCGGTTATGCAGTTGAACAAGGTCGTCTTGCCGGCACCGTTCGGCCCGATCAATCCGAAGATCTCGCCCTCTTCGATCTCGAAGCTCACGTCACCCAGCGCTCGGAGGCCACCGAACTGCATCGTCACTTTGTCTACCTGAAGGATGGTGCCCATCTATTCACCACCCTCGCTGGGGTCGTGCGTCACCGGTTGTTCGGCAGCAACGTGAGTTTCCGCCACCGCGGCGATGGTCGCATCGGCCGGGCTAGCTTCCATCAGCTCGATCCGGCGTCTACGTGCGGCGAGTAGGCCACCCGGTCTGAAGATCATGACGATGACCAGCAGGATGCCGAACACGGCGATACGGCCTGTCTCGATGTTGAACCCAAAGATCTCGGCCCCTCCAGAAGCCTCTCGGACGATCTCGGGAAGCATGATCACGACTATGGCGCCGAGCACGGCCCCACCGATGCTTCCCAAACCTCCGATGACCACTGCGCACAAGACCAGGATCGATTGCAACAGCGGGAAGTTGTTGGGGCTGATGTAGTTGAACTTCACTGCGTAGATCCAGCCAGCCACTCCGGATGTCGATGCGCCTATGACGAAAGCAAGAACCTTCATCTTCGTCACTGGGACGCCCATCGCAGATGCCGCAACCTCGTCCTCACGGATCGCGGTCCAGTAGCGGCCCACCCGAGAGTCCTCGAGATGTTTGATCATGATCACCGCAAGGATGATCGCCGGCACAAGTAACCATTGCCAGTAGGGCACGGCATCGAGCCCTAGCTCTACGAACCCGAACCCCCCTTCTTCTTTCGTGCCGGGAACGGAAGGGTGTGGGATGCCGAAGATCCCTCGGGACCCGTTCGTGATCGTCAGGTTGTTCATCGTCTGACGCACGATCTCGTGGAACCCAAGCGTGACGATGGCTAGATAGTCACCGCGCAACCTCAGCGTTGGAACGCCGAGGATCACCCCTGCCGACATCGCTACGAGCAGTGCGATCGGCAAGACCAGCCATGGGTTCAGCGTTGCGAAGTGGAACTGGGTGTCGGCGCCCGACTGCGTGAACATGGCGGTCGTGTACGCACCCAGCATCAGGAACGCCACGTAGCCGAGGTCCAATAGACCGGCCATACCAACGACGACCTGTAATCCGAGCGCGAGGAGGATCCACACTCCAGTCAAGAACAAGACGTTGGTCCCGAACCCGCCCTTCAGGTGACCTACCAGGGTCCACGTGGGGACGATCTCGGCTTCCATGATCACCGGTACCAACATCATGAGTGCGCCCGCTACCAAGTAACGGAAGGGTCCGAGCTTGGCCCATGCGCTGCTCAGTTGATCTATGGCTTTCGGTCGCTTCAGATTCATCGCGCTCGCCATCAGCCACCGATCCTCTCGCCCATGATTCCTGTGGGCTTGAATAGGAGGACCAACGGCAGGATCACGAAGGCAACGACGTTCTTCCACTCGGCGCCGATGCAAACAACGCTCAGGTTTTCAACCATCCCCAGGATGATCCCCCCGAGCATCGCCCCTCGGATATTCCCGATGCCGCCGAGGACGGCTGCCGTGAAGGCTTTCACGCCGGGGATGAACCCCATGTTCCAGACCACGTTGCCGTACTGCAGTCCGTAAAGGGAACCGGCGACGCCACCGAAGAAACCACCGATGGCGAACGTAAGAACGATCACGCGCGTGACGTTCACGCCCATCAGCTGCGCTGCGACGACGTCTTCGGAGAGTGCACGGATGCTTCGTCCGGTACGCGTCTTGTTGATCAGCCGGTCCAACAACACCAGGCAGATGATCACGGTGACCGCGATCAGCACGCCCTTGTTGTTAACCCGCGACCCGAGCAGATGGAAAGCCTCATCCGTCGCCATGACGTTCGGGAAGCTTCGCTTCGCGGGGCCGAGAAGGAAGTTCTGCTGGAACAGGTAAGTGATGAAGAACGATGCACCGATCGCTGAGATCAGATACGAGAGCCTCGCTGCACCCCTCTTGCGAAGCGGTCGGTAGGCGGCCCTCTCGAGTAGTACCGCACCACCAGATGACGCCAAACCTCCAACGAGAATCACGGCAATGAGCACACCGATCAGCGCGACGCCCGTGTATGGGTCGACTAGGCCGAGCCATTGGCCGAACACGTAGAAGGCCATGACCCCACCAAACATGAACACCGAGTCGTGCGCGAAGTTGATCAGTTTCAAGACCCCGTAGACCATCGTGTATCCGAGGGCGATTAGGGCGTAGATGAAACCGAGCAACAGACCTTGCACGAGCTGGGGGCCTAATAGGCCGGTATTACAGTCCAACGAACCCCCCGTCTGAGTTGGTTGCCCTAGGTTTTTATCACCAAGTACCGGACGTTGTCTGTGTGAGCCGAAAAAAGAGGGGGGCCTGACGACCCCCCTCCTAGGCGCTTTTGTCCTACCTTGGAACTTGCTGCTTCTACTCTACGAAGTCGGATGCGGGACCAAGCGACACGAAGTTGCCTGCGTCATTGCTCCACTCGTAGATCCAGATGTCGGCCAGAGGGTCGGCTTCGAACTCACCAACGTCACTCCAGGAGTACGCCTTGGCGATGCCCTGGATACCGTCGGCGTTAGCGAAGTGCTCGACCACTGCAGCACGAACGTCCTCGATGGGCTCGTCACCACTGAGGCCAGACAGCGCCTCGATGACGATGTTCGTGACGTCGTAGAGGTCCGTCGCGAACGTGCCCGGAGCGTTCTCTCCGTACTCGGCACTCATCGCATCGACGAACTCCGTGGCCCCGTCGATCTTCAGCGGGTCGGCGCACGGACAAGTGACGATGGCGCCCTCGGCGCCTTCACCGACGAGCTCACCGAAGCTCGGGTCCTTGGTGCCGTCGCCAGAGACGAACGGAACATCGACGCCGGCTTCCTGGAGCTGCTTCATGAGCGGGCCAGCCTGCGGTGTGTAACCACCGTAGTAGACGACGTCCGGAGCAGCGTCCTTGATCTGTGCGACGACCGCCGAGTAGTCGGTCTCTTCCGGGTTGATCACGAAGGGACCAACAGCGGTGTCACCGAGTACTTCTTGTACCGACTCGGCAAGACCCTTGGAGTAGTCCTGGTTGTCGTGCGCGACTGCCACGACGCTCGGGCTGTAGACGGCCTGGATGTACTCAGCCGCAACCGGGCCCTGCACACCGTCAGAGGCGACGGCGCGGTACCAGGTCTCGAAGCCCTGCTCGTCGATCGTGTCGTTGGTTCCCGTTCCGGAGATAAGCACCCCGGCCTCCATGAAGATCTCACCAGTTGCCAGAGTCTCTCCGGAGAAGTACGGGCACATACAAGCGACCAGTGTCTCGTCTCCTACGAGGTTCTGCGCAAGCGCAGGTGCCTGGTCGGGCGATCCCTGGCTGTCCTCGGATGTGTACTCGAGGGTGCATGCCAGACTTCCTTCTTCGTTCGCTTGAGTTACCGCGAACTCAACACCCTCGGAGATCGGTACGCCCAGGGTGGCATAGTCACCCGACAGTGCGCCCATCGTTCCGATCGTCCAGGTGCAATCCTTTGGCTCATCGCTACCGCCCGCGTCGTCACCCTCGTCATCGTCGCCGCCACATGCAGCACCGATAAGAGCGACGGCAAGCAGCAAGGCGAACATCGCTAGCCACTTAGAACCCTTCATGCAAATCCCCCTTAGTACATACCCTCCGAACCCATTGGGCGGCGTGGACCGCGCCACGCGCAGGACCACCCAAGCTCTCCAGAACGGTGAGCCGGCTTAGTGTACTCACACAGATGCCCAGTTCGTGTACATCTGCCGGACTTCTTGCGACCCTCGATACCGCTGAACGGCCCTTTGTGAGGTTCGGGACGTTCAGGCGTTGAGGATCTCTTCGGCGACGTCTCTCATCGAACGGCGCGCGTCCATGGCTTGTTTCTGGATGTGTCTGAAGGCGTCCGCCTCGGACATCTGTTCGGAATCCATCAGCTTGCCCTTGGCTCTATCGACGATCTTGCGCGTCTCTAGCTGATCGGTGGCCGATGAGGCTTCCTTGCGGAGATGGTCGATCTCGGCTTGACGGGTCAGAGCTATGTCGATCGCCGGCATCAGGTCCGTTTTCTGGAAGGGCTTCACCAGATAGCCCATAGCTCCCGCCTCAGCGGCGCGTTGGACGAGATCCTTCTGCGAGAAAGCTGTCAGGATCAGGACCGCCGCCAGGCTGTCCTCCCGGATCTTCTCGGCTGCGGCGAGTCCGTCCATCCCCGGCATCTTGATGTCCATGATCACCAGATCCGGTTGGTGCTCCCGTGCGAGGCGAAGGGCCGCATCTCCATCGGATGCCTCCCCCACCACGTCGAATCCCTCTTCCTCGAGCATCTCTTTCAGATCGAGCCTGATGATCGCCTCGTCTTCCGCGATGAGGATCCTCGTCTTGGAATTGTCGTTAGTGCTCACGTCTACCCCAGCATCCTGTCGAGGAGGCGATCCTGCTCCGCCTCCAACTCCTTGATCTCGTCCTGCACGACCCCACGGGCCTTGTCCGCCAAGTCGTAGTCGCGCCTGGCGTCTTGATAGTCCCGGTCCGCCAGCGGCGTCTCCGCGACCAGCGCCCTCGTTTTGGCCTCTTCCAATACGTCCATCTGGAAAAGCAGCTGTTCCTCGGCTATCCGTAGTTCCTCACGGGCCTTGTTCAGCCGCTCACGCACCTGCGAGAGGTTCTTGTGGAGACGCATCCCGCAGAGGATATCGGGGGCCGGAAGGTTCCGGCCCCCGATGGTGCCGCGGGTGGGATTCGAACCCACACGCCCTTTCGGACAATGCCTTTTGAGGGCATAGAGTCTCCCGTTCCTCCACCGCGGCGCGATCGTCGAAACTCTAGTAGCTAAGGCTAGTACTTGTGGCCCACGAATATGTCTAGGAAGGCAACCGCTTCCCGACGCGAAACCGAAATCGTGTTCCAGTTGCTCTTCTTGCACTCGACCCCGAGTCTCTCGCATGCGTCTCTAAAGATCTGCCTGATGTCGTCGGAGACATTTGAGAACTGGTAGCGAGGGTAGTAGTAGAGCTTTCCGTTCTGGCCACGCCCCTGGTTGCGTCCTCGCCAACCGTCGGAGTGGATCAATCCGCGCAGCAGCAGCTGAGGGTGGCGGTCGGCGATCTCTTGCTGCCACGCTTCCAGGATGATCAGGCGTTCGTGCTTGGGACCCGGCCCGTGTTGCGGAAAGAGGCAGGGCCAGTGCTTCCAATAGCCACGCACAGTGATGACTCCGAGCGCTTGCTGATACCCCACTGCGTCCCACCCATTGGGGAGAACAGCGGCTAGGGCGGCCGAGGCTTCGGCGATAAGCCCGACATAGCGATCGCAGCAGTAGATCTCCAAAGCAAAGACATCGCGTCTTCCCGGACGCAGCCAACCATCCCCGAGGTACAGGCCGAGTAGATATGCGTAGGCCTTGTCGTCGAGCTTCGCTTTGTGGCAGCGGGGGCAGCCATCGACAATCCGTGCGCCCACCTTGTGAACGTAGGTTGGGTGTCGCCATCCCCGAATCGTCCCGTGAGGGATGTCCATAGCGCGGCCGATCTGGCAGTCGTTCAGGCCTAGTTCGACCAGATATAGGGCGGCCTCCCGTTGGGAGGTCGGACGTGTCACCCGTCAGGTTGTGCGGTCTCCATAAACCCACGCTAGCCAGACGGTGCGACAGTTTCGGGTTAGGGCTGGCGGCCTAGGTAGGCGATCAGTTGGTCGGCAGCTGGGGCGTCGGCGGGGATCTCGACCGGAGCCTTGAAGTTGTCGCCTCGAGGCCACTCGCCTTTCGGCTCCATCATGGAGACGACTCCGAGGACCGACTCGGCGATATCGGTGTCGATCTCGTACTTCTGTCCGGTTGCCGTCGCCAGGTCCCAGCCGTGGACGGTGGCGTCGGCTAGAGCGAGCCCCAGTGCCATGGCGCCAGGTGTGTCTCCCCAAGGGAAGTGGAGAGGCCCTTCGAGCGCGCCGGGGGCTTGGAAGGTGGCGAGGGCGTCGTCGGCAGCCTTCCGATACGCCTCGACATGCCCCGAAGCTGCATGGCCGGATCCGCCGATGGCGTCGGACCCACCGGCGGTGTCGCCGGCAGCGAAGGTCATCAGACCACCGATGAGGTGGTCGAGAACCTTTTCGACGTTCCACTCCGTGCAGGGGGTGGGATCTCCGAACTGGTCGGGAGATATCCCTGCCACGACCCCTTCGGTGGACTTCAGTTGCCGCTCGTAAAGATCCAGCATGGAAGATCCGCCTCCTTAGACTCGCTGTCCGCGACGAGTATAGGAAGGCGTCAGGAAAGCGCACGAACGCGGCGGGGCGGGCACGTGGCTGCGGTGGTGAAGATCGAGGGCGAAGCTCGCGGCCCCTCGGCGTTGCGGGTGTTCTTCTAGCGGGGTCTGCGACCCTTGAAGATCCTCACTTGCCTCATGTCGATCCTCCTGAAGAGGTGATTGGGTTACTGAAACACCTATCGACGTTCGTACCCCGGAATTGAGCTCGAACACCTCAGGAGAAATACGTAAATCGGACAGAATGTCGATTATTTAGACATGTTGTCCAGGGCAGACCGTAGGCCCGAAAGGAAGGCTCCTGCCGCCTCGGCCCCCTCTTCCAGGACCGCTCGGACCACGGCGGAGCCCACAACGACCCCATCGGCGACCGCTGCGGCCTCTACCGCCTGCTGAGCGTTGCTAACGCCTATCCCCACCAGTACCGGTAGATCGGTGGCGGTCCGGCAAGCCTCCACGACCCGAGAGGCTCTGTCCGAGAGCGAGTCCCGGGTGCCGGTGACCCCCAGGGTCGACACTGCGTATACGAAGCCCGTGGCGGCTGCGGTGATCGCGGCCACCCGCTCGGGGGACGAGGTCGGAGCTACCAGGGGGATCCAGGCAAGGTCCTCGGAGGCTGCTGCATCCCGCAGATCGGCCGACTCCTCCAGGGGCAGATCGGGGACGATCAATCCTGAGCAACCTGCGTCGGACACCCGCCTGCAGAACTCTTTCTCGCCGACCCGGTGGATGGGGTTGTAGTACGTCATGACGACGCGCATGGTCCCCGGGGAGAGCTGTGAAGCGATCTCGAGCGCATGGAGGGGGCCGATGCCGGCCCGGATCACTCGGTCACCCGCAGCCGCGATCACCGGTCCATCCATCAGAGGGTCGGAGTAAGGGAGTCCCAGCTCGACCACATCGGCATGCTCCGCCACAGCATGGAAGGCAGCCCCGAACGATTCCTTATCGGGGATCCCTGTCATCAGGTAAGGAACCAGGAGCTTGCGCCCCTCTCGCATCCGAACTTGGAGATGGTCCAGCAGCGCAGTCATCGCCCCAGTGCCTCAGCGACCGTCCCGACATCCTTGTCGCCCCGGCCCGAAAGTCCGATCAGGATCGTGGAGTCTGCTTGTGCATGCTTCAGCACGTAGGCGATCGCGTGCGACGTCTCGAGCGCAGGGATGATCCCTTCGGTCTCGGCGAGCGCCTTGAATCCCTCGAGAGCCTCGTCATCGGTGATGGTCTCGTAGGTGGCACGGCCCGACGTCGCGAGCCATGCATGCTCGGGTCCTACCCCCGGATAATCGAGTCCTGCGGAAACCGAATGAGCCTCCGTGATGAGTCCCTCATCGTCTTGAAGGAGAAGGCTCCGAGCTCCGTGGAGGATCCCGGGCTCCCCTCGTGTGATCGAAGCTCCGTGTCGACCGTCGAGTCCCTCCCCTGCGGCTTCGACCCCGACCAAACGAACGCCTTCGTCGCGATAGAACGCCCTGAACAATCCGATCGCGTTACTCCCCCCGCCCACGCAAGCGACGACTTCATCGGGGAACCCACCCGTGAGGTCGAGGCACTGCGCCCTTGCCTCATCTCCGATCACTGCTTGAAGCGTTGCTACGAGTTCGGGGTAGGGATGCGGACCAACTACAGAGCCGATCACGTAATGAGTGTCCTCGACGTTCGTAACCCAATCACGGAGTGCTTCGTTGATCGCGTCCTTGAGGGTCGCGGACCCGCTCTCGACGGGAACCACGGTGGCTCCGAGCATCTCCATGCGGATCACGTTGAGGTTCTGTCGCCTGACATCGATCGCCCCCATGTAAACAACGCACGGGAGACCGAAGTACGCCGCGGCTGTTGCAGTAGCTACACCATGCTGACCGGCGCCCGTCTCCGCGATGATGCGCTTCTTTCCCATGCGCTTCGCAAGAAGGACCTGCCCGACCGTGTTGTTGATCTTGTGAGCTCCCGTGTGAGCGAGGTCCTCTCTCTTCAGCAAGACCCTTGCCCCCACGCGTTCGGAGAATCGCGTTGCTTCGTAGAGCGGCGTTGGCCGACCGATCACGTCCCGGCGCAGGTCATCGAGCTCACCGAGGAACTCTCTGTCAGAGCGTGCCGCCTCCCAATGCTTCTCGAGCTCGTCGAGCGCACCCATCAGTGCCTCGGGCACGTACTTGCCGCCGAACTCGCCGAAGCGCCCGCGGGGATCGGGAACCTGTGCCATGTCTGTCATGAGCCGAGCAGCTCTCGGATCTTGGCAGCCGGGTCATCGGCCGTCACGAGGCTGGTGCCGACCAGCACTGCCCTAGCTCCTGCTGCCACGAGAGCCTCCACTTCGGCCCGCTCCGAAACTCCGGATAGAGCGACGACAGTTACGGAGTCCGGGACCATCGGTGCCAGTTTCGCGGTTCGGTCCAGGTCGACCTCGAATGTCTCGAGGTCACGGTGGTTGATGCCGATCAGATCGGCCCCGACCGACAACGCGCGCTCCATGTCGGTTTCGTCGAACACTTCGACAAGAGCGTCCATCCCAAGAGCTCGTACTGTTTGCTGCAGTTCGCCGAGATCATCTCCGACACACCGCACGATCAAGAGCACGGCATCGGCTCCCCACGCCCGCGCTTCGTGGATCTGGAATGGGTCCACGACGAAGTCTTTGAGCAGGACAGGCAGTCCGGCTTCTCGAGCCGCAGCCAGGTCGTCGAGAGACCCCTTGAAATGATCGGGTTCGGTTAGTACCGAGATCGCAGCCGCCCCGCCGGCCGCGTACGCAGCTGCGACCTTCCGCGGGTCTAGATCCCGTGCGATGTCTCCCTTGCTCGGAGTGGCGCGCTTTATCTCGGCGATGAGGGACGGCTGGACCGTGAGGGCCGCCGCGAAACCTCGAGGGGGCTCTGCCGAAGCGATCCTCTGCTCGAGTGCATCCTCGGCTATCGCCGCCTTCGCAGATGCAACCCGAGAGTTCGTTGCTACGAGGAGATCCTGCAGGAAAGACATGCTCGAAACCCTATTGCGTGAAACGACGAAGGAATTCGATCAGAACGTCCCCCACCTTCTCGGCGTCACCCGAGATCAATAAGCGATCGAAACCGGCCGTGGAGAATACGTCGGGCTCAATGCTGAGGGACCCCTGATCGAATTCGGTGAACGGGCCGGTGATGGCCGTCATCGCGTCCACGAGTTCTTCGGATCTGTCTCCCGAGACGGTCAGAGAACCGCCTTGCGTGATGTCGACAAGTTGGATCACCAACGGGTCCCAACCTTCATCCAGCATGAAACGCGCCAAACGCCTGGACCCCAGAGCACCACCCTCCACATCCGCGTACTCGGCCCCCACCGCAACCATGTGCACGGCATGCTGAGGCTCTTCCACGTTCAGCGCTCGGGCGGTCTCTAGGAAAAGCCCCAGAGCAAGGCCTGAGGAGTCATGACCAGGTCCGGTCGAATAAGGCACTACCACGACCACCTCGGGTTCGTCGGAACCAGACGGAGCTGCCATCACGTTCGTCGATCGCACGAGGTCCGCGACCGGAACGGATTCCAACCTCACGAAGTAGCCGTTCTGTTGGAGCGTGCCGGTGATGTAACTGGCAGCTGCTTGTTCCTCTTGGGATCCGGCGAGCCGCTGCGGGACATCCGTGTCGAACTGCTCCGAGTGCTGCTCGACCACATCCATCTGCACCTGAGGGGGCCCGCTCACCTCCGGCGTTTCGAAGCGGCGCGACTCGCTGCTGCAAGAAGCAAGCGCAACGATGGCGATCAAGGGTAAGTAGCGCAATGTCATCACTAAGTGAGGTTCTCCGCCGCGAGGGCCGCCCGAAGCAGCGCCTCCGCCTTCCGGCGCGTCTCCTCCGCCTCTGCTTCCGGCACAGAATCGGCGACCACACCGGCTCCGGCCTGCACGAAAGCGCGACCCTGCGAAGCAACGATGGTACGGATCGTGATGCAGGTGTCGAGGTTCCCCGAGAAATCGAAGTAGCCAACAACCCCCGCGTATGGCCCACGCTTCGTTACTTCCAAGGAATCGATGATCTCCATGGCCCTCACTTTTGGTGCACCGGAAACGGTTCCCGCTGGGAAACATGCCGTTAGAGCGTCGAAGGCTGTTCTGTCTTCACGGAGTTTTCCCGTCACGCTTGAGACGATGTGCATCACATGGCTGTACCGCTCGACGCTCATCAACTCATCTACCTCGACGGTTCCGTATCTCGCAACGCGGCCCACATCGTTGCGCGCCAGATCGACAAGCATCACGTGCTCTGCGCGTTCCTTCTCGTCCGAGAGAAGGTCCTCTTCCAGCGCCTGATCCTCTGTTTCGTTAGCCCCGCGGCCTCTCGTTCCGGCGATCGGTCGTGTAACCACGTGATCGCCCATCACTCGAACGAGTGGCTCCGGAGAAGATCCCGCGATCTCAACATCGGGATGATCATCCGTGGGGCCGAACCTCAGGAAGTACATGTAGGGGCTGGGATTAAGCGCTCGAAGAGCTCTGTATGCGCCCAGTGCCGAGCCTCGCAACGGAGCCTCGAACCGGCGCGACGGGACGACCTGGAAGATGTCACCCGCGTAGATGTGCTCCTTCGCCGTTGCAACCCAAGACGCATACGTCTCATCGGAGACCTCGGAACGGAAGTCGATCTCGGAGTCGAGCTCGAGATCCATCTGGGGAGACCCCAGAGGCATAGCGAGCTTCTCTACCACCTCGTCGCACAGGGCACAAGCCTCTTCGTACTGACCCGCAGGGTCGTCGGAGATCGCAACGTTCGTGATAACGAACGCTCGCTGCCTCAAGTGATCGAAGACCACGAAGCTGCGCGTCAGGATCAGGGCGAGATCCGGAAGCCCTAGATCGTCCGAGGGTTCGTCGGGCAGGCGTTCAAGTTCGCGCACACAGTCGTAACCGACGTATCCGACCGCGCCTCCGTGCAGCGGAGGCAAGCCTTCGAGATCGGGAGCATCGAACGCGGCCAGCAACCGGCGAACGTAAGCTAGGGGTCCTTCGCCCTCCTCGGGAGTGACTGGCGCTGCTCCCTCGACGATGATCCGACCATCCACCGCCTTTACCGTCGCGAATGCATCTCCGCCCAAGAACGAGTAACGAGCCCAACGCTCGCCTCCTTCGACACTCTCGAGCAGGAAACCGTTCGGTTGCGGAGCGAGCCTCATGAACGCGGCGACGGGGGTCTGGAAATCCGCAAGCACTTCGCGCCACACGGGGACCACGTTGTGCTTCTCGGCGAGTTCCAGGAACTCTTCGCGTGCCGGGCGGTGGATCGCTTACCCCCCTTCGGCGATCAGGCTGCGATAGAAACAAGAAGTTTCCCCGGTGTGACATGCAGGCCCGGCTGCCTCGACGACCATCAGAAGCGCATCCAGATCGCAGTCGTAGCGCAAGTCGACGACGTTCTGAACATTGCCCGATGTTGCTCCCTTGTTCCAGTACTCCTGACGCGAACGACTCCAGAACCAGGTCGTCGAACTATCGAGCGTTCGTCGGACAGCCTCCTCGTCGCACCACGCGAGCATCAACACCTCTCCCGTCGACGCGTCTTGAACTATCGCAGGGAGCAACCCATCGGCGTTGTAGCGAAGCTCAGAGAACCCGAAGCGACCTCGGTCTATTTCCTCAGACATCAGACCTTTTTCTTCTTCTTCTCTTCTAGGGCTGGAGGTCGTAGGGGAAGGGATCCGTCAGGTGTTCGATGCCGTCCTCGGTCACTACGACGGTGTCCTCGAGCCTTACGCCACCCATCCCGCGGAAGTAGAGGCCGGGCTCGAGCGCGACGACATCCCCGACCACAAGTTCCTCCGAGCGGCGGCCCTGGCGCGGTCTTTCGTGAACCTCGAGACCGACGCCGTGACCGAGCGAGTGGAAGAAACCGTGGTCAAGCGTGCCCGGGCCCTCGTGCATGTCGAAGGTTGGATAACCGTTGCCGTGGAAGTGCTCGACGACCTTTGCGTGACCACCTTTGGTCCCGGCCCTAGTTGAATCGAAGGCGATATGTAGTGCCTCCAGGCAGTGCTTGTGTAGCCGGCGGAGATCGTCGGAAGGTTCTCCCGGCACGAAGGTGCGCGTCATGTCTGTGTAAGCACCGGTCTTGCGATCGCGCGGGAAGCAATCGATGATGCACGACTGGTCCGCGAGGATCGGCCCGCTGCCGATCTGGTGCCCCTCGAGGCATGCATCGCCCGAGTGCACGATGATCTCTTCGCTTTCAGCGCCCTGCGTCAAGAGTTCGGCCGACATAGCTTCACGGATCCACTCGGCGGTCAGGATCTCGCCGTCGAACTTGAGTTGGTTAGAGCTCGTGGGCTCGGCCTCGCGAAGCATCCGTGCAGCGGTAAGCATCGCGGTATCGGCTGCCCTTTGAGCTCGCTCCATCCCCTCCAGCTCCCAGGGAGACTTCGCTCTGCGTCGCATGGCCCATGCCTCATCGTCGACGACCACTTCCAAACCCTTGCCCCGAAGGTAATCGGCCTCAAGCACTCCAAAACCGGGCGGCACGATGACCGACGTCACTTGAAGTTTCGCGAGGGCGCGCACCGTGATCTCGGCGAACAGGTGAGGCAACGGGAACGACTCGTCTCGGACCAGCTCGTCGGCCCCTAAGTCGTGCATCTTCCAGAACTCATCGACTACGTCTTCGCGGCGATCGAAGATCGACTCCTCCAGGATCGTGCCGACCACGATCCTCTTCCCGTCGTGGTCGATGAAGATCAGGTCGTCCATGACAGCCTCGCCCACCTCGTGCCGCATCACGGGGCTCAGAAGGGGGGTATCGATATGAAGAAGTGTCGTCATCTCAGGGAATCCTAACGGGCAGACCACGGTCGGCGATGGCTCGCTTGGCGTCTGTTACCGAAAACTCCTCGAAGTGAAACACCGAAGCCGCAAGTGCTGCTTCTGCTCCACCAAGAGCGGGGTCGACCGCTTCAGCCAGATGCTCGGGACGACCTGCCCCGCCGGACGCTATGACGGGTACGGGTACGGCTTTCGAGACGGCGCTCGTGAGTGCAAGGTCGTAGCCGTTTGTGGTTCCGTCGCGATCCATCGAAGTGAGGAGGATCTCGCCAGCTCCCGATGAAGCTCCTTTGATCGCCCAGGCCACCGCGTCCAGCCCGGTGGCATCTCTGCCCCCTCTGACGTAGACCTCCCAGGTGCTTCCCTCGGCTCGCGCGTCGATCGCGAGGACGATCGCCTGACTTCCGAATTCGTCGGCGACTTCGCTGATGAGGCCCGGTTCCAGTACCGCGGCGGTGTTGATCGCAACCTTGTCGGCGCCCGCTCTCAGCAGTCGGCGAACGTCATCCACGGTACGTACCCCGCCACCCACCGTCAGTGGGATGAACATCGACTCCGCCGTTCGGGAGATGACGTCCAGGATCAGATCGCGCCCCTCGTGGGACGCCGTGATGTCGAGGAACACAACTTCGTCAGCGCCCTCGGAGTCGTATCGAGCTGCAAGCTCGACCGGATCCCCCGCATCGCGAAGTTCAACAAAGCGGACACCCTTAACCACCCGGCCTTTGTCCACGTCTAGACATGGGATCACTCGCTTGGCCAGCATGCTTGAACGGTAGCCGAGCCCACGGATAACCCGTTCTTAAGCGGACTCCCCCGTATCCTGATCTGATGCATCGGGTAGGAACCGGCTTAGCGATCGCCGTTTTGATGCTCGTATCGCAAGCGTGCACTCCAGGTCTGGAGGAAGAGCGCGAACGGCGGGGTCTCGAGGCGGAAGAGTCCCCCGATGATGGAGCCGAAAAGCCTGAGAAGGCTCCCAAGCCCGAAGAACCCGACTACAGCGGACCGATCAACACCGGCGTCGAAGGACTGACCACCTTCCGAGGCAACGCCTCGCGCATGTTCTACGGCCAAGGTCCGATCCCCAAACATCCGGAGATCCTGTGGCGATATCCGGCGAGCGGGGGGATGTGTGCTGTATCTGACGATGGGTCCGGCCCACGAACCTGGTGTGGGACCGGGTGGACGGGTCAGCCGAACGTTGTCGAAGTAGACGGCACCACACAGGTTCGGTTCGGTGCTTACGACAGAGCCGTGCATGTGCTCGACGCCACAACCGGGGCCGAGCTCTACGAGCCCTTCTTCACCGGTGACATCATCAAAGGCACGGTCACCTCCGACCCCGATGGGTACCCGTTGCTGTACTCCGGTTCGCGCGACAACTTCTATCACGTGCTCGCGCTCGATCGAGGGTCCACACCTGTCGAGTTGTGGAGCCTCGACGCGGCATCAGCACCTCAACCGATGTGGAACAACGACTGGGACTCTTCTGGACTCGTGATCGATGACTACCTGCTAGAAGGTGGCGAGAACTCGTGGTTCTACGTCGTGAAACTCAACCGGGGTCGGGATGCCGAGGGGAAGGTAACGGTTGACCCCGAGATCAGAGCGATGATCCCCGGTTTCGACGATCAGCTTCTAGCCGATCTCGGTTCGAACGAGGTGTCCATCGAGAATTCGGTCGCCTTTCGCGAAGGCATCGTCTACTTCGGCAACTCCGGAGGGCTGATCCAGGGGTGGGACATCAGTCGCCTCCTCAAAGGGGGCTCGAAGTACGAGCGTGTCTTCAGGTTCTGGATGGGTGAAGACACCGATGCTTCTGTGGTCATCGATGACAAGGGATTCTTGTACGCATCCGCCGAACTCGAGCTGTTCAACGCGCGGGGACTCGAAGTCGGTCAACTCGTAAAGCTCGATCCCAACAGACCAGACGACCCTCTCGTCTGGTCTGTTCCGGTTCCAGGCGAATCCGGGGGGGACGGCGGGATCTGGTCAACTCCCGCGATCTATCGAAACGCGCTTTACGCGACGACCAACACCGGTCGGTTACTCGCTATCGATAGGAGCACCGGGAGCATCGAATGGGAAAGCCCCCTAGCCGCCCCGGCATGGAGTTCGCCGGTCGTCGTGGACGAAACACTCATAGTCGGTGATTGCGACGGTGTCCTACATGCGTACGACGTGTCCTCTCCCCTAGTAGGGCCGCCGCCTGAACTCTGGACCGTGACGCTTCCGGGTTGCATCGAATCGACACCGGCGGTGTGGAAAGGACAGATCTTCGTTGGGTCGCGCGACGGGGGCTTCTATGCGATCGGCGACCCCGAGAGCTAGGCAGCTCGGCGGCCTCAAGGACCGGTTCCCGTCTCTCTCTAGGAACGCAGCAGCTCCGCTTCGAGGTGAGCTTGAAGTTCATACCCTTCGGCCGCCATCGACACCGCGTAGGTCAGTACGTCATCGGCAACCGACAGCGAGCGCGTTACTTCGGTGATGCTCTTAGCGGATGGTGTCGGCGCAAGCGAAAGGCTGCGCGTCACGATGCTCGTGCCGCTTACCGTGCCGGTCTGTATCTCGGCATATCCAAAAGGATGACTGATGACGATCTCGATCCCCCCGGCGGGCTGGGGACGCCAGTAACCCATCTCGGAATGCATCGGAGCTCCCGATCCTGCGGCCCATGTTCTTTGTTGGTACGCAAGGAACGGCTTGCCGACATGCCAGAACCGCGACTCTTCCTCATAGGTGAAGTCGTCGATCGAGGGATAGATGCCCTTACCGGATCCTCGCCACGTGCCCAGCAGGAACGCGATCGGTTCGAGCGCTGCGTGCAGCGCGACATCCAGCGCGGGACCATCCATGGAATCAGTCTAGACAGCAGCTGCGGAACTCGTGACTTGTCACGGGTCGGGCGCCCGGGGTTTGAGTTTTCCGGCTTTACGGTCCTGTTTCGTTTTCGCCTGGTGGCATGTCCAGCAACGAGGTTTGAGGTTGCCATTGGAGGCGGGGCCGAGCGCGGAATGCGGCTCGACATGGTCGATCTCGGTACGGAATCGATTGCCGCAGTCCACGCATGACACGCCGTCGAACTCCGGTGGCCCACCCAACTCCAAAGCCACGCGGACCTCGACGGGTGTGTTGCGCGTCCAGCGAGCGAACTGGCGTAGATCCTTGCCGTCGTAGAACACCCCGTTCAAGAAGGCATCCTTGGCTATCTCTTTAGCCGCCTGAGGAGACACCGGTCCAACACCCGGGATCTTGCAAACCTCGCCCTTGCGGACGTCGGTCCAACCACGCGTGGTGACTTCGTGGCTGACCAGCACCACGAGTTCGGGACGCTTGGCACGGCCGTTGCCCGAACCAGACAACAACTTGGCGTAGGCATCGGCGAGGTACCGCTCGAATGGCTCTAGGTTTCCGGTCTTCTTTGCCGCCCTAGCTAAACGTTGAGCTTCGGCCTCGGCCCTTGCAATGATCGGCGCTCCGACGTGCGGTTCCCACGACAGATGGACATGCGCCATACCGAGCTCGTCTGGATAGCTGCGAGCACAACGCGCCGCATGCTGACGCTGCGCCAGGCCCTGATGTTGTTCGGCCTCGAGTTTGGTAGATCTGGCTTTCTCCCTGAGCACGGCGAACGGCTCTTTCTTGGCCACCGCTAATAGCTTTGCGGCAGCTCCGGGAGCCGACTCCTCGGCCTTCGCGATCTCGGCTAGCTTGATCCAGAGACACTTCTCCGTGTTTGAGAGCTTCGTTCAGCGCTCCGGACTGGGCCAGGGTCTTTCCCGTCGCTACTGTGTCCTTGGCTTTTCCCAAAGAGGTCCCGGTGATCCGGGCCAAACTGGAGGCGTCGTCGATCTTGCGAGCCAGCGTGGTTACTCCGAAAGCGCCGATCCTCTCGAGACGCGCATAGAGACCCAGCAGTCTGCGGGCTTCGGGGCCGGGCAGAAGCTCTGGCTCGAGACCGGCATTGGCTTTTTCGGCCAGTTCGATGGCTTGTTCCAGAAGGGCGACTTCCATCCCTCAATCTTGACGAAGGGGTGCGACGTTTTTGCCCTTGCTTGGGAGGATTCTCTGAAGAAAGTTCGGAGTTTCTTAGCGGGGCTCTCGGAGAGGCTCGTCATCGTGGTCGCCCAGCTCGTCGGCGACTATCTGAGCTTCTCGAACATCGAACTTGTTCTCGTAAAGAGCGCGGCCCACGATGGCGCCTTCGATCCCCGACTTGCGAAGTGGAAGCAACGATCTGATGTCATCGATCGAGCTGATCCCTCCCGAAGCGATCACGGGCAGAGATGTAGCTTCCTTCAGCCGTAGGAGACCCTCGATATCGGGGCCAGACAACATCCCGTCGCGGCTGACATCGGTGTAGATGAAGCGAGCAACGCCCGCCTCCTCGAAAGACTTCACAGCATCGAGCACGGGCACTCCCGTTCCTACCGTCCACCCGTGTGCCGCAAGCTCGCCACCCCTCGCGTCGAGTGACACTGCGATCCGCTCGCCATACCTCTTGCAGGCTTTGGCCATCTCGTCTGGGTCCTCGAGAGCAACCGTGCCCAGAACGGCGCGGTTCGCTCCGGCCGCCAGCATCTCCTCGACATCGTCGAGGCTCCGGAGCCCCCCTCCTGCTTGGACCGGACAGGACGCCGCCTTGATCACCTCGAGGACGAGCTCGCGATTACGCCGCTCTCCGGTCTTCGCACCGTCGAGGTCGACGATATGAAGCCAACGAGCGCCGGCCTTCGAGAATCCGATAGCGACCTTGACCGGATCATCGGAGTAAACGGTTTCTGTTCCGAACACGCCCTGCAGCAAGCGGACGCATCGTCCTTCCGAGATGTCAACGGCGGGATAGACGGTGAAGCTCAATTTTGCTGAACCCACTTTCTTAGTAACTCGATGCCGGCGGGGCCGCTTTTCTCTGGGTGGAACTGAACAGCCGTGACCGAACCGCTTTCGATCCGAGCAGCGAATCGTTCCCCGTGTTCGCACCATCCCGTGACCACGCCTGATAGATCTTCATGCGGGTGCACAGCGAACGAGTGGTCGAAGTAGAAGTAGTCCTCTTCCACGGTGTTCCACCCGATGTGAGGAACGGTGACTGTACCCGGTAGCCGCGTGACCTCGCCCCTCATCAGACCCAGCCCATCCGTACCCCCGGCTTCTTCGCTCCGGTCGAACAACAATTGCATACCGAGGCAGATGCCGAGATAGGGCCTGTCCGCTCCGATCCACTCTCGAACGAGATCTGTAAGTCCCAGATCCGAGATGTTCCGCAAACAGCGATCCAGGATGCCTTGCCCCGGGATGCACATGGCATCGGCAGCATCGATCGTTGCCTCGTCCGATGTCGTGACGACATCCGCTCCTGCGACCTCCAGTGCCTTGGCGACGCTACGCAGGTTGCCCATCCCATAGTCGAGGAGTGCGACCCGCATCGCTTAAAGCACGCCTTTGGTCGAGGGAACCGCGTCTCCGGCGCGCGGATCGATCGCGACCGCATCGGACAGGGCGCGGGCCAATCCCTTGAAGATCGCCTCGACGCAATGATGCGCGTTGCGGCCCGCCAACAGACGAACGTGCAGCGTTAAGCCTCCCGCTCGACAGAAGGCTTGTAGGAATTCCTCGGTCAATTGGGTGTCGAAGTCGCCGACCGTCTCGGCAGGGATATCCACGTCGTACACCAACAGTGGCCGCCCCGAGATGTCCAAAGCGATCTGGGCCAAGGCCTCTTCCATAGGGACGGTGGCGTCCCCATAGCGACGGATACCTCTTTTCTCGCCCAGTGCTTGCGTCAGTGCCTCTCCAAGGACGATCCCTGTGTCCTCGACCGTGTGATGAGCATCGATCTCGAGGTCGCCTTTCGCCTCGATAGCAAGACCCAGCCCCCCGTGCCTTCCCAACTGATCCAGCATGTGATCGAAGAAGGCAACGCCGGTCGCCACCACCACATCACCGCCGTCGAGATCAAGGGAGATGACGACCGCGGTCTCGGTGGTCGTGCGCTCGATCTTGGCCGTGCGCCCCATCACAGAACCTCCTCAAGCGCGTTCAGGAACGCGTCCGTCTCCATCGCCGTCCCCGCAGTCACCCTCAAGCAACCAGCTAGCACCGGGTCTTGAGGATAGTTGCGAACCAGTACTCCCTTGGAGAGCAACGCCCTCCACACGCTTTCGGTCTTCGATGTATCCGAGTCGGTCCCCACATCGAACAGAACGAAGTTCGCGTCGCTCCCATGAACCCGGCATCCGACACTTTCGATGCCTTCGGCGATCCGCGTGCGTTCGGTCCTTATAGCTTTGATCCGTTCGCGCGCGTCGGAATCGTGATCCAGAGCTGCGGCTCCTATCAGTTGGGAGAACGCCGACAACGAGTAAGGCAGGCGCACCTTCGCCATCTCGTTAACGATCCCCTCATCGGCTAAGAGATACCCCAGACGTGCCCCCGCAAGGCTCCATGCTTTCGAGAAGGTCCTGGTGATCACAACATTGGGGTGGTCACCGAGCATGTCTAGGAAGCTCGATCCCTTCCGAGCGAACTCTATGTAGGCCTCGTCCACCACCACGAGTGGAACGAGTTCAGCGGCGCGCTCGATGGTTCTGCGGTCCTCCAGTCCCCCTGTGGGATTGTTGGGACTGCAGAAAAGTGCGATATCGGCTCCGTCGAGCGAGCGCTCAAGTTCGTCGGCCGCGATGCTCCAGCTTCCGTTCACGCGGCCCCCTCGGCGAGTCTGGGTTCCCGCGATCTTGGGAATCAACGTGTGAAGCGAATAGGTGGGCTCGAACGTCACCGACGTCCGTTCGGGGCCACCGAAAGTAAGGAAAACGTGGAGCAGGACCTCGTTACTACCGTTCGCAACCCAGATGCCGTTGTGGTCCCAGCCCACGTACTCAGAAAGGGCGGCGACGAGTGCTGGCGCGTCGCGATCCGGGTAGCGGTTGAACTGAGTCCTCGCCAATCCCTCGGTTACCTGGTCGATGAGATCCGCGGGCGGTGGATAAGGCGACTCGTTGGTGTTCATCCGGTACCGCGCCGGCATCTGGGGGGAGACGTACGGCTCGACGTCGGCGAGGTCCGCCCTGGCTGGAGGTATGACGCTTTCGGACCTAGACATCACTTATCGGTATCCAAACGCTCCCACACGGAACGCGCATGCGCGTTCAAGCCCTCAGCCTCGGCTAGGGAGTCGATGTGGGGCGCGAGACGCTCGAGAGCGCTCTGCGAGAAACCACTGACGTAGATCCGCTTGCAGAAATCCGCGACGCCGAGACCCGAATCGAACCGTGCCGTCCCTCCGGTTGGCAAGACGTGGTTCGTTCCACCGATGTAGTCGCCGACCGCTACAGGCGAGTAGGGCCCGACGAACACCGACCCTGCGTTCCGGATCGCGTCGAGCGATGCCTCGGCCCCCTCGAAAACGAGTTCGAGATGCTCCGGTGCGAAGGCGTTGACCGTCTCTATGGCCTGTTTGAGATCCCTGACCAGTACGGCGGCGCCGCCTTCGATCAGGTGGTTCTCGACGTCATCGGGGCGCTCGTGCATCATCACGTGCTGATCAAGGAGGGCAACGACTGCTTCAGCCAAGGCCGGCTCCCAGGTGATCAGGACATGCGAGCCGAGCGGACCGTGTTCGGCCTGAGCGATCAAGTCGGTGACGAGGTGATCGGGGTTCGCAGATGCGTCGGCCACGATCACGATCTCACTGGGGCCTGCCTCGGAGTCGATCCCGACCCAGCCCTGGACCTCTCTCTTGGCGAGCGTTACATAGACGTTGCCGGGCCCCACGATCTTGTCCACCGGACGAACGCTTTCGGTGCCGTAAGCCAGTGCGGCGATCGCTTGTGCGCCGCCCATCTTGTAAACCTCGCTCACGCCAGCCACCGAACACGCGGCCAGCACGACCTCGGAGACTCGGCCCCCCGGATCCGGCGGGGTTGCAACCGCTACGCCCTCGACACCAGCGACCACCGCGGGGATCGTCGTCATGATCACACTCGAGGGATAAGCAGCCCTCCCCCCCGGAACGTACGCGCCCACGCGTCTAAGGGGCCGGATCAGTTCGCCTACGAACTCGTCTTCCTTGCGTTCGATCCACCCTTGTGGCTTGTGCCTTTCGCAGGTCGTGCGAAGTCTGGAGGCCATAACCTCCAAGGCTTCGAGGACCTCGGGACGGACCAACGACCTCGACTTGGAGATCTCAGATTCCTCGACCCTCAGCGTCTCGGCGTCGATCAGTGCGTCGTCGAACTTCCGCGTATAGGCGAACAGGGCGTCGTCACCTCTCGCTCTGACTCCGTCGATCACGTCCCGCACGGTGGCCAGCGCGTCGCCGGTCCCCTTCGGAGACTGAGGGCGAGGTATGTGTACGGGGCCTAGTTGCTCGCGACCGTCGATCAGATGCAGCATGGCTTCGATCCTCGGATGGGCGGTCAGTACGGGGCGTCAGCGACCCCTGTCAGCCCAGATATTCGCATTCCCGACAGGTGAGGGAACCCATCACCATGGACAGCCGGGTAGATCCGCAACGAGGACAGTGTTCGAGCTCCTTGGTCCACGATGGATCACTGACCTGACAGTCCGGGCAGATGAGGATCTGTTCTCCGCCGACGACTCCCCGCGCCCAGGGAGACATCCCCTTGGCCGGATCGGTCTGCACTCGGTCACAGCGATAACAAGGCATCTAGCTCACCATCATCTCTCGCGAAGGGGGCCGCGGTCGAGAGCATTCGACGTCAAACGCACTATGAAGGCGAGTAAGGCGAGGCCAACGATGGAGGCACCGAGCAATGCGATGGGTCCGGTCACACGAGCATTGCCTCCGACCCAAACGATAAGCAGCCCGGTAGCTCCGCCACCCGTGATGACTGCAAGGTCGAAAACCAAGCGCTCGCGTTTCACGGCGGATTCGGGGGTCGCACGATCGAGAACCGTATGAAGCGCCCCCAGCAGGAGATAGAGACCCACCCCCACCGCCGGCGCGGCAAGATCGATCCCCGTACCGCCCGTCACTAGAGCCAGTAGGTAGCAGAGGACGTAGACCGTAGAGACGGCACCGATCACGAAGGCATTGGGGACCATCAAGGACACCACCACGAGCACCACTCCGAGAACCCCCAGGCCGATCACAGACTCGATCTCGCTCGCAAGGATGATCATGTGCACCGACAACCCTGCGGCGAGGGCGACTGCCCATCCCTTGAGAACCATCAGGCCCTCACTCTCGGAAGCCGAGGGATCGTGGCCAGCAGCAGCGTCGAGCCCATCTCGTTCGGACCACGCCACGACCGGTATCCCCAGGGCTGCGAACTCGGCTCTCGTTGCGCTTCGTTGCAATCTCCATACCCTGTGTGCCAAAACTCCCTCGGCGTCCGGCGCTACGGGGATGGCATCCACGGAAAGGGTGTCGACGATCACCAGCGGGAAGCCTCGCCATGCGAGGTCCTGTAAAGCTTCGGTCGCTCTTGAGTCGATCAAGGGAGAGAAAGCTATGACCAGCGATTGCGGAGGAAGGGTGTTGCGAGGTATCTGCGCGATGTCCTTCCACGCGTAGCTGAAGAGCACGCGGGACTCGAGCAAAGCGTCGACGATCCGATAGATCTGCGTCCGACCCATCGATGCAGTCAGCCAGCGAACTTCACCCCCGAACGCGACCAGTCCGACCCGGTCCTTGTGCTGGAGGTGGTGACGGACGATCCCAGCCGCGCCTCGGACCGCCACCTGCAGGCTTCCCTCTTCATCGTCCCCGAAGTTCCCGAACGTATCGACGAAAACTATGACGTCGGCGTTGCGTTCCGGATGAAAGACGTTCACGTGAAGGGAGCCGCGTCTGCTCGTTACGCGCCAGTTGACGCTCCGCACCCGATCGCCGAACTCGAACTGCCTCACTTGAGCGAACTCGATCCCGTCGCCGCTCGAGCGGGATGCATAGTTACCGGCGAAGGCGTGTGTGCGGGGCGGCTTCAGCCCGCGTCTCACTCTTTCCAAGTACGGGAAGACCTTCACGGGGATCGATCGATCGAAGGTTCCTTCCCAAGCAAGAAAGCGCCCCGGCCCTCCGGCTCGCACGACTACCGCTCCGAGAGGGTGGACCCCCCACCGTTGCGCCTTGACCTTCATAGAGAGGGTTCGCACCTCGCCGGCTACAAGCCGCAACGTCGCTTCGGGCGGGCCATCCTTCGTCACGAACCCCGATCCGAGCGCGAGCACCATCCGAAGTTCGGGCACGTCCATGTCCGCCCAAACACCGATCTCAACGGAGAGTTCATCTCCTTCGAGGCACCTGTCCGTCTCGAGATGACAGGCGATCGTCAGCTCCGGGGTGCGACTCCCCGCGACGCCGGCCAGCAGGGCGACGAGGATCGGCGCGGCAACGGCAACCATCTCTACCCGACCGGTCATCAACGCCGCGAACACGCTTAGCGTGGCGGCACCGACGAACGTCACGAATCGCGGCGTGACGGACCGCTTCATTCCTGGGCACGCGGCGCGGGAACCTGTTCGAGGATCCCGGCGACGACATCGGTGTCCCGAACGCGCCTTACCCACAACTCAGGTCTCAGCGTGAGGCGGTGCGCCGAGCGCGACGCTGCCGATCGATTTCACATCTTCTGGTGTCACGAAGTCGCGGCCCTCGAACAGAGCGCGTCCTCGTGAAAGCTTCATGGCTGCCAGAGCTCCTCGGGGGCTCGCTCCGACCTCGACGTCCGGATGGGCCCGAGTAGCTCGAACGATGTCGACTATGTAGGCCGTGATGGCATCGTCGACATGGACCTCCTCGAGAGCGTTCTGCATCGCGATGAACCGCGCGGCATCCACGACGGGCTCGAGGATGACTTCATCGACGCCGCGCTGCAGCCGGCGGGCCAGCATCTCGGATTCTTCGGACTGCTCCGGATAGCCCACCGACGTGCGCAACATGAACCGGTCTAGTTGTGCTTCGGGCAGCGGGTACGTGCCCTCGTGCTCGATCGGATTCTGCGTCGCGATCACGATGAACGGCCGAGAAAGCTGGAAGGTTTGATCCTCTGCCGTGATCTGGTGCTCTTGCATCGCCTCGAGCAAGGCGGCTTGCGTCTTCGGTGGGGCTCGGTTTATCTCGTCGCCGAGGAGAAGGTTCGTGAAGATAGGGCCGCGGCGGAACTCGAATATGGCTTTTCGCTGGTCGTAGATGTAGGACCCCGTGATGTCGGCAGGGAGAAGGTCCGGCGTGAACTGGATCCGCTTGAAATCGATCCCGATCACCTGAGCGAAAGACCGGGCTATCAGGGTCTTCGCGAGCCCAGGGAGGTCTTCCAGAAGAACGTGCCCGCCAGCGAGCATCCCGATGAGCACTTGTTCGAGAACCGCGCGCTTCCCGACGATGACTTTGGAGATCTGATCGATGATCCGGTCCGCGTCATCTTTAGTGCCCTGAAGTATCTCCTTCATCGGCGACTGCTTTCCTCGATAGCGTCGACAAGATCGACCAGAGCCGCGGTGTCCATGGATCGATCGCAAGGTCGGCCTGGGTGCAGCGCAGTCAATCGGGCCGCGTAGTGGCGATCGGGATCCCGGGTGGGGTCGACGCCTTTGCTCTGGCGCAGAACATGCCGATGAACGCGCTGGAGCAGCGGCTTCAGTCTCATCTCGAACTCGTCTGGCTCGTAGATGCCGTAACCGAGCGTTCTCTCCAACCCGACCAGATCGGCGGGGCGTGTCGGCACGTAAACCCGTTTCCGAAGTGCATCATCGAAGGAGCTATGACCTTTCGCCTTCATAGCTCGCAGCCATCTCATCTGCTGTGCGCCAAGCACGAGAGCCGCAGCACCAACACCGCCCGCGACTATGGCGCCCTCCCACCCCGGTGCTGCCAACCTCCCTACGCCAGAAAGGATGGCGATCAAGATCAAGGCCGCTGCGATCTTCACGCGCCCGACCACGCGACCTCCTCTGTGGCAAGTGAGCGACGCACATCCTCCAGAGCAGCAACCGCATCGGCCCTCATGGTCTCGTCCATGGCGTGAAGCGAGAACCGTGCTCGTTCGAAAAGATCGGTCAACCGTCGGGCGCTGTCTTCCGGTACATCCATCGCATGAAGTGCTCGGCCCAGCACCTCAAGGGGTGTGTCCGAGTCATGCAAGGGAACCCCGCCGGCGACAAGGATCCTTTCCATCCGCCGATAGCAGGCGATGACGGCTTCGCGCGGGTCGGTGCTCGACCGGAGCTCATCGATGCCGATGCTCAATTCCTCGGCCAGCAACTGAGACGTGTCAGGGCCGCGGCCCCCGTGCCGCACCCCACCACGTCCTAATAGGTAGATCGCCAGCCCCAACCCCAAGGCAGCCGCACCTAAACCGATCGTCAACGCGAGCCCGAGGGTCTTGGACCGTTGCTCGCCACTCGCGCCCGGGTCGACGGGAGCCGGACTTCCCTCGGTGTTGACCGGCGACCTGACCGGCTCATCGTCCCGGCGGTCGGCGAAGCGCGAGGCGAACAGCGCCACGCTCCAGAAGATGAGAAGGAACACGAGGATCTGTTGCCACAATGGCCGGCGTTTCCGGACGAAGCGCGGGTCACTGACGCTGGCGACGCTCAGCCGCAGCATCACGGCCAGCACCACTAAGAGGATGGAGATCGCCACGATCAAGAAATCGGCGAAAGCCGGCGTGTCCGGCAGAACGATCGGAGCGTCGTGGTCCCCCCTCAGGAAAGGGAAGACCTTAGGCATCGCCGCCGCCAGCAGCACGAGCATGAGGGCGCCGACGACCGCGTAGACGACCGGGTGACTGCCCCGCGGGCCCCGTTCGTTCTCCCCCATCGCTCCATCGTTCCACAGGCTGCCCTGCGGCGCTACTACAGCGGTAGTGGAGCGCCAGATTGTCATCGTGTTATCAAGGGGGCGGGTCATTTCGAGCTCGCTAGGCGGCAGATAGATCGGGCCCAACTTCCCAGAAAAGGCAGGTGTCTATTCGTTATGTCGTGGAACGGGATCCAAGAGCTGTTCGGGAACGACGCCTTCCAGGCCGCGATGGTGCGCGGAGGTCGGATCGCCGCGATCATCCTCGGTGCTTTCCTCCTCACCCGGCTGATCCGTAAGGGAGCTCAGCGTCTTGACGCAAAGGTCGCAAACGAGACCAGTCCGATGCGTAACCTCCAGCGGACGCGCACTCTCGCGAACATCCTTTCGTCAACCGGGATGGTTGTGATCTGGTCGATCGCCGGCATCTACATACTCATCTCGCTGAACTTCAATGTGGCTCCGCTCATCGCAAGCGTTGGTGTCGTCGGACTTGCTGTTGGGTTCGGAGCCCAAAGTCTCGTTAAAGACGTGATCACGGGCTTCTTCATCCTCCTCGAAGACCAGTTCGGTGTCGGCGACGTGATCGAGATCAATCAGGTCGCCTCGGGTCGTGTCGAGCACCTCACTTTGCGAGTGACGGCGATGCGAGATCTCGACGGCACTGTGCATTTCATCGCGAACGGGGACATAACTCATGTGGCGAATAGGTCCAAAGACTGGGCACGCGCCGTTATCGATGTCGGTGTCGCCTACAAGGAGGATCCATCCCGAGTACGCGACGTTCTCGAGGGGGTTTCCAAGGAAGCCTGGACCGACGAGAACCTCAGAAGGTTGATCTACAAGGAACCGGAGATCCTCGGAGTGGAGATGCTCGGGGAGTACGAAGTCACATGGCGCATCATCGTGGACACGAAGCCCGGTAAGCAGTGGGAGGTCGAACGTGATCTACGTGAGCGGATAAAGGTCGCCTTCGACGATCAAGGCGTCGAGATCCCGTTCCCGCACCGCGTGATGATCAGTGCAACTGCGGACGCCGAGTAGCTGCGCTCATCCCCACCCGAGCTCGTGAAGTCGGTCCTCTTCGATCCCGAAGTGGTGTCCGATCTCGTGAAGGACGGTCTTACGAACCT
Organism: uncultured Actinomycetes bacterium; assembly: GCA_963779645.1. Classification (GTDB taxonomy): domain Bacteria; phylum Actinomycetota; class CADDZG01; order CADDZG01; family WHSQ01; genus CALMBW01. The sequence continues at coordinate 2,319,081 of CAVZYX010000005.1, forward strand.
GAGCTCGGATCCTGTCGGGGGTGCGCGCCATTCGCGTGATCGGACCCTTGTAGATCGAGATCTTGTCCGGCAGTGCACGGTCGTAATGGCCCCGGCTGGTCAGCGGGATCCCGTGGTAGTGGCCGAGGAGCGTGGTGTTACGCGGCAGCCTCGCCAGGAACTCGAGCGGAGGTTCGTCTTCCACCACGATCTCGACGTTGGACAACATCTGCGCGATGTCATCCGGCAGCGAATCGATCGCCTCGGCCACCAGGTCTTCGAATGTTCGTTCTTCGGTCATCTCCCTACTCCAACGCCGCTTCGCTCAGTCCCTTCCCCCCGGCAGGTCACGAAGGTCCGGCCCCCGCCCACCACTGACGCGTCGAATAGTGGTTCTGCTGCGCGGTCGGTCCATTCAGCTGGCAGCTCGCCATCGGGTCGGACGTTTTCTTCGACTGTGTAGGCCGCCATCCATTCGGCGATCTCGGGCATCAACACGCCGTTCGCTTCCTGCTGATCCGCGTTAACGAAGGCTCCTGCTGAGGTTACGCGGGTTACCAGGTCGATGTTGTCGTCCGTCTTATCGAAGACTCGGTTGGCGTCGTTCTTGAGTTCGCCTCCGGCGATCGGCCAGCCCCCCGACTCCTCCGGGAATCTCGTGAAGCCGTGGTCGGCCGTCAGCACGAGGACCCACTCACCTTTCCCGACACTTCGATCCAAAGTGCTCACCAACGATCGCAGTGCGTCATCGGTCGCCGCAACTACGTCCCCTGTCTCGTCAGACGTCATCCCCCATCGGTGGGCCGAGTCGTCTATCGATTTGAAATTCGTGTAGAGGAGGTCTGGGACTTCGTCTGTGCCGAAGCCTCGGTCCTCGATCAAGGACTCCAGAACCTTCTCTTGGTAGCTCACGAAGGCTGGACTTGCGTTGCGGAGGGCGGGATCGGTTAGATCGCGGTCCCCCCATCGGCCATCCAATGCACCGTCCTCCGCGTCGAGAGCTCGCGCCTCGTCTGCGAGCGAAGCTCCGCTCGGTGCAGGGATCTCATATGCAGTCGCGTCTCCATACGGATCACCCGCGGCATCCAACAGCAAGGCGATGTCGCGGTCGCCACCTGGGTAGTGCGCACCCTGTCCGATCATGCCGAGGTGCCAGTTGACAGTTGCAACGACCCCAACCAACGGTTCGTTGCCATTCTCTCTGTCGTAGACATCCGCGAACGTGGGGACCTTCACTCGATCGGCATTGTTCCCCTCGTACGGGTCGATGTAGCTACCGGATGCGGTTTCCATCTTCACCGCGGGGATGCCGTGCTCGCGGGGGAACACCCCGGTTCCGATGGTCGTGTGGATCGGGGGGGTGTTGGATGGAGTCGAACCGATCTCGGCGTTCGCGTACGACACCCCATCGTCCATCAGGTGCCCAAGGAACGGCCACCGGTCCTGGTGCTCGTCGAGCACGTTGTTCCCCCCGCCATCCCACACGACGGTAACGATGAGACGGGGTGGCCCGGGATGCCCATCGATGACATCTTCCAAGGGGGGACGCCACGACGCTTCCACTTCTTCCAACCCAAGGAAAGCAGCATAGGTGGGTGCGAGGTCTGCAAGTGTTGTGGCCACCGGTACCGAACCACGTTTCGTGATCTGTCGGGGGCCGTAGAACACGAGGGGCACTTCGGCCAGGTAGTCCCAGGGGCCTGTATGCACGGGCTTGCCTGCAGCGCCGATGTAGTTCGGTTCGCGCGGCAGCAGCGAGATGTCCTGACCGCGCACCGGCACCCACCCCCGCGAGACCCGGGCCAGCTGGTCGTCGAGGTTTCCGCACCTGGGTTTGTCCTCTTCGGTCTGTGCAGAGCGCGAGACCACTGGTTCGGGGGAGTCCGGTAGAGGATCCTCACTGGTGCATGCGACGAGCATGACGCAAGCGAACACGAGTCCTACTGTCTTCACGGCGGCAGGATAAGGGACGCGCTGTTTGACGGGTTCGGCTGGGTCTCAAGTGCGAAGCTCGGGCCGTTGGGTTAGACGTCGGCTAGAGAGTCGGGGCCGAGCAACATCTTCAGTTCGGCATATAGACCGTTGCTCGTATCGACCCAGAACTCGCTGCCCAATCGAAGCGTCGTGGAATCGAGGCCCTTCATCAGCTCGAGGAAAACTTGGGTGGGGCCGGGATGGCCGGCGAGAACCTCTTTGAGTGAGGCAACTGCATTCGGTGTACACGAATCCGCGGGCATCTTTATCTTCAACGGCTTGTTATCGCCGAACTTCTCTTCTCGGATCTCGGTAACGATCAGCTTCACAGAGTCGTCGCGCACATCACGATCGACGCGGCCCTTGATCAACAGGATCTTGTCCATAGCTACCAACATGGCGTACTTCTCATAGACCTTGGGGAACACCAAGCACTCGACAGACGCTCCCGAGAGATCCTCGACGTTCAGCATCAACATCACGCCGCCGTTCTTCGTGACTCGTTTCGTGAGCCCCGCGACCAACCCGCCGATCTGGAGCATCTCCCCCGGCTGACGCGAGTCGAGGGCCGAGATCTGGCAATCGCACATCTTGTTCAGAAGGCCCTCGATACCCAACAGCGGATGGTCGGAAACGAAGACGCCGAGCATCTCCTTCTCTTTAGCGAGGAGTAGTTCCTTAACGTGCTCTTCGATCGAGATGGGTGCATCGTGGCTCTCCGGCGCGTCGCCATTAGCCGCGCCGAACAGAGAGAACTGGCCGGCCTCTTCCTGCTTGCGCTGCGTGCTGATCTGTTCGACGGACCCCTCGAAAACATCCAGCAGCCCCTTGCGAGTGTGGCCAAGCGCTTCGAAAGCTCCTGCCCAGATAAGAGACTCGACCGTCTTCCGGTTGAGGCAGACGTAATCGACCTTGCGACAGAAGTCGAAGAACGAAGTGAAGTCGCCTTTGACACGACGCGCTTCCATGATCTTCTCGACGACGTTCTCGCCGATCCCCCTCACGGCAGAGAGACCGAATCGGATACTCGATCCGACCGGCGTGAAGTCCATCTCGGACGTGTTCACGTCGGGAAGTTGCACCTCGATGCCCATCCGCCGTGACATAGCCAGGTACTTCGGTTTGTCGTCCTTGCGATCTTTCACCGACGTGAGCAACGCCGCGACGTACTCGACCGGGTAGTGGGCTTTGAGCCACGCAGTTTGATAGGCGATGTAGGCGTAGCAAGCCGAGTGAGCACGGTTGAACGAGTAATCGGCGAAAGGCTGGATCAAACCCCACAGCTCCCTCGCCTGGCTCTCCTGCATGCCGCTCCGTTTGCAGCCTTCGATGAAGACGGGCTCTTCGGCCTTCATCAGGTCCCGGTTCTTCTTCCCGATCGCCTTACGCACCATGTCAGCTTTTCCGGGTGTGTAGCCAGCCAGCGCCTGGAGGAGGAGCACGATCTGTTCCTGGTAGACCAGCACGCCGTAGGTCTCTTTAGTGAGCTCCTCCAACGAAGGGTGGAAGTACTGCACCTTCGATGAGTCGTTCTTGCGCTCGATGTACTTCGGGATCTCGTCCATGGGACCTGGACGATAGAGAGCGATGAGAGCCATGATGTGCTCGAAGCGCTCGGGTCTGAGTTGGACCAGCAACCGCCTCATCCCATCCGATTCCAGTTGGAACACACCGTCCGAATCGCCGCGCTGGAGCATCTCGTAGACCTTCGGATCGTCGAAATCAAGGTTGTCGACGTCAACGTCGGTCCCGCGGTTCGTACGGATGTACTCGCGGGTTAGATCGATGACGGTCAGGTTACGGAGGCCGAGGAAGTCGATCTTCAGCAACCCCAGATCGGTGACGCCCTTCATGTCGAACTGCGTCACGACTTCGCCGTGGTCACCGCGTTTGAGGGGAACGTGATCGATAAGGGGGTCGCGTCCGATGACGACCCCTGCCGCATGGATACCTGCCGACCTCTTCAGATTCTCGATCCCAAGAGCGACATCGATGATCTCTTTGGCTGCACCGCCGCCCTCGTAAGCCTCACGTAGTTCGGTCGCAGTCTCGAGTGCGCTTCCGAGACCGGAGTCGCGGCCCATGATCAGCTGGGGATACATCTTGGTTAGGCGATCGCCCTCTTGATATGGGAAGCCCAGCACGCGGGCCGCATCCTTGATCGCCTGCTTCCCTTTGATCGTGCCGTAGGTGACGATCTGCGCCACGCGGTCGGAGCCGTATTTCTCTGTCACGTACCGGATGACATCGCCGCGCCGACGCTCGTCGAAGTCGATATCGATGTCCGGCATCTCGACTCGTTCGGGGTTGAGGAAACGTTCGAACATCAGGTTGTAGCGCAATGGGTCGAGCTCGGTGATCCCCAGCGCGTACGAGACGATCGAACCGGCCGCGCTCCCCCGGCCCGGTCCCACACGGATCCCTTGGTCCTTCGCCCAGTTCACGAAATCCTGAACGACGAGGAAGTAGCCGGCGAACCCCATCGACTCGATCGTCTTCAGTTCGTATTCGGCCCTCTCACGTATCTCGCGCTCGAGGGTCTCTCCATAGAGCTTCTTGCAACCGTCGAAGACGAGCTTGGACAGATACTCGTCCTGACTCTCTCCGTCCGGTACCTGGTACAGCGGAAGGATGTGATCGCCCATCTTGATCGTGACGTCACAACGCTCCGCTATCTCGAGACTCGTCTCGCAAGCGCCAGGCCATGCTTGGAACTTCGCAGCCATCTCTTCGGGGCTCTTCAGGTAGAACTCGTCGGAATCGAACTTGAAGCGGTTCGGGTCGCTGAGCTCGGACCCGGTGTTGATGCACAACAGGACGTCGTGAGCGGTGGCCTGACCCTTGTTCGTGTAGTGACTGTCGTTCGTGCAGACCCACGAGATGCCCATCTCTTGACCGATGCGGACCAATTCGTCGTTGAGTGGACGCTGCTCACGGATGCCGTGGTCCTGAAGCTCGAGGTAGAAGCGATCGCCGAACACCTCGCGGTACCACGCCGCCTTGTTCCGAGCACCTTTCAGGTCACCGGCGACGATCAACTTGGGGATCTCGGCACTCAGACAGCCCGACAGACAGATAAGTCCTTCGGAGTGCTCCTTGATGAGCTCGTGATCGGAACGCGGCCAGTAATGGAAGCCCTCGAGCCACGCCTTTGACGAGATCTTGACCAGGTTCCGGTAGCCGGTTTGGTTCATCGCGAGCAGCGTCAGGTGGAAGACCTTGTCATTGTGCTCGCGCTGTGGAGGCTTCTCGAACCGGCTACCGCCCCCGAACAGATAGCCCTCCATGCCGATGATCGGCTTGACGCCTGCCTTGCTTCCCGTCTTGTAGAACTCGAGGGCGCCATACATGTTGCCGTGGTCGGTGATGGCGCAGGCCGGCATCCCCATGTCGGCGGCAGCCTTGAACATGTCCGGGATCCGGGAAGCCCCGTCCAGCATCGAGTACTCGGTATGAGCGTGGAGATGAACGAAGCTCACGTGTCTTGGACTACCCCCCGGCATCGATCTCGGACCCTATGAATCACAACCTTGTGATTATCGTCGCTCGCTGGGACAAGGGCCGTCAAGCACGTCTCTGCGACCTGCGAAAAGGACGCTGTCAAGCACCGAAATGTCCCGGGGAAGTCCCAAAAAACGGCCGTCGCGGAGGACCCCGGGTTAGCAGGGTGGGTCCGAGGCCCACCGCGAAGCCTGTGGGTCCAGGCAACCCCATCGGCCCTGTGGATATCCAGAGGGCTAACCCTGTGGGTTTCCTGTCGGATCCGGCGCCTAGCTGTTGGTAAGGAGCCCAGATCGCTCCAGCACGGCGGCGAGATCGTCCGGCAGGGGCTCAGAGAACTCGAGCACACGGCCATCGTCCGGATGAGGAAAGCTGATCCGGGCCGCGTGGAGGAAGGGCCGCTGCAGACCGAGCTCCTTAGCGAGCTCCGATCTCCCCCCGTAGACCGGATCCCCAAGCACAGGATGCTTGAGGTGAGACATATGGACGCGGATCTGATGGGTGCGTCCGGTTTCTAGCGATACCTCAAGGTAGCTACAGCGCTTGTCCGAGCCGAGCACCTTGTAGTGGGTCACCGCGTCACGCCCTTCGCCGGTCACCGCCATCCTGTGTCTCTGGGTCGGGTGTCTACCAACCGGAGCTTCGATCGTGCCGGACACGGCCGGCATGGTGCCCCGAACGAGAACGAGATATGTACGTTTGATCTCGCGCCTCTTCAAAGCAGCTGAAAGATGATGGTGCGCCTCGTCGTCGCGCGCGATCATCAGCAACCCTGACGTGTCTTTGTCGAGTCGATGGACGATCCCGGGTCGTGCCGGGTCCACCTGCGACAACGGCTCGCCAAGCGCGAGCAGCGCGTTCACCAGGGTTCCACCAGGAGTCCCGGACCCTGGGTGAACGACTAGACCAGGTGGTTTGTAAAGGACCATCACCCTGTCGTCCGCGTAGCGGATATGGACGGGGATGTCTTCGGGTTCGGGAAGTGCGTCGGGAAGCTGCTCTTCTATCTCGCCGGTGACGACATCTCCATCGACCAAGCGATAGGAGGGCTTCACGGGGTGGCCCGACACGGTCACTGTTCCCTGTTTGATCGCGACCTGAACGGCGCTCCTCGGTCGACCCGTGACCTTAGAGACGGCAGCGTCCAATCGCTCCCCCGCCACCTCAGGATCCGCCGTGAAGCTGAAGCCGCTCATCCCGCGACCTCTTCCTCCTTCGCATCACTCGCCGTGCGATCTTTACCTGCGCCAAACAGAAAGATGGACGCTACGCCGATGACGATGCATGAGTCCGCGACATTGAAGACCGGCCATACATGGAAGTCGATGAAGTCCACCACGCGGCCCCCCGTATCGCGAAATACGCGATCGAACACGTTGCCCAACCCTCCACCAAGCACCAGCCCCAACGGGATGATCCAGCGTGCGTCATCGATGTGGCGCACCCACACAAGGATCACAACAGCGGCAGCGATCGTGGCAACAAGAAACAGGCCGGGAAGACCTTGCATCAAGCCGAAGGCTCCGCCCGAGTTGTACGTCAAACGCAGGGTCAACACGCCGCTGATGATGTCTTTAGGTTGGTCGAGGTTCTCGAGGGCCCAGGACTTAGTTAGCTGGTCGACCCCCACAACAAGGCTCGCAGCTAAGAAAAGGCGAAGGTACAGACGTCCAACCACCTGACGATGACCTTGGTCAGTGGGCGCTGTCAGCGGGTGCGCTCTTCGCGCCGCTTGCAATCGAGACACAATAGAACGCGCGGAAAAGCCTTTATACGAGCAGCGTCGATCGGATTGCCGCAGCTCTCGCATGTCCCGTAGAGACCTTCGTCGATCCGTCGGAGAGCACGGGTGACCTGGTCGATCAGATCGAGGACGTTGTTCCGGATCGAAAGATCTCGCTCACGATCGAAGGTGGCAGTGCCGGCGTCTGCGAAGTCCTCGCTGAGACCCGCCTCTCCGGTCATGTCGGACTGGCTAGATTCGAAGGAATCGGCCTCGAGATCGGCCAGCCTCTGCTCGAGCTCTGCCTTCTCTTGTTCGAGGTCCGTACGGATCTTATTCAGCTGCGCCTTGTCAAGCTTGATCGGCTTTGCCGGCCGGGATGAGGTCTTGGGCTTCTCCGGTGGCCTCTTGATCAGCGGGCCCTTCATCGGAGCGGCCTTGGTGGTCGGCTTGGAGGGTTGCTTGACCTCAACCACAGGCTCGGGCGCCGGTTTCGCCGTCGTCTTCTTCGCGGTGGTCTTCTTCGCCGGGGACTTTTCTACTGGCTTACGAGCCACCGGCTTCTTGGCGACCGTCTTCTTGGCGACCGTCTTCTTGGCAGTCGTCTTCTTCGCGGTGGTCTTCTTCTTCGCGGTGGTCTTCTTGGGGGTCGCCTTGCGGGCTGTGGTTTTCTTGGCGACCGTCTTCTTGGCGACAGTCTTGCGGGCCACGGCCTTCTTCGCGGTGGTCTTCTTAGGGGTCGCCTTGCGGGCCGTGGTCTTTTTCGCCACAGACTTGCGAGCGGTCGTCTTCTTCACCGTCGTTTTCTTAGTCGTTGTCTTAGTCGTTTTCTTAGTCGCCACCGCATCCCCTAGGTGTCCAACCAGGTCCTTGGCCAATCGGGCTATCCGCTTAGCCGGGCTCATGGGGGGCGGACGATAGCACAAGCTGAACCGCTTTTTGTAACTCGGCCACGTCCACACCTTCGATCGAGACCCTCTTTGCCCGGCTGGACTCACCGGACACGACCGCAACGCTCGACTTCGGAATGTCGAGCCACTTCGCGATGAGAACGCAGATAGCGGCGTTCGCCTTCCCATCCTCGGGAAGAGCCCGGGTCTTGATCTTGAGAGCCCCCCGGTACTCGCCGCCGATCGCATCCCGGGCCGCCCGCGGCTGAACGAACACCGCCAACACTGCCCCGCCCCGCTTGTCCTGAGTGATCACCCTTTCATCTTCCCAACTCACGGGTCGCGGTGCCCCGACGGGACGGCGCCGACCGATACCCTGTGCGGCATGTCCGAGCGCAACCTCTATAAGCCCGTCGATCCCAAGGTCTCCTTCCCCAAGATGGAGGAAGACTTGATCGCGCTGTGGAAAGCGAACGATGTTTTCCACCGGAGCTTGAAACAGCGGGAGGGACAGCCGGAGTGGGTGTTCTACGAAGGGCCGCCGACGGCGAACGGGAAACCGGGGCTCCATCACGTTGAGGCCCGGACATTCAAGGACTTCTTCTGCCGCTTCCAGGCGATGCGTGGGCACTACGTCTACCGGAAGGCCGGGTGGGATTGCCACGGTCTCCCCGTCGAGATCGAGGTCGAGAAAGAGCTGGGCATCACAGAGAAGCGGCAGATCGAAGAAGAGTGGGGCATCGAGGAGTTCGTCAAGCGCTGCCGGGACTCGGTACAGCGCTACGTCGGTGACTGGGATGCGCTCACCGAACGGATCGGGTTCTGGATCGACCTCGAGGATGCCTACTGGACGATGTCGCCCGAGTTCGTGGAGTCCGTGTGGTGGATCCTGAAGCAGATATGGGAGAAAGGGCTGCTCGAAGAAGACTTCAAAGTGGTCCCCTACTGCCCCCGTTGCGAGACAGCACTGTCGAGCCATGAGCTCGCCCAGCCTGGTGCCTATAAGGACGTTCACGACCCATCCATCTACGTCAGGTTCCCGCTCGTCGAGCAAACCGACACCTCTCTATTGGTGTGGACGACGACGCCGTGGACGCTCTTGACGAACACCCTCGCGGCGGTGGGAGCAGACATCACGTATGCAAAGGTGCCGGACCCCGACCAGCCGGAGCGGTTCCTGATCGTGGCGAAGGACCTCGTCGAGAAGTTGTTCGGTGAGGGCTACCAGATCGCCGAGGAGCTAAGCGGGAAGAGCCTGGTCGATAGCAAGTACCGACCACCCTTCGATTTCGTCGAGGACTCAGACAAGACGTTCCGCGTACGTCCAGGCGATTTCGTTACGACCACTGACGGTTCGGGCCTCGTCCACCTAGCTCCTTACGGCGTGGACGACATGGTGATGCTCCAGAAGGACGAGCTACCCGTGACGCAGATGATCGCCCCGAACGGGAAGGTCGTCGACCGCGGCGGGAAGTTCGCCGGTCTCTGGGTCAAGGAAGCGGACAAGGTCATCATCGAGGACCTCCGTGAACGGGGCGTGTTGTTCAGGGCCGAGGACTACCTGCATAGCTACCCACACTGCTGGCGCTGCCACACACCTCTCCTCTACTTCCCGCGTAAGGACTGGTACATCCGCACTTCGCGTGTCCGGGATCAGTTGCTGGCCTCCAACGATGCCGTGAACTGGCAGCCACCGACGATCAAGAACGGACGCTTCGGCGACTGGCTCGCAAATAACGTCGACTGGTCGCTCTCGCGCGATCGTTACTGGGGAACACCTTTGCCGATCTGGCGGTGCGAGCAGAACCACGACACCTGCGTCGGGGGGTTCGCGGAGTTGAGTGAGCTTGCAGGCCGGGATGTCAGCGGTATCGACCCCCACCGTCCCTACGTCGACGACGTGAAGATCACTTGCCCGGAGTGCTCCGGCGAAGCAACCCGCGTTCGTTTCGTGATCGACACATGGTTCGACTCGGGTTCTATGCCGTTCGGACAGTGGCACTACCCGTTCGAGAACAAAGACCTATTCGAGAAGCGCTTCCCTGCCGACTTCATCTCCGAAGCGATCGACCAGACGCGCGGCTGGTTCTACTCGTTGCTCGCGGTCGCCACGTTGGTCGAAGGCCAGAGCAGCTATCGGAACGTTGTTTGCCTCGGGCTCCTGGTCGACGAGGACGGCCGCAAGATGAGCAAGTCGCTCGGCAACGTCATCGATCCGTGGACCATCTGCAACGAGCAGGGTGCTGATGCTCTGAGATGGCTGATGCTGACGGGCGGATCGCCGTGGGGCGCTCGAAGGGTCTCGGTCGCGATCGTTGAAGAGACCCTGCGCAAGTTCATCCTGACCCTGTGGAACACCTATTCGTTCTGGGTCACCTACGCGGCCCTGGAAGGTTTCGACCCGACGAAGGTCGACATCCCCATCCCCGACCGTCCGGAGATGGACCGTTGGATCCTCGCCGAGCTCGACGACACGGTAAGGATCGTCACCGACGGTCTTGATGACTTCGACGCCACCACAGGCGGCAAGCGACTCGACAAGTTCGTTGACGACTTATCTAACTGGTACGTGCGCAGAACGCGTCGCCGTTTCTGGAAGTCCGGCGCCGATCAGGACACCCAAGCTGCGTTCCTCACGCTGTGGGAATGCCTCGTTGCAGTTGCGCAGCTCAGCGCGCCTTTCACCCCATTCGTGGCCGACGAGATCTACATGAACCTGACTGCTCCCGATGCTGGTGCACCGGATTCGGTGCACCTCAGTGACTGGCCGGAGCCCGTCGATCCGCGCCGCGACGACACGTTGCGTCGCAGGATGCAGCTCGTTCGCCAACTCGTGGGTCTGGGCCGCGCGGCCCGCACGGAGGCGAAGGTCAAGGTGCGCCAGCCGCTCGCGCGCGCCCTCGTCGTGATCCCCGCCGCCGATACGGAACTGCTCGCAGGTCTCGAGACCTTGATCAGTGACGAATTGAACGTCAAAGCGATCGAGCCTATGAAAGAGATCGGCCAACTCGTCACCTACGCAGTGAAGCCGAACTTCAAGGCGCTCGGTCCTCGTTTCGGTCCAAGGGTCAAAGATGTGGCGCAAGCATTGGCCGCGGCCGACGCGGCCGACATCGTGACGGAGCTGGAACGCAACGGAACGGTCGCGCTCGATATCGGTGGCACGCAGGAAAACCTCAGCGCTGACGATCTCGACGTGCGCATCGAGGGCCGCGAGGGCTTCTCATTGGCCCGGGAAGGCGCCTACGGCGTTGCCTTGGATCTCGACATCACACCGGGTCTCCGTGCCGAAGGCACCGCTCGTGAGGTAGTGCGAGCTATCCAGGATCTCCGCAAATCGTCGGGCCTCTCGGTCGAGGATCGCATCGAGCTCTGGCTTACCTGGGATGACGAAGATGCGGGGGCCGGCGTCCAGGCTCACGAGAAGTGGATCGCCGACGAGGTTCTCGCAACGAAAGTGCACCTCGGCGTAAACCCCATGGAAGATTCGTCAACCGATCACGTAGACACCGACGGGGGCCGCGTGGTCATCGGTTTACGCAAGATCTAGCGACTGATCCGAGATCTGTGCGGGATTCGCAACCGCATCGGTACAAATTCTTACAAAGAATCTGGGCTTAGCCGGCTTCGGCCCTGGCTAGGTCGAGGACGACCTCGAGGTTCGGCATGTCGCCTTTGATGTACAGGAAGTCCGCCCATTCGGGCTTGTTCTCGAGCACGCCTGAGAAGGCGATGATCCGAGCCACCGGGTACCTCTCACGTATCTGGGCCGCAGCCGTGGCACCATCCATCCCGGGCATCCAGTAGTCGAGGAAGATCAGATCAGGGGCGAAGTGATCGCATACGCGAACAGCCTGCTCGCCGTCCGCAGCTTCACGCACCTCGCCGACCCCATCCTCCACCGAGAAAGCGATCCGCAGCATCGCCCGTATGGAAGTGTCGTCGTCAACGAGAAGCACTTTCAAAGGCCGCACTTACCCGCTCCTTAGGGTCCCCTCAACGAATCCTGTCGCTTATGTGTGAATAGTGTGCGGGCGAGTGGCCTTAAGTCACCATAAGTAGTTGTCGCAGGGCTGGTAGCCCGGTGCGGAGCCGTCGGATGGCCCTATCTGGAGTCTTCGGATGGCGGTGCGGCTGGGCTTCCGCCCGGATGCTTGCTCCGGTAGTAGGCCAGCGCGAGACATACCGCGGCCCCCACGCTGGCGAAGATCGATCCCCAGATCAACGATTCGTTCGCCCCGATCCAGCCGAGAACCAGGGTCACGGCGGACACCAGGATCAGCATTATCGAGCCGGCGATGAGGTAGGTCACTGCTTGTTCTGCCTCCAACTGAACGAACGCACCTTCGCCCGCTCTTCGCGGGATCCGAGGTCCTCGCCATCTTCTCTTTCATCCATCGCGGCGCGCGACGGGGTCGCTCGCAAAGGAGCGGCACTCGAACGCGTCTCGGGGGCCGCGGCCTGGCGAGGTTCGGGAGCGGCCGGCGGTTCGGGATGTGAGTCAAGACGGCGGAGGGTGCGCAACTGATCCTCGAGGAAGTTGCCCAACTTGTTCTTCAGATCGGATTCGACCTTCTTCAGGCGGGCGATCGACTCGTCCAGATCGCGCTTGCGCACGGAATGATCTCGCTCGAGGCTCTCGTTGCGACGGTTCGCCTCGGAGATCATGCGCTCGGCCTTGGATCGAGCAGTCTCGATCGCCTCTTCGGCCGCCTTCTCCGCGTTCAGCAAGGTCTTCTTTAGGACCTCCTCGGCATCGCGAGCCTGCGCAACATGCTCTTCGAGCTCTTTTATCCGCTGGAACAGCTGTCGGTTCTCGCGCTGCACGCGATCCAGGATCGCCGCCACATCATCGAGGAAGTCATCGACCTCCTCTTGGTTGTAACCGCGCCACGCATCGTGGAACTGCTTGGTGTGGATGTCGCGAGCATCTAGCTCCATAGGGTCAGTATCTCAGACGGTATGGGGGCAAAGTCGGTCATCCGGCCGTACAGATCGCGTTGCTCAGGACACCCATGATGATGAAGATGAAGATCGGGGAGATGTCGAGTCCACCGATCGGCGGGATGAACTTCCGGAAGAACCCCATCACGGGCTCGGTCAAGTCGTAGATGACGCGGATGACAGGCGTCAGGTTCCGAGGCGGCGACCAGAACATCGTCACCCAGGAAAGGACGATGCGTGCGATCAGGATGAAGTAGTACGCGGTTAGCGCGTAGCACGCTATGTCGTAGGCCACTAGCTGCGCACTTAGGCCTGGTAGAAGAGCCCACGCTCTTCGAGCAGGCGCTGCTGCTCCTCGGCCGATACGGCGGTCCCCTTGGGCGTCAGCAGGTACATATCTTGGCCGACCTGACGCATGCGGCCCTCGAGTCCATAAACCAATCCGCTTGCGAAGTTCTTCAGGCGGGACTTGGTGTCGTCATCCGCTGCCTGGAGATTCATGAAGACGATCGAACCGTCCCGGAACTTGTCCCCCAGCTCCTGAGCATGGGTCCCGAAGTTCGTGGGCTCGAGATGATGGACGCTGGGCGCCTGGCGGGCCTCCGGCATGGGGCGGATCACAGCTCCCTCGGACTCCCAATCCCGCTGGTTCGACTTTGATCGGCGACCTCGACCGCTGGGCTCTACGCGACGGAGCGGACTGCGGCGAGAGGCCGGCTCGGCCTCGTCCTCCATCAAGTCGTCATAGTTGTCGTAGTCGTCGTATTCCTCGTCCTCAACGAGTCCGAGGTACATGAGCGTTCGTCTCCATATCCCTGCCATGTCGGCAGGATATCCCGCGTTAGGGCGCAAGGAACGTATATGTGGTGCTTCGTTCTAGACGTTGTTTAGGCGTTGCGGGGGCCGAAGATCGCCTCTCCGACCCTGGTGATCGTGGCCCCCTCCTCGACGGCGACGCCCAGATCGCGGGTCATCCCCATGGAGAGCTCGGTTGCCTCGGGATGTGAGGCCCGAACGAGCTCCGAGAGCTGCCTGAGCTCTGCGAAGTAAGGACGGGACGCCTCTGGGTCCTCGGCGAAGGGGGCCATCGTCATCAATCCGCGGAACCGAACGCCTTCGAGCCGGGCGATCTCATCCGCCAACGCCGACACCGCGGCGGGCTCGACCCCGTGCTTCGTTCGTTCGCCGGAGACGTTCACCTCCATCAAGACGTCCTGCGTGTGGCCAAGGGCCGAAGCTCGACGACCGATCGCTTCTGCGAGGCCGTAGCGATCGACGGAATGGATGAGGTGTGCTCCTACCGTGTGACGAACCTTGTTGGTCTGCAGGTTGCCGATGAAGTGCCACCGGGCGATGGGGCCGAGGGCCGCAGCCTTCTCGCGGAACTCCTGCGCACGGTTCTCGCCCAGGTCGGTCGCGCCGGCGTCGACAACATCGCGGATCACATCGATCGTCCGCGTCTTGGACACCGCGACCAAGGTGATCTCGGCTGGGTCGCGGCCGGCTCTTTTCGCCGCGTCACCGATCTCCGAGCGAACTCGCTCCAGGTTGGCGCGCAACCGATCTGTGGTGCTCATCGCCATGCGATGAACCCACCCTGGCGCCCAGTCACACCATCCCGCCTGTGAGAGAAGAGTTCCGCGTTACAGGACGTGCACTCCCCCGAGAAGCCCAAGCGATCGATGCCGCATCGTTCAAGGATCGAAAGCGCCGCCCGGCCGGTATCGATGGCGCCGTTTTCTACAGGCAGGCCGTGTTCACGGAACGTCTTCAACCTGTCTTCACCCACCTGGTAACAGCACGCCCTGATCGAAGGGCCTACCCATGCGGCCTTCACGTCCCCCACTCTCTCCACCGCCGCTTCGATCACTCCACCGACCAACCCGCGCCACCCGGCGTGGGCCGCCGCTATGGCGTCAGCGCCGGCGATCAGTACCGGCACACAATCGGCCGCCAACACACCAACTGTGGTGCTGCTCTGCGTGATGAGCGCGTCGCCTTCCCCCACAACCCCACAGGTCCCCTCGCCAACATCGACAACGGTCCGTCCATGCACCTGATTAAGAAGCGTTATTGACGCCTCTGCGAAACCCACTGCTCTCTCGATGAGCGATCGATTCTCGAGCACCGAGCTCTCGACGTCGCCCACCATCGAGGACACGTTCAGCGCGTCATAGGGAGCCGCTGAAACACCTCCGATACGAGTGGTGAAAGCGATGGCCACACCAAGATCCGTCGTATCCGCCGTGAAGTACGGCACCGGTCCATCAACGCGATTGAGGGTTTCGATCATGGAGCCAGCTTAGAGGTGGGCAAAAAAAGAAGCGGGACCCTCGAAAGGGTCCCGCTTCATGGGGAAGAGTTCCCCTGGATTACCCGTCTATTCGTTACGAAGGAAGCTGGGGACGTCGAAATCGTCCTCCGCGTCGAACACGAGTCGCTCCTTCTCGGGCTCTCCACCGGAGAGGAAGGGCTCGGACTCATCGACCGACGACAGGGAGAAGATCTCCTCGTCCGGCTTGATGAGATCCTCGGCCTCCCGCTGTCCCCAGCGGTCGAACCCTGCGGCGATGACCGTGACGCGGACCTCATCGCCCAGCGTGTCGTCCACCACGGCGCCGAAGATGATGTTGGCGTCGGGGTGAGCGGCCTTGCTGATGATCGTGGCCGCCTCGTTGACCTCCATGAGGCCAAGATCCGAGCCACCGGCGATGTTGAGGAGCACTCCACGTGCACCCTCGATCGACGCCTCGAGCAACGGCGACGAGATCGCCGAGCGGGCGGCCTCCGCTGCGCGGCCCTCGCCGCGTGCCTGGCCGATACCCATCAACGACGAACCTGCATCGGTCATGACTGCCTTCACATCTGCGAAGTCGAGGTTGATCAGACCGGGGGTCGTGATGAGGTCGGTGATGCCCTGCACACCCTGCAACAGGACCTCGTCCGCCATCCGGAATGCCTCAAGAACCGAAGTCGTTTGATCGCCTACATCTAGCAACCTGTCGTTCGGGATGACGATGAGGGTGTCGACCTTGTCTTTCAGGTTGCCGATACCGACCTCGGCCTTCTGGGCACGCTGACGTCCTTCGAAAGCGAAGGGTCTCGTGACCACACCGATCGTCAGTGCGCCGATCGTCTTTGCGATCTCGGCAACGATGGGGGCCCCACCGGTTCCGGTTCCGCCACCCTTGCCCGCGGTGATGAAGACCATGTCGGCCCCCTTGAGGACCTCTTCGATCTCATCGCGATGCTCTTCGGCGGCTTGGCGACCTACCTCAGGATCGGCACCCGCGCCGAGACCCCGGGTTAGCTCCCGTCCGATGTCGAGCTTGACGTCGGCATCCGACATCAATAGAGCCTGAGCGTCGGTGTTGATGGCGATGAATTCCACACCGCGCAACCCGACCTCGATCATCCGGTTGACGGCATTAACGCCACCGCCCCCGATCCCCACCACCTTGATAACGGCGAGGTAGTTCTGTGGGTTAGCCACTCTTGCCTCCCTTCTAAGCCCTAAACCCAACCTCCAAGCTTCAGACCTTTCTTCATCCCCAACTGCGTTTGTGCAGGTCAGAAGGTGTTTCTTCGAGTCTCAAGCTTCACTAGAGCTTTATACTTATGTAAACCTGTAGCTTCGGTTGAGCAATATACATACGCGTACCAACCGCGTCAACCGCAACACCTGCCACGGCCGGATCATTGGCCACCGTGCGGTGCACCCATAGCACCTAGTGGCATGGAAAGGTCAACTGCGCCGTAGACAGCGGGCGATTCCGCGATAGAGGAAGGAGTGGTCCCCGCGGGCCTGGTACAGGAAAGCCGTCTCGGCACGCAGCCATTCCTCGGTGGCTCGCGGATCCTCTCCCCGGTCTCCTGAAGCAACGATCGTGTTGCTGTGAGAGAGGAGATAGGCAACGAGCTGATCCTGGGAAAGCGTGATGGGATCGTCGTACTCGAGGACCTCGTTTTCCGTGAAGTGCTTAGAAGTCATGCTTCGATCGGCCTGCTCACCCCGCGGAGGAGGCGGGTATCTGGACCCGTAGACCTCCTCGAGCCAAGTGCTCATCGTCGGGTCATCAACCGAGCCCATGAAGAAATGATCGTAGATAGCTAGCCATCCATCCAGCGCTAGCACTCGAGCAGCTTCATCGAAGAACGACGCTTGATTGAACCAGTGCACCCCCGAGGACGCCGTTACAAGAGAAAAGGTGGCGGAATGGAAAGGCAGATGCTCGGCTGCCCCCAAGGCATAGGCGACACCATCATCGCGAGGAGCGAGCTCGATCATGTCCTCCACAGGATCGATGCCCACCACGAAACCCGACCACTCCCCAAGAGCGACGGTTGAGAGACCTGTGCCACACGCGATATCGAGAGCGCGAGGTAGCGGTTGTGCGCCGACAACGTCCATGATCCTTGAGAGGGCGCGGGGGTGATGGAACATCCTCCCGGCCCGATAACGTGACGCACCACCTGACCATGCGAATGGGTTCTGCGTGACTTCGGCCATGCCCCAAAGGTAAGCCCCGGAGGAACGATGGCCGCCTCTAGGTTTCCGGGCCCACCTCCGCCTCACCATCGGCCGAGGAGTCAACTGGCTTATCTGAGACGGCGGGTGAGGTGGGGACGCGGACGTCTATGTAGGTCGCTCCCCTGCCCTCGGCTTGGATCCTCGCGAGGAGGACCTTAAGAACGGTGTTCTTGGCATCGAGCATCTCGGCTGCGCCATAGCGAACGGTAGTTCCGTTGGCGAGAGAGAAGCTGATGCGCTCGATGGTCGGTGCGAAGACACCGACGATGTCGTCGCTAAGAGAGGATGGCATCGAGCGGTAGGCCTTCAAGGCGGCAAGTGCTTCCTGGGTGAGTAGTCGGAGCCCCGGGCTGATGTCTCCAACCTCGACTCCGGCGAGGACCGGAAGCCCGTCTACGGCGTCTCCCGACGAGAGGACATTGCCGTGAGCGTCGATCGTCCAGCGCGCGGCCCCGAGTGCCAGAACCATCATGGGGGTGCGCTCGACGATCCTCACCCGGACCGTTCCGGGGAGCATCCGATCGACTTCTGCACTCTTGACCCACGGAAGTGCTTCGACCTTGGCAACCACCTCGGAGGTCGGCAAGAGAAGGAGGTTCTGCTCGGTCTTCAGGAGTCCGGCGGCCTCGGCGACCTCGTCTTCGGTCGTGAACTCGGCCCCCAAGACTTTGATCTCGCGGACGTCCAGTAGCGGAGACCAGAACATCGCCCATCCGATGGCGGCGAGAGCGGCAAGGATGGCCACGCCCAGGAGCCATCGCTTCCTCTTCGACCTCGCGACTGCCTTGCGACGCCTCGAGATACGAGGGTCGGTGTTGACTCGACCAACACCCTCACGGAGTTCTACGCTCATACCTCATCTTCTCCGGTGAAGGCTCCGATGAAGCGGATCTCGGTCTGAAGTTCTACGCCCGAGTTCTCCTTGACTCGCTTCCGCACCTCGCGGACAAGATCTCTAACGTCCTGCGATGTCGCGCCTTGTTCTGCGATGAAGAAGTTCGCGTGAAGGTTCGACACCGAGGCACCTCCCACCGCGAACCCTTTGAGCCCTGCTGCCTCAACGAGACGTCCGGCGGAATCGCCGGGAGGGTTCTTGAATACGCTGCCCGCGTTCTGGAGAGCACCGGGCTGGGTTTCTCGCGCGATGGCGTCGGTAGTTCTCCATGCGCTCTCGAACGTCCCCTTCATCGGCGGAAGCGAGGGCGAACCGAGCGTCTACTACGAGGTCCTTCTCGGTGAGAGCTGAACGCCGGTACTCATAACCGAGCTCGAGCGCATCTCGCTGCTCGGTGGTCAGCCTCTCGAGGTGCCACACGGTCGCTGACACGAGAACGTCTTTCACCTCGCCGCCATGTGCCCCTGCGTTCATCCGCACACCGCCACCGACAGACCCGGGGATCGCGATCATCCACTCCACCCCGCTGAGTCCACGGCGCGCTGCCCAGTTGGCCAGCTGAGGCATCGATGTAGCCGAACCTGCCGCGACGCCGGTGCCCGGCGATCCATGTGGGTCGTACGGCTCTATCCAATTGAAGGCACTACCTAAACGGATGACTACTCCGGGAAAGCCGCGATCGGAAACAACGAGGTTCGAGCCGCGCCCAAGAGCAAGGATCTGAACGTTGCCGTCGCCCAACCCTGCCGACGCGAGCGTCTCTCCCAGAAGGTCGAGATCCTGAGAGCGCGCCGGTTCGACATAGAGGGATGCGGGACCTCCCAAACGGTAGGTGGTGAACCTAGCGAGATCGAGGTCGGTCGAGATACGGCCCTTGAATCCCGCAGCGCTGAGTTTCTCTGCCACCGGTTGGAGGTTCATCGACCGCTCTCCATCCGGGCCGCGGAGCGCGCGATGAACTCCTCGCCCACGGAGGTGACGTCTCCGGCCCCCAGGGTCATGAGCGCATCACCGGGCCTCACCGTTTGAACCAGGTAATCGAGCAGCTCTGCCCGGTGCGGGAAGTAAGCGACCGGTCGCCCGGGAAGAGACCGTGTGACCGAATCCACAAGGAGCTTCCCGGAGACTCCGGGCACAGGTGCCTCCCCCGCGCCGTAGACGTCCATAAGAACCACTCGATCGGCCCCCGCAAAGGCTGCGCCGAACTCGCCTGCCAAAGCGGCGGTTCGAGAGAAGCGATGTGGCTGAAAGACCGCGATGACCCTGTTCCATGGGCCGGGTCTGGTGGCTGCGAGCGTGGCGCGCACTTCGGTCGGGTGATGCGCATAATCGTCGATCACCGTCACGCCACCGACGGTGCCCCGCAACTGGAAGCGCCTCTCCACACCGCGATAAGCATGTAAGCCGGCGGCGACCTCGTCTAGGGGAACTCCAACGGCACGACAGGAAGCCGCTGCCGTCACGGCGTTCCAGATGTTGTGTTCGCCCGGCACACGCATAGCGACTTCCGCACTGTCCTCGCCATGATGCAGCGTGAATCGCGGACCTTCCGTCGTGAATCGGATGTTTGTCGTGTGCACCATGCCCCCTTCACCGAACGTGATGAGAGCTCTCTGTGTGGACCTTGCGTGGTCGATCATGTCCGCGTCATCGGCGGGGATCACGATCGACCCATTCGGCGGGCCCGAGGAGATGAACGACTTGAAGGCGTCACGAAGGTCATCCAACGATGCCCAGTGATCCACGTGGTCCATCTCGATGTTCGTGATGACTGCCACTGAGGGGGAAAGTAGAAGGAAAGAACCATCGCTCTCATCGGATTCGGCTACCGCCAGATCGCTGCTACCCGCTCGAGCATTCGTACCGATGTCGTTCAGTCCTGCACCGATCAAGTACGTCGGATCCAGACCAGCTGCTCGCAAGATCGTGGCAACCATCGACGTGGTCGTCGTCTTTCCGTGAGTACCCGAGATCACTATCGAGCGGTAGCCGGTCAAGATGGATGCAAGTGCTGCGCCGCGGCTCAGGATCTCTAACCCGCGCTCTCGGGCTGCAGCAACCTCTGGATTCGTCTCGGGTATAGCTGTTGAGACGATCACGACCTCTGCTTGGCCGAGGGCTTCGGCTGTGTGACCGATGTGGATCGTCGCGCCCATAGCTTCGAGCATGGTTGCAACACGCGAGGTCTTGAGGTCGGTACCGCTCACATCGAAGCCCTGCTCGAGCAACACTTTCGCTATAGCCGACATCCCAGCGCCTCCGATGCCGACGAAATGAACCCGACGGGGTGTCTCGAGGCTCATGTCGCAACCTCACGGACGACTTCGGCAAGTCGTTCGGCAGCGTCGGGGCGCCCCAACCGGGCTGCCGCCTCGCCCATAGCTCGCGACCTGTGAGGATCCGAAAGGACGGAGTCGCTCAGTTGCGCGACCTTTTCGGCTGTGGTCTCCGAGTCTGGCAGGAGGATCGATGCTCCGGCCATCTCGAGTACTCGGGCGTGACGTGTTTGCTGCTGGTCGCGATGGTGTGGATACGGAACGATGATCGACGGCAATCCAGCAACACACAGTTCAGCGACCGTCGTTGCTCCCCCGCGAGTAAGAGCGAGGTCGGCAACGGCGTAGGCCTCCGCCATCGCATCGACGAATGGCACCGGAACGTAGACAAGAGCATGATCCTTAGCCGTTCCGGGGTCGGCTGCTTCGGCGGTGCTTCCGGTGATGTGCAGCACCTGCAGGTCAGAGCGGTCCTTCCACAGCTCTGTAATGCCCAGGGCTGCGACATTCACCGTTCGCGCCCCCAAACTTCCGCCGAACACAAGCAACGTCTGCCGCGTCGGATCCAGGCCGAAGCGTTCGTATCCGGCCGACCGCGCTCGTGCCCGATCGAAGTTAGCCAGCGCCGGCAGCACCGGGTTGCCGGTGTAGACGCCCTTCTTGCCGGCCTGCGTCAGCGTCTCCCTGAACGACACTGCTACCTTTTCCGCGAAACGTTTGCTTACCTTGTGCGCGAGACCAAGCACGATATTCTGTTCGTGCAACACAACCGGAACACCCTTGCGCTTAGCGGCCATCGTGACGGGAAGACTCACGTAACCCCCCATCCCGACAACGACGTCAGCACCGGCGTCAGTGATGATCCTCTTGGCTTGTGCCACCGCCCTTACGGCTTGAAGACCGGTCGAAGGGAGCGTCCACGGCTTGGATCTATCGAAACCTCGCACTTCGATCGTCTCCAGAGGTAGCCCTGCTGCCGGGACCAACCGTGACTCGACGCCCTTCGTTGTCCCCACGAGCACCACGCTGTCACCAGAGAGTGCACCCGCGAGAGCTATAGCGGGGTTCACGTGACCTGCGGTCCCCCCACCTGCGATCACGACGTTCATCGATTCTTGGGTGCGAACCGGCCCTGCTTGGCGATGTTGACGAGGATGCCCATCGCGGCCAGAGATATGACGAGAGAGGTACTCCCGAAGGAAACCAGCGGAAGTGGAACACCGGTGATCGGAAGTGATGCTGTGACCGCACCCATGTTCACCAATGCCTGCACCGCTATCCACAACGTGATGCCGGACGCGATCAGCATCCCGAATCGATCGGGAGCTCGTTGCGCAGTCTTGACACCGAGATAGACAAGGAACCCGAACAACCCCACAACGGTCAGCGTTCCTAGATAGCCCATCTCTTCTCCGAGGATCGCAAAGATGAAGTCTGTGTGCGCGTTGGGGACGTAAAGCCACTTCTGCCGGCTGGCTCCAAGACCGACACCGAACCATCCTCCGGACCCCAACGCGATCAGCGACTGGATCGTTTGGTAACCGGTGTTGAGAGGGTCTCGCCACGGATCCATGAAGGCCAGGATCCGCTCCCGTCTGTACGGTTCGATCAGAGCTGCACCGAGACCAAGTGCAACGCTTGTGAATCCCATCGGGATCAGGTACCGCAGCGGGGCGCCTGCGACGAACAGCATCCCGATGCCGATCGAGCCGACGAGCAAGGTGGTGCCAAGGTCGGGCTGCATCATGATCAGCAGGCTGAGCACGCCAAGAGCCGGCAACATCGGTAAGAGGGTGTGCGACAACTCTTGTAGACCGTCCTCGGACTTCCTCGAGAAGACATCCGCCGCGAACAGAACAAGGGCGAGCTTCGCCAGCTCCGACGGCTGGAAGGAGAACGGCCCAAGCGGGATCCATCGGGCGCTACCTCCGGCCACCGTTCCCACGCCCGGGATCAGCACCGCTACAAGGAGACCCACGCTGATGGCGAACAAGGCGTAGCCCAGGAAATGCAGCCGGTGATAGTCGACCTTCGCGAAGAAGATGAAACCGACGAGGCCGATGGCTGCTCCGATCAGCTGCCTCCGGAAGAACAAGAAAGACGAGCCGTAGTTCGCGAAGGAGGCAACAGAGCTCGCCGAAAGGATCATCACCAAGCCGGCCAACACGAGGACCGTCGTAACGATCCCGATGAGGACGGCGGGATGTCCGAGGTGCAACGCGACACGAGGGCGAGCGCGACGACGAACCCGTGTCCTTGCTCCGATCGCGCCGCTACGAGTCGCCATCCCCTGCCCTCCAAGCCTCGTCGATGACAGCTTTGACGCTCCGCGCGAAGTCCTCGCCTCGAGCTGCGTAGCTCTCGTACATGTCTAGGCTCGCACAACCAGGCGAAAGTAAGACGGATCCTCCGGAAACGGATCTCTCGGTCGCAAGTTGCACCGCCTGCATCATCGAAGACGCACGGTCAACCGGAACGAGGTCCTCGAACACCTTCACGACCTCATCCTGGGCCTCTCCCATCGCGACAACCGCGACGACGGGAGGAACCGTCTCGCGGAGCGCGCTGAGAGCGATCCCTTTGGCTCGGCCCCCCGCGATCAGAACCACGTCGGCCAATCCCTTGACCGCGGCCAAGGTCGCGTGCGGGTTCGTTGCTTTCGAATCGTCGATGAAGGTCACTCCCCGAAACTCGGTAACGAGTTCGAGGCGGTGCCCCAAGGGTCGGAAACTCTTGATCGCACGAACCACAGGTTTCAACTCAGCGCCGAAACTGAGGGCCGCGGCTGCGGCTGCGACGGCGTCCTCGAGTCCCACAGCTCCCGGCAGGGGAACGTCATCCACGCGCATGACTTGCGTGTCTCCAACCCAGATGACTCCGTCGGAAACACCCGCTCCGCCGGCCGGGACACGCTCGGCGGAGAAACCCATCACATCAGCTGAAGAGAGTTCGGCTATCCCCATGGCGAGCGGATCATCGGCATTCACCAGGAACGTGTCCCCCGAGCGTTGGTTCTCGGTGATCCTTCCCTTGGCCTTCGCATAGGCATCCAAGGATCCGTGCCAATCGGTGTGGTCCTCGGCGATGTTGAGTAACACCGCGACGCGGGGACGGAATTCAACGATGGTTGCAAGTTGGAAGCTGCTTACTTCGAGAGCGATAGCTCCGCCTGAAGGGACATCGGCGATCGCGTCGATCAACGGGAGACCGATGTTGCCGGCGGCGAGGGACGGAAGGCCGCTCTCCTCAAGCATCGATGCGAGGAGACTCGTGGTGGTGGTCTTGCCGTTGGTCCCGGTGACCGCCAAGAAATCGCAATCGGCAAGCCTGAAGGCGAGCTCTACCTCGCTCCACATCTCGACCCCGCCCTGCGCGAGCTTCTGGATCACGTCAGAGGTGGGCGGGATCCCTGGGCTGAGGATGGCCAGATCGGTGTCGAGGCGTTCGAGATCGTGTCCCCCTATCTCGACCTCGGCCCCCAACGCCTTCAATCGATCGGCCCGCTCGGCGAGGACCGCGGAGGCGCCCGCTTCGGTCACTTTCACCTTGGCGTCGAGAGCGAGTAGCGCCCGTGCAGCGGAGAACCCGCTCGCCCCAAGACCAACGACGAGCACACGCGTGCCGGCGAGATCCTTCATCATCGGAAGAGGTCCTTGTAGATGAAGTCGGCGTAGAAAAGACCAAGACCGAATGCAGTCGACAATCCGGACAACACCCAGAACCTCACGATCACCGTGAACTCCGGCCAGCCCGCAAGCTCGAAATGATGATGGATCGGAGACATCAGGAACACACGTTTCTTCGTTCGCTTGAATACCGCGACCTGGATGATGACCGAGAGCGTCTCGACCACGTACAGACCACCGAGAAGCATCAACAGAAGCTGAGTGTTAAGGAGGATGGCAAGTATCGCCATCGCTCCACCGATCATCAGTGACCCTGTGTCGCCCATGAAGATCTTGGCCGGAGCTGTGTTCCACCACAAGAACCCTGTGCACGCTCCGAACATCGCGGCCGCCACCAATGCCAGGTCGAAGGGATCACTGCCCGTTTCGGTGAGGTCGTAGAAGCCTTGATGGCGGAACTGCCAGAAGGCGATGATCACGAAAGCTCCGAAGACCGGCGCCGCCGTTCCGGCAGCCAAACCGTCCATCCCATCCGTGAGGTTCACCCCATTAGACGATGCGGCGATCATCAGGAACGCCCACAGATAGAAAACGATCCCGAGATCGATCGCGGTAGACCGGAAGAACGACAGGTCAGTACCGATGTCGACGACTTGCGTTGCAAAGAATGCGAAGGCCAGAGCGATGACGAGCTGTCCGAGGAACTTCGCTCGGCTCTGGAGGCCGAGAGACCGCGATTTGTAAACCTTGATGAAATCGTCAACGAACCCCAGCATGCCCAGCAGCGCGATCGTACAGATGGCAAGGACCCCGGAATCTCTGAACGGAACGGTGAAGCCTTCCGTACCGATGTGTCCAAGCAGGTAGCCCAACACCACACCGACGAGGATCACGAGGCCACCCATCGTGGGAGTACCTCGCTTCTCGTAATGAGCCTTAGGCCCCTCCTCTCTGATCAGTTGCCCCCAGCCGCGCGCACGCAGGCGCTTGATCGCCCACGGAGTGCCGAACAGAGACACGACAAGGCCGGTCATCCCAGCTATGAGGATCGAAGTCACTGCGTGTACCCCAACTCCGCTAGAACTTCAGCTGCGACGATGCGGTCGTCGAAGGGGATCGTTCGATCGGCGAATTCCTGGCCGGTCTCATGTCCCTTCCCAGCGATAACGACCACATCACCATCGCGCGCCTGACGTAAGGCAACACCGATCGCTTCTCGCCGATCGGCCAGGGCAGCATCGGGGCCGTTAGGGCGTTCCGTTGCCACACCCTCGAGGATCTCGCCGATGATCGCGTCCGGGACCTCGCTGCGGGGGTTGTCGGACGTGACGATGAGAAAGTCAGCCAGGCGCGCCGCCACCATGCCCATCAGGGGCCTCTTTCCTCTGTCGCGGTCGCCTCCTGCCCCGAAGAGCGCGATCAGCCGCCCACCTCGACCCTGAGCGAGCCTGCTGCCCGCCACCAAAACGTTGTCCAGGGAGTCCGGAGTGTGTGCGTAGTCGACGATGACCGAGAAGGGCTGGCCCGCGTCGATCGACTCGAAGCGACCAGGAACGGCTCGCAGCTGACGGATCCCTTGTTCGATCGCGTCGAGTCCGATACCCGCCTGCAGCGCCACCGCCGCCGCGGCCAAGCAATTAGAGACATTGAAGGGACCGACGAGGGACGTTTCGATCTTGACCTCCCCTCCAGGTGTGACAAGAAGGAAGGTGCTGCCCGTGGACCCCAGATCTATCTGCTCTGCGCGGACATCGGCTTTGGGTGCCATGCCGAACGTGATGAGCGGTATCGATGCAGTAGCCGCGATCTCGGCCCCGTAGGGATCGTCCATGTTCACCGCGCCTTTTGATGCGCGCTCGGGTGTGAAGAGAGACCGCTTCGCCGCGAAGTAGTCCTCGATCGTCGGATGGAAGTCGAGATGATCTTGCGTGAGATTCGTGAACCCAACCGACCTGAAGTGCAACGCATCGGCACGGTTCAAGGCTAGAGCATGACTCGTGACCTCCATCGCGACCGAATCGACTCCCGCTGCTCGCATCTCGGCGAGGAGAGCGTGAACATCGACCGATTCCGGAGTGGTCCGCACAGCCGGACGCACGACGCCCGCGACGTGAGTTTCTATCGTGCCCATCAACCCCGGCGTCCGTCCCGCCGCTGCAAGGATGGATTCGACCAGGAAGGCCGTCGTCGTCTTTCCATTAGTTCCGGTGATGCCGATCAGGAGCATGTCGTCGGCCGGCCGGCCGTAGTAGACAGCAGCGATGTGAGGCATGGCGCTTCTCACATCGGTCACGACTATCTGTGGCACATCGATCGGCAGAACTCTCTCGACGCACAACGCCACGGCGCCATTCGCAACGGCCGCTGGGGCATGTTCATGACCATCGCTTTGGAACCCGACGACGCAAAAGAAGAGGTACCCGGCGCTGACCGCTCGGCTGTCGTACACCACACCGGCTACTTCGGTGGATGCATCTCCCTGCACCGAAACGAGTTGGTCTCCAGCTGCATCGGCCAGCTCACGCAGAATCATCGGTCGCTCCATCACGCCACATTAGTCATGGGCCACGGGGCCCTCAGCCTGCTCTGCCTCTATGACCTCTGCGGCCTTCTCGGCGTTGCCCTGAGGTGCGACTCCGAGATGCCGCAGCGCGAATTCAGCGATCGTTTTGAACGTAGGGCCTGCCGTCGAGCCACCCCAGATCGGTTTCGGCTCATCGAGGAGCACGAGCACGACGATCTGGGGATCGTTGGCGGGGGCGAACCCAACGAACGAACCGATGTAAGACCGTCCGTAACCACCCGTTGGCAGTGGCTTCTGCGCGGTCCCGGTCTTGCCTGCAACGCGGTAACCAGGCACCTGGGCCAGGATGCCAGTACCCGTGTTGACAACGCGTTCCAACATCTTGATCATCTCGCGCGCCGTTTCCTTGCTGACGACCCGCCGCGTCCGCGGTGCCGGTGATGGATGCACACGACCAACCGCATCCATCGTCGAATGAAGCAACTTGGGTTCGACCCACACGCCGTCGTTAGCGATCGTCGAGTAAGCAGCGGCCATCTGGATCGGAGTAACTGAGATCCCTTGCCCTATAGGCAGCGTTGCCATCGTGGTACCGGACCAGAGTTTCCGGGGCAGCAAGATCCCTTCCTCCTCGGCAGGAAAGTCGAGACCGGTCTCTTGACCGAACCCGAACCGCCTGATCCAGGAATCGAGTCGTTCGGCACCCAGTTCAAGTCCGATCTTGATCGTCCCCACGTTCGACGACTGCTCGAGGATGTCCGAGACCGACATGGTTTCGGTCGCATGTTCATGCGAGTCGTTGAACACCCGGTCGTAATACTGGAATGCATCGGGCACGCTGAATGTGCTGTTCGGCGATACGACACCTTCTTCGAGAGCTGCCGCCGTGGTCACGATCTTGAATGCCGATCCCGGCTCGTAGACATCGGTGAGCGCACGGTTACGTTGTTGCTCCGGGGTGGAATGGTTGTAGTCGTTAGGGTTGAAAGTCGGAGAGTTCGCAAGAGCCAAGATCTCGCCGGTGCGCGGCTGCATGACGATCGCGGTACCTGCTTCGGCGCTGTAACGCTGAACCGCATCCTCGAGCGTCAATTCGGTGAAGAATTGGAGCTCCTTATCGATCGTCAGATAGAGCGAGCGACCGGGCCTAGGCGGCTCGTAAGAGAACTCAGCTTGGGGAAGGGGCCGTCCAGTCGGGTCTTGCTCGAGGGTCATGTGGCCGGCTTCGCCCAGAAGGATGCTCTGATACTGCGATTCGATGCCGGCCTGAACCGAACCATCGATGTTGACGAACCCGAGAACGTGACTCGCTACGGAACCGCCTGGGTAGTAACGGCGAGGTTCGTCACGTATGTAGACCCCCGGGATATGCAGTTTGCGCACCTCACGCGCCAGTCGAGGTTGTATCTGGCGGGCGACATACTCGAAGCGCGATAGCTCCGTCGTTCCTTGAAGCTTCGGAAGTAGGTCCTTGACCTTCATCCCGAGGACGGGTGCCAGCTTCTGTGCTCCTTCGAGGGCGTCGGTGACGTGCTTGGGGTCGATGAAGATGGTCTTCAGACCGACCGAGATCGCGAGCGGCGCTCCCCCTCGGTCAAAGATGGTCCCGCGTCGCGCGGGGAATGGGATGTCGCGTTCCCGCTGCTGGGCCGCGATGGCCTGATAAGTCGGTGCTTCTACGATCTGCAGGACGAACAAGCGCGCCGCCATCGCGACGAACAGCACCACCAGGATGAAGAACATGAAGATGAGGCGGCCGGGCGACGCCGAATCTTTGGGTCTTGGCGACCGGCGTTGATCCTTCACGAGACGTAGCCCTGCAGGCGGACGTTTATGAGGGGTCCGTCGACGAGCGGCCCCGGAACGAGAAGAAGGGGCAACCCTTGTACGAGATGCCCCTCTGCTTTGCCGTCGCTGACCGCCGGTCCTGGTGCTCAAGGCGAACCGGCTTCATAGTCGCCTGCGGCGACCCCCGTGCCCGGCATGATCTCCGGAACCTCGTGGTCTGCGAGCAATGGATCCCGCCCGGTTCGGATGTTGGCCACGATGTAGTGGACATCTTTCGGCTTAACCATCCCGAGTCTGCGGATTGCGACGCGTTCGATCCGCTCCGACGCAGACATCTTTGCAACCTTGAGAACCAGTTGCGCATTCTCAGTCTCTGCTTGGACGATCTCGTCTCGCATCTTGTCCATCTTGAAACCGGCCTGGGCTAGAACGACCTGTTCCAGCAGAACGGTGAAGATCGTGGCCGCGATGAGGATGGCTCCGATCACGAAGACCGGTGCGACCCTCCGCGATGCACGCCGTTGGATCAGGCCTCGTTTCTTTCCCCTAACGACCTTGAGCTCGGCACGCGCCTGAGCCGGGGTAGTCGCCCGCTGTCTGGGTCGCGCCGAACGAGCCGGAGCTCTGTGCGAGCGAGATCGCGTTCGCTTCGGCTGAGAGCGCCGGGGCCGAGGCTGGGCGTCCCGCACCTGGGAGGCTCGAGAGCTCATGCGGAACGCCGCTCCTCGGTAGTGGCCGACTGCGCACCGATCCTCTCGGCAACGCGCAGCTTGGCCGAACGAGCTCGTGGGTTGCGCGTGATCTCTTGCTCAGACGGACTGAGAGGACGCCTGGTGATGATGCGCAGGCGAGCCTCTGCTCCGCACGAACAGACTGGGAGGCCGGGAGGGCACACGCAACCGCGAGCTTCGTCGACGAAGAATCTCTTTACACGACGGTCTTCGAGTGAGTGGTACGAGATCACTGCGATGCGACCGCCGGGTTCGCTGACATCGACCGCGACGGGCAGGGTGCGGTCGAGCTCAGTGAGCTCGGCGTTCACTTCGATCCTGAGAGCCTGGAAAGTGCGGCGCGCGGGGTGCGGACCGGTGCGGCGCGCGGGGGCCGGGATGGCGTCCTTGATCGTTTCTGCCAGCTCCACAGTCGTTTCGATCGGACGCTTGCTGATGATCGCCTTGGAGATCCTCCGCGCGAAACGTTCTTCGCCGTATCGGCTGATGACCTTCTCGAGTTCGTGCTGCTCGTACGTGTTCACGACTGTGTGGGCTGAGAGGTCGGCGTCTGGGTCCATGCGCATGTCGAGGGGTCCGGGATCGCGATATGAGAACCCACGATGCGCTTCATCCAGTTGGGGTGAGGAAACACCAAGGTCGAGAAGGACTCCGCGAACCTTCTCAATCCCGAGTCGTTCCAGTACGGACGCGAGGTTCGAGAAGTTGTCACGTACGAGAGCAAAGCGCCCTTGATACGCGGCGAGGTCGGACCCGACCGCCGCCAAGGACTCTGGGTCCCGATCGATCCCAACGAGGAAGCAGTCGGGGGCCGCGTCGAGAAGGCGCCGGGCGTGCCCACCTCTTCCGAGCGTGCAGTCGACCACGACGCCACCACCCGCGAGGGCAGGGATGAGGAGGTCTGTGACCTCTGAGACGAGGACTGGGTCGTGTTCCAAATCAGCTCCCCCGTTGTGCCCATAGTTAGCGGCCCAGCGCTCTGGTTGCGATGGCCACCATGCCCAGGAATCCGCCGACCGAGGAGCCCGAGATGGCGAGAAGCAGCAGCCCTTGCCCGAGCTCCCTGGTCAGCGTTGAATCTCCCACCGACATCCTTGCCTTCCTGATCATCTTGTTGCCCCCTCCTTCTTGGCGTACCTGGCACCTGTTGCCTTCGTTGCTGGTCTTGTGCGCTTAGATATCCAGCTCGCCGAACAACGCCGACAAGCCCACCTCCGCCACCTCCGCGCGTTCCTGCTCGTACCGGGCTGGGTCCCAGATCTCTGCGTGGTCCCCTGCCCCAAGGATCAAGACCTCCTTGCCGATCCCCATCACTTCTCGAAGCTCTTCCGGGATCGTGATCCGGTTCTGCTTGTCCACCTCATCGCTGTGCGAGTGGGCATAGAGCTCCCTGATCACTGCCCGGTTCTTGTTGCTGGACTTGCTCTGGTTCTGGAGACGCTCCTCGTAGTCGTGGCGCTTGGTTCCGCACCAGAGAGAGATGCAGGGGTCCGGAGACGGCATCAGGAGGAGCTTGCTTTCCTCCATCTCCTCGCGGATGCGCGAGGGGATGATCAGGCGCCCTTTGGCGTCGATCGTGTGCCGGTACTTCCCCGTGAATGCCACTCAAGCTCCCCTGTGATGACTCTCCCGGTGGAGAACCAACCGTTTCGGGCCCCGATGCTCCCAAGCACCTCCCAGGCCTTCCACAGCCCTCCCTTTTCCTCCACTTCGGCACCAAGCTACGCCCGCTTTAGCCCCAGAGTCAACAAATGGGGTCGAATTACAAAGTTGTGATTAGTTACGGATGTTGTTCCTGTTAATGCTTGAGTTTGCGTAATAGTGCATAAGTCGGTCTAAATCCGACTTTCGCCCCACCCCAACTTTTCTCAAATCCAGCCGGCCGCCGCATTCCGTCGCCGATCTGGATGTGAGCAGGCTCACAGCGCGGCGGGACTGTGATTGGTCGACTGGCGGGATGCTCGACCGAGATATCCAGATCGCGGCGGAGTCCGTCATGACCGATGGGGTCGTCACCCGCTCCGCCTTACGAGCCGGAGGGATGTCGCCACGAAGCATCGATCGACGGATCGCCAAAGGGTTGTTGATCACCATCTTTCCGGGGATCTATCGGTACGCCGGCCACCCGGACACTTGGCGGTCAAGGGTCAGGGCCTCGTTCCTCTGGGCCGGGGAGGGCGCACTGCTCAGCGGAGCCACAGTTCTGGCGTTGCACGGACTCGAGGGATTCACGGAACCAAAGATCGAGTTAAGCCTTCGCACTGGCAAAACGCATCCGGACGTCCTTAGTCGACGCATCTCGCTCAGCGATCAGCTCCCCCGCCGACCTATCGATGGCATGTGGGCAACGACCATCGAGCGAGCTCTCCTCGACGCGTCCGCATCTCATGAAGCCATCGCGGTTGGCAAAGCTATGGACGACGCTCTCCGCCGTCGACTAACAAGTGTTCCGAAACTCAGGGGCGAGGCCGAAGCCTTTCGAGGAAGAGGCAAGCGTGGACTGGCAGCTTTCCGTCGGCTAGTACAAACCCGGGATCCAGACGATGCGAAGGTCCGCAGCGAGATGGAGACACGCATGCTCCGGATCCTTCGACAGATCCCCTCTCATAGGTTCATTCCGGACCATGCCGTCGAGGCCGACCACAAACGGTTTAAGTTCGACTTCGCAGTACCAGAGGTGCGGCTCGCCGTCGA
This sequence comes from uncultured Actinomycetes bacterium, assembly GCA_963779645.1. Lineage (GTDB taxonomy): Bacteria > Actinomycetota > CADDZG01 > CADDZG01 > WHSQ01 > CALMBW01. The sequence continues at coordinate 2,351,157 of CAVZYX010000005.1, forward strand.
ATGTCACAGCCAAAGATGGCACGGCCCCTCAAGACTGAACTCGGACATGGCCCGCCACCGAAAGTTGACCCTTGACGGGTGGACGATCCTTTACTTCACGTGGGACGACGTCGTCTTTCGGCCACAGGAGGTTGAAGCCGAGATCCGCACGGCCCTCGCCTCCTCACTTCCGATCTAGCGACGCATTCCGGCGCTGACCTGGATGTGAGTTGAGAATCCCTCGCGGGGTTAGGCGGGTTGGAGGTCGTCTAGGTGGAAGCGCATCTCTAGGTAGGGCTCCCAGGTTGGGTCTACGGCGTCTACGGCCACTCGGATCCAGACGGTGTCGTGCGGGGGCTTGGGGGGCCTTCTGAGGGCCATCCCCACCTCTTTCATGTGGCGGTTCTCTTTACGGGAGTTGCAGGGCCGGCAGGCAGCCACCACGTTGTCCCAGGTGTGTCCCCCACCCTTAGAGCGGGGCACGATGTGATCGACGTTCTCGGCGGGCCGGCCGCAGTACTGGCACTCGAAATCGTCCCTAACGAAAACGGCCCGGCGTGACATGGACGCTCGGGCTCGGTATGGGACCTTTACGAAGTATCGGAGCTTGACCACGGTGGGGGCTCGGAACTCGAGGCTCTCGGAGCGGTAGATCGCCCCATTGGTGTGGATGATGTCCGCTTTCTCCTTGAGGGCGAGTACCAGCGCCCGCCGCACTGGGACCACGCACAGCGGTTGGTAAGAGGCGTTCAAAACCAACGCTCTGCCCAAGGTGGGCCCATCCTATAACCCGGCTTGCCCTAGTTAGTGGAAACCCGGGCGAAAAGGAAAGGGGCCGGGGTTAGCGAACCCTCTTCTCTCACAGGAGGTCGCTCAAACCAAGGCGTGAGATAAGAGGGTTCGTCCCGGCCCCCTGAAGCTCGAATCAGAAACGCTTAGCGGGTGACCCCGATCTCGTCGGTTCCGCTGAAGCCGAGACGTTCGGCGGTCTCTTGGGTCAGGTCCCAGTTCGCAGAACCCGAGTAGGGGCCGCGGTCGATCACCGAGACGGTGATGGAGCGACCGTGGTACAGGATGCTCACCTTCGCGCCGCACGGAAGTGACCGGTGCGCTACACCGAGGGTCTCGGTCGTCAAGGTCTTGCCACAGGCCGTCGAGTTCCCATAGAAGCCGGGGCCGTACCACGTTGCCATGTCGGCTCGATAGATCGTCAGTGGCTTGGTGACCTTCGCTGCAGAGTTCTGGACATCACCTTCGAAGATCGCCCGGACCTTCCGGTAACCCTTGTGACGAGCCTTGAAAGTGTGCTCGAAGCGACCATCGCCAACACTCTGCATTCTCGAGGGTCTTCCACTCGCCGCCGACCTTCTGTTGCAGCACTACGGAACGACCTGCAACCTCCGGATAGACGCGACCCGAGAGCTCGACTTTCCTCTCAACGAAGATGTCGTTAGGCCGCACCTTCAAGATGATGCGCGGCTTAACTTCGACGGTCACAACTTTGCTGTGCGTCTCGACACCCTCGACCGTGTTCCACCATGCAAGTCGAAAGTCCGATGTCTTGTGTAGACCGTCGCGCTCGAAGCGAACCTTCATCTCCGAGTCGACATTGCGTCGTGCGATGGTTTGCCATCCAGAATCGCCGCGACGTTGCTGCAGCTCTATTTCGTCTCCGGAAGTGCCGTTCTCGAGATGACCTTTGATCACCGCTGTTCTTCCGAACTGGACTTCGGCGGGGGCCGAATCGATCACCGGCTTAGGTGCCGATGTTTGGGCGTATGCGATCGCCGGTACGAGTCCGACGAAGAACGCCATTGCAACGAGCCCGCTCAGGGCACGTCTCTTGTCGTAAGGACGGCGCGACATCGCGTCTCCTCTCCGTGTAGACGGCTAGCTCAAGCGCCAGTGGTGGCAATCACCGCCGTGGCCGGGATCTTGGGAAGGAGCCTCCGCTCAAGGGGCCCTCCGGCCTACCCCCGATCCGAAATGCCAGGGGGCGCAAGGACCGGGTCACCCTAGCGGAGGTGCTAACTACTGCAAGCGGCCCGAGCCCTCGGGGAGAGTTATTAGGCACTGGGTGGAGGCGGGCCTTCCGGCCCCCTCCACAAGACAAGAGCGCGAAGTTCCTGCCCAATCCACAACGTTCTCTTGAGCACAAGCAGCTCCGCGCCCACACCGCCCCTGCGTGGCCGCCTATCCTTTCCAGACATCTATCAAGGAGGGCAACTCACGTGGCCGGATGGGGAGACGACCCGGAGCTAGAGAAGCTTCGGAACCTGATCGACGAAGGCTGGACGGTGGTCGAGATCCTCGAGGATCCGGATGCCGCGGGCGGACCCTCGGACACCGTGAAGCTGACCAAAGACGGCGCAGCCGAGACGGTCACCTCAGACCACCTAGCGTTCCACCGTTACATCGAGGGTCTGAAAGAAGAAACCGGCCTTTAACCCACCGAGGCCTTGGGTTTGATCTGGCCGGCGGCGATCTCTTCCGCGTAGTGGCACGCGACGAATTGATCGGGCCGAAGTTCTCGTAGAACGGGGACCTCGTCGCGACATCCCTTCTCCTGAACGAACGGGCAACGCGTGTGGAAACGGCATCCCGCGGGAGGGTTGGTCGGTGACGGAAGGTCGCCTTGAAGGATGATGCGCTCGCGTCCTTGCTCGATCTCGGGGTCCGGTATCGGAACGGCCGAGAGCAGCGCCTTCGTGTACGGATGCAGCGGATCCGTGTAGAGCTTCTCGGACGGCGCGACTTCCATGATCTTGCCGAGGTACATAACCGCGATGCGATCGCTGATGTGACGCACCACGGCCAGGTCATGCGCGACGAATAGATAGGTCAGGTCGAACTCTTCTTGCAAGTCCTCCAGAAGGTTGATTATCTGAGCCTGGATAGAAACATCGAGGGCCGAGACGGGCTCGTCGGCCACGATGAGGTCGGGATTCAACGCTAGCGACCGTGCTAGTCCGATGCGCTGGCGCTGACCGCCAGAGAACTCGTGTGGATACCGGTTCGCCGCGTCGTGCGGAAGGCCGACTACCTCGAGGAGATGTTGGACCTTCTTATCCACCTCCTTCTTTGGAGTTCCATGGACTAGCAGCGGCTCGCCGACTATGTTCCCAACGTTCTGTCGTGGCCGAGCGCGGCGAACAACATCAGGATCTGGTTGGGTACGCCGAAGTAATTGCCCATGTGCAGCTGGACGCCCCATTCGACGGACTTCGCACCGATGCCGTAGTCGGCGAAGCTCACATCGTTGAGCACCGCGCCGCTGTATTGATCGAGATGAATGGTGCGCTGGCCTTCGGGCTGATCCGGATAGGTGAACGCGGTGAACACATCGTGTTCGTCTCGCGGATAGATCAGTCGATAAGCGGTCGTCAAACCCGCTGCGGCGAAGATGCGCGCGGCTTGTCCCACATCGATAGGAGTCGCGCCAGTATGATGAGAGTGTGGCGCCGGCGCCTGTTCCAGCGTCCATGGAATGCCGGGCGTCGTCTCGGCGAGCGTCCGCTGCGGCGTGGACGCAGTGACATTGTGATTGACGTGAGCGCGATAGGACTCGGGATAGCCGATGCCGACGCCCGCCATCAGCCGGTTGAGATTGCCGCCCCATTCGGTGGCCCAGGGCAGCCCGGTGAATATCAGGAACAGCAGCAGCAACGACGTCCAGATACCGCCCACGGCGTGCAGGTCTCGCCACAGACAGGCGGCCCTTGCGCAGCCGTGGGATGAACACGCCCATCAATTTGTTGGACGTGCGCGGCCACCACAGGAACAGACCGGTGACGATCAGTACGATGGCCCAGCACGAGGCTACCTCCACCAGCACATCGCCTTTTTCGCCGAGCAGCAGCGTGCCATGCATGCGATCGGCGAAGCCGATCAGCGTGTTCTCATAAACATACGAGCCCAGCGCCTGGCCCGAGACGGGATCGACATACACGCGAAACGGCTGGCCCGTCGGCGGCGTGAGAAATACGGTAGCGGTTCGATCGGGCGCCGTGGGCAGATCGACACGCGTGGGCTTCGAGCCGGGGAACGTCAGCAACGCACTCTGCACCAGTCGCTCAGGCGGCAGGTGCGGCCCCGTGTGCCTGCATGAAGCGCCAGGACGGATTCTCGATGTCCTGGATCTCGGTGACGAACAGATAGATCGCGCCGGTCAAAGACAGGATCAGCACGAAGGGTGCGACGATCAGCCCGGCGTAGAAATGCAGGCGGAAGATCGCTCGATGCAGCAGCGCCTGCGCGGCGCGGCTGCCGCTCGAGGGCATGGCCTTCTCGGGCGACAGCGTCGATGCTCCGGGACCAGGAGTGTTGTTCATGCGTCGAGCCTCGGAGTCAGAACGACTCGGATGAGCGAGACTTCCCAGCTTCTCGGCTCGCCAAGGAACACCAGCCCCGAGGCATAGCCGGACCAGTCGGCATACAGCTCATCCGTGAGATTCCGGCCTCGCAACGTGACGGTGGCGAACGGCGCCCGCCACGCGACGCGGCATCGAGCACGGTGAAGTCCGTCGACTTTCACTGTGTTGGCGTTGGAGGTGAAGAAGTCGCCATTGTGGCGGACGATGCCGGTGAACGTGAGCGGCCACGCTTGCGGCGAGTAGGTCGCCACGAAATCCACCAGCTTCTCGGGCACGTTCGGCGGCCGGTTGCCGGAGCGGTCGACGCCGCCGGCTTCGATCAGCTCGTCGAACTCCGCTTCGCAACAGTGTCGCGCCAAGTTCGAACGTCAGCTCATCGGTGGCGGTCCAGGTCAGCGACACTTCGCCGCCCTTGGAGATCTGGCTGCCACCCTGCACGGTCACGGCCGGATTCGCCGGGTCGCGCGTGAGAATGTCGTCCTGCGGATATGGAATACGGAGGCGATGAGTTGCAGCCGCTCGCTGCCGAGCGAGCGTCTTGATGCCGGCCTCGTAGGATTCGCCGGTGGAGACCTCGAACGATGCGTTGGCTGGCGCTCATGAACAGCAAGCCGCTGACGGGCAGGGCGGCACGGGTGAACTGCGCGAACAGCTGGGTCTGCGGCAGCACATTGTAGACGGTGCCGAGGCGCCAGGAGACCGGGTCATAGTCCTGACCATACGTCGAGACCGCGCCGTTGGTGACGTTGAGACGCGGCGATCGAGCTCGAAGTCGTCCAGACGCACGCCGCCGACCAGCAGCCAGTCCGGCGTCAGGTTGAACGCGTCCTCGGCGAAGAACGAGCGCGCCTTCACGTCGGCGGTCACGTCCTGGCGGGTGGCGAAATTCGCGGGCGTGTCGGCAAGGAACAGCCCCGCGCCGGCGCAAACGGATCGACCGACGCCCGCCGAGCCGAAGCGGCGCACGGTGAAGAAGTCGGTGTCGCCGATCTTCGACGCCGGCCGTGAAGCGGTTGCGATGGCCGCCGATATTGCCGTCAAAGGCGACGTGCACGCGCTGATTCCAATACTGATGATCGTGCGTGATCAGCGAGGCGCCGCGGTCGATCAAGCCGGTGGCCGGCGTTGAACGTATATTCGTCGGCGTCGCGCCAATGGCGGTCGGCTGTCATACCAGCTGGTGTCGCTGACGATGCGCCAGGCATCGTCGAGCCGATATTCGGCTCGCGCACGCAGCCAGGTCGAGCTCCGAGCCCATGTCGCCGTCGGTCGACGTTGAAGTTCAGGTCGCGCATGGATTTGTCGAGCACCAGGCCGGCGCTGCCCGAGACCACGTCGGATGGATCGCGCGCAACGGCGGCGCGACACCAGCGGCGTGCCGTAGTAGGCGCTGTCGAGAAGTCGTCCTCGAAGCGATCGACCGACAGCAGTGACGCCAGGTCGTCGTTCGGTCGGATCAGCAGCGAGCAGCGTACCCGCGATGGTCTCCGAGTCGGTATCGCTGATCCAGCCCTCCGAGCGCGCATAAGAAACAGTCGCCGCGCAGCGCGACCGTCTCGCCGAGCGGCAGGTTCAGATCGCCCGCGAGGCGGCCGGTATCCTGGCTGCGCGTAGCTCGCGAGCACCTCGCCGCTGGTCCTATCCAGACTGCGGCCGGCGGGGCACGAAGTTGATCGCGCCGGCCAGCGCGCCTTCGCCCGAGGTCACCGACGCCGGTCCCTTGATGACTTCGATGCGCTCGAAGCTCCAGGCATCCCAGTTGCGTACGCCGACATCGGAGTTGGCCATGCGCACGCCGTCGTAGAGATAGTTGATCGCGCGATGGAAGCCTCGCATCGATGCGGCACCCACCGAGCCGGGCAGGTTGCCGGAGTTCACGCCGGGCGCGGCGTTCATCGCTTCCAGCGCGGTTCGCACGCCTTGCACCTGGAAGTCCTCCTGCGTGACGACGTCGACGATGGCAGGGATTTCGCGATTGCTCAGCCCCAGACGCCCGCCGACTTCGGTGCGAGCATCGAGAAGGCGCTGGCCGGTAACCACCACCGTGTCATCGTCCTCCGCGGCAAAGCTCTGTGCTGGCGTCAAGATGACGGTGCTGACGGCGATGACGAGACCCCGGTGGATCATGCTTGTCCCTTGAGTGACTGGTAGTCGGTACGAAGACCGAAAGAGCTATTGTCGAGTTATTGGGGCCCGGATGCCTGCGACATTCCGTCGCAGGCATCGCCTGCCCGATCGATTTGGCCTAACAATTCTTATCTGTAGGCGCCGGTCACCGATAGGAGACTAGCCGGCACCGACGGTCACATGGAGTGCTCGAAGCATGCGTTCGCGATCTGTTCGTTGCTCTGTCTGTGTTGCTCGGTGCCTCGACGGCGTTTGCACTCACGCCCGGCGCGGTAATGGATAATTTCAACGCCATCGATCACCAGGGAACGGCGCACACGCTGTATGCCTCGGCGGACCGCAAGGCGATCGTGCTGATGGTGCAGGGAAATGGCTGCCCGATCGTGCGGCTCGCCTTGCCGGGTTTGAAGGAGATTCGAAGCCGCTATCAACAGCGGGGTGTCGAGTTCCTGTTGCTGAACTCGAATCTTCAGGACACGCGAGAACTGGTGGCGCAAGAAGCGCAGAAATTCGCGATCGACTTCCCGATTCTGCTCGACCAGGACCAGCGCATTGGCGAGGCGCTGCAGGTGGTTCGTACTTCGGAAGTGTTCGTGATCGAGCCACGGACCTGGAAATTGGTCTATCGCGGTCCGATCGACGATCGCCTCTCGTATGAAAAGCAAAAGCCGGCAGAGAAACATTATCTGACCGATGCGCTGGACGCAGTGCTGGCGGGTCGGCCGGTCAAAGTGGCGAGTGCCGATGGGGTAGGTTGCCTGGTCAATTTTCCCGACCGGAAGGACGCGGCCGCGATGCCGCCGATGGACCATTCAAAGCACTAGCCGACAAGGTTACTGGTGAGGGGACGTGTATGTCGTCAGAATCGCCGTGGCAATGAGCACTGCGCCGATGCAAACAAGCTCGGCGCCAATCATGCTACGTAGCGAGCATATGGCCAGCGCATCGCCTGTGGCCAGCCGCGGTGTGAGACGAGTCTTGTTATAGTTCGCAAGTGCGAGCGCCACGATGGCGATGCCGATCTTCACGGCCAGCCACTGTCCATAGCCGGACAGCCAAGGATCATGGTCGAATTCAACCAATGTCCCGATGAGTAGCAGCCCGGCGATGACCAGCCCGCCAACCAGCCCGAAAGCAATTGCGCTGAAGCGGCGCACGAGTGCTGCCACGACGGTGTGATCGGCGCTGACTGCAGGCATCTCGCAAGATCCAGAGCGAAGCGAACCACCAGGCCGCGAGCGATACGTGTAGGAATGCGACGAGTCCCGCGGTGAACCCCTCCGCTGCCGCATGACCATTGAACGCGAAAGATGCCGTTACGAGGGCTGCGTTGCTGAGCTGTGTCGCACCAGCGGATTCATCGTCGCCGGCTCCAAGCAGGAGCAATGCTGAGCCGGTGATTTGCAGACAGATCGCCGCGCCGACTCCAGAAAGGAAGACAGCCGAGAGCGTCGCGGTGTCGAACTCGCCACCGAGCCGGAGAATCAAACATCCGGTGCTCGCCAGCACCGCGAGAATCGTGATCAGCGCCCCTCGTTGCGTCAGTTGCGACAAGATGCGTGTGCTGTCCGCTGGAAGCTGCAGCGTCGCCCGCGCGAAAATAGCGCCAGTACAGGAAAGAACTCCCGCGTATAGCAGTGCTTTTAGTAGCGCGGCGAGTGCATCCAGCATGCAATTCGTGTCTGCGGTCGTGCAGTGGAGCGCGAGTATGAATGAGCTGCACACCGCCTGACCATTCCTGGCATGCAGCCTTGCCGATCGACGGCCGAACGCGACGAGACCAGGTGAGCCAGCAGGTGCACCGCCAGGGCCAGCGATCGCGCTTCCTGGTCTCGATTCTGCGGGATCGCGCCACGGCCGAACGGCGATGCCCTGCGACATTTCGTCGCAGCTGCGCCAGGGCGGATCCAGCGATAATTCATGATGGATTCGACCGGCACGACGCGGCTGGCTTTCTGGCGGCCACCGTCGGCATTTGTCGGCGCGGAGGGCGTGGGTGAAATCGTTTTCTTCTTAGAGCAGTGGCGTTGTGCGGGCTGGTTGCGCTTGCCGCGTTGTAGCGACAGCCGATCAGCTAACGAGGCTGCGGTGGCCGATGCGTTTGATGCGGATGTTCGATAAGCCTGAAGCGCGGCTGGTCGTCGGCCCGATCGCCGTCGCAGGCAATGCGGCGCTCGCCGACTGGACTCAAGGAGCCATGGGCGGCCGTGCACTACTCAGATACCGAGACAACATATGGCGTGTAGAGTTATGCGCTGGCGACGGCATCAAGAATGAGTCGGCGCTAGCCATGGCTGGCATCCGGCCCGACCGTGGACGGGCCATCGTCGCCGAGCTCAACGACGAAGAGCGCGCCGAAACGCCGGAACGGCTCAAGCAGATCGCGTCATTCAGCGGTGTGGTGCGAATGCACGGCGGCGAGGCGCACTAGGCGCTCAGCGCCACAATGTGGCGTCCGGTTGCAACCAGGAACGGCCAGGACGCGACAGAGAGTGCGACATTCCGTCGCACGCCCCGCGCGGCCGATCAGGCGACAATTAGCCCAGGATTCGAGTCGGGCGCGTGGGACACGCGTGGCAGTTTGACCGCTGCGTCGCTGCTCATCGATAACATCGAACAATCGCCGGTGTGGACATTCAGGACAGCCGTCCGGGCCGCAAGATGGTCGGAGATGTGGCCAGGTAATTCATGAGTAGTTTGCAGGCTGACGCGCTGCGCTCCCCGCAGCGTCTGTACGCCCGCCTGTGGCGCTGGCATTTCTTTGCCGCGCTGATCGTCATTCCGTTCGCGCTGTGGCAATCGGTCACGGGCGTGCTCTATCTCTGGCACCGCGAGATCGCGTCGCTGGCGTATCCAGAGCTCGTGCGCGTTGCGCCCGGCGAATCTCGCGTGAGCTACGAGCAGCAGCTCGCGACGGTGCTGCGACACCAGCCGCGCGAGCGGCTGCAGTCGATCGAGATCAGCGACGATCCGACCCGATCGACCGCATTTTTCTTTGCCGATCCGAATGGCCTGCCGTATCCGGCGTTCACGAATCCGTACACCGGCGACTATCTCGGTGAGGTCGCGGCGACTGCACTGGATTCGCGGGCTGAGCACGGGGCTTCATGGCGGATGGCCGATCAACCGTGGGGCAGTTATCTGCTCGAGCTCGGGCGCGTGCTGGGCCATCGTGATGACGCTCACCGGGCTGTATCTGTGGTGGCCACGCAATGCACGGGCTCGCGGGCGTGCTGTATCCGCGGTTGCGCAGCGGCAGTCGCATCTTCTGGCGCGATCTGCATGCGACGGTCGGTGTGTACTTCGCGCTCATTCTGCTGGTGTTTCTGTTCTCCGCGCTGCCGTGGACGACGTTCTGGGGCGGAAAGGTGCTGCGTCCGATCGAGGCCGCGACGCATCAGGGGTCGCCGCGCGGTTTCTTCTTCGCGCGGCGCGACATCATGGCGGTGATCGACGGCGATGCACGAGCACGCGCATCGGCAGCGCCTCAGCGTTGACCATCGATCAGCTGATCGCGAAGGCGCGCGCCGCCGGTGCGCGCGGCGCGATCGAACTGCAGCCGAGCGGACGGCGGTCCGGTCAACTTGCACGACGATCATCCGCGCTCGACCGATGAAGTGTGGATGCAGCTCGATGGACGCACCGGCGCGGTGCTGATCAGGGTCGACCTGGGACGACTCATCCGCCGCTCGCCAAGGCCATCGCGCTCGGCATCGATCTGCACGAAGGACACTTCTTCGGTCGCATCAATCAGATCTTCAACACGCTCGTCGCCACCGCGCTCGTGTGGCTGTGCGTGACCGGCTTCATCGGCTGGTACCAGCGCCGGCCCGCTGGGCGCGTCGCGCGCGCCGCCGAAGCGCGAGCTGCGCTATCCGCGCGCCGTCATCGCCACGGCCGCGACGCTGTGCATCGTCATGCCGCTGCTCGGCTTGTCGGTGCTCGTCGATCGCGATCGATCGATCGCAGTCGCCGGCCGCTTCCTACCGCAATCCGCCTGACTGCCATTTCATCCGAGGCTCATGTCATGCGTTTCCCACGGTCTGCTCGAGCGCAATCGCGCTTGCAGTCAGCTCGACACTGTTGCATTGCCAGCGGTCGGCAGCCAGCCGCGCAGACGGCCGACACGCTCGAAGAAGTCGTGATCACGGCACAGCGCATCCGCGAGCAGATCGAGGCGGAGCAGGCGCTCACGCCCGGCGGCGTCACCGTCATCGATGGCGACGATCTCTATGAGCGCAGCGTCACCAACATGACCGACATGCTGCGCTACGTGCCGGGCGTCTGGTCGGAGAGCGGTTGGGGCTCCGATGAGCTGTTCTTCTCCAGCCGCGGCTCGAATCTCGATGCCACCGACTACGACAAGAACGGCATCAAGCTGTTCCAGGACGGACTGCCGGTCACGACGGCCGACGGCAACAATCACAACCGCGTGCTCGATCCGCTGAGCGCGCGTTACGCGGTGATCGCGCGCGGTGCGAACGCGCTGACGTACGGAGCGAGCACGCTCGGCGGCGCGTTCGATTTCATCTCACCGACCGCGCGCACGACGGACCCGCTCTCCGTCTATCTCACCGGCGGCAGCCACGGATTGCTCAGCGGACGCGTCACGGCCGGCGGCGTCGCGGATGCCTTCGATGGGCTCGTCACACTGGAAGCGAAGAACGTATGACGGCTATCGCGATCACAGCCAGCAGGAGCGCAAAGGCGTGTACGCCAACGCCGGCTGGCAGGTGTCCGATGCGCGTTTCGACGCGCGTCTACGCGACCTACATGGACAACGATGAGGAGTTGCCGCGCGGCTTGACGCGCGCGCAGATCGCGCAGGATCCCGATCAGGTCGGTCGCGAGCGCGATCACCGGCGACAACCGCAAGAACGTCCAAACGGCGCGCGTCGCGTTCAAGACGACGTGGCAGCATCGATGCGAACAGCTCGCTGCAGTTCGGCTCTTCGTACGAAGAGCAATCGCTGTATCACCCGATCGTCGACATGCGCGGCCCGATCCGGACGGCGCCGGGCCGCTGCTCGGGCCGCAGTTCTTCAGCCTGCTCATCGATACCGATCACCGCAACGCTGGGCGGCATGGTCCGTTACAACACTCAAGCTCGGCGACCACGATCTGCTCGCTGGGCCTCAACTATGGCGACACCGAAGTCGAGGGCGGCAACTACCAGAACCTGTTCGGTCGCCGCGGCTTCTTCATGTCCCGTCGGACGAACACGCGGACAGCGTCGAGGCGTTCGCGATGGACCGCTGGGCGCTCGACCGACGCGTGGACGCTCGTCTACGGCGCGCAAGTCGTCGATACCAGCCGCGATGTCGCGTCGGCGAGCGCGAGGGCCGTGCGCAATCCGAACGATCTATCGTCGTCAATCCCCGCCTCGGGCGTGATCTACTCGCTCGGCGAGTCGAACGAGCTGTTCGCCAGCGTGAGCCGCCTGTTCGAGCCGCCCACGACGTTCGAGCTCGAGGACGACGGACGCGGCAACGGGCAGCTGCTGGATCCGATGAAAGGCATGGTCGTCGAGGTCGGCATGCGCGGCGCGACTGGCTCACGGCGCGCGGCACGCGCTGGCATTGGGACGTGTCGGTGTACTACGCGGAGATCGACGATGAGATCCTGTCGGTCGACGATCCCGACCGCGCCGGGCACGAGCCTGTCGGCGAACATCGACTCGACGCATTCACGCCGGCATCGAAGCGCTGATCGGCGCAAGCTTCGCGCTGAGCGGCGAGACGCATCGGCTCGAGCCGCTGGTCAGCCTGACGCTGAACGAGTTCTCCTTCGACTCCGATCCGATCTATGGCGACAACGATCTGCCGGCGGCGCCGAAGTACGCGGCGCGCGGCGAGCTGATGTATCGGCACGCCAGCGGCTTCTATGCCGGCCCGACGTTCGACTTCATCGGCAAGCGCTATGCCGATTTCGCGAATACCTACCGAGGTCGGTTCGTACGAGCTGCTCGGCCTGCGCGGCGGCTTCTCCGCGCAAGCGATGGGAGGTTTTCGGCGAGCTGCGCAATCTGACCGACGAGGAGTACGTCGCGATGCTGAAGTGCGCGATCGGCGGACGCATGCCGAGGTTCTCTTTCCCGGCGCGCCGCTCTCGGCTTACGTCGGCGCGCGGTTTTCGTTCTGAGGGGAGGCCATCTTCTGGTGCGGCCTCGCTCCTCCCTCTGCGGCGCCGCCTCTTGAGCCCAATCCTGACACTTGATGCGCATGTTCGCAAGCCCCGAACCCGCCCCCTCGCTGAATAGGACGCAAGGAACGATGGCGGCGACCACTCACTCTCATTTTGTCGATGGCATATCCTCCGAGCACGTTCCGACGTCGCAGCTGAGTGCCGAGGGGGTCCCGAGGCGTTTCCACGTCGTTCGCAGCGTCTGTGCGCGGTTGCGGCAGGGGCGCACGCGGACGACAGGCGCCCCCCCCCCCCCCCCCCCCCACCGGTCGAGATCAAATTCGCCGCCCAGTGACGGCAAGCCCGTGTCGTGCGCGAAGACGTATCAGAACGTGGGCACGTCCAAGGCGGCGATGTTCGTGCAGGATTTCCGCATCTATGTGAGCGCCGTGCGCCTGATCGCGAAGGACGGACGGAACGTTCCGGTGCAGTGACGCCCAAAGAGATGTGGCAGGACGACCACGTCGCCTTGCTCGATTTCGAGAACGGCACCGGCAATTGCAACGGCAACGCGCCGACGAAGACCGAATCAGAGGCACGGTACAGGCGGGCGACTACCGCGGCATCGCGTTCGAGATCGGCGTGCCGTTCGAGCTCAATCATCAGGACCCGACGCTGGCCGCGCGCCGCTCAACTACTCGGCGCTTACCTGGCCGTGGCGCATCGGTTACAAGTTCACGACCATCGACTTCGACACCAAGCCCATGGCCGAGCGCAAGGTGGTGCCCGTCGAAGGCATGCACCAGACTGTTTCGGCGACCGGATTCTCCGTGCACCTGGGCAGCATGGACTGCGCATCCAGCGGGCCGCGGTTACCACCAAAGTCGGTGTGCGGCAGTCCCAATCGTCCGACATACCGTTTCGATGCGTTCGATCCGGGCGAACAAATGCTAGTCATGGATCTGGGCGCACTGCTCGCCGGCACCGACGTGACGCAGAACATGCCCGAAAGCCCGTCCGGCTGCATGGCCGGCGCGAAAGATGACGACTGCGTCGATATCATGAATCGCTTCGGACTCGCATTCCGCGGCCAGCCCTCGACCGGCCAGCAGTTCGTGCACGTCGCGAAGCAATGATATCGATGCGAAAGATCGGAATCGCAGTGCTGGGCGCCGCCCTGGCGACAGGGCTCGTGCTCGCCGCGGAGGAGCACGGCCCCGAGCCCACGATGACGCTCAGTCCCGATCTGCTGCAAGCGTACGTGCCGAGCTCCTACGCTTGGGAGCTGCCAAAGTGGATGCCCAAGCCGCTCGATCCACGCGACAACCCGACGACGCCCGCGAAGGTCGAGCTTGGCCGGCGGCTGTTCTACGACACGCGGCTCTCCGTCAATCGCAGCACGATCATGCGCCTCGTGTCACCGACAAGAGCTGGCGTTCACGGACGGCTTGAAGGTGTCGCCCGGCGCGCTCGGCCATCTCACGACGCGAAATGCGATGTCGCTGGCGAACGTTGCATATGCGCCAGTGCTCACCTGGGGCAATCCGCTGCTCCACACACTGGAAAAACAGGTGCTGGTGCCGCTGATCGGGCAGGAGCCGATCGAGATGGGCATGGCAGGGCTCGATGAGGAACTGATCTCCCGCCTGCGCAGCGAACCGTTGTATCCGCCGCTGTTCGCTCGGGCGTTCCCTGAAGCGCAAGATGCAATTTCATTGGCACACGTCACACGAGCGCTCGCTGCATTTCAACGCACGCTCATCTCGGCTCGCTCGCCCTACGACCGCTATCGCTACGAAGGCGATGTCGAAGCCATCTCGGAAGCCGCGATTCGCGGCGAAGCGCTGTTCTTCGATGAGCGCCTCGAATGTCATCACTGCCACGGCAACTTCAATCTGAACGATTCGGTGATGCACGAGCGCAATCGCGTCGGCGAAATCGCGTTCCACAACACCGGGCTCTACAACATCGACGGCAAGGGAGCTTATCCAGCCGACAACACCGGGCTCGAAGAACACACGGGACGCCCCGAGGACATGGGGCGTTTCAAAGCGCCGACGCTAAGAAACATCGCCGTCACCGCGCCGTACATGCACGACGGCTCGATGGCTACGCTCGATGAAGTGCTGGATCACTACGCGGCCGGCGGGCGCACGATCAAGAGCGGACCGCACGCAGGCGTCGGCCGGGACAATCCGCTCAAGAGCTCGTTCGTGCCCGGCTTCACGCTCACGCCGCAGGAACGCGCCGATCTGCTCGCGTTCCTCCATGCGCTCACGGACGAGCCGTTCCTGAGTGACCCGAGATTCGCAGGAGCCCCTGGAGCACACCTCATGTCGATGCCAATTGACTCTACT
>CAVZYX010000006.1:0-20673 GCA_963779645.1 uncultured Actinomycetes bacterium
CAAGGCGAGCACCTGATCTGGCTGACCGGGTCCGCGCTCGGGTTGTGTCTGCTGATGATTGCCGGCCTGATCACCGTCGTGCTCTACAACGGCGTCGGCTATTTCTGGCCCCACGAACTGACGCAGGCCGACGTGAAAGGCGATGGAAGAATCCTCGGCGTCCTGATTCGCACGGAAGACTTCCGCAAGTTTACCGGCACCAACAACACGCCGGTGAAGCTCACGCGTTCGCAGTTCAAAGTCGGCAACCGCGATTTGGGAGGTGTGGACTTTCGTTGGATGGAGCATCAGGACCTGACGAACTTCACGAAGCCCGGCGATGCTATCACCGTTGAGCGGGAGGAATACGGCGATTTCTACGGCTTTCTCGAAGCCATCAAGGAAAATGACAAGGTGGTCGCCCAGGGCGCGGCCGCATGGCCGCTGCTTTTGGAAAAACAACCGCTCGCCCGCGCCATCGGCAAGAAGCGGCACCACATCCAGCGCGATGAAATCGGTGAAGTAAACCTCGCGATGCAGGAGGCCACCGTTCGCATTCGTCGCGCGGAACGCAAACTTCCGCCTGGCCCGGAACGGAGCGCGGAGGTTGCGGCCGCGAACAAAACCATTGCTCGACAACAACAACTTTTCGACACGCTGAAGGCCAAAGCCGCGGAACTGGATCTGGAGGGAAATCGCTTCCGCGCCGTCACGCGCACGTCGGACGGCAAAGAAAGAGAGATCGCGCTTGCCTCCATTGTGCGCGCCTTCAAGCCGAACGCCATGAGTACGGGCGCACAATGGAAACATTATTGCATCAAAGTCTGGGAATTCGCCACGGCCGAACCGCGCGAGTCGAATACGGAGGGCGGGATCTTTCCGTCGATTTTCGGGACGGTGATGATGACGCTCCTGATGAGCATCGCAGTCGTGCCGTTCGGCGTGCTCGCTGCTTTTTATCTCCGCGAGTATGCCAAACAAGGCTTGTTCGTCCGCGGAGTGCGCATTGCCGTCAACAATCTGGCGGGTGTGCCGAGCATCGTCTTCGGCGTGTTCGGACTCGGCTTC
Source organism: uncultured Actinomycetes bacterium (assembly GCA_963779645.1). Taxonomy (GTDB): domain Bacteria; phylum Actinomycetota; class CADDZG01; order CADDZG01; family WHSQ01; genus CALMBW01. The sequence continues at coordinate 1,048 of CAVZYX010000006.1, forward strand.
TTCGTTTACTTCGTCGGCGGCTCCATTGACCGGCTCTTTTATCCCGAGTTATTGCCGGCACCTACGTATGGCACCGGCGGAATTCTCTGGGCATCGCTTACGCTCGCGTTGTTGACCGTGCCCGTGGTTATCGTGGCAACAGAAGAATCCATTGCCTCAGTGCCGCGCGGCGCAAAGGAAGGTTCACTCGCGTCGAAGTTCTTCGAGATCGAGGACGTTTAGCTTCCGATCGAGCTCATGGTCATCGACGATGAGGACTCGCCCCTTGCTCACGGCAACCCCTTTCCTTCGCGCCCGTGAGGGTCAGCTAAACGGTCCCTTTAGCCCGGCGCTTTTTCGGTTTGCCAAGCTCTCGAATGATTCGCTTCACAATCTCCTCCGAGAAGAGTTCGAATTCGTTCGTGCGCCTAAACATCTTTCCCTGAGAGTTGAGCTTCGGTGGCGCACCGTACTCCTCCAAGAAGCCGATGATGAAGGCGCGCTCGACTTTCTTCCACCAACCTCTGGCTCCTGGCCGACCCGAAGATGAGACTGGGTACACATCAAACTTGCTTACTCCATGCAGGGCCAGGATGTCCGGCGCACGTGTTGCCGCACTCTGGGCCATTCTCCCGAATTCCGTTCTCCGTGCACCCGATGTAGGCAATGGGCGATCGACCTCGTGGATATTTGAGGTGTCGGCTCGCGACTATCACGTACACAAGTCTGTTGTTGCTGATTCCGGCATCGAAGACGGACATGGCTGCCGTCGGATTTCTTGGGGAAATACGTATCCGACCCATTGCACCCTCCAAATTGAGATCGATAGGGCTCTAAGCGTTGTCTGCAGCGTCGTTAGCTTTCAAGCTCGACGGAATTCCCATCTGACGAGAGCTGCGCAGTCTTGCCAGTGTGGTCAAGAGATTGAAGGTCTTTGCCGTCGCTGGCGGAATCAAGAACCGCGATGTACTTGCTGAGCCATTCGCGCAGCGACGACAACGATTGAGCGTCCATAAGAGTTAGTCCGTCTGTGTACCTAGTGGAGATGACCTTCCAGTCCGGCGGGTCACCTTTATCAATCCCATCTAGAGCGTTGGCCACCGATCTCGCAGAGGCCAGCCTTCGTGCCACAAAGGCGTCAGTGACCTCAAGAAAGTTGAGTTCTTCTGTAGTTGGGAGACCCTGTTCGGGGATTCCCGTGGGTTCAGGTAGTAGAGACCATGCATCATTAACAACGTGCTGAAGCGCCGGGGCGACGTCAACGTGTCGATACACCTTCACCGAGATGGCTTGCAAGTACGTCTGGACAAAGGAGCCTTCGCGGTCCGAGAGCTTTGCAACCTGCGCAGGAAGCCAAACGAGATTTGGAATGAATGAGTAGGTCAGGTGATTGCGCAAGGCAAGGCCGCCATCCGTCATTTCGCGCCAGACATGAGCGGCGACGAAGCCTTGACCGATGCGACGTCCGTTGTAGAGACGATTGCTGGCGCTCTTAATAGCTAAGCTCTTCAGCAGGTCTTTACGAGACTGTTGTCGTCTCGAAAGCGACCTATGTCGTCGGGTGAACCCCATTGGTCTGGTACTCCCTTCGCTGCGTTCCCGCGGCATGAAGGGTCGCGAACAGCATATGGAATGACTATCGGCATCTTTGAATAGGCGAGCGGCGAAAACCAGACCCCTGAGAAGTCACGAGACGTGCTAGCAGCATCTGAAAGAGCCAGATGTCCTCAGTAAGGAGGTTTTTCTGCAGGTAGTGATACAAGATGTGCGACCCGTCGACCGCAGCGGCTCGTGGCATCTAACTCCCTGACTTGCTACTTCACACTGTTAACACAGAGTAGGGGTTGAGTCAGCCAACTCCCAAGCACGAAGCCGGAATAGATCCAATCCGCGTTCTCCGAGATCTTCTAAGAACTGGCCGTGGGCCATCGGGGCCTGCGCAGCGCTCCAATTCTCTCCAAACGTAGGAGTGCAAACGTTTCTCCAAGGCGGTTGGTGCCAGTTCTCGAATCTCGGCAGCAGCTTGACCGATAGTGTCAGCCACTTGAAAGGGATGCACCCCGTGCCCTGACCGGTTCCATGCGCTTTGAAGTGATGCTGCTGTGACATTCTCCAAATCCGAAGCAAGTAGCCGCAGCAGATGGTTGACGCTTTGAACAAACCTGGCATCGCGAGCGACGCGACGCGATCGCTTTAGCACCGCTCCGTCTAACGGCACGGTCCTGATGTCGCTCGGAGTGCCAAAGTGGAAGACGACCTCCCATAACGTCTCTTCGTCGACAAAACAGTTAACCAGTTCAAATCTCACCCCGCTACCGAAACCTAGATTGGGGATCACTGCGCGGAAGCGACGCCCCCGGGGAAGTGCCCTCGGCTTAGTCGCAGGTTGCGGCGAGTGTGGAATCGTCGAAGGGGGACGTCGTGGAAAACGCCGGTAACGCGGAGGGCGGACCAACCGCGATGGTCGATCGCGGAGACTCATCCCCTACGTAGTAAGCAAATAATGGTGGAACAGCATTTCCAACGAGCTTCTGCTGATTCGTCTGACTTCTTGTACCGTAGAACTGGAATGTGACTGGAAAGCCTTGTAGAACGGCCCTCTCGCGCACCGTTAGGCGACGCACTCCGTGGGCACCATCTCGCACGACGATGCTCTCGCGAGAAACCCGTGTGCACACAGCCGTGATTGTTCGAGCAGTCCGATTTAGTGGATCTGGGAACGCCATGCGGTTGTAAACGCGATGGGCTTGCTTGGACTGCGAGTTGAGTCGAAGCTCCTCGTCACCAAGGGGATGCTCCAGCTCATTGGAGTGGAGGTCTATTGGCTTCAGCTCAATGTCGTAAAGCGGATCTTGGTTCCAGGACTCGTTCGAAGGCTGGCTATTACCTTTCCGAGCGTTGGAGCAACTTCCTTGCCCGAGTACGACTTAAGCAACTCAAGCGGGAAGGACCCAGCGAGCATGCGCCGGCGCCGTTGTGGCAATCCATAATCGGACATATCGATCACCGTTATTACTTCGACGAGGTCCTCAAACTCGTGAAGAGAACCTCCTTTTCGAGCTCCCTTTTTGAGGATTTTGGCGACCCTCGGAACATTCTCCATGACCCAGTGATTAGGTCTGGTCATTCGGACAACCTCCAGGAAAACTCTGAGGTCCTGCAGACCATCCTGTAAGTCTCCGTTCCCGCCGCGATTGGAATAAGAGAATCGAGTGCAGGGCGGGCTTCCCACGACGTAATCGATGTCCGTTGGAAACTCGTTGGCCGAGGAACGCCGAAGATCAACGTTCGCAGGCGTAAGGCCGAGGTTCTTTTTGAATGTGAGATTGGCTTGATCCCAGTAATCGTAAGCTGCCACAACATCGATCCCGGCCATCTTCAGTCCTAGGCTCCAGCCACCCACACCGCTGTACAGATCGATGGCGCGGGGGCGACGGTTACGCATGGCTCTCCGCCCATTGGCAACGAGGTTCGAGAGGGCAGACTGTGCATCGGGGGTTCCTGGGAAGGCAAACGCTCGCTGCAATGTCGAGGACTGCCCAATTTGCTTCACGAGCTCGATTGACAGGTACGACGTGTGCCACCAGTTTCCCAAAGCTGAATATCGTCGGACGGCTGAGCGCGTGCCTCCGACCCGAAGTATCGGCGATAAACGCGGGCGCTCACGGAGTCAACGGGCGCCGAGGCGGTCCTTCCAGTCGTTGCTAGTGCGGCTCCAGCCGCGTAGCGTCCAACGCCTGGAAGAGCTTCGAGTTCCGTCTGGGAGTTCGGTACTTCGCCGAGTTCATTGATCCGAGCTGCTAGATGCTTAAGTCGTGTTGCTCGACTGACAAGCCCGAGTGGTCGGATGACAGCCTCGATCTGGGGCACTGATGCACGCGCGAGGTCCGCCAGCTTCGGCCATCGCTCGAAAAGATCGTCATATACACGGGCAACGGTTCCTGCGCGGGACCGCTGCAGAAGTACTTCGGCTACGAGAATCTTGAACGGATCGCGCTCATCTCGCCACGCGAACTTGCGCTGCTTCTGTGTGCCGCCCATGACAAGACCCTGCGCGAGAAGAACCGCATTCGGCTGGGCTCTATAGCGCCGACGGCGCGTGGAGGCGTTGTTCGGGTCGCTTTGCGAAGCCCTTTGGCGGCAGCGCTAATGTTTGCCACTCCTAACCTTGTTCCACAGCCCCATGTCGGGATTTCCAAGCGTTCCGACCCACGTTGCGCGATCTAGGAATCTGTTCTGGTACTCAAGTGTCTCCGGGACAAGGGCACACCGATAGCAAGCGGCGCAGTTGCACGAGTCGGGGCCCTGCCCACCCGCACCTCCTATCTCCATGCAGACAGGGTCGCCCGAGCACCAAGTTGCCTCCTCGAGAGCGTCGCGAATGACGGGCTCGAGGTTGTGTGGCCGGCCCATCCTTACTAAGCCGCCGAGAGTCCCTTCCGAGTCGCCATCGGCCGTGTAAATCAGAACGCCAGCCATCGGGCCGGACGGGTTGTCTGTAACGAATAGACGTTCGCGGAGCGACGCAGAGGAGTACCCACATGAAAAGGCAAGTCTGTTGATAAGGAGATGGGACAGCGTGTGGATCAATACCATCCGTGCGTTTATGAAGTCCGTCTGTACGCCCCTGTCCAAAGCGACGCTTTGGTAGCGGGCAGCGAGCCGGCCGATGCGTTCAGTGACATCTGGCGACTGTTCCCAGATCGACAGCTTCTCTTCGTCGAGACGAAAGAACACTCCTTCACCGAACACCGAGTAGGCCGGTAGCCACGATTCCTGGTGCGGATAATGACTCCAGAGGAGACGTTTGTGGTTTTCCATGCTGACTGGACTCTCTGGTAGTAGCCGATTGAAGCCCCATAAGACGCGGGTCTCCCGCAGCTTCTCGACGAGCATCACGCGTTCGAACAAGCTGCTCACGGGAGGCTTGTAGTTCCAGCCGAGGCTGGCGGATAACAAGTTCCGAGTCTTGTCGAGTCTCTGACAAAACAGCGAACTCCTCCCTCCGAAAAGCCGTCTCCTCGCTGTCACCAGGGATCTCTACTTGACCGACAACCTTTGTCTGGGCCTCGATCACGGCAAGCGCGCGACGAATCTGGTCGTCCGTGTAGCCCCTGAAGGCATCGAAGTACTGTCCTCGAAGTGTCTCCGGTTCTACCTCTCGCTCCACGGATCGAAGCAGGTGGACGAGGGTGGATACGGGAGGTGTGCGCAAAGTCTCGACCAAGTCGCCCGGAGCGTTTTCGCTTCCTCTCGGGATGTACAACGACGTCTTAACGAGGGGAAAATACACGTTAGTCGCAGCCCGTAGAGCACCTCGCAGCTGTTCATCACAGTGGTCGGCAGCACCGGGACCTAGCCAGGGTTTTTCTCCGCGGCACGTGTAAAGAACCCCGCCTCCCACAAGGGATTGAGACAGAACGGTGTTATCGCCGTCAGCCTGGAGCACTCCCCCAAGGGTGCGATGTTTGTCGCACGAATCGCAGACGATCTTCTCGTTCGCTGCTGTGGCGGCACCGGTCGTGATCAGTCTGATAGGGCCTTGGCACGTTGACTGCAAAGACCGATGGACCCACTCCATATACGGGAAGTCCTGGATGTGCCCGAGTTTGCAAAGGGCGATCGTGGACACCTGGACCATATAGGAGGCTCGACGCCCGAAGCGGGTAACGCACTCAGGGCACTGAATGCGACCCTGCGCCGATCCTGGGAATTGCACTAGAAGATTGCAGCGGTGACACCTATGCCAGGTCGGAAATCGAACATACGGGATAGTGAGTCCTTCATTCACTGAAGTGCGGAATCGCTCAGGACGTCTAAAGTCGGGCGGCAAACGTAAATGGGATACACCTAAGGCGCGCTCAAGCCTCCACTCTTCGACCCGATATTCCATGACGTTGATGTTGTCCGTCTCACCCGTCTCCGCCTCGAACCAATGATCGAGGCCGAGCGCCCATTAGCGAGACGCCTTGCGGGCTTACAACAATGGCTCCCACACCGAACGGGCGGATGATCTGGGCACGGCGGATGGGCGATCTAGCCATCTTCCCCCTGATCCGCCGATGTGGGGACACCGGTTTCAGGACTTGGAGTTGACTGATCTTCCTGAGTGAACGCAATCGTGACCTTTGCAAGACAGTCGGCGTCCACGCTGCGGAGCGAGGTTGGGGTAGGCCATGAGACGAGGGCGTGGTTCGGATCGGCATAGCGACCAGCGCCACGGAGCAATGCTTCTTCTTCGTCCGCCATGCTGTTTCCCCAGGAGTGGTTGCCAGCACCGCCACTCTGACAGCTTCTTATTGAAGATTCGATCGAACTCTTCCACTTCTGTCGGATCAACGAATTGCACCCTGCGTCGCATTACGTCGCGGCATGCTTCGAGGAGTTCTGTTGGGGTTGGGTACGGACTTCCAATCTGATCAACAGGACCGAGCTGGCGAACGTAGGCGACCATCAACGCGTGTAGAGCACGATGGAGAGCGGGGGGAGAAACGGCGTAACGCTGGTCGGTTCGACTTGCGCGTAGAGCCTCTCGTGGTAGGTCTGAAACGCTCGTAGTGCGACCTATCCCGAGGTCGCGGTGGACTAAGGAGGGTGACAACGAGGCCAGGTCGTTCCCACCACCTCCTTCCAATGCGGCCGGTGACCTGGATGTAAGTAGAGGTGGTTTTCGGCTGGCTCAAAACGGCCATCAGTGAGAGCCTGTCAATGTCAACGCCGACCTCGATGATGCTCGAGGCGAGACATGCATCAATGGCCCATGGCGATTGCGAGTCAGAGGTCACCTCAAGCTCATCGATTTTTGCTGGAATCTCGTCGCTACGCAGCCGGCTAGTCAGCTCGACCACGTTCTTAGTCGGCGGATGTTTTTCGGCTCGATGCTCAGCCGGTTCCGAATCAACTAGATAACCGCGGATGTCCGATTGGAACAGCGTGAGCGCAGTTCCAAGTTCGCGCAGGCTGCTGAAGAACACCATCAAGGTCCACCACGGGTCGCGTTGGTCTTCTTCCAGGTCTTGAGCGGCCTGCATCAAAGCGCTGTACGTTCTCACCTGCGTCGTCATCATCGAGGGGAGGGTGGTGGAGTGGATGCCAACGAAAATTCGCCCGGGTGCGAGTGACCATCATCTTGTCTAGCCCATCGAGCGAAGAAGGAATCGCTCGCAGCCAATCCTGGGGGCGGAAAAAGAGCAACGCGCGAGCGAGCGTAGAGAGCTTTGACCTGATCTTGTAGCGCCGGATTGTGGCGGTGGAGCTCACGATCTTGGTCGGATCGGAGTCTCATCGCGTTGATCTGTTCCGAGATGTTCGATCAGCGATTCATAAAGACCGACCATTGAGCCGAGTGGACCTGAGATCAGGTGGAGCTCATCTTGGATGATCAATCCGGGCGGGGAAGACGAGCGTTTTCCGTTCTCATCTAGTCCAAACAACGCCCTAGCTTGGGGTCGCCAGGCCAACATCGCGAATTTGTCGACTGTGCCGATCAGTAGACTCGGGGGGCTCTCGTAGATGTCTTCGTCTACTACGAGCACAGGGAGACCGTCCCTGAATTCGCAGGAACGATCTGGACACTGAAAGGTAACAGTCGTCTCGTTCTGTTGATAGCCCAGAACGTTAGGAGCTGGCTGGCGTCGGCCAACGTCCGTCAACGCTGACGTCGGGTAAGCGGGCAGATCTGCGCAGAACACCACGGGCACTTCAGCAGGAGGAAGCGGTTATCTACGTCCCGCCGACCTCGTTGGAGCCCACGAAGGACTTCAACCGCGTCGTCCCTGTTGTTCGGTGTCACTCCGCCGCCCAGCCAGATACCGATCGTGAATGGTTCGTCGCCAAGCGCTCCATGAGTTCGACGAAGGGTCTCCATCGCGCAAATGAGAGCAGCCGCTCGTTGAAACTGCTGTGCTGTCAGCAGACGGAGGGTGTATCGCATAAGTGTTTCGACACCCACGTCGCCGGGATTCCGTAGCCGTCGGAGGAAAATGCTGAAAGCAGTAAGTCCCAGATAGGCCTCGGTCTTTCCGCCTCCTGTTGGGAACCAGATGAGCTCGACCAGCTCTCGGTCATGGTGTCTGGATCGACGACCGACGGTATCGTCAGGAGCAGGAACGCGATCTAAAGCCCGCCAATTACCGAGTCCCTCGGGTGGGTCCTTGAGGTCAACTGATGGAGATGGCTCGCTAAAGACCACTAGCTGGTTAGCTTCGTCATAGGTAGCTTGACGCACTCCGCGACGTTGGTGGAGCTGCTGGAGAAGGACAGCATTATTCGCGAGACGAAAAGCCTCGGCCACCATCGGGTCGCTCTGTATAAGCCGGAGACCATCCTCCATCCGATTCCCGGCTGTTTCGCAATCCGCGATATGCGCTCTGCGGTTTCCCGGTGGTGGGTGGGAGTGTGGGCGATTCGACCCGAAGCTCCTCAATCCATGCCCGATATCCGCTGAGGATGTCCTGCACCTCCGCCCATGGATCGCTATCAGGGTAAAGGCCGGCTAACACACCATCAATGCCAGAAGCGGACGACCGGCAACCTCGACGTCGGGGGTAATGCTTGGCAACTCAACGGCGGGTAATGGCTCAGCTATAACGGCAGAGGCATTGCCGTCAGGGGATGACTGCTTCCAGTCCGCTGAGCACCCATGACCTACAGCGAACGTTTGGGCTTTCCGATGAGCAAAGAGATGGACCTTGCTTCGGCGTCAATGAGTTCACGGCTGGACTCTGGGTACGCCAGGATGTGAGGTCCGCCGTCGGGAGCCTCAATTGTCACGACGAATCTGGACTGGAACGGACATCGCTCGTCAACGACTTCCGTCCCTGCCGTGCGGTTCACTCGACAGGTGGTCAGCAAGACTTGTTCTCCCGATTCAGGTCGGGCCCTGATCAGTTTCCAAGTTCAGGCCACCGCCGCGGGTAAAGGCTGCGTGGTCTGGTTTAACGAGTCTGCGGCCCGCGTTGAGTGAAGACGCGGCTGAGAACTCCGCGTCGAGCGAAATAGGCTCGCGAAGCCACCACCACCGATCGGCCTTCTTCACCTTTACCTTCTTGCGCGTGTAACGTGCGCCCTCAACTCGGACGATCAGACGAGCGCCCAACGGGAGCTCGGCGAGCATCGATAGGCCGATCGTGCTGGGTCGGAGAGCATTTGCTGAGGAGAGGTCTAGTTCATCGGGTTCGTCCTCCTGCAGCGTCGTGACGCCCGCTAAGCCCTCGAGTGCGCTTGCTATCTGCTCCTGACGTCGCCTTCCGCTATATCGGCCGCCTCCAGAGGTCCAGCTTGAACATCCTCTGGATCGGGGAGCGCATCGGGTGCATCTTCCGTCCGACTGAGTTCAGGAACATCGAATGTCTCGTGATGCTCTATTCCAGTGGGATAGAGAATCCCCACGCCATAACGGCGTACGGGCGTGTCACGATGCACTATTTCCTCGCCGTTTGAGATTTGGCGGAAGGGGCCGTACGCTTCTTCGTCAGTCTCGAAAGCGAGATCACCTTCTGCATCGATCAGCTGTCCCTGCGGTATGGGACCAAGGAGTTCCTGCTTGAGTGCTTCGATTAGTGTGTTGCGTCCTTGAATCAGGTGTGAGCTCACGCGAGCCCTTTTATCTCTGTCAGTACGCGCGCGACGGACTCCCTAAGGCCTTTGTGCATAAGTAGCGTGAGTCTCTCGAGAGGCCGCGTACAGGCCACGTAAAACAGCGCCTCGGACCTCGGCCCCTGGAGGTCATCTAGGTCGGTCACGATTACGACGGCGCCTCTTGAGTCCCTTGAATGCGGCGATAGTGCTGAATCTGATGTCGCTGGCCCCGGCGGCCTCAAGCGCTTTCATCCTTCCTTTCCAGGGAGGTTCCATCAAGCCGGCGACCGCCTCTGACAATGGCGAAAGTACGACTATCTCTCCCGGTTCGTAGCCTTGCCGCACTGCGGCCTCTATTTCGCCCTGAAGAAGAGCGCACTGATTATCAGGTGAGTGGTAAAACCTGAGTTCGGGCTCGATCCCATTGTCCGGCCTGCGAACCCGCCTGTAATCGGGGCGGAGGCCACCTAACTGGTAGGTCAGCGCTGCGATACGGGGTGTATTGCGGCCGTCCCGTAGAGCATGTGTCGGACGCCGTTGCCTCGATCCGATAGGAACGCTTCGCACCCGACGTCGCTTGCGAAGATCGCCTGTCGCTCGAAGTCCCCAAAGAACCGCCAGCGGCCCGCACCAAGACCTCCTTGCAAGGTAAGGTCGAGTAGATCGAGGAACTTGTCCAGTAGGGTGCTCAAGCTTCGTCGAGGACGATCTCGTCGAAGGGTGCATCCCGTGGGTCATCGATTAACGCTTTAGGGCGAGCTCCCGGGAGTTCATTCCTCCAGAAGGAAGCGGATTTTTCCTCCCCTCTTAGGTCGATTTGGGCAGTCTTCAACATGAAGCCGGACATCGTGTTTGTCGTGACCAAAGGCCCGGAGTCACGCATCGTGTCTCGGAGCCAGCGCCCGAGACCACGATTGAAGCAAACAAGGAGCACCCGCCGACCCACACGCGCCGCACGGCGGGAGGCCTCCAGCGCCAGTAGGGTTTTCCCAGTCCCAGCAGGACCGGTGAACAGGACTCTGGGGTTAGCGGCCATCGCGTCGAGGGCTTCGTTTTGCTCTTCGGTGAAGGTTTGCAGCTCACCGGCGATCCTTTGGCGCGTTTTTGAGCGGGTCTCGACGACCTCGAACCTAGGCCGCATGAGTGACGCGAGCTCTTCGGCTTGACGCTGAGATGGTGCAGTGTTCCGGGGGTCAAACCACCTAGCAGTCGGCACTTTGGTCAGATGGCTTCGGGCTTCAACGAGAACCTTTGTGAGCGTCGTCGACAGAGGCGCGCTCCGGAATCGGTGTCCATCGATAAGCTGCCAGGTGAACCATTCTTCGGAGCGGACTCCGACGTTTACATACGGAAAAACAACCGCTGACCAGAAGACGATTCGTTCGAGACCGAGCTTGGCCTCCATGACGAATCTGCGGATAGCGTGCATGCATTCTGAAGCCTGCTTGAAAGGCCCGCGATGATCGCCCGCCTCCCGCCCGTAGTGCCAGAGGCCATCCTCCACTCGTAATGAGCGGCATGCCTTGACCTCAAGGACAAGCACTCCCAAACCGGGAACGATAACTATGAAGTCGGCCTCCCCAGAAACCTGCGATGGGTGGTCGGAGATTAAGAGCGAATGGAGAACGATCCAGTCTGTCCGTTTCGGGGTCGTCTCGAAGTCTTCTAAATACCTCGCGCTCCCCGGGAGATGCGGTGTCGTTCGCGATTATTGGCGGGATCATCCGTGCCAAAGCTCGGCCTCCAAAGGGAACGGATGATCGACTCGGTTCTCTGGGACTAAGCGCGGCTCTGGTGAGACTTCTTCGACTCTGAAAACCGTGAGGGTTCCACCCCCCAGATCAGGTGCCTCAAAGTCAAGGCGACCTTCGGTTTCAAGACTAGCTAGGTCCGCCTTCTCCATCCGACGGATTAGGACCGCTCGCACGTGCTGCCCCGCTTGTCTGGAGCGGAAACTATATTCCCCATTTCCTCCCAGACTCGTGATGCCTCGGCCTCCTGATCAATGAGTCGCATAATCGCCAGGAAGTCCATGAAGTCGCGCGTGCGGATCGATCGAGTAGCTGCCCAGTTCCTTAGGTTAGAGCTGTTGGCTCGAACCGACCCAGCAGCGCCAAGTTGTCGAACGACATCGGCCGAACTGCTGCTTCGGATTAGTTGTCGCAGCTTCTCCTTCCAAGTGCGCTGCTGCTCTCTCAGGGCGCCGGCACGCTCGCCCATAATTCTGTCGGCGAGTGCCGTCCGATCATCTCCCCCTTCGGTCCGCAGGATCAGGAACATTCCGACGGAGAGCTCATCTCCAGGGAGAAGCTCAACCCGTTCATTGGATTCCGCTTCGGGGTCGAGCACGTAACTTTTGGCGCCCTCCTCCGCTTCTACGTACACCGCATGCTTGTCCGCAAGCAAGAAGAGTTTGGCCTGGATTTGCTCGGAGGCATGAACCTCTTCCGAGGAGGCCCTGAGGGCGCTCTCGTGGATTTGGCTCCAAGCCACGCGAGGCTCGAGGAAGTCTTCCGACAAAGCGTCGGTTTCGGATGGTTCATCACTTTCGGTCGGTGTACTCGTCCCGTGCTTACCCTTCGATCTCATTGAACCGACGAGTAGCAAAGGCGGTGCGAGCCGATCGCGAACCCATGTGTATCGGAATAGGTCCATCTGCTGGGCCCGCGGAGCACCCAGAGCTTCGGTGAACCATTGTGAAGGCCCAACTGCGACGATGCGCTGAAAAATCTCGTCTTGTGTGAGCAGTTGGCTTGATCGAACAAGGACGCGGGGCCCCCCCGCTTCTGTTAGTCGGTCTTGGACAGGGGCGACGCGTCCGGCCTTGCGGACCAATACCAGCACGGTGCCTTGCGTTTCCTTCAGCTCGGCGCGGATGGCATCGCCGAGCGGATCGTCTCCGGAGCGTGCGACAACGATCATTCGATCGATTGTTTCGCGAACGTGAGCGGCGTATGCCGGATGAGTCGTCTCGATGGCGCTAACCCGATCAAGAAGACGATCCACCATCGGTCCTAATCCAAGGGCTGGTTGTAGAGCGGCAGGGGTGTACTAGAGACTAGGAATAGGAAAACTCTCATGTACCGAAGAACATCGATCCAGTACGGGTCGTCGAGTTCTTCCCTAAGCGCACCTTGGAGTCGGCCAACGGCGACAGTCAGCTCCGTGAGCATAGGATTACTAACCCGGTGACCAGTCAATGTCGCGTTGGAAGCGACTGCGTAGAGCTCGTCAGCCCGGGCTAAAGAAGTCGTGCTCAACTTCGCCCTGCACTCACGACGTAGCACGAAAACTCAACACCGTCTGGTAAGTCCATTTCAGGCGGTTTCCACTCCGGCACACGCTTAGTGACGTACTCCTCGTTCATTGCCTCTGCGCCGTCCCTTGCTCGTGCATCAGAACGATCCAGTACAAGAAGGATCGGCTGCCGCGACCAGCGATGGCGCCACTTGAGGTATGGTCGCGGGCCGTCAAGATTACGACAGCTGGGTCAACGAGCCCGCTTGGGTCGTTGGTAACCACAGTACGAAACGTTTCTGCCGGCCGATGAGGGTCGCGTATGCGCAGAATGCTTGCGATAGTTCCCTTTTGCGCGAGTCCGTCAGGATTCGTCGCAATTCTTAGAACGCCTTCATCTGCTTCTCCAACCAGGCGACGCCGAACGCCGTGGATAAGGCAGTCCATGCTGCTTTCGCTCAGAAGTCGGAAGAGGCTCGCTCGGGGAAAAAGGTTCGAGAGGAATGGCACCGTCGGACCCAGCGGCTTGCCTTTTGCATTGCTCTGTAGCAACCGAACGTCGGTACCGATTGGTTGTACTCCCAACAAGCCCGCTCATCGCAGGACTCAGTAAGCCCACCCTTATCAGATGGCTGAGTCTGGATCATGAGAAGTCTGCGCCCGCCGAATTCCCGCACGCCCGCAGTCCACCCGACCTTCTTAGTTGCTTTCGTTGTATGCCATGAGACTGAGGTTCCCAACGGAAGAGAGGCGAGGTAGTCGAAGTGATTTGATGCCGATCGGCTCGGGCCTAACGCCAGGTCGGCTCGAGCCAGCACGACGCCCGTACTGGCGAGCACAGCGGCATACGCTCTCGTCGGAACCGTGACGCCAACAATTAGCCGAGCGTTGGGAACTGAGACTTCTACTAATAGCCGGCCCAGTTGAAGGAAGAACCTCATCCATTCGGGGAGAGGTCTCCAATTGGGACCATCCGTGTAACTGAAGTCGGGAAGGCTCATAGACCGGCTACCTACACTCTGCGGATGATCGGCCTTCCGACCGTTACACGGATCGTGGGGTCGCCTGCGATCTGTTCATGTATCGGTGCCCGGCCTCCGGGCCAACTCCTTCTCCGGGTCCCCTTTGTAGCCCGCCGGATACGTCAGCCGAAGCTCCTCGGCCGTCGGTTCGTGGCGAACCTTCGCTTCGTCCGGCAACAGATCCACGATCGCCGACATGATCGCTTTCGTGTCCGTGTCCGGGTCCCCATAACTCAGCTGCACCGGCGGACCCGCTTGCACCGTCACCGTCGGACGGTTCAGCGGATTCAGGTTCGGCACCCGGGACGACCGAGGCCACACCTTCTCCGTCCCCCAAAGACCTAAAGGAATCACCGGCGCCTTCGTCATCGCCGCCAACTTCGCCGCGCCCCATCGTCCCTTCAATTCCGGTTCGAAGAACGCCGGCCCCCGCGGGATCGTCCCTTCGGGCATCAGCATGATCACTTCGCCCGCTTCCAGCGCCGCCGCCGCTTCGTGCAGCGGTTCGTCCGATCCCGTCCCGCGTTCGACTCTTATCCCGCCGGCCCAGCGCGCCGCCTTGCCCACCACCGGCACGTCGAACACTTCCTTCTTTCCCAGGAACCGCGCGATCCGTCCCGCTTGCATGATCGCCAGACCGACGACGACTCCGTCGAAGTACGAACGGTGGTTGCCCACGACGATCGCCGGGCCGTCCATCGGGATGTGGTGCAGATCGTGCAGCTCGATCTTCGCGTTGACCATCAGCTCCGGACGCCCGAACGGACGCATCAGCTCCTGCAGCTCCCGTCCCACCAGCGTCAGCACACCCGCCGGCGCGTGCAGCGAACGCGTCGGCCAACCCTTCAGCCACGCCAGCGCCGCCAGACGCGGATCCGGATCGATCACCACCGGACGTCCGACCTCCGCCAGCAGCGCGGCGTCGGCGAACGCTCCGCCGTAGAAGTAGCTGCTCTTGAGTTGCGCACCGTTGTCTTTCGCCCACTCGCGCACCGCGTCGACCTTGCCGCGTCCCCAAACCAGAGGGCCGTCGGGCTTGGTGGCGATGACGTCGTCGAAGCCGAGGCGATCGGTTAGTGCTTCTGCGACCGCTTGCGGGACGTGCGTCGTCGCGATGATGCGGCGGTTGGCTTGGCGGTGCTCGTCGATGATCGCCGGCGCGTGCTTGTGGAGCTGGACGTTGTCGGCGGCTTTGCGTCCGGCTTCTTGTTGGCCATTGTTATCGGTTGCGTTGGCGCCTCTTGTGAACGCTTTCAGGACGGGTGAGCCCAGGGGGCCGAGGACGTCGGCCGCCCGTTGCGTCAGGGAGCTCCCGAGGAGGTCGGCGGGGGACTTGCGCAGGATTCCGTGGTCGAGATCGAAGATCGCCACCGACCGGCTGCGTCGTTGGTTGGTCATGCGTGTTCGTTCCCCTCGGTCCAGTTCGCTGAGTTTGGGGCAGTTCGCTCGGGAGCCGATGATACGCCCGCGAAGTTTCGTCCTTCTTTTCGGGCTTCCTGTCGGCGGCTGGATGTAACGTTCACGAACGTAAGTTCGTAGCAGTTCTTCCTTCCCCCCGATATTTGTGGTGGGAATTATGTCCGACAAAACCTGCTACTCTTGGCTTTGAAGATCGGTTGGGCACGATCGGCAACAAAGCATCGCGTAAGCCGCGAGAGGAGTCGATACGTCATCGAGCACGCGGAACTGGCTTTCGAAGTTCAACGCCCGATCGAATCCGGAAGACAAAGGTTGCTTTACGTGGGAGACGATCAACAGGGGAATCCTCTCGAGGTAATTGCAATTGAGTTCGAGCCAGAGGACCTGCGCGTCATTCACGCCATGCCGCTTCGCCAGAAATACCGTTTGGAGTACGAGGAGGCCAAGAGATGGCTCGTCTGAAGAAGTTGAAGTCGGGCAGGGTGCTGACCAAGGAACTGCTGGACGAGCTCGTCAAGGAGGCCGAGGAAGGTTACGACCACTCGGAGTTGAAACCGGTTCTAGTTCGGCCGGGCCGGCCTTCGCTCGAGAAGGGCGGAAACGGCGCCTCACCACGAATTAGCTATCGCCTGGAGCGTGGCCTCTATGCGAAGGCGAAGAAGAAGGCCGAAGCAGAGGGACGTACCGTTAGCGAGCTAGCTCGGGAAGCGTTGCGACGTTATGTCGAACGGAGCCGTTGAAGATGAAGCAGTCACCGATCCACCTCACGGATAAGCAACGCGACCGGCTCGCGATCCGTGCCAAGGACGCGGGGGTTTCGGAGGCCGAGGTCGTCCGCCGGATCCTCGACAAAGCGCTAGGCATAGACGATGGGCATGACGAGCGGATGGCAGCATTCGATGCTGCGTTCGGGATCTGCAAGGACTACCCGGAGTGGCCGGAATGGCTGTCGAGTGTGCGGAGCGGTAAAGGCGCCGATCAGCGGCTCAAGGAGCTCGGCCTGTGAAAGTCTTCGAGCTCAAGTAGCCCCTCTCGCCGGAAGACAGCTGAGTACTAGCCGTTCGTCCGGCCGATGACTTTCGGTTCGGTCCCCAGTCCGATTTAGTGAGAAGAAAGGGGGAACCAATGACCGATTACATGACATCGCCGGACGGAACCAGGATCGCCTTCGACCGCGTGGGTGAGGGTCCGCCCCTGGTCTTGGTGGGTGGCATGTTCTGCGACCGCCGCACGCTCGGCGACCTGGCCGATCAGCTCGCGCAGGACTTCACCGTCATCAACTACGACCGTCGCGGCCGCGGCTGGAGCGGCGACACGCATCCTTATTCGGTGCAGCGGGAGGTCGAGGACATCGGCGCACTTATCGATCATGTGGGAGGAGCTGCCGCCGTCTACGGACACTCGTCCGGTGCTGCGCTCGCTCTTCAGACAGCGCTCGCGCGGCTTCCCGTCACCCGGCTCATCCTTCATGAGCCTCCGTACTCAGCCGACGACATGCTCAGCCGGAAGGCCGCACGAGAGCTGGCTACGACGATTCGCATGGCCATCGAGGAGGACCGCCGTTACGACGCGATCAAGGCGTTCTTCGCCGATCAGGAGATGCCACCCGAAGTGCTCGACGGCATGGCGTGCGACTTGGGGATGCAGGCGGTTGCGCCGACGATGGTCTACGACATGGAAATCATGGGGTGCGACAACGGCGGCGGGATCCCCGAACGTTTCGTCAGGGATCTTTGGGTCCCCACGCTCGTCATTGCCGGATCCGACAGCGGTGACTTCTTCATGGAAACGGCGAAGCGACTGGTGGAAGTTCTGCCGGACGGACAGCTGGCCGTTCTCGAGGGTGCGACTCACGCGGCGCCGGCTGACGTGGTTGCTCCGGTGGTGGTCGACTTCCTGACCGGTGGCTTGGCATCTGCCGGCTGCTGTTTCGCGAGGAGCTATTCGCCCGCCGAAGTCAGATAGTGCGCGAAGGTTGGAAAAGCGAAGCTCGTGTCCTTGTCGTCTTCGTGGGGGCCGCGGAACCAGACGGTGTAAGTGGTGATCTCGGTCAGTGCCCAGCGCAGATCGAAGAGCTTTAGCGCCGCGGGATCGACTTCGTTTGTTCCGGCTGTTGCGTAGTCGGACCAATCTCCGTCCTTCGGTTGGAGCATCCAGAGATCTCGCTCACGGGGGCCGATGGCAACGGTGTCCCAATCGATGAGGACGAATGACTCGTCGCCGGTGCGCAGGATGTTGGCCGCGTGCGGTTCTCCGTGCGTGACGACCCAGTTGTCTCGAGGGATCTTTGCCTTCATCTCGTCGTAGTTGTCGAAGAGCTTCCGGATCCGCGCTTCGTCCTTGATCAGGAGCTTTCGAGTGGGCTCGGCGAACGGGCCGGCTGTCCAGGGCTGGTCGAGCTCGTCGAGCGCTTCGAAGAATTGAGACCGAGCGTCGACTTCGAGATCGTCGCGCGGTGGCAGATCCGCCGGAACTTGCTCGCTGGCCGCATGCATACGTCCGATCGCTGTTAGGACCCGTCGTCGTTCGTCGTCGTCGGAATACGGACCGAAAGGGGACGACTCTCCATCGAGGAAGGGGTAGATGGAGACGGCGTAGTCGTCGGCGAATCCTTCCAAGACGGAACCGTCAGGTTTTCCTGACGGCGCGTGGACGAATTCGAGATCCGCGCGCTTGAGCGCCGCAGCGGTACGCAGTCTGCGATCGAGGGTGTCGAATTCCTCCTCGATCGAGGTGCCGGGTTCGGGCTCCAGCTCGTCGACGTTGACGAACCAACGGTTGCCTTCGGCATCGGTGCCTTTGTAGTGGTGGGTGCCGAAGCCGACCGGTTCGTAGGCCAGCGTCTCGATCTTGAGGTCCCATGCTGATGAAACGAACTCTGCAAGATGCGCGCGGTCAATGTCGTCCGGCTCTTGGAACATCGCGGAGCTAGTCCGGCGCTACGACTGGCCGCCGGCCGCGAGCAGCTCGGCGTAGCCCTCGCGCAGAGAGCGCATGAGCAGATCGGGGTCGTCCACTGCAGCGGGATCCATCTGGACGCCGATGTTCAGCGTTCCGCCGTAGGACAGCATCGTGATGTTCCACGCCGTTCCTGCGACAGGGCCCATCGGGTACATCGACAGGATCTTGCCGCCGGACACGTAGACCTCGATCGGTGCGCCGCGCACGTTGGACGTGGCGAAGTCGACGGCGCCGGCTTGTTGGCGTGCAATTCCGGTGACGACGGATGTTGGCAGCAGGTTCGCGAGACCTGAGATTGCTCCCATCAGGTCCGCGCCGCCCGTCACTTCGCCGCGCCGGGACCCCATCGAGTCGCGGATGGCTGCGAATCGCTCGGCCGGATCCATCTTCCCGCCGGGGACCTTCACCTTCGACGGAGTGAACGAGTTACCGCCGGCGGAGCGGTCGTCCCTTGTGGAGACAACGAAAGTCGTGTTGAAGAACGGAACGTCGACACCGGCGAAGTCGTGGTAGCGAACGGCGCCGAGAGTCGCGCCGGTGACGAAGAAGTCGTTGAGGGAGCCGCCGAGTTGCTTGGCCGCCGCTTTGGCTCCCTCGAAGTGGACGTCGAGTGTGTCGAAGTAGCGTCCGCGCGAGCGGTTCTTCCATATAGGAGAGCCGGACTCGCCACCTTCGCTTCCGCCGCTACCTAGTTGCGACTGGGCAGAGGTGACGGTCTTTTGAAGATTTGCTAACGGCCTCGCTTATCCGGGCCGGATCGGCCGCCACGAGTGCGGCTTCACCGAGCGTCCGCTTGGCGATGCCGAGGATTCGTTTGGCTGTATGTCCGCCGGTTCGAAGGAGCGACGGCAGGAATTCGTCGCTCGTTTCTTCCGTCGACTCCTCTACATCCTTCGCGATGACTTCTTGGAGATCGGTCGCGTGGCGGCGGGGGAGCGTCGCGTTCGAGCTCCATGTAGTTCTCGGCGAGTCGGACTGCACCTTCTCCGTCCGCGACTGTGTGGTGGAGCTTGGTGAAAAGAACACCGCGCCCTTCGGCGAGTCCGTCGATGACGATGAAGGACCAAAGAGGACGGGTGCGGTCAAACGGTTCCTGAAGGAGCTTCGTGCAAAGGTCGAAGAGCTGGCGCTCGCTGCCAGGTTCGGGAAGTGAGATGCGACGCAGGTGGTAGTCGAGGTCGAATTCGGTGTCGGGGATCCAGACAGGAGGCGAAAGTCTTCCGAGGATGGGAGCCACACGCTCGCGCATGCGCGGCAGGTCGGCGACGGCCTTGGCGACGCGGAGCTTGAGGTATTCGAAGTTCAGAGGCTGGTCGAGGATGGCGATCGAGCCGATGTTCGACGAGAGCCGAGGATCGTGCTCGATGTTCCACATCATCGCCTCGGCGTCGGACATCATCCGATCGAAGCGCAGCTCACGCTCAGCCAT
>CAVZYX010000007.1:0-20416 GCA_963779645.1 uncultured Actinomycetes bacterium
GACTCAAGTGAAGAAATCCTGAGTCTTGACTCAGCGGGTCGGGCAACCCTGTTGGCAACCTTCTCGGAGATTTCCTTCTACCAGCCAACCCGAGCACTGAGTCTCGCTGATGTCCTCATCAAGAATCCCGCAGAGAGTTCTCACGAACTACTCGGGTCGTATACAAACGAGCACGCCCTGGCGGAGATTCCAAAATTCCTCAGAGGAGCTGGCTACCACCTCGACCACTTGAGCACAGTTGCGGACCTTCTTTGGAAGTTGGGCCGAAACCGTCGGCCCGTCTACATTCCGAACCCCACCATCCCGTGCGAGTACTGGCAGAACTTGCTGAGTTTGAGCCGAGGAAACCAGTGGCCTACTCCGAAGTAGTTGTCGGGTGTGCGATTAGGTGGCTTGACGACCCTCAGGTAGGTGAATACGCGCACTCCCCGTTCGATGTGCTCGAACCAGTTCTGGCCACCGAGGGTTATCAGACTCGATCGAGGGGTTGGACGCTCCAAATGCAGCCGTATTTCATTAACGCTGATGTGGTTCGAGATCTGCGGCACCGCGTCTTAGATGTCGGAATCCGTGCGCTAAGCCATTCAGATCTACGGGTTGGCATTCGGGCGGCCGCGTTCTTGGAAGAAGGGCTGCGGTACCCGACGGGGCTTTTCGGACGGCGAGCCGGGAAACGTGAACAGCAGCCGTGGAAACCGGAAGTCCTCCAGGCTCCTCGAACAAATAGGGCAAACCCTCGACGGCGAGTTGTTGGATCCCGTAGTCAAGGATCGACTTCTCCGAGCAGTTAGCTGGCATGCGCGCTACGGGAAGGGAGAGGCCCATGCAAGAGCGCGAGAGATAGTTCCGCTCGCGGGGAACGACATGCCGATGAGGCTCACGAGAGCGCTTGCACATGGCTGGGCCCATTCGGCAGAGCTTCCCGAGGAAGAAGAACTGGATTACGCCCAGGTCGAAGAAAAGTGGCGAGCCCTTCAACGGCAGGTCGCTGCTGACTTGATTTCGGATCCGGCTCGGGAGAACACTGCTCCGCGGGTTGACTTGATCGAGGAGCGCATGGGGGCGCTGTCTCTGGTGGGTGAATTCCGACTACGATCCGGGGCCATTTCTGGATGTCTTTTTTGATCACGCTCCTAATGCCTCCGAGGAAGTGCTCAAACGTATTGCGGCTGACCCGGAGGGCCCGTTAAGCCGACAGCTTCACGTCGCGCTTGGAAGTCTCTTAGACGTAGATCCGACCAAAGGTCTGGAGTTCGCTTACGAATTGGTCGAGAAGGGGGACTTGTTCGAGGAGTAGCCGCTGCGTATGGGTGGGCTCCGCGAAAGAGGCCGTTTATCGAAGCGGAACTGAAGCTCATACACGACTTATGTAGGCACCCCGATTTTCAAACTCGGCTCAACCTTGCCCGAGGACTGCGTTTCGCATCGTCACTAGAAGGCGCGTCCAAGATTGACCTTCTTCTTCAATTCGCGATTGACGGCGTCAGCGCGATTGCGGAGGAGGTTGTCGGATGCTTCGGACCTCACGGGGATTTCTCAGTTCGGGATTTGAATCGAAACCAGAGGCAACGGCTCCTCACGGATCTATCAACGTGCCAAGAAATCGAGGATTATCAGATAGGGCTCTTTCTAGGCGACCTATCCGTTATCGACCCGGATGCAATCGTTGACTTTCTTGTTGATCGCATTCGTAAGATACACGGGTCGACACGAGGGCAAGGGGTATGCCCCTATCCCCTATCTATGGGAGGAGTCGTCGCCACTCAGGTTCCGGGAATCGAACAACTTCTCGGGCGTCATTGATCGGTTGCTCGTGTGGTCGTCAGAGAAAGGGAAGTCGGGAGCCAAGTCATTTTGGTCCCCTCTCTATTTTCAAGGCGGCTGTCGGAACGTTTGATGATGTTGTTCTTCAGGCTCTCGGTAAGTAGCTACTGAGTTCTGATGCGTTAAAGATCAGAACTGCAGCCCAGCTATTGCAGCACGCCCCATCAGCTCTCTTATGGGAGAACGTTTCGTGGGTTCGGAGTGTCTTGGAAAACGCTGACTCGATGAGTCCAGACTGCTATTCAGAGGTCGCAAGCGCCTTTCATTCAGCGGTGATGTCCGGAGGGAAGGTGGGAACCCCAGGCGAGCCCTTCCCTCAGGACATCGAACAGCGGGACAAGTCCGCGCAGATCGCGGCGTCCCTGCCTCCGGGGAGTCCAAGCGAATCGCTTCTTTATTGCCCTCAAGAAATCGGCAGAGGAATCGATTCGTTGGAGCATCGAACGTGACGAAGAGGACCGGCCTCGCTAGCTCCTGCGGACGTCGTGCTGATCGCTGAGCCAGGCCATGAGTCTAGGGACTTAGTGCGACTCCGTACTCGATTCGTTCATCACCGGTGGTAGTCCTCAAGTTCCACGTAATCAACCCGATGGCCTCGAGTTGGCGCTTGTGCACGGTAGAGGGAGCGCCACTCAACCCTTCCGGGCAAGGAATGCTGAGTTCGGCGGCAACGTAGTTGTACTCAGCCCCCCAGTGAGGCTGGAAGAACATGAACCGCTGGAAATGGCCCTTAAAGAGCCGGCCAGCTGGATCTTCCGCTACCCCAAAAACGTCTGGCGGATAACCGAACGTCACGAAGTCGTCTCCGATCTCGGGACGGTCTGTAGCCAACTCGAAAAAGGGGTGATTCTCAGCTTCTACCGAGGGTTGCACTTTCACGAGCGCAACGTCGGCTTCGGTGTGGCTCGCAATTTCAGTAACTCGTCTCAGGTAAGGAGGAATCGCGGTTACCACAAACATTTTCGGCCGTAGGCAGGTCCGAGATGCAGTGGTGAGCTGTTGCAAAGGCGTGTGGGCTAAGGCAGGCGAAGCAAGAACCGAGAAAGGTCATCACTTGTTCATCGCCTTTGGCCTGCGCAAGGACCAACTGGCCCACCGCGAGTCTCGCGAGCTGTGTGGATCGTCAGGGAGGTCAGCATTCGCACTCATTAGGCGCCGCGACACTTCCTGTATCCGGCTGGTGGTTCCTCTTCGTCGAAGAATGCATGTTCAGTCGCCCTGACAACTCCAATACCGTCCCGACGCTGGAAAATGATCGATGCCGGTGATTCCTCCCAACCCATCTCCCGCAGACGAGCTCGCCCTCTTCATTTCGTGTCCGGAAGTGCCCGATCCGATTCCAAGGCACGCCGCCGCCTAGTGTCGGGCCCGTCTCCGTTGTGAACTCGATCTCTTCTGGAGGTAAGTACCAGTCCAAGGTCGACTCGACGGCTTCGCGTCCAAGCGACTCCTTAGCCTGTGCTGTGGCCGAGTGGGCGACGTCCGCAGCCATTGCTGTTCCGCTGATCTTGACCACAGTCGAAGCTCGGCGATCACCTTCTTGCAGGTTCCATTTCCAAAAGCGCACCTCCCCAGCCCGGGCGCTCGATTTCCTCGGCGTCGCCAATGATGTTCCACATGTGATGAGGCTAGCGCGGAACGGCGGCGTTGAGCCCCGAAGTGGCATCGATCCGTCGGGCCAAGGCATCCAAGTCTTCATCGAAGAGGTGGCCATACACCGTCAGCGTGAATGCCGCCGAGCGGTGGCCCATGATCGACTGCACTGCCTTCGGTGAGGCTCCGGCCGAGATGATCCGAGCGGCCGCCGAGTGACGAGCGCGTGGATGCCCACCAACGGCAGGTCGAGTTCCTTCAGGGCGGCCCGCCACAGATCCATGTAGCCGTAGCGGTAGCGGAGCGGCCCGCCTTTCTCGCCCGTGAAGAGGAGCGGGTCAGGCTTCTTGTCTACACTCTCAAGGTGATCTTTCAGCTGAGCCAGGAGAGTGGGGGAGAGAGGGACGCTTCTTGGCCGCGTGCGTCTTCGTCGAGCCGATGATGAACTTGCCATTCACCTCCGCTAACGAGTCCTTGGACGCGTAGCCGCCGCCGCAACAGGTCCACGTGGCGCCGGCGAAGGGCCACTCCCTCTCCCCAGCGCAAGCCGGTGATCGCAAGGATCCTGAAAAGCAGGCGATAGGGCTCGTTGATGTTTTCCACGATCTGATCAGCGGTGGCCGGGTCGAAGTAGGCGGCTTCCTTGTAGGGGATCTTCGGGCGCTTGATCCTGTCGGCCGGATTCCGGGCGATGAGGCGATCATCTACGGCTGGTCGAGCACCTGCCGCAAGACGACCAGGCACTGGTGGATGCGGCTGGCGGAAAGCCCCTCGTCGTTCATCCCGGCCACCCACGCCTGGATATCTGAACGCCGGATGCCTGCGAGCTGGCGCCTCCCGAAGACAGGGAGGATCCGGCTCCGAAGACTCCCCTCGTATTGGGCTTTGTCCTCGGTTTCACCGTCAGCGTGGAGAGCCATTTCTCAGCCCAGACCTCGAGTATGACCTTGCCGGCGCGCCGGATCGATGTAGTCGCCGTGAAGGATCTCTGTCTCGATGGTGGCGGCGAAGTCTTCGGCTTCGCTCTTCTTGGCGAATGTTTTGGAGCGCTCGACGGGTCGGGATCGCGGTAACCGGACCTTCCACGCGTGCCGCTTCTTGCCGTCAGTAGTCTTGCGTTCGACCTTGATGATGTGGGCCATCCACGCTCCTAAAGTCCCGACCTCTTGCGGCCTTTTTGCGGACTTCAGGATAAGGGCTCGCTGCGACAGAAACAGAAAGGGTCTTCGACCAGGGAAAACAGGGTGGGTCGCCGGGGAATCGAACCCCGAACCTACTGATTAAGAGTCAGTTGCTCTGCCAATTGAGCTAGCGACCCGTCGGGCAGTGTAAAGGACGGCCCTCGCTCGGTGGTTCCGTTTTGTTCTTTTCCAGTTTGACGACCCTGAGGGTCGTTATCTTGGAAAAGAAGGGACGAGCAGTGGGGCGACCGACCGGATTCGAACCGGCGACGTCCTGGACCACAACCAGGTGCTCTAACCATGCTGAGCTACGGCCGCCATGGAGCCTCTAAAGGGTAGCAGTAGCCACCCACGTGCCCAGGTATCAGTAGGGGCGTTCGGGGTTGCGGGCTTCGACCACGTCTTCGCCCTCTGAAGCTCTCCGGGCTCGGTGAACGTAGGTTTGCAGGAGCCCGAAACCCGCGAGTGCGATGGCTGCCGCGAAGAGGAACAGACCTCGGTAGCCGAGCAAAGCCGCAACCGCGCCGAGGCTCACCGAGCCGAGGCCGAACGCCAGATCGAAGAAGGCGGTGAAGGTTCCAACCACGGCTCCCCGTTCGGAGGGCTTAGCGCCACGGATCGCGATCGTCATGAGCGCCGGGAATAGCAAGGCTTGCCCGACTCCGAACACGATGGCTCCGGCGAATAACCCCGCGGGTTCGGCCCACACGGCGATCACGGTGAGCCCCGCTGTGGTCGCGATCAGGGCCATGCTTGCAGCTTTGCGGGGTCCGATCAGATCGGGGATGCGTGCGCCGAAGCTGCGGATCAGGAGAACGATCGCGGAGTACGTGAAGAACACCGACTTCGATCCTGACATCCCGATCTCGCGCGCGTAGAGGGGGATGAAAGCCGAGAAGCCGGCCAAGCCCCAGATGCTCGACGCGAGGATCGTCCCCGGCTTGAGTCCTGCAGGATGCACCAGTCGTCGCACTGGTGCTTCGCTTGGTTCGGAAGCATCGAAGGTGGGCCTTGTGTCGCGAACGCGGAAGGCCAAGCCTGCCGCGAGCAGGCAGAAGAGAGCGGCCGCGATCCACACGGCGTCGAAGTCGATGTTCTCGAGCACGGTCTCGCCGACGATGGGTCCAACCGCAAGCCCGGAGTACAAGGCGAGAGAGAAGTAGCTGAGTGCTTCGCCGCGTCGCTCGTCCGGCGAGATGTCGTTGATCGCGCTCGCTGCTCCTACGTAGAAAGCAGCTTCGCCTACACCTGTGAGCAAGCGGAATCCGACGAGCATCCAAAGTGCCGAGGCGGCCGAGTAGCCGGCGATCGAAAGAGCGACGAGGACCGCGCCTCCGAGCATCAGGACGCGCCGGCCCTTGCGATCGCCGAGGGAACCGACGAACGGCCTGAGCAGCACTGCCGAAACTGCGAAGGATCCGACTGCGATACCGACCGAGACCTCACTACCGCCCAGCGGGCCGGAAACGAACAGCGGAACCGTCGGGATGATGGCTCCAACGGCGATGAAGTAACTGAAGGTGGCCAGCGTGATCAGGAGGAAGGTCGGCGTGACCAGCCTCGGGCGCGCGGCTTCTTTATCCAGTACCGCTTGACGTGCCAGAACGACCTCCGCAGGTGGGGGACTCCATTACTGAAAGCGCGCTGGCACCCCCGGATATTCCGAGGACAGAATCGGGTCCCTATGACCCCGAATCTTGCGCAAAAAACGGGGGTTGGTTGTTCGTTAGCCGGAGCGGCCTAGCAGTGCCAGGAGCTTCGTTTGGGTGTCGGCATCTTCCGGAACGTCAACCTGGGTCCCGAAGGCTCCCGACCCTCGGATCAACTCCTCCTGTGCCTTGGCCGCCGCGTAACAGGCTTCGACCAGCTCGGGATCCAGTTTCGTGTCCGCGCCGATCGCCTTCGCTAGATCCCAACCGTGAACGAGATGATCGAGAAAGAGCTGGCCGACGTATTCCGAAGCGGGGATCTGTCCCCACGAAACGTGCACCGGGCCTTCGAGGGCGCCCTCGGCTTGTACTGCGTTCAGAGCCTCCTTCGATGCACTCTCCCAACTCCCCTTCGGGTCATCGCCGAGTAGGTCTCCATCGAATCGGTCGCCCACTTCTTCGAGCGTTTTCTTTGCAAGGAGCTCCGGCGTCCATCGGTCCTCGTTGACGATGTGATTGACGAGATCTCGGACGGACCAGTCCGGACAAGGTGTTGGTGCGTTCCACTGGTCGTCGCGCACGGACCGAACGTTGCGATCGAAGCCTTCGACCGCACGGCGATGCAGATCGACGAGACTCATTGAGTTCCTCCTTTGGGGAACGCGATCCAGGGATCGCGGATATCGATGTACTCCAAGTTTTTCAGAACTTGCATCACTTCGCCGAGGAGAGCCGATATCCCGCCGGGGAACTCTAGGCTTTCCCCGCGCCGGGCCTCCGCCTCCGATGAGAAGAAGACGATGCTGCTGAAAGAGTCGGGACCTAGCCAGGCGATCATCGACCCCAAGACGTCCAGTCGATACTCCACGACCTCCTGTTGGAAGGCGAGCATGACCGCCTCGAGCTTCTCCTTGTCGAGGGCGTCGCCGGCAACGAACTGCACGAAGCCCGCTGAACCACCGCCGGGGATGAGGACGCGGGCATCGGATGTGGGGGTCACGTTTGCCTCCGCGAGGTGGTGGAGGAACTGATCGTGCCATCGAGCCACCTCGGGGTCGTTGAAGACTTCGTCCGCCTCGTCGCTATCGGTGAAGGTCACCCAAGCGTGGAATCGGCCGTCCTTGTCGATGCCTCCGGTGGCTCCGAGCCAGGCATCGTGCATTGCAAAGGCGTCCAGCAGGTGCTCCCAAGCATTGCGAAGCAGCGGCTTGCTGACCACGCTTGCCTGGACGACCCGGACGAACATGCCGCTCCTTTACCCGATCGAACCGGCCCCCCAGCCATGCGTCAGGGTACTCCCGCGAGCCGAACCGTAGGCAAGCCCTCTAAACTGAACAGATGGACGGGAAACTCGACTCCGGCGCCTTCGGCCCGAATAGTTGGCTGGTTGACGAGATGTTTCAGCGCTACCAGGAGAACCCGGCGTCGGTCGGGGAGCAGTGGCGTGACTTCTTCGAGGATTACCAACCCGTTACCCCCGGCCCCCCCGAGCGCCGGATCCCCAGCGAGCCGCCCAAGGCCAAGCCCCTGACGGCACCGCCACCACCTCCGCCAGCGGCGTCTGAAGCGCCGGCCGGAGAGACTTCCGAAGCCCCCGAAGCCCCCGAAGGCGCCGTTCCTCTCCGTGGGGTCGCCGCCAGGATCGTCGAGAACATGGAGACGTCCCTTCATGTTCCGACCGCGACATCGGTTCGAACGATCCCGGCGAAGTTGTTGGAGGAGAATCGTCGCATCATCAATCGCTATCTGGGACGCAAACGTGGTGGGAAGGTCAGCTTCACTCATCTGATCGGGTACGCCGTTCTGCGTGGGCTAGAGACACGTCCAAGCATGAAAGCCAGTTTCGTGGTTAGCGGCGGGAAACCTCATCTGGTCCAGCACAAACACATCAATCTTGGTCTCGCAGTCGATATCGAGAAGGACGGGGGCCGCGTCCTCTACGTGCCGAACATCAAGAACGCGGACGAGCTCGACTTCGCCGGTTTCTGGGCCAGCTATGAAGACCTGATCAAGAAGGTGCGGAGCAACAAGCTAGCTCCCGACGATTTCATCGGGACGAACGTCACCATCACGAACCCGGGAACCATCGGTACGAACCTGTCGGTTCCTCGCTTGATGGAGGGACAGGGCTTGATCGTCGGGGTCGGGGCGATCCAGTACCCACCCGAGTACGAGGCCGCAGATCCGCGTGCGCTCGCGCGTTTCGGTGTCAGCAAGGTCATCACGATGACTTCCACCTACGACCATCGGGTCATCCAGGGCGCTGAATCCGGAGAATTCCTCGCTTACATCCACCAACTGCTGTTGGGGTCGGATCGGTTCTACGAGGAGATCTTTGCTTCGCTGAAGGTTCCTTACGAGCCGGTTGCGTGGAGCCGAGATGTCGCAACGATCGACGACTCGGACGTCCTCATCGAGAAGCAATCTAGGGTTTCACAGCTGATCAACATGTACCGCGTGCGAGGGCATCTGCTTGCCGATCTGAACCCGATCGCGTACGAGGTGCTGTCCTATCCGGAACTCGATCTCGCTCATTACGGATTAACCGTCTGGGACCTCGATCGGGAGTTCCTTGCAGAGGGGTTGCACGGCGAACGGATCATGCCTCTTCGCAAGATCATCGATACCTTGCGCGACGCCTACTGCGGCTCGATGGGCATCGAGTACATGCACATCTCCGATATCGCGCGCAAGCGGTGGGTTCAAGAGCGCGCGGAATCTCCACCCGAA
The DNA here is from genome assembly GCA_963779645.1 of uncultured Actinomycetes bacterium. GTDB lineage: Bacteria > Actinomycetota > CADDZG01 > CADDZG01 > WHSQ01 > CALMBW01. Next base: position 8,978 of record CAVZYX010000007.1, read on the forward strand.
GATCTGTCGCCCAGCGACAAGCGACACATCCTTGACAAGCTCAACTCCGCCGAAGCCTTCGAGCGTTTCCTTCACAGCAAGTACACGGGACAGAAAAGGTTCTCGCTCGAGGGGGCCGAATGCGTCATCCCGATGCTCGACGCCCTGCTTGAGGATGCCGCGAACTCTGGTCTTCTCGAAACCGTCATCGGCATGGCCCATCGAGGTCGCCTCAACGTGCTGGCGAACGTGGTCGGTAAGAGTTTCGCCGAGATCTTCTCGGAGTTCGAGGGCCACATGGACCCCGACTCGGTTCAGGGAACGGGCGACGTCAAGTACCACCTGGGGATGACCGGGCGATTCACCGCCCGAAGCAACGAGGAACTCGCCATCGTCATGGCGCCGAACCCCTCACACCTAGAGGCCGTCGATCCTGTGGTCGAGGGCATGGTTCGAGCGAAGCACGACATGCTCGGCTGGGGTCATCACGGCAAAGTCCTGCCTGTGCTGCTTCATGGGGACGCAGCTTTCGCAGGACAGGGCGTTGTTCAAGAGACTTTGCAATTGTCCGAGGTCAACGGCTACCGGACCGGCGGAACGATCCACATCGTCATCAACAACCAGATCGGTTTTACGACTTCACCGAAGCATGCGCGGTCGACTCAATACGCCACCGACGTCGCCAAGATGCTGCAGGCACCCATCTTGCATGTGAACGGCGACGATCCCGAGGCTTGTATCCAAGCGATCCACTGGGCGTTCCAGTACCGGCAGGAGTTCGGGACGGACATCTTCATCGATCTGATCTGCTACCGGCGTCACGGACACAACGAGGGCGATGAGCCCGCGTACACACAGCCCCTCATGTACAACCAGATCGACGAGCGGAGAAGCGTCCGCAAGTTGTATCTCGAGTCTCTCCTCAACAAAGGTGATCTCACAGTCGAAGAAGCGGAACAGAGTTTCGAAGACTTCAGGTCGCGTTTGCAGCAAGCCTTCGAGGAAACGAAAGGCGTCGACAAGACGCCCGTTCGTGCAGCTGCCCCGCCAGAGCCGATGGGCGTATTGCCGGCGGTCGAGACCGGAGTTGAGCGCGAGCGCCTCGAGCTGATCTGGAACAAGCTGACGAGTTTCCCCGATGGTTTCGAACCTCATCCCAAGTTGCGCAAGCAGATCGAGAAGCGAACGAACCTCTTCCAGGGAGATGCAGTCGACTGGGCGGGGGGAGAGGCGCTGGCTTTCGGCTCGCTGCTGCTCGAAGGGATCCGCGTCCGACTTTCCGGCCAGGACTCGCGAAGAGGAACGTTCAGTCAGAGACATTCCGTGTTCGTCGACTACAGATCGGAAGAGGAATACGTTCCGCTCAACAATCTGTCCGAGGACCAAGCTAAGTTCCGCGCTCTGGACTCGATCTTGAGCGAGTTCGCCGTTCTGGGGTTCGAGTACGGATACTCGATCGCTAATGGGGACGCGCTGGTTTGTTGGGAGGCTCAGTTCGGTGATTTCGTGAACGGGGCCCAGGTCGTGGTCGATCAGTTCGTGGCTGCAGGTGAGGACAAATGGAAGCAGCAGAGTGGACTCGTGATGCTTCTTCCACACGGATTCGAAGGGCAAGGCCCCGAGCACTCGTCGGCTCGTCTCGAACGCTTCTTGACGTTGTCGGCCGAGGACAACCTCCAGGTCGTGCAGCCAACAACCGCGGCCCAGTATTTCCACGCACTTCGTCGTCAGCTTCACCGCTCGGTGCGTAAGCCGCTGATCGTGATGACTCCGAAATCACTACTCCGCGCGAAGCAATCGGCGTCACCCGCGGCAGCGTTCGCGAAGGGCAGCTTCCAAGAGGTGCTGGACGATCCCAAGTTTGCGACCGAGGACAGGTCCGCAGTACGACGGGTGGTTATCTGTACCGGCAAGGTCGCGTATCCGCTGATGGAAGAACGTGACGCGAGGAATGCTTCTGTGGCCGTCGTGCGGGTCGAGCAGCTCTATCCATTCCCGTACGAGCAGCTCGTTGACATCTTCGAGAGCTACCCGAACTCCACGGAAGTCGTGTGGGCGCAAGAGGAGCCATCGAACATGGGGGCCTGGCACTTCATCCACTTCAGGCTGATCGAGAAGCTACCGGGGCAACGCAAGTTGTCCGTTGTGTCCCGTCATGAAAGTGGCTCGCCGGCCGCCGGATCCTCCGCCGTCCATACGCAAGAGCACGAGGAGCTACTCGACCGAGCTTTGACCTAGCCGCCCCGCCTAGCGGTTAAGCAACCCCGAGTCACGTGCTCCCTGCACGGTTGCTGCAAGGGTGTCGAGCCGCGTCGTGCCGCGGGGTCCAACCAAGCTCAGATTTCGCCTTCGTGCAGTCCATAAGCACTGGAACTCTCGAGCGCGTTGATCCACGACGCCTTGGTCGGCAGCAGCGGAAGTTTCGAGACGATCGTCACGGTCGCGTCCACCGCGATCTCTGGGATCGGTAGTGCGTACCATCCGAGTGCGCGGGCCAGGTCAGACGTTGTGATGTCACCGTCGCCTGAAAGGTTGTAGGTGCCCGGAGATCCCTCCCCGAGAACGGATGCGACGAGAGCAGATGCGACGTCGTCCTCGTGCACCAGCTGGAACGGGACTCCGGGGTCGGGGATGATCGGCTTCAACAACGGCATCGCGCCCATCACTCGCTTGAGCGGGCCCGGGAGCTTCTCGCCGATCTGTACGTAGGGGATGTTCTGGATCAGGGCGAGAGCGGTGGGGCCGGCAACGATGCAGGGACGGAAGACGTAGAGATCGAGATCGGAATGCCCGGTCACGTTGTGGAGCATCTTCTCCACATCCGCTTTCTGTGACGAGTAGTAGTGCGCTTCAGTCCCGCGAGCCTCGATCTCTTCGGTAAGGACCTCGGGATTGTCGTCATGGAATCCGTAGGCCGCGACCGACGAGGTATAGACGAGCCTCTTGGCGCCGGAATCAACAGCAGCCTCGAAAACATTCCGTGAGCCTTGGAGGTTGACCTCGCGGCTCTCGTCATCCGCGCCGAAGATCAGGAAAGCTAGGTGAACGACGACGTCCGCATCCTTCACAAGAACATCAACCGCCGAACGGTCGAGGATGTCGCCCTGGAGATATTCGGTCTTGACCCAACCGTTGACAGATGGGTTGAACGGTCTGCGTGCCATACCGATGACACGTTCCACACTGTCCGTTTGCTCGAGGGCCCGGATGAACGCGCGGCCGATCTCACCCGTGGGCCCTGTTACAGCAACGGTCAGCTTCGCGGTCATCGATTGAACCGTACCCGGTTCTAAGATGCCAAAATGCCTGACATCTCATCTCTCTGCTCCGACCTGGAGGCCGAGCATTCGGCGCTCGATGCTGTGGTTGCCTCACTCGACGACACCACCTGGGACACTCCGACTCCGGCACCCCCCTGGAGCATCAGGGACCAGATAAGCCACCTGACTTTCTTCGACGAAACGGCTGCCCTCGCGGTTAGTGACCCCGACGGTTTCTTGGCTTCCCTTGGCGAAGCGGCTGCCGACATCGACGCCTACATGAACGCGCCACTAACGAAGGGCCGCGGCATGTCGGGTGCCGAGGTACTCGAGTGGTGGCGATCGAGTCGTGCTGCGACGCTCGAGGCGTTCTCCACTCTCGATCCTTCGCTTCGTGTTCCTTGGTATGGCCCTCCGATGTCGCCAGCGTCGTTCATCTCTGCCCGATTGATGGAGACGTGGGCTCACGGCCAGGATGTCGTCGACGCACTGGGCGTCACGCGCCAGCCCACCGATCGGCTCAAGCACATCGCGTTCCTGGGCGTAAGGGCGCGGCCGTACAGCTACATAGTCAACTCGAGGGCCGAGCCCGACGGAGACGTCCGCGTAGAGCTCACGTCACCCACCGGCGAAAGCTGGTCGTGGGGCGAGTCTGATAGTGACCTGGTCGAAGGAAGCGCCCTGGACTTCTGTCTGCTCGTGACCCAGCGCAGGCATATCGACGACACCGATCTCGTAGTAAGTGGTCCCCTCGCCTCCGAATGGATCGGGATCGCTCAGTGCTTCGCCGGACAGCCTGGTGGTGGGAGATCCGCCGGGCAGTTCCCGAAGGTCACGGCCGGCTAGTTGGAGGAGATGAAGTGGGTCGGCTTCGCATTCGGCCTACTTTTGGTCGGGAGTACGACGGCCAGCATCGTGCGCACATTGATCGTGCCGCGCGGTCTTGCGTCCAAGTCCGTCGCGATAGTGGTCGAGGGGCTGCGTAAGTTCTTCCTCTTTTTGGCCAACAGGACAGACGACTATGCCAGGAAGGATCGGATCCTCGTAGGTCACGGCCCCGCAGTGCTGATCGCCGTGCTGCTGGTGTGGATGGCGTTGTTCCTGGTCGGTTACGGATTCATGTTGTGGCCACTTATCGAAGGTGGGCTGGGTCAAGCATTGCGCGAGAGTGGGTCGTCGATGCTGACGCTGGGCTATACCGCCACCGACAATGGTCCCTCGACGTTGATCCACTTCTCGGCTGCAGCAACGGGACTGATCACGGTCGCCTTGCAGGTTGCTTACCTTCCAACGCTCTACGCCTCATTCAATCGCAGGGAGATGCTCGTCACGATGTTGCAGAGCCGCGCAGGTGCGCCGGCCTGGGGTCCGGAGATTCTGATCCGGCATCACCTCGTTGGATTGATGGACAACCTTCCCCAGCTCTTCAGAGATTGGGAGAGCTGGTCGGCGGACGTTGCTGAGACACACGCTTCTTATCCAACGCTCATCTATTTCCGTTCTCCGGCACCGTTGCGGTCGTGGATCGTCTCTCTTCTGGCTGTGATGGATGCGGCAGCGATGGAAACCTCGCTGAATCCCTCGAAGGCAACGGCTGAGTACCGGTTGTGCATACGGATGGGATTCCTTTGCCTGCGAGAGGTCGCTTCCGCTGTCGACATCCCGCATGACCCCGATCCGTTCCCAGATGATCCGATCGAGCTGACTTATGAAGACTTCCTTGGTGCGATCCACAAGATGGCCGAACGCGAGTACCCGATGGAAAGAAGCCCAGAAGAGGCATGGTCTGACTTCCGCGGGTGGCGAGTCAATTATGAGGCCGTGGCTTACGCGATAGCTGATCGAGTCGTTGCCCCGCCGGGACCTTGGTCCGGTCCCCGAACGCATCTTCCGGGGATGGCGATCCTCCCGCAGCGCCCAACGAATCGCACGCCCTCGAGTCCCGGTGGCGTAGATGATCGCCCACGAGGCCATGGGGTCGGTGCCTAGGTATGGGGATCGATCTCGATCTGGCTCTCGAACGCGTGCTGGCCGATGGTGATGAATGGCAGTCTTGGCGCGCTTTGCGCTTGTCCGGGGAGGCGCCCGACGAGATCCCTGCGATCGGGTACCAAGACGAACTCGGTGGTTTCATCGGACCGACCGGACAGCCGTCTTCGGGGGCAACCGGCGAAGCGCTTTGCCATCTCAAGATCCTCGGTCTGGCGAAGTCCGGACCGGCTGTCGTCGCGACCGACTGGCTCTCGGAGATGCAGACCCCGGCTGGAGCGTGGCTCGAAAACCCTGACCAGGTCCCCGGCGAGCTTGACAGTTCGGCGGGTGCCCGAGTGTGGGGAACTGCATCGGCTTGTTGCGGACTGTTGGCGATCGATCGCGACCCGGGTGAAAGAGCGTTGATGCTTCTGCGCGGGGAGTCGAGCGTAGGAGGGCGATTCACTGGGGGCGCCTATCCGACGTTCGCTGCTGCCGGCGCGTATTGGCTAGCCGAAGGTCCGAAGACCGAGATCGCAGAATGGGCTCTTCGCTGGGCGCGCGAGGAGGAAGAGGATTGGTGGGGGCCGTGGGAGCGCGCTACTGCACTGACGTTCTGGGGGGCCGCGGGCATCCCCATCGAGAACGCGACCTCCGAGATGTTTCTCGATGAGTTGGTTGCATCAGCACCGCCCGAGGGGTTTGCCGATGACCTAGGACTGACGTTGCGAACCCTCGAGTTAACTGCGTTCCTTACATGAAGCTCGAGCTCGTTGGAGCCGGTGGTGAGCCGGTCGATCTCGAAAGAACCATCTGGTCGCACGGAGTAGCGACACTGCCTCCGATGCGTTCGCAGGAGGGTGGCACCGCATTCGAGATGACGCTGAACCTCGCGACATCGCGGCCCCGAACCGTGACGGTCATCAGGAAAGGCAAGAGGCACGCCGAGTTATCGGCGCTCGGCCGTGGTCCATCCACCAAGACGTGGGCCGAGATCGCCGAACAGGCCCGGCATGTCCTGCGGATGGACGAAGACCTGTCGGAGTTCTACGGTGTCGCTTCCGCGGACCCGGACCTCGCTTGGGTTGTCGCCGGCGCTGGCCGGATGATCCGTAGTCAAAGCGTTTTCGAAGAAGTCGTGAAAACCATCTGCACCACCAACTGCACGTGGTCCGCCACCGAGAGGATGGTAGGTGCGATCGTTGGCGGCCTTGGCGCCAGAGCCGTCGGCGACAACCGCGAGTCGCCGTACGGCCACGCGTTTCCTACTCCCGAAGTGATGGCCGACGTGGGCGAGGCGTTCTACAGGGACGTCGCTCGAGCGGGCTACCGTGCGCGCTACTTCGTCGAGCTAGCGGCCATGGTGGCCGATGGGTCGTTGGATCTCGAAGCTTGGGGACGCTCGACCCCGGAAGAATTGTCCGACGATGACTTGGCCAAACTCCTCCTAGCGTTGCCGGGTGTGGGTCCGTACGCGGCAGCTCACGTGATGATGATGATGGGGCGCTACTCGCGCTTGATCCTCGATTCGTGGACCCGGCCTACGTACGCCAAGCTCGCCGGGCGCAAAGTGATCAAGGACTCGACCATCGAGCGTCGCTTCCGCAGGTACGACCGCTACGCCGGCCTCGCTTTCTGGTGCTTTCTCACCCGAGATTGGGTGGGATCCGATGGAGCTGGGTAAGCACAGGGAAACGAAGGTCGACCGCGGGAGGTTGAGTCATGGGTTCACGAAACACGGGCACAGGGATCCTCAGTGCCGATAACAAAGCGAAGCGTGAAGAGATCATCGGGCTTCTCGAAACCGCTTACTGGATGGAGATCGAGACGGTGATGAACTACATCACGAACTCGGTCAATCCGGACGGGGTGCGAGCTCAGGAGATCATCGAGGCGCTCAACAAGGACATCCAGGAGGAGCTTGGGCACGCTCAGCAGTTCGCCAACAGGATCAAAGAGCTCTACGGGGTCGTCCCCGGCTCGCTGGAGTTCTCGGCCGAGCAGAAGTACCTGCAGCCGCCGGACAGCCAGACGGACATCGTGCATGTGATCAAGGGTGTGATCGAGGCCGAGACAGGAGCGATCGAGCACTACAACAAGGTCATCCAGGTGACCGACGGCGTCGACTTCGTCACGCAAGACATGGTCATCGACATCCTGCGCGACGAGGAAGGCCACCGCAGACTGTTCGAAGGCTTCCTCCGCGAGTTCGAAGTAGAAGGCCTCGCCTAACCCCCCGGGGTTTCTTTGTAAGAATTTGTACCTGTGAGGTTGCAGATCCCGCACAGATTCCTGGAATGCAAGAAGGCCCCGGATATTCGCTCCGGGGCCTTCTTAGCTAGGAAGGGGGCTACTTGTTGTATCGGGCGACGTGCTGTTTGGCTGGATAGCTAAACGGGACCAAAGTTGGAGCGAAGTTGGACGACTCGGAACTAGTTACCGGCGGGGACGCTTACGGATCCTGACCTGTCTCACTAGCTCGCTCCTCTCGTCACATCTCCGTAGGGAAGATCCCTTTGATGTCTGACTTGCGGATCTGAAGAAACTCAGTAGCGGCAACTGCCCTCGGTCCGCCCTGCACGATCACCTTTGCGTCGGTGACGGGGACGAAAGACCTCGGGCTCAGGAACATCGATTCCCATGCATCGGAGAAACGTCCGGCGTCGGGCGGCATGTGCACGCTTCCCTCGACCTGGTAGTCGCCAAGAAGCAAGACGACCTTGACGGCTACTAGGTCGAGCGGAGCATCCGAAGACCCGAGGGGGGGAACCTCAGGCACCTCGATCCGCTCGACCGGTAGCTCAGGGGGAGGGGGCATGCTCGTGATGACTTCTTCTTCTAGGAAGGCCGGTAGCTCGCGGATGCCCGGCAAGGGGGAGTGCGGGGACCGGGTGGGCTCGTCGAAAGTTTCGGCGATCTCGATCTCCGGAACGATGGGCTCCACCGCAACCGGTCCGTGGACCAGGAAGTTCATGCGGTTCACGAGAGCGGAAGCGGCGAAAGGCTTGGTGAAGTACTCGGCTCCGAGGGCCTCGGCCTTGGCGCGGATGTCTTTGCCGTGGAGGCCGGTAAGGACGACCATGGGCATGTTCCTGGTTCGCTCGTCGATGCGGGAGCGGGTGAGGAGATCCCAACCATCCTTGCCGGGGAGCTCGATATCGACGATCGCCGCGGCGCAGGGCTCTGAAACGAGGAGGTCCCATGCGGCGTCGACGCCGGAAGCGGTGAGGACGTCATAGCCAGCGTTCTCCATGTGATGGCGCACCATGGCGGCCATCGCTTGCTGGTCTTCGACAATGAGTACCTTGCTCACGGTGCTTCCTTTCCTCTCTCCTGTAAGCAAGGTATGGCAGAACCTGGGAATCAGGCATCGGACGCAGGGAGGGACTTCCCGAGCGCCTGAGGTCGTGGGTCGGCCCGGGCATTCGGCTTAGCCCTGAGTGAGTGGATCTACGTAGGCCACGGCGTGCGCTTGGGAGAAAGGTCAAGCTGGGGCCCCAGGCGGCCGATTCTCCAGGTAATGGAAAAAGCCGCCCTTTACGCGAGATTGCGGGATCGCCGCTCGGTCATGGCCGGGGCCGCGGCCCTCTTGGTGGTCGGCTACGCCCTGGCGTGGTTCATCTCGTCGCAGCTCCATGGCCGGGAGCAACTGTCGGCCCAGCAGCGGGCCGGTTTCCTCACCGACGCCGTACTGGCGGACAGCTTGGACGCAGAAGATCTGATGGCTCCGCCAACGGGCGAACGGAAGCAGCTCCTTGAGGCCGAGATGGCCGAGGCCCTCGACACCACGATCGTCGCGATGAAGGTTCGGCGGATCGACGGAACCTCGATCCTTTCGGTCGGGACCGAGATGGATCCGACGATGGAGTCGGGCCCGCGCGCGTTCGAAGGTCAGGCAGTCACCCACAACGTTTCGGATCGACAAGGGCGCCCACTCGTAGCCACCTACGTTCCTCTGCTCTTGGACGACGCGTCTTCGCCCGATGCGGTTGTCGAGGTGTACCAGGATGCGGCGACGGTCTGGGGGCAGTTCGATGCGCTCCGCTGGACATTGATCCCCGCCGTCATCCTCGGTCTCGCGGTTCTCTACGTACTACTGATGAGGATCTGGCAAGCCGCGATCATCCAGATCTAACGCGAAGGAATCTTTCCTCTACCCCTGGGTTTGTGTTCTCATGTGCCGGGGGTCACGAGAAAAGGTGCCGTGTTGAACAAGTTCCGAACGATCCGATGGTGCTTAGTCGTCGCGCTGGTTGGCGCGAGCGTGATCGTTATCCCTTCTGCCGTTGCCCAGAGCCCCAGCCCGAGCCCTTCAGAGTCGTCGACCGCGGCCCCCACGCCGACTCCGATCGGATCTCCAACGGCCGTACCCTCGCCGATACCTAGTCCCACCGAGCCGCCGGAAGAGATCAAAGCAAGCGTCCGCGTGTCGCTACGCCACGTCGAGTTGTTCGGCAAGGCGGTCCTCAGCGGAAGGGTCAAACCCCACAACGTGCCGGGCGGAAGAACGACGGTCCAGCTTCGTCGCAACGGCAAGGTGGTCAAGAGAAAAGACGTGCACGTTCGCAAGGACGGCACCTTCGTGACGCGGCTCAAGGTCGAGAAGCCCGGCAGCCACCGAGCCTTTGCGATCGTGTCGGGGCCCAACGTTCGCAAGGCTTTCGATGCCTCGGCCTCGTACACCACCGCGCTGCCGTCTCTGTCGACCGGGAGTCGCGGCGCTTATGTCGAGCGACTCGAGAGAAGGCTCCGCTATCTCGGCTACTACATCCCGAAATCCGATCGCTACTTCGGGGTCGAGACATCCGACGCGCTGATCGCATTCAACAAGGTGCAAGGCTCCTCACGGGTCGGATCCGTGGGCGAGACCACCTGGCGTCGACTCGCCACACCGAAACGACCAGAGCCCAAGTTCGACTCGAAGTGGCACTTCGAGATCGACCAGACCCGACAGGTCGTTTTCGTGGTGAAGAAGGGCAAGGTCAAGTGGATCGTCCACACCTCGACTGGGGCGGGCGGCGCCACCCACGACGGCACCTACACCGTGCATCGCAAGTTGGCGGGGTATTCCCAGAACCGCCTGTATTACCCGAGCTACTGGGACGGCCTCCGGGCTTTCCATGGTTGGCCCGAGGTCCCGACCTACGCCGCCAGCCATGGCTGCTCCCGCCTACCGATGTGGGCAGCAACCTGGATGTACGGCCTCGCCGAGATCGGCGACACCGTCCACGTCTACCACTAGCGTTTTCTAGTAAAAGCAGCGTGACTATTTCATGCTGCTTCGCCACGGAATCCATGCTCTTTCGCCACGAGCCCCGAAGCAGAGCGGGCAGGAACCGGCATAGATCCGGCGAATGTGGGTCATATCTCTTTAGGTATGTCCACCCCCCGGAGGTCCTACATGCGCGTTGCCCCCCGCCACACCGTCCGTTCGACCGCGTACTTCGCGGCCCTCACTGTTCTTGCGGTTCTCTTTCCCCTCGCACCAGCAGCTCATGCCGGTCCCACCGACTACATCGAGATGAGCGACGGGATCCAGATCGCCATCAACGTCCGCTTCCCCGATGGCCAATCGGGCCTTGGCGCATGGAACGGTGAAGACTCTCTCCCGACATTGTTCGAGATGTCCGGCTACGACGGCGGGTCCGCCGATGGAGACACACCCTTCGGAGTCGGAGGAGCGGGGAGCCGCGGCCTCAGCGAACCGTTCAACGACGACTACGTCACCATCCACGCTTCTGTGCGTGGTACGGGTTGTTCGCAGGGTGAGTTCGATCTCTTCTCGACACGGAGCGCCCTCGACGGCTACGAGCTGATCGAGTGGATCAACGACCAACCGTGGAGCAACGGCCAGATCGCGATCTACGGTCACTCATACGGAGGCATCACCGGCACGATGGTGGCCGCGACCCGGCCCCCGAGCCTCGACGCCATCACCACGTCGGGTCTCATCGACGATCTCTATCGAGGCATCGTCTACCCGGGCGGCGTGAGCAACTACGGATTCCCGCTGATCTGGACCGGCGGGCTCCGCAACGTTTACGACATCGGTGGCGGAACGTGGGACGGATTCGTTGAGAACCAGGACCAGGAGTGTGGCGAGAACCTGGCAACACACAACCGGACCATCCTCAACGACCCGATCGTTCAGGGCCTCTCCGACACGGACAACGAATGGTTCCGCTCTCGTTCGTTGATGAACTACATCCACAAGATCGAAGTGCCGGCT
>CAVZYX010000008.1:0-18079 GCA_963779645.1 uncultured Actinomycetes bacterium
CGGTTGTTGAACGTGATGGTTATCGCGACTAACGGGGGCATGCCGGTTTCCGGTGAAGCCCTGGCTCGATCGGGGGTCGAAGTGTCCGTGTCTGATCAGCGTCACGAGATCTCGGGGGCCGATGCGCCGGCTCGCTTTCCTCGGTGACGTCATCCCTTCGACGGCAAGGTCTTGAGCATCGGCGACGTCTTCATGGCGTTAGGCCTTGTTTGGTTCGTGGCTGGATCCGTGAGAGAGTCTCGGCGTATCCAAGGAGCAGCGCCATCGCTCTCAGGTTCAGGTTCCTAGCGGTAGCCAAGCCATACAGCTACAGCGCCCGCTTCATCCACACCCACAGGTGAGACGTAGTACATCCCGATTGCTCGCGGTAGATAGCTGTACGAGATGGTCCGATAGGAAGTGTAGGACTCGGCTTGAGGATCGTTGGTCCGCACCACTCCATAGTCCACGATGGGACACCCAGGAAGATAGGCGACCTCTGCAGGCGGCGGCTTGGTTTCATATTCGCAATCGCCGATCACGCTTCCCACGCTCATCTCGCCTTTGTGCCACATGGTGAGAAATGCAACCCCTCGGCCTCCGAAAGGTCGCGGCTCTCCGGCTGACATGGTGGTCTTCGAATGTGTGATTCCTCATACCAGGTCTTCGGCGCGCCCACCTCTGCATGAGCGGGTCGGTCCAAAGCGATGGTTTGAGTGCGTCCCTTGAGCCCCCGGAATGATCATCTCCACGGTGACCCGAGAACCGTCCGTGATCACGTAGAGGCGATACGTAGCCTAGGGTCGAAGGGCTCGGTCTCCTTTGTGACCCAAGTTGTGACCCCAGATGGGTGTCTCGTGGGTCTTGCTGTTCTTACACGCGATCTCGTTGCAGAACCCGATCTGGAATCCGTACAGTTCAGCGCCTTCGCCGGGGGCCGCGCCCCGAATCGTCGTCTTGCACCAGAGCGAATCCATAAGCCCGGCCCACGCCGCTGGGACACGGACCTCGAATCCTTCATCTGAAAGAAAATCTGCTGTGGAAGCTGTACTAGTGCATAGCGAGCTGTGAGTAGCTTGGACTCGTGTGTGTGATGTGAGAGATACCAAGGGCCGAGATTGCGATCCGCACGGGCAGGGGAGCTAGCAGCACCATGGAACGCGATGCTGAGGCGGCCGAGTCTGCTTCTGCCACTTGTTTTGAGTTCCATGAGCAGTCGTTGGCTTCCGGGGGGCCCGCCTGCCGGAGTGCCTTCTTACAACTCTAGGGGCTGGGAGTAGGGCTCGGGCGTTGGTTCACCCTCACCGCTGGATTCTTCCGAACCGCTGGATTCTTCCGAACCGCTGGATTCTTCCGAACCGCTGGATTCTTCCGAACCGCTGGATTCTTCCGAACCGCTGGATTCTTCCTCCGCCCGAAAATCAAGATCCTTCTGCGGTCGTGAGGCTGTAGGTCCAACCTTCTTGCCACCTGAAGGGCCTGCTCACGAGTTGCTCGAGCGGGATGGCCTTTAAGAGATGATCCAGTGCCCACTTGGTAGCGGAGTGACCGATAACCAGAATCCGCCTTCCATCCCAGGCTGCAGCCATTTCGTCGAGGAAGTCATTGACTCGTTCAACGACTTGCCGGTAGCTCTCACCACCTGGGAACTGCACATCGATCCTTTGCGGTCGCTCTTGATGCAGGTGTTGGATGTTTGTCCCATTCAGGTCGCCGTAATTGCATTCGCTGAAGTCGCCGATCCTGGTGGATAGGGACGTTCACGTCTTTGAGACGCTATCTCTGCCGTCTCGACCGCTCGCTGGAGGTCGGACACGAATACGGCGTCCAGTTGATCAGTTCGGTATCGCGCCCCAAGCTCATTGGCGAGGAGTTTGCCCCTATCAGAGAGCGCGCCTGGCAACCAACCCGTAGCAACCTCGCCTTCGTTATCCAGGCTTAGGGCATGCGTTTCGAAGATGAGTTCGATCATCGTGAATGACGCTAGCCCAAACCTGCGGTGGCGTCGGAACGGCCCGGACGCAGCGTGCTTGTCACGCAAGGAGCGGAGCGCGCTTGTGCAGTTCAGGTCTTGTCGGGCTCGGGGCCGGCCGTGAGGGAGGCATGCAGCAGGCCGAGCTCCTTGTGATCCTCATACAGCACCAACTCAGCTTGGTGGGATACCCACTCAAGGGGCGGGAGCTTGACATTAGACAGCTCCGAGACCAGGTCATTCCATCGGTCATCGGCTAGGTCGCTCGCGTAGATGACCGACATGTGGAAGAAAAAGCGCCATTCATCGATGGTTTGCGGCTCGCCTTCGGGCCAGCGGGGGAGTGAATGTTGGTCGCTCAAGGGCTTCGAGACGCAAGAAAGCATCGATGAGTTGCGGGGTCTTCTCCACTAGGAAGATGACGGCCTTGTAGGGGGCCGGGAAGACGGTGAGTTCCTCAACTTTGATAGTGAGGGGTGAAGTCGAGGATGCCCATCGATGGAACACCTCTTCAACCTCCGATCTCTGTCCGGAGGGATCGCCGCGCGGATCACGACGTGTGGTGCGAGCGGCGAGGTGGCTCCTTGCTTCACCGGACTTCTCAAGGAGATCTTTCTGGACACGCATGTACCAGCTGGTGATATCGCCTCCTGGGGTGAGTATTACGTAGCGGTGGCCTTGCAGAGCGTCCACGTGCTCGGGGACGCATGAATGTAGCTCTGGGCAATAGAGGGACCCGCAGCCTTTACTCATCCGCAGTTCCACTCTGTGTTCACGCCGCCCCTTATAAAGCGCCCCCAGTCGATTGCAGTGTATGGCGGGCACGGTCTCTCAACCGAACCGGTATAAGACGGGGATGCGATTCACAACCTGCCTCTTCGTCCTGCTGGCGTCAGTGACGGCGGCGGCGTGTTCGAGCCGCATCGGGTTACAACGACGCCGGGATAACTCGCCACAGCCTTAGGCGCTGAGGATCTTGCGTGTGACACGCTCGCCCAACCCAAGACGTAGAGGGGAAGGGGAGAGGGACCCCGACCAGCAGCGGGTCCTGCGCTATCGCAGGAGAGGGCGTCCAGCTATTCGTCTTCGAGGGCGAGGAAGACGCCGACCTATGGTTCGAGAGCGGGGGACGTATGGAGACCGTGGCAACGGCGCATGGGGCCAACTGGGTCGTGGTGACGATGACTCAGGAACTGGCCGACCGGATCTCCACTGCTCTGGGTGGTAGCAGTTGAAATAGGTCAGCGACGACGTCTCATCTGTAGTACTCGCGTTGGAGCATCTCCATGAAGGAGCGCTTTGGCCGCGCCATAGGTCTAGTCGTTTTCGCTCTCATGAGCACTCTTGAGGGCGTTGTATCGAGCCAGTAGGTGCTGGTCGCTGCGTAGGAGGTCGCGCGTCGCGACGAAATGGTCATCCTTAGAGCCTTCTACGGTGAGTTGGATCCCCACTGGAAGTTCTCCGTTCTCATCCTTGAAGCTGGCATAGGTCAGCGGTCCAGTTATCGGGCTGATGGATCGCATACACGGATCTCAAGCGCGCGGATGGCATCTTGGAAACCGACCTCTGAAGTGCCGCGGACACACAGATCGACGTCGCCCTTGGCAACGCTCCTGTCACCGCGGTCCCGCCGACATGCTGCACGTCTGCATCGGGGAGCAGTCGAGTGATCTTTCTTCGGTGTCTCTCGTATGTCTTGGAGGCTTGTTAGCGGATCGATTCCTCGGACAGAAAGCGGCGAGACATCACGACGAAGAAGCACGTCGCCCGCTGGTCGGAGGGAACTGAAGACAACTCGTGAAGGACACCCCCACGTCGTAGCGTGCGTCCAGGATCCACGAGAGAGATTTGGGGGATGACTGGGGGCAATCGTTGCTTCTTGCTCATGGGGCCGGCAGTGGACCGTGGGTGTTCGATGGGTGGCAAGAGTCCTTCCCAAGGCTACGGGTAGAGGCAATCGATCTGCACGAAGGGCTCGATATCGAAACGGTGTCGATGCACGACTACGCAGACCGGGTGGTCGCCACGGCCAAGAAGTTGGAACAGCCGGTAGCTCTTTGTGGCTGGAGTATGGGAGGGCTGGTGGCTTTGATGGCCGCTGGAACGACCGATTGCCGCGGCACTTATCCTCATCGAGCCAAGCCCTCCTGGTGAGGTTCAGGGGTTCGTTCCCGACGCTTCGCTGGAGCAAAGAACGTTCGATCCAGAGGCCGTTTACGGAGCGTCCCCAAGGTGTTGCTTCCCGACCGGAGTCGTCACTCGCCCACGGGGAGAGAAACGCGGTATCTCAGTGCCCACACTGAGTTGCCCCACACTGGTGATCTCCGGCGACGGATTCCGCGAAGAGCGCGGCGCTTCCGTCGCTGCCTTGTATGACGCAGAGCACCAGTCCTTCGCTGGCCTGGACCACTGGGCCTTGGTGCGCAGTGCCGAGGTGCGAGAGAGGATCGCCGCCTTCCTGCGAAGCTAGACGTATACGGATGAAAGGTGGGTCGCCAGCGAGACGCTTCCTGCGGTCAGGTGTAGGCGGCACACTGCTCCATATTGTTGAGCAATACTTCTCGGGTGGACCAAGCAAACGAGGTTTAGCGTTGACACCTATCGGGTGTTCGTCGATGAAGGTCGTGCCCCGACAGTTGGGGAACTATCTCGGACGCTCGATCTTTCAGCCGACGAGGTAAAGATGAGCCTGCGTGAACTTGCCGCCCAAGATGTCATCGCCTTTGAACCTGATACTGAAGATCTGTGGCTTGTGCATCCCTTCTACGCGGCCGACGCGCCATTCAGTGTCACGAGCGGACAACGCCAGTGGCAAGCTATCTGTATCTGGGACACGCTAGGGATCCTCGCGTTGGTACAAAGCGATGGGGAAGTGACGACTCGGTGCCCCGATTGTGGCGAGCTTCTACAAGTCACAATCGAGGATCGACTCGTTCAGGGACCGCCACAGGCAGTCGTTCATTTCGGCATCCCAGCTTCTCGTTGGTACGAGGACATCGGCTACACCTGAGCTCACATGCTCATCTTCCGGTCGGAAGAACACCTCCAAAGCTGGCTTGCAAGGGACAACCCCTCAGGCGAACGGATGACGCTTGGGCAGCAATGGGAACTCGCACAGCTTTGGTTCTCCGGTCGCCATCTTCCAAACTGGAAGAGACGAACGACCGAAGAAGTAGAAGCAGTGTTCGCAAAGGTGGGCTGACGTCTCCTTTCTGGAGATTCTGAAAGCCGATTTCCGGAGGTTGCTCTAGCTCAGCAGTCTGGAGCCCACGGGGCGGACGAGCGTGGATGTTCCTCTGTCGGGGTTCCGCCGGCCTCCATGTAGCGCTGTGCGTCTGAAGGTGCTGCGGTCCTGACATCGATCACGCCGGGCCCCCGGAAGAACGCGAAGGTGATCTTCGACCCGGGGGAGGAAAGGCCACCTCTTCGCTGAACTTGTCCTCCTCGTTCACCCAGATGACTTCGTAACCCAGCCTTTGTAGGAGAGCGCTGGCCTCCTCCGGCGTTTTTTCCTCCAGGCGATGACAGTAGAGCGCTCCACTCGGCGCAAGTTCGTTATCCCAATCGATCTCGTGCGCCCAATACTCCTCGCCCGGTTGTGGTTCTCGCCCCACGATCAGTGTCATCGGACCTTTGACTCGCCCGGGGATCTCCAGGATGGAGGTTCTAGCGCAATCTCCGATGGGACAGCGTTCGTTGACGGAATCGAAACGAGCATCGAGAACACCGACGTAGCTCTTCATCGGCCAGAAGGTCTCTTCGTCGATCTTGCTGTCAGGTGGGAAATAGAGATGGAACCACTTACCGGCGAGGGTTTTATTGGCCGGCACGATCCTGATGTCCGCATCGATCCCTTGCTGGGCAAGCTCCGCTTCGACCGCGACGGGGTCTGCCAGTGCCTCGGCGGCGTCGACCGTGATGACACGGTCACCCACGATGGCTGGACACGAACAGCAGCGCCGACGCCGACAGCACCAAGAAGACCGGGACCTTGATGGTCGGGCGGCGCCAGCCAGAGCGCTCACGCGTGATCGTCGGCGGCGAGTTTGAGTTGGCGCGTGCTTCGATCTCCTCGAACAATTCGGGCGCGCAGTGTCACTTTCGGCCCAATCGGGATCGTGGACCTCGGGAACAGGGTTGCTGGCTCTCAACTTCTCGAGCTCGCTGCTTAGTTTCGTCATCGGGCCTCCTCCCGTGCTGGTTCAGGTGCTCCGAGATTTCCTTCAACGGTCTGTTCTTGGACGGTCTGCAGATGCTGGCGTAATCGTTTGCCGCGCCCGATGGAGTCGCAGTCGGAAGTTTGCCTGGCTCCAACCCATCACCGCGGCCGCGGAGGCGTGGTCGAAGTCGTCCCAGGCGACCAGCATGAGGATCTCTCGATCATCAAGCGATAGTGAGTTGAGCGCTTGCGCCAGACCGACGACTTCACCTGCGAAGGCCACCTGTGGTTGCCGTGTCTCGGATGCGCGCGTTGCTCCAGTCGTAACCGCCGACGGCGGGAACGCTCGATGTTTCTGATGACATTGCGAGTCACGCCGATGAGCCAGGGAAGCGGTTCGGGGGGCAGGTCGTGCACCCGGCGCCATGCCGTGAGGAAGGTCTGAGCAACAACTTCCTCGGCGTCGTGGCTGCTGACGCGACGCTGTGCGTAGCGGAGCACCTTGTCAGCGTGAACTTTGAAAAGGGCGTCGATCGTCTGTTTCGGGTCGCTAGTCAGGTCCGCCTCCTAGTTCTGCCTGCGACCCTTACATGTCCGGCACACCTGCTTGCGTTTCATCCGGAGATAACGGCCTTGCCTCCAAAGAGGGCTGTCGCGGTCAGCGAGCGACGTCGACGAGCATCGTGAAGGTGTCTTGATCGCTAGATACGGTCCGGAAGCCGACGCGCTCGTACAGTTTTACCGCTGGATTGTCCTGTTCGACGCTCAGGCTGAGTGCCGTGACACCATCTCGCTCAGCGACTTCTAGTAATGCCGACATCAGCGCAGTACCAACCCCACGTCCACGGAAAGCCGGTACGACCGCGACTGACAGCTCGGGGGTCGTCTCATCGACGAAGCCATACCCTGGTTCCCCCTCGGCGAAATATCGGTACCACGCAGCTCCGATGGAGAGGCCGTCTTCATCCATTGCAATCAGAGCGGTGTCGCCGGGACGTCCCCAGGCTGAAAGGTAGCGGTCGATGTGCGGGTTCGCTAGGACCACATCAGGCACGGCATCCCCGCCGCGCCAGGTAGCCGCTTCGTAGAGCATCTCTTGAAGGATAGGGATGTCGTCCGCCTCAACCGCTCGGATTCGCCAATGCACGGAGCCATCATGCCTCCGATTCTGGGCCGTTGTGCCCGGCAGGCTCTGCGGCGGCCGTCGGCTAACCCTTGTCGCCTGGCATCACCGGCTCCGGGCTTTGTCCTTGCTGTTGGCGCGGTTGTGGCCACCGCACGACGTGAGTAACGGAACGAACTCAACTGCTTTTGAACTGACCGTTGAACATTTCTTCGGTTGGAAGGTCGAACCTTCGGATCACCGCGTCAGCGAAAGTAGTCACTTGATTCTGAGCTTTCTTTAGGGTAGCTGAGGGGACCCCGGATCTGGCAATTGGTGGACCCTCTTGGGACCAGTACGTCCACTCGATACCTCGCGGACTGTCGATGAAGTCGAACCGCCGCCGGTCTGCTACACCCCCCGCCGATGAACCAGGCGATCTGCTTGCCTGCTTCAAGCCAGTCCTCGAGGCACGCGGTTGGGCTAGGGAAGCCCTGAGGGCTCACGCCGAGGATGTCCTCCCCATCCCAGACCTGCCATCGGAAACCGGTTACTGACTCGAAGATCACCACCTTGAGTCGACTATTCTTCTTGAACATTTGCTAGTCCTCGCAATCGAACGCTGATCTTCTTAGCGAAGGTTGGAGTGATTCATTGCGCTCCAGCTCGTTTCCTGGTAGCCAGTACTCGGTGCTCCTCGAGCGCGGGTGGTTCCTCTCTCATACACAACAGTAGAGCGCCTTTCCTTCCCGCCCGGACCCTGACCCAGCCAATCCCCCCCGGTCGATGGCTGCCTTCACGTCTAATGGGGTTGCAAGACCTCATGGGAGGGTGACCTCTCAGCCAGCCGAAGGGTGAGCACCGAACTGCGTTGAGGCCCTGAGCGTTAGTGCTAGATCGTGCCCCCTTCGGTAGGCGAGGAGAGATGAGGGCTCGTGGGATGTCGTGCCATCAAGAGCACTGATCCATTAGACCGCCACCTATCTTCTCGAGGCTGATGTCGTTGTCGTCGAGCTGAGAGGAGGGAAGTTTGGTCTTCGTCGGGATCGACTGGGCCGAGAAGCACCACGATGTCTGCATCGTCGATAAGGAAGGCGTGATCCTCGCCAGAGGCCGCGTCGCAGACGGCGTCGAGGGGATCTCCAAGCTCCACGAGATGGTCGCCGAACACATCGAGGAACCAGAGGACGCGATCGTCGGCATAGAGCTCGATCGCGGGCTGCTGGTTGGTGCCCTCGTTGCGGCCGGCTACGAGGTGTTCGCGATCAATCCGTTGTCGGTCGACCGCTATCGCGATCGGCACTCGACCTCGGGAGCGAAATCGGATCCGGGTGATGCCAAGCTTCTCGCAGACATCGTGCGCACCGATCGCCATAACCACCGCCAAGTGGCGGGCGACTCGGAATTGGTCGACGCGATCAAGCTGCTTGCCCGGACCCATCAGAACTTCGTGTGGCAAAGGCAGCGTCACATCAACCGCCTGCGCAGCCACTTGCGCGAGTTCTACCCGCAAGCCTTAGAGGCTTTCGGCACCGACCTCTCGTTCATGGACGCCGTTGCCATCCTGTCGATCGCACCGACACCAGAGCTCGGACGTCGCCTATCGCGCTCCAAGATAGCCAGCGCCC
Organism: uncultured Actinomycetes bacterium; assembly: GCA_963779645.1. Taxonomy (GTDB): domain Bacteria; phylum Actinomycetota; class CADDZG01; order CADDZG01; family WHSQ01; genus CALMBW01. Next base: position 8,841 of record CAVZYX010000008.1, read on the forward strand.
TGAAGAAGGGCGGTCGCCAGAAGAACATTCAGTCCAGGTCCGAGAAGATCCAGCTCGCGCTTCGTTCCGAGCAGCTCGAAGCACCGCCAACGGTGACCCGTGCCTATGGCACCGTCACCGCGTCTTTGATGAGGCTGATCGCGGGTCTCAACGAACAGATTGTCGATCTCGAGAAAGAGATCGAATCGTCTTTTGAGAGTCACCCGGACGCCAAGATCCTGCGCAGTCTTCCCGGACTTGGCATAGTCCTTGGCGCCCGGATGCTTGCGGAGTTCGGAGATGACCGAACCCGTTACGTGGATGCTAGAGCGAGACGCAACTACGCCGGGACCTCGCCCATCACGAGAGCCTCCGGCACACACCGGGTCGTGCTTGCTCGTTACGCCCGCAACGAGCGCTTGTTCAACGCCTGCTATCTATGGGCGTTCGCGTCGCTGACCGCGTCACCTCGGGCCCGGCTCTATTACGACCGACATCGAAGCCTCGGCAAGAGCCATAACCAGGCCCTTCGGGCGTTGGCCAACCGGCTGGTCGGGATCCTGCATGGCTGCTTGCGACATGGTCAGACCTATGACGAGTCGATCGCATGGCCTGTAGACGTGAAGGCGGCTGCCTGATTCGTTATGTGGACTCCACGCTGGCTTGTCTCACAGCTTTGATGTTGACACCCGCTTCTCGCAGTAGCCGCGTCGCTGTGGCGCGTCGGTCTTCTAGCAAAGCTGCGAGCAGCAAGTGAGCATCGACGTGATCTGTTCCTTGGCGGTTGGCAAGCTGAAATGCTCGTTCGTACGTATCGATCACCCGCCGCGTCATGCCGACGAATCTCGGCCTCTTAGGAATCTCTCCAGGCTTAACTGGCTCTGGAGGGTCCCACAGGACGTTGCCGGCGGGGACCTGGCCGTCGATAACTTCAACTAGCTGCTTTTGAGGCACGCCTCCGGCAGCGAACGATGCGTCGATCCGCGCGTTGCCGGCATTCAAGAATCCGAGGAGCAGATGCTGAGTGCCCAGCGTCTTGTTTCCACGCGAGCGCACCTCCGCGTCGGCCGCTTTCAACACCGCTCGTGCGTCGTCGGTATAGCGATCGGGATCGGTCTTCGAGGGTCTCGTGTAGAGCCCACGCCAGTCACCGTGCTTAAGCCTCAACGCGAACGCTCTGGGTAGGTCAGAGAGCCTGGTTCCGGTCATTGACCCATTCTCGCCGAGAGCGACCATCTGCGGGGTCGGCTGAGCCACGTAACCGATCTTCCCCCTCTGCCTCCTGGTCGACGGCTTGACAGATAGAACCGTGGGATATCTAGCACCGCCGCTCTTGCGTCAAGGCGACTCCGGTACCTAACTCTGATCCGTCTTCGGTCTCGGCCCTCAACCCGTGCGCACAATGGTGGGTAGGTTGAGACCATGAGGAGGGCATTTGTGCTTGGTGGGACTGGCTTCGTGGGACGACACGTCGCACGTCGGCTTGCCGATGCCGGTTGGGACGTGATGATCGGGTCTCGAAGTCGGAGGTTCGTGTGGCGAATTTCGTCTTGATCCACGGGGCGGCCTCAGATTCACGAGATTGGCAACTAGTAAGGCCAATCCTGGAGTCACTGGGGCATCGCGTTGTGGCCCCCGATCTGCCTTGTGACGACGACTCGGCAGGGCTGGAGGAATACCGAGACGCCGTGATTTCTTCGCTTGCCGATCGGACGAACCTCGTCGTTGTGGGTCATTCCTTCGGCGGGTTTACCGCACCGTTGGTTTGCCAGCGCGTCGGTGCGGAGCTGCTGGTACTGGTCAACGGGATGATTCCCGCACCGGGCGAGTCCCCGGGGGAGTGGTGGGCCAACACGGGCTGGAGCGGGCGCTCGGCCGAGACGGAAGAGGAGATGACGGAAGTCTTCCTCCACGACGTGTCCCCTGAGCTGGCACGTGACGCGCTCACGCGACGGAAGGACCAGTCGGGAACGCCCTTCGAGAATGCGTGGCCTCTTGACGCGTGGCCTCAGGTGCCGACAAAGGTTCTCATAGGCCAGGACGATCGTTTCTTGCCGGCTCAGTTCCAGCGTCAGATCGTGCACGCGCGACTCCACGTCGTCCCCGATGAGATGTGCGGTGGGCACCTGGTTGCGCTGAGTCAGCCCCAGGAGCTCGCGGACCGGCTGGAGCGCTATCTAACGACCGAGTGAGTGGTTACCGAGTCACACCGATTCATCGCGGCTCCTCGTCCGCCTCTGCGGCAGACGTTCTTCTTAGCGGCACGTTAGGACGGCCGCTTTGGGTCGGACTCGGTCGGTCCTCGCGAGCTCGGCTGCGACCTCCTCCGAGGGTCGGGCTTCGCCCGAGAAATCAAGACCGAAAGTCAAGTCGGTCAATCGTGAGTCCTTTAGAACCCGACCTCAGACGGTCCTCCTGCGTCGGCTGCGTCTTCGGTCGGTAGGTCGGCCTCCGGCCGAAGGATCAAGGGCCTATAGGGCGTAAGTGCTCCCGTATCTGACCGACAACGTGGTTGGCATACTCACACGCTCGAGGTACGAAGTCCTCGGACTCCTCAGGCTGGCAGCCAAGAAGCGCCCAGGAAGAGAGGTAGTGATGAACCAGGTCGCTCTAGTCGGAAACATCACCGACGATCCCGAACTCCGCTACACCCAGAGTGGTGCGGCCCTGGCAGGCTTCACCGTCGCGGTGAGCCACCGCAGCAAGCACGACGGCGAGTGGCAAGACGTCAACGACGGGTTCTTCCGCTGCACGGCATGGCGATCGGTCGCCGAAAACGCAGCGCAGACCCTGAAGAAGGGCATGCGGATCTTCGTTGCCGGCAAGCTCAACCAGCGCAGCTGGCAGGACAACGACGGCAACCAGCGCCAGACCGTCGAGATCCAGGTTACCCACGTGGGACCGGGTCTTCAGTTCGCTACCGCAGAGGTCGAGAAGGCGACCGAGGCGAAGGCTTCGTATCTGGTTCGGTGTGGAGAGCCCGGCCTTCGGCCCGGCTCTCCAACGCGTGAGGAAGGCCGGGGGACCGCGCTAGGCGTTACGGGGATGGCGACCCCCGATCTGAGGTCCCGCTACAGGTAGGTGAGCCAGAACCCCAGGGACCCGACTCCCTTCATCACCGACGCGCTGGTGACGATGTGAGAGATGCCCCAACGGGGTCGTTCGTATCTGGTCTTGAAGGGGTGCCACGATCCGGTGAGGAGTCCGAAGTGATCATCGATGCCAGCCCCGTAATGGATCATCTCGCTGGAGTTCCATGAGTTGCCGGGTTCGGTCAGGAAAGTGTCTCCGCAGGTCGGCCCATACCCGTCGGGGTCCCTCGGCGCGTTGCGCCAGAAACAGACCCTGGCGTCGGTGACGGCATGTGGGCCCGTCTCGAACCACGTCATCCCGCCGACCAGTCCTCGGCCCTCGAGCCGGGCCGTTTCTCCGGCCGCGTAGTAGTTGTCCGAGGGAAGGTCTCCGAATCGAGGCTTAGAGACCTTCGCCTGGAACTCCGTTGGAATTACCGGGGAAAGCCTCGTCGTTCCCTCGAGGTCTTCGAACGTCAACGTGACGGTTGTATCTCCGCTCCCGGGGAGCAGGTAGAGGGTGTAGATGCCCGGGTCGAGGCCGAACCACTTTCCGCCGCCGACGCTGAACCAGTCGCCTCCGAAATCGGTGAAATAGCGGCTTCCGGCGGAGCGGGGAAGTCGACCGCCGAAGAAGACGAGCCCGTCCCTTTTCGGCACGTCTTCGGCCACCAGCGCGAAGCCGGCGAAGTCGCCGTTCCCCTCGACCTTGACTGAGGCGACTCCGTTCAAAGGATCGCCGAACCTCGTCTTGTCGGGAAGCTCGACTCGGACCCCGCCGGCCCTCGAGCCGGAGATGATCGTGGTGTGGGCAAGCTCGGGAACGGAGGAAGCGCCTCCCGCCGCTGGTCCAAGACCGACGACCATGGCGATGAACGCCAGCACGCAACCTGCCCTCTTCATGAGGAAGCATTTCGAGGTCCTGACGTGGATCCCTCCTAGGACCCGGCGGGATCCGAGGCAGCGCCGAGCCTAGGCGAACATCTGTTCGATAATGTGACGTACATGGCACCAGGTCGCATGCGCCTCGAGCTCGTCCGCATCCGCCGGGATATCCGTCGCGCCGCCGACGACCATCGTGAAACGGACCTGATCCTCGACCAAGCGAGTAAAGACCACCGCCGGGTCATCCGCGAGCTGACGACCGTATGGGGACGGAAACGCTCCCTTGAACATATGTTCGCCATTCCAGAAATGAGTCACATCGAAGCCATGACGTGCATCTTCAGCGCGTTTGGCACGTCAGACACCCTTTTGGTTAGTCGTGGTTGTCGTGAGTACGCCTCATTGTGCGTCACGATGTGGTCCCAGTGTGGTCCCCTGGGATTAAGTGGGATGATTACAGACCTAATGCGGGTACCCGACAAGATTCGCGACTGCGTCTGCTTCGTTGAAGCCACCTGGGGAGGCAAAAGAAGGTGGGAACGGGGTCTTCGTAGGCGTCCTCCTCGGATTGAAGGACCCCCTCAACGACAAGGCCGTTATCTAGGATGCCACGGCAAACACTGCATCATGCAGAACGGACAGCTGCCGGACGAACTGGCCCTCCGAGTCAATACGCGAAGCGGGTGAGCAATTCGGATAAAAACGGACCCTTCCATGTGGGTACCTCATGCGTCTTGTGACTGCGTCGCCAGCTCAAACGCGCCGCCCAACGCTCTGGCCGACCTCATTACCTCACTTGGATGAAAGCCAACCGTGACTAGCGGAAGGCTCTGCTGTTTCAGTACGGATGGACATGTCCTCGGGCCGGCTCGGGAAGGCCATGAGGAGCACAACAAGATGCACCCGCTGGCACGCGACAAGGGAGGAGTCTGGGAGGCTGAGCTGTCCTCCGAGGCTTTCGTTTCACTGTTGACCTCTATAGTGCGCAACAAGACGCTCGGGTCTGCAACGTAGTGGCTGGTCACGAAGACGACCATGTGTGGGGAACGGTATATCGGTTATCGAGACAGCTTGTAATCAGGTCAGACGGAGACCGGTCTGTTGTCGACCGCATCGAGGGCCACAGAACCGCAAAGAATCCAGAGAATTACGAGCCTGTGACCGTTACGGTGGAGCTGGATGGCGATTCTGTTGACGCAATCACGTACGTCGGATTGGAGGAGGCAAGGCGAAGGTGCCATACCGACCACGGCGATGCGCAGTTGCGACCTGACTATGTTGAGTCAGTATTAGAAGGCGCGAAGGCTTCCTCGCTCCCGTCGGAGTACATCGCTTTTCTCGAAAGGACTTTGACTTAGGGGTGGCCGACGCTCACGGGCGCGCTCCCAGCACAGCACTCAAGCCACTCCATCGTCGATCCCCAAGCGGTTCGCCTTTTCGACCGTCTACTCGAATATGTCTTTCAGAATGCCGTTTAGAACAGCCCTCCGCTGGGCAAGGCCGCCGTGGAACGGAGGGCGCCCTTCGTGCGTCCTTCTCGATAGCTGAACGGCCAGTTATCTCTGGAGGGGAAGATCCGATGTCGACGAAGTGCTTGATCAGTTTGACCATCCTGGGCGTGATGATGGCGGGCTCAACCGTTAACGCCCGGCCATCGGACGCTCGATGCCATGGGCGACAGGCGACCATCGTCGGAACCGGCCACAGCGATTCCCTCGTGGGTACGCCCGGCAACGACGTGATCGCGGCGAGGGGCGGCAGCGACTCCGTCGACGGCAAAGGCGGCCGGGACCTCATCTGCGGCGGTCGCGGGAACGACTTCCTCCTGGGTGGTCGAGATGACGACCGCCTCTTCGGCGAGGCCGGTGACGACACATTCAAAGCCGGACAGGTTCGCGGCGACGACGAGCTCGATGGGGGGCCCGGCGCCGACCTGCTGATGGTGGCCAAGCCCTCCGGCAGCGGGGAACCAAGCGGTTCTCGCGGACCAGCTCAGGTAGACCTCGCCGCGGGCACGGCCATGATCACCGGCGCCGGCACCAATTCGCTCGCCCTCGGCACCATCGAGAACGTCTACGGCACCGGGATGGGAGACGAGATCCACGGTGACGCCGGCGACAACGTGCTCGACGCTGGGTATTTCGGAGGGGGCATGCTGGAGGGGAGGGGCGGGGACGACATCCTTCGGGCCGGCCAAGACGGTGATGCGGAGATGCTGGGTGGGCCCGGTGACGATGAGTTGGTTCCGCTCAACAGGGACAACATCATGGACGGGGGCGACGGCAGCGACACGGTCGTGGCCTGTGCGGGGCTGGATGTAACCGTCGATCTCAGCGAAGGACGGAGCGTGTTCCACCATCCCGACGGCGACGAGGTGTCGAGCGTGACCGCCGCCGAGAACGCGCTTACCTGTCACGGCAACGACACCCTCATCGGTGACGATGGTCCCAACGTGCTGGTGAGCCGCGCCGGGGACGACCGCTTCGAGGGCCGGGGCGGAGACGACACCATCGACGGTCGCGGCGACGAAGACACGGCAGACGGCGGAGACGGCACCGACTCCTGCGCCAGGATCGAGACGGCCTCGAACTGCGAGTCCTGAGCGCCCTGCCGCGGACCAAAAAGCACCACCGGAGCGTGCATTCCTACGCAGACCGGGGGAAACAACTCCTGTTTGATGAGTTCGCGGGCAGGCAGCCGAGCTCGGCTCGGTTGGAGAACCTTTCAAGGAGGGGCAGACATGACTCAGGGAAGCAAGGTGGCTTCGCTCATTGCAGCGGGCATCATGTTATTTGCAGGCTTCAACAAATCCGCCGCGGGCCGATGCCGGCAACGGCTCAGGTGCTCGGGACAACGGGCGCATCGTGTTCGGCAGGACGACAGGACCGAGCCGGGCAACAAGCGCGTTGGACCTGTATTCCATCGAGCCCGACGGTTCGCTTTTGCGACCGGGCTACTCGAATATGTCTTTCAGAATGCCCTTTAGAACAGCCCTCCGCTCAGCCTCTACGGCTTCTCGTTCGCCCTGCTCTTTCCTGATATCCTGGGTCATTAGTATCGAGGGAGGTTGAACTCTTTGCCGTCGCCAAGCCGTGTTAGCCGGGTCTGGAACATTGTCATGTCCCTCGACATCACCTCCTCTTCTACAAGGGATTTTGTGTGTTGTTTGCACAGACGGGTTCGAACTTTCTTTCCGTCCCACTCCCTTTCCCGCCCGTTTGAATCGAACGCTTTCGTTACAAAGTCAGGCGGCTCGCCACACCTTCGAATCCGGCCGAACCGTCCGGTGCCTACCTGCCATTCACAACCTTCCATTTGACACCTCTCATGCCGCACTTGTTCAACATGCTCAAGTATGTCCTTTGTGCGTGTCGCCGCAATGGGTGATCGCGAAGGCTCCGGTCGGTACGGAGCGGCTAGCGGATGCTTTTCGACCGCAGCACTTGAAGCTGTCTCTCTCGGCGGCCTCCATCCGTAGCGCCGGCGCTCCGGCCGTCAAGGGCGCTCCGTTCCTCCTTCGTCCGGTACTCGCGTCCCTTCGGGATTCACACCCTTGACCCCGTCGCGTAGCCGGCGCTCGTGCGGCACTCAAAGCCGCCGAGCAAGGAGGCACGCGATGACCACGCAAGACCGAAAAGAACGACAAGCTCCAGGCCGCCCACGACAAGCTCTCAGGCCGTCGAATGCCGATCGTCTCTGGCGAGGACTGGCAACGGATGCTGAAGGTCGCAGCCAAGTTCCACAACTACAGCTTCAACAACCAACTCATGATCTTCCTCCAGCGGCCCGACGCCACATGGTCGGCAGGCTTCAACAAGTGGAAGTCGCTCGGCCGCTTCGTAAAGAAGGGCGAGAAGGGGCTCGCGATCTTCGCTCCGTGCAAGTACAAGACCAAGGTCGAAGACGACGACGGCAACGAGAAGACCTTCAGCAGATCCGAGGCTTCCGGGTGGTGCACGTTTTCGATATCTCCCAGACCGAAGGCGAAGAGCTTCCGGACCTCGACGCGGTGCGCCCAAAGCTGCTGAACGGCGACGCGCCCGAAGGTATCTGGGACGCGCTCGTCGCCGAGGCCAACGTCGCCGGCTTCGAGGTCGTGCGTGAGCGCAAGGGAGCGAGAACGGCTACTGCGATTTCTCAACAAGAAGATCGCGGTGCGACCGGATGTTGACCGGCGCAGGCCGTCAAGACCCTGGTGCACGAGCTCGGTCACGCATTGCTACATGGCGAGGAGCCCCCGCTCGCAGCGAGGTCGCCGAAGTCGAGGTGGAGTCCGTCGCATTCATCGTGTGTGACGCGCTGGGACTCGACACCAGCGGATTACAGCTTCGCCTACGTCGCCCGCTGGTCCGATGGAGCCACAGATTTATGAAGGACACCGCGGAACGAGTCATCCGCTGCGCCAAGCAGATCTTGGAGGGCATGGAAGTCGACGTGTCGAACGATGCTGGGATGGAGGTGAAAGCATCGTGAGCGAGATAATCCAATCAGTGATGCCCGTTTGACCGATCCGTTCAAGGGTGGCCGGGTCTACGAATGCTCCGTGGAGGAGGCTGTCGGTGGGTTCGGGACGGGTCTTGGAGATTGCCCCCAGACCTTTCGTCGCCACCCCATGTGCTTCTCCCCAGCCCGTTCGATCCTGTCGCAACCGACGATAGCGCCGCCGCTGGCCGGAGGAAAGCGGGCATCGTTCACGTTCCGACGCGACCTGATGCTCACCGTTCTGGTCCACCGGCTGCCGTTCTGTAACGACGCCACGTTAGGCCGGCCGCTGAGATCCGACCTCGGACGGCCCTCCTTCGTCGGCTGCGTCCTCGGCCGGAGGGGCTGCCTCCGGCCGAAAAGATGCGGCGGCGTCACAACGTATTGCCTACCTAGAGGCGGTCGAGGAGCCTGATAAGCAGCGCCACGAAGACGACTGCCAAGGCAAGTTCTCCCATGGAGAGCTCCCTTCGCTAGCAGTCCAGCGGGTGGTAGCCCTCCCTGAGCACTCGGGTCGGGTAGCCGTGGAGCGTGCCTTCACGATAGGGCGGAACTCGCCGCTAGTCCGGAATTGTGGGAAGGGTGCACCGGCTAGAGGTCTCGGTGGGTGATCGCCCTCCCGTACGCAACCGATGGTCGGGGAGCCTTCGGCTGGACCTTCAGGATAAGCCGGCGGTTGTAGCCGGAGCCGGATTCTGGGACTGATCACGGCCGATCGAATAAACGAGGCAGGGCCAGTCGTCAACGACCGCCTCTTTCTCTAATCGCATGCCGATCTTGGCCGCGACTTTTGTGGAAGGCGGATTGTCTGGGTGAGGGGCG
>CAVZYX010000009.1:0-6175 GCA_963779645.1 uncultured Actinomycetes bacterium
GAGAGACAAGGCGAACAATTCGCCGTAAACCTAGGGTCGCCGGGGGGATCTAGCTTGATGACCTTTGGCCCAATCCATGCGCAGGCACGGGGCCGAATATGTCGTAGGTGCAGGTCTGCCGGCTATTGGGGATCTCAATCAGGTCTAGGAAAGTTTTGCCAAACAAGCAGGGGGTAACTACCTTCTTCGGCAAGCGGACAAGGTGGGTGGGAACGTCATGAAGCAGACTTGGGCGGATCTGCCCATTGGCAAGAAGGGGGCTGTTGCCTTCGCGCTTGCACTCCTGCCGGTGCTCGCTGCAGTGGCGGTTCAGGCGGCGCACACGAGTGCGATCAAGGGCATCGATTCCCAACTGCCACTGGATCGCGAGAATCGCCTAGCGCAGGCCGAGTTGGTCGGGCTATTGGTTGATGCCGAAACGGGGGTCCGCGGCTATCTCTTGAGCGACAACCCCCGCTACCTAGACCCATATGACCGGGCTGTGGAGCGGGTGCCTGCCCTGTTGCGGAAGGTTTCCGCACATGAGCAGAACGTCGATCACCGGGATGACTTTCAAGAGATCACAACGCTCGTGCAGCGTGAGATGCAGCTCCTTGATCGTCTTCTCGCCGGTGCCTCCAAGCCTCTCCTCGAAGAAGCCAAGACCGTCATGGACCGTATCCGCGCGCTCATCGCCAGCCTTGAGCTAGAAGAAGACCGACAGATCCAGGCCCTTGCCAACCGGCGTGAAGATCTCTATCGCCAGAACAGTGTGGTTCTCGCCGGCAGCCTGGCGCTCGCCCTGTTGGCCGCCGCGAGCGCCGGACGCCTTCTTCTGCGGAGTGTCGTATCTCGTGTGCGAGCTGTGAGAGCGAATGCCCAGCGCCTGGCAGATGGAGAGGAGCTCGCCCCGATCGGCGGCGGGATGGACGAGGTTGGCGATCTGGCAGATCTATTGACCCAGACGGCCCATCGCCTACGCGCACGCGAGAGTGCCCTACGTCAGAAGACCACCGAGGCCGATGAGGCCAACCAGGCCAAGAGTGAGTTCCTTTCTCGGATGAGTCATGAGCTGCGAACCCCACTGAACGCGATCCTCGGTTTCGCTGAGCTTGGACGTCAAGATGCTCAAGGTGAACTCCGAACCGACATCGACCAGATCCACCTGGCCGGCAGGCATCTTCTCGACCTCATAAACGAGGTTCTCGATATAGCGCGCATCGAATCAGGCCAGTTGAGCCTTTCGGTGGAGCCCGTTGAGGTGGCCGGCGTCGTCACGGAGTCGATAACACTGGTATCGGGAGCGGCAGCCCACCGGCGGATCGAGATCGACGCCGACGGTGGCCAGGGGAATGATCAGGTCTACGTCAAGGCCGATCGCCAGCGGCTGAAGCAGGTCGTGGTCAATCTCCTTTCGAACGCGATCAAGTACAACCGCGACGACGGAAATGTGACCGTTCGCTTCGAGCTGCGAGGCGATCTCCTGCGTTTGAGCGTGACCGATACGGGTCCCGGTCTTCCCTCTACGGCGGCCGAGCGTCTGTTCACACCATTCGCCCGGCTAGGAGCCGAGACCACCAATGTAGAGGGCACCGGCCTGGGTTTGGCACTATCGAAGAGTTTGATGGAGACAATGGGGGGAGATCTTGCGGTAGGGCGATCGGATTCGTCGGGAACCGAGTTCTTCTTGCAGTTGCCAGTGGCGGCCGAGCCCGTGGCGGAGACGCCTACGGTGGACGAAACCGAGCGTTCGGTCGTTGACGTGTCACTCGTAAGCGTCACGGTGCTCCAGGTCGAAGACAATCCCTCCAACATCCGGCTGGTGGAACGGATCATGCAGCGTCGGAGCGATGTGCAGCTTGTAACCGCCGATACCGGGCGGGCGGGCTTGGAGTTCGCGCGCGAACTGCGTCCTGATCTGATCCTGTTGGATCTCAACCTCCCGGATATGTCCGGCCAGGAGGTGCTCGCGAAGCTCCGATCGGACCCCGTGACGAGCAGTCTGCGAGTTGTCATGCTGAGCGCCGATGCGACCGCATCCCAGATCGCTCGGATGAAGGAGGCAGGTGCCGCCGACTACCTCACCAAGCCGTTCGAGGTCAGAGCCTTGTTGGGGGTGGTTGACGCCGCCATAGGTGCTCAACCGGCGGCCTGATGCTCCAAACGTTTACACAGCCTCGCGCGGGGCTAGACCCGGGCGGGCTCGGTCGATCAGTCGATGAAGCAGTCACACGTCGCGGAGCGCCACGATGATCGAGCGATCGAGGATCCTCATCGTCGATGACGAGTCCACTAATGTCGAGATGCTGGAGCGGATCCTTGGCCGCGACGGATACGACAACGTCGAGACGACCACCGACCCCCGTGAAGGGCTGCGGTTGTGGGAGACATTCAAGCCGGACCTGTTGCTGCTTGACCTCATGATGCCCGACATCGACGGATTCGAAGTCTTGACGCGGTTGAATCGCTCAGCCCTCGGGCCCAATCGCGAGTTCGTCCCAGTCTTGGTGTTGACAGCAGATGTGACACGAGCTGCTCGGAATCGGGCCCTTGCCGCTGGCGCGAGCGATTTCGTGACAAAGCCCTTTGATCACAGCGAGGTCCGACTGCGTATCCGTAATCTGCTCGTTACTCGCCACCTTCATGCGGACCTGGCGGAAGCGAATCGCGACCTAGAGGTCAAGGTCAGGCAAAGGACCGTCGAGTTGCAGTTCTCGCTCGAGCAGCTCGAGGTGATGCATGAAGACCTTCGGTTCTCCCGCCGGGAGACGATCCGGCGGCTATCGATGGCCGCCGAGTTAAGAGACGACGATACGGGGCGCCACATCATGCGGATGGGTCGCTACGCGGGACTTCTTGGTCACGCTGCCGGCTTGGACCCAGAACGTGCGACCGAGATCGAACTGGCTACCCAGATGCACGACGTCGGCAAGATCGGTATCCCGGACTCAGTACTTCTGAAGCCGGGGATGCTTACGTCAGAAGAGCGAGCGATCATGGAACGCCATCCGGTGATCGGTTATGAGGTGCTGACCGGTTCGTCATCCGAGCTCCTAGAACTGGCGGCCACGATCGCCCTGTCCCACCACGAGCGAGTAGACGGCGCGGGCTATCCGAGAGGCAGTATGGGTGATGAGATCCCGTTCGAGGCGAGGATCGCGGCTATCGCCGATGTATTCGATGCTCTCATGAGCGATCGTGTCTATCGCCCGGCACTGAGCCTTGACGAAACGCTGGAGACCATGCACAAAGGGCGTGGCTCGCAGTTCGATGCGCAGCTGCTGGATGTCTTCATGAGTCGGATTCCTGAGTTGCTGGCGGCAAGGGAGGCGATCGAACGGTCGGAGGTGGCTTCATGAATCAAGGCGTACCGGGGGAAGAACGTCGGCTTGAAATGTTGCATGACCTCTCCATCCTCGACACCGGGGAAGAGGAAACGTTCGATCGAATCACTCGGATAGCGGGTTACATCTTCGGAGCACCGATTGCGTTGGTCTCGTTGGTTGATCGCGACCGACAATGGTTCAAGAGCCATCTCGGGCTCGACGCGCGAGAAACACCCAGAGAGCAGTCCTTCTGCGCACACGCTATCGGAGGAACTGCGCCCCTGGTGGTCTCGGATGCTCGTATCGACGAGCGCTTCAGAGAGAATCCATTGGTTGTAGGCGATCCACAGATTCGTTTCTATGCCGGCGCGCAGCTTCGCACGGAAGAAGGCATCGACCTTGGGACGTTGTGCATCATCGATAGGGAGCCTCGTCCCATCCCGGATGAGAAGCAGCTCCAGACACTGAAAGACCTAGCCGCTACGGCCACGGTCTTGATCGTTCAGCGTCGGCTCAGGATCGAGGCCACTCACGCGAAGGCCGAAGCAGAGTCAGCGACGGAAGCGATGCGCGAATTTTTCTCGCGTATGAGCCATGACCTGCGCACACCGCTTGGGGCGATCCTCGGGTACTCAGAATTCCTTCGTGAAGCCGATCTCTCGTCCGAACAAAGAGAAGACGTCGAAGAGATTCACGAAGCAGGCCGCAAGATGCTTAGCCTGGTCGACAATCTTTTATCGGCCAGTCGGGAGACGATTCCCGACCCAGCGCCGGAACCCATCGGCATGGGTTCCGAACCGCGACATGGAGACGGTCTCTAAACACATCGGGGCGGCGGCGCGCTCATAGGCGTTGCCCTTCAACCGAGTCGAGGACAGGGGTTTTCGACCCAGAGCGGGAACGGCTCCCCCTAGCGGACGAAGACCTGCGCTGCGACCGAGGGGATCTGGCCCTCCGTTGCGAGACGGTTCACGAACAGCATGTACGGGCCGGCCGGCACGACGTTGGAGCTCTCGGACATAGCGACCTCAACGACGTGGCCGTGCTGGGACACGATCTGCAGCTCGACGGCTCGCTGGTCTCCATCGATGAGGTGTGTGATCGATGTGTTACGGACGAGCATGACACTGGTGATATCTGCTGCATCACCGTCGACCACGATCTTCACGGTGTCGCCCGTCTCGAGGGAGTTGGGGGCGTGCACTATCTCGGGCCGGTCTCCCCAGAACAGATACGGCGGGCTAAAGATCTCGAACGTCGGATCGCGGCCCTCGTTCGGAGACATCCCGGGAAGCGTCATGTGTGAGCCGTACAAGGTTGGGATCGGAGCGTGTCCACCAACGAGGATGCGGCCGTCAGGAAGAAGCGCCGCGGTGTTGTGATACGTGCGGGGTTGATGCGCGCTCTCGAGTGCGGTCCACGTCTCGGTTGCGGGATCGAACAATTCTGCGGTAGCGACGGGCTCGGCCGTACCGGGGCCGACAACCTCGTCGCGGTTGGCTCCAGAGAAGACCGCCACTTGCCCGGTCGGGAGGACGACACCGGTCGAGTACCAACGCGCATTGGTAAGAGGGCCCGTTGCGCGAGTGGAAAGAGACATCTCGCCGTCTGTGGACACGGTGGTGATCGAGGAATCCTTAACCGCCAAGTAACTACCGGGCGTAACCCCGAGGACTCCCCCAGCCGTGAGGAACTCGGCGCTCGTGTACTCCCCATAGGCCGGACGAAGTGGCAGCATGAGCGAGAAGGTCGAGCCGCGGAAACCCGGGGCCGTAGTTCCGATCCCCGGCACGCCGAGGTTGGTCCATGTCTTGGACCCGGGATCGTATGCGGCCGCGATGTTCCAGAGGGGTTCGTCGTAAGACTGCCCGGCAGGATTGAAAACCTGGCCTGCCGCGTCGTAGTAGACGTGTCCGTTCGGAAGAAGGTGAAGCCGGGGGAAGAGCGGCAGCGTGCGATCGGCCGACGCGCCGTTGTAGGTCCATTCCCCGGTCTGCGGATCGTAGGTCTCGGTTTGCACGACGTTACGGCCGGAGTCTTGTGGGTGGCTCGGATAGATAGGCTTGATCAACTTCTGAACACCACCCGCTACGAAGATCGAACCGTCTCCGAGACTCACCATCGACGGATACCAACGTCCGTAAGTCATGGAACCCGACTGCGTCCATGTTCTCGTGTGGGGGTCGAAGATGCGAGCGTTCTTGGTGCCTTCGAGCTCGGCGATCCCGTATGGCAGAGCGTCGTTGCCGGGTTCCGCGTAGTAAGCCGTGCCTCCTACTGCCAGGATACGTCCGTCCGGTAGGAACTCGAGGTCGGCGCAGAACAACGCGCCATCGTTGTAGGTCTCAGTCGTATGAAGGCCGGGGATGCGGTCGCCGCCGTCATATCCATCCGGGTTCGCTCCCGAATCAACGGGGTGCGGGGTGAACCATCGCTGCTCGGCTAGATCGAGAACCCGGGTCTGATCGTTGATGCTGACCGTGCCGAACTCCGCTGCCACGCCGTTCTTCACGTTCTCGGTTCCTTCGAGAGCGTTGAAGTAGACGATCTCACCCGTGGGCAACACCGCCATCGATCCCGCGGAAGGTTTGCACTCGAGGTAAGGCTCATCACTGCCGTGGTGCCCGCCGGTGTGCTCGACACAGTTCTCATCCGTGGTGTGTCCGTCCACATCGGGCTCTGCGAAGGGCTGCGAGAAGGAGCCGAGGGCGGCAGACGCCTCATCGGCCGACGCGACGCTCGGCACGATCGCGATCGACGCGCAAGCGAGAGTGAGAAAGACGCGGGTTGCCGCGGAGTCCCAGCCCATATCCATAGATTCTCTACCAAATCGGGCACACCTGCTTATCAGGCGGCCCGGCTACAGTTGG
>CAVZYX010000010.1:0-10127 GCA_963779645.1 uncultured Actinomycetes bacterium
TACCCACCGGCCGGGACAGGGCTGCTCAGCTTCGCGAGCGACAGCCTCCACGGCCCGGCGAACCGACGGCGGATCGACCGGAGCTCGTCCTCGATGGTGTCCAGGAACGCCAGCAGGCCTGCCCGCTCGACCTGGCCCCGATCCAACATCGCCTTCACATCGTCAAGATCGCCGGGTGTGCCCCGCTTCGATCTTGGCCATGGCCTGGGCGGTGAGGTCGAAATGCCGAACGGTGAGCATCCCCTCCGTGGCCTCCACGGGCTGCGGTCCTCACAAAGCCGGCACGAAGTTCCGGAAAGGCTTGCGCAGCTTCAGCGGAGCGTCGCTGCTCAGACTGCCGAAACCCTGGCCTGCCCGTGTGACCGTTTCAGCGCCCGGTCGTATCGTGGGCACCACCTCCTGCACAAGCCTACCGGGCGTCCGCGGAGGTAACCGACACGGGCAACCGAGACTCGTGCAGACAGTTGTTCCGGCGAGCCTTGGACGAAGCGCCCAACGGACGAGTTGATGACATGCGGTAGTGGGGCCGTCACCACATCACAGCTTCCCCTGCCATAGCTGAACCAATAGGGCGCCCCTAGTTCTGTAAATGCTGACCGCCGGAAACCAGAAGGCTACGTTGAATCACGTTCCCCTCCATGACGACCTCCCGACAATCCTCCTCATCACGGACGAAGTGTGACAAACTGAATCATCTTTCATGCCGCTGTGTGACTGGGACGACACTAAGGGTGCGAAGGCGGCGCACGAGGTTACGCGGAGACGTGCAGCCTTAGTACACCGCCCGCTGGCCTTGGGTGAGCTGCTAGCTCGCTCGTCTCGGCGTGTCACGGCGCATCGCACGAAGAATCGGCTGCACCTTCGGGCCAGAGCCAGCTGATGGTGGTCAGGCGGGTCCTCATCGTCGGCTCGGGTGCCCGCAAACACACGTTGGCCGTTCGCCTGCTCGATGAAGGCTGCCAAGAGGTGTGGGTGGTTCCGGGAAACCCTGCGCTTGCACGACTCCCGATTCGTGAGGCACCCATCGGAACCAGGTCGCTCCCGCTCCTCGCGGGCTGGGCCCGAAATGAGGCCGTCGACTTGGTCCTTGTCATCGACGAGGGCCTGCTGTTTCGAGGGCTTGCCGATGCGCTTCAGGAGGCAGGCGTTGTATGTCTTGGCCCCAAGCGCTCGGCTGCGGTAATCGAACGGAGCAAGAGCTTTGCCAAACATTTAATGCAGCGCGCCAGGTGCCTGCCAATGGCGGTATGCGGCGATCCCTCGGGCCGCGGCGGTCAGTGCCCACACCTTGAGTTCCCCTCTGTAATCAAGGCGGACGGGCCAGTCAAGGGCCAGGGTGTGTTCGTGGTTGGCAATGCGAAGGAAGCGCTTCAGGCCCTCCGGCAGCTGGACGACAATGAGCTCGGCCCCGCTCCGGTTCTCGTGGAGTCATTTCTTGACGGGCCTGAATTCTCCTTAACAGTCCTGGCCGATCCGCCGGGTGACCTCGTGCTCCTGCCGCTGGTGCACGAATACAAGCTGGCCGACCCTACGGATCGTTCGACCATCACAACCGGGATGGGAGCTGTCGCTCCCAGTTGAAATCGAAGACGACACGGTCGCTGCAGTGCTCGATAACGTTCACTCCGTGCTGCGAGAGCTTCGCCAGGCGGGCCTCACCTACACCGGGTCCCTGACGACGAACGTGATTCTCGGATCGAGCGGACCGGAGCTTCTCGAATTCAACACCCACATGGGGGACCCCAAGACGCAGACCGTGATGCCCCTAATTGGGGGCTCCCTCTTCGACATTCTTTACAAGGTTGGGACCGATCAGTTGGGAGGATTCGTCGATCTTCATAGTCATTCGGCGAAGGCCTGCGGTCTCCCTCACCTTGGTACGGGCCGGCTATCCCGGTCCGCTACAGAGCGATATAGTGTTGCCCAACTCCTTGACTGAGCACCGGAATCTCTTCTACTACGATACGTATCCGACGGAGTATGGGCTATCTCCGCAGGGTCGCGGGTCCTTTCGTGCCAAGCATCAGGGCACACGTTCATCGAAGCGGCGGATCTCGCCCGAGCGCTTGCCGCAAGTGTTGTGGAACAAATACCCGGACTAAGTTTTCGCCGCGATATCGGCACGGTCCGAGACGCCATGACACTGTAGCGATCGCGCACGATCCCAGCGCCGGAGACCGCGGCCTCGTTGATCGCGTCATTTGTCGGGCTCCCCCGCTGGCGATGGCCGGCCCAATTGCGGCATCTCACATGCCACGGCGTCGATGGAAACGAGACGAAAGCCTGTTGCTGCCACCGTCATGGAGGTACGTACCGGACGGCGGTCTCGTCATCAAGAGCCTGAGAGACGTGAGCGCTGCACGCACAGAGCATTCCGTGGGCCGGCGTCACAACGACGCTGGTCTTGAGCGCTGTAGTCACGCGACGGCTGCTCAGGCCGACAAGCACCGGCTCTGACTCGACCGAGGGGCGGCCTCGGGCGCGAGGCCACTTGCGGCTAACCTCGGTTCCGTTACGTAGCGTTTCCCAACGCCGCTCCTTAGGGTTGCCGTGGTCCCGAAACCAATCAGGCGGAATCCCGATACCTTCACAGCGTACCTCGCCAATGGTGGCAACCTGAATGGCAACGAGTCCGCTTGGGTGCAGACCAACCTCCAACAGCTCCGGGCAGCCACACCAGGAAGCCCCGCACAGCACGGCTTGTCCCTAGCCGCTCTCAAGCACATCTACACGGGTGCACGGGTGATCCAAGGCAGCGTCGTAGCAAGTCGCATCGCTCTGCCCACGCTAGTTGAGGCCGGGGAGGCAGTACCGGCGGCATCCCTGCGCACTCATCTCCCATCCTTCACGAATCTTGCTGCTACAGAGATGGATCGATTCCTTACCGGGCGGGAGAACGGAAAACCTCGGGAAGGTCACGACTACCCGGAAATCGTTACACAGCATATCGCCGCCTTGGCCGACGTGCTGGTTGCGGGCTACCGCAGGGCATCCGAAAATCTCCAGGCGGGGCGGCCTGATCTGCTGGCCATCGCCTGGGACGCTGATGAATTGAACCGACTGAGCTGGGGGCACATCCGTTGGCGGATCAACGATCTCGTCTCCGCACCCGAGGTCGCCACCTACCGAACCAGACCATTGAGGGAAGGTTCTGAGGAACTCCTCGCCGCGATCAAACAAAGAACTGGTGTGACTCTTCCCCTCTCGGGTCATGCAACGCGACAACTTGGCGCGATGCGTTGCAGCATCCTCGCCAACCAGTCGAGATGGCTCTCTTCTCGACGATGAAGTTTGCGGTCGAGAATGCAGAGATTGGAGTCCTCTATTGTTTGGGGTCGTTGCTTGTGCGCATCAAGCTTGGGAAACTACCGGAAGATGCCCTCCAGGGTCACCTCCGGTACGCCGTTCAGGAGATAGCATCTGGCACCCGCACCGTCACGCACTGAGCACGCTTCCAGAGTCGGCTGGGAGCACGCCCAAATGACTACCGCTCGTTTCAAGAGTTCCTCAGAACCGTAGAGGAGCAGGCTGCGCATGCATCACTAAGGCCGGATGGCAGGATCGTTTGGGGCGACGCCGGTAACCCCCAGACCGCGGATGGTGCCCCGCCCAGAACGTGTACGAAGGTCGAGGCGAAAGGTCTCTACAACCTAGCCACGATTGGTCATGCCGCCGTCGAACAATGGAAATCATTTGGACGAGCAGAATATGGCGTAGAGCCAATGTTTTCAGCACCGGCGCCTGCCGAACTCTTCGGTGCAGTAGTTCTATTTGCGACCATGCACGAGAAGAGTCCCTTGCGGCCCGAGTCCGTCCTCCTTCAGCGCCTCGCTCGGCAACCCTAAATGCCCCTACGAGCCTGACCGTCGATAGGTTGATGCCGCGCCAAGTTATAGCCCTGATGGGCTCACAGCGGGGCACGCGCGGACACCACCGGCGAGTACGTCCTCACCCACCGTTTGCGCAGGGCCCGCCAACGTCAGGACTGATGTACGGCGGCGGCCGAGTCGACGTGGCGGATCTCGACCGTCGACTGTCGGTGCGACGTTGCGAGAACAATCAGTAGGAATGTCGACGCTCGCACAGCGCCGCAATGTAGGCCTGAGAGGCGATGTCACGTCTCCAATCCAGGAGCCCGTCACTGTACTTTTCGATACATTGCACCACCTTCGTTCGCGCTCCCTCAAGGGAGGAATCCGTCCCCACGATTCCCACCACGCGCGAAGAGCCGACAGATTCGTATACATCGCCCTGAACGCTTTGACCGGCTGCGAAGAACACGTCACAGCCCGCCCCGCTGATCTCGTCGTACTCTAGTCGGAATTTGTGTGGAGCAGCCGGTTGAGGCGATAACCGGGGCAAGCAAGTAACGACCACGCTAGCCGCAGAATAAACGACACGTCGCCCGCCTTAAGCGATTGCCCGGCGAGCAGATCCATTACTGCTGGCCAATCGCCCTGGAAGACCGACATTATATTCATGCACTCCGGGTCACCAAAACGCGCATCGAACTCGATGACCTTGAGTCCGGCAGGTGAGACGAAGAAGCCGCTATTCAAAACTCCCGAAAAGTGCCTCCCGGTGACTCTTAAGTAGTCAATTACGAGACGAATTATGTCCTGCGCCTTCGCCACTTCTTCAAGCGGACAAAAGGCAGCGCTGCCGGGGGGAAAACACCCCATGCCGCCAGTACCTGGTCCTTTGTCACCATCAAATCGATAGGGATAGTCGTATGTCGGCACCGGAAAGATCACGGTCTTGCCGTCGGAGATCGCCTGAATGGTGAATTCAATGCCCTCAATGCGCTCTTCAAGAACGACGCTATCGCCTGCAATCCGGCTTTCAATGAGGAAGCGGGCATAATCCCTAGCATCGTCCATAGACTTCAGGTGCTCGCCCATAACCTTAACGCCCTTGCCACCGGTGAGACCCGCCGGTTTGACAGCAACGTGCAAATCCTCGAACTCCCGAAAGATCCCATCAATATCAGCGCTCGATCGGATTACACGATAACGGGGATTGGCGTCAGGCGACACGGTGTCGACTACCGAGCGGGAAAAGGCCTTATTCCACTCTATTTCTGCCCCAGCTCGAGTGGGTCCCACCGTACACATTGCCTCCACAACCGGGCGTCAAAACCCGCTGAAAAGGAATAATCCGCGCTCACCCATTCGCAATGTCAATCACGCATGACGCACTTACGCCGCAACGGTAGGCGGATAAAAGACATCTCCAATGGCCCAACTCCCACCCGATCTGTCAGCGCAGCGAATCAACGTCGGATTCGCATGCTGCATAAAGGCATAGAGAGCGCTGGTCTCACTCATTCGTGTACCTAAGGCACTCTCTCGACCGCCGTGTCCAACTATCAGTGTTCTCCTCAGAGGAGATCCCCTTTCCCTAGCCGCTCGGCGGTCAGCTAGGCCAGTCGCAGTCTGCGGCAGGCCCCTTAGTCTTTGAAATCTCGAAGGTAATAGAGCTGACTGAAAGCCCAACAGCGAAACGCATAGCCAGCCGCTAGCGTCGCACTGACCTGCCACTCCTTCGTCCTTGGGGTTGGCACACCATCAGTACCGAATAGCGTTCCGTGATCCGCTATCCCACGGACAACGACCCACGGGATACGGGCCGCCTTGCAGACTGGCACAAACCGCCCGACTCCATTTCCAATGCGCCCGCGTCGCCGTGAACATTGGAGGCCCGGGCCGCCAACGTTGAGGACTCATCCTTCCGCTCGTCGGAGAGAATAAACCCTAGCTTGAACTTCAACAGCGAGGTTCGGCGACTCCGGGAGCTGCATACCCAATGCTCTTGCTTGTTCGAGCCCCAAGTCAAGCTGCTCGTGCCAGCCTGCTCGTTCCGGCCATGCATTCGACACCTCCCGTACAATTCTATCGTCCACCGAGTAGGCCTCCGGCTCCAGAACTTGCCCAGTCGTCGGTAATGGTTCCGGGCGTGATGTAGATAACTTGCTCGGCCATCACGACGTCCCCAAGGTCTACTACTCCTACGATGCCCGCTGCCATTCCAATGAGAGCCGCCATTCGGCAAGGGCGGTATCGCAAAAGCCGCTGGACTTCTTACGCGCCGCACGAACGTTGGTCTGGCCGCCGAGGCATACGAGTGAAAATGTTACGGGCCTCTTAGCCGCTGAACTCTCGAATTGCCCGTCAAAGAAGTGGAAGCCGTCGATTACCGCAGTAGGATTGTCGGCGTCGACCTCGAAAACTATCTGGAGAGCACGAAGTTCCAGACCTTTCGGGCAAATAACCAAGAGATCGACCGGTGCCTCATTGATCTTGGCTCGGAGCTTGTCCAGGTACAAGTTTACGAGGTATAGGGCATTCACTGTGCGTACTCCGGCTTAGTCCTGTCTCACATACCGCATCAACCAGCTCTTGATCGTCAGAACTCCCAGTTAAAGCTCGGTGGTAGAAATCCGCCAGAATCAGGCGCCTTTCATCGATTCGATAGTTTTGCTCCAGGAGTCGGACTAGGAATGCGGACTCGTCCAGGGGTGCAGCGTCGGTCATGTCTCTCGTCGCTGTCACTGGCAAACGGTAAAGACTGCTAACGGCGTGGAAAGATGCTCGGCGTTCGGTTGGCGCATGTCGATGAGCACGGCACCGAGGCGAACGCTCATCCCTAACTCTCGTACGATAGCGCCCAGATTCTTGAGCGTCTTTCCAGTCCGCGTAAACTCATCGAAAACCACAATGGTTGGATAAGCCGCGGACTTTAGCCTATTAAACCAAGGCTCGGTCACGTAAGTAACGCCAGACGGTTCCGTAGAGGCTAGTTCTATCCATTTTCGAGGTACTCGAATTATTGATACCCCAAAAAGTGCCTGCAGTATCGAAACAAAGGTCCTGCGATACTGCGTCCTCTGGGCACAGTATGAGCACTTCGCTCTCGGACTTCTTCGTGTGCTGTTTTATCATATTCATGAGCAGCACGGCGAACCACGGGCCATAGTCTGAAAGGATGCGAGAGACATCCGGAACTCGCTCGCCGGCTTCACGATATGGAGGTACGTCATCCTCCTCGATCGTTCCAATCTGGAGAAATAACGTCCCGAAAACTCATAGACGGAGAGTGATGCCGCTCGTGGGTCGTAGGTCGATGCGGGGACCCAGAGAGAGCAAACAGCGCATTCCTTGCCCCCGCACTGCAACGAGTATCCTGCGGAACCTTGGCGAGATAGGTTACAGGAGTCCTCACATCAAGGTAACGAGTTCCTTTTGCCTGCTGGGTTCCCTCAGTATGAGAGCACCGCGTGAGAGGATGCACTACGATGCTTCGGGCGACCAGTCGGAGCGACGATAGCGCCTCTTCCAGTGTCCTTCCTGGTGTCAAACATCGGGACGACGAGGACGACGGTGATCTGACCATCGCCCGCCTGCATCTCGCCACACCATTCCGAACGCATCGAAGGACACCAAGGCGATGTCCTCCGTTAAAGCAGCGGCGCGTAAAACGGCCTTCTCGAGCCAAATCCGATGTCGGAGAGTGCGTGGAGACGACGACCTGCGGCCGGCGTAGCAGCAAGAGCCTCCCTTAGGAGCTGGTAGATACCTCCTCCCCACAAAAAGGGAGCCGTCATAGTACGATCGTTCCCACACGCGCTCCGCACCGTCAACCCCGCGAGAACCACCCTGGAACGTGTACCAGTTTCTCTGGCGTAAACCGTCGGCAGGGTCGGTTCGGAAATGCTTCAGTGCAGCAAGTAGCGCCGCGTCATGATTTCCCTGCTGTTCAGAAGAACGACCGTCGTGGGCGATGACGTATTGTGCGCCCATCTCTCACGAGCGGTTCCACCAGACGCCAAAACTCTCCCTCTTGGCTCCGGGTACTCGTCGAGCAGCAAGACCAAGCGCTTGGCAGTATGGGGGACGCTGATTTCGCAGAGCCACTCGGCTCCAGCAAGTGAGACGCTTCCGCGGAGTGTGCTCGAGCGAGACAGGTTCAGAAGGGCACAGTCAGCCGCATTTTTCGCCGAGTCGGCAAAGGCCGCTTCTAACGTTTGCATAAACCGCGGTCGAGTTCCTCGTTGACGATGTCTGAAGCAACGGCGTGGACGAACGGAGGCGTCGGACCGACATACTGGACTTCCATCTGCGTCGTGGGCGACCCAAGATACGATCGTTCCGTACAGGGCTAGCTCAGGCGTCTGGCGACGAGAGGAGGAGCGACGCCGCCGATGCGCAGCGGTACAAGGTCAAACTTCATTTCAGTGAGGAACCTAGGCGTGCCCGGCTTTATCGTGCTCGAAGTCGTCGATCGGGAGGTGTATAGCGATGAGATTTCCGATCATTGCCCCGCTGGCCTCATCTGCCTTGCGCGCGACTGCCTTGATATGAGGAGGCTCACTGGCAATGCGCGATGGCAAGCCGCGTTCGAGGGATAACTCGACATCGGCGCAACGGATAGACGACGCGGCCCCCGATGGACGTCCAAAGCGGTCGTTACTAGCACATGTAGACCCGATACCAGGCAACGCGTAATCCTTCGCTTCGGCAATGACCTCTGGGTGAGCGATTCCGCTTGAAGCGGTCAGGTTACTCGTAACCCCGGGAAATATCGATGCAATATCAATAGTTCGGCGTCATTCGCCTTGTTGGACACGGGATCCCGATCGGACAGATAGTCGCCTTGTCGATCAAGGCGTCGGTTGGGAAGTCGTAGATTTCCAAGTCGACCTCCCGCTCGAAGGAGCGGTGACTTCCGCGGTACGAGTTCGGAGCCAGCGGTTGTTACCCGTCGTAGAGTCGAGATGATTGAGTCGCCATCGTCCCACATGACGATAAGCAGGGACCGACCGCCGCTCAGGCTTCGTCTCCGTAACAAGCCGCCATCTGGAAGAGCGGCGGCGTGAGGGTGGCGAATTGCATTCATCACGCCCTCGTGGACGAGATGCGTAGAGACCCGACGACCTCGCCCATTTAGGTGGTGGTCGACAAGCGGTGAGATGTAGGTGGCCTGCCACACCTTCGCCTTCTTGGTAGCGAGCATGGGCCTCCACTCCTCGCTAGCCCGAAAGTGCGACGTGACGCAGCACAGATCCTCGGGCAGCAACTCGTCAATGCCGAACCTGCTTAGGCTCGCGGGAGGCAGCGGCCCAACGTTCGCTCGTTTCGACGTCGACTAAGTCCTCGAAGGGCACGTTGAGGGCATCCCGTAGGGCGCGATCGACCCGCCAGACCTTCAGCTTGGCGAGCGGCAGGGGACGTCGGCAAGGACAGGCGGCTCTCAAGTCCACGTCGGGAGCGGTCAACGAAGCGCTCCAACCAGGAGCAGCGTCCCCTCCAGCGTCACCCTGCGCTCTCGCTGCAATCGAGCGCGAAGAACTTCGGCGGAGACGAGGTCCGGTGGGGCGTCACGCCACGCTCGGCCAAAGAGCGCGGCTCCTGGATGGGTCGCTGGTGCAATCACGGGAACAGGAGGTGAGAGGGGCACGGCAAAAGTCACCTCCAACGAGTCTGAGGTCGCCACCGCTGACGAATGTAGCAGCGCATGCTCCCCCCTTGGGGATCATCCCCTGTGAGCCCACCGGCGATGACCCGCGCTCGACAGGGCCTGACGAGCCCTGACCTGGGATCTTGCCACGGCTCGAACTGTCTCGAGTCGAATGCACGTGCTCGGCGCCCACGCGGGCGGGCGCGGTGCGATGAACAGGGGTTCGTGGCAGTCGCGACCCGGGTCCCGGCTGACGGGGTGGTCGCTGCGCTCGATCGGCCGGGCGGTTTCGGCCACCTCTCCGACGACAATTGCGGCAGAAGATGTCAAGAACCTGTGGATGATGCGGGTAGACCGCACGGGCTGTCGGAGCCGACGGGATTTGCAGCGACCGCAAAGTTCGAGGGGTACCGCCGCGCTCGACTTCGCAAGGGCCCGGCGTCCTCACTTGTGTGGTTGGCCGACCCGACGTGCGCGACGCGAGAGAGGTCGGCGCAGTTTGTTCATGGCGCTGGCGGTCCACGCCGTTGAGCCCGACAGTGGGAGCCCTCACAGAGCCCGCACACAGAGCCCGCTGTCCCGCCCGTCGGAACCTCCGGTAGAGATCCCGGAGAAGTCGGCCCGACCATCGGGGACCCTCGCACCCCGTCGGACGAGCACGTTTACGGTGG
>CAVZYX010000011.1:0-19539 GCA_963779645.1 uncultured Actinomycetes bacterium
GCTGGCGGAACCCGTCGAACTGCCCGAGAGCGTCGGGCCTACTGAGCGTCCGCCGGCGCCAGAGGCCACCCCCCCACCTCCGGCGGCCGCCGTCGCCCTACCCCCTGCCGAACCGCCGCAGGTGCCGGCCACGGTCAGCCGGGAGGCCGCCTTCGAGCAGAGGGTCATGGCCGCCTTGGCCGACATCGTGGCCGAGAAGGTGCGGGCGGCAGTAGCCGAGCAGTCCGCCTCCTCGGCGGCCACCGAAGAGCGGCTGGCAGCGCTGCGTGCGCAGATCGACGCGGTCGACGGCCGGCTGGCGGCGCACCACGCGGAGGTCGCGGGGCTCCACGAAGCGGTCCAGGAGCTGATCGCCAGACCCACCTATGACACCGAGACGACCACGGTGGGTCCCGTCGAGGAGGGCGGAGCCGCGGGCGTGGCGTCACTGGGCTTCCAGCCGGACATCGGCTCGCCGACCGTCGAGGTGGGCCTCGAGCAGCTGCGCCACGAGTTCGGACGGTTCAGAAACGAGACCAGGGCCCGTGGCGACCGTTTCCGTCTGTCGGTCGACGACAAGCTACGTGCTTCCGTTGGACGGGACGAGCAGCTGGAGTCCCGGATGGACGCGCAGCAGGCCGCCCTCGAGAAGTTGCAAAGGACCGTCACCAACGTCGCCCTGCGCCTCCGCGACTACCTCCCCCGTAGACTCGTCGAGGACGCAATTCCGGGCATGGTCGCCGACGCCGTGGCCGCCGCCGTCGATCACGCTGTCGAGGGTCTCCGCGAGACACAGGCCGCCTGGAACGACGCGCTCGACAAGCTCCGCGCCGACTCATCGATCCTCGGGGTCGAGCTCGGGCGCAACGGCGGCGAGATCCGTCGGGATCTCGCCGAGCGCAACGAGGACCTCGACAACCGCTTCGCCGCCCAGCGACGCGCCCTCGATCTCGTCGGGACCACGGTCTCGAATCTCCTCGCCGAGGCGGGCCCCGAGGAACCGGCCGCCCCGGTGGCGGCTGCGGACGGTGGCGATACCCCCGGCGAGTTGCATTGGGACTGGCCCGGCGACACAGGCAAACGGAGCGAGGTGACCGCCCTCCTCGGTAGTCTCCGGCGTCGCACGCCGCCCGTCGTAACGGGGAACAAACCGGCGGCACCGGCGACGGGGCCGAAGCGGTCGGACGACTGAGTCCCTGACCGCGCACCGACCGCTCGTCCGTGCCTCGTCAAGCTCCCGTCTACGGAGCCATCACGGCCATGCCGTTCTCGGTGCACCACAAGGTCGACCACCCGTCAGCCTCTAGAGCCGCCACCAAGAATGCCAACGAGCTGATGGTCCACACCTCCAGCCCCGAGCTCACCCTTCTGCGAAGCAGTCAGGTGAAGTGCTTGCGACCCACGCCGAGGTGACGGCGTGGTCACACACCTCGGTCATGCCCCGGGTACCCCCATCTCCGTGGCATCGGCCGGTTCGTCGACTGGTACCGCGCGTGCTACCGCGTCTGACCGTTGGGCGGCCCGTGCATGCCCCGGCGGCACTGCTACTGCCGGACCCAGGGTGGTCCCACACCTGGCACGGAGTGGTCACATGCTCCTGGCGCAGATCACCCAGGTGGTCCCGTGCTCGGGCGGGGACACCGCACTTCGCTGCGCCTAGGCTCGTCGCATGTCCACTCCGGAGCTCCGATCTGGCGCCAGCCACAGCCCGCGGCAGCGCTCCTCCTGCGGAGAACTTTCTTCGACGGCAGCTACCTTGTTCAGGACTCACCCGGCACTCGGACCAGTCGCAAGCAGGAAGGTCGCGCTCGAAGCTCGACCCACCCCGTCGTGGAACGAAGCTTTTCCTCACCGCGACCGACGCCTACGGCCTTTAAAGTCGTGGGAGTCCTGTCTTTCGGAGAAACCTTGAGCCCACGGAGACCACCGATTTGATCTCGGGCTGGCAACGAGAGTTATCTTCACGTCGGCTGACCGAGCTTCCTCATCGGCTTCAAATAGCAAGCACCACGGTCCCTAGTTCTGTAGACTCGAAGGGCGGTTCAGATGAGCGTCGTACTTGGGATTAACGCGTACCATGCTGGAGCCTCAGCTTGTTTGATAGTCGACGGTCAACCGATCGCGGCATTGGCGGAAGAGCGTCTGAATCGTGTCAAGTACTTCGCCGGATTCCCAACACTGGCCATTCGTGAGTGTCTGGCGATGGGTGGCCTTTCCGTGCGTGAGATAGATATCGTCGCAGTGGGCCGAGACTCGTCCACGAATCGCGCCCAAAAGGTTGAGTACGCTCTTCGTAATCCGCATAAGCTCCTCAATCTGATGAAAACGCGCTCAGCGCGTGACGCGTTGGACGACATCGGACAATTGGTGGCCGACTCCTTCGATGTCGCTCGGGAAGAGCTTACGTTTACTCAACATAACATTGAGCACCACCTCGCTCACATAGCCAGTGCATACTTTGCCTCCGACTTCGACCATGCCTCAGGGTTTTCTATCGACGGCTCCGGCGATTTTGTTACGTGCATGTTCTCGGAATGCCAGGGACGAAACATCCTCATTAAGCAACGAATCTACGTTCCACACTCGCTGGGCTCCCTTTACACCATGGTCTGCGAGTTCATTGGCTATGGGACCTACGGAGACGAAGGCAAAGTGATGGGGCTCGCTCCTCTGGGCCAGGACACGTACGCCGACATTTTCGCCGACATGCTCTCGCTGACACCTTCCGGAATAGAGCTGAACTCCAAATACTTCATGCCCTTTGGATCCAGTCAGGGAATATCGATCGACGAGAAAGGGCAGATGGTCGTCCATCGACACTACTCGGACTACATGGTCGAGCTGTTTGGTCCACCTCGTGAGCCTCATTCGGAGATCACGACCCGGGACCAAGACCTGGCCTTTGGCCTGCAGGCACAATTCGAGAAGGCCTACATGCACCTGCTCTGCCTTTTACATCGGCGAGTGCCTGCGAACCAAGTCGTCATGGCAGGCGGGTGCGCGCTCAACAGCGTGGCAAACGGAAAGCTCTTCGAAGAAACCCCGTTCGACCGGACCTGGATACAGCCCGCAGCAGGCGACGAGGGCCTGGCCCTCGGAGCGGCGCTTCATGTGAGCAACGCCATCCTTGGTGAGGGCGAGAGGTATGTAATGCGTGACGCCTACCTCGGTCCGGAGTTCAGCGAGGGAGCCATCCGCCTGGCGTTGGAGGCAGCCGGGGTGTCGTTCGCACGTCGCGAACGAGAGCAGCTCCTCCAGGACACTGCCGCCGAGATCGCCGATGGCAAAGTGGTCGGATGGTTCCAGGGAAGGATGGAATGGGGTCCGCGTGCCCTCGGAAACCGATCGATCCTCGCTCACCCCGGGTATCCCGGCATGAAGGATATCCTCAATTCACGCATCAAGCATCGCGAGGAGTTCCGGCCGTTTGCCCCCGCGGTCTTGGCGGAACGACAAGCGGAGATATTTGAACACACTCACCCCTCGCCTTTCATGTTGCACGTTTACAAGATCAGGCCGGAATGGCGCGAACGCCTTTCGGCAGTCAACCACGTAGACAATACCGGTCGACTCCAAACTGTCGCAAGGCACGAGAATGCGCTCTACTATGATCTCATCCGGGCTTTCGAGACGATTACAGGCATTCCCGTCGTCCTCAATACGAGCTTCAATGAGAACGAGCCAATCGTGTGCACACCGGAGGAAGCGATCAACTGTTATGTACGAACCCGTATGGATGTCATGGTAATCGGGCCGTACATCTGCCGAAAGGACGGCTGATCGCAATGATCACGGTTGGAATCTGGACAGAGGAGGATCGCCAAGGTGTACCCACGACTGCTGGCATGGCTTCGCTGCCCATTGTGCGGCGGTGAGCTCGGGATTGAGTCAGCGGACGAGGCCGGGGAGCCCGACTGCCAGCTAGAAATAGCCACAGGAACTCTCCGCTGCGACCAAGGGCACTCGTATGCAATCACGGGGGGTATACCCCGCATGCTGCCAGGCGTCGATGCGGCCACGCTATGGGAGGTCGACACCCGGACCCAAGAGAACTTTAGCCTCGAGTGGGATTACCACGAAATCGGAGACGGAACCTGGGGGATGCAGTTGGAAGGCCGACTGCAAGAGTATTTGATCGAGCCTTTGCGCCTCTCAGCACCTGAGCTCAAGTCTACGGTACTCCTAGACGCCGGATGCGGTAACGGGAGCCTGTCGGTGGCCGCCACCCGGGTCGGCCTCGAGGTGATCGGTCTCGACGTGAGCTCGGGATTGGAGAAGGGCGAGGCCTTCCGCCACCAGTGCAGCGGCGCCATCCCTGACCAGGCACACTTCGTGCAGGGCGACCTCCTCGCTCCTCCTCTGGCACCCGCCAGCGTCGATGTTGTCTATTCGTCTGGTGTCCTTCATATCACGGCCGAGCCCGAGCGCACATTCCAAAGCTTGTCGCGGTTGCTGCGTCCCGGCGGTAGGTTCTACGTGTGGGTCTATCACCGCCAACTGATTGTCACGCCAGTGGTCAGTGCCATCCGGGCTGTCACCACGCGCCTACCACCGGCCCGTTTCGCAAAGGTCGCTCGAGCTTCAGCCCCAGTAGTGTTGGCTGCATGTCGGATCATCAATGCCTTCGGTATCAAGAAGTATGTTCGAACTCGGCGCGAGACTGCATTGGCCCTCATGGACGTGTTCGGAACGCCCCACGTTCATTACCATACGCCCGAGGAGGTCGAAGGCTGGTTCACGCGTGCCGGTTTCGGCAAGGTGTGGCTGTGTCACGAGAACCGTAGGGGTTTCGGGCTGTGTGGCAGCCTCGGAAGTACCCCCTGGGACGCAGAGTGAGCTGCGACTGCGATTTAGCGGCTGAGCCCAGACCAGCGCTTTAGGTCCGGGTAGCTGGATCCAGAGACGGCTCGGCCGCCGTCGTCGCGCGAGCCTCCAGCTCACCGGCGGGGCGGATCTCGCCGGCATTCATGGCGTTCCGCCTGGCAACCTTACCCTCTGAAATAAGAAACGCTAGAGCGAACCAAAGGGAGGTCGACCGAAACAGGCCGCCGGAGAACAGGTTCGCCACGATGATTCCGACGCAGTACGGCGTAAACGGGTGTGTGCTCCATCGGATTCCCGGTAGGACCCGTGACGCGACAATCACAAGGAGAAAGAGGCCAAGCCAGCCGGCGCCTTCGATGGCATCGATCACGAAGCTATGGGTCGTGATCTCGAAAGCTGTTCCTTCGAGCGTTCCCTGGATGGTGGTGATCCCGCGCCCGGTAAACGTCGCACTCCGGATTGTTTCCTGCCAGGCTGCCCGCGCAGGGTCGAATTGTTCACCTCACTCGATCCGAGCTCTTGCACAGCGCCGCTAATACCGATCGCGCCGATAACCACTACGAAGGGGATCAATGCTGCACGGAGGCTCCGTCTGCGCCGATGACTCGTCCCGCCCTCGCCAAGCACCGAACTCCGCTGTCTTGTTTGAAACACGTACGTCGCAAGCATGGCTGCGGCCGCAATCTTGGGCCCAAGCTCGCCATTCGTGAGGAGCAGATAGGCGGCTGCGATGAGGACAACCATACCAGCGAGCCTCGGTACCCGTTTCCAGTTCACCAGCACGAAATAGATGGCGGTGGCTGAGACGATCCCAACGCTAATAGGGTTGACCGCGTTTCCTAGGAGACCCAGGAGGCTGATGACTGGTAAGATCCCGACTAGAACCACCCAGGACAAGGGGATACGCCGAACGGTGATGGTGGCTCCGACGAATCCCAAAGGTATGGCTGCCAGGACGGTGAGAATGACAAAGCTTGAAAATGTGCTCTCGAGGAACAGTGAGTTGATGAGCGAGAGCATTGCGATACCCGCCAGCGCGAGATGCCCGATATCCAACCGCGACATGTCGCAGTCCCGGCTGCGCACCAGGCAGCGCAGGACCCAGCTAATTCCGGCGAGCATGGCAACCGCCACGATGACCTGTCCGGCACCCGAGCTGAAGGCCACCACGATCGGCCAATGTTCACCGACCGATACGCCAACCAGTGCGAGTGGCCAAACCGCTGCCACGGCGAGAAGTGCTGCCGCGGCGGGCACCCGTCGATCGACCGCCACACCCACCCCCGCTCCGACGACCAAGAGCACCGCAAGCCCGAGCCCAACGAGATGCCTCGATTGCCGGACCCACTGACTGGGATGAGGATGGCTCACGCGCGTAGCGTAGCGTCCCCCTCTCAGGTGGTCGCATCGGTGGGCTACTCGACACAAGATCATCTTCTAGACAAAACCGCGTTGGGGTTCCGCTAATGTGCGGAATTGCGGGTGCAGTGTGGACCGGACCGACGGATCCAAGGATTCACATGGAAAGGGCCCTGTGCGACCTGAGTCGCCGAGGACCGGACGGCACTGGCCGCCAAGTTTGGCGAGGATCTCAGGGCGGGTGGGACTTCGGCCACACCGCGACTGGCGATAAACGACCTCACCGCGGCCGGGAACCAGCCGATCATGAACGAGGACGGCTCCCTTTTCCTCACGTTCAACGGCGAAATTTACAACTATCCCGAACTACGGCGCGAGTGCGAGGATGCCGGACACACCTTTCGGTCATCGATGGATGGAGAGGTCATCCTGCACCAATGGGAAATGTATGGTGTCCAGGCTTTGCCGCGGCTCAATGGTATTTTCTCCCTCGCCATCGGGAGTACGCAGACAGGCGAAGTTACCCTCGCGCGTGATCCCTTGGGCGTGAAGCCGCTCTGCTATGTCGCCGGAGATGACGGTACGCTATGGTTCGCATCGGAACTGTCCGCATTGGCTGCATTGGGTGCTCCTGTGGGCGGTGAAGACCTGGTTGCCCTTGCCCAGTTCCTGGCTTTCCTGTGGATCCCGGACCCGAAGACACCATTTGCGAACGTCCACTCGCTTCGACCCGGCTATGCGCTCCAGTGGAGCAAGCAGGGAACAGTCCTCCTGCAGTACGGTGCCGAGCTCGTGCCCCCAGAGGAACCAGTCCACATATCCGACAGTGATGCATTGCAGGCTGTCCGCGAGAGATTCCGGGAGGCGGCCCAGCGTCAACTCCTATCGGACGTGCCTATTGGGCTCATGGCGTCGGGCGGCGTGGACAGCGGCCTTTTGTGGTGGGCTGCTCGAGACAGGGTGTCGAGGTCTTTCACGATTCAATGGCAAGAGCGGACCAATGAAGGGCTGGACGATGATGCCCGCGCCGTCGCCGACCTCGAGCAGATGTTCGGTACGCCAGTAGATTACGTCCCCGGCGAGGCGATGAAACTTGACGTTTGTCCCCCAAGTGGCGACCTTCTCTGCGACCCGGGCTACGCCCTGACCCGAGTGATCGCGGCGAGAGCGCGACAGGCCGGTTTCAAGGTACTTCTCTGTGGCCACGGAGCCGACGAGCTACTCGGTGGCTATCGCCGCCACGTCGTCGCACGCCTCGTCGAGCACCTCCGACTTGGACGAGCCGGCTCACTCATGAGCGGCGCGATGGGTCGGACCACATTCGGGTCCTGGGGCGTCAAAGCCGAATACATCTCGCGCCTGGCTCGGGCGTCATCCGAAGGTGATTCGTTCCGGTCGTACATGCAACTGCTGACCTTTAGCTCCGCCAGCGATCGCGCCAGGGTGCTTGACTGCACCGTTCAAGAAGTCAGCGACGATGTCGTGTGGCAACATCATCGCGCGGCATTTGATCTCCTGTCCCCGAAGCTCTCCTTCTTGCGGAAGGTTATGACGCTGGACCTGAAGCTGTACCTTCCGGGACAGGGGTTGGCGTACGTCGATCGGGCTGGGATGGAGTTTGGAGTCGAGATAAGAGTCCCATGGCTCGACTTGGACTTTGTCAGATGGACATTAGGCTTACCCGATCACCTGTTGATTCGAAAGCGCCAAGGCAAGTGGCTGACTCGGCGCTTGGCAGGCGAGATAATGGGCTCCAAGCTTTCGCAGCGTCCCAAGAGAGGGTTCGGCGCACCGGCCAGCCATATCCGACCCAACATGTCCAATCCTGGGCAGCACGGTTTCCGCCAGAGCCGATACTTCGCGCTCGCCGAGGCGATGATTCATGGGCACCGCGAAGGCTCAGCGATATCGCATGGGACCGCAACGACCGCGGACTAGTCGCCCCTCCCGGGTAAAGGCGTGTCCAGAAACGGCTGCCATTCGGTCCCGTGCTTGGGGGACACAAGTTCATCAAGGGCAGCAGCGCGTCGCTGAATAACGGTAAGATACGGGTAGAAGGCAACAGACTCCACTGACCGTTGCAATGCTGTTGGTGTTGCACTCCTCGCGTTCAGTCTCCGAGCGAGACCGCACACATAGTAGTGGAAGGGGTTGAGCGCGCCAATCACGTCCTCACAAATGTACACGCCGCCGGGACGGAGGTGGGGCAAAAGCGCTTCAAGGGTTACGATCTGTTGATGGGGTTGGTGTCCGCCATCATCAATGACAATATCGACATCCGGTACCTCCTTGCGGAAGCGATCCCAGAACGATGGGTCACCTTGGTCTCCGATGAAGATTCGAACCGCCTCCGTTTCGTAAGCCGTGCAGGACGGTTCGATATCGATACCTACGATCTGCGCATCTTTACCGAAGTAACTGCGCCACATGCCCAGGCTGCCACCGCTGTAGATGCCAATCTCCACGATTGTCACCTGCTGGCCAACAAACTTTGAAAAGTAGGCGTCATAAATGTCGAAGTAGTGCCGCCATTTCCATATGCCAGGACCGTCGACGTTCGCATCGAAGTACGCCTCGAGGGGGTTGGGGTCACGTGGGAGGTCAGCGTTCCCTGTTCCGTTCCCGGACGGTCCCGGCACGACCATGCGTTTAGTGAAACGGGAGCCCTGCACGCCTCGCACCGGTAGGAGGGCGTAACGCTTCCACGCCCGCCCGGCCCGCGAGAACTGGCTACGGATAGCTCGACGAGACGATGTCACCACGACGGAGAGGCTACTCGGCGGGGGTCTTCGGCCGACATGCCGACCCCGGCTGCAGGCACTCGTGCAGAGCCGTGATCCGATATCGGTGACGGTGTTCACAAGGGAGTGTCGGCACCTCAAGCCCTGCCGAGTGTTCGGTACGAGGATGCGTCACGGCTGCGACAACCATCCAGGCGACCGCGTGTACGCTCCTTTTGTGCGGCGCCCGAGACTCTGAGGAGCCTGTACGCTGGGCCACCGACGCTTTCGGTAGGACGCCAAACACCAAGGATCTCGAAGGCGTAGCGTCAGAGTCGGCCGGTGCGACCCAGGATGGTGGATGGCTATGCTACCGATCTCTCGCGAATTGGCCGTGCAGCACATCTCCTGACTAGAAGTGGAAGCCTCCGCCTATGACTATTCGCGTTTGCTTGGTCCAGCCCTCTGTGCCGCTCTATCGTGCGCCAGTATTTGAGCTCCTGGGCAGCACACCGGGGATCGTGTTGACCGTCTGGGCCGCTCGCTCGTTACCGGGCGGACCGGCGACAGGCAACCCGCTGTCGTACAAGCACTTCAACTTTGTTGAGGCTCCCGTGCGCAGTGTCGGGCCATTCCTCTCCCAACATGCGCAGCTCAGGGTCGTTCGGGCCAACCGATACGACGTCGTCATTCTTCCGTGGGGCATTCGCTACCTGGAGCTCGTTCCCGCTCTTGTTCGCGCTCGCGCTTGTGGCGTAAGGACAGTTCTGTGGGGCAACGGCGTGAGTGACCGCATGTTTGAACTCGACGAGGCGCAGTTTCGCCGGAAAGGCCGCGAGACTCTCGGGCACCTAGCCAACGCATGCCTACTCTATGGTGATGCGGTCGCCGACAGGCTCCGAGCGACGACCTTGCCAGCCCAGAAGGTCTTTGTGGCACGGAACTCGATTGACCAGACACATATTCAGGCCGCAAGAACCTGGTGGAACGACAGACCCGATCTGCTCCGACAGTTTCAGTTGGAGAACGACCTTGTTGGCAAGGATTTGATTCTCTTCATCTCGCGCTTGCATGCTGATAAGCGAGCCGATCTTCTACTCGATGCCTTGGCCTTGCTCAGCGACAGGTTCCCGCTCTGTCGGATTGCAATCATTGGGGACGGAGCCGAGCGCCAGAGACTTGAGGCTCAAGCTATCCGACTCGGGATCGCCGACCGCGTCAAGTTCGTCGGCGCGCTCTACGAGGAGCAGCAGATAGCGCCTTGGTGTCTATCGGCTGCGGCATTTGCCATACCGGGCCTCGTCGGGCTCAGCATCCAGCACACGTTCGGCTATGGGCTGCCCGTCGTGACCGCGTACTTCCCGGAGTACCCAGAGATCGAGGCCCTGCGTGACGGAGTAAACGGTTTCTTCAATGACGCAAAGGACGCGACTAGTGTAGCGAGCATGCTCGCGCTGCTATTGTCGGACCCGGAGCGCCGTACACGTATGTCGAGCGCCGCATCGGACACTATCGCTGCTGGCGGTTTTACCTTGGAGGAAATGGTAGCCGGCTTCGTGGCCGCGATCGGCGCAGCGATAGGGTCACCGCCGCCACGGGGACCATCCAGTGCGAAGATTGGCCATCGCGTGCTCGATGACCCCGACGGGACGTGACGGCACCCGGCCGATCCGCGGCGCTCGCGGCAAGACTTCGGTCCCCTCGAGGCATCTGGTTCAGGGCTCGATACCATTGCCTCCGGCTGATTCTTCCGGTGATACTCCCGCTTCGGCGACGAGACGATCTAGTACGTCTCGGTTCTGAGTACGGCGGATGGATCGTGCCGGAAATCGTGCTGCGGCGAGGTGCTCGCTGTTATTGCGCGGGCCTCGGTGAGGACGGCTCATTTGACATGGCGCTCGCCTCTCGCTACGGATGCCAGGTTTTCGTGTTCGATCCGACGCCCCGGGCTGCCGAGTACGCCGAGGCCTATCTCGCTGATTTTGACCTCATCAGCTTCCACTCAATTGGACTTTGGTCTGAGCGAAAGACTATCCGGTTCTATGCCCCGCGCGATCCTAGCCACGTCTCCCATTCGGCCTTGAATTTGCAACGCTCGTCGACGTACTTTGAGGCCAGCTGCGTTTCCGTTCGCGACTTCATGAATGACGCCGGACATGATTCTATAGCAATTCTCAAACTGGACATCGAGGGAGCGGAATATGCCGTGCTATCGAGTCTCATTCGCGACAACATTCGGCCGGGGGTC
The DNA here is from genome assembly GCA_963779645.1 of uncultured Actinomycetes bacterium. Taxonomy (GTDB): domain Bacteria; phylum Actinomycetota; class CADDZG01; order CADDZG01; family WHSQ01; genus CALMBW01. The sequence continues at coordinate 11,131 of CAVZYX010000011.1, forward strand.
ATTTGTGTCGAGTTCGATCAACCAGTATTTGTCCTCAAGATGCTGCGTCAAATCTCGGCGCTACTTTCCTTTGGTTACAGGCTAGTCTCCATTGACTCATGGAATTACACGTTCGTTTGGGGCCTTGGTGATTAGAGGCACTCGAACCGCGTCCTCGCTCGGGTGATGCGTATTGCGGTGCTGGCTCACGGCCTCCGCCTCGCCGGCGGCATGGTAGTCGGTAAGAACATAGTAAAAGCGCTTGGTCGCGTGGCCACCGAGCACACCTACCTCTTCGTTGTGCCTGCGAACTCAGGCTACGAGGAGCTGTGTGAGGTCTTTCCCGACCATGAGATAATAACGTACAATCCGAGACGGTGGAACCTCCTGGCGAGGTGTGCCTACGACATCTTCCCACTGCCAAGAGCGGTTCGCGCTTTCTCCCCGGATATGGTACTCGGCCTGGCAAGCGTCGGCCTCCTTCGGCCGCCAGCCCCCCAGGCCATCTACTTCATGACACCACACCTATGCTATTCGTCCGAGGAGCAGCCGCCGGAGTCGCTGTTGACTCGTACGACTTTTCAGATGCAGGCTGCCTATTTGAAGTTGCAACTGCGACATACGGATCTGTTGTTTGCTCAGACCGAAGCGATTGGACTGCGGCTGCAGCAGAGGTTTCCTTTTCGAGGTGATGTCGTCGTCAGTCCCATTGCTGTTTCAGGGCTCACCCAGAAGAAGAGCACGGCTAGCCTGGACATCCCGGAGGAACTCGCTCCCTACAAGAGCAAGTTCAAACTTCTCTATCTTACCCGATACTACCGCCACAAGAACATCGAGAGGATTATCGAGATGTTCACCGATTTCGGCGACGAGCTATCCGATTGCGTCGCGATTCTCACCATTGATGGTCGCCAGGACCGCAGCGCAGCGGCGATCATCGATGCGATTGCCGTGCCGGCCCTCAAGGAAAGGATCATCAACATTGGCCCCGTTCCGCATGAGCAACTCGCCGCGCTCTATGCCCACTCTGATGCGTTGTTGATGCCCACCCTTTTTGAGTCGTTCAGCAGCGCCTACGTGGAGGCGATGCACTATGGCGTCCCGATCATTACGAGCGATCTCGATTTCGCTCGGGCCTCATGCGGCGACGCAGCAATCTACTTCGACCCTGCCAGCGCAGCGGCTATGGCGGCTGCTGTTCGCAGTCTGACGGCAGATCCGGCGTTCGCGGAACGCCTCCGCCATCGAGGAAGGACACGCTTGAGTGAATTGCCCGCCTCCTGGGACGACATCGCCGCCGACCTCATTGCATCACTCGAGCGGGTCGTGGCCGCCTCACGGAGTTGACCTAGTGAGGGTCCGGTCAGCCCCAGTCGTGTCGGCTATGCGGTTCATCCTCCGCCCGACGCCGGGTGCTGGTTCCCGCCGAGAGAGGAGGCACTCTCCGACAGGCGGCCACACATGCCGAACCCTCTTGGGCTGTTGTCGTTCGTCAGCCAGACGTCGTCAAACCCCCTGGCGGTGAACCACCTGCGTACCTGCTCCGGACTCTGGAAGTGCATATACGGAGTGCCGAAGACATCGATCAGAGCCAAGGCCGATTCGCGGCGGGTACGAACATACTTGGGAATCCCAACCGCGTTCAACACTCGGCATGCCAGCAAGACAGCTGGAGCCGCCCGATCAGCCAGGACAGAGAATCGTCCTGGCGGCACTCGAGTTGTCGCGGAGCGAATCGCGGTGACGGCCGCGGACACAATGTGTTGCCGACGGTATACCCAGAGGTAAAATGTCCCGCCGGGTCGAAGGAGTCCGCACAGGGTGGCAAATGTGCGCTCCGGATCAGGTGTGTGATGCAACACTCCGCTTGAGTAAATGACGTCGATGCTGGCGGCGGCAAGTGGTGGGGCAAGGAGGTCGCCCTGGACGAAATGAACTCGATCGGGATGAGCGTGCGGGCGATCGTGTCGGAACGCATGGCCGAGTTCAAGACCTGAACTCAGGTCCAGCCCGATGACCTCCGGTCCGGCTTCACTGATGGCCACGGACAAACTGCCGTTCCCACACCCGGCGTCAAGGAGCACCGCACCTTCGAGTTGGGCCGCCGACAAGCGGAGTGGCTCCACCACGTAACGCTGCAGCCGGTCATCGAGCTGCAAGCCCCATGTCCGGTCACCCTGGTCGTGAAACTCCCACTGTCTGCTGAAACTCTCTTGGGTACGGTGATCGAGTTCCCACGATCCAACGTCTGTGACACCCAGGTTTGGCAACATCCGTGGGATCCCGCCATGCACCGGATAGGCATGGCCCTGAGTACAGCGGAGGATCCCGTCGACAAGACCATCGTCTGCTGCGCCACCGTCTGCCGACTCCGTCGTCAAGTCGCCCCCACACGCCGGACAGCGCAGCCAATTCAGCAATCGTGGGTACACTTCGGAGCTCCTTTTGCCGAGACCATTCGAGCACAGATATGATCATGATTCAAAATGGCCCCAACATTCGAAATATCGAGGCGGATCGCCGGTACGGTCGGTCATGAATTCGTGGGTGGTCGCCTCCTCGCGACCAAGAGGTACTCCATTGTTTCGGCGTCCGATCCTACAGGTCACTGGCGCGACCTCGGGAAACTACCAGTGCGGCGGAGGGCCCATTGTGGTGTGCGTGTCAGACCGATCGCGCGGGCACTTCGACTCGGTTGCTCGGCCGTACGACAAACGCCAACGGGAAGTTTGCTCGCCGTCGGAGATAGGCGGGTCTACCGCAAGGAGGACGGAGGTAATCGGTTTGAGCTTGTCCAGAACATAGAGCGTGGCACACGGCCATTGCATCGCGGGCTTTGCGTGAGCGCCGACGGCGCTGTGTATTGGGGCGAGTACTTCGGAAATACGGAGCGCGAGTCGGTGCATATCTTTGGAAGCGACGATGACGGGAGGAGTTTCCATCGTGCCTACAGTTTTGCGGCCGGCACGATTCGTCACGTGCACGGCATACAGGAGGACCCCGAAGATCTCGCTCTTTGGATCATGACCGGCGACGAAGGAGCTGAACCCGGACTGTATCGGGCGAGCTCGAATCTCGCCGACATCGAACTTGTCGGCGGAGGCTCGCAGCAATGGAGATGCTTGAGTCTCCTCTTCGCGCCGGAGTATATATACTGGGGAACGGATAGTCCCTACGAGCAAAACCACCTCATTCGATTTGATCGTCAGACAGGAAGGACCGAGCGAATCCAAGAGGTGGGCGGTCCCGTTTACTATTCCGGCCGCAATGAGGCTGGAATGATGTTCTTCGCAACTACCGTCGAGCCCGGTCCGGCCGCGTCGTCACGAGCTCAGATCTGGGTTTCCGGCGACGGCGACCGTTTCGTCCTGCTGGCCGACTATCCGAAGGACGCTTGGCCGGCGAAGCTTTTCCAATTCGGGGTGCTGCAGTTTCCCCACGGAATGATGCCAGGCTCGCAACTCGTCGTCTCCGCAACAGGCCTCATGCATGCGGATAACCTCATGATGGTCGGGACCGTAACTGACTGCTGACGGTGCATGTTCGCCCATAGAGTCGACGGGGTCGTCCCGAACGCTCGGCGCGATCGATGCCTAGCTGGCCGGACATCAGCGTGGCTTCTGGCCTGACACGGTATCCATAGCGATCCTTCTGGCGCTTCGCCCTGATAGTGGATGTCCGTCACACCGGTCCAGGCTCACTCCGGACCTAGCAACCCTCATTTCGACGCCCGGATCAGGAGAAGAAGGCCATGGCGGGACATCGTCGCGCGGATGAACCGTCTCGGCCATAGCTTCTTGGCTCCGTCCAGTAGTGGGCTGCGGTGACGTTGACCGACCTCACCCTGCAGAAGGTCACCGAAGCTGAGCTGTACGGAGATCGAGGCGCGCCGAAAACTCGCTGTCATTTCCCGGGCTTCCGGGATCGTATAGGCTTTCGTGCCCGGACTTTCCAAGTGAGCACTGTAGATGTCGGTCAACGAGCGCCAGGGACGGCAGCCAACAAGCGCGTACCGCAGCCAAAGCAGATAGCCGACGATCGATTTCGAGTGATAAATCATCAGGCGAGCGTCGCCGCCCGGCCTCAGTACGCGGTGAACCTCGTCGATGGCTGAAGGCGTGTCCGGCGTGTGATGCAGTACTCCCCAGCTATAGACCAGATCGAAGGAGCTGTCCGGGAAAGGCAGGCATTCGGCGTCAGCAACCGCTAGAGCCGACGAGAACCCGCCGAGCCGGAGGCGTTCTGCCGTCCAGTCGACCGCCCTGGGGGTGAGGTCGACGCCAGTGAGGGAACGAGGGCCATGTCTCGCCCACTCGAAATGGTCGGCCCCCATGCCCACGCCAAGTTCCAGGACGTCCCTGCCCACGGCGGATCCAAAATCAGCGAAATCCGCGATGTAGGGCTCAAGCTCGTAGCGCGCCCGACGATGGGCTTCGAACCTGGCGCCGACATCCACGCCTTTGGCGTAGACCTCACCGCAGGACGCTTCTTGCCAGAACTCACGGACATCTCGCTTCTGGTGTGGATCGGCGGCGGTCACGTGGCGATGATACGGGCCCGTGTGGCGAGGCTAGAGGGACACCGGCGGCGGAGGGCCATAGCTCGTGCTCTGTCGCCGAATGGCGTGGACAATCAGCTACAATGAAATGCAACGAGCCGCTCTGGAGACCATAGCCTGTCGACACCGTTGCCCGCCACAGGTGACCTAGACCAAGGCCCTGCTGCGGACCGCCGACGGGCCGGCCAACAACGGGAGTCGCTCGCCGTGGGCTCACAACCTGCGAGTCGGTGCGATCGTGGCGGGATCGCTTCGCCAGCCCCCGACAGCCGAGCTGGGCTCGTTCGTACATCCTCGTGAGGATCGCCACCGTCACGTCCTCAAACACTCGCTGGGCGCTCGCGGCCAACTGATGATGGGTTCTCGTGAGGTCGTCTCCTGGTCGCCGGGTGGACCGGGCGTCCGAACCCAGTCCGACAACATCCGTCGATCGGAGTAGCTGTAGAACTCGAAAGATCTGCTTACCGCACTCGGGCTGAACTCCTCGGTCGCGTCGGCGCGGTGGTGGCCATCCACGCATTCTCTCGCCCAGATCACGCCGGGGTTGACAACAATCGAACGCACGGATGGGGAGGCTCTGCTCCTAGCTGGTCCCGTCGAGCCCCGATAAGGTGTGCGCCAATGACGAGGATGTCGTCCGCGGCGGCAGGCGTCGAAAGCAATCGTCGGCTCGATATTCAGGGCATGCGCGCCGTGGCAATACTGTCGGTGTGCGCTTACCATACCTCGTCTTTTTTCCACTCCGGATTCGTAGGCGTGGACATTTTCTTCGTGATTTCAGGATTTGTAATTACCGGAATGCTCATGCGAGAGTTCGCTCAGACCGGACGTATCGATCTCAAGGCATTCTACGGCAGACGCGTAAAACGGCTCCTTCCACCCCTCATCACCATGCTGATACCTGTTGTGATCCTTGCCGCGGTCCTGCAGACCCCTTATCAAGCGCAGCAGAACACCGCGAGAACAGCCGCCGCGGCAGCGGTCTCCCTGGCGAACGTCGAGCTCTCCAGATCCATAGGCGGCTACTTTGGAGCGGCGGGAACGGCCAATCCGCTCCTCCACACCTGGTCGCTTTCCGTCGAAGAACAATTCTACCTGGTCCTGCCCGCTCTGCTCACGGGTCGCGTGGAAACTTCGAAAGCGTTCGGACGCTCGCCGCGGACGAACTCGCGGAGGGGATGCCGATCGGAGCGGGATCGGTGCACTTGGTGCTGTCGGTATTGGATCGGTGGCACTTGTGTTGCTGGTGCAGCGCGGCTTGATTCCCTCAATCGCTCATCCAGCGGAGTTCGTCTTCTTCTCATCCCTGACCCGGGCATGGGAGTTTGTCGCCGGCGCTCTTTTGGCTCTCGCTCCACCCAAGATCCTCGGCTACGCACGCTCACGATCTTCGGTATGGGCCAACGGTCTCGCAGTCCTGGCGGCTCTGCTGCTCGCCGTAGTGGCTTTCGAGCCAGCGCTAAACACCGGCAGAGAGTTGCTGGTGCTCGTTGCGGTTGCCGGTACGGCGCTCGCCATAGCCGCCGGGACGATCGGCACAACCTGGCTTGGCCGGGTGCTCGGTTGCCGGCCCTTGGTTTGGCTCGGCGACCGCTCGTACAGCCTCTACCTTTGGCACTGGCCCTTCGTCGTTTTCGCAGGTTTGGCCTGGCCGGACTGGCCTACTGCTGCGTTCCTCGCGATCGTCCTCTCGCTTGTACCCGCCTTGGTCTCCTATCGGTACGTGGAGATGCCGCTTCGAAGGCGCGTCGCCCGTCCGCGAGATGTCGCCCGCTTCGCTACGGCTGGGATCGCACTCACAGCCGTAGTCTCCGGAGGAGTCGTCATAGGCGGGAATGCCGCGTGGTGGAACGACAGCATCGGAGCAATGTCGGGTCGAAAAGGGGCTTGGGAGGACTCCGTCCCCGGGTGTCGTTCGATCCCGCACGAGGAGTACACCTGTGACCACGTCCAACCGGGGGCGACCGGATCCATCATCCTCGTCGGAGACTCCACGCGATCGCATTGTCACAGTCGGCGGCGGCGGCCGGAAGATCGCTCGGCCTGAATGTATCGATACGGACGATGGGGGGGTGCTCGTTCGCTGAGTTTCCGCAGGACGCGAAGGTCCAGACCTCTCTTTGTCGATCCTGGGTAGAACGCACGGTCAGAGAGATCCGCACCCGCCATCCAGACGTCGTGCTCATTCACCAGTGCGCCCGTGTACATGTAGGATGTCTACCTTCCGGCGTGGATTGGATTCCCACGTGGAAATCTGGCTTGGCCAGCGTCCTGACCTCGATATCCGACTCTGTGGACCAAGTCGTAATTGTCGAGGACGTCCCCCGTTTCGAGAAGGACATCGGCACGTGTCTCTTTCTGTTTCGGCGTGCTCCAAACTGCGGCCAACAACCAACCGCCGACGTCCGAGCACGTGCCTCACCGGTGGGCGCGGCTTCAAGACAAGCCGTCGACGGTTTGCAGGGCGTTATGATCGTGGACCCCGTTCCAATCGTCTGTCAACCGGTCGTCTGCCGACAGGTGATTTCAGGGAAAGTCATGTACTGGGACGCCGACCACCTTTCGGCGCAAGGAGCTGATCGCCTCACGCCCATGCTGACCGATGCAATCGCTCGAGCGCTGGCCGCTCCGTAACACTAGAGCGGGACTAGGAGCGCCCTGATGCGCTCGCTCTCCTCGGTCGTGGTGCCCGACTGCTCGCCCTGGTCGACCGCGTGTCCTGGCGGACCCAGGAGCGTAGCGACTCGGGGCCGCAGCCCAGCTGCTCCGACACCCTGCTGATGGTTCCGCGGCTGTCGCCGGTCTCGGCTCGGAGCTGGCGGACCATCCGGACCGCCCTCTGTTTGAACTCAGGCGAGTACCGACGTTGCCCTGGGGACACCTTGATGCTTCCGTGCTCAATCCTCGTTCTTAAGGTCAGGAGTCTCCACGGATACCAAGGCGGTTTACCGACGTGGTGGAGCAGTTCTCAGACGAGCGTCACTCTTCGGTACGCCGACCGGTAGGAAGACGAGTAGCGCTGGGACTTCGCTTGACCCAGGGAGACTGCTTGCCGTACAGGGAGCGGAGCAGCGGCGAGGACCTTGGCTGCCCTGGCCCGAAGCCCGCCGCCCGCTGCTGGGTTGGCCCACGCGGACGCGTAGTAGCTCTGCTGCGGCGCGATCTTCACCGCGTCGCCATCATCCACCCGCCGGGCCAGCGCACACGCATAGGCCACGCCCCGGGCCTGAAAGCGGGGGAGTCGACCAAGGGCAGGGTCGGCAACGTCGTACCACTGCTGGCGAAGGCCCTTGTCGGAAATGAGCAGCCGCCGCATCTCGAATCCGTTCTCCTTGGACAGTGCCCGATAGTAGAAGTCCGGGCCGAACTGATAGAAGCCATGCCCGATGCAGCGGTCGGTGGGATTTACCATCAGCAGGTGCCCGCCGGGGGCGACCAGGCGCATGACGTTGGCGAGGGCGGTTCGAACGTCGAATACGTGCTCCAGTGACCCGCCGTCCACGACCGCCGTGTATCGCCCGACCCACTCGTCGGGCAAGTGCTCGTTCAGGTCGTGGGTTGTGGTCGCTCCCTCGAAGTCGGAGGCATCGAGGGAGTCGACGGTGGTAGCCCCGAGGCCACGGAACAGGTCGTCGGCATACATGCCTTTCGACACGGAACGTCCACACCGAACATGGTCGCCGCCTCAGCGATGTCCGCCGCTCGGGCCAACGTTTGCTGCCGACCGACCTGCATGGTGCGCGTAAAGTCAACCCCATCCGCCCGGGCCGCGCACATGAACTGCCAGACTTCGCGTGTTATCGCCAAAAAGAGACGCCTCCTGGCGTCAGGTGCGCAGCGTAGTCTGCCTCGCCATTATGCCGGCCAAAACG
>CAVZYX010000012.1:0-11528 GCA_963779645.1 uncultured Actinomycetes bacterium
TTCAGAGTGGGATTCCATGCAATCGGTCGCGGACAGCGCCGTGTCTTTTTGTCCGAGGGGTCAGAAGCTCGAGCGCGTCAGCGTGGGCTCAAACAGGAGGTATTGACAGATGGAATGTCCAATACCCGCCTTGGGACCCCCCACAGCCCTCGAAGTCCCTCCATGCGCCGTACAACCTTAAATAGTTGTCGTTTGAGTAGGGGGGAGAGAACCTCACCCGCCACTTGTCACCGCTCTTCTTCAGCGAGTATTCGACCAGTTCTCCAGATCCCACTGGTTGGCCTTGCTGGTCGACTGCCATCCAAGCCTTAAGACTGAGCTTTTTGGGCTTCTGGCGCTTGCGAATGGTTATCCAAACATCCTCGCCGCTTTTGCTCTCCAATGAGTTGGTGGGGAACTCAAAAGGTCCGACCGCGTCCATGCCGACGCATCCATTGCCCGAAGTTGTGGTCCACCAATAGTGGTAGTTGTTGCCCTTCTGTCTGGCGTCGGCCGTTCGAAGGAAGGCTGAGTGGGGGCTTGTCGATCATGGGCCCAGCCAGAGGGGATGCCGCCGGGCAGGAGACCGCAAAGCAAGGCGGCACAACAGCAAAGGACGACTCCCCTCTGGATCGGGCGCACGCTCAATCACCCATGTATCAGTACCTGACGTTCAAACCGTTGTAATCGCCTAAGCCGATAGTCGACTGAGACTCATCACACGGACCTTGGCTATTCGTGCTCATAGTCAGCCATTCGTGTGAGGTCTCGCCTACATGGGCGAGGCCAAAGGTATGCCCTTGCTCATGTGTCATCACATCTTCAACCATGTAAGCAACACTTCCCTCGGAGATGCATCTGACAACATCCGTTTCCCAGGCGTAGTTCGTGTTGAACTTGACATCGCTCGAAGTCACCTTGTCTGGATTCGGAGTTGTGTCGGTCCAAGTACAGGCAACCGCCAGGTAGTTGCTCATCGGACCAAACCGTACAATGCTCTTGCCGTCCGCTACCCCACACTGTGGGACCGTATTGATGTTGACGCCGTCGGCTGTCGTCCCTAGATACTGCTGCGTGCCGGTGATGTTGTCGGTTAACCCACAGTCGTTGTTTGCTCAGGACGATGTTCTTAGCTCCGTCTTTCAGAGCTGTCTCGGCTTCCGTTTGCGTTAGTCCCGTCGGTAGGGGACTGGCATTGAAACGCCATTCGAACTGCGTGTAGACCTTCCAGGGCTTCAGGTTGTATGTGTTATCTGAGCAACCGTTGTCAGTGGGATTTATGGGGCCATCAAGGTTGGGGTGACGATTCACCATCGGCTTCCGAACCCCATCCGACTAGGCTTACTTCGCCGTTCAAGGAAGTTGAAATGGTGAGTTCTTCGGAGATTCTTCCACGGGGGTAGATCGCTTCAACGTGAACTGCCTTGCCGGGGAGGGGCACGAGGGCCGCGGCACCATGATCGTTAACCAGATCGGCCTGATTCGAGATCTGAAGGAGGAGGCTCCTCAGTTGGTTCCTGCTCCTGTTCACTTCCGTTTAGTTGCCGAGCCCCCACTCCTCCTACGAGGCTTCCGACCATGATGCAAGCAAGCATGGAACTGACGCCCAACCTCCAAAACGTTCCCACAAGATCTTCCTCCCGTCCGCCGACCCCCAGTGGGCAGTTAACCAGAAAGGTAACAAAACAGAACAAGCTCTGAAACAACGGACAAGGAGTCTAGAATTGCAACCACGCCTCGGTGGGGCGGCGAGTATCTACTGGATCAAACGATGCCAATGTGAGTCCGGGGCCTGGGGAATCAGGGCAAGGAGGGTTGGGCCATTGGGGAAATCCCGCTCAGAGTTGGATTCCGCTGACGGAGGCAATGCAAGCTTCCTCGGAGGGAACCGAAAGGGCCGGCCCCTGCGACAGTAGGGGTAATGGAGGTTTCTCGTGATTCGGACCAAAGAACTCCTCGCGGCGATCGGGCATGGGGACCGCGAAGGACTAAGGGTCCTCTACGAACGACATGCCCCGTGGTTGATGCTGCGTTTGCGGCGGCGGGGGGCCGATGACCCCCCGCGGAAGAAGTCATCCAAGACACGTTCCTCGCCATCTGGCGCAAGCCGAAGGCACACTCCGGCAAGGGCACGGTGGCAGCTTGGATCTGGGGCATAGGAATCCGTCGATTCATCGATCGATTGCGACGGAATCGCGCCCTGCAGCCGCTCCCGCAAGATCGGCGTGACCTGATCGTGTCCGCCGAAGACCAAGTGCTTGTTGGGCGTGGAGTTCGGGGATCCTGCAGGAGCGTTGGGCCGCCTCTCGCCGGAGCTGCGTGCCGTCGTTCAAGCAACGGTCCTAGATGGCCTCACAACAAGAGAAGCTGCGCAGCTGCTAGGCATACCGACCGGAACGATCAAGACGCGGATGATGCGGGCTCGGGCTCAACTCCGAGGGGAGCTCTCATGACGTGGCACGTCGACACCGCAGTCCTGCGGGCTTACTCCGACGGAACCATCGACCTACCGCAGCGATTCTCGCTCGAGGCCCACCTTCTTTCTTGTTCCGATTGCCGCACTACGGTCGTGGGGTTCACCGATAGGGCCGCTCGTCAATTGAACCTGGGATGCGATCGCTGCCGAGGTAGCGGCCCCCGAAACCGGTGGGCTCGAACGTGGCCTCGTTCGCTTGGGCGTCGCGGACCACAGCGCTGGCCTGATCGCGGGCAGCACCTTCCCTGCGTCGCCCCTCGCCCTTCATCGGCGAGTGCGGTCTTGCCCCTTGCGGTGGTCGTTGCGAATAGCGCCGCCAACGGTTACGTCTTCTTCTCCCTCGCTGTCGCGCCGCTACTTTCGCTTGCGGGTATCGCTGCCGCTTACGGTCCGGGTTTCAATCCAACCTACGAGGTCGGAGTGGCAGCCCCACTGCGTGGTTTCAAACTTCTCCTCATCAAGATCCGTCGCCGTCCTCATCGCGACGATGGTGCTAGGTGGTATCGCCGCGGTTGTTTCTCCCGAGGTTGGATTGGGGAGTAGCGGCCTGGTTGCTGCCTTCACTCGCATTGGTGTCGGTGAGCCTCCCGCTCTCGACGTTGGTCCATCCGGTAATGTGCAGCAGTGTCTGTTGCCGGCTTGTGGATAGTGGTCGTTGGCGGAGCTGCATGGAACGCAACGGGCGGCCCTTTGGCTCAGAAAGTGTTCGGCGAAGCGATGCAGATAGCCGTCCTGGTTGTGACGCTCGGTGCTGGGGGAAGGCTTACTCCCTTGTCGCGGTGGCGGTGACGAGTTCGAGAGGGAGAACACCAGTGACGAATCTCATGGTGGATGGGATTGTCAAGCGATTCGGAAGGACGTGGGCGCTTGATGGAGTGTCATTCAAAACGGGCCCCGGTATCACGGGTCTTCTCGGACCCAACGGTGCGGGCAAGACAACGCTTTTGCGGAAACCTGGCGACAGTGATGGCTCCGAACGAGGGAGAGGTACCTAGACTGGGACGGAATCCCGCATCTCCGAAGGAGCGACTCAAGATCAGGCGGAGGCTGGGATACATGCCGCAGGAGCCCGGGTTCCACAAGAACTTCACCGCCTTCGAGTTCGTTGACTACGTCGCAATCCTCAAAGAGGTGACCGATCGCCGCGCCCGTCACGCCGAGGTGAGACGGGTCATGGAAGCGGTCGGCCTACGAGATGTCGAGGGCAAGAAGATCAAGGCTTTATCCGGCGGGATGCGCCGCCGCGTGGCACTAGCTCAAGTCCCTCGTGTGGGAACCCGAGTTGCTTGTCCTCGATGAGCCGACGGCCGGACTCGATCCGGAACAACGGCTTCGTTTCCGAGAGACGATGTCGCATCTGGCAGACGATTCTCGCGGCCATTTTTTCCGTCGACCCACCAAACCGAAGATGTCGCAGCCCTGTGCCCGCGGGTGATCGTTATGAGCCGTGGCACAGCGGTGTTCTCGGGAACTCCGCAAGAGCTTGCCAACGTGGCTAAGGGGTCGGTGTGGACATCGACAGAACGAGCATCCGAGGCGCGGCTCTCTTACAGGACCGGTGAGGGCCGTTATCGCAACATCGGCACCGCGCCCACTTACGCAGAGTTCATCGACCCCACCGTCGAGGATGGATACCTCTTGCTCCTTGGGGACGAGGCGTTCGTCGAGGCGGCATGAGTGTCGTCGCATTAAGACGAAGGTTCGCCCAATCGCAAGCTTGGTCGGTCGCGGGCCAACTGGCGCGGCCCCAGGGCATTCGCATGGTGCGCCACCCATTTTCTGGGAGGCTCGATCCTCAGCCTGGCCCTCTCTGGCCTCACTACGTGGCAGTCGGCACCGGTCTTGCATCATGACGACTCGAATGTTTCTGGCGTAGTTGCTTCCGCTAGCGGCGGCGACGTTCGGAACCGTTTCCAACCTCGCAACGTCTAGGGCCGAGCGCAACGAGGCCAACGAGCTCTACGAAGGGACACCCACATCCGTTGCCCTACGGACCGCTGCGCATCTGTTGTCTCTGACGTTCGTGGTCGCCATCGCGATCGCGCTGATGGGTGTGATGTTCGTCTACATGCTCGTGGATGCGCCGGTGGGGACGCCTCGCGTTTCCGAGCCACTGTCCGGCCCCTTCACCATCGCGTCCGGCCAGGCACGATAGGAATCTTCGTCGGGCGGCGGAAGCCTCACCCGGCGCTGGGGCCTCTCGCCGTTGTGGTGATCGCAGGGATTGAGCTACTTCTTATCCAACCCGTGATCGGGATAGACGCGACCGGGGGCACCACGAGCCGTGTTCCTTGGTTCGCTCCATGGGCCCCGCTCGGCATCACTGGGCAGGTGCCATCCGAGCTGGTCATACGGCCTGCAACCTGGCACCTCTTCTATCTCGGTGGACTGATCGCGCTGTTCGCAGCAGCAGCCATAGCAGAAAGGGGCCGGGCGTCGGCCTGCAGCGCTGGCCGTTGCGGGGGCGGCGGCACTCGCACTTGGTTGCATAGGTCAACTCACGCCACCGTCGGACGCGAGCGGGCGGCCCTGGTGGCGTTGGTAGAACACCCCGAGGAGCATCAGATCTGCGAAGAACGTCGCGAGGTGACCTACTGCGCGTACCCCGCTTACGCCCCGTGGATTGACCGGTGGGCTAAGCCGGTTGAAGGAGCCCTAGCTGTTATCCCGCCGGATGAACGCCCCGAAGGACTCATTATCCGTCAGAGATTTTCGTCCTACTTCGAGGGACCGACGGACCTACCACCCGAATTTGTCGATCGGATGCGAGAGGGTGATTTCATCGGCGAGCGAACCCCCGGTTCACCACCGATCTTGCGGCCGGGGACGGTGTGGGGCCGAGGCGAGACCGAGGGTCAGTATGAGCTCGGACTGGCGCTCTACGTCGCGATGGGGGCCTTCGACTTCCCGTCTAGGCGGGCGGAGTTCATCCTTAGCCCCTCGGAGTCGGCAGCGTTGAAGGCGACCTATCTTGTAGGTATCCCGGAGAGGTTTCAGGTACGAGCTCTGCGGAACATGCGGCCGGGACGTCGCCAAGGGTTCTGCCACGCCTCGGGTCAGGCTAGAGCTTTGGTCGCGTGGTGGATCGCTGCCCAATCGACCCCGGCAACAAGTGCTGCTGTTGAGCGTGTTTCCATGGACAACCCTACGGCTTATACGTGTACGAAATCAACGGAAGAGCGTAGGGCGTTTCCAACGGGATCAAACATGCCTTTCTATCCTGAGATCCAGACGAGCTTGATGAGCAGGGTCCAATTCTCCAGTGCGGAGTTCCACAACACGGCCGCTCTCTTGGATCGACCGCAGGAAGACATTGCTTCCGTTGTGAGCACACGCTGGGATGAACTCGCTGCCCCGACCACCACCACTGACTCCTTCTTGCCGGCTCTTGGGATCGAACCTCATCCACGATCGCGGAACAGATCGCAGCGCTGCCGCAAGACGTTGAGGTTGGAAAGCGTGCAGAGGAGTGGGTCCCGGAAGCCGATTTCGCCCATGCGATCCCGTGTTTCTAACGCGTGCCCGTCAGACGGTCCTACTTGTTCGCCCTACCGTGCGGGCCATCAGCTGGAGCCCGCTGGCCTGGGCTGCAGGGTTTGCTGTTGCCTACGTCTTCTGGCAAGCGCCGCATGAGGAACTCGAGTACCGCCTTGTCGTCCTGCGAATCGCAGTGCTTCTCGTGTGCATGGGGGCCGTTTTCGTCTTGGATGACCCGACCGAAGACTCGATAGGCCACGTCCCGACACCACTTATTCTCCGACGGGGCCTGCGCCTAGCGCTGTTCGCGCCGGTGGTAGGAGGTACTTGATGTGCTCATCTACCTTGCCGGTGACGTCCCGGACCGGGACGGGGGACCGCTACCGGCGGCCGACCTCACACTTGAATTTGCCACCCTTCTTCTCGTCGCGCTGTGTGCAGCGTGCCTCGGCGCGCGGTAGGATCCAATCGGCTCGGGGGCATCGCTGCAGCCCCGGTCGTTCTCGCTCTCGTTCGCGATGGCACTCTTCTTGCCCGCAGAGCAAAGGCTGATTCTCTGGTCAGCGTCCGATCCAAGTTGGGACGCAGTGCACGGATCTTGGCGTGTCGTGCTTTCGGGAGCGGGGGTTGCCTTTATCTATCTGAACAGGTCCCCAGGCAGCTACCGGACGTTGTCGCGCCGAAAAGGGCTTCCCAGTAAGTAATCCCATCGCAAGTGGGATTCAGCGCAGGAGCCCCACGGGAGAGGATGTGCAGTCGTACCATCCAAACGGTGACAGCTTTCGTTTCCGGACTCGAATTATCCGTGCCTTCTACGAGGACGTTGTCGCTCCAATCGTTGGCGAGGTGGAGCACTGTGCCGCGCTGCTGGGTGAAGGTTCTCAGATCCTTGGTTTCGATACTGAACGATCACAGGACCATGGTTGGGGGTTACAGGTTCAGTTGTTCGTTCATGCCGATGAGGTCGCTGGGCTGGAGGCGAGTATCGAACAGAAACTCCCTATTGAGTTCAAGGGGCTACCAGTTCGGTTCTACAAGTGGCAAAGCGGTCGAGCCGACCACCATGTAACGGTCACTACGCTGAGTGACTGGCTGAAGACGCACCTCGGCTACGACCTGGGTCATGGATGACGATCGAGAGATGGCTCTCAACTCCCCAGCAGCTTCTTCTTGGCGTTACGCGCGGTGGCGTGTTCCGCGCCGATTTGGGGGAACTGACCCAACTTCGCAAGATGCTCGACTGGTATCCGAGGGACGTCTGGATCTGGATGATGGCTTGCCAATGGCAGCTGATCCAGGAGAAAGAGGCTCTAGTTGCCCGGACGGGTGAGGTTGGCGATGACCTTGGCTCCCGAATCATTGCCGGGAGACTCATTCACGACGTCATCCGACTGTGCTTCCTTCAAGAGCGACAGTACTCGCCTTACCTGAAGTGGCTCGGCTCAGCATTCCGGAAGCTGCGGGTCGCCGAGGAGCTTAGGCCACTTCTCGCCAAAGTTCTGGCTGCCGATGGAGCAACTCAGCGAGAGGATGGCTTATCGGCTACCTATGAGGTAATCGCGCGGAATCACAACGCACTCCAGATCACCGAGGCGGTTGACCCAGTGACAGGTCCTTTCGATCTCAGATCGAGGGTCGTGTTTGCTGTTCCGGGTGCTGAACGCGAATAGGTTCGTCAATGCATGCGGGGAGGCCATCGCGGACGAGAAGCTGCGGGAGCTGGATATTGTCGGGTCCATTCACCAGCTCGAAGCAACCAATCTGGTGGTGAACTTCACAGACTGGCCCCGCGGGCTGGAGGAACTGTACGCAAGAGACTGGCCAAGGCACCCAGGCAATTAGGTTGAAATGGAGTTGGGTGGAACCGGGAAGCCGTTTACGAGCTTCCTCCAGCGAGGGTGCGGGACTCAAATCTTAGGCTTAGCGAGTAAACCGATTCCGAGTCTGAGGACTCTACCCAGTGTGCGGAGGACGGCGATGCCTTGAGCGGGCGGGACTTTGGCGAGTTCTACGCGGCGAGTTCTCCCACGTGTCAGCAGCTGCTCGTTCCTTCACCAGCGACAGCGACCCGCCTACGAGGCGACGCAGGAGGCCTTTGCACGTTGTTACGCGAGGTGGCGCCGACTCCAGGGAGAGGAGTGGCTCGAAGGGTGGGTAACTACAACAGCACTGAACCTCATAAGGCGTCGTTATCAACGCAGCCAGGTCTCGGTCCACGGGCTAACGGAGACTGTTGTGCCTGGTCCAGCCGAGGAGCATGTCGATCTTCTGTCCGCCATGAGGAGTCTGCCGGAGCGGCAGCGTCAAGCGGTCATTCTCTATTACCTCTTGGACCTCCCGATCGCGGGAGTCGCAGACTCCATGCATATCTCGGAGGGCTCCGTGAAAAGCCACCTGCACAAGGCACGAGCAGCTCTTCGCTCATCGCTGGAGGTGATTCATGGATGATCTTAGCCAGAGGTTGAGGAAAGCAGTTGACGCGGGAAGTCCTGGGGAAGGTCCGGACTTGAAGTGGGTTCTGAGCGAGGCGGAAGGCAGCGACTGATGCGCCGGGGATTCACCGCATTGTCCACGGTCGGCCTTCTATGCGTGTTGGCTGTTGGGGTAATGGCCCTCCCCAAAGACGGTAAGCGAATGTCTTTGACCGAAACGTCTCCATCACCGGCTCCTTCAATGGCGGATCACTCAGCCGGTGTTTTCGAAGGGATGGCGGACAAGGATCCGCGGAAATCTTTGCTTTCAGGGCCATGGCTGCAGCCGGGCTAATGGATCCATTCGGAGGGCACTCTTTCCTGTGGACATACCGAGAGGACACGACACAAGTAGAGGAGGGGTGGCGGATCGGCTTCGCCTCGGCTGATTGCGGACCCAAGCGCCCTGACGGCGAACTGATTCTGACCTGCACGGCTCATTCCGGTGAGGAACCGGGATCGGGGAATGCTTTGACCGACACCTACGTGACGGTCTCGCTCGACGGGACAGTCTGGACGGTCGATGACGTTGATGGCGAGATTCGATCCGATGAGGAAGAGCGAGTCGTTGGATATGAGCAACCACACCGTGAAGAACCGTCTCACTGGGAGTTCCCGGCCGTGGGCGTCTTGGAGGTGTCCGATGACACCCTGATCCATATGATTGCTTTGTGGGTGGGCCCCTATCCGACTTCGGCGCCAACCACCGTTTGTGAGATGAAGACCTTCAACTCTCAAGGCGAAAAGGTAGGCAGCTGGGAGCCGTTCCCTGTTGATCCCCCACAACGGGAGTTCGAACGACGAGGGGGCTGGCTACGCGGAACCAGTGGCGAAAAGGGGATGGACATCGAAAGCGTTTCTGTGGATTGCCGCCAATCGGGTCGGTACCCCGAGAAGGAGGAACCAACTCCGCATGTGCGGCCGACCCCAGAAGGCGATGTCTACCCGCTGGGTTCTGGAGAGTTCACTGGAGAGGAGTGGGGAGCGTCTGCGGGCGAACAGTGGACGGTCGATTCCTTCCTATTTGACGGAGACCCCTGCGTGCAGTGGGAAATCGCCCCCGAGGACCCGGAAGACCACAGTACGTCCTGCATCCCACGAACAGTTGACGAGGTATGGAGCGGCCATTTCTACGAACCTCATGGTCAAGGAGCGGTGGTTGGGGGCACGGTAGCCCTGAACGTCTGGAAGATCGAAGTCCAGGGTGCGGAGACTGCCGAGAGCTACGTCGTGACGCTCCCGAGCGTGATGGAAGCAAGCTTCAATGGTTTCATCGTCTTCTTGCCCGACGACCAAGATCACACATTGATCGCCTACGACAAGGCAATGAGGGAGCTGGGTCGAAGAGAGGTGGATTCTCCGGCCGACGACCATTAGTAGCGACACCGGAGCAGCCGTCGCGACAATTGGTAGTGGGATGCACAACAAGACGGATCGAAGCAAGACGCACCTCACTCCTTCGTCGCCCACAGCGAGCAGGTGAGTAGACCGGAGCGCAACGTCGGATGTGACGGTGGAAAGCTCCGAGGTTCGGATTGCAGCCTCTCGTCGAAGGCTTAGGACGAGGGCCCGTCTCAAGAAGACGTCCGTTTCCTCCACAGCGAGCTCTCGAACCTGTCCTGATCTCCAGACCGGGGTCCGACGAAGGGCCCACACTGCCCAAGCTCGAATCGGCCCACTAAGCGATTCGTTCGCTGCGAATCTCCGCGAACACCTCTCCCTCCGGTCGCCCATGTTCTGCTCGAAAGGGCTCGCAGCAAGTGCAACACAAGACCGGAAAACGTGTCATCGGGAGATGAATTCTGCTTTCGGAAGAGGTCAAAGATAGCATCCGTTGTTTTGGCGTCACTGAGGCTTGTCGCTCCCAAGTACTCCGCTGCTACTGCCGGATCGATGTTCATCTCAAGTGGCTGCTGGACTAACCACGGGGCAGCGTAGCCGTCCTTTCGAAATGTCATTGCCTTGAGGATTCCGCGGAAGCGTCGAACCTCGGGATTCATTACGCCGGCAATCTCTTCGTCAAAACACCTGCGCAGCAGCTCTGTTGAACGCTTTCGTGGAAGCCTGCCAAAACCCTCAAACAGTGAAGCCAGAACTGAATCATTGATTAGTTCCAATGCCTCCCAGATGTCCATCGTATGAACGGGGTTGCTTTCGTTTCGCCCAAGACCCAAGAGGGCAAGTTCCTCATCGGCCGAACTCGTAGCCCAGATCCGGTTTGATAGAGAGTGAGCGAAAACCATGACATCGTCCATCCAGCGCAACACTCTTACATCGTCAAGGGCCTCTAGCCGGAGATCCATTGGCAAGAGGTAACCGTTTCCAAGAACAGCGCATCCTTCGGGTCCGATTGGAATACCTCGTGTACCTTCCGTCGCGTTCCAGTACGCCAAGATGTCGCAGAGCGTTTCAGTAGCCCATCGATCCAACCCCAAGCCACGAGATTGAGTTCAAGAATGTCAATGTCGAGAGTGGGGTAGTACGTTTCGACATCGAGTTTGTCTACAAGCATTCCGCTCTTGACAAACGCTAGAGCATGGGCGCGCATCTGTGCATGAGCTATGCGCT
The DNA here is from genome assembly GCA_963779645.1 of uncultured Actinomycetes bacterium. Classification (GTDB taxonomy): domain Bacteria; phylum Actinomycetota; class CADDZG01; order CADDZG01; family WHSQ01; genus CALMBW01. The sequence continues at coordinate 10,972 of CAVZYX010000012.1, forward strand.
TGAAGGCCCAGCCAGGTGGGTTGAGACCAAGACGAGATGAGTAAACGTGACTTGGAAGTAATGAGTCGACTTGCGCCACGAGTCTGCCTGCAAGGGTTCGGATAGACAAGAATCTGCGGGGAGGCGATGCTCATCCATCGGATGCGATTCCCACCCTTCGGGTAAGGGAACTTAGTTAGCGCACCGGGATGGATTTCGGAACCCGTAGGCAAAGATTCCACGAACACGTTCTCGGGTATTGCACGATGTCACGGAAACCAATTTGATTTCGGAACCTCGAACCGGTCATTCCAAACCGGCAGCCTTTTCAGGTTCGCCTGGAACTCTTCGTCAGAGAAGCTCGTCGGTGCCCGGCCACCCTTCACGTCGCTGTCTACCCACAGTCTCTGGTGTGGGTGCGACAGTTTTCGGGGGAAGAGAGAGGCACCGATGCCTAACCCGAAAGAGCAGTGTAACCGAACATATGTTCGACTTCAAGTCCGCGAAGGCCCTTTGCTTACCCAGCGGCCCCAAAGCCGATAACCGAGGTTCGAAGCGTCCTAAGGAAGTGACCGGCC
>CAVZYX010000013.1:0-7410 GCA_963779645.1 uncultured Actinomycetes bacterium
GCACCTCCCCGGTCGCGAACCAGACGGGGCCGATGCGGCCAGCAGGATCAGTGGTGATGCACGCCAGTTGGTTGGCGGTCGAGCGGTGCACCCGACTCCCCGCAAGACGCACGTGGGGCGGTGAAGAGACCCCGCCTTGCCGAGAGCCGGACCTGCGCAGGCAGCAGCCTCTTGGGGTCCACAGATGCGTCCTGAAGACTGGATCAGGCCGAGTCGAAGCCCAGACCGGTCCTTGTTAACCTGCTTCCGTGGACCGCTGACCAAACAATCCGAACGATGGTGGAATGACTTTCTCGGACCTTCAGAAGACGTTGTTTGAACTCCTTCAGTATCGTCGCACAGGCATGGAACGCACCGAACAGTTTGGGTTACTCAAGCACAATTCCGACCTTTGTCCGAGACTTCACCTTCAACTCGAACAGTTCTTACGGTCGGTCGAGCGCCATCGAAGCGTCGCTTACGATACGCAAGGGCCGAGCGATGCGGGTGTTGACGTGTTACTTCGCCTCTCGATTGGGGAGAATACCAAGATTATTGGCTTCCAAATCAAAGCTGACTATGAGGCCAAGCCCGGCATATACGAGAAGTTGAAGGCCCAGCACCATGACGCGGTCAACCGGTACGGCAACTCGTTGATCGACTACTATGTCCTTCTCTGCTGGGAAATGCCTCGTCGGGCAGATATGGTTAGACAAGTGGAGCAGGCCTTCGTTGGGACACAACACGTAGCGGTAATTGAGCCCACCTACTCCTGGACGTTCCTATTCGAACTCGGCGACTCTCAGATAGAAGCCCTGACTACGGCGTTCCTGGCGGAGAGCGACCCGATCGTGAGAGAGGCTCGGTTAAGTGTCGTCGACATGTCGCTGACACAGCGCCTTATCTTCTTGTTCGTACTCGAAGCACACACTGCTGGTCGTGAGCAAGCAGTGGGTCTGGATGCGCTCCGCTCTGATGCACGAGTGATGCGAGCATACGCAACGAGTAACGTGTTGAACCTCGATATCGACGTCCAACTGCCGCTGGGGACCGCTATACCCCGAGACTTCGCGGCCGGCGAAGTAGACGAAATACCCAGCCCAAGGGATATCGACGCTCTTGATCCGATTGTAACGCTGGACGAGAGGGGGAGCTTCGTCTTGATCCGGAGGGCCAAGAAGCACTGCTCGCGCTCGCATATGAAGGCCGCGCTCGGTATCGGCACGACGGGGGCGAACTAGTCGAATACCTCGAGACGCTGCTGACAGCGCTCCCACAAGAAGGGCCCGTGCCCGAAAAAACTATGCTCTTCGGGATTGGAGAAGCACTCACCTACGCTGGACTAAACGCGGAGGATCGTCTAGAGATTCTCGGGAAGCTGCTGGCGGCAAACTTCGTCGATCCGCTGTCCTGTGCGTCACTGTTCTGGGACTATGACGACGACGCAAACGGACTCACGTGGGCGCAGGCCGCCGCGGATGTCATCGAATACGTGGAGGAGTTCGATGCGTCGATCCCGACCGACGATCCTGGTGACTGGTGAGGCATCGCGGGGCAGGCAGCGACGTCTCCACCGCCGGAGCACAGAAGAGGGCCTGCGGAGCCGTACATCGTACGCGCTCGCTGGGACGCCTCCCCGTTTGACTTGGCTTCCTTTGACCAGTTCGACAGAGTTCGAAAGGACAGCCGAAGCGAGTCTACTGGGCGGTACACGGCTTTCTGCGTCTGAAGGTGGAGCGAGTAGGATGAGGGCGATGCTCCTGGGTTGAGCCCTTCGGGGTACCAGCGTGTCGGTGTCTGTGTGGCGCTCGCCTGCCTTGTCGTCCTCCAACTGATCACGAATCGAATGCTTGATCTCCCGAAGGTCGAGAACGACCGTGGTGAAAGGAGGTTTCGTATGGGACTAGGAGTTCGCGTTCTCGCTGTTTCCACACTTCAAGCAATTGGGGCGATCGGAGCAAGCGGGCTCGCAAGCACCCCGCTGGGCTGAACTCAGGAGAATCCGTAGTCCGACAGTCGCTTCGAGTCGATTTTCACGGTCGTTTTCCAAGCCGATCCTCCGATATGGCCCCCGACAGGTCGTCCTTCCGGGCCGCGAGGATCCGAGCCCAAGCGGAATGCCGGTGATGCTTCAGGACCGGTTGGCGAGCCCCGGTCAGGCACGCACCGATGGCGTCGTTACCGATCAGAGCCAGCCGGTGCGACGACGGGAACTGTCGGGGACGCGTATTAGCCAGAGGTCGACCGCATCCGTAGCGGGACTGCGCCTGACGCTCGCTCGAACATCTCTAGTCTTGGTCTAAGGAGGGTCGGGTGCAGTACGGCGTACTTGGACCATTGGAGGTGGTGGACGAGGGGCGCGTCGTCGATGTGGGCCGTCCGAAGCAGCGCGCCCTCCTCGCTGTGCTGCTCCTCGACGCCAACCACGTGGTGTCTTTCGACAAACTGGTCGAGCTGCTGTGGGGTGAGGAGCGGCCGGCCCGGTCCACACACTCGCTCCAGGTCTACGTGTCAAACCTGCGGCGGATCCTCGAGCCCGAGCGAGGGCCACGCCCATCCACGGTGTTGCTCACCCGGCAGCCGGGCTACTTGTTGCGGATCGAGCGCCAGGATCTGGATGCCTGGCAATTCGAGGCCCTAGCCGCCGAGGGCCGGCGGCTCCTCGCCGAGGGTCGATTCCGTCCCGCACGCCAAAGGCTGGAGGAGGCTCTCGCCCTCTGGCGGGGTGACGCGCTGGCCGACTTCGCCTACGAGGACTTCGCTCGCCCGTCGGTTGCCCGCTGGGAGCAGATGCGCCACGTCGCCGTCGAGGATCGCATCGAGGCCGATCTCGGCCTTGGCGCCCACGACCACCAAGTCGCCGAGCTTGAGAGCCTGGTGGTTCGTTTCCCTCACCGTGAGCGGCTGTGGGGTCTGCTCATGGTCGCGTTGTACCGGAGCGGGCGCCAAGGCGACGCACTGCGGGCCGGCGCTAGGGCGCGGGCGGTGCTCGTCGAGGATCTTGGCCTCGACCCGACTCCCGATCTCATCCGGCTTGAGGCGGATATCCTCGCTCACGCCCCGGCGCTCGGATGGCGCGGAGTACCGGACATCGAGGACGGGCGCCAAGTCAATACGGACGCTCACTTAGCCGAAACGACCTTGGAGCAGGATCCGTCCGGCACTTCGACGGCCACTTCCGATGACCGTCTGCCAATGAGTCTTTCTTTGTTTTTGTGTCACTCGAAGTCAGACCAGGCCGCAGTGCGGAAACTCTACCGCCGGCTCCTGCAGGATAAGTTCAAGCCCTGGCTCGATGAGGAAGCGATACTCGGTGGACAGAATTGGGAGGTTGAGATCTCTAAGGCAGTCAACTCTTCAGATATAGTTCTGATTTGCTTGAGTCGCAACTCCGTGAACAAGAGAGGTTACGTTCAGAAGGAAATTAAGTTCGCGCTCGATGTGGCCGATCAACAGCCCGCTGGAACGATATTTCTAATTCCCTTGCGGCTCGAGGACTGTGATGTTCCTGAGCGTCTTCGGAACCTTCAGTGGGTCGATCTCTTTCGCCGAAATGGCTACGCACAGTTGCGAAAGACGCTCTCCTTCGCGGCAAGTTCGATGACACACCTGACTTGAATGTCGACAGTGGTCGCAGGTGGACCGCCATGCTTCGACGGCCACGCTCTTCGTTGGACGGGCTAAGTCAGCACTAGCCGATCGCACAGAACAGCGGATTGGGTAGGGGTGTGGCAACCGCGGCGGCGCCATAGCGAACGGCTCGGATGAGTCTCGGAGGTAATCCCTCCGGTATCGTGAACAGATTGGAGCGGGGACCGCGCCAGCCGGCGAAGAATGCCGGCTCCTGTCCGCCCCGCCGGTTCGGCTACCCGGGCAGGAACGCTTGCGTGCGTCGTTCTCGGCCGGTTCGCCGAGGACCTCTGCGATGAGGCCGGCACTTACCCAACACTGCTTGCCCCACCCTGCTTTAGCATTGCGGCGCTCAGCAGGCGAAGCTTCCAGCGGCAGCGGGACGATCCGCTCGTCGCAAAGCAAAGGTGTGCTCGATCATCAACGCTCATGTCGCAACAACCACGCCTGTCCGTCATCCCCCTCGTCCTGCAGGCGTGCTTTCGAGAAATTCGCGAATCTCGACGGACTCGAATCCCCACCACCCGTCGAATTTGAATGATTCGCCACGGGCGACTCGGTCGACCTCGACTAAGGCTCGGGCGAGCACTTCGTCGTCGACAGGCGCTAGGACATCCCTTACCGCTGGATCAATGACTAGTCGTACGAGAGCGGGCTCCGTGCGGTTTCCATAGAATCTGGCGAAGTTTGGATAGAATTGACTGCCGCGTTCATTCGGTGCGGAACATACTGCGGTTACGCAAGCAAGCGCATCGAATTGACAAATACTCGTTAGTACCCGATCCTCACTGCCATTAAATACATCGGGAAGGAGCGCGGGATGACCCAAGGCATACTCTTGTGCCATAACGATTGGGGAGGTCACAGTGCTTTGGCCGTCTCGCTCCACTTTAAACAGGTCAGCACGAGCCGCTTGCGTAAGTGCATGTCTCAACCAATTCTTGTAGTACTTGAAGTCCTGTCCCTCGGGCCGCTGGAGAGCAAGTTCTCGAATGGCAGGCCACATCTCAAGCCGGACGGAGAGGCCACCGACGGCGAGAACCCGCTGGAAGATTGCCAGCCAGAGAACTACGGGCGGGATAGCTCCTTTTGCTTCGGATCGGAGGTTGCCTCGCGGGTCGAATCCCAGTTCGTAGGTGCGTCGAAGTGCCGCGATGGATCGCTCAAACCAGACCGAGGCTTCCAAATTCAGGGCCGTTGCTGCGGTAGTGGTTATGACGTCGAGAGCGGTGAAGACGGCTTCTCGCCCGTCAGTTAGCGGCGCGTTCTCCCCAACATCCCGTACTGCTCCTTGTAGTAGCAGACGCATTGTGATGTCGTCGTGACTACGCAGTGACTTCGTGATTTCACGAATCAAGCCCTTTTCGGATAGGCCGGGAAGCGGCAATCGAACGTCCCCGGTATTGGGCAGAGCGTCAGCAACGTCGGTCGTACGGGTGACCCGCGGAACCGGAGGAGCGGCGACGAGCGAGGCACCGTGCCGGATGACTTCCTCGGAGCGCTGGTCATATTCGGTCGGATAGCCAGGCGCTAACGCAATCGCCAACTCGCCCGAGCCGTCGTAGCGAAATGTAGGGAGCTGGCCCGTACGTTCCTCGAGTCGGGGCGTCAGATAGCGGTTTACATCTGCGATGGTGACGAAGCCGTCACCATCGAGGTCTAGCGCGTCAGCACCGACGAGAGCCTCGGCCACCAATTCCGCAAACGGACTAAGGTCGTCACGAGTCTTCGCGTCCGCCGCGCCTTGATCTCTTCGACAACTGGACAAGAGCCAGCGTCCGCGACCTTGGGCGGCGATTGCCGGGTCACGACCCTTCAGGATGCCGCTATAACAGCAGTCAAGCATCACGACTGTAGCCAGCGCGCTCGTCGACTCCACCAAAGCATTGATTGTTTCGACTGATACTCCAGTTGACACTGGGAGGTCCTCTTCGGTGTCCGATCCACAGAGGTATAGCCGGTCAAACGCCTGCTGCAACCCGTGACCCGAATAGAAGAAGAAGAGCTGATCCAGACCTGACGCTGAGCTAAAGAACCGTTCGGTGGCTCGGGCTATCTTGTCACGACCTTGATCAATAAGTACCTCCACATTGGATTCCTCGTGTAGACCCCAGTCTGGATGGCAGAGTGCCGACCGGATTGCTCGGACGTCATTCGGGGGCCCGAAAAGAGTAGAGGGGCGCTCGCGGGGCGCCGAGTACGTGCCGTTGCCGACCAGCAACGCCCTGTATGTCCGCTCAGGTGGCATCCAGACTCGCCTCCCCTACCGAGGTCACACAATTCTTTCACCTCTCAAGAGCGACTCTGGCTGCTGCGACCGGCCACGCTCGCGAACGGGTGTGCCCGGCGTGCTCGGCTCAACGGGGGCCGATCGACGCCACGTGGGCACACGCAACCATGGAGTCCGTGCGGCGCGGCTCGGGCCCGCCTGCAGGGAGCGCTACGGATGTCGGGAGCGCCAGACGCGAGGCGTGGGCATCTGCCGCGGAGGGGTGATTACGGGCTGCCACATCCGGCCTGGTAGCGCCGCCGCACGGCTTAACACCCGACTGCATGGATCACAAGATGCAAGCGCGCGGCCAGGCACGTGATGCGGAGTCTGGAACACACGTTCGATAAGCTGCGAAGGTGCGAGCACACCACTCGGACAGGGGACCGCCGGGGACCGCCGAGGTTCTGACACACCATGGAGCGGCAGGGGTTCCCGCCAACCGTTGACCGGGGAAACAGGGGCGCGAACCTTCCGGCACCCGACGAAATAGCTGAGAGGATTGGTGTCGCTTGCGTTCATCGACGGGGGGCAACGCCAAGACTGTGCCACGCGCTATAGGCGCTTTCGTCGCTTTGGCCGCGTTGGTTTGGCTGACTCGTCCGAAGGGGGGAAGGACTCGTCCGGCGGAGGGGACGAAGAATGGAGACGCGCCGAGCCAACCGACCGAACGGAGCCTGCCGGAAACTGGGGCTCGCCAACTCGTGACGCTTTTTGGCGAGATCTTGGCGCTGAGCTTGCTCGCAAATGGCGTCGCCGGATTTGCCTTTCTCCTCGGATTCAACCACTATTGGGGAAAACTAGGTCCTGACGCACTGCAGGCCATCAATCCCGGTCTCGCGGGTATGGGCCTCTTAGTGTTTCTGCTAGTACTTCTTGGGCCGCTTGCCCTCACTGCCTCAATTCCGTTAGGGTTCTTATCCTCAAGGCCTGGCCCTCACGCTCTTTTTCAGAAGGGTGGCGCCATCGTCCTTGCCGTCGGGCTCGTATGCGTCATCGATAGAGATGCACCGGCATGGTTTATATGGCCGATCGGAATTCTAAGCATACTCCTACTATCTCACGCGTACCGTCTACTCGAACAAAGGTTATGGATTCGCGCGATGCTTGCGGTTGGATTTCTTGGGCTCGCAGTCGCTGTGCCTATCGTCAGCGGTCAGCTGTGGAGTCCGACGTTCAACTCCCTCGGACAGCACGACGGAAGCTCTCTCACCTTCATGTTTGATCCGAGCGGGCTCACACTGGCCCAGGATGTCTTGGAGCCGCGTCGTGCTCTGGTAGTTCTCGGGACCACGGCTCTGGGAGATCCCGTGGTGGTCGACCCATGTATGGAGGACCCTCGGGCTCGCGTTGTGGGGCGAGCTACGATCGAGCGTCGAAACACTCCGATTCAATGCCCATGACGCCCCGCGCCTTCATATCGAGAATTCCTTCGCGACTTTGGATGTCGGGCACCCGCACCATCGATTCGCCAAGGAGTCGACGTTCACGTCCCAGTCGGGGCCTCTGGCTGGGGCTCCCGCGCGCGGTAC
>CAVZYX010000014.1:0-8205 GCA_963779645.1 uncultured Actinomycetes bacterium
CAATGTATTGCTGTTCAGGGCCACGTTCTCCATTGAAAGAGACCCGGCACATGAGATGGCGAGCCGCCTCAGTTAACGGGGGAATCATCGACCACGCCCCGAACAGCGGCTGGTATAGCCACTAGCATGAGGCCAACCGCTATTGCATTGGCAGTTGTGGTTGTCCTGTAAAACCCCACATTCCGCCAGGGCGTGGTCGAACGGTCCCGATGGGCCGGACGGCTGAGGATGGCGATCTGGTCCCGCTGGTGTCGACGCAGAACGGGGTGCACGGAATGATGAAGCTATGACGAGTCGTGAATCTCCCGTCGAGCTGGAACGGCGCGTGGTGGGTGGAGCGCGAGCAACGATTCAAGGATGTCGAAGGGGACTTTCAGAGGCGTGTCGCAGCGGCTGGGACTCCTGAGGGTATCCGAGAGCTGAAGCGCACATTCGGAGAGGAACGGAGGGTGTTCCGCGAGGAAGCCGTGGAGATGGGGAAGCGTTCACCCGGGTTATCGATAGCGATGCATCAGATCATGTGGGCTCGATGGGTCGAAGTGGCAGTCGAACACGAACTCCAGGCCCGGCGAGCATTCGCGGCAATTGTCAGCCGCCCCGAAAGCGGGGCGATCCTCCGTGAGTTTCGTGCCTCACTGGTGGCTATTACGGCTTCAGCACACACGATCGAAGCCGTGTTCGGGGACGTGAAGTACTTGATTCCTGAGCAACCGAGACGTGACAAGAGGCACAAGTTTCTTCGGCACGCATTTAGTGCCGCCTTTGGAGTATCGGGGGCCGAAGATGAGCAACTCGGCCAGGAATTGAGTTGGCTTTTCACGCAGCGGGATTCGGCTGCTCATCCATATACGGAACCTGAATCCCCGGCGCAACACCCCGCGGGGATCAATACGGGAGCGGAGCATTCGCACTTCAATGCGGTTACTAGTGGGCGGGCGGTAGATATTGCAATGGCAGTGCTGAAGTTGGCCGAGTCGCCTCCACGGCCTCACGGCCAGTGGATTGAGAGATGGGCGACTGAGAGACAGCCGTACCACACGAACATCGAGGGCCTGCGGCGTACCGCGACGCGGAGCCTCTTCGTTTGCCGTCAGCAGAAGATGCGTAGTGGGATGAGGAGGCGCCCCGTTCTAGTGTTGGTCGTGATCGCGCTCATGGCTCCCGCGACCCCCGCATCTGCGTGGGCCAACGGCCCCGATGGGCCGGACGGCTATGGAACCCACGACTGGATCCTCGATAAGGCGCTCGAATCTGCAGGTGATGACGCGTCATGGGTGCGGGTCAACGTGGCGCTCAACGCTACCGACGATCCCGACACCAAGGACGGTATCGACCACGCTTCAGGCACTTGGTGGCATGTCTACGATCGCTGGGGCGATGAGTGGGGCGGTGCCGACGAGGCAGCGGCAGTGTGGTTCAAGCGCGTCGAGAAGCGACTGGCAGCCGGTAAGGAGCGCGCCGCCAGCAAGGCGCTCGGTTACCTCGCTCACATCGTCGGTGATGTCGCCAACCCGATGCACACCGATTCCTCTGACAAAGAGGATCCGATCCACAGCCCCTACGAATCAGATGTCGACGAACGCATCGCCGATTATCCGTTCAGTTACGACGGTGCGGATACGACGAAGGCCGGTCCTGCCGTGCGACAACTGGCGCGCCATGCGCACAAGAAGTACTGGGCGCTGGTCAACACATACGACGCGCACGGCTACAACACCAAAGTCCACCGCATCACCAAACGCCAACTCAAACGCGCCGCCAACGCTCTGGCCGACCTCATTACCTCACTTGGATGAAGGCGGACCCGTGACTAGCGCGAAGGCTCTGCTGTTTCAGTACGGATCGAACATGTCCTTGGGCCGGCTCGGGAAGGCCATTGAGGAGCACAACAGGTATGCACCCGCTGGCACGCCGACAAGGGTGGAGTTCGTAGGCTCAGCTGTCCTCCGAGGCTTTCGTTTCACTGTTGACCTCTATAGTGCGCAACAAGACGCTCGGGTCTGCAACGTAGTGGCTGGTCACGAAGACGACCATGTGTGGGGAACGGTATATCGGTTATCGAGACAGCTTGTAATCAGGTCAGACGGAGACCGGTCTGTTGTCGACCGCATCGAGGGCCACAGAACCGCAAAGAATCCAGAGAATTACGAGCCTGTGACCGTTACGGTGGAGCTGGATGGCGATTCTGTTGACGCAATCACGTACGTCGGATTGGAGGAGGCAAGGCGAAGGTGCCATACCGACCACGGCGATGCGCAGTTGCGACCTGACTATGTTGAGTCAGTATTAGAAGGCGCGAAGGCTTCCTCGCTCCCGTCGGAGTACATCGCTTTTCTCGAAAGGACTTTGACTTAGGGGTGGCCGACGCTCGCGGGCGCGCTCCCAGCACAGCACTCAAGCCACTCCATCGTCGATCCCGAGCGGTTCGCCTTTTCGACCGTCTACTCGAATATGTCTTTCAGAATGCCGTTTAGAACAGCCCTCCGCTGGGCAAGGCCGCCGTGGAACGGAGGGCGCCCTTCGTGCGTCCTTCTCGATAGCTGAACGGCCAGTTATCTCTGGAGGGGAAGATCCGATGTCGACGAAGTGCTTGATCAGTTTGACCATCCTGGGCGTGATGATGGCGGGCTCAACCGTTAACGCCCGGCCATCGGACGCTCGATGCCATGGGCGACAGGCGACCATCGTCGGAACCGGCCACAGCGATTCCCTCGTGGGTACGCCCGGCAACGACGTGATCGCGGCGAGGGGCGGCAGCGACTCCGTCGACGGCAAAGGCGGCCGGGACCTCATCTGCGGCGGTCGCGGGAACGACTTCCTCCTGGGTGGTCGAGATGACGACCGCCTCTTCGGCGAGGCCGGTGACGACACATTCAAAGCCGGACAGGATCGCGGCGACGACGAGCTCGATGGGGGGCCCGGCGCCGACCTGCTGATGGTGGCCAAGCCCTCCGGCAGCGGGGAACCAAGCGGTTCTCGCGGACCAGCTCAGGTAGACCTCGCCGCGGGCACGGCCGTGATCACCGGCGCCGGCACCAATTCGCTCGCCCTCGGCACCATCGAGAACGTCTACGGCACCGGGATGGGAGACGAGATCCACGGTGACGCCGGCGACAACGTGCTCGACGCTGGGTATTTCGGAGGGGGCATGCTGGAGGGGAGGGGCGGGGACGACATCCTTCGGGCCGGCCAAGACGGTGATGCGGAGATGCTGGGTGGGCCCGGTGACGATGAGTTGGTTCCGCTCAACAGGGACAATATCATGGACGGGGGCGACGGCAGCGACACGGTCGTGGCCTGTGCGGGGCTGGATGTAACCGTCGATCTCAGCGAAGGACGGAGCGTGTTCCACCATCCCGACGGCGACGAGGTGTCGAGCGTGACCGCCGCCGAGAACGCGCTTACCTGTCACGGCAACGACACCCTCATCGGTGACGATGGTCCCAACGTGCTGGTGAGCCGCGCCGGGGACGACCGCTTCGAGGGCCGGGGCGGAGACGACACCATCGACGGTCGCGGCGACGAAGACACGGCAGACGGCGGAGACGGCACCGACTCCTGCGCCAGGATCGAGACGGCCTCGAACTGCGAGTCCTGAGCGCCCTGCGCGGACCAAAAAGCACCACCGGAGCGTGCATTCCTGCGCAGACCGGGGGAAACAACTCCTGTTTGATGAGTTCGCGGCAGGCAGCCGAGCTCGGCTCGGTTGGAGAACCTTTCAAGGAGGGGCAGATATGCAGCGCGCCGACCCAGGAGCCCATCCTCGGTCGAATATTCGGAGCGAACGCGCCGCCGGTCGTTAAGCCACGGCATCTCTTTCATTTCGTCCGCCCAGTCTCGCGGACATTCTGATGCTGGCCCCGCTGGGGAGCCGCGTAACCCCTCTTCGACCGGCAGTTTGACCGACCGAGGAGAACGCTAAGGAACAAGCCGATATCGAGAGCCATCGCAGGTAAGGGCTTGGCCGTCTTGCAGAGTCTTGTACGGCAAGTCATGCGCATCTAGAAAAGCCGCGGCGCGTTCGACCGACTCGCTCTCGGGATGATCTGAACGCCAGTGAGGCAATATCCGCCATGGGATCCAACCCAAGGCCGAAGGTTCTGCAGTTGGCGGATATCCGGGGGGGATCACCTCTGGTTCATCCACCAATCGCACGCCTTCGAGGTCAGGAGCCAGCACGCATGCACCGGCGCTGTACCCCGCGTAGACCAGTCGGCCCTCTTCCACGAGCTCGCGCGCTGCCTCGGAGAATCGCGATTGCATCATCGCCCTTGCCAAGATGAACGTATTTCCGCCGACGACCCACAGCAGATCGAATGTTGTGAGAACCGACCGAAGCTGATCCTGAGCTGCGAAGTAGCGGCGCAGATCCAGCTCTCCGGAATCAAACCCGACACTGGCAAGATCGGTCGCTTCTCTGTCGAAGTCGCGTAGACGTTCTGGGTATTGATCCAAAGCGTTGAACACGAGCGCGGCACGGCCCCCGCTCCCGCCAACCAGATCCCGCAATGCCGAAGGCTGGGCACCAAGGCGATAGGAACTGAGATAGAGCTTCATCAATCAATGACACTAAGTCTCGGGGGACCCAGTGAAGTAATCAGGTTGGTCCTGTTGCTGCGATCTCCACCGAAAAGAAGCAAGACGCGTCGCTAGTGAGAAGGCGCATCTATCGGGATTACCCGGAAGTGGTCGCAGGCGGTGACAGATTGATACGTGTCACCCGTCGGCTCGTTCGGTGAAAGGTCCTTACAGATGCGGTAGGAGCCTGGATCGAGCGGCGGTATGCGGATCTCCAGCTCAACCGGACTCTCTGTCGATTCGAATCCGATTCCAGGGATAGCGGTGTTCTTTCGCCCGTACCGGTAGTACGGAGCGGGTGTGTCTTCGTTCGGGTCGGTGATGACGTAATAGAGGGGCTCCCACCCCTCGTTTCCTTTTTCTTCGATCTGCGTTTCCAGGCCCCAGGTGTGACTCCTGGGGAAAGGGAAATGGATCTCGAGTTCTGCGGTGGCTTTGGGATGAACCTTGCTTTCGACAAGGTCGAGTGCCAGGGTCTTCTTGGTTTCTTGAGGCTCGGATGCTGGAGTCTCGGACGATCCTGTGCAAGCGGATCCCAGGAGTATCAGAGCGACAAGGGTTGCTACTTTCGTCATGTCGATGATTCTGACGGGGAGAGAGGCGAACTTGTTCCCCAGTCGTACGGCGGCCTCCGCCGAATCCCGCCTTAGACGAGTTTGGCCGCGGCGAAAGCCAGCCCAGTAGCCGCAAGAACGGGTGTCCAACGGGCCTTCCTCCCGAGCTTCGAGTTCGCTAGTGTTGAGCGGCCAAAAGCGGAGGGGGAGTCGTGAAGAGACTTACTAGGGCGGTTCTTGTGATGTGCGCGGTGACGGTCGCTGTCGGGCCCCCGACTTCCTCACAGGCGCACAAGGTGTCTCCTATCAAGGCGCGCTTTTGGAGTCTCCCCTTCCCACCGAGTGACCTACAGAACGATCGCCTCGTGAACGGCGTTCTCGAACTGCGGAACACGAGCTCCAAGAAGGTCAGAGCTCGATGCGTTGTCGTAGCGCATGATGACCAACACGAGGTCATCGGTCGGCAGCAACTGGATAAGGACGTCCCCGCGAATAAGAAGGTGACGATCGACCTGCGGCTTGAATACGAAGCCTCTGGGTGGCGCTATGTCGATCATCTGCATGTGCTGCATTGCCACACATCCGGCACGCCGCCGTTGCCGCCGGTCACGACCACGCCGCCCGATTCGCAACTCGGCTCGCACCCATACCTGACGACCCTTTGCCGCTTCGCCGACAAGCCTTTGGAACCACACCCGCCTGAGTGGTTCGCGGAACTCATGGGCGACACAGCTCCGGGGATCGGGAATTATCTCAGCGAGATCTCGTTCGGTCAGTTCGATGCAGGCTCGGGGGAGGTCTCCGGTTGGCACGAGCTCTCTCGAGGCTACGACTACTACATGTCCGACGGGCGACTTCCTCAAGCCCAGGCAGAGTGCATCAAGAAAGCGGACGCCGAACTCGATATGTCGAGCTACGAAGGCGTTGTGATGATCTTCAACGGAGAGCTAGGTGCATCGGCGGGACGGGCCTTGTTCAAGGTCGAGGGCGAGCATCGCTTCCTTTCCATTGCGCGGGCGGGAAGCGACACCGAGGACCCGGCGCTTGGCTCATTTGAAGATCAGGCCATCGTCGCCCACGAGTTGGTCCACGCGATCGGTGTCCACTTCCATTCCGCGCTGGGTGGTTCACCTAGTAGTGGGTGGGACGTGATGAGCAATCCCGGATTCGGATCCGATCCGTCGGGTTCACATGGACGGGTGGCGCAGCATCCGATCGCGTTCTTCAAAGACGTGGCGGGCTGGATCCCCGAACAGAACACCTTCACAGCAGCGCCGGGAACCCACACCGTGACCCTGTATCCGCTCGAGGGTCCACTTCCAGCATCAGGTCACTTATGGGCCAAGGCCTTCGTGGGCAGCTCCCCCGATATCTTCCTAACGGCAGAGCTTCGGCGCCGCCAGGGATACGACTCTGGTATCCCCGGTGAAGGTGTCATCCTCCATCTTGTCGATCTGACTCCCGTCAAGTTCGGACTTCTCCCGACGGTCGGGGCGCGTGTGATCGACGCGGATGGGGACGGCGATCCGAACGACGAGGGGGCCATATGGACCGTGGGTGAGACCTACTCAGACCCCAGTGGCCTTTCGATCACGGTCCTTTCCGAAAACCCCGACGGTTCTGTGACGATCGAGATCGAAGGGGCGAGCTAAGCCTAGCCGGCGGCCCTCAAGAACGGGCCCAGGCGCGTCTCCTTCCCAGCCCGGCTCGTGGCTCGCCCGTAACTCCGCTGAGCACTTCGCCCGCGGCTTTCCGGAGTCAGGTTGGTTACTAGGACGCGCTGGGCTACAACCGGGTGGGCGAGGGCCCATTCGTGGCGTAGCGCCCTACAACCCTGATCTCATGGCTGACGGGGTCATCTCCTGGCTCCAGATCGCCGACCTCTTTGTCGCCCTCCTGTCCAGGTCGAGTCAGTTTTGAGTCTGCCTTCGGTATGGTTCCCGCGGGCTGCGCGGAGGGCGAAGCTCAGTGTCGGTTTCTTTTCGTCGGTCGTTGGGGTGGATCGCTACGGTTTCTGGGCTATGGCCATGAGATGAGCGCTGACGTGCTTCATGAACGGATTCGATTCGAGCGCCCGAGCCGCCCAAAGGATGCGTTCGCGCATGACTCTGTCGGTCCACATCTGTTTGAAGTTCGGGTATAGCCAGCCGGGCCCTTCTATGCCGAGGACCTCTGTTACCCCGAGTCCTCCTTCGTGGAGTTCTTCCTCGAGTTCGTCCGCGAGGTGGTAGTGCGACTGGGGAAAGCTCGCGCCTTGTGGCTGAGGCGGCCTCACGCCGTCTTCTAATCCGCGCTGGAGTCTCTCGAAACTGTCTGGCTGGGTGATCCAGCCGTCGCGGAGCCCGTTCAGCATCGGGCCATACCGCGAGATCGCGGTTGCGATAACGGTGCCACCGGACCTACACACCCGATGGGCCTCGCTCGCTGCCAGGATTCGATCCCCTCGTTCGTGGAGGTGATAGAGCGGACCCATCACCAGGACCGCATCAAAGAGGTCGTCTTCGAAGCGAAGCGATCTGGCATCGGCCTGGGAAACTTCGAATCTAGGAGGATCGCCAGCTCGTCGTCGTGCCTTTTCGAGATGCACGAGCACAGGGTCCACAAGATGCAGGTGATGACCTAGCTCCGCAAGCCATGAGGCGTACACACCTACGCCCCCTCCGACATCAAGGATCTTTATCCTTTGTCCCGTGATGAAGCGCCCGAGCAACTCTTTCGTCCTCAAAGCTTCCAGAACACCTTCGTCCGATTCCAGCCGGGAGAACTCCGCACCGCGGGCGTAGTAGTCGATCACGTCTTCGGGGGTCTGCTGAGGAGTCCGGTCCATATCAGGTAACGCTACTTCTACAGACCCTCTGTGTCCGCTCCGACCTCGCCATGCACCGACCTCCACAGCCTCGTCGTCGGCATGGCTTTCTTCCAGCACCGGTCGCTCCGCCGTCAACCGCACGCTGCGATACCGAACCGCCCTCAGACGGTCCTCCTATCGTCGGCTGCGTCTTCGGTCGGAGGAAATGCGGAGCGAAACGATGATTTTGTTGTTGCTTCAGCGTCTAAGTTGGAACAGAGGAGG
>CAVZYX010000015.1:0-705379 GCA_963779645.1 uncultured Actinomycetes bacterium
CCCGTTGACCGCGTGGACGGTCCCGCGGCGCGTCTTGAATCGAACCTCCAGATCGGTGACCGAAAGAAGAGGTTCCATCAGTTCTTCAACTTCGGATCGAGTGCTTCACGGAAGCCATCGCCGAGCATGTTGAACCCGAGAACGCTGAGCACGATGGCCAGGCCCGGGAAGAACACGAGGTGAGCTCCGGACTCGAGGCGTGAAGCCGCGTCGGAAAGCATCAGACCCCATTCGGGTAGGCCCGGCGCTTGGGGGCCGAGGCCGACGAAGCTCAGTGCGGCCACCTCGATGATCGCAGTGGCCATCGACAAGGTCGCTTGGACGATCAGCGGAGAAAGGGCGTTGGGCAGGATGTGTCGCAACAGCAAGCGACGACCGGGAACTCCGAGAGACCGCGCTGCCAAGACGTAATCCGATTCCTTCTGCGATAGGACACCGCCTCGAAGAAGGCGCGCGAACAGGGGGATCTGTGTGACTCCGACGGCGATCATGATCTGCGTAAGCCCCCGGCCGAGGAGAGTCACAAGCCCGATGGCAAGCAGGAAGGACGGGATGGCCAACATGATGTCCATCGTCCGCATGACCAGGCCGTCAACCCAACCTCCCCGGTAACCCGACAGGGCACCGAGAACCAATCCGAAGCCCAGGCCCACCGACACGGAGAGAACCCCAACGAGGAGTGACAAACGCGACCCAAAAACGATGCGTGAGAAATAGTCGCGGCCCTGTTTGTCCAACCCGAACCAATGTTCCGATGAAGGGGGCGAACCCACACCACCGAGATCTCCGACCTGTTCCCCCGGGGTATGCGGCGCGATCAAAGGAGCGAAGACCGCCAGGATCACGAAGACAAGGATCAATATCGCGCCGATGATCGCTCCGGGATTGTGCTTGAGCCGGTCGAGCGCATCACGCCACAGACCACTCGGCTGTTCGAGTTCGAGCTCGACGGCTTCAGCCTGGGCGAGACTCATTTACTCAACCTGATCCGGGGATTGAGATACGCGTAAGACACATCGACGGCAAGGTTCGCCAACGACACCAGCACTGCGAAAAACAGGATGCCCCCTTGGATCACCGCATAGTCCCTGAAGCGGATCGCATCCAACATCCAGGCACCCATCCCCGGCCACGCGAAGACCGTTTCTGTCAACACCGCACCCGTGAGCAATAGGCCCGTCTGAAGTCCCACCACTGTGACAACCGGCAGCATCGCATTGCGCATCACGTGACGACGATCGACGACCGAGTGGATCGAGCCCCTTGGCTTTCGCGGTCCGAACGTAGTCCTCGTTCAGAACATCGAGAACCGCCGCTCGAGTGATGCGAGCGATGATCGCCAGGGGGATAGTTCCGAGTGCGATCGCCGGAAGAACCATGTGGCGAAGGACGTCTTTCACCGCGGCCCAGTCGCCGGCGATGATCGCGTCCAACAGGAAGAAGTTCGTTGGATGCTCGAGCGAGCGCGTGACGTCGAGACGGCCGACGGTCGGGAACCAGTGGAACTTGATCGCGAAGAAGTACTTCAAAAGCAATGCCAAGAAGAAGACGGGGAAACTGATCCCTATCAGCGACACGAACAGGCTGGCGTTGTCGAGGAACCCTAGATATCGCTTCGCCGCAAGGATGCCCAGCGGGATGCCCAACAGCAGCGCGAACAACATGGCAGCTAGAGCCAGTTCGACCGTCGCTGGGAACCTCTGCTTCAGCTCCTCCATGACCGGCTGTCGCGATCGCACGCTGGTTCCCAGATCGCCCTGGACGAGATTCTTCATGTAGCGGGCGTATTGGATGTGGATCGGTTGATCGAGACCCAGTTCCTCGTTGATCAGTTCTTCGGCCTCGGGTGTTGACCGTTCTCCCAGCAGGGCATCCGCCGGTCCCCCGGGTAGCGCTCGCACGAAAGCGAACAGAAGGATCGAGACCCCGAGAAGGATCGGGATCAGCTGGAGCAGCCGACGAAGAACGAACTTCAGCATCTAAGAGATAGGTATCTAAGAAAGAGGCGGGGCCCTGGGGCCCCGCCTCTTTTACTCAGCTACTTAGTTGACCGTGACGATCGAGAACGGCTCGAGCGAAACGGGTGATGGCTTGTAGCCGGAGACGTTCGCGGTGAACGCTAGGCCCGGCTGGGTGTGCACGTAGGGAAGACCCGGCAGGAAGTCCATGATCAAGCGGTTGGCTTCCTGGTAGAGCCCTTCACGGGCTGCGGGATCGGTCTCTGTCTCGGCAGCATCGAGAGCATCGAAGATCTCTTGGTTGTCGAAGCCCCACGCCGGTTGTGCCGTCTGGAAGAACGTCCCGACGAAGTTGTCGGCGTCACCGAAGTCTCCGGTCCACCCCAGCAGGTACATGCCGTAACGACCGTTGTCGGCATTGTCGAGGTAGTCGGGGCTCCACGTCGCGGACTTCTGCTCGATCTTGAAGAGACCGTTCTCCTCAAGGTCCGCAACCATAGCCTCGAAGTTCGCCTGAGGATCCGGCATGTAAGGACGCTCTACATCCGTTGGATACGCGAAGTCGATCTCGACCGGAGTTGAGATACCCGCATCCGCGAGGATCGAGGCAGCGGCTTCTGGGTCGTAGTCGTACTGGGTTACATCATCTGCGTAACCAACGACCTCGGGTGGCATGAACTCGTGAGCTACAACGCCCTGGCCCGCGTAGAACGCTTCGACGACCGCTTGGCGGTCGATCGAGTGGGCGATCGCCTGACGAACGGCAAGGTCATCCAACGGCGCAATGGCTTGGTTGAAGCCGATGTAGCCGACGTTGAATGCCGGCCGGTTCAGCAGCTGCAGCTGATCGTCGCCGGACACCGTCTCGTAGTCCTGTGGGTCGACGAGGTCGTAGCCCTGGATATCGCCGGCTTGCAGCGCCTGCAAACGAGCTGCCGGGTCGGCGATCGGACGGAAGATCAATTCGTCGATGTTTCCTTCGAAGTCGCCCCAGTAGTCCGTGTTGCGCGTCATCGTGAGGTGATCCCCACGAACCCACTCGGAGAACTTGAACGGCCCTGTGCCGGTCGGGTGCTCTGTCGCGTACGTCCCGGTCGGAGCGAAGATGCCGTCTGCGTCTACCTTGCCCTCATCGGCTTGGAATTCCTCGAGCGCAGTAGGACTTGCGATCGTGAACGCCGTCAGGCTCAACGCGGCCAGAACCGAGGCCGACGGACCAGTCAGGTTGAGTACCGCGGTGGTCTCGTCGGGAGCTTCACAGGACTCGAAGAGCGAGTCTGTCTTACCGTCGCTGAACCCACCGAACACGGTCTGCCAGTAGTAGCTGGCACTCGGGTTCTGGAACGAACCGGTGAAGCCATACCAACGATCGAAGTTGGCACACACGGCTTCCGCATTGAAATCAGTACCGTCGTGGAACTTCACGCCTTCTCTCAGAGTGAAGGTGTACGTGGTGCCGTCTTCCGAAACCTCCCACGACTCCGCCAGACCCGGTACGACCTCAGTCGTCCCCGGCTCGAGCGTCACAAGACCTTCGAACATCTGGTCGATCGCTCGTAGCGACTCACCATCTGACACGAGAGCACCGTCGAGTACGACCGGATCGGCCGAGGTCCCGAAGACCAAGGTCGCCCCTTCGGCGGCCGGTTCTCCCCCATCGTCTTCCTCGGCACCATCGTCGTCCCCACCGCACGCAGCGGCGAGGAGCATCATGGCAACGAGGAGTGCCCAAAGTTTTCTGGACTTACGCATCTGAAACAGCCCTCCCCCTAGAACCCATTACGGACCCGCGGAGTATATCCAGAGGGGCTACTACTACACTAGTAGTAATCTGCAACACGTCCGTAGCTTCGGGGACTTGCTACGCTGATTCGTCCAGGGGGGAAGATGTCGTTCGAAAGGGGATACATGGCCGACACGAGGCCACAGACAACCGTGCTGGCGGGCGATTTCTCTGAGTTCCAGCGCTCCTTCGAGCGCATCGTGAGCAATGTTGAACGGACCATCCAGGGCAAAGAGGCCACGATCAAGCTGTCCCTGGTGGCGCTCCTAGCGGAGGGTCATCTCCTCTTGGAGGACGTGCCCGGGGTGGGCAAGACGATGCTCGCCAAATCCATCGCTCGCTCCGTCGGCTGCACATGGCGACGGATCCAGTTCACCCCCGACCTGCTCCCCACCGATGTCACGGGGGTCTCTGTTTGGGACCGAGGCACGGGTCAGTTCGACTTCAAGCCGGGAGCCGTGTTCTCGAACATCGTTCTGGGTGACGAGATCAACCGAGCTTCTCCGAAGACGCAGAGCGCCCTACTCGAGTGCATGGAAGAACGCCAGGTGACGGTGGACGGCATCACTCACATGCTGGAAGAACCCTTCATGGTGATCGCCACGCAGAACCCGATCGAGCACGAGGGCACCTATCCCCTCCCCGAATCTCAGCTCGATCGATTCATGATGCGCTTGTCGATGGGATACCCGAACCGGGAAGCCGAGCTCGAAGTCCTTGAGCGTCACGGTGAGCACTCCCCGCTCGAGGACCTGGAGCCCGTCGCCGACGCAGCCAGCGTCAGCGTCTTGATCAAGATGGCTCGCGAGGTCCACGTAGCACCTTCTTTGAAGAGCTACATCGTCGACGTTTGTGAAGCGACTCGAGATCATCCCGATGTCTATCTGGGAGCAAGCCCGCGGGCGTCCCTGTATCTGCTGAAGGCATCACGCGTTCTGGCAGCAACGAGAGCACGCGACTACGTGATCCCCGACGACCTGAAAGACATCTCGATCCCGGTCCTCGCGCACAGGATCCTGCTTGCGCCGGAAGCGCAGATGCGTGGTGCGTCATCCGAAGACGTCCTCACCGCGGTCCTCGAACGGATCGCCGTCCCATCACCTAGGTCGTAAGAAGGGAAGCATCGTTGCCCACGGCTAGAGGCTGGCTCGTGGTCGCTTTCGGGCTGGCTCTGTGCGTAACGAGCGCCACGCTCGGCGTCGACGCCCTCGGTCAATTGGGTTTTGGGCTGCTGGCCTTGGTCCTTATCGCCGTTGCATTGGTCCGATTGGGGAAGCACGATCTTTCGGTTAGCCGGAGCGTGGTGCCGGAACGAGCACAGGCCGGCAGGGACGTTCGGGTCGAACTCCGTTTGACGAACGAAGGACGCGGGCAAGCGCCCCTGCTGCTACTCGAAGATCAGGTTCCTCCCGAACTCTCGGGCCGGGCACGCTTCGCTATCCGAGGCATCGAGCCGAAAGGCACACGAACCACTGCATTCACTCTTCGTCCCTCGCGGCGAGGCAACTACGCCGTTGGCCCCCTAGAGATCACCGTCACCGACCCTTTCGGCGTAGCGCGCGTCCGCTCGAGCGCGGCCGGCCAAACGAACTTCCTCGCATACCCGAGGATCGAGCCTCTGGTCCTTCCACGTGATTCAGGTACTCGACGCACGATCACCGTCAGCGCCCGACGGCAACCAACCGGCAGTTCGGGGGAAGACTTCTACACACTGCGTGAATATGTCGAAGGTGACGACCTGCGCCGGATCCACTGGCCGGCCACAGCCAAACGCAACCGCTACATGGTCCGTCAGGAGGAAACGCCGTGGCACGCGCGTGCCACGGTTCTGCTCGACGACCGCAGCCAAGCGTTCGTGCCGTCGAGTTGGGAAAGAGCCGTCGAAGCTTCGGCGTCCGTGATCGACCTGTACCACCGAGCGGGTTATGCCTTCCGGTTGGCGAGGTCGATCGGCATCGGCCAGCGATCCTCTCGAGGTTCCGACCATTTCCACCGATGCCTCGATCTCCTCGCCACGGTCGAGTCCTCTGAATCCACCGAGGACGTCGATCCGTTCCTGAAACGACTGAGCGAACTAGAGAATCAGGCGAACGTCGAAGGCGTTCTGATCGCGGTGACAGGTCTTCCCTCACTCCAAACAGCTCAGGCACTGACGCGTTGCGCTCGGAGGTTCAAGATGGTCATCGCGGTGATCCTTCCGGCCCACCACTACGGCTCTGGTCGTAGCGCTGACACCGAGCGGGCCGAAACGGCAACGACGACGCTCCTCGATCGCGCCGGGGTCAAGACGCTCATGCTGTCTCCCGGTGACTCACTAGCCACATCGTGGTCCTCCCTCTGGAACGTCTGGGGCCCGACGAACGCAGCCACCCAAGAGGTAGGTGCAAGTGGGATCTGAGGCTAAGGCGCGTTTAGGGCTGTGGTTCATGCTGGCCGTCTCGCTCTTCACCTTCAACCAGCTGTTCGCTACCGGCGATTATCCGGGTCCCGCCATCCTGGGGATGCTGATCGCAACGGGGATCGCGGTTGGAGCTCGACGTTTGGGGCTAAGCACCCCAGTGACATTCCTCGTCTCGCTCGCCACCCTCGCCTGGTACCTGTCTTTGGTGTTCCACGCTCGCTTCACTTTCTGGAGCCTTCCGACGCCAGATTCGCTCAATGCTCTGTGGCGATCCCTGTACCGCGCCTACGAACATAGCCAGGTCGACTACGCACCGATCCCGATAAGACCCGGCTACGCGATCATCATCGTCGCAGCCCTGTGGGTCGCGACGACCGTGGGAGAGATCTCTACGTTCCGCTGGCGCCGGCCTTTGATGGCGAGTCTCATGCCGATCGTGATCTTCGCCTTCGCCATGACGGTCGGTACCGGCACAGGAGCTCCCGCCTTCGTCGCGGTGTTCCTGACGTCGCTTCTTACTTACTGGGGGCTCGAGTCGGCTCATAGGCTCCGTTCGTGGGGCCGGTGGGTGTCGGCCTGGAGTCACCACCGTGACGCCGAACCCGAATCGCTGACCGGGGACCTCGCCCGGCGCCTGGGTGCAGCTGCCGTGATGGCCGCGGTCATCTCACCGCTGTTCCTGCCGGCACTCAACGAAGGGATCCTTCGATGGAGGTCCGGGATAGGACCGGGGTCGGGAGAGGGGGGCACCAGTGGGCGCATCAATCCATGGGTATCGATCGTCCCCGGCATCCCCAACCAGACCGATGCAGAGCTCTTCCAGGTCGATTCGCGAGATGCCGCCTACTGGCGGATCGCATCGCTTGAGATCTTCGACGGAGAGGACTGGAGGGAAGCGGAGGAGGCACGCGTACCTGCTGATGGAGGGTCGATAGGTGGGCCGGGCATCTCGGTCACGGCCAGCGAACCTTTGATCCAGACGTACGCGATCACCGGTCTCCGCGGAGAGTTCCTGCCGGCTGCGGTGTTTCCTACGCAAGCCACACGTCTCGATGTCGAAGGGCCCGAAGCGGTCGCGGGGATCGACTACGACCCGGATTCAGGAGCGATCCTTGTCGACGACGAGCTCGAGGAGGGAGACATCTATGAGGTCAGCTCCAACGTTCCGGCCATCCAGTACGAGGACCTGATCGATGCCGAGCCAGCGCAGCCCGGAGAGATAGACGACGTCTTCTTCCAACTTCGACAACGGCTTCCCGTCGAGGTTGACGAGCTGATCGCGAACTGGACACGGAAAGCCGAAACTCCGTTCGAGAAGCTTGTGGCCATACAGGAAAGGCTCCGGTCTTTCGAATACGAGCTGGAACCTCCGACCCCCCAAGGCGAGAGTCTCGTCGCCGACTTCCTTCTGAACACCAAGCAAGGTTTCTGTCAGCATTTCGCCACGGCTTTCGCGGCGATCGCCAGGCAACTCAACTATCCGGCCCGCGTCTCGGTCGGCTTCCTTCCGGGCGAGAAGGACCAGATCTCTAACGTCTACACGGTGCGCGGCACCGATGCGCATGCGTGGCCCGAGGTCTACTTCTCTGGGTACGGATGGATCGCTTTCGAACCAACCCCTCGCGGCGAATCGGTGGCCCCGCAGTACACCCTCGAGCCCGTGTTCGCTGGAGGGGATGGCGGCGGATTCGACCTGGGTGGGAACCCGTTCCAGTCCACGGGCGTTCAGGGCGCCGGACAAGGTGGAGGGGCCTTCGACAACCCAGGTGGGGGCGACGGAGCCGGCGCCGGCCTCCCGGATGGTCGCACCCGGGAGCAGTTCCTACAGGCTCGACGAGAAGCTCGTCAGGGTCGAGCCGAGTGGGAGAAGACGTTCGCCCGGGTCGCCATCGTGAGCGCGAGCGCTCTACTCCTTTTCCTCTTGTTCGTACCTGCTTTCAAAGAGATGCGGATCCGGCGTCGCTACGCGAGGGCTGCCGATCCCAACTCGATCGCTACCGCAGCGTTCACTCAGTTCCAGGAGGAAGCCGCGGAACTCGCAGAATCACGACGTCCCAGCGAGTCAGCTCTGTCGTATGCGATCAGGATGGCGACCGCACGTCGGGTGGCCGACAGGACCGCCTTGCGATTGGCGCAGATATATGAGGCCGCTGCCTACTCGTCCAACACCATCACGGTCGAACAAGCTGAGGAGGCCCGGAGGCTCGCCCAGGCGCTGCGACGCCAGCTTTGGCACCAAGCGTCGTGGTGGTCGAGAGCTGGTCGCCTGTTCTCCCCGAAGGGATTAACAGAGAGCTAGCCGGCGTTGCTGGCGGCCCATGCGCGTTGGCGGCTCTTGGCCGGCAGCTGCTTCGTGAGCTCGGTCTCGGCGTCCTTCAAGACCCGAACGAAGTCTTCCCGCTCGTAGAGGTGCCCGGCTTTGCGGCCCGGCTCCGAGGCGGCGGCGGAGTCGATCACAAGATAGAAGGCCAGTTGCCCTTCCTTCAAGAGGTCGATCAGTTCGCCGTCGTTCTTGTACATCTGAAAGATGCTCTGGCCGTCCGAGACGAGCTTCACCTCGGAGAAATGTTGGTCGAGCTGAGCCCTCCGGCGGAGATAGTCATAGGCACGGCGCACACGCTGAAGGCTCATACCTTTGTCTAGCAGGGATGACACGACCTTCAGTGCGACGAGGTCGCGGAAGGAATAGAGCCTACGGACACCGGGACGCCCGCCGGTCGCTTGAACACTTGGCTTAACTAATCCGATCTTGTCCCAGTACCGGATCTGGTGTGGCGTACATACTGTGTACGCGCACGCTTGTTGCGCAGTAAAGCCCTCCATCGAAGCGCGCGAACCTCCAACTCGAAGTAAGAAACCTACTTGCCAAAATACGAACGACGAAACCCTACAGAAGCCTTTTGGTTACACCCTCGGCAGTCGCTCCGCCATCACGCTCCCCCACCGACGATGCTTCCCGCACCCTATCCCCGCGGGTCACCGGGCGGCAACCGGAAAGGCCATGAACAGCCAAGTTCATTCGAAAATTTTTCGAATAAAGTTCCGCGAGCTTGTTCGCCAGGGACAGAGGTTGGACCGATCCGTTGTCCCGCGAACGATCAGTGGCGCTTGTAACGGCGGCGGAGCTTGTCTTCCATTCTCTTAGTGGCGTCCGATATCCGATCGGGGATCCGGGGGCCGGGTGGTCGTCTCGGAGCGAAAGACGCCAGCAGCGAGCCGGCGACCAAGACGATCCCGTAAACCATCGCTCCGAAAGCAGCCACACCGAGAAGGATCAGACCAGTAGCGAAGAATGCGATCAGGATGACGAACCCCAGGACGAAGACCACGATCCCCGCACGGACCCGACGGCGGTCCTGGGCTGTGGGGGCCTTCCGCTTTATCTCCCGCGCCAAAGAGGGGTCCTCTTTGTAGAGCCCCTTCTCGATCTCTTCGAGGATGCGCTGTTCGTGCTCGGATAGCGGCATTACTTCATCCTAGACACTGGTTGGCGCTAAGAGGGGTTATGGGCGAGGTTCGTCGAGCAAGGCCGCCGGTCCCAGGGAAGCGTCGCCGAATCGCTCCCGGACGCTGTCTATCGCAGCGGAAGCAGCGTCCCAACCAGGCTTAGTCCGGGTGGCTCCAAGCTCGAGCTGGCGGGACGGGTCACCCGCCGACAATCCCGACATCGTTACTCCCAGGAGTCTGATGCGTGGTCTGTCGGGGTCCAGCTTGGCGAACATGTCCTTCGCCACACCGTAGATCTCAGCGGTGGTGTTGAGCTCGTGCGTGTGGGTCTTGGACCTCGTGATCGTCTTGAAGTTCGCCCACCTAACTTTCAAAGTCACCGTTCGTCCGGATAGTCCCTTCGACCTCAGACGCGTGGCGGTTCGATCGGACAGTCTCAAGATCTCTCGAAGGATCTCGTCGCGGTCATCGAGGTCGCGGGAAAACGTCTCTTCAGATCCCACCGACTTGTTGGACTCATCGGGTGTCACCGACCGGTCGTCGATCCCGTTGGCTAGGTGCCAAAGATGAGAACCGCTGGCGTCGCCGATGGCCCGTTCCAGCGTTCTCGCCGGTAGCGCAGCTATGTCGCCAACCGTCTTCAAGCCCAGCCTGGTCAGGGCCTCCGCGGTGCGTTCGCCAACACCCCAGAGGGCGCTCACGGGCAATGGATGCAGGAAGGCCTCGACGCTGTCTGCGGGGACCACCAGCAACCCATTCGGCTTGGCAGCATCTGAGGCGAGCTTGGCTAGAAACTTGTTCGGCGCCACCCCCACCGTGCAGGCGAGCCCCAAAGCGGCGATGTCCGTTTTTATCCGCTTGGCTATATCTACGGGAGGGCCGAAGAGTTTGATGGACCCGGCGATGTCCAGGAACGCCTCATCGAGGCTCAGCGGCTCGACGAGGGGCGTGTAGGCATAGAAGACCTCTCGGATCTTCTCCGAGTAGAAGAGGTAAGCCTCGAAATCGTTCGATGCGAAAACGGCGTGCGGGCAGAGCCTCTTGGCCCTCACCATCGGCATCGCCGAATGAACTCCGTAGGCGCGTGCCTCGTAGGACGCCGAGGTAACCACACCCCGACCCCCCTGGCCCCCGACGATCAGCGGCTTGCCTTTGAGTGTGGGGTCCTTGATCGTCTCGACGGTCGCGTAGAAGGCATCCATGTCGACATGAAGGATGGGCTCGGCGACCGAAGTCATCCCTACATTTAACAAGGCCCCCGGAAGAACCGGGGGCCTTGCTTTCCCTCCTCTTTCAGATCAACGAACGAAACGCTTCCTTTTGCTGTTCGGATCACCGGTTTCGCAACGCTTGATCTTGTCCTTGCCTGGGCCGCCCTTGCATCGGTCGCGCCCGGGGCCTCCGTCGCAAAGATCGTTGCCGGGCCCTCCCTTGACGCTGTCCTTGCCGGCCCCGCCCTTGTGAACGTCGTTGCCAGTACCGCCGCTCACGCGGTCGTTACTGGCCCCTCCGTTAAGGACGTCGTCGTCGTTCCCGCCCTTGAGGATGTCGTTCCCGGTATCCCCTTGCAGCTCGTCCAAACCATCGTCGCCACGGATGTCGTCGATCCCGGCGTCACCAGACACCAGATCGTCGCCGTCGCCTCCGACGAGCAGGTCGTGACCGCCGAGGCCCTCGATCGTGTCGTCACCACCGAGACCGCAGATGACGTCATCGCCCTCCGTTCCGACCAGCACGTCATCGTCCTCGGTTCCGACGATGTGATCACCGGACAGGTTCTCGAAGCCCTGGCATTTGTCATCCGGGACAGTCCAAGTCTTCGTCGACGTGTCCGCCGGTTCACCGGCCTCGGGATCCTGATCATTGTCGCCCTCGAAGAAAGCGGTGACCGTAACAACGCCAGATCCGTCCGACGCCCCTGTGGCGGCCACTTGGATGCCGATCGTCACGCGGCCGGCTGCGTCAGTTGCCTTGACGATCTCCCCCCCGTTGGTCCCGAGGTTGTCGGGGCTTTCGGAGGGCGGCTGCCGATCGCCTGCAGCCGTGTTCACGGTCGAGGTATTCGGGCCGAACGTCGGAACACAGAAGCTCACGTCGGGTTCGTCATTGAGAGATGCGTTGGTGGCCGCCTCGTGAACCTGCTCGATATCTAGCACTACGCCCGGCACGGGGGCTCCGGTCGAATCAAGTGCCAGGATCGTATAGGGGTTGCACACCCCGACCTCGGCGGTGTCGGCTTCCGGAGTCATCTGCAGGGTCGACACCGTGGCGACCCAGTCCTTCGTCACTACTTCGGTGCCGTCAGGCTCGACCGTCGCACCAGGAGTCGTCGTCTCGTCCTGGCCCTCGGTCGCGTCGGCCTCGGAGGTAGCGTTGTCGCCGTCGATATCGACCCAGGCTCGGTAGACCGTTTGACCCGCAGTTCCTGTGGTTCCCTTGCCTCCCGCACCATGGATGAAGCTGCACTGTCCTTGGGCGTTCGCAACGCAAGTGAAGTCAGGGTCGGTCAAGGTCACGTTGCCATCGGGATCGTTCACCCCAGTTGCTTCGACATCGATGTTCGCCCCCGGGACCACCGCGTCGGCCCCGTTGGTGGCTGCACACGTGATCTGGTGACTCGTGTTGGTTGGGTTCGAGTCCGTCTCCTGAGTGCAGCTCAGTCGTGATGCCGAGGTGGGGGCGGGGCTGACCCACTCGGCCTCCACGACGTCGACGCGATCATCCGGCGGGGTCTGTGGGCTCCCCGGTTCTTCCCCGGTATCTGTTCTGTTCTCGCTGTTACACGTACCGGTCACATTCGTTCCGGACATAGTTGGGTTGGCGCCGAGCCATGCACATACGCGATCGGTGCCAGCGACACTCGACGTGTAGAGGAAAGAGCACGAAGCCTCGTCCTTCTTGGTTGTGCATGTCCCATCCGGACTGGCGGGCGTGTTGCCATCGGTGTCCTTGGGTGATCCCTGGAAGAACTCGAACTTCACGGTGGCTGGCGCGAAGTCGTAAGGGAAGCCGTTCTGATCGTAGAGAGTCACCGAGATCGAATGTTCGGTACCCGCCTGATTGGTATCGAACTCCGGCGTGGCGTCGAGATTGGTCGCGGCGGGAACCGCCCAGGTGACTTCGGCCTGATCGGCAGCGTCATTGCCCTCGGCTTCGGTGGTGGGTTCGGACGCGCACAGCGCTTCGCCGTCGGTCGTGGCCCCGGCCCAGAAACATAGCTGCGCGGTGCCTGGCTGAGGCGGCGATTCCTGAGAGATCGAGAACTGGCAAGTCCCCTGGGCGCTGGTAGTGCAACCGCCGTAGTCGGGTGTAGTGAAGTTGGTTCCGTTATCCGGATCGTTCGCACCGTTGCGGTTCTCGCCGTAGACGGAGATACCAGATTTCACGTTTCCAGATGCGTCGGTCACCTTGCAGTTGTAAAGCTCACTGCTGGCTGCGCCCTGGTCGTGGGGTTTCGTAGCGGTTTCATCCCCGCTCGAATCATCGCAATCGAGGCGGTTCTCGGTCCCCGTGGTCCAGGTCTTGGTGACGACATCGGTCGTGTTGGGGTCGTCCCCGGTTAGGACCCATTCTGGATCGGTCTCATCGGCGGGCTCGTCGTTACTCCGGGGGTGCGCAGGATCGTCGACCCAGCCGATGATCTCATCGGTCCCAGTTTCCGACGATGTGTAAGGACCGCTCTCGCAGGAGGTTTCCGGTGGGGTGATGGTGCAGGACGGGAGCGTAGCGCCCTGGTTCGGGCCCTCCCGCACTTCGAAAGAAACCGTCATCGGAGTAGCCGGTGCAACCGGGGCGCCGTCGCATGCTAGAAGCATCCCCGCCGTCCGGTTCGTCGCCGTAACAACGTAAGGCGACGCAGCTGGACTTGTAGCCGTCTCTGGCTCGACGTCCAAACAGCCGGCCCCATGCGCGGCGAAAGCGGAGGTCGGGAACGACGCAACCAGCCCCGCCATCAGAGCTACCGCTACCAGACCCGCGAAGGTCGCCCGTCTCTTGTGGTTCCGTATCACTGCATCCCCCTTGATGTAAGAGCTCCACCGGCCCTTGGTTGCGTACGAAGGGGTCGCCTCATCGGCGACCCCCCCTGATCTTCTCTACATCCACGCCTTCGGTGCGAGGAGTTCTTAGTTCCCTCCCCTGTACCGCTTGACCCGCGTCGCTTTACGACATCTATCGATGTCGCCTTGTTGGTCCGTGATGTCGATCTGCGGCGCCGTTACTCGGTACCTGCCGCTGATATTGCGCGTCCTGAGCTTGAACTTGCCGCTGCTCTTGGTCGATCCGGATTTACGTGTGATCCACTTGCCGTTGGCCTTGCGAGCAAGCTTGACCGGGACACCAGATTCGCAGCCTGCGAAGCTCGGGGCATTCACTGACCCCTTGACTAGCACCTTGTTTCCCTCGCCCAAGACTTTGAAGCCTGTGATCTTGACCGAGCGGCCGTGTTCGGTGACCGTCGTTTCATCGGTCCATTGAACGGCTGACGAATCCGTGCACGTCGCAGCGAGTGCGCACCGAGGCGTGGCCGCCGTGATCGTCTGGGTGCCTTCCTCGGTCGATTGCAGCACGACATCAGCCTGACCGTTCGCATCGGTCTCGCCATCCTCACCGACTATCGTTCCGACTCCGCTGGTCGACCAATCGACCGCCTCGTTGGCGATCGTCTGGCCATTGGAGTCGCGCACGGTGGCCACGAATTGCTCGGTCGTCCCTGTCGAGCCGTCTTGAGATGTTGGCTCGAGTGTCACCGTCGCCGGGGTCTGAGCGGGAGTAGCGCTCGGGCTCGCGCTCGGAGTCGCCGAGGGTGTGGCTGTCGGCGTCGCAGTGGCCGTTGGCGATGCAGTAGTCGTTGGTGACGCGGTGGCCGTCGGAGGCGGGCTGAATGTTCCTGTGCAACTGGTTGTCTCCGGAGCGATCGGCTGCGTGGCAGGGATCGGTTCTGCGGGCCCACCCTCTGGGGTCCAAGCCATAGCGAAGGAATCGTTCGGCTCGGTCGAGCAGTAGATGTCGTTGTTGTCGCGATCGGCCCACGCCGTGATCTGCGTGGTGCCAGGACTTGGGCTGAGGAGACGGAACGTCCAGTTACCTGTGTCACCGGTGCCGCTTGTAGATTCGATGTTCTTGATGTCGGAGTCGCCCGGGCGGTTGTGCTCACCCTGCAGGCCTGTGAAAGTGCTGTTCGTGCAGTTGTAAGCGGTTTCGTCCGTGTGCCCACCCTGATCGGGAGGCTGGGCGCCGCTCGAGCTGCCGCCGGTGTTGAAGTAGAGCTGGTCCGTGGGGCCCTTGGCCATCACGTCGACGTTGGCTCCGGCGATGTTCTGACCCAGTTGATCCTTGACGTTCACCGTAAATACAGGAGAGCAGATCCCCGCCTCCGTGTTGGGAGCCTCGTTCCCGGTGATCGTAAGGGTCGTCGGAACCTGCGTATAGGGATTCTGGATCCGAATGGCGTCGCCCGCAGCATCCAGCGCGTCTTGGATCGCTGGCCCATTTGGAGTCGTGTTTGCGACCGCAGCGAGGGCGCTAACTGCCGCCGCTTGATCGGTCCCCGTAAGAGTGCATCGGATGACGGTACCCGTTCCCGTTCCACACAGTTTCCAGGTGGGTTCGTTGCCGGCCTGAGTGGTCGTGTAGTAGATGCGCGTCCTAATGGTCGATGCCGACTTCGCGATCGTCACCAATGTGTTCGGCGTACCGCCCACCTGTGGAGGGGTGTAGAAACCGGGGCTACCTCCGTTGGCAGGGGACACGAACTCGACACGCGCCGCCTTGTTCGCCGGGGGCAGGTCGCTTCCGTTGGAGATGGTGATCTCCTGCTCGTGGCGGCTAACCTCGTTGAGCCCCGAGTACAAGATCGCCCGTATCGTGTACGGGCCGTCGACGGTGGTGAGGGGGATCGACCACTGGTACTCCCAGGTGTCGCTGCTGCCGACGCGCGTCGCTGTATAGGTCTGGGTCAAAGCTCCGTCGACCAGTTCGAACTCAACGATCGGGTTCGCAGGAACGTTCTTGACCCACGCTGCGAGTCGGTAGGTCGCATCGCCCCCGGGATTGACCGTCTCGTCCGAGACGATCGTGCTGTGGTTAGACGGATTGAGGAATCGGATCTCGGGTGTTCCTGCCTGAGAGATCGCATAGCCCGCGAGCGGGAGCACGAGGGCGATGACAGCAAGCGCCACCGTCATCGATGTGGGGCCTCTAAGGCCCGTTCTACGTATCAGTGCCACTGGAGACCTCCAACTTGTTCGATGACCCAACCAACACCAGGGCCCGTTATCTAGTTAGAAAAGTTGCTATCTATCTAGAACGACTGGGGGCAACGAAGGTTCCGCCCCCATCCCCAAAATGTGCCACGCCAGGCACGATGGTCAGGGCTTGCCCGGCCCGTCGGACATTATGCCTGCTGGGCATACCTAGTGTCTGGATGGTCACAGGTTAGGCGGGTTCGAGCCCCTGGGGGCTCATGACGAAGGGGAGGTTCCGGGAACCAGGGAATGATGGGCTCGTCCCGAGGAGGGCCCTCGACGCTTCGGTGGCACAAAAGGGAGAGGAGCTACTTCTTGCCTTTTTTCTTGCAGACTTTGCCCTCCGAATGCAAGGTGATATTGACATCGGCCGACGGATTCGATCCCGTCGGAGTGATGACCATCCACTTGGCCCCGGCCGGAATCGCCACGCTATAGCTCGAGCCATTGGCGTTCTGGGAGATATCCGAACCCTCTATCGGAGCGCAATCGGAATCGAGGAACCGGCCCACTAAGGGGATAGCAAAGGGTCCGTTGCCAATCTTTGCGATCATGCTCGCGGGGATTCCCGCTATGGCCTCGACGTCCAGAACGACGCCATCAAGTCCATTCAGCTGGTCGTTACCGCCCCAGTCGCACGAGTTCTGCAGGAAATACGAACTGGACAACGATTGGTCGCCCGGCCATGCCACCTGCATCTTCGCCTGGATATCTGACGGCGCCACCGGCACACAGGGGGCCGCCACGGCGGAACCCATCAGGGAATAGGCGGTCACCAAGACCGCTGCTGCTTTGAGTAGTTTCTTCATGGGTGCTACCTCCTACTGTTCCGTCTTCATCGGGTTGGCCCAGGTGGCCGGATCTCCTTCACCCAATCGGGTGAGACGCGCTGAGACCTTGCCGTGCGAAACGCCGTTTCCGGTTTGAGGCTTAGGAGGCTCCACATCTTGGGAACCACCCTCGTCACCGCCCTCAGGCCCTGTGTCCCCCAGATAGGCAGACATCAGGTCGGGCGACTCCAGTAGCTCGGAGCTCTTTCCCTCGAGCACGACCTCGCCCTTGGCGAGGACATACGCCCGAGATGTGTAGCTCAGTGCAAGGTGAACGAACTGTTCCACTAGGAGCACCGCTGTGCCCCGCTGGTTCACCATCTTTATTGCTTCAAACAGCTGTTCGACGATGATCGGAGCAAGGCCGAGCGAAAGCTCATCGACGAGGAGTAGCCCGGGCTGACACATAAGGGCCCGGGCCGCAGCGAGCATCTGTTGCTCGCCTCCGGACATTGTCCCCGCGGCTTGGTCGGCTCGTTCTCGAAGTCGAGGGAATAGATCCAACATCTCATCGGTACGCTCAGCCAGCTTCGTCTTCTCCTTACGCCGCGACCAATGACCGAGCCGAAGGTTCTCGACAACCGTCAACTCAGAGAACAGCTCGCGCCCTTCGGGTAGATGTCCGATGCCGAGACGCACTACCTTTTGCGCGGGCTGCCCCTGGATCTCGGCGTCACCGAAGCGGATCGTGCCCGAACGCGCGGATAACAAGCCCGAGATCGTGCGAAGAGTTGTTGTCTTGCCTGCGCCGTTAGCGCCCAACAGCGAAACCATCTCGCCATCGGCAACGGTCAGGCTGACCTCCCGTAGGGCTTGAACGGAACCGTAATAGACGTCGATGCCCTGGACCTCAAGCATCTACGACCTCCGGGGTACGTTCCTCCACAGGCGTCCCGAGGTACGCCGCGATCACTTCAGGATCACGCTGCACATCGGCGGGCGTGCCCGACGCGATCATCTGCCCACGATTGAGGACGTAGATGTAGTCCGAGAGTGCTGTGACCATCCTGATGTCGTGTTCGATCAGCAAGACCGATACGCCGAGCTTCCTTACCGAGCGGATGACCTCGGATAGACGATCCGTCTCGGCTTCGTTCAGACCGGATGCGATCTCATCGAGGAGGAGTAAGGGAGCTCCGGTTACGAGAGCACGCCCGAGCTCGACCATCCGCAACGTTCCGAAGGGAAGGTTGCTCACACCTTCGTTGGCAAGCTCATCGAGCCGAAGGATCTTGAGGATCTCGTGAACTCGCGATCGTGCGTCGAGCTCGGCTCGGATGGTAGATCCCGAAGCCGCTAGGTTCGAGAACAGCCCCGAGGGATTATGTAAATGCGTTGCCACAAGGAGGTTGTCAAAGACGGTCAGCTCTTTGAAGAGCTGAAGTACCTGGAAGGTTCGGGCCAGACCTGCTCTCGCCCTAACGTGCGGTGGCATCTCGGTCATGTCGGTGCCGAATAGCGTCACGTTGCCTGCCGCGGGTTCGTTCAGTCCAAGGATCGAGTTAAAGAGTGTGGTCTTACCCGCTCCGTTGGGCCCGATGAGGCCGACGATCTCGCCCTCGCGCACAGATAGTGAGGCATCGGACACAGCCGTTAGTCCACCGAAACGTACGGTGATGCCGTGCACATCCAGCAGTGCCTTCCGTTCAGATCGATCCGTTGGGAGAGCCGTTTCATCGAGGTCCTGCAAGAGCTCAAGTGGTTTTGCAGCAGCCTCTTCAACCTCCGGCGTCTGACCCTTGGGGTCTTTCAGGCGAGAGAACCAATCCCTGGTGCCC
The DNA here is from genome assembly GCA_963779645.1 of uncultured Actinomycetes bacterium. GTDB lineage: Bacteria > Actinomycetota > CADDZG01 > CADDZG01 > WHSQ01 > CALMBW01. The sequence continues at coordinate 18,443 of CAVZYX010000015.1, forward strand.
ATATCGCTCCAGACAGAGCGCCGCGCCGCGAACACACCCCTGATCGGAGCGATGATCGATCCAACCTTCCCAATGAAGCGTGCCATGAGGCCGGCGTCTTGAGCTTGCGCGCTAAACAATCTCTTCAGATGTTGCCCCGCTGCCGCCAAGCCTCCAGGCTGCACTAGCAGCACGAAAGCCAACAGTCCGGCTGACACCACTTCGAGCCAGCCGCTGAGCGCGGGAACACGAAAGAACAATTCGTTAAGCCCGGCGAAGAGAGCTCCGGCTGCGACTGCGCCACTCAAACTCCCGAGTCCACCGACAACTGCGATGGCAAGGTATTGAAGTGAGACTGTGAACAGGAACTGATCTGGGACGACCGTTCGCTGTTCGAGCATCAGAAGGCTTCCACCGATACCGGCTAGTACCCCTGAAACCGCGAAGGCAACTAGCTTGTACCGGGTCACGTCGATCCCAAGTGAAGCGGCGGCCATCTCCGACCCTCGAACCGCGAAGAACGCGCGACCCGTTCGGGTGTCTCTGAGGTTGGCAAGCGCAAGCATCACGAGAACAAGGATCGCCACCATGACGAAGTAAAGGGTTTTCCGGCTTGTGAAGTCGAAAGACGGGAAACCACCAGCCACCCCAAGTCTTTGGTCTGGGAGGGTGGAAGTTCCAGTCCCTGCCCCCATCCACGGGGATGGGAACAAGAACGCGTCTCCCATCCACGCAAAGATCAGAGTCGCGACAGCTAGGTAAAGACCTCTAACGCGTAGCGCAACAGCTCCAAGAAGCACTGCCACCACGCCGGCGAGTGCAGCAGCGATGACGGCGTTCAGCGGGAAGCTCAGTCCCCAACTCCTCGAGATCATCGCCATGGTCAGTGACGACACGCCGACGAAACTGGCCTGCGCGAGGGAGATCTGTCCCACCCACCCGATCAACACGACGAGTGAGATGGCTATGAGTGCGAACTCGATCCCTAGAAGCGATGTACCAAGCAGCGAATAGGGAGCGATGAACGGGAACAGCGCCAAGCACCCCGCTGTGATTAGCAGAGGGATGGGTCTTCGCTTCTTAGGTATCGAGAACGCTACCCCCGAAGAGAACCCACCGTCGGATGAGTCCGCACCTGCGAAGCGATTCCCACGAAGAGCCATAACGAACAGCGCGGCAAGTGTGAGGACTAACTGAGTCGCACCCGTGTAGCGGAACAATCCACCAATCAACGGCAGCTTGGCCAAAGCAGGAACAAGTCCGAACAGCAGTCCAACGATCGCGGAACCCCCAACGGCCCCGGGGAGACTCTCGAGCCCCCCGATGAGGGCAGCGACGAACGCCGGAAGCACCTGGAACGAGAGGTTGTAAGGATCAAGGTTAGTGACGGCAGCCAAGAGAACTCCGGCCAGCGCCGCGAGGCCCCCGCCTAAAGCCCAGGCCGCCGACGCTGCCAGATCCGGATCGATACCCATGAGCGATGCAGCACGCCGATTCTGCGCGGCGCCGCGCATCGCAAGTCCCACTTCTGTTTTGGCGAAGAAGACAAAGAGCGCCCCAGAGATGATTAGCCCCACGGCGAAAAGCCCCAGATCCCCGTAACGGACCGCTGCACCCGCTACCGAAACTTGGCCCTCCGGAAAAACACCCGGAGCGACGATCGGAGTGCTCCCCCAGATGCGGGCCACCAGAGCGATAAGGAGGCCTGTCACTGCGACCGTCCCTACGGTCTGAGCAGTTGGTCCTTGATTTCGAAGCCGCCGAACGAAGACACGTTCGACAATGACTCCCAGCAATGCCCCAGAGATCACCGACAGGACGAGTGCGAAGAGAGAAGGCACACCTTTGCTGGTCAAGCTGTAATAGATGTACGCCGGGAGCATCGCCATCGCACCGTGCGCCAAGTTCAGCACGCGGGAGGCCCGATAGATCACCGAGATACCGAGTGCGAAGAGAGCAAACGCCCCAATAAGAGGTATCGATAAGAACCCGTAGACGAGGAAATCGCTCATCAGAACGCTGGGTCTTTGAGGATCGGCCCCTCCCGCCAGCCCGCGAACGTACCGCTGTACTGGATCGCGAAACCTTGCATGTACACGTTCGAGAACCGGTTACCCGAGTTGAAACAAAGCTTGCCGCGGATCAGCAGCCCGGTATCCAGGCAGGTGGAATTCAGTGCAGCCTGAAGACGGGCTCTCGTGAGATCAGGGCCGACCTTACGCATAGCCGCCTCCAACAACAGCATGCCTGCGTAGCCGCCCTCAGTGAAAGCGTTGAACTCGTCGGCATCGGGCTTGGTGCGTTTGAGATCTTCCACGTACTGCTTCACAGCCGGATCGTTAGCGTAGGACTCGATCGGCGGACGGAACCCGGTCCAGACTTGCATCCCGTGGCATTTCTGCCCGCAACCAGTAGCGAAGGTTTTCGTGAACAACGGTTGCGCCGCACCGTAGCCGTACTTGATCAAGTTGGCTGCCTTAGCGTTGGCGTCGCCCATCCATCGAAGAGCAGTGGTCGGCTCAAGGAACAAGGCAACGAAGTCGCCTTCTTCGAAGGTAGCTACATCGCCCGAATAGCTCGACTGGCCACCGTTGATCCCGCAGAACCGATCGTTACACGCGTAGGACTCGTTATATCCACCGATCGGATCCCCGGTTAGCTTCTCGACATGGTCGTTGAAGGCCTCAGCTGCTTCTACTCCGAACCTGTAGTTCTTTTCGAACACAACACTGAAGTCGCGCGCTCCGCGTTTGTATGCCTCCTCGACCATGATCCGAGCAGAAGAAATGGTGGCAGCTGCTACGGGCCACACCCAAGGCTGTGCAGTTCCGTCTTCGCGCGTGTACTGGTTCCGCAACAATCCGTCCGTGCCCACCACCGGGATCTGAGCTCGGTCGATGTCACCACTGTCGATCGCCACGCGCAAACCTTCAGAAGAGGGTCCCACTGGAATGGCAAAGATCCCTTGCTCGATGAAGTTGCGAAGATATTGAGCGCCAGTTTGAGCGTTCCAGCCGTCGTCCCGATACTCGATCTGCCATTGGCGTCCGCAGATCCCGCCCTCGCGGTTGATCCGATTTCGCACGGCCTCCATCGCGAACCTGACTTGTCCGAGGAAAGAGGCTCCCTCGCCCGATTCAGCGACGGTTGTCGCCATCATGACGGCGTCCGCCGTCACGCCCTGGTCGGTTTCGCCTCCGTTCTGACCCGGCGCGCATTCCAATCCTGGCCGAGCTGCGGGAAGAGCTGTTCCTCCCGAACTGGAAGCCACAGCATCGCTGCTCGCCCCCTTGCCCTTCGAGTTACTTTCTGCAAGTGCAACGGAACCGTCTTCGAGGACGACTTCGGACCCCTCAGCCACCGGAATCACTTCCCCACTAACGGGATCGATGGCTCCTCCGGTGAAATCTGGTACGACCTGAACCACCGACAATCCACCGAGCAGTATTCCGGCAGTGAAAATGGCAGCGAACTTGATCCCCAGCTCGCGCTTGGGAGGGATGTTGCTCACGAATTACCTCCTCTAAGCACGTCGATCAACTTGCCGCGCCGGAACATCGTCCAGCCTGCGGCGCCGAAAGTTAGCCAGATAAGCCCGACCAGTGCAGCTTCTTGAGGGCTTCGCTTGATAAAGGCGAGGGTGCCGTCAAGTGGCTGGGAAGCCAAAACGGGTTCGACACCGGTGTCGGTGGGCGTCGTCACATCGCCGTCCAGATCGACAGCGTCACCGACAGGTTCGAAATCGAGCGATCCACTCGTTGCGACCGACCCGCTGCCGGAACTTACCGGTGCCAGATTCACGACCTCGGCTCCGGGGATCGGTGATTCGCCTTGAGGCGAGATCGTATAGATCGAGTTGGCTTGCAATGCCGCCAGCATCAAAACGAGGCGGGACTTCTCTTGCGTGTCGTTGTAGATCGTTACCTGTATCGCAGGTATAGCCCTTGAAGCTTCCTCACCCGGAAAGACAGTTCCCTGATTGTTAACTGTCTGGTTGCCGTAATAGTCGGCGTCACTCTGCTGCACAGCGGCGAAGGCACCCTTTGGGGTGGCCGGAAGTTTTGGGTTCGGGAACTCAACCTTGACCTTCTGAGGGAGCAGATCGTTTATCTGCTTCTCGAGCGGACCACAAGGGTTCTCTTTGTCGCTCGAATCGCAGCTTCCAAGTTTGTGAACGACTTGGCCATCTACATCGATGACTTCCACTCCAGAGACGAGACGAGTCCAACCAGCAGCGGCCGTCTTCGCGTGACCATGGGCTACCGTCGTCGCCTGTGACACGACCTTCGCGATGCGCAGAGTTCCACCAGGTGTGGCGATCTCGATCCCCTTGGCTTCCGCAGTCACCTCGGTCAATGTCCCCACCTTGGGATCGCGCATGGCACGCGCTGCCATCGATGAGGACCCGACCGACATTCCTGCAGTTTCCAAACGCCCGAACCTGGCGGTCGCTGTTGCAGTTGCCTTCTCGATATCGCATTCGACCTTGGCGTACCCGGATTGTTGGTCGTCCTCGTCGCTTATCGACTCTCCCCCGCCGTTCAGGCAGGACACCACACGCCATGGCCATTCTTGGCCCGCCCCGTCTTTGATCTCCGCCTCGGTATTTAAGTCCGGAACGAACGCTCGGCCCGTCGCCGAAGCTCCAGCAGAGCGAAGATCGAGAGAAGAAAGCCGGGCCGCCGTGAACCCGCGATCTCCTCCCCGGATTGGCCCCAAAGGAATCTGCTGGCCGCTTGCGCTCAGGACTCCACCGAAGCCACCGACCAACAAGATGCGCGAACCGTAGCCGTTGATGCCCCCCGAATAGTCGGTGATCGTCTTCTCGCCTTCCGGAAGATCACTGGTGAGTTCGTCGTAATCCACCGGACGAGGGCGCTCAGGTTTTGGGGTTCTATCGCCGAGAACGACGAAACCTTCTTTGTCACCTTTCCCAAGGCCGACCGACTTGAGATTCATCCTGATGAAGAGACGGTCCGTTCGTGGGTCGGTGGTAACGAATCCTTCTACGCCGGGGCCGGAGTAGATGCGGCCCTGGGGTATCGGTGTTGCGCGGCCGTCGGTTACAAGTAGATAACCGTCTTTCCCATCATTTCTTGGAGTCCCTGGACTCCCCATGTAGAAGCGACCACTCTCAAGGTCAAGCCCCTGGTACAGGTTCGCGTTGTTGGGCGCGGCGATGAACCCAACCCACGAAGACAAGCGGCCATCGAAGACCCACGTGCCCGGAGTCGTCGCCGAAACGCTCTGTATGAAGAAGCGCTCCGAAACTTGATCGAATGCGGCGGTCCCCACGACACCTTCAGTCGTGGTCGTGTAGCTCCCCGAAATCGGAAAGAAATCAAGTTGGAAAGCGGCAGCTGCCGCATGGTCGGCCTTCGGATCGATCCACAGCCGAATGAGGGCAGATTGACCCGTGTGCGGCTCGGGCCGAACGCATGCGAAGTACAAAGCGGCCTGATCGGCACTGCGCGCGATCAGTGCACCAACCGAAAGAGTGCTCAATACGTACTGACACTGCGGTACGGCTCGCGCCCAAGAAAGTTTGGGTTCTCCAGTTGGGTCTTTGGGAGGAGCAACGGCGACCACGGCCGTGCCCGGGCTGACTCGACCGATCCTGGCGGCCACTGGGACGTGCCCCTCACCGTACATATTGCCAACCAAGTAAAGGCGCTTGTCCTTCTCCGAGTAAGTGATCCCCTCTCCGAAGAACCCGGGCAGCTTGCTTCCCAGTTCCCAGGTGCCGACGACGTCAAGCGAGCGCAGGTCGACCACCCGAATGGCGGTACCAGGCACAGAGGCTGCCATGAAGTAGGCGAGCTGCCGCTTGTAGTCGATCGCGATTGTGTATGGGGATGCATAGTCCATTGAAAACTCGTCGTAAGTCCCAATCTGCTTTTCGCGAACAAGCTTGGGAACGACGCTTCCAAGGTCGTACTCGTTCAGATTGATCTCAGCGTTGCGCCGCCAGACATAAAGAAGCTTGTCCCTTTGCTCGTCGATTCCGATGATGTAACGCTGGGAATCGTTCGCTTCGGGAGATTCGGGAAGACGGCCGAGAATCGAGATCGGTTCGCTCGAACCGGATGCGAGGGCCAGCGGAGCAACCACAGATAGGCCGAACGCCAGAACGATCGCGGCCGCGACGGACGTGCGAGCCACGCGCAGAAACGCTGACTCTCTTGTCGATCGACGCTCTAGCGATGAGCTGCGCATGACTTGACTGATCCCCGTTCATTAGTTGGTCTCGTCTGGGCTGATTCGGCCCCTCCGAAACCCCCCCTTCACCCGATTGAGTGAGAGTTACTCGTCTCCGCCCCGTAGCCATTTCTGGGGGCAGTTCCCGTCTTTGTCGGCTACTGCGAAGCGAGGAGCGGTGTATCCGAACTCCCCTTCCCAACCGACGACAACGTCCAGTCGAGCTGGCCCGCGAGGGGCATCGAGTCGGACGATCCACGTATCGGTGTAAGTGCCATCGTCCGAGGCGAAACCTTTGGCGTTGCCCCCGTAACCCTCACCGAAGGGGGGCTCTGACCCGCTCTGGTTGCCTGCATAGATCGCCTGGTAGGCGAGAGGAGCTCCCGGCTCAGTGACCACATTCACAGTGACCGTGCTGCCTGGAGTTACGCACAAAGGAGTTACTTCAGCCGCCACTTCGACGGTCGCTTCAAAAGGCATGTTCATCGGAACCGGTCGCAGGACCTTCTTCAACTTGCCGGACTGAGGTTTTCCCGACACCGATGAGGACAAGACCTCGGTCGATTCAACCTCGGTTTGGTCAGACACGGTCGCAGCTGATCTGGCAACGTCCTCAACCGGGCTTATCGGCTTCTCTCCTGAAGCCTGAACGGACACTTGCCGTTCAACGGGTGAACAGGCTCCGAGCAGAAGAACGATTCCGACAGCCGTCAATAGTTTTGGGTTGGTAATACTCATCTCATTGGTCCGATGTTCGAGTTGGTTTGCAGAAACAAGTTGATTGGCGGTGCAAGGTTGAATCTCTCCTCACACCGCCAATCATCAACGTGCTAGTTACTAGACGCCTGCTGCAGCGCCGACTCCGGCAACGATCGCCGTGAGAGGTGCTGGGGCAGCACAAGTGCCCAACGGAGGCAGCGGTGCGAAAGCGGCGACTCCCGCTCCAGCTCCGGTGTGATCGTGTCCGAACCTCGGAGCACCAGTGGTGATCACTGCGACGAGCCCAACGCGGACCCAGCTGAAGTCCACCTCGGCAGCACCGAGGGTGGCGGTGCCGTTAGCGAACCCGGCTACAGGAGGCTCTGCCAAGACGCAGGGCTCGTTGTAGTCGAAGGTGGCGTTCAGGCTTGTCGCCGTGAAGGGAGTCGTTCCGTGGACACCAGCGCCCGCGCTAACAAGGTTGTTGCAGTTTCCGCTGTTCCCCGGGCTCGGCCACTCGGGAAGGTTGGCAGTGCAAGAGAACACGAAAGCGCCCGCCGCAGGCGACCCATCGCTTGCGGAGGCGGGGCCCGCCGAAATCACGAGCAGACTGCTGGCGATCGTTGCCGCCATCAACAGAGCTGAGATCTTCTTCAATTCACTACCCTCTTTTCTATGAGGTTCCGTTTGAAAAACTTTCGAGTGGAGAACCACTCTTCCCGCGAAGAGCGGGGTAACCACACCTGTCACCGCCCCTGGCCTCTCTTTGAAACCACCTCCCTCGCCGCTCCCAGTTACAAACCGGATACAGGTACGCAGCAGGGACCCGTTTTCTGACGCTTGTAACGAAAAAAACCAAGAATTCTTGGACAATCTGTAGCGGAGGCACCCAGAGCACCCAACGAGAAGCTGGACCGCCCACGGTGCCCTCACCCGATCGGGTGAAGCGCCCGATCCTGAAAGGGTTAGGCGAGGCCCTCTCGCACGGCAATGGCTGCAGCGTGCGCGCGGTCTTTGGCTCGAAGTTTGTGCATCGCGTTCCTGAGATGCGTCTTGATCGTGTTTTGTGAGAGCCCTAGCCCTTCGCCGATCTCAGAGTTTGTGAGTCCCTGGACGAGGTATTCCAGCACACGCATCTCTGTGAGCGTCAGATCAAAGGGGCCCCGGTTCTTGTCGCTATTCGTCGACTTGATCCGCCCTGCTAGCTCCGGATCCACGTATGTCATCCCTGCCGAAACAACGCCCACGGCCTTCTTCAGCTCATCAAGTTCAGAGCGTTTGAAGACGAGGCCTTGAGCACCGGTGGCGAGCGCGCGAGTCAGTACACCCGGCGTTGGATCACTTGTAAGCAAGACGATGTGGATATCGGGCTGCCGAAGTCGCAGCGAGCGACTAGCTTCGATCCCCGACAGGCCGGCCAAACGGATATCCATGACAACTAGATCTGGCTTCAGTCGTTCCGCCTCCGCCAGCGCGCCCTCGCCGCTTTCCGCTCCCCCGACGATCTCGATCGAAGAATCATCCAGCAGGGTCGCGGCAACACCCTCACGCACGATCGGGTGCTGGTCAACCACGAGAACCCTCGTCATGACGTCAGCGGCACAACCGCGATAACCGCAGCGCCACGCGGTCTCTTAGAAGTGAAACGGAACGAGCCACCTACTTCAGCGACCGCCGTTCTCATCATCGTCACGCCTCTCCGAACTCGGTGATCGAGTTGGCGTGTGGAGGCTCCGATTCCATCGTCCGAGACACTGAGGGTGACTGATTGTTCTTCGAAACTCAGCTTCATCCGGATAGCCGACGATCCAGCGAACCGCCATGCGTTCGTGAGCGCGCCACAAGCTACACGATACAACGCTCGCTCCGTCCTAGCGGGGAGCCGAATTGGTTTGCCTACCCGATCGAAGACGATCGGCAAACCGCTGTCTCCCTCGAAAGAGGCTGTGAGAGCGTCGAGGGCCGGCAAGATTCCGCCTCGCGCTTCTGGAAACAGCGCGAGCCACCTGATCGCGTGGTCGATATCCCACTTCCCACTGTCGGCTAGATCCGCTATCCGAGAAAGGAGTTCCTTCGAACCATCCTCGGGCGCCTCGTCCCTAGCTCCTCTTCGAGCCAGGAGCCCGACAGCGACGAAAGCTTGACCGACCGTGTCATGAAGATCCGCTGCTATACGCCCGCGCTCAGCGACGATCGCGCGCTCTCTCTCTGCTTCCTCTATCTCCGCGCGCATAACTGCTCGACTGCAGAGTTGTGCAATCCCATCAGCCAGCACTCTAACGAAAGAAGCATCCGCAAGATGGAGAGTGGCCGTGCTTACGGTGATCGAACCAACCAGCCGACCGCCCAACCGCATGGGAACACACAATGACTCGTCAGAGGAGTCGGGTGAGCCAGAAAGCCAAACCCGATGATCGAGATCCGTCGGAACCTTTCCGCCGAGGTGTCTGGACATCGATCTGTAACGGAAAGACATGGATCGAATCGTGAAAGCTTCGTCCTTAAGCAAGATGTTTACTCGAGACACAAGCTCATCAGCCGTCATCCGCCGCGCAAGGACTTCACCGAGATCGTGGAGGGTCCGCATCTGACGTACCTGTCTGTCCATGCCCTTCTGGAACCAGATCCGTTCCAGGACTGCCGATGCGATCGGAGCTAGTGCTCTAAGCGCGGCCCGCTCGGGAGGACTGAATCTGGATCCCTCGCGCATTCCGAGCAAGATGCCACCCGTAACGTGATCCTCAGCACTGATCGGAAGAACGAAGTAGGAAAGTCGTTTCTCCTGATCGACGCCGAGAAAGTTCGTGACGAACTCACTCGACCCAAGTTCGATCAGCTCGTCGACGCTCCAATTCTTGCTCAGCGTTTCGATGATCTCCTTTGGAATGCGTTTCAATGAGATCGGGGTCCGCAGGCGTTCCATCCCCTTAACAGCTATCGACTCAACCTGCAGCTGTTCGTCATCCAGAAGGCCGATCGCGCACACCTCGGCTCGCGAAATCGTCCAACTAGCATCAAGAAGTTCCTCAGCCAGTTCGCTCAAAGGAAGAGGAGAGACCAGATGCGTGGCGGCCCGGGCTAGCGCCTCTTGCAGCTCCGAGCGCCTGCGCGTCTGCTCAAAAAGCCTCGCGTTGTTAATCGCAACCGCTGCATATGAACCGATCGCTTCCAGCAGATTGAGCAACCCAGCCTTGAAGACTCGTGGCTCCTGGTAGTCGACGACCATCACGCCGCATGGATCACCCGCATCCAGCAGAGGTACAACAACCAGCGACTGCAGCGTGAATCGTTCCAACCATTCCCGAGGGATCAACCCGGAAGCAGATGCCGATTCGATGGGTATCGGAGCACCTATGTGAAGCATCGTCCGGGCACCCGGCACCGCATCGAGCGCAAGATCACCCATCTCCTGAAAAGCGATCCACAGCTCGTCGTCTGCGACCAGACCACGGGCAGCTGTCGGCACCAGCCGGTCATCCTCTAGAAGGAGGATGCTGCACCTATCCGCTTTGGCCGAGTCGAGGGCTATCCCCGCCAGAACTCGCAAGACTTCTGAAAGTTCAAGGGTTGAGTTCAAGGCAAGCGCAACGGACTCGAGGATTCCCATGTCGGCGGCTGGCATGGGCTCAGGGAAAGCGCTGTCGGCCACCCCGTGGGTGAGCATGGTTTCTTCGTCTATGACCATCAGCACCTATACGCAGCAGAGCGCCAATTTCTGACGCTCCACATCGAAATTTCCTAGGTTTCCGCCGCGCTCGAGAAAACAAATCGAGCCAAACCAAGGCAGGGAATAATCTTTTGGTGTAGAAAACTACGCATCAAGGACAAAGCGGTCATAGATTCCGACAACCGCCCGGGTGGGCCAGATGGACACACAGACCCAGAAGTCAAGTAGAGGGGCCACTTCGCGCGTCCAGACTCCGGGAGTCGGAGAGAACGCGTGCGAAGCGATCTTCTTAGAGAACTACGACAGACTCGTCAGGTTTCTCTCTCTGAGGCTGGGTGATCTTGACCTTGCGAGGGATATCGCCCAAGAGACAATCATCAAGGCGCTCGAGGCAAAAGGCCGTTACGACTCATCCCAGAAACCCTGGCCCTGGCTCAAGACCATCGCCATCAATACGGCGATCGACCATCTTCGGCGCAACGGAAAAGAGGTTCTGACCGACGATCCCAGGGTCCCAGTGCGAGACGGAGGATTCGCCAGCACCGACGAGGCCATCGTCCTCGAAGGGGCCCTCAAGGGCCTGACCCCTCGCCAGAGGATCGCCCTATCACTCAAATACTTGAGCGATTGGAGCACCACCGACGCTGCCGAATTCCTGGGGCTTTCCCGGAGTGCATTCGATCAGCTGCTGAAACGTGCGAAAACAAAGCTCAGTCTCGAGTACCGCAAGCTAGAAAAGACGCTTCAAGGGATCGCTGCCCTGACGACGGCTCGTCTGAGATTGCGAACTCGCTTCCACCGCATCAATCGAGTTGTCGATCCAGCCGGCACGGTTGGAATGATGTCGGTCGAGCACCTCTCCCATGCGCTTGTTGCGTTGATCTTGGTCGTCGGAGGATCGGGTACTGCGTCGCCGCCCTTCAAGACCCCCGGCCAGGGCTCATACGCCGACCAGCAAGAAGCTTGGGCCTCTGCGGGGGCCGCGAAGCACCGGGGCCAGGATGGAAGCTCTGGGTCCGGAAGCTCGGATTCGAAGAACACTTCGGATCTACGAACTCACCGATCGGCCGCCGACCAGGGCACGGCCGCAACCTTCGTTCAAGAAGCCACTGACCCCAACAAGAACGTTCGCAACCCAGAAGACACATCAATCACTTCGTTGGCCATGGGCGGTAAGCGTGGCCGACTCACTTACGCAGCAGGCACCACGCATTGTCGAACATGGGCGTGTCCGCCGGTTCTATTTGGATCCTCCGACGGTGGGGTGACCTGGACTCGACTACCCGCTTCGGGTTTCATGGGAACGCAGATTGCCGTCCCGCCAGGCGACGGGAACAAGGTCTTCGCAATGGGGCCTAATGGTTTGCAGATCAGCGACGACGGAGGCAACTCTTTCGGTCCCGCCGTAGTGACTGGGCTTCCCATGGCAACGGGTTCGATGGCGGTATCTCCACTGTTCAACGACGGTGACCCCACGGTCCTGATCGGGGCCCAAACCCTGATGAGGTACACCGATTCGGATCGTTTGATCAATCCCTATCCCGGATCGCTAACCGGCCCATTCGAGCCAGCTTTCTCCCCCACATTCGAATCTGATTCGCTCTTCTTCCTCGGCGGTTTGCGGCACGGAACGCTTGATGGGCTCACCTCGACGGTCTACATCTGCAACGCGAATGGTTGCAATTACCGGAAGCTCCCCGCGAGAGACCAGGTGCCAAAGATTCGTCTGTCAGGCAGAAGTACTCAGGAAGGTCCTCTCGGGGTCTACGCCTTTACACAGGATGAGATGTTCATCGCCGAAGGAGACCTCACCCAGTTTCGGGCTCTCAGCACACCCTGGACCGAAGGGACAATCGCCGATCTCGAAGTGTCTCCCGATGGAAACTTGACCATCGTTTCGATCGTGGGGGGGACCCAAGCAGGTCTCTACCTCTCGGCAGACGGGGGGACCGAGTGGCGCAGAGTGCCTTCGAGAGTCACCAGGAACGGCGCCAGGGACATCGTCCTTTCGGGCGAACGAATCATCGTTGCTCTTGCCGATACCGGTGTCGCGTGTTCGGAGGATCACGGCATGACGTTCGTACGCCGCTGTTCCTAGGGGTCTTGAAAGACGAGTTGTCCAACCATGGTGATCTCATTCATCCCCAATAGGACGCAGTCATCCACGGACAAGGAGGCGGATGGCGAGGTGAGGTGAGCCACGCCAACCACGTTTAGGGAATCACTCCGAATGGTTAGAACCCAGTTGTTCCATGTGCCGGTAAGTGTGTGGGTCCCGGAGAATTCAGGTGGACTCTGAGCTCCAGAGCCGTCAACGAAACCTTGAGTCCAACTTCCCGACGCAACCGTGGCGGAGCAACTGAATTCCGTGGATGACCCCGAACCTGAGCCTCCCGTAGCTCGTGACGGTTCCAGAGCATCGAGGGTTATGGCACATCCCTGCATACCGCTCTTAAGCGGATCGATGTCCGCGAAATCACCGAGGGCAACCTCGTAGTCAGGATTCGTGAGAGCCAATCTGATGGGTTGATCAAACGAAAAGGTGACGGACACGGTGCAGGTGCCTGACCACAGCGAGGCATCAACCGGAACCATCGATCCCATCACAAAGATTGAAAGAACGAACAACGCAAGGCGTTTCATCAATCACTACTCCACGACGTTGGGGGCGATCATTTCGTAGTTCGCCCCGAGAGCTTGCTCACCTTCTGTTCCGCGAGCGCGCAAGCGGGGATGTAACGGCCCAAATCTCCCTCAACCAGTACCTTTCGGAGGCGTCCTGGTTCCCTTTCTTGCACTTCTTCTTTGCCTTGCCCTTCTTCTTTTTGCAGTTTTTCTTAGGCCCGTCGTTGTCATTATCGGGCTCCTCCACCTGAGGTGGCTCCTCGCCGGGTTCTTCCCCGGCAGGAGGCTCTTCGCCTGGAGGTTCTTCGGCAGGAGGTGGTTCCTCGGCAGGAGGCTCTTCGGTCGCTGGGGGCTCTGTGGGTGTCCCTCCGTCCTCGATCGCGTAGTCGGTTCCCAGATCCGTGTCGTCGATGATCCCTCCACGCGCTCCGGCCTCGTGGAAGTTCCAGCCCACCACAGCAGACGGCTTTTGAAGGACCTTCCCATCAGAGAAGAGGGCGGCATCCACGGATCGGGGGAAGGTAGCGGTCAGAATGGCCGTGGCATCGGGACCAGCCTCTTCAGAGAGTTCACCTTCGCCCGTCGCCTCGCCGCACGTTCCTGTGATCGCAACATTGGCAGTGGGTTCATTGAGACTTCCACCTGTGACCAGCTGGAACTTGAGACAGGACGCACCGACGCCCGGATCAGCAAAGACTTCGAACGTCATCGACTCCGGTCGAGCCCCATTGGTTGTCTGGATGTGGACGCTGAAGGATTCGGCGTCGTTCGAGAACCACACGGACAAAATGTCTGCCCCATCGAGACTGCCGTTCCCTTGGTTCGTGGCGAAACTGTGGTGATTAGCATCCCCGCCCGGATCCACGATGTTGGGAGTGGCCGGTAGCTCGGGCGCGGTCGGCTCTTGACCCTTGGCGACTCCGATGGTGAAAGCCGAGGCGACGATGCTCATCGCCGTAGCTATTGCACAGGCCCGTCTCGTCATCAATTTGATCCCCTTCGATCTCAGCGCCATAGAAATCCCGGGTGCGAAAATGACTGGTTCGCCGCCCCGAACGCGGCCCCCTTCACCCATTCGGGTGATGGCAACGAGTAGTACGTGCCAGGGCTTCGATTTCTGACGCGCGCGACCGAAAAAAGTCAGAAACATTCGCAGCGGTGCTCAACAGCTAGGTGAAGAGGACGTCGCTAGGCCGCTAGAAAGGGATCTTGAGGGTCTTGTAGGTCTCGAGAGTGTCCCAACCGCTTCGGTACTGGTCAACGATGGCCACGACATAGGTCGACGCGATTATCCCGCCCCCCGTCATGCGGAGCCTCGAGCCAGGCGCCGCTCCCAAAGTTTCGAGAGTCACAGGGATGGTTATCGTGGCACTCGCAATGTCGTACGTCGCCGGCACCTCTCCCAGAACTTCGCAGCTGGTCTCGGGTATCTCCAAGGGGCCAACGTTTGTGGTCGAGTCGGTGCATTCCCCGAAGACCTTGAAGTTCGAACGAGATTCACATTCCTCCACTGGGTGACCGCAACTAACAAGCGTCCTCTGCTCTTTACCCGCCCTGAAACCCCATCCGTACACGCCTGTAACCGTGGAATCTGCAGGGGGAAGCTCTGCGACCGAGATGATGAACTCGACCGTGTCCGTGTCAGGCATCGCCACAGCTCCACCGGTCAGGTCCTGGCCGATCCCGCTCCCGACCATCGCAAGATTGGGGTCGGAATTCCAGTCTCCCTCCGGGTCTTCTCCCACCGATATGGGTGAGGGGGCCGCGTTACCGACACTGACGATCGATTGGATCGCAAATACTGCAAGGATCAACAGGAGGGCCTTACGCTTATGGGATCGCACAATCACTTTGGACTCCTTTAAGCCATCAGTTGGACAACTACTGATACGTAACAGAGCCGATTTGGGAACGCTCCATGGGTGATTCCGACGCGATCACGTACGGAGAGGTCCGAGGGCGCTCGGGCGATTATCGAGTTCGACCACTCGAGGACGGGTTTACGACGCGGGGACCTGGAGCCAGAGGGCGATCTCGTCCAGCTCTTCGATCAGAGAAGCGCTATTGAGCCTGTAGGACAATGCGATCTTTGACGACCACCTGGGATGCCGGGGGCCGATGAAATCCGCCCCGTAATGGATACACAGCCTCGCGGCCCAACACGCATGCCTCGAAGTCCGTGACCGCATGCGCCTGGGTTCTTGAACCAGGTCGCCACGAATGCAAGTCCACCGTGAAGCATCCGAGTCGATCCGTACGCCGAATACACGTTGTCCCCGACGTGGTGCTCGTAAGACTGCAGGCGCGCGACCTGATATCCGACATCAAGGTCGGGCCGCAGTTCGACACTCCCCCCAAGAGAAGGCAGGCGCAGGGTGACCTCCGCGGGTCCCGAGCCGAGAAGCAGGTACAGGAGGAAGTCACCCGGCTCATGTGCGAAGCAGTTGCGAAACTACGAGCGAAAAACCATTCGTCTAGGTTCCCAATCCCGTGTAACGCGCCAAGAATGGCGCTCCCCCTAGGGGGGAGATCAGCACATAGAGGCCGCTCCCGCGAACGAATCTGGGGTTCTCTTGGAAATCACCGGCGAAGTCCTCTGTAAACGGCGTGCTCTTGATCACGAAGCCCTCCCCGGACTTCGTGTCATAGCGCATGACGTTGTTCTGTCCTCCAGTGACGAAGAGATGCCGAGATGACACACCAGCAACAGCACACCCGACGCCCCACGCATTCGTGGGAACGTTCATGGAGACCCAACTTCGTCCTTCGTCCTTTGAGATCCAGACCGCCGCTTTGTAGTCGTTGTCGTAACCGGAGGTTGTCACGGCTAGGTTTCGAGAGTCCTTCCCCCAAGCTTCCAAACTGTTGAGGGTCTGCCCTTCCGCGTGCCAGGGCAGATCCTCCTGGATGGCGCTCAGTTCCCACGACCCTCCGCCGTCTACCGATCGATGTAACGCAGTCTGCAAGTCAACATTGCTGTAGAAGAATCCCCACATGAACTTTGGGTCAGATTCATCCACATCGAGTGAACTGCATTTAGCGGATCCGGTGTTGTAGGAGTAGGTACCCGGAAGAGCTGATTTCGACCAGCTATCTCCAAGGTCATCCGTCGTCACTAAGGCCTGCAGAGGCTGAGGTCCTAACTTGGTAAGTAGGACGGAAGGCGAATCCGTGACGACAAGCTCGCCCGCTCCCATCGTTGCGTCGAAGTCGTCGGCGGTCACTGGGTTAGCGACTGGTTCCCATGTCTGCCCGCCGTCGCCACTTCGAATCAAACACGTGATCGAAAGTCCCCAACTGGTTCGTTCGACTTTCAGAAACACAGATTTTGTCGGTCCCTCCCCCCCGACCGCGATCTCCTTGATCTGTGTCTGAACCAGGAGGGAAGAAAGAACCGTGTCTCTACTGAGGCCACCGCAATCGACCGGAGCGGACTCAAGAGAAAAGATCTCCGCCCAGTTGCAGCCTCCGTCCGAGGAGTGGTGAACGATCCACCCATCTGAGAAATAGATCTTCCGTCCACCCTCCGACGGATCGATGGCCCAGCTGTAAGGGCCTCGACTGGACAGGTTGACCACCGAGCTAGCTGCTTCCACAGGGGGGAAATCGATCGTCGTCCAGGCCCCTCCCATGTTCCTAACGCCCCCACACGACTCGGCATCAGCAGGACCGGGCAGGACTACGACGAAGGATGCCGCCAGCACTCCAGCCAGGGACAGAACCAGTCTCGTCAAGATGCAGAGACCGCCCTCCCTGTCACTAGGTGCCCACCCCCGTGTAGCGCGCCAAGAACGGTGTTCCCGAGAGCGGGTTGATCAATACGTACAGCCCATCCCCCTGAACGTATCGAGGATTCTCCTGAAAATCGCCGGCAAAGTCGGTAGTGAAGGGAGAACTCTTGATCACGAGACCTTTTCTCGTCCTGAGGTCATAGCGAGCGATGATGTCTTGGGCTCCGGCAGCGAATAGGTACCGGTCGGAGGCTCCGGATGCAGCACAACCCATGCCCCAATTGTTGGCCGGAAACAACATCTGATGCCAGTTCTCGCCCGCATCGTTAGAAACCCAAACCGATCCGTGGTAGTCCCCAACGTAGCCAAACGTAGTTACAGCTAGGTTTTGAGAGCGGCGGCCCCATGCTTCAAGATCCGCAGGGTATTCCGAGATCGCGACCCAAGGCGACTCCTCCTGGGAGACTGCCAGGGTCCATGTCTCACCCGCATCTGTCGACCCGTAGACGCCGGCCTTCCAGTCAGCGTTGCCAGGGAAGTACATCGAGATGAGATCTGGATCGGCTCTGTTCACGTCCAGCCAACTGCACGCGCCATAACCGTTGTCGTAGTGATAGGTGCCGGGCAGAGCTGTCTTCGTCCAGCTTTCTCCGAGGTCATCGGTCACCACCAGTGACTGAAGAGGAGCGGGTCCCGCCTTAGTGAGCATGACGGATGGCTTCGCGCCGGTAACGATCAATTCTCCCGTTCCGATCGTTGCATCGGAGTCGGCCGCCTCTGATGGGTCGGCGACCAGTTCCCAAGTCTTGCCGTCATCGGCACTTCGGACAACGCATGTAAGTGTCGCCGACCAAAAGGTTTTCTCCAGCTGAATAAAGACGGATTTGGACTGGCCGCTTCCACCTATCGCGATCGCATTAACTTGAGCCTGGGGCAGGAGTGTGTCCATGGCCGAATCACGGCTGACTCCCGCACACAAACCAGGGGCTGAATCCAAAGAGAACACTTCCGTCCAGCTGCACCCACCGTCGGATGAGAGGTACACGATCCATCCATCTGAGTAGAAGATCTTCCGCCCACCCCCGAACTGATCGATCGCCCAGCTGTAGGGGCCCTTGCTAGACAGGTTGATCCCCGCGGTCAATGCTTCCTCAGAAGGCAGATCGATCGTCGTCCAGTCCCCACCCCTATCCCGGACGCCATCGCAACCTTCCGACGCGTCTGTTGGGTTTGCGATGGCCAGGAGGGAAGATGCGACCGCAGCGACCATCAGCGCGCGCGACACTTTCAACGTAAGGATGGCAGTCCTCCCTCTTCCGCGAAGACGATCGAATGCTCTCCCATTGTCATTCGGAGCGACCCTCGGGCTTCCCTCTGATCAATCGTGATCAATCTGCGAGTACCTCAGTTGGCATCCATCAACTCCGACGCGCGCCGCAGATGGTAGCGAGCCTCGTCGCGTGATCCATTCTTGGTGAACCACTCAGCAGCACGCGTGTGGTACGTAGCCTTCGTCACGGTTTCGATCCGGTCATAGACGTAGTCGCGAACGCTCTGATGAAAGAAGGCGCTATCCCCATCTCGATTTCGGGTCGCCGCGTAGCAACGCACCAGTCTGAAGCTCGCGTCCAAAACTGCTCCTCGGGTTCGACCAACGATGTGGGCGAGGGCGTCGTCTCCGAATCGGCTTCTGAACACGCTGGCTCCGTCGAGGATGATCCGATCGTCAGGATCGATAAGCCTCGTTACCTGCGACAGCAGAAAGGCCTGGACCTCGGCCTGGTCCCCAAGAGACCGCACCCCCTCGGCGACATGATCAGGATCGGCAGTCTTCAACCAGGAAGCGGCGAGGGTCAGAAGGTGGGGGTTGCCCTCGGTCCACCTGTGAAGCTTGACCAACGTGTCGGCGTCGCAGTCAACGTCCAGCGTCGCGAACAACTCGCGAGCTTCACCAAGTTGGAGCGATCCAACTTCCATGCCCGCACCCAGGGACATTCCGAGGTAGCTATGTCTACTCATCACGGCAATGCCGATCTCCGGTAGACGCTCAGCCAATTCTTCGAGGAATCCCGCTATCGAAGTGTCTTCTTCGACGAGCTGATAGTCGTCCAGAACGATCAAGCGTCGATCATTCCCAAGACCCTGGATAGCCAATCGCGCCGCCAGAGCAGCATCTGCATCCTTCAGAGCCCCTTGCAGATAGTCCGACAGGTCAGGGCGTCCATGCTCCCGAAGATGTTCGGCAAGTTCAAAGAGGACCGCGACGATGCTCGTGTTGAGACCAGGCCGGAAGCGGAACCAAAGAACGGGCGCCAATTTCGCAACTTCAGCCGCGAACTCCGCCACGAGGGAGGTCTTACCGATCCCCGGAGGGCCATGCACCACGACCAACTTCGATCCTTCTATCGCCTGCCTAAGTCGCGCCATCTCGTGCGGACGTTCCAGAAAATCTCCGATCCGAGGGATCGGCTCGGGAAGAAATCGGGTTCGTGGAGGTCGCGACCGAGGATTCTCAAGCTCGGCCTTGAGCAATCCGATAGCCCGCGAGCGTTCTCGGCTCAGCTGCCTCTCCGACAGGCCCAAACAAGCAGCTGCCTGAAAGAGTTTCGCCCCATCCACGAAGCATGTGTGAAGAACCTGATGAGGCAGCCCCATCTCCTTGGGGGCGTCATCAGGCGGCCTCAATCGGTCGATGGCGTCCAGGATCAGCTCGGCCGCAGCGCTTCCCACTGCGAGGGGTGCCGCGCTTTCAGGAACACGGTCGTGGGCACGTAGGAGTTCTTCGATCTCGGCCGAAGCCAGCTTGTCCGGATGCCGAAGCACCATCAGCCATCGCCGCAGTCTCTCTTCAGAGACTTCAGATTGAACTAGCACACCCACCCCTTAGAGCGGTCGCCCAAGTCCGGCGCAACCACTGAGCTCAAGATTCACCACGGCGACTCAACCTCCTTCAGACCCCGATGTCTGGCATGGCGAGTCTCTGGCGACCGCCTGGCGAAGATCTTTCTGTTCCCGGCGTCAAACTCCCCTGAAGAGAAGTGATCACTCCGTGACCCGCGGAAGACAGTCCATCAGAGAGATCCGAGTAGAGCCGAGTAGAGCCGGGGAGACAGAATGAAGAACCCTGCCGAGAATCCTTTGTTCCAACGGGCCGGGAAGCTGGCCCACAGGGGCGAGAAAGCCCTGAAAGCCTGGCGGCTCAAGCGGCGCCGTGCAGGAGCGGCGAAGAAAAAGGCTGCCAACCGCCGGACCGTTTATGGGCTGTCGCTGTCTCTCCTTGTGCTACTTGGGGCCTTCGCGGGGGCGCTAAACATGCTCGAACCCGATACGTCGGGGCAAGCCCTCACCGTGGACGAACTTAGTGCGCTGGCCGACGAGAAGCGGATCGAGACCGCCTCCTTCCACGATCAAGATTCGATCGTTACCGGTCACTACGGAGCGCGACCGCCGAAGAAGGAAGCCGCCCTCGACGACTCCGAGTCGGATCCCGCCAAAGAAACAGACGGGCGCGACAAGGGGGCAGTAGCGGATCTACCTTCGGAGCCAACGGACGAGGGAATCAAAGACAGCCCAAGATCTGGAGGCAAGCGTTCATCCAAAACCGAGGAGCCTGCTCAGAGCGCTGAGGAGTCCGAGGTAGAGGATGAAAACCTGGCCAAGGAAGAAGAACCACCTCGATCTCCAGGAGGGACGGGCGACTTTTGGGTTGCCTATCCGGAAAGCGATGCGATAACGGCGATCCTTCTGACGATGGCCACCGACGCGGGAGCAACGGTCGAAGTCGACTCCCAGTCCGGGAAGGGAACCATCCGCCTGGTTGCAACGTTCCTTCTGCCCCTCATGATCCTCGCCAACCTCTTCGCCCTCCTGTTTTCAGCCTCAAAGGGCGCGGGTTCAGGGATCGGCGAAGTGATGAGCTTCGGCACGATCAAGAGGAAAGGCATCAGACGCAAGAAGAAGGATCGCGGCATGGTCACTTTCGACCAGGTCGCCGGTGCTGAGGAGGCGGTAACCGAACTCAAAGAGGTCGTGGACTACCTGCGCGACCCCGAACGATATGACGAAGCGGGGGCAACTCCACCCAAAGGCGTACTCATGGTTGGGCCGCCCGGTTGTGGCAAGACGCTTATCGCCAGGGCTGTTGCCGGCGAAGCGAAAGTGCCCTTCTTCTCGGTTGCTGGAGCTGAGTTCGTCGAATCACTTGTCGGCGTGGGCGCGGCACGAGTTCGCGACCTCTTCCTGAAGGTACGCGCCGTTGCGCCGGCAATCGTGTTCATAGACGAGCTCGACGCCGCGGGACGAAAGAGAGGCTCCGGGGGATCGGACGGGGGATCCGATGAACGCGAGCAGACCCTCAACCAGATGCTCGTCGAGATGGACGGTTTTGAAGCGAGCAGTGGCATCGTTGTCATCGGCGCCACGAACCGCCCGGACATCCTCGACCCTGCCCTGCTGCGTCCGGGCCGCTTCGATCGTCACGTGACCGTTGATCATCCCGATCTCGATGGACGTCACACGATCCTCGAGCTGCATGCGCATGGAAAACCCATCTCACCTCACGTCGACTTTTCGTACATCGCTCGGAGAACCCCAGGTTTCTCCGGTGCCGACCTTGCGAACGTGGTCAACGAATCCGCCTTGTTGGCGCTCAGGGAGAACAAACCAGAGATCGACACGGGGGATGTGGAGGAAGCGATCCAGAGGGTCATTCACGGCCCGAAGCGCCGAGGTCAAGTGCTCACCCACGAGGAGCGTAAACGCGCTGCGTATCACGAAAGTGGACACGCGATAGTAGCGGCGGCTGCCGGTCGCTACGAGGACATCCATCGAGTCTCGATCCTCTCTCGCGGGAAAGGGCTTGGTCAGACGAGTCTCGTTCAAAGTGAGGCAATGCTT
Organism: uncultured Actinomycetes bacterium; assembly: GCA_963779645.1. Lineage (GTDB taxonomy): Bacteria > Actinomycetota > CADDZG01 > CADDZG01 > WHSQ01 > CALMBW01. The sequence goes on from CAVZYX010000015.1 coordinate 40,238, forward strand.
CTCACGAAGAGTCAGCTGATCGGCCAACTGGTCATCGCTATGGGCGGTGTTGCATCGGAGATGCTCATTTTCGGCGAACCCTCGACGGGCGCTGAACAAGACATCGACCAAGCAACCGACATCGCGCGAGACATGGTCGGTCGATACGGGATGGGGAACAAGCGGCGTCGATTGCTAACCAAGGAAGGCACATCTTTCCTCGGCGAGGAATTCTTGATCGGGCAGATCTCCGCCCAAACTCATCAAGAGATGGAGTCGGAGATAGACCTGATGCTTGGCGAAGCTGAGGAGGAAGCCGCTCGGCTGTTGGCCGAGCACAAAGAGGCACTCGACCTGCTGGCCAGACGAGTGGAAGAAGAGGAAACGCTGGAGGGAACCGATCTCGAAGCGATCCTCGTGCAGGTCAGACCAGAGGTCACGTTCTTCGGGGGACCGGGGGAAGGTCCGATCCGTCACAGCCAAGGCAGTCACGGACCGATGGAGCAGGTGTGATGGACGCCCCACGACGATCGCAGGTCTCGTTCTACAAGCGGAACGCTTCATTCATCATCTCTGAGCCGGTTCTCCACGAACTCGAGAAAGAGGCTCAGATTCTGGAGGCACCGTTCTACAAGCGAAAGAAACTGCGGGAAGGGTTGAATGAGACCTGGGAAGCCGAGGAAGCGGCGCTCGCTCGCGACGCGGAGCCTGGACTCGAAGCACTACGTCGGGCCTGCGAAACGGTCCAAAGATCACTCACTCGCCTTGCGGACCTGGCGGTGCCCGGCCTGCTCGGGAAAGTCGAAGCCCAACAGCAACGCGTTGGTAAAGCGCTCGATGCCCTTGGCTCCGCAAGGAGCGCACTGGATATCCGCGACTTTGGAGCAGCAGGTGCGCGCGTGGATGAAGCAACCCGTGAACTGTGGTCGCTGGGTGGGCCAATCGTCGTCGCGCTTAACGCCGTTCTTAGCCAAGCTGCGATCGGAAAAGAGGCCCGTGTCCAGCTCACCGAGAACGGCGAGGCAAGGAAAGAGATAAAGCTCTCGCTTACGGAGATCAGATCGCGGGAAACACCTCAGGTGCTTCTTGTCACCCTCGGAAAGCTCCACACACTGGAGGCTGAGGGTTTCGAGATAGCAACCGACATCCTTGCGGGGCAAGTGCGCGGTCAAGATCACATCAAAAAAGCGGCCGTTGGGCGAGAGAACACACTCAGGGTTTTCTCTCCCCAGGAACTTGAGACCTTCGACGACGTCGGCGGGCTGGAAGACGTTAAGGACCAGCTCCGCAACACGATCGGAGCGATCCTGGATCGGCCCGACGTTGCGGCCAAGTACCGCGTAGTGCACAACGGGATCCTCTTCCATGGGCCTCCGGGAACAGGCAAGACGCTCCTTAGTCGCGCGTTGGCAGGCGAATACGGCATGCGCTACATCCGCTTCTCTCCTGCAGCCATCGCGAGTGTCTACATGCATGAAGCGGCGTCCAACCTGTCTCGGCTGTTCGCCCTGGCTAAGGAGAACGTCCCTTGCTTGTTGTTCCTCGACGAGGTGGACGCGGTTGCATCGTCTCGAGACGATCAGCCGTCGGCCGACCACCGAGAAGTCGTCACTCAGTTGATGAATTGCCTGGAGGAATACCGCACGGTTCCAGGACTTGTGATAGCGGCGGCTACGAACAACATCGACCGGCTCGATCCGGGACTACGAGAGGGCCGATTCGATGCAAAGATCCATATCCCCCTCCCAGACCCCGACTCTCGGAAAGATGTCATCCACGTTCATCTGAAACGACGGTCCGAAACCGTCGATTGGGATGAAGTCGATCTCGATGAGATGTCGAGGATCACACACGGACGCAACGCAGCAGCTCTTGAGTCTTTCGTGACATTGGCCGCTCAATCGGCACTGCGCATGAACGAGAAGATCACTCAAAAGACTTTGGTTGAAGCGATCCATAGTCGGGAGGCCTCGGATCGACTTTCCCTCGATGAGCCAGTTCCGTGGAGTGATGTTGTGCTCGATGAAGAAACCTTGGAGCAAGTCCTCGACATCCTCAACGCTTTCTCGAGGCCGGAACTCGCCCGCTCCCTCGGAGTCAAGCCGCCTGCAGGCATCCTTCTTCATGGCCCTCCCGGAACGGGGAAAACGACGATCGCCAAGGCGATGGCAACAGAGGTTCAGGCGAGCTTCTACGAGCAGTCGGCGGCCGACCTCTTATCGAAATGGGCAGGTGAATCCGAGGAGCGGGTCGCCAAGCTCTTCTCCAAGGCTCGTGCTAATCGGCCATCGATCGTGTTTATCGATGAGATTGACGGCCTCCTTCGCATCCGTCGGAACGATTCCGCCAATCCATGGGAGGAACGGGTCGTGTCGCAGTTCTTGGGGGAGCTCGACGGTCTCGGAAGTGCGGAAGGCGTACTACTCGTCGGAGCCACCAATCGACCCGACATCATCGATCCAGCGGTGCGGGGCAGAAGGTTGTCTCCAATCGAAGTGGGCCTACCGAACGCTGCAGGACGCGAACGACTCCTTGAGGTTCTCTGCCGAAACGTGAATCTGGCTCCCGATGTGGATCTTCACGAACTTGCACTCACCACTGAGGGCTTGTCAGGAGCGGACCTTAAGCGTCTGAGGGATCAAGCCGGCATGAAGACATTGTCGAGAGCCGCTCGGAATGACACCGTCGATGAAGTGGCAATAACCATGAAGGACATCAAAGCCGCTCTAGAGAGTCAGCGGGCGAAATCGAGCCTCGTTCAGGTTTAGCCGGCATGGAGGAGGAATGGGTTGGCGAAGCCGACACGACCATGAATACCCCGAAAGGTATCGATCGACAGCCAGAGACCAGCCTGCCACCCGACGAGGAACTTCAAGTGATACGGATGATCGCCTCGGGTGCAAAGGATCTCACCATCGCACGGAAGGTCGGCGTGTCCGTTGTCACCGTGCGAAGGCGAGTCCACTCATTTCGCCGGAGGATAGGTGTTGAGAGCCGCGCTGAGGCGATAGCGATCGCAGCGCTAAGAGGATGGCTCGACGACGAGGGCTTTCTAATTAAAACCGACTCTCAGCCGGAAATCATCAAAGGCACGACATCATGATGTTCGTAGCTTTGGCACTATTCAGCGCTTTGAATCTGATCCTCACCGGCGTCGTTCAGGCGGAGGCTCGACCATTACCGAGAGCGGGCACACGTGGTTCTGTCGCCGATCCTTCGTGCACAGGAGTGACGAAACGTGGCGGAGGCTGGAGCACCATCGCGCTGCCGGACCTGCCGGAAAACCCACTCCAGACAGACGGTCGCTACGCGACTTCTTACGTTGTCGATCCGATTGATCCCAAGACCATCTTCTACGGAATCAGAAACCGCATCTTCCGGTCGGCGGACGGAGGCTGCTCAAACAACTGGGATGAAGTCCTCAGTCCGGACGACTTCCCAGCCTTCCCCTGCTTGGATGGCGCCGACTTCAACGACACCCTCTACGTTCAGTCGATGTCGATGGCAACTGGGAAGGACGGAAGCCGCATCTACGCGCAAGTCACGAATCAGACTGACTACATCACCTACGACTTATGGAGCTGTGTGCTTGCCAGCGACGACGGAGGTGCGTCTTGGACTTCCCTGGCCGGGCAATCAGCAGAGATGCTCGGCGGCATCGGTGAGCTTTATGTCGACCCCCACGATCCTGATTCCATCCTCGTGACGCGATCGAGCAGAATCTCCTTGGTCTCGGGCTCCATCTTCGTGAGCGAGGACGGAGGAGCATCTTGGGCAACCAGATCGTTGCCTCCTGGCGCAAGAGCTGTTGAACGGTCACACGGAGCACCCAACAATCAGGGACGTTGCAACGCTCTTGATATCAATCCGAGGGATCAGGACGAACTTTGGGTACTTGCGGACGACGGGATCCACCGATCCGAGGATCTCGGAGCGTCGTGGGAGCTCGTCATAGGAACAACGGACTATCCATGGAAGGACTCCGGTGGATACGTCAACGATATCGAAATCGCTTCAACGTCAACAGGCAGCCCCACCGTTCTCGCCAATCTTCAGATCTACGATGGTGGCAACAGGGGTGAGCTCTGGACCACCAAGGACCTCGTGGTGTGGACTCGCCAGGCCGTGCCAACAAACGGTTGGGGCATCGGCTGCATCCAGGCCTCCGGACGGGACGCGACCGCAATAACCAGTCAGGATCTAGCAACGCGCTACGACCTCGTAAGGGGCACGGCGATCTCGATCAAAACCGGACCCTTCAGTGATGGGTTCGCCGGCGACTTTCAGGGGGCAGCACATTACGTGCCCCAGAGTGGTCTCTACTTCCTCATCCTCCCGTTAAGCGGAACCAGCAAGATGCTTGCTCTCTACGAGGGGGGCAACTAGATGGACGCCGTCTCCAGAAGCGGACCGCTCCTTGCCCTGAGCACAAGTGACCAACAGGTGGCAGCAGGTGAGCCGCGGCCTTCGCGGAAGTTACACGGCAACAACGACCGGGCGGGAGGTTGATCGCGGTTGTGCACCTCATCTCGAAGGCAGTTCCTGATGCATCGTAGGTCGTCGCTCTATCTGATGCTGTGCCTCTTGATCCTTTCTTCATCCATGGCTGCTACGGCCAAGGGTCTCAAGCAGAACGACTCCTTGTGCGTAGACAGCGACGCCATGACGATCGACACGGACAAGTGGCTCAGGATCACCGCCCCGCAGTTCCCCTCGGGTTCTCAGTCAATCGAGGCGTATGCGATCGATCCATCCGTCCCAGGCTCGATTCTGGCAACGAATGGGGCCTCTCTGATGAGGTCCACCCCCTTCGGATGCGGTTGGAATGAGTCCTTCTCCATCGCTCCCGCCCCCTCACAGCAGTTCCCCTTCTCGGCATCGACCGCATCCATCCATCAGATCGTGACGCCGGAAGCATCGCCTGGGCGCATCTATCTTCTGATCGACGACTCGGTCGGGTATCACGTGGTGATAAGTAACAACGCAGGGGCGTCATGGACGACGTCGGACGAGGGATTACTCCCAGTAGGCGAGGCGCTTCGGCTGGCGGTGGCTCCCGCCGATCCACAGGTTGTTTACCTCGCAGCCACCCAGGTCGACGCCGGAGCGAGTGTCGTTTACACGAGCCGTGATGGCGGGTCGAGCTGGGCATCCAACCTCGATGGAGTCGAGACGATCGAGGGGGCAGCGAACTCGGCAACGGGTCAGGGAACAGACGGACGGCTTCCCGGCCTCTACGACCTCGCGGTCCATCCAACGGACACCGGATCGCTCTGGGCAACGAGCGACGTCGGGCTCTATCACTCGACCGACGGAGCAAGGACATGGGAAAAGGTCGCGGCAGCGGTTAGCAATTTCTCCTCGACTCCGCCGGCTCTAGGTGGGCTTGAGGTCGGAACCACCCACGGTGCCGTGAACATCCTTGCGTTCTATTCGAGCGGGCCGGGGATGTTGTGGAGCGTTGACGCAGGGAACACGTTCGTCTATCACAACACGCCGCAGATCCTAAGATCAGCAGCGATCGGTGGTGGCGCCAACGACATCGCCGCCACCGGAGAAACCAACACATACTTCTATGGTGCCGAAACGACCGGCGCGTGGACAACGTTCAAGAACCCAGATCCTCAGGTGGACATTGGCCCAGAGGGTCCGATTCCGGTTCATGACGTTTCCGCCGTACCGACCCCTCGCGGACGAGCATTCTTCGCGCGTTCTACCGATGCCCTGTGGATGTACCTGGGCGATCTGATCCCCATAGGTAGCCCGGGCACGTATGACCTGGATCTGTCGGGACCGAAAGGTGGGGACAGTCTCAACTGTCAAGACGTCGTACCTCCATACCTAGAGCAGCCACTTCTAGACGATCCGCCAACGATGGCTTCTGCCGAAGAGGTGGTGACTCTCGGCCCCGAACAGTCCATCACAGTCCCCCATACATTCACGATGCCTCGCGACCCCTTAGATGTTCTCTTCCTCATCGACACAGCCGGCGGAAAGATGGGCCAGAAGCTGTGCCTCGTACGGAAGTACCTGATCTTCCCGGCGGTGGAGTCTCTCGTCGACGCAGGCTTCACGGATGTTCAGTTCGGTCTAAGCGAGTTCCGAACCTACTCGGGTGGAGATTGGTACGGCACCGAAGAGCAGGGTCAGATCAACTACGCAGAGAACGTACCTTCGGATTACATCTTCAGGCGAATCCGCGACATGGGCCCGATCGACCAGCAATTCATCGACGCAACGATGAACCTTAAGGGCGCCGGTGGCGGTGGCGCGAGTCTCGCTGGCCTCTACCAAGCGGTGACCGGTGCCGGACAATCCACTGACAAACCTGAGATGGAGATACCACCTGGACAGGAAACACACTTCCGGCCGGGAGCCATGAAAGTCATCGTTCACATAACCAACACGTGGTTCAACACGAACGAGCGCGTGCCGCCCACCGAAGATGGGAGTCCCAGGTGGGAGGGACCCGGTTTCGAAACAGTCTCCCAAGCCCTCCGCAGCGCGGACATCCGGCAGGTAGGGGTGTGGATCCCTAAGCACGACAAGGAGGACTGTTTCTCGCAAGCCAACCGCGACAACTGCGACCCTACGTACGACGGACCCTCCTTCGATGGCAAGGAGGACTTACAGCGCGTTGCTTCTGAGACCGGAACGATCGCCACTCAGAACGCGGACTGTGATGGTGACGAGGTGTTCGATATCGAGGCCGGCATGCCGCTCGTGTGCTCCTTCGGTTCCGCGGCACACGAAGAGGACCAAGGGGGTTCCCCCAGTGTCACTTCGATGGTCAGCGCGATCCAACGCCGCTACGCGGATGTGACTTTCGATGCGATCAAGAGTCAGGGGATTGTTGAAGACATCCGACCGGACTCACACCCCAATGTGGACCTCAGCATTCCACACACATTCAAGCTTGATGTCACTTTCACATGCGGCGCCGAGCATGCCGGTCTCAACATCGATGCGGAGATCGGCGGGCTGATCAACGATGGCATCGCAGCCAGCTCCGTGACCCAGGTTCGGTGTGTCGGTGTTCCTCCCCCACTGGTCCCGCAACCGCAGATCGCGTTAGCCCTTCCCCCGCCGCCGCCGCCGCCGCCGATCCCGATCCCCGTTCCGGCACCGGCTCCTGCCCCCGCTCCGGCGCCGGCTCCTGCCCCGGCGCCTGCACCCGCCCAGGCCCCCGCTGCACAGATCCAAGGTGTCGTCGTTCCGCAGCGACAGGCGCAGCCGCAATTAGCATTCGTGCACGCGGCGCATCAGGTGAGAGAGCAGTTGGGGTCGGAACTATTGATGACCAAGCACAAAACACATGACCCCTTGGCCGCGACCAAGATCGGCTTGTCTGCTGGAGCTCTATCGATGCTACTTGCCTACGGTTGGGTGATCGCCTCGGCTCGTGCGAGAACGGCGAGAACGCGCCGATGAGCCGTTCGCGTCCGACCAGGGCAGTTTGTGTAGCCGCTGCGCTCTGGCTGTTGATCTCGGCTCCCTCATCAGCTGGGAGTCGTGTCCAAGACGCTCCGAAGAAGCTCTATCCGAATCTTGTTGCGCTGGCACCCTTTGAGGTCTACGTGGAAGAAGGCCTGCAGAGTTGCGACACTTACGAAACCGCTGAAGACGGCGCGCACCGTTGCCTTCGCTATGACACTGCCGTTGCAAACTTCGGATCCGGACCACTAGAGCTGCGCTTCCGGATAGACCGCCTGACTCAGGACCAAGCCGTTTACCAGCGGATCTACAAAGGCGGCGGCGGGTTCCAAGAGCGTCTGGCCGATGCCTATGAGTTTCATCCGACACACGGTCATCTGCACTACAAGAGTTTTTCGATGGCCAAGCTGTGGAAGGCGGATGCCACCGGCAACCCTGTGGGCGAAGAACCATTGCGCACCTCCGAGAAGGCGGGCTTCTGCATCTTCGATTCGGAGAACTATTGGGATGGTCGCGATGACAGCCGGCCCCAGACATATACGTCCGAGAACTCGTGTCGACCGACCGATATCCAGGGTTCAGCGATAACCCAAGTCAGCGGCCTTTCTCCGGGGTGGATGGATGCTTACCAAGCAAGCCTCACCGGTCAATACATCGAGATATCCGGAGTTCCGGGAGGTCAATACGTCCTCGAGATCATCCTGGACCCCCAAAACACCCTGCGAGAGAGCAACGAATCCGACAACTCTGTGTGGGTCGCCGTAGAACTCCCCTCTGAGCCGTCGTGACACCCCTCGGCGACAAGTGGCGACCTCTTGGCGACCTCCCCGGCGCCGATCTGGGGCTGAATCGAGAGGTGGGAGTGCCACCGAGAAACAGAAAAGGTAGCGACGCCTCGAGGCGTCGCGCAACCAGTATCGCGTCTTCGATCCTTTGCATTGCCATGACGTTGATCGCGCCTGCAGCAACCAGCTCTCCTTCGTCGGATCCCAAGGAACCGCCCGGTAGCTGGTCGGCCACCCTCCCTGAGGCAAGTTTGACCAGTCGGGCGCTGGATGATCTGCGCGCCAGCCTCAGCTCGGGTCACCTTGTCTCCGGATTGACGGCCCTGGCCGAGTTCGCCGACGTCCCCATACAGCGCTCTCCCAAAGTGGAAGGGACACGAGGCTCGGGGTTACCGGGATCGGTGGCGATCCCTCCAACGGTCGCAGCACGGATCCAGGATCTCGCAACAGTGGTGTCGCTCGCAAAGACAAGGATCGAGCTGTCGCACCGACCAACTAGAGCCCCGCTTTCGTTCGGCCTGCGGCTTCCCTCGCCACCCGGGATATCGAGCCGGGCCACTCACCTCGAACCGCTCATCTCTTTTGACTCTGCACAGGTGAAGGCGAACGTTGGACGCGGGGCCTCGCTGCAAACAGCCCTCTCGATCGCCGCAGCAGTAGACAGACTCTTGCCGTCGCTAGTTTCGATGAATCGGCACGCCAAGAAAGGTGCAGCCCCCGGTTGCGACGTGCTGGACCAACTCCCCCATCTTTGTATCGGTGGTTCGGGCGACAACGTCTACGAGGACGACGCTGAGGTTCTTATCGATACCGGTGGTAACGACACGTACCTCAACTCTGCGGGAGGCGCCGACCCCGTATCTGGCAACGGGTTGACGATCTCGGTTCTGGTCGACTCCGGAGGAGACGATCGATACCTAGCCAAGGCACCGGTTTCTTCCGGGAGCCGCGTGGCTCAAGGTGCGGGAGCCGATGGTGGGATCGGGTTCCTGGTAGACACCGACGGCAACGACCGCTACGACATGCGGGTCGCCCCGGACGCGAGAACCCCCGCCTCTCTGGGAGCGATGGGCCAAGGCTCGGTTCACGGCAGCGGCTTCGGTCTGCTGGCCGATCTTGCAGGGGATGACTCCTACTCACTTCGCAGCCCGAATCCAGACGGCGCACTCGGAGCAATGGGACAGGGGGCAGCGTCGGGGACGGGAGTGGGCGTTCTTCTCGACCAGAGCGGCGATGACGCGTACGAAGCCACCTCTCGATCGGTCGCCCCCTACGCGACGAAAGGCTTGAAGACCCCCCTCGAAGGACGAGCCGTTAGTGGAGGTGCAGGAGTGGTCGGCGGCCTCGGACTCCTATCGGACCTGGCAGGGACCGACGTGTTCACATTGGAATCCAACAAGTCCATCCCGCTTGAGCCTGACTTCTTCGAGATAGCCGGATCGTCGGCCATCGGATTCGGTGCAGGCTCCGGCACCGGCTCGATCGGGGTCATGCTCGTTGGAAGCGGAGACACAAAGGCGATCGCAGAAGCATCGATGGCGATGAAGGGGCCCGAGTTCGAGCATGGTGCAGGAGCAGCGGCGATGGCTTTCGGAGTGGGCGCCGGAGGAGCCGGCTACTTCCAGGACAGCGGCGGGAACGACGAGTACGCGCTCAAAGCTTCTTCCGTCGGCAAGGACAGGTCTTGGGGCTCGGCAGGTACTTTCGGTATGGGGGCTGGGGTACTGGGCACAGGGTTCCTCGAGGACGCCGGTGGAAACGACCGCTACACGTCCACCGTCGACTCACATGGATACGCGGCGAGTGGCGCCGTCTCCTACGTCCAAGGAGTCGGGGTGCAAGGAGCGGGGATGCTGCTCGACAGGGACGGTGATGATCTCTACGACTCGACCACGCGTGGAGAGATCAACAAGTACATCGATAGCAGTCTGTGGCAGGACGGAGGTGCTTCCTCCGGGGTACAGGCTTTCGGTTACCTCGGAGCTGGGGGGCTATGGGATCTCGGAGGATCGGATTCCTACGGCACGGCCAACAGCTTCTGGATAGATGGCCGTAAGTTCTCGAAGAACCCGCTGAAGGACGAGATGAATGCCGCGTCGTTCGCTCAGGCGTCAGTGAGCACGGGGGCCGCCACACTCGTCGACGCAGACCGAGGATCCACCGACAGTTTCCGCGACCTCCCACAGAATCCGCCATGTATAGGAACTCGAGGTGACGCCACGTGGAGAGACTGCGGAGACGTCTACGGTGAGGGCAGCGTTCGAGACACCCCTTAGATATAAGGAGGATTCCGGCCGTTGGAGATTGAAGACTCCCCCAGACACCCGAGAAGAGGAGAGTCAGATGCGTGGAATTAGGAAGCTCGTGCTGGCACTAACCGTTGCGCTGGCCGCCGTGCCGTTCGCAGCCGCCCCGGCTAGTGCAGTCGTATGTCACGAAGAGCCCGGCAGCTGCTGTGGCGACGTAAAGGTGCTTGGCAAGACGATCGTCACAATCTACTGCTAAGAGTGTTTCGCGTGGGCGGGCTGCCTTTCGCGGCCCGCCCTTTGCGCGCCTAGCGGCCTCGGAACCTCCGAGGCTTGCCACAGTTCATGCTTCGCCTTCGGTCTCGAGGTGTTCGGCCAGGATTCTGAGGTGCTCGGCATCCTTCTCGCGACCGGTAGCACGCTTGGATCGGATGATGTCCTCAAGGGACGCTACCGGGATCTTCACTCCGGCCCGCTCCAAGACATGAGAGTGCTCGACGAGATCGTCGTATCCCGTTGTCCCGTCTGGAACGAAGCAGATGTCGAGGGGACCGAAACGGGTCACGAACGTCATAGTCGTCATTCCGGTGAACGTGCGTTCGTCCAGTGGTATCTCCAGAGGCTCTTCGAGGCCAGGAGCGCGCAACCTCGCGTCAAGATCACGAAGCGCCGCTGCCAGCCGCTTCTTGTTAGTGGCATCAGAGGCAGGAGTCACGTCGAGGTCTGCGGTTCGCTTCAAGGGCACTCCCTGCAGAAGAGCCGCCAGGCCGCCGATCGCCACATACTTGACCTTGCGATCGTTGAGGATGGCGGCTATCCGTTCGAACTTGACTGGTGTGAGATCCGACTCTTTCAACCCGATGTACCTCTGGCCCTTCGCCGTGATCTTTCCCGCCGAGCTTGCTCCACGAGCCTGCGATCGCGTCTGCGCCACTCTGCGATTACATCCGGGGGCAGCGCGGCTTCGTATCGGGCGAGCCACTCATCGTGGTCATCGGTCGGCTCAAGGCGTATGCGCAGGTCGTGTCCCGCAGCGCGCACGATCCGAGCGAGTGTGTCCAATGTCGGCGACCGCTTGCCTGATTCATAGGCAGCGATGGCAGCTTGAGATGTTCGGGAGCGGCGAGCTAGGTCACGCTGCGACAGACCGCTGTCATTGCGAGCGAGACGGATGAGGTTTCCTGCCCAGCTGTTCATGGAGTTCATGATACTGCATACGGTGTCTTATCTGACACCGTATCCGATATCGCGTGCCCCCCAACCGAAATACTGTGCTTGGCCCCGACTTATTGTGTGGGTGCCAAACGAAATCGATCGTTACATCACGCGAAACCATTCACTTGGCTGGTTTCGCTCCATCCGATAACGGTCAGCGCGTACTGCCGGCCGGTGAGTACCTCCTCCACACGAGCACCGACGGGACCCCGGTTCAGATTAGTGTCCGATTGCATGGCATCGAAGGGCACGCCTACATCAATCCAAAGGGGTCCACGGAAGAGTTGAGATCTCGATACCGACTAGCAGTCTCAAGGAATCGACAACCAAAACGGCTCAGTCCTATGGGGAGAGCTACAGCTTCCAAAGCGGTGAAGGTCTTCTGCTGACTGCAATGCGGATCCGGGGAAGCGAATGGGTCGACGGTAACTACGGCTTCTGTTTGTATGAAGGCGAGCCCGTAACTCCCAGTCCGATCGCCTATTCGTACCCTTGCACGAGCGGCTTCAGTTTGTCTTTGGAGGGGGTCTGATTGTGCGCACGGCGCCTTTCGAAGACCACTTCCATGCCGCCCTACACATAGCGGGAGACGATGCGGTTACGTGGAGCTTAGGCGGAGGCTTCTGGGCGGCAGCTACTGTTAGTGACTTCGATTATGTCCAACTACAGCTCGGCCTTCCGCAGTTGCCGTGATTGACCGGATCTACCTCTAGCGACCGGCTGAGCCTCCGGACGAGTGCCACAAACGAGAGCGGGGCTGGAAGCCCTGTGCCAGGGCCCCCTCTTCCTGCATCCGGCGCTGCTTCGCGACGGCATCGGTGATGGTCATGCCCTTGGCCCGATCGTGAGCCAGCTCGGCAAGGTCGAAGAGCTCGGTGACCACGATCGTGATCCCCACGTCGCCGGGCCGGGTCCGGAAGTTACGGGAAGCTCCCCCGCGCTTGCGCAACGTGCCCCGTGCCACAAGCAGCCAGGAATGGAACGCCGTTCGAGCACACCACGGCTGGACCTTCTCGAACACCGTGATGTCCAAGGGCCCGGTGAGGTCGTCGAGGGTGATGAAGATGATCCGCTGCCCGGACCTGATCGCGGGGGTCTGACTGGCGACCTTCACCCCCGCGACCCACACATCCGAATCGTTGGGATAGGTCTTGAGCTCCGTTGCAGAGACGCATCCCAGCTCTGTCATCAAAGGCAGGTAGAGCTCCATCACATGGCGGCGGGCATCTATGCCGCCGATCTCGAGCTCGGCCTCGGTCTCCTCGAGTGGCGTGTAGGGACTCAGCCCCGGTAGAGAGGTACCGATCGGTGCGGTATCGAGAGTGAGATTGAGTTGTGCTCCTTCGGCAAGGCGTTCGGGCCGGGGACGTTCGGACAGCTCGATCGCTTTCCATGTCAATTCGCGACGGGAACGGGGGCCGCCGATGCTGTCGAGAGCTCCCATGTGGATCAGGTTCTCGAGAACCGGACGCGAGACATCGGCGCGGCGCCACACATCTTCGAGCGAATCGAAGGCACCACCTTGCTTGCGGGCTCCGAGGAGTTCGTCGATCTCGTTGCCGGAGATGTCCCGGACCTCGCTTAGCGCGAGCCTCAGCGCGAGCTCGCCATCGAGTTCCTCTGCCCGGTAGTCCTTGTCCGACGCGTTCACATCGACCGGAAGGATCGTGATGCCGTGCTGGCGAGCATCGGCAACGATCAGCCGGCGGGGATACATGCCGGGGTCGTGGGTGAGTAGGCCGGCGTAGAACTCGACCGGATAATGGGCCTTCAACCACGACGACAGATAGGTAGGTAAAGCGAAGGCCGCGGCGTGGGACTTACAGAAGCCGAAACTGGCGAACGCGAACACCTCGTGCCAGAGCTTGGCTGCGTCGGCACTGTTGAAACCGTTGGCGATGGCTTTTTCCTGGAACCACGCGCCTACTTCGTTGTCTTCTGGAACCGCTCTCAGTGGCTGATCGAAGGGCTTGCGCGCAGGCTTGGAGTTGGGATCGTCCGGCAGACTCGGTCTCTCGGAATCGAGGTGTCGCCGAACGAAGTCAGCTTCGGCCAAGGTGCATCCGGTGACCGCGCTGATCGCTCGGATCAACTGCTCGTGATAGACGATCACGCCGTTGGTCTCTTTGAGGATGGGGCCGAGCTTCGCGTGGAGGTACTCGAAGTCGGCGAAGCCGTGGCGGCGCTGGAGGTAGGGATTGACCATGTCGGACTTAACCGGGCCGGGCCGGAACAGCGATATCTCGACGATCAGATCCTCGAACCGCGTCGGCTGAAGCCTGGCGAGCAGGTCACGCTGCCCGGGTGACTCGATCTGGAAACACCCGATCGTGCGCGACGAACGCATCAATCCGTAAGCGTCGGGGTCGTCATGGGTTATCTGGTCGAGCTCGATGCGTACACCGCGCACCCTCTCGATCTCTTCCACCGCGTGAGACATAGAGCTCAACATCCGGATGCCCAAGACGTCGAGCTTCACGAGTCCGAGGTCTTCGACATCGTGCTTGTCGGCCTGGAGCATCGTGAAACCTTGGAAGGACTCCTGCATAGGGACCCGGTCTGCGAGATCGGTCGAGCTCAGGATGACGCCGGACGGATGGAGCGCGAGGTGCCTCGGGAAACCGTCCACGCCGTAGCAGAGCTCGAAGAGCTGTTCGATGCGCCCGGTCATCAGGTTCGAGTTACGAAGCTCGGGAAGCGTTGCCAATGCGTGGGGGATGGCGTTCACACTGATCCTGGGGAAAGCCTTGGCGACAAGATCGATCTCGTCGGGCGGCAGCCCCATGGCTTTACCGATATCGCGGATCGCCATGCGGGCTCGGAAGGTGTCGACCATGCAGCAGATCGCGGTCTGCTCGGCCCCGTATGTCTGGAGTATGTGAGTGAGCACTTCCTCGCGCCTGTGGCTCTCGACATCGATATCGATATCGGGGAGCTCCTCGCGTTTGTCGTTCATGAACCGCTCGAACAGAAGGTCGTAACGGATCGGATCGACGTCCGAGATTCCGAGCACGTAACAGACGAGTGAGCCCGCCGCGCTCCCCCGGCAGGCACAGCGGATCCCAAGCACCTTGCGGGTGTGATCGACGATGTCGGCAACCAAGAGGAAGAAGGCCGAGAACCCGTCGGGGTCGTCGGCCCAGGCCGCGGCGCCTTTGACGATCATGTGGAGCTCGCGCTCGAGGCGTTCCTCCACCTCGGCAGTAACCCTCGGGAACCGGCGGTTCGCTCCCTCGTAACAACGGGCCCTAAGGAGCTGCGCAGCACTACCGGTGATTCCGAAGTTCGGGAAGTGATAGCGCCCGAGGTCCAGTTCGAAGTCGCAAGCTTCGGCGATGGTGAGAGTCTCGTCGCACGCCTCGGGGTGGTCGGCGAATAGCTTGCGCATCTCGGCAGCGCTCTTCAGGTAGTACTCGGCATTCGGGCGCAGAGCCTGGGTCGCCGATAGCGGCACTATCTCTTTGATCGCATGGAGCACTTCGTGGGTAACCGATTGCTCTCGTATCGCGTAATGAGCGTTGTTCGTCGCGACGGCCTTGACGTTGGCTTGGTTGGCCACTGCCAGCAACCGGTCCCGCAAGGCGCGATGGCCGTAGCCGCGATGGTCGAAAACCTCGATCCGATAGTCGCGGCCGAACTCGTTGCGCATCGAGCGAGCAGCTGCGATGGCTTCGTTCATCCGTCCGGCGGCGGCGAGCCGAGCTACCTCGCCCTCGGCACACCCCGAGAGAACGAACAAACCTTCGGCTCTCTCGATCAGTTCTTGGGTCGCGATACGGGGGTGGCCACGCTCGTTACCGAGATGCGCCTTCGAGATCAACCGGCAGAGGTTCCCGTACCCGGTGGCGTTCTTCGCGATGACCGTGACGTGGCCGCGATCGGTGGTCAGCTCTGCCCCATAGATCGGCTTGATGCCAGCGGCTCGGCAGCCCTTGGTGAAACGCACGGCCCCCGTTAGAGCGTCGTGATCGGTCATAGCTACGGCCTCGAACCCCAAAGCCTTAGCGAGATGCGGAAGCGCTTCGGCCGGGATCGCTCCATCGAGAAGCGACCACGTCGTGTGGCAATGAAGATGCACGAAGCCGCTCACAGTGGGCTCGGTCTAGATTGGGTGACATGAGAACCAGATGGGAAGCGCTCGTTGCGGGGGATTTCGAGATCCCGGTCAATAACGAGCTCGGCTTCGAGATCCAGCCGGTCGACGATCCGCGCGACGGTGTCGTCTACAAGTGGAAGGTCCCACCCGAGCTCTGCAACTCCGCCGGCAATCTCCAGGGAGGGATCCTGGCGGCGTTCGCCGATTCGGTCCTTGGAGGAGCCTGTGCGGCTCATATCTCCGAAGATCTGTATCCCGCGCTCGCCGAGATGAAGATCTCGTTCCTGCGGCCGGCTCGATCGGGGACGACCATCACCGGCTCGGCGCGTGTGTTGAAGGTTGGGAAACGGTTGCTGTTCGTGGAAGGCGAGGTGACCGGCGAAGACGGTGAGTTGATCGCCAAGGTGAGCGGCACGGAGGTTCCGGCCCCCGCCCCCTGACGTCAGTCCCATATGCGGGCTATCCGCCAGCCACCGCGCGCTAGGTCTCTATAGATGTCGAAGACCGCGGCGAGCTCACGCCTTAGGAAACCGTCGGGATCGAGTTCGCCGTCATCTAGAGAAGTGGTCGAGGGCCGCGCTAGTAGTCGGTGGTACTCGCGGTCGCGGACCTTTTCCGGATCCCACATCTCGGATGTCTCGCGCCACTCCCCCAAGAACTCGTCTACCTGGTAGCGGCGACCTCGCCAGCGGAACGCGACCGGCGTGGCCTCTTCGTAGGGGGCTTGCGTCACCTCGATCGGTTCGTCGTATCGCTTGGTCACCGCTCCTCGCTATGCAGTTTTCGCGTTCTTACTTCCCACCTAAAGGGGGCCCGGTGACCGGCGTGGGGAACGACCGGCCTCCAGGCCCCTTTTCGGGATGAGACGACTCGAAAAGCCCATCCCAGATCCGATTCCGAGAGCGCCTGTCGGGGCCGGGGAACCCCTGCTCACGAGACTCGGGGAGGTGAGCCGGTTGGCGCTATCGGATACCGAACGTATGTTCGATAGTAGAAGAAGGGGCCGACAGAGTCAAGGGTCTTCGGAGCTTCTAAAGCATCGACAGATACTTGATGCCCGCCCCCGTGTTGTAGAGCACGACGGGGCCGCGCAGGTCACCGTCTTTCGCCAGCTTGTCGAGCGCCAAGAGGGCCGTCGCTCCTTCGGGACATACGAAGACACCTTCGGAGCTTGCTAGCTCGTGGACCGCATCGCGGATCTTGTCCTCTGCGACGGCCAGCATCTTGCCACCGGACTCGCGGACGCTACGAAGTACGAGATAGCCCTCCGAGGGAGCGGGCACACGCAGGCCCGCTGCGATCGTGGTCGTCGGATGGGGCCACGGGGCGACCTCGTCGTCCCCGTTCTCGAAGGCTTCCACTATCGGCGCGCAGTCATCCGACTGCACCCCGACGATCGCCGGCGCCGGACCCGAAGCCCATCCAAGCGCGGCGACCTCCTCAGCGGCCTTATGGGCGGCCACGGCTGCTACTCCGCCGCCGACGCTGGTGATGATCGTTCCTGGGAACCGCATGGCTTCAGGGCCGCCCATCTGGTCGAAGACCTCGAGCCATGCCGTCTTCTTTCCCTCGACCCGAAAGGGCTCGTTGAAGGTTGCGGCTAAGTAGGCGCCTGTCTCGGACGCGATCTGTCTCGCGTGGGCTCCGGCGTCGGCGATGGAACCGTCGACCAGCTCGAGCGTCGCCCCAGCAAATCTCGTTTCCGATTGATTCATCTGTGGAGCGCTCTTCGCCATCGTCACGGTGATAGGCACACCCGCTTTGGCGGCGTAGAGGGCCCATGCGCCTCCGGCATTCCCCGCGCTGGGAAGAACGAGCTCCTTGGCCCCCAGCTCGAGCGCTCGCGAGAGTCCGACCGCCGCCCCCCGCGCCTTGAAGGTCCCCGACGGCAGAGGCCCGTCGTCCTTGAGCAGCACCTCGACTCCGTAGCGATCGGAGATCCGCGACAAACCGACGAACGGCGTCTCAACCTCCCCCAATGAGACGGGAGTGCCCTCGAGTGGCAGCAGCTCTTCGTACCGCCACATCCCCGGAGGGCGCCGACGGACGGCGTTCAGGTCGACCCCGGTCAGTTCATAACGGGCGAGGAGTGTTCCACCACACTCACAGCGGTTGTGAAGTTCATCTCTGTCATGGACTCGTCCGCAACGAGCACATTCCAAGTGAGTTTGGCGGGTAGCCAAGACGTAAGCGTCTAGACGAAGCCGAGGGCCGAGCGCGCCAGCGGGGACATCTTCTCGGGTGTCCATGGCGGATACATCACGAGTTCTGTCGTTACTTCGCCGATTTCCTCGATGTACGACGTCGCGCTCTTGATCTGCTCATCGAGCATCGGCGCTATCGGGCAACCCATCGTCGTCAGAGTGAAGTCAACCTTGACGTTGTTGTCGTCGTCGATAGCGACCTCGTACACGAGTCCGAGGTTCCATATGTCGATCCCCAGCTCGGGGTCGTTAACTGTCTGAAGGGCCTCTATGACCTCTTCTTTGATCTCTTCTTGAGTAGGCATCTACCTAGGGTAACGACTGTGCGGGGCTCTACCTTCCCGGCGGTCTCTAGAGGCCCAGGAGCCCTGCGGCGTTGTTCCAGAGGACGTTCTTGGCCCTGTCGGGATCGAGCCCCATGTCGTCGAACTCCTCGAGGATCCGTCCGGGATCGAGCATCGGATAGTCGCTCCCCCACACGAAGCGCTCGTTGAGCCGCCCGCGGCAGTCGCGCTTGACCTCTTCAGGGATGTATTTCGGACGCCAACCGGACAGGTCGACCCACACGTTGGTCTTGTGCATCGCCGAAGCCAGCACCTCGAGATGCCACGGATAGCCGAAGTGCGCCATCACGACGGTGAGTTCCGGATGGTTCGCAGCGACCATGTCCATCAGCATGGGGCGGCCGTAGTCGAAAGCGATGCCGGAACCGCCCCGCACCCCCGCTCCCAAGCCGGTCTGTCCGACGTGAGCCACGATCGGCAGCTTGTGCTCCTCACACTTCTCCCATAGCGGATCCCACTTCGGATCGTTGGGATAGAAACGCTGTACCTGCGGATGGATCTTGAGGCCCTTCATCCCGAGGTCGGTGATAGCCCGATCGAGTTCTTCGATGGCGTCGGGCTTATGTGGGTCAACAGAAGCGAACCCCACGAACTGTTCGGGGAAGGCCTTGACGATGCCCGCCACGAAGTCGTTCGTAAGTGGTGCGAGACCCGTCGCAGTTTCCGCGTCCCACGCAAGGAGCACGCCGAGAAGATCCCACTCCTTGTACTCGGCCGCCATGTCCTCAACCGTGCGGATCCGGACCTCGGACCTGAAGTACTTGGCCGTGTTCTCGAGCATGGGGCCGAGAGAACCGGTCATCCATTCCTTGGTCGAGACATGAACGTGGAAGTCGATAGCGCGTGGCAAGCGGGGCTCCTAATCGTCGGGCGTTGAATCTGCGCGTTGAAAAGGTCGTATAGCGACCCAATTCTTACGCAGAATCGGTTAGAGGAAGAAGAAGCTGATCGCCATGATGACGTAGGCGCCCAGCAGTTGTAGTCCTTCGAACCAGTTGCTTCGTCCGTCAAGGGCGATGAAACCAAGGATGGCGGACGAGAAGCCGACGGCCGCGATCTCGAAGCCGGTGAAGATCAGGTCGAGAGGTTCGCCCGCCAACAAGGAGATGAACACGAGCATCGGCGCGACGAACAATGCGATCTGCGTTGACGAACCGATCGCGATCTCGATCGAGATATCCATCTTGTCCTTGGCGGCCAGGAAGATCGCGCTCGAGTGCTCGGCCGCGTTACCCACGATCGGCACCACGATCAGTCCGACGAACAACTTCGACATGCCCACCTTCTCGACGGTCGGCTCGAGAGCTCCAACGAGGAACTCGCTCATGAGGGCGACGAGAACGGTCGCGCCACCCAACATCCCCATCGCACGACCTTTCGACCACTTCGGTTCCCCGTGGTCGGCGTGCGGCTGAGCGAACCGCGCTTTGTGCGTCTTGAACGTGAAGAAGAGGCCGGCCGCGTAGACGGTGAGCAACACGATGGCGACCCCGATAGAGATGGCTTCCGTTCGGAACCCGCTTGCCTCGGGCGACAGCGCGAACAGCGCCGGCATCATGAGCCCGATCACGGCGATCACCAGCGACGTGGAATGAAGACCGGCGGATGTGCGGTTGAAGGTCTGTTCGTCACGCTTCCAACCACCGACCAAGAAGGAGAGCCCGAGCACCAATAGAACGTTCCCGATGATCGAACCGGTGATCGAAGCCTTAACGATCGCAAGCTCTCCTTCGAGGATGAGGAAGAAGGCGATGATCATCTCGGTGACGTTGCCGAACGTCGCGTTCAGCAAGCCTCCCGCAGTTGGGCCGATCCGCAATGCGAGATCTTCCGTCGCGTGGCCGATGATGCCAGCGAGAGGCAAGATCGCGACCGCGGACAGTACGAAGATCGCGACTTCGTTGCCGTGGGTGAACTCGAGCAGGGCCGCTATCGGAACGAATACGAGCAGCCACTCCATCTTCGGTTTGAACATGCCCCGGAGATTACAGGGGCGAAGCCAGCAGCTTTTCGGAAAGCCGAGCGACCACAGATACGGGGTCGGGGGCCTCGGTGATAACCCGCACCACGACGATCCTCCTGGCCCCCGCAGCTATCACCGCATCCAATGCGGTCTCGTCTATCCCGCCGATCGCGAACCACGGGATATCTACGTGCTCGGCGGCATGGCTCAGAAGTTCGACCCCGGCGGCCGGACGGCCCGGCTTCGTGGGTGTCTCGTAGACCGGTCCTACGGCTATGTAATCCGGCTCCTGGTGAGTAAGCGCTTCCGCGATGTCGTCTTGGCTGTGCGTGGACCGGCCGACGATGCGGGCGCCGATCACCGGGCGGGCCAGACGCGTGGGCAGATCGTTCGTCCCGAGATGCACGCCATCGGCATCGAGGGCCGCCGCTAGGTCTGCCCGGTCGTTGACGATGAAGGGGATGCCGGCCAGCCGGCAGGCTTCGGCGATCGGCTCCCCTACCCGAAGGATGTCTCCTGCCTCCATCTCCTTCTCGCGCAGTTGGATGATGTCGACACCTGCCGCGGCGAGCTCCGGGACGAGATCCGCCAGCGATCCGGCTGCCATCTTTGCGGTCGACACCAGATAGAGGCGAGCAGCCGACAACTTGTCTTTCACAGAGCGAACACTTCGGGACCACCATCACCGATCCCGTGGTCGAAAGGCTTGTCGGGGTCTTCTCCGACCTCTCTTTCGTAATCCTTCATGCGTTCTGCGATCGCGGTCAGGGCCGAGGGCACTCGAAGAAGCCCGAGCAGCACGATCGATGAGGGGGCCGCATCCGCCACTACCTCGTACCAGCGTTTGTCGAGAAGGCTTGCCGAAGCCACCCATGCGGCGGTGACGGCAAGAAGGAAGATGACGAGTCGGCGTCCGACGTGACGCGCTCCTGCCTCTTGGAACCGCTCACGCATCCGGCGAACGGCCCACCGTCCTCGGATCGTGCGCAACCTCCGCCACGTCGGTCGGGATGGATAGAAGCGGCCGAGCGCTTCTATGAATCCCCATATGAGGACGGCGACGAACGCCGCGATGATCCCTGAACCCATGAAGAAAGGCTAAGCGGTCAGCGACCCTGAGCTTGTGCGTCCAGGTTTGCCTCGGGCACGGACAGCACGACATCTGTGATGTCGATGGTGCCGGTGGCGTTGGACGCTCGGAACGACGGCGAGTCCTGGGCCGTCATCTCGAACTTCAAGGTGTGCCCTGCAAGGAACTCGTAGCTGTTTCCCTGCAGCTGGGCAACCGCCGTCTGCATCTGATCGCTACCGAGTCGCACAACACCGCGATCGACGAGGATCTGTCGTGTCTCCCCAACGTCCCAGATCCGGAAAGCCACGTACATGTCCGATGTGCTCGGGTCTGCTTGGAAGGTAACTGTCGGTATCCCCAGCATCCGCATGCCATCCTCCAGAACGAGGTTCGCTCCAAGGTTCCCAGCGGCCAGTTGGATGGTCGTGTCGCGGCACCCCACGGGTGCGGTGACGGGGAAGGGATCGATCGGACCAGAGGCGGGATCCGAGACCGCGGTCTGCAGGGTTCCGTCCATGTCCAGTTCGAGCGGCGTGCTGGCAGTCGTCAAACCTTCGAAGTTGGTCGCCAGGTAATTCGATGCACCTGTGTCTCCCGATTCAGGACACACCGTGTCGAATGACTCGACCCCGGGTTGCGGCGTCGCACCCTTCCCCTTCAGATAATGGTCTAGCCACTGATTGATCAGATACGCCTGATAGACGATCACGTCGGCCGGGTTCTGCGCGACCGGGTGGCCGAAGTCGTTAAGCAGAACCTTGATCGGATATTCGGGGTCTCCCGCGCGCAGCGAGTTGAACATCTGAAGAGACTGAACCGCCGGGAAGATGTGGTCCGTCCACCCTTGAACCGAGACGATCGGGACGGTTCCTTCCGTCGGCATGTAGTAGGCCGAACGATTCCTTAGAAAGGAATCGAAGGCCGTCGCGCTCAGTGCGTCGGTGTACGGCTCGCCCTCGAGCACCCGGTCGTACCACCCATCGATGTAGTCCGGAAGATCGCCCTGGACGTTCGCCGTTAGTTGCAGCCCCAGGTAGAAGCGTTTGATGTAGGACTCTTTCAACACTCCTGGTTTCTCGGCGAGGCGCTCGGCGATCGTCGCCGGCGGCATGAGGTTCGCATGCGGGATCCCGTTGGGGAGCAACGCGTCGAGGAGGTCGGTACCTCCGATCAGCGGAGCTGCAACCGCTAGCGCGTATCCTCTTACCTTTCGGCGAACGCCAATGTGAGTCGCGGGTAAGCATCCACGTCTGCGCACCGCCGTAGGAGATCCCGGTCACCCCGATGTTCTTACGATCTATCTGTACGCCTGTGCCGAGCGTTCCGTCCACGAGGCGACCAACGAGGTGTTGGAAGTCCTTGATCTCGTAGCCCTTGTGGAACAACTGGATCTCACAAGCCGGGCTATCGGGATAATCAGGACCGGAGTCGGCCGCTTGCACGGTGTCATCGAGACACTCGTCTTCGTGGAAACCTCGAGCCGTGTAGTTGAGCACTGCGTACCCACGCGACGCGAACCATGCGTTGTTGTAGCGGTAGCCGCCACCCCCGCCTTCGATGGTGTCCTCTTCCGGATCGAACCCATCTTCATCCTCGAAGAGGACCTCATGAGAATCCTTCGAACCACCGAGTCCGTGAAGCATCACGATCAGGGGGAAGGGGCCGTCGCCTCTCGCGGGAAGGGTGACATCCGTGTCCAGCTTGACGACGCCGTCGCGCGAGGGAACGAGTCCCGTACACATCCGGAAGGTCTTGCCCTCGAGCTTGTGCTTCTGGCATTTCAAGGGGGCCTTGGCAACCACCGACGCAGCAGGCGACAGAGCCGCGACCAACAGGGCCGCGCCGAACAATGCCGTGGCGCGTTTCATGGCTCTTCGATTGCTCACCACGACAGGCTAAGTGCAGTTGGGTTGTTATGGCGAGGGACTGCGGAGATTGCTTAGCCGAAATACAAAGAGCGGCCCTGTGGGCCGCCCTTTGGTTACAGATTGTCCAGATATCTATTTCGGAAGCTTGACCCCGTCGCCGGCGGTGTAGTGATACGTCGCATCGGCGCCGCCGGCCATCATGCAGACGATGACCTTGGTCATGTCCGCAGGGACAACGCCGGCTTCGCCCACACTGTCGCGAGTGTTGAAGGAGACTGTGTAAGGAGCTCCTGCATTCGTCGGGTCGTTCGCGACATCGTCTGTCGTGCCGAACGCGGCATAGAAGTAGATGTCCAGGTCGACCGTTCCCTGCCCACCTGTGATCTCCATGACGAAGGGCTTGTTCCAGGTCCCGGGGTCAACGTCGAACTCGTGTCCGATGACTCCGTTCGCGGAACCGTTAGAAACGATCGAGGCACGACGGTGCAGCCCCGCGTAACAACCGGTGTCATCGGTGTAAGGCGCGGGAAGTGGCACGGCTCCGTCGAGCTCTTGAACAACTTTTGGTTTCTTTTTCTTGCCGGCGATCGCCGACTGTGGCACGAACGCGAGGGCGAGCATCGCGGCCAGTGCAAACACCATGAACTTCTTCATCGAAGTCACCTTCCCCAGAAATGGATACGTCTAGGGAAGATTCGGCGCTGGGAGGGCGGTTCCTCCCCTAGAGGACCACTCGCGGCAGGGGGCCAGTGTCGTCCCTACCGGATAGCGGGGTATCGAAACGGTCCTGGTCGCCACTGCCCCGGGAGCGGCCCCCGGACATCGCCTCACCGAGCTCTCTGTAAAGGTCTTTGACCCGAGCGATGTGGCGGATCTCGACCACACCGTGGTCGCCCACGTCACAGACGACGGTGCCGTACCGCTGGAGTCGGCCCGCGAAACTCCGTTCGAGGGTCACCCCTTGGATCCGCGAGATCGGGATGGTCGTCACCTTACGAGCGAGAAGACCAGAGGTGACGATCAACCGGCGCTGAGTGACGATCGCGTGTTCGTTTCGCCAGCGGAGCACCTGGAGCAAGAAGCGGATGCCGATCAGCGCGACTAATCCCCCAGCGATCGTGTCCACGAGGTCGTTGGCTCGGCCGGGGTCGAAGCTGAAACCTGCGAGCGACCCAAGGAACGCCGCTACGGCGAACATCAAGCCGCTTCGGTACAGAGTGCTCGGATGCTTGCGCGAGAGGTAGAAGACCTCTTCGTCGTCGTACAGGAGTCTGTCTACTGCCCGTCCACTATGCATCCGACCAGAGTTTCAACCAGAACATCCGCGACATCCTGAGGTACTCGCGCTCGCGCGAGAACACCTCGAGTGTCACGGTCCCGTCATAGCCAAGATCCTTGAGAGCTCGCACGGCACCTCGCCAGTCGATCGTTCCCGCTCCCAAAGGAAGGTGTAGATCGTCGGAACCGCCCCGGTTGTCGGACAGGTGCACGTGTTCGAGTCGGTCACCGAACATCTCGATGAACGCCGCGCTGCGGTTGCTCTCGCCGAGGCCGAGGTTCAGGTTCGCGTGACCTACATCGAGGTGCAACCCGACTTCAGGATTGGCGTCGAGGATCGGAGCGAGATCCTCCGGACGCGCGAAAAGCCGGTCGAGGTTCTCGACCATCAAAGTGATTCCGAGCGCCGCCGCATCCTGGGCGAGTTCCCCGATCGCAACCGCGTTCATCTCTCGTACCTGGTCCTTGGAATGAAGGGGAACCCGCTGGTCGGGGTGGACATTCACCAGCGTGACCCCCGCATCGGCGAAGCACCGGAGACCCTTCTTATAGAGATCGCGCGACGCGGCCCTCAGTTCGGGGAACGGCGATGCGATCGGGAGGTGCCAGGCGGTATGTCCCACGAGGCCAAGGCCGAGATCACCGGCCAGGCGAGCTACCTCCTTGCCGTCCGGAAGCCACGTGGCAGGAGGTTCCAGGGTGAGGTCACAGAAGTCGAAACCGTCTTCGGCGATCCGGTGCAATTCCTTTGCCACCGAACGTCCTGGGAAGTTCATCGCGCCTACGAGCATCCACCCATCGTAGTGGACCCTTTGGTACCCCACTATCCTGACGAGATGGAGACCTATGAAGCGATCGTCACGCGACGCTCTGTGCCGAAAGTGAAGGCCGAGAGCCCCTCACGGGACAACATCTTGAAGATCCTCGAGGCAGGCGTCCGAGCGCCGACCCATCACCTCACTCAACCGTGGCGCTTCGTCGTCCTGACCGGTGATGCGCGGGCCGGCCTGGGAGAGGCATGGGCGGCAGGCGAGGAGGCGAACGGTCGAGATGCTGAGGCCGTTCGACACAAGCCACTGCGAGCGCCGGTGATCATCACCGTGATCGCGACGCCGAAGTCGCACCTCCCGAAAGTGATCGAACTTGAAGAGCACCACGCGGTGGGGGCTGCCATCCAGAACATCTTGTTGGCTGCGCACGACCTCGGGTTGGGGGCGATGATCCGCACCGGGCGCGCGAGAGAGTACGCGGAGGTCGAGGAGTTCTTTGGAGTTGGCCTTGATGAATACATCGCAGGGATGATCTACGTTGGATACCCGGAAGCAGACGAACGTCCGATGACGCGTCGGACGCCCGCCTCGGAGTTGACTGAATGGAGGGGCTGGTCATGAGTGCAACACCTCAGAGGGCAGCTTTCTTTGACCTCGACAAGACTTTGATCCCCGGCTCGAGCTTGTTCCTGATGGCCCGGGGGGCCTACGAACGCGACATGTTCCGGGTCAAGGATCTTCTTCGCTTCGCGTGGGGCCAGGCGATGTTCCAGCTGCGAGGCGAGAAGGCCAGAAACATGGACATGTCGAGGGAATCCACGCTCGACTTCGTCACGGGCCGCAGCCAGTCAGAGCTTGTCGCGATGGGTCGCGAGATCGTGGAAGAACGGATCATCCCGCGCGTCTACGAAGACATCGTCAGGATCATCGAGGCCCACCAGCAGAGTGGCGACCTGACGTTCCTCGTTACCGCGGCCCCCATCGAGCTCGCACAGCAGGTCGCGCAGGAGCTGAAGATGACGGGAGCTATCGCTACCGAATCCGAGGTCGACGCAGCCGGTTACTACACGGGCCGGTTGGCAGGTGAAGTGATGCACGGGCCGGCCAAGGCGAAAGCCGTCGCGGAGGAGGCAGCAGAGCGCGGGATCGACCTTGCAGACTGTTCCGCGTACTCCGACTCGATCAACGACCTGCCGCTGCTCGAATCCGTCGGCGACCCTCATGCCGTCAACCCCGAGAACGAGCTCAAGCGGATAGCTCGTGTGCGTGGATGGCCGATCCACGAGCTCCGAACGCGAAGGCGCGCATTGTTGATAGGGATCCCCGCCGGTGTCGGTGGCGCGGCCGTATTCGGCGTGGGCCTAGCGATCGGGATGGCGATCCAGCGCCGGCGTCAGTCCTCTAACTCGCTGGGTGGCTTGCTGGTCAGGCTCCGCCGCTAACCCATCAAGTCTGATCTCAAAAATGGTGCCTCACGCGCAAGTTTTGAGAGCAGACGTGATTTTCAGAGGAGCGGCTTCACCTCTTCGACGAAACGCTGCGCGGTCTCAGCTATCAGCGGAGCCGGACCGAACACGACCAGATCGAAATGCGTGATCCCGATCTCTTGAGCGCGCTTCAGTGAACCTGCGATCGCATCGGGAGGGCCGGTGAACGGCAGCTTCGGATTCGCCTCATCCGAGAACCACAACACCTGTTGGTAGCTGACGAGATAACCGTCGCGGGTGCGTCCGGCGTCCGAGAGGAAACCGTCGAGAACCTTGAGCCGCGCGTCGACCGCATCCAACCCCGAGCCTTGACCCTTGCCCGTAACCGCTGCCCATCCATCACCGAGTCGAGCTGCTCTCTTCAGGGCAGCATCGCTGTGTCCCCCGACGATGATCGGTATCGGCGCGGTGGGTGCAGGGAGGAATCCGGCTTCCACCCACGAGTAGAACTCCCCCTCGAAGCTGTTCGCCTCGCCGGACCAGATCGCTCGCAGAGCTTTGATGTACTCATCGAGTCGCGCGCCTCGACGTTCGAACCCAACACCGGCGGCTTCGAACTCCTCGACCATCCACCCTGCACCGACGCCAAGGATGATCCGGCCCGGCGCGAAGTTCTCGACCGTTGCAAGGATCTTGCCGAGCACGATGGGATTTCGGTAAGCGGGGATGAGCACTCCGGTAGCGAGCTTCAGCTTCTCGGTCGCGCCGGCGAGAACACCGTAGAGACCGACCGGGTCGAAGAAGGGGTCGTCTGCAGACATCGGATAAGCGCCGTCGCGCGTGTAGGGGTACTTCGATTCGAGGCCGGAAGGCGTGAATAAGTGGTCGAAGAACCAGACGGTGTCGAACCCCTGCTCCTCGGCCCCCCGTGCGACCTGCAGGATCCCATCCGCGTTGGCTCCGGACTGAGCCGAAGGAAGATGCAGCCCGATATCCATGCCGCCGACACTACTTCCGAACTTTCGCCCAAAGGAAAGGGGGGGCCGTATGCCGGCTCGTGCTGATCCTTAGGGGGCTCGGAGGACCCCTGGATCGAGGGCGAACTCAAGACGGACGGTGTCGGCTTCGACCGTGAGGCTCTCGTATGTGATCCCCTCGATCAGCGCCGGGAGGTTTATCCGGTACTCCTGGGGCGCACGCTGAGACCGGATTACAGCTTCGGACCCTTCCAAGACCATCTCGCCCTCGACCGCGCCGGGGAGCCGCGGATCGCGGATCGTGACCGTTCCGTCTTCGTTCAGGTTCACCCGGACGCTCGTGCCTTGTTGTCGCAGAGCGTTCCGCACACCTTCTTCGGTCAAGGATGCGCTCCCCTGTCCCCCGCCGGTCTGCACCGCGTCTTCGTTCCCCGACAGGAGCCCTCCCAGATCGAACTCGACGTCCCGGAGTTCGATATCAACCTCTTCAACCTCGAGGCCCTCCACCCGGGTGTTGGCGACCGTGATCGAAACTGTCGGGAAGGTTCCTCCAAGTGCTTTGAAGATGAATGGCCATCCGCTAAGAGTGACGTCGGGCGTCGTTTTCAGTTTGAGACTCTTCTTGACCTGATCCTCGGCCCTCGTCTCCGTCACGGTTCGGAGGAAGAAGTCCCCTCCGATGAAGAGCCCGATGACAACGGCGAGCCCGATCAGAACCCGCGGCAACTAATCCGCCCCGCGCTTCATCGCCTAAAGATCCGAAACTCCGGATGAGTCAGCCTCGCTTGTCGTGGTGGAGTCGGCTCCGCCGATGCGGCTGTAGTGGCCTACTACGTCGAACCATCTCTTCGCATGGAGTCCGACCTTCAGGTCTATGTCGGCAGTGACCATGCCTTCCGCGTCGTAGAGGGGGCCGGCGATCACTGAGCCCCCGCGCGGTTCGATGATCGCCGCACCTCCGCGTCCGAATATCTCGTCGCCCGGAAGTTCAACAGGGAAGTCCTCGGGAAAATCGCTTCTCCGGATGAACTGCGGGACGCTGATCACGAACGCTCCGGACTCGATCGCGATGTGACGCATCGATGCCAACCAACCATCCGAGTCGTCGGCGGTTGGTGCAACCCAGATCTGAACCCCCTTGCTGTACAGCTCGTAACGCGCCAGAGGCATCCTGTTCTCCCAACAGATCAGGCCGCCGACCCGTCCGAGCGGGGTTTCGGTGACGTCTAGGTCGTTGCCTCCACCCGCACCGTGAAAAAGACGCTCGTGCATCGTCGGTACCAGCTTGCGGTGCTTCGACAACACACCGGTCGGTCCCAACAACAGCAACGAGTTGTAGAGCGAGCCGGGACGTTCGATCTCGCGCTCGTTGATCCCCACTGCGCAGTGGATGTCGCGTTCGGCGCACACAGCAACGAGCTTCTCAACCGCCGGTCCGGGGACCTCGATCGATGAAGCCCAGAGGCGCTCCCACATCTCATCGAATCCGCCGAACTTCGATGCTTGGTGACCCCACGCGCCACTCGGATAGATCGACACGAACGTCTCAGGGAAAACCGCGAGCTGCACGCCATCGTCGGCGGCCTCATGGAGGAGGCGAACCGCTTTGTCGATCGTGGCGTCGGCGTCGAGGATCACCGGCGTCGCCTGGACCGCTGCAACCTTGACTGTCTCGAAGGTGGGCATGCAGGAACGTTAGCTCGCAGACGATCTCTCGCTTGACATATTCCTATATAGGAATATATCCTATCGCCATGGCACGACAGGCAACCACCACGGACGCGTTCAACGCTGTCGCCGAACCTAGGCGGCGACAGATCCTCGACGTGCTGGCCGGTGGGGAACGTCGGGTCAACGACCTGGTCGCCCTTGTCGCCCTCCCCCAGCCTCAGGTGTCGAAACACCTGAAGGTCCTTCGAGAGGTAGGGCTGGTGGATGTCAGACAAGAGGGCCGCGAGCGTTTCTACGCACTCGACGGTCGGTCCCTTAAGCCGATCCATGACTGGGTGAAGAACTATGAGCGGATGTGGAGCGAACGCTTCGATGCGCTCGACGACGTCCTGTATGAGTTGAAAACAAAGGAGGAAGGAAGTGGAGACGGTGACAACTAGCGGCTCAGCGGTTCTCACATTCCCGAGTGACACGCAGATCGTGGTCACCAGGAAGTTCGCGGCCCCCAAGCACCTCGTTTTTCGGGCCGTTACCGAACCCGAACTCGTCAAGAAGTGGTGGAACGCGAAGCGCGGCGAAGTGACGACCTGCGAGATCGACCTGCGCGAAGGCGGCAAGTGGCGCTACGTCATGGAGACGCCCGAAGGTTTCGAGGTCGCCTTCCACGGCGAGTACCGGGAGATCGTTCCTAACGAGCGCGTCGTCACGACCGAAGCGTACGAAGGTGCACCGGATCCCGACGACAACGCAACGTTGAACACGATGACCCTCGTCGAAGAAGCTGGAGTCACGACGATCACGGTCACGATCGATTGCCCGAACCAGTTCGTGCGCGACGCGATCGTCGAATCCGGCATGGAAGCAGGACTGCAAGACGCATACGACCTCCTAGAGGAAGTGGCTATCTCCCTCAACTAGTACGCAGTACCTATCAGAGAAGCCCTGGCCGATCGGCCAGGGCTTCTTCGCGCTTAGGTCACAGCTTTCTTCACCAGCTTGGCGATCTTTGCCTCGTCGGCGGCCGACAATTTCTTCAGCGCGAAGGAGGTCGGCCACATGTCGCCTTGGTCGAGGTTCGCCGTGTCGCTGAACCCGAGCGTCGCGTACCTGGCTTTGAACTTGTCCGCGGCCTGGAAGAAGCAAACGACCTTGTCGTCCTTCGCGTAGGCGGGCATCCCGTACCAGGTCTTGGGTGCAAGATCCGGCGCGCTGGCTTTGATGAGCTTATGGAGCCGCTCGGCCATCGTTCGATCCGCCTTCGGCATCGCGGCGATCGCCTCGAGCACAGCTTTCTCCTGCGCCGCCTTGTTCCCCTCCAGCTTCCGCTCCCTGGCGGTTGCCCTCAGCGCAGCTTTTTCCTCGGCCGTCAGCACCCCGGACGTCTTCTTGTTCCCGGCGGACTTCTTCGTGGTCTTCCCTGTGGTCTTCTTCTTTTCCACCATCGCTATTCGCCTCCTCGGTTCAGCAGAGTCCTTGGATTCGGACCATCATGCCTGCGGCATCGCGAACGGACACAGGCGGGACGTACATCCAAGAATCGTGCCACGTGGGAATGGGAAATGAGCGCCAGCATGCCCACCTCCTGATCGATCGTAGAAGCGCCCTGTCGCAGGACCAGGGCTTCTCCTTTTGCTGAGAAAAGTCGAGCCACCCCCGTAGCGGGTCCCCCTGATACGCGTCATCGTGAGTCAGCGGGGCACGGCACGAACAGGAGGAGGCAAAGGATGCGAGCAAGGATCGGAGTGCCAACAGTGCTCGTCACGAGCACAGTTTTGGCAGTGCTCATAGGCATGAGCGCCGCCACAGGACAAACGGTGTTGCAACTCTCTGTGTCGAACCACAGCTTGAAGGCTCGTTTCGTCGACCATGATTCGGATGGTTTGCGCTTAGGAGATCAGGTTGCGTTTAGAGCGACCCTGACCGACGCCGAAGGTATGGACGTGGGAACCGCCTACGGCGATTGTCTTGTGCATCGACCCATCAGGGGCCCCGAGACAGGGCTCTGGACCTGCACCTACGTTCTCGATCTTGCCGATGGTGACGTCATGTTGAAAGGGCTCGACCCTCGGGGGCCGGGAGAGTACGAGGTAGCAGTCGTTGGGGGAACCGGCGGATACGCGAACGCTTCGGGAGATGCAACGTTCACCGACACATCCGAAGGGACCGATATGGAGATCAGGTTGAGCAGTTAGCGCCTCATGCCGATCCTCTTGATAGCGCTCTTCATCGGCATGATTGCCGTCGCACTGTGGGCCTGGGTGGCTGCGCCAGGTGATCGAAGATTCTCGGTTCAGGTAGGAAACCCGCCTTCATTCGACGCGACGTTGGGCAAGCGATCCGGCCTTTTGGTGTGGGTTCTTCTTGGAGCTGTGGTGATGACGGGTTCGTTGATGGCAGAGGCGGACACTGAAGCGGACCTCGGATGGCTGGCCCTCGCGGGGGCCGCCTTACTCGTTTTCTTATTGCTGATGGAGATCCACTCCGTTCGGCGTTTGATGCGCTGAACGGAGATTCTGGATCGCGTCTCTAGATCACGAGCTGGTCCGAAGCGGTCGCGTTCGTCTCGCCGTAGTTGTCGACAACATCCCCTGCAGCGACGTATGCGATATCGCCCTCGTGCAGAGTCGCTGGAAATGTCCAACGGCCATCTTCGAGTTGGGCGGGGACCCTCACCACGCTGCCGTTAGACCGTTCGATAGTGAGGAACGCTGAAACCACTTCGCCCTCGGTCGCCCAGGGACGGAAGCTGCAACGATCACACCAGGGGTTGTTGTCGCCCGGCCAAAGCTCGCCGCGGTTGGCTTCGTCTTTCATGTGGGAAGCCGTGACGTAGGGGAAGCTCGACTCGTAGCTCAACGGGTAGGTCGAATCCACAGTGAATGAGACCTTGCCGTCCGGTCCGGCTTGCAGATCGGTCACCTTGAGGCCATCCCAGGCGGAGACGCTGAAGGCTTCGGAAGCAATCTCATAAGGCTGATCGGCACCACCCTTGCGGATCACCCCGTTGACGACGAAGCGATAGTCGCCCGCAGGAGTACTTCCGATGCCCGCCGGGAACGCGTTGAAGGCTTCGAAGTTCGCCTTCCAGATCCACTCCTTTCCGCCGGAGTATGTGTCGATCATGCCGTCGGCTCCCGATGGGAACTTCACCATGGTCTGGATCTCGTCGGCTTGACCGGCGAAGTCCACCCACGCCCCATCGACGAAATGTTGCACTTTGACGAACGGATTGTCGACCGCGTTCGAACCACCTCGCCACGAGAACTCCGCCGCGTCGAAGCGCTTGATGTCCTCAGGTTGGGTGATCGCCACCGGCTCTTCCGCGTCGTTCGGCAGTGCGGCCAGCCACGCGTCGTACACGGTCGATGAGATCGCTCCTAGGGCGTTGGTCAAAGCAACCTGGCGCGCGTCGTCAGCATCGGCGAAGGCGGCGTGAGGCTCTGGGGCGAGTGCCGGTCCGCCGTTGAGCTCGCCGGCGAGCCGCGACAAGCGAGTGTTCATGTAGTCGGCGGTGTGGGGGCCCCACGAGGTCAGCGCTTTCCGGTATTCGTCGTAGGCCTGGTACTCGCGGTAGCTGACCGTGTAGCCGTTGTACTCGCCGGCATGTCCGACCGCGATGGGAAGCTTGTAACCGAATTCGGCAGGCAGCTCTTCGTGAGTGAAGTTCCCCCAGATCTCGTCGGGATCGGTGGGCTCCATATTGGCCGCGACCGCGTTCTCGGGCGCGTCCCATCCTGCGGCGTCGTTGTAGATCTGGGCGAGCATGCGCTCGTAAGCGATGTTCGAGAACGTCAGCGGATTGGGGAACGTCGATCCGGGGGCCGCGGGATCGTTCGGCTTGCGGGAGCACGTCCACGTGGTGTCCGCGTTCTGCGCGCAGTCCAGACGCTTGGTCCAGTCATATCCGAGATACATGTCGCCCTCGACATCGTTCGTACGACTTTCGAGGTTCAAGATGAGATCGACCTGCGCCTCGCACGCACACGACATCAAGATGACGTCTCCAAGCTTGAACGCTTGCAACTTCAGACGGAGGTTCTCCTCCACGGCGGTGAAGGATGGAGCGTCATAGTTCGCAGGAAGGGGGACGCCCAAACCGCGCATGGTCTCCCATAACTCCGAGGTGAACGTGGGCACTCCCCCGCGCGCGCAATCCGGCAGGCCGGCTATCGGTACTCCGGGGTCGCCTTCGAGGGTGGACTCGGTGCGACAGTTCGAAACACTCGGGTAGGGATGGCTGACCGGGCCGGGAACGTATGCGTTTCCAGCGGCCACATCCACATCCGAGCTCATGGGCACGATCGCTTCAGCTGTCGCGATCTCGTCCCATGCCCTGATGACATCCTGGCTGAGCAACCACGCACCGCGCTCTACCTGAGCGTGGCCGGCGTTGTCCCACTGTCGGTGGATGCCTTCCGGCCAATCCTCGTCGTAAGGGCGAGCAGGGCCGGACTCCGCACTTCCAACGTCGCCCTGGCCGATCACGACCCCGCCACCCGTCGCCGTTCCGACGAAGCGTTCCACTCCAGCTAGCCACTCGGCAGTAATCAGACGGTCGTTGTCGAGACCTTCGGGATGCATCCCCCAGTTGACCAGGGTGGCGATGGTTCCGGGCTGCGTCGGGTCGAGGCTGTCGAAACGAAGGACCGATAGCCCGAAGTCCCCGAAGTCGGAGGGATAGCCGCCCGGCGAACCGTCATCGGACACGGTCCTGCGCTGAACCATCCCCTTGAAGACCTTGTGCTCGACTGTCGTCGCGCCCATCTCCGCATCAACCATGCTGCCCTCGGCTTCGAGGATGGAGGCGGCCATCTGACGGGCCTGGTACTCGTAGGCACGGATGTCGAAGATGTCCTGGAACAGCCATACCCCCCATGAAGGCGTGGAGTAGTAGGGCGAGTAGTGATTGTGGCTCGCCATGTGGAAGATCTCGTCGTAGCCGATCTCCGAGTCCTCGGCGACGAGGATCTGAGAGACACGGCGGAGCAGAGCGTCCATCGCGAGGTAGTTGTCGGACTTCACGAATGCCGCTTCGTCGCCTTCGGCGTCCTCGACGACGATCGCACGGAAGCTCAGGCGCGACTGAACCCCGAAGCTGTCCTGCTGAACTACTGAGTGGCCATGCGGATCGTATTCGCCCGCGTAATCAGTCGGACCGGTCTTTGCGGAGTACTGGCCGGACCCCGCGCCCACGTGCCAAGTAGCGTCCGCTTCTCCATAGCCGGCCCTCAACGAGGCGCCGGGACCGAGCTCAAGGCCGCCGAGTCCTTCTACATCGGGGATGCCTTTGCCCGTCGCCCCTGCCGGCAAGGCAGTGATGACGAGCGAAGCCGCGGCCGCAACAGCGGCGGCAACACGATGACGACGAAACATGGAGACCTCCCAGGCGTGTGAGCCCAGCCCACTCGGATATATGGATGTTCGTGGGAGGTTCGCCCCGATTTATCCCATTCCTACGTGCAGATGCACAAGAAGGTGCCGAAAACTGAAGGCTGAAAACCGAGATCCACCCAGCTCGGAGTCTGACGCGCTTAGCGGATCAGCGAAGGAGTTCGGCTAACTTGCGTGCATTCTGTTGGGCGTAGTCCTGGTAAGCAGTTGTTTAGATTCGGATCAGCGCTGTGCTAGATGCCGTTATCGCAGGTCGGAGCTGTGCGTCGCGCGATATTTATCAGTACTAGAGACAAGTCACTACGCGGCTCTCCTTGCTCATACCCCCATCCGGCCGCAGACCCGTCGGGACAATATCGACGCTGACCGAAGCCAAAGATGCTTGCAACGCGTCTCTAGAGCATGAGGCCACAAGCGAGGCAGACCTTGACCGTGGGCGTGGAGGAGATTGGACTGGGACGGGGATCGGAACCGTTAGCCAGCTTGTACGAGGCGCATGCGGCGCGGGCATTCAGGCTGGCTTATCTCCTGATCGGCGATCGCGACGTCGCTGAGGACTTGGTCCAAGACGCGTTCGTGAAGTTGATCGGGCGATTTTCCGACCTTCGGAACCCGGCCTCATTCGATACTTACTTGAGGCGAACGGTAGTGACCATGTCCTACGGACTGTTCCGTCGTCGCCGGGTCGAACGCGCCTATCTAGCACGCGAACGGGGTTTTGCCGACCGTAGGTCCGATGTCCTGCCCGATGTTGAAGGTAGGGATGAGCTGTGGACACAGATGCAAGAGATCGCACCGCGCCAGCGCGCCGCTCTCGTCCTCCGTTACTACGAAGATCTCTCCGAACAACAGACGGCCGACGCGCTCGGGTGTTCATTGCGAACCGTTAGGTCCCTCGTGACACGGGGTATCCAAGCGATGCGCTCTCATCAGGGTGGTGAATCGTGACGACGGATCTTGAACGCGATCTTAGCGACATGATGAATCGGACTGCGAAGGGTTTGTACTACGTGCCGCAGCCCAATAGCAGACTGGTTCGTCGGGCGCGCATTGCTCGAGCGCGGACCGCAGTGGTTACGGGAGTGGCTGCGCTGACCCTAGTGGTCGGTGGATTCGCCGGGGCTCGATCGCTGTCGAGGGATGAAGTCCTACCCCCGGTGAACCCAGACTCCAAGAACGTGTTCGTGGACACTTGGGTGAGTGCTGACACGGACGGGAGTACCAAGACCATGATGGTGCGAGCCTCCGGCGAGGACACCTACGAGATCGTGTTGAAGGATGACGCGGCAACGGCGTGCTCGGGGGCTCCCGCGACGATTACGGGAGCCGGGCGACTGGACAGCGCGACGGAGTTGGTCATCCCGTCGCCAGCCCTCACCTGCGATGACGGGACCCTGCCCCAGGCCAAGGGCGGCCCTCCTGTCCAGGAGCAGATCCGCAACATGACCTTCCTGCACGATTCCCAAGCCGACACCCTCACCGACAACCGTGGGGTGGTGTGGGGCAGAGGGGAGATCAGGGAGGACACGCCGTGCGGTACACCGCCGGCCGATCCCGAGAGCCTTCCGGGTCCCGAATGTATGCAGGGAGAGCAGATCCCGGAGACCGAGGTGGCCAACGGCCGCTACGAAGGCACGCCGTGGCGACTGAGCGTCTTCACGGAGCCCAGCATCGGTATAGACCATTCCGAGGGCTACCACTCGCTGGGCCTGTCCGGTTTCTTGGGCGATGACAGATTCGTATGGACCTCCGGGATACGACCCGACAGCGAACCTGAGGGAACGGTAGGAATGAAGCTCTGGGCAACCTCAGAGGGCTTGCCGGATGTCCTGGTCATTTCCGGCACCGTCACTCCCGACATCGTTCGCGTCGAGTTCTCAGAAGGCAACAAGACTGTATCCACGGAAACGATCGCGGCCCCACGTGAAGTGGGCGATGACTTTCGCGTCTTCGTCTTGTTCGCTCCCTTCGGGACCGACGTTGGCTGCCTGCAGTGGGACGTCGAGACCGTGAACTGTTTCGGCGAGGAGCAAGGAGTCGTCGGTTTCGATGCGTCCGGTGAGCTCGTCGCTGAGCAGCCACAGCAACCGGAGATCGGCCGGGATTGCCTCAGCTGTTTTGAAGAAAGCGATCCGGATGAGTTCGTGACCGATGGATCCAAAGGGGGGCTCAACTGGCGCCTGAGCGCGCGGCGGTACGGCTCCGAGCGGTGTTTCGCTTTCTCCCTTGGAGCAAAGCCCGCGGGTGGTCGCGCATGCCTGACGCGTCTCGACTCGGGCTGGTTCGGCGAAGTCGGTCAGCGCGTCGAACCTCAACGACCCAACGTCGCGCCCGTCTACGGCGCGATCCCTTCGCAGGTGGACGCGGTGGAGGTGGTCTTAGACGACGGCAGCGCGATCCCCGCGCGCGATCTTCCGGCCCGAGGGCCACTCGATGGCTTATTACCTGGTGTGGATTCCCGACGCTTTTGCCACGGGCTCGGTCCGGTTCATCACAGAGGGAAGCGAGTTGGGATCGCTCCCATTGTGCGCTGCGGATTACCGCGCTAGGACTGAGAGCTTCGTCTGCTACGGAACCCCGGAATAGGCGTGATCCGTCGTCACGGACGTGTCGTGGCAATGGCCCTGGTTATAGCGCTGTCGGCGTGCGCACCAAATCCTGCCGACACGGAGCCGGACACCGCGGCTGAACCGTCGTCGCCACCCGCTGCGTCGCCGTCCTCCAAGGCAACGACAGCGACGTTCCCGGCCACTGCGTTCGCCGACATCAGCGAGGACTCGGTCCCGCAAGAGGTCGCGACGGAGTTCCTAGCCGCGCTGCGCGACACGGCCGGCCGAGCAGGGGTTTCAGCGACGGTCATGTCCCCCGACGGCACCTGGAGTGGCACGGCGGGCAAGGCAGACGGCGTTCGAGAGATTCAGGTCGACGATCAGTTCGCCATCGGCAGCGTCACCAAGTCGCTAGTTGCAGCCCAGGTGATGCAGATGGTCGAGGCCGGCGAGCTGGACCTCGATGACCCAGCGATCGACCACCTTCCTCCGCATCTCGACTTCGACATCAACGGGGCCACGATCCGTCATCTGCTGGGCCACCGCAGCGGAATCCCGGACTATTGGTCTGAGCTATCCGAGAGCCTGACAACCCATCCGAAACGGGTTTGGACGACGGCCGACATGTTGGAACTGGTCCCCACCAAGCGCGCTACAGCCGGTGACGTCTTCGAGTATTCGAACACGAACTATCTGTTGATCGAGCTGGTGATCGAGCACGTTAGCGGACGACCGGTGGTCGACGTGCTGCGGGACGGCGCCCTCAGCATCGACGGGATAGAGCGGCTCATCTATCAGCCGGATGAGGTCCCGACAGAACCCATGGCCATGCCTTATGGCGGGTCCACCGCCGCGCTGAAGAAGGGTGGGGGTTACTTGCCATCCCGAGCAAGTGCAACCGCCGGTCCCACCACAGGTGCCATGGCCTCGGACTCACAGTCCTTGGCGCGTTGGTGGCGAGCGTTCTGCGCCGGCGAGATCGTCTCCATAGCCTCGCTCACCGAGATGTCGGCATTTGATGACGGTTACGGACTGGGGCTGTACAACGTCGCCGACCGATACGCTCAGGCCGTGGGACATGCCGGTGAGGATGTCGGCTACGTGGCGTGGGCAGGATGCCTTCCCGATCTTGGCTCGGTCATCGTTGTGCTGAGCAACCGCATGGTGAACATCAGCGACACGGCCGACTCTCTCGTGAACGCATTGAGTGAGCAGTAGGTCCCGCAGAGTCGAAAGGTCAGGGTCGCAGTGTCCGATCCGGACCTGTTCACTGTCCCAGCGGTGTCGATTCTT
Organism: uncultured Actinomycetes bacterium; assembly: GCA_963779645.1. GTDB lineage: Bacteria > Actinomycetota > CADDZG01 > CADDZG01 > WHSQ01 > CALMBW01. The sequence goes on from CAVZYX010000015.1 coordinate 78,800, forward strand.
TCTGAAGCTCGGCGAGCTCCGAGGCGTTGCGTTGTGCGTAGTCCGAGTAGCAGTTGTCTAGGTCCCGACTAGCGGTGTGCTAGATGACGTTTGCGCAGGTCAATGCTGAGCGACGAGCGATATTTATCAGTACTAACGCTTAGGCAGATCAGCAAGCTCCGCGCTCCGATGTAAACCTTCTGGGGTCCTCCAGGCTTGTGTCTGTGAGATGGCTTCTTCGACATACGTGATACCCAGGGCGGAGGTGGACCGGCTGAAGTTCGAGGATTTCTACGCCGCCGAGTTCGACCGCGTCCTCAACTCCGCCTTCGCCTTCTCAGGTGACCGGGACGCCGCCACCGACGCGACTCAGGAAGCGTTCGCCCGCGCCTTCGCCCGGTGGCGTCGGTTGAGCCGGCAAGAATGGGCGGGCGGTTGGGTCACGACTACCGCTCTCAACGTGCTTCGCCACAGGTACCGCGACACGGCGAGATCGCAAGTCCCGGTGGACGAACGACCGTCCCATGACGCTCATGGACGCGTCGACCTGCTGCGGGCCCTGCGGGCTCTGCCCATCCGGCAACGCGAGGCGGCCGTCCTCTTCTATGTGGCCGATCTGCCCTTGCACGCGGTCGCCGAAACGATGGGGATCAGCGACGGAGCCGTTAAGTCGCACCTGGCGCGGGCGCGCGAGGGCTTGCGAGTGAAAATGGAGGAACGCCATGCATGACGACCTGAAGCAACGACTGCACGATGAGGTCGACGCCGAGCTCGGCACACGGCCCCCAGGTGACCTGTCAGAGGTGTTGCGCCGGGGCCGGGGGAAGCTGCTCGGGATCCGTCTGATGGCGACCGCGTCGGTAATTCTCGTCGCCACCGCGGTCGTCGCCGGAGCTCGTTTGCTGACGAGCGACGAAGCTTTGCCACCCGCGGAGCAAGGAACGAACATCAGCCCCTTCGTTGACACCTGGACCACTACGGATGTCGATGGGAGGACGCGGACGCTGGTGATTCGAGCGTCCGGCGAGGACACCTATGAGATCACCGTGCAGAACCATCTCGCCCTCTTCTGCTCGGGGGCGCCGTCGACGCTGACGGGGACCGGGCAGATCTACGGCAGCGCGGTTCCGAAATTAGTCATCAACTCGCCCGAGGTCACATGCGACGACGGAACAGAGCCGAAGGCCGAGGGCTTTGTCCTGGAGGAGATATTCCCCGATCTCACCTTCGAGTACGACCCTGCGGCAGACGTCCTCACCAACTTCTCCCCCCTAGAGAGTCGACGCGGCCGACCCAACGCTGGAGACGTTTACCACGGTCTCACGTTGGTTTGGGGTAGGGCCGACGGTGAGAACCGGATCGGCGATGTCGGCGGGTGGGTCACATATGGCAACAACAGCGGGATCTGGGCACGTGATCTCACGAGTCCCTCCGATCCGGCTGACAGAGTTCAGTTGAGCTCCAAACCAGGGTTCCCGAGGGCGTGGTCCCCCGACGGTTCGAAGCTGCTCGTCCTGCGCTACGTGAAGGACTCGGACTCAGGGGGCATGCCTGAGACCGACCTCTTCGTTCTGAACGCGGACGGCGGCGAGACCCACCTGACACGTGCAAACGGATTCGTAACCGGCGGCTCCTTCTCACCCGACGGTAGCAAGGTTGTCTATGCGGTGCAGGGAGACCGATCCTCGATTGCGGTCGTCGATGTCTCCGGCGGGACCCCTGACGTCCTCCGCACTCACGACGCACGCAGCTCTACGGTGTGCTGCCTGTATGGAGCGACGTTCTCGCCGGATGGGACACAGATCGCATTCTTTGAAGGCATGGGTGACCACAGCAACACTCTCCAGGTCATGAACGTCGATGGAAGCGGTAGCCGGACTCTCATAGAACAGGAGTTTGGCCACGTACGCGGACTTCAGTGGTCTCCGGATGGGTCGCAACTTGTATTCGCGTCAGGGGGCATGTGGGTCATCGGCGCAGACGGCACGGAGCTCATGCAGCTGTCCCCGGAAGAATCAATGTCTGACGAGGCAGATCCACACTGGTCCCCGGACGGCTCCCATATCGCATACCGCGAGGCCGACGAAGGTGGAACCCTTGAGATCGTGAGGCTCGACGACCTCCAGGTTCAGAACTTCGGCGACGGTGGATCTGGTCTTTGGACGGCGGAGTTGCAGTGGTAGGCGGACCGCCGATACAGGAATCCGCACCATGAAGGTCACGAGGTGCAGAGACCGACTACAAGCCGCTTTGACGTAGTACGTCGGCGAGCTCATTGGCGTTGCGCTGGGCGTATTCCCGGTAGCAGTTGTCTAGATCCGGATTAGCGCTGTGCTAGATACCGTTTCCTCAGGCCGTCGCTGAGCGGCGGGCGCTATTTATCAGTACTAGCCAGAGGGGTTCCCTGCGACTTCCCGAAGCCGCGTACATCTAGGGGGCCGCTGCGGTCTCGGGGGTCAGCTCGATCGTGTCGATCCAGGCGTCGAACCATGCCCTGGCATCAGGGTTTTCAGCCAGCAGGGTGAAGAGATATACCCGCCCGCCGGCGACGACGGTTGCCACGATCTGGCTCGAACACTCCGTGAACCTGCCCGGCCGACCATCGATGGTGATCTCCGCTTGCTGGCTGAGAGGGACACTGCAGTCGTCTCGCAAGACGTAGTCGTCGATCCATTCTTCGATCGAGACCCCAGCCGGGATCTTTGTCGACCCGGCCATGAAGTAGGCGGCCAAGCCGGTCTCCAAGGTATCGAGTCTGCCAAAGATCTGGTCGGGGTCGTCGGACCGCTGGTTGACCGGCTCCCAGAGCTCGGTGGCCGGCGCGGGGCCCCCGGGGCCCGCCCTGTCGTAATACTTGAACGAGTAGCCGTACGTCGGCGAGACGAATGTCGTCGTCATGGCCGGGAAGTCGATCGCGGTCTCCGGGGTCAGGTCGATCGTGGCGGCGAAGGCGTCGAAGACGGCCCTGGCGTCAGTGCGGTCGTGCTCCAGGGTGAAGAGATAGAGCCGCCCGCCGAAAACGACGGTTGCCTCGATCCGGTTCTCACACTCCGAGATCCTGCCCGACTGCCCATCGATGGTGATTTCGGCTTGCTCGCTGCGAGGAACACCGCAGCCGTCGGGCAAGATGTAGTCGCGCGATAGGTACTCGTCGACCCGTTCATCGACCCAGACCTCGCCCCCGAAGCCGCTATCTCTCGACGATCCTTTGAAAACGGCGGCCAACCCGGTCTCCACGACATCGAACCCATCGTCGACCTGCTTACTGTCCTTGTTGGCTTCAGCGTCTCCAGCTTCGGCCACCAACCACCAAACCTGCTTTGCCGGTGTGAGCGCGGCCCTGTCAGGATGCTTGATCGAGAAGCCGTTCCTCGGCGAGACGAAGGTCGTGTCAAGGCTGACGCCGTCTACCGTCGGGTCCTCTTCCGTGGGCTCGTCCGCAGGCGGGATCGGGGCGGCGTCGTTCGTCAGGGATCGGCTCGCAGCGAAGCCACCGAAGACCAGAGCCGCTACCACCGCTGCCACGCTGCCGATCATCAGCGTCTTGCGCACGCGGACTCGTCGCAACGTGCTGTGCGGAATGACTGGAGCCGCGGCCACTCCCTCGGCCCGCGCCCGCAGCATCGTTCTGATGTCCTGATCGAGATTCATGACCGCGCCTCGCTTCCAACGTTTGCCCGAAGTTGTTCCATCGCTCTGTTCGTGAGCGCCTTTACCGCTCCACCGAACAGTTGAGGATCTCGGCGGTCTGCTGCTCGGAGAGGTCTTCGTAGTAACGGAGCACCACCGCGCATCGCTGGCGGTACGCGAGGCGGTGAAGCTCGTTCCACAGGGCATCCGCCTCGACGACGTCCCGGCCTTCGACCGATTCACTCTGGGGTCCACTTGCCTCTCGTTGGAGGTAAGCGCGCTCCACACGCTTGCGGCGGAAGTGGGACCGAGACAGATTCACGACCGTTTGGCGCAAGTAGGCGCCAGAGGCGTCCCGGCTGCGGAGACCTCCGATGCGACGGGCGATCTTCACGAACGCGTCCTGCGTGATGTCCTCGGCGAGCTCGTTATCCCCGGTTAGGAGAAAGGCGAGTCGCTTGGTCGAGTCAGCGTGCGCTGCGTAGAACTCCTCCAGTTTCCCCTGCGAGCTCTGCCCCACCCGGACTCCGTATGTTTGGTCGATCGATGTGCGTCCCATCACTATTAAGACGCATAGCTGCTTCAGAAAGATACGGTCGTCTTTGCGAACCGCCCTGAGTAAGAAATAAGAAACTCACACGCCTATAAGCCCTGCGAGCTCCTTCGCGTTCCGTTGGGCGTAGTCTGGTAGCAGTTGTTCATCAGGACGTGGGTTTCTTTCGCTTCCTCGGCGACGCGTCCGATCTTCGGAACCCATTCCTGGAGTTCCTCCTTCGAGTAGAGGTACTTGAAGCGTTTCTGTACGGAACCGCTTTCCCAGTCGGCCGCGTTGCGGCCGTGGAACCTGATGACCGCGAGATCGGCGGTGACCGCAGTCACCGGCGGGAGGGAGCTCTTGAATCCCTGAGGCATGTCGACGCAGACATAGGGGAGCCCGTGTCCTTCGAGGAACTCGAACGTCTCCTTCTGATTGTCAGGGGTCATCCAGGTCTGGTTCCTGAACTCGACACAGATCGGGAGGGGGGCCACGCGCTTCGCACACTCGAGGACGTAGTCCTTGTTCTTCCTCGCGATCGTGAACCAAGGTGGGAACTGACATAAGAGAGCTCCGAGCTTCCCCGCCTTCTGTAACGGCACGAGCGCACTCAAGAACCTGATCCCACACCTCGCCGATCTGTTTGGGTTCGAGGTCATCGAGATAGATGTTCTTCTTGCCCTCGGGGGCCGGGATGTCCTTGTAGAGCGCGTTCGGTTTGGTCGGGTGCTTAGTCAGCAACGAGAACATCTTGATGTTGAAGGTGAAGTCATCTGGTGTCCGTTCAGCCCACAACTCGGAGTTCTTCTCGCTCGGCGGGAAGTAGTAAGTGGAGTCGACCTCGACCAGCGGGAACTGAGTCGCATAGAAACGAAGCCGCTCCTCAGCCGAAGATGCGCCCGACGGATACCAACCCGATGCCAGCAGCGACTTGTCCGTCCACGATGCGGTGCCGATCTTAACTTGTCCCATCACACGTTCCTAGGTATCGGGATCCAAGTCGGGCAGGCCGTCGAATGTCGTTGATGCTTCCGCGTAGAGCCTTCGAGGTATGCGCCCTGACAGTCGCGCTAGTCGGCCGGCTTCAACCGCCTTCCGCATCGCTTCGGCCATCGCTGCTGGCTTCTGAGCACGCGTCACCGCAGACGCGAGGAGAACGGCATCGCAGCCGAGCTCCATAGCGAGAGCGGCATCCGAAGCGGTGCCGACACCCGCGTCCAGAACTACGGGAACATTGGCTCGTTCGACGATGATCGCGATGTTGTACGGATTGCGGATGCCCATCCCGCTTCCGATCGGGGAGCCCAGAGGCATCACCGCGGCGCATCCGAGCTGCTCGAGCCTAGTAGCCATCACCGGGTCGTCATTCGTGTAGGCGAGCACGGTGAAGCCCTCATCGATCAAGGTTTCGGCGGCAACGAGAAGCTCAGGGGGGTCGGGCAACAGCGTTTTCTCATCGCCGATCACCTCGAGCTTCACCCAATCGGTAGCGAATGCCTCACGAGCGAGCCTCGCGGTGAGAACCGCATCACGTGCCGTGAAGCATCCGGCGGTGTTGGGCAGCAAGCGGCACCCCACTCTCTCGATCACATCGAGAACAGATGCTTTCGCATTTGGGTCGATGCGTCGCAGCGCGACGGTGACGATCTCGGCCCCCGATGCCACCAGAGCTTGCTCCAGCGCGTCCAAGCTCGCCGCGCCACCGGTGCCCATGATCAATCGGGTCGAGAACTCTTCGCCAGCAATGACGAGAGGGTCTTCCATCAGGCACCTCCCCCGATGGCATGCAAGACCTCGACCTTGTCCCCGTCAGAAAGGGTGGCCGACTCCCAATCACCTCGTGGCACGACCTCGCCATTAACGGCGACGGCCACGCCTTTGTGAACACCGTCCATCCCACGTGTCTGCGCCACGACCTCGACGATGCTCGTTCCGTCCACCAGGTCCATGAGTCTCTCCGTTCACGACGAGCTTCATGATGCTGACTCGCTCTTCCGGAGAACTCGAGATGGATCGAATGGAACGATCGATTCCGCCTCGATCCCCGTGCAAGCAAGATTGGGCGATCGTGTCTCCGGTGATCGGGGTTAGCAGGATGCCGTTCCGGAAGTGCCCGGTCGCGACGATGACGTGCTCGGACAGGCGACCTAAGCAGCGGAGCATTGTCGGGGTGCCCGGTCGGAAACCAACACGTACTCCGCTGAATGTCATCTCTGCCACATCCGGGACGAGCTCGTAAGCGTCGTGCAGCAGGTCATGAACCGCCCCCGCTGTTGCGCTCTGGTCCCAACCCTTTTCTTCCACGGTCGCGCCGATCACCAACCGCCCATCAGCTCGTGGAACGAGATAGACATCCAGTCCCCGAACGTTGCGGTCGATCGGCAGCTCGTTCGGCTCGGTCCGCAACTCGACCAGTTGTCCCTTCACCGGTCTGATCGGGAGCAACTCCCCCACTCCTTCGATAGTCGCCGACGCGGCTCCCGCCGCAAGTACAACAACATCGGCGTTGAGATCCTCACCGGACTCTGTTCTGAGTTCTCCATCGAGCGTTAGAGCAGCTGCCCGATCGACGACGAAGTCGACTCCACTCTTCTCGCAGGCGATGCGCAATGCCGCCGTGAGCATCGCGGGATCGATCTGGTGGTCTCCTTCGATCAAGATTGCCCCCCGCGTGTTCGACGCCAACGCCGGTTCCAGCGAACGAGCCTCGGGCCCGGTAAGACGGTCGACCTTAAGAGCGAGCTTCGCTTGGAAGCGGAATAGTTCTTCCAAAGCGAGATTGTCGTCTCGATCGCGAGCAACCATCATCGTTCCGCATGGACGGAAACCCGTCGCGGCCCCCGAGAACCTTTCGAGTTCGGCAACCCATTCGGGATAGAGCTCGCTGGAAGCGAGATTCAGAGCGAGAAGATCTTCTTCGCCATAGTGGAGTTCAGTGACGGGAGCCAGCATCCCGGCAGCCATCCCCGACGCGCCGGAGCCGGGGGCCGGGTCGACCAACCGAACCTTTGCTCCCAACGATGCAGCTTTCCAAGAGATCGCCAAACCGATCGCCCCACCACCAACGACGATCACTTTGATTCGTTCGATTTCACCTTCCAAGTATAGGAACGCAATGGTTAGTGCCTCGAGGTAACGGGTAGATATGCAGAGAGCAGCACGACAGATGCCTATATGAGGAGGTTTTGCAGATGGCCGACGTTGAAGGCATCAAGGGCAAGGCAAAAGAAGTTACCGGCGCTGTGATCGGCGACAAGTCGCTCGAGCACGAAGGTGAAGCTCAGCAGGACAAGGCGGAACTTCAAGAGAAGGCAGAGCTCGCCGAAGAGCGTCAAGAGTCACACCAGAACTAGTTCGTAAGTTCCGGAGGGGATGAGAAAGGTCGGCTTTCGGGCCGGCCTTTCTGTTGTTCCAGGTTTCTTAGCACGTCTAGCCCTGAGCTTTGGAGCTCTTCTCCAAGATCATCAGCGGGGAGTCCTCACCGATATCGAGTTGCTTGGTTAGGTGCACCACCGTGCCGTTTTCCGACCCCGAAGCGAAGCGCAGTTCGTCAACGAGCGTGCGCATAAGGAAGATCCCCCGGCCCCCCTCAGCACTCAAGACGCTTGACTCAAGGCCGGTGGCACCGTGGTCGAACCCTCCCCCGGTGTCCTTGATGCGGATATCGCACTGCAGAGCAGAAACCTCGACGCTGACGGCGTACTCACTTTCCGTCCCGGCGGCGTGGTTCAACACGTTCGAGCAAGCTTCTGTAACAGCTATCTCGATATCGGAAAGGCAGTCCTTTTTCACGCCCAACATAGACAAGGCATCCCGACAGAGATGTCTCACGACCGGAACGCTTGCTTCGTCCCGGGGAAGGCATAGATCGAATGTGATCTGCATCACTGATTGGGATTCCCGATATAACTCCAGCGAAACACCAAGAAGAGGTTTAGTTACGGCTAGCTGCTCTTCAGAACCGATCTGAATGCTTCCAAACTTTTGTCGATGTCATCCGAGGTGACATCGCGATGAGTGACCAGCCTGATGGTCGTCCAAGCGCCGCCGAGAGTAGTGATGCCATGACCTTTCAGCGCTTCCGTTAGTTCGCCGGAGGTCATGCCGAAGGGAGCAAGGTCGAGGTAGATCATGTTCGTTTCCACCGACTTTGGATCAACCGCGGCAGGGTTCAGCTCAGCGAGCCCCTCGGCCAGCTTCTGCGCGTTCAGATGATCCTCGCGGAGCCTTTCTGGTCCCGTCTCGAGAGCAACCCGAGCGGCCGCGGCGATCACGCCTACCTGACGCATCCCTCCGCCAAGCCTCTTCCGCAAACGATGGGCCTCAGCGATCACATCGGACGAACCACAGACCATGGACCCCACGGGAGCTCCGAGTCCTTTAGAGAAGCAGAACGTCACGGTGTCCGCACAGTCGGCCCACTCCTTAACGGGCGTTCCGGTAGCGGCTTGAGCGTTGAAGATACGCGCACCATCTATGTGCATCGCGACTCCATGGTCACGACACAGCTTGCCGATGGCCTGCGCCTCCTCCAGAGGAAAGATGGCTCCTCCGGCAGCGTTATGCGTGTTCTCGATCGCGACGCACGCGGTGTGCGGATTGTGTTCGGTTCCCTTACGGATCATCGACCCGATCTGCTCGGCGGTGATCTTTCCGCGCTCCCCCTCGATGGGACGAGCAACCAGTCCCATGTGAGCAGCGAACGAGCCTCCTTCGTAGTGGAGGAAGTGCGCATCGGTCTCACAGATGACTTCGTCGCCGGGCCGCGTCAGCGCGCCGAGACTCACCTGATTCCCCATCGAGCCTGTCGGGACGAAGAGGCCCGAGTCTTTGCCAAGCAGACCAGCGGCGTACTCCTGCAATGAGATAACCGTCGGGTCATCCCCGAACACGTCGTCGCCTACCTCGGCGTCGGCCATCGCCTTTCGCATCTCAGCAGTGGGTCGGGTGACAGTGTCAGATCGCAGATCTATCCAGCCGTTGTACGACATCGATGCAACCTCTTTCAGAAAGAACCGATCAGGGGGTCCTTTCTAGCAGAGGTCGGTCAGTACAGGCGGAAGTGGACCTCGTTACGCCCGGGTTCACAACATCCTTCGCTGATGCCGCCCAGCGACGCCCGCGCAAGCGCTCTATAAGTGCCGGTGGGAAGCAACTTCTTCACCTTCAACCTCCACGCGGCCCACCCCTTCGCGGGATTCCATAGAGGCGTGTCGCAACCACCTCGAACCAGTCGTCGTGCCGATGCGTCCCACCAGCGACAGATCCCACCCTTGGTTTGCGCCAACGCAACCTCAACCGTTGGGTCGCCTTCGCCGTCACTTTCGACCGAGCCTTCGATGAGTTTGAAACCACTACGCGCCAGCGAAGCATCGTTCTGGGGTGACCAGATCTCCGCACTCGGTGCTGCCGGTTCGTCAGGGCCTTCGTCGTCTGGATCCTCGGATGGTTCCGGATCAGGAGATGGCTGCGGTGAAGGTTGTGGTTCACCCGAACCAGACGGCGTGAACGAGCTTCCTTCCGGAAGGTGTCGTCTCCAATCCGCAACAGGCGGCTCGCACGTTGTTCCATACGCGTCAACCGGCATGTAGATCGTTCCGTCATCGGCCGGATAGCTGAAGACATACTCGACGCCGACGACATCCAGGTTGCTGATGCAGTGCAGATGCGTGCCGGCGGAACCGATCGTGTGTGTGTAGAAGCCGTTCATAGGGTCGTGTTCTGGATGCTTGGCGTCCGAGGTGGGATCGACTCCGCCCTGGCTACCGACGTGACTCAATCCCAGACAATGGCCGAACTCCTGCAGCGTCACGTTGTACATGTCGGCAACGGTGAAAGACGTCAAGTACAGCTTGGACATCCTTACGATGCACGGTGACAGGCGAACGGCCGTCCCCAGGGCTGGTCCTTCAGACTCGTCGGTCAGAACCAGGATGTCCGGGCTAGTCATGACATCCGGAGGAACGTCGTCTCGGCCCAGTAGATAGACGTCCAGTTGGAACGAATCCTTCAACCATTGCTGACCGAAGTACCTGATGCCCGAGTCCCACGCGTGGATCGCGTCCTCGATCGGTTTCACGTAAGAGTTCGAAGTCGTCAACTCCGACGGGTCGGCGCCGTTCAGGAGGTCGGTTTCGAAGTTGAAGATCTGCCCATGGTTCGGCGGGATGATCAGAACGGAGAGATGGGACTTGGTCCACTGGTTGTAAGCAGGGATCTCATACAGACCCGTTTCCTCGTGGGTAGCCCGCGCTGCCCCCGGCAGCGCGCTGAGTAGCGCCACCAGGCAGAGGAACAGAGATATGCGGGCCTTGACCATCCGTTGCTTGGTTCGCCCCGCCGGTTACCTGTCCTGCTCGGGCCCTAGCCGAAGAAGACCTCTGCCGTCTCGAACAGCTCTGGATCGACCGTCTTGAGCTCGCCGACCCCCTCTGACAGAGGCACCCGCTCGATCCTGGTCCCCCGTAAGGCGACCATCTGTCCGTAGTCTTTCTCGTTCACGGCATCGATGGCAGCGATCCCGAACCGCGTTGCCAGCACGCGATCGAAAGCGGTGGGCGTCCCTCCTCGCTGGATGTGGCCTAGGATCGTGACTCGGGTCTCGTAACCGGTGCGTGCTTCGATCTCTTGCTCGAGCCACACACCGATCCCGCCGAGTTTGATGTGACCGAAGGCATCCTTCTCCTCGTCCTTGGTGACTTCCTTACCTTCTAGGGGCTTCGCTCCCTCGGCAACGACGACGATCGAGAACGACTTACCCGTCTTGTGTCGCCGGCGGATGTGTTCGCAAACCTGATCGATGTCGATAGGACGCTCGGGAACGAGGATGGCATCTGCCCCGCCGGCGATCCCACAATGGGTTGCGATCCATCCCGCGTGACGACCCATCACCTCGCAGATCATCACTCGGTTGTGCGACTCGGCTGTCGTGTGAAGTCGGTCGATGGCGTCGGTGCAGATCTGAACGGCGGTTTGGAAACCGAAGGTGTAGTCGGTCCCGTTCAGGTCGTTGTCGATCGTCTTCGGAACCCCGACGACGTTGACCCCTTGGCTCGCGAGCTTGCTGGCGACCCCCAACGTGTCTTCGCCACCGATCGCGATCAGCGCATCGATCCTCTCGGCTGCGAGGCTCTCCTTTACCCTCTCGACCCCACGGTCCTCCTTGAAAGGGTTGGTCCGGGAAGAGCCGAGGATCGTTCCGCCTCGATGCAAGATCCCTGAGGTGTTCCGAGGAGAGAGCTCCATCGTCTCGTCCTCGAGGACCCCTTTCCAGCCGTTCTGGTAGCCGACGATCACATGCCCGTATTGATCGCCCTTCCGCACGACGGCACGGATCACGGCGTTCAGGCCGGGACAGTCGCCCCCGCCGGTCAAGATCCCGATCCGAGCCACCAGGCCCCCTTCCGTGGGTTGAGAGAGGCCATATTCACCTATGCCGTCGAGAACCTCAATCAGACCCGGACACTTTCCGACATATAGGTAGTGAACGGTTCACGTTTGGGACGTGGTGTACGAAGCGCGACGGGAGGGCTCTTGGTCGCTCTATTAGCGCTGTCCATCGCCGCGCCTGCCACCGCCACCGATATCGCCACCTTGCGAGACAGGGCTCAGGTCGCCGCAGACTCACTCAGCTCGATGGAGCGGAAGCTGGCATCTCTGGAGACGCGGGCCGCTTCTTTGACAGAACGCATCGACGCAGCCAACCAGAAGTTGGCGACTTTGGAGCTCTCGCTTCGATCCGCTCAGGTTGAATTGGGCTCGGCTCAAGATCTACTCGTTGAGCGCGCGATCGAGGCATACAAGTCCGAGCCCTCATCTCAACTCGGGATGCTGTTGTCTGCAGAAACTTTGGCAGATGTCGCCGACCTTGCGGAAGTACAGAGTCGGGTCGCATCAGGAGATGCCGATTCGGTCGAGGCCTTGACCGAGGCGCGGGATTCCGCTTTGACCACGCAGCAAGAGATAGATGGACGCAAGCAAGCCCTCCTAGCGGACGAGGCTCGCGCCGAAGCGCTCCGCGCTCGAGGTAGCGACCGCGGTCGGCGAACGAAGGGCCGTGCTCGCGGACCTAGCTGAAGAGATCGAGACGCTCGAAGAGCAAGCCCGCCAGGCTGCTGCGGCAGCCGCCGCTGCTTCAGGGTCGAGCGTCGGTCAGGAACTCCTCGACATCCTGATGGGCAGCGGACCCTCGGACGGGATCCCCTCGACCTTTGCATCGACCGGCGTTTCTTTCGAGGGATTGGCGTCCTGGTATGGGCCGGGCTTCGAAGGCAACCCGACTGCCAACGGCGACATCTTCGACTCATCTCTCTATACGGCCGCATCCAAAGAACTCCCCCTCGGCTCCTGGCTGTACGTCGAATACGAGGGTCGCGGCGTCGTGGTCTACGTCAACGACCGCGGCCCCTACGTCGGAGACCGCATCATCGACCTCTCCCGTGCCGCCGCCGCCGCGATAGGCATGGAGGGAGCCGGCGTCGGCTGGGTCAAAGCCGAGATCCTCATAAAGCTCTAACCCCCTACCCAATTCTGCGTCAGAATCGTGTCGCTATACGACGTTTCTTCGACAAGGAAACCGGGAGAATCCCTTCTTGAGCGATCTCGTTCTTGCCATCGACGCCGGTACCACCGGTATCACCGCACTCGTCATGGATGGCAACGCGCAGATCCGGGGCCGGGGCTACTCGGAGTTCAGCCAGCACTACCCCAAGCCCGGCTGGGTCGAGCACGACGCAACCGAGATCTGGGATACGACCGTCAGCGTGATGAACTCGGCCCTATCTACGGCCGACATCGGTGCCTCCGACCTTGCCGGCATCGGGATCACCAACCAACGCGAGACGACGGTCGTCTGGGATCGAGCTTCCGGCAAACCGATCGCCAACGCGATCGTGTGGCAATGCCGCCGAACGGCTGACATCTGCGAACGCCTGAAGAAAGAAGGTCTCGAACCCGAGCTACGTAGCCGCACCGGCCTCGTTTGCGACGCCTACTTCTCCGCCACGAAGATCATGTGGTACCTCGACAACATCGTGGGAGCACGCGACGACGCAGAGGCAGGACGACTAGCGTTCGGAACGATCGACTCATGGCTCATCTGGAACCTGACCGGTGGCGCGGCGCACGTGACCGAACCCTCGAATGCATCACGGACGATGTTGTACTCACTGAAGCTCCAGGATTGGGATCCGTGGATCCTCGATCGATTGCGTATCCCCGAATCGTTGCTGCCCGAGCTCCGGCCCTCGTCTGGGCGTTTCGGAGAAACGACCCCGGAGATCTTCGATGTCGCGGTGCCCGTGTCGGGAGTGGCGGGTGATCAACAGGCTGCACTCTTCGGTCAAGCGTGCTTCGACGATGGGATGGCGAAGAACACTTACGGGACGGGATCGTTCCTACTGATGAACACGGGGGCCGCGCCCATGGCCTCCGGGCACGGGATGTTGACGACCGCAGCATGGGACATCGGGGATGGACTTCGCTACGCGCTCGAGGGGGCCATCTTCATCACGGGGGCCGCCATCCAATGGCTGCGCGACGGGTTGGGAGTGATCTCCGACGCGTCGGAGACCGGAGAACTGGCTGCTTCCGTCTCCGACAACGGAGGCACGTATCTGGTACCCGCCTTCGTTGGTCTGGGAGCTCCGCACTGGGATCCCTATGCGCGCGGCGCCTACATCGGAATCACACGAGGAACAACGAAAGGTCACCTCGCGAGGGCCGCTGTTGAAGCCATGGCGTATCAGACCCGCGATGTGGCCGACGCTATGGCAAAGGATTCTGGGACGCCGTTGCAGGAGCTTCGGGTCGATGGTGGGGCAAGCGTCATGGACCTGCTCTGTCAGTTCCAAGCCGACCAGCTCGGTGTGGTGGTCAAACGTCCGAAGAACCTCGAGACGACTGCGCAGGGTGCGGCCTACCTCGCCGGACTCGCCGAGGGAGTCTGGAAGTCGCCGGACGAGATCACATGGGCCGCCGATGCAACCTTCGAACCGCAGATGGGCCGCGACGAAGCCGACTCGCTACACGCGCGCTGGAGCGAAGCTGTCAAGCGAACGCTTAACTGGGCGGAACACGACTAGTTCGCTGATACCGGGTTAGCCGGCGAGGATCTCTTCTGAGAGGTTGATCTCTTCTTCGAGGGTTCGATGCGATTCGGGGAGTGGCACCGAAGGGGTCTTCGATGCGTACTCGTCCACGTAGGTCTGGCCCGAAAGCTGCATGATCTCGAACATGATCTCGTCAGTTATCGACCTCAATGCGAACCGATCGGTCTCTTTGCCGGCGAAACGTGAGAACTCCAGCGGCTTGCCGAAGCGGACTCGGAGAGACCCACTGAGCTTTGGCATCTTCTTGTCCTTGGGGTTGATCGTGTCTGTGCCGATCAGCCCGATGGGGACAACGGGAACACCGGCAGCAAGCGCGAGCCGCGCCACACCGGTCCGGCCCCTGTAGAGACGTCCGTCCGGCGAGCGGGTCCCTTCGGGATAGATACCGAGGAGATTCCCGGAACGCAGCACGTCCAGAGCGATGTTGAGGGATTGCTCGGACTTGCTGCCTCCTTCTCGCTCGCACGAGATCTGCCCGGCCGCTTTGAAGAACCACGACGTCTTCCACGACTTGAAGTAGTCGGCTTTGGCCAGGTACGTCACAGTTCGACGCTTGACGCTCAGCGGGATGAAGAATGAGTCGAGGAACGAGAGATGATTGGCCGCGAGGATCGCCGCCCCCTTGCGCGGGACGTTCTCCAATCCTTCGGTTTTGATCCTGTACATCGCCAGCAATGGCGGTTTCAGGATGCCTTTGAGCACCCAGTACATCATCAGTACAACCTCTCTTCCCCCACGCCTCATGCTATAGAAAAGGTCGATAGAGCGCTATTGACCGTTCGGTCAAGCATGAGACGCCCACGTTACGAGGAGGTTTCCTTGTCCCAGCTTCAGGTCCTACAGGGTTGTGAGGACTTCGCCCTGGGCTCCGGCCCGGTCGGAGCCCTCCTCGTTCACGGCTACACAGGGAGTCCTCAGGGGATGCGAAGCCTTGGAGATTTCCTCGCGGAGCGCGGGATCGCTTGCGTTGGGCCACGGCTTCCCGGGCACGGGACGACCTGGCAAGACCTTCAAAACAGAACCGCCGATGAGTGGCGCGATTGCGTACTGACCAACTACGAGAAATTGAGGGCCGAGTGCGACGAGGTCTTCATCGTCGCCCTCTCGTTCGGGGCATCACTTGCCCTGGAACTCGCCGCGTCGCGATCGGACGAGATCGGCGGCATCGTGACTCTCGGAGGCATGGTCTTCACGAAAGACCCTCGCAGGCATCTTGCTCCGATCATCAAGCGCGTGATCGCATCGCTTCCCGGGGTCGGCAACGACATCGCCGATCCAACGCTCAAAGAGATCGTTTACGACCGTATCCCGACCCGTTCCACCGACCAGGTGCTGAAACACATCCGACTGGCGCAACTGGCGCTGCCGAAGATCCACACTCCGATACTCGTGATGCACGGGCGCAACGACCACACCGTCCATCCAGACAACGCCGAATACATCTACGACAATGTCGGCTCCGAGGACAAAGAGATCGTCTATCTCGAGAAGAGCTATCACGTCATCACGCTCGACTTCGAGAGAGATGAAGTCTTCGCAAGAACTTTCGACTTCATCAAAGATCGGGCAAAGCATGCACTCTGAGGTCATCACGATCGAGGGTCACATCATCGATTCTCGTTTGCTCCCCACCGTTCTCGACGAGGTCCTCGGCCAAGGTGGAACTTTCGAGATCGTCGAGCTGGTTGTCGGTACCAAGCACGAGGACGTGTCCCTCGCTCGCATCAAGGTTGAGGCTCATGACGAAGCAACGCTCGAACGGATCGTCGATCGCGTCCAACAGCACGGGGCCAACCGGGAAACCATCGGTGATGCCAAGCTGGTCGAGGCCGACGTCAAAGGATCATTCCCGCCGGGGTTCTATTCATCTACGAACCTCGAGACAGAGATCCGCATCGGCGGACATTGGATCCCCGTTCTTAGGACCGAGATGGATTGCGGCGTCGTCTTCGACGGGGACACCTGTCGAACCATCGCCATGAGCGACGTTGCGGTTGGGATGCAGATCGTTATGGCGGGTCAGGGAATCCGCGTCACGCCGCTCGAGAAGCCTCAAGGTGAAGGCCGACAGGCTTTCGAGTTCATGTCTTCCGATGTGTCCTCCGAGAAACCCAAAGCGCTGCTGGTCGAACAGGTCGCGGGCCAGATGAGGGCCGTGAAGGCCGCCGGAAAGCGGATCCTGTGGGTCGCGGGTCCGGCGATGGTGCACACAGGCTCCGGCCCCGATCTCTGCGCGCTGATCCGCGCCGGTTACGTCAGCGCTCTGTTCGCCGGCAATGGCGTCGCGGCCCACGACATCGAGTCGCACATGTTCGGCACATCGTTGGGGGTCTACCTCGAGAAGGGGATCCCCGCCGAGCATGGACACGAACATCACATCCGCGCGATCAACGAGATACGCCGACATGGCTCTTTCAAAGCCGCGGTCGACGCTGGGGTGTTCAGCGGGGGCATCGTCTATCACCTGCTCAAGCACAACTCCGACTTTCTCTTCGGGGGCAGCGTGCGCGACGACGGTCCCCTACCCGAGGTCGTTTCGGACATGACCGAGGTCCAGCGACAGTTGCGGGACATCATCTGGGGCGATTCACCTAACGGCGACGGAAACCTGATCGGCTACTGCATCGTCGTAGGGACGATGTTGCACGGGATCGCCACAGGAAACTGTCTCCCCGCCTCAGTACCGCTCGTGTGTGTCGATATCAATCAGGCGACCGTCACGAAGTTGATGGACCGCGGCTCGTTCCAGAGCATGGGCATCATCACGGACGTGGGACTCTTCATCCGGGAGCTGGCCGAGAAGCTCTGTCCGGAGGAGATTCATGGCTAAAGGTTGAGACGCTCCTTGAGGACGTCGGCGATCGTCGGTTTCGAGATCACGTGGAGCTCGTAGCTCGCACGGACCGCGGGCTTGTTCATCTCGACCACTCTGCGTAGATCGATAGGCGTTGCGACGAGCACGACGTCGGCATCCGAAGCGTTGATCGTGTCGGCAAGGTCCTTGCGTTGAGCGTCCGAATAACCCATCGCCGGGAGTAGCGCTCCCATGTGCGGATACTTCTCGTACACGGCCTTTATGGATCCCGCCGCGAACGGTCGAGGGTCAACGAGGGCCGCGGCCCCCGCTCGGCGTGCTGCTACGACTCCGGCCCCGTACTCCATCTCGCCGTGCGTCAACGTGGGTCCATCCTCGACCACCAGCACTTTCTTGCCGGTTAAGTCTTCGTGCTCCTCGAGCTCGACGGGAGATTCGGCCTCAACGACGACGGCCTTTGGGTTAACCGAGGCGATCGTGTGCTTAAGGATCGCAACATCTTCGGGCTCGGCCGAATCCATCTTGTTGATCACGACGACATCCGCCATCCGAAGGTTCGCTTCACCCGGGTGGTAGGTGGTTTCGTGTCCGACACGCAGTGGGTCCGCCACGGTGATGTGCACGTCTGGTGCGTAGAACGGAAGGTCGTTGTTGCCCCCATCCCACACGACGACATCCGCTTCCTTCTGAGCCTGCGCAAGGATCTCGCCGTAGTCGATCCCGGCATAGACGATCGATCCGGCAGCGAGGTGAGGCTCGTACTCCTCACGTTCTTCGATCGTGCAGTCGTGCAGATCGAGGTCATCGAAGGTCTCGAAGCGTTGAACCTTCTGTTTGACGAGGTCTCCGTAGGGCATGGGGTGTCGAACGACTGCGATCTTCTTCCCAGCGGCCCGGAGGGCCGCAGCGACATGACGCGTCGTCTGCGACTTACCCGATCCGGTTCGCACGGCGCAGATGGCCACGACCGGCACCTCCGCCGTCAACATCGTGTGGCGGGCACTTGGTAGCACAAACTCGGCCCCCGCGGCGATGCATCGGGACCCGAGGTGCATGACTGTCTCGTGACTTACATCGGAGTAGCTGAAAACCGCTTCATCGATGTTCTCGTCCCGGATCAGACGTTCGAGTTCGTCCTCTTCGTAGATCGGGATCCCGTCGGGGTAGCTGGAACCGGCAAGTTCGGGGGGATACCGACGCCCCTCGATACCGGGGATCTGGGTAGCGGTGAAAGCCACAACCTCGTAGCGATCGTCGTCACGAAACAACACGTTGAAGTTGTGGAAGTCACGTCCCGCGGCGCCGATTATGAGGACCCTGCGCTTGTTCCGCTCCTGTCCGCTCATGGCCCGGAACCCTACCCGGTAACCCTGAACGCCCAATGATGGTCATAGCCGACCTGCCTATATAGGGTGGTTCACCATGGAAAAGAAGCTCACCAAGCGGGGGTCGAAGCGACGCGAGCAGATCGTCGACGCCTCCTTTCGACTCTTCGCCGACCAGGGTTACCACGGCACAACCGTCGGCGACATCTGTGACGAGCTCGGGGTCGGCAAGGGCGTTTTCTACTGGTACTTCAAATCGAAAGAGTCCTTGTTCATGGAACTCCTGCGCAGCGTTCTTCTTCGACTGCGGCGAGCTCAGCAACAAGCACTCGAAGGCGCGACCGATCCGGTCGACCGCCTCGAACGGGGCATCCGCGCGTCGATCGAGTTCTTCAGAACGGAATCCGGCTACATCGCGGTACTCCGAACGGCGGCTCGGTACGAAGAGTTCTCGAACTTCCTTCACCAGGGACAAGAGGTCGTCGTCGCAGACACTGCTATCCACGTCAAAGAGGGCATGGCCTCGGGCTCCATCCGCCACGGCGATCCCGACCTGATGGCTCACGGGATCCTCGGCGCGATCTATCACTTCGTAGAGGTGTACTTCGATAGCGGCGCCGGAGCCTCAACCGACCGCCCCCAACTCGCCGACGAAGCCGTCGCATTCTGCCTGAAAGGCCTCCTCGTCTAACCCGTTCTGTGTTACATGGCGGCTAGTCCTTGGCCGGCCCATGCCACAGAACGGTTATGTGGGACCTTGTTCGATGGCTTTGCGCATGCCTCGGATGGCTTGGCGGATGCGTTGTTCATTCTCGACGAGCGCGAAGCGAACGTGGCCGTCTCCTTCGTTGCCGAAACCGATGCCCGGGCTCACTGCGACCTTCGCCTCCTTCACGAGCAGCTTCGAAAACTCGAGGCTTCCCATCGCCTTGAAGGGTTCGGGGATCGGTGCCCACGCGAACATCGTCGCTTCGGGAACGGGCATCTCCCAGCCGATGCGGTCCAGACCCTCGCAGAGAACATCCCTACGAGACCGGTAGATCTCGCGGATCTGCTTGGGGACCTCGGTGCATTCGTTCAGGGCGATGATCCCAGCGATCTGGATGGGCTGGAACACGCCGTAGTCGAGATAGCTCTTGAGTTTCGTCAGCGCACCGACGATCTCGGGGTTCCCGACGCAGAAAGCTAGGCGCCACCCCGGCATCGAGTAACTCTTGCTCATCGAGAAGAACTCGACACCCACATCCTTCGCGCCCTTCGCCTGCATGAAACTCACAGCGCGCTCAGCATCGAAGACGAGGTCGGCATATGCAAGGTCGTGCACAACGATCAGATTCCGTTGCTTCGCGAAGTCGACGAGCTGATCGAAGAAACCTATGTCGACCATGGCCGTTGTCGGGTTGTGCGGGAAACTACAAAGGATCACCCGCGGCTTGGGCTCCGAGCGCTCGTAAGCCTTGACCATGTCGGTGAAAAAGTCCGACTCGTGAGTCATCGGAACGGATGTGAGG
Source organism: uncultured Actinomycetes bacterium (assembly GCA_963779645.1). Classification (GTDB taxonomy): domain Bacteria; phylum Actinomycetota; class CADDZG01; order CADDZG01; family WHSQ01; genus CALMBW01. Next base: position 98,704 of record CAVZYX010000015.1, read on the forward strand.
TTCGCGCCGGCAAGGATCATGGCGTAGGTGTGGATCGGGTAGGTCGGCTCGGGAACGAGGACGGAATCGCCGGGGCCGCAAAGCACCCACGCGAGGTGGCTCAATCCTTCCTTGGCTCCGATAACGGAGATCGCTTCGGTCTCGGGGTCCAGCTGAACGCCCCAACCGCGCTCGTACAGATCACAGATGGCGGCTCTCAGTTTAGGGATCCCCCGGGATGCTGAGTAGCGGTGGTTACGGGGGTTGTCGACGGCTTCTTTGAGTTTCTCGACGACCGCCTCCGGCGTCGGGATATCTGGGTTCCCCATACCGAGGTCGACGATGTCTTCGCCGGCGCGCCGAGCCTGCATCTTCAGGTCGTTGACGATCGAGAAGACGTATGGCGGGAAACGTTCGATGCGCCTGAACTCCATGCGCGAAAACTTATCAGTCGTTCGGATCGTCCAGGTCCGGCGTGTTGCCGTCTAAACGCACGAGATCGGAAAGGTTGAGCTCTCCACTGTCGAGACGAGCTTCAACCGACACCATCTGTCCATTGCCGAGGCCCCGGATGCGCGCGGAGCGTCGATCGTCGTAGTCGAGTGCTTCTGCCGACAGCCAACGGATCGTCCCGCCATGGCTCACGATGACGACATTGCCTTCAGGATGCCTCTCCATGATGCGGCGCACGCCTTCGAGAGCGCGGACGCGCACCTGCTGCGGTGACTCGCCTCCGGGGCGGGCGTTGTAGTGGCGGGCCGGCCCCCACATCTCCGGCCAGCGCTTCTTTATCTCATCGACGTGAAGGCCCTCCCACTCCCCCTGATCGATCTCGCGGAAGGCCGCGTCCAGGATGAGTTCGACACCATGCGTGTCGGCGATGGGCCGGGCCGTATCGACGGCGCGCTTCATGTCACTCGAATAGACCGCGACCACGGGTATGTTCGACATCTCCGCAGCCGCCTGAACGGCTTGTTCGTGTCCTCTCGCGTTGAGGTCGATGTCGGCTTGACCCTGAGCGCGCTTGGTGTGGTTCCACTCGGTCTCGCCATGGCGAACAAGGTAAAGAGTTGTCACGCTCCCGCCGCCAAGGTCTCAAGCATCCTCTCCACCGGACCGTCAAGGTTGTGCTTCGCGGCGAAGTTCCTCAGAGCGTCAACATCGGGGTCGTGTTGGCTCGTGGCCTCGATCTCCATGTCGGTCTTCGGCGGAACGACTTCTTCCATCGCCTTCAAGTAGTCGCGCGCCTCGGTGAAAGCGGTCTGCATCCTTGGGGTCAGTTCATCGAGGTGCGCGTAGATCCCTTCGATAGATCCGAAGTCCCCGAGGAGCTTCAGCGCCGTTTTCGGCCCGACCCCCTTCACTCCAGGAAGACCATCCGAACTATCTCCTCGCATCATGGCGAACTCGCAATACAACGATGGTGCGACGCCGTAGTTCTCGTTGACCGTCGCTTCGTCGAACTTCTTTAGTACGCCTACCCCTTTGACGGTGAAAAGGACCTGAACATGTGGGTCGCGCACGAGGCACAGAAGGTCGCGGTCACCGGTCACGATCGATGCTCGGCCTCCGTCCGTCACCCTCGTTGCATAGGCCGCGATGACATCATCTGCTTCGTATCCTTGCGCCTCGGCCCGTTGGATCCCCGCGAGATCGAGAACCTCGATCAACATCTCGAACTGCGGAGTCAGGTCTTCCGGCTCATCGTTCCGCTCTGCCTTGTATCCCGGGTAAGCGTCGACTCGGAACTTCGGTCGCCAGTCATTGTCGAACACTGCGACGATCTCGTCGGGGCCTTGCTCTGACTTCAGGCGCGACGTCATGTCGAGGAAGCCCCGAACTGCATTCACCGGCTGGCCGGACTCATCCTTGATCGTGTTAGGGACTGAGAAGAAGGCGCGGTACATGAGGCTCGAAGTATCGAGGTACATCCGAACTGTCATATCTGCAGGATGCCAGATGAGGGCGACGATTTTCTCTGTCGTGAAAGAGTCGCATAGCGACTCAATTCCTACGCAGAATCGGTTAGGAGAAGCGGCGGAGGCGTAGGGCGTTGGTTACTACGCTTACCGAGGAGAAGGCCATGGCTGCCGAGGCGATCATGGGATCGAGAAGGCCGAGGGCCGCTAGCGGTATGGCCGCGACGTTGTAAGCGAAGGCCCAGAAGAGGTTCTGTTTGATCGTGGCCAGCGTGCGCCGCGAGAGCTGGATCGCCTTCGGGATCAAGATCGGATCACCCCCCATAAGAGTCAGGTCGGCCGCCTCGATCGCGACGTCTGTTCCCGTACCGATCGCGATACCGAGATCCGCTTGTGCGAGGGCCGGAGCGTCGTTGATGCCGTCTCCCACCATCGCCACATGCCGTCCTTGATCCTGGAATTCCCTGACCTTGGCGACCTTGTCCTCTGGCATCACTTCCGCGAGAACATCGTCGATCCCCACTGAAGTTGCGATCGCTCGAGCAGTTGCCTGGTTGTCGCCGGTGATCATCACGGTTCGAAGACCGAGTTTGTGAAGGTTGGCTATCGCCTCACGGGATGTGGGCTTCAGCGTGTCGGCTACGGCGACGGCGCCTAGGACCGCTCGCTCGTCGGACACCCACACGACCGTCTTACCTTCCGCTTCGAGTTGCGCGGCTCGATCGTTGAGTTCGTCGTGCACCGCTACATCCCCAAGGACGGAACGCTTGCCCACGGCAACACGTCTCCTGCTGATCGACCCGGTGACACCCGTTCCAGCGATCGACTCGAACCCCTCGACCGGCTCGACACTTGCTCCGCGGTCCTTGGCGCCGGCAACGATCGCAGCCGCGATCGGGTGCTCGGAATGATCCTCGAGCGAGGCAGCAACAGTGAGTAGCTCTTGCTCGTCGGGGCCAACAGGTGACGCAACGACGTCGGTTACAGACATCTCGCCCTTGGTGATCGTCCCGGTCTTGTCAAGAACGACAACGTCGAGCTCGCCGGCTCTCTCTAGCACTTCACCGCCCTTGATCAGGATGCCGAGTTGGGCTCCCCGACCCGTTCCGACCATCACTGCGGCAGGTGTCGCCAAACCCATCGCGCAGGGACAGGCGATGATCAGAACCGCTACAGCGGCGAGAACCGACTCCTCCGTGCTGTGGTCCGTCGCTAGCCAGGCGCCGAAGGTCCCCAGCGCGATCACGATCACGATGGGGACGAAGATGGCGGAAACCCGATCGGCAAGATGCTCGATCGGTGCCTTGCGGCTCTGTGCGTCTTCGACGAGCTTGGCGATCCGAGCGAGAGCGGTGTCGGCCCCCACTTTCGTGGCTTCGACCAGCATCGAGCCGGACGCGTTGACAGTTGCTCCGTAAACAGGGTCGCCGGGTTGCTTGTCAACCGGCACTGGTTCGCCAGTAAGCATGGACTCGTCGACAGAGGACCTGCCCTCACGCACGGCTCCGTCGGTGGGGATCTTTTCGCCGGGTCGAACCCTCATCATGTCGCCCACCCGCAGATCCCCCATCGGGATGGCGATCTCCTCACCGCCACGGATGACGCGCGCTTCCTTGACGCCGAGTTCCATCAAACGTTTGATCGCCGATGAAGCTCGGCTCTTGCTCCGGTGCTCGAAGTATTTACCGAGGAGGAGGAACGTGATGATTACCGCCGCCGTCTCGAAGTAGAGCTCCCCCATATCGTCGGTAAGCAGCTGATAGGTACTGAAGGAGAAGGCCGCAAGGGTCCCGAGCGCAACGAGCGTGTCCATGTTCGCGGCGAAGTGCCGCGCCTGCTTCCAGGCACTGACGAGGAATCGGCGACCGGCCCAGAACTCGACCGGTACGGCGAGAAAGAACTGGAGCCAGCGGCTCCACGACTCGTGCATGGAGCCGAACATCGCGAGGCCGAACAAGGGAACGGTCAGAACCAAAGCGAAGACGAAGTCAACGAACGCTTTGCGAGTGCGCACGTCCTCGTCGGCGATCGAGATGCCGTGGTCGTGACCTTCGTGGGCATCGTGGGAGCCGTGCCCTCCAGTCGATCGCGGAACGAGCTTGTAGCCGATCTGATCGACCGCGGCGATGAGGTCGGAAGGGTCGACATCGTGTTCGATAGTGACCGTGGCTCGTTCGGTGGCAAGGTTGACCCCGGCCTCGGTGACGCCAGGTTGATCGGAGAGCCGCTTCTCCACTCGGCGGGCACAGGTTGCGCAGGTCATGCCTTGGACATCGAAGCTGTGGGTCTGCTCGTGCATCGTTTCCGTGCTCATCTGCCTCGTTCCCAGGAATCTGTGCGGGATGTGCAACCCCATAGGTACATATTCTTACAAAGAAACCTTATACCCCCCGGGGGTATTCCTTGAGCGGCTAGGAGTGGAGGGCCGGGGCCACTTCGGTTGCTAGGAGGTCTAGCGTGGCCAGGTCCCAGGTGCCCACGAAGGTGCAGATCAGGTGAGTCGCCCCGGTATCTGCGAAACGCTGGAGGGCCGCGGCCACCGTGCCGGGCGAGCCGGCGATCACACCCTCTCCCCCGGCCCCCTTTCCCTTCGCTGCTTCGATCGCCGCTTCATCGGATGCTGCGAGCGAGACGAGGCCGCCCCAGGTCAGGTCGAACGGGCGGCCTTCGGCGAAGTCGAGGGCCGCGCCCGCGTCCTGGGCGAAGCGCTCGGGGGTCCCGCCCCAACCGTTCCACCCATCGGCAAGGGTTCCGGCGATCTCGATCGCGTCACCCGATCGCCCACCCACCCAAACGGGCGGTGAAATCGGGGGCCGCGGGCTCGTCGGTAAAGAGGTGAGGGAAACGAAGTCATCGTCCTGGTTGATCTCGTCCTCGTGGAGGAAGCGAACCAGCGCCTCCACCGTCGAGCGCAACTGATCGGTGCGATCGTCCTCGGCGTGATAGTCGATGCCGAAGGCTTCGTTCTCTGCACGCGATTTCTCGTCGCCACTTCCGATCCCTAGGATCACGCGCCCCGGCGCAAAGCAAGCCACCGTTGCTGCCATCTTTGCAAGGAGGGCAGGGTGTCGAAGCGATGAACGCGTTACGAGTGTTCCGATCTCGGCACGTTGAGTGATGGCCGCCAGCCATGCCAGCGTCGTCCATCCTTCGAGTATCGGCCGGTCCTTCGTCCCCGAAAGCGGCCACAGATGATCGAACACCCACATGGAGTCGAGACCGGACTCTTCCACTGCGAGCACTCCTTCGCGGAAGCGTGCCGCATCATCCGTGAATTGAGGGAGCGTTACACCGATCTTCACGGTCATGTCGCGTTCACCATCAAGTATCGGACGAGGAACTCCGCGACCCCGGCGGTCAGGATGGCTACGTAGTACAGGCCGGTTGCCGACTGGATCGACTTGATCTTCACGCATCTCCGCGCCATCCACACAACGACGCCGCTGAACACAAGAAGGACGAACCAGATGAAGAAGAAAGCGAACCCGAAGTTCTCACCGAACCCCGGCAGCCCGAGAACTGCTCCTTCGGTCGAGGCATCCGTAAGCTTGCCGGCGCTCGCCAGACCGAAAACACCAGAAGCCACGACTCCCCCGAGAGCCAGCTGGGTTAAGCGCGCTCAGAGCCCAGGGCTTCAGTCCCGGTTGATTCAGATACCAGTGACCGAGCATCATCCCGTTCGTGATCGCTCCGAAGAACACCGCTCCGGAAACGAGCCCCACACCAGCGAGTACCGGGTTCCATCCACGCAGGAGGTCAGCCGAAAGGAACAACGCAACGGCACCGCACAGAGCAACGAGGCTCCCTGCCACAACGCCGGCGATGTCACTACGGAGGTATTGAGCTATCAGATACAAGAAACCCGCTACCGCCATCGCGATGACAGCGGCGGACTGAGCCCCAGCATCGGCCGGGGCCACACCAGCGTTTGCCAGCGCTGCCAACAGTCCTACGACAACGACTATCCACGCAGTGATCCGGAAATGTCCGCGACTAACGACGTTCCAACCCTGGGTCCATGCCGCGGCCCCCGCCCATCCCGCCGTCCACTCGATCAAGAAGAGGGCTAGTACCCCGCCAGCTCCGCTCACCGGCCCCCGAGCCGCTTCTTGAGCCAACCGGGAACGAAGCCGCTCGCTATGTCGAGGATCTCCTTGATGATCAGGAGGACGTCTTCGTCACCGTCCCAGTGCTCGCGCACTACGGTCTCCGGGACGCGATTCAGTATCTGGTCCAGAGCGAAGGCGGCGACCAGCAGGTCGTCGGCGAACCCGATGCCGGCGATGAAGTCGGGCACCAGATCGATCGGAGAGGCGAGGTAACCAACAACGATCAGCAGGATCGCTTTGGTCCGGGCAGGCACCCGGGGGTCGCGCGATAGACGCCAGACCAGGCGCACCAACCTCGGCGCCAGAAGCGCGTACTCCTTCAGCTTTGTCTGACGATCCGGTTCGAACGGCTCGAGTTGGGCGTCTTCGGTCAACTGCTTCCCCCTTCGGCGGCATCCATCGCGAGGGCGGCAGCTCCCAGGATCCCCGCGTCGTGTCCCAGCGTCGTCACGTCGAGCCTGACCGGACGCCGCCGCTGTGCGTTCGTCATCGCATACAGCTGATCGCGGGCCGCGCCGAGGAATGGTTCTCCGGCTCCGACAACGCTCCCTCCGAGCACGATCACTTCAGGGTCGAAAACGTTTACGACGTTCGAGAGGCCGATCCCGAGCGCACGTCCAGCGCGTCGAAGAACAGCGCGAGCGGTCTCGTCATATTCCCGGGCCGCACGTGCCACGTGCTCGCCCGTGATCTCGTCCGGCCTACCGGCGAATGAAAGGATGGACGATTCCGGATCCTCCTCGACAGCCGCTCGAGCCATCCGCGCGATCGCATTCCCCGATGCGTACTGCTCGAGGCAGCCACGCAGGCCGCAAGGACACACCGGTCCGTCCGGATCGATAACGACGTGGCCGAACTCGGCTCCCGCACCGGAATGCCCCCTGATAAGCCGGCCCGCAACGATGAACCCACTGCCCAGACCTGTACCCAGCGTAAGCATGGCGATGTCATCGCACCCCTGCGCAGACCCGAAGGTTCGCTCACCCCAGGCCGCGGCATTGGCATCGTTATCGACGACCACGGGTAGACCGACACGCGCCTGCACCGCGCCGCCGATCTGAGGATCGTCGTAAACCATGTTTGGCGAAAACGTGACCGACCCCGTTGCGGCATCGATGAACCCGGCGGCCCCGATCCCCACCGCGGTTGGGGTAAAGGCGCTGGAGCTTCCTCGTTCCACGAGGTCTTCAACCACAGCGATGATGGATCTGGTCCCGGCGTTGGGCTCAGTTGGGATCTCGACCCGCTCGAAGATCTTTCCCGCGTCGTCGACGATCCCACCCTTGGTGGAGGTCCCGCCGACATCTACCCCGATCGCCGCTGTCACCGTGAGTTCGCTCTACGAGACGTCGATGCGTCGGACCTTGCCGTCTGGGTCGGGCTTGGGTTTGGCAGCGCCCTCTTTGCCTATGACCTCGGATGCTTCTTCGAGGATCAGACCCGCGGCGAGGATCAGCTCACGAGCAGCGCTCGCTAGATGCTCGATCACCTCGGGATTCGTTTTTCTAACCACGGCGATGGTGGCGCAGATCGGGCAATAGGCGCAGTCAGAAGTGTGCTCGTGCTGCTTGTCAGCGAATAGGTCGCTGTAGCGCGGTGCCCTAGCTTCGTCGGTCATCTTTCCTCTTCATCGCGTTGGAAAACGATCTCTAGTCTCTCAGACTTCATGGAGGCCTCGGTTATCCGCCGGGAGAGCAACAACTTCGGCATCAGGATAGTGCGGCGATATGGCCCCACCTTGATGAACAACTCGTCTCCTTTGGTGGAGACATCGAGATCCGACTTTTCCGTGAACGGCAGCTTCAGAGTCAAGACATACGCAGCATCACTTCGCCTGTTGATCGACATCGGTTCTTCCTCGAAGAGCACCGCGGCAGGATCGAGGTCGCCGTACACCTCCTGACCGAGTTCGTTCAGAAGCTCGCTCCCGGTGAGTTCTCGGTCTCGAAGGTGCGCTCTCAATAAGGGGACAGGCGAGAAGCTCTCTTCGATAGTCGCTAGATGTTCGGCCTGCAGCTCTTTCCAGCGAGCGAAGTACGGATCCGACACCTGTTCTGGGATCAAGCGGTTCGTGATGATCGCATCGACCCTGTACCCGAAGAGGTTCAGATACGTGAAGGTTCGCTGCGCCTCCACGATGACCATGCGTTCGGGGTTCACAACCAAACGTACCGAGGTCGTTGCCGGATCCGTGAGGATCTGACGAACTCCCTCGAGCCTGTCGTAGAAGCGCTGAACGGCGTCGTAGACCTTCGCTTGAGGCAGTGGCAGCGAGGTCAGTCTCTTAGCGACAGGGCGGAGAGCCGACATCACCTTTCTTTCCACGGGAAAGATCTTCTCCATGTACCACTGGATGATGTCGGGCAGCGACAGAAGCCGGAGGGTTTCTCCGGTCGGCGCGCAGTCGACCACGAGGGTGTCGTAAGGATCCTGGTCGTGATGACGCTTAACGTCGGCGAGCGAGAACAACTCGTCAAGTCCAGGGATCACCGATAACTCTTCGGATTCGACCTCCGCTAAACCCGCCCAGTTCAGAACCGCGATCATGTGTTCTTGGATCTCGCGCCAGTTCTCTTCAAGCCGCTGCTGTGGATCGATCTGTTCGGCCCAGAGATTGGCCCCAACCTCGATCGGGTCCGGACCCAACTCGGTCTCTAACGAGTCGGCGAGTGAATGGGCAGGATCCGTCGACATGATCAGCGTCTTGCGCCCGGACGCGGCCATCCGCAGAGCGGTCGCCGCAGCAACGGTGGTCTTACCCACCCCGCCTTTCCCGGTGAACAAGACGATCCTCATCTAGAGACTCTCAACTCTCTTCTTCAGGTCTTCGAGGGCTCCCCTGGCGATCTGCTTCTCGGCCTGCTTCTTGAGGAAGCCCGGCACGGGGAAACCTGGATCGATCTCCATCTCGTACTGCACCTCGGTGACGTCATCGAACTCATCGAACCTGTACGACCCGTCGAGCTTCTTCACATCGCCGTCGACCAGGGTCCACGAGAAAGCTTCGGGAGCTTCGCTCCAGTCGTACTGCAGCGTGTACGCAACCACTTTCAATTTCGCGTCCACCTTGAACCAGACCTTGGTGGCCCGGCCCTCGTCGTCGGTCTCCTCGACCCGCGTTTCCTTGATATTTGCGTTCCAGTCTGGATACGCGTTGAAGTCGGTGGCGACCTCGAAGATCTTCTCCGCGGGCGCCTTGACGTCGATCGTGTCTTTCACCACATCGGTCATCTATGCCTCCTTCGGGGTGACATGAGGGAACGCTCTCTTCGTCGCTCGGAAGTATCCAACGTTGACACAAAGGGTCTCGCCAACCCGCATCGACGACACCAGCGGCTGATGCACATGGCCGAAGTAGTGGCGCCGGGGCTTGGTGTCGAGGATGTACTCGAGCATGTCGGCGCTTCCTTGCTCTGATTTCCCAGCCAGGGTGTCGAAGCAAAGCTCGGGGACGGCCGGGGGGATATGGGTGCAGAGCACATCCACCGGGCCCAGTCCATCGATCTTGGACTTCATCTCCTCCGGCGTGATCTCGCCGGCTACGTGCAACGGGGTCGGAAGGGCGCCCCCGACGAAGCCGAAGCGCTCGCCTTCGATCTCGAAGACCTCTCCGTCGGCCCACACGACACCCGATCCGCTGTCGACGAAGTTACGCGCCATCGGCGGGATATCGACGTTTCCGAGGATGAGATAGGTCGGGTCGGTGAGGGCCGCGAACACCTCCGTGTAGTCGAGCAACGCCAAGCGGGTGAACTCTGTGCGGATCTCGTCCCTGCGACCGTCGGAACGTTCGGCGATCAGGCGACGCGCTTCCTCGTAGTTACCTTCGAGCCGCATCTGGCTCACCTGCGCGACGGCTTCAACCCCGAAGATCTCGACGAGGATGCCGGTCATCTCGAAGTAATCGATGACGTTCAGGAGATCGCCAAGCAGAAGCAGGGTGGACCCATCCGGGATGGCTTTCCTCAAGGGGTCGCATGCACCATGGAGATCGGAAACGACGTGAACCGCCATGGGGCCATCGTAGTCTGACCGCCATGTCGGTCGTCTTCGTCCACGGTGGGGTCTCAGGGACCGTTAAGGAGCAACCGCCTTCCTTACGTGTCGCGTTCGAAGATCTTGCAGGGAGCCACCTCGACCTGGTTGAGAAAGCCCTGCGTGCGCTCGAGGATCACCCCGATCTCAACGCTGGGTATGGAGCGGTGCTCAACCGGCACGGAGAGATCGAACTCGATGCCGGCATCGCCGATGGATCAACCGGATCCGTGGGTGGTGTCGCCAATGTAACTGTGAGATATCCGATCACGCTCGCTCGCATGGTTCTGGAGAACACCCCGCATGTGTTGGTCACCGGTCGCGGCGCACACGACTTGGCGACCGGGATGGAACAGCTCTCCTCAACCACACCCGAGCGTGTAACCGACTACGAACGAGCATCAAGATCGGGTGCTCTCGACCTCGACAGCTTCGGAGCCCCCGAACATGTCGACACCGTCGGAGCGGTTGCCCTCGACGACTCTGGTCGGCTAGCGGCTGGATCCTCTACGGGAGGCGTGTTCGGGAAGATGCGAGGTCGCGTTGGGGATGCTCCGATAGTGGGTGCCGGTTTCTATGCATCTGGGTCCGCGGCAGTGGTGGGAACCGGTGTAGGCGAGTTGTTCCTAAAGACTTCTGCGAGTTTGCGAGTGGCATTGTTGATGGAAAGCGGCGCTCACCCACAGGAAGCGTGCGAACAAGTCATCCGCTTCCTGGGCGAACGGAAAGATAGTGCTGCGGGGCTACTCGCCCTTGATCATCTGGGGCGCGTGGGGGCCGCGTACCGTGGCGGGTCGTTGCGGGTGGAAGGCGTCGACGGAGTGGTCGAGGCTGTCCAACTCCCCTAGATCAGGGAAGTGTGTTGTTTCCGGCCGAAGCACCCATGAAGAGCTGGACGAATAGCAATCCCAATAGCACCAGTACCAGGTAGAGGAACATCCTGCCCTTGAGCAGCGAGAGATTCGGTTGGCCTTCAGCAGCGCGGTACGCGTCGTGAGCAGAGACCGCCCACATCCCGAGAGCGAAGACAACGAAAACGAAGCCAAGAACCTTCGAGCCGGCCGCATCCACTGAGAGCCCCGCGATAACGGCTGCAAGTAACCAGGCTCCGATCGCGATCCTCGCAACCGCTTCACCCCAGAGACCGAGGTAACCGTGTCCTGCCCCCGGGAAGGCTAGAGCGATCATCGCGGTGAGGCGAGGGTCTCTCTTCTTCTTCACCTTCCCTTGGCCAGGTTCGACGGTCTGACGCAGCGTCGCTCCACAAACCTGACAAGCCTCGGACGTTATGGGGTTGAAAGTGCCGCAGGTTGCACAGGTCCAGGCCACGCCGAAATTCGTCACCGTGAAAGGGCCGTGCTGCTTCCCGATCGCGGCCTCATGCAGCTGATGAGCGTGGGGCGGAGAGATCGAAGCATCGGCGGCCGTCGGAAGACTCTCGACTAGAGAAAGAGGCGCCTCTGTTGTAGGAGTTTCCCGAATCTCGGCTTCGGGCCGCGCTTCAGCGACCGGCTCCGGAGCCGGAGGCGGAGTGAACCTCTTCAGGCATTGGCCGCACCAGTCGGCTTCGGCGGGGTTCAGGCCCCCGCAATCGGGACAGCGGATCACAGTGTGTCTATCGTCCCCCGTCGCCCGGGACTGAAAGCGGCTTTTCGCTCGTTCTGTGTCATTGAGCGGCGAGTCTCTAGCCGCTGATGCCACGGTTCGCAGTGCGGCGCTAGCCGTAAGTGTGTTCGGGGGCCGGGTAGGTTCCGTCGGCTACTTCGCTTGCAAAGGTTCGCGCCGCTTCGACTATCTGCTCGCCCAGGTTGGCGTAACGCTTGACGAAGCGAGGCAGGTACTGGCTCGCAGTGATCCCAAGGAAGTCGTGCCACACGAGAACCTGACCATCTGTACTAGACCCGGCCCCGATGCCGATCGTGGGAACCGAGACACTCTGTGTCACCTGCTCGGCGACAGCACTTGGTACCGCCTCGAGGACGATCGAGAAAACGCCTGCGCTCTCGAGATCCTTCGCGTCCTGGACGATCTGGTGAGCAGATTCCTCGGTCTTGCCCTGCACCCGGAAGCCACCGAACTGGTTGAACGACTGCGGGGTAAGGCCGAGGTGACCCATGACCGGGATCCCAGCATCGGTGAGCCGATGCACGAGTTCGACGACGCGCTTCCCGCCTTCGAGCTTCACGGCGTTGGCTCCGGCCTCTTTCAGAAAACGGCCGGCATTGCGGATGCCGTCCTCGATCGAGCCCTGATAGCTCATGAACGGCATGTCGCCGACCACGAACGCGTTCGTCCGGCCTCGCACAACAGCCGCTGTGTGATGGATCATCTCGTCCATCGTTACGGGGACCGTGCTCTCGTAACCGAGCACCACCATCCCTAACGTGTCGCCCACCAGGATCAGAGGGATCCCGGCTTCATCCAGCAGGCGCGCTGAATGAGCCTCGTAAGCGGTGAGCATCACGAACTTCTCGCCGCGCTCTTTGAAAGCGCGGATGTCACGGACCGTGACTGCCATATCGTCGACTCCTCTCGGGGTAGCCGCGTTGTCAGTATCAATAGTAAAGGGCGGGGCGCTTTAGGCGCCCCGCCCTTAGAAGCTCTTGTTCCGGCTAGGGAGTGACGACGGGAGCATTGACGCCCTCGCCAACCCAAGCCTTCAGCGTGAAGTCGCCGCCCTCACCCAGCCAGTTCTGGACGTCGACGGTGTAGCCACCGCAGTCGGGGGTGATGAGACCGACGATCTTCTCTGACGTGTTCGTCGACTCGCCAGCGTTACCGCCCTGGTTAGACGGGTTGATACCGAAAACGGGATCTTCGACGTCTGCCTCAAGCCCAGGCTGAAATCCATGAGAGGCAGCAACCTCTTCACCGGTTGGCCAGTAGACCCGCAAGTCGTAGTCACGCTTCGTCGGGAACTCGAAGAGGAGGTAGAGCCCTGCCTCGGCTGCAGCGCTGTCAACCTGGATGTTGACGAACTGGTTCGAGTACGGAAGGCCAGCGCCGACCAGGTCTGCATCGCCAAGAGATTCACCCAAGGTGATGGGCACCTCGACGGGCGCTTCTTCTGTTGCGGCATCCGTGACGATGAAGCCTTCGGCTCCGGCACCGAGTTCGCCCGGCGCGTAAGGAGCACAGGCCGGCGGAGTGGTCGGCTTGGGCTTCTTTGGCTTTTTCCTCTTTGCGTCGGCAGGCATAGCCCACACCGCGGCTACAAGCGTCGTCGTCAGAACCACTGTCAGTGTCTTGCGCATCTCGGTTCTCCCCTTTATCTGTCTGTGTTTCCTAGGCTGGGTCGTTTGCGATCTCGCCGAGCCACAAAGTCACCGTGTAGTCGCCGCCTTCGCCGAGGAAGTTGGCGAAGTCGATGGTGTAACCGGCGCAGTCCGCGGTACGGAGGCCATCGATCTGCTCGGCTCCTTGCGTCGAGTGGCCACCGGATCCGGTTCCATCGAGGGGCCCGCCGAAACTTGGTTGAATCCCCCGACGTGGGCCGCCTCGGCACCATCGGCGTAGTAGACATAGAGATCGTGATCCTCGTAGACCGGGAATGAGTACTTGATGTACAGCCCCGCCTCCGCGGCCGCTGAGTCGACCTGGATGTTGCGGAACGTGTGAACGCGTGCCGTCGTAGAACCGAGGCCGCCATCGTTACCTTGGCCCATCTCCTGAGTCACGGTTAGCTCGAGCGGGGCATCAGCGGTGTTGGCGTCCGTCACCTTTACGGTTTCGGCGTCCGCACCCTGAGCCCGGCAACATATGCAGCACAGCCCGGCTTGGGTTTGGGCTTTTTCTTCTTTGCCTCAGCCGGAATCAGCCCAGAAGACCGAAGCAACCAGCGATGCAGTCAGAACAACCGTGAGGGTCTTTCTCATATCCGCCTCCTAGACGTAGCTCTTCGCTGCCGGAGCAGCAGGATCGTTCAGGATCTCGCCGAGCCACAGGGTCACTGTGTGATCGCCGCCCTCGCCGATGAAGTTCGCAAAGTCAAGCGTGTAGCCGGAACCCGCTTACGCATTGGTCTGTTCCCCTTTGAACGAGTCCGGACCAGCGCCCGGCTTCTCTGCTGTTTGTTCTAGGGAGATTCGGCCCCCGCCGCCCGATTCCTCCCCCTACTGGGGGAGGCAAAAAGGGCCCCGGAGTGGCTATCTGGCGGCCCGGAGGCGCCGGGCGACTGCTGCTCTGATCTCAGCCTCGGTCCCCTCTGCCTGGAAGGTCACGTCGTCCCAGTCGTAATAGAGAAGTTCTATGCCTGTTGACCTGATCCGACGATCGCGCCGGATATCGCGGCCTGAGCTCTCGGTGTCGTGCCACCTTCGGCTATGGCACTCGATCCCCAAGCACACCGCAGACAAGTAGAAGTCGATGAAGTAGGTGTGCCCGTCGATGATGACTTTGTAGTTGGGAATGATCTCGAAGCCCTCGATCCGCTTCAGGATCCGAAGCATCTTTGTCTCCATCACTGAACGGACTTTTTCGTCGCGTGGGTCTCGGCCCGAGACCAGCTTGGTGAGCGTTTTCATTCCCCGCCTCCCTGCGTGGTCGGCCAGGAAGGCTTGCAGCCGGTCGATCGTGGTCAAGGAACGGCGAAGAGCGTCATCGAGGGCAAGGCCAACGATCTTCGGTGTCGAGGTGGCGGCCAAGTCAAGGAGGACACGTTCAACCCTGGGAACCCGACACCCATTCACTGACCTGGTCGGGGGCCGATCTTGTGGCAATAGCCGTCGACCCCTGAGCCCTTCAGGTGCCACGCCCGTATATAGAGCTACCTCAATCTCGCTCGGTCGATCGATCCCATCCAGTCGCAAGATGTATGCAGCGGTTGGTCCAAAGAAGTGGCCTCGGCCCCCAAGCCACAACCCCGTAGCAACGAGCTTGTTCTCCCATGTGTCTGGTGTGCCCGGAAGACGGTAAATACGCGGAAGGACCTCGACCCAACCCTCGAATTTGCACATCCTGTAGAGCTGGTCATCAGAGACGCTCCAAGCGCGGAGCTGTGCCCTGGTTACGTGACCCTTCTGGCGCGCTGCCTGTCGGTTGATCGCACTCATGACGCAAGACCATCAGGTTCGAATGCGCCGCGCTGTGAACTCGTTCACAGTCTCCTCGGATACCGCGCATAGCGCGGAGTTAGAGGAGACGAAGAGGGAGAAGGGGCCCCCGAAGGGGCCCTCTCAATGCTCTGTGGTTACTTGCGGACTGGGGCTTTGGCTCCGGCCATCTCGGGGGTCTCCTTCTCGTACATGCCCTCGATGACCTCGGCGTAGATCTCGTTGATCTGCTTGCGCTTCACCTTCATGGTCGGGGTGATCTCGTTCTCCTCCTGGAGGAAGTCTCTCTCGAGCACCCGGAACTTCTTGATGCCCTCGACCTTGGCCATGTTCGAGTTGACCTCGGCGATGGCGCCTTGGATGTCCTTGAGGAGCCTCTCATCGCTCGAGATCTCGGCGGGACCGCCCGACAGGCCGTTCTGCTGCGCCCAGCCCGGAGCCTTCTCTTCGTCGAGGGTGATCAACGCGCTAAGGAACGGCCGCCTGTCGCCGATCACGACGACCTGCGAGATCAGAGGGTGCGCGCTCTTGATCTTGTTCTCGATCTCCTGCGGAGCGATGTTCTTGCCACCGGCAGTGATGATGAGGTCCTTCTTGCGGTCGGTGATCTTGAGGTAACCGTGCTCGTCGAATTCACCGACATCACCAGAGTGGAGCCAGCCTTCCGCGTCAACGGTCTCCCGGGACGCTTCTTCGTTCTTGTAGTACCCGGACATCACGTTGCCACCGCGCACCAGGATCTCTCCGTCGGGAGCGAGCTTGACCTCGAGGCCCGACAGCGGCGTACCGACCGTTCCGATCTTGATCGCGTCCGAAGGATTCCAAGAAGTCGGGCCGTTGTCCTCAGACTGTCCGTAACCCTCGCTGATCTTCACGCCGATCGAGTGGAAGAACCAGATCAGGTCGGGGTTGAGCGGAGCTGCAGCGGACAGCGCGAGCGTGCACTGATCGAGGCCGAAGCGCTCACGCACCTTGGCGAGCACCAACTTATCGAGGAGCGAATGCTGGAGCTTGACGCCGAGAGGAACCTTCGCGTCCGCCATCTTGCCGCCGCGGTTGACGGCTTCTTGCTCGGCGATCGTCACCTGCTTGCCCAACTCGATCGCTTTGCGCGCCAACTTCTTCTTGCGCGCCTCGGACTTGTCCTTGGGAGGCACTGCCGCCATCGCTTGGAAACCTGCGTAGAACTTCTCCCACACACGCGGAACGCCGAAGAAGTAGGTCGGCTTGCAGGCATTGAGGTCCACAAGCAACGTATCAAGGCTCTCTGCGAACCACGTCGTAGTGCCGTAGTAGGTCTGCAAGAGGTGGCTGATCATGCGTTCTGCGATGTGCGATAACGGAAGGTAAGAGAGCGCTCGCCCGTTGTCTGCGTCACCGATCGGTATGTGCTGTTCCGAGTGGGTACAGGTCCACCAGATGTTCCCGTGGGTCAACATGACTCCCTTGGGATTGCCGGTGGTACCCGATGTGTAGACGAAGGTCGCTAGGTCCTCGGGGTTGACTTTGCTCGTGGCTTCTTCGTAAGCAGAATCCGGCGTGTCCTTGCCGAGGCCGATGAAGTCGTCCCACGTCAGGACGAAGTTCGGGTCTGCGTCACCCTGGTAGCCCTCGATAACAACAACCTTCTCGAGCCTAGGGAGCTGCTCACGAACCTTGAGCACCTTCTCGAGCTGATCGTTGTTCTCCACCACGATCACCTTCGAGTCGGAGTCCTCAACGACGTGCCGGACCTGATCCGGTGAGTTCGTGATGTAGATGGGGGCCGTGGCCGCTCCGATAGACATGCAGCCGAGGTCTGCGATCTGCCACGCCGGCCTGTTACCGGACAGAAGCGACATCTTGTCGCCATGGCCGAGACCGAGCGCCAGGAGCGACTTCCCCACGCTCCTGACTCCCTCGCCGTACTGGCCCCAGGTGATGTCCTTCCAGGACCCACCCTCCTTGTAGCGGAGAGCGACCTTGTCGGGGTGCTCCCGCACCCGCTCCTGGAAGCGCTCGATGATCGTCTGAGCAGGCATGGCGTTCCCCCTTGTAGACCCGCGAGTTAGTGAACAAGTTTAGGCATGAACGCGACGGGCTTGATACGCCTGTTTCCAGGTGGTTTCCTCTAATAGATCTGAACCCGACCGGGGAGACCTCATGACTACCGAAGCCCAGGTAACGCGCTCTGCTATCGACAAGAAGGTCGCCGGCCTCACCATCTGCCACAAGCTGCAGATCAACGCCACGAGCGTCCCGGACACGCCGGCCCTGAGCGTCAAAGACGCCGCTGGGAACTGGAAAACCACTACCTGGGGGGAATACCGGGAACTTGTTGCTCAGGTGGCGATGGGGCTCAAGGGCCTCAGCGTCGAGCCTGGAGACCACGTCGCGATCATGGCTCGCAACATCCCCGAGCACCTGATCGCAGATCTTGGGATCGTCCACAGCCGTGCGATCCCGGTTTCGATGTACAACACCCTGGCTCCCGACCAGGTCTCCTACATAGCCGGCCATTGCAACGCCAAGGTTGCGATCGTAGAGAACCGCAACTTCATGGAGAAGTGGGAGAAGGTCCGCAATGAGCTCCCGGCGCTTCAGAAGGTCGTGTTGATCGAGGGGGCCGAGGAGTTCTCCGACTACGACTGGGTGATGTCGTGGGATGAGTTGCTCGCTTCGGGCCGGGTAGCTCTGGAGGAAGGGGGCCGTGGAGCCTTCGAGGAGATGTGGAAGCACGTCAAGCCGGAAGACCATGCCACTCTCATCTACACGTCGGGCACGACTGGCAATCCGAAAGGCGTGATCCTGACGCACTACAACGTGGTGTGGACAACCGAGTCGCTCCATCAGATGAACCCTGAAACGCCTCACGGCATGCGCTACGTCAGCTACCTACCACTGGCACACAGCGCCGAGCGGATGGGCACGCACTACAACGGCCTGCATCACGCCATGCACGTTCACTTCTGTCCGGAGATCCCGCTCATCTTCGAGTACGTCCCTCTGGTACGACCTTGGTCATTCGTCGGCGTGCCGCGCGTTTGGGAGAAGCTGCAGGCTGGGATCCGAGCGAAGCTCGCGATGGAGCCTAACGAACGTAAGCGGAAGATCGCAGAGAAAGCATTAGTTCTCGCGGTTGAAGTCGAGACGCTCCGATCGCAGGGCAAGCCTGTTCCGTTGGGCATGCGGATCCGTCACAAGATCTTCGATCGTTTGGTGTATTCGAAGATCCGTAACCAGCTTGGTTTCGATGAGTGTGAGCTCCCGATCACGGGGGCCGCTCCTATCTCGCCGGAGGTTTTGCGTTTCTTCTGGGGGATCGGCGTGAAGATCAACGAGCTCTACGGTCTCACTGAAACCAGCGCTCCTGCGACTGCGAACCCGAAGGACGCATACAAGCTTGGGTCTATCGGCAAGCCGATGCCGGGAGTCGAGATCAAGCTTCTAGAAGACGGCGAACTCTTGTTGCGCGGTGGCAACGTCACGCAGGGCTATTTCAAAGAACCAGAGAAGACAGCCGAAGCACTAGATTCCGAGAACTGGCTGCACACCGGTGACATCGCCGTAGTGGATGAAGACGGGTACATAAAGATCGTCGACCGGAAGAAGGAGCTCATCGTCACACCTGGGGGTAAGAACATCTCCCCCGCGAACATCGAGGCTCTCGTGAAGCAGCATCCGCTGATCGGACAGATCTGCGTGATCGGCGATCAGCGCAAGTTCATCTCTGCTCTCATCGTTGCAGATGGCGAGGTAGCTCCGATCTGGGCTCAGCGCCATGGGATGGAGTACACCGATATCGCCTCGTTCTCGCAGAACGAGGCGGTGCAGGGCGAGATCGCTAAGGCGGTCGAAGCTGCCAACCAGCATCTCTCGCAGGTCGAGAAGATCAAGAAGTTCCGACTGCTTCCCACCGAATGGACGCCCGAGAGCGAAGAGCTAACCCCTTCGTTGAAGCTCAAGCGCAGGATCATCGAGACCAAGTACGCCGACGAGATCGACTCGATGTATTCGGACGCGTAGATGCGTCGCTTCGTAGCTCTGGCGATGTGTGTCGCCCTGGTCGGCGCGGCATGCTCGGACGATTCAGATGAACCGCGATCCGAGGGCTCTCCCGAGGTCGAGGAGACGGAGGCCGGTAATGGGGCGCTTATAACCGAGCTGCCGGAAGATTGTCCCGGCGGCCTCGGTGAAGCTCCAGTTGCGGGTGCAATCACCTTCACGGTCGAGGACAGGCTCTACTCGGTGTCCCCCAACGGCGGCGAAGTCACTTGCCTCGTTCCGGAGTCGGATTCCGCTCATGACGTTGCCTGGGGTGGTGAAGCAGACCGCGTGTTGCTGGGGGGCGGACTTGTCTACCGGAACGATTTCGAAACAGCCTTGGAGTCAGACGCGTCTGAGGCGACGTGGTCGCGCCCAACCGGCAAAGCTCTCGTCTACATCGGACCTGACGGGACCCTGAATAAGCAAGACCTCGAGACGGTCGAAGCTCGCGACATCTCCTTTCTTGCGCGACACGATGACGTCGCCTATCACCCTGCCGGCACGCACATAGCGGTGAGCGGGACCGATGCCGACGGCATCTACGGCTTGTGGCTGGCCGACAACGAGGGTGGTGACCCTCAGATGCTGGCCCGCGGCGAGGGGGCGCAGCGCATCGATCAGCTGGTGTTCTCCCACGACGGGCAGAGCCTGTATTTCAACGCGGACCACGGTGACGCCTTCCATCTTCACGAGCTAGTGCTCAGATCACAGGAATCTGCCGAGGGCCGCGTAACGAACGAAGCCGCTCTGAACACTCTGGCCAAAGGTGTCGATGGGTTCAACTTCATCACCGTGTCGGAATTCGCTTCCGAACTGCCGGTCGGCTACGGCGAGTTTGCGCCCCGGGCGCCGGTCGCTTACTCGGACGGCTGTGCATTGGGGATCCAGGGTGAGTCTGCGCAGCCCGTACCGCCGGAACTCGAAGACCTCAGCACGCGTCCCGTCGGATGGCTACCCGACGGCACTCTGCTCGCGATCGGTTACGACGGGGACTGTTTGTCACCAACGGGAGATCTCTACTCGATCCCCGCAGCCGGTGCGGCTGTGCTCGTGGTTGAGAACGTCATGTCGGCCAGCGGGCGTGCACCTCTTCCTCCCCCACCCAAACCTCCCGAACCTGTTCAGGGGGTGGTGGCCTGATAGCAGGCCACCAGCGGCCGGTCGGTCGCTCTCGACAATTTCAGAGCTAGTCGCTACGGAAGATCCATCTGCAACCTGCGCGCCTCTTGGAATAAGGCTTCCAATCGATCTGGGATCGGCGGGTGGCTGAAGAGGGCCCACACCGCGACCGGATGGGGTTCTAGTTCGGCGATGTTGCTGAATGCGAGACGGCGGAAGGCGCGGAGGCCGGGTTCGGGGTTACCCGTCAATTCGATGGCGATCTCGTCGGCGCGTCGCTCGAAGTTACGCGAGATGGCGTTCTCGATGGGCATCGTGAGTAGCGATGCGACCGTGAGGTAGAGGAGAAGCAGCGGAAGAGCACGCAGATCTTTGACGTCGGTTGCCCCCGCCCACGACAAGAACCCTTCCCGCCTGGTCAGCAGATAAAGAAGACCGAATCCGACAAGTAGTCCCCCCGACGAGATGATCACGTTCTTGAGGACGTGGTTCTCCTTCTTGTGACCCAACTCGTGCGCAACGACGAACAACGTCTCGTCCTCGCGGCCGTTGTTAAGCAGGGTGTCGTAGAGAACCATCCGTTTGGTTGAACCGAGTCCTGCGACGTAAGCGTTCTCGGCTGTCGTTCGTTTGCTCGCGTCTGCGACGAGCACATCATCGAGCGGGACGCCGGCTTGCTCACCAAGCTCGATTATCTGTGTTCGCAGCGGCCCTTCGTCGAGAGACGTGAACTTATTGAAGAGCGGAGCGATGACAACGGGATACAGGAACACCATCAAGACCGTGAGTGTCGTGAAAGCCGCCCATCCCCAGAGCCACCAGGTCTTGGGGGCCGCTCTAACTACGCCGTAGAAGGCGAGGGCCGAGATAGCCGCGAGCACTGTTCCGATGCCGAGACTCTTGGCGTGATCCGAGATCCATCCGCCGAGGCTTTGTGTCGACAATCCCCAATCTTTAGCAACTGAGAACCCGCGCACGAAACTGAACGGAAGGACGAGAAGTGTTGTGAGTCCCGCTACAACTAGAGCTGCGAGCACAACCCTTACCGGCCAGCCGCCGCGAACGTTCTCGAGCTTCTCCACCAGCTGGCCGAACGGTCCGCGACTCAGTAAGACCAACAGAAGGATCGGCAGAGCGGTGGTTATGACGAACGAGAGGTAACCGGGGCCGCGGTAGGCAGCGTGCCTCTCGACCTGCTCATCGGTGAAAGTCGCCCCGAGTGCCGGGTCTTGGGCTTCGGGGCCTGGTTTCGCTTCACGGATCTCGGCTGGGGTTCGGGACACATAGGCGACCAGACCGGCTCCCCCCAGGGATAGCGCGGCCATGATGAGGAACACCTTCGGCCAGGTCACGCAGACGAGGGTACGTCCCGCTAGGCCGTATCGGAGAGTTTCTCCTTGCCTGGTGGGTCGGTATCTGTCCGAGGCCGGAACTTGAGCACCGGGATGAGACCCCCGGCAGTCAGAGCTTCGATGGATGGGTCAAGGTCCTCTTCGAGCTCGACGGAGTCCGACGACGGGCTCAGAAGCGCCGTTACCAAACAGTCCTCGCAGTGATGGCTCTGGTACATCTCGCAGTTACTGCACTCGATCTTCATAGTTCCCTCCCCTCCCCTGCTCTGGCTCCTGAAATGAGCCTAGAGAGGGCCTGCGACAGTTTTCCGCGTTTCAGGGGAGCCGAAGCAAATGGATCCTTTCTTCCACTTCTTGCAGCATCTCCTGGGAAGGATCTTGCCGGCCGAAGTAGACGCGTAGCTCGAGAAAATGACCATCGAGCGTCTGCAGATGCAGATACTCGGGGATCTCCGGACGCGGTTGGCCCTCCCAGGTGGAGCGAACCTCAAAATCTTCGATCTTCAGCTCCCATGTCGGACCACCTTCCGGGAACACTTCGGTTGGTTCGTGCGGCGCGTCCTCCGCGCCAATCAAAGCTGCGACTACGAGGACATCCTCGGGGCCGAGGTCCTCCAGTCGCTTGTATATGTTGTCGACGTCAACCACCGGGATGGTGGAAGACCAAGCAGTCGGTTGTCCGTCGAATGCGTAGTACACCCCGGTCGAGTACGTGAACCAGTCCTGGAATGGGTAGAACCACGGCGAAGGATAGGTCGGCTCGCTCGATGGGCCCGGGATGTACAGCCACAGGCCGTTGTATTCAGTCTCGTGACTCGCGCCTGCCATCAACACACCATTAGCGGCCGACACTGGCCGCCCAACAACCATCCGTGGTGGGTCCGCGTGTCGCCAGGTTTCGGCTTCTGGATACCAGCTAGCAGCCTGTCCACAGTAGAAAGCAAGCATCACTTCGCGCGCCATCGCGCCACTGGGATAGCACTCACTTGATTCCATCGGAGCATCGGGAAGCTTCTGCCATGTGTCCGTTGACGGCGAATACGCATCGACCGACAGACCGTAGTCCCAAGCGATCATCTCGTGACCGCTCCAAACAACCGATGTCGCCTGAGGAGAAAGATCTGTCTCGGGGAGCAGCCTCCAAGTGTCATTAACCGGGTCGTAGGCCATCCCTTGGGCTCGAGGAACATCCGCGACATTCCTGTTGTCTAAGGAAGAGCCGAAGACGATCATCTCGTCACCCGTCCAGATGCCCTGGCCCTGATTCATCGCGATCGGCGCGTCGCCGATACGTCGCCAGCTGTCACGATCGGGGTCGTAAGCGGCGCCATCGAGCGCGTGCGCGCTGCCATCCGAATCGCCCCACACGATCATCTCCGAGCCTGTCCACACGGTCGCGACCGCTGACCGAGGGTCGATGGGAGCATCGGGGAGTGTCCGCCACGTATCGGTTGTGGGATCGTAAGCGGCCCCCGCAGGGTCCTGAGGAACTACGTCGACATGCGCTTCATTCCGACCTCCCCACACGAGCACCTCACGTCCGGTCCACACACTAGGGATGCTGTACCTGCCCTCAATAGGAGCCTGGGCCGTTGGTCGCCACTTGTCCGTGATGGGATCCCACAACCATCCATCTGCGTGAAGAGTTGCGCCATAACTCGTTTCCCCGCCCCAGATGAAGAGCTCCGTTCCAGTCCACACCGTCACGGCCTCTCCTCGAGGCTCAGGAGGCGTCGCCATCTCATGCCACCCAGGCTCCAAGTCCCAGCCTTCGAACGCCGGCTTTTGGTTTTCCTGTGTCGGTGGAACGAATGCTGACTCTTCCGTGCGTAGGAATGTGGTCGTCACGATCGCGCCGACCGTCAGTGCAGCGGCAATCGCGACAGATCCGACGATCCGGCTGCGCTTTCTGCGGCGTGCACCCTCGTTCTTCAGTTGCTCGACGTTGATCTCTCGTTGTGGTTGGGGCGCCAGTTCCTTCAAACGGGTCTCGAGGTCAGCGGACATCGAAAGCCTCCTCCATGTTGATGTCGGCACGCAGGCTCTTCAGCGCTTTGTGGATGAGTGTCTTGACGGTCCCTTCCGGGAGGTCCATGACTTCGCCAACCTCACGGAGCCGTAAGTCGAGATAATGGTGAAGGATCATCGCGGCGCGTTGTCTGTGCGGG
The DNA here is from genome assembly GCA_963779645.1 of uncultured Actinomycetes bacterium. Lineage (GTDB taxonomy): Bacteria > Actinomycetota > CADDZG01 > CADDZG01 > WHSQ01 > CALMBW01. The sequence continues at coordinate 122,462 of CAVZYX010000015.1, forward strand.
AGTCCGGTCAAGAGTTGAAGAGCCTCGACGTCGTGGGAATCCGTCGTTCGATCATGGGTCCCCAACCGCTGCGAGATCCGTCGCTCGATCGCTCTCCTCCGGTAATGCGAGTGGGCGAAGTTGATCGCCACCCTGCGGATCCACGCTTCCGGGTTGTCCATCTCGGAAACCTTGTGCCAGTCCCGGCACAAGCGGATAAGGGTTTCTTGGGCCATCTCCTCAGCGACCAGCGCATCGCCGCAGTACAAGCCGAGTAGCCCAACGAGGCGCGAATACTCCTCCTCGCACAACCGCGTGAGCCTGTCCACGTCTAAGAGACGAATGGGAGCGCCCATTTCGTTTTCTTCAGTGGAAAAAGTGTTGATCTAGCACGGGGAAAAGTGTCTCCTTCACCCTAAATCTGCGTAAGAAACTGCGTTAGCGGGTGAGGAGTTTCAGGAACTGGTTCGAGGTGGCGATCGTGGCGCCGAGGGTTGCTCCTCGGTGCTGGAGCTCCTTGTCGTTGGTTACCAGAACAACGGGAACCATCGGGAGGGTCTCGATCAAAGCGATGATGTGATCGTCGGCGATCTCGTCCGGACGAGAGTAGGCGACCTTTAGGGGGCCGCGGGGGGGCCGGTTGGTGCCAGGTGGCACTTCATTACCGTCGAAGACGATGTGTCCGTCGACCTTCTTGCGCGTTGCCAGCTTCGTCGCTTCTTGGATCAAGCGGTCACGTTGTTTGGGAAGCGCGAGTTCGCCGAAACCACCCTCAGCCTTGGTCACGTTGTAGCCGTCGATAACCAGTTGCACGTCGGGTTCCGACAGCCACTCCTCGAGCGTCTCGGGATCGTCTTGGAAGCGACCCTTCGGCGCCTTGAGTCGCCGGCGAGGACCGGTTAGTTCGGGAGCCGTCTTCGGAACGTTCTTCTTTGGCTTCTTTGCGCCTTCGAGTGCGGCGATCTGTTTCTGAGCTGCCTCGAGTTCCTTTCGGAGCTGTTTGGCTTCGGCAGCTGCTTCTTCGGCCCGCACCTTCTCCTTATCTGCGTCGGCCCTAGCGCGCCGGACCTCTCTTTCGCTCCGCTCGCGCTCGTCCTTGAGGTCGGCGTGCGCCTTTTCCGCGTCCTTACGCAACCCGTCGGTTACCGCTCCGACCTTCCTCGCTTCGGCTTCGGCAGAATCGGCGCGCTTACGTTCGGCTAGAAGGAGACTCTCGTGCTGAGCGCGGGCGGCACGTAGCTCTTCCTTAGACTTGCGCGCCTTCTCTTTCTCTCGTTCGAGAGCAACCTGCAACTTGGCATCGGCGCCGCCCGTAGGGGCCGCTACACCCTCTTGACCAGCCGACTTCTCGAGGAGCGCTTCTTGCCACCCGTCGGCTCGCTCGGCTGCGAGTTTCAGGGTCGCGATGTCGTCCTTCGACAACGGAGGCTTCTCGTCGGCAAGCCACTGAACGATCATCGCGCGGTCATTGGAGTCGTCGAGCATCCTGAGGATCTGATCGCGGTGCTTCGCGAGTGCCGTTGCCCGGAACCCCTTGAACCTTCTTACGTTGGCGGGAAGGTCTTGCGACGGGGCGGCTCGTAGATAGGCGCCCAACCCCCGGAGCAGCGCGAGTGCGACGTCCTCGGGCAGGGCATCCACCTAAACGACACCATCGGCTCGCAGGGCCTCGACGTCGGCGGATCCGAGGCCGAGTTCCTTGAGAACCTCTTCGGTGTGCTCGCCGAGTCGAGGCGGAGGTAGGCGATCGACCTTCCCGGGCGCGCCCTCCACCTTGATGGGGTTACCGACGTGACGCCAGTCACCAACACCTTCGATCTTCGTGTCGAAAACCATCTCGCGATGAAGGACCTGCTCGTCTTCGAAAGCTTCGCTGAAGCTGTTAACGGGGCCAACACACACGTCCGCATCTCCGAGGTTCTCGAGCCATTCGGCTCTCGTGCGCGTCTTGAAGAGAGCTTCGAGTTCTTGGATCACTTCGTTACGACGTTCACCCATCGCGAACGCATCGTCTTTGAGATCGGGTCTTTGCAACGCAGCGCATAGCGCCGACCAGAACTGTGGTTCGAGCGCTCCGACGGTCAGCCACCCGTCCTTGGCCGGATAGACGCGGTAACACGGGTATTTCCCGGAGAGGTGCATTAACTCGGGCTTCGGGTTCTCTCCGCTGGTGACGAACTCGGCGGCATGGATCGAGAGCCAAGACATAGCGCCGTCCATCATCGAGATGTCACAGAAGTCGCCTCGCCCTGATGTGTTCCGGCGCTGGAGGGCCGCGAGGATCGCGATGACCGCGGACATGCCTCCACCGGCCATGTCCCCGATCTGTACGCCCGGGATAACCGGACGGTCGTCTTCACGTCCGATGATCGACAGAGCTCCCGAGTAACCGATGTAGTTGTTGTCGTGCCCTGCCGTTTGCGATCGCGGACCTGTTTGGCCGTATCCGGTGATCGCGCAGTAGATGAGTTTCGGGTAACGCTCGCTGAGTTGCTCGTACCCAACACCCAGTCTGTTGAGAACCCCCGGGCGGAAGCTCTCGATGACCACGTCGAACCGCCCCGCAAGGTCGAGGAGGATGTCGCGCCCTCTTTCCGTCTTGAGATTGAGCGTCACCGATCGCTTGTTGCGGTTAAGCGCGATGTGCGAGGCCGACAGGTCGCCGACGATCGGTGGCGTCCAACGGATGTAGTCGCCCTTGCCGGGCTCCTCGAGCTTCACGACGTCAGCGCCGAGGTCCGCCAGTATCAAGGTGGCGTACCCGCCCGGAAGAAGCCGGGTGAGGTCGAGGACCTTGAGACCCGCTAGGGGCCCCTCCGTCACTTCGCTTCGCTCCCGGAATGAGCCTCTTCAACGACCTCGGTCGAGTCGCACCACCGGCAGACGATCTTCTCGATGCTCCGCTCGAACACCTCTTCTTCCTCGATCGAGTCCTCGCCCGCCAGCGAGAAGTGGTGGAAGGACCGCACCTTCTTGGTCTCGTAGAAGTCGAAACGGGTCTTGTTTCCGCAGGCGTCGCACCGGTAGATGGCCATGCCCCTGTATAGCAGCGGCTGGAGCATGTGAGGCGGTGCTTGAAGTATCGAACATATGTTCGCTATCGTGCTTGGATGGCTATCCACCTCCAGCGGTCGTTCGAGGAACTCGGCACTCCCCTGGCCGAAGTGACCTTCTGCGTGGTCGACCTCGAGACGACGGGTGGCTCGCACATGGATGGGATCACCGAGGTCGGCGCCGTGAAGGTGTGCGGGGGCCGCGTGGTCGGAACGTTCCACACGCTGGTGGATCCGGGGCACCCGGTGCCCGCGTTCATCCGCCTTCTAACGGGGATCACCGACGACATGCTGGTAGAGGCTCCGGCGATCTCCGCCGTGTTGCCTTCCTTCGTGGAGTTCGTCGGCGATGCGGTGATCGTGGCGCACAACGCTCGATTCGATGTGGGCTTCTTGAACGCGGCCCTCGCTGCCGAGTCTTACGAATTGCTGTCGAATGCGGTCGTAGACACCGCTCTTCTTGCGCGCAAGATCCTTGCCGGCGAGGTTCCCAATCACAAGTTGTCGACGCTTGCCTCTCACCTACGGACTGCGCACCGGCCAGAGCATCGTGCTTACGCCGATGTGCTCGCGACGATTGACGTGTTGCATCACCTGATCGAACGGGTCGCCGGGTACGGAGTCACTACGCTCGAGGATCTGCTCAAGATCTCGGCAACGCGGATGGACGGCTCGTTCTCGAAGATCCGTCTGGCCGATGAGCTCCCCAACCGGATGGGGGTGTATCGATTTCTAGGGCCACGGGGGAACACCCTCTACATCGGGAAAGCGACCGACATACGCACCCGCGTCCGTTCCTACTTCTACGGCGACCCTCGGCGCAGGATCCGCGATCTCCTGCGCGAGACGCAATCGATCGAGGCGCGTGTCTACGAAACGCTGTTGGAGGCTGAGGTTGCGGAGGCGCGCGCGATCGCAGCCGAACTTCCTCCGTACAACCGCGCGGGCAAACGCGGGCGCGATTGGTACGTGCGGGTGACTTTGGGGAAACGAGCGAAGGTGGGGGCCGCTCGAGTTCCCAAAGATGACGGCGACATCTATCTCGGCCCTTTCGCGTCTATGCGCACCGTGCGGACGTTGCTCGACGCACTTCGCGACGCTGCTCGCATCCATCGCTGCACGGATCCGCGGAAGTGTTCGTCGTGTCCGTTCTCGGCTATGGGAACCTGCGCCGGATCGGATTCGCAGCGCGACGAGTTGCGAGTGATAGCGGCGGCGTTCGCCGGTGACCCCCTCCCAGCGTTGCGATCGGTGTCGTCGCGGATGGGCAAGTTGGCGCGGGCCGAGAGGTTCGAGGAGGCGGCCGAGGTTCGGTCTCGGGGTGAGCTGCTGGAATCGTCGTTGCGCCGGGGGTCCGAGGCGGCCGGCCTCAGGGATGCAGGCGACGTGGTTCTGGGCGTCGGCTCGCGTGCGTTGCTGGTGCGAGGGGGGTTGCTCACCGCGGCGACGAGCCTGGAACGGGGGGAATTTGCGGCGTGCGAGAGGTTGCGGGCCGCGCCCGGTGCAGTGACTCCTAGTCGTTACCTGACTCCGGCTCAACAGCGCGAAGCGAAGGTGATCACCTCGTGGCTGCGTAAGGGGGCCGAGCCCGTGCGCGTTCTGTTCGCAGAAAGAGCGTGGGCGCTGCCCATATCGAGCGCGCCCACGGGACTATTTATGGTGCGGAGCTAAGCCAGCCTGGATTCCTTGGCGAATCAGCCTCAATTCCTTGGCGAATCAGCCTCAAATAGTGATGCTGCTTTTAGTAGAAAACCGTTAGCAGGTGATGTTGCGGGTGCGGGCTACTCCGTCTAGCAGTTTGTAGATGGCCGCAGCTCCGGCAGCCGCTCCGGCTTCTGCTTCGGCTAGCGAAGATTCATCCGTTACGACGGATGAGAGGGCCGCGGATAGTTCGGCGGTGTGCTCGACGTCGAGCTCGCCGTGCAACTCGAAGTACTTCACTCCGTCGCCGTCGATCCCGTACAGCTCGCGAAGGCCGCGCACCTTGGTGTCTGCGACAGCCGGGGTCTGGGACTCGTAGCCGTAGATCATCCCTAGGCCGAAGGCCGCGGAGCCCGTTGCGATCTTCTCGGAGAAGTCCGTGACGCATCCGGTGGTCTCGGGTTCGGGGATCGAGGCGATGACCTCGACGGCGTCGGCGCCTACCGCTTCGGCGAACTTCAGCCACAGACCGGCGTGGTCGTCGTCAACCTCATCGGCAAGGTTCGCCTCGACGATCTCGCGCGGCCCCCCCTCCAACTTCTCCGACAGCGAACGGAGATAGGTGGGGAAAGACTCGACCTGGCGGAAGTACTGAGTCGAATAGAAGCGCAGATCGTCGGTCGTTAGGGTCCCGGCCGTCCACGCCTTGTAGAACGGGTGGTTGAGAAGCCGGGTGTCTTCGGTCGCCGTGTCCAGCCGTGTCGCGATCTCTGTTGCAGAAAACATCTGGCCTCCCTCTCCGGATACGTTCGAAAGCTCGTTTCTCCGAAGAACCCTAAACGGAGGCCGATCGAGATACGTCCACCCATCGCTGAAGTGTTTCGCGAGCTGCTCCGGAATCGATCGCTTCCCGAGCAAACTCCAGTCCGCCTTCCAGATCCTTCGCCCGCCCGGCCGCAAGAAGTCCGGCCGCGGCATTCAGGACGACGATGTCGCGCCGAGCACCCGTCTCCCCCGCGAGTACCCCGGTTAGAAGGGTCGCGTTCTCTTCCGCAGTCCCTCCGGCAAGGTCGGCTCGTGTGGCCTGCGCCAATCCCAGGGACGAAGGGTCAAGTGTTCGTTCGCTGATCTCTCCCTGGAAAAGTTCGACGATCCGAGACGGCCCCGTTGTGGATAACTCGTCGAGGCCGTCCTGACCGTGGAAGGCGACGACACGGATAGAACCCAAACGGTCGAGTGTGTCCACCATCTTGTCGAGCATCTTCGGATCGGAGACCCCCAACGCCTGGAAGCGTGCCTCTGCGGGGTTCGTGAGGGGGCCGAGGAAGTTGAAGATCGTCGCGATGCCAAGCTCGCGCCGGGTGATCCCCGCATGGCGCATGGCCGGGTGGAACACAGGTGCGAAGCAGAATCCGATCCCCGCCTCGGCGATGCACTGCTCGACCCCGGACGACGGGAGATCGATGACTACGCCGAGCGCCTCAAGCACATCCGCGGAACCCGCTTTCGAGCTCGCCGCTCGGTTGCCGTGCTTCGCAACCTTCGCCCCGGCCCCCGCGCACACGATCGCGGCGGCCGTCGAGACATTGAAGGTCCCCGCTCGGTCGCCCCCCGTGCCGCACGTATCCAGCAGATCGGCTCCTGCGTTGACCTTCTCTGAATAGGCGCGCATCGTTTTCACGAGGCCGACGACTTCGTCGGTGGTCTCGCCCTTGGCGCGGAGTGCGACCACGAACCCAGCTATCTGAGCCGGACTTGCAGCACCGTCCATGATCTCCGTCATGGCCGCTGTCGCTTCTGCCTCGGTCAGCGACTCGCCGCCGAGGAGTTTCGTCAGTAGCTTCGGCCAGGGAAAGGTTTGCTCGCTCACCGCGCCTCCAACAGGCGACTGAACATCGCTGCATAGGACAACGCCCCGATCGATAGCTCCTCGAGATCTATGGACTCCCTCGAGGTGTGAGCAAGTTGGATATCCCCCGGACCGCAGACGATCACATCGGCCCCCGTTTCGGCGATGAAGCGTGCGTCCGACGCTCCGCGAAAGCCGATGATGTCCGGCTCGGATCCGGCCACCTCGGCGATGCCGGCAACCGCTTCACGAACGACCCGGGCGGAATCGGGTACCTCGAATGGATCGCCCATCTGCACGACGTCGAGGGTCGCTTTGATCTCGGGGAATCTCTTCCTGGCGAGTTCGATCGCGTCTTCGATCGTCGCCAGCATCGAGTCTGCGGTTTCGCCGGGGATGATCCGCCTATCTACCTCGATCGTGCAACTCGCCGGGATGATGTTGAGCTTCTCGCCCCCATGGATGGTGCCGACGCTCACGGTGGGGCGCCCTAGAAGAGGGTGTTCCATGTCGGGCAAGGTCTCTTCAAGCCTCAAGACGAGTTCGGCCATATGTCTGACCGCACTGACTCCCCGTTCGGGGGCAGAACCATGGCCCGCGATCCCGTGGGTAGTGATCTTCAGCCACGCGATCCCCCGCTGCGCGCGCACGACCCGCATCGAAGTGGGCTCGCCGACGATCCCAACGTTCGGTCTTATCGCGCCTTCTTCGATGAGAGGAGCGGCCCCCTTGAAGCCGCCGCTCTCTTCATCCGCTACCAAGGCGAGTTCCAACGTTCCGTCGAAACCGACCCCTGCAGTTTTCATGATCGCGACGGCTTCGAGAGCTGCAGCGCAGGGACCTTTCGCATCGGAACTTCCGCGGCCGTGGAGTCGGCCGTCACGTATTTCGCCCGAATAAGGGTCGCCCTCCCATAACGCGGCATCGCCTGCAGGAACAACATCGATGTGCGAGCAGAACGTGAGCGTCGGCCCGTCGCCGCCACGCCAGCGCGCCACGATGCTCGGGCGGCCCGGCTCATATTCGTGCTCGCTCACCTCGAGGCCGAGCTCGTCGCAGAAAGCACCTGCGATCGCAGCAGACTCCTTCTCTTCCCCAGGAGGGTTCTCGGACGGAGAGCGGACCAGGGCGACCAAGCGCCCGATCAGCCGGTCTCTATCCAGAGCTTGCGCGTATCGCCGTGTGAGATCGCTCATCGTGTAAGAGGATTGGAGGGATGACTCGCTATCAGGTGTTCCTCCTCATCGTGCTGATCCTGTGGCCCTTCGTGATCATGGGAGTGCTCTTCCTCATGAGCAAACTCGAAACGTATGTGGCCAGGCTCGACGCCGATAATCCTGAAGAAGCCGGGCTCGAACCGGTCAGTGGTGAAGCCCCCGATCGTGAGGTCCGGATCGTTTTCGGCGACAAGGTTGTCGGCGACTGAGTCACTCATCCGCGCAGCCTATGTTTTCGCGATGCACTCGACCTCGACACGTGCCCCCTTCGGAAGCGCGGCTACCCCGACCGTAGCGCGCGCTGGTGGTTGATCCCCAACGTAAGCGGCATACGCTTCATTGAACTCGACGAAGTCATCCATGTTGGTAAGGAAAGCGGTGACCTTCACAACCTTGGACCAGTTCGAACCTGCGGCTTCGAGCACGCCTTGGAGATTGTCGAGACATCGTTCGGTTTCCGCCGCCACCGTGGACGACAACAATTGCCCGGTTCCTGGGTCGAGCGCGACCTGGCCGGAACAGAAGACCCATCCATCGGACTCGATCGCTTGGCTGTAAGCACCCACTGCGGCCGGAGCAGCCTCCGTCGCAATCACTCTCTTGCCCATTTCGGTCCTCCTTGCTTGCTTTTGATTGAAACGTCAGGATTACCGTGCAGCCTAATGCGGCTGGGCACGGCGGAGGCGATCTTGGGATAGACAGGGGTTAGATGCAGAAAGAGCGCGAGGTGTTGATCTCGAGATCGTTCCTCCAGATCGCGCTGCAATTGACCCAAGAGACCGATATCGATCCCATCCTGATCGCGATCGTCGAACGATCTATGGAACTCACAGGTGCACGCTTCGGTGCGGCAGTCACAGTAGCCGACGACCTGAACATCGAGCGTTTCATCCATCGCGGGCTATCTGACGAGGAAGTGGCGGCCCTCCCTCATCTTCCCGAAGGGCACGGGTTGTTGGGGGCGGTGCTCGCACAGAAAGAGTCGATCCGTTGCGAACGGATCGACGAACACCCTGGCTCTATCGGTTTCCCTTCGGCGCATGTGCCCATGCACGCCTTCCTCGGGGTTCCCATCGCCCAGCACAACAAGCTCAGCGGCGCTCTATATCTGACCAAGAGTCCAGAGGCCCCGCCTTTCACGGAAGACGACACCGAGCTGATCGAAGCCATGGCTTCGCTTGCTGCGGTCGGGATAGAGAATTCACGCAACATCGAACGAGAACGACGACGGGCCGAGCTTACGGATTCGATCCGCAGGATCTCGATGAGGGTGAAGAACTCACTCGACGTCGGCGAGGTCCTTGCCACGACCGTGGAAGAGCTTGGGCAAATGGCGGATGTGGCCCGCTGCAGCATCCGCATGGTGGAAGCGCCGGGTGCAACGGCCATCGGCCCGATCGAACACGAATGGACGAGTCCGGGCATCACTCCCCTCGCAGGCACTCAGGTCGTCTATCCGATAGCAAGTTCCGCAGCCCTGACTCGAACGACGCAATGGAGCGACGACCTATCGATAGACGAGAGGTTCACCGGGCCCGATTTCCCGGAAGTACTGCCCCTCCTTAAACGGGACACGCGCGCCGTCCTGGCGGCTCCCTTGCAATGGGGTGATGAGCTCCTCGGCGTGATCGTCTTCCATTCGCTTGAACCACGCCGTTGGACCAAAGAGGACGTTGCGCTTATCGAGGGGGCCGCTCGAGAGGTCGGTAACGCGATGCACCATGCACAGTTGTATGAGGAGGCGGTCGACACCGTCGGAGAACTCCGCGAGCTCGAACAGCGTCGCGCCGATTACATCTCGATGGTGAGTCATGAGATCCGTTCTCCGATAACCGTGGTCGCCGGGATCGCCGACATCCTGAAGCGCAGGCGAAGCAGGTTGGACGATGCGGGGATCGATGAGCTCGTGGATTCACTCGAGCGCGAAGCAAGTCGTTTGGCGCGACTGGTCAACGAGGTGCTCGACCTTGAGAGGATCGACCGTGGCGGCATGAACCTCGTGCTCAAACCGCTTGATGTTGTCGATCTTGCTCAAGAGTCCATCGAAGACACCGGTGAATCGAGCAGGCTCGCATTAGCGTCATTCACGGATGAGGCCCCGGTACTCGGTGACCGTGACAAGCTCAAACAGGTGTTCGTGAACCTGATCAGTAACGCGCTCAAGTTCGCTCCGGAAGAGACCCCGGTCACCGTAAGCATCTCTATCGAGGACGAGATCGTGAGGATCGGCGTCCGCGACGAAGGGCCGGGTATCGCCGAAGAAGATAAGGAACTCTTGTTCAAGCGCTTCTCACGTCTGGATCCGACATTGACCAAGCCGGGTTCAGGACTTGGTCTCTATCTCTCTCGTCTGATCGTAGATCGACACGGAGGGAAGATCTGGGCCGAGAGTCAGGTCGGCGAGGGCGCGACCTTCTACTTCACTCTGCCGGTGTCGTCGTAGCCGCCTTGCGCACCGGTCTGGCGAGAAACAGGTACGGCAACAGGAACAGCAACGGCGAGACATTTCGAAGGAGATCCTTCGGATAGAGAAGAGCCAACCAGGACAACGAGAAGATCAAGAACACGCTCAGAACGAAGATCGGATCTAGCGGTGTCCTGAGAAACATCCCCTTGACGATGCCGATAAGGAGAGCAGCTCCGATAGCGATCAACAGCGGCAGCCCGATCGCCCCCACCTGGTATTCCGCTCCCTGCCCTTGCAGCCCGGCCAGCCGGAAGGTGTCCACCCACCCGACGATCGGCTGCGCCAGGTTCTCCGGGCCTTCGGCGAAGGGCCACAGACCCAAGCGGCCGTGGAGATACACGAACCAGGAGGCCAGCGCGAGGGGGCCGAGAGACAAGACGCCGAGACGGAACCAGAGATCAGGATCCTTTCGACCGCGCAGCCGTTCGACCACCTCGAAGATACCGATACCGATAGGCACGAACACGAACGCTTCCTTGATCAGACATGCAAGGATGAATGATCCGGCCGCGAGCCATATGCGCCCACGAAGCCACGTAAGTAGGCCGATTGCCATCACTGCGATCCCGGTCGTCTCGGGTGTGTCGACCGTCACCGCGTAGATAAGACCCGGGTTGACCGCTACCAGTAGACCGAGCCACACGCTCGCCCCGAGTTGAACCGCTAGCAACGAGCCTGCGTACGCTGCTGCAACCATCCCCGCGAGGCCGAGTAACAAGAGAGCCGCGGGAAGACGGTCTTCGGAACCCAACGACACGATCGCTGCCAGCCAACCATGTCCGACGTGACCGTACCGATAGGCCGGCGCATCGATCAACTCGTGCTGCTCGCCGGTCGCGAATGGGTCGAGTGCGATCGCGTAGTAGTAGAGACCGTCGTAGCGAGTGGCCGGCTGCACGAAATCCCAGTCCGCGTGACGTTGCTGGACATAAGCACCAAGCGGTTCCTCCGCGGGTAGGCGGACCAAGGCGGACGTGCTTCCGCCTGCTGCCCACATGGCGATCCCGGCACCGATAACTGAAACGACGAACGCTACGGCAGCGCAGGCCGCCGCTATCTGACGAACAGTCAGTTCGGGAAGCGCCCGGATGCGCTTGTCCGAAGTCGGGCTCGTTGTGGCGTCAGCCGGGCTGTCGCTCAAGGTCTCTGACCTCTTCTATGTAGACATCCTCGGGATTGATCGAGAACAGATCGACATCGGTAAGTCCGAGATGGTTGCGAACGGCATAGAGGCCTGTAAGAGATGCGTGATCCTGATTGTTGTAGCGATACATCCCCGCCCGCCCGATCAGATCGAGATTCCCGAAAGCATCGATGTGATCGTAGAGGACATCGAAATGCTCGCGGTGGCCGAGGTAGTACGTCGGGTATGAGTCTCCCTCACGCACCACGAAGCCTTTGCGGACATCCGAACCTTGGAGGAGGCCGGCTTCTTCCATCTCCCGTGTCGCGAACTTGACGAGATCATCGTCTTCCATGTTCCACAGGTCATCCGACTCGAAACAGAAGTACTCGACGGTCAGTGCACACGTCCCCGGCTTCGCGACCATGTCCTTGCTGAAACTTGCGTAGTTGGCAACGCGCGCCATCCGGAGCTGCGGCGCATGGATATAGATCCAGTTGTCGGGGAAAGGCGAATCGTGATCCACGATCAGGTTGACGGTGATGTGACTCCGGTAATAAAGGGTTCGGGCTGCTTGCAAGACCGCATCTGGGGGGCTCGGGTTTAGAGACTCCGCAACCATCGTTATCGGTGCGCTGACGAAAGCTTGGTCCACTTCGATGCGTTCACCGGTATCGGTGACGAAGGCAGACACCTTCTCGCCCTCTGTCTCGATACGCGTGATGGTGGTGCCCATCCGGACCTCCCCGCCCTTCGCTTCGATCTCGGCGGTCATCCTGTCGTAGAGCTCGCCCGCGCCCCTGCGTGGGTAATAGAACTCCTCGATCAGCGACTTCACTTTGTCGCTCTTGCCGCGGCGGAAGGCTCCCTTGATCGCTTCGGAGAGGTTGAGTCCTTTGATCCGCTGACCCGCCCACTCCTTACCGATCTCATCGCAGGGGATGCCCCACACCTTCTCGGTGTACGACTTGAAGAAGATCTCGAAGAGAGTGCGGCCGAACTGCGCCACGATCCAATCCTCGAAGTTCTCGGGTTCCCGCGTTTCTCGCTTCAGGCGTTGCTTCGCGTAGCTGGCGAGAGCCTTGGTCGTCGTGACGGGGCCGAGTTTGCTAAGCGCATCCATCGGTTTGAGCGGATACGAGAAGAACTTCTTGCGGTAATAGACGCGCGTCAGCCTCGGCACGGTGAGGAGGTCTTCGCCCAAGAAGTAGCGCCACATATCGAGCACCTCTTCGTTCTTGGTGAAGAAGCGATGGGGGCCGAGGTCGAAGCCATAGCCATCCACCCAGATCGTGCGCGCCAAACCCCCGACCTGCTCGTTGCGATCGATCACTAAGGGCGCGATGCCGTGCCTTGTTAGCTCCCAAGCTGCAGCAAGCCCCGCCGGCCCGGCCCCCACGACAACGATTCGTCCGCTCATGACGGATGACCCTAAGTGACATCAACTCTGTGCTCGTTTCGCCGGAAGTGGCGCGCAGTTCCGAGCGCAGGCGTGATGGTGAAGGGAACCGGGTGTGGGGCCCGCCGGTTAGGCGGACCCCACCCGTCATAAGAGTGGGCCTGTAAGCCGGATCCTGTCCTCCCGGTTACCCGGGATGGATGACCATCCATCTGGGACGAGCGTTACCGCTCGCCTCATGCGACCTACCCGGGGCTTTAGCGGGCGGGCCACCCAACCCCTGCTTGGTCTTGCTCCGGACGGGGCATGCCCAGCCGCTCCCGTTGCCGGGAACGCTGGTGAGCTCTTACCTCACCGTTTCACCCTTACCTGTGACCGCTTGCACGGCCCATCGGCGGTCTGCTCTCTGTTGCGCTATTCCACCGGTCACCCGGCCTGGGACTTTCCCCAGCGTCCTGCCCTACGGAGTCCGGACTTTCCTCAGCTTGCGCCGCGGTCACCCGGCCCACTCCACGATAAGTATGAACGCGTTGGGAGGGTCCGGGAATCCCCGTTTCTGCGTAAGAAACGACATTTTTCTGTGCGGGATCTACCCCCTCACAGGTGATGATTCTTACAAAGAATCACGAGTTCGCCGGGGCGCGGATAGATCGTGGCTCCTATCTCTCGCATCAAGGCTCGGATCACGCCTCCGTGGGTGAAAACGAGGTGATCACCCGGGGGAAGATCGGCGATGAAGTCTGCGAGCCGAGCCCGAAGCGCGGTGACACTCTCACCGCCGGGCGGAGCGAAGTCATCGAAACTCGCGATCGCGGCCTGAGTGACCAGGTCCAGGTCCTCGAATGACTTACCTTCGAGGACTCCGAAGTCGATCTCGCGCAAACGTTCATCGGTCGCAGCATCGAATCCCGCCAGACACGCGGTATCGACGGCACGCTTGAGGTCAGAACTCCAGACCGCCGTCCACCGATGGTCGGTCAGTTGACGAAGACCGCTTGCTTGCTTGCGACCGAGGTCGCTCAGTTCGATGTCCGTGAGACCCGTGTAGCGCCGCGACTCGGACCATGCCGTACTGCCATGGCGAACCAAGAACAGTCGAACCGTCAATGCCACCACGCGACTGCGACCCACGCGTTGTAGGACACCGCGGCCCCCAACGTGAAGATCAGCATCTCGCCCATCTGCTCCGCGGCCCCGAGGATGTCACCGGTGATCCCGCCGAGACGTGCTCGTCCCCTTCGACCCACGAGCCATGCAGCGATACCGGCCAACACTGCTGCGGGCATCGCCCAGGGACCGGCGATGCCGAATGCGATCAACGCCCCGGTAGCGACCGCGATACCCACGTCGTTGGGCGTCAGGGAAGTCGCGTACGACGCTCCAAGTCCGTCGGATGCGGTACGCATGATCCCCATCAGAGCAACGCTGGCTCCACGCGCCAACACGTGCGCACAGATGCAGATCGCGAGACCGTCCCATCCGTCCATCGAAGCGAGAGCTCCCACACGGATCAGTAGCGACGTGGCGATCGCGAGGACACCGAAGGTTCCTTGGCGAGGATCCTTGAGGATCCTTCGGACATCCTCGGCATCCTTCCCTCCGCCGAACGCGTCGAACGTATCGCCGAGCCCATCCTCGTGGAACCCACCCGTGAACCAGGCACCCACTCCAATGGCGATCGACGCGGCCACGAAGGGGGGCAGGAACTCCCAGAGAGCTAAGTACACACCTCCAACAACTGTTCCGATGATGGCACCCACCAGCGGGAACCACTTCGCCGCCCGGCCGAGTTGAGAGTTCTCGAGTTTGCCGGTCGGGACCCTGAGGGCGCGTTAGAAAACCGATCGCAGCAACGAAAGACTTCACGGTTCGATGCCCCACTCTTCGAACGTTGCGACGTCGACGACGCAGGACACCGCCAAGCGGATCAGAGGAAGAGCTGCTAAGGCACCGGTGCCTTCACCGAGTCGCATCCCAAGATCGAGAAGTGGCTCGAGCGCAAGCTTCTCCAACAGCAAACGATGGCCGGGTTCTGGTGAACAGTGGCCGGCGATGCAGTGGTCGAGGCTGTCCGATCTGGCGGCTGCAAGGGCACCGACCGAAGCGGTCGTCACGAACCCGTCCAGCACCACCGGTATCGATCGCCGTCGTGCCTCGAGGGTTGCTCCCGCTATCGCAACCAACTCGGATCCACCCACTCTTCGAAGTATCTCGAACGGACCGCCGCCGTCTATCCGGCTTCGGGCCGCGTCTACTGCGGCGATCTTGCGCTGGAGTCCCTCGTCATCCACACCGGTCCCCCGACCCGTCCAATCATCGGCTCGCATCCCGTAGAGCGAAGCACACACCGCTGCGGCAGGAGTGGTATTTCCGATGCCCATCTCTCCGAAGATCAGGATGTCCGCTTCGCTCGAAGCGACCGTCTTCCGCCCGATCTCGAAGCATTCTTCGAAGCGTTCAGGCGTTAACGCATCCTCGAACGTGATGTCGCCCGTAGGTCTCCCCACTCCGACATCGATGACCTCGAGATCGACACCGAGGTCACGAGCCATAACCGATGCCGTTGCCTTACCTGCTCGAAGTGCCTTGAGCATCTCGCCGGTGATTGCTTGCGGGTAGGCGCTGACACCTCGATCGGCCACACCATGGTCGCCGACGAAAACGGTGAGGGCGGGTGCTGCCGCCGTGGGCTTCTCTGTCCCTTGCCAGCCGGCTAGCCACGCGGCGACTCGATCGAACCTGGCCAATGCACCGGTTGGTCGAAGGATCTGCGCCGCTCTGTCTCGCATCGCGCTCTCGGGAGCGAGATGGGGGCCGGGAAGGTCTTTCAGGAGCGGAGCTACGAGGTCGTCTGCAGTCACAGGATCTCTTCCGGTTCCATCAGGGCAACGGCACGACCGGACACCATCACGTAGGCGCGCTCGGAAGCCGCCACCCATGCCTTGTTCACCGAGCCCAGAACGTCGCGGTACCGACGCCCGAGTTCGCTCAGCGGGACCGACCCGGAACCAACCTCGTTCGTGACACATACGACCGGTGGTTGCCGGCCGGCTGCAAGAGCGGCGGTCTTGGTCGCCGTCTCGATGATCTCTGCATCCGGGATGCCTCTTTCCATAAGGTTCGCAACCCACAAGGTCAGACAATCCACGATCACGAACCCGTCGGGCCCTAGGTCGTTTAGTGCCTTTGACAGTTCGATCGGCTCCTCGATGACGGTCCAGTTCTGCGGTCGTTCGCGTTGATGAACGGCGATCTTGTGGCGCATCTCGTCATCGCGGCCCTCCGCTGTCGCGATCACGGAGACTTCTCCGTCCCACCGCTTCGCCATCGCTACTGCGAAGGAGGACTTCCCACTGCGCGCGCCTCCGGTAAGAACGATGAGCCCCATCAGAGGTCTATCCCTCTGCGTGCAAGGATCCCGGCGTCGAAGGCATGCTTCACTTTTCGCATCTCCGTGACGGTGTCGGCGAGTTCGATCAGTTCGGGGGCCGCGTCGCGCCCAGTGATGATGACGTTGACCTTCGGGGGCCGCGTGCGGATCGCCTCGACCACGTCTGCGACGTCGATCCATCCGAAACTGATCGTGTACGTGACCTCATCGAGCAGAACCATGTCGTAATCGCCCGAAGCGATCTTCGCCTTCGCCGTGTCCCAGGCCTCGAGCGCGATCGCTTGAGTCTCGTCCATGTCTTTGCTGTTCCAAGTGAACCCATCACCGATCGTCCACCAGTCGACACCAAGGTCGCGGGCTACCTTCTCTTCGCCCACCTTCCACTTGCCGGACTTGATGAACTGGACGACGCAGACCTTCCAACCGCGTGCGACCGCTCTGATCATGGTGCCGAACGCCGCGGTGCTCTTCCCTTTTCCGTCACCGGTGTTGACGATGACCACCGATGGCGCATGGGCGTGAGTCTTCCTGTCTGCCGTCATAGGTTCATCGCGCCTTCAACTGCATAGGCGTTAGTACGTGTGGGTACGACGAAAACATCTCCGGACGGATCGCGGATGACTTTCACGGATGCACCGTAGTGCTTGCCGATCAGATTCTCCGTAAGGACTTCGGAGGCCGTCCCCGTTGCGACGGCTACTCCCCCGTCCATCAGCACCAGCATGTCCGCGAACTGTCCGGCAAGGGTGAGGTCGTGCATCGCGCTGATCACCGTGAGCGAGTGTTCACGTCGCAGACGATCTACAAGGTCGAGCACCTGCTGCTGGTGGCCGATGTCGAGGGCGCTCGTCGGCTCGTCGAGCAACAACACAGGCGATTCTTGAGCAAGGGCCCTCGCCAGAACCACACGCTGCGCTTCCCCCCCACTCAACGATCCGATCGGTCTTTGCTCGAACTCCGATAGCTCCATCCGTTCGATCACGGTGGCCACGACATCGAGATCGTGATGACCTTCAGACCCGAAATAAGGGATGTAGGGAGTGCGGCCCATCAACACATAGTCGACGACCGTCATAGACATCGGCATGAACGGTCGCTGCGGAACGTAGGCAACCGCCTGGGCAACGTTTCGACGTGACAGATCGCGCGACGAACGATCGCCGAACGAGATGTCACCGGAGAAATCGACGAGCCCTGCGATGGACTTGATAAGCGTTGATTTGCCGGCGCCGTTAGGTCCGATCAACGTCACCCAAGACCCGGTCGGAACATCCATCGAGATATCGGTAACGACGGTGGTGGTGTCATAGGCGATAGAAACGGATCCGATCCTGACGTCCGTCACAGCATCCTCCTACTCGTACGCAGCACGAGGATGAAGAACGGAGCACCGAAGAAGGCTGTGATCACACCGATCGGGAGCTCCGTGGGGGCCGCGACGGTCCGAGCGAACAGATCCGTAAGCACCAGGAACGCGCCCCCGAGCAAGATCGAAAGTGGCAGCACGATGCGGTAACTCGTGCCGAACAACAACCTGATCGTGTGCGGGATGATGATCCCGACGAAGCCGATCAAGCCGCTCACTGCAACGGCTGCTGCGGTGGCGAGTGTTGCTGCGACCACCACGATCAGTCGGACGCGGCCCGCGCGGATGCCGAGGCTGTCCGCTTCCTCATCTCCGAGGCTCAGCACATCGATGAGGCGCCGATGAAGCAAGATCGCGACGAAGCTCACCACCACGTAGGGAAGGATCAGCGACACCTCGCGCCACCCGGCCGTCGTCAAGCGTCCCAGGATCCAGGCGTACACCTGACGAAGCGTGTCGTCTTCCTTCTGCTGGAAGTACGTCTGCAGTGCAGTGAAAAACGAGGCCATCGCCACACCGGCAAGGATCAAGGTCGTTGCCGAGCGCGTCTTGTCACTCGTTCGGGCGAGTGCGTAGGTGGTGGCAACCCCGAGCAGTGCCCCGAGGAAAGCAGCGAGAGGCAGCGGGTCGACCGGCCAATCCTCGACATGCGGGATGTAGGCGATCGCAAGCGTTGCCCCCAACCCGGCTCCGGCGGCCGATCCGAGCAGATACGGGTCTGCAAGTGGGTTCCGAAAGACGCCCTGGTAGGCCGCGCCGGCGATGGAAAGAGCTGCGCCGACGAGGGCTCCGAGCACGACACGCGGGAAACGTAGCTCCCACAGGATCGCCACCTCGCGCTCCGACAATCCCGAATCGATCGAGACGAATGGAAGCCGGTCCAGCAACTCCCGTGCAACTCCCGCGAACGGAAGACTGACCGGCCCGATGGCGACCCCCGCGATGACAGCGAAGATCAGGATCATCAGCGCGATCACAACTCCTCGGGGGCGCAGGGAGGTTGCTGAAACCCTTCCGCGCGCCGTGGCTGAGATCACCCCGAACCAGCCCCGGCCGCGATCACCGCATCAGCGGCCGCTTGCAAGAAGTCAACTACGCGCGGCCCCCAACGCGACGCTATGTCCTCGTCCATCTCGATCACGCCCCCGTTGGCCACCGCTGTGATCTGATCCCAACCGGGTCGGTCGGCGACAGCCTCGGCCGTTTGATCACAGCATTTCGTGTCGGCCAAGAAGATGAGATCGGGGTCCGCGTCGAGGATGTACTCCTGCGAGAGTTGCGGATAGCCCGAACCCGACTTGGGAGCTTCGTCGGCGATGTTCTCGAGACCCAAGAGCGAATAGACCTGCCCGATGAAGGTCTCCGATGTCGCGGAGTAGTACGTGGGATCGAGCTCGTGGTAGTAGGTGAGCCCCTCGGTGGTGTCGGGCACCGACGCGACGATGGTTTCGATCTCGGCCTGCATCGATCCGATGACTTCTTCGGCGCCTTCGGCCCGGCCCGTCGCTTCTCCTAATGCTTCGAGCTGCGCGTAGGTGTCATCGAGCGTCGCTGCGGCCGGCTGAACCAAGACCGGGATCTCGATCTTCTCTAACGACTTCACGACCTCACCCGGGTCGTAGTCGAGAACGACGAGATCGGGGATGTAGCCGGCGATCGCCTCGACGTTCGGCTCGAAGCCGGAGAGGTTTGTAACGGGGGCCTCGGGCGGGTAGTAGGACCTGTCGTCAACGGCGATGACCTGCTCGCCGGCGCCGATCGCGAAGAGCATCTCGGTAGCGGTCGGAGAGATCGAAACGATGGCTTGGGGTTGTTCGGAGATCGTGATCGAGCCGTTGGCCGCTTCGATCGTTACGGGGAACTCGGCCGGTTCCTCCGTCGAAGCCTGGGCCAAAGGCTCGACGTCCTCCGGCTGGTCGTTGCTGTCACCACATGCCGCGCCCAGCAAGCTGAGCACCAAGAACAAGGTGAGGGCCGTCGCCCTCCGATGCCATCGAGAAGTCTCCACTCCCACTCCTTTAACCCGGTCCTCGCCGGGAACGTAAAAACCCTCCCAACGGGAGGGTTCGTAAGAGCGGAGTGACCGCTTGCTCACAGAACCCCTGCCCACGGAGGTGTCCGAGCGCACGCCGAGCGGAGTTCCTGGCTCGCCGGGTTTCCCCGGTACACAGTTGCGGGACAGCGCCGGATTCTCACCGGACTTCCTGCGCAACGACGTGAACTATGCCTTTGTCAACCCACTCACTCTACTGCGGTCAGGCGCGGAGGTAGCCGTCGTGAAGGAATCGCTTGCGGCGTTCCGGGTCCTTCAGTCCGAAGGCCACCACGAACCAGAGGAGGAGGCCGAGACCGGCCAGCTCGGCTCCCCAAGTACTCAGGTGATCGAAAGGAGAAGTGAAGAGGTCCCACGAGTAAGGCTCGGCAGGGGTCGTTTCGAAGGAGTTCCCGAACATGGGCCACAGGAATGTCTTCGGTGAGTTCCACATGCCGTCGGCAACGAGATGCGTCAGCCACCCGACCGAGATGCCGAAGACAGCGAGCCGCTTCTCGGCTTTGAACAACAGGATGATGGCGATGGCGTCGAGAGCAACAAAGATGAGGGAGTGAGCCGGACCTCTGAGTGACGGCGACTCGATAACGCCGAAGAGAACCAGGCACGCGTCGATGACGTCGGGCAGGATCGCGCCCGCAAGGATGAAGCGGTAGTCGATCCGACTGCGACCCAACGTGACGTAGACGAGAGTGGCGGCGATGCCCAGATGCCAGAGGATCACTCGAGTAGGGAGCCCTGGGTGGGGTTCTCGAGTTCCGCTTCTGCGTCCAACTCGGCGTTGTCCATCCCCTGATTCGCAAGCTTGTCGGCATCGGCGTTCTGTTCGCGCGGGATCTGCGAGATGGTGAACGAATCGAAATGCTTCAGGAGATTACGAGCGCGCACGGCGAGATGCCGTAGGTGGTCGCTCTTGATCTTCCACTCCCCTTTTACCTGAGATACGACGAGCTGGGTGTCGAGATAGATGTCGAGGTCGGTGACTCCCTTGGCGGCAGCAAGCTCGAGCCCCGCTATGAGCGCGAGATACTCTGCCTCGTTGTTCGTCTTCACGCCGATGCCTTCGGCGACGTCACCGATCACACTGCCCGACTCGTCTGTGAGAACGACGCCGATCCCGGCGGGGCCTGGATTGCCGCGCGCTCCCCCGTCCGTGTGCAGGATCGCTTTCACGTTACGCAGACTTGACGACGAGGATCCGGCGACAGTTATCGCAGCGCTGCAGACCGAGTTCTTTCCTGATCCGTTCCCACTCGACCTGCGGAAGCTTCGTGTGGCAGCCTTCGCAGTTCCCGCCGACGAGGGCCGCGGCCCCCACCCCAGCCTTCTGCTCGCGCAGCTTGTCGTAAAGGGAGAGCAGATCGGGTGCGATGTCCGGCACGATCGAATCGCGGGCCGCCCCGTGCGCAACCAACTCCGCTTCGATCTCCGCAGTCAACGAGCCGACCGTCTTCACCAACTCGTCGGCAAGACCGGTGGCCGAATCGTGCTGCTCCTGCAGACTCGACTGAGTTGTGCTTGCCGACTCCCTCTGTTCCATCACTTCGAGGAGCCCATCCTCCACGGATGACTTCTTCCTCTTGAGGGACTCCACCTCGGCCTGAAGGTTCGCGAGTTCCTTCGGGTTCGAAACGCCACCCGAGAACATCCTTTGCTCTTCTTTACTCGTCTTGCCTTCGATCAACTCGATCTCGCCCTCGAGACGGTGCTGCTCGCGGGCGATCTCGTCGTGTTGCTTGGTAGCGATCTGAAGATCCGACTCGAGTTCCTCGAGCTGGGACCTAACTTCTGACAACCGTTGGGCTTCGGGTAAGGACTGTCTGCGCTCTTCCAGCCGACGGATAGCAGAGTCCTCTTCTTGAAGATCAAGAAGTCTTAGAAGCATCTCCTGCGGGTACTCCGGCATGTCATGACCGTATCGCGTCCCTACAGAGGGCAACTAAGCTCGGCCCCCATGGATCTCTGGCCCGGAAAACCCTCACCTCTCGGCGCGACCTGGGACGGAGAGGGCACCAACTTCGCAGTGTTCTCCGAGAACGGAACGGGCGTGGAGCTCTGCCTCTTCGACGAGGACAACAATCAGACGATCCTGCAGCTCGACGAGGTCACCAACTACGTCTGGCACGGTTACGTCCCCGGGATCGGGCCCGGTCAAAGGTATGGGTTCCGGGTACACGGTCCGTTCGAGCCGGAGCAGGGTCATCGTTTCAATCCGAGCAAGCTCCTGATCGATCCCTACGCGAAAGCGATCGAAGGAAAGGTCGACTGGACGCAGGAGACCTACGGCTACGTGTGGGATGACGCCGAAAAGGATCTCTCGTACAACGAGTCGGACAATGCTCCCTACGTACCGAAGTCGGTTGTCGTCGACACGCACTTCGACTGGGGTGACGACCGTCCGCCGATGATCCCCTGGCACCAGACGGTGATCTACGAGACGCACGTCAAGGGCTTCACGAAACTGCACCCGGCTATCCCCGAAGAGATCCGTGGCACGTACGCGGCCCTCTCACATCCGGCCGCGATCGAGCATCTTCAGCTGCTGGGCGTAACCGCCGTCGAGTTGACCCCGACGCATCACTTCATCACTCCCAAGTTCCTTCTCGATAAAGGACTGACGAACTACTGGGGCTACGACACGATCGGCTTCTTCGCTCCGTATTCGGAGTACTCAAGTCAAGGACGGACAGGCGGGCAGGTTCACGACTTCAAGAACATGGTGAAGGCCTTGCACGAGGTTGGGATCGAGGTGATCCTCGACGTCGTCTACAACCACACGGGTGAGGGCAACGAACTCGGCCCGACGTTGTGCTTCCGGGGGCTCGACAACACTGCCTACTACCGATTGATGCCCGACGATCCGCGCTATTACCTCGACTTCACGGGTACGGGTAACTCTCTGAACGTCGTGCACCCCCAGGTCCTCAAACTGATCATGGACAGTCTTCGCTACTGGGTCACCGAGATGCACGTCGACGGGTTCCGGTTCGATCTGGCTGCGGCTCTGGCCCGCGAGCTCTTCGATGTAGACCGGCTGAGCGCGTTCTTCGACATCATCCATCAGGACCCGGTGCTATCGGAGGTCAAACTGATCGCCGAGCCTTGGGATATCGGGCCGGGCGGCTACCAGGTAGGCAACTTCCCGCCGGGTTGGTCTGAGTGGAACGGTAAGTACCGAGACACGGTGCGTGACTTCTGGCGAGGGGAAGACGCGACGCTGGCCGAGTTCGCTCTCCGGCTCACCGGCTCCCCCGATCTGTATCAGGACGGAGGTCGTACCCCGAACGCTTCGATCAACTTCGTTACCGCACACGATGGGTTCACACTGCACGACCTCGTGAGCTACAACGAGAAACACAACGATGCGAACGGCGAGGGCAACCAGGACGGAGACGATCACAACCGATCCTGGAACCATGGCGCCGAGGGTCCTACCGATGAACCCGAGATCAACGCATTGCGCGAACGACAGAAGCGCAACTTCATAACGACGCTGGGCCTTTCGCAGGGCGTTCCCATGCTCCTCGGTGGAGACGAGATCTCGAGAACCCAAGAGGGCAACAACAATGCCTATTGCCAGGACAACGAGATCTCGTGGTTCGACTGGAGCCTCGTCGACGAGAACCTCCCGCAACTCGGTTTCACTCGGAGGGTGATGGACCTCCGTAGGCGACATCCCGTGTTCCATCGCCGTAAGTGGTTCATGGGCCGCGAGATCCACGGGTCTGGCGTGGAAGACATGACCTGGTTCGATTCTGCGGGCGAAGAGATGACCGACGACCAGTGGAACGAGGGATACGCGAAATCGGTAGCGGTCTTCATCAACGGCGACCGCATCCCAGACCCAGGTCCCCACGGTGAGCATCTCTCAGACGACAGCTTCATGCTGTTGTTCAATGCCGACTCGAACGATCTCGACTTCTTCCTGCCGATCGGAGGATGGGGTGAGGTGTGGGAAGTGGCCATCGACACGAACCAGCCCCTCTTACCGGACGGTTCCGTGACTTTCAAAGCCGGAGACAGTGTCCCGCTGGTCGGCAGATCGCTGATGGTCCTGCGGCGTGCTACCTAGATCCACATATCGGGTTCAACTGAATGCCGGGTTCACCTTCGATGATCTGGCGGGCATCGCCGACTACCTAGCAGATCTAGGCATCAGCCACGTTTACTGCTCTCCGTATCTCCAAGCCGTTGAGGGCTCTCTGCACGGCTACGACATCGTCAACCACAACACGCTGAATGCCGAACTCGGCGGAGCCGACGGATACGAGCGGATGACAAACGCTCTCGATGCAGCAGGGATCGCCCACATCCTGGATATCGTGCCGAACCACGTTTCGATCGAGAGCCGCGCATGGTGGGACGTCTTGAAGCACGGCCAAGCGTCGCCCGAAGCAGATCGCTTCGACATCGATTGGGTTTACCTCGAAGGAAAGGTCTGCGTCCCCCTACTGGGTGACACGCTCGAGGCTTGTGTCGAGCGGGAAGAGATACAGCTCGAACGTTCGGGGGCCGAGCCTGTGATCCGTTATGGGGACCATGCTCTCCCTATCGCGCCGGAGACCGACCTCAGCCTTCCGATCGAAGATCTCCTCGAGGCGCAGAACTACTGGCTCGTCGAGTGGCGACGTGGGAACCGCAACATCAACTACCGGCGCTTCTTCGACGTGAGCGAGCTGGCCGGACTCCAGATCCAACATGACCAAGTCTTCGAAGAGACCCACCGACTCGTCCTCGAGCTGATCGAAAAGGGCTCGCTCCAAGGGCTGCGCGTCGATCACATCGATGGGCTGTGGGATCCCGAAGGCTACCTACACAAGCTCAAGGTATGTGCTCCGAACACGCCTATATGGGTGGAGAAGGTCCTCGCTCCCTCCGAGGAGCTGCCCTCGTCATGGCCCGTCGAAGGCACGACCGGCTACGACTTCCTCAACGTCGTCGGAGGTCTCTTCGTGGATCCTGATAACGAAGCAGCCATCACGGCCGTTTACCAGGAGTTCACTCGCGAGAGCGTTGACCTCGACGCGATCGTTCACACCAGCAAGCTGCTGGTGCTGAGACAGATGCTGATCGCCGAGATCAAACGTCTTTACGGCGAGGTGGAGGCCATCCTCGGTCCGATCCAGGATGAGCAAGCCGAAGGACAGCTGATGATGGCGATCGCCGAAACGATCGCCGCGTTCGATGTTTACAGGACATACGTTCGACCGGATGGATCACGCACGTTGCACGACGAGCGTCTCCTCCTAGACGCAGTCGAAGCAGCACGACGGCGCGCGCCACACATCCCCGGAGCAGTTTTCGAGAGTCTTGCGGATCTCATCGTTAGCGGCGAAGGTGGCGAAAGAGCTCTCGCCTTCCTGATGAGGTTTCAACAGACGACCGGGCCTGCCATGGCCAAGAGCTTCGAGGACACTGTTTTCTACAACTTCAACCGGCTCGTCTCACTTAACGAGGTGGGTGGTGATCCCGGTTACTTCGGGGTAACCGTGGAAGAGTTTCATCAGATAGCGACCGAAGCGTCGGCAGACCGACCGCGGTCGATGCTCGCAACGGCTACCCACGATACGAAACGTGGAGAAGATGTCCGAGCCAGGATCGCCCTCCTTTCTGAGATCCCCGATGCTTGGGCGCACGCGGTGAAACGGTTCTCGGAGATCGGTGACGACTACCGCTCGGACGACATGCCGGACAGGAACACCGAGTACCTCTTCTACCAAACGGTCTTCGGCGCATTCCCCTTAGACGTCGAGCGTGCTTGGAGCTACATGCAGAAGGTCGCGCGGGAAGCGAAACGCCACACTTCATGGCTTCAGCCGACCGTCGATTACGAGGACGCGTTGGAAGGATTCGTGCGCGGGATCCTCGCCGACACGCGATTCCAACAAGAGCTGGCCGGGTTCGCCGAACCTTTGATCGAGTTCGGTCGGATCAATTCGCTCGCCCAGACCCTGATCAAACTCACGTACCCCGGCATCCCGGACACGTACCAAGGAACGGAGCTGTGGGACCTCTCGCTCGTCGACCCGGATAACCGTCGACCGGTCGATCACAGAACCAGGAGGAGCCTGCTAGGCCACGTGCGTGAGGCCGAAGCGGCCGAGCTGTGGGCGTTCCCAGATGACGGATCGCCGAAGATGCTCACGCTGCAGAGGACCCTCGGTCTCCGGCAGGAGCGACCAGAGTTATTCGAAGGTGCCTACACGCCGCTAGAGGCAGAAGGTGAAGCAGCCGATCACGTCGTCGCCTTTCTGCGCGGCGACGGTTTAGCAGTGGTAGTGCCGAGACTCATGCTCACTCTTGGCGGCGAGTGGGGCGACACAACCGTTCCGTTGGCTGAAGGAAAGTGGAATCACGTCCTGACCGACGAAACGATCTACGGCGGCAACCCATCAGTAGGGAAGCTGCTCTCATCGTTCCCTGTAGCCCTGCTCGTCCGCGCCTGATTTTCTTTGTCGAAAAAAGGTCGTATAGCAACACGATTCTGACGAAGAAACGGGGGGTTAGGGCCAGGCTACTTGGCCTAGGTCCATCTTGTTGCTTAGGTCCTCGTGCTTCGGCACCACTCGCACGACGTATCCGTAAAGGCCCGCTTCTTCCGCTATGAAACTTCCGCGGTAGGTGCAGGTGCCGTGCTCGCAACTCTCCGCCGTCATCTCGGCAGGTTCCGGATCCATAAGCTCGCCATTGGCCCCAACTCGACCGTGCACGAGTTCGACGCTTAGATCGTCGGTCGACAAATGGCCGATCTGAATCGTTGCGACGACCGTGCGCTTCTCGCCAAGATCCGCCGAGTTGAGATCACCCTCAACGTTCAGAACCTTGACCGCGGTCCACGCCTCTTGCATGCGCGCCTTCCAGGCAGCCAGTTCTTTGGCCTTCGCGAAGGAATCGGCCCGCAACCGTTCGCCGTGTTGCGCGGCGGGCAGATAGAGATCCTCGACGTAGTCGCGCACCATACGATCGGCGCTTACGAAGGGACCTAGCGTTTGGAGTGAAGCCTTCATACGCTCGACCCAACGACGAGGGACCGGGCCTTCCGGACGATCGTAGAAACGTGGGACGACATCGCGTTCAAGAAGATCGTAGAGAGCCGAAGCCTCAACTTTGTCTTGATAGTCGGGGTCGTTATACGTCTCGACGGTACCGATCGCCCATCCGTTCATTCCGTCGTAGGTTTCGTCCCACCAACCGTCCAAGACCGAGAGGTTCAGTTCGCCGTTAAGGGCAGCTTTCATGCCACTGGTTCCAGACGCTTCCATCGGCCGGCGGGGATTGTTCAACCACACATCTGCTCCCTGCACGAGGAAGCGAGCCACTTCGATGTCGTAGTCCTCGATGAATGTGAATCTGGAACGCACCTGGGGATCCGCAGCGAAGTGCACCAACTGCCTGATCAATTCCTTGCCAGGGTCATCCAAAGGATGGGCCTTGCCGGCGAAAACGATCTGGATCGGCCTATCTCCCGACAGCAGTAGCCGCTTCAATCTGTCGACGTCGCTCAGGATCAACGTCCCGCGTTTGTACGGTGCGAAACGACGCGCGAATCCGATGGTCAGGATGCTCGGATCCAGAACTTCGTCGGTCCATGCGGCTTCGGCCTCGGCGACCCCTCGAGCGAGCAACTGCTTCTTCAGACGATCTCGCACGAAGTAGACGAGGCGCTCGCGAGCTCTCTCGCGCGCTCTCCACAGCTCTGCGTCGGGGATCTCTTGCACCTTCGACCACTTGCTATTGCCTGTCTCGGCCCATTCGGGCGGGAAGCGTCTGTCGAGCACTTCGCTGATCTCGGGCCCCAACCAGGTAGGAACGTGAACACCGTTGGTGACGGAACCGATGGGAACCTCATCGGCGGGAACGTCGGGCCACAGGTCGTTGAAGATATGTCTCGAAACCTCGCCGTGGAGCTTGCTAACGGCATTGGACCGGCTGGCGAGCCGAAAGCCCATGACCGCCATGTTGAATGAAGAGGACTCGATATCGGCAGGCTTCGATGCTTGCCCCAGTTCCATGAGTTTTTCGAAAGTGATGCCCAGCTCCTCGACGAACGAAGTGAAGTAGCGCTCCATCAGATCGACATCGAAAACGTCGATGCCCGCCGGGACAGGGGTGTGTGTCGTGAACAGGGTCGACGCTCTCACGGCCTCCAACGCTTCATCGAACGAGAGCCCCTCGTCCGCTATCAGCTGTCGGATACGTTCGAGTCCCATGAACCCCGCGTGACCTTCGTTCGTGTGGAACACGTCGGGTTCGTGTCCGAGAGCCTGCAGGGCGCGCACGCCACCGATACCGAGCACGATCTCCTGACGGAGGCGATGCTCCGTTCCACCTCCATAGAGACGGTCGGTGACGATCCGTTCCTCGGGGCGGTTCTCCTCGATGTCACAGTCGAGGAGGAGTAGCGATATCCGGCCGACCTGAGCCAGCCACACGTGCGCGGAGCAGGTTACGTCCGCCAGGTCCACCGCCACCTTGAGAGGTGTTCCATCTTCGCCTCGCAATAGAGAAAGAGGCATGCCGTGTGGGTCGAGGGCCGGGTAACGCTCCTGCTGCCAGCCGTCGACGTTGAGGTGTTGCCTGAAGTAGCCCTGGTGATAGAGCAACCCCACCGCGACCAGCGGGACGCCGAGGTCGCTCGAGGCTTTCAGGTGATCCCCCGCTAAGACACCGAGTCCGCCGGAATAGATGGGCAGCGCTTCACTCACACCGAATTCGGGTGACAGATACGCGATATCCACACCTGGGTCGCCGTTCTCTCTCTTCTGGAACCAGCGTGGTTCGGTCAGGTACTTCTCGAGGTCCTCTTCGACGCTTGCCAGGAAAGAAAGGAAAGGGGCATCCTCGAGGAGCTCGTCCAAGCGTTCCTTCGAAACGAGTCCCAGGGTCTTCACCGGATCGTGGCCGGCTCGTTCCCAGGCCTCTGGATCCACCCAGCGGAACAGATCCGCTGTCTTCGAATCCCATGACCATCTCAGGTTGAGGGCGATCGGAAAGAGCGACTTGAGGGGGTCCGGCAACGACGCACGGACCGCGAAACTCCTGAGGGCCTTCATCCGGCAACTGTGACGCATGCCAGGTAGGTAGGCAAACCGGGGTGAGCGGGTAAGAACGGGCGGTAGCCTGGGGGTTAAAGGAGCTGTCAGAGATAGTGAAACCCGACCTGAAGCGCGGCCACATAGTCATCGAACGGATCGAGCCCCAACTTGATGGGGGTCGTTTCCGTACGAAAGGGATCGTCGGAGACCTCGTTGAAGTCTCGGCTGATATCTACCGAGACGGGCCAGACCTGCTTCAAGCCGTGATCAAAGCCAAGGGTCCGAAGTCCAAGCGGTGGGTCGAATCACCGATGACGATGGTGGCCAACGACCGCTGGTCCGGCACATTCTCCCCCGATCACATCGGTGTGTGGCAATTCACGATCGAAGCATGGACGGACCGTTTCGCCACTTGGCGACGCCTGTTGATCAAGAAGGTAGAGGTCAACGACGACATCGAGCTCGAGCTACAAGAGGGCGCGCTGCTTATCGAAGCTCACCTGAAAGCGATCCCCGCAAAGGAGCGCAAGAGCCTCGAGGACGCGATCGAGGTCATGAGGCAGCCGGCGAGCAAGGACAAGTCGACGTTCAGTGACCCTCGTGTTATCGCAGCGTTATCTGATGCGATCGGCTTGGCGATGCAGCGCTACCCGGATACTGACAGATCTACGCTCTACAAACCTGCGCTTGAGATGTACGTGGATCGTGAGCGGGCGCGATTCGGAGCTTGGTACGAGTTCTTCCCGCGGTCTACCGGAGCCAAGGACACGCACGGAACCTTCAAGACGGCGAGCAAACGACTGCCGGAGGTCGCCGATATGGGGTTCGACGTCGTTTACCTCCCCCCGATCCATCCGATCGGGACCGCTTTCCGCAAAGGCAAGAACAACTCGCTGAGAGCGGAGAAAGAGGACGTGGGAAGCCCCTGGGCCATCGGTGGCGTCGAAGGTGGCCACACGGCGGTTCACCCGCAGCTTGGAACGATCGAAGACTTCGATGCATTCGTCGCCGAAGCTCAGCGCAATAACCTCGAGGTGGCTCTGGATTACGCGATCCAAGCATCACCGGATCATCCGTGGGTGAAAGAACATCCCGAATGGTTCCACCACCGGCCCGACGGTTCTATCCGCTACGCGGAGAACCCCCCGAAGAAGTATCAGGACGTCTACCACGTCAACTTCGACACGGAAGATCCAGGGCCGCTCTGGGAAGAGCTGAAAGGCATCGTGGATTTCTGGATCGACCACGGTGTGAAGATCTTCCGTGTCGACAATCCCCACACCAAGCCCTTCCCGTTCTGGGAATGGCTAATAGAAGCTGTCCACACCGAGCATCCGGACGTGATCTTTCTTGCCGAGGCTTTCACGCGGCCCCCGGTCATGCAGCAGCTTGCGAAGCTCGGCTTCACGCAGTCGTACACCTACTTCACCTGGCGAAACACCAAGCACGAGATCATCGAGTACATGAACGAGCTGACGCAGACAGAGATGCGTTGGTATTTCCGCCCGAACTTCTTCACCAATACACCCGACATCCTGCACGAGTACTTGCAGCTTGGCGGGCCGCCGGCATTCAAGATCCGGTTCGTACTCGCGTCGTTACTCTCGCCGACCTACGGGATCTACTCGGGATTCGAGTTCTTCGAAAACACGCCGGTGGCGGAAGGTTCGGAGGAGTACTTGGATTCCGAGAAATACGAACTGAAGCACAGAGACCCGGATCAGGCGAGCCTCGTCGAGTACATCAAGACGATCAACGACACTCGGAGGAAGCATCCCGCCCTCGCCGAGTTGAACAACATCAGGGTCCATCACACGGACAGCGACAACATCCTTGCCTTCAGCAAGTCGTCCAGGGACTCTGACGCCGTCTTGGTGATCGTCAATCTCAATCCGCACCACTGGGAAGAGACAACGGTTCACCTCGACCTCGATGCCTTGGGCGTCGACCCCTACCACCCGTTCGAGGTGCACGACCTGATCACCGACAGCAAGTACGTCTGGCACGGCTCCGACAATTACGTGAGACTAGATCCGAGATCCGAACCAGCTCACATCTTCAAGATCGGAAACTAGTTTGCCAACCGGTGAAGTAAGGCCTGCCCCGCGGAGGCCGAGCGCTACCCGGGTCATCGGTGATCCCCTCTGGTACAAGAAGGCGGTCATCTACGAGGCCTACGTTCGTTCCTTCTCCGATAGCAACGGAGACGGCTTCGGGGACTTCAAGGGTTTCACCGAGAAACTCGACTACCTCGAGTGGCTCGGGGTCGATTGCATCTGGCTGCTCCCCTTCTTTCAGTCACCTCTGCGCGACGGCGGCTACGACATCAGCGATTTCTATTCGATCCTTCCCGAGTACGGGACTTTGAACGACTTCATGGAGTTCCTGGAGGCAGCGCACCAGCGAGGGCTTCGCGTTATCTCCGACTTCGTCGTCAACCACACATCCGACCAGCATCCGTGGTTCCAAGAGTCGAGGATCCCCGGGTCGGACAAACGCGACTGGTATGTCTGGTCAGACGATCCGGAGCTCTACAAAGAGGCTCGGATCATCTTCATCGACACCGAGAAGTCCAACTGGACGTGGGACGAAACCGCCGGCGCGTACTACTGGCATCGCTTCTTCAGCCACCAGCCGGACCTGAACTACGAGAACGAGGATGTGCAGGAACAGGTTCTGGCCGCTATGAAGTTCTGGCTCGACCTCGGGCTCGATGGATTCCGCCTCGATGCCGTTCCTTACCTCTTCGAGAAAGAGGGAACGAACTGCGAGAACCTGCCGGCGACACATACCTACCTGAAGCATCTGAGGGCCGAGATCGATAAGGACTATGAGGACGTCGTTCTCCTCGCTGAGGCGAACCAGTGGCCGGCCGATGTTGTCCAGTACTTCGGTGACGGGGACGAGTGCCACATGAACTTCCACTTCCCGCTGAT
Organism: uncultured Actinomycetes bacterium; assembly: GCA_963779645.1. Classification (GTDB taxonomy): domain Bacteria; phylum Actinomycetota; class CADDZG01; order CADDZG01; family WHSQ01; genus CALMBW01. The sequence goes on from CAVZYX010000015.1 coordinate 153,968, forward strand.
GCCGCGCATGTTCATGGCTGCGCGCAGGCAGGTTCGTTACCCGATCGTCGAAATTATGGCCCAGACTCCACCGATCCCCGACAACTGCCAGTGGGGCATCTTCCTTCGCAACCACGACGAGCTAACGCTCGAGATGGTCACGGACGAAGAACGTGACTACATGTACAACGAGTACGCGAAAGACCCGCGGATGAAGCTCAATGTGGGGATCAGGCGGCGGCTCGCTCCACTCCTCGATAACTCGCGCGCCCAGGTGGAGTTGTTCCACGCGATGTTGTTCTCTCTCCCTGGAACGCCCATCATCTATTACGGCGATGAGGTAGGGATGGGCGACAACATCTACCTCGGTGATCGAGATGGCGTTCGTACTCCTATGCAGTGGTCGAGCGATCGGAATGCGGGCTTCAGCAAAGCCGACTTCGCTCAGCTCTACCTTCCATTGCTGATGGATCCCGTTTACGGATATCAGGCGTGCAATGTGGAGGCCGAACAACGCAACCCCTCATCGTTCCTTCAATGGTTCCGACGCCTCCTTGCCGTCCGGCACCAACATCCGGTGTTCGGCATGGGCAGTTTCGAGGTGCTCGAGCCGGATAACCCAGCCGTGCTGGCCTACATACGCCGGTACAACGATGACATCGTCCTCTGCGTGAATAACCTGTCGGGGCGGGCTCAAGCGGCCGAGTTAGACCTATCCCCCTTTGAGGGTATGTACCCGGTAGAGATGCTGGGGAGTGAGCGGTTCCCGCGGGTTGGAGAGCTGCCCTACCTCCTCACCTTCGGAGCGCACGCCTTCTATTGGTTCCAGCTGGTCCCCGAGGAGTCCCTATGAATATAGATGTGAAGCAACTTCGCGACGAGCTCACCTCGAAGAGGTGGTTCGGCGAGAAGGATCGCGCCATCAAGTCGGTCGACATCCACGATCAAGGGGTTCTCTCAGACGGGGACGAGGCATTGGTTCTGTGCATCATCCGCGTCAGCTTCGTCGACGGCGGAGAATCTCTCTACCATCTGCCTTTGCTCGTTTCGGGTAAGACGCAGCGCGACGCCAGTGAGAAACCCGAGCGACTTCGGGTCCTCGGAGAACTCCTCGCGCATGGCCAGCCGATAAAGGGTGACCATGGCGTCTTCCACTTCAGTGGGCCGGGACTCGATCCGGGGAACCCGCCGGGATCTGGTTCCGTTCGTACGATCGACTCGGAACAATCGAACACGTCGATCGTGTTCGACGACACGATCATCTTCAAGTTCTTTCGGAAGATCGAGCCGGGTCCGAACCCCGATCTCGAGCTCAGCCGCCTTTTGACCAATGAAGGGTTCCGTCACATCCCAGAACAACTGGGCGAGGTCTTCTACGAGCCAACCCAGGACGCCGAGGTAGTGCCGGAGGAAACTCGGACGCCCGATATCGATCTTGGGATGGCTCAAAGGTTCGTCGAGGGAGCCCGCGAGGGCTGGGGGATCGCGCTCGATCACCTCGGTCGCTTGTTCGATGAGATCCACGATGCGGACGTTGCCGAAGATATGCGGACACTCGTTGAAGACCGCTCCCAAGACCTGCTGTCTGCGATCGAGCAACTCGGAGAAGTCACGGCTTCGTTGCACGTAACGCTCTCGCGAGAAGACTTCGAAGATGAGTTGCGGCCCGAACCGGTCACGCCGGAGGATCTGAATCATTGGGCGAGCACCGCCCTCCGGAGCCTCGACAATCTCTCTGGTCGCTCGGACGAGCTCAAGGCACTGGCTCCACGAGTGTCCGCCCAGATCGGAAGGATCAAAGAGTTAACCGAGGCGGGGTGGAGGACGCGTATCCACGGTGACTACCACCTTGGGCAGGTCCTTCGTGTTCCAAGGGTTTGGTACGTACTCGATTTCGAAGGTGAGCCCGCCCGTGCCTTGGAAGAACGCCGCAGCAAGCACTCCCCCCTGAAGGACGTTGCAGGGATGCTGCGGTCGCTGAGCTACGCGGCGTACGCCGCTCTGTTTGAGCGCACCGAACCCGGCGCCGAGGTCTGGGGCGATCTGGAGCCCTGGGCGCTAACGTGGGAAGACCTAGCGCGGGAGCGATTCCTGACGACCTATCTCGCTAAGTCTCACGAGGGCCGCTTCCTGCCTGGTGATCATGATGAGCTGCAAACGCTGTTGGACTTCTTCGAGCTCGACAAGGCGATCTATGAAGTGGGATACGAGATGGGATCCCGGCCCGAGTGGGTGCGGATACCTCTTAAAGGTATATCCAGAACCCTGGAGAGGAGCGAGCTCCGGTGACGCGGCGAAAGAGCGACGACCCGATCGAGCTACTGGTTCGCGGAGAACTTGCCGATCCTCATTCGGTGTTGGGACGGCACCCCCATGCTGACGGAACCCTGATCCGAACGCTACGACCCGAAGCATCCGAGGTGAAGGTGCTCGTCGGCGGCGAAGTGGCCGGCAAGCTCGAAAAGGTCCACCAGGCCGGGGTGTTCGAAGGAGTGATCGAAGAACCCGTAACCGAATACGAACTCGAAGTCGCCTACCCCCAAGGACAAACATTCACGATCAAAGATCCTTATGCCTTCCCTCCGACCCTCGGTGAGATCGATATCCATCTTGCGGGGGAAGGGAGCCACCGCAGGCTGTGGGAGAAGATGGGCGCGCACGTCCAACAGATCGATGGTGTGTCCGGCGTGAGTTTCGCGGTGTGGGCACCGAACGCGCGCAGTGTTCGCCTCGTCGGAGACTTCAACTCCTGGGACGGGCGCCTGTGCCCGATGCGTTCATTGGGGTCGTCGGGTATCTGGGAACTGTTCGTACCCGATATCGGCCCTGGTGAGCTGTACAAGTTCGAGCTGATAGCCCTGGACGGACGATTGGTCCTCAAGACCGATCCTTTCGCCTTCCGAACCGAGGTCCCGCCCAAGCACGCAGCGGTCGTTTACGAGAGTAAGTACGAGTTCGGCGACGCGAGATGGATGGCGGCTCGAGACAAGTGGGAAGCGCACCACGCTCCCGTCTCTAAGTACGAGGTCCATCTCGGTTCCTGGCGCCGGACGCCTGACGGGGAACCGCTCGGTTATCGAGACATTGGCGAGCAACTCGCCGATTACTGCACGGAGATGGGTTTCACGCACGTCGAGCTTCTACCGGTGGCCGAGCACCCATTCGGAGGCTCCTGGGGATACCAGGTCAGTCACTACTTCGCGCCGACGGCTCGTTACGGAACACCTGACGATTTCAAGGCGCTCGTCGACACGCTTCATCAAGCCGGGATCGGCGTCATAGTCGATTGGGTTCCGGCTCACTTTCCTCGAGACGAATGGGCACTCGCTCGCTTCGACGGAACCGCTCTGTACGAACACGCGGACCCGCGGAAGGGTGCGCACCCCGATTGGGGCACGCTGGTCTTCAACTACGGGCGCAACGAGGTGCGCAACTTCCTGATCTCGAACGCGCTGTACTGGATCGAGGAGTTCCATATCGATGGACTGCGCGTAGACGCGGTCGCTTCGATGCTCTACCTCGACTACTCACGCAAAGACGGCGAGTGGATCCCGAATCAGTTCGGGGGCCGCGAGAACCTCGAGGCGATCGAGTTCCTCAAAGAACTCAACACGGCCGTACATGGTGAACACCCCGGCGTGATGATGGTCGCCGAGGAATCGACGGCGTGGCCGGGCGTGAGCAGGCCCGTTCATCTCGGGGGCCTGGGTTTCGGATTCAAATGGAACATGGGGTGGATGCACGACACGCTCGACTACTTCAGCCGCGACCCGATCCATCGACGCTTCCACCACAACAATCTGACCTTCTCGCTGGTCTACGCGTGGAGTGAGAACTTCGCCCTTCCCCTGAGCCACGACGAAGTCGTCCACGGCAAGGGGTCGTTGATCGCCAAGATGCCCGGTGACGTCTGGCAGATGGCTGCGAACCTTCGGTCCCTGTTCGCGTACATGTGGGCCCATCCCGGAAAGAAAGTGTTGTTCATGGGTGGCGAGATCGGCCAACTACGTGAGTGGAACCACGACCGGAGCCTGGACTGGCACCTGTTGGACGACCCTCGTCACGCCGGCATCCAGCAGCTGGTCGGCGATCTGAACAAGGCCTACAAAGGCATCCCGTCCTTGTGGGATCTAGATCACTCGCCTGAAGGCTTCCGGTGGATCGACGCTAACGACGGTGACAACAACGTGCTGTCCTTCTACCGGCATTCTCCCCAGGACGAACGCAACCTCGTGTGCATCGCGAATCTGTCGCCGATCCCCCGCCACGGTTTCCGCGTTGGGCTTCCATCTCAGGGTCCGTTCCAGGAGATACTCAACACCGATGCCGACGTCTACGGGGGAACGAACATGGGCAACATGGGAGAAGTGATCCCCGAACCGGTGTCGTGGCATGGCATGGATCAGTCGGCTCTACTCACGCTTCCACCGCTGGCGGTGCTGTGGCTGTACGGATAGTCGTCCACGGCCACTTCTACCAACCCCCCAGAGAGAATCCTTGGACCGGTCGGATCGACCCACAACCCGACGCGGCCCCCTTCGCAGACTGGAACGAACGCGTTCACGCTGAGTCGTACGGGCCGAACACTGCCGTAAAGGTCCCGTCGGACGGTGGAGAGAGGACGGTCAACAACTTCGAGCGGATGTCGTTCGACATCGGCCCGACGCTGATGGCATGGCTCGAGATTGCTCAGCCCGATACGTACGAGATGATCATCGAAGCCGACCATGCATCGATCGAGCGACTCGGTCACGGTAACGCGATGGCTCAGGCTTTCCATCACACGATCCTTCCGCTCTCGACCGTGCGGGACATCCGCACACAGGTGCGTTGGGGTTTGACGGATTTCCTACGACGGTTCGAGCGCGATGCCGAGGGGATGTGGCTACCGGAGGCCGCGGTGAACGATGCCGTGTTGTCCGTCTTGATCGAGGAGGGCGTTGCCTTCACCGTGCTCGCTCCGCATCAGGCCCTCGCTTGGCGAGGGCCTGCAGACGTCGGATGGACGACCACAGCGTCATCCCCGATCGACACGCGCATCCCCTACCGCTACGAACACATGGACGGCTCTGGACGGTGGATCGCCATCTTCTTCTATGACGGTGACCTGGCTCGAGACATCGCTTTCAACAACCTCGCTTCGGATGCGTCTGTGTTGCTCGACGCATTCCAGGAGCGGGCGTCGGGATCCGACGATGGGATCGTCCACGCGGCCGCGGATGGTGAGACCTATGGTCATCACCAGAGATTCGCAGAGATCGGATTGGCGTTCGCGCTCTTCGAGGAGGCCGAGCGTCGTGGCATCGAAGTCACGAACTACGCGGCACAACTAGCAGCCCATCCTCCTGAGGACCTGGTGCGCATCAAGCGCGGCGAAGGAACCTCGTGGTCTTGCTCGCACGGCGTCTCGCGTTGGATGCGTGATTGTGGTTGTTCGACCTACGGCCCGTCGGGCTGGAACCAGGAGTGGCGCGCTCCCTGCGTGCCGGCCTGGAAGTGATCAGGTGGGCAGCCGACGAGGCCTACGAGCTCCTAGCAAAGGGCATCTTCGTCGACCACTGGGGGGCGCGCGATCGCTATATCGATGTGGTGATCGGGGCCGAAACGTTGGAGAGCTTCCTCGAAGGCGAGACCGCCGGCATGGCCGACCCGGATTCCCTCCGTAGGGGGGCGCTCTTGCTTGAGCTTCAACGCAACGCGATGCAGATGTTCACGTCGTGCGGCTGGTTCTTCTATGACGTTTCTAGGCTCGAATCGGTCCAGATACTCCGCTATGCCGCCCGCACTCTCGATCTGCTCGAGGACCTGGGGTTGGATCTACCGGAAGAGGCTTACATGCCGTTGCTGGCTGAAGCCGAGAGCAACGACCCCGCTGAAGGCTCCGCTGCCTCGATCCTGGCAACGATCCGCAACAACCACTCCACCCAAGGCCACACCTAAGTTTTCTACTAGAAGCAGATTGACTATCTGAAGCTCATTCGCCAAAGAATCCATGCTCTTTCGCCAAGAAGATTTTGAGGCTCGTGAGAATGAATTCCGCGGCGAAAGAGGCTGAAATAGTGAGCCTGCTTTTACTAAAAAACCTGGGCCGTTAGTCGGTGAAGCGGAGTATGTCTATGCCGCGGTTGTAGTCGACCGCGTAGACGATCTCTTCGGTGATCCAGTAGGCAGCGCTCGTTGAACCCGCGTAGGGGACGAACCAGCCGATCTCTGAGATCTTGCCTTTCGAAGACACTTCGAGGAAACGGGTTCCACCCTCGTAGAAACCTTGCGCAACGATCCCGCCGTTGCGGAAGCCGGGCCGCGCCTCGAACCAGTGGCCGCAGAAGAGGTTCGCTGGGGCATGACCATCGGTAGGGACTCCATTCTCAGGACGCCATTCATCGAGCAACTTGAAGGTCTTCGTCTTCTTCCAATTCTTCGCCGACCAGGTCTGGAACGAGCCGGAGCCTTCATCACACGAAGGTCCGCTGCTCTCGGTTCCAAAGAGGAACATGTTGTCCTTCATCTGGTTCGGCCAGATGTTGTTATGCATCAATGCGCTGTCACTTGTTCCACTCGCAAGCACCTTCGGTGCTGCAGGAGAGGCAACGTTCAGCAGGTAGGTGGGCTGAGTCGAGGTAAGTACGAAGCCCGGCTTGACCTCGGTCACGTCGTGCGTGCTCTGCACGTTCAGCCCTTCGGTCCAATCGCCGACGAGCTCTGGAGCCGTCGGGTCCCGAAGATCGACGATCGCACCTTCGGATCCGTACGCCCAGGTGCAATCGAGGAGACACGAGAAGGTGTGCTCGTCGGAGCTGGCCAGCTCGCCGATGACAACTGGGTTCGACTTGTCCTCGACGTCGACGACGCTCAGACCATTGAATGAGGAGATCAGCAGAAGCTGGCCGTTCGTGTCGACGTCCTCTTCCGCGAAGTAAGGCTGCTGGGGCAACGGAAGGAAACCGAGTCGAGCGGGAGCCTCCGGCATGGAGACGTCGTAGATCGTGAGTCCGTTGCTGGTCGTTATGTAGAAGTAGTCCCCGACGAGACGCGCACCGGCACTGTCGAGGTTGATCGGGATGTGCGTGATGTGTTCGACGTTGTCGGATGCAAAGCCCCCGGTCGTCGGGCCGTCGAGGCTCGGTGCACCGGCCGCTCCGGGAGTGATCGCAATAACGGCAGTGGTCGCCAATACGGCGAGGAGTCTTCTCATAAGAGAAGGGTTCGCCCCCTGAGGAGCGAACCCTTCGACTCTTCTTTGCTGCATACGCATCAAATAGTCATGCGCATCCCACATCAAAGACCGTATCTAGAACTTGCCGTTCCACTTGAGGATGTCGATACCCCTGGTGTAGTCAACGGCGTAGCCGATGCGCTCGTTCTTCTTGGTCGAGGCCCACCAGAAACCGGAGGTGGAGCCACCGTTCGGGATGAACCAGCCCTCTTCGGTGATCTTGCCCTTGCCATCGACGCTGAAGAAGCGGGTGCCGTGCTCGTAGTAACCCATCCCCACGAGACCGCCATCCTTGAAGGTCGGGTGGTTCTCGAACCAGTGGGCCGAGCAACCGAGACCGTTCACCGCAGGCGAACCGTCCTGGTAGGTACCGTTGAGCACACGGTAGGTGTCGATCAACGTGAACGTCTTGGTCTTCTGCCAATTGCGGGCGTCGTAGGTCTGGAACGGACCGTTGACTTCGTCGCAACGCGTCTGAGCGTTGAGCTCACCCTGCATAAGGATGAAGTCGTCGGTTGCGTTGTTCGGCCAGCGAGCCGAGTGGAACAGCCAGCCCTCTTCGGCTTCCTTGATTCCAAGAGCAACAACCTTCGGCTTCACGGGGTTGCGGACGTCGATGTAGTGGAACGGGCCGCTGATCGGTGCGGTGAGGATGAAGCCGGGCTTCACCTCGAGGACATCGTGGTTGCTGAAGTTCTGGCCGGTCGCTAGCTCGGTCCAACGCTTGCCTGCCTCGCCATTCGAAGCGAGGAGCTTGGCGTTGAGCGGGTCGCGCACATCGACGATCGAGCCATCGGAGCCGTAGAGGTACTTGCACTTGAGGATGCAAGAAGTGGTGTGATCACCGGCACCTTCGACGGTCGCAACTTCGGCAGGAGCGCTCTTGTCCTCGACGTCCCAGATGTGCAGGGTGTTGCCGGGGAGCGACTCTGCGAAGTAGAGGTAACGACCGTCAGGAGAGACCGAGACTTGCTCGTTCTCGAACCAGAAACCGATAGGCACCTGGCTGAGGCGCTGGGGCGCGGTCGGGTCGCTGATGTCGTAGATCGAGATGTTCTTCCAGGACGTCAGGTACATGTACTTGCCCTGGATCGAGATACCCGTCGAGGAACCAACCTCGAAGGGCACGAAACCGACGTATTCCACTTCGTCACCCGAAGTGAATCCAGCCGCCGGCCCGATCGGCAGGGACTGTGCATAGGCAACGCCGGACATCGCCATGGTTGCTGCTGCGATGAATCCGATGAGTCGCTTCACTTTCGTTTCCTCCTTGAGTGGATAGCTGAAGTTAGGTTTCTGCGCGTTGCACCGCGCTCCTGCCCCAGTTCTGGGGTATCTAGCTCCGTCTGTTGCGTGCTAGCTGGGTGCGACGTCTCATAGACAGTCCCAAACCGTACATAAGGGACACTGCGACGGCTCCGACGCCGAGGAAGGCTTCTGCTGGAACGCTGCGCCGCTCCTCGTAAGCGACCATCGCGTAGAGCTCTTCCTCTTGCAGTTCGTCCTCTTGAGTCACCATCGCAAGCTGAGGCTCTTCTTGTTCCTGCGTTGCGCCGGCGCCCTGCATCTGGGCTTGCGACTGGGTTACGGGCTGGGCATTGGACACGGGTGCTGGCGGTGGAGGTGCTGCAGGTATCAACGGAACCGCGATCAGGGGCAGCACTTCGACCGGCACGATGGGATCGGGTTCGCCGATGCAGACCACTGTCGCGTCAACGGACAAGGCGTCGCTGGTCTTGCCTTCAACGACCGGCGCAAGGTGAACGGGGAACTCCTCTCCCCCGCTTCCATCGGGGCACGTGAATGTGACCTCGTACTCGAGTTTGTTAGCGGTCTGCAGCACGATGCCCTCGTGCAGGCGAGGTGCGACTCCCCGGACGGCACGTTGAGCGCCCGTCACGTCAAGGGAAACCTCGGTTGTCTCTTGGATCGAGTTAAGAAGGTTGACGATCGAGGGGACCATGAGACTGGCTTTGTCCGATGCATCCATGGGCACCCGGCACACCAAAGGCTCGCCAACCTCGATATCGGTCTTTCCGTCACCGTTACAGTCCACCGGCTCTCGCTTGGCGATCGCACCCGTTCCGGACGAAAGACTCTTCATGTCGGGGATCAAGTGATCGGCCGTTCCCAAGGCGATGCCCACGTGATAGATGTTGCTTTCCCTGAATGCCGCAGTGACATCATCGACCGTCGGCATGTTCGTAGGCCACGGAGCCTGATCGGCCTGCGAAGGGGCTCCTGTGTCTTGATCGTTGGCTCCGCGCCGCGGCAACGGCTCATCCGTGACGTGCAGCACGACTCGCAGCGCAGTTTCGTTCAGAGGACGCCACTCAGCTTGCTGACCCGGAGGCACGTCGGTGCCGTTCTCATTCGGGGGTCCGCCCACAGGATGAACGTCTTGAGCAGCTCCCGTAACCGCGGTGTACAGGGCAGGGAGCATCGCGTCGATGCGACCACCGGCGGCGGGTTGCAGCGTTTCGATGGCCGCCGCCAATTCCGCAGGGTTGGTTCCGAGTTCGGCAAGCTTGCGATAGAGGAAGTTTGCCTCGCAGCCTCCCGGGGTGCTCGATGGGACGTCGTCACAACTCGGTCGAGGGACGAAGCGATCGGGGTACGAGCGGTATTCAACCAGACCGAAGCGCACGTCCAAGCGCCGGTTCTCGAGCTCCTGTGCGATGACTGCCAGCGACCGCGCGATACCAGCGAGTGGTTGGGTCATCGAAGACGAGGTATCCACTGCGAAGTAGACATCGAGGGGTACAGGTCGCGGCGGCATCTTCAACCTATAAGGCACGGTCTTGCTCTTGCCTTCGTCGATCTTGATCTTGCGTCCGGCCGGACCAAAACTAGATCGCCCCAGAGTCGCTTCGGCGGTTTCAACGATCGAGACATCGATGTCGATGCCCGGCAAACCAACTCCATCGAACGGCAGCATGTAGCGCTCGATTGTGGTGTCGGTGTGTCCGAAGAAGACTCCCGGGTTCGTCAGCGTTGCGGTGATCCCGGTGATCGGAGCGTCCGGAGCGTTCGCGTTAACGAAACCTGCCGCCGGGACCTCGGCGAAGAATGCTTCTCCATTCGCGCTGGCCATGACCTGCCCATAAGCAGTCCCGTGCGCAGCGGAGTCCGCTCCTCGGGGGCCTTTGAGGATGTTTCCCCACGACCGGCCACTGTTGTAGGACACACCTGCCGGGGGATCGTCTCCACCGGCACGGAACACGATGATCCGGCCCTTGGATCCTGGGACCTTCCATGCATCTACGGCCGTCACCACATCACCGGCGAAATCATCGACCGGCTGGAAAGCAACCCCACCGTTGCGAGACTCGTAAAGGCCACCATCTCCGTATGCCCACATCTGCTGAGGGGCCATCGGATCGAGTTCGATCCCGGTGATCCCGGCATCGGGGATCACTTGCGTTAGGTCGGAAACAAGCGTGAAGGTTGCGCCCTGGTCGGCGGATGAGTAGAGCAGGTCGACCGCTCCGCCGCCGATGTCAACGCCGACATATAGAGGTGTGCCGATCAACGTCGAGTACTCGATGAACTCGGCTTCACCTGTAGGAGGAAGTCCCGTCCCACCCACGACCCAATCCTTACCGCCGTTGACCGAGAAGACCACCTTGGGTCCGCCATCCTGAACGAGGAGCTGGAACTCGTTAGGTCGAGGAGAGATCACCTTCGTGATCAGCGCTTCTCCGCCGAGAGGCAGGGTCGAGGCGATGTTGTAGACCTTCTTCCACTTGCAACCGCCGTCTCCCGTCGTGTGCACTTCGGTTCCATTGGTCGCGGCCAGGAAGAGGTAGTTGAAGGGGTCGGTGGCAACCGAAACGATCTGTCGTCCGCCGGTCTTGAACTTAGGCGACGGCAGCGTCGTCCACATACCACTGGAAGCGCCACACTCTCCTGCGGCCTGGGCTCTCACCGGTGAGGACAGCAGGAAAGGAGCCAGCGCCACAAAGGCGGCCAGCAGCGCGATCAGGGGACGGTGAGTATGTGAACGCCTCACGGGGTCCCCTCCGACGGTGCAGCGATCAGGCGATCCACAATCCAAGGGTTCTCCAGGCGGGCGCCCCCTCCTCCAGCTACTGAGGGGGAGATAGGGGGCGCTTGCCCGCTGAAGGTTTATGAGTCTTTGCGGGCGGCTTTGTCGGCCAGGGTGTCCGCTGCGGTGGCCCCGTGGCCATTGCTCGAAACCCGCTTGGCCGCCTGGGGTCGGACCTTCATCAGGATCTCTTCCAGGGTTGCCCCCTCGAGGGTTTCCTCCGTGATCAAGCGGTCGGAGAGGTAGTCCAGGGTCTCCTTGTGGCGCTCGAGCAGGTGAGAAGCTTCCCGCTCGGCGTCGTGGATGAGCCTGTCGACTTCGGCCTCCATCTCTTCGTGGGTGGTGTCGGAGATCTCTGCGATCCCGACCTCGCCCTGAAGGAACTCGTCGACGCCTCTAGCGAGCAGACGACGCCGGCGCGACCCCATCCCGAATCGTCCGACCATGTCCTTGGCGATATCGGTGGCGCGCTCGAGGTCCTGTTCGGCCCCCGTTGAGTGCTCACCGAACATGAGCTCTTCTGAAGCCAAACCGCCCATGGCCGTTACGAGCTGGATGAACAATTCGCTCTTGGTGAGGAGGATCGCTTCACTTTCTTTGCGGATGTTCGTGAGGCCGATGCCCCGGCCCCTAGCCAGGATCGAGATGCGGTGTACTTCATCTCCGCCCGCGGCAGCCGACACGAGAGCGTGGCCACTCTCGTGATACGCGGCCCGCGAACGCTCTTCGTCCGAAAGGACCCGCCCACGCTTCTGGGGGCCGGCGAGGACTCGCTGGACGGCCTCTTCGAGGTCGGCCATGTTGATGGTCGCGGCCTCTTGCCGGATGGCAAGAAGTGCGGACTCGTTGATCACGTTGGCCAGGTCAGCTCCCGAAAATCCGGGAGTGCGTCGAGCGATGTATTCGAAATCGACGTCATCGGCGAAGGGCTTGCCGCGCGCATGGAGTCTGAGGATCGCCTCGCGGCCCTCGGCATCCGGCTGATCGATGGTCACATGTCGGTCGAAACGACCGGGACGTAGAAGAGCCGGGTCGAGGATGTCGGGTCGGTTCGTCGCACCGATGACGACAACACCCTCGCTTACCTCGAATCCGTCCATCTCGACGAGGAGCTGGTTCAGGGTCTGCTCGCGCTCGTCGCTACCGCCACCGCCACTGCCGGTGCCGCGCTTACGACCGGCTGCGTCGAGCTCATCGATGAACACGATGGCCGGAGCAACGGCACGTACACGAGCGAAGAGGTCACGGACACGGGCTGCACCAACACCGACCAGAGCCTCGACGAACTCGGCTCCGGCGACTGAGAAGAACGGAACCCCTGCCTCTCCGGCGATCGCCTTGGCCATCAACGTCTTTCCACAGCCCGGCGGACCGACCAGCAGCACACCCTTTGGCGGCGCGGCCCCGATGTCCTTGTACTTCTGGGGATTGACCAGGTAGTCGCGCACCTCTCGGAGCTCTGCGACCGCCTCTTCCGCACCCGCGACGTCGCCGAAACCGACCGTCGAAGCGCCCTTCTTGATCTTTCCGCGACGGATCGAACCGAACATCTGGATCTCGCCGAGTCCGGAGCCGCCACCCTTGCCCGCTGAGAACAACAGGGCGAAGAGGTTGGCAAGGATCATCAGCGGGAGAAGGAAAGTGCTTACGGTTCGCACTGCAGCCTTCATCGCTTGGCCATCGACAACGACCTCGGCCCCCGCCCCCGTCGAGAGATCGACGAGACTTGCAGTCAGAGGGTCGCGATAAGGAGCCCAGAACGTTCCCGCACCAGGAGGCGCGACCGAAGGTTCTACGACCTCTTCTTCTTTGTCGGACTTGGCGTTGCGGCCCTTGGAGTCTTTGCCGTCATCGTTGCCACCGGCCTGCCCGGAAGCTTCGGTTGCATCACCCTCAGCATTCTTTCCCTTGCCGTCCTTGTCTTTGTCCTTCTTCGGCTCGGGAGGCGGAGGCGGAGGCTCGACGAACGTCCCTGTCATAACGAGGTCCTCGTCATGGAAGGAAACGCTCTCGAGGCGCTGCTCGCCCGCCAGGGCAGCGAACTGATCGAGCGTTATCTCGGTGCCCTCTGGATCGGGCGAGAAGTACAGGTAGTCGATCGAAAATGCGAACGTCCCCAAGAGAACGATCAGCGCTGCGGTCAGCGCGTACGTGGACTTCCGGTTCATGCCCTTCTTCTTGGCAAGCCGGGCCCTTCGCCGCGTGAGCAGCCACCCCAAGACCTTGTCTTTCATCACACCCCCGTTAGTGGGAAAAAAAGGATAGCGCGGTCGACCACACACCGAAGATCGCCGGTCCCGCTTGATTCGCCCCTCACGCCCCTACCCCTGCGAAAATGCACACTTTTCCCCCGAACGGGGTAGCGCTTCCAGGTTCTTCTTGGATAGCTTGGCAGAAGTTATCCTAGCGAGATGGAAACCATGAAGACTGAGGATCATCGCGGGCGGCCGGTCGTGGTCGACCTGCAGAAGCTCGAAGACCAGGCCCGAGACCTTTATCTCACCCGTTTCGTGGACAGCATCAAGAAGGCTCGGGGCGAGAACGGGCGTTTCCTCGTGCTCAGGTCCGGTGACGAGCTAGCCATCAGGACCGCACAGGACGGAAGTTCCGAGCTCCTCGAAGCAGTAAGCGTCGACGAGATCCATCTTCCGTAGGTTCGCGAGCCCTTCGCAGCACCCCGAGTTAGGCGGCGCACCGGGGTTAGTGTGTTCGTGATGTTCGCAAAGTTCACTGTTCGACGACTATTGCCGCCGATGCTGCTGGTGATCGGACTGATCTCGGCCTCGGCGATCGCTCCGGCCCCCACCATCGCCGCCCCTTCCAGGGCGGAACTTCGCGCGGCCGAAGCCCGCTTGATGGAGCTCGAGAAGGAATTCGAGCTGATCGTTGAGCGCTACAACCTCGTTCACGAACGGTTGGACACTCTCCGGGCCCGCATCGCCGGTGCCGCCGCAGAGGTCGCAGCCATCACGAAGCGCATGCAAACCAAGGAGCGATCGGCGGTCGAGATCGCAACCGAGCTCTACAAAGGGGGCCGGGCACAGGCCATCGAGGCGGTGCTGTCATCGCAATCCATCAACGACATAGATGTCGGCCTCGTCTACCTCGAGCACTCAGAGGACGCGCAAACAGAGGTCTTCGAGTCACTCGCGGTTGAGAAGGGCGTGCTTTCGCGACGGATCGCCTCTCTAGAAGAGGCGAGGGCGAAAGCCTCCGACGAACAGGCACGTCTGGACGAGTTGCGGGTTGAGGTCGAGTCGAAGATCGCCGAACAAGAAGACGAGGTCACACGACTCAACGACCTGATCGAACGAGCCCAACGTCGCGCCGCCCGGCAAGCAGCACGGGAGGCGCGTCGGTCTGAACAGGCGGCTATCGATCTGACGCCGGTTATCAGACCCGCACCGGCACCGAATAAGGCCGCCGGGATCGCCGTTGACTCCGCGCTTTCGCAGGTTGGGAAGCCGTATCAATGGGGTGCTGCAGGCCCCAACTCCTACGACTGCTCCGGTTTGACGATGTGGGCGTGGGCGCAGGCCGGCGTATCCCTCCCCCACAACTCAGGAAGCCAGTACGCCGCGACACCACGGGTCGATAGCTCTGACTGGGCGCCCGGCGATCTCCTCTTCTTCGGGAGTCCGATCCACCACGTAGGCATGTACATCGGCAATGGGCAGATGGTTGAAGCTCCTTACACGGGTGCTCAGGTAAGAGTCGTATCTGCACACCGAAGCGACTACGCGGGGGCCGGCCGGCCGGGAGTTTAGGTATGCCTCGATCTCGCGCTGCCGTAGGAGACCTCTTCGTCAAGGGTTACTGGAGCGTCGCCGGATCTCTCGCCCTGGCGCTGGTCGACGACCGACAGAAAGCTGCTTGGATAACCCGCCGCGCGTTCGCGAAGTCTTTCGCTCGACTCTCGCATCTGAGAGATGCGCACGAGTTCGAGATCTCGCTTCTCGGTCATGTGATTCGAGTGGCGCGTCGAGTCGGGAAGACATCCGAGGTTGATCTCAACGCTGCATTCTTCCTGGAGCACGTTCTGGAGTTCCCTACTCCAGCGATCGCCGAGATCCTGGACAGGACGGAGCATCGTGCAAGACAGCTCCATACTGACGTCGGGTCTCGCCCTTTAGTTGCTCCCCGGCTGGAACCTCCGTCCGCATCGATCGCGAGCCGAGTCGCAAAAAGGGTTTGGGTAGCACCAGTTGTCGTCGGATGCCTCGTGCTGGGAAGCATCGGGGCAGCTTTCTGGATCCCGAGTGATCCCCGACAGGTCCGTCAGACAAACGAAACCCTTCAGACCGCGCCGCCCTTGCCCGAACTCTTGAATCCTCATTTCATACCCACTGAAGAACCGGTGATCGCAGCATCCGGTTTCGCAGGAGGGCGCCGGTGGCTGCTCCGTGTCTACCCTGCCGAACCGGATGCAGTGTGCATGGAGCTCAGGGTCGATGAGGAGTTCGGAGATGTCCATTGCCTCAACACCTACGAGAACACCATTCATCCGTTCGTCGCGGCCGACCGGCGGCGAGGGGTCACTTTCGTTTTCGGATACGCATCGGCCGCGGTAAAAGGACTGACCATCGCCGAGCGACGGTCCGCTCCGCTCAACATCGAACTTGACGACGCGCCAGGGGGGCTTCAACCCCGTGGCCCTGCTCAGGTCTTCCTCGTGTCTCTCCCCGACTACCTACTGCAACTCGTCGATAGGCGGCAGGGCAGAAACCTCGGCTACCGGATCCACACCCTCGTCCTGGAGGCGACGGATGACGAGGGAGCCAGGGTGAACCGCACGATCTTGCACCTGGGGCGGCCGGGTTAGGACAACTTGTCCAATGAGGACTAAGCTTTCCCAATGCAAAGGGTTGAAACCGGCACATCAGACAGAAACGACCCAGCGGTTGTTCGGGTCGCGGCCCTGCTGGAAAAGAAAGCCGACGCCATCGCCGACACATTGGTCGAGGCGTACCGCGCCCGCATCCCGTCCTATTCCAAAGCTGATGAGGCTTCGGTCAAAGAGATCCGCGAATGGGCTGCGGGAAGCCTCTTCGTTGCGACCGGGATCGTCACCGGCAAGTTAGACGCCAGCGAATTCACTGACGCATTGACTGATGTTGGACGCGCGAGGGCCGAGCAGGGGTTCCCGCTTCACGACGTCCTTCTTGCCAACCTGATCGGAACCGAAGTCCTGTGGCAGGCGATCGCCGAGTTGGAGCCCGAGGATCTCGAGTCCCGTCTGACGATCCAGAACGTGTTCATGGACTCGTCCTTCTCGCTATTGCAGCAAGCGGTCAAGGCGTTATCAAAGGGTTATCTCGAGGTTGCAGAAGCACAGGTCTCCGATACGGAGCACGACATGCAAATTTTGGTCGAGACACTCGCCGGGCTTAGGGTCCCAGACAATCGCCATGAGGAGCGCGCTGACATCAGGGGGATAGATCTGGAGACTCTCAAGTGGTGCGTTGTGGCCACCGTTGAGGGTGACATCGGCGCAGAGGTTCGCACGTTGAGACGTCTGACCGCTGGTGCTGTGGTGGGCCGCGTAGGGCGCCGGCTGATCGCATTCCTTCCCGAGCAGCCTTCCGAAGTTGGGCTCGCGGCAGGGATGTCCTCGGCAGAGGATCCAGCCGTTGCGTATCGCCGGGCGATGGCCGCGCATCAAGTGGCGGTCCATCTGCACAGAACTGGCGTTATCTACGAAGAGGTCGTTCCACTCGCGATGGTGCTATCCGGTCCACACGAAGATCGCGATGCCTTCATCGCCGCGCAGCTTGGTCCACTCCTCGAAGACCCCCTCGGCGACGAATTGCTCAAGTCGCTTCAGACCTTCTACAGAGCGGGGATGTCGGTTGCCGCAGCTGCTCGTGATCTTTACGTTCACAGACACACACTCGAGTACCGATTGACTCGTATCGAGACCGCGCTCGGAAAAGACATCAAGGCACCCGACAACCGGATGTTGCTCGAGCTCGCCCTAGCTCTGCGTACGGATAACGCCTAAGCGGTCCTAGTCGCTCTCCTCACGCTACGTGATCGCCAGACAACTAAGCGCTATCTAGCCCCCTCCGCCGGACATCTCGTCCACCTCGCTTCGGTTCATCCGTGGGGCACTGTGTCCCAGGTTGTGCTGCTCTTATGGCGCGACCCGTCCAAAGGAGGGCCTCTGTCGAACTGCCAAGTCTTGTGTGTCCCGTCGGGAGCCGGGACATAGGTGGTTATCCATAGCGACCTGACCGAGGAGGTTACGGATGAGGGGACCGAAAGCTTGGGCGCCGGCTGTAGCGCTGGCGTTGCTGGTAGGAGTGTCGGCGCTGCCGGCGCAGGCAACAGGTGGGGCGGCCGGGGGCCGCGATGTGGTGGACGGACGCTACATCGTGGTGTTGGCTGACTCGATCGGCAGTGCGACAGGGATCGCACGGCAACACGCAAGTAAGTTCGGGATCGAAGTCACGCACGTGTACAACCACGCTCTCAAGGGATACGCCGCTGCGATGGATAGCAGCACCGCCGATGCCATCGCGGCACTTCCAATCGTTGAATGGGTCGAGCAGGACTGGTTGGTCAGTACATTCGCTCAAACCCTTCCGACCGGGATCAATCGCATCGACGCGGAACTCAGTCCGACGGCAGCCATCAACGGCGTTGATCAGCGTGTGAACGTTGACGTCGCAGTCATCGACACCGGCGTCAGTCTCAGCCACCCCGATCTGAATGTCCACACCGCCGGCCAGAGGAACTGCATCACTTCGCTCCTCAACGCGAACGACGACAACGGTCATGGGAGCCACGTTGCAGGGACGATCGGCGCCCTGGACAACGCTGCGGGTGTCGTAGGTGTCGCTCCCGGCGCGCGTATCTGGCCGGTCAAGGTGTTGAACGCTGCCGGGGTAGGGCTCGGTTCCTGGATCATCTGTGGCATCGACTACGTCACATCGAAGGCATCAGAGATCGAGGTCGCGAACATGTCACTCGGCGGGGGCGGATCCGACGACGGCAACTGCGGGAACTCGAACGGTGACACCGAGCACCGCGCCATCTGTAACTCTGTGGCTGCAGGTGTTACTTACGCAGTCGCGGCCGGTAACGACCATGCGGATGCTTCCACCAGCGCTCCGGCGGCCTACGACGAAGTAATCACGGTCAGCTCACTCGCCGACTTCAACGGTCAGCCTGGAAGTGGAGCCGCAGCAACATGCACCACTGACGTCGATGACTCGTTCAGTAACTTCTCGAACTTCGGGGCCGATGTTGACATCATCGCTCCGGGATCCTGCATCTATTCGACTACTAGTGGTTCCGGTTACGCGACCATGTCTGGAACGTCCATGGCATCGCCTCATGTGGCGGGAGCCGCTGCTCTGTACAAGGCTGTTAATCCGTCGGCGACACCTGCTCAGGTTCGACAGGCATTGATCTCTGCAGGCAACTTCAGCTGGCTGTGGGGGCCCGAGGATCCGGACGGCATCCAGGAACCCTTATTGAACGTTGCAACCTTCTAGGAGGGGAAACAAAAAAGGGCCCGGGAGTCCCCGGGCCCTTTTTTGAGTAAGCGACTGCCTAGACCTCACCGACGTTCTTCAGCTGGCCGCGGATCGCACCGCCCGGATAGTCACCGGTATGTACGTTCACGTAGTAACGACTGGGGTTGCTCTGGATCTTCTCGATAAGCGCTGCATCCGCCTCGGTGCAGCCTTTTGCGGGGGACGATTCGCTTCCCTCGAAGAGCGTCACCTTCACATCACCCGAGGTGCTCTTGTTGCCTTTGTGGATGTGGGCTGCGCTCGCCATCCCGATGTTCTCGAACTTGATGTTGTAGCAAACCGAACTTTCTTCTTCATTGACCTTGATGATCGCAACGCCTGTTCCGTTCGGGTCACCGGGGCCGGGCACTTCCTTCGCCCCGTTCATCTTGGCCTTCTGCTTGATCGTGTGCGCCGAAACCAGGCTCGCAGTGACACCGATACACATGACGACAGCGAGTACTGCTCCTAACCATCTCTTGTTCATCCGTTCCTCCTCCTCTTTCTTCCCCCTACGTCCTACTACCCTTTAACTACGAGTGCTACTCCGGTGGCGGATGGCCGCAGCCCCGAGAACGAACGCAACGGCTACCCCACCCAGAAGCATCCACGGGGGCGAACCTTGATCTTCGGCGCCCGAAGCTTGGGTCGTTCCGTCCTCCTCAGGCTCTTCTGTCGAACAGTCCTTGGTGCCTTTGACTCGGAAAGCGATCCGGCCGTCTGATCGGTGACCATCGTCTCCAGACACGAGTTCGTAGACAACCTTGAACCTGCCCGGTTGTGCGGAACCCAGATCGAGACGGATGTCGACGCCGTCGAACTCGGTTGCTTGAAGAACATCTCGGCCACACCCATCGGTCACCTCGGCGCTGAAAACATCAACGTTCTCGGTGAATTCCATCTGGATGGTCTCCGGCACTTCCTTCTGCGTGGACGTATCCGCAGGATCGCTTCTAAGAAGGACGGCGTGCGCGCTGGCGCTAGTCGGCACCAGCACGCACAACATGAATGCCATCATCGCAACGCGAACGGGCATCCGCATCCTTTGTCTAGAAAGCTCTCAGTACACCCAGGTCGGGAGCACGATCGGAACAGATCGATTCCGCGCAAGCGTCTTCGTCGTCGAAGAGTGTCCTGGCGAATACATCTGCATGGTCGCCAAGCAGGCTAGCCGGAACCTTCACCGTAACGCTTGTGCCCTTGAGTACGCCCTTAGCGGAACCAACGACTACATCGTCCTCTTCACCTTCGCCAGGTTCGGTCAGGGTGAACTTCGCTTTGCCCATCTTGCACGTCGATGTGGCGAACAGGTCCGAGATGTCATCGCCATCGACATCGAAGGCGAGTTCGAGCGCATCCTTCTTTAGCGCCTTGCACCTGACCGTTTTGGTCATCGTCACCTTTACGACCGCCTTGCCATTGGCTTCCTTCGCAACTACCTGAAGAGCGTCCAGCCCGAGATCGACATCGTCGGCGGGATCGTCACGCACGACTTGGGCGCATGGATCACCGCTCGTCACCTCGAAGTCGAGGTAGCCGGACTGCGCGGCCCCATCGATGGCCTCGGCGAACCAGTGGATCTCGTAGCGACCTGCCGGATCCCCCGTTGAGGCGACGGTCAGAGTGTCTTGAGTCTGGTTCATCGAGGTCTCTCCCATCTGCACGGGAGAACCGCAGGCGTCAAGAACTTCTAGGCTTCCGCCCGCGATCGAGAACGGTGTGCTACCGAACTTGACCCATACCTCCGCCGGAGCAGCTTCAATGAGCTCACCGTCTTTCGGGCTCGAGTCAGATACTTCCGTGTGAGCACCGGCGACGCCGGGCATCACGAGAGCCGCGGCGATCAGCGTCGCCGGGATAACCAGCTTCACGATCTTGCGTAAGTGCATCAGTTGTTCCTCCTTGGTTTCGTTTGGGCTTCAGGCCCCACGAGGTTGACGTAGATCTGACCGGCAGCCGCCCCGATAAGGGCAGCGATCCCGAAACTGATCAACAGCCAATCGACGGGTATGTCACCCGCTATCGGTGCGGTATCTGCCGTGGTTGGTCCGGTCGAGCCAGCGTCAGGCGCCGGGTCTGCGACTTCTGGTTTTGGTTTGTGGTTGTGGTGCTTTCCTTCTCCTTTATTGCTCTTGTTGTTGCCTCCCTTGCCGCCAAAGGCCGCGGCGGGATCGTCCGCGTTATCGTCATTCGATCCACCGGCCGCACTGACATCGCCTTCATCGGCGTCATCGCCGTCATCCGGCTGCTCGTTGTTGGTGTCCGTGTCATCGTCGGGACCTGGCTCGGCCGCCGGACAAGATGAACCGTCCGTCACCGTGAAGTTCCAGTCCCCAGACGTCTTGTGGCCGTCATCGCCGAGCACCGTCCACACGGCTGTGTAGGTACCGGCCTTGTTCGACGAGGTCCCAACCGTCAACTTGTAGAGGATCGGGTCCTCTTCGGGGGAACCATCATCGACTCGATCGCCGCAGGGGTCGTAGACGTAAAGCTGGCCACTGCTGAATCCCTCATTCATGTCCACCCACACTTCGCTGGGCGGTGAGGAGATGGTGGCGCCATCGTCCGGGCCATAGGCCTCTGGGGTGGGATGCGCCCATGCAGTGCCGGCGATCTGAGTGAAGGCTCCGATCAAAGCAACCGCCAAGATCCGCCTCATCCCGATCGACATCGTCATGTCCCTCATCGGATCTTGAACGATCTAGTCGTGGCGAAGTCATCAAGGATCGACGAGGTCACCTGTGCGTGCTGGTGGATCTCGACGTCCCCCGAATCGCCCAGAGCTCGACCGGTGATGGTCGTTCCCTTACGAGCTCCGATGTCACTCATCGGGACGTACATGTTGATGATCCCGGCATCCACGTCGACTTCGCCCTCGATGCTGCTCAGGTAGACGAAAGCTCCACTACCGTCGACCTCATAAAGGTTGAACTCGAATGCTGCTTCTCCGACGTGAGTCTCGGCAACGAAGGTTCTGATCCCCGCCTTGAAAACCCATTGGATACCTGCGCCTGGGAAGCTTCCCTGAACGGGGATCATGCTCATGGCCATTCGAAGATGAAGGTCGGGCCCGTGCGTTGCAACCTCGAGAGCCAAGAGGTCGGCGCCACGAGGCGCGTCGTTGGCCGCATCGATGCCGAGCAGCTTGAATCCGCCTGCTCCAACCGCCGGGGTTGTAGTTGTGATCATCATCAGTGCGGCCGCCGCTACGCAAAGGCCGGAAATGGATCTCCTCATCGGTGCCTCCTGCCGGTCGATCCCGGCGGGTCGGTCGTTACAGCAACGCCTGCGATCCGCTCGGCGCGCTCGAGGGTCCCTTTCGGGACCGACCTAGGAGGAAGGGGGGCCGCGTAATCCCCGCCCACCCGAGAGGAGTGGACGTGCGGGGATAAGAACCGCTCGTGATGAGAAAGTGGATGAAGCATGTCGGTGCTTCGGTGACGCAAGACGCTTCCTGACGACATCGACCACCTTCGCCAGAAGTTTTGCGACGAGGGCTCCACCGAGGGCAAGAACCAACTGAACCGCTAATGCGATCAAGACGGGAGACCCCGCGAGCGAAATGCCGTTACCCGAGAGGAACCGCTCGGCTAGCTCGAGGCCAAAGAATCCGATGGCCTGTATCGCGAACAACGCGATCGCGGTTTCCATCAAAGGAACCTTGGAGTCACTGCTCGAGAAGAAGCGTCGCGCGGCGAAGAAGACGAGGCCCAGCACGGCTAGGAACATGGAAACGGTGACGAACCCGGGCAGGTAGTTGTGCCCCGTGTCGTTCAGCACATGCAGTCGCTCAACCGGGTCGGTGTGACCCAGCCGGTAGGCGATCAGGTGCGAGAAAGCCACCCCCGCGCTGCCGAGGCCGCTCATCCAGAGCTTGGTTCGAGCTCCTCCGGTATCCATGCCTCTATGGTTCCACGGATCGGGGGCCTACTCCTGCGTCCAGGAGGGGGTAGCTTCGGGGCCTATGGGAACAAGGAACAAGGTTGCGTTGCCCACCTACGAGGGGGTCGTCCAGGCGGCCGGGCGGATCGCCCCGTACCTCCAGGCCACGCCCCTGCATCGCTACCCCAGCTTGGATCGCTTGGTCGGGACCAGCGTGTGGGTGAAACACGAGAACCATCTGCCGGTTGGCGCTTTCAAGGTGAGGGGTGGGGTCAACCTCGTTTCCCAGCTGAGTGAGTCCGAGCGGGAGCGAGGCGTGATCGCCGCTTCGACCGGTAACCATGGTCAGTCGGTGGCCTACGCCTCCCGGCTCTTCGGCGTCGCTGCGAAGATCTGCGTCCCCGAAGGAGCCAATCCGATCAAGGTTCGATCTATGCAGGACATGGGAGCCGACGTCATCTTCCACGGAACCGACTTCGACGATGCCCGCCTGCGCTGTGAGGAGATGGCCGCCGAAGACGGTTATCGCTACATCCATTCGGGCAATGAACCCCTTTTGATCGAAGGGGTGGGGACCCACACGATGGAGATCATGCAAGAACAGCCCGAGATCGATGTCGTCATCGTTCCCATCGGGGGCGGTAGCGGAGCCGCAGGCTCATGCATCGCAGGCAAAGCGTTGCGTCCAGACCTTCAGGTAATCGGAGTCCAGTCGGCCGCGGCCCCCGCAGCGTTCCGTTCCTGGAAAGCGCACGAGTTGCTCGAAGACAACATGAACACGAGTGCCGAAGGTCTGGCCACACGAACCGCGTTCGAGCTCCCTCAGAAAGTGATGTGGGAGCAGCTCGACGATTTCTTGTTGGTCGACGAAGACGAGATCAAGCAGGCGATCGTCGCGATGATCGAGAACACCCGGAACCTCGTCGAGGGAGCGGGCGCCGCTCCTCTTGCCGCAGCTTTGAAGATGCGCGATGAGCTGGAAGGTAAGAAAGTTGCGCTGATCTGCAGCGGCGGCAACATCACGATCGATCAGCTGAAGGCCGCCCTCAACTAACGGTTACGACCTCGCAATCGCGCGCAACGACATCCTTAGCGTCGGCGACCACCTCGTCGTGACCTTCACCGCATGTGATCCGATCTGCACCGCCACCACCGTCGATAACGTCGTCCCCGTCTCCACCGATAAGGCGATCCATTCCGCCTTTTCCGTAGAGACGGTCATCGCCCCACATCCCCTCGAGTCGATCGCCGAGCGCACCGCCGTTAAGAACGTCATCGCCATCGCTCGCTCGAAGGAGGTCGCGGCCCCCTCCCCCTTTCAGCTGGTCATTCCCCGGACCACCGAGCAGTCGGTCATCCGCTACTCCCCCGGCTAAAGCGTCTCCTGCTGTACCACCGAGTAGATGGTCCTCACCGCCCTCACCGGCCAGCGAATCCATGCCGCTTCCGCCGCGCAGGCGGTCGTTTCCATCCTGGCCGTGGATGACATCGAGGCCTTCGTCTCCGAACACGCGGTCATCGTTCGCACCGCTGGACAGACGGTCGTTTCCTCGGAGACCACGGATCAGGTCCTCTCCGGCACGGCATCGGATGACATCATCGCCGTCGGTACCGTGCTGGCAGACCGGCTCCTGAGCCCTTGCCAAAGGATGTATCGCAAGAGCGGCGAGCAAGGTGAGGGTTCGAACGATCGAGCCTTTTGTCATGACTCCTCCTGTCTGTAGAACTCCGACACACACATCGACAAGTTAGGAGCCGTTCCATCGAGGCATTGTGAGTTGCGTCACAGGCAGAAGCGATTAGCGTGTCGCGTCCATGGGTGTACTTCTGGGTCTCGCTTCCGCCGTCACGTACGGCGCTGCGGACTTCCTCGGCGGTCTAACGACGAAGCGCACGAGCGTTTTCTCCGTGATCGTCGTATCGCAAGTCATCGGTTCTGTGCTACTCGCCGTGTCCTTACCGTTCTTCCTCGAGGGTGGTCCCGAGACGCGTACTTTGGTGTACGGAGCTTTGGCGGGGATGTCGGGTGCCGGAGGCGTCGGTCTCTTCTACAAGGGTCTAGCGATCGGTCGGATGAGTGTCGTCGCCCCGACCACTGCGGTTCTGGGTGCGAGCTTTCCCGTGTTCTTCGGTCTGGTAACTGGGGAGCGGCCGGCCCTCCTCGCTTTCGTTGGTGTCGGTTTGGCGCTGATAGCAGTCGCCTTCATCTCGTCGACTCCGGAAGATGTGGGTGGAGAGGCACCGGTGAACGATCCTCGGGCAGGACTCATGCTCTCTCTTGGGGCCGGGATCGGGTTCGGGCTCTTCTTCATCTTCCTTGCAGAGGCAGGTCAACAATCGGGACTGTGGCCGCTGGTCGGCGCACGGATCGGATCGCTTAGTTCGATGGTCGTTGCTGCGCTCGTTCTCGGGCGTTCGATGAGGCCGGCACCAGGAACTCTTCCCGGTATCGCAGGAGCGGGGCTGTTAGACGTTGCGGCGAACATCTTCTATCTGCTATCCACGCGTCACGGGCTTCTCTCGACCGTCGCGGTTGTTACATCCATGTACCCGGCGATCACAGTGCTCCTGGCGCGGCTCGTTCTGAACGAGAAGCTCTACGCGATGCAGGCGGTCGGTCTCGGCCTCGCTGCCCTAGGCATAGGCCTCATAGCCATCGCCTAAAGAAGATCACTCGTTACGGAGGTTCGAGGTGTCGACGACCTCGAAGGCCGAGCCGGGAACGTCGTGCAGCGTGTGGAGGTCGTCGTTGTCCCATCTCTCGTGTGGGGCACCGGAGATGTACCAGTCAGAGCCGTTGTCGGCCAGGATCATCCCGTAACGCTTCAACCCCTTGAGCACGATACGCGCTTGTCGCGGAAAGTCTCCGATCGGATAGCTCTTCTTCAGGCGGACCCGCAAACCCATGGGTGGAAGGTTCGTGTCGTTCGAGTCGCTGGCGAAGTGACGCGCCGGATAGATGTACTTGCGCCGCGACTCCGAAACCGTAAAGCGAAGAGCGTGGTCGATCTCACCCCTACGCACCTCGTCGAAGCGAGCCAAACCCGGCAGGATCGGGAGACCCGCGGCGTCGGCCGAGGTCCAACCTTTCGGCCGTAAGTCATTCGAGTTGAGGTCGAAGATCGCGCCAGACCCCGCTCGCCATCCTCCGTCGCGTTTCTTCAAAGCGAACAGCTCGTACAGGATGCAGCCGTCGCGATCGACGATGAGAGCGTGTCGGTCGCCGTCAGCATCGCGGCCCCCTTCGATCTTCACGTCCTTGGGGATCGGATACGGACCTTCGTCGCTCTCGTGCGCGTAGCGGAACCGAACCTTCTTCTTCGGCTGTTCGGAGTCGACGAAAGTGACCGGGATCCCGATCTTTCCGCCATCCCACTTCCCCGACCCGAAATCCGCATGCAGCGTCTCGTCGAGGCCGATCGAGCGGATCAGTCTCCTGGAGTTGTTCGCGACCGGAAGATCCTCGACCGGCTTGTTCCACACGTTGTCTTCCGGCAGGATCGGGCATCCCGGAGCCTTCGGATGCCTGAGAGCAACGGAATGCTCACCAAGAGCCAGCGCGCCGATCGATACCAGCGCGACCAGTGGCCCCCTCAGACTTCTAGCTATCACGTAGCTATCTTCGACCCTTTCGACGATCTCCATGAGCGCTAGCAGAAGGAGGGAAGATTGACCCTGCAACTTTCGTATGTGCTCGATTATCATCGAGGTATGGATGCGTGCGATCGCAGGCCCGAAGCCTGGCCCCTTTTCCTCAAGACCTACTCGGCGTTGATCGAACAGCTCGGTCGGGAGCTAGAAGCCGAAAGGAACCTGCCACTCACGTGGTTCGACGTGCTGATCCAGCTGAACAAGACTGATGAAGGTCGGATGCCCATGCACGAGCTCGCGGACTCGGTTCTGCTTTCCAAGAGCGGAGTAACGCGACTGGTCGATCGGATGACACGCGCCGGCCTTGTAACGAGAGAGTCTTGTGAGACCGATCGGCGCGTCGTCTATGCTTCGCTCACACCGAAGGGGCGCACCGCATTCGACAAAGCGGCCCCCGTACATTTCCGAGGGATCAAGGAGCACTTCTCCGACCATCTGACCGCGACCGAACGAAAGACGCTGCAAAGCGTCCTCAAGAAGTTGCTGGACGCGCAAACGGCCCCCTCCGAGGAGCGGGCCGCCGGCTAGTACCGATCTGAGTCACGACGCCTGTTACGACTCTTGAAGGATCGCTTCCGTCTCGATCTCGATCCGGACTGTCTTACCCACCAGGAATCCACCAGCCTCGAGCGCTTGGTTCCAGGTCATGCCGAACTCTTCACGGTTCAGCTCCACGGAACCTGCGAAGAGAGCGACGGTCTGCCCCCAGGGGGACTGGATCGTTCCGCCGAGCTCAACATCTAGAGCTACCGGCTTGGTGATGTCACGCACCGTAAGTGTCCCTATGGCCTTGTAGAGATTGCCGCTGACGTGCTCGAGCAACTCACTCTTGAAAGTGATGTTCGGGAAGTTCTCGACATCGAGAAAGTCGGGGGAACTCAAGTGCTCGTCCCTCTGATCATTTCGAGTCGAGAGCGAAGCTGCTTTGATCTGAACCTCGGCCGTGGACTTGATCGGATCCTCATCGATGACGATCTGACCCGAGAAGTCTTCGAACCGACCTCGAACCTTCGTGAACATCATGTGACGACCAATGAACTCGATGCTCGTGTGGGCATCATCGAAGACGTAGGTCCCCGCAGGTGGGGTCTGCACCTGGTTCTGCGCATGTTCCTTGTTTGCCGTAGCGGTGTTCATTGCTTCCTCCCTATCTTCCAACTCTCTTGATTGTGCAAACGTTGCTCTCGCAACTATATTCCGGTACCCCGAGGAGCCTGCTCAAGCAGAACTCCGCTGTGGACGAAACCCTGGTAGATGGCCTCTCGAAAGCTCCTGCTGACGCTCCCCCTTGCCCTTCTGGGCCTACTAGATACGGCGGCAACTGCAACCGTGACCTGCGGTGGAAGACCGGTGACGATCCTCGGCTCCCCCAGGGATGACGCGCTCACCGGGCACCTCTGGCGACGACGTGATCGCAGGCTTGGGAGGGGACGACGGGATCCAAGGCCGGGGTGGCAACGACGTGATCTGTGGGGGCGAAGGGCTCGACATCATCGAAGGTGGTCGTGGCGATGACCTCATCATCGGAGGTCGCGTCGAAGATGGCTTGTACGGCGGAGCAGGCGATGACGTCATCCGAGGCGGAAGCAATGAGGACCTCGAGGGGCTCACGGCGGCTTGCTTCTGGATGGTCTTTGGGGGGAGGCAGGTAACGACACGCTCGTTGGTCAGGCGGGCAACGACCTACTGGTCGGGGGAGACGGTGACGACGAGCTCGACGGAGGTCCCGACACCGACGGTCTGAACGGTGACACCGGGATCGACACCTGCGTCAACGGAGAGGGGATCCTCAACGGGTGTGAACTTTGAGTCTCTCTCTGTGCGCATAAACGTTCATGCGCTTGTCCCTAACGAATCCGAGAAGAGTGACGTTGAAGGCTTCGGCAAGATGGACCGCGAGGCTGCTCGGCGCCGACACCGACGCGATGATCGGGATGCGAGCAACGATCGCTTTCTGCACTATCTCGTAGCTCGAACGACCGCTCACCATCAGGATGTGCTCAGCTAGGGGTAGATGGTCCTGAAGTAGTGCCCAACCGATCGTCTTGTCGACTGCATTGTGACGACCGACGTCCTCCCTCACGACGATGGCTTCCCCATCGGACGTAAAGATGCCGGCAGCATGCAAACCTCCGGTGACATCGAACGTTTCTTGCGCCTGCCTCATAGCCTCTGGAAGGACGGCGATCATCGCCGGGTCGATCTCCGGTCCATCTACAACCGGCTTGACATCCCTATCGGTGAGCGCCTGAAGCGTCGCGCTTCCGCAAACCCCGCAAGCGCTGGACGTTAAGAAATGCCGCTCCATCGTGGCGAGATCCGGGATAGGCGAGGTGAGATCAACGGTGACGATGTTGAACCTCTGTTCCTCGCCGACATCGCGGTCGGTGCAATAGCGGATCGCAGCGATGTCCTCCCTACATCCGAGGACTCCTTCTGTGAATAGGAAGCCTGCGGCCAGTTCGAAATCTGCCCCCGGGGTCCGCATCGTCACCGCGATCGTGCGCCGGTCACCCATCCCCGACAACCTGATCTCGAGAGGTTCCTCGGTCGCAACCAGATCGGTCAGCGTTGAACTCCGAGGACCGTCCATGGCAGTTACGCCAATCTTCGTTGTGCGACCAGGTCGGTCCATGGCTCCACTTCCTTACGGTGTCGACCGTTTTAGAAACGATAGCGGTTGGTGAGAGCACTGCTCCGTTGAGAACGCGAGAGGATGGCGCGATGGCACCGATCACGGGGATCGTCTTATGCGGAGGGCGGGGCCGCCGCATGGGGGGCGATAAGGCGTTGCTCCAGGTGGACGGACACCCGCTCTGGAGGGTGGTCGCGGACCGATCAGCCACAGTG
This sequence comes from uncultured Actinomycetes bacterium, assembly GCA_963779645.1. Lineage (GTDB taxonomy): Bacteria > Actinomycetota > CADDZG01 > CADDZG01 > WHSQ01 > CALMBW01. The sequence continues at coordinate 183,114 of CAVZYX010000015.1, forward strand.
TGCGACCCCGTTCTACTGGCCCGCGGTTCGATGCCGGAACTCGATCAGAACGACTATCGCGTCATCGAAGACGCCGATGAAGACTCGGGGCCTCTGGGCGGCATCGTCGCTGGACTCAGGTCCTCTCCGCACCGGCTCGCGGCGGTTCTCGCAGTAGATCTTCCGTACATGTCGCCGAGCATGATCCGCTTCCTCGCCTCGATGATCGATACGCATGACGCCTGTGTGCCGCTCCCGGCCGGAGGTCCCGAGCCGCTCCATGCCGTCTACTCCCTCGGCTCGTTGCGCATCCTCGAGGTTGCTTTGGTGGAAGGGAGACTCCGCCTGTTGGATGCACTCACCGAGCTGGACACCGTGTACTTAGGTCCGGATGATTGGCCCGCCGAGGTCGATCTCAGATTCGCAGAGAACCTCAACCGCCCTCAGGACGTTGAATCCATGAGGGGGCGTACGATTCCCTGACGTGGACCGGCTCGCGGGGGCCGATCCCTGAGTAGTGGGAACCATTTGGAAACAGTCGCGGACGTTCTTAGCTACATCAACATCGCGCTCTTCGCCGGGCTCTTCGTGCTCGCGGGTAGCGTGTGGTGGCGCGAGAGGGACAGACCCTCTGCATGGTTCGCGCTGACCCTCGGCACACTGACCGTCGTCACGGTAGCCGGGCTATTCATCTCGGAAGACCCTCAAGGAGCGACAGAAGAGCTCATCAGCAAGGCTCTCATCGGCGTCCTCCTGCTCTTCCCCTACAGCCTGTTCAGGTTCACGGCTCAGTTCTCGAAACCCAAACCGAAGTGGGATGCCCTAGCTTCGCTATCCACCTTCGCGTTGATCGTGTGGACCCTCCTCCTGCCAGAGATCCCAGGCGAAAACGATCCACGTCCCGCGTGGTTCACGCTCTACATCCTCGGGGTCCTCGCACTGTGGACAGTCCTATCGGCATCAGCAGCTTTCAAGCTGTGGCGAGGAGGCAAGGGGGAACCGAGCCTCGCCCGGAAGCGGATGCGCCTGCTGAGTTTGGGTTCTATCGGTCTGAACCTCGCCGTACTGGTCGCGGGGGCTCTGCCGGCGGATCACAATCCCGCTTTCGACATCGTTACTGGTCTCTTTGGGATCGCTGCGGCGGTCTTCTTCTACTTCGGTTTCGCGCCACCACCATTCCTCAGGTACGTCTGGCGCCGGCATGAGTCGGAAGAGATGCAGCGCGCCATCGTGGCCCTGATGACTGCAACGGACGAATCAGATGTCTCGGCGGCCCTCCTTCCCCACGTTGCCGCGATCTTCGGAGGTCGCACGGCAGCGCTCGTCGACGAGAAGGGCGAGGTGATCGGGGCTCATGGCATGACGGAGGAGCTTCGAGCGGAAGTCGTCGCAGCGGCCACCGAGCGCGAGGGCTCCGAGGACCAGGGTAGCTACGTCCGGGTTGAGATGCCGTTCGGAGCGATGTTCGTTTGGGCGACGCCCTACACGCCTTTCTTCGGCAGGGAAGACCTCGACCTGCTTCAAAGCATCGGAGTGATGGCCGATCTCGCTCTCGAAAGGTGTCGCTACCTGGAGAAGGAACGGGACTCTCGGATCGAACTCGAGCGGATCAACCACGAGCTTGCAGACGCGCAAGCACTTGCTCAACTGGGATCTTGGGAATGGGTGATCGAAGAGGACCGCGTCGGATGGTCCGACGAGCTTTATCGGATCTTTGGCGTACCGCTCGATGATTTCGGAGCGAGTTACGAGGCTTACATGCAGCTCGTGCATCCTGAGGATCGAGACCAACTGACCATGGTGATCGATCGCGCTTACCGGATCGGTGAGGACTACGAGGTCGAGCATCGGATCACGAGACCATCGGATGGTAAGCAGCGATGGATCAGATCCCGCGGCCGGACCGTGTCCGACGAGTCGGGGAAGGTCTTAAGACTTCTCGGGACGGCGCAGGACGTGACTGAAGTGAAGATGGCCGGCGAATACGAACGGGAGCTGCGCGAAGCCGAGGTCCGCCAGAAGCAGGCCCTCGAGCTAAACGACAACGTCGTTCAGGGGCTCGCTGTAGCAGGGATGGCGATGGAGCTCGGGGAGTCCGACAAGGCGAAGGACGCGATAGCGCGGACCTTGGCGGCGGCACAGTCGATCATCACCGGCCTCCTTCGCGGGGCGGGGAAAGACCGAGAGGTCCTTCCCGGAGACCTCGTTCGAACGAACCCCGCCGGCCTGGAAGACACGGGCACCTCGAGGGACTAGTTCCCCACCGAATCAGCTCCTAGAGGTACCCCGCGCCTTACATCCCGCGCCCCACTTGCCCTGTTGACGTTGTGGCTACTGTTAAGCATCGTGCTCAGGGTCTTCTTCCGTCTATCAATTTCCAGTTAATACCTAAATGACTAGTAAGCACGCGTTACTCCCGAACCACCCAAGTGGACCCTTGTGTACGACTTTGGTCTCTGACAACTTGAACAACCTGAGCATGGGAGGCTCGGGAGGAGGTGCAACGTGATCATCACGGTCCAAGGCAAGACCTGGAGCTAAGCCACAAGGGATAAGGGGCGACGCAAGTCGCCCCTTATCCATTAGACCGGCCGATCACCGCACCCCGATAGCATCTGTAGATGGACCTCCGCCCCAAAGACCCACCCCCCCGCTTCGCCACCGTCGATCAGGTCGGCGAACGCCTCTCGGTCACCGGCTACCTCGCCGATGAAGCGATCTCCACATGCGTCTATCTCGCCGACCGGCTCGACAAGCCATTGCTGGTCGAAGGCCCGGCCGGGGTCGGAAAGACCGAACTGGCGAAGTCGTTGGCGACGGTCTGCAAGCTGCCCCTGGTTCGATTGCAATGCTACGAAGGTGTGGACGAAGCGAAGGTCCTTTACGAGTGGAACTACAAGAAGCAGTTACTCAGGATCCAAGCAGACAACACCCGCGGGTGGGATGACGTCTCGGAAGACATCTTCTCGGAGCCCTTCCTACTCGAAAGACCGGTGCTCAAAGCTCTCCGTTCCTCGGAGCCCGTCGTTCTCCTCATAGACGAGATCGACAAGCTCGACATGGAGGCCGAGGCACTGCTGCTCGAGGTTCTCTCCGATTGGCAAGTCACGATCCCGGAGATGGGAACCGTCGTTGCCAACCACCTCCCCCTGGTGATCCTCACGTCGAACAACTCGCGGGAGTTGTCCGAGGCCCTGAAACGGAGATGCCTCTACCTCTACATGGATTACCCGGAGATCGAACGTGAGAAGAGCATCGTGCTCCAACGGGTCCCAGATCTCGATGCAGATCTTGCCGACCAGGTCGTACGGATCGTTCACAGCATCAGGCAGCTCGAGTTGAAGAAGGCTCCTTCGATCGCGGAGACCCTTGACTGGGCCCGCACACTGCTGCACCTAAATGTCTCAACGCTGGATCCGGAGATGATGCGCAAGACACTGTCCGTGCTACTGAAGTTCCAAACCGACATCGATAGGGCCCGCGAGCACCTGGACGCCTAGCGTGGCCAACTAGATGCTGGACAGGATCCTCACTTTCTCGGATGCGCTGCGCGAGGCTGGAGTACCGGTTTCGGTCTCGGAGAACATCGACGCACTCCGCTCGCTCGCTCATGTGCATCTGGAGCACCGGGATTCTTTCAAGGCTGCCCTCGCTGCCACTCTCATCAAGTCCGAAAGCCATCGACCTACGTTCGACCAGATGTTCAACATCTACTTCGATGGGGCCGGACCGCCAGAGCTAGACCTATTGCGCGACGCGGAGTTGCAAGAGATCGATCCCGAGTCGTTCCTTAACGACCTCTACGGGAACATCGCTTCAGGATCCGGAGACACGCGTGAGGCAGCTCGGAGAGCCGTAGGCATGTTCGGGAGGGTCGAGAACTCACCTTCAGGCAGTCTCTACTTCGAGTACCCGGTGTTCAGAGCGCTCGACATGGACATCCTCCTGGAGCGTCTCTTGTCCTCTGGCGCAGACTTCGAACAACTGGACCCGTACGAGGCGAGAGTGGTGCGGGATCGCTTCGAAGAAGCCGTTGCCGCCTTTCGAACTGCCGTGAGGGCTGAGGTACAACAGCGCGTTTCCCGGAGAAAGGGTCCCGAGTCGGTAACGCGCCACTCGATACGTCCCCTTCCAGAAGACCTCGACCTGGCAACGGCTTCTCGCGCCGAGCTAGACGATATGCGCAAGACGATCCGACCCCTGGCAAGGAAACTCGCAGCGCGAGCTTCGATGAGGCGGCGGCGCTTCCACAAGGGCGGACTCGATGCACGCCGAACGATGCGTCGGTCCCTATCCACCGGTGGTGTTCCCTTCGACATAGCGATGAAGCACCGACCTCCGCACAAGCCGGAGCTGTTCGTTCTCTGTGACATCTCATCGTCCGTAGCTCGGTTCGCGCGGTTCTCTCTAATGCTTGTGCACGCTCTTTCATCTCAATTCACTAAGGTCCGCTCCTTCGTGTTCATCGACACACTCGATGAAGTCACGCGTCTGTTCGAGCACGAGGACTTCCTCACGGCCGTAGACCGTGTCAACACGGAAGCTCAAGTCGTTTGGATAGACGGGCACAGTAACTACGGGGCATCGCTGGCTCGCTTCGCCGACGCCTACGGTTCCGATGTTGGTGGTCGTTCAACGATCCTCATCCTTGGCGACGCGCGGAACAATCACCGGGCTCCAAAGGCTGAGGTACTGAAAGGGATCCAAGCCAAAGCCAAGCACGTCTATTGGCTGAATCCAGAACCCGAGTCTTACTGGGACACAGGTGACTCGGCGGCGTCCGCCTATGCCGGGTTCACCGATGGGATGTTCGAAGTGAGAACCATGAGACAGCTCGAGCGGTTCGTGGAGCGGGTCATCGGCTAGGAGCATTCCACTGTCAAAGCTTAGGACACGAGAAAGGGGCCCCCGAGGGGGCCCCTTTCTAACAACAGTGACTGTCTACTCTACGAAGTCGGATGCGGGACCAAGCGACACGAAGTTGCCTGCGTCATTGCTCCACTCGTAGATCCAGATGTCGGCCAGAGGGTCGGCTTCGAACTCACCAACGTCACTCCAGGAGTACGCCTTGGCGATGCCCTGGATACCGTCGGCGTTAGCGAAGTGCTCGACCACTGCAGCACGAACGTCCTCGATGGGCTCGTCACCACTGAGGCCAGACAGCGCCTCGATGACGATGTTCGTGACGTCGTAGAGGTCCGTCGCGAACGTGCCCGGAGCGTTCTCTCCGTACTCGGCACTCATCGCATCGACGAACTCCGTGGCCCCGTCGATCTTCAGCGGGTCGGCGCACGGACAAGTGACGATGGCGCCCTCGGCGCCTTCACCGACGAGCTCACCGAAGCTCGGGTCCTTGGTGCCGTCGCCAGAGACGAACGGAACATCGACGCCGGCTTCCTGGAGCTGCTTCATGAGCGGGCCAGCCTGCGGTGTGTAACCACCGTAGTAGACGACGTCCGGAGCAGCGTCCTTGATCTGTGCGACGACCGCCGAGTAGTCGGTCTCTTCCGGGTTGATCACGAAGGGACCAACAGCGGTGTCACCGAGTACTTCTTGTACCGACTCGGCAAGACCCTTGGAGTAGTCCTGGTTGTCGTGCGCGACTGCCACGACGCTCGGGCTGTAGACGGCCTGGATGTACTCAGCCGCAACCGGGCCCTGCACACCGTCAGAGGCGACGGCGCGGTACCAGGTCTCGAAGCCCTGCTCGTCGATCGTGTCGTTGGTTCCCGTTCCGGAGATAAGCACCCCGGCCTCCATGAAGATCTCACCAGTTGCCAGAGTCTCTCCGGAGAAGTACGGGCACATGCAAGCGACCAGTGTCTCGTCTCCTACGAGGTTCTGCGCAAGCGCAGGTGCCTGGTCGGGCGATCCCTGGCTGTCCTCGGATGTGTACTCGAGGGTGCATGCCAGACTTCCTTCTTCGTTCGCTTGAGTTACCGCGAACTCAACACCCTCGGAGATCGGTACGCCCAGGGTGGCATAGTCACCCGACAGTGCGCCCATCGTTCCGATCGTCCAGGTGCAATCCTTTGGCTCATCGCTACCGCCCGCGTCGTCACCCTCGTCATCGTCGCCGCCACAAGCAGCGGTGATCAACGCTAGGGCAGCCACGAGCGCCAGAAGACGCCAGAGTGCCTTACGACCCATCCATATCCCCCTTGTTCCTAGACCCTGTTTTCTAGGGTCACCTCCACCGGTGCACCCCGGTGCTCCCCGGTGGTGCCCGGAAAACCTACGTCAAAGCGGGCCTCCCGCACAACTACCCCTGTCGTAGGTGCCTACCGGCGGGGCCCCGGGGCGCAGTAGCCTTCGCCGGTGACCGTCTCCCGGCCGGTGCATCTGGTCCCCCACACCCATTGGGATCGGGAGTGGTACCTGCCCTTCGAGGGGTTCCGGTCGAAGCTTCTCACCACGCTTGACCTGCTTCTGGATGCCCTGGCGAGCGACCCCGGCTGGACGCACTTTCACCTGGATGGCCAAACCGCCATGATCGACGACTACCTCGAGAAGCGTCCAGAGCGTGCCCCGGATATCACCGCGTACATCAGGGCCGGACGACTGAGCTGCGGACCATGGGTGACCTTGGTGGACGAGTTCCTCGTGTCTGGCGAGTCGATCATTCGAAACCTGGAAGCAGGCTTGGCTCGCGCAGAACAACTTGGCGGTGCAGAGCGGCTGGGATACCTACCGGACCAGTTCGGCCACATCGGCCAGATGCCTCAGGTATTGAAGATGTTCGGTATCGACACGGCGATCACATGGCGAGGTGTTCCGTCGGACGTTGGGGAAACGGTTTTCTCATGGAGATCGCGTGAAGGATCGGAAGTGACGGCTACATACCTTCCGTTCGGATACGGACAGGGCAAACGACTACCGCCCGATCCCGATGCGCTGCTCCATCGTTTGGAACACGAGGAAGCAATGATGGCCGAGTTCCTAGCCGAGGGCCAAGCGATGTTGCTCACTGCAGGCGATGATCACGAACCTCCCGAACCAACACTTCCTCGCAACGTCGCGATCCTTCACGAGCGAGGCATCGACGTGCAGATCGTGTCCCTTGCAGATCACATCTCGACACAGCCGTTGCCGCGGTCGATCGTGGTCGGTGAACTGCGCTCCGCAGCTCGAGCGAACCTCTTGCCGAACACATACTCGGTTAGGCCGCAGCAGAAGCTCGAACGTGCAAGAGCGGAGCATCTGTTGGAACGGTACGCAGAACCACTTGCAAGTTTGGTCCCAACCTTCGATTGGCCGCAGACCAAACTCGACGAAGCATGGACGCTGCTACACCTCAACGGCGCGCACGACTCGGTATGCGGCTGCTCGACCGACGAAGTGGCGTCCGCGGTCGATCAACGCACGCGCGCCGTGATCAACATCGCCACCGAGGTCCGTGACCGCGCGCTCACCACATTGGCGAAGCAGATCGCTGCGCCCGGGACTTTGCAGTTCAACCCCTCTCCGTTCGGCAGGGACGGAGTACCGGGCGTTGGATGGGCAGTTACCGATACAGGCCCACCACTTCCAGAACCGCTTGAGATCGTTGTGAGTGGCGGTGTCTTCTCGGTGGGCGATGCGACCTTCGCTGTCGAAGACCAGAGCGACATCGGAGATCTCTACAACTTCGCCCCGGAAGGCGAGCCCTCCGTGGTCATGGATCTACAGGAGGCAGCGGGAGCAGTCGTAGCGAAAGGAAGAGGCTTCACCGCTCTGATCACAGCCGAGGGCCGATCCGACGAAAGGTTCTTCTCTCTCGACATCGAGATCACGAACGAGGCTCCGGACCATCGGGTCCGTCTGCTGCAATACCTACCGGAACCCGTGAACTCGACGAGAGCCGGCGCACCCTTCGAGGTCGTCGAACGACCGCCCCTCGGGGAAGGGGGGCCGGGAGAAATCGCGTCGCCGTGGTGGCCGGCTCGGGGATTCGTGATGGCGGGTACCTGTGGGTGGTTCGCGGAAGAGGTCTTCGAGTACGAGCTGATGACCGATGCTCTGGCTGTAACCCTGATGCGGTGTACCGGAACGATCAGTCGACCGCATCCGATATCGACCCGGAAGGGTCCGGCGGGACCGGACGTTGCTACTCCCCTAGCCCAGCTGATCGGAACGACCACTCGGCGGTTCGGTGTGCCGACGAGCGACCCCGGAGACGAGCTAGGTGACCTCTGGGAACGATTCGCGCTACCCATCGTTTCGGTGCCGGCCCCCGGAGGGGGCCGCCTGCCCGATATCGGCCGATTGATAGAGATAGTTGCGCCCGCGCTCTCGTCGATCAGACGCAAGGGTGACGAACTTGAGATCCGCGTCCACAACCCCGGGCCGCTGCCCTCACGGGCATCGATCGCGAACACGGGTTTCCCTCTGAGACCCTTCGAGATAGCCACGAAACACCTTGACCGCTCGGCAGGACGCGCGCACAACGGGGGTTAACGTTGGCGGCGGGACATCGACTAGATCCGAGGCGGCGTGGTTAAGAGATCCGAGGCTGAAGCAACCCAATCACATCTGGATAGCCGGCTGCTCGAACAGGCCCAAGCCGCCCTCATCGCGGTCACACCTGAAGGTGTCGTTACGCATTGGAACAAGTACGCGGAGATCGTCTATGGCTACGACCGCGTCGAGGCGATCGGCTCGAACATCCGCGATCTCATCATCCCGGCGTCCGAACGAGCCTCCTTCGAAGCAAACTTCCATGACGTTCTCCATGGCGGCATCTGGGAAGCAGACGCCAGACGCCAGTCGAAGCACGGGACATATGTCGACGTTCACGTCAATTACTCACCGCTCGAAAGCGAAGCGGGAATCATCACAGGCGCAGTCAGCGTCTCCTTCGACATAACTCAGCGGCTGAGGACAGAGCGTCGTCTTGCCGTCTCGTACCGCGTTTCTCGGATCCTCTCTGAGGCCGACCATATCTTCGAAGCATCTCCACTTCTTTTGGAGGCCATCTGTCGCAGCCTGAACTGGTCCTTGGGAGCGATGTGGCGCGTCGACCGCATGGCGGATGAGCTCCGCTGTCTGGATGTATGGCACGACGCTTCCGGGGAGTTCACCGAGTTCGAAGACGCCACGAGATGGATGACTTTCAAGAAAGGCATAGGCGTGCCCGGTCGCGTTTGGGATGCTCGTGCGACGCGTTGGATCGAAGACCTTGATGTCGACGACAACTTCCCGAGGCACGCCGCCGCCGATCAGGCTGCGTTCCGTGCGGCCCTCGGATTCCCCATCCTCCTTCGGGGTGAAGTACTCGGGGTCATCGAATTCTTCAGCCCCGAGATCAGGAAACCCGACGAGGACATGATCGACCTGATGACCTCGATCGGCAGTCAGGTGGGGCAGTTCATGGAGCGCAAGCAGGCGGAGGAGGACAGCCGGACGAGCGAGGCGCGCAAGGCGGCGATCGTGGAATCGGCATTGGACTGCGTGATCACGATGGACCATCTCGGTTACGTCTCCGAGTTCAATCCGGCCGCGGAAGAGGTCTTCGGATTGAATCGGGAAGAGATCGTGGGGCAGGAGATGGCGTCTCTCATCATCCCGCCACAGTTGCGCGACGGTCACCGCAAAGGGCTCCTCCATTACCTCGAAACAGGCGACGGCCCCGTGATCGGCCAACGGATCGAGATAACGGCAATGAAGGCCGACGGAACTGAGTTCCCGATCGAGCTTTCCGTGTCGAGGGTGGACGTTCCCGGCCCGCCCGTTTTCACGGGTTACATCCGAGACATAACCGAGCGCAAGGAGTCCGAGTCCGAGCGCGTAAGGCTTCTACAAGCCGAACAAGAGGCAAGGGCTCAGGCTGAGAAGGCTTCGCGGAGATTGGCTCAACTCCAGAGGATCACGGACGCAGCCCTTTCCCATCTTGCAGTGGAGGATCTCCTCGACGAGTTGCTCACTCGCATCACCGAAACGCTTGATAGTGAAGTAGCGGCGATCCTTCTCGTCAGGGAAGACACACAGGATCTAAGTGTGCGCGCGGTACGAGGGCTGGGGATCCATGCGAACTCACTGCCTTCGGTTCCGATCGGAGAACAAGCCGCGGGGATGGTGGCCGCAACAGGCGAGCCACTGATCATCGGTGACCTGGACGCTTCAACTATCGAGGCGCCTATCCTTCGCCAAGAAAAAATGCGCTCGCTGATGGTTGTGCCTCTCTTACTCGGCGAGGTGACGATCGGTGTTCTCGTTACCGCCGCGGGCGAGCCCAACCGATTCACCGAAGACGACCTCATGCTGTTGAGGCTTGCAGCCGATCGTGTGGCAGCCCCCATCCAGAACGCAAACCTCTTCGAACGAGAGCATCAGATCAACATGCAGCTGCAGCGCAGCATGCTCCCGGCGAAGATCCCACACACCCCAAGTATGCAAGTGGTGGAGCGCTATGTACCCGGTGGTGCGGGACTGGCGGTCGGAGGAGACTGGTACGACGTGATGGTTCTCCCCGATGGTCGCGTTGGTCTCGTTATCGGCGACGTTGTCGGCAAGGGCATCCGTGCCGCATCGGTCATGGGGCAATTGCGCAACACGTTAAGAGGTTTCGCTCTGGAGGGTCACCCAGCAAGCTTCGTCGTTGAGCGGGTCAACAGGCTGACCGAAAGTTTCGACCGGGCCACGATGGCCACCATGATCTACGTCCTGTACAACCCCGCCACTCGTGAGATGACTTACGCGAACGCCGGGCACCCTCCCCCTTTGATCCGCCACCCCGATGGGTCTGTGCAGATCTTGAAGATGACCGAAAACGTCCCACTCGGTGTCATGACCGACGAGACCTATGCACTTGAACACTTCGATCTGGCCCCAGGCTCCGAAGTGCTTCTCTACACCGACGGTTTGATCGAAGAACCGGGGGAAAGCATCGAGCTCGGCCTCGCTAGCCTGAAGGAGACGATGGGCGCGGCCCCCCACAACCTCGAGGCATTCTGCGATCACATCCTCGAAGCAGTTTTCAAGGAGCGCGAACGCTCCGACGACGTAGCCCTCCTAGCTTTCCGCCCCGACTGATCCGCTACGACTAGAGGCCGGCTAGGTCGCTGATGACGAAGCTGACGGCTTCGGCCATCCGGTCTAGGTAGCTCTGGTCGACGTTCCCGATGTCGTCGCAGGCCTTGTGATAGCACTCGTCCATCCAGATGCCGGCGACCGCGTCGAACTCTTCTGCCTCGCTCGCGGAAACGATCATGTCCGCGCCCGAGAACAAACCGCCAACGGGGACCCCTTCCCGCAGGAATGATCCGTGATCGGAGCGCCCCTCAAGATCGATGTCTTTGTAGGGAAGATCTTTCGACTCGAAGAAATCCTCGAAGAGGTCGTGGGCCCGTCCCGCGACGCCGGAACCGTCATCTGCGTAGATATGCGTGACGGCGTTAGGCGAGCCGAGCATGTCGAAGTTCAGGTAGATAGAGATGCGCTCGAGTTCGGCCGGTGACAGTTCGGAAACGTAATGGGAAGAACCGAGCAGACCCAATTCCTCTCCGGACCAGAAAGCGAAACGCAAACGCTTGTCAGGATCCGTTTCGGCGAGCTCTTGGGCCACTGCCAGGATCGTTGATATCCCCGACCCGTTGTCGTTGATCCCAGGTCCATCGATCACGGAATCGAGGTGGCCCCCCAACATCACGATCTCGTCACCGTCACCTTCGACGGACTCCGCTATCACGTTCGTCGTTGGGTGCTGTTCGTTGATCGCATCGACTTTGATGTGAACCTCTCCCCCGTTCGAAAGCACATGCCCCACTTCGTTACTCGCGGCCAAGACGGGAACCTCGATCTCGTTCGGGCTAAGGAGTGTGGGACGGAGAACCTCACCAGCATCGAAATCGGGGAACGAGAAGATGACCGCCTCGGCACCCGCCTCTTCTGCGTTCACCACCTGATCCCTGAAGTAGCAAGGACCCGGCCGGAGCAATGCAACGTTGCCGTGCGGAAAGCCGGCGAACGCCTCGTCCCCGCAACCAGCTTGTAAACCTCCCCCTTCGTTGAAGGCGACTGGAGAGACGGTGGCAGTTAGCGAGCCAGATCCGGAGTACAACATCGCATTCAGATCGATCCCGTCCTCGAACTCGCGGCCCCCCACCACACGCAGCTTGCTTGGTGACTGCTGCTGGAAGAACGAGAAGTCGAAGGACTGCTCGTTGACCTCGTAGCCCGCCTCCTCGAGGACGCTCACCACATAGTCGACCGAAGCTTCGTGACCCGGGGTTCCCGCTGCCCTGGTTCCCCCGTTGGCGGTGGCGATCTCGTCCAGAGCACGAAGGTGTTCCTCGATGCTGGCTAGCGGAACGCTGTCGATGCCCGGCTCGGCAACCTCCGGTGGTTTGTCGTCGCTCGGACAGGCAGCGAGCAGCGCGAGGACGAACAGCGCTGAGACGAGGCGACCGAAGCTTCCCAGGCGAAGGTGCATACCTCTCGAGCTTACCTACTACTGGCGTAGTAGCGCTGGTCTCCGTTTCTGAGGACAGAAGTGGATGCATATGACCCAAGATCTTGCGCAAAAACGGGGCCGTACGCTGCTGGCGGGACGAAGCCCTAGCACTCTTGAAGGAGTGTCGAAGAGATTGTCGATAGCAACCGATAAACCCGGGGATCCGCCGGTGACGTTCAAGCGCGCCGCCCTGTGGTGGGTGAAATTGGGCTTCATCAACTTCGGCGGGCCCGCCGGGCAGATCGCCGTGATGCACGACGAGATCGTCGACAAGCGCAGATGGTTGTCGCACGAGCGGTTCATGCATGCACTCAACTACTGCATGTTGCTGCCCGGACCGGAGGCGCAACAGCTCGCCATCTACATCGGTTGGCTGATGCACCGAACACTGGGCGGGGTCGTCGCCGGTGTGATGTTCGTCCTTCCCGGAGCCGTTGTGATGCTCCTGTTGTCCGCTCTTTACGCGACTCAAGGTGACGTCGAGTGGGCGGAGGGGATCTTCTTCGGACTGCAAGCTGCAGTGATCGCGATCGTCACATTGGCCGTCGTCCGCGTGGGCAAGAAGTCGGTCAAGAACTCGTTGATGCTGGGTGTGGCTATCGCGTCGTTCTTCGCTCTCTTCTTCGTAAAGGTTCCATTCCCACTCGTCGTCATCGGCGCCGGTCTGATCGGGTTAATGGGGGGACTGAAGCGCCCCGACCTGTTCCTCACCGTGAAAGAAGAGGGCGACGACGTGGGCCTCTTGGATGTAGGGCCACCTCCGACACCTTTACGGACGCTGCGTGTGTTGATCGTGGGTCTCGCCGTCTGGTGGATACCGTTGCTGGCGGTTGGATATCTCGACGGTTTCGATGGCGTATTCACGGACGAGGCCTTCTTCTTCTCGAAGACAGCGATGGTGACATTCGGCGGTGCGTACGCCGTCCTCGCGTACATCGACCAAGCGGCGGTGTTCCAGTTCGGGTGGTTGCAACCGGGCCAGATGCTGACAGGTCTTGGCCTCGCCGAAACGACTCCCGGTCCACTGATCCTCGTTACCGAATTCGTTGGGTTCCTGGCTGCTTACAACAACCCTGGCCCGTTCTCACCTCTGCTCGCCGGATGCATAGGAGCTGCTGTAACGCTGTGGGCGACATTCGTTCCGTGCTTCTTGTGGATCTTCGTCGGGGCTCCGTACATAGAGCGCGTCCGCGGGAACAGGGCCTTGAATGGAGCGCTATCTACGATCACGTCCGCCGTGGTTGGGGTGCTCGCGAACCTCAGTGTCTCCTTCGCCCTTCGGACGCTTTTCGATGATGTGAGCGCCGGCAGGTTCCTTGGGATGACGTACCCCAGGCCCGAACTTGGAAGCGTTCAGATAGACGCGCTCTTGATAGCGATCGGCGCAGCCGTGGTCATGCACAAACTCGGGTGGTCGGTCCTGCGCGTCGTTGCTCTCAGCGGCCTGATCGGCCTGGCGTTGAGGCTGGCTACTTAGCCGGCTTCTCGGATGAAAGACCCTCTGGGCCTGCGCCGTCTTCATCGTGGAAGAGGAACGTAAGGGGGCCGAAGACCCCGCACCCGGTACCGATCGTTGCTTCCATATCCCGCTCCTCGGACGCTGTCGGACACTGCTTTAGCGCGAGCTTCTATCGCTTTACGACGCCGACCTCGAACGAAAGGTTGCCCGATGTGAACCGAGCGAAACGGGTGATTTGGCCGGGGAGACCTTCTTTACCTACTACGGTTGTAGTAGAAGTGGGATGGCTAGGTGGATCGAGACCTCGGGGGAAGTGACCGTTGAATCCTGTATGGAGCAAAGCGCCGCTCCTCTTGCTCAAGCGTTATCGGAAGGTCTTCGTCGCGGTGCTGGGGGCCGCGATGCTGCTCGGCCTTGCTTCGACGGCTGGTCCTCTGTTCGTCTCGGCGAGTGGGTCTGCGGCTCTAGCCGACCAGCTCGAGGGTCAGCCGCCACTGGTCAACAGCTTTCAGATCGGACGATTCGACACTTTCGCGAGTACTGAATCGCGCGAAGGGTTCGTTACCAGGACCGAGCTCCTTAACTCGGCCATCGGAGCTCGAGAGCACATCGGCGACCCGATCACAGCTCTGGTCGGACCGAATAGACCCGTTACGGCCGAGGGGGCTGAAGGCGCTCCCCCGGTGAGGATTATCTCGCGGAGCCAAGCCGATGAGCACGTCGAGATCTCATCGGGCGATGCCTCGGGGGCGCTGCTTGCCGACACCGCCGCGGAAGAACTCGGGGGGATCGGCCCCGGTGACGAGATTTTCGTTGGAGCAGCATCTGAGCCGCTGGAGATAACCGGCATCTATCAAGCACTGGCGACGGCGCCGTTCGATCCGTACTGGGTGAACTTCGGCGGCCTGATCTTTCCGGGGCCCAACGCCGACGCGATCCCACCGCCACTGCTGATCCTTCCGGAGGATCCGTTCTTCGATCTCGCCTCCGAGCTAGGCCTGAACGGGAACTACTTCTGGGAGTACCCGCTTGAGGGCGAGATGACTTTGACCGAGGCCGAGGATCTTGCAACGTACATGCAGATCATCGATCGCGGAGTGAACGACAACGAGGAGATCGGCGAGGAGCTCGAGCAAGAGATCGCCGCCGAATTCGCGACGAACTCGCTCGTAACGGCAACGTTCCCCGCGATCGTCAACGACGCTAAAGACACGATCGCCGCGCTGGAAGGGCCGGTGCTCGTCCTTTCGCTTGCGGGACGCCTTGTCGCTCTCGCCGTGATCGCGGCAGCCGGCGCCTATCTCATCGTTTCGCGGAAGACCGAGGCTCAGCTAATGAGCGCGAGAGGGATGACGAATCTGCAACAAGGCATGCGGGCAAGTATCGAAACGCTCCTTCCCGCCCTGCTCGGTGTTGCGATCGGGGCAGTGATCGGCTACTTCCTCGTCATCGCGGTAGGCCCCTCCGACCTGATAGCGAAGGAAGACGTCACGTCTGCGATCTTCCAGAGTGGCTACACGTTGATCGCTGGATCGATCGCTCTAGCGGGGGCCGCGGCCCTTACCGTGCGAACCCTTACAGCACCTAACGAGAAGAAGAGAAACGCATTCACCCGCGTCCCTTGGGAAGTACCGATCCTCGTTCTGGCAGGAGCGGCCTTCTACGAGATCACCACCCGTGACTCCGTGATCATCGAGGGGGCCGACGGCGACCGTATCGATGTCTTCGTGCTCGTGTTCCCCGTCCTTTTTCTTCTAGGAACGGCGGGCCTGGTAGCGCGAGGTCTCAAAGGTGTCTTTGGCAAGGTTCGGTCTCTCGGATCGAACCGATCGTCCGCTGTGTATCTCGCTTCACGCCGGCTGGCCGCGGCCCCCGCATCGATCGTCGGTCTCCTGATCGCATCTGTCCTTGCCGTGGGGATCCTCGTCTACGCGCAGAGCCTTGCCGAAACTATCCAGGCCTCAACCGAAGCAAAGGCTGGTGTCTTCGTCGGCAGCGATGTCCAGCTCCTCGTCTATTCGACGGCCGAGGTCCCACCAGACTTCCCCTTGCCCGCGACGAAAGTGCGCAAGCTCCCGGATCTCGCGATGACCAACGGCGCCCGGTTCACGATGATGGGTGTCGACCGATCGAGTTTCCAGGACGCAGCTTTCTGGGACGACAGCTTCGCAGACAGTTCCCTTGACCAACTGATGGACTCGATCGAGCCGCAGCCCGGGGAACCACTTCCCGTGATCGTCGTGGGGAGCGGTATCGAGTCGACCCCAACGATGGACCTGTCAACCGATATCGAGTTGCGACGCGTAGCAACCGTCCGAGCGTTCCCGGGCATGGTTGCCGGGGAAGCATTGGTCGTAGCCGATGTCGAAGGACTCAATGAGTTGTTCTCGGGTGCGAACTCAACCGCGACTGCAGGCTCCGAAGATCAGATCTGGGCACGCGGCACCCTCAACGAAGCACTCCAGGCCACCCAGGATGCGAACATCTCGGTGGGAACCACACGCAGCACCGATCAGGTATTGGATCGACCAACGCTCGCTTCCGTGACTTGGGCCTTCGATCTCCTTCGTGCTCTAGGCATATCGGCTGGGGCGATCGTCCTCCTCGCCGTTCTTCTTTATATGCAGGCACGACAACGCTCCACCGTCATCTCGTATGCGATGGCGCGACGGATGGGTCTCCGCAAGAACCAACACGCAACAGCCCTTGCTATCGAGATCGCTGCGATCTTGGCGATCGCCGTTATCGCCGGGACGTTGCTGGCGATAGCCGTCTCACAGCTCGTCTACGGGTACCTGGATCTTCTTCCACAGATCCCGCCAACACCTGTGTTGCGCGTGCCGAACCTTGTGGTCCTCGTGATCCTGGCCGGAGGAATCGCAGCGGCCATCATCGGTGCGATCTTCGTTCAGAGAGGGGCCGACCGAGCAAAGGTTGCGGAGGTGCTGCGCCTTGCGGAGTAACGATCGGCAGTCCGTGATGGAACGCTCTGAGTTGGCCGCCGCATGTCAGGGCTTGGTCAAGATCTATTGGACGGCCACCGGAGAGGTCCACGCTCTTAAGGGGATAGATGCGCGTTTCCAGGCGGGTGCGGTTACTGCCCTCGTAGGACCATCAGGTTCGGGCAAGTCGTCTCTCCTTAGGATCCTCGCAGGGATGGACCAACCGAGTGCGGGAACGGTACAGATCGCGGGCGTGAATCTCGCGGAGGCTCCGGCGTCACAGGTCAAGGACATACGCCGCCAGCTGATCGGCTACGTCTTCCAGCGTCCGTCGGACAACCTCGTTCCTTACCTGACCGCATGGGAACACCTCCAAGCAACCTCTCAACTACGCGGCCTCCGTGGTGTTCCAGAAGGCAAAGAACTGTTGGGAGCCCTGGGCCTAGGAGACCGGTTAGACCACAAGCCAGAGCAGCTGTCGGGTGGAGAGCAACAGAGACTCGCATTCGCGCAGGCGGTCATCGGAAATCCTGCTGTCGTGCTCGCCGACGAGCCCACTGCAGAACTCGACACGACCTCGGCCGAAGCCCTTTTGAAAGAAGTTAGCGACCTGGTACGACGGGAGCACATCGCTTTCATCCTGACTACCCACGATCCGAAAGTGGTGGGGTCGGCCGACAGGATCCTTCACCTACGACATGGGAACCTCGAGGCGGAGACGGGGTGGGGCCGCCAGCTTTCGGTGATCGACGTAAGCGGGCGCGTGCAATTGCCACCCGAAGCTCTCAGACTCTTCCCGGACAACAGGGCGCTGCTCACCATCGAAGATGGGGAGGTGAAGATCACACCGCCATGACCTCTCCACTCGTTGCCGCGAACAACGTCAGCAAGAACTACAAGCGCGGGTCGGAAACGGTGCACGCGTTACACGATGTGGATTTCTGTTTGTTCCCCGGTGAAGTCGTAGCGCTGATCGGCCCCTCGGGGTCGGGGAAATCTACGCTCCTCAACCTCCTCGCACGCTGGGAAGAGCCGGACACCGGAACGTTCTCATGGAACGGTGCGCCGGGAGCTCCGCCGTCAGACTGGCAGGAGGTGGCAGTTCTTCCGCAGAAGCTCGGACTGATCAACGAGCTCTCCGTAGAAGAGAACGTCGCGCTGCCGCTGCGTCTGTTGACGGGAGCAAAACAGAACGGCATCGATGTCCAAGAGCTCCTCGAAAGCTTGGGATTGTCGCGCTTCGCCGACCGACTCCCCCAGGAGATCTCCGTGGGAGAACAGCAACGGACGGCCCTTGCTCGAGCGCTGGTCCTGGGGCCTTCCTTGCTGCTGCTCGACGAACCCACGGGCCACCAAGACGCCGACTGGGTGAACGTGATCTTCGAGATGCTGAAGCATCAAGCTTCCAATGGCGGATGCTGCCTGGTCGCGACGCACAACGCCGAGGTGCTCACGTTCTCCGACCGCATCCTCGAGATCAGAGATGGAGCCGTTCACGAGACCGATTCACCGAGCGTACTCGTCGCAGAGCTGGAAGCCGAGATCGCGGCGCCACCGCATTCCGATCAGACTCCCCCGTCGGAAGACTCTGGAGATCACAGCGTCTGGCGGCGACGGCCGAACGCCTAACCAGGTTCCACTCAGCTATGGCGGGTGAGTACCTCTACCCCATCAGCGGTTAGGGCGACGGTGTGTTCGAACTGCGCCGTGCGCTTGCGATCAGCGGTCACCGCCGTCCACCCATCCGGCCAAACGAGGTGTTGCCATGTACCGATCGCGATCATGGGTTCGATGGTGAAAACCATGCCCGGCTCCAACTCGGTGTCGAAGGACGGATCGTAGAAGTGCGGGATCGAAAGTCCATTGTGGAATAGCTCTCCAACTCCATGCCCGCTGAAGGCGCGAACTACCGAGTAGCCGTGGCGGGAAGCGTGCGCCTCGATCGCTCTGCCGATGACCGAGACAGGAAGGCCGGGTTCCACTGCCTGGATCCCCTGGTCAAGTGCCTCGCGAGTGACATCGAGGAGTTCAAGGTAATCGGGATGGACCGTTCCGACCGGATAAGTGGCGTCGACATCGCCATGCACCCCGTCGAGGAAAGCGGTGACGTCGATATTGACGATGTCACCGTTGAGGAGCCGGCGGGCGTCGGGGATCCCATGACAGATCACCTCATTGACCGACGTGCAACAGGACTTGGCGAAACCCTTGTAGTTCAGGGTGCTGGGATAGGCGCCGCTCTCGACGATACGTTGGTGCACGAACTCGTCGATCTTGTCTGTAGTGATACCAGGATGAACGAGTTCTCCCGCTTCGATCAGGATGCTCGACGCGAGCTCCCCAGCTTTACGGATCCGATCGATCGTTCCCGGATCGGTGACAGCAGGACCCGACTCATCAGAAGGCATCCCCGACGCCGCGTAGTCCGGCCGGGGTATGTGATCGGGAACGGGCCTAAGGGGGGACACGCTCGCAGGAGCGACCGGCATCTCGGAAGGTTTATGGCATCTCTTGTATTTGTTGCCGCTTCCGCACCAACACGTGTCGTTCGAACGAAGATCGGGTGGCGTCAGGAACCGTCCTTGGAAGACTGCATGAAGGGATAGCGATAGTTCGTTGGGGGATCGAAGGTCTCCTTGATCGAGCGTGGGCTCGCCCAGCGGATCAGGTTCCACATGGACCCTGCTTTGTCATTCGTCCCGGATCGGCGAGCTCCACCGAACGGTTGCTGACCAACTACAGCGCCAGTCGGCTTGTCGTTGACGTAGAAGTTGCCTGCCGCGAAGCGGAGCTTGGACTTCGCCTCGACGATCGCCGCACGATCCTCCGAGAAGACCGCCCCAGTGAGTCCGTACGGACTAGTCTCGTCCACGATCTCGAGGGTTTGGCTGTACTCGGACTCTGGGTACACGAAGGTCGTCACGATCGGTCCGAACAACTCCTCTCGCATCAAGCGATGACGAGGATCGTCCGAACGAACGACCGTCGGCTCTACGAAGTAGCCGATGGAGTCGTCCGTCCCCCCGCCGGCCACGACTTCCAGTTCGGAGCTAGACCGAGCTTCATCGAGGGCGCCTGAATGTTTGGCGTAAGCGCGGTCATCGATGACGGCGCCCATGAAGTTAGTGAGGTCCGAGACATCGCCCATGGGTATGTTCGGCACTTCTTCGGCCAGCTGCTCCTTCACGGCGGGCCAGAGATTCGAAGCCACATACACGCGCGACGCGGCTGAGCACTTCTGGCCCTGGTACTCGAAGCTTCCCCTGATGATCGCTGTCGCTACCGCAGCGGGGTTCGCCGACGGATGGGCGATGATGAAATCCTTTCCACCTGTTTCCCCAACGATCCGGGGGTAGGCGCGGTACGAGTCGATGTTCTCGCCAACTTTTTTCCACATCCAGTTGAACGTCGGAGTCGACCCCGTGAAGTTGATCCCCGCAAGATCCGGATGATTCAACGCGGCTTCCCCGATCTCGGGTCCGGGTCCGTGCACCATGTTTATGACGCCGGGAGGAACACCCGCTGCCTCGAAGAGCTTCATCAAGAAATGCGCGGAGAAGGACTGGGTCAAGGAGGGTTTCCATACGACCGAGTTCCCCATCAGCGCGGGAGCAGTCGAGAGGTTGGCCGCGATCGAGGTGAAGTTGAAAGGACTCACCGCGAAGACGAAACCTTCGAGCGGTCGATAGTCGAGCTGATTCCACATGCCGGCCCCGGAAACCGGTTGCTCCTCGTAGATCCTCGTCGCGTAGTGAACGTTGAATCGCCAGAAGTCGATCAACTCGCAAGCTGCATCGATCTCGGCTTGATAGACAGTCTTCGACTGCCCAAGCATGGTCGAGGCATTGATGATGTCGCGCCAGGGTCCTGCTAGAAGGTCGGCAGCCTTTAGAAAGATGGCGGCCCTTTCCTCCCAGCCCAGCGCCGCCCAATCCCGATGAGCTTCTCGCGCAGCGTCGACCGCTTGCTTCAGATGATCGGCATTGGACTGGTGGACCTCACCCAGGACATGTTTGGTGTCATGCGGCACGACGGTCTCGTAGATCTCCCCGCTAGTGATCTGGTTGCCACCGATCACCATCGGGATCTCGACTCGCTCGGACGCGAGCTCGTTCAGCTTCTTTAGAAGACTGGTTCTCTCTGGTGAACCAGGGGTGTAGTCCTTGACTGGTTCGTTGCGCGGCGGTGGGGGCCGCAGGATCGCAGACGTGCCGGACATCTCTTCAAACCCTCTCGTCGTCAACAGAACTTCGGTATCGCCAACCCATTCGGTCGGTCCCAGCGTAGCCTTTTCAACGTGCTGTTTCCGACTACAGATTTCGCCGTTTTCCTTCTAGCGGCGTTCCTTGCGAACTGGCTATCGATGCGTTTCAGGACCACCTGGAAGCTGGTGATGATCGCCGCCAGCTACGTCTTCTACGCCTGGTGGGATCCGGGGCTCGTGTGGCTCTTGGCCCTCGTGACGGTGCTAGCCCAGTTGGGAGCGATATTCGTCGCTCGTTCGGAGGAGCCACGGGCACGCAAGGTCGCCCTTGGATCATCGGTTGTTCTCGTGCTGGTGCCACTGCTCTGGTTCAAGTATTACGGCTTCATCTCCGAGAACGCCCTTAGCGGCTTGAACGCGCTGGGATTGGACTCACCTCTGCCGCTGATGCAGATCGTGTTGCCCATCGGCATCTCCTTCTACACATTCATGGCTATCTCGTACGTGGTCGATGTGCATCGCGGCGACTTCCAACCGGCGGGGTGGATCGATGTATTCCTATATCTGAGTTTCTTCCCGCATCTGGTCGCGGGGCCGATCGTTCGACCGGCCGAACTGATCCCCCAATTCACAAAGCCGCGCACCACCGACGATCTGGATGTCGGAGAAGCGGCGCGGCTGATCTTCCGCGGACTCTTCAAGAAGGTCGTTATCTCGAGCATCATCGCTTCGGAGATCGTCGATCCCGTCTTCGCCGACCCGGGCAGCTTCGCGGCTCTCGACCTGCTGTTCGCGGTGTATGGGTACGCCGTTGTCATCTATGCAGATTTCAGTGGCTACACCGACATAGCGATCGGAGTCGCGCGCCTGTTGGGCTTCAAGTTCCCCCAGAACTTCGACCATCCCTACACCGCAACATCGTTGCAGGACTTCTGGCGACGATGGCACATCACGCTGTCCCGGTGGCTACGCGATTACCTCTACATACCCCTCGGGGGCTCGCGCGGGGGTTCGATAGCAACGGCTGTGGCGATCATGACGACCATGCTGATCGGCGGACTATGGCACGGCGCGGGCTGGACGTTCATCGTGTGGGGCGCCATCCACGGTTTGGGGCAAGCGATCGGGCACTTCCGCAGGAAAGGTCGCGATGACGAACCCGTGGAACCCGGATGGCTTCGCGCCGGTTGGCAACGATTCTTCACCTTCCACGTCGTTTGTTTCGGCTGGATCTTCTTTCGTGCAACTTCGATGGACAACGCCTTCGACGTCCTCGAAGGTTTGGTGACCGGCTGGACCCAACCTGGGGAACTCGTAAGCATGTCGATCGCTGGCCTGATCGTTGTTTGTGTCTTGGCTCAGTATCTGCACATGGTGCCCCGGGTCGGGACTTGGCCCGCGGCGGTCTGGGGTCTCTTCAACCGATCCGGTCCCCTCATCCAAGGCGTTGCTTGCGCGCTGATGTTGTTCATCATCACCACGTTGGGACCGGAAGGCGTGGCCCCCTTCATCTACTTCAGGTTCTGATTCGATGACTGCCGAACAAGAGGACATGGGGACTCGGTTCTTCGCTCGCGCGGAGGTGCGTGCTTTCATCGCGATGTCGGTTTGCCTTGCGCTTTGGGTGACTCTTTCGGCTCCGCGGCTCTTGCGGAACGCCAAGGCATCGGCTGAAGGGACCAGACGAACCCTGGCCGTTGCCCTTCTTGAACCCTTCGCCGGATTTTCGGAGGCGTCTGGGCTAGCGGTTGCAACGGAAGCGTTGGAAGGTGCGGTCGGCAAGCGGGCCGACGAGCTGCCCGGTGGCGACTTAGATCTCGAGATAGAACTGGCCGGGGAGGATCTCCCCCCGATACCGGATGAAGCCTTCCCCCCGGCGCCGCCACGGCTGCGCCGACCGACCAAGCAGAACGACAGGAACAAAGACGATCCTCTCCGCGCTCCTTCCAGAAAGGTCCGGTTACGGATCGCCATCATCGGAGACTCGATCGCCGACGGTGTGGGCGATGCCGTCAGCCGCGGAACGGACGGCGATTTCATCCACGTCCTAAGTCTTGGCCGCATAGCTACGGGTCTCGCTCGTGCCGACTACTTCGACTGGGTTGCCGGCATGACGAAGGTCGAATCTCGATACACGCCCGATGTTGTTGTGATCCTGCTTGGTGGGAACGACAAGCAGTCTGTCGTTTTCCCTGGCGGCCGCGCCGTTATCAGTGGAGACAAGGACTGGGGCGCTGCCTACAAAGAGCGCATCGGTGATCTGCTCGATGCCACGAGAGCGCGCACTCACGTTATCTGGGTGGGGCTTCCACCAGTTAGGGACAGGGGCAAGAGCCGCCTATTCCGCGTTTACAACTCGATGTACCGAGACATCATCGATGAGCGGCGAAACAGCGTGTACCTCGACATCTGGGAACTGTTCGACGATGCCGATGGCGACTACAGGCCCTATGGGCGTGGGCCGAACGGCAAGATCACGTTGCTACGCGCCAGGGATGGCGCGGATATGACAGCTGCCGGTTACGACATGATCTTCAACGCGCTCGCAAGGATCCTGACAGACGAGTGGAAACTCCCTCGTCGTTACATCAACTGAGCGTCACGTCACCTAGATCCACGACGTCGCCACGGCTCACTGCCACCGAACGCTTGTGCTCGGATGCGCCGGCCGACACAGTCACTTCGTAGGCCTCGTTCTCCCCACCTTCCAGCCACAGCCTGCGGCTCGGGTTGACGTGGTACTCGAACGACCCATCGGGCTCGGCCACCATGGATGTAGCCAACGTCTCGGTTGTCTCCTCGACGCCGCCGGGCGCCGTGCCGTCACCGTGCAGCCACGCAGGATTAGTGAAGGTCTTCGTGATCGAGACCGTCGCCGCCACCGGCGCGCCGGTTCCATCAGTCACACGGCCCCGCAGGATCGCGTGCTGAGTGGTGTCCGCGGCCGCAGCCGTGAGGATGAAGAACGGTTCCCTGTTCAGTTGGTACATGGCCGGGATCGTCGATAGATACGAGGCATGGAACGCGGATCCATGCTCGAAGGTGTACGTGATGCACCCCGTGCTTCCATAGGTCCAATCCCTCGACCCACCAGACGTTAGGTAGAGGCCGCGAGCCTTGATGTTCTGGTACCCGTTGATAGCGGTCATCTCGGCACCGAGATCGAACTGCATCTGTTCATCGGCCGAGTCATCCCAGGTCCAACCCCACGGCCGCATGCACAGTCGGCCATGAGTGTGATGGGTCAGCATCCCCGTCGTCTGCCGTGCCATCACGAGCGAGCGGATGTTGCGCGACTCAGGCTCGCTAAAGGGAGCAGCTCCGCGGTGGGTCTCAGCCGTCTGGGTGCTCGAGGAACCGCCGTCTCCGTCACCCCACTGGTATGCGTAGTTGCGGTTGGGGTCCACCCCGTAGGCATCCGGGTTCTTCATGATCATCGGGGCCGTCACTCCGCTGAAGGAGCGCCGGTTCTTGCGCCAGTAGGCCATGGTCGCGAAGGGTGCAACTGCTGTGTTGGAGTTATCGATCGGCGCCTCACGCGACTCCATGAACCCGTCGACGTTCATGACCGGCACGAAGATGAAACGAAGCTTCTCCATGAGCTCGGTGGTTCGAGCGTCGTTGCCGTAACCCTCGACCAGCTCGAACGCGAACATCATGGGCATCTCACCGGCCGGCCACTCGCGCGAGTGGTGGCAACCATCCATGTGCATGACCGGGCGGCCATCCTGACGCGTGACGTTGGCACCGATCTCGATGCCGTACACGATGCGGCCTTCTAACGTCGGCTCCGGCAGAGCGAACACACGAGCGAGGTCGGGGTGTGCCGTGGCCAGCTGATTCATGTCGGCGACGTAGTCCGTCCATCGTCGGTAGGCAGTTCGCTCGCCCGGCAACGATTTGAGTCCCGGCGGGCGCCTGTCGGTCGTAGCCCGGGCTATCGCCATGTCGCGGGCCAGAACGTCCTCACAAGTGATCTCGTAGTCAAGTCCAAGCTCTTCCATACGCGCCTGGTCGCCGGGCCACAGCAGGACCTCCAGGTGCCCAGGAGCCGGGATCGCGTGCGTGTCATCGAAAGCTCCCAATGCAAGCTCGTCGTTGATCGAACGGATCCGGACGTTGGCCAGCTTCAGCACCGCCGTGGCATGAGGTCCTGCGAAAAGGGTGCTTCCGAGCGCCTTGTCGATCCCTAGAAAGCCCGAAGCGGCGGTGGCACCCAGCCCTATGCCCGCAGCGCGCAGAACCTTGCGGCGGCTTATGTCTGATGACACGAGATCTCCTTCGATCGAGGCAGTCTGTCGCTAGGAAGGTTCGGCGCGAGAGGGCCACAGCCCCTTGTGCAAACGCCCAAAACCCATCTCCGGATCGGGGCCAGGACTCGTGCAGATCCCCGATCCTGTGGGCATACTCGGTACATGGCGGAGCATGTCCTGATCCGCAAACTCGAGCACCTAACCGGTTCTGCCCAAGCTCCCCGCTTCGGGTACGCGGTCGAAACGCGAGCCAGCGCAGGCCCTGCTCACAAGCAGGGGGCCTTTCCGGACGACACCGTCTGGCTGAAGCTGGATGGGGGCTTGGTAGTGGGGAAAGCCAGGGTGAGGATCTGCTGGATCGGCGAGTACTCGAACGTTCGCGAGATCCGTGCTCGAACGAGAGGTGCTCCGATCCACGACTCGGACAGCTTCTGGACGGGTCGGCCGAAGGCCGGTTACGCCGCCGTTGCCGAGCTTGCCTACGAACGCTGGATGGAGCCGCGCTGGTTGGGGCCGCGCTCTTACGGATACGAGTGGGTCGTTCTCTCCAACGACAAGAAGACAGCCACTTGGATGGCAGAGAAATCGGCTCCTCGAGGTGGAGACGAACTGCTCGCCACCTTCAATCACAAACTCGCGTCAGGTTTCAACGCCTAACCACAACTGATGTGGTTCCTCACGAACACCTCACACAGTCTGCCCAGCTTCCGGCCGCACGTCATGCCCCCGGGCCTTCCGGACAGGCGTACATTCAACGCATGCGTCGAACCTTGCTAGTTAGCGTTGCACTTGCCTTGCTTCCCTTGACGTCGACCGTCGGCGCTCAGACATCGGAGCTCGTGCAGCCCTACGGGACGAACGATGGAGGTGGGACCGTCCTCAACGTTCTGCCGCCGGGACAGGGCCGATACATGAACGGGCCGGAACTCGCAGCTGCTCAGGGCGGCGGCCCACAGCCCGCACACAACACCGATCAATTGGCGTTGTACGACTCGTTGGTTCAAGGGACACCCGGCTTGACGGTCGCTGATCTGCCCACCTACTTCAAAGACGCCACCTTCGGGGTCAAACCCGAGGACATCGAGAGCGAGTACTCACCACGTGAGGGTGTAACGGTCGTTCGGGATGTTGCCTTCGGCGTGCCTCACGTTTACGGCGCGACCCGGGCGGACGTGATGTTCGGCGCCGGCTACGTGTCGGGCGAGGACCGCCTCTTCATGATGGACACACTTCGGTACGTGGGCCGCGGGAGATCCTCCGAGTTCCTTGGGGCTAGCGACGCGAATCTGGCGATGGATCGCGCGGCATATCTAACTTCCGGTTACACAGAGGACGAATTGCAAGCGATGCTCGACCGCCTGCCGGAGGTCGATCCGGTCCGAGGTGCGATCGCGCTTCAAGATGTGCAGGACTACACCGATGGCGTCAATGCCTTCATAGATGAAGCGTTAGCCGATCCAACAAAGATGCCGGGAGAATACGAAGCCCTGCAGCAGGTACCGGAGGCCTGGAAGACGACCGACACGGCGGCGATCGCATCACTGATCGGATCGCAACTGGGTGTTGGTGGTGGTGGAGAACTCGGCAATGCCGCTTTCTACCTCGCGCTCAAAGCCAAGGGTTTCTCGAACAAGCAAGCGATGAAGATCTTCAATGATCTTCGAGGGGCTAACGACCCTGAAGCTCCCGTGACGACTAAACAAGCCTTCCCATGGAACGACAGGCTGGGAAAGGTCGCCAAGAAGTCGATGGCCCTGCCCGACGATGCAGCCGCGGTTCAACGCACAGCTCGCTCTTCGGAAGGCCCCGGCTACTTGGATGGACCCTTCGGCCGGATCGAGATGAGCTTCCCGGCTGCTATGAGCAACGCCGTTCTGGTCGACTCCAAGCACTCAAAGAGTGGGCGAGCCATCGCCGTCATAGGACCACAAGTTGGGTACTGGTCTCCCGAGATCCTCATGGAGCTCGATCTCCACGGTCCCGGCATCGATGCCCGGGGCGTCGGTTTCCCCGGCATCTCGCAGTACGTCCTTCTCGGCAGAGGTCAGGACTACGCTTGGAGCGCCACTTCTGCTGGGGGGGATCAGGTCGACACCTTTGCGGAAGAACTGTGTGACCCTGCCGGTGGTGAGGCGACGATCGATAGCACCGGCTACGTCAACAAGGGTGAGTGCGTGGAGATCTACTCACGAACCGATTCGTGGACGGCCAAGCCAAGTGCTGGAGGACTCCCTCCGGTCCCACCCACAGGTGAAAACGTTCAGGTCTCTATGACCACCGAGCGCACCGACGACGGGATCGTGCAGGCGCGCGGAACCGTCGGAGGAAAGCCGGTCGTGTTCGTTGCCAAACGCGCAAGCTTCGGGGCCGAAGTTGATTCGGCGGTGACTTACGTGGACGTCCAGGATGGGGACAAGATCAACGGGGCGAAGGACTTCCAGAAGGCGTTCGGCCGCTTCGCTTTCACCTTCAACTGGTTCTACGTGGACGAGAAAGACATCGCTTACCAGCTCGGCGGGTACCACCCCAATAGGGCGAAGCACACGAACCCGGATTTCCCCGTCTGGGGAACGGAGAAGTGGAAGTGGCGAGGGATGCTCTCTTTCGCAAAGACGCCGAAAGACCACAACCCCAAGACGGGTTACCTGGTCTCGTGGAACAACAAGCCGGCGCCTCGCTTCACTGCGAACGATGCGAACTGGGCATACGGCTCGATCTACCGGAGCCAGATGCTGTCTGATCCTGTCGCTGCGGCTCTCAAGAAGGGCAAGAAGTTAGATCTCGCCGATCTCGTGAACATCATGGGATCCGCCGCAACGACCGACCTACGCGGATACAGGGTCCTGCCGTTCATGCTCAAAGCCGTCGGAAAGAGCAGCGACCCGAAGGTCACCGCGGCCCTGGGACTCTTGAAGGATTGGATGAAGGACGGGGCCCATCGGGAAGCGGTCGACCCTGCAGGTGACTATGAGCACTCCCCCGCTATCGCACTCATGGATGCATGGTGGGAACGTTCGATCGCCGCGATCTTCCAGCCCACCCTTGGAGACGAAGCTTTCGCCGCCATACCTCAAGGCTTTGACAACGAGCCCAGTGGGGTTGGTAGCGCATACCAGGGTGGCTTCTACGGTCAGGTGCAGAAGGATCTGCGTGCAGCCTTGGGTAAGAAGGTCAAAGGCAGGTACTCGCGCGTCTACTGTGGGTCAGGGAACCGTTCCGCGTGCCAGCAAGCCATGACGGAAAGTTTGTCCGCAGCGATCGCTGAACTCGAAGCAGCCTTCAGTGAAGACCCCGCAAGCTGGGACGTCGACGAGACCATAGACATGATCCAGTTCACACCTGTCGGGGTTCAGGGACAGGATGCGATCCAGTGGCAGAACCGACCCACGTTCCAGCAGGTACTCGAGTTCCGGTCCCTGGACTGATCGCTTCCTCCTAGGCCGATGGAGAAAGGCGCGCGATGAAACTCGAAGGGATCCATCACATCACCGGCATCACCGGGGATGCACCTCAGAATGTTGAGTTTTACGCGGGTGTTCTCGGTCTGAGGATGGTCAAGAAGACGGTCAATCAGGACGACCCCACCATCTACCACCTCTTCTATGCCGACGAGAAAGGCAGCGCCGGCGCCGACATCACCTTCTTCGAGTATCCGGGTGTTGCTCAGGGCCGGGCCGGGGACGGGATGGTTCACCGTGTCGTTTGGCGGATCGGCTCCAAAGATTCGCTGGATTTCTGGGAGAACCGACTTGGGCGCGAAGGGTTGCGGGTTGACCGCTCGGAAGAGTCCCTGTTGTTCAGCGATCCGGAGGGTCTCGACCTTGAGTTCGTTCTTGACGGCAGCGGAGATGAACCCCTCGCCGCGATGTTCCCGAACGTTCCCGCAGAACACGCGATCCGTGGGTTCGAGGGGGTTAGGGCGTACAGCAGCATGCCGGAGATCAGCGCCCCACTTCTCGAACAAACTCTCGGGTTCCAAACCGAAGGCGCGAACAGATGGACGGCACGTGGGGGGCAGCGTGGAGGGTTCTATGCATTCGATACCCCGCCTCAGGCGCGGCCGGCGAGCGGGGGTGGGACGATCCATCATGTTGCGTGGGCTTCGTCGATCGACGAGCACAGTGCGTGGCGCGAAAAAGTCGCCGCGGCTGGAGCGAACCCAACTCCGGTGATCGATCGCTTCTACTTCAAGTCGATCTACTTCCGCGAACCGTCTGGCGTTCTATTCGAGATCGCAACCTTGGGCCCAGGATTCACGGCAGACGAGGACCTCGAAACCTTGGGGCAAGGACTATCGCTGCCGCCGAACTACGAGCATCTGCGCGAGAAGTTGGGCGACATCCTGACGCCATTGCCGGATCCTCGTGCGGGAGCGAGCGACGCTTCCTAGTCATCGTCCGGCGGGAATCGCACGTCGAAGCGAGCGCCACCCTGCGGTGACTCGGTGAC
This sequence comes from uncultured Actinomycetes bacterium, assembly GCA_963779645.1. GTDB lineage: Bacteria > Actinomycetota > CADDZG01 > CADDZG01 > WHSQ01 > CALMBW01. The sequence goes on from CAVZYX010000015.1 coordinate 212,830, forward strand.
GCTCACCGACGCCCCATGAGCCGAAGCCACCTCCGCAACGATCGCAAGACCGAGACCGCTCCCCCCCGAATCCCGGTCGCGCGCCTCTTCCAGTCTGACGAATCTCTCGAAAACCTTGTCTCTGTCGCCCAGAGAGATCCCCGCGCCATCGTCCTCCACATGGAGAACGACTCCATTCGACTCGGTAGCTAATCCAACCGTCACTAACCCTTTCGCATGGCGGAGGGCGTTCTCCAGAAGATTGCCGACTAGACGCGAGAGTTGCCGGGCGTCACCATCGACGCGGCCCCCGGAAACTCTGCCCGTGTCGATCGGCACTTCGGTCGACCGACGCGCACGATCAACCTCCTGAAACACGATGTCATCAAGATCAACGGGTTCCTTCCGGGACCCTGACGTGCCTTCATCCATCTTTGCAAGCATCAGCAGGTCTTCGACCAAGCGCTGAAGGCGCAGGTCCTCTGTCAGCACAACCTCTGCAAGCTCCTCGGCGGAGGCTGTGCCGGGATGAGCCAGAGCGACCTCCGCATGCTGCCGGATCGTTGCAACAGGGTTGCGAAGTTCGTGGGAGGCATCGGAGACGAACCTCCGTTGCCGCGCTTGGCCGGTGTCGAGTCGTTCAAGCATCTGGTTCATCGTCGCGGCCAGCCGTGCGATCTCGTCCTGGCTTGCGGGGATCGGGACCCGCCGGTGGAGCTCTTTCGTAGAGATCGAATCGACTTCCGAACGAATGGCTTCCACCGGAGCCAGTGCTCGTCCGACGAGCCTCCATGTCACTGCCCCGACCAGAAGCAACAGCAAGGGAAGTCCGGCGATCAAGAAACTCACCACCACCCGACCGGACTCCTCAACCGTGTCGAGGTTCCGGCCCACGAGGATCCGGTAAACCTCTCCTTCGTTCACACCGCCGAACGCAGTTACGAGAAACGGGTTGTCGTCGATGGGCACCGTCACTTCGGTGGATTCTCCGGGCAGCAGCCGAGCGACGACAGGTCGCCCCTCGATGTTGGCGCTTGAGAAAACGACCTGCCCGGTTGAGTCGAGCACTTGAACGAACTCGTCTTCGTCGCCAGGGTCTCCGATGGTTTCGACATCCGACTCAGACGCAAGCAGTTCCACAACGGTGACTGCCCGGAACCGCGCGGTGGTCCGAGTGTCTTCCGTCAGATTGCGATGGAGGAACCAGACCAGGGTCAGCGACGCTATGACGAGAGCGGCTCCCACCACGAGAACCGCGCTGACCGTGGTTCGGGTCCTAACGGAACCAGCATTGAAGAAACGGGAAACGGGCATCAGTCCTGTCCGTCTTCCTCAGCCAATCTGTACCCCGATCCCCGGATCGTCCGGATCGAATCCCGGTCGAATGGTCTGTCGAGTCGGTTGCGAAGATGTCGGATGTAGACCTCCACGATGTTGGGATCGCCTTCGAAGTCATAGTCCCAAACGTGATCGAGGATCTCCCGCTTAGATACGACCTCGCCGCTTCGGCGCATCAGAAACTCCAAGAGCGACATCTCGCGCGCCGTTAGCTCGACCTCTTTGTCGCCTCGCCAAACGCGACGTGCGCCGGGATCGTAGCGAAGGTCACCAACCTCGAGGATCGCCGGTCGTTCCGGTGCCCCTCTCCGGAGCAGTGCTCGGAGTCGAGCCAAGAGAACAACGTACGAGAAGGGCTTCGTGAGATAGTCATCTGCTCCCAGATCGAGAGCTTCAGCTTCGTCGAGCTCCCCATCCTTGGCCGTGAGCATCAGGATCGGCGTCCACTTCCCCTCCTCCCTCAGGGTCGAGCAGATCTTGAATCCGTTGATCCCGGGGAGCATCACATCGAGAACGATGGCGTCGTAGTTGTTCTCGCGCGCCATCCAGAGACCATCCACACCGTTGAGGGCAACATCGGTCGCGAAGCCTTCCGCCTCGAGCCCATTCTTCAGGCCGGAAGCCAATCTCTCTTCATCTTCAACAACCAGTACGCGCATACGTTGTGATCCTCGATCGATCCTAGGCGGAGGATGAAGCGTCGCGCCTGAAGCATCCCTGAAACCCGCTCCTCCAGGGGCGATCCGGGCCCCGTCCAGCCGACGGGTTCGACTATGTGGGCACGAACCTCCGAAATACACCTTGTGGAACCACCTGTGCGTGGGTTCTGGAGCGATCTGGATGAGGACCCGGCGCCCTGCCACCAAAAGATCACCACGCCCCTGACGACTTGGATGCGCCGTGTTTACATCCCGGTATGCCAATCAACGACGTCCGTGTTGAGATCTATCGGTCTTTCGTAGAGGAAGGTAGGGCCCCACTTCCGATAGAGATCGCTAACAAGCTCGGTGCCCCGCTCGTAGATATCGAACGAGCCCTCATGCGTCTGCACGACGACGACATCATCGCCCTGTTGCCGGGAACACATCTCATCTGGCTCGCACACCCCTTCGCCGGATCCGACTCCCCTTTCAAGGTGATATCCCAGGACCGCACATGGGACGCGATCTGCATCTGGGATGCACTCGGCATCCTCGCGGTACTCGGAGCCGACGGTGAAATCAGCACCCCGTGCCCCGACTGCGGTGAAGAACTTCGTTTCGTCGTCAAGAATGGCAAGCTGGGTCCCACCGATCACATCGTCCATTTCGGAGTACCGGCAGCGCGTTGGTATGAGGACGTCGGCTACACCTGAGCGAACATGCTCGCTTTCCGGTCGGAAGAGCACCTCGATCGTTGGTTGCGGGTGGGGCACCCCACGGGTGAATCGATGTCCGCCGAGCAGCAATGGGAGCTCGCGAGGCTTTGGTTCACCGGCCGTGACCAACCCGGATGGAAGAAGAGAGGAGCGGAGGAGGCAGAAGCAACCTTCAGGTCGGTGGGGCTTGTCAGCGATTTCTGGCGCCTTAGCTGAGGGGACGATGCATTCAGAGTGGCTTCAGTTAAGGGGGCGTAGCCTCGAGGCAGACCAGGGATCAGGGCTGCCAAGGAGGTAACGATGAACAAGAAACTAGTACTCGCGCTGGCCGGCGTTGCGGCGGCCGCGGCCCTCGCAGGCGGCACCGTTGCGATCGCGAGTGGCGATTCAGACGAGAACATCACCGGGCCGCAAGCGGACAAAGCGGTAGACGCCGCACTGGAGGCCACGGGTGGAGGCACCGCCAACAGCGTGGAACTTGACAGCGAGAACGGTGCGAAGTGGGAAGTCGAGGTCACCAAGGCTGACGGCACAACGGTCGATGTCCGTCTCGACGACAACTACGAAGTCGTGGTCATCGAGGGAGACGACGAGTCCCCAGATGACGACGATGGAGAAGAAGAGTAGGCATTCCCCACGGATCCACGGCCGGGCTCTCACCTAGAGCCCGGCCTTTCTCTTGTCGCTTGATCTGAGGCATCCTGTCGGGGTGACGGTCGAACGTTTCGGATCGGGAGCCAGATGGGAGCCGTTGGTCGGCTACAGCCGAACGGTGCGCGCCGGACCTTTCGTCCTTATCTCTGGAACCACGGCGACCCTTGGGGACGGATCGGTTGGTGGGGGTAGCGACGCATACGAGCAGACGCGGATCACGTTGATCAACGTTGGAGCCGCCCTCGAGCTAGCGGGGGCCACGTTACGTGAAGTCGTCCGAACAAGGATGTACGTCACCGATATCTCTCGGTGGGAAGAAGTGGGCCGCGCGCATGAAGAGGTGTTCGGCTCGATCAGGCCGGTGACCTCAATGGTCGAGGTCGCGCGCCTGATCGATCCGGCCATGCTCGTTGAGATCGAAGCCGTCGCCTACGTCCCCTAAGCGTCGAATAATCTCGCACGATGACTGATGAGCGCTCCCCGGATGAGCCGATCTATTCCGATGCGCAAGCGACGAACAAGGCAATCATGGAGTTCGTTGCGATGGCAGCTCACGACCTTCGTACGCCACTCAGCGTTGTAACGGGGATGGTCTCTCTACTGAAAGACACCTGGGACCGTTCGAGCGACGAACAGAAGCTCGACGGACTCGACATGATCGAAAATGCCAGCCACCAGTTGTTCAGACTCGTCGACGACCTCCTCTTGATCTCCAGGGCGGAAGCGGACGTCCTCAAACCCCGTAGCGAACCCGTTCACATAGCGGAGTTCCTGAGACACGTCGGTCGAACTTTCCCTTCTGAAGTCGAGCTTGAGGCTCCTCAGGGATTGACCGCGAACACTGACCCCGACCACCTTCAGAGGATCGTCACGAATCTCATCTCCAACGCCCACAAGTACGGCGCACCCCCCATACGAGTTTCGGTCTCGGGAGATCAAGAGACGATCGAGATCTGCGTTACAGATGCGGGCCCGGGGGTCCCAGAGGACCTGATCCCTCGACTCTTCGCGAAGTTCGCCAGAGGTCCGCACTCGAGTAAGGCGGACAGCACAGGACTCGGTCTTGCCATCGCTCGATCGTTAGCGCGCGCCAACGGTGGCGACGTCAGGTACGAACCGAACCAACCCACTGGTTCGTCGTTCTGCGTTCGTTTGCCGGCGGTTAGCGCCAACTTGACGATCCAGGAATGAAGCTAAGAAGCAAGCGTTGGAACTGACATGGCAAATGACTGGAACGAGAAGATCATCAAGGAGTTCCGCGAGAACGATGGGCGCGTCGGCGGAAACTTCGAAGGGCACACGCTACTGCTCCTTCATCACAAGGGAGCTCGAAGCGGGGCCGAACGAGTTAACCCCCTAGCCACGCAGCCCCTCGACGATCGTGGTTGGGCGGTGTTCGCTTCCAAGGGCGGTGCTCCCTCGAATCCCGATTGGTATCACAACCTCCTCACCAATCCAGAGGCGTCGATCGAAGTAGGCGGAGACACCTACGACGTGAGAGCTCGCGTTGCGACAGGCGACGAGCGGCAGAGGATCTGGGAGAAACAGAAGACCGTGATGCCGGGGTTCGCCGACTACGAGAAGAAGACCGACCGAGAGATCCCGGTGGTGATCCTCGAACGAGCTTGACGGGTCTCGAACTGCAAGAATGTCTGCATGGACCCCGCCGTCGAGCAGCTCGATCTCCCCGAAGGCTATGGCGATCCTTCTCACATCCTTGATTGGGTCGACATCCGCCAAGAGCTGGAGGCAGCACAGACCTACTGGATAACGAGTGTCCGTCCTAACGGGCGACCTCATGCCGTCCCGCGCGATGGGATCTGGCTCGATGACACCTGGTACTACGGCGGGAGCCCCGAGACGGTCCACAACCGCAACGTCGAGCGGAACCCGGCAGTCGTTATGCACATCGGAGATGGCCTCAGAGCGATCATCGTGGAGGGGAACGCCGTGTACGTCTACCCCGAACATGCGACCGCCGAGCAGCTCGCTGAGATCAACAACAGCAAGTACGCCCACTACGGCATGAAGACGACCGCCGACACCTACACCGAGCGCGGCACGTGGGCTTTGAAAGCCAGACGCATCCTTGCCTGGACCAACCTTCCCGAGAACGCGACCCGATTCAGGTTCAATTCCGACTGAAGGGGGTCTGAAGGATGGGTTCGGCAGAGAATCGGAAACTAGTCGAACGCTGGATCGATGAGGGTTGGAACCAAGACAACAACGAAGCCGTGATGCGTGAGATCTTCGCTGAGGATTGGCTCGACGGTGACGATCCATCGGCCCAGGGCGGGTGGGAGGGAGTCAGAGCATTCGTGAGCACCTACCGCTCAGCCTTCCCCGATATCACTATCGACATCCTTCAGATGAGCGCAGACGACGAGTTCGTTGCCTTCCGTTGGCGCGCAAAGGGCACGCATGAAGGGACTTTGATGGGGGTCGAACCGACTGGAGCCTCGATCGCCTTAACCGGCCACACGATGCACCGAGTTGAGGACTCGAAGCTAAAAGAGAGTTGGGTGCAGACCGACACGATCTCCCTTATGCGTCAGCTCGGACTGGGGACCGACGCCACATAGCCCATCCAAAAAGGGAACAGCTAAGCCTCGCGGAAGGGGCTTGCGGTCATTATCGCTATGCGTCCGAGCTTCAGACAACTGTCGTTGACGTTTTCGAATACCAGCTTGTCTCCGTCTCGTTCCCACGCATAGGTTCCCGATCTCGGGCAAGGGATGAAACCCGGGATCGCGGCCACCTCATCCGTGAAGGTCAACTGGGTTTCGTCGGCCTCGATCAACCCACGGATGACGGGGCGCTCAGGCCGGTCTTCGTAGAAGACGTAGGTCCCATCGGATCTGATCTCCAGATACTGAGTACCGGTGAGTTCTTCTGGATGATGGTCGAAATGAGGGTCGTTCAGCCTCTTGAGGTCGTCCAAAGTGACCACCGTCTTGAACAACCCGATCAAGTCAGCGGGGAGTGTCGCCGTCACGTCCTCGGTCGGCGCCATACTCTCGATGGGGGGTCCGGAAGCTACGGGATCCGCAACGGGATCCGAACCGCCTCCGCAGGACACTGCGACGAACGACAGAGCCACGAGGCACGCGGCGGATCCCGAACGCATCTCTCCTCCGATCATGCTGAGCTCGACCAGTCGATCACGTACTCGTTGGAGTTCTGAGGATCCATGTAGATGACCAGCGGACGTCCGCTCGTCAACAGACCCAATGAGATAAGCGGCACCGTCTCAGTCTTCTCATCCTCGAATTCCGAGTAGGGGCTCTGTACATGAAGCTTTAGCTTCACCCTCGGCTGATTGTTGATGTAGACGCCCGTCTGCTCGGCCCCCAGGATGGTGGCCTCACCTCTTATCCCCGCCTTGATGATGTCCCTTGCACGTTTCGCTCCCCTCCCGATGAGGAGGAAGATCACGGTTAAGAGGGATGCCACGCCTACCCAGATCTGGCCAACGAGCACCTCGGGCATAACCACCCAAAGGATGGCTCCACCTATCACGAAGAAGCCGATGACACCCCACCCGATCACGTTGGCGTGCATTCTGTAATGCTGCCTCATATGAGGCATCAGCGAAAGGAGATCCACACATATGCATCCCAATGAGGCTCTGATATCCAACTTCTATAAGGCTTTCTCGGAAGGCGACCATTCCACGATGGAAAGCTCGTACGTGGATGACGCCCGCTTCAGCGATCCCGTCTTTCCTGAGCTCGATGCCTCTCAAGTGCGATCGATGTGGCGGATGTTCTGCACCTCAGGTAATGACATCAACGTCACCTTCAGCGATGTGAAGGCAGACGACACGGATGGATCGGCGCATTGGGAGGCTACGTACAAGTTTCCCAAGACCGGCCGTCTCGTCCACAACAAGATCGACGCGACCTTCAAGTTCCAAGGCGGGAAGATCGCAAGTCACACCGACAACTTCGACATCTACAGGTGGACGCGGATGGCCCTCGGCCCCGTGGGAGTCTTGATGGGATGGACCCCGATGGTTAAGGGTCAGGTTCGCAAGCAGGCAGCCAGTCAGCTCGAAAGGTTCAGAGCTCAAGCGTCTAGCTGAGGATGGCACTCGGGTGAAGTAGCGGGCGATAGCCGGCAGCGATCGTGGCCGCTGTCGAAGGTGGCGTCAGCAGCTCCACCGAGGGCCGGCCGCCAGCGCAGTCGCCTCGTCCAAGAAGAAGAGCGCTGTCCATCGTCCCGGTGGCATCGGGTCCCGCTGGACGCCTTTCCAATCGAGTACGCAGCAGATCCAGAGCTTCGATCGCCACCGCGCGACCCCGAGCCGTCGATCCGCTCCATGCAAGCAGCCTCGGTTCCCCATAAGCAGTCCACGCCCAGGATCGGACACGATCTCCCCGGTGGGCGTAACTCGATTCTGCAATGGACCAGTCGCTACGCCCACGACCACCATGAGATCCGTTCGGGCACGATCCGTATGACTTCGCTCGCCTCCAAGGTGTCCCGATACCTCGGGTAACGGTCGACGAGAAGCTCCAACTCGGCGAGGGAACTTTCGGGAGGCTGGAACGATGCTTGGCCCCTAACCATCACCCACGCAAGTTCGGTCCATTCGTCGGACCACTTGTCCGCCATGAATGTGACGTGCGGATCACGATGGATGTTCTTCCTACGTCCCAACGTCCGGCCGGTCTTCGGCTTCCGGTCTATGGGCGTCACCAGATCATCTCCGTGGATGGCGAAAACGACGGGAACCACATGCGGCCGACCTTCTGCGTCTATCGTCGCCATCACCGCGCGATCCGCGGACTCGAGGACTGACCTCAGGGCAGGTGGCAGCTCGCTGAGTTGCTCACACTGCCCCGAGGCCATCGATCTTTAGTTGAGCGGCGACTTCGGCGCGCAGAAGAAGCCACCTTGCAACGGGCACGGGGTCTCGCTCTCGGGGATCGGTTGATCCGTCGTCACGACCGGCCACTGGATCCAGCTCTTGTTGTCCGCGTCGTGGTACACGCTGACGGCGGCAGGCTGGTGGTGGGTCGGGGTGTAACCCCAGATCTTCTCGAGGATCGGCGGGGTGTGGATCTGGATGAGGATCCTGTGACCCGGTCGGAAGATGTACCCCAGAGGGAAGATCTCGATCTTGTAGTTGACGATCTCTCCCGGTCTGATCGGCTGAGGGTTCGAGTGAGGACGGTAGGGCTGCACCATCGTCTCGCCGTCGGCCGCGTAGTACGAGCGACGGGGGCTCACCTTTCGATGCGATGCCTTGAGGAGCCCGCGCTGCAGGAACGACACGCTCCCATCCGGGAAGAGATCAGACACCGAAACGTAGAAGTCGGCGTCGGTACCCGCAAGTGAAGCAGCGAGGTTCATCATGATCGGGCCGGCGATCGTCTTCGTCTCACCATCCGGGATCGGCTCGCTTATGTAGGTGAGCTGGTCGGGCAACCCACGCGCGTCTCGCACCTGGCTGCCGAAGTTCTCATCCGGTAAGTACTGGAACCAGTTCTGTCGAGAGGCCCCAGACAGATAGACGTCTGGGTCTTCGGCGGTAGTAGGTGCCTCGTCACTCAGTAGTTCACCCGCCCTCAGGAAGGACTTCTCGTAGGTCGTGTCGGCGAACGGCCACGAGTCGCCCGACTTCGTCGCGGTCGCATTGCCGTCGTTGTCGGTCTCGAAATAGTTCGTGAATTTGCTGTCGAGAAGCCCTTTCACATCTGGCATCCCGAGGAGAAAGATGTCGAAGAAATCCCACCGGTCGCGTCCGGCGAAGTTCCCATGGCCATGATCACCGTTCGAAGTCACGAACTTCTTCGGCTCGACTAAGACCTCTTCACCGGCACTATTCGTGATCAATTGCGGCGTGGGGTGGATGTGGTTGAACAGAACGACCGAGCGCGGACCCACCTGCTCGTCCTGCCAGTTCGTCTGCTGGTAATAGGGGATCTTGATCGTGTCGGCATAGGTGAGGGCCGCATGCGCGCTGTACCACTGGTCGTCGACCGAACGCAGCGCCGCCCACAGTGGTTCGTTCTCAGCCTGCGGAAGATCTCCAGCGCTGTAGCGAGACGCCTGTAGCTGCGCGCAGATCTCGTCACCTTGAAGTCCGTCTGCGCTATCTTGCGGCAGCCGGTGCGGACCGGCCGCGTAGGTCCACAAAGTCGGGAAGAGATAGTTCTGCACACCTCCCGGCATGAAGATGTCTCGATAGATGTCGGAGTGGAGCAGGTTCGCGCTCACAGCTTTGAGCGCCGGTGGCTTGGTTGTGGCAACCCAGTAACCGGTCTGCCCCGGGAAAGAAGAGCCGAACATGCCGACGTTGCCGTTGCTCCAGCTCTGGTCTGCGACCCACTCAATGATCTCGTGTCCGTCCCATGCATGACGGCGGTCGTAAAGGTTGAAGGAGCCACCGGAACATTCGGTCCCTCGTGTCGATGCCTGGACCGAGGCGTAATCCCCTCGGGGGCCGGCACCGAACGTGACCCGGAGCGCCATCAATTCACCGTCGTCCATGCGCAGGTAGAGGTTGGGCATGGGACGGCTCGCCCCGGCATATCCCTCCATGGTGAAGATCGTGGGATGGATAGAGTCCGGGAAAGTGAGGCTCTTCAGCTTGTAGCCGTACTCCGTCGCCTCGAAAGCGGAATCTGGGCGGAGCACTGGCTCCTCGAGGACCGGATAAGGCTGGGCTGAAGCAAAGCTGGGCAGAACAGCGAGAAAACAGGACACAGCAAGGAAAAGGGCACGCGAGCGCCGGATCATCGTTCCTCCCAAGGTGTTGACGGTCCCTCCCACCACACGACCGTTCTAGTTCACCCATTTGGTAGGAAATCCTGCATTTATGGAGAATTGTCCGCAATCGCCACACCACCGACGAAAGGTAGGCACCGTGCGCTCTCGGATCCTCACGGCACTCATCGCTGTGCTCGTCATCGCCGGCACCGCTGCTGGTGCGGCTCCCCGCGACGACGCCGACCACAGCGAGTACTACTTCACTTCTTCCGATGGGATCACCAAGTTGCACGCCGATGTCCTGAGACCCAAGGGCATGCCTGCGGACGAGCGAACGCCGGTGATCTTGACGGTCAGCCCTTACACGAACCACAGCGGCGCTACCTCGCCGACCGACCTCAGCGGGACCGGTCCGAGCCCGCGGTTCTACGATTTCCTGAACCTTAGTGGCGCTCTTCAGAAGGGCTACACATATGTGATGGTCGATCTTCCCGGTGACGGAGGGTCCGGCGGATGCAACGACTGGGGTGGCGCCCGGGAGCAAGCAGGAGTTCGGGCCGCGGTCGAGTGGGCCGCGTCGCAGCCTTGGTCCACTGGCAAGGTTGCGCTGATCGGAAAGTCCTATGACGGGTGGACGGGTCTAATGGGCGTGGCACAGCAGCCCAAGGGCCTCTCAGCCGTTGTTTCTCTCGAGCCGGTGTTCTCCGGATATCGCTACATCTACATGAACGGCGTCCGTCGCACGAACTGGCCCTATGGAAGTTCCTTCACGGCCGTAGACGCGCAGCCCGGACGCCCAAGCGACACCCCCGAATACCAAGTGAACGGAGCACCTCAAGCATGGTGTTATCCCGTCAACATCGCGGGACACAACGCCGACCTCAGCGAGAGTGGCCCTTACTGGGCCGAGCGGAACCTAGTACCGACCGCGGAGGGTAAGACCACACCGGTCTTCCTCACTCAAGGTTTCCTGGAGACGAACACGAAGTCAGATGGGGCATTCCAGTACTACAACTCGCTTGATGGCACCGAAAACCGCGCATGGTTCGGTCAGTTCGACCACTGCCGCGCATGGGAGACGCAGCAAGCATGCAACGCAGGCGGCAACGACACTCGTCTCGCGGTCGGTCGCGCCGGTTTCATCGACGAAGTGATGCGCTTCCTCGACCTTCACCTGAAAGGCATAGAGCCCGAGGTGCAGGATCCCACGATCGAGGTACAGGACATCTTGGGTAGATGGAGGGCCGAGTCCAGTTGGCCACCGGCAGATATGCAGCTCTACGAAACGGAACTGCGGGCGGGAACCTACAACGACAGCGGGTCGGGGCGCGGTACAACACCGACGGCGACGCAGGGAATATGGACCATCTCGGAACCTCTGGCCCACGATGTTTGGGTCTCTGGCACGCCGGTGGTCAGCGTAAGTGTCGACGCCGTGCCCAACGCCAACATGGCCGCGAACGTCTACGACATCGGCCCCGACGGCGTCGTCAGGATGATCTCGCGTGGGGTCCAGTCGTTGACGGGGACGGGGATCCGGAACTTCACCTTCACCCTCTACGGTCAAGACTGGCCGATCGAGGCCGGTCATCGCATCGGCGTGCTCATCTCCGGCGCCAACCAGGACGAGTTCCAGTACACAGGAACGGCGACTCGAACGGACGTGACCGTGCGCAACGCCAAGATCACGCTTCCGTTCCTCACCTACCAGCGAACGGAGTTCCTCGAGGGTGCACCGACCGGAAGGCTTGAGAGCTACATGAACCCAGCCGGCAAGACGGTCCTAACGACTGAGCAGATCGGCGCGGCCCAATGGCCGTTCAGGCTGCCCCCACCGCTGACGCCGGTGACTACATAGAAGCTCGTTCTTGTAGGAGATCCGGCGTTTGCGGAGAAATGACAGCAGACGCTTACGCCTGAAAGGTAGGCCCTGATGCGCCCCCGCATCCTTACCGCGCTCATCGCTCTGTTGCTCGTCGCAGGCACTGCTGCGAGCGCGGCCCCCCGCGAGGATGCCGATCACACCGAGCACTACTTCATGTCTTCGGACGGGATCAACAAGCTGCATGCCGACGTCCTGCGCCCCAAGGGCCTAGCGGATGACGTCAAGACTCCAGTGATCCTGACCGTCAGCCCCTACACGAATCACAGCGGCTCGACCACTCCCACGGATCTCCAAGGCACCGGGCCGAACCCGCGCTTCTACGACTTCCTCGATCTGAGCGGCGCCATCCGTAAGGGGTACACGTACGTGATGGTCGACCTCCCGGGTGACGGAGGTTCGGGAGGATGTAACGACTGGGGTGGAGTGCGGGAACAGACGGCCGTCAAGGACGCGGTCGAGTGGGCCGCGTCGCAACCATGGTCCAACGGGAAAGTTGCCCTGATCGGTAAGTCGTACGACGGATGGACTGGGCTCATGGGTATCGCCCAAGAACCGAAGGGCCTCGCTGCCGTCGTGTCGCTCGAGCCGGTGTTCTCCGGCTACCGCTACATCTATATGAATGGGATCCCCCGCACCAACTATCCCTATGGTGCGTCCTTCACGGCGGTCGATGCGCAGCCGGGGCGCCCCACCGACTCGCCCGAGTACCACGCCAGCGGTGCGCCTCAAGCGTGGTGCTACGCGGTCAACATCGCCGGACACAACGTCGATTTCAGCGAAAGCGGCCCCTATTGGGCCGAGCGCAACCTTCTTCCAACTGCCAAAGGCAAAGACACGCCCACCTTCCTCACGCAAGGTTTCCTTGAAACCAACACGAAAGCCGATGGCGCATTCGAGTACTACAACTCGTTGTCCGGTGACGAGAACCGAGCCTGGTTCGGTCAGTTCGATCATTGCCGAGCATGGGAAACGCAGCAGGCGTGTAGTGCCGGTGGCAACGACACCCGGCTGGCCGTAGGCCACGAGGGGTTCATCGACGACGTGATGCGCTTCCTCGACGAACACCTGAAGGGCATCAAGCCCAAGGTCAAGGAGCCGGCGATCGAAGTGCAAGACATCCTTGGCAGGTGGAGAGCCGAAGCTAGTTGGCCCCCCAAGGATTCCAAGACCTTCACCACCAAGCTCCGAACCGGTACCTATGCGGATAGCGGTTCAGGCACCGGCCTGAGGCCCACTGCCACTCAGGGGCTATGGAGTATCTCGAAGCCCCTCCCCTACGACATGTGGCTATCAGGCACCCCGGTGGTGAACGTCAAGGTTGACGCGGCCCCGAACGCGAACATCGCCGCCAACGTCTACGACATCGCAAAAGATGGCACGGTGACGATGATCTCGCGAGGCGTCCAGTCGTTGACAGGCACCGGACTCCGTAACTTCAGTTTCACGCTTTACGGCCAGGACTGGCCTATCGCTGAGGGACACCGGATAGGAGTGTTGATCTCCAGCGCGAACACGGACGAATTCCGGTACGTCGCGACCCGCACGGATGTGACGGTGCAGTCCGCCAAGATCGAGCTCCCGTTCTTGACCCATAACCGGACCAAGTTCCTCGAAGGCCAGATCACCCCACGCCTCGAGTCCTACATGTCTCCGGACGGAAAGACGAACCTAACTGCAGCTGAGATCAAAGACGCCGAGTGGCGCTTCACCCTCCCCCAACGCCTAGCCCCACCTAGGTAGGAGGTCGGCGCCTCTTTGCCAGTCTGACGACCCTGAGAGTCGTCAGTCTGGCAAAGAGTCATGTGATCTGGCTCACAGCAGAGGGCATCCACTCACGTTCTGCTGTGATGGTGCAGATCGATGTTCTTCTTCTACGTCTCGGCAATGGAAACGATGGGATCGTTTCCCGTCAGCGTGCCATCGATGCTGGGTGTCCCGGGCGGTCGCTCGATCGTCGTATCGCCTCCGGCTTCCTGGAAGTCGTCTTCCCCGGCGTATACCGATTGGCCAGTTATCCCGACACGTTTCGCGCACGAGTGCGAGCTGCGTGGGAATGGGGCGGCGAAGGAGCCCTTCTCGCTGGTGGGACCGTTCTTGCGCTCTTCGGCCTTGAGGGCTTCCACAACGCCCAGATCGAGCTCTTCCTCACAACTGGAAAATCTACTCCTGGAGTCAGATCCCGACGCCTCCCGCAATCTCGCCTCGCCGCGTCGCGCAGTAGCGGGGATGCACGGTACGACTATCGAGCGCGCTCTCTTGGATGCGTGCGCGAGCTATCCCGCGGCGATGGTGGGCAAGGCCATGGATGACGCGCTACGAAGACGCCTAACAACCGTCACCAGGTTGCGCGCCTCGATACCTACAGATCCGCGCGGTATAAGGGGTGCAAGAGCCTTTCTGAAGCTCGTGCGGGGCCGTGATCTGAATGATCAAGAGGTGCGGAGCGAGATGGAGACTCGGATGCTGAGGATCCTTCGTCGCATCAAGCACCACGACTTGGTTGCCAACCATGAGGTACTCGGTGCGAAGAAGTACTTCCTGGACTTCGCTTTTCCACGAGCCTTCCTTGGCATCGAGTGTCATAGTCGTCGCTGGCACGGGCCCGGACGACTTAACGCAGACCTCGCTCGCCATCGACATCTTCAGAGATTGGGGTGGACGATCCTGTACTACACCTGGGATGACGTAGTTTTCCGAGCTGATGAAGTCCTGGCAGAGATCGAAGACTTTCTGAGGGAAGCCACCGCTCGATCGGGTGCCTCTTTGCCAATCTAACGACCCTTACGGTCGCGAAACTGGCAAAGAGTTCATGAGGTGAGAGCCTCGACTAGGCGGCTTAGTGCGCCGTCTAGTCCGGAGTTCTCTGCCACTTTGTAGAGCGACGGCTTGGGGGCTTTCCGCGGTCGCGTGAGATCGACGTCGGGGATCGGTAGGTCTGTGGGGATCGAGACGACCTGGACGGCTCGCTTCACATAATCGAGTTCCCGGCGGACCTTCCCGATCAAGACGTTCTGCTCCGAGCCTTCGGCTGCTTCGATGATGGCATCGAGGCTTCCGTAACGAGCCACAAGCGTGGCGGCCAACTTCTCCCCTATGCCACGAACGCCCGGCAGCCCATCGGAAGGATCACCCCGCAGCACTGCGAAATCTCGGTAGGCGCGACCCGGGATGCCGTAGCGCTCCTCGATGTAGCTCTCGTTCACAACATCCAATTGACTGACGCCACGGCGCGGATACAGGACGTGCACCTTGGGATCACGAACCAGTTGGAAAAGGTCGCGGTCGCCCGAGACGATGCCGACCGGACCCGGAGCTCGTTCGGCAAGGGTTCCGATCACGTCTTCGGCTTCGGCACCCGGATGGCCCACCACCGGGATCTTGCAGCCCTCGAGGATCTCGAAGAGCGGCGGCATCTGCGGCTCGAGGATGTCCTCTGCCTCCTCCTGCGCGCTCCCCGGCTCGGCTCGAACAGACTTGTAGCTATCGATCAACTCGACACGCCACTCCGGTCGCCAGTCCTCATCGGTTGCACAACAGATGAACTCGGGGTCGTGATCGGTAACGAGCCTTGCAAGCATCCCGAGGAATCCATGTGCTGCGTTGATCGGCCTCCCATCGGGCGCGGTCACCGAATCGGGAGTGGAGAACAACGCCCGGTAGATGAGACTTGACGCATCCACGAGAAGCGTTAGGCCGGCA
Organism: uncultured Actinomycetes bacterium; assembly: GCA_963779645.1. GTDB lineage: Bacteria > Actinomycetota > CADDZG01 > CADDZG01 > WHSQ01 > CALMBW01. The sequence goes on from CAVZYX010000015.1 coordinate 228,459, forward strand.
GACACACGCGCAGGTTAACCGCGCCTCTTCTTATCGTGGGCGGTACTGGGAGAGAACCCGCCGGAGGAAGCGGCGAAGCCGCCCGGCGGGTGAGATGGCTCGGGTTAGGCGAAGGACCGTTCACGAAGCGAACCTCCGCTAAGGCGCCGCCGCGAAGCGGCAACAGGCGCCGTGCGGATCTGCTTCGTGGGCGGTACTGGGAGAGAACCCGCCGGAGGAAGCGGCGAAGCCGCCCGGCGGGTGAGATGGCTCGGGTTAGGCGAAGGACCGTTCACGAAGCGAACCTCCGCTAAGGCGCCGCCGCGAAGCGGCAACAGGCGCCGTGCGGATCCGCTTCGTGGGCGGTACTGGGATCGAACCAGTGACCCCTCGGGTGTAAACCGAGTGCTCTCCCGCTGAGCTAACCGCCCCTGGTCCAAGGGTAAACGCCGAACCCACCTTCAACCGCTCGTATCCTCATCGGCCATGCCAAGGTTCAAGGCTCGAGATCTCGCGATGCCCTGGGGACGACTCCGCGTATGGGACGGGGGAACTGGGCGCGCGGTACTTGCGATCCATGGCCTGGGAGGGTCGGGTCGCTACTGGCAAGGGATGTCCGAGAAACTCGGAGACGGATGGAGAGTCGTCGCGCCCGACCTGGCAGGCTTCGGGCACTCGGATAAGCCCGGCGTTCGATACGACCGCGACCTCCATCTTGGTTCACTCGATGCGGTAGTCGCCGAATTGATCGGTGGTGAACCGGTCACGGTGGTGTGCCACTCGATCGGTGGGGTGATCGGCGCATTGTGGGCCGCGCAGAATCATCAGAACATCGAACGCCTTGCTCTCGCCGCGGCCCCCTTCCCGACCGCGGCAGGGTCCGTTTACTCGAGTTCTTATCGCCCTCGGCCCTTTGCCCGGCTGGCGGTGGGAACCTTGCGAACTGCCTGGCCGATCCTGTCGTTCCCAGTCTCCGTTGCGCGCGGCTACCCGCGAGAGGTCGTGCGCGACTTCGGCCGCCAAACGATCCCCGCCCGGCTCGGGACCCTCAACTCATTCCTCTACGACCCCGAGCTGAAAGAAGTGATGGATGCGGCACGAGGACGGCTGTCGATACCGACCCTTCTCGCTCACGCACACGACGACCGCACCGTCCTGGCCGCCGACCAACAGAAGTGGGCATCCTTCCTCCCCCACGCCGAAACCATCGAGGTGCGCTCAGGCGGGCACCAGTTCCTTCTGACTCAAGGCTTCGAGCCTCTAGCCTCCTGGCTGGTCTAGCTACCCAAAGCGCAGGAAACGGGTCGAATCGGGCGAATCTCCCAAGCATCTCTGGATCAACCTAAGGAGAACAGATGCGCATCCTGCGACCCCTAGTGGCCGTAAGTACCGTTGCAGCCCTAGCAGCCCCGATAGCTTTCGCGGCCCCCACGTGCACGCTCGAACTCACTCGAGCGGCTTGCGGCGGTCGCATCGTCGCTCCCCCGTTGCAGTCGGTGTCCTTCCTCCAATACAAGGCAGAGTTCAAGCCTGTTCTGGACGCTCTCGAAGCGTTCGAGCCGAGCATCATCGACGTCATGAACATCGGAAAGAGCCCCGACAACAACGATGTGTACGTCGTCCGGGTGACCGACGAGACGGTGACAACGCCGAAACGTCAGGTCGCACTGTCTCTTTCCGTGCACGGCAACGAGTCCGCGGGCCGTGAGGGCGGCATCCGTTACATCGAGGACCTTGCCGTTTGGTGGAAGACAGACCGTCAGCGTCCTCTATGGGCGGGAGAAGCGTCGTTCCCCCTTGAGCAGGTCCTCGCGGAGACCGAGATCTACTTCGGGTTCATCAACCCGGACGGGTGGGCCGATGGAGACCTGCCGGGCTCCTTCAACCGCGGGAATGGCACCGGCGCCGACCTGAACCGCGACTATCCAACGACCGGGTGGACCAAGCAGAATCAGCTTGCACAACCCGAGACTCGCGCGTGGGTCGACCTGGTCGGCACCTTCCCCAACCTCACAACCGCTACCGACATCCATGGCGAGCTGACTTCGGCCACGAACTCGTTCGCGGACATCATGTACCCGGCCGATCAGTGGACCCCTTCCGAGCAGGCCAAAGAGTTATCGCTAGCGGACGCGATGGAAGGAACCGTGGAACGGAAATTCGCCGAACAGAATGTTCTCCTCCAGATCCTCTTCGACGGGATCGGTCGGGATAGGACGATGAAGCCGGCAACCTTCGCTACGGCCTTCGACATCGTCGGCTACGACGACTCTGGTTTCATGGGCGACTGGTTCGCCGCACAAGGAGCTACCGAGCTCGACGTCGAGAACTTCCTTTCTCACACCGCTCCGAACAACGTTTGGTTCGGGCCGCTAGAGCAGGCTCACGTCGCCGCAGTCCAAGGCGTCATCGAGGCAACTATCGTCGAGTCTCTCGTCACCGACGGTGTTACGGCCGAACTGGATCTCGGAGATGTGGGTTACGTCCTTGACCCGCGAAGGATCGAGCGCGAAGCAAGCACGCCCGAGGGCGGGCGGCCCCTCGCCGCATATAGCGCGTCGCGGATGGACTACTTCACGGATCTAGCGAACGAGGTCGATTCTCTTGTTGATCCGATAGACGCTTCCTCGGTCTCGGATGGGAGCGCTGACCTCAGCGCCTTTGACTCCATCGTTGTTTCCGACGATCCCTTCCCGCCAGCGAGCTCTGGTGACGCTTACGACAAGCAGGCCTACATCGATGCACTGCTGGGATTCGCGGAGGACGGTGGTCAGCTCGTCCTAACCGACGGAGCGATCAGGCTCCTGGCCGACGGGGGGATCTTCCCCGGAACCAACGAGATCAAGATGAGCCAGTGGCAAGGGGGCAAGGTCGACTTCGGGACGCTCGGCCACCCCTGGGAAGAAGATCTGAGAGGCCTCGCCAACCAGACCTACTACGCCGTACCGCTCGGATACAGATCCGGCTCAAACATCAGGAACGCTCCCAACTGGGGCATCGCATCAACCGCCTGGAACGCCAAAGAGGGCGAGATCACGGTCGGAACGATCGATTCCGGAGCCACTATCAACCTCGGGTCCTTATCGCACGGGGCTGGGTCTATCGCGATCTTCGGGTCGATCCTGCCGACCCAAAGAACATCGGAACGCCACGAATATGGTCTTGCCGACTACGCGGTCACCGTGTCCGGCGGGCAGGTCCTGCACTCGATCCTCGAGTACCGCCGCCCCACCGTCTAGCTTCCGGAATGTTCTAACGCCGGTTCGGTTGCCCTTACTAGAGGCTCCGAACCGGGCGTTAGGCTCGGTTCTTGGGCATAGCTACCAAGAGAACCGCTAAACGAAAGGGAGGCATAGGCATGGCTCACACACTGCCTGAACTGCCGTACGACTACTCCGCGCTCGAGCCCCATATCGACGCGAAGACGATGGAGATCCATCACACCAAGCACCACCAGACCTACATCGACAAGCTCAACGCTGCTATCGATGGCACCGAATGGGCCGACAAGCCCGTCGAGGAGCTCCTTCGGAACTTCTCAAGCGTCCCGGCCGACAAGCAGGGTCCCGTCCGCAACCACGGTGGCGGCCACGCGAACCACTCGCTGTTCTGGACGATCCTCGGCCCGAACGGCGGCGGCGAGCCGACCGGCGACCTTGCCTCGGCGATCGATTCGGATCTTGGCTCCTTCAAAGAGTTCAAGGACAAGTTCTCGGAGCTCGCGACACTGCAGTTCGGCTCCGGTTGGGCATGGCTCGTCGTGAACAGCGGCAAGCTCGAGGTTCTCAACCGTCCGAACCAGGACTCACCGCTGATGGACGGCCTCACGCCGATCCTCGGCCTCGACGTCTGGGAGCACGCCTACTACCTCAACTATCAGAACCGCCGCCCGGACTACATCGAGGCTTGGTGGAACGTAGTGAACTGGGACGAGGTAGCCCGCCTCTACACCGCCGCCAAGTAACGATTCTGCGTCAGAATTAGGTCGCTATACGACCTCTTCAAGACAAGAAAAAGGGCCGGTCAAATGACCGGCCCTCTGCGCGTCTATCGCTTACTTGCCGGGAGGCGGCATGTTTGAGTAAGTGACTTTGATCGTCCCCGATGTAGCTCCACCACCAGGGCACTGCGATCCCGAAACGACGTACGGGAAAGTCTGCATCGCCGCGGCACCGGGAACTTCGACCCATCCGTCCGTAGCACCACAGACGAAGAAGCCGCCGTCATAAAGGCCGTCGCCATTGCTGTCCCCGAAGGTGATGTTCAAGCCACCGATCGGCAACGCATCATCGATAACTTCAACCTTCATCCACACCTCATCTGAAGTGTTGGGGATCGTGGGACAGCCAGAGCAAACTCCGCCGGCATCGCCGGTACCGATCGCTGGCGGTGCTTCGTAGCGCACCTCAACAACGCGGCTCAACGCGCACGGGCTTCTTAGCCTTCTTCTTCGCTATCGCGGGTGTCGCCAGTGAACTTGCTACCAGACCAGAAACCAAAACAGCGGTAAAGATCTTTTTCATTGACTCTCCCTAGGGCATGTTCGCGTAGGTGACTTTGATGGCTCCCGAAGTCGCCGCTGAGCCAGGGCACTCCGGTCCACCGATGGAGCTTGGGAAAGCAGTGGGGCTGACGGATCCCGGGATCGCGACGAACCCATCTGTCGCTCCACAAACGTTTACACCGGTATCGGCGATGCCGTCACCGTCCGTGTCCCACGACAGGGAGATCTCGGCCGAAGGAGCCGCATCATCGATCACTTCCACCTTGATCCAAGTCTCATCTTCGCCGTTCGGAAAAGACGGGCAGCCGCTGCACGCACCGGTACCCGCAAGGCTGAAGCCCCAAGGCATCTCGTAGCGCGACTCTTGGACGCGCTCGACGCGAACGGGCTTCTTGGGCTTCTTCTTCTTTGCCATTGCCGGAGCGGTCATCGCCCCCGCGACCAGGCTGAGTGCTAGAGCTACAACGATCGTTCTCTTCATCGTCTGTCTCCCCATCGATATGAGCTTCTGCCTGAGGGTTCGGCGGTACTGACCCGATTCCTCCCACGCAAAAGGGGCCGGACTAGGTCCGGCCCCCTCGGTATTGCCTCCCTGTATTGCCCGCAGCAGATCTAAGGCAGGTTGGAGAAAGTGACTGTGATCGTTCCGGTTGTGACAACTGAAGGTCCCGAAGCATCAGCGCAAGCGCCCTCGTAGAAACTGATCCGGACCGCCGTCATCTCTGCTTGCATCGCGATCGGCTCGGGATGACCGCCGCAGAAATCTCCGTAGAGATCGCCGATCCCATCACCAGTCGTGTCGCCCTGAGAGATGAACCCACCCACGGTGAGACCGGTTGCGTCCGCCATCTCAACTTTGATGTACTTCTCGCCGGCCTCCGGGAAGATCTCGATGCACGTTTGGGACGCGGGGTCGGAGAAAGGACAGATACCGCCCGAGGCTGCTGGGGACACAACGCCGGCCCCTGGGCCTTGGTAGGTCAGTTCGACAACGCGCTCTACCTTTACCGGCTTCGCTGGCTTCTTTTTCTTCTTCGCAACGGCCGGCATGGCGAACATTCCGATGATGAGGCCTGCTGCAAGAAGTACTGAGATCGTTCGCTTCACTTCACCCTCCTTAGAAGAACTGTTCTAGGCAGGTTCGCCTCCACGAGCGGCCATCCTCTAGACACGAACCGGGGCAAAAAGGAAAGGCCCGGGGGATAATCCCGGGCCTTTCAAGACGGATCAGCTGACTACTTTAGGAATTCGATGCTCGAGGCGTAGTCGGCAGAATCGAACAAGATCCGCACCTGACCTGGCGTCGACAGCGTCGGGATGCTCAGTTGCAGCCCCAAGGTGGCCGCGGCCTTCAGCTTCACGTTCTCGAAGAGGATCTCCGTAACCGCTTGGCCGGGGGCAACGTCGACAACATCCGTGGCGATCGGCTGAGGAGCTTCCGCCGCGGGGAGGGCTGGGTTACTGCCGTCCGAGGCACAAGAACCCGTCGGGTCCGGGTAGATCGACACCGTCATCTTCACTGCGGGCGTTGCCACCGTGTGCAGCGTGACCTTGATGTCTCCTTTGAACTTCCCAGCGAGATCTCCCCGCCAGAACGGAAGGAGACCGTTGCCATCGCAATCGGTGTTCGGCCCACGGAAGTAGTTGGTCACGAACATCGAACTCGGCCCGGCCGCGGTCGGCTCTGTCGTGTCCATGTGCATGTAATTGGAGTCAACCCAGGTTTCGTTGATGTAAGCCTCGGTTGCCGGCCCCCTACCGTGAAGGTAGAGAGTCGCTGGAGCTGCCTTGGCCGCGACCGGACCGACGGTGGCCCCAAGGAGGAGGCTTCCCGACAGGACCAGTAGCGCCAGCTTCTTCATGAGGTTCATGGCGTGCAACTTGCACGAGCCGTCGGAGTGCAGAGGAACTCCACACGTGATGCGTAGCTCGAAGAGTCGTAGAGCACTCGAGCCTGCGAAGTCGGCTCGTTAGCCGCAGCACCGTCGATCGGCGTGACCATGATCACCATGTTGAGCGCCATCTCGAAGTTCACATCCTCGAAAACGATCTCGTTCTCAGCTGCACCAGGAGCCAGAGTCACCTCAGCGGTTGCAACCGGAGGTACGTAGCCGGTGGAACCCAAGGAGCTGTCACACCCGCCGAGCGAATCGGCGAAGACGTCGACCTGCACGGTGGAAGCCGGGTGAGCGAGAGCGTTTAGGTAGACGGTGAGGTCACCCGTAGCTTTGCCGATGACGTCACCTTCCCAGGTGGGGAAAAGAGCGTTCCCGCTACATGCGGTATTCGGTCCAACGACATAGTTCGTGAGGAACATCGAGTCGGGCGCCGGGTCAGACGGCTCTGTCGAGTCCATGACCTGGAACCCATCCGGTATCCCTTGGAGGGTATTGGCCAGCGTCTCGGCATAATCCAGCTCACCGGACGCGTACGGCCCGTGGAAGTAGAGCGTGAGCGCCTGGGGCTTCGCCTTCGGCTTCTTCTTCTTCGCCACGGCCGGGCCAGCGAGCGAACCGGCGATCAAACCGGCTGCAAGGGCTACGACTAGAACTCTTTTCATCATCAGCTCCTAGACGCAGGTCTTCTGGGTGGTTGGTGTGCAAAGGAATTCGAGGCTCGAAGGAGCATCGGCTCCGTCATAGAAGATCCGGGCCTGGCCAGGAGTCAGGTTCGGGATGTGCAGCATCAGGACCAAGCTCGCGATCGCCTCAAAATCAACGTCTTCGAAAACGATCTCGGTAACCGCTTGCCCTGCGGCTAGGTCTACCTGGATCTGGGCAGCGGGAGCCTCGGCTGACTCGTTACATCCACCCGTTCCGTCCGGGTAAAGGCTGGCGACGATCGCAGTGGTCGGCACGGCTGCGGTTGTGAGCGTGAACTTCACATCGCCTTTCACTTGTCCGGTGAGGTTCCCGCGCCAGACTGGAAGGAGGCCGTTGCCCGAACAGTTCGTGTTCGGTCCACCAACGTAGTTTGTGATCATCTGAGACTTCGACTGGCCACTGGGTTCGGTTGGGTCCAGGGTCGGCCAAATGTTGTTGAGCCACCGGTCGGGGATGCTCGGCTCTTCTGCAGGGAGCGTGCCGTGTAGGTAGAGAGTGACGGCTTGGGGTTTCGCCTTCTTCTTTGCTACGGCTGGGCCGACTAGAGCACCGGCGATCAAGCCGGAGACTAGGGCGACGATGAGTGCCTTGCGCATCTGATCCTCCCGGTATTGGAGTGTTTAGGTTCTCCGGGAGGATTCGGCCCCTGCGTGTTCAGTCCTGCTTGTCTCCTTCCTCGTCCGTTACGACTGCCACACCATGGCGCTTGAGTAGCGCAGCAGTGACACCATCTCCCACCTGCAACGTCCGTGAGTTGGTCCCGTCGTAGATCTCGCCGCAACCGCACGAGGGACTTCGGGCCTTGAGGATCGCAGTCGTCACTCCCGCCCTCTGTGCCCGTTCCAAAGCATGGTGAGCTCCCGCTATGTAGGCGTCGGTTACGTCCGCTCCATCGATCGTGACGACCCGGGCTTCTCCGTCCAGGACGTCGTTGCCATCGCCTCCGACGATCTCGGCTGGTGGCCTCGGTGTCCCCAAACCACCATCGACCTCGGGGCAGACGAGCAGGGCTCGGCCCTCAGCAACCAGCCTCGAGACCTCGTCGTCCAGGGCGCCGGTGGCGTCATAACGGCAGGTTTTCCCGGCAAGGCAAGCCGATACGAGGACGATCAGGCCGGCGTCGTTGGGTGGTCGTTTCTGCTCCACCGCCCAATCCTACGAGCCTGCTTCGTTCGGGTTAGGGCGGGAATATGACCCTTCCGAGAGATGTTTTTGTATCTAGGTCACAAGGGGTGACCTCTTCACACTGGGGCAGGATTCCCTTAGCATGGTGGAGAATCGTCTCTGTAGCACGAAAAACCGGATCTTGAAGACTTCCTCCCAAACCAACGGGTGCCTTTTGGGGGCAGCCCAACCGGGAGACGAAAGCCGAGGGCCGGGGGCCAGCAGAGTTATCAGCGCGTTCGCGCGCTACTACGTGTCTTCGGATTCAGAAAGAGGTTGATTGGATGGCCCAGGTCTCTAGGCCCTACGAATCAAGTCGAGAGGAAGCGGCGCATGAAGATCTTGTGCGGCAGTACTTGCGCGAGATCGGTCAGTACCCCCTCCTAACGGACGTCCAGGAAGTCGAACTCGCCCGCGCCATCGAAGAGGGCGAGAAGGCTGTCGAGAAACTCGGCAAGACGAAGAAGCTTTCCGACAAGCAGCGCATCACCCTCGAGATGACTGTGCGGGCCGGTAAGGCCGCGAAACGTCGCTTCATCCAGTCGAACCTTCGACTCGTCGTTTCGATCGCCAAGAAGTATTCCGCCGCTGGCCTTCCGCTCCTGGACCTGATCCAGGAAGGGAACCTTGGTCTCATGCGTGCGGTCGAGAAGTTCGACTACCAACGAGGCTTCAAATTCTCCACTTACGCCACCTGGTGGATCCGTCAGGCCATCACGCGAGCCATCGCAGACAAGGCCCGTACGATCCGCATCCCGGTGCACATGGTCGAGACCCTTTACCGGGTCCGCAAGGTCCAGAGCGAGTTGCTCGAGAAACTCGGCCGTGAGCCGACGATCGAGGAGATCGCCGAAGGTTCCGACCTGTCTCCCGAGAAGGTGCGTGAGGCGTTCCGCGTTCTTCCCGAGCCGGTCTCGCTACACGAGCCTGTCGGTGACGAAGATGCCGAACTCGGCGACTTCATCGAAGACGAGGACGTCGAAGGTCCGTTCCAGGCCGCTGCAGTTGCGCTGCGCCAGGAGGACCTGTGGAACATGCTCGGCACCCTCAGCGATCGCGAGCGCAAGGTTCTCGCCCTGCGTTTCGGCCTGATCACTGGCGAGCCTCGAACCCTTGAAGAGGTTGGTAAAGAGTTCAACCTGACGCGTGAGCGCATCCGTCAGATCGAGGCTAAGGCGCTGAGCAAGTTGCGTCACCCTTCGACGCCGGGCAAGCTACGCGACATGGTGACTATCTAAGGGATTATCTCTACGAGATGAAATCAAGGGTCCGCTCCGGCGGGCCCTTTCTCTTTGGTCCGGGGGGTTAGGCTCGGTACATGGTTACTACCGTTGTCCTGGCCGTTTGTGATGTTCACCGGATCCCGGAAACCGCCCAAGCCGTTGCGGACATCGAGGGGGTTTCGGAGGTCTACTCCGTTGCCGGCGATTACGACCTGGTCATCATGGTCAGGGTTCGAAACCACGACGACCTCGCCACTGTCGTCTCCGAGAAGATCGCCAAGATCGACGGCATCGAACGCACGCAGACACTTGTTGCCTTCAAGGTCTTCTCGCGCCATGACGTGGAGGCCCTCTTCTCCGTGGGGTTCGAAGAAGCCGATTAGGCATGGCTCCCACATACGACGCCCTCGTCGTTCATCACCATGAACTCGGGTTGAAGGGAAAGAACCGGGAGTTCTTCGAAAGCGTGCTGACGCGCAACCTGAAGCGCGCTCTCCAAGGGACCGGCTATCTCAAGACTCGCCGGTTGTTCGGCCGAGTCATGATCGATCTTGCCCCAGACGCTCTCGCCGAGGTAGCTGCCGAACGAGCCGCGAAGGTCTACGGGGTTGCGTACGTCGGTCTCGGCCGCCGCGTGACGTCCCCAGACATGGAAGAACTCGGCCGCATCGCACTGGAGTACATCCAGGCTGAACCCTTCGAAAGCTTCCGCGTGCGTTCGCGCCGCACGTACTCGAGCTTCGATAGCTCCTCCAAGGAGATCCACGAGGTGGTGGGGAAACGGATCCAGGACGCTACAGGGGGCCGGGTCGATCTCAAGCATGCCGATGCAACGGCGTGGATCGAGCTGTTCGCGAAGACCGGGATCGTTTACCGGAAGCGCATCAACGGAACCGGCGGCCTGCCGTCGGGCGTGAGCGGTCGCATGCTCTGTCTACTGTCGGGCGGCATCGATTCGCCGGTTGCGGCATGGCGGATGGCCCGACGGGGAGCCACGATCGAGCTCGTTCATTTCCACGGACAACCTTTCACCGACCCATCATCGGTACGACAAGCTGCCGAGCTCGCTCAGGCTCTAACCGAGTTTCACCCCACCGTTCTGCTTCACCTCGTCCCCCTGGGTGACGTGCAGCGCGAGATCGTGACGAACTGCCCGAGTGAGCTGAGGGTCATCCTCTATAGGCGCTTCATGATGCGGATCGCGGCTGAATTGCTGCGTCAAAGATCGGGCAAGGCACTCATCACCGGCGATGCCCTCGGTCAAGTGGCATCACAGACGATCGAGAACATCACGACGATCTCGACCGCAGTACCGGATGTTCAGGTGATCCGGCCCCTCGTCGGTATGACCAAGCAAGAGATCATGGACGATGCCGAGAAGATCGGTACCTACGAGATCTCCACACGTAAGTATCAAGACTGCTGCGTTCTGTTCGAACCGCGGAACCCTGCCATCCGGTCAACACCCGAGGAAGCAACTGCAGCCGAAGAGGCCATGAACGTAGACGAACTCGTCGGCAAAGCGCTCGCGGGCGTCGAGGTTCGCTCTTTCGAGCTGCCCCCTCCGCGCTAAAGCTTGTTCTTCAGTGCTGTTCGGAAGTTCTTAGCAACCTCACCCAAACCCGAGAGCTTGTCCCCTATCCCCTTCGATCCGAGGAACTTGATCGCTCCACGGGCAACACTTTCGGTGGCGTCGTCGTACGGATACCAGAAGGGGTTCTTCAACTTGGGCATCCGGTTGGTTGCCACATGGGTTGGAACCGAGAACTCGCGCAGGCCGATCTCGCCATTAAGCCGGCCGAAGCCCGACTCGCCCACGCCACCCCAGGTTGCCCACGGGAGAGCCGGAAGCTGTCCGTGCGTGTTCGCTCCGACGCTGCCCGCTTTCACACGGCGGGCCATGTCATCGGCCTTGTCCTTACTGGACGTCCACACGGAGGCTGTCAGGTTGACCGCCTCCTCATTGGCGCGGCGGATCGCCTCTTCCTCGTCCTGAACGGTCGTGATCGTGACGATCGGCCCGAAGGTTTCTTCGTGCAGAACCTTCATCTCGTCGTTCACGTTCTCGAGCACGGTCGGTGCGTACCAGAGGGTTCCGTTCTTGTTAGGCGTGGTGTTGTCGGGTCCGCCCGCGAGAACCGTCGCCCCGTGCGCCACAGCGTCCTTTACCTGATCCTGCACGATGTCGAGCTGACGTCCGAAGGTGAGGGAGCCCACGTCCGCTCCCCCCTGGCGAACCTTCTGAAGCTTCGAAAGGAGCTCGTCCTTGAACTCAGCGGCGATGGACTCGACGACGTAAACGCGCTCGATCGAGCAACATGTCTGACCGGCGTTGAAGAAGGAACCCCAGAGAACACCCGACGACGCCACATCGATGTTGGCATCGGAGGCGACTATCGCGGCATCCTTCCCGCCGAGTTCCATTACGACTGGCGTGAGGTGTTTGGCTGCCGCCTCGCAGATCATCCGACCGGTGCGCGGTGATCCGACGAACGAGATCTTGTCGCAGGGAGCATCGACCAGCGCGGCCCCCACGTCTCCCCCGCCCTGGATAACCGTCGCGACTCCAGCGGGCAACGGGTCGAGGATCTCGCGGAGGAGTTCTCCACAAGCCGGCGTTACTTCCGAAGGCTTGATGACGACGGCGTTACCCGCGAACAGCGGCGAGATGAACGCTAGGAACGAGTTCGTGATCGGGTAGTTCCAAGGCGTGATGCAACCGACCACTCCGAAGGGTCGCCAGTCGATGCGAGACGAAACCCCGAGCAGAGCACCGGGGATCCGCCCGACCTTCTGACTCTTCAGAGCCTTGGCCGTGATCTTCTCGAGGTAGTAAGTCATGAAGATGCCAGGGAGAACATCGTGCGCGAGGGCCTCGGTGCGCGGCTTTCCACACTCCGCTGCCACGGTGTCGACGATGTCGTCCATCAACTCGTACATGCGGTAACGGACCTCGCTCAGGATCCGGGCGCGGCCCTCGGGTGGGATCGCTCCCCATTCCGGCGCAACCTTGCGAGCTTGGGCGACGATGTCGGCAACCTCACCGGGAGCGACGGTGGGGATCTCCTTCATCACTTCACCGGTCTGAGGATTGAAGGACTTCAGCATGGGAGGAGTCTTGGGAGTTGTCTTGCGCGTCGTAGATCGGGTCGCTGTGGTCTTCTTTGCAGGGGTCTTTCGAGCGGTGCTCTTACTCGTATCCGAGGTTGCCATGTGCTCGTCTCCCTCTTATGCGCCACCGGTGAAAGGTGGCATCAAGGTTACCTCCGCCCCCTCACGGAGCGTTTCAGATGCCTCCACCCGGCCCCCATCCACCAATATCGAGAAGACCTGCTGGGATGAAAGGCCGAGAGCCTCGATCGCCTCGGTAACGGATGCCCCCTCCGTCAGTTCCAGTTCACGTGAATCGCCGGGATGAGCGAGCCCGATGGCCTCTCTGATCATGCCGAAAGCGACGACCTTCACCTTCATCCACCTAGCCTACGAGGGCAAAATGAAAGAGCCGCCCAGCAGGGCGGCCCCTTCGGTGCCAGTAGCCCCACCCGGCTACTTCTCTAAACGTCCTTCTCGATGGGGACGCCAACGAGGCTGCCGTACTCGGTCCACGAGCCGTCGTAGTTCTTGACGTCCCCGAAACCGAGCAGTTCCCGCAGAACGAACCAGCTGTGGCTGCTCCGCTCGCCGATGCGGCAGTACGTGACGACTTCCTTCTCACCCGTGATGCCCTCGGCCTCGTAGAGCGCCTTGAGCTCATCGGCAGACTTAAAGGTGCCGTCCTCACGTGCGGCCTTCGCCCACGTGATGTTCGCCGAACCGGGGATGTGACCCGGAAGCTGCGCCTGCTCCTGTGGAAGGTGCGGCGGCGCCAGGAGCTCGCCACGGAACTCCTCAGGCGAACGTACGTCGACCCATGCCTCGCCACCCTTGCGAGCGCGAGCGATCACGTCGTCCCGGAAGATTCGCAGCGAATCGTCGCCCTTGCCGATGTTGAAGGTCGTCGGCTGACGGTTCGGCTCATCCTGAACGAGCAGCTTGCTTTCGAGCTCCCACTTCTTGCGTCCACCGTTCAGAAGCTTGACGTTCTCGACGCCACGCAGCTTGAACAGCCAGTACGCATAGGTGGCGAACCAGTTGTTGTTCCCGCCGTACAGAACGATCGTCTGGTCGCTCGATACGCCCTTGTCGCCGAGGAGCTTCGCAAGCTGCTCCGACGAGATGAAGTCGCGGTTCGGCAAGCTACGCAGCTCATCAGCCCAGTTCACCGCGATCGCGTTGGGGATGTGCCCCTTCTCGTACGCCTGAACATCTTCATCTACCTCGATGATCGCGAGGTTTGTATCGTCGACGTTGCTATCGAGCCAACCGGTCTCGACGAGAACGTCGGGGTTTGCATACTCCGCCATGCTCTTACTCCTCTCTTTCCCGCTTGTACGTTTTCTGATGCTCGAGTAGTTCTTGGATACGGGCTAACTGACGGGTGGCGTCGGCCAATAGACGTTCGAGGACGCGGACCTCAACCTCGAAGTCGGTCACCGCAAGCCCGGAACGAACGCGGTGCTCCACCTCGACGCCGGCCTCTTCCAGAGAGCCCATCTCGCCTTCCCATGTGAAATAGACCTTCGCCGGACGGCCCTTGTCGCGTCGCCGCGTCTCGGTCATGAGGAAGCCGGACTCGACCATCAGATCGAGGTGAGCCCGGGCTACGTTGGGGTGGATATTGAAGGCGTCCGCGATCTCCTTGACCGTCTTGGGGCCGGTCTTGAGAAGCATGCTGAGGATCTCCGCCCGGGTGGGCAGCGACAGAACCTTGGCTGTGCGGGTTGCGGACTCGTCTCCTAGGGCCATGGCCTTAGGTGATAACAGACTTTCTTCTATTCGGCAAGTGTTAATAGTGCAAACTCTGCCTCAGCGGCCTGGAGGCACCTCAGAGCCGGTGATGTGAGGGGGTGTGGTTGAGGAGCTCGGCCCCCTGGGGGCCGATATAGACGAGGTTCTCGTACCGAACGCCGAACCGTCCCGGCTTGTAGATCCCCGGCTCGATCGAGAAGACGTTTCCCACCTCGAGCGGGGTCTCGTTGCCCTCTCGGAGGTAGGGAGGCTCGTGCACGTCAAGGCCCACGCCGTGGCCGGTGCGGTGGATGAAGAGCTCGCCGAACCCGTTAGCCGTGATGACTTTGCGAGCCGCTCGATCCACTTCCTGAGCCGGTACGCCTGCCCCTACCGCCGCGAAGGCAGCTTCGGCGGCCTCCAGGATGACGTCGTACGCCGACATCACTTCGGGATCTTCGTTCTCGGGGAAGAACATCCGGGTTGTGTCGGACTGATATCCGTCGACGACTGCCCCGATGTCGATGAGCAGTGCTTCGCCGGACCCGATCGGAACGTCCCCGGTGTAGTGGGGCATGGAGGCGTTCGCGCCGTAGGCGACCAAGAGGTCATCCCAGGGACGATGGCCCTGTTCCAGGTAACGCATCGCCATCTTGAGGCTCAGTTGTCGCTCTGTAAGTCCCACGACCGAGATGGAATCCACCCAACGGACCATCTCGTCGGTGACGTGGCTCGCTTTGCGAAGCGATTCAGCTTCCGTTTCATCTTTGCGAGATCGGAGATCCGCCAACACTTCGTCTTCGATATCGACATCGATCGACCGTGCAGATCTGATCGCCTCCACCGCGCCGATCGGGAGAGTGGGCGACACGTGGAGCTTGGAGAGGCCATCAAGAGCCCCTTTCAACGCCGCCTCGGGTCCCTCGGAATCGTCCCACTCGAAAGATTCGCAATCGGGGAGATGGGCTGCTTCGTCGGCAAGCATCTTCGGAACGACCAACCGCAGAGGGCCATCGGGGACGACGACCAGGCCCATGATCCGCTCCATGCTGATCGGCGAAAGGCCGGTGAGGTAGGTCATGTCGAGCGATGGATCCACCCATCTGGCCTCGATGCTCGAGTTTTCGAGCGAGCTACGGAGTCTGGTGATGCGGTCGAGGAAGGTGGGGTCCATACAGAGATTCTAGAGGCTCACTGCTCCCAGCACGCTTGGCGCCACGCTTTCAGCGAGTACTTCTTGCGCATCGATGTGAAGCCCATCTCGTTCGCCTCGTCGCAGAACTCGCTAACGTCCATCTCGTACTCGACATGGAACACGGCTTTATCGTTGTCGATGAAAGCGCTGTACTCCTTGCATTCGTCGTACTGGAAGCACTGCTCGTTGACGGCGAAGTCCCAGTTTGGTTCGAGATCCTTGGCTAGCTGTGGAAGGTTCTTCAGCCCCGCTGCGAGACCATTGTCGTGGGCAACCTGAGAGAGATACTCGAGATAAGCGAGCTGATCGTCCTTGCTGAGATCGAATCCGGTGTCGTTGGTGAACCCGTCGACGTTGTCGTACTCGATGCCGTCGAAGCCTTTCGCTGCACATCTGGCAACGCGCTTGTCCATGATGCGCTTCAGAGGCTTGAGCTTACGAACGTCGAGCCAGCGCTCACCCGGCCACCCATCGAGCGGCTTGCCTAGCACCCTGTTCGGGAAGCTATCCGCATCGGGACGCCACTTCTCGTAAGACCCCGCCGACACGTAGCAGATGACTCTGCGACCCATGCTGTGAAGGTCCCCTATCAGCGCTTTCGAGCTGTCGAACATGTCGATGTCGTACACCTCGGCCACTACCGTCGTGTCGACCTCCCCCTGCAACTGCCACTGGAAGGTCGCCCCCGCGGGAGGTACCCAGATCTCCCCGGCTCCCGCCTTGGGCGCGGCTGAGCCCGCTGCAGGCACAGCGAAGCAAGCTAGGAGGAGCGTGCTCAGGAGCAGTCGTCGCATACCTGCAATATCGACCCGGAGGCGGCCTACTTCAATGACCCGTTCGGCCCACTCGGGCCTGGCCCGGTCAGGCCCCCTTTGACCCATCGACCACCTTGCGGTCGCCCAGGGGTTCGTCGAGCTCCACGATCGTCGTTTTCAGGACGGCGATCTCGATGCAGGCGGTGTTCTTGTCCGTGGGAGAGCTGCCCTCCCAGACGGTGACTATCACTTCGTCCGAGGTGTACTCGACATCGACGTGGTCCAGAACGTTGCAGGGCTCCACCCCGCTCCAATACTTGACGTACAAAGTGTTGCCATCGTCTTTCACCCTGTAGTTGTCCCACGCGATCGCGCGGAGATCGTCTTGGCCGGGTTGTGGCTCGGTATACGACGGGCTGCCATCGGGAACGGGTGAGTTATCAACTGGGCCGCTGGTGACCGGGGTGTCGGGATCGTCGCCACCAGCACCCGGATCGATCTCGTCGGGTTCACCACAAGAGATCAATGCGATCGCCATCAAGGACGCCGCCAGGACCAACACTGTTTGTCGTTTCATACCT
Source organism: uncultured Actinomycetes bacterium (assembly GCA_963779645.1). GTDB lineage: Bacteria > Actinomycetota > CADDZG01 > CADDZG01 > WHSQ01 > CALMBW01. The sequence continues at coordinate 245,290 of CAVZYX010000015.1, forward strand.
CTTTGACGCTATCAATGGCGCCGTTGTTCCCTGGGGTTCTGGATAGTGTGCGGCTGTGGATATCAAGACTTTCGAGGCAGACCACATCACCGATGCCGCACGGTTACTTGCTGAGCGAGGGAAACGACAACGGGTTCAGGTGCCCATCCTCCCTAGGTACATGGAAGACATCGATCGCTGCGCGAGCGCCATCGCCACGGCTATGGAGGACGGAGCAACTGGCGTTGCCGCGTTCGAGGCCGGCCATCTAACGGGGTATCTGATCGCGCTTCGAGGAGACGGAGTTCGTGGTTTTCACGCGTGGAGCACTCCAGAATGCAACGCCGTCTCGGACGACCCCGAAGTCATTCGCCATCTCTACGCGGCAGTTGCAGAAACGTGGGTCAAAGATGGACGAGGGCATCACTACGCGCAGGTGCCAAGCGATGATTCCGCTCAGGTCGATGCGTGGTTACGACTGGCTTTCGGGCACGAACAAGCCCACGCAGTAAGAGCCGTCTCGCCGGCGCCGACCGGCAAGTCAGATCTGGTTCGACGAGCTGGACCCGGCGACATCGATCTACTAGAACCGACGTTCGCTTACATCGCCGACGCTCATCAAGGACCACCGACATTCACCTACATCGAACGGACGTTCCGTGACGAACTCCGGCCGGGCCATCTGGAACTACTCGGAGATCCGTCCGTTGGTTACTTCTTGGTCGAGGAGAACGGAAAGGCATTGGGCTTCGCTGCATTTCGTGGGGTGCCGGCGGACGAAGCCTCCTGGTACATGCCCGAAGGCTCGGTGTACCTGATGGTCGCTGCTGTGGATCCATCGGCGAGGGGCCGAGGGTTGATGCGTGCGCTTCTCGCAGAAGGCTTTGAGTGGGCGGCAAAGGGAGGTTACGAACTCAGCGTCACGGACTGGCGGGTGACGAACCTCGATTCATCTAAGGCGTGGCCGGCGCTCGGATACATCACGGTCGAGTATCGACTGCATCGGATACTCGACCCCCGCATATTTTCTGTGCGGGATTGACAGCAATCTGGATTTCTATGCGGGATGTGCAACCGCATAGGTACAAATTCTTACAAAGAAACGGCCGTTAGGTGGTTTTGCCGCCTTCGTCTAGAGCTTCCAGCAACGTGTTCCACCCGAGCAGGGCGCATTTGATCCGCACCGGATATTTCACGACTCCCTTGAGGGAAACGAGATCGCCGATAGCGTCCGGATCGCCTTCTTCTTCGCCCGCCATCATCCGCTTGATGGATTCAGCGAGCGCCTGAGCGTCCTTGGCAGGAAGTCCTTTGATCTTCTCGGTCATCATCGAAGCCGACGCCTGACTGATCGAACAACCTTTGCCCTCGAATGCGATCCCTTGCACGTCATCGCCTTCGAACTTCAGGAACAACTCGATCTCGTCACCGCACAGTGGGTTGTTGCGCTCGAGCGCGACATCGTGCGGGTCCAACCGCCCCTTGTTCCTCGGGTCGCGGTAATGATCGAGGATGACCTCTTTGTAAAGCTCCTCGAGGCTCAGACGAACCACCCTTTCGCTTTCTCGAGCGCTGCTACCAGCGCATCAACCTCATCCCGTGTGTTGTAAAGGTAGAACGAAGCCCGAGCTGTTGCCGGAACCCCTAGCCTGCGCATGAGGGGCTGGGCGCAGTGGTGCCCGGCCCGGATGCAGACGCCCTCCTGGTCCACGATCGTAGCCAGATCGTGGGAGTGGACCTCGGGGAGGTTGAATGAGACGACCCCAGCCCTCTGCTCGGCATCCTTCGGCCCGTAGACCTCAGCCCCCAGATCGGCCAATCGCTCGAGCGCGTAGGCGGTTATCTCGACCTCGTGCTCGTGGATCGCATCGATCCCGACCCCCTCCAGATACTCGACCGCGGCACCCATGCCTACGGCTTGCGCGATGTTCGGGGTACCGGCTTCGAACTTGTGAGGTATCTCGGCCCAAGTGGCCCGATCGATCCACACCTCGCGGATCATCTCGCCGCCGCCATGGAACGGGGGCATCTCTTCGAGAAGGTCCTCACGTCCGTAGAGAACCCCGGCGCCGGTAGGGCCACACATCTTGTGGGCCGAGTAGGCGAGGAAGTCGGCATCGAGTTCATTCACGTCGAAGGCGAAGTGTGGTGCGGCTTGCGCGGCATCCACCAAGATCCGGCCCCCAACGGCATGAACCGCGTCCGCGATCTGCCGAACAGGAGCAACCGTGCCCAATACGTTGCTCTTCAGATGGATGGCCGCAAGCTTCGTGCGATCGGTGACGTAGTCCTCGAGCAGGTCTACCCGCAGCGTGTGGTCGTCGTCAGAGATCGGCAATGCTCGCAATGTGGCGCCGGTTTCTTGTGCCAGCAGCTGCCACGGGATCAGGTTGCTGTGATGCTCGGCCTCGGTTACGAGGATCTCGTCACCCTCACGGACGTTGGCGCGAGCCCAGCTGTAGCGGATCGCGTTGACACTCTCGGTGGTCGAACGAGTGAAGATGATCGAGCGTGAGTTCCGAGCCCCGATCCATCGCGCACAAGCGTCCCGGGCAGATTCATAAGCGGCGGTTGCTTTCTCGCCTAGCTCGTAGATCCCACGATGGACGTTCGCGTTCTCGGTTTCGTAGAAGCGAACCATCCGGTCGATGACCTGTCGGGGCTTCTGAGACGTCGCGGCAGAGTCCAGATACACAAGAGGCTTACCGTGAGCCTCCGTGTCGAGGATAGGAAAGTCCTTTCGGACCACCTCTACGTCTAGCTGCGACATCGAAACTCCACTAGAGCACTGCCCCTTCGGTCTTCTCGAGCTCGGCAACATCGATGTCGGCGAGACCGAGCTTCTTCGCGATTCCAGCGTATCCCTCAGCCTCGAGGTGCTCGGCGAGTTCGAAACCACCCGACTGCACGACGCGTCCCGCCATCAGGACATGTACCTGGTCGGGTCGGATGTAGTTGAGCAGTCGCTGATAGTGCGTGATGAGCAGGATGCCGACCTCGGGGTTCCTCAACTTGTTGACGCCCGCCGAGACATGCTTCAACGCGTCGATGTCGAGGCCAGAGTCGGTCTCATCCATGATCGCAAGCTGCGGCTGCAGCACAGCCATCTGGAGGATCTCGTTGCGCTTCTTCTCCCCACCGGAGAAACCTTGGTTGACGTAACGGTCAACCAGTTCGCTCGGGATCTCGAGCAGGTCGATCTTCTCTTGGAGGTAGAGGCGGAAAGCCATCGCCGACTTCTGCTCGTCAGGATGGATCGCGTTGTAGGCGGTACGCATGAAGTTCACGACCGAGACGCCGGGGACCTCGGTCGGGTACTGGAATGCAAGGAAGATGCCTTTGTGGGCTCTTTCGTCCGGTGCAAGGTCGAGGATGCTTTCCCCGTTATAGAGGACCTTGCCCTTGGTCACCTCGTAGCCAGGACGACCCGTGAGCACGTAGGCGAGAGTCGACTTGCCGGAGCCGTTCGGGCCCATGATTGCGTGGGTCTGCCCCTTGTCGAGGCTTAGATCGAGACCCTTGAGGATCTCCTTGCCGTCGACCTCGACGTGTAGATCTTCGATGTACAGAAGCGGATCAGCCATTACTCAAGCACTCCCTCAGCTAGCGGTTCCGACGTAGATGACATCGCCCTCGACCTTCACGGGAAAGGTGGGCTCGGGTTTGATGGCCGGGAGGATCCTGACCTCACCCGTTTGAACATTGAAACGAGAACCGTGTAGTGGGCATTCGACCTCGAGCTCGTCGGGTTCGAACTCACCATCGGTGAGATACGCCTCTTCGTGCGTGCAGACGTCGCCTATCGCGTAGACGTCCTCGCCGACCCGGTAGAGGCCGATGAGCTCACCACGGACGCTCACTTGCTTCACCCCCCCATCGGGGATCTCGCTCAAGCGTGCGGCTTCGGTGAAGCTAGACATGGTCGGCGCTCATCTCCAAGACCTGCTCACCCTCGACCTTCTTGCTGATCGCATCGGCTAGCTCGTCACGAACGGAACCGACTCGAACGCGATCGAGAACCTCGCCGAAGAAGCCGAAGACAACCAGCTTCTGAGCAGTGACCCTGTCGATGCCGCGGCTCATGAGATAGAAGAGGTGCTCTTCCTCCACCGGCGAGACCGTCGCGCCATGTGTGCAGCGCACTTCGTTGGCTTCGATCTCGAGCTGCGGGATGGAACGAGCCATCGCATCTTCGCTTAGCACCAAGTTGCGATTAGCTTGGTAGGCGTCGGTACCTTGCGCGCCCTTAGCCACCTTGATCAGCCCGGAATACTCGGAGGTCGAGTTCTCTTTGAGAGCTCCCTTGTAGAGGAGGTCGCTGGTGGTGTGTTCGGCCGCGTGACTCTGCAGCGTCCGCTGAGCGAAGTGCTGGTTGCGGTCTGCGAAGTAAAGCCCGAGCATCTCGGAGAAAGACCCCTCGCCTTTCAACACGGACTCGACCTGGGTGCGGGCGAAGGTTGAACCGAGGTTCACAGCGAGACTTCGCACGGTGGAGTCCCGGTGCCCGGTGAAACGCTGGGTCTGGAAGTGGTGAACGTTCCTGCCCCACTGCTGAAGCGAGATGTAGTTAACGGTCGCGCCGCGCCGAGCCTCGACCTCGATAACGGACGAACTGAGAGCCGCTTCTTCGACGTCTGAGGAACGGAAGGTCTCAACGATGGTCGCACTCGCGTTCTCGTCCACGACGATCGTGGCGTGAGGGAACACACTCCCACCGGCCGTGACCGTGTGGATCACGTTGAGAGGGATCTCGACCTCGACGTTGCGAGGGACGTACACGATGAACCCTTCCGAGAAGAAAGCTCCGTGAAGAGCGGTGAACTTGTGTTCGTCGACGGGAACATCGGTGAAGAAGTGGTCCTTCAGAAGGTCGCTGTGCTCAGTGCTAGCTGTTCTCACGTCGGCGAACACGACACCCTTGGCCTTCAGATCGGCCGGCAGCTCGGGAACCTCGAAATCCGGTGTGGGGGCCGCGAACGCATCGAAGTCGAACTTCCGAACGTCGACGTAGCGCCACTCCTCGCCCTTTGGGTCTGGAAGGTCTAGCTTCTCGTAAAGGTCGAAGGCCGAAAGTCGACGTTCGGTGAGCCAGCCCGGCTCGCCGGCAGCCAAGGTCTCCAACGCTTGTTTGGTGAGTCTGTCGGTCATGATCCTCCGGTGTTCCAGTGTTAAGTGGTGGCCTCGTAGATCGATCCGCGGGCCATGTGATTTGCTTCACAAGACTATCAGTTAGGTCGCCCTAACCCAAGTGCCAGGAGGCAGCCGATCCGCCGTTCCTACAAGGCAAAACAGGCCCATCTAGCAGGACATTCCCGTTCGGTCGGGCTGGCGGCCATCGCCCTCGCAGCGGTCTTGTGGGCGGTGTCTGCGAACGTGGCCCGGACCATCTTCGACGACGGCATAGACCCTTTGGATCTGACGCCGGCTCGGGCCTACCTCGCACTCGCGTGCCTGGCCATGTTGCGTCCTTGGAAGAGGCCCTCTGGAGGCGAGGAGATGTGGGGGCCCGTAGTGATCCTCGGGCTTGCGATCGCCCTAGTCAACGCGACCTACTACATCACGATCGAGAGGTTGCCGGTCGCGGTAGCGATCGTCATCCAGTACACCTCTCCGGTGTTGGTCGTTGGGTGGCTATCGCTCAAGCGGCGAGCCTTGCCTTCACCGGAGGTGCTGCTCGCCCTGATCGGCGCGGTGACAGGTGTGTTGTTGGCCGCGGAACTCGGAAGCGTGTCGTTGTCCGAGATCGACGGCCTGGGCGTGTCGCTTGCTGCGATGAGCGCCGGCCTGTTCGCCGTGTACACCCTGTTGTCGGAGCGCCTGGATGTTGTCTATGGGGCAGTCGGGAGCATGTTCCGCGCATTCGCCGTAGCGACGATCTTCTGGATCGTGGTTTCGATCTTCCGTGGCTTTGCGACGGAGCTACTCGAACTCAAGTATCTGCCGCGCGTGCTCTTCGTCGGGGTCATCGGCACATTCGTTCCGTTCTTCCTGTACGTGTGGGGGATGCGTCGGGTAGCCGCCGAACGCGCGGTGATCGCGGCGTCCTTAGAACCTCCCACGGCCGCGGTCGTTGCTTGGATCTGGTTAGGGCAGGGACTTTCAACCCTGCAGATCGTGGGCGGGCTACTCGTGCTGGCCGCGGTGGTTTCTCTCCAACTACGCGCCCACGACCCAGCGCGCGCGCCCGAGCCCTAAATCAAGTCTGCTCTCAAAAGCGGTGGCTGAGGCACCAGAAACAAGAGCAGACGTGATTCCTCTAGAGGGACATCGCTTCTTCGGCTTTGGTTGCGAGGATCTCGCCGATCAGGGGTGCGAACTTGAAGCCGTGACCCGAGCACGGAGACCCGACAACGATCTTCCCGTGTCTCTCGAGCACGAAGTTCTCGTCTGCGGTGTTCGTGTACATGCACGTTTCCGTTAGGTGCGGAAGGCTCTCTGCGGTTGGGAAACGCTTCGCTACCCAATCCCGGATCCGAGCTACCGACTCTTCGTCTGGTTCGCCTATCTCGTTCGGATCGGCATCGGGACCCGCAATGTGCTCCCCGACCTTCAACCCCTGGCCGGGGCTGGGCAAGGAGTAGATCGTTGGACTCCCCCATTCGACGAGGGTCGGAGGTAGGTCCTGCGGCATGCGGAAGTAAGCAACCGTCTCCCTGGTTGGCCGTACGTCGAGTTTGATCCCGGCGCGAGCTAAGAGATCTTTAGCCCACGAACCTGCCGTCACCACCACCATCCGAGTTTCGAACTCGTGAGTCATGGTGCGAACCTTCATCATCTTGCCGTCTTCGAACTCAACGACCTGTTCGTTGTCGAGGATCACAGCCCCCTCGTCTATCGCGAGCCTCGTTAAGGCGTACCACGCTCGCTCCGCGCCGACGATGGCACCGTCCTTCTGGTACAGGACCATCTGATCTTCCGGGAGAGTGATGTAGGGCCAGCGCTGACGTACGTCACCGGCATCCAACACCTCGTAGGGAACTTTGACCGCGTCGAGCGAAAGGATGTTGTGGTCGAGCTGAGGTCCGATGTCCAAACCGCCGAGAGGGGTCAGCAACCTCTCGCCGGTTTCAGCTTCGAGCTCCTTCCACAATAGGTATGCATCCTGCGCCATCTCCACGTAGCGCTGCTCGGGGTAGGAGTAGCGGAAGATCCGCGACGAGCCATGCGAAGAACCACGCTTGTGCCCGATCTGGAAACGCTCGAGGAGAACGACCTTCCTACCTCTGCGCGCAAGCGATCTGGCCGTCGCGGTCCCCATGATCCCGCCACCGACGACCACGGCGTCGTACTTCGTCAAGCTGTATCCCCCAATCCAGAGATCGCATATCGAACGAGGTCCCTACCGTAGTAGTGACCACGCCCGTCGTATCGCATCCCTACCTTCTCCATCACCCGGCGGGACACGAAGTGGTCAGGGTCGGCGATGGCGATGATCCGCTCCATCCCGAGCTCGCCAAGACCGTAGTGAACGCACGCCAACGCGACCTCGGCTCCGTAGCCTCTCCCCCAGCGCGAACGCGCTAGGTGGTAGGCAAGTTCGACATCCGGCCCCTTGCCTTCCATCAGAAGAAGACCGCAGTCCCCGATCATCTCTCCCGTGGACTGTTCCTCGATCGCCCACAGAGAAAACCCGTGCCTAGCCTGATGATCGATCATCCACTGGAGGCGCGTACGGGAATGATCGATGTCGGTCGACACGCCACTGGGGATACGGGCCATGACCTCGGCGTCGCCGAAGACCACATGGAAAGGCTCCAGGTCGTCCATCGTTAGCTCGCGGAGGATCAGGCGGCTCGTCCGGATCGGAAGTCCCATGGGCCCAGCCTACCGAGACAAAGAAAAGAGGGGCCGCCTCTCGGCAACCCCTCGGATCCGTTGGCGCTGCCCAACTTCAGAGTTGGGAGGCTCGAAAGGGGGGCTTAGCCGACGGAACCTTCCATCTGCAGTTCAACCAGACGTTGAAGTTCAACCGCGTATTCCATCGGAAGTTCCTTGGTGATCGGCTCGATGAATCCACGCACGATCATCTGCATCGCTTGTGTCTCGTCGAGGCCCCGGCTCATCAGGTAGAAGAGTTGCTCGTCAGAGACCTTCGAGACGGTCGCCTCGTGACTGACCGCAGCGCTCTCCTCGTCGATCTCGATGTACGGGTAGGTATCGCTCCGCGAGATGTCGTCCAGGATCAAAGCGTCACAGATCACGTGACTCTTGGCATGCTTGGCGTTCTCTTCGATGCGCACGAGGCCTCGATAACCGGCCCGGCCCCCGTCCTTGCTGATCGACTTCGAAGTGATCGACGAAGAGGTGTTGGGGGCCGCGTGCACCATCTTGCCCCCGGCGTCCTGGTGCTGGCCCTTTCCTGCATAAGCGATGGAGAGAACCTCACCACGGGCATGCTCACCGAGCAGGTAGACCGCCGGGTACTTCATAGTGATCTTCGAGCCGAGGTTGCCGTCGACCCATTCCATGATGGCGCCCTGGTGCGCAACGGCCCTCTTGGTCACGAGGTTGTAGACGTTGTTGCTCCAGTTCTGGATCGTCGTGTAGCGAGCGCGCCCATCCTTCTTGACTACGATCTCGACGACCGCAGAGTGGAGTGAATCGCTCGAGTAGACGGGAGCCGAACAACCCTCGACGTAGTGAACGTACGCACCTTCGTCGACGATGATCAGGGTCCGCTCGAACTGACCCATGTTCTCTTGGTTGATGCGGAAGTAAGCCTGCAGCGGGATCTCGACCTCGACACCGGGCGGGACGTAGATGAAGGAACCACCGGACCACACCGCGGAGTTGAGGGCCGAGAACTTGTTATCGGCCGGCGGGATGATCGTGCCGAAGTACTGCTTGACCATCTCGGGGTGCTCGCGGAGAGCGGTATCCATGTCCGTGAAGATGATGCCGCGCTTCTCGAGTTCCTCTTTGGTCTTGTGGTACACAACTTCGGATTCGTACTGCGCACTGACTCCGCCGAGGTAGTTCTTTTCGGCCTCGGGGATCCCGAGCTTGTCCCATGTGGCCTTGATGTCCTCGGGCATGTCTTCCCAGTTGTTCACGATGCCGGTGGGCTTGATGTAGTAGTAGATGTCGTCGAAATCGATGGTCGTGAGATCGGCGCCCCATTGCGGCAACGGCTTCCGATAGAAGACATCGAGTGACTTGTGACGGAACTTCCGCATCCAGTCGGGCTCGTTCTTACGGTCCGACATCATGTCGATCACTTCATGCGAAAGGCCCTTCTCAGGCTTCTCGGTGTAGTTGGTCTTGTCGTGCCAGCCGTACTTGTAGTCCCCCTTGAGGGCACGGACTTCCTCTTGCTCTTGTGCGACCTTGAGGTCTTCGGCTTCGGTAGACACGGGTGAGAAACAACTCCTTTTAGGAAGGGTCCAACTGGACTTCGATGCTAGCAGTTAGGTGCCCCTAACTCCACCCTCGGAGGTCGGAGAAAGAGGCCCGATACTGGTCCAAACGCCCTGCTGATGGACTTGTTCCCGCCTGAGGAGTGCTCTAGGAGGGGGACGAGCGGAGGTCCAGCGGGGGCGGGGTCTCGACCCAGTCCATCGTCTCTTGTTCGCCGGCGTGGAAACCGGGGCCCTGCCGGAGCACCGTGAATGATTCGGCATGGGCGAAGCCGGCCGGCTTGCCTGCTTGTGCCGTCCAGGTTCGAACCCACTCGGCGATCGTGTCGGAGTTGGCTCCCACCTGGCTCTCGTGCGCCATCAGTGCCTCGATCTTTCGTTCGATCGTGTCCGAGATATCAACGACGACTGATCCGGGGGCTGGACTCGCGATCCATAACTCGATCAGTCCGCGCCAAGGATCCAGCCCTTCGGCAAGGAGCTCTGGGAAGATCCCCGGCGTGGTCCCCGCCGTCATCGAGACATCCAGAGAGGCTTGACCTACTGCCCGGTGATCGGGGTGGTTGATGAATCGCTCATCGACGATCGGCGTGGGATCGAGAACGACGAGGCGGTGGGGTCGGTACTTGCGAAAGACACGTGCGATGTCGCGGCGTAGATCGAGCGTGTACTCGACGTATCCGTCTGGGTAATTGAGCCACACGATCTCTTTGGCGCCAACCACAGCGGCGGCGGCCTCAGACTCTGCGAGCCGGATGTCGTGAAGCTTCTTCCCCATCAACTCGCGGTCTTGCGTCCCTGCCGTTCCATCGGTAGCTATGCAGTAAGTGACTTCCGCCCCCTCATCGACCCATCGCGCTAGCGTTCCTGCGCTACCGAACTCGATGTCGTCTGGGTGCGCGCTGATCGCCAGCGCCCTCCATGGCTTCGTCACTGGTTGGTTTGAAGGATCAAGATGTCGGTTGGTGCGTGATGCGACAAACGGTGCGGAACGTTACCGAGCGTGAAGCGTGCTGTTCCGCTCATCCCAACTCCACCAACAACGATGAGATCGAAGTCTTCATCCTCGGCGATCCCCAGGAGCGTTTCAGCAGGAGTGCCCTCGACCGCGCGGATGTCGGGGTCGACCCCGTACTTGTCGGCGCGAGTAGCCGCCCGCTCCAGGATGTCTTCCGCTTGCGAAGCGCCTGCGATCCTCCATTGGTACTCGCCCGGCGTCTCTCGCTGGTCACGCGTTGCGTTCCATGCCCTTGTCATCTCGCTGGTACCGCCGCGAAGTTGTTCGAGCTCATGCTCGCTCGGGGGGTCGTACACGGTGACGATGGTTGGAACGACCCCAAGGTGTTTGGCCAGTTGACTGGCCATCTCCACACCACGCATCGCCGTCAGTGACCCATCGGTTCCGACGAGGATCTTCTTGTACTGGGCTTCGCGCGGACGAGGGACATCGGTCTTGACGATAAGGAGATCAGTGCCCGAGTGATGCGACACCTTGTTCGGCACGTTTCCCAAAGCGAACCTCTTAGCACCACTCATACCGACACTTCCAACGACGAGGAGGTCCGCCCCTTGCTTCTTCACCTGGTCGAGGAGCACCTCTGCCGGGTTCCCCGATTCGACGACAGCGGTCGCACCCACTTCCTTAGCGAGGTCCTGCAGGGGGTCGCCAGGGTCGCTGCCAGCATGCACGAGCAGAAGCTCGGCCCCCAATCCCTTCGCCAGCTCAGCCGCATGGCGGACGGCGACCTTCGAGGTCTCTGACAGATCGGTTCCAACAACGATCTTTGAGTACATCGTTCTCCCCTATCCGAAGTTACGTATCGCGAGGGTGCAGCGCGCCGCCGCGACGGGCTCGCCGTCTTGGTCGACCACATCGATGTTCCAGACGTGCATGGAGCGCCCCTTTCGGATCGGCGTTGCAGTGGCTCTCACACTTCCGTCCTTCCGCGCTCGCAGATGACTGATGTTCAGATCAGTGCCTACCGCGTAAGTCGTGGTGGTGTCGCAGTTCAGGTAGGCGCCGATAGAAGCTGCGCTCTCAGCGAGGACGGCAGACGCCCCGCCGTGAAGTAGACCCATCGGCTGATGGACCTTAGGAGTGACGTCCATCTCGAGCACAACGCGGTCTGGGGTCGCCTCGACTATCTGTATCCCGAGGACCTCATGAATGGTGCCCTCATACGGAAGTTCAGCAGGTTGACTCATCGCAAGGCGAATGCTAACCGGGTTAACGCCTGCGCCTGCTTAGCTGTCCTTCGGGAATATCCCTTGGACATCGCTCTTGCGGATCTGAAGGAAGCCGGCCTTAGCCACGGCTTTCGGACCCCCATGAACCGTCACGACAGCATTCGTCACGGGAAGGAATTGGCGCTGGTCCTTGATGAGTGATTCCCATGCATCCGAGAATCTGCCGAGCTCGGGAGGAAGGTGCATGTCACCTTCAACCTGGTAGCCGGAAAGAAGCACGACGACTCGCACTTGGACCAGATCGACGTGACCCCCCTGTGGAGGCTGAGGGGCCGCCGCGGCTGCATTACGACTTTCATGCATGTCGTCCAGCGAAGGACGCCCAGGTTTGGCTCCCTTAACTTGCGCCTCGATCTTGTTGACCAAGGCAGACGCTGCAAACGGTTTGCTGAGGTAGCCGCAATGCAACGACTCGGCCCTCGTCACTACATCTGCCTCTAGGAGACCCGTGAGGACAACTATCGGCAGTGAAGAGAAACGTCCGTCGTTGCGAACGCGCTCGATGAAAGTCCACCCGTCGGAGCCCGGCAGCTTGATATCTACGACGGCGGCGTCTGGATACTCCGAGATGAGCTTTCGCCAGGCGTCTTCGGCGTCACCGGCTTGGGTCGTCTCGAACCCAGCTTGCTCCACGTGGTACTGAACCACCGTCGAAACCGACGGTTGGTCTTCCACGATCAGAACCTTGGCCATCTTCTCGAGCCCCCATCTCCCGGGCCGCGCTGCACCCAACCCCTTGAACTGTATTTCGGCCTGATGCTGATGTGGCTTAAATCGACGACTGTTTCGCGATCGTCAGGTCGCCTGATGCCGCGTCCGAGATTAGAACCAGGTTCTTCCATAACTCGACGTCGTAAGCGTACGGTGCACCGAGCAAAGCTGCTTTGGGCCCTTCGTAGCGGCCCTTGGCGAGAGCCAGCCTTGCGTCGATCTTTCCTTCGCGGATGTTGAAGGCGATCATCCCCAAGGTGGAATGAGCCACAAAGAGCCGGCGGCCACTGATGACCATCCCCTGGACCCGCTGCGTGTCGTTGGGGTCGACCACCCCGCCTGCCGACCAGCGATCCTTCTCGGATATCGCACTGAGGTCGGTCGCATCGAGGACGACGACTTCGGGGGCGATCGAATCGTCGAACCAGTACTCCGTCGCGGCGTAAACGGTTCGACCCTTCTCGGAAGAGGCGACCTCCACTTCCGCGAGGCCAACTTCAGCCCACGTTCCGAGGATGGCCGGCTGGACCGGATCGGAGATGTCGTAGACCTGCAGCCCCGTCTCTCCCGTCGTGACGTACATCAGAGGAACACCGAGCTCGGGATCGCTGTCATCGATGTAGATGCCGGCCGATGAGGGACCCCCAACCTTCAATGCTGGAAGGGCATCGATCGCGACGGGGACGACCTGTCCACTGACCGGCTCGAACCGGAAAACCACCAACCCGTGTGTCGCATCGAGAACGAAAACCCATTCGTCGACCCCATCGTGATACGTCTCAACACGGTAAGCGCCACCCATCGGGTGATACGAGCTGAGAGTCGGAGCCGAAAGATCTGAAACGTGGAGGACGTGGAGGCCATCGCGCGAGAACTGGTCGGTCTGGCGCGCATAGAAGATGTACTCGCCGTCCTTAGAGAACGCCAGATCCCCGTCGAGAGAGCTCTGGGCGTCATCTGCGTAGCTGCCGAGGGCCACAGGGCCGCCCGTTTCCTTCAGATCGAGGAGCGTGACGATGCCCTCGTCGCGACGCAGGATCGCCGCGACGTTGCCGTGAACCTCGATGCGCCCCAAGCCTCCGGACTCCGAGACAGTCACTGTTTGCGGGGGTCGCGGCTTCGCCGCCGAAGCTCCCGACAGGGCTGACAGGCATAGGGCGAGGACGGCGCCGGTGGCGAAAGCAAGGCGCGACCTGATCAGGATGGTCATGCCCTAACGTTCGGCAGGGTTCTAGGGCTTCCTGCCTCTAGCCGGTTAGGGCCGGATCGGTCTCGAAGACGCCGGCAAGGACCTCATCGATCTTGTGCATCACGTCGGCCGTGAGCTCTACGCCAGAAGCGGCCACGTTCTCGGTGACCTGCTCGGGGCGAGTAGCCCCGATGATCGCGGCGGACACATTGTCGTTCTGAAGGATCCAAGCCAGAGCAAGGCCCGCCATCGAGAGACCGACCTCAGCAGCGATCGGCTTCAGGTTCTGAACGGCGCGAAGAGTGTCGTCGGATAGAAACTCACCACTGATCCCCTGCCCGTATGAAGCGCGGCTGTCCTTCGGCGGAGGTTGACCCGGCATGTACTTGCCGGTCAACACTCCCATCGCCAGAGGCGACCAGACGATCTGCCCGATCCCCTCTTTGCGACACAGAGGTATGACTTCCGCCTCGGGGACGCGCCACAGCATCGAGTACTGCGGCTGACTCGAGATGATGCGATCGAAACCCATCTCCTTCGCGATCCGGAGTGCGTCAGAGATCTGGTCCGCGTTCCACTCACTGACCCCGATGTAAAGAACCTTCCCCTGGCGAACAAGATCCTCGAAGGCACGCAGCGTTTCCTCTAGGGGCACACGCTTGTCGTATCGGTGAGCTTGATAGAGGTCGACGTAATCCGTCTGAAGCCGTCGAAGGGACCCCTCACAAGATTCCATGATGTGCTTGCGGGAAAGCCCACGGTCGTTCGGATCATCGCTCATCGACCAGAACACCTTCGTCGCGATGACCAAGTGCCTACGAACATGGTCCTTCAGAACTGACCCCAGTACGGTCTCAGCCTTGCCGCGCTCGTATATGTCTGCTGTGTCGAAAAAGTTGATCCCTGATTCGATAGCGGCATACACGCACGAGCGCGCTGCTTCGTCTCCGACTTGACCGCCATGGGTTACCCAGTTCCCAAGCGCGATCTCGCTGACCTTCAGGCCCGACCTCCCGATGCTCCGATAGTTCATCCTTAAGATCCCTCCTTGCGCCCGAACCTCAGTCGTCGTCTGGGCGACGCTTCATCTCCTTCAACCTCAGAAAGCGGATCGGGGAATGCCGAACGGGCTGCCGCCAGTAGCTGCTTGGTGACTTCGCTCTTCGGCTCCATCTGAGGCATAACCATCCCAGCGTTCATGGCACGAGACACGGCATTCGACAGGGGGATCAACGATACGAACCTGTTGTCGAACGTCTCCTGAACTTCCTCGATGTCAAATCCAAGATCGGGGGCAACCTTGTTGAGGATCAGTCGCTGCTTATCGATCCCGAAACCTTCTTTGCTTAGCGACTCGCTCAGCGTCTTGAGATTCTTCAAGCTGGGAACGTCAAGCGTGGCCACCAGGTTGCCGACGTCAGATGCCGCGACGACCGATAGAAGAAGTTGAGCCGGTGACGGTGACGTGTCGATCACGACGACGTCATAGAGCTTGCGAACCGTTTTCACCACACGCGAAACATCAGCATCGCTGATGCGCGCGGCTTTCACAGGATCACGCGGCCCGGCGATCAGGTCGAAGCCAAGATCGGAACCAACGACGACGCTCGTCAAGCGCTCCTCGAGTTCCTTGACCAGGAACCGCTTCCCGTTCGCTCCGTATAGTCCGTCATACAAGGATCGTTGGGGCCGAAGTTGAAGTGCCACAGCGGCGTCACCATGTAGGTCGAGATCAACCAACAGAGTCTTTTGCCCACGACTGCCGAGGATGCTGGCGAGGCTGGTCGCCAAGAACGTCTTCCCACACCCACCGGTGAGAGACGCGACGGCCACAACGCACGCTTCATGAGTCTTGGTCTCGGTGCTGCTCGTCTCTGACGTCACTCCACTCCCTGCATTCGAGTGGAGGACATTATGGTCGCTTCAGCCCTCGCAGTCGAAGCCTTCGAGCGTTTCTTCGGTGCTCATGGACGGCGGAGCGGCCCCGGGCCCCACTCCCCAAGCGGTATTGGGAACCGGGCTCATCTCGAAATGAAGAGTCGCACCACCGCTCAACTCAGAGTTAGCGAGCCAGGTCCGATGCAGCGGTTGATCGTCGAGCGTGACCGAGTTCACGTACTTGTTTGCGAACGTGGTTCCGGGGGCCTCGATCGTGAGGTCGCCGTCGGAAAGATGGACCACAGCACTATCGAACACTGGGCTGGCCAAGGTGTAGGTGGGAGAGCCCGGTGTGACCGGATAGATCCCCAACATGCTCCAGACCAGCCAGCCAGACAGAGCTCCCAGGTCATCGTTCCCCGGGAGTCCATCGGGTGTCGGCGTGTATAGCGAGACCGCGCCGCGTTGGACAGCCTGGGTCTTCCACGGGGCCCCCGCATAGTTATAGATGTATGGCGCTTGAAGGTCATGCTCGTTGCCCGGTGCGTACTGGTTGCCGCGGTACTCGATCCCGAAGATCGTGATCTCGGTCTGCACCTTGGGCACGACCACGGGAACCGTCGCGGCGCCGGGGAACGAGAAGAAGGTGTCGAGGCGCTCCTGGACAGCACCTTCGCCTCCCATGCCTTCGATCAGCCCTGCAAGGTCCTGCATGACGAGCCACGAGTACTGCCACGAGGTTCCTTCTTGGAAGCCGTAGCCGTTCTCTGGATAGAAGTCCTTCAACCACGAACCGTCGGGATGTTTCGGGCGGATCCATTTCGTGTCCGGGTCCAAGAGGTTCCGGTAGTTGGAAGCCCATCCCCTAAAAGTTGAAACGTCGCCCTCGAGTCCGAGGTCGTCCGCGATCAGCGCGAGGGCGAAGTCGGCGAGTCCGTACTCCAACGTGGTCCCGGCTTCGCGCGGCCCCCCTTCCAAGACATCAACGGGGTTAGAGGGAGCAGGGACCGACAGATAGCCCTGGTAGTAGTCGGCCCTCCGCCGATTGACCAACCGCGCGCATCGACGCGTAGATCTCGTCTTTCAGTTCCGGATCGACCAATCCGCGACACCAGCCTTCGGCGATGAAGGGCACAACCGGATCGCCCGACATGTAGCCGGGGTTCTGATGAGCGAGCTGCCAGCGGGGAAGGTCGCCAGGATTCTCGGGTTCTGTTTCGCGGTCATAAGCCAGGAGCGATTCGATCATGTCCGAGTAGCGATCCGGTGAGATCGCGGCCAGCAGCTGGTTCTGTCCCCGGTAGCTATCCCACAGCGAGAACTGCGTGTAGCGCGGCGTTTCGCTCTGATGTATCGCATCGTCGGGGCCTCGGTAGCGGCCATCCACATCCGAGAACAGGTTCGGGAAGAGCTGTGCGTGATACAGGCCCGTATAGAAAGAAGTGCGATCCGCGTCCAGGCCTCCGGACACTTCGATCTTCCCGAGGGCCGTGTTCCACGCTTCGCGTGCGGCCGCTCGAACGCCATCGAAGTCCCACCCGGGGATCTCCGCGTTGAGGTTCCGCCGTGCGCCCTCGATGTCGACGAACGAGATGCCAACCTTCAAGTGAACGGCTCCGCCACTCGTGCCGAACCGGTACACAGCTCCCACCTCATTGCCCGCAGCCTCAGTGGCATCGGATTCGACTCCGCCACTCACGGTCTTTGTGCCTAGGGCGGGACGATCGAACTCAGCTGCGAAGAAAACGGTGTGATCAGGTCCCGTCGCGTTCACCGAACCCTCGAGCGAGTCGGCATCCACCACACGGACGTTCGCTTGATGAAAACCCTTGAGGTCACGACTTACATCGAAGAGAACCGCTGCATCGCGTCCCGCGGGGAAGGTGTAGCGGTGCATACCCGCGCGTTCCGTGGAAGTGAGTTCGGCCTTCACTCCGTAGCGACTCAGCTCTGCTTTGTAGTAACCCGGCTCTGCGATCTCCGTCGCGTGGCTGAAGGGACTCATGTAAAGCGGCGCTTTGCCCGGATACCCGAAGTCATTCGTCGGGTCGCCGTAACTGATCTCTCCGGTCAACGGCATGACCGGGATCTGCCCGCCCTGGAACACACCAGCGGACATGTGCGTGTGGCTGAAGCCGGTGATGTTGTTGTTGATGAAGAAGTAGCCGCCGTAGTTAAGAGGTCCCTCGGTGTCCGGGCCAAGTGCCACCATCCCGTGCGGCATCTGGGGGCCGGGATTGACGAACCCTGGTGGGTAAGTGCCGATCAGTGGGTCGACCCACGACGCGAGATCAACCGTTTGAGCAGGGGCAGGTAGCGACCCCGAGGCGACGAGGGCCAGGGCGGCTACGCAGGAGAAAAGGATCCGAGCGGTCCGATGCATGGGGCGAGATTCGTCGCTTTTGTCCATTTTCCTGTACGGACCGCGGCATGAAACAGTTGGGGCATGGAAAAGCCGATCGCCATCGTTCAACACGAAAAGTCGGTCCCCGGAGGCCTAGTTACGGAGGTCCTGGACCGACGTGGGGTCGACCACGTGATCGTTGAGTCATGGACCGACACCGATTGGCCGGAGGCACGCGACCTCGCGGCCCTCGTGGTGATGGGCGGGACGATGAACGTGGATCAGCTAGACGACTACCCCTTCCTGAAGCTCAGTCGCCAGTTGATGACCGACGCGATCTCCGAGGAAGTCCCCGTCCTCGGAGTCTGCCTCGGTTCGCAGATGCTTGCGCGTGTGTTGGGGGCCGAGGTCGGCCGATGCGATCCACGCAACGTGTCCTTCGCGCCTCTGGATATCTCAACCGAAGGACTCGAGGACCCATTGGTAGCCAACTTCGAGTCGGTGCCCGTTCTTCAGTTCCACGAAGACACGTTCGACCTACCCACCGGAGCCGTTCCGCTGGCGAAAAGCTCGAGCAATCGAACGCACCAGGCCTTCCGTTACGGGGACTCGGCCTATGGGATCCAGTTCCACTTCGAGGTGGACGCCGCGATCGTTGCGGGTTGGTGTCGCGACATCGGTGCCGAGAAGATGCGAACCGAGTGGGGTGTGCATCCTGAGGACTTCCTTACCGATTCCGCCAAGCTTTTCGACAAGCAGCGCGCCGCAGGTGCTCGATTGGTCGAGGAGTTTCTCGTCAGGAGTGTTCGAAGTTAGCTTCGAAATCTTCCGTTCCTGAACCCGAAAGGCGGAAAGATCCGATGTCATGGATATCGACCGGAAGCGTCGCGCCCCAACCGCGTTGGCCTGCCGCTAGTTCGAAGGTGTCCATCCGGTAGGTCCGCCCGGACTCGGTAACGATCTCGGGCGTGTAACTCCCCGGTTCTATCGAATCGAATACGACGTAGACCCACGAGGGATCACCTTGGTAAGCGAAGACGTGCCCCGCCTCCCGCTCGTCCGAGTCGTGCATCAGGTAGACCCCGAAGTACTCGCCGTCGGCAAGCGCGAGGGCCGAGCGGTAACGCGCTGCGAGTTGACGTTCATCGTTGCTCGCCCATAGCACTCCGGCCGCCGCAACGGCCGCTCCGAGCAACAGAGCTGCGGCCGCGCCCAAGAGACGGGAACGCCAGGAAGACCGGCGACCCAGGTCGAGTAGCGATATCACTTTCGATTCGAAACCGACGGGAGGTTCGTGAGTCGGCGCGAGTTCGAGCAGCCTGTCCCCCGCAACGGACAATTCAAGAACGAAACTCCTACACGCCGCACAATCTGCAAGATGCTCGAGGGCGGCCGCGCGCTCGTCACCCGAACTGATGCCAAGCACAAGTTCAGCCGCGACCTCTCTCAGGCGCTCGTGGTCGAAGTGCTCAGACATCTCTCACCTCGAAGGAATCTTTCAGCTTCATCATCGCTGATCGGATCCTGGTTTTGATCGTGCCAAGGGGTGCACCCTCCATCTCGCTGATCTCCTGTGCGGTCCGGCCGTAGAAGGCCGCTAGCACCAAAGCCCGACGTTGCTCGAGTGGCAACGCTCCGAGCGCTTGCTTCAGCCGGCCCTTGTCATCCTCGGCGATCATCCTTTCGTCCCCGCCCGGTTCGGAACTCGGCAACTGCATCGCCATCAACACTTCCGGATCGATGGGCTCCGCGCGTCGCATCCGGGCCATATCGATCGACACGTTCCGAGCGATCGTCAGCAGCCAGGTTGAAACCTGCCCTCGTCTCGGATCGAACGCCGCGGC
The DNA here is from genome assembly GCA_963779645.1 of uncultured Actinomycetes bacterium. Taxonomy (GTDB): domain Bacteria; phylum Actinomycetota; class CADDZG01; order CADDZG01; family WHSQ01; genus CALMBW01. Next base: position 264,838 of record CAVZYX010000015.1, read on the forward strand.
ATGGCGCCAGGCTCGGACAAAGGTCTCCTGAGCGGCTTCTTCCGCGGCGCCCCGATCCCTCAGGATGGTGAGCGCGAGACCGAAGATCCGATTCTGGAAACGCCTGACGAAGGCGGCCGCAGCCTCTGGGTCCTTCGAACCCAGTCCCACGACCAGCGTCTCATCGGAAAGCGACCACATCAGGTCATACGGATATCGTCAAGGCTCGGATTGGCAATCCTGCTCGGAGCCGGTCCCGTATCACCTAGGAGACAGTCGAGATCGGAGGGGGCGGCATGCGTCGGAAAGACCTGCGGTTACTGGCAGCGCTATCGGTTGGAGTCTTGATCTTCGCGGCATGTGGTGGTGGCGATGACGATGCGAGCGATGACAGCGGGGACTCCTCGGGTGGAGGTGACACTCTGACGGTTGCCATCCAGGACTTCTCGTTCTCACCCAATGAATTGTCCGTCGAATCTCTCGCCGACGTGACCATCGAGGTCACGAATGAGGGGGACACCACTCACACGTTCACGGCGGCCAGCGGTGACTTCGACGAGTCTCTGGACTCCGGTGCAAGTGCGACCGTGACATTCACTGCTCCCGATGCCGGCGAGTTGGAATTCCACTGCAAGATCCACACGGACATGACGGGAACGATCTTGATCGGCGCGGGTGACTCATCGGGTGGCGGGGGGTCCGAAGGGTCCGACGAGGACAGCACCAGCCTCGACTACTGAGCACTGAAGATCGAGTTCTAGGCGATTCGGCGCGCCAAAGCAGCAGCGACGACTAGGTCCTCGGACGCGATCCCCACTGATTTGAAAAGCGTCACGTCATCCGCTTGGGAGCGAACGACGCGGCCCGAGACGACCTCCTGAAGATCGACGAAGTCCGACCCCGCGATCCGACCCTCTTCTATGGGGATAAGTAGATCGCCGGCCTCCGCAAGTGCAGCTTCACGCGTTTCGACCACCACTTTCGATCGTTCGACCGTGGCGGTGTCTACCTCGCGCTTGTCCGGCGCGTGCGAACCGATCGCGTTGATGTGAGCCCCGGCAGCTAGGTCGGCGCCATCGAAAACGGGAGTTGAGCTCGTGGTGCATAAGCACACGATGTCGGCTTCTCCTACGATGGTTGGCCCAGCGATCACAACCTCGACCGCTGTCACTTCTGAAGCCAGCTCCTTCGCCGCCGCGGGGTTCTTAGCAACGACCGTCAACCGTTCGATCTCTCTCTCGGAGAACATCGCGTCGATGTGAGACCGTGCCTGGACACCCGTTCCGAAAACCACGAGGTGGCTCGAGTCTGGGCGAGCTAGATAGCGGGTTGCAAGTCCGCTCACAGCCGCGGTTCTTACCTCCGTGAGTGCGGCGCCATCGATCAGAGCACTCGGAGCAAGCGTCGTCGGATCGAACAGGACGTAAACACCGTGGATGAACGGCAGCCCTGCGGCTGGATTCATAGGATTGGCGGTGATGAGCTTGACTCCCACCCCTGCGTCACCCCACGCGGGCATCAACAGCAGGTCTCCGTGATCGACACTCACGTACTGACGAGGAGTGAACTGCGGCATCCCCGTTCGCCAGGCTGCGTCGAGTTCGTCGATCGCATCTTTGACCGGTAGGAGTTGCCTGATCTCCGCCGAGTCGATGTAAGGGATCAAGCTCGGGTTAGTCGGTGGCTGCGAGGGTCACCGTGCACGAAGCGAGCCCGCGCTTCTCGAGATAGCGCTGGTGATAGTCCTCGGCTTCCCAGAAGACTGGAGCGGGCTCGATCAGGGTTACGACCGGCCGATCGAATCGGGCCTGCACCTCGGCCTTCGACCGCGTGGCCGCTACCTGCTGCTCGACATTGTGGAAGAAGATCACGGTCCTGTACTGGTCTCCGACATCGGGACCCTGCCGGTTCAGCTGCGTCGGATCGTGCGATGACCAGAAGATGTTCAGTAAGTCTTCGTACGAGATCTGGGCTGGGTCATATGTGACCTCAACGACCTCTGCATGGCCGGTCGTATGGCTGCAGACGTCTTCGTAACTCGGGTCTTCCAGCTTGCCGCCCGCGTAGCCGACCCGGGAACCCGTAACCCCTTCGAGCCGACGGAATTCAGCCTCAACGCCCCAGAAGCATCCGGCGCCGAAAGTGGCCCTCTCCTCCACGTATCCCTCCCTGTCGAGCGATCTTCTCAGAATGGATAACACCAGGCCGCAGGCGGTAGTTCCCTCACTGGCAGGTTTCTTGTCTGAATGTGGAAAACCCTAGTGCCCCGCCTCACAAGAAGACTCACATCCGATGGCTAACTTCCCCGACAGCGGGTAAGGGTTCAAAGAGAAATGAGGAGGTAGTCGATGAGCTTCAGAGTGATGATCGTCGGTTTCGCCATGATTCTGGCGGCCGGAAGTGTGGTGGCTTTCGCAGGGGAAGACCATTCAAAGTCAGTCAAGATCGAGGATGCCAACGACGAGGTTAGTGACGCCAAGGTCAAAGCTGAGTCTGGCAAGCATCACAAGCTGTCCAAGAGCGACTTCAAAAAGGTCGCGCTGAAAGACGACAAGGTGAAGACCTTCGATGAGTCTGCGTTCCGCGATGACGACGAAGAGTTCGATGGGGCGCTCGACGACGACGGTGACGGTGACGACTCCACAGACACGTCCGGCGATCCCGATGGCTCAGGGACAGATCACGCCAGCGGAGACGACTCCGGTCACGGTAGTGGAGACGATGGCTCGATCGATGGTAGCCACGACGACACCGGCGATGCCGATACCGGGCACAGCGGTGGAGACGACGACTCCAACTAGATAGTGAGGTCCCAGTAGAACGGCCCCCTCGGGGGCCGTTCTTCGCGTCTAAGGGTTCTCGCCTCGGAGTCCTCGGAGGATGAGGTCGGGCACGAGTTTCAACGAAGCCTGATCGGCCAGGTTTACGAATTCGCCGGGCAGGATCATGTAGGACATCGACACCCGCGTCACCCAATCACCCGCAACCGCGGCCCTCTCTGGAGTTATCCGGCCCGCTTTCACCTCGGCCTCAACGAACGGTTGGATGAACTCCCTCACCGCGTCGAGTATCGGACCCCAGTCGCGCGTGAGATGAGGAAGCAACTCGTCCCGCTCATGCTCGTAGATCCAAGACAGCAAGGGATGGGTAGCGAGGTAGTCGAACGTGAACACCAGACCGGTCTGAAGCGCTCCCTCGAGATCCGTGTTCTCGGGCGCCACTCGTTGAAGAGCTTCTAGAAAGCGTTCGGATTCGCGATCCATCAGCGAAGCCATCAACTCTTCCTTCGACCCGAAGTAGCGGTAGAGGGTCTGGCGAGATACCCCGGCCTTGGCGGCGATGTCCTCGAAGGTCGTCTTACGAACGCCCATCCTGGATACCAAGGCGTAGGCGGAGTCAAGGATCCCCTCACGGGTGCGGGCCTTGCGTGCCGTATCCATCACGTAATAATGTGACACTCTAAGTCAAAGTGTCAACCGGAGGTGAGAGGGAATGGCCGATCTTTCAGGCGAGGTCCGGACGGGCTTCCAATCGATAGGCGAAGGTGGCCTCAAGCTCACCGGCCTGCCGATGAGGTTGTTCTCCAAGGGCCACCGGCTGTTCTGGGACCCGAGCGCGATCGACCTTAGTCAAGACGCGAAGGACTGGGCCGAGCTGACGGATGACGAACGAGAGATGGCCCTTCGACTCGCGACCCTGTTCCTCGCCGGCGAGGAGGCGGTGGCGAAAGACATCCAACCCTTCATGCACGCGATGTCAGAAGAGGGACGGCTCGAAGACGAGATCTATCTGACGCAGTTCGCTTTCGAAGAAGCCAAACATGTCGAGGCCTGGAGACGCTGGCTCGACGCGGTCGGCGCAACCAACGACCTAAGTTCATTCGTTGATGAGAACCCTCACTACCGAACGGTCTTCTACGATCTTCTTCCTCACTCGCTGCGGGCACTTCAGGATGATCCTTCTCCCGCTGCTCAAGTAAAAGCGGCAACCGTCTATCACCAAGTCGTCGAAGGTGTCCTCGCGATGACGGGGTATCACTCCTGGCGACGCTCGGCTGAGGACAGGAACATCCTTCCCGGCGTTCAGGAGATCGTCAGGCTCATCGGCCGTGACGAGCGACGTCACATGGCGTGGGGCACCTACACATGCCGACGGCACATCGCCGCGGATCCGGCGAATTGGGATGTGTTCCAGAACACGTTGAATGAGTTGATGGAGCCTGCGATCGCGATGATCGAATACACCTACCAGGTGTGGGAGGAACGCGGCCGAGAGATCCCATTCGACATCCCGAGAGACGAGCTGACCCAGTACGCGACTCGACAGTTCACGTCGCGCTTCAATGTGATCGAGGCAGCGAAGGGAAGCTTGGTCGAGGACGTCGAAGGTGCCGAGGAAGAAGATCTTGAGGACCGCCTTGAGTCGGAGGACCTGAATCGGATCTCTGCCTAAACGGCAGGCGTCGGAGTTCTCAGTGGCTCGGACTCCGCCATCACGCCGGTTAGAAGGTCGGGTCGATCTGTGAAGATCCCATCGACCCCGATCCGCATCAGACCAGCCATCGTTCTCTCGTCGTTGACCGTGTACGTGTAAACGCCGAGCCCAAGTTCATGCGCAGCTCGCACTAACGTGCCATGTGCGGAAACACTGGGTATCGCGATCCCGCCGGCGTAGCGCAAGCTCTCAAGAAGATCCACGATGTGGTCTGAGCGAAGACTTTCATCGAAAGACTGTATGAGCGACAAGCGCGGGTCTATCGAACTCGCACGGCGGAGGAGATCCACGTCGAAAGACAGCAACCAAACCTGACCCGGCAGGCGGTACATGTCGATCAACCCGACGCAGTTCATCACCAACGCGGCGGCATCATCGCTTGAACCCTTCATCTCGATGAAGTAACCGAACTGGGTCCCGTACCGGCCGAAAACCTCTTCCAACGTGGGCACGTGCTCCGACTCATACTCGGGCCGCGCTTCGTCGAGATATTGGGTGTTGAACCAAGACCCGGCGTCCCACTGAGCGAGGTCGGTGCTGGAGACCTCCGAAACACGCTGGTTCACGGGACGGCCGTCGACTCGAACGGTCCGTGCAAGGGAATCGTCGTGATGGATCACAGGAACCCCGTCGCTCGATAGCTGAACATCGAGTTCGATGAACCTAGTTCCCTGTTCTAGGGCGAGGTCGAAAGCCGAGATCGTGTTCTCCGGCGCGTACCGGGAAGCCCCACGATGGGCGATGTTGGCGAAGCCTGGGCGATGCTCCATCTCGGTCATCTGTTGCTTATCGTCGGCAAGGAAAGGGTGCCTCTACAAGCACCGCGACGAAATTTTCTAGAGATTTCACCATGGATGACCCATATCGGACTCAAGCAGACTCCACATGATGCCGTTATGACTACCAGCGATACCACCCATTTGGACTAGTTAATCGTCAGCGGGAAGCACTCGGGAGGTTGAGGCGGCACGGGCTGGGCTCTGGGGTGGATCTACTGATCCCCTAGAGCTCGTGCCCCTGCCCCTTCAGTCTTGCGGCGTGGGCCGCCGCTTGAGAGCGATTCTCGAAGCCCAGCTTGTCTAGGACCTTGGACACGTAGTTCTTTATCGTTTGTTCTGCCAGGTTCATCTGCGAACCGATCTGGCGATTGGTCAGCCCTTCACCGATGCCGGCAAGGATCCGCCGTTCTTGGGGACTGAGAGCTTCCAGTGGATCGGGTTGTGGTCCCTGCCGCATCCTCTGAAGAACCTGGCTCGTCAGGCTGCTATCTACCATCGACCCACCGCCGGCCACGGTCTTGATCGCCTCCACCAGCGCGGTGCCGAGAGTGTCCTTGAGCACGAACCCAGCGGCTCCCGCAGCCATGGCCTCAACCAGGGCTTCGTCTTCGGAGTAGCTCGTGAGCATCAGGCATCTGGTATCCGGAGAGGCTGCGCTCATCGCACGGCAGACTTCGATCCCGCTGCCGTCGGGCAAGACGACGTCAAGGAGAGCGACGTCTGGGCGGAGCATCGGGATGTGTTCGAGGGCCTCGCGAACGGATGCGCCCTCCCCAACGACCGTGATGTCTTCCTGCCACTCCAGAACCGTGAGGACACCCCTCCGGATGAGGTCGTGGTCGTCCAGCACGTAAAGCGTTGTCATGTGACCAGGACACTACGTGAATCCCAGTGCCCATCTGAGGGTTAGGAGAGCCACGTTTCCCCAGTTTCACAACTACCATCGAAGGATGTCCCCAACGCACGGCATCCGCGACGACAGCGCGCACGACTACGACGCGGTGCTCTACCTGTCCTTCGGCGGCCCGGACTCACATGACGATGTGATGCCCTTCCTGGAGAAGGTGACCCAAGGTCGAGGTGTGCCAAGGCATCGCTTAGAGGAAGTTGCCGAGCATTACTACCGGTGCGGCGGCGCGAGTCCCATCAACGAGCAGAACCGCCAGGCCATCGAGGCACTCGATCACCTGCTCGCCGATGAGGGACCCGATCTGCCCGTCTATTGGGGAAACCGGAACTGGCATCCATTCGTCGAGGACACCATGGCAAAGATGGCCGCCGACGGCGTCCGTCGAGCGCTGACTTTCTGCACGTCGGCCTTCAGTTCGTATTCTGCGTGTCGCCAATACCTGGAAGACATCGAAAGAGCACGTCGACACGTGGGAGATAGCGCTCCTTCTGTGGACAAGATCCGTCACTTCTATAACCACCCTGGTTTCATCGAGCCCCAAGCCGACGCCGTCCAGCAAGCTCTTTCAACATTCGATGACGTTGAGTCGATGGCGACCCGCCTCGTGTTCACCGCCCACTCGATACCTACCGCGATGTCAGAGGCGAGCTCGTACGTCGAGCAACTTCAGGAGTCGTGTCGTCTTGTGTCGGAACGCTGCACGCCGGTCTCCGGTTGGGACCTCGTCTATCAATCGCGGAGTGGTTCGCCGGCCGTCCCCTGGCTTGAGCCAGACGTGAGCGATCATCTCGAAGAAGTGGCATCTCTGGGTCTGAAAAACGTCGTCGTGGTGCCGATCGGTTTCGTTTCCGACCACCTGGAGGTCAAGTACGACCTCGACATCGAAGCTGCCGAGAGGGCCGATGAACTGGGCCTCGGATTCGCTCGAGCATCGACCGTCGGGACGCACCCTTCATACATCCGGATGATCCGAGATCTCATCCTCGAGAGGATCGAGGGTCACGGGAACCGTCCTGCTCTCGGAGAACGGGGGCCGAGCCACGATGTGTGCGCTGTCGATTGCTGCGTCTTCGACGCGCGACGCTAACCCCTTCGCAGAACGTCGATCAGGAGGTCAGCGAAACGCTCGTTGAATGAGGCTTCCGCGTGACCGAACCACGGAAGCTCTATCAGCTCACGCGGCTCTCGAAGTGCTTCATAGAGATTGCGACCCGCATCCCGTCTCACGTATGCGTCCTTGAATCCATGGATCACGGTCACCGGTGTGGGCGCGATCGCAGGAGCAGCTTCCAGCGGAGTGATCGGGCGAACGTCTGCAGGCTCGACGCGCGTCCCCCGCCGAGCAAGAAGGCGCTTGCCTCGTTGAGACTCCAACACGCGGCCCATCACCCTCGCCCTGAACAAGGTGGGCTGAGACCAATCCGGCGGCGCGCTGATCGACACCAACCCATCGACAACGCCCTGCTCTGCGGCAACTATCAGCGCGACGGAGGCCCCCATGGAAGCACCCACCACTCGAACCCGGTCGAACCCAAGTTCACGAACATGTGCGATCACGGCACGTAGATCCAGACCTTCCTCCCCACCGAAGGTGCAGACCCCGTCGCTTTCGCCATGTCCTCGGAAGTCGAAACTGAACGTCGAATAGCCGGCTGATGCCAGCCTGCGCATGAGGGAGACGATCTTCGGTTTGGATTGCGACGTTGAGAAACCGTGCGCGAAAACGATCGCTTCGCGGGAATCACCGCTGACCTCGTACCGGAATCCACGGATCCTCACGGCATCGTCTGTCGTGACCTCGTAGGCGGTCGGCGGCGCGACGTCTACTTGCACCATGTCGCTGAGGTTAGCCTGCCCCTTGAGATGCTGATAGACGACTTCCTCTCCTCCTACGGTTTCTCTGAACACCACGCTATCGAAGTAAGGGCCTCCGCCGAGGCCGTTCACCATGCGATCTGGGAAACCAACCTGAGCTCATCCTTGCTGGTCAAGTTCCTCTTCACTATCAGGGGCCTCGGGCTTTCGTTCCGCAAACCGAAACTCGACGTGCGATTGAAGGATCTTCTCGATTCGGGGTTCATACTGCTCGCGGATACCCCGGAGGAGATCGTGATCGGGTTGGTCGGGCGTTTCTGGAGGCCAACCGGTCAACTGGCTCACATCCCTCCGGCCGATTTCGCAACCTTCGACAGGCCTGGCATGGCGAGAGCCACCACGAACTTCGTCATCACCGCCAACGGGAACGTCACCCAGCTGAGCACCGAGACTCGGATCGCGCCCATAGGCGAGGATGCTCTTCGGAGCTTCACGCGTTACTGGAGAGTGATCGGTCCGTTCAGCGGCTTGATCCGAGGTCGTTGGTTAGCGTCGATCAAGAAAACGGCGGAGAGCTATTAGAAGGAGAGGTGCTCGATGAACGCAGATGAGGCACGAGCGTTCTTCAGTCAGAACCACAGAGCGGTCCTAGCAACACACAGACGCGATGGCGGCGTACAACAATCGCCGGTGACGGCAGCGATCGATGACGATGGCTACGTTGTGATCAGTAGTCGCGAAACCGCGTACAAGGTCAAGAACCTCAGGAACGATCCACACGCTTATCTATGTGGGCTAACCGAGCGCTTCTTCGGTGAATGGCTCTACGTCGAGGGCCAGGTCGAGATCGTTTCACTGCCAGAAGCGATGGAGGGACTCGTCGACTACTACCGGCGTGCGTCGGGAGAGCATCCGGATTGGGACGACTACAGGGCAGCGATGGTCAAGGACAAGCGCTGTCTGATCCGTATACCGATCGAAAAGGCCGGACCCACGAGACACGGTTAGATCAACCGGTGATCGCGTCGAACCCGATGTTTCCGACGTAGATCCCTACTCCGATCGCAACGAGCTGGATCATCAACCAGATCATCTTCGACCGGTCTGGATCGCCGGCCGACGCGATCGTTTCCGGAACCTCGGGTCGTACCGACCGCGTCTTCATCGCATCGGCCAATGTCTTGAGAGGTTGATTGACACCTACTCCTTGGGGAGCGGTCCAACGGAAGCCGCGCATGATCGGGCCCATCAGAACCAGTAAGGGCAATCCACCCATGAGTACGAAAACCACGCCACAGATGATCCAGCCCCAGACGAGACCGTAGTTCTCGACCGGTGGATCGAAGCCGTACTCGAGGAAGTTGTAACCGAGTGAAAGAAACAGAGCCGGCCACGCGAAGCCGATGAAGTTGGGCACGTGATGCTTGAAGGCTTGCCACGCGTAGACGAAGCAGGCGATGATCCCGCCCCACACGCCCCCGATCATCACGAGGGGGATCCCTTTAGGGCAGGGACGCACGGGAACGAAGGGGCCTCCCTCAGCGCAGGCCCCACCGATCTCCATGACGCTACGCATCCCAAGGAAAAGCCAGGTGAGTGCCACCGCTACCGCAGCGAGGCTCACGAAGATCGCCGCCCCGCTTGACGCGCTGGCGGTGGGTCCCCCAGACGGCTGGATCGACGTCGATGCCACGCAGAGAACCTAGTACCTCGGCAGGTGATGGTGCCGGACGTGCCGAACCGTTTGGGCATGAAGAAGACCCTTTGTGCAGCCCTCGCCGGCCTCCTTGTCGCCCTGATCGCACCGATCGCTCGAACCGATCCCTCGGTGCTCGCGCTTGTGAGGGTCAGCGTGAGCAGCCCCGAACAAGCCGCTCTGCTCTTCGAGCGGTTCGACGAGACGCACAACCACGCTCCGGGCTCGATCGAGCTGCTCTTGTGGCCCGGGGACCGGGCGGAACTCGACGCTCTTGGGTTCCGCTACTCCGTCGTAACCGAGGACATCTACGCGCGAGACCTCGCCCTCGACGACGGCATCAACCCTCTAGTCGAGCTTCCCGGTCCCGATCGCACCGACTACCGGCGGCTCCCCGATTACAACGCCGAGCTGCAGCAACTTGCTGAAGACAACCCCAAGCTGGTGAAGCTGATCGAGTTCCCGAACCAATCACTCGAGGGACGAACCGTCTATGGGGTGGAGATCGGGTCCGACGTTACGCAGTCCGACGGACGACCCATCTTCTACGTCGATGGCATCCATCATGCTCGCGAGTGGCCGGCCGGGGAGTTCGTCATGATCTACGCGCACTACCTCGTCGAAAAGTTCAACAAAGACCCCAAAGTCACTCAGCTGCTTAAGGCTGCACGTGTCATAGCCGTCCCCATCGTCAATGTCGACGGATTCGACTACTCACGCGAGTCGGTGTTGTCCGCCAACCAGACCGTTGCCGACAACACTGATGAGACAGGGTTGGTCAACGGTTTCGAAGGGTACTGGCGCAAGAACCGTCGTTCGTTGACGGGAGTGACCGTTCCCGTGGCGCAGAAGAACCCGGATGCGTTCGGCGTTGATCCGAACCGCAACTATTCCTATCTGTGGGGTGACAACCAAGGCGGATCATCCGGCAACATCTACGACCAGACCTACCGAGGCGAGGCCCCCTGGTCCGAGCCAGAAGTGGTCAACGTTCGTGACCTAGTACTCAGCCGCACGATCGGCGGAGTCATCACCAACCACACCTTTCAGGCATCGGTGCTTCGTGCCGGCGGTGGAGACGCTCCCGACGATGACATCCTCGAGCCCTTAGGCGCGCGCATGGCGGCCGAGATGAACTACACGAACGCCGGAACGGTTGGTTACCCAACGACAGGAACAACCGACGACTGGACATACGCCGTCACCGGAACGCTCGGTTTCACGATCGAGCACGGCCTGCTCGGCTTCCACCCGCCGTATGCAGACTCGGTGGGGGCGGACCACGCCGGAGTGATGAGGGCCTTCATGATCATGCTCGACGCTGTTGCCGACCCCAAGTACCACTCGATCATCAAAGGCAGGGCGGAGCCGGGAGCGAAGATCCTGTTGACGAAAACCTTCAAGACTCCGCTGTCCCCCGGCAATCCAGTCGGTGAGAAGTCCGTCAAGGAAAGCATCGCCATCCCTCTTCGCGTGGGCAAAGACGGTTCATTCGAGCTACACGTAGGACCGTCGACTAGGCCGTATGTCGCGAAGAGCGAGACCTATCGGTTGACCGTAAAGGTTGGAAACACGCTCTCGACGTTCGAGATAGGTGTTGACCGCGGTGAAGTCGTAGATCTTGGAAGGATCCGACCGGGTTCCTGGCTCTTCGTGTCAGAAACGATGCGTCAAGAGGTTGAGGTCGGGCCTGGCCTTCCCCCCAGGATCTGAGCCCAGCGCGATTTGGTCCTTGTACCCCCTTTTCGGAGGACATGTTCCGTTGTACAAAGCGCTTATGACTTCAAGAGTTCTGGCTGCAACGGCGACGCTTCTCCTCGTGCTGGCCGCACCAGCGGCGAACGCACACGTACAGAGCGAGCGAGACCCGGATGACGTTCGCGGTCATCTAGACATGGCGAAGGTCTCCTTCGATCACGACCTCGTCTCGTGGACGTTCACCATGACGTCCCACGATGGGTGGGCCCCGAAAGCCATCGGCGGAGTCAACGGAGGCATCAACGTCTACCTCGACACGGCGGGAGACGATCGCCTCAACTACTACATCGTTTTCTCCAAGGAAAAAAAGAAAGTTGTCTGCACGATTTACAACCGCAAAGGCGAGCTAAAGAGTGAAGGCGACGCCAACAAGACCTCAGGCAAGACCGTCAGTTGCGAGATCCGAAGCAACTCCCTCCAGCGCGACACTAAGAACGTGAAGTGGGCTTTCCAAACCAGTTGGAAGCTCTCGAAAGACGTTTACGAATTCGACTACGCACCGAACGAGGGGTACGCTAAACACAAGGTCCCCAACTAGCTGCCCAAGACCTGCTTCACGTATGTGTTCGAGAACATCCGTTCCGGATCGAAGCGCTCCCTGACGTCTAGGAACCTGTCCCAGTCGGGATACAGCGTTCGCAACGATTCGTGCGTTTGGAAGTGCCTCTTGCCCCAATGGGGGCGGCCCTCGAAAGCGTTCATGGCTTCCTCCACAGCGCGGAAGTAGTGCTCCCACGGCATCTTCTCGAAGACATGAACCGCTATGTAGCAGGTTTCGCGGCCCCCGGCCGGACTCAGGAAAGCATCGTCGGGGGCCACGAAGCGCACCTCGATCGGAAAGCTCACCTTCAGAGCGGTTCGATCCGCGATGTCCTTGACCTCTCTGATCGCGGCGAGCGCATGCCTGCGGGGCACCGCGTACTCCATCTCGGTGAATCGGACCTTCCTCGAGGAGGCGAAGATCCTGAACGATCGATCCACTCGCTCGCTCGAACCCCAAGCCTTTGCCGTGATGCGATTGATCGTTGGGATGGCCGACGGGAACCTCCGGCCGATCCTCCGGGTCACACCGAATGCACCATTGATCAGCAGCTCATCTTCGAGCCATGACTTGAAGCGCGACGGGGGCCGCGGTTCTTGGTCGACGCGGTTGTTCGTGCGCGTCTGAGCCATCTCGCTGTGAGGAAACATGTAGAACTCGAAGTGTTCATTGTCCTCTACGAAGCGATCTAGATCCCCGAGCACATCATCGAGCGGCGTCGGCGCATCGACGCCACGCAACGTGAACGCTGGAACCACCCGCAGGGTCAGCGACGTGATGACACCCAAAGCTCCGAGGGATACCCGGGCCGCGCGCCACTCATCCGGTTGTTCGGAGGCATCGATGTGAACGACTTCTCCGGCCCCCGTAACGAGGTCAAGAGCGGTTATGCCCGCACTCAGGTTCTGAAGCTTCGCCCCTGTTCCATGGGTTCCCGTTGCTGTCGCTCCGGCGATCGACTGCACGTCGATATCGCCAAGGTTCTCGAGGGCCAAACCATTCATCGCTAGGGCTGTATTGAGCGAACTCAGCCTGATACCGGCCTCAACGCGCACCAACCCAGCGTCCCTGTCGATATCCAGGACCTGCTGCATCTCGTCGAGCGAGATCAGAGTTCCGTCTGTCAGCACGGCTGGCGTGAAGGAGTGACCGGCACCGACCACTCGGACCACACGGCCCGCGTCGCGTGCGCGGCCTACGAGCTCTGTCACCTCGTCTATGGATCGCGGCTCGGCGTACTCGAACGGTTCACATACCTGATCGCCCGTCCAGTTGGTCCATCTCACAGAAAAGTGCGGCCTTCGCCTCGATAGGTCGGTACCTCATCGATCACGCTCTCCCCTTCGATCAGATAAAGCCGGTCGAAGCGCTCGCACAACTCCCCCGCCTTGGCGTGACGGAAGTAGACACGGTCGCCGATCTTCAGATCTTTGGCGCTCGACCCTTGCAGAGGAGTCTGAACCTCGCCCGCCCCTTCCCTGCCGTCCAACTTCAAGCCCGCCGGCAGATAAGGCTGCGGCAGCCGCGCCCGATCGGCAGGGCCAGATGCCAGATATCCACCGCCCAAGACCGTCACGGTCTTCGGGTCCGGTCGCCTCACCACCGAAAGAGTGAACATCGCGGCCGGCGTCGGTGTGAAGTGTGAGTAGTTGTCGAAGAGTGCAGGACCATAAAGCCCCGAACCTGCTGCGATCTCGGTGACCGCTTCTTCCGTGGCAGTGCGATCGACGCTCCCCGTTCCTCCGCCGTTGACGAACTCCAAAGGAGCGATGGATCGGACGGCCGAAACGATCTCTGCCCGGCGGTTAGCCAGCTCCCGACTCGAACGCGATTGAACCGTCCGGAGAGCCGAGCCCATCAAGGGTCGACCTTTGGGGCGGTCTCCCACGCCTGCGATCTGAGCCTCGTAAGCCATGATCCCAACGAGCGAGAACCCATCGCGACGGACGATCTCGTTCGCGAGTCGAACCGCTTGATCCGGAGTATGGATCGGCGACCGTCTGGCACCGACTTTCACCTTCCCATCGAGCAGCCACCACCCTGCGTCGATGTCGATGCACACACGGATCGGGACGGGTCGATCCCAAGTCGCCACATCGATCAGATCCAGCTGATCGACGTCATCGACCATGACCGTGATGCGTCGCTGCGGGCTTACGGCCATCACATCCGCCAGCCTCTTGATCGCAGATCGATCCGTGGTGGGGTAAGCGACAACAAGGTCGTCAACACCATGCTCGGCCAGCCACAAAGCTTCCGGCAAGGTGAACGCCAAGGTGCCGCTGAATCCCTCCGTCTCGAGAACGCGGCGCTGGAGCTCACGGCAGCGGACCGACTTGGACGCGAGTCGTATCGGCTTGCCCGAGGCCCGTTTCACCAGGTCGTTGGCGTTCGACCAGAAAGCGCTCATGTCGACGATCGCGAAGGGCGGGTCGAGGTCTTGAGTGGCGGCATCCAGCCGCTGGATCAACTCAGCTGACATGCCCGGGAGCGTATCCGGAGACTGTCGGGTTGACCCTCCGGGCGGTCTGGGCGACCTTAGGAGGATGAAGAGAGCGTTACGGATAGGCATCCCCATCACGCTGGTACTGCTCGTCTTCTTCTTTGCCCTCCCCAAGATCGCCGACTTCTCCCAAGTGTGGTCAGAGGTAGCGGAGATGGGCTGGGGCGAACTAACGAAGTTGTTCCTCGCGACTCTCGGAAGCATCGGTACGTACTGGCTAGTCATGGTCGCCGGGCTTCCCGGCAGCACCTTCCTGCAAACAGCGAAAGTCAACCTCGCGTCCACGGCGGTAGCGAACACCCTCCCCGGTGGAGGTGCCTTCGGTGTCGGCGTCACCTACGGGATGTACTCCAACTATGGCTTCTCTAACCCAGAGATCAGCCTGCAGATCATCGTGACGGGCATCTGGAACAACTTCGCGAAGCTCGCCCTGCCGGTGCTCGCACTCGGGTTCTTAGCGCTCAAAGGCGAGGTCAAAGGCGGCCTAGTCGTAGCTGCAGTCGTCGGGCTGCTGGTGATCCTCGCTGCTCTCGGTTTATTCGCGGCGATCCTTCGCAGCGAACAACAAGCTTTCGCCGTAGGTACCAAACTTCAACCCATCGTCACTTGGCTAAGAAAGGCTACGAAGCGCGAGGCAAAGACCTCGTTCCCGCAGAGCATCGTCCGTTTCCGAAAGGATTCTTTGCACCTCCTCCGCAAACGGTGGTTATGGCTTACCGTCACGACGTTTGTAAGTCATGCCGCTCTATTCTTCGTACTCATCCTCGCGTTGCGCAACGTAGGTGTGGGGCAGACCGAAGTTTCTTGGGCCGAGACACTCGCAGTCTTTGCATTCGTGAGATTGATCTCCGCGATCCCGATCACGCCAGGAGGATTAGGCGTCGTTGAACTCGGAGCTACAGCAGCGCTCGTCGCGGCCGGTGGGAATGAGGCCGAGGTCGTGGCAGCTGTCCTGGTCTACCGGGCTCTCACCTACCTGCTACCTATCCCTCTTGGGATCGTGGCCTACCTAGAGTGGCGTCGGGGAAGCGGTGCGAGACGCGCACAGCTTGAAGCTGATCTCCCCGACTAGCTTCCGCTCAGCGAGAAGTGCATCCAGTCCTTGAGGGAACTCCATCGGCCGCCCCATCCCCAACCGATCGAATCGAAGGCTCTCACCACAGGATCGCCTTCGAGGATCATGCCGGGACGGACCCAACCGCGATCCAGGTAGGCAGACGCAAGTTCGGGAGCGACCGCGGCCCCGCGGAGGTACGGATTGTGGAAGGGGTTGATGTCGATCGCATAGCCGTAGGCGTGTTGCGACCATGACGAACCCTGTGTGGCTTCGCGACACTCGAACGAAGAGGTCACATTAGTGTCGCCAGTTGGCTTCGTTTTCCATTCCTGAACCTCGTCCAAGGTCACGACACGCATCTCTTCGATCGGGAAGCGCGCCTTGAACATCTCCCTGAAAACCGCCACGAGCTCTTCGGCCACGGACGCATTCGTTAGCAGCTCACCCATGTGGATCTCACGATCGAAACCCCAAAAAGGCATCTTGATGTAGGCAAGTTGTTCGAGGGTGACCGGGCACTTCGACCTCCACGACGAACGGTCCACCACGCGGCTCGGAACGGGACCGACCTTCGCAACGAACTTGCGCGAGTCGGGTGGCGGGAAGAGGTCGATGGTCGCGAACCGCCGATTACGCAATATCTGTGGGGTTGGCTGAACCTCGCCGAACCCGTCGATACCGGGAGGCAAGATCCTCTTACCTAGCCAGCGCGGCCGCTCCGTCACCCACTTGTTGACCTCCTCGATCTCTGAAGGACTCGGAGATGGACTAGGTGCCGCCTCAAGGGTGGGCGCGTCGGTTGGCGTTGCCGGGGTCGATTCCGCTACCTGCGGAGGTGCCTCAGTCCGACAGCCAACGGCGATCGTCATGAGAACCAGCAGCGCAGCGATCAGGGATCGGCGAGTCATCTGAGGCATCACGTTATAGACAACTCTCGGGCCGGGCCGGAGGTTGTACGGAACGAGCAGATGTGATCTAGGGGCGGTACTCGGTGGCCTTGAAAGTGAACGTGACATCCGTGCCGAAGAAGGCCGAGACGACCGCGTACTTCGAGCCGGCGAGCATCACTCCGGTTTGGTTGGATTCCTCATTCGAGGCGGCACCAGAGAAGGCACAATTCTCGTCATAGAAATAGGCATCGAGATCGTAGATACCGGTGGCGTCGGAACCACTTACCAGGACCTCGGACATCACCGTCGAGATCTCATCGGAAAGTTCGATCACGTAGCCGTCGAAGCCTTGGCTCACGGGGATCGAGCAAGTATTGATGAACTCGTTGCGTGTGATTCCGGCATCGGCCTGGTAGTCGGCAGGGTTCGCCGTGACTAAGGTCCCCTCAGCTTCGAAGGTGATCGGAGGCTTCGGCTTGGGCTTCTTCTTCGCTTGAGCCGGGATAACGGCTGAACCGCCGAGCAATCCAACTACCAGTGCTAAGACGATGGCACGGCGCACGAGGGGCCTCCTTAAGGAATCCGTTCTAGGAGGGTTCGCCGTCTCCGTCCATGACCCTTCCTACGGGTAGGCGAAGCCGTTGCAGTCGACGACGTAGTAGGGGTCGAGGTCGGGATCGTTGTAGTCCTCGATCACGAGCCGGCCTTCCTTCCGTCCTTGGAACCGTGCGGTGGTGCCTTCGATCTCGAAGGCCCTTTCGGACACTTTCCAGCGCGTGTTGCGAACGTCCTGCGCCTCGGTTCGCATCAAGACCAGTTTCCCTTCAGAACAACTGGCGCCTTCACCGAGACGAGAGATGCCTCCGTAGTTGATGCCGAGCGGCTCGCCCTCGAAGGTCAGCGGGACGAGGGCGCCGTCATCGACGAAGAAGAGGTTGAGTCTCGCCCAGGGGGCCCCGTGACTCGCATAATCCATGACCCTCACCCACCACTCCGAACGCCCATCGAGATCGACATCGGAGGCACCCACGGCCTGTGGATAGTCGAGTCCGGCTTTGAATCGTTGCTCGATGTCTTCCTTCTCAGATACGAATCGCATCCGCCATGACAAAGGTCTCGAGTCGTTATCGAGAAGGGCGTACATCGTGAGCGTCCCGTCATCTGTGGACACGATGGTCGCGCATCCGGCATCCGGAGGGAAGTCGCCGTCGTCCATCGGTGGGCAAACTCCCCCATCGACGAACGTGGCGACCGATGGAGACGCGCTCGGTGTGGAGACACGATCGCCTGACGGGGCACCACCACCGCAAGCGCCGAGCAGGCCGATTGCCGCAAGAGCTATGTAAGAGCGCACCGCAATAGAGAACCACAAGCGTTCGATTAGGTGCCTTTGCTCATCCGCAGCAGTGTCACGGACGCTCCAAGTATCCATACGGCGAATAGCCCGGAGGTCAACGTGAACAGGATCAAGAAGTTTCCGACACCGAGCTCCCCGCTGACCGCCATCCAGATCCCCGAGGCGAAGCCAAGAACGCTAGCCACGAGCGCGGTTCCTCCGATCCACCGTGCATATCCCGTCGACGAATACAACGCAATGCCGTAGAGAAACTGAGCCGCACCGAACAGGGCAATCACCGCAGTACTGAACAACGCGATGTCGAGATATTCGATCGTTGCAAACCGTTCGAGTACCACAGCACGCGCCTGGCCAGAGCTTGCTGCCCAGTCATCCGCTACGGCCGCGAGCACGAAGCCATCCAATGCAAAGGCAACCGCGCCGAGCGCCACGGCGATGATCCCCGTCGCGAACGCAAACCGTGCCCATGCTGCTCCGGGTGCATCGCTGATCGATCGAGCTATAGCAACGAAAGTTAGAACTCCGATGAGCGCCGCGATAATGGCGGCGAGGTGATCCACTCGCCACAGCGAGAAGTCCGAGATCATGTCCAGCAGCTTCTCGTCCTCACCCAAGTCACTTGAGCTCATCCGTGGATGGATCACGTTCGCAACTATCGCAATGGCCCCGGTGACGATTCCAGCTCTGCCACCTATCCGGAATAGATCTGAATCAGGGATCCTCGACGTGCTCCGAGCGTCAGCGCTCATGTTCTCTCCTCGTCGGCGGGGAAGTTGCTTTCCGATCCACATCATCATCCCTCAGCGACCTGTTGCAAAGGCGGCGACACCAGGAAACGAAAAGGGGGCCCGGCGTCGGCCGGGCCCGACCCTCCAACCGACGACCGGAACGTTCCGAGCGGATATCGAATACCTGCGACACGGTGCCCGTCCCGTTGAGCTCACCGGCGGCAGGCGTGATGTCGTCGGTAGTGTTACGCGACCCATTGATCTCGACTGCCTGGCCGCTTCGGCGTCGGTCATGAACTGGTCGTGGCCAGCGGTAAAGATGACATTGACGCCATCCTCGAGGTCGTTGGCCGTGACGGTCAACGTGCCCTGGTCGTACTTGTGGTTGGGTGGCCACATCTCTAGCGGCCCGGCGTAGGTCTCGTCTCCGATCTATACGAAAAGGACTGGATAGTTCTGGTTCGTCCCGGCAGGGCCGCTGAGTCACCTGGGCTTTCTGGCGAGACGAGCCGCAATGGCGGTGGCCGCCTCTGCACAAGCTGCACGCAAGGCGTTCGTGGTGGCCGTTACCGCAGGATGGTCGGAAGCCCCAGCGCGGACACTGCAGATGATGTCGCGGTAGCCGCTGTCCGGAAGCTGGTGCAGGCTGACAGTCAGAGGCGTCTCGACCCAGAGCAGATCGGGTAGGAACGCAACAGCATGTCCGCCCCGGACGAGCCGTTCATGAACGACCATGTCCGGGGATTCGAAGCGAACCCTCGGCACGAATCCGGCTGAGCGGCAGATCCTTTCAGCCCACTCCCGTGCTCGGCCCCCAACTGGCTCCATAACCCAGTCGGCGTTGGCCAGGTCTGTGACTCGCAAAGCATCGGCTAGTGGTGACCCAGAGGCTGGGACCGCGAGCCGCATCGGGTCACGGTGCAGCACAGACTGTTTCACGAGAGGAGACCCAGCGAGCGGTTGGCCGGCGAACGCCTCGTCGAACACCAGGTCAAATTCTCTGACTTGCAAGCGTGAGAGAGCCTCGCCGGGGTCCACATGCGTCAGCTCGAGAGTCAGGCGCGGATGGTCGGTGCTAAGGGCCTTCAGGACAGACGGCATGAGCGCCACGATGACTGTCTGGAAGGTAGCGATTCGAAAGGTCCCGGCTATGTCGCCAGAGGCTCTTGCCAGATCGGCGTCCGCCTGATCTAGCCGCTCGAGGATCGCCTCAACATGCTGGACGAGGATCTCAGCCTGTGACGTGAGCCGCACCCTCCTGCCATCGGGCTCGAGCAAGGGTGCGCCGACCTCGGCTTCGAGGATCTTGAGCTGCTGCGAGATGGCGGAGTGGCTGTAGGACATGGCGGTGGCAACGGCACTGATCGTGCCCCGATGCTTCAGCTCTCGCAGCAGTCGCAGCCGGTGAAGGTCGAATTGGCGGGCCACATGGATAGCGTATCTGTCAGTTCTTCTTACATCAATAGGCCGGATATATGAGCTGGACAGACAGAATCTGTTGCGGGGAGACTTCTCTCGGGCCTAACCCCAGGAGGAGCAAACCAATGTCCCGGCCGAATGACCTTGTGATCCAGAACGTCATGCTTATCGACGGCATGGGGTTGCCGGCAAGGGTTGCCGACGTAGCGGTATCGGCCGACAAGATCCAGCGAGTGGCGCAGCCCAACACCCTCATTGGGCGGGAGACCCTCGACGGGACGAACCTCACCCTGGCGCCCGGGTTCATCGACATCCATTCGCACGCAGACGTGCCGTTCTTGGTGGACGGGCGCGCCCACAGTGCTGTCACACAAGGCGTCACAACGGTAGTGCCGGGCAACTGCGGTTTCGGCGTGGCCCCATTCAAGAGCGAGGGCAAAGTCGCCCAGAAAGACATGCCACTGGGCGGCGGGGACGCGCTGGCCGAGATGGGTGAAGTCACAACGTTCCCTCAGTACCTCGAGAAGCTGCGTGAACGAGGAGTGGGTGTCAACGTGATCCCGCTCGTTGCACACGGACTCCTCAGAGCATCAGTGGCTGGCTTCGAGCTCCGTGACGTCACGGGATCGGAACTCGCGACGATGACGGCGATGGCCGACGAGGCTATGGACGCAGGGGCCGCCGGTCTGTCGTCGGGACTTGAATACGCGCCCGGCATCGCGGCCACGACCGAGGAGTTGATGGCGGTGGCCGCCCCCATCGGAGCACGCGGTGGTCTCTATGCAACTCACTGCCGGAACCGAGGCGAGTTCATCGTGGAAGCGGCCGAAGAGAGCGTGCGCGTTGCTGAGTTTTCCGGAGCACGTCTGCAGATGTCGCACTTCATCCGCCGGCCGGCCGAGCCAGACAGGAGTCTGGCTGAGGCGGCGATCGATCTCCTCCGCGCCGCCGACAGCCGGGGTGTGAGATCTCGGTGTGACGTCTTCCCGTTTGAATACGGGCCGTCCCCCCTCACCGCGTTCGTGCCGCAGAAGTTCAGGGCCGAGGCTGGACCGGCGTTCGGATCCCGCCTCCAAGATCCTAACTTCGTCTCCAGGATCACAGCTGATCTCGAGCCTCGCTTCGTTGCCATGCTCGACCAGGGTGGTGCGTCAGACATGTACATCAGCGACGATGGCGGAGACGGACGGTACGTAGGTCTAACGCTTGGCGACGTGGCTGCCCGCAAAGGGATCCCTGTAGCACACGCAGCGATCCGGCTGCTAGCAGAAGCGGGCGAGCGCTACGGGAGCGTGATGATCAATGAGCGGTGGGCAGACTGGGTAGATCTGCAGCACGCCATGGCGGATCCCAATTTCATCATCATGGGTGACGGGTCCGTGGCGAATCTTGACGGACCCTTAGCAGCCAAGGGCTTCGCGCTGTCCGACTGGGGACACGCTACGGCAACCCTTGGCCGATTCGTGCGCGAACTTGGGGTGCTGTCGATCGAGGAAGCCGTTCGGCGAATGACATCCGCGCCGGCGGAGCAACTCGGCCTGACGAACCGTGGCGTCGTCCAGGAAGGGTTTGCGGCCGACCTGGTGCTGTTCGACCCATTGACGGTTGGCAGTGACGTCCGCCCCGACAACATCCCCGTCGTGTCGACGGGGATCGTTGAGGTCCTGGTGAACGGCGTATCCGTAGTCAGCCGCGGCAAGGTCACCGATGCGACCCCCGGTCGAGTGGGTCTCTCAGATGTGAAAGGAGCTAGTGCATGAAGACAAGTCGGCTATTCAGCACGGTTGAAGCCCATACGGGGGGCGAACCGTTCCGGATCATCACGAGCGGCGCACCCCGTATCCCCGGGAAGACCATCCTGGAGCGTTGCGCATGGATCCAAGAAAACGCTGATGAGATCAGGCGAGCGATCATGCTTGAGCCCAGAGGGCACGGAGACATGTACGGGGGGCTCGTCACCGAGCCGGTGAGCGATGGCGCGGATCTGGGTGTCATCTTTATGCAGAATGTCGACTACAGCCCGCACTGCGGCCACGGCGTCATCGCGCTGGCGACTGCGGCCGTGGAGCTCGGCTGGGTCGAACGGACATCCCCCGAGACCCGCGTTGGCATCGACGCTCCCTGCGGATTCATCGAGGCGTTCGTCGAGTGGGACGGCACTCATGTCGCAGGTGTGCGCTTCGTGAACGTTCCCTCATTCATCTGGAAACAGGATGCATCGATCGTTACTCCGTCCTTTGGTGAGGTCACCGGTGACATCGCATATGGGGGCGCGTTCTACTTCTATACCGACGGCGCTCCCTTTGGTCTCGCGATCAATGAGCGATATGCCGACCGGCTGAAAGACTTCGGGATGGAAGTAAAGAACGCCGTGAATGAGAAGTACGCGATCGTCCACCCGGACCAACCTGACATCAGAGGGCTGTACGGAACGATCATCTCCGGAGCGGCGAGGCATCCCGGTTCTACCCAGGCAAATGCATGCATCTATGCCGATCGGGAACTCGACCGCTCCCCCACTGGCTCCGGAACAGCCGGTCGCACGGCACAGCTGTACCTCCAGAACAAACTTGGGCGTGACGAAGTTCTCACCAACGAGTCGATAATCGGGTCCGTTTTCGAGGGCCGAGTCCTAACGGAGACGCGCGTCGGTGACTACGAAGCTGTGGTCCCAGAGATCCGAGGGAACGCGTTCATCTGCGGATTCGCGAATTGGGTCTTGGACGATCGCGACCCCCTGACCCACGGATTCTCGATCACACGATGATCAGATCGTAAGCCGGACCACGACCAAGGTTGGTGGGGGCGGCAGGACTCGAACCTGCGACCAACGGATTATGAGTCAGGCCCTAACGGCATGGCTCTGACCTGCGCATACGCGACGAGGGAACGACTCGGATTTCGCGGCCGCTGCGGACCGAAATGGTCTCGAGTGGACCTGGCGCGACGCGACAAGGTGGAACAAATGTGGAACTCCAGCGCCTGTCCCCCAGTCCGTAGCCAGCACCCGATGGAGTTCCCCCAATCTAGTGGACTCCTTGGTCTTCCAGCCCCTCTATGAAAGTCGGGGAGGTTCAGGATTCCCCAAAATTACTGGAGGTTCACGGCGTGAATCCCACGCGGGCGACAAGGAATACCGCTACTAAAGAATTCGCAGGAACAATCCACCTGAGCCGTAGCATCAACTTGTCGTCCCAATTCGACAGCTGGCTACTCAGATGACGGCTGACAGGCATAAGCGCCCTTCCAAACCCAAACCCCAGGCCCGCCAAACTTGCAGTCGCGAGATCACCTGCAAGAAGAAGGACCGCGAGTGCAACGACGTGAGGGCTGGAATTAGTGAGCTTGGTGCGCACACCTGTCCCCATCTCAAAGCCAAACTGCAGGGGGGCGAGGAAGCGGCCCTTGTAGAAAACCTCAGGAGGCACTTGTCGATCATTCTGAGGAATCGGAAATGAAACCCAGCCAAGCTCGCGCAACGCTCCCAGAACTCCGGCGAGAACCAGTGCTACGGCTCGCCAAGTCAGGGGGAGAGGGGTAAACAGGCCTCCTAGAATTCCCAATGTAGCCCCGATGCATAAACCACCCAGAAGCAACCCCAGCGTGAAGCTGGAGACAGGTTGATGCGTGCGCCTCGCCGTCTCACCGACCGGTGAGGTAATTAGTCCTGCGCTGTTCGTACCTCAGGTAGAACCGGAGAGGGAATATCCAGCAAGTGCGCTCATCGCGAACCAACCAAGAAGAAAAGACTCAATCCCTCCCAGAGCCAGCACGGTTAGCCCCAGGAACGGTGTCATCGGATCCGAAAGCACTTTTCGCGATGGCGCCCGAACGGAAACCTGCTCCCCCTCGCATGGGTCTCCGGCCCTGCGCTTCAATCGCAACAGAACTGCCCGCATTGGTTGCTGCATGTGGAACTCAAGACCCACTTGCAGATGGTCTCGTTCCAGTCGCTTCCTGTCCAGTGCTCACCATCATGGCACCGCCATTTGGTGTAGTTATTGCAATTGCAGCAAGAACTCATATCCCACTGCCAACCGTCTTTGCCGGTGTGTCCGCTGTCGTTGGTGCACACATTCGGTCGTAGATCGTAGTTCGCGTCATCAGCGCCAGCCTTATGCCAGCCGTACTTATGAAAGCTTGGGTTGGTCACGCAGCAGCTAGCACATATGTCGCTAGGCTGACATGGTTCAGCGCACGTCGGGTTGTAGACACTTATCTGTTCCGAAGGGCAGGGCAATGTCTTGATCTGATAACCCTCAGTTCCGGAATGACTCGCAAGCGCCTTCCGTGCCGGAGGAAGGAGTCCAAGAGTCGCCAGTCCGATTCCGGTACCTGCCGCAAGCGTGCTCTTAATGAAAGTACGTCGACTCCAGGATGAAAAGGGAGTGTCCCGTGGTCGAGTGCGAAACGTGGCTGTGGCTGGCCGAGCGCCACTGAATGTCGGAACATCCGCTAGATTTACAGCCACTAGTCCGCTCCTTCCCCTATTGCTTGCGTAACGAGCACTTTGAGACTCTCGGTGGACCCAATCGGTTGAGCATCCAGCACTTCGCCGTGGGCATTGAGCACCACCCCAAACGGCGTAACCGGGACTTGGAATGCGGTGAATAGAGCGCTCTGCTCCGCATAAATAAGTCGATCTGGACCAGCCGTTCCGTTCCGCTCGCTCGGCAGAATCACTTTGAAGTCGATGGCACTAATCTCCTTTGCAAGATTGAAGAACTCTGGGAGCACGTTCTCGCAAATCCGGCATTTGGAATCGGCGAAGACGAGAACTTGGGTGCGTTTCGTCGATTGTTCCAAAGCCCCGATAAGTTCCACTTTCGAGCCTCGTCGCGGACCAAGTTGGATCGGCGTTGGGCCCTTAACTTGCTGGGTCAGAAAGTGCACCTGTCGAAGCAATCCGGCGAGGCCAAAAGACAAAACTCCAATCGCAACCCAAGCCAAAAGGAGCGCAGAAGCTTCGAAGTTCACGAGAACACCTCATTTGATGAACGAATGGGATTGTGCATGGCGGCCGGCAAGTTCCAAAGGAGCGTCCCGAAAGTCCAGGATGCAAGAACAGTCACAGCTATGGAGGTGCCGGTGCTTGAAAAGGGAGGCTGATGCCCGCTGAGGAGAGCCGCAAGCGATAGCCCACACAGTGCCAGACCACGAATCACAACCCAACCATTCACCAGATCATTGCGTGACGAGCACCCGCAGGGGGCGTCGGGCCGGTTCCGTGCCAGATAAACGGCGACCATGGAAAAGGAGAGATACAACAGAGCAGCGCCAAACAGGAAGGCATCAACCTCGAATGAAAACGCCAAGCCAATGAATCCCCCAAGGCCGACGGTCAGCTCCAAGATGCTGACAATGACGCCAATGAAGGGCTCCGTTCCCTGTCTCCAAATGCGTTGAGATGAGAGCGAAGCCACGAAGGCCTTCTGGAAAACAGCGTGTGAGATACCTGACCATAGAAGGATTCCGAAGCTGACGTAGATCGCAACCGTCGCAACAAGGACCATGAGAGTCACTTCCACTCGACAAGGAGCTGGTCAACGTGCTCTAGCGTTTGGGATTCGCTAATTCCTCGAGCGGGCAAGGGCCTAATGCGCGTAAGTGCCGACTCCCCGACCAAATAGAAGTTGACTTCCGAAGTCCCCGGATTGTCCACATAGAGCTCTCCGCCCCGAACTTGCTGCCCCCGCCAAGTGGGCAGGCTCCTCGCTGTGTAGTCCGTCAGCTGCCTAATGTGAAGGAGCCCGAGATTGGAAATCTCCTTGAGCGCGGACAAGGGATGGAAGTTCTCAGAGAACTTCGTCTTGCCGGAGTCCTTAGGGTTCGCGGTCAGACCCGTGGCTGTCTCCACAAGCGTGAACTGATCCAGCAGCGCCATCAATTCAAGATATGAACTTTCGAACTTACTCAACTTGAGGGAGTGTGCCTGGCCTTCCCAGACCGCGATCTGTCTCAGTACACTGCTACCGGTCACGGGGTCTGCGAGTGGGGCGCTGCCGAATCTCAGACGGCCACCCTGGAATGAATACTCCTCCTCGAAATCCACCATCTCGAGTGTCCGGCGTGCAGCTGATTCTGCGAAACTCAGTGGACCACTGCCCAGCTGACGGACCTCACCGTCCATGATTACGTTTGCGAAATTTGTGCAACGGTCGCCCAGATTGAAGGGCGCATCGAACTCAATGATCGCTCCGCTGAGCAACGTGTGGCTCGCCCGCATAGCCCACCTACCCCCACTGTCCCAATACAACTAACCCGCCAGTTTCAGGACTGATCCATACCAAGCGGGCAAGTCAAGCAAGTCCCGAAAAATTTCCGGTAAATGAGGAGATATTCCCCGAGGGATATAAACAAAGGCCCTGCTTAAAGCGTCTTATTCGTGGGACAAAATGCTTCAAATAGATCCGGATACAACGACTTGCTTGGAGGCTCCGTTGACTGAACTTGAAGCCTTTTGTCGACAAGAGTTTGACCGGCTAGTAGGGCTTCTAAGCCTGTACTGCGGAAATTCCTTTCTTGCCGAGGACCTCGCGCAGGAAGCGCTTGCAACTGCTTGCCGGGATTGGCGGCAAGTTCGTACTTCCTCGAACCCAAGTGGCTGGCTGTATCGCGTTGGAATTAATCTCTGCAACTCGCACTTTCGGCGACGAGCAGCGGAACGCCGCGCAAAGGCGAAGCTACACGCGACACCCCAGGCGCCAGATCCGGATTGGGCCATTTCCGTTCGACAAGCTGTCTCGTTACTTCCCAGGAGGCAACGTACTGCTCTTGTACTCCGGTACTACGGGGAGCTAACGGTGAGGGAAGCAGCTGACCTCATGGGTTGCGCAGAAGGCACGGTGCGCGCCCTGACTCACAAGGCCCTAACAAACCTACGAAGCAGTCCTAGCTTGCATCAGACATGGGAGGCTCCAAATGCAGTCTGATCCACAAGAGATACTTCGTCGCGCAGCAGCGTCGCCTCAATCTCCCCTCAATTACGAAGGCATCCTAGGTCGCGCCAAGCGACTCAGGCGCGCTCGGTTCATCGTGGTGGCATCCTCTTGCTTGGCCCTTGCATCTGGTGGTTGGGTTGTCGCTGCAGGAAGCGGGAGTGATTCCATCCAACCTCCGGTTGTGAGTGGCCCCACGGCTTCCACGAGTCAAACCCCTGACCCGAAGAGTTCTCTAAACGGAGAACCCGGCAATTCGGGCTTCTCCCCATCCACTTACCCGGAAGATGGCAGCTTGGTCATGCCTCTCGAGTTCGTCGACGGGACCACATCGGAACTAATCTTCTCCCCCGAACTTGGGTTGGATCGGCTAGTCCTAAGTGTCTTTACGGCAGGAGGATTAGGAACAATCGATCGATCCATTTACATCAGTTACGGCGATGGCTCGAACTTTATGAGCGAAGGGCCATTTGAGACGTTTGAGGGCCACGATGGTGACAAGGTTGAGGTCTGGGAAGGTGCCGAAGATGCGTATCCAGGTCGGAATCTGGTGTTCAGGTTCGGAAACTGGTTTGTAGCGGCGCCAATTGAAAACGATCCCAAGTTGGACGATGGAGCGATGACCCAGTGGGCACGTTACCTGATTGGGCATCAATCACCTGCCGGTTTCCTCATTCTCGAGGAACGCGGCACGCTGCAACTTAAGGAACCGCGATCCAACGCCGGCCACAGTTTGATGTTGCATGGAGGGAGGGAAGGCCCGACCGTTCAGCTCTTCCCCGGACCATGCCAACCTCCAGTTAAATCTGAAACCGACCCGGATGTTCAAGTCATGGACGACGGGACGATTGTAAGCTTCACCCACATTGAGGGAAGCGATAACGAGTTCCTTGCCACCTGGTGCGAGGATGGCACAATGTTGGTTCAGGTCGAGGATGCGACTGAGGTATTTGCCAAGTCCGCTGCTAAGGGAATTCGAGCCCGAGGAACGGAATCTCCTTCAGGTTAGGGTTCGTCGGCATCTTCGGATTTCACGCCACAGGTCTGTAATACGCAGGTCGTTCATACAAGACGTCAAGATGCGCAAGACCTGACTTCTGGAGTTGACCCGGTTACACGGCCAAGGAGTCAACCGAACCTGGGGCGATCCCAAGTTGCTGACGCCTTCCGTGTCTCCTTCGGCAAAGACGGGATGCGCGGTCGTTAGCTAGAGATCACTTGTTACTCCATGTGAGGTGTTCCAGTCCGAACGTTTTTCGCTGGGCCGCTATGCACAATCTAATGCTTACGCCCACACCAATACGTTTCTAAAGGCAGCGGCCGCCGGCAGGGTGCCCTCGTCAATCCGTCCGGCGAGTTCCTCGGAGCGGGGAGCCCATAAGTTGGCATGGAGGCGCATGCTCAAGTGAGGGATCGGCGTCGGATCCCAACCGACACGTTCATGGACAGTCTTGCCGTCTACCAGCCAGGCCACATGGTCCGGTTGCCAGTCGATGCGGTGGGCTTGCTCCTTCGGGCAAAGGAGGCGAGCGCCATCAACTTGCCCGCATCCGAGAAGCGGGAGAACGGCGCGTTCTTTGGAAAAGTCGGATCAGCCAATCCGTAGATCGAGGCATAGCGGTTCCCTGGTTCGTTCATCACGTCCGCGATCAAAGTGATATTGAGGTTTGGATCAATCTCGTAGAAAGCGCCGATCGCGCCCTCCCACACCAATGCGTAGCACGGCATGCCCTGAGGAAACGGCGACATGCCAAATGCACAAAGCAGGTGCGATCTCTCGTGGGAGGAGGAAAAGAACGGAACTGACTCTCCCATCAAGCGGCGACGGTCCACAGAGATGCCATCTTTAGCGACGCCACGATACCCAACGTGAGACGGTGACCCCGTGGGCCGCGCCTCGCGCGGCCACCAACCTCCTGTGCACAGTACGTCGGGCACCTGATCTAGCAGGCCGAAGGCGTCGAGCATGTCGCGGGCAGCGATCGGCGTGTACCGGTAGTTGGAGTCCTTCTCCGCTTCGATGGAGGAGACAAGACGACCATCGCGAAGATGCGCGACGGCTCCGTCGTGTCCAGGGTTGTACGACAGGATGTTCACGGTCGCGAAACGCTCCGCGATCGTAGAGTCGAACGGCGACGACCGCGAGAACCGGAGCCGACGAGCCGCCACAATTGCGCAGTTGATGCGCAATCGTGCTCGTGAAGTAAGCCCGAAGTGGGGAACATGAGTTGTGGGGGCGGTTGGACTCGAACCAACGGCCGATCGATTATGAGTCGATTGCTCTGACCAACTGAGCTACGCCCCCTTGGAAAACCGATGCACATTCTCCTTCTTCAAGTGGACTTGAGTAGACAGCACAACGTGGAACAAATATGGAACATCGAAGGTCTTGCTTCGTCCAACAACCCCTCTGACCTGCGCTTTCGCGCCGAGAAATCGGAGTGACTACTCGATCATGAGTCCGTCGCTCTAACCAACTGAGCTACACCCCCGCTGGCCGAAAGCCTATAGCGATGGCACCGGCTAGTCCCCGGCCACGCCTATCCATCGGTAGCCGACCCCTGGTTCGGTCACGATGAAGCTCGGTAGTGCCGCGTCGTCGCCAAGCTTCTGCCGAAGTTGGCGAACGTAGACATGGAGGTAGTGGCTTTCGGTCCCGTAACCCATCCCCCAAACCTTTCGTAGAAGCCAAGAATGGGTGAGAAGCTTGCCAGGATTGGTAGCTAGGACCTCCAGCAGCGCGTACTCAGTTGGCGTTAGGTGGATGCTTCCTTCTCCTCGATGTACGAGACGCCTCGCAAGATCGATCACAAGATCGTCGTATGTCAACACGGCGGGCGCTTCTGTTCTGCCATTGCTTCTGCGCAAGGTTGCGCGCATCCGCGCAAGAAGCTCGTCGACATCGAACGGCTTCGTCACGTAATCATCGGCCCCGGCGTCCAATGCGGTCACCTTGTCCTCCTGCGCCTCGCGTACCGACAGGACGATGACCGGCATCTCTGTCCAAGCTCTTAGGCGGCGGATCACGTCCGCACCGTCCATGTCCGGCAGTCCGAGATCGAGAACCATGAGGGCAGGCTCTCGAGCAGCGGCGAGAGCGAGACCCTCCTCGCCAGTGCCCGCGGCCAAGACCTCGTAATGACTCGCTTCAAGGGTCGTCTTTAACGCTCTAAGGATCTGTGGTTCATCATCAACAACGAGGATCTTCGTCACGACTGCGCGTGCTCTGCGATCACCGGCACGTCCGCTTCGCCCGATGTAGTGGCTGCCGGAAGCTCGAAACAGATCGTGGTGCCTCCACCAGGGGCGCCTTCGGCCCAGATCTTCCCGTTGTGAGCAAGTACAACAGCGCGGGCGATCGCTAAGCCAAGCCCCGTGCCTGCGCGCGCTGCCCCGACCGGTCGACTGTAGAACTCCTCGAACACCCGGCCGCGTTCCTCCTGGGGGATCCCTGATCCACGATCACTAACGCGCGTCTGAATGACGCCATGCCACTCGGAAACGGAGATCTGGATCTCGCTCCCTCTGGGCGAGAATCTCATTGCATTCTCGAGGAGATTGGTGAGTACCTGCTCGATCTGGATCGGATCGGCATCGATCGCTGGAAGATGGGCGCGAAGATTCGTGCGGATGGTGTACTCGGCCAAGGCCCGGGCCATACGGCGAAGCGCAGCGGCGATGACATCCTCGAGAAAAACCGACTGTTTAGACGGAACCAGCGCGCCGGCTCGCATCCGAGCCAGCTCTAGAAGGTTGCCGACGATCTGATTCAGATGATCGGCCTCCTCGATCACCGTCCGAGCCATCTCCTCTCGCTGCGCTTCCGTGTACTCCGCGCCCTCGGCAAGAAGGCCCGTCGCGCTCGCCTTGATAGACGCGAGTGGAGTCTTTAGATCGTGGGTCACCGACGAGAACAGGGCGGCCCTGAGCGAACTCGTCTCCGCCTCGAGTTTCACCCGCCTCACTTCCTGGTCTAAGACCATTCGCTCAACAGCCAGCGCGATCTGACTAGCGATGCTTTCGAGAACCTGGACCTCGGAGGAAGAGAACAGCGGCGCGTCCAGGGCCCGTTGCGTGTTGAGCGAACCCACGGCGGAAGTGTCGGTAGCCAGCGGGATACTCACGGAGGGGCCAGTTCCGATGCTTTCGGCGGGAAAAGAGGCGGTACCTACATCTGTCACGATCTCACAGCGTGTTAGTCGGAACAGATCGACAAGTGCCATGCAAAGATCCACGAGGATCTGCTCGAAGGCCTCATTCGAGATGAGCCGGGTCGCCGTTTGGCTCAGGAGCTGCGCCTCCGTCGCACGTCGCTCGGCGCGATCACGCTGCTCGAGTGCATGGCTCAGCAGCGTCCCGACGATGACCGCGGATACAAGGAAGACGAACAGAGCGACGAGGTCGGCGGCTTCATGGATCACGAAGGTATGGCGAGGTTCTGTGAAGAAGAAGTTCAGACCGGCGAATGAAAACAGCGAAGCGAGAAGTCCGCTGGTACGCCCCGCCACTGCAGACGCCACGACCACCCCAAGCAGGCACAGTGCAGTTGCTGCAGCCAGGTTGTGAGATCCAAGGACGAGCGCAAGCCCCACGGCTGTCGCCGAGGCAAGCACACTGACCGCAGCGATACGGCGACGCGACGGCCGGATAGGCAGAAGCAATTCCTTCACCTTCTAAGTGTCCTCCTGTTACAAAGACCTCAGCAACAGACGTCCTCGTCTTTAGACGTTCTTTAGAAGATGTAGGCACTCCTTGAGCCCCCCCTGACCTCCCTGAGTAGACGCTCTAGATGTGAGTGCCGAACGATCTGCTGACCTCAAAGAAAAGCCCGTTTCCGGAGGAAATGGCCGTCCTCAACGATCGGACCTCGGTGTTCGGATCAAGCGGAAGCTGGTAGGTGAACCGCTCCCCACCGAACGGCTGATCCACGAGCGCCTCGGTAAACCCACGGCCCTCGCGGTTTTTGCCAGCGACAACCTTTCCTCTTCGGCTTATGCCACCGAGGAGATCCTCCGAGTCCTGCTCTACGCCGGGTTCGGTGCGATGACCTTCTCGCGGGTCATACCGATCACCATCGCGCTGCTCCTTGTACTTGCAGTGTTGCTCTTCTCATATAGACAGACGATCCGTGCTTATCCCCAGGCGGGCGGTGCCTATCTCGTCACGCGAGATAACTTCGGAATCTTGCCGGCGCAGATCGCAGGCACAGCGCTACTAACCGACTACGTGCTGACGGTTTCGGTATCGGTATCGGCAGGGACGGCTGCTCTCACGTCTGTGTATGAACCTCTACATCCATACCGCGTCGTGTTGTCTATCGCCTTCATCGCGCTGCTAACGATGGGCAATCTCAGGGGAGTCAAGGAGTCGGGTCGCCTCTTCGCCGCACCGACCTACTTCTTCTTGATAATGATGTTCTCGCTCCTTGGTGTGTCCTTCTTCAAGTTCCTCACAGGTTCACTTCCTGCTAACGCATCTCAGTTTCCCGTTCCTGAAGCCGAGAGTTACGCGGGAGTTGCGCTCGTGTTCCTGATCCTGAGAGCCTTCGCCTCCGGTGGCGCTGCCGTGACGGGCGTTGAAGCGATCTCGAACGGAGTACCCGCGTTCAAGCCACCCGAGTGGAAGAACGCGATCACCACTTTGATGTGGATGGGCCTCCTACTCGGTGCGATGTTCCTAGGTCTCTCGATCATCGCGGCTCATCTCGACATCGTGCCGGATCCTCACGAGAAGGTCACAGTCGTAGCTCAGATCGCTAAAGCCGTCTTCGGCGAAGGTGGGCCGGGGCACGCCCTATTCATCATGCTTCAGATAGGCACGATGTTGATCCTGGTCCTCGCCGCGAATACGAGCTTCGCGGACTTTCCCCGACTTGCAAGCTTCCACGCGGGTGATCACTTCCTCCCCCGCCAACTCACGCGCTACGGGGACCGACTCGTTTTCTCCAACGGGATAGTGGCTCTCGCCGGGTTCGCGGCGCTGCTTGTATGGGTCTTCGATGCCAGCGTCACGCGTTTGATCCCCCTCTATGCGATCGGGGTTTTCACCTCCTTCACCTTCTCCCAGGCAGGGATGGCCAAGCACCACGTGACGCTGAAGGAGCCGGGATGGCGCAAGGGGTTCGCCATCAACGGGTTCGGAGCTCTCGTCACAGCCCTGATGACGGTGATAATCGCGGCCACAAAGTTCCAACAGGGTGCGTACATCATCCTCGTTGCGATCCCTGTGATCCTGGTCGGGCTGCTGAAAGTCAACCGCCACTACGTCGAGAGCTCGGCGGCGCTCCGGGACCCCGGTCGTACCGTTCCGATCCACGACCTCCCGAGCCAGCGTGTCGTCATACCCGTTGACGTTCCAGGGCCAGATGACAACTACGCCGTGGCCTACGCACGGCGGCTCAATCCTAAGGACATCCGCCTGCTCCACATCGCCCCGCCCGGCACCTCAGGTCAGCTTTTGGTCGACAATTGGGGCCACCTGGGCGAAGTCATCGACGGCCGGTTAAAGCAACACGACATCCGAACCGAGATCCGCAACTACGTCCGCGAGGTCCACTCCCAATCGCCCGAGAAACACACCCTCGTCAATGTGATCATCCCCGAGACCGTCAGACATCTCGGGTGGAGACACGTGATCCGCAACATCCATACTCAGCGGATCAAAGCGACGATCGTTCGTGAAGCAGACGTCGTCGTCACCAACGTCACCTACCATGCGGGCTACGAACAGCTCGAGCCGGTCGGAGAACCTGTTCGGAGGCAGCTGCTTGCCGAGTGGCATCACGTCGCGATCGTCCTGGTCGCCGGTGTCCACAACGCGACCGCCCGCAGCCTCCGCTATGCGGTCTCGCTGCAGGCCGACGAGGTGCGCTGCGTCCACGTTGCAGTGGATGACAAAGAAGCCGAGCAGGCGCGGAGCGATTGGACCTCATTGAACACACGGCTTCCCATGGAGATCCTCGAGTCGCCCTACCGTCAGATCGCTAAGCCCGTACACGCTTTCGTTCGAGAGATACTCGATGACAAACCCCAAACCTTCGTGACGCTTGTGCTCCCGGAGTTCATCGTCCGCAAGTGGTGGCACAGGTTCCTACACAACCAAACCGCGCTGACATTAAAGGGGACCTTCCTCTTCGAGCCTTCGGTAGTTGTGTCTTCCGTCCCCTACCGCCTATAAGCGGGGTTCCATCCTGCGTACTTCGGTGGGCGCGCCGGGCATCCCGCCTGCCGCCGACGCGTACTCGGGTACACCGACGCAGGTGAACACCAATGCGTCGAGAGGCTCTCCAAGAAGGTCAGGGATCTCGCTGTCGAGGAAGGTCATCCCCGTGGCGCTCGCCCCGAGGCTGTACGCGAGCAGATGCAACCTGCCCAGAACGAGGCCCGCAGCAAGCTGTGCGTCGCGGTACTCGCGGTCGTCGAGTGAGCTCACGTCGGTCGCGGAGATCACAACGAACGCAGCGTCGCGGGCGAGCCCCTGCTCCAGGGACACGCGATAGAGCTCCTCGCGCAGATCTCCCGCACGAACTGGCGCCGAAAGATCTGGCCACCGGTAGACCCCGGGAGAAAGTCCCTCCACGTCGTGCACCACTACGAAGTGAGGAAGATCGATCCCGCGCATAGCAACTCGCAGCGAGGTGAGCAGAAGATCTTCGAGAGACCGCGGTGGGGTCCATCCGGCGCTGTGACCCGCGTTGAAGCACGACGTTCTCGACAGGTTCGGAATCACCCTCAACGGGCACTTCGATAGAAGGGCCGCTCTCCCACGATGGGCCCAGCGAGTCGAGATCCCCGGCATGATGCGCCGCGGTAACAAGAGGGAACTCAACGGGGGCCGCGTCGACATCACCTTCGGACGCCGGGCCTCCCGCTTCGAGCGCAGGCTCGCCGTTACCAAATGCGACCACTGCAACCGGAAATTCGTGGACGCCCTCCGCACCTACGAGCGATGTGAGCGCAGCATCCGGGAACCGACTGTGCAGCTTCGGGTTTAGACCGGCGGAGTCGGCAAGAGTGAGCAGCTGAGAAAGCATGGTGCCTGCATCCCAATAGATATGCCGGTAGCCACGCTCCCGATAGCGCCAGCCCGTACGCCACGGGATACCGGTGATGACGATGGCAGGAGCACTACCTAGCGGTGGCGGCCCGACCTGTACGAGAACATGCTCGAGCGGGTTGTACCAGTGCACTCCCGCGGGGACCCTCGTGCCCTCGGGAGCGACGACGTACAACTCGAGAGGGAAACGGCCACCGGCCGAACCGGCGGCACGGAATAGATAGGTGCCGTACGGCCGTTCCGAAGTGCGCACCACTCCCGCGGATAGATGCAGCAGCCGCGAGAGCTGCGCAAGATCCAGTTCGGCATCTTCGACATCGGAAGTACCGGCGAGCACGGCAACAGCAGGGTCTTCAGTCGTCGGCCAAGTCCCATGTAGCGGTACCTGGGGTAGAGATGGTGCGTACCGCTTGAAGAACAGCGGAAGCCGATCTAGATCGTTGACCTCAAGGTCCTGCAGAACACGAGGATCGTCGATGGGCTCATCCCACTCTCGGCCGGGTTCGTAGGACGTCAATCGATGCAGTAACTGCGTGGAGGTCTCCATCTTGAGGTCAGGAGTCTAGTGACCTTTTCAGACCGCCTCAGGCGAATGGAATCATCGGCATGACCGCTGTGTTCTCCTAGCCATGATGGATCCGAACCGCGTTATCCGTAGCTACCTGGTGATCAGCGGGCTATTCACGATGTCTGCCTCACTCATCTGGGGTATCAACACCCTCTTCCTTCTGGATGCAGGTCTCTCCATCTTCGAAGTGTTCCTGGCTAATGCCGTCTTCACCGCGGCGATGGCGCTGTTCGAGATCCCGACCGGTGTCGTGGCCGACACCAGGGGACGGCGCATCTCGTTTCTTTTCTCTGAGGCCACGCTCGCGATCGGGACCCTCGCGTACGTGGGTGTCGCGGCGATCGATGGTGGCTTGCTTCTCTTCTGTCTCGCAGGCGTGATCCTCGGTCTCGGATACACCTTCTATTCGGGGGCGGTCGAAGCGTGGCTCGTTGACGTGCTGAAAGCGACGGGTTACCACCGCGAACTGGACCGGGTCTTCGCACGAGCGTCGATGGTTTCAAGTGTCGCGATGATCGTGGGAACGATCCTTGGCGGTCTGCTCGGTCAGATCGATCTGTCGCTCCCCTACCTCGCTAGAGCGGCGCTCGTCCTCATGGCTTTCACCGTGGGGTTTCGCACGATGCACGACATCGGGTTCACCCCTAGGACTATGCGGATGAAAGGCATCGTCGGCGAGATGCGCAAGGTTGCACAGGTCGGCCTTACCTATGGCTGGCGCGCACCTGCGGTGCGTCTCCTAGTGATCGATTCCTTCGTGACCTTCGGTTTCTTCTCTTGGGCCTGGTATGCGTGGCAGCCTTACTTCCTCGAACTGTACGGAGAAGATGCAGTTTGGTTGTCGGGGCTCATCGCCTCGCTCTTCGCTT
Source organism: uncultured Actinomycetes bacterium (assembly GCA_963779645.1). GTDB lineage: Bacteria > Actinomycetota > CADDZG01 > CADDZG01 > WHSQ01 > CALMBW01. The sequence goes on from CAVZYX010000015.1 coordinate 301,194, forward strand.
TAGCCGGCATCGTTGGCAATGCGCTCGTTGGAAAGCTGTTGAAACCCGGTCGCCGGCGCACGACGATCCTTCTGACGGCATCGGCCATAACAACGGCAACGATGGTGGCAACCGGCGCGATCCGCTCGTTCTGGGTCACGGTGCCGATCTTCCTCTTCGGTGCGATTGCTATGGGCGTCTTACAACCGGTTCGCCAGACCTACCTTCACAAGTCGATCCCCACCAACGAGCGAGCAACTCTGGTGTCTTTCGATTCTTTGATGGGCAGTCTGGGAAGCGTTGGCGGTCAAAGCGGACTTGGGTATCTGTCCCAAGAGCGATCCATCCCGGTCGGTTTCGTAGTTGGAGGACTCACAACGATCTTCGCCCTACCGATCTTCGGGCGGCTTCGGGCCTTGAACGAGCCCGCAGACCTAGTCACTCCTGAAGATCCCGAGGTGACAGCGGCCCCCGACATAGCTGCGGAACATCTCGAGCGCTCAGACGGTTGAGAAAAAACGATGCCGAACTCCTCACAGGATCGCTTGCCCCCGGGTTACAAGGGTCAACGATGACGAGCGAAATGGTTACCTCACCGCCCGTCCCGAAGAGCCGCTTCTTGCAGAGCGGCGCCGGGACGCGACTTGAGGCTTTCGGCCCTAGCGAATGGGGCCTGCTCGCGATCATCGCCTCCATCTGGGGCTCGTCGTTCGTTCTGATCGACGTGGCGCTTGAGTCGTTCCGACCCGGCGTGATCGCCGCAGCGCGCGTCTTACTGGGTGCTTCTGCGCTAGCTCTCGTCCCGGCCGCTAGGAAGTCGATCGCGCGCGAGGACCGCCTCCGCATCGCATTCCTCGGGATCATCTGGACCGGGATCCCGATGTCGCTGTTTCCGATAGCTCAACAGTGGATCGACTCTTCCGTCGCGGGCATGCTCAACGGAGCTATGCCTCTGGCGACGGCCGCTTGGTCGACGTTGCTGTTGCGCAGACTTCCGGGACGGTTCCAACTGATCGGTTTGGTCGTGGGATTCAGCGGGATCCTCGCGATCTCCTGGGCACAGATACAAGGGTCGAGCGCCACACTGCAGGGCACGGTTCTCATAATCCTCGCGGTCACCTTGTATGGGCTTTCCGCGAACCTCGCTGTTCCGCTTCAGCAGCGTTACGGCGCACTACCGATCCTTTTGCGTGCGCAGCTCGCAGCTCTGATCGTTGTGATCCCGCTGGGCATCGCACACCTGCCGGGCTCCAGTTGGTCATGGGGTTCGGCTGCCGCGATGGTGCCCTTGGGTGTTCTCGGAACAGCGATGGCGTTCGTGCTGATGGCCACGCTTGTGGGCCGCGTGGGGGGACCGCGGGGATCGGTTGCGATCTATTTCGTGCCGGTCGTCGCGATGATCCTCGGCGTGACGTTGCTCGATGAAACCATCGCTCTTTCGGCGATCTTCGGAACCGTCCTCGTCCTCACAGGGGCATGGCTCACGTCCCGACGTGAGCATTAGAGTCATTACATGACGAGCTGCACGCACGTCGATCAAGTAGCGGTGACTTCAACCGAAGTGCAAGCCTGCGAGGACTGCGTCGCGATCGGTAGTGGCTGGGTCCACCTCCGGTTATGCATGACGTGCGGCTACGTCGGCTGCTGTGATTCCTCGCCGAACAAACATGGATCGAAGCACGCTGGAGCCACGCAGCATCCGATCGTGCGATCGATCGAGGTGGGCGAGGAATGGGCCTACTGCTACCCGGACGATCTGTTCTTCAAGTCCTTCCCCCGCTGAACGACTCGTCTCTGTAGCTCATCCCAGTAGATCCGCATGACTGGATCCGCCCGGCCGGACTTATCGAAGTTGACGCCTTCTGCCTCTAAGCGGTTTCTGGCTCGCGTCGTCTCCGAAGTTCGCTGACGAGCGATCGTGCCGTCGTGACGCAACACTCGATGCGCATTCGGAAAATCATCAGACATAGCCGCTTCGTGACCGACTGCCCGCGCCGACCGAGGTGAGCCCGCGGCTTCAGCGATATCTCCGTAAGTGGTCCACTCCCCGGATCGAACCAGGGCAGCGATCAGACCAAACTCCGTCTGCTGCTTCATAGAGAGGGGGGCTAGGAGACGTCTCGGGCCCTGAAGAAAGCGGTCGCGATAGCTACGGCGCCCGCGGAGTACACGATCACCGTGATCAAGGACGCGGCAACACTCCGCGACGAGAGGAATATCTCGTCCGGGCGCCCCGTCAAGAACGACGCGGCGTTGTCCCCGATCAACCACGGTTGCCAATTTGGCTTCAGACCCCGGAGGATCGATTCGGCCACCGCGAAATAGACGAAACCGATCACCAACGCGACCGTTGTATTGCGAGCGAGGGACGCGATAGCGAGACCGAAGGTCGCAAACAGGCCGGCGATCAAAGCTCCACGGCTCACGACCTCTGCTGCGTCCAAGAGCCAGGTGGCGTCCACCCCCTCTGTCGTCCCTCGAAGGATGGCTACCGGCCATAAAGCAAGTCCCAGGATGAGTTGCATGAAGACGGCGAATATCCCGACTCCGGTAAAGGCGCCCAAAGCCTTTCCGGCCATCACGCGGGCCCGACGTGGCTCCCAAGTGAGCATCGTTGTCATCGTGCCCGAGCCCCACTCCGCACCGATGAAGGAAGCTCCAAAGGCGAGGCCGAGGATGATCAGCGGGATGCTCGTACCTTCAAAGACATCTTTGAGGTCTGTCAGATGGAACCGCTTGTCATAGCCATCTGCGGGTACGACGTGGTTCTCGCAAAACTCCTCCGGCGATTCCGATGTGCCAAATTCAGTGGCCAGATCCTTGGTTTCGAAATTGCTGATGCAACTCGCCAAGTCTTGTTCGTAAGCTTCTGCGTTGAAGGTTCCTTCGGACGTAAAGAAAACAATAAGAGCGGCCGTGACTATCCCGCCGATCGTCACCAGACCGAAGACTCGGAACGAGCGACGCCACGCGAATCGCCTCAGCTCGGTGAGTAGAAGCCTCATGCATCTTCCTTCGGTTCCAATGGATCGGCCGTCAGTTCGAGGAACACTGTCTCTAGATCCGCTTCTTGGGGTCGCAACTCTGTGAGGTAGAGGTTGCGATCGGCCAACGTCTTAGTCACCAACGCCGCATCACCCTCGGGAACGTCGATCACCAATCGGTCATCGCCGATAACTGCAGATATCCCGGCCGTTTCGAGGGCTGCACGCCCTGCCTCCAGGTCGTCCAAACGTGCTGTGAGACGTCCGGATCTAGCTTTCAGCACGTCCTCTACGCGACCAGATGCGACACAGCGCCCACGAGCGAGGATCGCAACGCGGTCGCAGGTCTGTTGCACCTCGCTCAAGATGTGGCTCGACACGAACACGGTGCGACCTTCAGCGCCCAATGATCGAAGTAGTTCTCGGATCTCCTTGATGCCGGCTGGGTCCAAACCATTCGCTGGTTCGTCGAGGATCAGCACTTCTGGGTCTTTGAGTAGTGCGGCGGCGAGGCCGAGGCGCTGCTTCATCCCGAGTGAGTAAGTCTTAACGCGGTGCGTTGCCCTTGTGCCTAGGCCAACTCGGTCCAAAGCATTGTCCACGGCTGTGCGACTGATCCCTTGAAGTCCTCCCAGCAGTAGCAGGTTCTTTCGTCCCGACATCCCGGGGAAGAAGGTCGGCGTTTCGACGATCGATCCCACGCGGGTGATCACACTCGGAAGGGCGAAGGTCGCATCCGCTCCCAGGAGGCTGCACCGTCCCCCAGATGGGCGCACAAGTCCAAGCAGGCAGCGGATCGTGGTGGTCTTGCCCGCGCCGTTCGGTCCTAGGAATCCGAAAACACCACCGGCAGGAACGGAAAGATCAAGCCCTGCGAGCGCAATCGTTTCCCCACCCCGGAGGCGTCGGTATCTCTTGGTCAGGCCCTCTATCTCGATGACTTCCACGGGGGCAACCTACCTGGGAGGGGACGAATCCGAAACGTCGAAATCTCCCATATGGGCAGGCCCCTCGTCCGCCACTCCAAGTAGGAGGAACCGAAGCAGCTATGAAGAGGCTCGCGCTCGTCCTTTGCATGCTGGCATCAGCGGGTCTGATCTCGCCGGGTGGAGCCGCGGGAGCAAAGTCCGCTCTATCGAGCGAAACCGTCAAGGCGCGCGTCCGGTTCTTCGGCGCCTCCAGCGTGGATCCGAAAACCGGTGCCGTTCGCAAGGACCGAGTGATCATGTCCTGGTTCGGCGTCTCCAGCTACGCGGCCGCTTTCAACGGACACGTCGTACTCGTTGATGCCTGGGTACCGCGCGGCTCGCATTCTGGCTACGTTCCCACCAACCCGCACGAGGTTGCAGCCCTAGCGCCCGAGTACATCTTCGTCGGGCATGGGGACTTCGATCACGTCGCCGATGCGGCCGAGATCGTCGGTATATCGGGGGCGACCGTGGTTGGAACCCAAGCCCATTGCGATTCGATCGAGGAACAGCTCGGTGAACCGATCAAGTGTGTTGCGGTGTTTCCCGCCGACCCTCCTGGTGGGTTGTCGAAAGATCTCTCGAAGCTGATGTCGGGGGTTGGCATCACCGCCGTTTCTCACGTCCACTCTTCATTCGAGGCTCCAGAGCAGGGTGATGGCGGACGGCTCCCGTGCCCGCCGATCTGGAACCCCGGTGACACTGCGAACCACCCACCGACCCCCGAAGATTTTCAACACCTCGTCACGCACTTGCCCGACCCTCGCGGCGGAAACATCCTCTATCAGTTCAGGATTGGCGAACTTTCGATCGCCTGGCATGACACGACCGGCAAGCTGACCGAAGATGCACCAGAAGTGATCGATCGTTTGGAAGAGTTACCTCCGACGGACATCCAGTTCGGCGCGATCCTTGCATTCGGTCAGGTCACGAACTGTTTGCGCAGTCTCGGGATGTACGTGCAGGCGCTCAACCCCGATGTCTTCACGCCGACGCATCACGACAACTTCACTTACTTCATCGGGGGGAACGCTAAGGATCTCGAGCCTTACGTCCGCGATGAGATCGATCGGATCCCCCAAGAAGACAGACCCGAGATCTTCTATACGTATGACCCGGACGCCTACATCCAGCCCGAGCTGTACACATACAATCCGAAAGACAAGCGCTGGCGCGACTAAGAACGGTTGTAGCTAGGAGGCTGGTTTTGGGTCTAGGTGACTTAGGCCGTTCCACGCCAGATTGACTATGTGAGCGCGGACGATGTCGAGTTTCGGCTTCTTAGAGTCGAGCCACCACTGACCCACTAGAGCCACCATCCCGACAAGAGCACGCGAATACAGCGGCGCAAGCTTGGTTTCGAACCCCCGTGCTTTGAACTCGGCCACAAGGATGTGCTCGACCTGGGCACCGATGTCGTTCAGGAGGCTCCCGTACGTGCCGACCGTGCTCACTGTTGGGACATCACGGGTCAGAGTGCGGAACCCATCGGGTTCCTCCTCGATGTAGGTGAGGAACGCCTCAGCCGCCTGTTCCAGCATGGTTCGCGGATTGTCTGCGTCTAGTGCCGAGGTGATCCGGCCCAGAAGCGACCGCATCTCGCGATCGACCACGACGGCGTACAAGCCTTCCTTACCGCCGAAGTGCTCGTATACGACAGGCTTCGTGATCCCTGCTCGCTGCGCGACCTCTTCGATCGAGGACGCGTCGTACCCTTTTTCAGCAAACAAAGAGCGGCTAACGCTCAGCAGTTGCTCACGTCGCTCGCTGCCAGACATCCGCACGCGTTTTTCCTTGTCGTTCGATCCTTCACCCGTGAGGGGTTCGGTCACGACCTCCGGCTCGCGACCTGTTCTTCACTTGGGCGGCGCAAGTTATGCGCTAGGCCCATCTTCTCAAGTCCTCGGATGATCCAGCCACTCGGGTCGGGCTGGAAGCGATCGATGCCATGTATCGCTGATGTCGGGAAAGCGTGGTGGTTGTTGTGCCAGCACTCCCCGAACGAGATGAGAGCCAGCGGCCACGCGTTAGTGCTCATGTCGGGAGTGTCGTAGGGACGCTTTCCGAAGTAATGGCAGATCGAGTTGATGCTCCACGTGACGTGGTGTAGCAGGAACACGCGTCCAAGTCCCGCCCAGAGGAAGGTGCGGATGGCGCCCGAAAGCGTTCCGGTGAACGCGAATCCCACGATCGCAGGAGTGGTGAGAGATATGACGACCAACAACGGAAACAGTTTGTCGACCTTGCGCATCGTCCGGTTCTTGTGGAGGTCCGGAGCCCATCGCTGGACCTCGGTGCGCTCCTCAGCGAACAGCCAGCCGATATGGGCATGACCAAGCCCGTTGAGCCGGCCCATCAAGCCCTTGCCCTCCGACAGGTGGGGCGAATGAGGGTCCCCTTCTTTGTCCGCGTACGTGTGGTGGCGACGATGATCGGCCACCCAGGAGATAACCGAACCTTGAACGGCGAAACCGCCAGCCACAGCGAAGAAAGCGCGGAGGCGATCCGAAGTATCGAAGCTCTTGTGAGTCAGAAGCCGGTGGTAACCGATAGTCACGCCGAGACCACTGATCACGTAGGCGATCGTCATCACCGTTAGGTCGAGGGCCGTGATGCCCCACCCCCACAGCGTGGCTATCCCTACCGCGAGTCCTATGAAAGGCAACAACGTCACCATGAGCACAGAGATCCGTTGAGCGCGCACCTGATGCTTCCCGAGTGTCTTGAGCCCCGGTACCGCGGCCCCCATCGATTCGACCGTACTCATCGTCTTCTCTCCTAACCTACCCCTACGTCACCGTAACCTACGGTAGCGTAAGTATGAGCGGAGAGCAAATCGGTCTACGTAATCAGAGAAGGAGAGCACCCTCCAGAGCGAGCATGGCGGCCGTCGCTCCCAGACCAACGAAGGCTAGTGAGCCTCCCGAGATCGTTTCGCGCGCATCCGGTACGAGCTGGCTCCCGACCATCCACAGCATGGCTCCACCTGCGAAGCCCAACCCTGCCGGAAGCAGCGCGTCGAAAGTCTCCACGCCCAAGAAAGCGGGGATCGCCATGAGGGGCTGAGGAAGGCTCGAGAAGATGCTCCATCTCGCCGCCTCCCATGTGCTGGCTCCGGACGGAACCATGGTGAGGCTGATCGCGAAGCCTTCGGGGATGTTGTGGACCGCGATGGCGATCGCTATCAGAAGCCCAAGGTTGCGCTCCCCCGCGAAAGACACCCCGACAGCGACTCCCTCCGTGAAGGAGTGAACCGTCATAACGGCGATAACCGTCAGGGATTTGGCAGCCGAAGCCCCTTGCAGCTGGCCGACGTGCAACTCGTCCCCCCGGCGCATGATCGTCCTCTGGAGTATCGCGATGAATGTGACCCCGACCAGAGCACCGACCGCCGTCTCAACGACGTCATCTCGTCCTTCGTAGAAGAGAGCGATGCTGGCCCCGACCATGAATCCGGCGGCGACCCCATTGCCGATACCGAGCCACCGAGGGCCGGCGCCCCGCATGTACCCGACTGGGACCGCTCCCAGCCCGGTAGCCAGGGCGGTTGCCAGGGCTACGCCCAGCACGATCCAGACGCTGATGCGGCCTCCTCAAAGAGCTCGTGTAAAGGCTTAACTCTAGGCCCTAAGTAGGAGAAATCTCCTATTTGAAGAACCTTGAGGCACGACCGATCAAGGGGGAACCATTGAGGAAGTTCGCGGGGCTGGTTGCCCTGGCAGTGATCGCTACAGCAACTCCGCTGAACGCCCGCGTGGCGATCGACAAGACCGACAACGTGAAGCTCGTGACCAACATCCCCTACTCCGGCGGAACCGATATCGCCTTCATGGGCAAGTACGTGTACTTCGGCCAGCAAGGGAATGAGGGCGGAGTCCGGATCATCGACTCGTCCGGGAAGCTTCCGAAAGAGATCGCCTTCATTCCCTGTCCGGGGAGCCAGAACGACGTTGCCATGGTGAAGCCGGGGTTGCTTGCCCTCGGCTACCACAGCGGCCAGTGCGGAGGCATGCCCGGCGCAGGCGTTCGCCTGATCGATGTCAGCAATCCGAAACTGCCGCGTTATCTATCTTCTGTGGAGCTCCCGGGAGGTGCTCACACCATCACCGTCTACCCGGGTACCGATTACATCTATGCGTCGCCGGGAGGTCTCGCCAACGGAGGTTCGGTCGAGCAGATCCTCGACGCGTCCAACCCCAAGAAGCTCGAGGTCGTAGCAACTTTCAAGCCGAATCAGACCGGCTGCCACGACATCACGTTCGCTCGGGCATCCGATGGTGATCGCATGCTGGGCTTCTGTGCTGGCGGTGGAGAGGTTCAGATCTGGGATGTCACCGATCCCCTAGCTCCGGTGACTCTCGCTCATGGGTTCACGCCATCGTTCTTCCCGCACGCTGCGGTCCCGACCCCGGACGGCCGTTATCTCGTCATGACCGATGAGGCGTTCGCCGTTCACGATTGCGTCGGCGGCCCGACCGGATCGATCTGGGTTTACGACATCGCGAATCCCGAATTGCCCCTCCTTGTTGGTCACTGGGGGCCACAACGAGGCGCCGCTCCGGTCGGAACGATCGCATCTGACTGGTGTACTGCCCACAACCTCAACTTCGTGGGAGAAACCTCGCAGGCTGTCGTCTCTTGGTACACGGGAGGAACCTCGGTCGTCGACTTCTCGGATCCGCTGTTTCCCGTTGAGGTCGCTTACTTCATGCCCGACGACACGAACAGCTGGTCGTCCTACTGGCATCAAGGATCGATCTACATCAACGATCTAAACCGAGGCATCGACGTGCTGAAGGTGAAGGGCCTAAAGGACAAGTAGCGATCCGAGGCATCATGACTCCGTGGATACCAAGCGGTTGGAAGTTGCGGAACAAGCTATCGGGTTCCTCTACCCCGAGGAAGGGCTCGCTCTGTATGAAGCCGGCCTAGAAGCCGCCACGCTAGGACCTCTGCTGGAGATAGGTGGGTACTGCGGGAAATCGGCGGTGTACCTGGGGGGCGCTGCCCAAGGTTCCGGGGTTGTTCTCTATTCGGTCGATCATCACGCGGGCTCGGAGGAGCACCAGGTGGGTGAGGAGTTCTTCGATCCTCGGCTCGTCGATCCGGCAACCGATCGCGTCAACACGCTCCCTCATTTCCTCGACACCATCCGCCGCGCAGACCTGGACGGTTCCGTCATCCCACTGATCGGAAGCTCGCAGAACTTCGCTCGTCTCTGGAGTGAACCTCTCGGACTTGTGTTCATCGATGGGGGTCACAGCGAAGAAGCAGCTCACGCAGACCTCGAAGGGTGGACCGCGCACATCGCTCCGGGCGGACTACTCGCCATCCACGACGTCTTCGTGGATGAGAGCGAGGGTGGTCAAGCTCCCCGGCATGTTTACGAACGCGCCAGGGACTCTGACCTATTCGATGATCACCGCAGCGTCAGGACGCTCCGGATCCTCAAGAAGAGGACGTAGGTCGGCAAGCGCAGTTCCTCTGAACAGTGCAGCCGTCGGACCGCCTCCGATCGCATCCGCCGCTAGAAGAACCGATCCTGCGCTCCAGGTTGTCTTCTCGCGTGGCCAGATGTCGATGCCGGGATGATTCGCTCCCGTCCAATACATGCCGTCGGCATCCCGCAAGTGATGCACCCAGCGATAGAGATCCTCGGCTTGGGCATCCAGGCCCAGCGACACGCATGTGAGCACCAGCTCACTGGTCTCGCCTGTCGTTACCCAAGGTTTGTCGGCGGTGCATAGAACGCCGCGCTCGGGCACAACGAACTCACCCCATCGCTCCTCGAGCCGCACGACAGCCGCGTCACCCGTGGTGGCTCCGCCTAAGATCGGGTAGTACCAGTCCATCGCAAACTCATCCTTCGGCAAGAAGTCTTCGTCACCGCTGCGCACTGCAGCACCCAATTCGTCCAGCGAAAGCTCCCAGTCCGGTCGCTGCTCGTTCAATCGATCAGCGATCGTGACCGCGCACCACAGGCTGAGGTGGATACAGGACGAAGAGGTGAGCAGGGCGCGGGAACTCGGCCGGTACCTCTCGTCGCGCGCCCAGGACACCGCTCCGGACATCATCTGCAGATCCAGAACGAAATCGATCGCCGTCTCGATGGTGCTCCACATCGACCTCAGCCACCGATCGTCACCGGTACACAAGAAGTGGTGCCATGCCCCCACCGCAACGTAGGCACAGAAGTTCGCATCGAGGATGGGGTCCATCGCACACCCGTCGAGCAGGGCTGCGGGCCATGCACCGTCCGGACGCTGCACCTTGGCCAGCCACTCGTACCCGCGCTCGGCCTCGCGGTTGAACCCGGTCGAGTCCAGACCCATCGCCGCCTCGATGTGATTCCACGGATCGATATGCCGGCCCGGCCCCCAGGGGATCGCGCCATCGGCCGTCTGAACGCCGGTGATCGCACTCGCCGTCTGTTTCAGATCAACGAGCGACACGGTCACCCACCTTTCGCAAATAAACGACGAAGCTCTTCCCCAACACTGGATCGAGAGCACGTTCAAGGGTGCGAACGACGCGGTTCTGCTTCTCGATATCCCATACGAGGAAGTCGTGATAGCGGGCTACGGGGGCCGCACGTCCGTCGAGGTCGATCGCGCATCGCAGCCACCAGTAGGGCGTGTGAAGAGCATGAGCGTGATGCGACCTGTAGGGCTCCAAACCGAAACGCTTCAGTCTGTCGAGAAGCTGTGAAGACCGGTAGATACGAACGTGACCGCCCTGGTTCGAGTGGTACTGCTTTGACAGCGTCCAGCACACCGCTTCCGGCCAGAACCGCGGGACGCTGATCGCCACCGTGCCACCGGGCTTCGTTACCCGAACGATCTCGGAGATCGCGGCCGAATCTTCGGAGATGTGCTCGAGAACCTCGGAAACGATCACCCTGTCAAAGGTGCCGGACGCGAAGGGCAGTTGCAAGGCATTGCCCATGCAGCACGACCCGAGCGCCACATCCTCTTCGGATGCGACCGCCCACATCATCTCTGCAACCTCTCGGAGAGCGGGCAGGTCTAGGTCCACTCCCACTGGACGAGCGCCGAGTCGTTGCACTTCATAGCTGTGGCGACCCTTCCCACACCCCAGGTCGAGTACGAGTTCGCCTTCACGGACACCGAGATGCTCATAGTCGATCGTCAGCATGCGAGACCCCTGTATCGCTCGGCGAGAGCCTCGGCCGCCGCGGACCAGGTCCAGCGTTCGAGGACCCGCCTCCGTCCCGCGCGACCAAGTTGCCCCGCGAAGGCTTCATCGCTTAACACCCGATCGATCGCAGCGGCGAGAGCCGACGCGTCGCCAGGAGGAACGAGTAGTCCCGCATCCCCAACTACCTCCGCTAAAGCTCCTCCCGTTGTCGAGACGAGAGGAACACCGCACGACATCGCTTCGATCGCAGGCAACGAGAAACCCTCATATAGGGAGGGCACCACCGCCACCTGGGCACGATTCAGCATGGCCACCATGTCGAGGACGTCAACTCGGCCCACCGACTTCACCAGATCTTCGACTCCGAAACGCTCGACCGCTCGTCGGAATGGTTTGCCCGAGCCCCCTCGTCCGATCACCGTCAAAGTCACGTCGCGTTCTGTACGAAGTTTCGCAACAGCCTCGACCAGAAACTCCAGACCTTTGGATACTTGATCGGAGCTCGCAACCGTCACGATGCTCCCTGCAGAGCACGCCACGTCATCAAGAGGTCTGAACAGGTCGGTATCGACGCCATTCGGGATCACGGTGACGCGGGTTGGATCAACCCCGAAATCACGGACCGTGTCCGCCTTCGCCGTCTCCGAGACTGCGACGAGTAGCGGCAGCTTGCGCACGACACGGGCTTGCATCTTCACGAACGCATACCAGCGCCTCTTGCCCATCCTTTGTGCGGCGGAAGTGGCCTCCACAAGAGCGAGCTCTCGGTCGATCGAGATCGGGTGATGGATCGTCGCCAGCAGCGGTTGCCGGATCCGCAGTAAGCCGTACCCGAGCCCTTGGTTGTCGTGTACGACGTCGAATTCGGAGCCTCGAGCGCGAAGGATCCGGGCGACGCGCAAGCTGAACGTCAGAGGCTCAGGGAAGGCGCCCGTGCACATCGACGCGTACTCCAGGACATCGATCGCGCTCCTGAATTCATCTCGGGCCGGCCTCCGAAAGGGGTCTTGGGGGCGGTAGAGATCGAGGCTCGGTACTCGTTCCAGCCGCACTCGAGGGTCCAGCTCCGGATAAGGGGGGCCGGCGAACACCGTCACCCGGTGACCAAGATCAGTCAGAGCGCCGCGAAAGATTAGCGACGTAGACGCCTTGCCCACCCACCTCTGGGTGAGCGCGGTACGAGAGCATCGCGATCTTCAAGGGCTGTTCCATGAGCCGCCAACTGTACGGCCGGTTAGTTGCAGTGAGCTCCGAGGGCGGGACTCGAACCCGCAACCCTCCGATTAACAGTCGGATGCTCTGCCAATTGAGCTACCTCGGAATGCGCCACATCCTAGCCTGGACGGGCGGTTGGCCTCGGCTTCCTTCGGGCATAGCATCGGTCTAGGACCAACAACGGGAGGTTACAGATGAGAGGTCGCCTGGGGCTATTCCTCGGGTTTGGAGCGGGTTACGTACTGGGCGCGAAAGCCGGTCGGGAGCGCTACGAACAACTACGCCGTTTGTACGACAACGTCCAGGCATCGCCGGCCTTCCAGAAGGCGACAGGTAAAGCCAAGGACGCTGTTGGCTCGGGACTTGATTCCGCCAAGGATCTCGCGTCCGGTGGAGTTCACAAGGTTGCAGATGCGGTGAAGGATCGCCGTGGCGCTGATGGACCCGGCCTTTCGGTAGCTCCCCCGCCTCACTAACTATTCGAGGTAGTCGCGGAGCTTCTGGCTGCGCGAGGGGTGCCTCAGTTTCGAGAGCGTCTTCGATTCGATCTGGCGGATGCGTTCGCGCGTCACACCGAACTTCTTGCCAACCTCTTCGAGGGTGCGCGGCTGCCCGTCAACCAGTCCGAAGCGAAGCCTGATGACATCCTTCTCACGCTCGGAGAGCGTCGTGAGGACCGACTCGAGCTGTTCCTGAAGAAGCTTGAAGGAAGCCCTTTCAAGAGGAACGACGGCCTCGGAGTCCTCGATGAAGTCCCCGAGATGGCTGTCTTCCTCTTCTCCGATCGGCGTTTCCAGGGACACGGGCTCCTGGGAGATCTTCATGATCTCGCGTACCTTGGCGGAGGTCATCTCCATCTGTACGGCGATCTCTTCGGCCGTGGGCTCGCGTCCTAGGTCCTGGAGCAGCTGGCGCTGGATACGAACCAACTTGTTGATCGTCTCGACCATATGAACTGGGATGCGGATGGTGCGTGCCTGGTCGGCGATGGCTCTGGTGATCGCCTGGCGGATCCACCAGGTGGCGTAGGTAGAGAACTTGAAGCCCTTCGCGTAGTCGAACTTCTCGACCGCACGGATGAGACCGAGGTTCCCCTCCTGGATGAGGTCGAGGAACGCCATCCCCCGGCCCACATATCGCTTGGCGATAGAAACCACCAGGCGCAGGTTCGCCTCGACCAAGTGGCGCTTCGCCTTGCCACCATCCATCTGCGTCCAGCGAAGCTTGAAGGCCTCATCGTCGGTCAGTTCGGGATCCTCGGCGAGCTTCTCGGAGGCGAACTCGCCTTGCTCGATCCGCTTGGCAAGGTCGACCTCTTCCTGGGCGGTCAAAAGGGCGACCCGACCGATCTCTTTGAGGTACATCCGAACGGGGTCGTTGGTCGGGGCCTTGAGGGCTGCCTCGACCTCGCGGCGAGCCCTTACGCGGTCCTCGTCGACGTCGGGTGCCGCCACCTCGACCGGTTCGGCCCCTTCTTCTTCCTCGTCTTCGTCATCGTCATCGTCTGCGATCGTCTCTTCGACGACATCGACCCCGAGGGTGACCAGCTGTTGATAGACGGCATCGGTTTCGTCGATCGAGATGTCCAGTACCGAGAGCTTCTCGGCGAGATCCGCCGCGGTGATCGATCCCTCGGCTTGCGCCGCCTTCACGATCTTGACTATCTCTTCCGAGGCGACGACCGAGGATGGGACCTTGACTTCGATAACGGCTTCGCCCGATCCGTTGTCCTCAGCAGTCGAGTTCGGATCACTCATCTTGACGTCGTCCGACATCAAACGGACCCTTGCAGCTCTCGAAGCAGGTCGCGTCGCTCTGCTTCGAGACCTACGAGGTCGGTGAAAAGTTGGTCGTGGCTGGTGGGGTCTTCGAGCGGATTCACATCCTGAAGAGTAGTGCGTCGCGTCTTTATGTCGCGCTCGAGGCTGAAGATCCTCAATCGCGTGAAAACCTCGCGGCTGCGCTCTTGTAGGTCTTCATCGTTCAGCTCTTCGGTCTCGATCGTTAACTCTGTGAACAGAGACAGGGCCTCGGGCGACAATCCTTGTGCGATCTCGGCCGGGTCGGAAGACCCACCGATCACGGCGCTGAATATCTCGCGGCGAGGAGCCGCCGTTAGATCATGTGTTGTTATCCGCTCGGCCCACGGTGCAGCCTCGTGTCTGTACCTCAACAACAACTGCAAAGCCTCCCGTTCCACTTTCACGTGGCCGGGCAAGCGGCGATCCCTCTCCCGGGAAGACCCGCTTACCTCGCCTTGCGGCGTAACCGATCGATGGTCGTTGAGTGCCCGCTGAACGACCTCTGGATCCACACCGATACTCTTCGCGACGGAAAACGCGTACTCGTGACGAGCTATCGGATCAGGGTGCAACCCTAGCACCTCGACCGAAGCGCGAACCGCTGCAGAGCGGGCTTCTGGCGTGTCGAGCGGCAAGCGTGCGATGGTCTGTTCAAGCTTGAACCCAAGCAACGGTTGTGCACTTGCGACCACCTTTCTGATTCCTTCGGAGCCATCTTGGTTCGCAACGTCAGCAGGATCTTGACCCGGGGGAAGCGGTGCAACGAGCACTTCGAGTCCGATGCGATGGTGGATGCCGAAACCTCTCTCGGTTGCACCTTTCCCCGCATCGTCCGCGTCGAACATCAAGACAGCACGATTACTGAACTTCTTCAGTTGCTCGAAATGCGTCTCGCCTAGCGCGACACCATTCGTTGCAACTGCCTCATCGATCCCCGCTTCATGCAGTGCGATCACGTCCGTGTATCCCTCGACCACGATTGCTTGCCCCCTGGCGATCGCGCTCTTGGCCCGATCGAGTCCGTACATCACACGCGACTTCTGAAAAACGGGGGTTTCCGACGTGTTCAGGTACTTGGGCTGCTGGTCGCCGAGAGCCCGCGCCCCGAAACCGACCACATCTCCCGTGAGGTTCCAGGTCGGGAAGGTGACCCGCTGGCGGAAGGTGTCGTAAAGACCCTGATCCCGCTCGCTGACCCTTGTGAGGTCTGCTTCGATGATGTGCTCCCGGGTGAATCCCTTCGCCATCAGGTGCTTCGTGAGGGCATCGCGCCCCGGTGCCCAACCGAGCAACCAGCGTTCGGCGGTCTCCTTGCCGAACCCCCGGCTCCCGAGATAGCGGCGCGCCTCAACCGCCTCGGGTGAATCCATCAACTGCTTGTGGAAGAAGCGAGCAGCCTCGTTGTTCGCCTCGAGGAGCTTCGCCTTGATGCCATACGCCTTGGCCTCGCCGGGTTTCATCTCTTCGTAGCGGAGGTCGAACCCCTCGCGGCGTGCAAGCCATTCGACAGCTTCCTGGAACGGAAGGCTTTCGATCTCCTGGACGAACTGATAGACGTTGCCGCCCTTCGAACAACCGAAACAGAAGTACAGGCCCTTCGCTTGGTCGACGGTGAAGGAAGGCGTCTTCTCGGAGTGGAACGGACACAGTCCTTTGAAGGTGTGTCCCCCGGATTTCTTCAGTGTGGTGTAGCCGGAGATGAGGTCGACAAGGTCCGCTTTGTCGCGCAGGTTGTCTATGTCGTCTGGGTTGATCCTGGCCAAGCTCTTCCCTCTGCTTCTTCTTGCCGCGCCCTTACAGCCCCCAGGGGAAGTTGGTCGGCATCCTCATCCTAGAACGCTGAGGTCGGGGGCCGGGGCCGCCATGAGCTTTTCGAAGGTCCGGAGCGCGAACCTATCGGTCATGCCGGCAACGTAGTCCACGGCAGCTTGCTTGGGATCGCCCGAAACATCCGGAGACTCGTCCGGCACGGGGTTCTGGGAGAAGTAGACGAGAAGGCTCTCGAGAACGTGCTCGACCGAGGATCTCGTTTCGTCCCCGATCCGGCCGAGGTAGACCCGTTCGAAAAGGAACGCCCTGGTCACCCCCATCGCGTCGAAGACTGGCTCGGTCATGCGGATCTCGTCGGAGTCTTCGCTGGCGGTAACGAGGTCCGTGATCATCGTGTGGATGCGGTCGTGATGCGTCGCCCCGAGAACCTCACGCGTGGGTTCGGGTAGGTCATCTTCGGTCAAGAGGTCGGCGCGGATCGCATCATCGATATCGTGGTTGAGGTACGCGATGCGATCCGCGAACCTCGCGATCTGACCTTCAAGGGTCGCAGGCATCGTGGGCATAGACCAGGTGTGGTTCGCGATGCCGTCGCGCACTTCCCACGTCAGGTTGAGACGTTCGAGGACTTCCACGATCCGAACGCTCTGCAGGTTGTGTCTGAAGCCGGGTGAGAAGGATGCAACGACCTCCTCACCGAGGTGGCCGAAGGGAGTGTGGCCGAGGTCGTGCCCGAGACAGATGGCTTCGACAAGGTCCTCGTTGAGCCGGAGAGCCCGGGCGATAGTCCGGGCAACCTGCGTGACCTCGAGGGTGTGCGTCAGCCGCACCCGATAGTGGTCGCCTTCGGGGGCCAGGAACACCTGGGTCTTGTGGCCGAGACGCCGGAAAGCCTTCGAGTGAACGATCCGATCCCGATCGCGCTGGAACGCTGTTCGGAGGTCGTCGGGGGGCTCGGGCCGTTCCCGGCCGCGGGAGCGCGCGCTCAAGCTTGCCTTGCGGGACAGGGTGGCGCTCTCGATCTCTTCAGTTCGAAGCCTGATGTGTTCGCTCACTCTGCTCACGCTACTAGAGGCCTGCGACACCTCGATGGCTGCTCGGGAAGTGTTCGCCCGTAAAGTAAGTAGATGAAGACGGCGCGCGACCTTGTCCTGGTTCTATTCGTTCTAGCCCTCAGTGCTGGTCCGGCTTTTGCCCGGCAGCTCGATGCTCAGAAGGCGCCAACGGTTACGGGGCCTCTGACAGGCGGAGAGCCGTCGTGCGACGAGGCGGAGGCGATCGACGAGGACACGGAAGAGGTAGTAGCGATGGTCAAGCTGTGCGTGCGCCTCTACGCCCTCGATCCGGGGGCCGAGCAGGATGAGGCCAACGACTACGGGGTCCTCTGGCTCCAGAGCAACGTCGACGCCAGCCCGGGGTGGTGTGCGAACGAGGTGAACACTTCGGCGCTCATAGGGGCCGGTGGTGCGGTCACTCAGTACTCGCCCGCTATACGCCTCTCGCCCGCCAAGAAAGAGGAGATCACCGTTCGCTTGAAAGTGGATGCCGAAGGCAACGCAACCGAGAATGCACGCCTCGCGCAGGAACTCTTGCTATTTCCTCGCAGGTTCACGATGGCGGTAGCACCAACGGAGGAGGGCACCATGGTTCGCGGCCAGTGGAAGGGCAGCGCCGGGCGCAAACTCGCTTTCGCAACAGCAACAGAGATCTCGTTCCCGGCAGGTGTCGGATCCCCCGAGATGAATCCCGAATTGACCTACAGCTTCACCAAGAACGACAGATGCTGAGAACTCGCCTCCTCTCCCTCATCTCCGTCGTGCTCCTGGGGAGCAACGCCGTTGCCGGGTGGGCCGGCGTAGCTAAAACACCGCAGATGGATGCTCGTTCCGAACCGGTCGTCACCGGGCCACTGATCACCTCGAATGAGTCCTACTCTGGTAATCGATGCCGCAAGGAGTCGAAAGAGTTCGAGGGAGAGGTCACCACAACGATCCGCTACTGCCGGATGTTCTACAGATTCGAACCGGGGGCCGAGACCGATGCCGCGCGCGATTACGGCGTTTGGTGGATACAGGCGAACCTGAAGGGTCAGAACGGGTGGTGCATCTCGCATGCGACCGCGAAACTCGACATGCAGCCGGGATTCGAGGCGACGAACTCCCTTGAGATGGACGAAAAGCTCGACGAGAAGAAGGACCTCGTGGTCACCCTCACCGCCGACGCGGACGGGACTACTTCGCTCGCGCCGGGGACCGTCTCGAACACCCTGACCGCATACAGGGGTAGCTACAGATCGACGTGGAAAACGGACTCGCACATCTTCAAAGCCTCGTGGCGAGGTGAGACCTCGCGCAAGATCGCTCTTGCCGGAGGCATCGAAGGTTACTGGGAAGCGGGCACAGGTCCGGGAGTTTTCGAGCCCAGCGCGGGGGCCGAAGTAACCAAACCCTGCTAACCCCCCGTTTTCTAGTAAAAGCGCGCTGACTATTTCAGCCTCCCTAACCAAAGAATTCAGTCTCTCGTGCCACGAAATTCCGTGGCGAAGGAGCATGGATTCTGTGGCACGTCAGACTCAAATAGTCATTCTGCTTTTACTAAAAACCTATTTGGAGCTGGTGGTGGCTTCGCCTAGTACGGCTTGGGCCGCGGCCCAGCGCGCCGTCGGCACCCGGAAAGGCGAACAGGACACGTAGTCGAGGCCGAGGGTCTCGCAGAACTTGACCGACTCGGGATCTCCGCCGTGCTCGCCGCAGATGCCGAAGTGCATGTTCGGGTTCGCTTTCCGTCCCTCCTCCACCGCGATCTGCATCAAGCGACCGACGGCCGGATGGATCGTGACGAAGGGGTTGTAGGGAACGAGCTTCCGCTCCTCGTACATCGCCAGGAATTTGCCGATGTCGTCGCGCGAGAAACCGAAAGCGGTCTGAGATAGATCGTTGGTTCCGAACGAGAAGAAGTCGGCGTGCTCGGCTATCTCGCCTGCGCTGATGCAGGCGGTGGGGAGCTCGATCATCGTTCCGAACTCGATGTGCAGATCGACACCCTTGCGATCGAGGATCTCTTTCGCAACAGGCTCGAGTTCCTCACGCATCTGGCGAAGCTCCTCGGCCGTCGAAACGAGCGGGATCATGATCTCGGGCCGTGGGTCCTTGCCCTTCTTCTTGAGCTTGACCGCAGCCTCGACGATGGCTCGTACCTGCATTGCGTACAGACCCGGCTTCACGATGCCTAGCCGCACCCCACGGAGGCCGAGCATCGGATTCGCCTCATGCAGCTCATTGACCTTGGCGAGGACCTCACGCTGCTCGGCCAGTTTCTTCTTGCCCATCTTCTTCGCACCAGCTTCGGCCAGAGCCACTTCGACGGCGAGATCAGTGTGGTTGGGAAGGAACTCGTGAAGCGGAGGATCGAGGAGCCTCACCGTCACCGGTAGCCCGTCCATCGCCGCGAAGATCCCTTCGAAGTCCTTGCGCTGCAACGGGAGCAGAGCGTCGTATGCGGCCTGCTCCTCCTCTGGCGTGTCGGCGAAGATCATCTTGCGCACTTCCGCGACACGCTCTTCGCCCATGAACATGTGCTCGGTACGGCAGAGCCCGATCCCCTCGGCCCCCCTAAGGCGCGCGTTCTGAGCCTGATCGGGAGTATCCGCATTGGCTCGCACGCGCATCCGCCGGTGCTTGCGCTCTTCGGCGTCGAACCGCTCGTAGGCGCGCCACAAGGATTGCTTCTGCGCCAGCTTGTTGCCGTTGATCGCTGCATCGAGAGCCGACTCTTCAAGCTCCAGCTCGCCGGAGTACACCTTGCCTGTGGTCCCGTCGATCGTGATCCAGTCGCCTTCCTTGACGGTCACGGACCCGGCTGTGAACTTCTTGGCCACGCGGTCGATCCGGATCGCATCCGCGCCACAAACCGCGGGGATGCCTTCACCACGCGCGACCACCGCGGCGTGCGAATTGGTGCCGCCGGCTGAGGTCAGGATGCCTTGCGACGCGACCATCCCGTGGTAATCGTCGGGATTCGTTTCGCGGCGCACCAAGATCACTTTGCCGCCGGAACTCGCCTTGTCCGAGGCATCCTCGGCCGTGAAAACCACTTGGCCAACGGCAGCCCCCGGCGATGCGTTCAAACCACTGGCGATGGGCTTCGCATCGAGGCCGGGTTTGACGACCTGCTTGAACACCTCATCGAGCTTCCCCGGTGTAACCCGATCGCGCAGGGCGTCTTCCACCGAGATCCATCCCGCGTCGACGGCATCCGATGCGATCTCGAGTTCTGCTCGCCCTGTGCGCTTTCCTATCCGGGTCTGCAGCAACCAGAGCTTGCCCTTCTCGACCGTGAACTCGATGTCGTTCATGTCTCGGTAGTGGTTCTCCAACGTGGCGAAGTGCTTCTTCAGTTCACGCCACGCAGCCTGCTGCGTCTTGCCCATGTCTTCGAGCGGGAGTGTGTTCCGGATCCCGGCTACGACGTCTTCGCCCTGAGCGTTCTCGAGGTAGTCGCCGTAAGGCCGCTTCTCACCGGTCGAGGGATCGCGAGTAAAGGCGACACCGGTGCCGGAGTCGGCGCCCTTTGTTTCCGAACACCATCACCTGAACGTTGACCGCCGTGCCTAGATCATCGGAGATGCGGTTGCGCCTGCGGTAGTCCTGAGCGCGCTTGTTGTTCCAGGAACGGAACACCGCCTCGATCGCCTGATGCAATTGTTCGCTGGGGTCCTGCGGGAACTCGCGGGACGTCTCCTTCTTGACGATCTTCTTGAACGTCTTTACGAGCCCCTGGAGATCCGCGACATCGAGGTCGACGTCATTCTCGACCTTCTTTGCCTTCTTGGCCTCTTCGATCGCCTCTTCGAAGAGTTCGCCGTCGATGTCCATGACCGTCTTCCCGAACATCTGCACGAGCCTTCGGTACGAGTCCCATGCGAAACGCTCGTTCCCCGTCTGCTTCGCGAGGCCCTTGACGCTCTCGTCGTTCAATCCGACGTTGAGAACGGTGTCCATCATCCCCGGCATCGAGAAAGGAGCTCCCGACCTGACGGAAACGAGGAGAGGGTCCTTGGCATCGCCGATCTGACGCCCCATCGTCTCCTCGAGGTGCTTGCGATGTTCGGCCACCTCGTCGAGCAAGCCTTCGGGGAAGCGTTCGCCGCCTGTACGGTAGGCGTTACATGCTTCGGTGGTGATGGTGAAGCCGGGAGGTACGGGCAGACCGAGATTGGTCATCTCGGCGAGGTTGGCGCCCTTACCTCCGAGGAGGTTCTTCTGCGTGGCGTTGCCCTCGCTGAAGTCGTAGACCCACTTGCTCATCGCTTAGTGGCCCCCTTCTGGCTCCTCCAGATCGATGTTCGCAACCTTGTCCTCGCCTTCGGCCAGCTCGATCTCAGCGTGGCCGCGATGTCCGTGAGCGTCCCAGATGTTGAGCGTCCAGGTCCCCGGAGACAGGTGATAGGTGTACGCACCCTCGGAGTCCACCTGTACCTGATCGACAACATCCCCGGTCGCGTTGTGCAGTTCAACTACCGCAGTGGTGGCGGCGTGGCTGCCGTGCACCGTCACTTTGCCCTTAAGTGTCGTCATGTATCCAGCCTCTTTCCGAGATACTCGAGCAGCCCGCTTAGTGGGATGCGCTCCTGTTCCATGCTGTCGCGATCACGAACTGTTACTTGGTTGTCCTCCAATGAATCGAAGTCGATCGTCACGCAGAAGGGCGTACCAACCTCGTCTTGCCTCCGGTAGCGCTTCCCGATCGAACCCGCCACGTCGAAGTCTGTGACGTATCGCTGCCGGACGTCCGCTGCCACTTTGTCCGCGACGGGTGTGAGGTCGGCATGTTTGCTCAAAGGCAGAACGGCAACCTTGTACGGAGCGAGCTTGTGATGGAGTTTCAAGACCGTGCGTTTCTCCATCTTGCCCGATGCCGTTGGTGCCTCTTCTTCTTTGAATGAGTCGATCAGGAAGGCCAGGGTCGATCGTTCAACCCCCACCGCCGGTTCGATCACGTAGGGCACGAAACGCTCTTCGGTTTCGGCATCGAAGTAGCTCAGGTCCTGACCAGAAGCCTTCGAGTGCGCCTTCAGATCGAAGTCGGTGCGGTTTGCTATCCCCTCGAGCTCGCTCCAACCCATCCCGGGAAAGTTGTATTCGATGTCGTAGGTGCGTTTGGCGTAGTGGCTGAGTTCGTCTGCTTCATGTTCACGAAGTCGGAGGTTCTCCGGAGTCATCCCCAGATCCGTGTACCAGCGCATACGTTCGTTCAACCAGAAGTCGTGCCACTCGTCGTCGGTTCCCGGCTTAACGAAGAACTCCATCTCCATCTGTTCGAACTCGCGCGTCCGGAAGACGAAGTTTCCCGGCGTGATCTCGTTGCGGAACGACTTCCCCTGCTGCGCGATACCGAAGGGGATCTTCTTTCGGGATGTCGTCTGAACGGTTTGGAAGTCGACGAACATCCCCTGAGCGGTTTCTGGTCGGAGGTAAGCGACGTGCGAAGAATCTTCGACAGGACCCATGTGGGTTTTGAACATTAGATTGAACTGTCGAGGCTCGGTCCACGCGGGGCCTTGCCCACAGTCCTTGCAGGGTTTGTTCGTGTCGATGTGATCCGCACGGAACCTGTGATGACAGTTAGTGCACTCAACCAGAGGGTCGGTGAAGGTCTCGACGTGACCCGATGCCTCCCACACCTTCGGGGACATGAGGATCGAGGATTCCAGCCCCACGACATCGTTGCGCTCGTGAACCATGGACTTCCACCAAGAGTTCTTCACGTTTCGCTTGAGCTCGATGCCCAGGGGACCCCAGTCCCAGGCTGAACGCAGGCCCCCATAGATCTCGCTGGACGGAAAGACGATCCCCCTCCTCTTACAGAGGTTGACGACCGTTTCGATCGTTACGTTGCTCATGAGAGGGCATGATAGTCGCCGTATACCGATGTCTCTTTCCCGACCGCCGAGCCGGAGGTGAACGGCACATAGACATAGCTCTGGGCCTACTGGCGGTTCTGGTTCTGATCCTGGCCTGTGGGTTCTATGTCGCGGGCGAGTTCGCACTCGTTGCTATCGACCGCACCAAGATCGAGACACTGGCGGAAGGTGGGGACCGCAAGGCCTCAGGCGTGATGGCCGCTCTGAAAACCCTGTCCTTCCAGCTCTCGGGTGCTCAGCTCGGCATCACGGTCACCTCCCTGATGATCGGGTTCATCCTCGAGCCCACATTGGGCCGCGCCCTCCGTGAGCTGCTCGAGAACTTCCTCTCCGACAACGCAGCTCGGCAAGTGGCGATAGTGCTGGCCCTGATCATCGCGACCACCGTGACGATGGTCCTCGGAGAACTGGTTCCGAAGAACCTGGCGATCGCTAGGCCGTTACCCGTCGCTTTCGCCGTCACTCCCGGTCTGCGTTTCAGCAACGCGCTGTTCCGACCTCTGATCGTCTTCCTCAATGCCGCCGCGAACCTCGGGGTCCGGCTGTTCGGTATCGAACCGAAGGACGAACTGAGCGGGACTCGCTCGCTCGAGGAACTTGAGGTGCTGATCCAATCGTCGCGAGCCGGAGGGGGGATCGAAGAAGAGGAGTACTCGCTTCTTACCCGCTCTATCAGCTTCGGTGACAAGACCGCCGCCGACGCTCTCGTCCCGCGCACGGCGATGGTCACGCTTACCAGCGAAGAGACGCTGACCGACCTGATGAACGAAGCATTGAAGACAGGGCATTCGCGTTTCCCGATCACCGGCGACGACATCGACGACATCATCGGGGTCGCTCACGTGAAAGACGTTTACACCTACGCTCCGGAACAGCGGCCGACAACGAACGTCCACGAGATCGCTCAGGAGTCCTTGATCGTCCCCGAGAGCCGTGATCTCAAGTCGTTGTTGATCGATATGAGACGTGAGCACAAGCAGATCGCGGTTGTGGTCGACGAATTCGGAGGTACCGCAGGCATCATCACGATCGAAGACCTCCTCGAGGAGATCGTCGGAGAGATCGAGGACGAACACGACCCGACCTACGTGACACCGGCAGTAGAAGAGCGGCGCTCGGGCGCCAACGTTGTGTCGGGACTGCTGCGCCCGGATGAACTCAAGGAACAAACGGGTCTCGAGCTCCCCGAAGGGGACTACGACACCGTCGCTGGTTTCCTACTCAATGTTTTCGACCGGATCCCCAGGAGGGGCGATCACGCGGAGTGGAAGGGCTGGGAGTTCAAGGTCGTAGAGATGGACAGGAACCGCATCTCCAAGATCCTCATCGTCGCCCCGCCGGGGCAGGCACGCGCCAAGGACGGTGACTCATGAGCGGTTGGCTCCTGCTGCTCACGTTGTTCCTGCTGATCGCCAACGGGTTCTTCGTTGCGATGGAGTTCGCCCTGATCGCGGTGAGAAGGAGTCACCTCGAAGCGATGGCGAATGCCGGTAACCGCAGAGCCGCTATCGCCCTGCGGTCCGTGAAAGAACTTTCGGTGATGCTCGCCGGTGCGCAACTGGGCATCACGATCGCATCGCTCGGACTTGGGGCGATCGCCGAACCAGCCATCGCTCACCTTCTCGAGTCCTGGCTGGAAGGGCTCAGCCTCCCCTCCGGGATGTTGCACACCGTCTCGTTCCTCATCGCTCTAACGATCGTCGTCTTCTTGCACATGGTCATCGGGGAGATGGCTCCTAAGAACATCGCGATCGCTCGACCGGAACGCTCGGCACTCTGGATGGCGATACCGATCCGCGTTTACGCCGCGCTGTTCAAACCATTCATCGTTGCCCTCAATGAGATGGCCAACGCTTTCCTCCGACTGTTCGGAGTGGAACCACAGGATGAGCTCGCGGGCATCCATTCGGCTGACGAGATCGGCGCGATGGTCCAAGCGGCTGCTCGCGGCGGAGAACTTCAGGAATTCGAGACGCGCCTTCTCACGGGAGCGGCGGAGTTCGGTGAGAAGGATGCTGCCGACGTCATGGTGCCCAGGACCGAGATGCTTGCCCTTCCGCTCGAGGTGACTCCGGCGGAGATCGAGACCAAGGTGATCGAGACGGGTCACACTCGCTTTCCGATCTACATCGACACGCTCGACCGGATCTGCGGTTTCTTCCACGCGAAGGATCTCTTGAAGGTGGCCGAGACCCAGCGCGAGAAACGCATCCCGAGACGGCTCATCCGACCGTTACTGGTGGTTCCGGAATCTAGAAAGCTCCACCCCCTGCTGTTCGACATGAAACGCGAGCGCAAACACTTCGCTCTGGTTATCGACGAGCACGGTGGAACATCCGGGATCGTCACGCTAGAGGACCTCCTCGAGGAACTGGTCGGCGAGATCCTCGATGAGTACGACGAGAGCGAGATCGGGATCGAAAGGTTGTCCGAGGATCGCTTCCTGGTGCCGGGAACACTGCGCATCGACGAGCTCTCGGAGCGCTTGGGCGTAGATGTCCCCGACGGTCCCTACGAAACGGTGGCCGGCTTCCTGATGGACGAGCTGGGCCGGATCCCGATCCGGGGCGATGTCGTTAGGCATGGCGGGCACGTCTTCCGTGTGCGCTCCATGCACCGGCGGCGAGTGGTTCAAGTTCTGATCGAGCGGGCTCCCGATACGGAGCCGTCCGGCTAGAGGTTCGACTTAGAAGATACGTACCAAGTCTCGGGCGCCGTTGCCTGGTACTTCTCGACGAAGGCGATGTGAACCCGTCCATCCGGACCGAAGTCGATCTGAAGGAAATCCCACAGAGTGCGCCCGAGCGGGCCTTCGAGGACCGGCGTCTTCGTCGGGACCTGCTCCTCGTTGATGTTCGGCCGCTTGGATGCTGCATCGTCGATGAGGGCCGCGTGAAGGAACCATCGTGCATCGGCAGGAAGCTCGTCCTGATAGGTCAGTGCCAGATCGAGGCCGTAGGCCGAAGGTGACGTAAGGGAGCGAACTGCTCGCTCAGACGCGGTAGCGAGTTTCGTGGCCGGCGTCTCGTACCACGCGAGTGCTACATCGCCGTTGTCCTTCGCCGTTATCCAGGGAAACGTCGCGCAACCCGAACCTGTATTCACCTTGACCGGCTTGCCCCATGACTTTCCCTCGTTGGTCGAGGCGGCGTAGTAAACGTCACACCCCTCCGCGTCGGTCGTCGACCACGTGACGTAGCCGTTACCCGCTTCGTCGACCGCGCTAGTTCCTGTGAAAACGGGACTGAACCCATCGGCGCGTTGTGGGGCACTCACCACAGCTTCGGTCCAGTTCTGGCCACCATCGGTCGTGACTGTCGAACCGATAACATCTTCACCATCGTTGACAACTCCGGTTACCCACACCGTTCCGCTCTTGGCGTCTGCCGAGACATGCCCGGGAAAGAAAGGCTGACCCATCATGTCTCCGGCCCACGAAAGGGGGCCGAGCTCCGACCACACCTTGCCTCCGTCTGTTGAGCTGTAGAGATCTGTGTGGGACGCGTGATTGACGTAGAGATAGAGAGCGTCGTCGGTCGCGGCGTACCAGGGCCGATCGTTCATGCCGGGGGGCACACCGACCGCTGGTTGGGTGAAGTCCCATGTTTCACCGTTGTCGCTCCATCCCGAAGCAAGGAGACCCGGAAGGTACGTGTCGATGAAGAAAACATGGCCGTCGCCGTCTACTGCTAGATCGCCCTCCGCCCCGATCCCCCACTCACGCGCATGGCCCGGAGACTCGAGCTCTTTGAACGTTTTGCCATCGTCGTTCGAGTACCAAACGGGAGCCGCCGGTCCAACGCAACACGTTCCGGCGATGTAAACGGTGCCTTTGGCGTCGACCTGGATAGAAGGTTCGCCCGACCACTCGTTGTTGCCATCAGGCTGCTCTCCGCCTTGCAACGTGTACACCGTACCGACCGCCGTGCGAAGAGGGCTGTAAGAAGAGAGGGCAACAGGTTTGTTGAAACGGAGCTTGCCGGACCTGGTCACTTTGTTAGTGACCTTCTTGATAGGTGAAGCCGAGGCCGGCGCCGCCAGGGCCAGCAAGAACACGCACGTGACTGCGGCTGCTCCGGAACTCCTTGCGAGCCTCATCGTTCCCCCTTCTTAAGTCTCACCTGGTTGATTGATTCGCCCGAAATGCCCGATTCCCTGTCCGTTACCCTGAGGCAGTGCAGACCAAAGCGATCAGGGCCGCGAGGCCCCAAGTGATCCGGGGAATCGTGGCCGGAGTGGTTGCGGTGGCCGCTGGAGCGGTTACCAACCTCACGGGACAGATCTCAGGTGTGGGCGAAGACACCGCTACCAGGGACGAGCAACTCATCGCTTTCGTTGGCGCGGGGGTGCTCGTGCTGGCCGGAATCGCCTCAGTGCGTTCCTTCGCCAGCGCGGTGCGCAAGGGGGCCGAAGCACGCGACGCAGCCCCTCGAGGAGCAGCTCTCGCTTTCGTCGTTTCGGTAGCCGGGTACGTCTTGGTTGCCCTAACGGCTCTGGGTGTACTCGAGGTCAACATCCAAGGTCTATTGCTAGGTGGTGCCGTCACCGGAGTGGTCATCGGGATCGCCGCCCAACAAACGATCGGCAACTTCTTCGCCGGCATCGTTCTAGTGGCAGTGCGGCCCTTCACCGTTGGAGAGAGTGTCGTCCTAAGGTCTGGTCCCCTCGGTGGTGAGTACGAAGGCACCGTGACCGACATGAGTCTCTTCTACGTACACATGCAAACCGTGAACGGCCCCGTTTCGCTACCGAACGCTGGAGTTCTCGCCGCGGCCATCGGGCCGGGGGCTCGGGCAGAGCGTCCGGATCAGATCGAGCCGGACGAAGAACACCCCGTCTAACCCTTCCGATAAACGGATACGTGGCTGTCGCTTGACGACTCGAACGGCTCCTTGTGCCAGCCACCCCAACGATGCTCGAGCTTCAGACCGGCGAGGCGGGCCATCAGGTCCATCTCGGACGGCCAGATGTAGCGCAGTTCCACCGGGTAGAGCTTGATGCCTTCCTCGGTGATGATCACGTGGCTCGCGCTGATGTTCTGTTTGGCAGGAACGTGACGGGTTGCGTCGATCTGGACGGTAGAAGCATCCACGCTAAGGGTACTCAGCCTCTGATCCCTGACGAAGCGCGTTAGGTCCGGCACGAACGCCTCGACCACGAAGCACCCGTCGTCCGAGAGGTGCTCGGCAACATTCCGGAAGCAAGTGATCTGCTCTTCTTGAGTTGTGAGTCCGAAGATCGTGTTGAACACGAGGTACACGAGCGAGTAGGTGCCCTCGACAGGCACGGTTGCGAAGTCACCCATGGTCACAGGGATGTCCGCTCCGCCCTCCTTCTCGCGCATCTTGGCAACCATCTCTTCGGAGATATCGATCCCGCTGACATCGACGCCAGCCAGCTTCAAGGGCAGGGCGATACGGCCGGTTCCGATAGCGAGTTCCAAGGTCGGGCCTTTTCCG
Organism: uncultured Actinomycetes bacterium; assembly: GCA_963779645.1. Classification (GTDB taxonomy): domain Bacteria; phylum Actinomycetota; class CADDZG01; order CADDZG01; family WHSQ01; genus CALMBW01. Next base: position 329,451 of record CAVZYX010000015.1, read on the forward strand.
GCCAGTTCGGCAAGGACCTTGACGGTTGCCTCAACGTCGAACATCTCGCCGTACATGTCGTCATATGAATCTGCGATCCGTTGACCGTAAGTTTCGTATGAGTAGCCCTCCATCTCACACACCTCCGAAGCGGCGGTCGCGCGCCGCGTAGTCGCGCAAGGCATCGAACAGTGCGTGCCGGTCGAAGTCAGGCCAGAGCGTTTCTGTGAAGTAGAGCTCCGCGTAAGCGCTCTGCCACAGGAGGAAATTGCTGAGACGTTGTTCTCCGCTAGTGCGGATGAGGAGATCCACATCAGGAACATCGGGAGCGTAGAGATTGCCGGCGATATCTGGTCCGCGGAGGGCCGCATCTTCGAGCTCGGCGCGGCCCCCGTAGTTGAAGCACACGAGCAGGTCCATCTTGAGGTTGTCCTTGGTCAAGTGCTCTGCATCTGCGAACTCTTCGAGGACATCCGCGGGAACTTCCTCTGTTCGCCCAACCCTTCGGATCCTCACGCCTCGCTCGTGCAGGTCGTCGCGGCGGATGCGGATGAGAACACGGTTGAAGTTCATGAGGAAGTCGATCTCGTGCTGGGGCCGCGACCAGTTCTCGGTCGAGAACGCGTACACGGAGAGGAACCTGATCCCCGCTTCAAGCGCACCCTCGACCACATCGAATAGGGCCTTCTCCCCTTGTTCGTGGCCCTTCGTTCGGTCGAGGCCGCGCGCTTCAGCCCAGCGGCCGTTGCCGTCCATGATGATGGCGACATGCCGAGGAAGCCGCTCGGACGGAACGATATCCATGCGAGGAAACTAAACGGCCCGCAGCATCTGAAGAGACTTGAGTGGTCTCTCCAGGTGGAACTCCGCGTACTGCCTCAACAGCTGAGTCACTTCGTCCACCAGGGACACGTCCATCCGGTAGCCGAAATCGGCGTGGAGTAGGTCACCGATCAGGATCAAGCGATCCGGCGAAACTCCGATGGCATCGGGATCTTCTCGCCAGCAGGACTCGCACACGGCTCCACCCATCGATGGCGAGAATCCACCAAGGGGGCCGCGGCCCCCACATCCCGCACAACTTGTCAGCTCGGGGTCGAATCCGGCTACCGCCAACAGCTTGACGACGAAGGCCGGGAGCACGCTCGCTCCACGGTTGTCGGCCAGAGCAGCTAGTCCCGCTACGAGCAACGAGTAGGTCGAGAACGCTTCTTCTCGATCCGGAGTGATCTTCTCGACGATCTCGGCCATGGCCGACGCCGATGCGAGCGAGTCGAAGTCACGGTGAACACCGGGGTTGGAATCGACGATGTCTGCCGAAGTGATCGTGTCGAGATCCTTGCGCCCTCTGTAGATCAGGAGTTCGACCCGGGTGAAGGGCTCTAGCCTGGCTCCGAAACGGCTCTTGGTCTTGCGGACCCCCTTGGCTACCGCCCTGATCTTGCCGTTGTCGCGGGTGAAGACCGTGAGGATGCGATCCGCCTCCCCCAGTTTGATGGTCTTGAGAACGATTCCCTCGTCCCGATAGAGCCCCGGCATAGGACTCCCCAGGCTAGACCTCGGCCCCCTCTAGACCCCGGATTTCCCCCCATCCGTTCTGTCGCACGAGCGAGACGCCCAGAGACCGTCTGATGCGACGGTTGCCTGTGACCAGACTCACATCGAGCCTGGCGCGCATCGGGTTTGGTGGGCCTATGAGAAGCCAGGCCGATGTCGCTGCACTCGAGGCATTCGCCAGCACGAGGTTTGGGCTTATCCGCCGATCTGAGGCATACGGATACGGAGTCTCTCCCCGGATGATCAACCGGCTCGTCAGTTCGGGTGAGTGGGTACAGGTCTTCGGCGACGTCTTCGCGCCCAGGCCAGTTCCGTTCACTTGGGAGACAATGCAGATGGCCGCCGTACTTCAAGGGGGCGAGAGAGCGATGACGGCAGGCAAAGCAACGTTGAGATTGCTTGGCTTCCAGAGATACAAAAGCGTCAGTCATGAGATCGCTGCTCCTCGACATCTCCACCTCCCCGAAGTCATCTGTCATCAATTCAGGGACATGACAGATTCGGATTCAATCCTCGTAAAGGGAATTCCAACACGGCGATTTGAGCCGACGCTCTTAGAGATGTGCGGAGATCGAGCCGAGAAGAAGTTCTGCCCCTCATTACTCGATGAAGCATTGCGAAGGAAGTTGACCCACCTCAGATGGCTATACCGAACTGGCTTCCAGTATGGGAAGAGAGGGCGAGCGGGAACTCGCCTCTACCGACGATTGGTAGCGATGCGAGATGCTGACGTCGCGCTCACCGACAGCGAACTGGAAACCATCTTTCTACGGATGAGCAAACGCCTGTCCCGAAAGGCCGTGCTACATCATGTGGTCAAAGACGAAGATGGTGATCATGTTAGCGAGATCGATTTTGCGATCCCAGAACTTAAGGTCGCCATCCCCCTGAATGGATATGACCCACACAAGATGCGATTCAAGTGGGACGGTGATCACAAGACCATCGTGGTGCTCCAAAACCTCGGCTGGGGCGTGTTCCCATTCACCTTTTGGCAGGTGCGAAACGACTTCGATTGGGTGCTGGAGCAGATCGAGATCGCCATCCGCCACCGTTCCGACGCATGAGGTGGTCACCAGATGACCGTCTGATGCGACAGAACGCGGTAGGGGGGGTTAGGCGATGCCTATCCGGAGGTTGCGGATGCCTTCGGTGGTCTCGTCGAACGTGACTCGTTGGCCGGGGCGGAGGAAACGGAACATGCTCGAGTCCATCGAAGCGGGCTCGACATCCCACGTTTTCTCGCCGTCGTCGGCGAGCAGCACACCCGTTCGGGTGAGCGAGTCGTAAGCCTTAACCGTTGCCTGCGGCATGAGCCTCCCTCACTCCGATCGGGGCCATAGAGGCCCCCTGACAGCCCAGAAGGATAGCGCTCCGAACAGCGCCAGGATCAGTAGGTCCCAGACCTGAGTACCACTGATCGATCCGGCGAGGCCCGGTTTCAGCGCGTCCACCGCATACGTGGAGGGAAGGATCGCTTTCAGGGGGCCGAGCCAGCCCGGGATCCGGTCGGACGGAAGGATCCCGAGGAACAGCACGGCCATCATGGCGAGGTTCGAGTACATCCCGGCAAGTTGCTCGTCGGGAGCACCGAAGCCGATCGCGACGCCCACGCCTGCAAGCGCGAATGAACCAAGGACCCACACGGGAAGGGCCGACCAGAGCGCGACGAGGGAGAGATCGAACAGCAGCGCTCCCAGAGAAACGACGATCAGCAATCCCGGCAAAGCGAAGATAGCGAAAGAGACGAGTACGGCCGCGACAACAGCGGCCCTCGACACGGGCAGGGTGGAGTAAAGATCGATCGCTCCCGATTCCTTCAAGAAAGCGACTCGCTGCGCCAACATGACTACCGCTGTCATCGCGATCGCAAGAACAGCATTGCCGGCAACGATCTGCGAACCGAAATCAGCGATCTGTGCGTCATCCATGACGGCCCGCATCAGAACTGCGATACCCAGTGGCATCGCAGAAGAGACGATCAGATATGGGCGCCACGACGTCCGCACGCGCGCCATCTGCATCGCGAGTAGAACCCTGAACCGTCCCGCAGCCGAGGTCGACATCCTCATACGTCGGCCTCGTCGATAGAGCGGCCGCCCACTTCCAGATAGACGTCCTCAAGGGTTGGAGTGACCAGCCGCACGTCCTCGAGAGCGCTCGCCCCTACCGTAGTCAGGATCTTGTCTAAGTTCGTGATCGCGTCCTCGGCGGGGACCCACGCGCTGATGTGGCGTCCTCTGACTCGCGTTTCGCCAGGGATGTCGCGCGCTATGACTAAGGGGTCTATCCCTGCACTTTCAGCCACCACGATGTCCAGGCGCGTGCGATGCGCAAGATCGGCCTTCAGCTCGGCGGGGGTGCCGCTGACAACTATGCGACCTCGATCGAGGATCGCCACTCGGTTCAGAGCGCGTTCGGCCTCGGCCACGTCATGCGTCACCAAGATCACCGTCGACCCTGCAGCTGTTCGCTTCGCGATCAAGCTCCAGATGCGCTGGCGCAACGCGACATCGATATCTGCAGTGGGCTCGTCGAGGATGAGGACGGGAAGGTGTCCAGAAAAGGTCATGCCGAGCTGAACGAGTCGTTTCTGCCCACCCGAGAGTTTCTTGACGAGCCGATCCCTGATCCCCCCTATCTCGAGGATGTCCAAGAGTTCGTCCGTCTCGTTCTTCGCCGCGGCCTTGCCCAGCCCTCGCAACATGCCCGTCCAGCGGATCGCTTCGGACACCTTGAACTCACCGAGGCTGAGTGATCCCTGCGGCAGGTAGGCAACCGTGCGGCCCACCCGGCGTTCGGTATCGGCGCCGTAAGAGATCGGTTCGCCGAACAGCCGGACATCGCCGGAGGTCGGAGCCAGCAGCCCCACCAGCTGCCGAACCAAGGTGGTCTTCCCGGCCCCATTGGGACCCAACAGCCCGAACGCCTCCCCAGGAGACACCTCGAAGGAGACGTCATCGTTGGCAAGCACGTCGGGCGTCCGATAGCGCTTGGTTAGATGACGGACCACATAGGCTCTCTCCACTAGGACATCATCTCAGCCGAGAAGCCAAGCCTCTCCAACGCGTGGGCTCGGCGTTGCCAGTCCTTTTCGACCTTCACCCTCAGCTCGAGGAAGCACTTCTGACCGAAGAGGGCCTCTATCTCGAGCCGGGCTTCGGTCCCCACCTCTTTGATCGTGCCGCCCCCCTTACCGATGACGATCCCTTTCTGGGATTCACGCTCGACGAAGATGGTGCAGCGGATCTCGAGCAGCCCGTCATCACGCTCGTCCATCTCTTCTGTCACCACGGCGACCGAGTGCGGAACCTCTTCACGCATGCGATGCAGGATCTTCTCCCGAACGAGCTCCGCTACGAAACGCGGGGGAGGTTGGTCCCGACGCATACCCGGCGGGTAGTACTGGGGTCCTTCGGGCATCCGTTCGGTTATGAGGTTGCGCAGGATGTCAATGTTGTCGCCCGATCGTGCGGACAGCGGCACGAACTCCTCGAAGTCACCGAGCGCCGCAGCTTTCGTCAAGGATTCGGCGATGCGCCCCTTGTCGACGATGTCGATCTTGTTGACGATGCAGAACGTGGGACGTCCGGCGGCCCTTAAGTCCTCGGCCACCTTCTCGTCGCCCGTCCCCACTCCGGAAGCACCATCAACGACGAAGAGCGCCAGATCGACGTCTCGCCAGGTTGCACGAACCACATCGTTCAGGCGTTCGCCCAGAAGGTTGCGCGGCTTGTGATACCCGGGAGTGTCGACGAGAACGACTTGCACGCCATCGCCGTCCATCACTCCCCTGATAGCGCTGCGCGTCGTCTGCGGCTTGTTTGAAACGATGGCGACCTTCTCACCGACGAGCGAATTAACCAGGGTGGACTTGCCAACGTTGGGTCGCCCCACGACCGCGACGAAACCAGACCGGTAAGGAACTTCCTCCACTTACTCGGGCTCCAGCTGACTTGCAGCTTTGCGGGAGATGACCACCTTCTGGATGCGGCGGCCGGTTACCCGTTCGGTCGTGAACTCCAGACCGTCGAAACGCACGGTCTCGCCAGGCGTTGGGACTCGACCTGTCAAACCGAAGACGAGGCCCCCAACCGTGTCCCATTCCTCGTGTGGCAGATCGACCTCGAGAAGCTCGTTGACTTCATCGATCGGCATCTTCGCGTCGACACGGATCGTGTTCTCGTCGATCGGCTCGACCAGAGGTTCTTCCTTGTCATACTCATCGACGATCTCGCCCACGATCTCTTCGATCAGGTCCTCGATCGTCACGAGGCCGGCGGTGCCTCCGTATTCATCGACCACGACCGCCATGTGGACGTGTTGGTCCTGCATCTCGCGAAGAAGCTCCGCCACTTTCTTCGTCTCGGGCACGAACGTAGGCGCACGACCAAGTTGAGCTACCGATCCCGTCTCGTTCTTTTCATGCAGGCGCTTCAATAGGTCCTTGGCATACAGAACACCGATGATGTTGTCGGTGTCGCCTTCATACAGGGGGATCCGGGAATAGCCCGCCTCGATGATCACCTTCAGAGCCTCTTCGAGGGTTGAGCCGCCCTTCAGGCACACCATGTCCGGTCGCGGAACCATCACCTCTCTAACAACGGTGTCGCCAAACTCGAAGACGGAATGGATGAGCTCACGCTCTTCCTCCTCGATCTCTTCCTCTTCTTCTGCGACATCGACCAGGTGCCTGATCTCGTCCTCCGTGACGAACGGGCCTTTGGGCATCGCTCGCCCCGGCAACACGAGTAGCGCCAGATTCGAGATCGCGATCAGCAACCTTCCCAACGGGTTGAAGACCTTCCCGAGGAAGTAGACGGGGCGAGCCATCATCAACGCGGCCCTATCGGTCCGCTGAACCGAATAGGTCTTCGGAACAACCTCCGCGAACACGAAGATCAAGAACGTCATCATGGCAGCAGCTATCGCCTCGCCACCGTCACCGAAGCGACGGATCGCGAGACTCGTCGCAACCGCCGTACCCGTCACGTGAGCAACCAACGTAAGAAGCAACACGACGTTGAGGTAATGCGCGGGGTCCTCAACGATCTTCAGCAGGGTCTCGGCCCCCTGCTTCTGCTCCTGAACGAGGTGGAGAGCCTTGACCCTAGTCATCCGGGTTACCGCCGTTTCGGCCAGTGCCAAACCCGCTGCGAACACGATAAGGAGCGCTATCCCGATGTAGGCGAGGAGATCACTCATCGGTCCCCTCCGAACGATTCGAGGACGTTACGGAGGCACTGATCCATCTTCGCCTTGTCTTCCTCACCTTGGTGGTCATATCCGAGTAAGTGAAGCGTCCCGTGAACGACCAAAGTGTCCAACTCGTTGGCGAGGTCATGGCCGATCTTGGTTGCATTCTCGGAAGCAACCTGCGGGCAGATGACCACATCGCCGAGCAGGTAGATGGCCTCGTCGGGATCGTCGTTGTCCTCCATCAGGGGGAAGGCGAGCACGTCGGTCACGTAGTCGTTCCCGGCGTATCTCGCGTTCAGCTTTCGCATGTGATCCGCGCCGACGTACAGAACCGATAACTCGGCTTCGTCGTCCACCTTCTCGTGAGTCAAGGTGTGGCGCGCAAGCTCAGACGCTCGAGCGACATCCACAGGAAGTTCTTGTTCATTGGCAACGAATACGTTCATAGGTTAGGGGCGCTACCCCCCCGACGCTCCCAGATGTTTCGTCGACTCCGCATAGATCCTGTAAGCCTCAACGATGTTCTGCACGATGCGGTGACGAACGACGTCCCGCGCGTCGAGGTGAGAGAACTCGATGCCTTCGATGCCCTTCAGCACCTCCTCGATAACGATGAGCCCGGAGCGAGCGCCGGCCGGAAGGTCGACCTGTGTGACGTCACCCGTCACGACCGCTTTCGAGCCGAATCCCAGGCGGGTCAGGAACATCTTCATCTGTTCCGGAGTGGTGTTCTGCGCCTCGTCGAGGATGATGAACGAGTCGTTCAGCGTGCGGCCCCGCATGAACGCAAGGGGGGCGATCTCGATCGTTCCTTGCTCCATGTAGCGGTTCATGGTTTCGGGCTCGTACATCTCGTAGAGCGCGTCATAAAGAGGTTTCAGATAGGGATCGATCTTTGCGGCCAAGTCACCGGGCAAGAATCCCAGCCGCTCGCCCGCCTCGACCGCCGGTCGAGTGAGAACGATGCGCGACACTTCCCCACCCTTCAGCGCCCGGATCGCCATCGCAACGGCAAGGTAGGTCTTTCCCGACCCCGCCGGACCGATCCCGAACGCGATCGTGTTGCTGCGGATCGAGTCGACGTACGCCTTCTGTCCGATCGTTTTGGGTCGGATCGGCTTTCCTGTGTGAGTTATCACGACTGTGTCGGTCAGAACTTCTGACGGCTTGCCTTCCGAGGACTTGACCATGTCGATCGAGCGATCGATCGCGTCGGTCGTCAAGATGTGGCCGCGATCGAGGAGATTGAGAAGCTCTTCGAAGAGTTTGGAGACGCGTTCGGTCTCGGTCGGTTCCCCCGTGATGACGATCTCGTTCCCGCGCACCAATATCTGCGTATCGAACGCGGCTTCGATCAGCTTCAGGAGTTCATCCCTGGCGCCCACAAGCCCCACCATGTCTTGGTGCCCTGGGACAAGGATCTTTACTTGCGTTTTTGCCAACATGCGGTTCCCCTATCCTACCGCCGCTAACCGGGTGGCCATTGGAGGGAGCGGCCGCCGATCACGTGCCAGTGGAGGTGGAAAACGGACTGCCCGGCCTCGGCCCCCACATTGGTCACGACCCGATAAGCCGATAACCCTTCGTCCTTCGCCACGCCGGAGACCACGACGAACATCTCGGCCAGCAGATCTGCGTGATCGGGATCGAGGTCGGCCGCCGAAGCGATGTGTTCCTTGGGGATCACCAGCACATGGGTTGGAGCTGCCGGATTGATATCTCTGAATGCATACACGCGGTCGGTCTCGGCCACCGCGGTCGAATCCAGTTCTTTGTTCGCGATCTTGCAGAACAGACAATCGGTCACGATGCCATCACCATCTCGCCACGGATCCCATCTGCACGGATACCTGTCCCTTCAACATGAACGAGTCGACCCAGCATCCCTTCGCCTTCGAACCACACCCTCACATAGTCGCTAGTTTGCCCCGAGCAGACATTCACGTCGTCCACGATGCGTTCGTCCTCGACCAGTACTTCGAGCGGATGTTCGAGATGGCCGGAGAGGAAATCTCTGCGGATCTCATTGCCGAGGTCGATCAATCGCTTCGATCTAGCTTTCTTCACTTCTGCAGGAACAACATCCCGCATCTCTGCCGCCGCGGTGTCGGGGCGCGCTGAATAACGAAAGACGTGGAGCTTCGAGTAACGCAATCGTTCGACCACTTGAAAGGTCGATTCGAAAGCGTCATCTGTCTCTCCAGGGAAGCCGACGATGATGTCGGTTGCGAGCGCAACGCCGGGCAGGAGCTGCTTCGCTCGCTCGACGCGCTCGATGTACTCGTCGATCTTGTAAGGCCTGTTCATCGCGGCCAGCACGCCGTCGTCACCGGACTGCAGCGGAACGTGTAGATAGCGGCAGAAGCGGGGTTCGGAAACGATGTAGTCCAGTACTTCATCGGTGAGATGTCTCGACAGGATCGACGAGAGTCGCAAACGGTAGACACCCTCTATGTCGAGCAACCGTTGGAACAACCTGATCAAAGATCTCTCATCTCCACCTTGGTCGTAGGTGTACTTCCCGATGTGAACCCCGGTAAGGACGAGTTCTCGTGCACCCGATGAAACGCGCGCCCGAGCCTCCGAGATCAGAGTGTCCTCATCCATGCTTCTCAGTGGGCCGCGGGTCTTCGGGATGATGCAGAAGGTGCACCACTCATCGCATCCAGTCTGTGCTTTCAGGTTGGCCCGCACCCGAGGTTGACCCAAGCTGTCGTGCCGAAAACCAAGCTGGAGCAGCGGGCGTGAAGGGGGGCCGAGTTCCAACGCGTCGGCGAAGGCTTCTTTCTCGGTGTTGCCGAAAACGACATCGACACCCTCTATCGCCTCGACCTCGGCCCGGTCGGAAACCGCGTAACAACCCACCACGACGATCTTGGCGTCGGGATGATTGCGGATCGAACGACGGATCGCCATGCGAGAGGCCTTCGTTGCCTCTCTCGTGACCGTGCAGGTATTGATGACGACGATGTCCGGCGATCCGGCATCCTGTTCGATGCCACGAAGGGCAAGTTCCTCGGCCATCGAGTCGGATTCGGCTTGATTGAGCCTGCATCCGAGGGTCGTGAAATGTGCGGTGGCTCCATCGCTTAAAGGCATCGCGGGCACGCTACCCGACCAGCCCGTAATGGAACTGAAGCGCAGAGCAAGCGACCATCGCTGCATTCTCCGTGCGTAATACGTTCGGACCCAGCGACACCAATGGCGAGCCCGCGTCGGCCAATGCCTCTGCCTCGGTCTGAGTCAAGCCGCCCTCCGGCCCCACGACCACAGCGATCCGATCGACGCCGGACTGCAGCACCGTTCGCATCGGGAGCGTCGCTTCCTCCCAAAGTGTCAACACCAGAGGTTCCTTTGCGACACGTCTCGCCAATTCGGTCCAGGAAAGTCCGGCTCCCGCGTGCATCACGTAGGCGTTACGAGATTGCTTGGCGGCCGAGCGACAGATAGCGGTCCATCGTTCGGTGAGTCGCTCGGTCTTCGCGTTATCCCAACGCACCACCGCGCGCTCCGACTCGAAGGACCACATCTCCGCCACACCGAGTTCGGCCAAGCGTTCGACAACGTCATCGAGCTTGTTGGCTTTCGCTGCCCCTTGGTAAACAACCAGCTCGGGTTTGGTGCGCGTCTGCAGGCCCTTGTCGAGGATCTCCGCACGGAGCGATCCATCCGTGTCGTCCGATACCGCGCACTTCGCTACCTGCCCTTGACCATCCATCACCGTGATCACATCCGGTGGGGAGATACGAAGCACCTTGGTCGCGTGCCGCGACTCGTCCGGCGGAAGCGTCACATCGGTGTCCGACCACGCTTCAGGTGGCGCGAAGAACCATGGTTGTCTCATGCCTCAGTCTCACCCGACGCACCGAACGCTTCTTTGATCTTGCTGAAAAGCCCACGAGGAGAAGTTGTCTCGCCCCGCATGTTGGCGAGCTGCACCATGAGCTCAGCCTGCTCCTTGTCGAGCCCCGTGGGAGTCTCGACCTTCAAGAGAACGACGAGCTCGCCCTTCCCGCGGCCCCCGAGTCGTGGCATGCCACGGTTCTTCATCCTCAACACCTCGCCAGATTGGGTTCCCGGTTCGATCTCGACCTCTTCGTCGCCTTCCAACGTGGGGACCTGAACCGGTCCGCCGAGAGCTGCAACCGTCATCGGCACGAGGACCTCGGTTCCGAGATCGTCGCCCACGCGGCGAAAGACCTTGTGTTGTGCGATGGCCACCTCGATGTAGAGGTCACCCGAACCACCACCACGAGCGCCTGCCTGACCCCTACCGGTTACGCGAAGGCGTGCCCCATCTTCGATCCCGGCGGGGACCTTGATCGTGTGGACCTCCTCCACATGGGTCCGGCCCGACCCGTCGCACGCTTTGCATGGATCGAGGATCTGTTGGCCCGAACCGCGACAGCGTGAGCAACTCACCGCGGTCATCATGTTGCCGAAGACGGTGCGACGAACCTCTCGGCGCTCACCCGTCCCACCACAGTCCGAACAGGTCGTGGGGTAGCTCCCCGGCGAAGCCCCCGATCCTCCGCAGACTTCGCAGCCGGCAAGGGAATCGACTTCGATCTCTCGCTCTACTCCAAGGGCCGCTTCCTCGAGGGTGAGGACGACGGTCGTAAGGATGTCGGCGCCGCGCTCGGGGGCCGCGCGGTGACCCGGTCTGTCCTCCCCCGAAGAACGTTGCGAAGAGGTCGGAGATCCCGCCGAAGTCACCGAAGCCGGCCGCGCCCATCCCGCGGTCGTCGCCGAACGTGTCGTACCGCTGGCGCTTCTGCGGGTCCGAAAGGACCTCGTAGGCGTGTGACACCTCTTTGAAGCGTTCTTCAGCCGCGCTGTCACCGGGATTCGCGTCGGGATGGAGTTCCCGCGCCAATCTTCGATAGGTCTTCTTGATCTCTTCTGGGGTCGCGTCTCGGGCGATCCCGAGCGCTTCATAGTGATCGCGCGGCATTTACTAGATGCCCAGTTGGCCGAGCATCCGTCCCAGGTTCGACGAAACCTCGCGCACCGCAGCGATCGTGCGCTCGTAATCCATTCGAGTTGGCCCCACGATGCCCAACGTCCCGATCGGTTCTCCGCCCGAACCATAGGGAGCCGTGATCACAGAACAGAACTGCATCTCGGCCAGGCCATTCTCGGAACCGATGCGTACGGAAACTCCCGCCGACAGGGACTCGGCAAGGACTTCTAGGAGTAGACGCCGATGCTCTAGTGCTCCGATGACCTGGCGGACGGTTTCGAGATCGGCGAACTTGGTCTCGTCCACGATCGTCGAAGTCCCCTCGAGGAACATCCTTTCGGCTTCATGGATCGAAAGCGATTGCGCAAGCACGGCTGCCACGGATGACGCGACATCTCGTAGCTCGAGTGGGAATCGATCCACCCCATCGACGATCGTGCTCGCCGCGGATTCCAGTGCGATGCCGTCGAGCAGGCGATTGAGGATCTCCGCCGTTTGGGAAAGCTGCACATCATCGGGCATGTCGCGGACGGAGATGACATGGTTCTCGACCCTGCCTGTGTCCGTGACGATGACGACCATTGCTCGCTCGCCGGCCAGAGACACGAGCTCGACATGTCGAACGATGCTTCGATCGAGTGCCGGGGCGAAGACGACCGCCGCGTGGTCGGTGAGATTGGAGAGAAGCGCCGCGGTTTGACGGAGAGCGTCTTCGAGCTCGAACCGAGGCTCGCCGAAGAAATCCATAACCCTGCGGCGATCGATCGCCGGCAGCTTCGTCCCGGCGCCGACCGTATCCACGAAGTAGCGATACCCCGTGTCGGTGGGGACGCGGCCGGCTGACGTGTGGGGTTGTGAGATGTAGCCCTCGTCCTCGAGCCAGGCGAGCTCGTTCCTGACCGTGGCCGGTGACACGCCCAGTCCGTAGCCCTCAACGAGGGTCTTGGAGCCGACGGGCTCGCCGGAACTGACGTAGTGACTGATCAGGGCTCGAAGGATGTGGCCCCGGCGGTCACCAGGAGGATTCATCGCACTCATAGCCCCGAATCTTACCCCGTGGGGGCCGTCTTTAGCACTCCCCTACTTAGAGTGCTAAGAGCTTTCAGCCGTAGGTTCCCGAGAGGAGGACCTGGTGATCCCGGCCCCCGCAAACCGGGCAGCACGGCAGAAGGCCAGTGGCCAGTTCGGTGGAACAGTCGGGACAGCGACCGCGCAGATCGAGAAGGGTCCGCCCTTCGCTGAGGGTCCCATCGACAGCCAGAACCGATCCGCTCTCCGGGCAAACATGCACGACGTGATCGTTCGTGCATCTGTATTCGTCGGCCCCCTCGAACGAACCCCAGCGGGCGGTGAATGTCAGGCCGCAGTCTTCGCAGATCAGATTCCCTAGATACGCCACGTTTTCAATCGTGACACAACCCTGAGACACAGGTAAGAGTCTTGGCCATAGATGGCGCGCATCGGATCCCTCATGCTGGCGCTCGCTTCGCTGCTCTCCGCGTGCACCACCGAGGAGCCGAAGCGTGCCGAACGCCCGGCGGACGCGGCTGTCATCGACGCGCCCGCTGGTCCAACCTCGGACTCGTTCGTGGTGTGGACGCGGGTAGGGATGCCAGAGGGGACCGAAGACAAGCTCCGTTCACTCGCCGGGATGAAGGCCGTGACCACCGTCACGGCTGGTCTTCGGTGGATCCCTGGGAGTGGGGACGCGTTCGATATCCCCTTTGAGGTTGTCTACGTGGAGCCGCGGGCCTGGGCCCGGGTCATGCGAACCGACCGCATGTACGGATTGAAGCCGGGAAACGGTTGGCTATCCGAAACGGGAGCCGAGCTCCGCGGCATCACCGAGCCCACTTACGTCCAGCATGAAGATGGAGTCCACCACCTGACTCCATCGATCGACGACCGAAGTGCGCTCGGATTCGAAGCCGTGGTGAGGGGCCCTGCTCCGGCTGGGTGGGGACGCGATTTCCTGCTGCTGTCGTACACCGGACCGATCTCACGCCTGCGGAAAGCGGTCGGTGGCTTCGTCGACGCTCCCTTCCGGATCCACTCCGCCGCGGAAACTCCGTTCCTACGCCACGCCGATGCCGTGGAACCGTTGATGTACTTGAAGAAACGGTTCGGCGAGTTCGCGGCCGGCCATTCAGGTGGAACCTTGGACATCGACCCCGCCTGGGTCGAAGACAACATCGTCCGCCGACGGGTTCCGCTCCTTGGCCACGTGACGTGTCATCGGCGGACGCTTGCACGACTCGTCCCCGCGCTGAACGAGCTCATCGATGAAGGATCGTCCGACGCCATCGACCCATCCGGATTCGCGGGTTGTTACAACCCTCGCTTCATCGGCTGGGACCCAAGCTCCTCGATCTCGGCGCACGCCTTCGGGGCCGCGCTCGACATCAACGCACCGACCAACGGCCTTGGACAAGAGCCAACGATGGACCCCAAGATCGTGGCGATCATGGCCAAGCACGGCTTCACCTGGGGTGGCGAGTGGTTGCTTCCCGACGGGATGCACTTCGAGTGGGCGACAAGATCGCGTCTCCGCTTGTTTCGCGAAAAATAGCGCCCACTTCCGAGCGCAGACGTGATCTAGGCGAGGCTCAGAGCCGTTGCTACGGCTTCTTCGGCGCTCGAGGCCGGGACCATCTTGGGGATGTCCCATGAATGCAAGCCCACCACGGGGCGCTCGATCTTGAGAGCGAAGGCGATCTCCGACAAGGTCCCAGACTCTCCGCCGATGGCGATCACAACATCAGCGGAGCGAACTATCAGCGCGTTGCGCATCTCACCCATCCCTGTCGCTATCGCGACGTCAACGTATGGGTTGGCGTGGCGCCGGTCGGAGGTCGGAAGTATCCCGACGGTTGTTCCACCCGCCTGTTTAGCTCCCTTGCAAGCCGCCTCCATGACACCGGTCATGCCACCACAAACGAGTACGGCTCCACTAGTGGCGATGCGCTGCCCAACCTCGTATGCGAGCGCGTCGGTTTCGGGATCGGGAACTCCTGCTCCAACTACCGCCACATAGGTCGCGCTCATCACATCAAACGGGCTGATACTTCGTTGCAGAGCATGGTGGCTCGATCGGTCAACCTCAGAACGCTTTCATCGGTATCCAGCAAGCCTTCATCGCGTAGCGATTCGATCTCGAGCTTGCGATCGTCGAGATCACCGAATCTGTCAACGAAGGTCGAAACGTCTATGCCGCTCCGTAGGCGGATCCCGAGCATCAAAGCTTCCCCCGCTCGGTCGGGTACCGTCTCGCTACCTGCGATGGTGGATGCCCGAGCAACAACCGAATCGATGTAAGCGCGCGGGAGTCGCTCGCGCCAGTAGCGGAACCCCGCCTCGTGGCCATGGGCACCTGCGCCGATGCCGAGGTAATCACCGGAACTCCAGTACAGCAGGTTGTGCCGGCAGGCCCTCGAAGGATGAGCCCAATTCGATATCTCGTAGCGCTCGTACCCCGCGGCCCCCAGCAGCTCGCTCGCCAGGGCATGGCGATCAGCTTGAATGTCGGGATCCACATCGGCGATGCGTCCCGTGTTGACCATCGTCGCGAGAGGCGTCCCTTCCTCGACGGTCAATGCGTAGGCCGAGATGTGGTCCGGGGATGCCTCGATGATCCCTTCCAGCGTTTCTCGCCAGTGGGCATCGGTCTCCCAAACAGAGCCGTAGATCAGGTCGGCATTGATGTCCTCTACCCCAGCTGCGCGGGCCGCGCGGATGGCATCCAATGCAGTGGTGTTCGAGTGGGTTCTTCCGAGTTCGACGAGAACCGACGGAACGAGAGACTGCACGCCCACGGAGAACCGGTTGAACCCGCCGTCCAGGAGAGCTGCGAACGTAGCCTCGTTCACGGTTTCGGGATTGGCTTCGATCGTGATCTCGGCCCCCGACACGAGGCCAACGCGATTCCTCACCGCGTCCAGGATCCGGTTCAAGGCTTCCGGGGCCAGCAAGGTCGGAGTTCCACCCCCGAAGAAAACGGAGGTGGCCGATGGGAAAGAACCCGATGCATTCTCGATATCGCTCACCAAGGCGTCCACGTATGGCGCGTGCAGCGCGTCCAAGCCTTCGTAAGTGTTGAAGTCGCAGTAGTGACACCGATGGCGACAGAACGGGATATGGACGTAGACACCGAACCCGGGGTCGGCCAACCAGGCACCCGCCCGAGCCGAGGTCGCCAGTTCGATCGTCATTTCGCCGGAGCCTGGTCTGAATCGACGCGAAGGGCCTCGATGAAGGCAGTCTGAGGAACCTCGACGGAGCCGATCTGCTTCATCTTCTTCTTGCCCTCTTTCTGTTTCTCGAGGAGCTTGCGCTTACGCGAAACGTCACCGCCGTAGCACTTGGCGATGACGTCTTTTCGCTTGGCACGTACCGTCTCGCGTGCGATCACCCGGGATCCGATCGCGGCTTGGATGGGAACATCGAACATCTGCCGAGGGATCAGCTTGCGCAATCTCTCGGTCATGGTCTTCCCATAGTCGTAGGCCTTGTCCCGATGAACGATCGTGCTGAACGCATCTACCGGCTGAGAGTTCAGAAGGACGTCCACCCGCACCAGATTCGAGGGGACGAGACCAACAGGCTCGTAATCGAGTGATGCATAGCCCTTGGTTCCCGACTTCAGCTGATCGAAGAAGTCAAAGATGATCTCGCCGAGGGGGATGTGATAGCGGATCTCGACTCGCTCGGGTGACAGGTAGTGCATCTCCTTGAGCTCGCCGCGTCGCTCCTGGCAGAGCTGCATCACAGTGCCGGTGAACTCGGACGGGGTGACGATCATCACCGAGACGTAGGGCTCGAGTACCTCGGCGATCTGCGCGGGGTCAGGCATGTCTGTCGGATTGCGGACGACACGCTTGGTCCCGTTCTCGAGCTCGATCTCGTAGCCCACCGAAGGAGCAGTTGCGATCAGGGAGAGATTGAACTCGCGTTCGAGCCTTTCTCTCACGATCTCCATGTGCAAGAGACCAAGGAAGCCACATCGGAATCCGAAACCCAGAGCCGTCGATGACTCCGGCTCGAAGACGAGGGCCGCATCGTTCAGCTTCAGTTTGTCGAGCGCGTCGCGCAGCTCGGGGAAGTCATCGCCTTCGATCGGATAGATACCGGCAAACACCATCGGTTTGGGTTCCCGGTAACCGGGGAGTGGCGCCTCGGCCCCATGCCTACCGCGGGTCGTGACCGTGTCACCAACCTTCGCTTCGGAAACGTCTTTGATGCCGGCGATCAAGTATCCGACCTCACCGGTGTCCAGCACCTCGGTTGGAGTCGCGTCGGGAGACATCACCCCGATCTCGTCCGCGTCGGGCTCCGTCCCCGCAGCCATGAATCGCAGGGCATCGCCGCGGTGAAGTGCGCCGTCGATCACGCGGAGGTACGCGATCACCCCTCGGTAGGAGTCGTAGGTCGAGTCGAAGACCAAAGCGCGCAAGGGCGCTTCGGGGTCGCCGTCGGGGGCCGGGATCCTGGCCACGATCGCCTCGAGAAGCGCGGGCACGCCTTCGCCCGTCTTCGCAGAGATCCGGAAGACGTCACCGGGCTCGCATCCGATCAGAGCCGAGATCTCTTCTGCGTACTTGTCCGGCTGCGCGGCCGGCAGATCGATCTTGTTCAAGACGGGGATGATCTCCAGCCCCGCGTCAACCGCGAGATAGAGATTGGTAAGCGTCTGAGCTTCGATGCCTTGCGCGGCGTCGACCAATAGCAGCACGCCGTCACAGGCCGCCAAGGAACGCGACACCTCGTACCCGAAGTCCACGTGTCCAGGAGTGTCGATCAGGTTGATCTCGTAGGTGACGCCGTCCTCTGCCTTGTATTGCATCTGAACCGCGGCCGCCTTGATCGTGATGCCCCGCTCGCGCTCGAGGTCCATGCGATCGAGATACTGCTCTCGCATGTCCCGGGGATCCACCGTGCCGGTCAGCTGAAGGAGCCTGTCCGACAGGGTTGATTTGCCGTGATCGATATGGGCGATGACGGCAACTGCTCTTTGGTGGGCCTGATCCATGGGGTGAGGGTACCTGCGGTCTGTTACGCTTGAGAGCCGGTTCTCAAGGGCACATGGGTCTTGAAGGATCTCAGTGTCCGACCCCTTACAAGGAGCACTACTAACGCATGGCCAACATCAAGTCTCAGATCAAGCGAAACCGTCAGAACGAAGGACGACGTCAGCGGAACAAGTCAGAGCGTTCGGCTCTCAAGACCGAGATCAAGCGCTTCCTCGACGCCGCAGGCTCGGGCGATGCCAATGCGGCCGAGCTGTACAAGGGCGTCACCAAGTCCCTGGACCAGGCCGCTGCTAAGGGCATCATCCACAGCAACAAGGCTGCCAACCAGAAATCCCGCCTCGCCCGCAAACTCGCCTAGCTCCGGGGAGCACATCCCCCGAACGAGCTGCTGGCCCTCTAGAACATCGCAACGGCGCGGCGGGCGCCAAGGACGATCTTCGTTACCGCAACCTCGAGTGCTACATCCGGTGGGAGGTCGCCACCCTTCATCTCGACATCCGTGGCCGACAGGATCGACATCGATTCGACCAGCTCATCCTCGCGGTAGGCCCTAGCCTGCCGATGGAGCCGTTCTGCTCGCCAGGCGGGCAATCCCATAGCGTCGGCAACGACCTTGGGTCCTTGATCGGCGTAACGTCGAGCGCGAAGCATCCTTCGAACCTGACCTGCCAATGCCCCGAAGACCATGAGAGGTTCTTCGCCTTGATCCAAGAGACGCCGCAGTGCAGTCATGGCTTGTGGCAATCGTCTATCTCCGACGGCATCGGTGAACGCGTACACCCTCTCGTCGGCCAGTCGGGAAAACATCTCTTTGACGTTCGCGGCCCCCAGCTTTGCTCCAGGACCGTGAGCGGTAACCAACTGGCTCAGCGCGCCGTCGAGATCGCGCAGTTCGTTGCCTACCGAATCGATCAGTGCGTAGGCGGCACGTTCGTCCATCTTCAACCCGTGATCGGTCGCCCGCTGCCGTAGCCATCCCGCGAGTTTCCGTCCCTTCGGCGACTCCAACGCGATCACCGCACCCGCGCGCTTTGCGGAGGGCTCGAGTTTGCTCTTGCCCGTCGCGATCGCTACCAGAACGGAATCGGGAGACGGGGATTCGAGATATCGATCGATCGCCTCGACCTGCTCCTTACGCAGATCCTGCGCGCCATAGATCACGACCAAGCGACGACCGCCCAACAGACTCGAAGTTCCCAGGGCAGCCAAGAGCGATGCCGATTCGACATCCGCATCGAAAGCAACCTCAGAGAGTGGATCCGTAGCTTCTTGTACCCGGATCTGGTCGAGAGCCTCATCCGAAAGGAAGCTCTCGCCGGCGATGAGATAGATCGGAGTGCTCATGCTTCGCGGAGGCTCATCCTGTAATGCTGGTCACCGTTCTCGCGCAGCGAAACGTATTCGGCCCCCTCTTCCAGCAGTACCGACCATTCACTTCCCATCCAAGCCTCGGCCTCTTCCTTGGATGCGAAGTCATCGGTGCTACGAAGCTCACGGCCGTCCGCGGCGATGAGAACCCATGTGAACCCTGGCATCGTTCCACCCTATCGGGTGCCTAAGACAGCGCGAAGGCCCCGAACGCTAGAGCGATCATGAGGCCCCCCACCACGACCCCCCACACCAAGAGTGCCCAACCGGTCACCTCTTCGATCTGCTCGGATCCGTTGCTGACCTTCGCCATGAGGCTCCGACGCCCTTCTTGCCGCCGCCGCTTGCCGATACCGGTTGCCCAGCCTTCGCTGGGTTCGACCGCCCCCAGTAGTCCCATGGTCATAGCGATGACTCCAACGATGAACAACACGGTGCCGATGGCGTAAGCGACGCTCCTATCTCCGAAGACGGCGAACAGCAGCCCGAAGAAGATCGAGATAGCTAGCGCGATCAGGATCGAGAACAACAGAGCCTTGGGGTGAGAAACCTTCACGCACTAGAGATTACGGCTCCTAAGGGTGTTGATAGAGAGGCCCGCTACGAGCAACGTCACGACCACCGCGGCGGTGCGCGACGTGTGCCAAACAGGGGCACGACCGAACCATCGCGCGACCCACAAGATCCACGTAGCGAAGGGAGATGCCAGCGACATCGCGATAACACCCAGCCATCCAGAGAACAGCGAGATCACGCCGGCTCCCAATGCCAAGACCGTTGCCGGAGCGACGGCCGGTCCGGCCAGAGCGTTCGAGACCGGCGCGATCAGTGGAACCTCTGCGAACGTGAACGCCAAGATCGGGGCGACCGCGATTTGCGCAGCGAGAGTCACCCCGATCGGGAGGGCCACCCATCGGGGGCCGGGGATGAAACGCGCCAGAGGCTCCGACCAAAGGATGATCCCAGCGGTTGCCGCAGCGGACAGGTGCAGTCCGACCGAGGCGAGGAGATGCGGCTTCATCGCCACGACACCGATCACTGCCCAGGCAAGTGCGGACAGCGACTCGGTTCGGCGCCCGGAAAGGATCGCGCCGATCGCAAGGCCGCCCATGATGGCCGCGCGCAGAACAGAAGGCTCGGGTCCCACCACGAGGACATACATAACGAGGACAAGCCCGGCGAAGACGTAGCGGCCGATCCGACCAAGTGCCCGAGCGAGAAGCACAGCTGCTGACACCACCATCGCAACGTTGCTTCCCGAGACGGCCACCAGATGCGAGAGACCCGAGCTCCGGAAACTCTCCTCGTCGGTGGGGCTGATCCCTTCGGTGTCTCCGATGGCGAGACCCTTGAGAAGGGCTGCGCTGTCGGTCGCGACCCCGCTGGTCGCGTTCCTCATCGCATCTCGGAAGGCCGCAGCTGTACTCATGATCGGGCCCGGCGGCTCGAGCACCGATGTCTCCACTGGTCGGATCTCGACCTGGGCCCCCGTACGCGCTCGCGCCGCCCCGAAATCATCGGCCCCCAGAGGCAATGCATCCGCTCGGATCCGCAAACGGGTGCCGGCGTCGGCGTCGATCTCATCAACGATCACCGTCTCGTCCACAGTCATCGAACGGCCCCCACACGCGACACCACCGACCCGCAGCAACACGCCCATCGCCCCGATCCGCTCGGAAACGGTTGCCTCATACGTGCAAGGAGGGTGACCGATCAGTTGCAGTGAAAGTCCGGGAGCCATTGGCTGACCCCGCCAGCACCCAAGAGTGAACGCGACCACCAGGACCGCGACGCCGCGCTGTCGCGAAAAGATGAAACAAACGGCGAGACCGACAAGAGCGATCGGGATGGCCAGATCTTGTGTCGCAGACAGGACTCCCGAAAGGAAAGCGCCGCAGAGAAGCCAAGCTTTCACAGCGACAAGTAGGGCACGATCGATTCGAACGTCAGTGGTCCGATACCCGAAACCTCGAGGAGCTGTTCGAGCGAGGTAAACCCCCCGATCTCGTTGCGGTAGGCGATGATCGCGGCCGACGTAACGGGTCCGATCCCCGGGACGGATTCCAATGTGACTTGATCAGCAAGGTTCAAGCTGATGGTTGCGGAGCTCGCTGCTGCGGATGGAGCAGCCCCGATCTTCCCGGCCCCTCTTCCTAGGACTTCGATCCGCGTGCCGTCGATGACGATCTGGGCCAGGTTCAAAGCATCCAGATCGGCAGAGCGAAGCGGGCCGCCCGCCATCTCGATCGCGTCCGCGACCCTGGATCCTTCGGGTAACTCGTAAAGGCCGGGCGACTTCACCGCACCGGCGACATGCACCAGCACGACCGCCGCCACCGGGGTTGTCGACGTGGCCGGAGGGGCGATGACCGGCTTGGGTGAGATACCCCTTACGAACACGACTCCAGCGATGACCAGCAGGAGGAGACAGCCGGCAACCACTGGCGTCAGCGGAAAGCGGTCGCGATGGGATCTGGCGATCTCGAGGGGTCGCATGAACCGATAGGACACCAAAGTGTCGCCCCGTGGTGTGAAGCAGCTCACATCTACGACGTCCGCACGCGAAGATATGACGATGACCATCGCGATAAGACGGATCGAACCAGACGAACATGATCGAGCGATCGAAACCTGCGAGCTAGCTTTCAGCTGGCCGGTTCGACCTGAAGAGCTCGAAACGTGGAAGAAGTTCCTCGAGGCGGATAGAACCTTCGTTGCCGTTGACGGTGACGTCTTCGTCGGTACCGGAGCGAACTACACGTTCGACCTGTCCGTGCCCGGAGCATCCGCTCCGACAGCCGGGTTAACGATGGTGGGAGTGCTTCCGAGCCATCGACGACGCGGGGTGCTTACCAACCTGATGAAGACGTTCCTCGAAGATGCACGCGATCACGGGGAGGCGATCTCGGTCCTGTGGGCATCGGAATCCGTGATCTATCAACGCTTCGGATACGGATTGGCGTCGCGGCACATGCAGATCGTTGCCGAGCGTGCGCACATGCGCTTCCTGGACGATCCGGGACCGGTCGGCAAGCTCAGTCTCGTGAGCGAAGACGAAGCGCTGAAAGTCATACCCGGCGTGTACGACCGGGTTCGCGCTGTCACACCCGGCCTGTTCGCGCGCGACGAGAATTGGTGGCGCAACCACCGTCTCTTCGATCCCGAGCACGCCCGAGATGGTGCAAGTCCGATGTGGCGTGTCGTTCTAGAGATCGACGAAACGCCCGAGGCGTACGCCCTGTATCGGGTGCAGTCGAACTGGGTCGACGGAGTCCCGCGCGGGACCGTCCTGGTCGCTGAAACGATGGCCACCTCGCCGCGCGCCGCTCGAGAGCTCTGGCGTTTCCTGTTCGGAGTTGACCTCATGGACACGGTCAAAGGCTTCTTCCTCCCGTTAGACGATCCCCTCCCCTTCATGCTTGAGGACCCTCGCCGGATGGTGACCAGAGCGCAGGACAACCTGTGGCTCCGAGTCGTAGATGTCGGCTCCGCGCTCGACATCGAGGCGATACGCGGCCCCCGATGTGCTCACGATCGGGATCGAGGACGGGCTGCTGCCCACGAACGAGGGAACCTGGCGACTCGATACGTCGAAGGACACACCAACGGCAGCGCTCGTCGAAACGGATCCCGACATAGTCATGGACGTTAAGGATCTGGGAGCCACTTACCTCGGCGGCACGAGCCTGTCGACGTTGATGAGGGCCGGCCGCGTACGCGAACTCACCGAAGGAGCCGTATCTCGCTATGACGCGATGTTCCGATCCGATCGAGCCCCTTGGTGCCCCGAGATCTTCTAGATAACGATCTTCTAGATAACCAGCGATAGGAGTTTCGGGGGGCGGGCTATCACCTTGTTCGGTTCTCCGCCGTTGAGGTGAGCCTTCACCTTTTCTGACGCGAGTGCCAGACGGAGCATCTCGTCTTCGGTGATGTCGGTCGAGACCTGGATCGTGTCGCGCACCTTGCCATTGACCTGAACGACCATCGTCACGTTCTCCTCGTGTGCGAGGGCCGCGTCGAAGGTCGGCCACGACTGTTGATGGATCGAGTAGCCGTTGCCGAGCAGCGACCACTGTTCCTCTGCGAGGTGTGGGGCCATCGGCGCGATCATCAGAAGGAGAGCCTCGACGAGTTCGCGGAGAACCGTCGCACTCGAGCCACCCGAAGCTTTGTATCGGTAAGCAGAGTTAACGAGCTCCTGAAGACGCGCTATCGCGGTGTTGAAAGAAAAAGCTTCGTAGTCCGCTGTCACGACTTTGAGGGTTCGGTGGATGTCCTTGCGCAGCACATCGTCTTGATCGGAAGACTCGGCGCCATCCATCTCGCGGACGTCTTCACACAAGCGCGCCACGCGTTGTAACCAAGGAAAGGTCACCTTGCCGATGGCGTCGACGCCTTCCTGGGGCCAGTCGAACGGAGCTTCGGGGGGGCCGGAGAACAGCATGTAGAGCCGCAGAGCGTCGGCACCGAAGCGTTGGAACGCTTCCTGAGGCTCCACCACATTGCCGCGCGACTTACTCATGCGCTTGCCGCCCATCGTGATGATCCCCTGGTTCAACAGGTGCGGGAATGGTTCCGGGTCATCGGCCATCCCCATGTCCAACAAAACCTTCTGGAAGAAACGCGCATAGATGAGGTGCAGGACGGCGTGCTCGATCCCGCCCGAGTACTGATCGATGGGCATCCATGCCTTCGCCTTCTCAACATCGAACGGCGCGTCATCGTTGTGCGGATCCGTGAATCGGTAGAAGTACCAAGAGGAGTCGACGAACGTATCCATCGTGTCGGTTTCCCTACGAGCTGGTCCGCCGCATCGCGGGCAAGTGACGTTGACCCAGTCTTCAGCCGTCGCCAATGGCGAGATCCCGTCTTGAGGGGTGAAATCAACGCCGTCGGGCAGGGTCACCGGAAGCTCGTCCAATGCGACGGGGATCTCCCCATCCTTCTCACAGAAGATGACCGGGATCGGCGTGCCCCAGTACCGCTGACGCGAGACAAGCCAGTCACGGATCTTGAAGTTCTTAGCGCGACGACCGATGCCCTTGTCGCCCAACCACGCGATGACTTTGTCGACCGCTTCGTGCGACGGGGTTCCGTCGAACTCGGCCGAGTTCACCATCACGCCGTCATGGTGGATGGCTTCGGTCATGGAATCCGGATCCAGCGTCCCGCCCTCGGCCTGGATGACGATCCGGACCGGGAGTTCGTACTTGCGAGCGAATTCGAAGTCGCGTTGATCGTGAGCCGGCACGGCCATGATTGCGCCCGTCCCGTAGTCCATCAGGACGTAGTCCGCCGCCCAAACCGGGATCTTCTCGCCGTTGACCGGATTCACCGCATGGCGTCCGGTGAACATCCCCGTCTTGTCGCGCTCCGCCGACGTTCTATCGATCTCGGTCATGCGGCCGACCTCATCGCGATAGGCATTCAGCTCATCTTCCTTACCGGTCCCCGCAACGATCTGGTCGAGTAAGGGGTGCTCTGGCGCCATGACGAAGAAGGTCGCGCCCCACAAGGTGTCGGGTCTTGTGGTGAAAACGGTGACTGGTTCGTCCAAGCCGTCGATGTCGAAATCGATCTCGGACCCGTAGCTTCGGCCCAGCCAGTTGCGCTGGAGTGCCTTGAGGCGCTCTGTCCATCCGACGTTCAGCTCCAGATCGTCGACGAGTCGATCCGCATAGTCGGTGATCTTGAAGAACCACTGGCTGAGGTAACGCTTGATCACAGGTGTGTCGCAGCGTTCGCAGCGTCCCGCTACCACCTGCTCGTTCGCCAGAACGGTCTTGTCTTTGGGGCACCAGTTGACTGGGGCCGCCTTCTTATAGGCCAGGCCCCGTTCGTAGAGTTGCAGGAAGAACCACTGGTTCCACTTGTAGTACTCGGGGTCGGAGGTCCTGACCGTTCGATCCCAATCGAAGGAACACCCCAGCCTCTGTGCCGACGAATAGAGCTTCTCGATGTTGGCGTAGGTCCATTCCTTGGGGTTGATCCCGCGCTTGATCGCGGCATTCTCAGCAGGTAGGCCGAAGGAGTCGAAGCCGAACGGGTTCAACACGTCGAAACCGTTCATGCGGTAGTAGCGGGCGATCGCGTCGTGGATCGAGAAGATCTCGACGTGGCCCATGTGCATGTCCCCCGATGGGTAGGGGTACATGGTCAGCGCGTAACGCTTCTTTTCAGGGTCGGGGTTCTCCGGTGCCGCCCATAGGCGGTCGGCGATCCAACGCTTCCCCCACCGATCTTCTGCCTCGGCGAAGTCATAAGAGCCTTCCATCGGATAACCCTAAGGGAAGCTCCTACGGGGCGCGACGTTCAATGTGGTGGACCGATGGGCAGGGCACGATAGAAATACCCGAGATGAAAGAAGGAGGGTCACTTTTCGATGTCCGATGAGGTCTACGTCAAATCCACCTGGGACCTGAAGGAAGGCGACGAACTGATCGCTGGTCGTACAGCCTTGAGGAATCTCGGCGGTGGACATGTCTATGAGGCTTACGTGGTCTGGGACGATGAGATGGCCTGCCTTCTGGTCGCCAAAGTCATGCGACCGGCATACGTCGAGGACGCCTCTTCTTTACGCGGCCTGGAACGCGAAGCCAAAGTGGTTGCCTCTTTGGATCATCCCTTGATCGTGAGGGGGTTCGGTGCGGTGCTGGAAGGACCCCGCCCCCACTTGCTCCTCGAGCATCTCGAAGGTCGCAACCTTCGATCGGTGATCCGACACGGAAGCATCGGATTCGAGCAAACGCTCCCGCTTGCTCTCAACATCTGTTCCGCCATCCATTACATGTCGAGCAAGGGGTTCGTTCACCTGGATATCAAGTCCAGGAACATCGTCATGGGAGTCCCACCTCGCCTGATCGATCTCAGTCTGGCAAGGACAGTCGCGGATGCAGCCAAGCTGAGATCGCCTGTTGGCACGGACGCGTACATGCCCCCCGAGCAGTGCCTTCCTGGGGAACGCGGAGAGATAGGCATGCCTGCGGACATCTGGGGTCTGGGCGCCACCCTCTACCGAGCGGTCAACAACCGGGTGCCGTTCCCGCGATCGGACGATTTCAACGAAGACGACCCCTACGAACGATTCCCTCAACTAGAGGCTTCCCCGGACCCTTTCGAGAAAGAGGTACCGAAGCCCCTGGCCGAGGTGATCCTCACAACGTTGCGCCCAGACCCCGCGGAACGACCGACCGCGATGGAACTGGCCACGAGCCTTGAGCCTTTCGTCGCTTCCTTGCCGCGGAAGCCGGTTCTCAGGCGCGCACGGCCTGGGAAGCGCTGAGCCAAGTCTCGGATAGGGACCAAAGGCTTAGTCCCCTGGGACTAAAGACCTGATCTTCGGACCACCCGAAGGATCACTCACATACGCCATTAGCGCGCTCGGGTTCTTGACTCAGGCTCCAGAGAGGAACCGGTATCAGAACCGGTTCGGGCCAATCGGACAGAGTCAGATCGCTTGAGAAGGAGCTAACTATGCGTTCGGTACCTCTCGCAAACCTCGCATTGACTGAGGATTCGGAACCCTCCGATATCTCCGTGGCCGGCAACCTTCGCCGGTTGCTATTCGCGGCAGCGCTTGCAACCTTAGTGCTGTTCGGAGTCAATGTTGCCTTCGCGCCGGATGCTGATGCGAAAACGCTCGACAAGAAGTTCGCGAAGCGAAGCGAAACTGAGAACGAGGCACCGATCGCACGATCGGGCGACGATGACGATGACGACGACTACGACGATGACGACTCAGCGGCCGAATCTTCGCACGACGGCAGGTCGGGCTCGGGCAACTCCAACGACTCCGGCGGCAGCAAGGGTTCGGGTGACGACAGCGGATCCATGAGCAGCGGCAAGACCGGTAGCTCCAAGGGTTCGGGTTCGTCAGGCTCCGGCGGCAGCAAGGGCACGGGTGCCGAGTCATCGCACGACGGCAGGTCGGGCTCGGGTAACTCCAACGACTCCGGCGGCAGCAAGGGTTCGGGTGACGACAGCGGATCCATGAGCAGCGGCAAGACCGGTAGCTCCAAGGGTTCCGGTTCGTCGGGCTCCGGCGGCAGCAAAGGCACGGGTGCCGAGTCATCGCACGACGGCAAGTCCGGTTCGGGCAACTCCAACGACTCCGGCGGCAGCAAGGGTTCGGGTGACGACAGCGGATCCATGAGCAGCGGCAAGACCGGTAGCTCGAAGGGTTCCGGTTCGTCGGGCTCCGGCGGCAGCAAAGGCACGGGTGCCGAGTCATCGCACGACGGCAAGTCGGGCTCGGGGGGCGACTCCTGCGACTCCGGCGGCAGCAAGGGTTCGGGTGACGACAGCGGATCCATGAGCAGCGGCAAGACCGGTAGCTCCAAGGGTTCCGGTTCGTCAGGCTCCGGCGGCAGCAAGGACGATTACGGCTACTAGTTGCGGTTCGATCCCACTGTGACAAAAGAGGGCTCCTAGGAGCCCTCTTTTCGTTCCACGTCCGGGGAGTAGACCTAGGTTCCCGACTCGCACGTCCCGAACGGGCTACCGAAGAACTCTTGGAATGCCTCTAGGTCTTGAGGATCGGCGAGTCGCTCTCGTTCCGTGTTGTCCAGGGCAAGCACGCCATCGTTGGATGCATAGAACGTCCTGACCAGTTCGTATCCATCACCTCGAGGCGTTGCCAAACTCATCACCACAGACCCTTCTTCTCCTGACTTCGATACGCAATCGCTCGCTTCGAGATGTCCGACACTCCCACCCGAAGGGAACAGATCGCCGTACGGATCGGGGTCATCGATCTCGAGGCGCTGCAGAACTCCGCTCCCGAGAGAGAACACAGCGAAGAACTCGGTGGAGGCTCCGGTCAGCATCCGAACGACGATCTCGGCCCCCGGTCGTTCGTCGATAAGTGCGAGATGCCGGATGGCAACCGGGCCGGTGCCCGGCTCAGCTCCGACGATGGGGGCCGCAAACGTGCCCCCCGCCCCGGACTCGACCACGAGCAGCAGCTTGCACTCCCCCTCGGCTGAGTCGTCATCGAGAAGGAAGGCACGATCGACGCTCTCGTCGCCATCGATCGAACCCTCGACCGCGCCCTCTGCGAGAGCAGCCTCGGCGAGTTCTTCCGGACACACTGTGCTCGGTGTCGGACTGGGGCTCGGGCTGGGTGTCTCGGAAGTCGTCGCAGTCGGTGTCTCTTCGGGGGCAGCCCGCGGGTCGGGCTCGGAATCGCAAGCGACAGCAAGAACCACAACCACAAGCAGTGCGAACCTACGGAAGCCCATCTCGAAGATGTTGACACGAGCTAAGAGATCGAAAGACCTTTTTGGGCAATAAGGGCTCCTTCTCCCGCTTTACTAACCGGTCACGTTCTCTACTCTGAGTAAGGAAAGGAGAACGATGCCGAAAACCCTTAGAACGATCGCCCTGTCTCTCGCCGCCGTGATGCTGGCCACGCTCAACACAACCGTGAGTGCTGCACCGACGGAGCCCGAACTACAGCTGATGGCCCCCGATACTGACGTGCTACTGAACCGATTCCCCGGGGAACCGGTCTATCTCGAGTTGGGTGTCTTCATCGCGTCGGTCGGGGCACCTTTCGAGCTCAGACTCACGCGGCCCGACTACACCCAGCCCCTCATCCTGGAGCAGACCATCTTCGATCCAGACGGCGGAGCACCGGAGTTCCGCGAACTTTCCACCGACGTTCTAGATGGATGGAACGGTCTCAAGGACTTCCTCCATGTCGAGATCACCAATGCCACCGGAAAGAACGTTGCATCTCTGAGTTCGACGTTCTGTCCGAACGGTTACCCACGCGAACGCGTTAGCGATGACGGCCCCATCGTCGCGAGCTATCCCGAAAGTTGCTACGCAAACCCCTTCACCAAGGGGATGGTGTGGGGCATCGATGAAGATTGGGCCGTAAGCCCGTTCGGTTTCGGCGGCCAGTCGGCTGCACTGAGGAGGGGTCACTACACGGTCGACGTTTCGATCTCCGACACTTACGTCGATCTCTTCAACATCGATCCCGCCAAGGCGAGCGCCACTCTGTCGCTGGAGATCCAGAACTACGAGTACGACGACTGCGTGAAAGGGTGCGGGTTCGGGGGCCGCGCGAACAAAGCCTCCATGCCACCGCGCCATCGAGCTGTCCCGACGATGGAGACACCCGATCCGGCCATCCTTCCCGATCTGATCGCCCTGCCGGCGTGGTCCTTCAACGTCGAGAATCGAAAGAAGCGTTCGTTCATCAACTTCAGCGCGAACGTGTGGACCAGCGGAGCATCATCCCTGGTCGTCGAGGGCTTCCGCCGAGACGATGAAGACGTGATGGACGCCTACCAGTACTTCTACGTGAACGGCGAGCCCGTCGGGCGCGATCAAGTTGGAACGATGGAGTTCGACGATCGAGCCGGCCATATGCACTGGCACTTCTTGCAATTCGCTAAGTACTCCCTTCTTAGCGCCGACCAGATGGAACTGATCAAGAGCAAGAAGGAAGCGTTCTGCCTGGCTCCGACGGATGCGATCGATCTGACGCTCCCGGGTGTCGATATGTCGCCGTACCTCGGACTTTCGACCGCATGCGGAAGTCCCGGCTCGATCTGGGTGCGCGAGATACTGCCGCTCGGCTGGGGCGACACGTACGTCCAGAGCATCCCCGGACAGAACTTCAACATCACCAAACTCCCCAACGGGACCTATTACGTGGCGGTCGAAGCGAACCCGCTCGGCACTCTGCATGAGCAGACCGACGCCAACAACACGGAGCTTCGGATGATCGAGCTCGGTGGTGAGCCCGGGAACCGCACCATCACGGTGCCCCCCTGGAACGGCATCGATTCAGAGATCGGATACGGAGGAGGCTTCCCCGACCACCGCCACTAGAGATTCATTCTGTTAACGGATGCGGTCACCCAGCGTCCGGATCCGTTAACAGAACAGTGGGGTTCGCGAAGTTTGTGGACCCTACCGGGATCGAACCGGTTACCTCCTCGATGCCATCGAGGCGCTCTACCAAGTGAGCTAAGGGCCCCAGAAAGACTGCAGTCTAAACGGTGGCTGAACCGCTACCTGTCGCACCCCATCTGTAGGCTGAGGGCATGAGCCCTCTTCCCTCCGGAATGACTCCCTCTCAGGTTGGTGAACGAGCTGAGGCTGCAGTCCTCGCTGCTCTCGTTGCGACCAGGAAGGAAGTCCTGGTTCCGTTCGGCCAATGCCGGTACGACCTTGCCTACGAGGATGAAGGACGCCTCATCAAGGTCCAATGCAAAACGGGAAGGCTTCAGGATGGCACCATCGATTTCCGTACTCAGAGTGTGGTGCACGGAACCGTGCGCGATTACGGAACAGACGTGGATTTGTTCGCCGTCTACTGCCACGAATTAGGAACCGTCTACCTGGTCCCCGTCGCGGATGTCCCCTCCCGAAGCCGGGCCAGCCTGCGCGTGAGCCCACCCCGGAACGGTCAACAGTCCAAGATTCGATGGGCCTTTCCGTATCTGCTGACGGAGGGCGCCGCTCCGCCGGGCCTCCTATCTGCTGGTGAAGAACCGATCTAGCGGGAAGATGGGCCGATGCAAAGGGCCTGCATTATCGGGTGCGCCGGTGGCGGCAAGACGACGTTGGCCACAGCGCTTGCCCAAAGACTCTCCCTCCCCCATCTCGAGTTGGACTCGATCTACCACCAGCCCGGATGGCAGAGCCTTTCTTCGGAAGAGTTCCGGTCGAAGGTCGAGGAGTTCACAAACCAGAGTCGTTGGGTGATCGACGGCAACTACGTCACTCACATCGGCGACATCACATGGGGACGTGCGGACACGATCGTGTGGATCGATACACCACGGCTGGTCGCGACGGCGCGTGTCGTGAGGCGAACGTTCGGCCGAGTTCTCGTTCGAAAAGAATTGTGGAACGGAAATCGAGAGCGCTTGCGTCAGGCTCTTTCTCGAGACCCAGAGAAATCGATCATCGTGTGGGCCTGGAAGATGCACAACAAATACACGGAGAGATACGAAAAGGCTATGGAAGATCCCAACTGGCAGCACGTCCGTTTCGTGCGTCTCAAGAGTGCCCGCGAGATCAGGGCTTTCCTCGGAGAGAACTAGCTGGCTGGGGCGCTTCCGGCTCCGCCGCCGCTTGAACCGCCACGTCGTCTGCGGCCTCTGCGACGGCGACGACTCGGTGCCTTCTCGCGAGGTTGTTCTCCGGAAGCGAGCTTCGCTGGGGATGGAGCTCGCTCGCGTTTGGGAGCATCAGCGGCGGCCGCCTTCTCTTCGGGCGGTGCTCCATTCGAGGCAGCCTTCTCGCTTTTCTCGGCAACCTTGACGGTGATGCGATACTCCTGCGGATACTGAGGTACGCCCCAGGTCGACTGGAGCTCGCCGATCAGTTCGTCGAGGTCGGTGCCGTCGGGCTCGAGCATCGTTGCGGTCGCCGGCCCTTCCTTCGTCAGTAGTTTGAATAGATCCTCGGACAACTTCGGGGACGGGATCCGCGGCCCCCGCCGCCACCGCCTCCGGAAGAGCCGCGTCCGCGTCGCCGGCGTCTCGGACGACGACCCGATGTGTCGGCTTGTTCCTGACCCTCGGACGATCGCTGCCTCGCTTGCTCGCGCGGAGCCTGAGGCTGTGCCTGATCTGAGCCTGCGCTCGGACCTTTGCGGCCTCTACGTCGCCTCCGCCGCGGCTGGCTCATCGATGTCCTCCCAGTTGTCTCTGTATTCGGTGCGCTCGGCGTCGGACCACAGACGCTCGAGGTCGTAATAGTCCCTGTCCTCCGTCTTGAAGACATGAACAACGAAGTCAACGTAGTCGAGCAGAACCCACTGGCCCTCTCGTTCGCCTTCCCTGCGGTAGGGCTTGACCTTGTGGTCCTCGGAGAGGCGTTTTTCTACCTCGGATGCGATGGTCCGGACCTGACGATCTGAGTTTCCGCTACAGATAACGAAGAAGTCCGTGATCACGAGCTGCTGAGAAACGTCGAGGACCACTATCCGCTCGGCCTTCTTGGAAGAGGCGGCCTCAGCCGCTGCGAGCGCGAGCTCTCGGCCATGCTTGCTCTGCTTAACTACCTGGTCCGAAGGAAGTCCTTTCCTACGACGATCGTTAGGTCAACGATACCTTGCTCCTGGGTCGAAACCTGAACTTCTCCGACCCCTAAAAGGTCCCTCGCCCGCTCCGCCAAGGCTCTCGATTCGCTGGAATCGTCGTAGGTGATTATCAGCGTCTCGGCGTGGTCGAGGCTCCGAGCGTTGCCCGACAGGATCACCCGGAAGCCCTCTCCAACGAGCCTGGAGGCCACCTCTTCCCCGATCCCAGGCTCGCCATTACCGTTGAGGATCTGGACCCGAACCTCATCACCGGAGGTCGCCGAGGCCCCGACCACCTCCGACACGAAGGTAGTCACCTCGTCGGCGTCGGCTACATAGAGCTCGCTTCCCGAGATCTGCAAGGAACTAACCGGCAGAGCTCGGATCGAACGATCGTCCGGATGCAAGGACACGAGATCGGCCAAGAAACGGGCGAAGTCGGCGGCCGCTTCGTCGGAAGTCGCGAAGGCTCCCGAGGCGCTCTCCACCGCCGCGGTGATCGCCTCGCCATCACCCTGGAACGTCTCGAAGAGTGCGTCCCAGAATGCGATGTGACGGGAGCCGAGACTGATCTCGTCACCGTCCGTCCCCAACGTGTAAAGCAACCGGACGAGGAATGGCTCTGGAAGTCGTTGGAGGCCTTCGCCCAGAACCGTTCGGGTCTGGTCCGGCCCCGCACTCACGGACACTTCGTGAGGGACGTCGACCACGAGAGGCGCGATCTCGGTCAGGAACAGACGAGCATCCCGCGGAGAGAGCTCCACGTACCTGTCGATCGAAACACCCAAGAGATTCTCGGTGGTGATCAGAAGGAGAGGTATCTGGCCGGTTTCGTACGCGTCGGTGAGACTCTGCAACCCGCGGCCGGGAACTTCGACTGATGTTCGAGCGGGGATGTAAGCAACCGCACCTCGATCCTCGTCGCGGTCGTGAACCAACAATGTGATCCAGGCGACCCGTTGACTACCATCCCGTTCCTCGTCCGTACCGAACAACAACGTTGTTGTGACCGTGGAAGGTTCGGCTTCGGCCGCCGGCGTGGGGGCCGGATCCGACATGATGATCTGCCGTGCGGTTACGAGAGCGAGAGCACTTGCCACAGCGATCGCCCCCACAAGAGAGAACGTCTGCCAGAAGGTCCTACGACGCCGGATCGTCTTGCGCCGATCATCCAGCGCGCTCCGACGGGGGCCGGGTTCGTGATTGAAGCGGTCGTCGTCAGACATGTCCGACTTCCTTCGAGCCGACATACAGGCCGTTCTCGGCGATGTACCTCGTCACTGTCGCTGGAACCAGATCGTCGATCGTGCCTTGCGCTCGAACCTTCTCTCTGATCTCGGTTGCGGAGATGTCCACGGGAGTCATGTCCAGCACGCTCACCCGTGGCCAGCGTTCATCTCCCTCGGGAACACTGATCTCGTGCCCGGAGCGTGGCACAACAACGAACTCGGCGCTCGCCCTGAGGTCCTCGAAACCTTTCCAGGTCGGTATGTAGGCGAGAGCATCGGCTCCGATGAGAAAGAAGAGCTGCGTAGACGGATAGAAGCTACGGAGCTGTTGGAGGGTGTCCACCGTGTAAGTCGGGCCGCGACGATCGAGCTCCATCCGGGACACCGCGAAGTGACGTTCGGTGCTCGTAGCGAGGACCGTCATCAGGAACCGGTCTTCGGCCGACGAGAAGTCTTTCTTCTGCCACGGGCTCCCGGCCGGCACGAAAAGGAGAAGGTCTAGCTCCAGCGACCGCAAGGCTTCGCCGGCGATCTGGAGATGCCCGTTATGGAGAGGATCGAAGGTGCCGCCGAGGATGCCCAGGCGGCCGATATCGGATGCTGGCACTCCCCTAGTCTGCCTTGGATCGAGAGCAGAAAACGGGAGCGGGGGGTCCCCCGGGAGAAGGACCCCCCGAAAAGGCAGGTTCTGTCGGGGGAGTGACTCGCCCCTGCCCGGGTCCGTCTGCCGATCTTGGCTCGGCGACCTCACGTTATGGGGGCCGCGTGAACGGAATGTGACCCCCCGGGAGAACCGGAGTGAACCTCTCCTCAAGCCTTTTCTGTGTCTTGAAAAGGTCGTATAGCGACCCAATTCCTACGCAGAATCTAGGCCCTGGTCTGGCCGGAGCCCCGGACGACGTACTTGGTGCAGGTCAAGGCCTCGAGGCCCATGGGGCCGCGAGCGTGGAGCTTCTGCGTGGAGATGCCTATCTCGGCCCCGTAGCCGAACTCCCCCCCGTCAGAGAAGCGTGTCGAGGCGTTCACGAAGATCGAACCTGAATCGACCTCGTCGATGAATCTTTCGGCCGCGGTCAGGTTGTCGGTCACGATCGCTTCGGCATTCGAAGTTCCGAACTCGTTCACGTGAGCGATCGCTTCGTCTAGGTCGCCGACCACCCGCACGGCGAGGATCAGATCGAGGAATTCCTTAGACCAATCCTCGTCGGATGCTTCGTTGGCTTGCGGCCAGAGCTGTCGAACGCGCTCGTCACCCCGGATCTCGACACCCTTCGCTGCCAGCGCATCCAACGTTCCGGGAAGCCATTTGTCGGCGATCTCAACGTGAACGAGGAGGGTCTCGGCTGCGTTGCACACACTCGGTCGCTGGGTCTTTGCGTTGATGATGATCTCTGTAGCCATGACAGGATCGGCATCCCGGTCCACGTACACGTGGCAGTTGCCGTCTCCGTCGATGATGAACGGCACCGATGCGTTCTCCTCGATGCTCTCGATAAGGGCGCGGCCCCCACGGGGCACCAACAGGTCCACTAAGCCCTTCGCCTGCATCAACTCTTTAGCGGATTCACGACCTGCATCGGGGATCAATTGGATGGCATCGGTCGGAACGCCGACCTCGGTTGCGGCGTCTCGCAGAACCGACACGATCGCTTTGTTCGACGAGAGAGCTATCGAGGAGCCGCGGAGGATGCAAGCGTTACCCGACTTCAGACATAGTCCGGCGACGTCGGCAGTCACGTTCGGCCGCGCCTCATAGATAACAGCCACCACGCCGAGCGGGACACGGACCTGTTCGATCAGTAAACCATTGGGCCGTTTCCAGCCCTTGACGACCGCTCCGACCGGATCGTCCTGACGGGCGACGGCACGGAGACCCTCGGCCATGGAAGCGATCCGTGCCTCGGTCAGCGTCAACCTGTCGATAACGGTGTTCGATGCTCCCTCGGCCCGCGCACGATCCAGGTCTTCAGCATTCGCTTTGGTGAGTGCCTCGGCGTTCGCTTCAAGGGCGGTCGCCATCGCCTCGAGAGCTTGATCCTTAACGCGACTCGTCAGGAGCGCGACCTCCTTTGAAACGCGCTGTGGCCGTCTCGCAGATCTCGGTGACGCTTCGAGGTTCCATCAGTGCTCCAGAACGATCAGTTGGTCGCGGTGGATCACTTCGCCTTGGGGGAGCTCGGACGTCGAACGTCCTTGAGCGATGGCGAGCTCCTCTGACGAGTAGCGTACCAACCCGCGCGCGAACGCCTCCCCGTTTGGTTCGGCAACATCGACCACATCCCCCGCATCGAATCTCCCCTGAACGTCGCTCACACCCACCGCGAGCAGGCTCCGCTTGCCATCAACCACTGCCTTACGGGCTCCCGCATCGACCAAGACGGTTCCCTTCGGCAGTTGACCGAAGGCGATCCAGAGCCGCCGCGCAGAAGCCTTATGCGGACGAGGAAGGAAATAGGTCCCCAACGGTTCGCCGTTCGTTGCCTTGGCGATCACGTCGGGCTCCTCAGCATGCGCAACCAGGACCCCCACTCCCGAGAAGGTCGCGACCCAAGCGGCAGCGAGTTTCGAAGCCATCCCGCCCAGCGAGAGGTCGGATCCTCGGCCCCCGGCCGCCTGCTCCAGCTCGGGCGTGATCCGCTCGACCTCATCGAGGAGCGGTGCATCCGGGAACTTGCGGGGATCGGCGGCATGCACACCGCGCGCGTCGGTCAGGAGAAGGAGCAACTCTGCGCGCGACAGGTTCGCGACCAAAGCGGCCAGTCTGTCGTTGTCACCGAAACGGATCTCGTCGACAGCAACCGTGTCGTTCTCGTTAACGATCGGAATGACTCCGAGCGAAAACAGGCGATCGAGCGTGTTACGCGCATTCAGATACTGGTGTCGATGCATGAAGTCGTGTCGGGTGAGCAGGATCTGAGCGCATATCAACCCGCGCTCCTCGAATAGTTGGCTGTAAATGCGCAGGAGGCGGCCCTGCCCGACGGCCGCAGCTGCTTGGAGTGAGGGGAAGTCTGCGGGCCGCGACCTCAAGCCAAGGGGCTTGAGACCGGCGGCGATCGCTCCCGAGGAAACGAGAACAACGTCTATCCCCGACGAACTCGCCGCGGCCACCTCTTCGCAGAGCTTGGAGATCCGCTCTATATCGGGCTCTCCACCGGGGCCGGTTATGGAAGTCGTACCAACTTTCACGACCAAGCGATCCCCCGCCGCCAATCTAGGGCGAGACATCTTCGGCATCCTCTGGGACTTCGTCTTCCGCTCCCTCAGGTTCGAAATCGAAATCGATCGTGCCGATACGCACCTCGTCGCCACGCTTGGCACCGGCCTCTTCCAACTTCCGTTCCACACCCATCGAGATCAAGCGACGCTGAAGCCGAGCAACCCCCTCATCGTTGGCGATGTCGGTCTGATCGACGGCCCTCTCGACGCGAGTGCCGGTCACCCGCCAAGCCTCTCCCTCGCGTTTGACCTCGACGGGAGACTCGCGAACCACGTGGCGTAGATATCCAGCGGCGGCGGGAGTATCGGCTCGGGACTGGTGCACGGACGCGGACAACTCCCGGAGGAGCTCGGGGATCCCCTCCCCCGTTACAGCAGAGATCCCAAGCGCGTCAGGATGAGCCGCTCTCACGTCCGGCAGTTTCTCGGGAGCAACATCCATCTTGGTCGCTATGACGATGAAGGGCCGCGCCGCAAGCTCGGGATCGAACGCCTCGAGCTCGGCTCGCAGCACGTCGACGTCCTTGATCGGGTCTCGGTCGGGGGCGGCTAGGTCTACGAGGAACAGGAGTACCGCGGCGCGGCGAACGTGGCGGAGGAACTGGTGGCCCAGTCCCCGGCCCGTCGAAGCACCCTCGATCAGACCCGGGATGTCGGCCACCACGTATGCCTCTGGTCCGCTCTGCACCACGCCAAGGTTGGGGACCAACGTCGTGAACGGGTAGTCGGCGATCTTGGGTTTCGCTGCAGAGATCCGAGACACGAGTGTGGACTTACCGGCGTTCGGAAAACCCACCAGGCCGACATCCGCAAGCAAGCGCAACTCGAGTGTCAGCCAGCGATCCTCGCCGGGCTCGCCTTTCTCGGAGAAGCCGGGTGCGCGGCGAGTTGCTGTTGCGAAACGCGCATTACCGCGGCCCCCTTTCCCTCCCTGAGCTGCGACGAATCGATCGCCTGGACTCGCGAGGTCGGCGAGCATGGTTCCTTCGCTGTCGTAAACGACGGTGCCCGGGGGGATGAGCACGACACGATCCTTGCCGCGTGCGCCTTCCCTTCGGTTCCCTTCGCCGTGTCCGCCACGGTCGGCTTTGATGTGCGGGTGATCGCGCACGTCGAGAAGGGTGCCCACACCATGGTCGGCCACGAAAACGATGCTGCCGCCGTTGCCGCCGTCGCCGCCGTCGGGTCCGCCCTTCGGCTTGAAAGGCTCGCGATGGAACGCCACGGCCCCGTTGCCACCTGCACCGGCCATGACTTGAACCTTCGCTTCGTCTACGAACCCCTTCATGCCCTCATTCTTCTAGAAATGGAAAAGGGCCCGGTCGCCCGAGCCCCTTCAGTGATCGGTAAAAGAGTGTCGAACTATTCGCCGCTGACCACGCTGATGACGTTGCGACCTCGCATCCGGTGGAATTTCACCTTGCCTGTAGCAAGAGAGAACAGCGTGTCGTCGCCACCCTTGCCGACGTTCTGACCCGGGTGATACCGCGTGCCTCGCTGGCGAACGATGATCTCGCCGGGGCCCACGTCTTGACCGCCGTAGATCTTTACGCCGAGTCGTTGAGCCTCTGAATCGCGACCGTTACGGGTAGACGAAGCGCCTTTCTTATGAGCCATCAGTCGCCTCCTCTTTCTTGGTCGACGAACTGGTCGAACCGCTCAACTTGATGCCGGAGATCTCGATCTTGGTGTACTTCTGGCGATGTCCCGTGGTGCGCCGGTAGCCGGTCTTGTTCTTGTACTTGAAGACCTTGATCTTGGGTCCCATCGTGTCTTCCAGGACCTTCGCCGTCACCGAAGCTTTGGCGAGTTCGGAAGCCCCCGAGCGGACCTTTCCCTTGTCGTCCACGATCAAGAGCGGCGTGTATTCGACCGTGCTGGAGCCTTCCAGCTTCTCGACCTCTATGATGTCGCCCTTGGCGACTCTGTGTTGCTTTCCGCCCGCGCGGATGACTGCGTACATGTAAACCCCTTGGTTTTGGGCCCGAAGAAGTGGGCCGCTAGATGATAGCAGAACGGGAAAGGACGGCTTTTGAAGGTTTTCCTGACCGGAGGTACGGGCTTCATCGGTGGGGTCCTCGCCCGCAAACTCCTCGATAGGGGCGATCAGGTCAAGGCCCTCGTTCGGGACCCGGCCAAAGCCTCCAAGCTGGCCGACCTCGGCTGTGAACTCGTGACCGGAGACCTCGCCAACGATCACGTGATCCAGGCAGCCATGGTGGGGTGCGACGCCGTCATCCACTCTGCCGCCGTCTACAAGGTGGGCATGCCGGACAAGGATCGGCAGGCGATGTTCGACGCCAACGTCCTCGGCACCGAAGGGGTGATGAAGGCTGCCCTCCGCACCGAGATCCCCAAGGTCGTGTACATCTCGACCGTCAACGCCTTCGGCAACACCGAGGGCAGTGTGGTCGATGAGACCCACATGCACAACGAGCGTTACGTCTCCTACTACGACGAGACCAAGCACAAGGCGCACAAGATCGTCCGCATCATGATCGACGAGCACAACCTGCCCGCGGTGGTCGTCCAACCTGGCCTTGTCTACGGCCCCGGCGACACGTCGGAGACCGGGAACCTCTTAAGGATGTTCCTCAAGAAGCGACTGCCCGTGAAGATCTTCCCGGAAACGGGTGTGACGGCGAGCTACGTCGATGACGTCGCCGACGGCATCTTGCTCGCACTCGACAAAGGTCAGATCGGTGAGGCCTACGTTGTTGGAGGCGAGATCACTTCGATCGGCGCGCTCACCGATACGGCGGCGCAACTCATCGGCCGGAAGTCTCCCCGCTTCGCAGTTCCCAAGGGTCTCCTGAAGGCGACTGCTCCGATGGGTCGCTTCGTGAACCCACTCCTCGGCTTCCCACCCAACATGAGAGAGGTCATCTCCGCATCGGTCGGCGTCACCTACTGGGCAACCTCCGACAAAGCCAAACGCGACCTCGGCTACTCCCCCCGCTCGCTAGAAGCCGGTATGAAAGAACTACTAGCCGCGGAGGGT
Source organism: uncultured Actinomycetes bacterium (assembly GCA_963779645.1). Taxonomy (GTDB): domain Bacteria; phylum Actinomycetota; class CADDZG01; order CADDZG01; family WHSQ01; genus CALMBW01. The sequence continues at coordinate 369,043 of CAVZYX010000015.1, forward strand.
TATATCTAAGTCAGGATGCCGGCTTCTTTGGCTGCTTCTTCTGTGGAATCCAGTTGGTTCGCGATTATCTGTAGGCCGCCGTTCCAGAACTCAGGATCGGTTAGGTCGCAGTCGACGATCTTGCCGAGTTCCTCGGGCGACTTCGAGCCTCCGGCCGACAGCATCTCGATGTACTTGGGCACGAACGCGGCCCCCACCTCTTGGTAGCGCTTGTACACCGACAGCGCCAGAAGTTCGCCGTACGCATATGCATAGACGTATCCGGGTGATCCGATGAAGTGCGGGATGTAGCTCCACCACGTGTGGTAGTTCTCGGTGATCTCAACGCTGTCCCCGAACATCGGGCCTTGTGTCTCGACCCAGAGCTCGCTGATGCGTTCGGTAGATAGCTCGCCCTCGTTGCGGCGAGCGTTGTGAGCCGCTTCCTCGAACTGGTTCATCGCGATCTGCCGGAACACGGTGGCGATCGAGCGCTCCATCGATTCGGCCAAGAGAGCGAAGCGACTCTTGGCGTCGGACGCGGTTTCGAGCAGCCTTCCCACGGTCACCGTCTCGCCGAACACCGATGCGGTCTCGGCAACGGTGAGTGGTGTCATGTGTTGGAAGATCCCCTGGGGCCGCGACAGGGCCGCATGTACCCCATGACCAAGTTCGTGGGCCATGGTCGCAACGTCTCGGCGCTTGTAGGTGTAGTTGAGGAAAACGTAGGGGTGGAGTTCGGGCACCGTGTAAGCGCAGAACGCCCCAAGCCTCTTGCCCGGGCGGACCGGTGCATCCACCCAGCGATCGTCGAAGAACTGCTTCGCGAGGCGAGCGATCTCAGGCGAGAACGATTCGTAGGACGTCAGCACCGTCTCCACCGCGTCGTCCCACTCGATGTGCTCTTCGTCATCGATCAGGGTCGCGATCCGGTCGTAGTCCGCGATCTTCTCGATCCCCCACACCTTCGCCTTCAGTCCGTACCAACGCTGCGGAAGGTCGTAACGCGCCTTCACGGCCTCGACGAGTGCTTGCACAGACTCGTCGCTGGCTTCGTTAGAAAGGTTGCGCGAGCTCAACCAGTTCGGGTAACTACGCAACCGGTCGTCGATGGCCTTGTCGGCGAGGATCGTGTTGAACAGGAACGAACGGGTCTTGAGTCCTGGCTCGAGGGCCGCGGTGATCGCGTCGGAGGTGGAGCGGCGCACCGCCCTATCGGGAGAGGACATGAGGCTCATGGCTTCTTCGAAAGTCTTGGGCTCGCCGTTGATCTCAACTTCAAGTGCCGAGATGAGCTCGTCGAATAACCGCTGCCACGCGGCCCGGCCCGTGACGCGCTTCTCGGCCATCACCTTCTCTTCGGCTTCGGTAAGGAGGTGATCCTTGTACTTGCGCTCCATCCTCAAGTAGTGGCGATAGGGATCGAGTGCCTGGTCGGCCAAGAGCTCGTCGACCTTGGCGTCATCGAGTTCGGCCCACTCCAGTTCGAAGAAGATCAGCTTCGTCGACGTCGCAGTTGAACGCTCTTGCACCTTCTGAACCAGTGCACCGTTAGCCGGATCGTTCGAGTCGACCGCGTAGCGAAGGCCGGCGAATGAACCCGCCCGAGTGATCAGAGAACGCACCTCGGCCAGTTCGTTCATCACCACGGCCAACGTGGCCGCGTCCATGGTTGCGAGCTTCCCGCGGTACTGCGTTAGCCCATCAGCAACCCGGTCCGCCTCTTCGAGGAATTCCTCAACCCCCGCGGCCCCCTTGCCTTCGACCAGTCCATCCAGATCCCAACTGACTTCCTCAACTGCTTGGGTTTTTGTCATGGATGGAGATTACGACCTGAGCGTCAGTTGTCGATGTCTTCGTGGATGAGGATGCCGCGGCCCTCGCAGGTGGGGCACGCATCCGAGAACGCTTCGACGATGCCGGCCGAGACGTTCTTCCTTGTCATCTGAACCAAACCTAGGGAAGAGATGTCGAAGACCTGGGTCCGGGTGCGATCGGTGTCCAGGGCTCGCCTGAAGGTCTTGAGCAGCTCATCTCGGTTGCTCTGATCCTCCATATCGATGAAGTCGATGACGATGATCCCCCCGATGTCACGAAGGCGTAGCTGACGCGACACCTCGATCGCAGCTTCCTTGTTGGTCCGGAAGACCGTCTCCTCCAGCGAGGACTTGCCGACGAACTTCCCAGTGTTCACGTCGATCACGGTCATGGCCTCGGTGCGATCGATCACAAGGTGTCCACCCGACGGGAGCCATACCTTTCGATCGAGGCTCTTACGGATCTGTTCCTGTACGCGGTACTCCTCGAAGATGGGCAGCTGTCCTTCAAACAGTTCGAGGCGACTGTCGAGATCGGGTGTGGTCGTGCGGATGTAGCTGCGCAGCTTGTACTCGAGGTCGGACTCATCGACGATGCAGCGGCTCACTTCTTTGTTGAATAGATCACGGATCACGCGTAGCTCTAACTCGGGCTCGGAGTAAAGGAGGGTCGGCGCCTTCGCACCTTTGGAACGCTTCTCGATCTCGGTCCACGTTTCGAGCAGACGTTGTAGGTCGCGTTCGAGGTCGTCCTGAGATGCTCCTTCGGCTGCCGTCCTGACGATCAGACCGTGATCGTCAGGGCGCATCGCTTGCGCGAAGTCCCTAAGGCGGGAACGCTCTGCATCGGAAAGCCTCCTGGAAACACCGACACTCTTCGCGTGCGGAACGAGGACCAGGTGGCGCCCGGCGATCGACACGAGAGCGGTTAGCCGCGCACCCTTGGCTCGCATCGGATCCTTGGTCACCTGCACGAGGATGGGCTGCCCCGACTTCAAAACGGTTTCGATTCGAGGAACCTCGTCACCCTCCTCGCCGGCGATGCCCACCTCTCCGGCGTAGAGAACCCCGTTTCGAGATTCGCCGATGTCGACGAAGGAAGCTTCCATGCCGGGCAGAACGTTCTGCACCTTGCCGAGGTAAACGTTGCCTGCTATCGAGCGATCGTCATGCCTGGTGACGTAGTGCTCGACGATGTCACCTTCTTCAAGCACGGCGATCTGGGTGCCTTTGACGTCGGCGTGCACGAGCATGACGCGGTCGACCTCGGGTCGAACCCCGGTACGCCGCGGAGGTCGTCGCTTCCGGGTTCCGCGCTTGCGCTGAGGTGCCCCTTCGGGTCCGTCACTGGCGGGTTTCTCCGATGGAGAGGTCTCCACTGCTTGCTTACTTGCCGCCGGCCTCCGAGTCCTCCTCGGCGCGGCAGGCTTCTTCGGAGCATCGGTCTTGGGAGCTTCCGACTCCGTTTCGGTCTTGACTTCGGTCTTCGTCTCGGTGGGATCCACCTTGGAAGCCTCAGGCGTACGTCGTTGTGCTGGTTTACGGCGTCTCGGTCTCGAGGGAGAGTCGTCGGGATCGCCGACCGGCTCGGGACGCGGTAGATCTAGGTCTGCTGCGCGCTCGCGCGGTCTTGTCTGGTCGTTCAACTTGCCACCTTCAGTTCTTGGAAGTTCTCATCCAAGGCGACGAAGTCGTCGTCCTTGCTGGTCAGTAGTGCAACACGCTGGAAGCCAACGACCCCGGCATCCTGGCCGGCCATCTCTTCGAGCGCGGCGAACACGTCGGATGGCCGGATCGCGCGAGGTTTGATCGCACACCTCAACGTGAAGCCATCTTGCGTCAGTACTCCATCGATAACGCCCCGCCGGAGGTCGTCTTCTCGATGGCCACCTTTGTACGGCTTGGTGATCATGTAGCTATCGATACCCAGGAACCGACTCAAGGCATCCTCCACCCATGGCTCCGAACACGTCACTTCGTAATCCGCGGCATGGATCAGAGCACCTAGCGAGATCGCCCCATCGGCGACGGGTGCCGCGGAAAGCACCTGAAGCCCCTCGGGGAGGCCAGCGTTGAAGAGCTCGACGACCTGAGAGTCGGGTAGCGGGTCGGTCAGGCCGATGTCGAGAAGCTCGACCTCGCTGCCGTAACCCACGGGGAGCCCCGACCCGAAGGCGATCTTCGGATGGGGCGAGAAGCCCTGCGAGTAAGCGAGAGGCAGCCCGCCGCGACGAGCCGCTCGTTCAAAGATCAAAGCCTCGTCGTGGTGCGAGAGGTAACGCAACTTCCCGCGCTTGGCCCACCTGATCCTGTATCTCATGAATACGACCTCATGGACATGCCCTCATCGTTGGGGTCCCATCGCCAGCGGTAAACGCATCTTGGTGTCGGCCGAGATCTCATGACACTCCACGGTGGTTCCGAGGTCGTGGGTTCCGCAATCGGTGCAGGCTCCCCACCTGCAGTCGTCGAGGTCGTTACCTCGCTCGGCTGCTTTCCAGTCGTCCCACAACCAGTCCTTCTCGACCCCCGCGAAGATGTGATCCCAAGGGAACACCTCCCGGGAGTCACGGGGCCGCGTTGTGTACCACTCGACGTCGATGTCGCAGGCCCTTGCGGCATCGCGCCAAAGCTCAGGCCTGAAGTGATCTCCCCACTGATCGAATCGAGCACCGTTACGCCAGGCTTGTTCGATGACAGCGCCGATCCGCCGGTCACCCCGGGACAGGAACCCCTCGAGTTGCGCAGCCCACCCACCGTGCGTCCTGCATTTGACCTTGCGCGACTTGACCGATCTCTTGAGCAGGGAGAGTTTCCGATCGGTCTCGGCTACCGCGTCTTGGGCGCACCACTGGAAAGGCGTGTGCGGCTTGGGAACGAACGCCCCACATGAAGCGGTGACCTTTGCATTTGTGTTTCCCACGTCCCGACCCGCTTCGGCAACCTTGTCGGCTATCTCGGCTATCCCGACGACGTCTTCATCACGCTCGGTCGGAAGGCCACACATGAAATAGAGCTTGAGGTGATGCCATCCTTTGGCATATGCCGCCTTGGCCGTACGGATCATGTCGTCTTCCGACACCGTCTTATTGATCACTTTCCGCATCCGCTCCGTCCCGGCTTCCGGGGCGAACGTCAGTCCGGTTCTCCGGCCGCTACGGGTCAACTCATCCGCCAGCTCTACGTTGAAAGCGTCCACGCGGGTCGAAGGAAGCGAGATCGAAGTGCTGCTGGCCTCGTAGTCATCCGCCACGCTCTTGACCATCTCGTGGATCTCGGAATGATCTGCGGACGAAAGCGAGAGTAGGCCGACCTCCGGAAGGCCCGAAGCCTTCAAACCGTTATCGATGATCTTTCTCACGGTGGCGGTCGATCGCTCACGCACGGGGCGAGTGATCATCCCCGCTTGACAGAACCGGCAACCGCGCGTGCATCCCCTGAAGATCTCGACAGCGAGCCGATCGTGAACTACCTCCGTCAGCGGGACGAGCGGCCGCTTCGGGTAGGGAAACGCATCCAGATCGAAGACCGTTCGGCGCATGACTCGCGCCGGGGCGGCGGTATGACGAGAGAAGGTTCCCCGCAAGCGGCCGTCGGGTAGGTACTCGGACTCGTAGAGAGAAGGGACGTACACGCCTTCGATCCCGGCGAGGGCTATCAGCAGATCGGTACGTGTCCAGTTTCCCTCTTTCGCTTTGAGGGCGACGTCGGTGATGTCATGGACAACTTCTTCGCCATCACCGATCACGAACGCATCGATGAAGTCCGCCATGGGCTCGGGGTTGAAAGCAGCATGCCCACCCGCGATCACCAGCGGATGCCCCGGCTCCCTCTCGGCACTCCTAACTGGAACACCCGCCATATCGATGAAGTTGAGAACGTTCGTGTAGATGTTCTCCTGAGGAAGAGTGAACGCGATGATGTCGAACGATCCTGCCGGAAGGTGGTTCTCCAGCGAGAAGGTTGGGATGCCCGCGGCGCGCATCTCCGATTCCATGTCCATCAGGGGTGAGTAAGAACGCTCGGCCGCAACGTCGGATCGTTCGTTAAGGATCTCGTAAAGGACCTGCAAACCCTGATTGGGAAAGCCCACCTCGTAGGCATCCGGAAAGACCAAGAGCCATCTCAGATCGACGTCTGCGGGGCCTTTGACGGTTGCGTTCCACTCGCCACCTATGTACTGAGCAGGCTTACGCACCCGCGGCAACAAGGGCTCGATCTGGGTCCAAAGAGAGATATCGGGGGCGCTCATACGTATCTCCTCATGTGGATGTTCAGAAGTAGAGCTACCGCGATGTAGTTCGTGATCATCGCGGACCCTCCGTAAGAGATGAAAGGCAGAGGGATCCCGGTGATCGGCATGATCCCCATCGTCATCCCCACGTTCACGAAGATCTGGAACGCCCAATACGAAACGATCGCACCGCCGATCAAGGTTCCGAATAGATCACGGGACATCAGAGCGATCCGCAGCGCCCTCCACAGAAGGATGGCGAAAAGGGCAAGGAGCGTTGCCGAGCCAACGAAGCCGAGCTGCTCCCCTACCGCCGTGAAGATGAAGTCCGTCTGCTGTTCGGGCACGAAGTCCAATGCCGTCTGCGTATTCTCGGCCCCCAAGCCCTTTCCCCCCATGCCTCCGGACGCGATCGCGATCTTCGATTGCGTGAGGTTGTAGCCCTCGGATTGAACGTCGGGACTCGCGTCGAGGAACGCTGTGACGCGTTCGATCTGGTAGTCCTTGATCAGATCCAGCTTCACGGACCCGACCACCGCGACCAGCCCTACCAGCGTCAACACGATGAAATGCCGGGGCCGGGCCCCTCCTAGGAGAAGTAGAGAAGCAGTCAGCGCTACGAAAACCATCATCGTGCCGAGGTCGGGCTCGAGGAAGATCAGAGCAGCCGGCAGGGCGACGATGCCGAGAACCGCCAGGATGTGCGGAGCATGGACATCGCCTTTGCGCTCTGCTAGGTAAGCCGCCACCACAACGATCACTGCGATCTTGGCGGGCTCAGAAGGCTGAATCTGAATGAATCCGAAATCGATCCAGCGGCGCGCCCCACCGACGACTTCGCCGATGGGAGTAAGGACCAGCGCCAGGACGACCGCCGTTGCTCCGTAGAGGATTATCGATAGTCCCTTCAGGTGTCGGTAGTCGAAGAAGCTCAACGCGATCAGCAAGGCGGCCCCCACAACTGCGTAACCGACCTGTCGCTGGAGGAACGTTGAGGGCTCTAACCCATCGGTACCGCCCTTACTTGCGATCGCCGAATAGACCATGATCGCCCCGAAGACGCTGAGAGCGAGGGTGATCAACAGGAGGGCCGGATCGAGGTGACGGATAGGGGCCTTGCGCGCCATGCGCGCTGCGATCGGCTCCCCTCCGATCCGATCGACCGCATGCCCGAAAAGCCCTTCAGATCTCATCAATCCGACTCGTCATGTCCCAAGGTGACGTCCTCGGTGTCGTCGTTGAGACCGAAGATCCCTTCGTAGATCTGACGCGCGATGGGGGCCGCGCTCTCTCCCCCATGTCCTGCGTAGTTCATGTAGACCGCTATCACGTACTGAGGTGCATCGGCAGGTGCATACGAAACGAACCACGCACGGTTGTCGTCGGACTCACCGATCTCGGCAGTACCCGTCTTGCCGGCCACTTGGAATCGATCGAGTGGGAACCCGGCGAAAGCACTCGCCCCCGTTCCGTCTGGCCCGCTAACTACATCCTCCAGACCCTCTCTCAATTCAGCGAGTTCCTCTTCGCTCAACGGGACACGGCCCAGAACCTTCGGTTTGATCCGGCGAACGACGCTCTCGTCCCCCAGAGAGACGCGATCCTGGAAGGCGGGAGATGCCGACGCGGACGGCGATGGTGAAGGTGACGGAGTCGGTGTTGCTGATGAGCTTGGGCTGACACTCGGCGAAGCCGACGCGGTCAGTTCCGCTAGTGGCTCCGGGCTGGGAAGCTCGACCTGTGTCGCCAACTCGACCTCTGGTTTTCCGAAGTAGTCGGCCACGTGAGGGCGCATCAAACGGCCACCATTGACCGCACTGGCGTAGTTCACGGCCATCTGGAGGGGGGTCGTCAAGACCTCGCCCTGTCCGATGGACATGTTCACGGTGTAACCAGGGAGCCAACCGAACGCACAACCCTCGAGCGTGGGCCGGGCTGCACAGAGCTCTTCGAGCCACTTCTCGTCGGGGATCGTCCCGCCGATCTCACCGGGAAGGTCGATACCGGTCGGCTTGTCGAAACCGATGTCGCGGAGCAGCTCTTGGAAGCGCTCGGTCCCGTCGCCGTTACCCGCCCCCCAACGCTCCTCCATCCGCCACCCGAGTTCGTAATAGAAGGTGTCGCAAGAGATCTCCATCGACCGGGCGAAACCGATCGAACCGAAGTCGACACTCGTCCAGTTATTGAAACGTTGCTCGTTCAGGCCCAACTCGACATAGCCGGGACACGCGATCAATTCATTGATGTCGGCAACATCGAGACCAAGAGCTGCCATCGCCGTTGCTAGCTTGAAAGTCGAACCCGGCGAATAGGCGGCGCTCATCCCGCGATTGATAAGTCGATCATCCTCGGGTGCGTCGGTGGCCGCTCCAAGTTCTTGCTCGAACTCGCGTGTCTGCAACCCGTCGGCAAGGATCGCCGGGTCGTACGTCGGGTAGCTCGCCATCGCCACGACTCCGCCGGTGTTTGGATCGAGCACGACTGCCGCAGCATCCGAGGCGCGGTAGTCGACTGCTCTGTTCGCGTTGATCGCCGATTCCAAAGCCCTCTCGGCGATCTGCTGGATCCGGATGTCCAACGTGGTGATCAGGTCCTTACCGGGTTCGGCCTCCTGCAGGCGATGACCCCCGACCACTTTGCTCGAGGAGTTCACCACGACTTGTCTGATCTCCGGACGACCGCGGAGTTCGTGGTCGTAACTCAGCTCGATCCCTGCACGCCCGACGATGTCACCGGGCTGATAGTCGGGCTGCGCGTTCTTGAAGTAAGGCTGCTTGAACTGGGTATCGGTGATCTCGCCGACGTACCCGAGTATCTGCGCGGCCCACGGGCCTTGAGGGTAGAAGCGCACTGGCCTCTCTTCGACCGCGACACCCAAGTACCGCTCGGGGCTGTGCCTGATCTGAGCAACGACCTGGATCGGAACATCGTGTGCGACGGCGACCGGCTTGTACGGAGAAACCCGCACATCGTTGAGACGATCATCGAGCTCGTCTTCCGGGATGTCGAGCAGTAGCGATAGCCGTCGGAAGACCGCACGCTTCTTAACGGGGGTCTCGACTATCTCGCGATCAACCGTGACCGATGTAGAAAGTCGGTTGTCGACCAAGACGAAGCCGTTGCGATCGAGGATCCTGCCTCGATCGGGCTCGGAGTAAAGGAGTCGAACGCGGTTCTCCTTGGCGAGTTGGCTGAAATCATCGGCGGCCAGCACCTGCAGGAACCAGAGTCGAGAGAAAAGCGCCACGAAAGCCGCCACCACAAGGATCCCCAAAACGGCCAGACGGAGTTTCAGGCGCTCGAGACTGTGGCGCTCGGGACCCTGCGGAGACATGAAGCCCTTTGGCACGCCCATTACGTCACAGCCTCACGATCCGTTCGCGGCGGACTTTGTCTGCTATCCGCTTGACCAATGGGAAGACGAAAGGCGTGAGGAGCGTGTTGTAGAGGATCACGAGACCGGCAATCTTGGCGGTGTAGCCGAGGCTCACCCAGTTCTGACCCATGATGATCGACAGCAGCGCGTAGCCGAATTCGGTGATGGCAGAGGCCGCAGCCACGATGAATACCGGGGTCCAGACCGATTGGGACGGCAAGGTGTACCGCGCCATCCCCACTGCATAACCAACGAACGTGTAGATCAGGGCGGTGAGTCCCACTATGGCTTCGGGGAGCAGGAAGTCTTGCATCAGACCCCCGAAGAAGCCGACGACAACACCAACAACCTCCCCCTCGGAGAGCGCAAGGCACATGATCACCACGAAGAGGAGTTGTGGGTTAACTCCAAGCAGAGTCACTTTGGTTAGGAGCGTGGACTGAAGGACGACGGCGACGATCAGGATCGCGGTGATGGCTCCGAAGCGCGGAAGGCCGAACTCTGAGGCGAAGCCGAAGCGCTTGGAAGTCATGCTCATGGGGACGGCTCCCCTGGGAGCGTTTCCCCCGTCTCGAGGAGCACCACTAGGAAGTTCAAACTCTTGAACTCAACGTAAGGATTGACATCGATATCGAAGTCGGCACTCCGAGGGTCTCCGCCAACACGACTGACGTATCCGATCGGGATCCCCGGAGGAAAGATCCGCCCGGTGAAGTTAGACGTCACGACTTCGTCCCCAACCCGGACATCTTCTTCTTTGGACACGAATTCGAGCGACAGATCTTGGCCCTCGCCATTCCCACTCACAACTCCCGTGAGACCCCTGCCATCCGTCGTCGCGCCCGCCCCGAGGTTCGGGTCGATCAGCAAGAGCACCGTCGATTCGTTCTCCTCGACCTCGAGGATCTTGCCCACCAAACCTTCTGGACTGATGACAGCCATGTTGCGTCTGATGCCGTCGGCCGAACCTCTGTCGATCACCACCGCCCACACGTAGTTACCCGGCGAGTCGGCGATGATCTGCGCGGTTACGCGCTCCATCGATGCCCATCCCTCGTCAAGCTCGAGCACCGCGCGTAGTTCTTCGTTCTCATCCTGCAGGTTGCGCGCTTCGTTGATCTCGGTAGAGATCGATTCGAGCTCGGCCTCCAAGCGGCCGTTCTCCTCGCGGAGGTTGGCTAGATCCCCTAGCGAGCTGAAGAAGTTCCCGATGGGTCTGGTGATCGCCGTGACTCCCCTCTGGATCGGGGCAACGATGGCCGCGGTGATGTCCTTGGCGCGCTCCAGGGGTCCGCCGGACCCCCCTCGAAAGTCGAGGGTGATGAGCAGGATAGATAGGGCGAGGAAGACGAGTAGCAGGAGCCGGCCTCGCCGCTTCGGGCGATACATCCGTATAAAACCTCTTCGCTTGCCGCGAAAACCTTGTGGCGGCCGCACCCAAACACGCCGGGGGCCACCCTAAGCAACCAGGGTAACAGCCCTGCGGAAGTGCCCTTCTAGTGGCGGGTGGAGCTGATCAGCACACGCTTGAGCGCCTCGAACTCCTCGAGGCACTTGCCCGAGCCGATAGCCACGGCGATAAGCGGGTCTTCGGCGATGTGGATCGGCATCCCGGTCTCGTGCTTCAAGCGCTCGTCGAGTCCCCTCAGCAGGGCACCTCCACCGGCAAGGACGATGCCCTTGTCCATGATGTCGGACGCCAGCTCCGGCGGGGTCTTATCGAGCGTGTTCTTGACGGCATCGACGATCGCATTCACAGGTTCCTCGATCGCCCGCCGGATCTCCTCGGCAGACACCACGATGGTTTTCGGTAGTCCCGTCACCAGGTCGCGACCTCGGATCTCGGCCTGCTGCTCTTCCGGCATCGGGAACGCGGACGCGATCGCCATCTTTATCTCTTCGGCGGTGCGCTCGCCGAGCATCAGCGAGTACTCCTTCTTGATGTAGTTGATGATGGCCTCGTCGAGCTCGTCGCCTCCGATACGGATGCTTTGGCTCGTGACGATGCCACCGAGAGATACGACTGCAACCTCCGTCGTCCCACCACCGATGTCGACGACCATGTTCCCCGTAGGTTCGTGCACCGGCAATCCCGCACCGATCGCGGCGGCCATCGGTTCTTCGATGATGAACACGCTACGCGCTCCGGCCGAGATCGTTGCCTCTTCGACGGCGCGCTGTTCGACTCCGGTGATCCCAGATGGGACACAAACGACGACGCGCGGTTTGGCGAGGAAGCTGCGCTTGTGGACTTTTTGGATGAAGTAACGAAGCATCTTCTCGGTCACATCGAAGTCCGCGATGACCCCGTCTTTGAGAGGACGGATGGCAACGATGTGGGCAGGGGTGCGGCCGATCATCCGCTTGGCTTCGGAACCCACGGCCAGGATCGCTCCGGTCTTGGTGTTGATCGCGACCACGGACGGCTCGTTCAAAACGATCCCGCGGCCCCTCACATAGACGAGAGTGTTGGCTGTTCCGAGGTCCACGGCCATATCGCGGCCTATGAACGAGAAGAAGTTGTCCATCTAGAGATGCTCCTGGGGTTTGTGTTGGTCGAGTGACTGCTTGTGCTCTTGTTCAGCAGCCAGAGTAGCACCTGCAACCTAGCCGAAGAAGAGCTTGATCTCGCGCGCCGCGGAATCTGGGGAGTCCGAGCCGTGAACGAGGTTCTCGGTGATGAAGCTGGCGAAATCGCCTCTGATCGAGCCGGGAGCAGCCTCGAGCGGGTTAGTAGCTCCCATGATCTGGCGCATCCCCGCTACCGCGTCGACGCCCTCGACAACCATGGCGACAACGGGGCCGGAGGTGATGAAGCTAACGAGCTCGCCGAAGAAGGGCTTCGAGGAGTGCTCGCCATAGTGGGTCTCGGCCAGTTCCTTATCGATCGTGAAGAGCTTCATCCCCTTGAGGTTGTAGCCCTTGTTCTCGATCCGGGACACGACCTCGCCGACCAGCCGGCGCCGCACACCGTCGGGCTTAACCATGATGAATGTTTCTTGAACATCAGCCATCTCGGGCCTCCTTACTTAACTTCTGTGAAGCGCGCAGGACACCGCGGGCCTCTCCGACAACGTAATGAGATCCGGTCACGCAGATAAGGTCACCGGGTGTAGCGATCTGGAGTGCTCGTTTCACCGCCGAAGCAACGTCCGGCACCGAATCACCGCCCAAACCTAACCCCTCTGCCGCGGTGAGCAGTTCGGGGGCCGGGAAGGATCGCACGCTTCGAGCCTCTGTCGCGATCACATGGCCCTCCACTCGAGCGACCTCGCGGAGCATCCCTGCGTGATCCTTGTCGCTCAGGATGCCAAGCACGAACACGATCCGCTCGAACGCGAACTCTTCGATAAGAGTCGTGATCAGCGCTGACATCCCATCGGGGTTGTGGGCCACATCGAGCAGGACGGGCGCTTGCGTCGCGCTCCCCTGTCGGACCGACTCGAGGCGACCCGGCACAACAACGGTCGATAAACCCTCCTGGAGAACCTCTTGGCCAAGTTCTTGGGCAGGGAGAAAGCGCGTCACCGCTTCCAATGCTGTTGCGGCATTGGTCCCCTGATGCTCGCCGTGCATCGGGAGGAACAGACCCTCGTACCTGGACCGCGATGTCGATGCAGAGAGGTACCTCCCACCGAGTGCCAGAAGGTTCTCCTCGAGGTCGAAATCGCGGCCGAACAAGGAGACCTCGGCACCTTGCTTACGTGCTTCTCCCTCGATCACTCTCATAACGTCGGGGCTGCGCTCTGCCGTCACGACGACCGAATCCGGTTTGATGATGCCGCTCTTCTCTTTGGCGATCGAAACGCGATCTTCACCAAGCAGCTTCGTGTGGTCGAGACCGATGTTCGTGATCACCGAAACTTGCGATGGCACTACGTTCGTAGCGTCCCAGCGGCCGCCCAGTCCGACCTCCACAACCATCACATCAACCGGTTGTTCGGACGCCCAGAGGAAGAACATCGCCGTCAGCAGCTCGAAGTAAGAGAGTTCATCGGACAGGTTCCGCTCGACCTCGTCGAGATAAGGACGGATGTGGTCGTACACCTCGCCGAACGCCGCCTTTGATATCGGCTCGCCGGAAAGCATGATCCGTTCGGTAACGGACTCCAGATGGGGAGACGTGTACGTTCCAACCGAAAGCCCCGACCCCACCAGTAATGAGGTTGCGATCCGTGCCGTAGAGGTCTTCCCGTTCGTGCCGGTGATGTGGATCGCAGGGATCGAGCGCTGGGGATCGTTCAGTGCCTCGGTTATGGCTTCGATGCGTACCAGCGACGGCGCCAGATGCTTCATCGCATCGACGCCCAAGCGCTCGAGGTGTTTTGTTGCCGCTTTGAAACTCACCCTTGTGACACCTCTAGCCGAGGGCCTTCAGCTGGGACTCGAGCTTGTCCTTGGTGGCTCGGTAGTCATGGAGCTTCGCTTGTTCCTTAGCGACCACGTCCGCGGGCGCTTTCCCTACGAAGCTCTCGTTCGACAGTTTCTTGGAAGCTCGATCGATCTCGGCTTCCATCTCTTTGACGCGAGAAGCCAGCTTTGCCTTCTCAGCATCCACATCGACAAGATCACCGAGATCGAGAGCTGCTTCGATCCCCGCGTCCGAAACGGTGCGGGCGAAGGTTCCTTCGGCTGGAAGGCTCTCAACGAAATCGATGCTAGCGAGGCGGGCCAATGTTGCGATGGCCAGGCGCATCCGGTCTATCTCTTCCTTGAATCCGTGGGCGACGATAAGGGCCGGCACTCTCTTGCCTGGGGGAACACCGCGATCGGCCTTCGCACGACGAAGCGCCGTGACAAGGTCCTGGAAACGCTCGAGCACATCTTCAGCTTCCGGATCCTGCCGGCCCATCGGCTCGGGCCACTCGGTGGTCATGATGGAGCCCGCTTCCGGCCGAAGTTTGCTCCACAGTTCTTCGGTGATGAATGGCATCACCGGATGGAGCGCCCTGAGTGTCGTGTCCAACACATGCACGAGAACGCCCTTGGCCACGCGGGAGTCTGAAGCCTCGAATCGCATCTTGGCGAGTTCGATATACCAATCGCAGAACTCGCTCCACATGAACTGTTGCAGGGTGCGCATGGCCTCCGCGAGGTTGTAGCCGGCAAGGTGTGCCTCGTACTCCGCGATCGTTGTGTCGAGCCGCGACAGGATCCACCGGTCGGAGAGATCAAGCTCGTCGAAAGATGGGAGGTCCGGCCTTTCGTCACCTAGTGACATCAGCGCGAACCGGGACGCGTTCCACAGTTTGTTCGCGAAGTTGCGGGCGCCTTCGATGCGATCCTCCGAGAAGTTCACATCGTTCCCCGAAGTTGCAAGAGAAGCCATCGAGAACCGTAGGGCGTCGGCACCGAATCGGTCGATCAGATCCAAGGGGTCGATGACATTCCCGAGAGATTTCGACATCTTCTTACCGGACTTGTCGCGAACCATGCCCGTGATCAGTACGTCTTTGAACGGAACGTCGCCCATGAAGTACAGGCCCGAGAAGATCATCCTCGCCACCCACAGGTAAAGGATCTCGTAAGCCGTGACCATCAGAGTGGTTGGATAGAAAGCCTTCAGTTCGGGAGTCTCATCCGGCCATCCCAGCGTCGAGAAGGGCCAGAGCTGGGAGGAGAACCACGTGTCGAGCACGTCGGAATCCTGCTCGAGGTTCGATGAGGCGCACTTGGGGCACTCCGTCGGATCCTCGAGGGCAGCGATGACCTCGCCGCATTCGCAGTACCACACAGGGATGCGATGGCCCCACCAGATCTGGCGCGAGATGCACCAATCTCGAACGTTGGTCATCCAGTCGATGTACTGCTTTGCGAACCTCTTAGGGACTATGTTCACGCGACCGTCTTCGACGACATCGATCGCAGGTCCCGCCAACCGCTCCATTGAAACGAACCATTGCTCGCTGAGCCACGGTTCAACTTCGGTGTGGCAGCGATAGCAATGCCCGACTGCGTGTACGTAGGGACGTTCTAACTTCTCGACGACCCCCTGCTCCTGAAGTGCTTCTAGGACCTTCTTCCGGGCCTCGTATCGATCTAGTCCCTCGAAAGGTCCTCCGTTGGAGTCCACCACGGCGCGCGAATCGAAGATATTGATCTTCTCGAGCCCCGCTCGGTCCCCGATCTCGAAGTCGGTTGGATCGTGCGCGGGGGTGACCTTGACGGCCCCCGTTCCGAATTCGGGATCGACCGCTTCATCGGCGACGACCCGCAGATCCCTGTCAGGGAAGAACGGGTGCACCAGCCGTTTGCCTACCGCGCCCATGTAGCGATCGTCGTCCGGGTGTACGGCAACGCCCGAATCACCCAGCATCGTTTCGACGCGGGTCGTGGCAACGGGGATGCTTCCAGACCCATCTTCGAATCCGTAGCGGAACGTCACTATCTCGCCGGCGACGTCCTCATGCTCGACCTCGATGTCGCTCAGTGCAGTTTCGTGGAATGGGCACCAATTGATGATGCGATTGCCGCGGTAGATCAGCCCATCGTCAAACCATCTGACGAAAACCGTCCGTACCGCGCGCGACAGACCCTCGTCCATCGTGAAACGCTCGCGCTCCCAGTCGCACATGAGGCCCAGCCTGCGGAGCTGTTCATTGATGCGGCCGCCGTACTCTCGCTTCCACTCCCACACACGTTCGATGAAAGCTTCTCGGCCTAGCTGATTGCGATCGAGACCCTCCTTGGCCAGCTCTCGCTCGACGACGTTCTGCGTAGCGATACCTGCATGATCGCTGCCGGGCAAAAAGAGGGTGTTCTTGCCCTGCAAGCGGGCTCGCCGCGCGTACAGATCCATGTGCGTGTCCCCGAAGGCGTGCCCCATATGGAGAGAACCCGTGACGTTGGGGGGCGGTATGACCAAGCTCCAAGAGAGCGCGTCCGTGTCCGGCTCTGGGTGGAAGAAGCCGTGCTCTTCCCAGAACGCGTACCAGCGTTCTTCGATGTTGGCCGGGCTGTAAGCAGTCGGCAGGGGCTCTGTCATGGCCCGGAGTCTAAGAGAGGTCGCCCGGGCACTAGATCAGTATGTTGCGGAAGAACAGCAAAGCCATCGGGTAGGCGAGAGCTAGCGCGGCAGCAGCTATCAGCGACTGGAGCCACAGCGGTGCCTTGGGTAGCAGGATCACGCTCGGGAGCAGCACGGACTCGATCCGGTAGAGGCTCGACCGTCCCCCGAGCATCAAAGGAAAGATCCAGTAGACGGCGACCGCGATCGTGACCCATCGTTGACTGGAGGTCAGGTCCTTCCACTTCCAGATGGCTAGGGAAACGAGTGTGATCACCATCAGGCCCACCAACACGTTCTGCATGTTGGGTACCCCCTCGAGGGTGAAACCGTGCCGGAGAAGGGGGTCGATCACCCTTCCGAGACGGCGCCAAGCAGGGACCAGCCCGTAGCCGAATTGGCTCTGAACCGCGAAGAACGCTCCCCAGACATTCGTCTGAAGCCACTGAACGTAGAGGACTGCCACGAACCCGAGCATGGTGAGGCTCGCGACCCATGAGCCGGCCTTCAACTTGGCGCGCATGGATAGATCCATCCGGGCGACCAACAGCCAGAGGACTGAGACCGGTGCCAAAAGGAATCCCGTTGGGTAGGTGAACGCAGCCACGGCTCCAACAGCACCCGCAGCGATCCAACGATCTCGACTCATCAGGTAGAGGTGAGCCACGAGGAGAAAGGTCATCACCGACATGGGAAAGAGGGCGCGGTAGTAGACGTGCCCGAAGAAGAATGCGGCCGTTGTCAGTGCCAGCAGCGCGGTGGGGGCCGGATGCTTCCGCAGATACCACAGCCACACCGCGTAAAGAGTTGCAAGTTGACCGGCGATAGCGATCAGGAGGCCTGCAGCCTTTGCGGAGAGTCCTGTTACGGACAACGCTCGGATCATGCCGGGATAACCGGGGAACCATCCGGCGTTCCCGCACCCGTCGGGTAACGGGACCTTCATGCCGAATGACTGCATCAACCACCGGCCCATGTCGATGGGATTGAAGTAGTCGATGTGCAGGCAATCGAAGTAGGTGTAACCGTCTTGCGCGATCGCCAGGTAGTGGACGGAATCCCACCGGATCCACGTCTCTACATCGAAGTAATCGAAGCCATCCGCTGCGGCGGCGATCCACAGTGTGACGTTGACCAGCAAGAAGGCCACGAGCGGGGGAAGGGCGGACCAGAGGCGATTACTCGATCCGGCCCGAATCATCGGCGTATCCTAAATGGCAGTGGGAAACGCATCCGCGTTCGAGAACAGTTTGTCCATAGTCATGCCGTTCTTCAACGAGGCGAAGACACTGAGACCCGCGCTCGAACGTCTTCTGAAGACCGACCTTCCAGTGCGATTGCAGGTAGTGCTGGTCGATGACGGCTCCACTGACGAAAGCCTCAGAACGATCGACGATCTCCTGGGTGACGAGCGCATCGTCACCGTGGTCAAGAACCGAAACGAGGGAAAAGGGAGCGCTGTTCGCGCCGGGCTTTCGGCGGCGGATAGCCATCTCGCCGGCGTGCTGGATGCGGACCTGGAGTACGACCCTGCCGATCTGAAGGCTCTGCTTGCGGTGCTTCTCGAAGGCGACGCGACCGTGGCCTACGGGGCCCGAACTTTCGGTCCGGGCTCGACGTTCTCCTTCTGGTACGTGATCGGCAACAAGGTCACCTCTGCCTGGGCGAGCCTGTTGTTCAACAGGTCGGTGTCCGACATCCACACCTGCCTGAAGATGGCACCCCTAGAGGTATGGCGTTCTCTCGATCTGAGTTGCGACGGCTTCGAACTGGACTCCGAAGCTACGGCCCGGTTCCTGAAGGCCGGGCACCGCATCTATCAGGTTCCGATCTCCTATGTTGCTAGAGCCCGCGCCGAAGGAAAGAAGTTGTACTGGATCGATGGATTCAAGAGCTTGTGGATCCTGACGCGCGTCCGCTTATCCAGGAAGAGTTAAGCGGAACGTTCCTTGCGCTCTGCCCTCTCTTTGGCGCGGGGTACGAGCGTGGGATTGACTTTCTCTTGCACGACGTCTCTTGTGATGATGCAACGACCGACGTTGGATTCGCTCGGAAGGTCGTACATCACATTCAGAAGTACCTCTTCGAGGATGGCTCGGAGGCCACGTGCACCCGTCTTGCGGAGCGAAGACTGCTCGGCGATCGCCTCGAGCGCATCTTCTGCGAACTCGAGCTCGACCCCGTCGAACTCGAAGAAGCGCTGGTACTGCTTCACGAGAGCGTTCTTGGGCTCGGTGAGGATATTGATGAGCGCTTCCTTGTCCAGCTGATGCACGGTGGTGATCACCGGGAGCCGACCGATGAACTCGGGGATCAATCCGTACTTGAGAAGGTCCTCGGGAAGGACGGAGGCCAGAACCGAGTTCGCCTCACGTTCTTCGATCGAGCGGACGTCCGCACCGAAACCGATGCCTTTGCGCCCGACCCTGGACTCGATGATCTTGTCGAGGCCGGCGAAGGCTCCACCGCAGATGAACAAGACGTTCGTCGTGTCAATCTGGATGAACTCCTGATGCGGGTGCTTGCGACCACCCTGCGGCGGGACCGATGCGGTTGTGCCTTCGAGGATCTTGAGAAGAGCTTGCTGCACACCCTCGCCTGAAACGTCACGAGTGATCGAGGGGTTCTCGGACTTACGAGCGATCTTGTCGATCTCGTCTATGTAGATGATGCCGGTCTCGGCCCGCTTCACGTCGTAGTCGGCGGCCTGGATAAGTTTCAGCAGGATGTTCTCGACGTCCTCACCGACATAGCCGGCCTCGGTCAACGCAGTTGCGTCTGCGATGGCGAACGGAACATTAAGCATGCGGGCAAGCGTCTGAGCGAGGAGGGTCTTTCCACAACCGGTGGGGCCTAGCAGAAGGATGTTGCTCTTGGCGAGCTCTACTTCTGATTCCTTGCTGCCGACCTGGATGCGCTTGTAGTGGTTGTAGACGGCGACCGAGAGGACCTTCTTCGCCTGTTCCTGTCCGACGATGTAATCGTTTAGGAACTCGTAGATCTCTTTGGGCTTAGGAAGGTCTTCGAGCTTGAGTTCGGGGGTCTCTGCGAGTTCCTCTTCGATGATCTCGTTACAGAGGTCGATGCATTCGTCGCAGATGTACACGCCGGGACCAGCGATGAGCTTCTTGACCTGCTTCTGTGATTTGCCACAGAAGCTGCACTTCAGCAGGTCGCCGCCGTCCCCGAACTTAGGCATCTACTCGATTCCCCCCTACGACTCTTCCGGGCTTTCGACGGCCTGGGCTTCTTTATCCTTTTCCCGCACGATCCTTGTTGGCTCACCGGGCATCAATGCTTCACCCTTCTTCTCCGCCAACTCTCGACGGGTCAGAACCTCATCGATAATACCGTAGGCCTTCGCGTCTTCGGCGGTCATGAAGCGATCACGATCGATGTCTTTCTCGACCTGCTCGAGATCCTGATCCGTGTGTTCCGAGATCAGCTCCTTCATGCGCTGCTTCAAAGACAGAACCTCTTTGGCGTGGATCTCGATATCCGACGGCGTGCCCGAGAAGCCGGCTGAGCCCTGGTGGATCATGATCTTTGAGTTCGGCAGCGAGTAGCGCTTGCCCTTCGTCCCGCCGAGGAGAAGGATCGCGCCCATCGACATGGCCATCCCGACACAGATCGTGGAAACGTCGGGCTTGATGTACTGCATCGTGTCGTAGATCGCCATCCCGGCGTAAACCATGCCGCCCGGCGAGTTGATGTAGATGCTGATGTCTTTGTCGGGGTCCTCGGACTCGAGATGAAGAAGTTGGGCGACGATGAGGTTCGCGATCTGATCATCGATCGGAGTGCCGAGCATGATGATCCGCTCTTTGAGAAGGCGAGAGTAGATGTCATAAGAACGCTCGCCGCGGCTCGTCTGTTCGACGACAACCGGAACGAGGTAGTTGTTGTAGCGGTCTTCGTGGTCCGTCACTATTGCTTCCTCCCACCGAATGGTTCTAGTTGACTATCGGGAAGTTCCCGACCTGTTCTGAATCAGCTTTTGTGCCTAGTTTGCGCCCGGATCCTCATTTTCTGTCGATTCTTGTGTCTCGGCCGGTTCTTCTGCCTGAATGATGGGCTCTGGACGCCCTTCGACCTGGATATTGGCGACTATGTACTCAAGGGCCTTCCGGCGCATCACGTCCGCCGCTAAAGCAGATAAACGCCCCTCGGAAACGAGTTGTTCCGCCACCTTCTGGGGTTCTACTCCCGAGCGGGCCGCGATGTAGGCAACCTCGCGTCCGAGATCCTCTTCGGTCACATCGAACTCTTGGGTACGGGCGACCTCTTCAAGCAGCAACTCGGCCTTCACAGATCGGGCCGCCTGCCCTCTGAGATCGCTTCGAACTTCGAGCTCCGTCGAACCGGACTGCTCGGCGTACTGAGCGAGTGTTATCCCTGCGCGAGTTAGGTCGTCCTCGACGTGGTGGAGACGGTGCTCGAACTCGCTGTCGATGAGTTTCTCGGGCGGCTCCAAGGGGGCCGAGTCGACGAACTCCTGGAGAGCTAGTGACCTGATCTGTTCCTCGACGTAAGAGACCTTGTATTCAGCCATCTTGCCGCGCAGGTCCTCGCGTAGTTCCTCGAGTGTGTCGAACTCCCCCACCGTCTTGGCGAACGCATCATCCAGAGTCGGCAGTTTCTTGGTCTTGACCTCTTTTACTAGGACCGTGAATGACAGCTCTTCGGGTGCGCCCGGCAGCGTGTCGGTGAACTTCAAGATCGCGCCCGCACGCTCGCCTTCGAGCTCTTCATCGAGTTTGGGGGGGCCGAGTCGGGAGCCGATCTCATAAAGGAGGTCCGGAGCGCTGGCGCCTTCGACCGGCTGGTCATGCTGATATCCGTTGAGATCGATCACTACGTGGTCGCCGCGTTGGGCGGCACGATTCACGACCTGGAGCTCGGCGAACCGACCCCTGAGAAGCTCGATCTGTTCGTCGATCTCGGATTCGCCGATCTCTGCAGAGGGTGCGTCGATCTTTATCGTCGAAAGATCCGGCAGCGTTATCTCTGGCCGGATGTCGACCGTGGCTTCGAAAACCAGCGGGGACCCCAGCTCGAAGCTCGTTACCTCGATGTCTGGTGGAGCGATCGCTTCGATCGACTCGGCCCGAAGCGCCTCGCGGTAGAGATCCGGAAGGGCGTCGCGAAGAGCCTCCTCGCGGATGGTTTCCGGGCCGACGCGCGTGTCGATCAACTGCCGAGGCACCTTGCCTTTGCGGAAGCCGGGGACCTTTATCTCGTTGGCCCAGCGCCTGTAGACCTGATCCATAGCCGGCTTGAGGGCCTCTTCAGGCACCTCGACGCGCAGCTTGACCTGGTCCTTGCCGACCTTCTCGGAAGTTGTTTCGAGGGATGTCATCAGACGAGCATCCTAAGTGTCGCCTGAGACGACGAAGCACTAAAGAGGAGTCGGGTTGCCGGGTGAAGAAATCATGGGGGCCGAGCAGGTCCGGGCCCAGTTCCACAGGACTCCCGGTGAGACGCGGGGTCCAGTGTGGGAGCCAGGAGCCGCGCTAGGCGGACGAAAGTGGGGATGGCGACCCCTGACTCCCAAGCTGGATCACGCGGCTCTGTACTTCTTTCCTGGTCCTTTCCTCGATCCATCATACGAGGCGTCGGCACCTAACAAGAAGGGCTTGAACTGCCATTCGGTCGCCGAGCCGAAGGGCAGATTCCATCACTTTGTGACAGGTGTCCGCTAGCGGAGTCCGGCGGCTTGCATCAAGGCCGAGGTCGAGGGCCGTGGGATGCTTAGGAAGACGGGGCGTAGCGCAGCTTGGTTAGCGCGCGTGCTTTGGGAGCACGAGGCCGCCGGTTCGAATCCGGCCGCCCCGACGGTTTAGAATGTGCGTCAGTTTGCGGGAGTAGCTTAGTGGTAGAGCATCGACCCTTCCAAGGTCGTTGTAGGGGTTCGAGCCCCTCACCCGCTCTTAGAAAAGCGTTCTTTGCCGTGGTCTTCCGTAAGCGGATAGCGAATCGATCGTAGGCGCCTTCCTGTACGCCGTTTGTGGCAGTTGACGCAAACGACTTCGCACTTCTCTAATCTCTGTCGAGCACTGCGATCCAGCTCTAGTCGGTGAATTCAGCCCCAATAGTGAAGGCCTTATCGACGAGGTGATCAAACTCAAGAACGATCGGATCCTTTCTCCACAATCGACGCAAGGATGCTTCGCTAGATGAACTCGATCAGCCACCGCAGACTTGCTGCCCGTGCGTCGCTACGTCGCTCGGTGCGATTTCTCCTATACCTCGCCCTGATTCTTCACGTAGTGCTGTCGCTGATAATGCCTTCGGCATGACCGGCAAAGGACATCGCGTCGTCGCTAGCTCTTTGCCAAGCAAAGTCGTCCATGCTCTTCAGGCATTCGCACAATCTTGCAACGCTTAGACATCTCCGAGGGTTCCTCCGGTAACTCAGCGAATAGTGACTCGTCGGAAGCCAAACTGCTGAGCGGTTCGTCTTCGATGGCAGTTTCCGCACACGACCTCGCATTTGGCTATCTCTCTCACAACTGCATCCCAGGTTCGGACGGACCCCGTCGGCAACCTCGAAATGCTTCCCTCGAACGTGGTCGAACTCCAAGACCAACGGGTCGGTTTCGCCGCAGTCGACGCAGGGGTGGTCCTCGAGGTACTGGACTATCCATTCGATGCGTTTTGGGATCTCCCGATCGTTATGGGCTTTGGCTTGCTTGATGTAGCGCTTCTTGTTCTTGGCGTAGTGCTCTTTCTTGTAGGCAGCGCGGCAGGGGCGACAGTAGCTATCGCGTTGATTCTTGTTCTTTCGCCGCCAAGCGAAATCGGCTTCGGGCTTCGATTCGCCACAGCGGCTGCATCGCTTCAGCATCTAAAGACTGTAAGAATGAGGTGAGACAGAAAGGGGCTCTCTTGTCGGTGCGCGATGTGGTTGCGAAGAACCGGGATCTTTATGTTGGGTGGCTTGTTGAGGCTTGCAGGATCCCGACGGTTGCCGACGAGCCTGAGGCTCTTGCTGAGATGGCGGCGTGGCTCGAGGCGAAGTTCATCGAGCTTGGGGCGACCACCGAGCGACTTACTTACGAAGGTGCGCCGGATGCGATCTTGGCGCGGCTCGGGAGTGGCGACCGCACGATACTTATCTACGACCACTACGACGTCCAGCCCGTCGACCCGATCGAGTTGTGGGAATCGAAACCGTTCGAGCCGGAGATCCGAGGCCCCAAGCTGTTCGCAAGGGGATGCGCGGACAACAAAGGCGACCTGATCGCGCGTCTCGCCGGATTGCATGCTCATCTCGAGGTTCACGGATCGTTGCCGTGCAGCATCAAGTTCCTTGTTGAGGGCGAGGAAGAGACTGGATCGAAGTCTTTCGATGAGATGTCCAAGCGTTATGCAGACCAGATAGCGGCCGAGGGTTGTATCTGGGAAGGGCATGGGATCGATCACGCCGGTCGACCCGAGTTCGTCTTCGGTGCCAAAGGGCTGGCTTACGTCGAGCTGAATCACCGGGGACTCTCCGACGATCAGCATTCCTCACTTGCAGTGGTTGCCCCGAGCCCGGTGTGGCACATGATCGAAGCTCTTTCATCCTTGCGCGCACCGGACGGCACCGTCACGATCGACGGGTTCTACGACGACGTTGCCCTGCCAGATGACAAGGACATCGAGATCCTCAAGTCATTCCCGTTCGAGGAAGAGGAAGAACGCAAGCGTCTCGGCGCAAAGGAGTTCGTTGGTGGAGTCACTGGTCTCGAACTCCTGAAGAAGTACTTCTTCGAACCGACGTGCAACATCGCCGGCATCGTGTCCGGTTTCACGGTGCCCGGCGCCTCCAAGACGGTGTTACCCAAGGAGATCATGGCGAAGCTCGACATGCGACTCGTTCCGAACCAGGATCCCGATGACATCGTGGCGAAACTACGAGCGCACCTCGACAAGCGAGGATTCGAAGACATCGAGATCAAAGGTTTCTCGATGGAGCATCCGGTTCGCTCGGCCCCCGACTCGCTCGTCGCGAGAGCGACGGTCGATGCAGCAGCCGATGTGTTCGACCAGCCCCCCGCGAAAGCTCCGATGATGATCGGCACCGGGCCGATGTGGCCGATCGCAGGAAGACTCGGCATCCCAACCGTGTCCCCCGCCGGCGTATGCCGTCCGGACTCGAACATCCACGCACCCAACGAGAACGTCCGGCTCGACGACTTCTTGAACATCGTCGAATTCACTTCCGCTTATCTGACGAGGTTCGCCGAACTCGATGCCTGAGTTTCGAGTCGAGCTTGTCCCCTCGGATCTCCGCAAAGATCTTGAGAAGGCCGGGGCTTTCCACGAGGTGCTGGTCAACATCTGGACCGACGTTTCCAACGCAGGCGGCGCGGTCGGGTTCGTCCCTCCAGTTACGAGCACCGATGTGCTCCCCGTCGCGCTCGAGGCCTTCACCAAAGCCATGGGTGAGTGGTCGCACCTCTTGATCGCGTATCTCGACGACGAGCCAATCGGACTCACGTTCCTGGAGCAGCGCCCCGGTCCCCTGTTCCGTCACTGGGCAACGATCAAGCGACTCCAGATCCATCCGAGCCACCAAGGCAAGGGCTACGGCACGTGCTTCCTCGAGGAGATCGAGAGGATCGGAAAGAACGACCTCGGCTTCGAGCAGGTACACCTAACCGCCCGGGGAGGAACCGGAACCGAGACCTTCTACGAGAGACAGGGGTACGTGATCGTCGCTCGGATCCCCGGTGTGATCCGCGTAGCAGAGGACGACGACCGCGAAGAGATCTATCTGATCAAGACCCTCTGATCGTTTCGTGGCGAAAGAGAACTGCACCAGCTGCTCAACCATCCGGGAACACGCGGCTGGTCTCGTCTACAGTTAGTCGTTCATCTCTCAGGAAGGGGTCGATCGTGTTTCGGAAGAGCCTTGGTGTGGCGGTCTTGCTAGCGTGCGTCCTTGTGTTCGTCGGTTGCTCAAAATCCGTCGACGTTGCGGACTTTGAGCTCGAGGGAGACCTGACAGCGGTCGTCGAGTCCGAGACTCTCCAGACCGTCACGGATATCAGCTGTCCCGAGACGATCGAAGATCCCGAGGCGGGTACGACCTTCCAATGTGACGTCGATCTTGAGGACGGCACGACCGTCACCGTCAACCTCGAACTAGAAGAGAGTGACGGGAAGTTCAGCGCCACCTATCAAGGCATCGAGTAAGGACTAGAGCCCAGCAACGACCAGGAGGATAGACCCCAGGGTCTGGCGAATCCTGCCTCTAGACGACACACGGAGGTAGGACATGAAACGCCTGATCATGCTTGCGCTCGTTACCGCTCTTCTGGCTCCCCTTTATCCCGCGAATGCGGGTGGCAGGGTCGCCCCTCAGAGCGAAGAAGGAGCTGTGCTGCTCGCTGGACCCGGGCCTAACGGAGAGACAACCGGTGGCTGCTGGACCGGCTGGGCTCGGCGTTTCTGGATCGTATCTGGAGGCGCAAGCGCGGGCCCGTTCGGCAGCATCTTCGAGATCGACAAGGCAACGTGGAACGGCAAGTTCAAGCTGGAAGTCACAAGCGGAGTTGCGGGCACCGAGGACCTCGACATCACCTTCTACGCCGACCCGGGTCACGTCGACCCGACGGATCCCGCCATGCAGGCTGGCATCGTCGAGGCTGGCGCTTACCTGACGCGCGCGGCCGGTGGAGAAGAAGGAACGGTGCCGCAAACTGCGACCCTTGCGCTCGTGTGCCTAGGCATCGGAACCGGAGCCAACGCCGAATGGACCTACGAAGCGACTCCTCCCGCCAAAAAGAAGAAGAGGTAACACCAACTCCAGCGATACTCGTTGCAGATGGAGTGGCTGAGATGGGTCGTTGTCGTGCTGGCGTTTCTCGACGCCGGTTACATGGTCGTGGATGGCACCCGCGCACTAACGACCGGTGACTACTTCACACCGAGCTCAGGCGAACACGCCGGTCAGCTGGGACCGTGGGCGAAGGTAGTGAAGGCGATCGGGGTCGAGCCTCGTTCGATCGGCATGAAGGCCTTCTTCGTTGCTTATGGACTTGTCTGGATCGCGGTCACCGTTGCCTTCGCACTCGAGCAGCCCTGGAGTTGGCTGATGATGCTGGCTCTTGCGATCGGCTCGCTCTGGTATCTCGTTGTGGGATCCGTTCTGAGCATCCTTGTTGCAGTATTGCTGTTCATCCCCGCCGTGAGGGATATCTACAGCTCCTAGAGGGGAACTCGGGTCGCTGCCTCAGTCAAGGCAGAACTCGTTGCCTTCGACGTCCTGCATCACGATGCACGACTCGTTCTGGTCGTCGGCAGTCAGTAGTCGCACACGAACCGCACCGAGCGCGAGGAGTCGTGTGCATTCGGCTTCTAGTGCAGCCAGCCGCTCTTCACCTACGAGCCCAGTGCCGACACGCACGTCGAGATGCACCCGGTTCTTGACGACCTTGCCTTCTGGAACGCGCTGGAAGAACAGTCGCGGACCTACACCTCCGGGATCAACACACGCGAACGCTGAACCCTGAACCTCAGGGGGCAGCGCGCGATCGAAATCGTCCCAGCTCGCAAACCCCTCCGGCGGCGGCGGTACGACGTACCCCAGCACCTCGCACCAGAAACGAGCGACGCGCTCAGGTTCTGCGCAGTCAAATGTGACTTGGATCTGTTTGACAGGCATCGGTCCACCATAGCGGGCGACCCGGCTCACGTAGAAGCTGCCCTCGCGGCGTTTGACCTGCGACAATGGACGCTTGGCGCCCGTAGCTCAGCTGGATAGAGCGTCGGACTTCTAATCCGAGGGTCGGGGGTTCGAATCCCTCCGGGCGCGCTAGATAGGGGCAGGTCGGCGCCTGTTTACGGCTCGATCGATGTCGTGAACGCGGACTGCGGCGCGCCCCACAGAAACCCCACGCGGGCAACGACGGTCGAGATCGCCGCCACCGGCTGATACTCGGATTCCTGATCCGAAAGTCGAAACCTTCCAGCGCGGCGACGCCACAGGCCCAAACCGTCTGAAAGAAAAACCTGCGATCTGGATCGAGCCAACGGTCGAGTCGGGCTCTAGCCTTGCGCCTTGGACATCGTGAGGCCTTAGGCCGCCTCAGCCGCGGTCGCGGAGTAGCACGGCGATCGCGCTGAGATCTCGATCCCCGAGGCCAGCCTCCAGCGCCCGCTGAACCACCGTTCGGTTCGCCTGCCCCTGGTCCATCCGGGTCCCGACCGACGCGGCCAGCTCGAGGATCAGGTCAAGGTCCTTGTCGACAAGGTCGAGGCTGAACGCCACCGTAGCCTCGTCCGGGTGCACGAACGAATCTTGCTTGTACAAGACGAAGGGGGCAGCGACCGCGCTGTTCGCGAAGACCTCGTACGCCGCGCCTCGGTCCACTCCCGACTTCTCGGCCAGCACCAGTGCCTCCGACAGCGCGACGTCCAACGCGTGCACGATCGCGTTCACCGCCAGCTTCATCGTGGCTCCGGTGCCGAGGTCACCTACGTGCAGCAGTTTCGCCGAGAGCGCCTCGAGCACCGGCCGGGCCCGGTCCACCGTCTCCGCGTCGCCGCCGACCATGATCGTCAGCTTCCCGGTCTCGGCGAACGAAACGCTGCCGGAAACCGGAGCATCCAACAGCGCTGCCCCCCGGTCCTCGATCGGGGCCCGAAAGCCGAGGACGGTGCGTGGTGCGATGGTGCTCATCTCCACGACGACGGTGCCGGGGTCGAGATTCTCGGCGACCCCTTCCGGTCCTACGAATACCTCCTCGACCGCCACATCGTCGGCCAGGCTCGAAAGAATGAACGAGGCGCCACGAGCAGCGTCGGCCACCGTCGCTGCCACCTCGGCCCCGGTCGCGTCTGCGACGGCTTGGGCCTTCGAGTTCGTCCGGTTCCAGACGACCACTTCGTGCCCTGCGCGACGGAGGGAGGCGACCATCGCAGCACCCATCCGCCCGGTGCCCAGGAAGGCGGTCCGACCGCTCACGTCAGCGACCAGCCCCCATCCACCGGAAGGTTCACGCCGTTCATCCCCGGGTTCTCCAGTAGGAACACAACCGCGTCAACGATGTCCTGCGTACGCATCGACCGACCTGTCGGCGTTTTGGCGCGCACCGCCTCCAATACCTCCGGCGGCTTCTCGCTCCAGAAAGGAGTGTCGGCCACGATCCCCGGGTGGATCGCGTTCGTGCGCACCGGTGCCAGTTCGGATACGAGCGTGCGGACCATCCCCGTGACTCCGCCGTTGATCGTTGTCACGGTGGTGGACCCGGGGTATGGCTTGTCCTTGGCCAGACCCCCGAACAACACGATCGCGCTCTCATCGTGCAAGCGCGAGGCGAGCGTGTGAACCACTTCCATATAACCGACAAGCTTGAGGGTCGTCAGCCGGATCGCCGCGTCGAGGTCGTAGTCGCTCACGGTGTTCTGGTCGCGGTCGATCGCTGCGATCACAAGGTGGTCGACGCGGCCGACGTCGGCCAACGCCGGCGCGATGCCCTTTGGCTCTGCCAGGTCCAGCGCCACCGACCCGACATCACTTCCGATCTCGCTCGCTACCGCCGCGGTGCGCGACTCGTCGCGCCCGGAGATCACCACCCGGTGACTTCTGTCTACATAGTGCTCGGCCACCGCGCGACCAAGTCCCGAAGTCGCGCCGATCACGACCGTGATCCCGTTCACTGTCACCAAGTCCTCCAGTCAGTCTTCGAGTGTCTTTTTCAGGTAATCCCAATCACGAGCGAAGCGATAAGAGTGCCGAGCCGAGGGTTGTGGGGCCGTCGTCTCCAGCCACCGGACCCGACCGGGGCCCGGGTTGACGAAAGAGTGGTGACACCCGACCCCACTCCACGCGGCGTCGCCGGGACGCAGACGGTAGGACGCGCCGTCGAACACGGCATCGACCTCGCCTTCGAGGATGAGATAGGTCTCCTCGAGGGGATGGTCGTGAGGACCCGCTACCCCGTGGGGCCCGTACTGGACCATGAACATGGTCGAGAGGTGGGCGCCGAGATCGGTGTCCACCATCATCTTGACGGTGATGCCGCTATAAACGAGGAGCGCTGTGCGCATGCTTGCCGACAACGCCAGCATCTCCTGGCTCTGCTTGTCGGCCTCCATGTTGGCAGGCTCGATGTGGCCGAAGGACCGCGTCCGAGGATCGCGCGGGTCCACCGGAGTCGCCTCGTGCTCCGGGAACGGAGGGATCCAGTAGGTGTCCCCGTCGTGGGCTCGACGGGGAACCGGAGCCGCCATCGCCGCCCATCGAGCCACCGAGTCGCTCTCGTTGCGGATGCAGTGGGGGGCCCCCACTGGGATCATCCCGTAATCCCCCGGCCCCATGCGTACGGCGCCCTCGCTGGTCTGGAGAACGACCTCTCCCTCGATGACGAACAAAGATTCCTCATAGGAATGGACGTGATGCGAGATGGACCCGCCCGGATCCATCTCCCCCACTCCGAACCCCGTGTGGACGGCCCCGACCGTCTCGTCAACGATCGTCCACCGACGGAATCCCTTCACATGTCCTTCGAGCCAGGGTGGAACGACGTAGGAGGCGTCCTTCGCGGTAGCAACGACGTGGGAGCTCACGTTTCACGGTCCTTTCTCACTGCATCGCTCGCGTCACACTCTTCACGATGACCTCCGCCGACGGGATCGCCAGGTCCTCCAGCGAGTCCGACGAGGGGAGGGGGATGTGAGGAGTCGTCACCCGGACGATGGGTCCGTCGAGGTCGAAGAACGCTTCCTCCGCGACGATAGAGGCCACCTCGGCCCCCCATCCGCAGAGACGCGGGTTCTCTTCGACCGTGACCAGCCTGGATGTCTTGGATACCGAATCGAGGATCGCCGAGGTGTCGAGGGGAACGAGACTGCGGAGGTCGAGGACCTCAGCATCGATCCCGTCTTCGGCTAGTTGCTCTGCGGCCCGTACCGCCTTGGGCACCATCGCCCCCAGGGCGCAGATAGTCACGTCTTGGCCCGACCGCAGGGTCTTGGCTTCGCCTAAACGGTCGACGATCTCTCCGTCGGGGACCTCTTCCTTCTCCGCGTACAGCACTTTGGGCTCCACGACGATGACCGGGTCCGGGTCGCGGACCGCCGCGGCGAACAAGCCGATCATGTCGGTGGCGGAGGACGGGACCACCACCTTGAGGCCGGGGATCTGCATCGCCCAGGTCTCGATGCTCTGGGAGTGCTGGGCCCCGAACCGCAGGCCGCCCCCGTTCGCCGTCCGGATCACCAAGGGGAGTGCAACCTGTCCGTTCGTCATATAACGGGCCTTGGCGATCTGGTTGGCGATCATGTCCCAGCAAACCGCGAAGAAGTCACTGAACATCAACTCCGCAACTGGACGCAGCCCATTCATCGCGGCCCCCATGACCGCACCGATGATCGCCTGCTCCGAGATGGGTGTGTCTCGCACCCGGCGGGGGCCGAACCGCTCGAGAAGTCCCTCGGTAGTCTTGAAGACTCCCCCGGCCGCGGCAACGTCTTCGCCGATGAGAAATACGCGCTCATCCCGCTCCATCTCCTGGGTGAGGGCCCGGGCGACTGCCTGCCGATAGGTCAGTTCCGCCATGCTGAGCCTCCGTCGGCGAAGACTTGCGTCTCGAGCGATTCGGGGTCCGGGAGCGGTGCCTGTTTGGCTTTCTCGGTGGCCTCGTCAACCGCCGCCTGCACGGACCGGTCGATCTGGTCGAGCTCGGCCTCGTCAACGCCGCCATCGATGAGCTTGCGTCGCAAGGTGGGTATCGGGTCCCGGGCCAGCCACTCCTGCACCTCGGCATCGGGCCGATACTTCCCAGGGTCGGCGCGCGAGTGCCCTCCGTGACGATAGGTCTTGGCTTCGACCAACGACGGACCGCCCCCGCTGCGGGCCCGGTCGACGGTACGCCGGGCAACCTCGTACATCGCGTCGGGATCGTTGCCGTCCACGATGATCGGCTCCAGCCCATATGCCGACGCCCTATCGGCAGCGGGGTGCTGGACCGCAGTGACGCTACCGATCGGGGTGTACTCCATGTACAGGTTGTTCTCACATACGAAAACGACCGGAAGCTTCCAGACCGCGGCGAAGTTCAGCGCCTCGTGGAAGGCACCGATGTTCGAGGTGCCGTCGCCGAAGAAGCACACCACAACCTGATCGGTGCCTTGCTCCTGGGCGGCCCACGCGGCCCCCGCTGCGATAGGGAGGTGGGCACCCACGATCGCATAGGACCCCATGGCGCCGTGGCTCACGTCGGTCAGGTGCATGGAACCGCCCTTGCCCCCACAGATCCCGGTGGCCCGGCCCAGCAGCTCTGCCATCAACCCTTCCATCGGCGCGCCTCGCAGAAGGGTGTGGACATGGCCTCGATAGGTGCAGTACACGAGGTCGTCGGCCTGCAACGCCGCGGCATACCCAGCGGCCACGGCCTCCTGTCCCAGCGCCAGATGGGAGGTCCCCTTGACCAGCCCGTCCATGAACAGCCGGTAGACACGCTCCTCGAAGAGGCGGGCTTCTTGCATCATCCGGTACATGTCGCGAAGGACGGCCTGGTCGGCCTCCACCTTCGTCTGATCGCTCACTGTTTCACTCACCTAGTACTCGTTCGCAACCATGAGCTCTTCACAGGGGAACAGGGTGATCACACGGGGACCCTCTGCGGTCACGATGACTTCTTCCTCGATCCTGGCTGCGGACCGCCCGTCTGCGGCGGGGCAGTAGGTCTCGAGGGCGAACACCATCCCCTCCTTGATCTCGATGGGGTCATCGAAGGAGTTCAGCCGGCTGATCACGGGACGCTCGTGCAACCCGACGCCGACCCCGTGACCGAACTGGAGCCCGAAGGCGTCCATCTCGTTCGGGAACCCAAACTCCTCGGCCTTCGGCCACACGGACGCGATCTGATCGGTGGTCACCCCAGGTTTGATCAGCTCGATCGCCGCATCCATCCACTCCCGAACCTGCTTGAACGCGTCGCGCTGAGCCTGGGTCGCCCGCCCCACCACGAACGTTCTGTAGTAGCAGGTGCGATAGCCATTGAAGGAGTGGATGATGTCGAAGAAGGCCTGGTCCCCGGGTCGGATCAACCGGTCCGAGAAGGTGTGGGGGTGGGGACTGCACCGTTCCCCGGCGATCGAGTTGATGGCCTCGACGAACTCCGAACCCATCTCGATGAGCCTCTTGATCGCCATAGCCACGATGTCGCTCTCGCGCACCCCAGGCTTGAGGGCCTCGAAGATGTCCTGGTAGACGCCGTCCACCATGGCGCAGGCCTGGGTGAGAAGCATGTGCTCGTCCGGGCTCTTGATCTCCCTGGCCTCCGCCATCACCTGCTGGCCGTCCCTTACCTCGACCCCGGCACCCTGGAGCTCCAGGAACACCGACGTCTCCGCCAGATCCACGCCCAGCGGCATGTCCGCGACCCCGTCCTCCTTCATGATCGATCGGATCTCCTGCGCCGCCCGCGCCTGGAGGCCGACCCGAGGATGGATGGCGCCCTGGAGGCCGGTATTGCCTCCGACGGAGTTGGTCTCGTCGTACATGTGTGGGAGTTGGAGACGATGAGCCTTCGCCGCGGAACCGAAGTCGAAGATCCGGGGCGGGCCGGTGCGGGTGAGCAGCGCGTACCGCTCCCCCTTGTTGAACGCCCAGTACCCGATGTGTGTCGCGGTGACGTAGCGGATATTGCTGGTCTCGAACAGGAGTAGGGCCCCAAGCTCCGAGCGCTCGAGGGCCGCTCGGGCCCTGGCCAAGCGGTACTGGCGGAGCCGCTCGAAATCCACCCGTTGCTCCCAGTCGACCCCCTGGATCCCTGGCGACGGTGTGGTGGCTACCGGAAATTCGATAGTCGTCATGCGTCTCCTCCTCCCGACTCTACTTCAGCGACATTAAATACGTGGTGTAGTGAAACTACACAAACATCTCGGTTGCCCGTAGGGACTACGATCCAGGGCCGCCTCGGGGTACAGTGGACCTCATCATGGAACCATCCCGGCTGCTCCCCTCGAGTTCCATGGCCGACATCGCGGACCGGCTGCGGATGGAGCGGACCCGCCAGGGCATCAGCCAGCGAGCGCTGGCCGAACGGCTGGGGTTGTCCCCCAGTCTCATCTCGCAGATCGAGACAGGGCGCTCCAAACCCTCCGTTAGCACGCTCTACTCCTTGGTCAACGAGCTCGGCCTCTCGCTGGATCGGCTCTTCGATACCGACGAGACCTCCTCGGGAGGGGATGGGCCGATCGGCACGGGAAGCGACGGTCGTGGGGGCCAAGAGGTGGTTCGACCTCACGATCGCCACATCATCGAGCTGGAATCCGGGGTCCGCTGGGAGCGATTGACCAGCGACCAGGAGGAGGGTGTCGATTTCCTCTACGTCACCTACGACGTCGGAGGCGCCTCTTCCGCCAACGGCGCCCTGATGCGCCACCCGGGACGCGAGTACGGCTACCTCATCTCCGGCAGCCTCGGCGTGCAGATCCGTTTCAAGGAGTATCTGTTGGAGCCGGGAGATTCGGTCGCGTTCGATTCCACCCAACCGCACCGCTTGTGGAACGCAGGGGACGTCCCGGCGCAAGGCTTGTGGTACGTCGTGGGACGAGACGGCCTGCGGCCGTCGCCTCTTCAGCATCGTCGTTCGCCCACGGCTCATATCCCCGGGCCCTTGAAGCCGGACCTGGACAAGACGTAGTCCCTCGACTCGCCGACCATCCGCTTGACCGACGGCCAGTCGACGTGCAGCAAACGACCGTGCTGCTTCATGACCCGGCCACCGATCAGAACCGTGTCCACGTTGGACGTATCCATACCCGTCACCACCGCGGTCACCGGGTCGTTCAACGGCGTCACGTTCATCCGATCGGTTCGCAACATGATGATGTCCGCCTGCTTTCCTCGCGTCAGGGTCCCCACCTTGGAGTCGAGTCCGTTCGCCCTAGCCCCCTCGATGGTTGCCCACGCCAGCACCTCCGCCGCGGAGGACGGCGCCTTCCCCTCGGCGGTTGCCGTTGCCCGCTGGAGCGCCAGCGCCGAACGCATCTGGTTGAACATGTCACTCGGCACGTTGGTCTCAACATCCACACTCAGACTCGGAGGAAGACCCCGGTCGAGGAACTTCTGGATCGGGGGTATCCCATGACCCATCATCATCTCGACCGGTGCCGCCAGGGATACGGTGCCCCCGGTGTCGACGATCATCTGGATCTCGGTGTCGTTCAAAGTCGTGCAGTGGATGTAAGTGGTGTCTGGACCGAGTAGTCCGGCTTCTCCGAACTCCTTGACCTTCCCCTCCATGCCGTAGCTCCCCACTCCAACGTGGGTCGTGATCCGGGCGTTCGACTCTCGTGCCAGCTTCCAGTGATCTCGGGTCACTTCGAAGTTGGTGAACTCCGGTCCGGGCGCAGCGAGGGCCAACGTGAGCATCTGATCCTTGGTCGAGAAGTGCTCGGTCGCGGCTCGCACGAACCAGCTGGGCTGGCGCTCCTCCCATTTCCCCCACCAGGGGAACCCGTACGCGAACACGGCTCGGAGTCCGGAGTCCTTGAGCGCCTGGATGACCGCATCGGTATGGGCCGGCGAGCCTTGTATGTGCGACCAATCGAGGAGAGTGGTGATCCCAGCGTCGATGGCGCCCAGCGCGGACACGAGGTTGCCGGCATAAGCGTCCTCAGGTCGGTACGCGGGAGCCAACTTATGCAGAACGTGGGTGATGTAGCTGGAGCGGCCCTCCAGCGGAACGTCGGTCCCGATGTTGCGGAGGAGTCCCTCCCAGATGTGGCGATGTGTGTCCACGAACCCGGGCATGACGATCATGCCCGCAGCATCGATGACCTCCGCGTTCTCCGGCTCTAGATCCGAGCCGATCTCGACGATCTTCTCGCCCTCGATGAGGATGTCTCCCACGAAGGCGCGGCCGTTACCGGACTCGAGGGTGAGCAGAATGCCCCCGCGGATGAGTGTCCGTCCGACAGCAGGCACACCGAAGTCCGGACCAGACGGGTATAGGTCCGGGATCTCGGCCGTCTTCAGCGGCCGGCTCCCGATCATCAAACGGCGCGCCCGTTTGTAGTTCCTCTTTATCTGCTCCTTGATGTCCCCGGCTTGGTAGAGCAGGATCCCGGCCATCAGCAGCAGGCCGATGATCATCGGGCCGTCGGCAGGCGACATGCCGAGGTAGGGCAACATCGTGAGGATAAGCGCGAGGAGCAATGACGCCACCAAGCCTCCAAGGAACGTTGCACGTCCTCCGGCCAGCGACGCCCCGCCCAGAACGGCCGCGGTGATGCTGTTCAGTGCGAAAGGAGCGCCCACCGCGGCGTTGCCTATCGGCGACCGAGCCATGACGAAGAACGCGGCTACCGCGGCGAGGGTTGCAGAGAAAAGGAGCGCCCGGGTCCTTACCCAGTGGGTCTTCGCACCCGCTCTCTTGGCGGCCCTGTCGTCGAATCCCACCGCTCGAACCTGGAGCCCCGACCCGGAGGCATGGAGCCACATGTCGAGTAGCGCAGCGCCGATCACCAGAACGATGAAGGCGACGGGGATCGGTCCGACCTTCGTTACGAGCACGGACACCAGGTCGGGGTTGATGATCCCCTGAGCGGTCGGACGGAGGATCAGCGAGACGCCGTCCAGGATGCTGAGGGTTGCCAGGGTGGCGATGATTGATGGGAGCTTCAAGCCTCTGACCAGCGCAGCATTGACCAGGCCGAGCACGACCCCGCAGGCGAGGATCAACGCCATCCCAACGACGATGTCGGTTGTCGTCGCATCGGGGCTGATCCGGAAGGAGGCGATGACGACACCCAGGCTCGATCATCCCCGCGACGGAGATGTCCAGGTAACCGACGAGAAGCGCCTGGGTCTGAGCCATGGTCACAACGATCAGGGGGAGAGCCAGGATCAGGATCTGAGACAGGTTGGTCGAGTTGATGAACCCTGGGAAGCGGGATTCCGCGTATGCAAGTAGCCCGAACACGAGAAGGATCTGGAGCACCACCGGCATCCACAACCGGAAACGGACGATCTTCCGCCACTCGTTTCGGTCTCGGGCGTTGCGGAGGATATTGCGAACCACCCGTCTGGCGGCGTCTCTGCGTGTGGTCATGTCGCTGTCTCCGAGGACGCCGTGGGCATCGCCACCCCCAACGGCGATCGACCCGCACGTGACAGCCCCGGCCCCCGCACCACTGCCTCGACGATGCGGATCTCGGTGAGTTCGTCGCCCGGGATCTCCTCGATGATCTGGCCACGGGACATGACCAACACACGATCGCAGAGGCCGGCCAGCTCGATGGGGTCACTGGACTTGACCAGCAGCGCCGCCCCCGAGTTGGCCCGGGCGCGGAGCGCCCGGTAGATGTCGAATCGGGAGCCGACGTCGACCCCCTGGGTGGGCTCGTAAGCGAGGATGACGGACGGATCTCTGAGGAAAGTGCGCGGCGACGGAGACCTTCTGCTGGTTGCCTCCGGACAGGAATTCAACCGGCTGCTCCAGGGAGGGAGTGGAGATCTCAAGCCGTTCGGCCAGCTCGGCCACCATCTTGCGCTCCCGGTGGCGGCGGATGAGTCCGGCCAGGCTGAATCGGCGTAGGGACTGGATCGTCGCGTTCGCCCGAACCCCCAGGACGGGCATCAGTGCCTCACGCAGGCGATCGCCGGGCAGCAGCATGACGCCGGCGTGTATCGCTTCGTGAGTGGAGATCAGCGAGAGCTCACTGCCATCGCACTCGACCCGCCCGGCCTTGGGGGCTTGCCGACCCGACAAACAGTCGAACAGCTGAGGTTGCCCATTGCCCTCGGCGCCGGCGACCCCCACGATCTCCCCGGTCTGCAGCGTGAGGCTGACCGGGCCGAACGACTGACCCTGGAGCCCGTCGACCACCAGCACGTCGCGTGGTTGAGCCGCGATCGGCTCCGGGGGGGGATAGGCCGCATCGAGTGGGCGTCCGACTATCAGCTCCACGAGTTGCGCCTCGCTCGTGGAGGCGGCATCGAAGGTTCCCTTGTTCCGCCCGTCGCGTAGAACGGTGATGCGATCGGCGATCTCGAGCACCTCTGGCAGGCGATGGCTCACGTAGACGACGCCCACGCCGAGCTTCTTGCATGCCATGAGGGTTCGGTGCAACGCCTCGACCTGATGGAGGCCGAGAGCGGTGGTGGGCTCGTCCAGGAGCAGAACGTGAGGTTCGGTAACGAGTGCCTTGGCTACCTCAAAGAGTTGCCGCTCGGCCAGGGTGAGGAGCCCGGCCGGAACGTCGGGGAACAGCTCGAGATCGAGGTCTAGCTCGGCCAGAACCTTGCGAGCCCACCTCTTCCTATGTCGGTATGGGGGCCGCTTGTGGGGCGGCGCCGCGAGATACAGATTGTTCTTGACCGGTTCGGCGGCGACCAGGGAGGTGTCCTGGTAAGCCATCGCCAGACCCAACCGCCGGGCCAAGGCCGGCGATCGCCGCCGCAGGGGGTGGCCCCCGATCCGGACGGTACCCAGATCGGGGGCCACGAACCCGCTCGCTATCCCGAGGAGCGTCGACTTCCCAGAGCCGTTCTCGCCGCACAGCGCGTGGACCTCTCCGGCGCGGCAGTCGAAACTGACATCGGTCAGCGCTCGAACTGCCCCGAACCGCCGGGACACGTCCTGCAACTCGAGGACGACGTCCCCAGCGAACGACACTCCTGCGGGATCGGACATCAGCCGCCGAACATCAGCTGCAGCACATCATCCGGCACCAACGAAGTACCCGACACGTAAGGGTTAACTCGATCGGGGTCACAGTCGGCCTCCGTCACCTCGCGCATCACGTGCGGCACGACAACCTCTGCAGGGACTTCCTCTCCGTCCAAGG
This sequence comes from uncultured Actinomycetes bacterium, assembly GCA_963779645.1. Taxonomy (GTDB): domain Bacteria; phylum Actinomycetota; class CADDZG01; order CADDZG01; family WHSQ01; genus CALMBW01. The sequence continues at coordinate 407,250 of CAVZYX010000015.1, forward strand.
ACATCATTGCCGCGGTGACACCGATCCGTGACTGGAAGTTGCCGCCCGCCGTGTAGAAGATCCTGTAGGTCGGCTCGTCCCGCTTCACCCAGTCGCAGAACAGGGTCTGCTCGTCGGTGCGTAGGGCGACGGTGAGGTTCTCGACCGAAAGGCCGAGCTCATCGTAGACCTGCAGTCCGGTGTTCATCCCGTCGGAGTACTCGTACGCCCATCCCTGGATATCCGGGTCTGGGGTCAGCAATCCGCGGAACACGTCCGGGATGATGGGGTCGTACCAAGACGTATCGCCGGTTGTGGAGTTGGCGTTCGCGGGCGGGTTCACCAGATCGGCCTGGAGGGCGTCAACCGCGCACCGCTGCCAGCCGAGTGATAGCGCGTTGCCCGGCGTCCCGCCGAGGAGCGCTACCTTGCCGTCTCCAACGTTCTCGTTCAGGACCTCGGCGAAGGACTCGCCGAGTGCACAGAGGTCCTCGCCGACAACGGTCAGATAGTCCTCACCAGGGATCAATGCGCCTTCCTGGTCGGGAAGCCCAACCCAGCCGGCCGAGAACGACACGTAGGGGATCCCCGCGGCGTCGGCCTCTTTGATGGCATCGGCTATGGCCACACCCATGTCGGGGTAGCCGACGATGAAGTCCACGCCTCGACTGATCAGGAACCGGATGTCATTCGCGTGGACGGCGGGATCCGGGTCGAAGTTTGCCTCGGTGGAAACGATGGTGCCGATCTCGGGGTATGTCAGCGCCTGGAGGATGGCCTCCATGTGACTCACCGCTCGCCAGACGTTGACCGTGTCACCGCCACCGTCGGCGTATCCCATCACGAGGTCGCCGCCGGATCCGGTCTCACACTGTTGGTTGTTGAAGCAGTCCATCGCCGTATCGATGGTGGCCTGATCGAGTTCCTGCTCCACCCGCGCAACGGCCGATTGGATGATGCTCCAACTTGCCTCGTCCGACGGTTCGACAGGCCCCAAAGCCTTTTCGATCAGCGCCGGGTCGGCTTCCGCGACCTCTGGGGCGGTCGTTTCGGTGTCCTCCTGCGCGGTCGGTTCGGGGTCGTCGTCACCCCCACATGCTCCTACCACCAATGCGAGTAAGGCAACGATGCCTACGATCTTGATCCGTTGCATACTTCCTCCTCCTTCTGCCGACGGCCTGATCTGTCCGGGATTGGTGTTCCCGGATCTGTCCTCTCCTCTCAACCCGTCCCATCGCCGGGGACCCCGGGGATGGGTGCCTGCACACGTCCTGGTCGCTTGCGGTCACGAAGCGCGTACTCAACGCCGCGGATGATCCGGTCCCCCGAGAGCAACATCCCGCCGATGATGACCAGTCCGAACACCACGAACTGGAGGGCGGTGGGGAGACCCATGATCCGCATCATCTGATTGAGTCCCGTCAAGAAAACTGCAGCGGCGAAGGTGGAGATCGGGCCGGCCTGACCGCCCGCCAAAGAAGCACCGCCGATGACGACCGCCGCGATCGGCGCCAGGAGATACTGCGTACCTACGAAAGCCCCGGGCCTGCGGATGATCCCCGCCAGTGCCAGTCCGGCAGCCGTGTAGAACATGGCGGCCACCACGTAGGCGAGGATGCGATTCATGGTCACCCGGACACCCACAACTTCGGACGCGACCGGGTTAGCTCCTACCGCCTGGAATCTCCGGCCTGCGGCCGTATAGCGGAAGGCGAGACTGAGCACGAGCGTCAGCGCCAGGCCGATCCAGAACACGGCGCTCATGCCGAAGATGCGGTTGGTCGTCCAGTCGGACCATCCGAGCGGGACGGGGTTCTGTACGGGGAAGGACCTTGCGTAGCGGAACACGACCCCGATCGCGATCTGGCCGACCGCCAGGGTGACGATCAGTGGGTTCAACTTGAGCCCGCCGATCAGGATCCCGTTGACCAGGCCGACGACGGCCGCGGCCCCGAGGGCGATCAAGATAGCCGCAACGATCCGGTCGTTCGACTGCGCGCCGACCCCGACCATGATCACCGCGGCCAGGCTCATCGTCCCCGGTACGCTGAGGTCGATGCCGCCTGTCATGACGACGAGCATCTGGCCAAGGGCGGTGAGCGCCAGCACCGCGGCCAGCGGGGCGATGGCCCTCAGGGCCACACTGCCCAGCGTCGCCGGGGCCCAGATCGAAGCGACGATCACAAGCAAGACGAGAGCGATGTAGACCGGCATGTATCTCGAGCCGATCACCAGTGAGGTAAGGGCAGACGACGGGGCACGCCGTCGCCGCGGTCATGGCTGTCCTCCCTGGACGGCGTTGGCCATCAGGCCGGACGCTGCGGCCACACGCTGCGCCGCCGCTGAGGCCACCTCGCGGACATGGTCCAGATCGGCCTGGAGGATCCCGTCCCGCATCACCGCCCGGCCGCCGACGAACACCCAGTCCAGGTTGGAGGTGTCCATGCCCCACACGATCGCCCCGACCGGGTCGTTCACCGGGAAGATGTTGGGACGGTCCGTGCGAAGAACGATGACGTCGGCTTGCATCCCGGGTTCGAGGGACCCGGTGATCCCGCTCAACCCCGCTACCCGTGCCCCGCCGGCCGTCGTGTAGCGGATCGCGTCCCGCGTGTTCATCAACCGAGGAAGACCTGCCTTCCCGGCCAGCTTCTGATCGAAGAGAGCGCCATGCTGTAAGGAGATCGCCGCTCTCATCTGAGCGAAGATGTCCCCCGGAGCCACTCGCTCGTCATCGACGCCCAGCCCCATCCGGACCCCCCGGTCGATCAGCTCTTGGATGGGGGGCGCTCCCCGACCGCCGGCCATCTCGCTCGCCGGGGCCAGCGACACCGCCACGCCCGAGGCGCCGATGGCATCCAGATCCTCGGCGTCGAGATCGCAGCCGTGGGCGACGGTGACGTCACCGTCCAGCATGCCCCGCCGTCCCAACCGAGCGATCGCGCCGGCCGTTCCCGGCCCTGCGTGGAGGTGGATGGGTACGCCCAGATCCTTCGCGATCGCCCACGTCGCGGTCACTTCGTCCGCACCGGCGTCGGCGAGCTCGTAACCGAGGGCGACAGTGGTAGTTGGGCCGGCCGCATCGATGAACCGAGTCAATAGCTGGTGAGTCACGGCCCCGCCCTGCTCCTGCCCCTGCGACACCCCGCCGGCAACATGGACGAATACGGTGCGAAGTCCCGAGTCCGCGTGGGCCCGGAGCGCGACCTCTCTGGTCTCGACGTCGAAGGGGATATCGGCCCAGTCCACGACCGAGGTGATCCCTGCTTCCGCCGCCCCTAACAGAGCGATCAGAGTGGCTGCGTAGACATCGTCGGCCTGGAAGTAGCGCCCGAGACCGGCAGCGGGGACGAGCGCGTCGGGGCCGGAAACGCTCTCACCGATGTTCCGGAACAAAGACCTCCAGGCGTGGCGGTGAGTATCCACGAACCCGGGCATGACGATGGTATCCGCGGCGTCCACCACCTCGGCGTCCCGGGCCCGGATCTCCGTGCCCACCTCGGCCACGACCCCGTCTTCGATCAGCACATCGGCCTGGGGGAGGTTGGGGGTCTTGGCTCCGAGCGTGAGGATGCAGCCCCCGCGGAGGAGGGTTCTAGTCGTCAGCTCGGCCTCCCGGCGCCGGCTGCTTCGCGCCCTGTTGGTCCCGAATCCATCACTCCACCGTCCTGCGAGCGTCCCTCACTGTTCAGCAACACTACACATCCCTTGCGCAGGCTGCCAGAGTGTTGGGCATTCTTGCCCGCGAATCACCACGCGGGGAGCAGTCACCCGCTCAGTTCCGCACACTGACACTCTTCAAACTTGTAGTGTCGCTGTGCGCTTGAGGAGCAGACAGCGCGCTCGGTGGTGGTCTCCGGGCTCGATTGGGCGGCCCCGTTAGAACGGATGGAGGTTGGGCGGTTGGCTGAAGCGAAGGGGTGTCTCGTCGCTGGTGAGTGGCGCACCGGCTCTAGGACTTTCGAAGTAACGAGTCCCTACGATGACTCTGTCGTGGCGATGCTCGCAACGCCCACCGACCGAGATGTCGAAGACGCGGTAGCGGCGGCGGCCGCCATCTTCTCGGAAACTCGGGTGCTTCCCGTGCATGTTCGCGGAGGCCCTCGCCCATATATCCCGTCGTCTCCACGAACGCTCCGAGGAAGTCGCATCCATCATCGCCAAGGAGGGGGGCAAGCCCATCAAGTGGGCTCGGACCGAAGCCGCGCGCGGAGCGTCAACCTTCCGATGGGCTGCCGAGGAATGCCGGCGCTCGGGTGGAGAGCTGATGCGCCTCGATGCCGAGGAGTCGCTCGGCTCTCGCGCCGCGTTGATCCGTCGCTTCCCGCTGGGCCCCGTCCTTGCGATCACGCCGTTCAACTTCCCCGTGAATCTCGTCGCACACAAGATGGCACCTGCGCTTGCGGTCGGCGCGCCGATCATCGTGAAGCCGGCGACCAAGACCCCACTCGGGGCGTTGCTGCTTGGTGAGCTCTTCCTCGAGACGGATCTTCCCGAAGCGATGCTGTCGGTGTTGCCGATCGAAGGGAAAGAGGCAGGTGAGCTCGCGAGGGACGAGCGATTGAAGAAGGTCTCGTTCACGGGCTCGTCGCAGGTCGGATGGGACCTGAAGGCCGCTGACCCCCGAAAGGCCGTGACCCTGGAGCTCGGTGGCAATGCCGGCGTCATCGTGCATTCCGACGCCGATCTCAACAGGGCCGCTCAACGGATCGCCTTTGGTGGCTATTACCAAGCAGGTCAGTCGTGCATCTCTGTGCAGCGGGTGTTCGTCCACAGCGATGTCGCGGAGATATTCGAGCGCAAGCTCGTAGACGAGGTTTCCGCACTCAAGACAGGTGACCCGATGGATCCCGAGACCGATGTCGGTCCGCTTATCGACCGGAAGGCGCTCGACAAAGTGTCGAGCCTTGTGGACGAAGCGGTGCAGAACGGTGCTGAGATCCTCGTTGGCGGGAAGCGAGAGGACCCGTTCTACAGGCCCACCATTCTGAAAAAGACGCGAGGCGACATGAAGGTTCGTCAGGAAGAGATCTTCGGTCCCGTCACTACCTTGGAGGCGTACAAGGATTTCGACGAAGCGATCGAGCTCGCCAACGAGACGAACTACGGTTTGCAGGCCGGGGTCTTTACGCGCGACATCGATCGCATCTTCCGCGCTCACCGCGACCTCGAGGTTGGGGGAGTGATCGTCAACGATGTCTCTGCTTTCCGTGCCGACCAGATGCCCTACGGCGGCACGAAGGATTCAGGGGTCGGGCGGGAGGGCCTGAGGTGGGCGATGGCCGAGATGACCGAGGAGAAGGTGTTGGTCCTTTCCGACATCCCGTTGTAAGTGGTCCTGCGGTTCACCCCACAGAAAACCCACGCAAGGACGGAAAACAACGCTCAACATCGCTCACTGACGAATGAGAAAATGCCTGGTCAGAGCGCCTGTAGAACGGAAACTCGCAGGTCAGAGGATCCGGAACGAATTCAATCTTCTAATCCGAGGGTCGGGGGTTCGAATCCCTCCGGGCGCGCTTCTTACAGCACCGGTTTCAGTCGGTGATTTTCACCTTGACGTCGGTGTCGTTGATGCGAACGAGCGTGACCAAGGGCTTCGTGTCGTTCAAGGGCTTGACGAAGACAAGCTCACGGTCCGGCGAGACGTACTTCGGTCGTGAGAGCTTCAGCTCGGCCTTCACCCGAACGCGAACATATGCAGGTGAGTTAATTCTTGGTTCCCGCGTAGGGCTAGCGAACAGCGCTGATCTCGAAAAGGTGCCCGTCCGGGTCTCGAAAGAAACAACGCGTCTCGGACCCAAGTTCGTACGGTTCCGTAAGGAACTCCGCCCCCTTCGCAAGCAGATCCTCATACGCGGCGCGACACTCCGCTACTCGGATCGTGAAGGAATGGTCGACGCGGTTGGGGTCTAGAGGTTCCGCAAACTCGATGGTCGGTTTGTCCTCGGTCGGACCGCCACCTGTCACCAACAGCAGCCATGCGCCGAGAAAAGATAGGACCACAGAAGTCCCGCCGTACTCCCCGAAGAGATCTGCGCCTAGCACGTCCAAGTACCAGACCTTGGCACGCTCAAGATCAGACACGACGAGGATCGTAGTGAGAGCGCTTGGCTCCCCGGAGAAAGGAGGCACCAGTCGATCCTAGACCCACCCGGTGGGACTCCACTTTGGGCCCGATCTTCCTACGTGTAGATCGGGTGGTACTCGCGAAACCGGTCAAGCGGGTCTTGGCATTGCTCGACTTAAGAGATGTTGGTGCTACAGAGAACTCATGGTCGGGCGTTTGCCGGTGATGCCAAGAGACTTGAGAACGCCCTCGTGCGGGCGCACGATGAAGAGCCCACCACCCATGTGGCCGACCAGGATGTTGCCGGACGGTAGGAATGGGTAGGCGGCCCACGCGCCGGCGAAGCTCGGTGAGTCGTCGGTCGGCACAGTGTCGAACCAGGCGACCTCTTTGAGCTTGCCCTTGTCGGCGTTCTTCATGTCGAGGATCCGGAAACCGTTGACGTAGTTCGCGTGGAACAACGCGTCGGACTCGGAGTAGACGTTGTGATCGATCGAGAGCGACTTCGCATGCCACATGGCGATGAGCTTGGGCTCGATGAGGCTGCTGACATCCCAGATGTAGAGCGTCGAGGGGAAGCCGAGTCCAGTCTCGTCGCCCTCGTCGGTCGAGATCAACGTTGAATGATCTTTGCTTAGCGCTCCGGAGTGCGTGTACGACGCCGACTCGTATGTGTTCCGCGAGAGGAGCACCGGCTGTTGTGGGTTCCCAGTGACGTCAAAGATCGTCACCGAGTCTTCGTTGAAGTTGAAGCAGATCTCGTTGCCACGGAACTGCTTGTCCGGACCCTTGTAGTTGCGACAAAGTGAATCGTGCGTGTACCCGTCATCGGCGATAACTCCGACCGGCGTTGGTGCCAGCGGCTGGCTCACGTCGAGGATGACCGGCGTCCCGACGGCGACACCGGGTCCGTTCAGGAACAGGTGGTTCGTCTTTGGGTTCGAATCGATCGAGTGTGCGGTTCCGAACGGGTATACGACGTCGGGTCGCCACACCGGTAGCGCGGCCTCGGCCCCCCGAAGGCGGTTGAGGTCGAAGATCTGCAGTCCACAAGGATCTAGGTCGCACACGATGTAGGCGGTGTCGTTGAGGATCTCGAGCTCCTGCCAGATCAGCACGCCGCCCGGAGCCTTGATAGGCAAACGTCCGAGGTAGAGCGGATCGGCGGGGTCGGTCACATCGATGAACTGCACGCCCGTGTCCGTGCCGAGGATCGCGTATTCCTTCTTGGTCTCGGGATCGACCCAACCCCAGACATCGGCAACGCCGGCCCCGCCCATGGCTTCGGCCGTTATGTGTCCGACGAGGTCAATCTTGTGGCACGGGAATTCTCCAGCCATGCCGTTCTCACATCTCGCCGCACCGGTGATCGCTTGGGCGTTGACGGAGGAGACGGGCGCCAGCGGGGTCAGCATGGTGACGGCCGAGGCCAACAGGATGAGCTTACGAACGCGTGAATTAGTCATGGTTTGTGGTTCGACGGCCCCCTCCAAGACTCCTCCGTCGCCACAGGAGATAGGACAAGAAGGGCGAATCGGACACCTGTTGGGTCGGATCGGGACAGGAGTTTGAGCGATGGCAAGGATCAGGGCCGTGGCGGCCACGGTGGCCTTCTTAGTAGTAGCTGCGGGACAAACCGTTCCAGCGGGCGCGCAGTCCTCGGAGCCCACCTACCCATCGCCTGAGTGGTTCGCCCGCGAGGCTTCGAACTACGCCATCACCCTCCAGGCCCCCACGGAGCAAGCCAGCGATCCCGAATTCCAGCTGAGATGGAACGACCAAAGCACCGCCAACCGCCTCGACTACTTCGAGCGCCGCTACGTGACCAACACGTGGCCGTGGGACTCGACCGGCAACATCTGCAACCACTGGTCTGGCCCGTGCTCCGGCGACCCGTACCTCTATCCCGGCGTCGACCCGTTCTACGAGACCGAAGGCGACGTAACAGAAGTCATCTTCTTCGACGCAGGTGGCGCGCTGCTATCAGGTCGGGTGTGGGCGCCCAAGGGGGCCGCTCCAGGCGATGATCTTCCCGGCGTCGTGATCGAGACGGGTTCCGTCCAGGCACCCGAGACCCTTTATTGGTGGTTCGCTCAGACACTCGTACGCAACGGCTACGTCGTGATGACGTACGACGTGCGCGGCCAAGGACGTTCCGATAACCGCGACGCTGACGGCAATCCCGGGAGCAACCTGGACTCGGACGTGTTCGCGACAGACCTCGTCGATTCGATCGAGCTGTTCCTCTCGACGCCCGATGATCCCTATCCGAACGAGTTGAGCCGCGCGGGTGTCACGCTCGCTACGCACAACCCCTTCTGGGACGTTGTCGATCACGACCGGCTGGGCATCGTGGGGCACTCCCTCGGGGCGACGGGAGTCAGCGTGGTGCAAGGGATGGACCCCTGGCCGGGCCGCGTCCTCGATGAGAACCCAGTCGATGTCGCTGTTGCGTGGGACAACCTCAGCGCATCCGGATCGCTCGCGGGTGTGTCCGTTACACCGCGCGTTCCAACGATGGGACAGTCTGCCGACTATGGCCTGACGCCCACTCCTTTCACTTCGCCGCCGAGTGTGAATGGCAAGAATGGCGGGTTCGACCGTTGGAAGAACGATGGCGTTCCTGCCTATCAGGTCAACATCCGTGGCGGCACGCACTACGAGTGGTCGCGGCTCCCCGGTTTCCCGACGTCGTCGTGGGATTGGGGCAACGTGCTTGCCGATCACTACTCGCTGGCGTGGCTAGACCGCTGGTTGAAGTCTCCGTGTGAGATGGGCTTTGCCACGTCCGACGCGCGCTTGCTAGAGGACCCGGAGTGGACCGATCGGATGAGCTTCTACTACCACTCAGCGCGCGCCTATCCGGCGCGAGGAGGCGACGCGCAGGACTGTCCGGACATCAAGGCAGGCTGCACGGCGTCCACGGGTTCTACGTCATTGGCGTTGGCGGGTGACACATCAGGTCTCGTGACCGCCACCCTGACCGGCGGCGGTGCTCCGCTATCCGGAGCGACGATCTCGTTCTGTGGGTCAAGTGGCGAGTTGGGAACCGCGATCGCCGACGACACCGGGGCCGCGACGTTCGAGGGCGCGGGAGTTTCTGGTGCGGCGTTCGGTGGATCGACGGGGTGGCTGGGGGCCGAAGCAACGCTCGACAACTGAAACAGGCTCAGTTAGCCCGAAATCGTGGGGTTGACAACGGTTTGGGCAGGTCGTAGTATCGAACACATGTTCGATATCGCATGGGATCAGGCTCCGAAGCCGCCTTGGGCGCAGGCTCAGGCGGGCGATGCTGGGCGGCTCGAAGAGCTCAACCGCGCCCGCGCCGAGCGCTGGGCTCCTCTGCAGCAGTCCGAAGATGCGATCTGCCGGCAGCAGGCCGAGATCAATGCGGCCCAGGCACGTCTTGTAGACATGGTGGCCGAGCACGTCGTTGCGAACGATGGTTGGGGCAACTACGAAGGCGTGAAGTCAGCGGTTGGGTGGCTCACTTGGAAGCTCGGCTATACCCCGGGCGCGGCTCGCACCTTGGTGGCAGCTGCACAAGGGCTCGACGCTCGGCCTCACATCAAAGAAGCCTTTTCCCGCGGCGAGTTGTCGCTGTCTCAGGTCAGCGTGCTCTTAGACATCTGCGAGGACGGTGACGAAGAGAGGTTGGTCGATCTCGCCAAGGGGCTCTCGGGTGCCCAGCTGTCGCGCTTCGCAGGTCACTACAGAAGCGCGCTACGGGTCGAGAAGGACAGTGCCCACAAGGTTCGCACCGTCTCTAGCGGGCACCGCGGTGACGGGTCGTGGTTCCTGCGTGCAGAGATGGCTTCCGAGCACGGCGCCATCATCGATCAAGCGCTACGCATGGCCATCGACTACGCCCGCGACGATGGAGCAGAGCTCGACGAGACAGCCGATGATCCCTGGGGGGCCGAGAAAGCCGATGCACTCCTCAGTGTGGCCGAGTCGGTGCTGGCTAAAGGCATCGGCTCGCGGACCCCATCGGATCGCTATCTCGTGGCGCTCGACATCGACATCGACACGGTCATAACAGGTGACGGTGTTGGCAAACTGCGCGACGGGGGCATCATCTCGGCGCGCACCGCCAGGCTTCTGATGGAGAACGCCTCGATCGTGGACGTCCTCACCAAAGATGGTGATCCCCTAGACGTGGGTCGCAAGCGCCGTAACCCTACGGTGGCGATGCGCCGGGCACTGGAAGCGCGCGATCGTTGCTGCGCGTTTCCCGGATGCACGCGAACACGTGATCTACATGCTCACCACGACGACGAGTGGGCCGCGCTAGGACACACCAAGACCAAGAAGATGAAGCTGTTCTGCCCCCACGATCACCGTCGCTATCACGCTCGTGAGTTCACCGTTGAGGGCCGCTGGCCGGATCTGGTGTTCCGCGACCGGAACGGCAAGATCATCGAGCGACCGCAGCTCCGGGCTTCTGGTGAGGGGCTCGCCCCGCTACTCGGAGGGTTGAAGATCCACGAGACCACCTGCTTGCCGGACTGGGGTGGGGAACCCGGTGACATGCGTTACGCCGCCGATGTCTACCTCGGGAACCGGCCCTTCGATGTCGCTAGACACGAGAGGGGCCTCGCTAGATACGAGAGAAAGATCGAGAACGACCCCGACCCTCCGTCCGAGTAGTTAGTCGCCGCCGCCCAGTCTTCGGATACGCGAGGGTTCGGCGATCAGTTTCTCGAGTTTGTCGGTCGCCTTGTCGAATAGTTCGTCGAAGTTTTGGCGACCCCTCTTCCGCTTGAACGGATCGATGTAGGAGATCAGCTGGTACTGGAAGTACTGGTGGAACGCATTCATCTCTTTGGCCTTGGCGATCACCTCTTTCACGAGAGCATCCGTCTCAACGATCCGGGTGGCTCTGTGCTCGCGCACGGGGTAAGCGTTCTCCATCGTTCGTCGCATGAAGTAATCGCATTTCTTTAGGAGCGCCTCGTACGCACTGCCCGCCAGGCGCCCGGGCATCGCGTAGGCCAAGCCCAAAGTCACGTAGTACGCACGTTCGATCGACTCCTCGACCTCGGGATCGTTCTCCTTCATAGATGGATCCGCCTCGAGTTGGTTTCGATAGATCCCGAGAGCAACCACAGCTTTCTCCCGGATATTCAGATCCTTCTCAACGTTGAGGTTCATCATGCGCGGAGCAAGCCGCGCCGGAACGATGAGCACCGGCAGCTTTCGGATGCCTAGTTCCCGCGCGGCCTCAAGTCGATGCTGTCCATCGATCACGACGTAACGGGAACGACTCCCCTCGTCGATCTCCACCGCGACGACAGGCACGATGAACCCGATCCGATCGATCGAGGCGATGAGGTTCTCGACGTGGGCCGGACGAACCTTCCGCTGATGCTCGATGACGTCAAGGCGATCGGTCGGAAGCGTCTTCATCACGACCGACTGCCGCTTATGCGGGTCCTTGAATGCGAACTCTTGGTCCATCGTCTAGGGGTCCTCGAACAGCAACGTATCCAGACCTCGAGTAACTCCGATCCTTCCGATCACTCTACGCACCGCCAGCAACGTTCCGACGACGTAAGGGTCGGGCGAAGAATCAGCATCGTGGCGGATCGCCAACCTCTCGTGCGGCAATCCGAAAACGACTTCGGTCGAGACACTGAAACTCGGGAGCCTCAAGGAGTGGATCTGCACGCCGTCCACGTTCACTCCCCGCGCCTCGATGGGTCCTGCCGTTTCTTCAAGGGAAAGATCCCTCTTGGGAGAACGTGCCGCCGCCAGTCGTTCGGCCAACTCTCGTGACGTCCCGCTAGGAACGTCAGGTTTGGTCGAGCTCGCGTAGTCGATGATCTCGGCCTGAGGGAAGAACGGCGCCACTAGTGCAGCGGCAGCCTGAGCCAGGGCCGCGGTCAATGAGAAATTGCCGGCAGCGATGACTCCTCGTTCACTCTTTCGAGCGAGCGCGTCGATCTCCGCAAAGTCATCGGCGGTCAATCCCGACGATCCGATCACGACGCTGACGCCACGCTCGAGCGCGAAGAGGGTGTGCTCTTTCACCACTTCGTGTGAGGTGTAGTCGATCAAGACATCGACACCGTCGAGGGCCTCAACTACCGTTGCGTAGACGGGCAGGTCCGGTACCTCTTCAAGTTTGGTGCCAGCAGCGGATCGCGCCACGGCCGACTTCAGAACGAGGTCATCGGCAGCAGACACGGCAGCGAGCAACGGACGCCCGGTCCAACCAGTCGCCCCGGCAACGCAAACGTTGATCATCACTAGATGATGCCATCGTCGAACGTGCGCCCTTGCGGACTGGGCGAGTTAGGGAAGATGCTGTTGAAGCTGGCATTGTCCAGGCACCAAGGAGGAAGCACAATGGCCGCCACGCTCGAAGATGCCACATCGTCCACACTCGGTTTCGTCGTTGGGTTCGAGCGAGGGACCGTGGAGATCAACGGTGTATCTACGAAAGTAGACATCCGAGCGACGAGCCTCTACCGCTTGGAAGAAGGCCGCTGGAAGATGATCGGCCACCACACCGATCCCCTCGGGTAGCTCGTAGGCGCCCTCCCCCCGATCGGTTGATGTCGCACGGAAGCGCCGTAGGCTCGATGGATGACAACGAAGATAGTCGTCCTTGGTGCGGGATTCGGTGGGTTGGAGCTTGTCACTCGGCTCTCGCAGTCGCTGGGAGAAGAAGTCGAAGTCACCCTCATCGACAAGAACGGGTCCTTCGTGTTCGGGTTCTCGAAACTGGCGGTGATGTTCGGGCAACAGACAGCACCGCAGGTGCGTTTGAACTACAGCGACATCGCGAAGCCGGGGATCCGTTTCAGGCAAGAAACCGTAGAGAGCATCGACCCGGGGGCCCGCAGGATCACGACGGAAGCTGGCACCTATGAGGCGGACATCCTGGTGATCGCCTTGGGGGCCGATCTGGACCCCGGGGCGACGCCCGGCTTCATCGAGGGTGGCAACGAGTTCTATTCCGTTGAAGGAGCCATCAAGACTCGAGATGTCTTGTTGGAGTTCCGGGGACAGGATGTGTTGATCGCGGTGCTGGGCCCGTTCTTCAAGTGTCCTCCCGCGCCGTTCGAGGCAGCGATGCTCCTACGTGATCACCTTGATCGCCTTTCCTTGCCGGACGCGAGCATCAAGGTGCTTAGCCCTTTGCCATCCCCCATACCCGTTTCGAAAGAAGCGTCGGCGGGCATCCTCGATGGACTTACATCCAGGAACATCGAGTTCTGTCCGAGTTCCATCGTGACGCGCATCGATCCGGTGCGGCACAAAGCGATCTTGAAGGATGGGACAGCAGTGCCCTACGACCTCTGCTTAGGGGTTCCGGTGCACAAGGCACCTGCTGTGGTGGAGCGAGCGGGCCTCACCACCGACGGTTGGATCGCCGTGGACACCACCAATTTCGCGACCCGTTTCCCCGGCATCTACGCCATCGGCGACATCACCAGCGCACCCGTTCCACGCGCCGGTGTCTTCGCGGAGGGTGAGGCGGCCACACTCGCCGATCACCTCATCGCGGAGTTCCGGGGCGGAGACCATCCACGCCCATATGACGGAGTGGCCTCCTGTTACGTCGAATTCGGCGGCGATATGGTCGGCAAGGTAGATATCGAATTCCTCACGGGCCCAGAACCGACCGGCACTTTCACTCCGCCATCGGCCGCGATAGCAGAGGAGAAAGGGGCTTTTGCCTCGACTCGCGCTCAACGCTGGTTCGGCCACAACAAGTAGAGCCCTTGCTCGGCCTCAAGACGGTCAGGAAGCGCAAACGTTGATCGTGACCCCCGGAAGGATGATGCCTGCTGGGGTCCGGAACGGTTCTATCGCCTCCTCCAAAGCGATCCGGAGTTTCTCGATCTCGTCGGGAGGCAGCTCCTTCACGACAGCTGCGATAGCTCCTGCAACTCGGGTCCAGAAGCTCCAGGCCTCATCGAACGAACCGTAGTTCCAATCGACCGCCATCTCCTCGATAGAAACATCGGTGAAGCCTGCGTCGTTCAGCATCGAACGGATCCTGCCGTGGTCCGACATCGAGAACATCCCGCCTGGGCCGAAGGGATCCCCGCCGGGGGCATGCCCCAGCTGAACCATGACCATCCCTGGCACCGTTACCCATGGGTTCACTTCTGGGCCGCCCCACACGGACAACGCGATGCGACGCTTGTCCTTGAGAACTCTCCGGCACTCGTGCAGGGCTGCTTGCGGATCGATCATCAACATGAAGCCCCAACGGCAGATGATGCCGTCAACGCTGTCGTCGGCAAGATCCATCTTCTCTGCGTCGAGAACCCTCGTTTCGACGTTGTTAAGTCCGAGCTCTGTAGCACGGCTAGCCGCTACTTCGACCATACGGGGCGCAAAATCCGTTTCGATGACTTTCCCCGAGCCCACTCTTCCGGCCGCTAGGAAGCCGTTATCACCTGGTCCCCCGGCAAGGTCGAGGATCGTGTCCCCTTCCCGCGGGTCCACGTTTTCGACCAGCCAGTTACCAACGTGGCTGGTACTTCTCCACATGAAGTCTCGGTAGTGATCCCAGCCGGCAGCCATGTCATCCCAGACAGCCCGGCTCCTGTCGCGCCCGTCGTCACTCATGATTCCTACTCTAGGCTCTCGCCTGATTCGAAAAGTCCACCAAAGCGCGAAGAAAGCTCGGCCTGGGGCCTTGTGGTCTTCGCCGGGGTCGGGTTAATCTGAAACCGCACCGTTGAGTTGGAAGACCAGCTTGCTGGGACGAAGATTCAGCGGTGCATTTTCTTTTCCCCCAGTAATGACGGCCCGGTCGCTGCGCGCCCTTAACAGCCGCCCGCCTGGGAGCCGCGCCACATCTGAGCCTTATGGTGGGTGAACATGACTCAGCTCAGGCTCGGAGCATTCGGCACATCCCGGAAAGAGAACGAGTTCCGTCTGCCTATCCATCCCCTTCATTTCGAGAACATCCCCGAGGAGCTCCGCAGATCGATACTCCTGGAAAAAGGCTATGGGAGCGCTTTCGGGACGAAACCCCAAGAGCTAGACAAACTCTTCGCCGGGGTGCGAACCCAGGACCAGCTCTTTGACGAATCTGATGTGGTCCTCCTCCCCAAGCCGCTGGCCGAGGATCTCGCCGAGATGCACGAGGGGCAGGTCCTGTGGGGATGGCCGCACTGTGTTCAAGACGAGAAACTGACCCAGAATGCGATCGACAAGAAACTGACCTTGATCGCCTGGGAGGCGATGAACCTCTGGCGCTCGGACGGCACGTTCAAACTGCACGTCTTCCACAAGAACAATGAGCTGGCCGGCTACTGCTCGGTTCTGCATGCGCTGGGTCTCATGGGACTTACCGGCCAGTACGGACGACGTCTGCGAGCAGCAGTCATCAGTTTCGGAGCCACTGCCCGTGGGGCCGTGACCGCCCTCGCTTCCACTGGGATCTTCGACGTCACGGTCTTGTCGCAACGCGAGCCGGTTCAGGTGGCTTCGCCGGTCCATTCGGCGACGATCCTTCAGTTCGAGACCGATCGAAGCGAACCAACGAAGCTGAGTGTCATCTCCGACGATGGTGCCAGGCCGATGGCCGAGGTGCTGGCCGAACACGACATCATCGTGAACTGCGTACTGCAGGATCCAGATGAGCCTTACATGTTCGTCTCGAACGACGAACTGAACCTCTTCACCCCCGGCAGCTTGTTCATCGACGTGTCCTGCGATGACGGCATGGGCTTCGAATGGGCGCGGCCCACGACCTTCTCCGACCCGATGTTCCAGGTTGGTAACGGGGTCGATTACTACGCGGTAGACCACAGCCCCTCGTACCTCTGGAACTCGGCAACCTGGGAGATCAGCGAGGCGTTACTCGCCTACCTGCCCATCGTGATGGCCGGTCCCGAAGCATGGGACAAGGACGAGACAGTCAGAAGGGCGATCGAGATCCGCGACGGCGTCATCCAGAACCCAAAGATCCTGTCGTTCCAGAACCGCTCGCCGGAATACCCCCACGAGAAGATCTCGGCTCACTAGCCAAAGCGAATCAGGCATTTTTCTTCCTTCGCGATTAGTTTCGTCCTGCATCCACGTCTTAAGGGGTGCAAGGTCGTACAGACGACAGGAGGAAGCTAGTGGGAAGCCCAGTGGTGCATTTCGAGATCATCACGAACGGCAACGCGGAGGAGCTTGGGAAGTTCTACGCAGATACGTTCGGCTGGAACGTCGACACGAACAACCCCTTCAAATACGGGCTGGTGACAGGTGAAGATGCGGGCATCGGCGGTGGGATCGGAGGCACGCCGGACCCGAGCATGCCCAACCACGTGACGTTCTACGTGCAGGTGCCGGACCCGGCCGCAACTCTGAAGGACATCGAGGGCCGCGGGGGCAAGACTGTGATGGGTCCCGAAGAGATCCTCCCCGGGACGACGATCGCCCTCTTCTTGGACCCCCACGGAAACATGGTCGGTCTAACGAAGGAGTAGCTACGATTTCGGACTCAAAGCGCTCTCCCATCACGCAGGCCAGTTTGCTAGCGTCTTAGCCATGACTACTGTTCATCTCCCCACGGTTCTACGTGACCTCATCGGAGGTGAGGGTGAAGTCAGCATCTCTGCCGGAGACATCCGAGGACTGGTCACCGAGCTCGAATCTCGCTATCCCGCTATCGCGGGCCGCGTCAGGAACGAACAAGGTGTTATCCGTCCACACGTGAAGATCTTCCTCAACGGAGAACTCGTGGGACTCGAAGACTCGGTCGAAGAGAACGATGAGGTACGCATCCTTCCGTCGATATCCGGAGGCTCGGACGAAGCGGAGTTGCTCATCGGAACGCGCAAAGGATTGTTCGTGCTTCGCGGCCCCCGAGGCGCCTCGATGGAGGTTGCCGGTCGCTCTTTCGAAGGCGTCGAGGTTGAGTACGCCATCCGCGACCCTCGCACCAACACCTATCTCGCTTCCGTAACCGACTGGCACTTCGGACCACGGGTTTTCGTCTCCGACGACCCGACGAAGGGTTGGGAGCAGACCGAAGGTCCCGTGTTCCCGGAAGATGCCGGGTCCACGGTCGAACGGATCTGGACGATCGAACCGGGAGCCGAAGACGGTGTCATCTTCGCGGGAGTTGCACCCGCGGCATTGTTCCGAAGCGATGATGCGGGCCGGACCTGGACACTTAATCGAGGACTGTGGGACCGGCCCGAGAGGGCCAAATGGCAGCCGGGGGCCGGAGGCTTGTGCCTGCATTCGATATGCCCTTGGCCCGGGGATCCCTCACGTTTGGCGATCGCGATCTCGGCGGCCGGTGTGTGGCTCACGGACGACGGAGGCGAGAACTGGCGCAAGGGCATCAAGGGCCTCGTTCCGCTTTATGTCCCTGAAGAAGCACGCGAGGACGAAGTCGGACTTTGTGTTCACGACATGAAACGGAGCCCAGTCGCGCCGGAAACCTTTTTCATGCAGTTCCACGGGGGCGTCTATCGCTCAGACGACGCCGGCGAGACCTGGAACGACATCGGAGCCTCGCACGGCCTTCCCTCAGACTTCGGGTTCCCACTCGTGATCGATCAGACCGATAGCAAGCGTGCTTTCGTGCTCCCTCTCACGGGGGCCGAGGACAGGACGACACCCAACGGCAAGACACTCGTGCACGAGACCACCGATGGCGGAGCCACGTGGACCGCTAGAGGAGAAGGACTCCCCGATCGCGATGCGTACCTCACGATCCTGCGCCAGGCATTCTGCGGTGACGCGCGAGGCGGCAGCGACCTTGGCCTCTATTTCGGAGCCACTTCCGGCGAAGTCTTCGGTTCGGCCAACGGCGGCGCGAACTGGTCGACGGTCGCGCGCAACCTACCGCCGGTCCTGTCCGTCCGCTGCTCTAGCTAGCGGACTACTTCACCAAGCGCGCCGGAACCTCTTGCTTCGTGGACTTTCCGGCACCACCGTAGGTGATGGAGTTCTCCATGATGTAGAGACCGGTGTATGTCATCGCGTAACTGCGAAGGCCGTAGCGGTGATCGTGCTTCTCCGTCGGTGACGGGAGGGCACCACCGATCACCCTGATGACACCCTTACCCAAGTCGATCTCGCCAACGCTGACGAGGCCGTCGCCGGTGATCCCGACGACATGACCGCCAGCGTCGGTGAATGCAGTCTCATCGACGACCGTCATCGGCGAACACTCGTTACCGATGCAGTAGCCGAGTGGAGGTGTCTCGACCAGCTGCCGGGCATTCGGACGGAGACCCTGAACCATCGTGTGCTCGAAGTCCTGGATGTCTGTGTAGGGCTGGTAGACCTTGATGTCCTGGACGGACGCGTCGTCTACCAATCCCATCCCCGCCAGAGCGTGGAGACTCCTGTCGGTCAGAACCAGGTTCCCGCCACCGTTCACCCACTTCTTGAGCGACTTGAAGTAGGCGCCTTTGTCGGCACCTCGGGTCTTCGGCATCGAGGCGTAGTCGGGCAAGACGAACGTGTCGAGAGACGTGAACGCGCTCGACCCTTTAGACACGTCGCCCGAGTCGACCTTCTTGAAGGGCTTGGTCATGACCCGGTTGGTGTCGCTGAACCATTTCAGGTTGGTCACGTTGTAAGGAGCTTGCTTGACCGGACGGCCGTCCTCGCCGACACCGTCTTTGCCGGGGCCGGGCAACGTACCGGCATCGTTGTGGTCGGTATCTGTGATGTTGCGGATCGAATGCAGATAACCCGCCTGTCCGCCGGTGTTCAACCTGAAGCTCTTGAACTCCTTGTCCTGGAAGATCGCGTAAGCCATCGCCGTCTTGATGATCTGGCGCGTGGCGTTGATGTGGTTCTCCTGCAGGTAAACGTTCCATGACTTATCCGGCACCGTGTGGTTCAGGAAGATCTCGTAGTCCATGCCCGTAACCGCAAGATCGGTGGCGAGGTAGTCACCGATGAATCCGGTGTCGGTGTAACCGAGGGTGTCCCACACCGTGGCCCAAGCAGCCGGCTTTGTCGGGATGCTGCTGGAGCCATCCGGGCCCTCTCCGGAATTCCCACCGGTCTCTTCTTCGATCTGATCCTGGATGCCCTCGAACAGAGTGGCGTCAATGTTGGACTTCGTGCGCTCTGCGATCGCCATCAAGGTGCGGTGCTTGAGAGAATCGAACTCGCCGGCCGGGTACATGATGTCGACGTAAGCGTTCGAAGTGAGCTCGCCGTGCACGTCTGCTCCGTAGGCCATCAGCCCACCGGCCTCGCGTGCGATCTCTTTCATGAGCTTGAGGCTGTACTTCATCTCACTCTCTTGAAGCGGGTTCCGGTTCTCGTTGATGCGACCAACCGTCGGCATCTGCCGGTTGAGGTCGGTGCCGAGACTGTTGCCACGCGCGTATGGCGCGGTCGGGACCTTGGTCGTGTCTCCAACGGCCCACCCATCGGGGTTGAAGCTCGCTAAGTAAACGACTTCCTTGGCCAGAACGTCCTTGACCTCGTACTCGTGGAACTTCGGCTTGGTACCCGTCGTGGACTCGTAGTTGTCGACCCCGTCAGTGATGGTGCCGCCTTCCTCCGCGGCGATCGCGAGGTCTTCGGCGGTACGCATGCCGCCCTCGAGGCCCCCTCGCTCATTCCCATGAACGGACAACGAGAAGAACAGGGGCTTCTTATTCTTGTCGGAAACTTTGTGGTCGGTGATCTTCATAACGAAGATGTCACGCCCATCGCCGCGATCCAGGTCCTCTTCTTCATACGAGCGGATCTGGTCGTCGCCCGCGCTAACCGCGTCGATCTCGTTGTAGTACTCCCTGAGGGTGAAGACGGAGATCCATCGGGGGTAAAGCTCGGCGAGATACTCCATGCCGTGCTGGTACTCCGCGAATCCAGCAGGATCGGGCGTGTATTGGATGTAACCACGAGCTATCTCGGATTCGGGAAACACTCGGTCCCCACAAGCTGCGCGAGGAGCACCCCCCATGTATCCGTCCGTGCACACCGGTGTCGCGACGGCGACACCGGGTAGTGCCAGGAGTCCGAATCCGATGGCCGATACGAGCAGAGTCTTGAGATGCTTCACTTCCAACCTCCCAGGTTTTGATGCCGAAAACCCCCCAATGTCCACTTCGCCCCAAAGGTGGCCGTGTCCTGCCTGGAGGGCTCGATAGCCCTCAGTGCTGGGCGGCTTCGGGGGCGACCCCTTCTGAAACCTTGACGGGCGGCTTGCCGCGCTCGGTCCTCCAGATGCTGAAGGCAGCGGTCGCCATGGCCAGCCACGCCAGGCCGAGGACGAAACCGCCAACTACATCCGACACGAAGTGCACACCGAGAGCGAGCCGCGAGCTCGCGATCGATGCGACCAGCAGAAGGTATGCGGCAACAGACCAAACTCGCCAGCGACGCGGTATCAGTGGCATGAAAGCCAGCAACAGGGAGCCGTACCCAACGGTCGATGCCATCGAGTGCCCCGACGGAAAGCTCTTCCCGAACGCGTGTGTGATCGGATCATCGAGTTCTGGTCTAGGTCTGTTCACCGCGATCTTGACCACGGTGTCGATCGCGCCACCGACGAGATTCGTGATTACAAGAAAGAGTGCGACCCGTCGACTTCCCCGACGCCAGAAGAAGAGAGCGACACCGCCGACCGTTAGGTAGAACCAGGGAGGACTCCCCAAGAAGCTAAGTGTGTGCGCAACTCCGATGAGGAAATCATTGTCGACGATCACCCCGTGGATGGACTCCGCGATCTCGGTGTCCGCTTCGGTCAGGGGGCCTTCACTCGTCACCTGCACCAGCAGATAGGAGAACGGGAGCATCACCAGGAGGGTCGCCAAAGCGAAGAGGGTCACGCGGAGCCCGTATCGCTGTGCCGGATCTAGCCGCCGTCGCGCCCAATCGGGAAGCCCGCCCTTCATCTGCGTTTCTCCGGTCGAGGGCCCGGACATGATGGCGCGGTGGAGATCACCCGAACAACTCGCAGGATCTTGGTTGGGCTAGGGGCGCTAAGGATCGCGCTGGCCCTGATCGCCATTCCCCTAGCACCGCTCTTGTACGACGACCACTTCCTCTGGCTGGTCTTCCTGAGGCCGACGAAAGAGGTCTTCCTCGCGGGTGGCTTCCTCGCCGACAGGGGCGATGTTGCTCTTGGTCTCGTAGTACTTGCTGCCATCCCTTTATCCATCTTCGGTGTGTGGCTGTTCTATCTGCTGGGTCGCTCCTACAAGGAAGAGATCGCTTCCGGTAAAGAGTTGCCTGGGATAGTCGGCCGGGTGCTCAAGCCGGAGAGGATAGAGAGGTTCGAAAACGCTCTCAACACCAAAGGGCCGAAGCTGATATTCCTCGGTCGCCTCGCGGTGCTTTCCTCCGCTGCCGTAGCCGCTGCTGCAGGAGCGGTCGGCTTGGACCCGAAGAAGTTTCTCCTCATGGACCTCGCCGGGGGTCTTCTCTCTATCGGTTACGCCGTTGCAGCCGGCTACTTTCTCGGCGCAGCGTACGAAAAGGCGGGACCATGGCTCACCGTTGTTGGGGCGCTCGCGTTCCTCGGGTTCGCATTCGTGATGGGCCGTGCACTCAGGCGTTCGTAGCATCACGGCTTCTTGACGTGGGGCACGTATACGGCCAACCGCTTCTCTAGTTTCTCGATGACGATGACATCGTTCCCCTCGAAGGTTTCCCCATCGCGCGCCAGACGTAACGGCCCTTGCAATGAACGCAACTCCAACCTCTTTACGCAGGTTTGCTGGTAGATCCTGCTTCGTCCCAGCCTGCCTGTGAGGACGGCAAGAACGAGCCTCGTTCGCGCTAGAGGTTCATCCCCGCTCACATAGCGGAAGTCCAACAGTTCGTCATCGAGCCTCTCGCGCCATGATGGTGCGAACCCGCTCGGGTGATAGCGACAGTTGCCGATGAAAGCCATCCAAACCTTCTTACGTTGGCCGTCTATCTCGACGTCAACAGGTTCGCCAGAGCGGAGCACTTTGAGCAGCGCCAGCACCACAGCGGGCCACTTCCCGAAGCGATGTTCGAGCTTCTCTCGGGCATCCACGAGTTCCACGTAACTGCCGAAGCTCGCCGTGTTCAGGAATACCTCCCCGGCGATCGTCGCAACATCGACACCCACGGCCTCACCCAAGCGGATGGCATCGATCGCCTCATCGACCGTCTCGATCCCAAGTGCGCCGCTGAAATGATTGAAGGTCCCTGCCGGAACGACAACGAGTGCCTTCTCCGCTTCCAATGCGACCTGGGCGGCGACATTGATGGTTCCATCGCCTCCAGTTACGCCAAGCGCGAGCGCCCCAGAAGAAACAGCCTCGTCAAGCGCCTTCCGGATCTCATCTCCTCTTGAGACTTCGACCTCAACGATCGAAGCGCCAGGAAAAGCCTCGCGGAGCTTCTCGGTTGGTGATTCTCCGTCACCGGAATCTGCGTTGACGACGATGGACAGACCGGCACCGTCTTCGTTCGGTTCAACATGCGAAGGCAACTGAACCTTCGGAGCCGCGGGGCCGAGGGTTGGCGGGACCGGCCAGATCCGAGCAGATGCAAGTGCGATCGAGGCTCCGAATGCGCCAGCGCATAATCGCGCGAAAGGATCAGCGCTGTCGCGGCTCTGCGCTCTAAGCGCGACAAGCCCAAATAGGCCGCCCGCAGGCAACGATTCCAGGCCGGCCCCAGTGACGAAAGCTCCCGCAGCGGTTTCATCGGCTCGTCGCGAAAGGGGGCCAGCGAAGTTGCTGAGGGTCCGGGCGGCAAGCAATGAGACAAGGCCCCTCAATGCACTGCGACGCGCAGCTCGACGCGGGATGAGATACATAGCGGCTGCAGCCACTAGCCAGATCCGCCACGATCTCAGCGCGGCCCCCGGCGGTGGCTCTTTTCGGGTGGATATCGATCGCCAGCGTCTCATCCCTCCCCTATTACCCGCTTCGCTCGCTCAGTACCGCAAAGTGATGCATCCGCTACCGTTCGTGACCCCTAGCTGGATAGGGCGCATAATCGATCTCGTGAGCATCCGTTCGGTCGTGGCACTGGCGGTGGGGGCGTTGCTGTTGCTGCCCGCGTGTGGGGACGACGCGCCGAGCGGTCCCGATCCGGAAGCCTTCTGCGAGACCTGGACGGCCGACACCGGACAGATCCCCGAGAACGCCGACGCCTGGGGCGCTTACGCGGAGGCCCACGAGGAGCTCGCCGCTTTAGCCCCGGGGGATATCAAGCCGGAGGTAGAGAAGATCGCGGCGGCGGTTCGGAAGGTCGCGGACGGCTCGCAGAACTTCGACGACATCTACCTAGAAGCGGGCGTCTCGGAAGCCTCGGATACCTACCGGATATGGACATCTGAGAACTGCGCCGAAGACGGTGGCTACTACACGGGCTGATCTTCTTGCTTCCGTTCGTGGCGTCGACCAGGTCGGTGATGCCTTTCGCAACGTGAACGGTGATTGGGCCCGCCGAACGCACGAGATTCCGCATCCTCGCGAGATTCGTTACGCCTGATAATCCCCTGCTCTTTAGTCCCGGTGTTACTGGACCTCTATGTCGCCTCGCATCCCGAAGTCGTAATGGCTGGGAAGGTGACAGCCGAAGATCAAGCTTCCGCGTTCGGTGAACTCGTAGGTCGTTGTAGCCGTGTCGAGGGCCGCGATCGATACCTCACCAGGCTTGGTCCCGTGATGAGCCTCGGTCCCCTTCTCGTGGATGAATTGAATGACTTGGTCACCGACGATGAACTCGTGGTCGATCGGGTCCTTGTTGACGATCACGAAACGAACCTTCTCCCCGACTTCGAAGTCGAGCTGCTGTGGGTGGAAAGCCGAATGTTCGATATCGATCTGAACGGTTCGAACCTCTTGGCTCGGCCACAATGCAACGATCGCAGCGAGCACAACGGTTCCGATGCCTAGGCGGACCACGCCGACCTCTTCATCATCCAAAGCAGAAGTCCAGCGGCAGCGAGCCCGGTGAGCAACCAGGGGAACGATCCACGAGCTTCTTCCGGTAGGTCGATCGGGAACGGGATGGGTACGAGGCCCGCTGCTACGCGGCTGGGTTCGCCCAAGCCGGTCGCATCGATCGCCAGATCGTGTTTGAGATCGCCAGCCTTCGCATCGATACGGAGGTACGAGAACCACATGTCGTCGGCCGGTATCCACTCCATGCCCTTGTCGGAACGAAGGTCGGATAGAAGGAGCTCCGATGCGCGCTCGCTGCGGTCGAGGAAAAGAGGCGCGGAGGTCGAGGGCCGCGGAAGCATGTTCGGGACACCTTCAGTGAGCAAGAAGACATCGGCTTCGACCGAAGCGTCCTCGCCAAGACCGAGCGTAAGTATGCGCAGGGGAACCCAGGGGTTGGGTGTAGGGATCGTGAGATGGATAGGAGTCCCGTCACCAACCGTCTGCTCTTGGTTCTCTGCTGCTTTGGGGTCGAAACGCGCCGCCATGAAGATCGGACTGCGGGCAGCGTAGAAGTCGAGCATCTCGGGAGCATCGGGAGTCAATGAGAACCCGTTGTCTAGCGCCCACTGACCGACCGCGTCGCCGCCGCCTCTGAGAACGGTGATGTCGAGCGCGTCGATCCGTGTCTCCAGAAGAACTTCTGCCTTGGCACCAGCTGCATCCGCGCTCTCGAAGCGCAGAGCTACCGTCCGGATGGGAGTCACCTCTTGAACCAAACGCTGGAGCGTCCAGTCCCCCGCTCGCTCGACGCTGGTCGGCACGCCGGGCAGCGGGACGATCGAACCGAACTCGGCCCCCCCACCGGCATACTCGAACGACGTCACGTAATGTTCGACGCCCTCAACGTAGCCAACGAACGTGGTCGTGCGTAAGAGCGCAACCGTTCCGTTCGGGTTAACGAGGCCCCCGCACGCCAGCGCCGGCGAAGCAACGGCAATCGCACTCAAGATCCCAACGACGATGGCGGTGATGCGGCGCATTGGTGCCCCCTTAGCTGATCCAGTTGGTTCCTTGGACGAGCCGCGCCACGCCGAGGTTCCCACGACCCGTTGTGCAAACGCACAAAGGGGTCCCTAGCGCCTACCGGGAACCAGGTACTTGAAGACTCCACAAACTTGAAATGGAGGCATGGATGCCTGTTCCTCGCGCCCGCCTTGGGCTCGTGCTCGCAGTTGTCGTTCTCGCTACCTGCTTCGCGACGGGCAACTCGTTCGCCGAAGACACCTCGGCGGCCCCACCTCTCGATTACATCGCCCAGGCGAGCAAGCTGTCCCAGCCCGTCTACACGAAGACGATCACCGAAACGCTGCCCCAGACGGCGGCCGACGGAACGAGGCTCTTCCTTTCCGTCACCCGTCCAGACCCGGAGCTCTATGGGGAGGGACCGTGGCCGGTGATCCTCGAGGCCAGCCCCTATCACGGCACCCTTCACATCAGGACCGGCACCCGGATCTTCCCCGACCCGCTCGACGCCTATGGGCGGCAAGCTGGGCTCACCGGCTACTTCGCCCCTCGCGGTTATGCAGTCGCGATGATGGACCTCCGCGGAACCGGGCGTTCGACCGGCTGTCTCGACCACCTCGGCGCGAAGGATGGCGCCGACATGAAGCAGGTCATCGAGTGGCTGGCCGACCAAGGTTGGTCGAACGGTCGCGTCGGAATGACCGGACACTCATACGTCGGGTCGACACCGATCGTCGCTGCTGCCCAGAACCCAGACGGTCTCGCCACGATCGTTCCGAGCGCGGGCCTCGGCTCGATGTACAACCACCAGTTCCAGATGGGGGTTCCGTACAACCTTCAGTGGATCGGGCCGATGGTCGCCTATGAGCAGCTCGCCCTAGAACGCGATCTCCCTCCCAGCAATCAAACCGGCCCCCAGAGCGGAGGGCGCATGGGCGACAACTGGGAATCCAGCCCGAACACAGGCACTGGCTGTGGCATGCAGAACTCGGCTGTCCTCGCGGGCAGCGGCCAGGTGACTGGCCAGTACGAGAGCTGGCACGCGGCTCGCGATTTCGATGACGAAGCGCTGGCGGCGGACCTCCCCATCTTCATGGTGCACGGCGTGAACGACAACGCCGCACGGATCCCCGCCGCCGAATGGTTCTTCGGGGGACGTTTCATGCAGCCCGGAGACAAGGTGTGGCTGGGGAACTGGGATCACGGCTCTACGAACGGTAGGTGTGGCGATCCCAACAACGCAAGAGCCCTTCACCCGAACTGCCGGTTCGACCAATGGAAGTACGCGCTCCACGCCTGGTTCGATCACCACCTGGCACAGCGCACATGGACCGACGAGAACGGAGCGGTTCATGAGATCGATACCGGACCCGCGGTCGAGGCCTTCCTCAACGGACGCGAAGCAGAGAACGTCGCAACGGTAGTCAACCCAACTAGCAGCGACGACAAGGTGTACACGGCGAACGGTTGGGATCAGGCTGGAGCACAGCTGAGCGTGTTCCCCGATACCGGTAGCACCTTGAGTTTCCAAGCACCAGCCACAGCGGGATCGGCGACGCTGAACTCCGGAGCGATGGCCGTAGCTGCCACCGTAAGTGCCGGCACCCTAACCTTCACGTCTGCGCCACTCGAGAACGACACCCTGTTCCTCGGGGTGCCCGAGCTTGACCTCCATGCCTCTGTCTCTACCGGCGAGGCGGTGCATCTGGTAGCTACCCTGGCTCGGAATGACGGAAGTGGTCCGGTAGAACACATGACCACCTGTGCGATCCAGCCACAGCTCCGCGAAGGGATAAACAAGATCACCCCGGTCATCCCACAGGAAGAGATGTCGCTGCCGATGGATTGCTTCACGATGGCCCATTGGGTTCCGAGGGGCCAATCACTCGTCCTTACGGTTCGCACCACCGGTCCTCACCACGCCACTTTCGGTGGAGACCCTCGGATCACCGTTTTCACGGGGCCTGATGACTCGGAACTAACGCTGCCTGTCATCCCGAACGCAACGCTGTATGACGATGTAGCCCCTCTCCGGGAGCCCGTCACACCAGTTACGTTCCCGATCGGCCAACCTCAGCCTGGAGCCTCGGGCACAGTGACGCTTGCTCCGGGAGGAGGGTTGCAGATAGCGCCTTTCGCGGCCCCCATCGAATTCGAAATCGAAGAGGGCTACGACAATGCGACGATCACTACAGTCGCAACGCCCGCGCGCGGAGACGTTGACCTCTATCTCCAACAACTATTGGGCGAGGAATGGGCCACTGTAGATGCCGAAGAGTCGAGCAATATCGCGAACGAGACCATGGTCACGACAAGGCAACCGCCGGGTCATTATCGGATCTTGATCGCGAACTTCGCGGCAACGCCCGGCCAGGTGACCTACGAGATCACTTTCAGGAACCAACAAGGTCAGTCTGGAGGATCGGGCGGTAGCGCCGATGCTGGGAAGATGATCCGACTCGGGAAACGATCGACAACGACGGGGCGCTTACCACTCCGATAAAAAAGAAGGGGCCCCGAAGGGCCCCTTGGATGGTGCCTTTTGGACCCGCTCACGAACTTGAAACTTTGCCTCGACCTGCCGGCGCGGTCCTCGATGTTGGTTAGGCCATGGCCGCGCATCACCGTGGAAGGGGTCGAACCCCGATCATCGAACACGCTTCCTCGTCAAGCTGGACCTTGACCTCGGCCAGGGAGTTCACCTGGAAGTCTCTAACGAGCTCCTCGATCGCTCCCATCATGCCCCTCTCTTCGATCCTCTTGGCCTGCAGCGCAAAGAGGTAGGAGCGGACGTCTCTAACTACGTTGTCCAATATGGCGATGGCTTCATCTATCCGTGTCTCGTAACCTCGATATCCCTATCAGCGACACTCATTGCCCCTGCAGTGACAGCCCCACCGGCTCAGCCTCCGTCTCAACGGCGAGGACCCGTAGGGTCGAACGGCCCATCAGCTCAGTCCGACCGGACCGGCAGTCGTCAGACGGTGTCGGGAGGGCAGCTCGCCGGGCGAGGCGACTGCCGGGGGTCGGGGTGGCCACCGGAGCCAACTTCGATCTTGCATCGGTCCCACGGATCTTTGCCACGACCGGCTTCGAGGAATTCAACCTCGCTTCCCGTCACACGGAGATAGGTGTAGCCCGCGTTGTCGCGCTCGTTCGATTCCAAAACCCCGCGCACTGGGTCGGCCCACATGCGGATGACGTAAAGACCATCACCGTTCAATCCGAAATCGATGTAGTTCCCGGGACGATCCCACTCGTAGATGTCCGCCCACCCCGCATCGAGGCCGAAGCCCTGCGACGGCCACGTCGGGTAGAAGACATCCCACTCGCGGAGCAACTCGCTGCGGTGCGCGAATCCCTTGAAGTGCTTGGCGCTCGCCTCCTCAAGTTGGCCCGTTTTCTCATCAACGACTTTGAAGAGCTGCAGGGCCACCGCATCGTGGTGGTGATAGTGACCGTGAGTTTTGTGGAAGCGAGCGACCCCTGCTTCGCGTTCGATGAATCCACCCTCGGCGAGCTGCAGTCGCTGGATCAAAGCGTGATCCTGACCCGTCGGTCCGCTCTGGAAGAGCTGAAGGGGGCCGCGTCCAGTGTTACGGATCCCGAACGCGAACCGAAGACAACGCACGGCCGTTTCCTCGGCGTGTTCTTCAGGGTGGCACGACTCGCGACCGAGAAGATCGACACCAACTGGGTCGCCCGCCAAGACTCCATTGCTCAACGGCATCATGAAACTCGCCTCGTGCGGGGGTAACACCTGAAGATTCGGTTTCACCGGGCCCTTCGCCACACCGAACGAAGGCTCATCGGCTTCCAATTTCGCCCGCATCCGGAAATTCGAGTCGGTGACGGTCGCCGGGGTAACCACGATCGTCCATCTACCTGTGGGGGGGTCCTCGTCGAGGTACTCACCGGAGTACAAGCCGTCCCCTGAGGTGAACGTTGCCGACGAACCATCGGGCTTGGTCACTCTCACGTCGTAGCGATCGCCGATCTCGGGGTGGTCGATACCGATCCGCAGTCGGTAGCCAGGTTCAGTGACTTCGAGTTCATAGGTCCACGACTCGCTGCCGGTTGCAACATCGAGGTGGGGGCCGGTCCAGAAGACGGCATCGCCGGCCCCGATGGACAGGGGGCCCTTCGATGCGGCCAGCGCCGGGACTGGCAGCAGGCAGGCGACGGCGATGAGCAGGAAACGGCGCATACCGGACAGATTTAGGCGTACGCGGCCGAACGCCTGCTCGTCCGGAGAGGGAACTTGGAGTTTCGAAAGGCCGGACCCTAGGTCAGGATGAAGCGGTATCCCACCCGGATCACGGTTTCGATCGTGCCTGGGGGCAGTTGCCGACGGAGGCGAGCGACGTGGATATCGATGGTGCGGCCGGGGGCTTCTCCGTCCCATACTCCTTAGCCAAACGCTCCCGTCGCATCAAGCGGCCGACATTGGAAGCGAACGCCACCAATAGCCGGAACTCCATCGGGGTTAGCTGAAGGCGTTTCTCATGCAGGGTAGCGACATAGTCGTCCACATAGACACGGAGATTGCCGTGCTCGATCCGGGGACGACCCCTTGGGCGATCTGTGAGAACGCGCTTCCGACATCGATCACGACGTTACGGACCGGTTGTTTCCGTCAGCTTTCGTCGATGTTACGGAGGCCGCAAATCGATGTATCTGGACCGGTCAGTCGGGGCCGGGTTCCCGCTCCTCCGCCAGAGAATGGCCGGCCAGAGCATCGGCGTCACTGATCAGATCCCTAGCTTTCCGGAGGGCGGTGCGCATCGCCTCGGGGCGCTGGAAACCGGCCGCCCGGGCCGAGGTAAGTTCGTAGGCGATCGACTCCAGCAGAGCCTCCAATTCACGCGTTGAGTCATCCATGCGCCACATCTTCTCCTATCGTGGAGATGTGGATAGCGGGACACAGGACACCAATCCCTTCGCGACGCCGGCTGACAAGCGCACGCCGGTTCGCCAACTTCGGGGGCGCTTGGCGGCGGGTGTTTCGGTGTGGACCTCCACAAGTTCAGAGGGACCGCGGGGGTTGACCGTGTCCTCGATGGTGCTTTCCGAAGGTGAACCATCACAGACGATCGGTCTGATAAACGACACATCAGGTTTCTACGAAGCGCTGCGGCAGAGTTCTCGGTTCGTCGTCCATCTACTTCCGGCAGAGGCGTCACGGATCGCCGACATCTTCGCCGGTCTGTTCCCAAGCGCCGGAGGTGTCTTCGCAGACGTCCTATCGAGCGAGAGCGAATGGGGGCCAGTGCTTACGGACTTCGGAGACCGCGCTTACTGCAGCCTGATAGATGTCGTCCCCGCGGGTTACCAGATGCTCGTGCGGGGCGCGATCGAAAAGATCGAGCTCTCGGGCCTCGACGATCCGCTCGTCTACTTCAGAGGTAAATACCGAACCTTGAAAGAAGAAGGGGGCCGGTGACCTATTGGATCGATCCTGCAGTCCTACCTGGGCACCTTGTAGGGCGTCATTTCGCTAGCGATGTCAATCACAGAAAGCCCGGGTGAGCGCTCGGCGGCGTGCGAGATCCAACAGAGAGAGCAGATGCCGGGGTAGCCGTGATCACTCGAGCTGATCATTGAGCCCCCTTTGGCTTCGATCGAAGCCAAAGGGACGACGATCGTGAAGCTCTTCGACGCGGGGTCGAAACTGCCGCTTAAGTACTCGAGCGGAGGACAGTTGACCTGCGAACCGCTGCCATCTACGTTGCACTGGCCTTCGAGACGGAAATGACCCTCGGCGTCGACACGGCCCACGCGCTCGGTCGTCTGTCCTTGGCTTAGGTCCGGCTTGCCGATATCTACACTCTTCACGGTAAAGCGGAAATACTTGCGGCCGTCGACCGTGAACCCCCAGAGGAAACGAGCGGCCTCCGGCAAAGTGCCGACCGGCGGCATGTCGGCGTGCATCACGGTGAACTCGAGGTTCGATCCGTCCCTGGTGATGGTCGCAGCGGTCAGGTCGAGACCCGCGGGTATCGAGCTGCCGGTCCCCAGTTCCAGGTCGGCATCGCCCGCTGGGTCGTCCCAGACGATAACGGGACCGACGGGCTTCTTCTTCCCTTGGGCCACGGCCGGCCACCCCACCAAGAGTGTTCCGACGAGCAGCACGGTTAACAGTCGGCGCATCGGACCTCCTTCGCCCGCGATCTCGTGGGTTAGTGATTCGTCTCCCAGCACCGGAATCCTGCCGGAGAGCCCTGGGCCTCACAAGAAAGGGGGCCGTTACCGGCCCCCTTCGGATCTTGTTATTCAAGCTTCCCTATTTCGGAACCTTGTAAGTCGTGACCTGAGATGCCTGGTCGATAAGCGTGCTGTTGAGAGAGCGTTCTGCGTAATGCGTAACCCAGCAGATCGCGCAGATGTTTGCGATCCCGGGTCCGATGACCGAGCCTGGCTTGGCCTTCACCGAAGCGAGCGGCAGAACGACCGTGAACGTCTTGGCTGCGGCATCGAAACTGCCGGTGAGGTATTCGAGCGGCGGGCAGTTGATCATTCCTACAGGCAATGTCGAATCGGTTACGCACTCGCCCTCAAGCCGGAAGTGACCCTGCACGTCGGCACGACCAACTCGCTCGTCGGTTTGCCCTGCTAAGACATCGGGCTTGCCGATGTCGACACTCTTAACCGTGAAACGATAGTTGGCGCCATCCACTGTGAAGTTCCAGATGAAGCGCGCTGCCTCGGGGAGACTCCCCACCGGCGGCATGTCGTGATGTGTGACGGTGAACTCGAGGTTGGCACCTTTGCGAACGACCTCTGCCTTGGCGAGGTCTAATCCAGCCGGGATCGAGGTTCCGCTGCCCTGACCAACATCAGCGTCACCGGCTGCGTCCTCCCACAGCAGGACGGGGCCTGCGGCCTTCTTCTTGCCTTGCGCGATGGCCGGCAGCGCACATACAAGCGCCCCGACGAGCAGCAGTGTCATTAGCTTGCGCATCTTTTCCACTCCCCTATGAGCTAGATGTTCTAGGGAGTGATTCGCCCCGGCGACCCGTACCCCTGCCTCTCACACTGTGTTGTCGGGTGGGCGGAACGCCCGATTTAAGGGGCTTCGAAGCCTGTTGCAAGCCAGGCAAAAGCTCCGTTTGATAGAGGCAACCAAGACAAGGAGTCGTCCTCCATCGAACTGACATCCGGAGGGCGTAGGTGACGTTCTTGTCAGGGAAAGGGAGGGAACGGGATGGATCTGATCGGGCTACTGGAGAAGCAGTACGCCAAGACTGGTGAATGGGTAAACGCCGTGAGGCCCGAACAACTGGGGGGCCCTACACCTTGTACCGAATGGGACGCGCGGACCTTGCTCAACCACATGATCGGTGGCAACTACATGTTCGCAACCGTCGTTCCCGGCGGGGAGATGGATTTCAGTCAAACGCCACCCGACTTCACCGTCGATGACCTGACCGGCCACTATGAGCGCTCGTCGAAGGGTGCTCTGGAAGCATTCCGCGCTCCCGACGCGATGGAACGGATGGTCACCGTCCCGATCGGCACTTTCCCCGGCTCGATCGTTCTTGGGTTCGCGCTCACCGACGCGGTTGTGCACGGTTGGGACCTGGCTCGGGCAACCGGTCAAGACGCGACGCTCGACGACGATGTCGCTTCGACTCTCTACGCGATGCTAGAGAACGCGATCCCCCCGGAGTATCGGCAAGCGCCGGCGAACGTGTTCAAAGACCCGGTTCCGGTCGGACCGGACGCTTCCCCCACCGATCGACTCGTCGCGTTCCTGGGCCGCATGCCCTAGACGTTTTGAACAACAGAAGAGCCCGGCTCGATCGAGCCGGGCTCTTTGGTTAACGGGTCCCTAGCTGCTTGCGGGGATGCACCGCACAGCTTCAAGAGCGCATTGAGCTGGATCGGGGCCGATGTCGGCGTTGCCCAACGGCAGTACCGGCAGCATCAGGCGGCTGGGTTGGTCGGGCGCGAAGTAGATCGTGTTGATACCTGCGGGCCGCTTCGGGATGTAGGCGTAGAAGCTGTCCGCGGCCGGCGGCGTGTGGATCTTGACGATCAACTTGTGACCCGGACGGAAGATGTGCCCGAGGGGGAACACCTCGACCAAGAACTCATACGGCTCGGCAGGCGTGAGGTTGATCGGGTTCGTGTGGTGACGGTACGGGCGGTAGATGTCTCCCTGGTGGTCACCGCTTGTGATCCTGTCACTCAACTTGCCGGCGACCCTGCGATGGCTCGCCTTGAGCATCCCGCGCTGCAGGTAGTAGCGGGTTCCGTCCGGCGCCTCGTCGATCAACTGCACGAAGAACTCGGTGTCGACCGCAGTGCTCGACACGTGAAGTGTCGCCGTGATGGGACCCGCAACGGCCATGGATTCGGTGAACTCGGCGCTGGTGAAAGTCAGCTCGTCCGGCCCACTCTCGGTCGTGATCGGGGAACCCGCTGTGTGACCCGCCTGATAGCTCCACGCCTGACGCGGGCTGCCGGAGATGTACGTCGCTTCGGTCTCTTCTGTCGTCGGCGCCGACGTGTTCAGCGTGCCGTCCCCATGCAGATACCAATCCGTCCAGTCGGTTTCGGGAAGAGGGAAATCGGTCGAGGTGTGCTGGTACCCGTACCCGGCCCCCTCGATGTTGTCGAAACGAACGAGCACCGACGAATGCGGTTCGGAATCGCCTGCCGGCCAAACGCCGAACTTCTGAGGCTCCGAGTCAACGCCGAGCCAGTGGTCGATCCAGTCCTTGCGATCGGCCTGGTTGGGTCCGTCGGTCTGCGTGCCGTGATCTCCGTTCGTGATCACGAGGCGGCGCGGGATGTCGGTCGGAAGGTGGTCCCAAAGGTTGTAGGGACCGCGAGGACCGGTCTGCTCATCTTGGAAAGCTCCGGTGAAGTGACACACGCTGCATCGGGCCCACAAAACTTCTTTGTGAAGGAGAGTTCACCATGCCTGAACTCATGAGGAAATCTATCGGTCCGTTAGGGATTGGTGCGTGGCACAGACGTGATCGTAGCGTTTGAGCAGCCGTTAGCTCGTCGCTACGACAGCCGGAGGCTGCCACGTGCCTTTGCCGGCAGGCAAGATCGAAGGCGGCGTCTCCTTCGGCCAATACAGCCGCATCACCAGAAAGATGGTCCGTCCGGTGCAGGAAGCCAATTAGCCTCTTTCTCTTTGCCCGGCGAGTCTTTCTGGATGTACATCGTCAGCGAGCCGTCCGGTTGGTCTTCATTGCCGATAACATCGGCGAGTTGATGAGATAGCGATAATCGGGTTCTCGATCAGGAATTGAGTCTTGCCGTCATACATCGTCACCGACCAAAACGCATTGACGGGCGGCAATTCGCCTTTGGCGAAAGTCAAAGTGTATTTATGTTTGCTGGCGTCCAGCGTCTCTCCGTTGGCAGCCGCCCTGGTCATCGGGTACATCGCTTCGATGGCGGTATTGCCGTAGATCCCGCTCTGGCAGCCGCAGCCCGCTTCAGCCAATCGCCGGCATAGAAGGCGCGATCGCCAAAGAAAGAACCGACCTGCCAGCCATGGATATCGCCCCTCCGCTTGCAATGTCCTTGTCTATCTGATCGTCGCCCTCCTTCATCCCAACAGGACAGCGGCTTTATGCTCTTCCGAAAGGCCTTCATGTCGAACGCTTGCCGGGGCCGATGCCGATACTTGCCAACTTCGCACGGATAGCGACTTCCTCTGGTCCTGCCGGGGCAAACTGCAGAGCAAAATCCAGCAGTTGCCAGAATTGTGTCTTCGCAATCTCGGCATCGGCTTTGGGATAGTTGATTCAGGCGGGGCGGGAGGAGCGGTCTGCTTCAGAAATGCCGAGAGTGATTGTATTTGTATCCCGACTGGACTTTGACCACATTTGGCATGTCGGCTGCATGTGAAGAGCTGAGTGCGAAAGATTGCGATCGAAAATTGCGTACTCGAACGGAATACCTGCTTGATCTGCGGAGGCGTTTCGCCATTCCAGTCAGGGCCAACCACCATGTAGTCTCCGGCGGCGGTACCTGTGCTCGGCTGCCCATGTAGCCGTAGTTGAAGGTATTGCCGTCGATCAGTTGTACAGAGTAGTAGCGCGGCTTAGCGACGGCGGGACGGATAGAACGTCGGCTCGACGCGGAGATCGATATGTACCGTGGAGTACGGAGTGTCACTGTTGGGTGTGATGACAGCAGTGTCCTTCGGAGTGAACACGCGCGCCTCATTGAAGAGCTTGCCGATCGGCGCCTTATATTGCGAAGACGTAGGGTCGAGAAAGAGTTCATAGGTTGACGTGTAGTACATGACGATCGGCAGACCGAAAATGAATCCCTCCTGCGCGATCTCCTTCGTCTCCTCAATGCCCGGCACAGCGACACCGTTGATCTTGTCGGCTTTTTCCGCCTGACTAACCGCGTCGTTCCGCTTGCAGCCCGAGACAAGGAATCCGGCTAAGAGGCAAAGCAGTACTGATCGACCAACCTTCGTTATCTGCATGCTAAGCACCTCCATGTGCATCGCGGGTAAAAAACAATCAGAGTTCGAACCACCAAATAGAGCTGCCCGAATGTTCGTATCTTGACGGAAGCTGCTTCCATCTGGATCGAAGTTCAGTGGTGAAGTAGCAATCGGGTGGCCAACCCAAGGTGCAACGACTCGACATACTAACTGCCGACAGATCTTGATCTCAACCGGACGATGGCCGTTGCGTGGCAACCCTGACTCCGAAAGGTCGGAGTTCCCTCCGACATGTCGGAGGCACAGACCTCAGTCTGCTTTCGGCGTGGCTCCGGCCATTTGCTGCGGCGAGCAACCGGCCTCCCAGACTTTGACCCAAATGGCTGACTTCAGGCCAACCGAAAATAAATCTCAAAAAGTTGGCGTATTTTTCGAAGCCGAAAATTATGGTGCTAGAACTCCACAGCCACCACACATCTCACCACGTTTTCACCATCGAAAAACCACGTCCAAACGCACAGTTTTCCCGAAACACCCTCAAAATCCCAGCAAACCAGCGATTTCCCACCGCCCGCCACCGCCAAATAAAATCCGCAAAAAACTCCCGAAATCCATCTCCACCCCAGGGTTCAGGAAATTGATCTCCGGGCGGCTTCGAGGACCATTCCAATCTCCGCTTCGCCATGCGCAGTAGAGACAAACGCAGCCTCGAACTGGCTCGGCGGAAGCCACACGCCCGCCTCAAGCATCGCCCGGTGAAACCGCCCAAAAGCAGCCGTATCCGACCTGGCAGCCGAGGCAAAATCAGTAACCGGCCGATCCGTAAAAAACCACGTAAACATTGACCCAACGCGATTGGTCGTCATCGAAATCCCGGCCTCTCGCGCCACAGCCGCAACTCCTTCTGCAATGCGGGACGTCGTGCTTTCAAGCCCGTTATAGACATCCTCTTCATGCTTCAGAAGATGACTCAAAGTAGCGATGCCTGCCGCCATAGCAAGAGGGTTTCCACTCAACGTTCCAGCCTGATAGACAGGCCCAAGTGGGGCGAGGAACTCCATCACATCAGCTCGTCCCCCGAACGCTCCGCAGGGCAGGCCGCCGCCAATAATCTTGCCTAAAGTCGTGAGATCCGGCCTCACACCATAGACCTGCTGCGCACCCCCAAGCGAGAGCCGGAAGCCAGTCATGACCTCGTCCAGAATCAGCAGCGCGCCGTGCTGCGCAGTGATTGCTCGCAGCCCCTGCAGGTACTCCGCCGCAGGGGCTATCGTCCCGGCGTTGCCAACAACCGGCTCTACAATGACGCAGGCGATCTCGTCCGGCCGCGCTGCAAAAACTTCTCTCACAGCCTCGAGATCGTTATACGGCAGGGCGAGCGTGTGCATCGCAGTCTCGGCAGGGACACCCGCCGACCCAGGAATTCCCAGCGTCGCGACGCCGCTGCCAGCCTTGACCAGCATTGCGTCCGAATGGCCGTGGTAGCAGCCTTCAAACTTGATCACAAAGTCGCGCCCCGTGAATCCACGCGCGAGTCGGATAGCGGACATACAGGCTTCGGTGCCGGAGCTGACGAAACGCAGCTTTTCGACCGACGGAAAGCACCGCGTCACAAGTTCAGCAAGGTCTGCCTCCGCTGCGGTGGAGGCTCCAAAGCTCGCTCCGCGCGAGGCCGCCTTCTGGATCGCCTCCACCACCGGCGGAAACGCGTGTCCGAGGATCATTGGCCCCCACGAGCCGAAGAAGTCGAGATACTTATTTTCATCCGCATCAAACAGATAGGCCCCTTCGGCATGGGTAACGAAGGGTGGATCGCCCCCGACTGCACGAAACGCCCGCACCGGCGAGTCGACGCCCCCAGGCAGGAATTTTTCAGCACGAAACTGCAGTTGACGCGAGCGGGTAAGCGAGCGGGACATAGCAACAGTATAAGAGGGCATATCATAAGAACATGACCGAGCCAGAACATGCAGAGATTGAGGGCCGGGCTCTACTGCTGTTCGACGGCGTCTGCGCGCTTTGCAATGGCGTTGTGCAGTTCCTGCTCAAACATGATCGCCAGGAAAAATTACGATATGCACCACTGCAGAGTGCTCTCGGCCGCGAGATACTTGACCGCCTGGGCATTCACACATTTCCCGACGGCGTAATGTTGCTGACCGATGCCCTGACACCGCAGGAACGGCTCTACCAGCGGTCGGATGCGGTCGCCGCTGCACTGACTTTGCTCGCACAACCGTGGAGGCTTCTGGGGCGACTGGTGAAGCTGGTGCCACGACCCCTGCGCGAGTTCGGCTATGGAGTAATCGCGCGCCTTCGCTACCGCATCTTGGGACGCTACGATACCTGTCCTCTACCACCTTTGGACCAGCGACGAAAACTTTTGGGCGTGTACGAATAACGGTTGTTTATGCTGCTTTGATCGCCGCCCTGCTAGACTAAACTTCTTCTTTTCAAGCACTACGATATGGAGCACGACCTTGCCGGATGAGACCTCCCCGCCGCCCGATTCAATCACCACGCACCGCGCTACGTTCGAACGGGACACACCCCGGGAGACCTCCCCGCTACAGTCCGCGATTGCGCAGAAAAAAGCCACGGGCCTGAAGCAGCCCGCCACGGGAGAAAAGGCCAAGAGCCCGTCGAAGAAGAGCATCAGTTATGCGGATGCCGGGGTCGACATCACCTCGGGCGATCGCAGCAAGCAGCGCATCAAAATGCTGGCGCGTAAGACCTTCAACCGACAGGTACTAAGCGAGATCGGCGGCTTTGGCGGTCTGTTCGCGCTGGACCTTGAAAAGTTTCCCAACCCCGTCCTGGTCTCAAGTGCGGATGGCGTTGGCACGAAGCTGAAGGTCGCGTTTGAGCTGGGCATTCACCATACCGTTGGGCAGGATCTGGTCAACCACTGCGTGAACGACATCGCGGTGCAGGGCGCGACGCCGCTGTTCTTCCTTGACTACCTGGCCACCGGCAAGCTGGAAGACATGGTGATCGAGCGAGTCGTGCAGGGTATCAGTGAGGCCTGCAAAGCCAATGGCTGCGCGTTGATCGGCGGCGAGACAGCGCAGATGCCCGGCTTCTATGCGGACGGCGAGTACGATCTTGCCGGAACGATCATCGGTGCGGTGAGCCGCGACAAGATCATCACCGGCGAGCACATTCAGGTAGGGGATGTTCTGGTTGGACTTCCTTCGAACGGACTGCATACCAATGGTTATTCGCTGGCCCGCAAGCTGTTGTTCGAGGTCGCGAAATATGGTCCGGAGCAGTACATCAACGAGCTAAAGGACAAGACCGGAGCCGCCTTGATGCGGACGCACCGCAGCTACCTGTCGGTCATCAAGAAGCTG
The DNA here is from genome assembly GCA_963779645.1 of uncultured Actinomycetes bacterium. Classification (GTDB taxonomy): domain Bacteria; phylum Actinomycetota; class CADDZG01; order CADDZG01; family WHSQ01; genus CALMBW01. The sequence continues at coordinate 445,920 of CAVZYX010000015.1, forward strand.
ACGGGAGCCGAGGTGGTAAGCGGTATGGCGCACATAACTGGTGGCGGGATCACAGAGAATCTGCCGCGCATTTTGCCCAAGGGCATGGGAGCGCTGATCGACCGCGCGTCGTGGACGGTTCCACCGCTGTTTGAACACCTGCAGCAGCTGGGCAACGTTGATGAGGACGAGATGCTGCGGACCTTCAACATGGGCATCGGGCTGATTGCGGTGATTCCGGCGGAGAAGATCAAAAAGGCCAAAGCGATTCTCAACCGCGCGAACGAACGGCACTGCCTGATCGGTCGCGTGGTGCGCGGAGAACGAAAGGTCAGTTACAACTAGATAGTTCGCATTGTCGTTTTACAAGCCCGCCGGCCACTGGATCTCCCAGATGATCAGCGGGCTTTCCCTTGGGATCAACCGCCTGCGTCTAATGAGGTTCGCTACGCGGCCAGGGCGTAACGAGATGGTCGACGCGGGCGGCTGCGCCGAAAGAAAAAGTAGATGATGACGCTGACGATCGCGGCGTAGGCGCACCAGACGGAAGTGAAGGCATAGCGCTTGACCAACATTACGACGAGCAGCCCCACGAGGTTGAGCCAGGCCAGGGTGATGAGATCGCGGTAGCCGGAGAAGAAGAGCGAGCCACAGGTAGCGATGACATAGAGGATCGCGATGAGGGTCGTGGTCGTGATGGCATTGAGGTAGACAATGCTGTTGTCCTGCACGGAGACCTGAAGCGGATAGGCGATCAGTCCCCAGAGCATGTAGAGCATGAGCGCCGCACCGAGAATGGCGAATGGGAGCATCTGGCGGCGTTGCTTCAGGGTGGGCTCAATGAGCAGCACGCTGAGCGGAAGGAGAAATGGCAGCAGTCCCTGCGCGTAGAGCACGTAGGCGGCACCAGCATTGTGGGTCACCGCCGGCGAGAGCACTCCGTCAAGGCCCAACCAGACAAAGCCTTCGACGAACTGATGGAAGGCAAAAAGACAGGGCATCGCGGCAAAAAGAAGCTCGCGGCGATGTTTCACTTCGGTGAGCGTTGCGACACCGATTCCGCCCAGGATGGCGCTGCCGACAAAGTTCGCGGTTGCAGAGAAGCACATAAGGTCCTCGTGGTTTCAGGCCATCATACGTGAGAGTCTTTCGCCCCCCTTGTGTTCTTATAGAAGGCACCAAATCACTCAAGGGACGACATGAAGATTCGAGTCAGCGTTTGCTTTATTTTCGTCGCAGTCGGCTTGTTTTCCGGCTCTCTCACAAGCGCGCAGGGTGCCCCGTCTTCATCAACGACGCGAGTTTCGCAGACCATATTGGATCGCGATCTGATAGAGGTTACGATTCCTCGCCTGCAAGAGTTTTATCGCACTCACAAATACACCGTGACCGAGGTGGTCGAGTGGTATCTGGGACGGATTGCGCGGTACAACGGAATCTATCGCGCTGTGCAGACCGTGGATACACAGAATGCGCTGGCCACTGCTGCTCGCGAAGATGCGGAGGCGAGGGCCCGTGGCAGCAGCTTTCGGCGTGGGCCGATGTGGGGCGTCCCGGTTGTGATGAAGGCAAATACAAGCATCAAGGGATTGATTACAACCGATGGCTGGAAGGGATACATCATTCCAGGACACGAGCTGGTGGCACCGAAGGATGCGACGATCGTGGCAAAGCTGCGAGCGGCAGGAGCGGTGATTCTGGGACAGACGAACATGCCGGACTTTGCCGCGAGCGATACGAATCGCAGCACGGCCTTTGGTCGAACGGGAAACGCTTATGATGTACGGTTCAGTCCGGGCGGTTCGTCAGGTGGAACGGTGACCGCGGTCACGGGCAACTTTGCACTGCTGGGCAACGGGACCGACACTGGCAACTCGATACGCATGCCATCGGCGACGAGCTCGGTGGTGGGTGTGTTTCCGACGCGAGGACTTGTGAGTATCGCGGGGATCGCACCGCTGGATTGGTTGCTCGACAACACGGGGCCGATCGCACGAACAGTGATGGATGCAACGATTGCGCTGGACGTGATGGCCGGTGAGGACCCCGCGGATCCGCGGACGGCGGGTTATGTTACGAAAGCTCAGAAGGGTCCCTACGCGCAGTATCTGAAGTCGGATGCGCTGCAGGGCAAACGGTTTGGCGTGCCAACTTTCATTCTTGCTGGAGCGGGAATTCCGTTTCAGGGGATTCCCGCATCGGCGACGGCGAGTGAGGTAGCAGGGGACACTGAAGATTCACGTGAGCCGTTACGACCAGAGACACGAGCGGCGTTTATGAAAGCGATTGAAGGTCTGCGAGCTGCAGGAGCTACGGTCGTGTTCGATGATTCGATTCTGCCGGACAGTTTTGCGGTGACGGTGGCGCGGGTAGGGACGTTTCCTTACGTAAAGGAGGGAACGGAGAAGTTTCTGGCGGAGTATGGGCCGACGCAGTATCACTCGGCGGCAGAGTATGAAAAGGTGATTGGCTCGCCGCTGCCGCCGACGATTATTGGTGGTGCCGATCCCGCGACGCGACGAGGACGACCGACGATTGTGCAGGAGTCGATCGAGAGCGATCCGCAAGCTGAAGCCAATTTCTTCACGCCGCGCAGGAAAGCGCTCGAGGCTTACAACGAGACGCTCGACCGACTACATCTGGATGGGTTTGTCTACCCGGCAACGCAGATGCCTCCGCCAGATGAGACGATGCCGCAGAACGGTAAGCTCAGCGAGGGACCTCATAGCGACACGGGATGGGTGAACATGATCGGCGTGCCTGCTGTCGTGGTGCCGGGTGGATTCTATCCCGAAGGACTGCCGTTCGGACTGGAAATCTCGGCGCGTCCCTGGAGAGATGGGGATCTGCTGGGATGGGCTTATGCGTATGAGCAGGCGACGAAGCATCGCAGACCGCCAGTACTGGTGGACGAGGGTTTGTTGCCGGATGCGCGGTGAGGGATTCCGTCGCGCGGAGACATGGAGTGCAGCCCTCGCCTAAAATCTAAGCAAGGAACATTCATGCACCGACTTGGAATTCTTCTCTCCGGCAGAGGCTCAAACTTTCTTGCGATCGCGAAGGCTATCCATGAGCAGCGGCTGCTCGGTACGGAGATCGCCGTGGTGTTGTCGAACCTTGAAGATGCTCCGGGGTTGGCCGCGGCGCGCCAGCTAAATATTCCAGCGTTTGGAATCCCTTCGGTTGGCCGTAAGCGCGCTGAACATGATGCGGAGATGATTGCGCGCCTGCATCAGCACAAGGTGGACCTGGTCTGCCTGGCGGGATACATGCGCATCATCTCTCCGGTGTTTGTGGAGGCGTTTCCAAACCGCATTCTCAACGTGCATCCATCGCTGCTTCCCGCCTTTCCTGGCCTCGACGCACAAGGACAGGCCCTGAACTACGGGGCCAAAGTGGCTGGATGTACGGTGCACTTTGTCGACGAGGCGGTGGACCATGGCGTCATCATCCTGCAAAAGACCGTGCCAGTCCACGACGACGATACCGATGAGACCCTGTCAGCCCGCATCCTCGAACAGGAACACCGAGCCTACCCGGAGGCGATTGCGTTCGTACTCAGCGGCGAATATTCCATACAGGATCGGCGTTACGTCCGCAGCAAAGTCTAACTGCAATCTCTGTAGATCGCGGAAGTTAAAACCGTCGCATGGTCTGAGGCACAAGCCCCATCAAGGCTCCCAGCAGGAACAACAGCAGCGTGTAACGGATCATCGTTGCACTGCTCGGGTTCTCGGGAGCCAAGCCCGTAAAGAGACGCCACGCCATACCGGCCGCGATGAAGAGAAAGACTCCTTCATGCAGAAACACAAAGAAGAGAATGGCGGCCGCAAGAATGAGGCCGCGCTGCATACGGTTTAGCGCGTGCGTGGCTTGCGCGCCGTCTAGACCCAGCACCGGTACCAGGTTTATCAGATTCAGCCATGCGCCCGCATGAGCCAGCGCGGCCCACAGTTCGATCTTCGTAAAAAAATACATCGCCGCGCACGCTGTCGCGGCCAGCAATCCAGCGAACGGCCCCGCCAGGGCGATGCTCGAGAGCGCGTCGAGCGAGATCCCCATGCTGTACCAGCGTACGTACGCACCCAATCCAGGCAGGAAGACCGGAAGGTCAGCCTTCAATCCGCGACGACGAGCCGCGACATAGTGCCCGAGTTCGTGGATCAGAATCGACACAGCGAAGCCGAGACCAAATCTCCATCCAAAAAGCGCCCAGTAGACCCCGAAGAAAGCGAAGAAGCTCAGCAGAAATTTAAACTTCAGCAGAGCGAATAGGATAGTCTTCGCCTTCATCAGGAAGAATGCAGCCGGAGCGAGTGGGCCCAGCCTCTTCTTCCAGGTCGCAGTTCGTTGCTCCCCTGCCTCAATGCGTCCATCGATCGCGGCGAGGTGCTCTGCCACCATCTGACTTTGCTCCGTACCGGCAGGCAGCCACTGGAGCATCTGCTGCCAGGTCTCACGTGCCTGTGGCCAGGCCTGCTCCTGCTCGTGCGATACGGCAACCTGTCCAAGTCCTTTCAGGTATCGCGCGTAGACGATCGAATGGCACTCCGGACAGGCGAGCGTCATCGGTGGCAGCCAAAGACCGCACTCGGGACAGTTGTAAACCGGATCAGGAGCAGTAGCGGAAGGGGTCGTTTCAATCACAACAGGTCAGCCGTAAAAGCATCTGTCTCTATTTTATCCGAGAGTCTGTCCTGCCGGAGGGGCCTCCTGCGCGGAGCGCGGTCACTTCGCGACCCGTATAGCGGCTTCGCCCCGAGCCTTCCGATGGTCGGCACAAGATCTTCTTCGCGACCAACGGGAGCGCAATCCGAAGGGGTATACATCGCCACGGAGTGGCCGCGCTCCGCGCAGGAGGCCCCTCCGGCAGGACAGCTTCTAAGTCTCGCGACCCGCCTGCTCCGGCTGCTCGGTTGCGTCGTTCAGCTTTACCTTCACATCAATCCGTTTACGTCCGCGAAAGACGGTGAGAGTCACCTCGTCGCCGGCTTTATGGGAGTTCATCACCGCCGCCAGATCCTGCGCGTTTGTGATCTCCTGTCCGTCCATCGCGACGATCAGATCGCCGCCCAGCATCACCGGCATGTTTCCCTGGTAGGCTCTCTGAGTCCCACCGTGTAGACCAGCCTTATCCGCTGCGCCGCCCGGCAGGACACGCTCAATCAATAGACCGTAGTCGGCGGCCAGGCCGATCTGGTCGGCTACCTCCGGCCCAATCGCCAGGGTCGCAATGTCGAGCGACGGACGACGGATCCGCCCGTACTTGGCGAAGTCTGCGATGACCGCCTTAGCAGTATTGACCGGGATGGCAAAGCCAATGCCGGCCGACTGGTCAACCCCATTCGAAGCGATGAGGGTGGTGATACCGATGACCTCGCCACGCGAATTCAGGAGCGGGCCGCCGGAGTTACCTGGATTGACGCTGGCATCGGTCTGGATCGCGTCTTCGATAGGATTGTTGTTCGGCCCGCGAATCGACCGTATCGCCGAGATGATTCCGCGTGTCATGGTGCCGGAGAGGCCGAACGGATTGCCGATCGCATAAACACGCTGGCCCACGGTGAGGCTCTGCGATTCGGCGAGCGTTGCCGGCTGAAGGTTAGGAGCATTGTTGATCAAAAGCAGGGCGAGATCATGCCCTTTATCCACCCCGACTACAGTCGCCTTGTACTTGTGCTTGTCTGAGAGCGTGACCTCGACGCGCTGAGCGTTATCAATAACGTGATTGTTGGTGAGGATGTGTCCCTGCTTGTCCAGAATGAACCCAGACCCTTGTCCCTGCTGCGGAACCGGACCGTAGAAGAAGTCCATTGCGATCGCGGTCGAAGTGATGTTGACCACCGAGGGCAGGGCTTTCTTGTAGACAGCGATGTTCTGCTGTTCCTCCGTGTCGTAGGCGGGCGCGGCATTGGCTTCAGTCAACTCAAAGGTCCCGAGCGGGCCATTCACGGCGGCGGTATTCGTCGGAATCAGAGCGGTGGAGGGCATGGCGGTGCAAACCAGGGCGAGACCGCTCCCGTCGACCAGACATGCGTCGTTAGATAGTAAAAGCCGGAGAGAAGAAGGACCACAAGGAGAACGGGCGCAGTTTCATCGTGAGCACGACCTGATCTTTCAAATAGCCGGCTGCAAAAGGCCGACACATTCAATTGTATCGAGGCGCGCGCGCCGCTGCTCAGTCGCTTAAGGCCGGAATCCGTCGAAGCGGTCCACCGGAATCGACTGAAGAGCAGGTGAGCGGGACCAGGACTCGTCCCGCTTTTCGAGAGCACAGGCGCTGAAAGTTCCTCTCGCTTCCAATCCAAACCCGGGGAGGGCTAAGTCTCCACTTACCTACACCATTCGCTGCAGCCCGATTGAGTGCCGACGGCTTAATGCGCGGCGCATGGAGGAAGTTCTCGCGTTCAGGTTGCCGTTTGGTCTGCACCTCCCACGCCTCTTCCTTGACCTCACCGGGCCGGCCCAGGATTCGGCTTCCAGGTCAGCGCTGTCAATGTTCGCGCGACCCACCAGCGAGCGGTCGGTGCGATCGAGCCGCTCAGATCGATCTGCGCGCTCAGGCCTGTCGGTACGCTCGAGGCGCTCTGGGCGATGGATCATCTCCAATTCCTGACTCTTCGCTGCCACCTCAATACCTTCCAATACCGGCTCAGCGTCCTGCTCGTTGCTATGAACGGTCGCCATCAGGGAAGCCATGAAGTTTGCCATCATGCGCTGCGCACACTTCTGTCCACACAGATGCTTGGCACCCTTGCGCGAGTTCTTCGGCGACTCCAACCGCGTAGCTTCAACTCGCCGCCCTGCTCGTAGGCGACAAACCAGTAGTTACTCGTCTGCTTCTCTGCTGCACAGATATCGCAATTGATAGCTTGCCGGATCATCTGCCTGTCTCCTTATCCTTCAATGAAGTGTGCCTGTCTGACACAGTCCCTTCATCGGCAGAAGATCGGAATGCATCATCCGGAGACACTCAAAATATTGGAGATTCGATGCGGCGCGTCTCCCTCGAAGTTCAGGACGGAGGATTGTTTATGACAAGCCTTTCAGGATCGGCCAGAGCTGATCGACCTGCCACTCCAGCTCCGTTAGAGCGCCGCCGTTGGTCAGCACATAGTCTGACAAGACGCTCTTCTGCTCGTCGGAGATCTGTTGAGCCAGCCTGCGACGCGCCTCCGCTTCAAGTTCAGCGCGCTGCTCCTCGCTGATCGCCTTACCGGAAGAAGAACGAGCGACGAAGCGTGCGATCTTCACCTCTTCCGGAGCCGTAACCAGAATGATCCTGTCGAAACGGCTTTGCCAGCGCAATCCATCTGCAGCACCATAGTGCGTCTCGAAGATCAGTGCCGACTCGACCATCACAACAGCATGAGGCTCCCGCTCCAGGATCTTCTCAGTCAATTCCATCTGGCGTGCGATCACCAGAGGATGCGCGATTGCATTCAACTCTTCGACGCGACCCTCTGTGAAGGCGATACGCGCCAGTGCGGCACGATCAAGAGTGCCATCGGCGAGAACCACACTCGGACCAAAGTGAGCGACCATCCCGGCGTAGATCGGCTGGCCCATCTCCATAAGCTCGCGGCCAATCGCGTCCGACTGCAGAATATGCGCGCCGTGAGCCGCAAACAACTTCGCTGCGGTGGATTTTCCACTTCCCAATCCGCCAGTGAGGCCGACACGAAGCATATAGGCTAGCTGGTCCCCAACGAGATTCCACGTCGCAGCTTGGCAGCCGATACTGTGTTCTGCATCAGCATCGCGATAGTCAATGCGCCGACGCCGCCTGGGACCGGTGTGTACGCGCCCGACACCGCAAATGCAGCCGGATGAATGTCCCCGACAACGACCGATCCGCGCTTGGCGAAGGCCGCTGCCCTGCTTGGATCGCCGGGAAAAAATCTTTCGACCTCTGCAGCATCGGTGATGCGATTGATTCCAACATCGATCAGCGTTGCCCCCGGCTTGACCATCTCCGCTGTCACGAAAGCCCGCGCGACCGATCGCTGCCACCAGAAGATCGGCCTCGCGGGTGAAGCTGCCAAGGTCAGCCGTTTTGCTGTGGCATACCGTCACCGTGGCGGAGGCATTCAACAACATCACCGCCGTGGGCTTGCCTACGATATCCGAACGCCCCACTACAACCGCGTTCTGTCCGGCGATTGGCAGTTCGCTACGCCGCAGGATCTCGAGGATCCCCGCCGGGGTACATGGAGCCAATCCCGGCTGGCCACTCTGCAGACGGCCTACATTCACGGGGTGAAATCCATCCACATCTTTGTCCGGCGCTACAGCCTCGAGCAGCCGCTTGGTGTCTACGTGCTTGGGCAGCGGAAGCTGTATCAGAATTCCGTCGATATCCTCACGGGCGTTGAGAGCCGCGACCAGCGCCAGCATCTCATCAGTCGTGATGCTCTCCGGTGGCGTGATCATCTCGCTGAATATTCCCAACTCGCCGCAGGTCTTCACCTTGGTGCGAACGTAAATCTGCGACGCAGGCGACTCGCCGACCAGAATCACCGCCAACCCGGGAGTAATGCCTCGAGTCACGAGAGCTTCAACCTCGATCGCCACCTCGGCCTTGATCTGCCCGGCAATAGCAATACCGTCCAATATCGTTGCAGTTCTCTTCATCTCATCCATACATCTTTCATGGTATCGCGCTCTTCGGGTACCCCTGAGGTAAGATAGTTTTGTGAGCGCGCAATTCCCGCCGGCCGAAGACCTGCTTTACGTCGTCTGTCCGGTCTGCCATCAGAAGCTCGAACGCTTGGGCGATGTCATCTCTTGCAAGGGATGCAGGCGACGCTATCCTGTGGTCGATGGAATTCCTGTACTGCTTGCGGACCGTGCACTCTGATCGAGTGACTCAAAGAACTTTCCGGGCTATCTTTTCGTAATGTCCTCTGAAGATAAACTCCGCGACCCATCCCGATGCGGGTTCAGAAAGAGAGTACGACCTCAGTCCCAATTATGACGTCTAACATCCCAGATAAGCTGACGGTGGACACCCACCGGGCAGGAGAAGAACAAATGACAAAGGCAAAGAGCGCCCACGTCGAAAAGTTGACCGAGGCCGATCTCTCTGGTTTGCGGGAAGATCTGATGAAGTCGAGGTCTCGACTCCTGGCAGGCCGCCGATCTCATCAGCAGCTTCCTGGTCGCGCGAGGCTACGGCGTATCCACGCAGGATGCGCGCAAAGCGGCGTTCCGGATGGAGTCTATTAGCTGCTCTTTGCCTTGCCTCCAGGAGGAGTTGGAGAAGATCGCACAGGTGATGTGAAGTGGCGCCCCTCCGCACGCCTCCTTCCAGCTCGAACGTCTCTCCCACGCGAGACTGAGTCAAAAAGTACCGCACAGAGAAAAGTGCAGCCCTTCGAAGGAGACAAAACCCTCGCTCCCTTCCGTAGCCTTCCAAGGCATAATCAAAGGATGCCGTCCCTCTGGTCTCCAACCAACTGGCCCCAGCGCCTCGCCGAACTTCAAGCCCCTACCGGCGAGCTCAAAGAAGCTCCTCTGCGCCGCGACGTCCGTTCTCTCGGCATGCTGCTGGGCGAAGTGCTGCGCGAGCAGGCCGGCGCGCCGCTCTACGAGGCCGTCGAAGAGCTTCGGCGCATCGCCATCGCCCGTCGCGAAGCCGAAGCCCACAGACCGGAGCCGCCGACCAGGCCATCGCAACCGCTCATCTGCAGCAGGCGCTCGCCCGCGTCCATACGCTCGACCTGGCCGCCGCCTACCAGCTCGCCCGCGCCTTCGGCTTTTACTTCGAGCTCATCAATCTCGCCGAGACCAACCACCGCAAGCGCCGCCGTCTCTCCATGCAGCTGAATCAGAATGCGGCTTCGTCCGGCTCAGCCAGCGCGGCGATCTGCGCGGGCACGCTCCGCCGCCTGCGCCAGGCCGGCTTCGACTGCCGAACGCAGCTCACGCGCTACTTGGCACGCATCTGCGTCACCCCGGTCTTCACCGCGCATCCCACCGAGGTCGCCCGCCGCTCCGTCATGTTCAAGCGCCGCCGCATCTCCGATCTGCTGGAGCAGCTCGACCGCATCCCGGTCCCCGAGCCGCAGCTCGAATCTCTCGAGCGCGATCTCACTGGCCGAGATCACCGCGCTCTGGCAGACCGACGACGTCCGCAGCGCACGCCCCACCGTCCGCGACGAGATCCGCATGGCGCTCGATTACTACGAGGCATCGCCTCTTCGACACCCTGCCCGTCCTCTACTCCGAAGTCGCCGCCGCGCTCGACGCCGAGTATCCAGACGCGAACGCTCCAGTCGTTACAAAATCGCCGAGCTTGCCGCAGCTCGTCGCGCTTCGGTCCTGGATCGGCGGCGACCGCGACGGCAATCCCTTCGTCACTCCCGGAGGCGACCCGCGAAGCGCTCGCGATGGCCCGAGCTCTCCTGCTTCACGCACTATCGCCGCCGCCTGCAGAACATCTTCGAGCAGCTCGCAAGCTCGACCCAGCAGGTCCCTGTCTCGCCGCGAGCTGACGCACGCTGCTCGACCGCTACCTCGACCAGCTCCGCACCGCCGGCCAGACCGCGCTCGAGGAGCGCTTTCCCTCACGAGTCCATCCGGCTGCTGATCGCCTGCATCATGATGCGGCTCGGCGGCAACTCCGCAATCTCCGTGCCCTTCCCCCGAACCCCGCGCTCGAGCCCTACACCCGCGCCGCCGATCTGCTCTCCGATCTCACGATCCTGCGCGATTCAGCCTGATCGACAATCAGCGGCCATCGCCTCGCCGAGATGCTCATCGATCCGCTGCTGATCGAGGTCCGCACCTACGGCCTGCATCTGCAGACGCTCGACATTCGCCAGCACGCCCGCGTCCACGCCGCGGCCGTGGCGGAGATCTCCGCACTGGCGTCCCTCCAACTCGCCTGACGAGCTCAACCTGCCCGTCCGCGCTGACTCCGACAGACCGCCGAGGTCCTCGACACCTTCCGCGCCATCGCCGAACTCAAGCAGACCTACTCCCCGGAGTCGATCCGGCAGCTACGTCATCAGCGGCGCAACCAGCGCCGAAGATGTCCTGCAACGTCATCTGGCTGGCGCGTCTCGGCGGCGTCCTGTCGAAGGCAGCGCATCAGCAGACGGACAGTAGATGATCCCGGCCTGCAGCCGGTCCCGCTCGTTCGAGTCCATCGAAGACCTGCAGAACGCCCCGCCATCATGCGCGAGCTCTGGACCAGCGAGGCCTACAAGCCGCTGCTCGCAATCCTGGGGCCACCAGCAGGAGGTCATGCTCGGCTACTCCGACTCCAACAAGGACGGCGGCATGATCACCAGCACCTGGGAGATCTGGAAGGCCCACCGCGCGCTGCACGAGGTCGCCGCGAGTGCGGCGTGACGCTGCGGCTCTTCCACGGCCGCGGCGGCACGGTCGGCCGCGGCGGCGGACCCACGCATCGCGCCATCTTCGCTCAGCCGGTCGACAGCTTCTCCGGCGAACTTCGCATCACCGAGCAGGGCGAAGTCCTCAACTGGAAGTACTCCGACGTCGTGCTCGCCGAGCGCAATCTTGAGCTGATGATCGCCGCCGCGCTCGACGCACTGGCGCGCCCCGACGCGCGCCTGCAGCGCGGCGCGGAGACTCCCGCACCTCACCGGCGAGATCCTGCCCGAGTGGGAGGCCGCACTCGACGAGCTCTCGGCTACCTCCTACGAGCTTCTATCGCCAACACATCGTCGACAACCCCGAGACCTTCACCTACTTCGAGCAGGCCACGCCCGTCGCCGAGCTCGAACACGCCCGCATCGGCTCGCGCCCCGCCAAAGCGCGAGCGGCAAAAAATCCATGGCCGACCTTCGCGCCATCCCTTGGGTCTTCGGCTGGATGCAGTCGCGCCAACTCGTTCCTGCTTACTTCGGCGTCGGCCACGCGCTGCATCACTTCATCCGAATCCAGACCCGACGGCCTCGCACAGCTTCAAACCATGGCGCGCGACTTCCCGCTCTTCCTCGACATCATCCGCAACGTCGAGATGGCGCTCGCCAAGGCAGACTTCGGCATCGCCCGGCTCTATGCGTCGCTGGTCGAAGACGAGGCCCTGCGCGACCGCGTCTTCACCACCCTCGAAGCCGAGTTCGAGCTGACCCACCGCATGATTCTCGCGATCACCGAGCAAAGATCGCTCCTCGAAACCAATCCCGTGCTCGAGCGCTCCATCCGGCTGCGCAATCCCTACGTCGATCCGATGTGGCTGATCCAGGTCGAGCTGATCCGCCGCAAGCGCGCAGCCTGGCCAACGGCGAGCCCAGTTCACCCGAGCTGGACCGCGCCATCTCCGCCACGATCAACGGCATCAGCGCCGGACTCCGCAACACCGGCTGATCACGGATCAGCTCGAACCACCTGAATCGTAAAAAGGGGGAGCAATGAGCTCCCCCCTTTATGCACCTCTTCGCAAGCAGGATCAATATCCCTGATCCGCCCGGAACGCCGTCACTTTATTCTTCACAAACGTCACCGCCATCGGTTTGCCAAGATTCGCAAACACCACCATGCGATTTCCGTAGTCATTGCTCGTACTCTTACTCACCTGTCCCAACGAGAGCTCCACCTGTCGCTCATTCATTCCAAGAATGACCTGATGCGCATCCACCGCCTTCCAGATCTCCGGTCCCCAGTGCTTGTACAACTCATGCGGATCGTCATAGAACAGAATCTCATCGGTATAAAACGTGTACTGACCCCCCTGCCGATACCCCACCGGCACCGCATATTCCTTCGTATCGCCTGCGACATCGGGTCGAGTAAAGACCATCAGCACCTGCTTGTCGCCGCCTGGAATTCGAAACGTCGCAGCCTTCGGAGCCACCTGCTCGATCGCGTCCTTCACCATCAGCGGCTCTGCGCCCAGCAGCGTCCCGGCAGCCTTGCCATACTGAGCCGAGTGTCCAACAAGAGGATAGTATTCGAGCTGCCCGCCGGCCGAAATCCACACCGTTGTTCCCGCCAGATCCTTAATGTCCTTCAGCGAATCCGGTCGCTTCTTCTTCAAGAAGACAAGATCGTCCTCTGGAATCACCTCACGCGCGGGAGCCTTCACCGAATTGTCCGGAGCATTCCGCTCCCGATAGATCAACCCCACCCGAATGCCGACCGCAAGCACCAGCACCACGGTTGCCCCGATCGCCGCCTTTGCCCCATTCTCCATCGACTCTCCCTTATCCCTGACATAGCAACCACTGCACTCTAATCTACCGGCTCCGCGACACTCAACTCCTCATTCGTTTCCATCAAGAGCGTCCGCCGTTAGAGCGTCCGCCTTGCGCAGCTGTGGGAACAATCCGGCGGCCGATGCCGTCACCAGCATCGATCCGATCCCGCCGATCACTACCGCGCGAACCGCGCCCCACCACTGCGCCGTCACGCCACTCTCAAACTCGCCAAACTCATTCGACGCTCCAATGAACAACCAGTTCACCGCACTCACGCGCCCGCGCATCTCTGGCGGCGTCGCCAACTGTAGCACGCTCGACCGAACCACTACACTCACCATGTCACTCGCACCGATGATCACCAATGTCGCCGCGCTCAAGTAAATACTCTTCGACAACCCGAAAACCACCGTAGCCGCGCCAAAGATTCCAACGCACACCAGCATCGTCGCCCCGGCTTTGCGCTTGATAGGTCGCACCACCATCATCAGAGAGACCGCAAGCGCCCCTACCGACGGCATCGCCCGCAACAACCCGAGCCCGCGTGGTCCGGCATGCAAAATATCCGTCGCAAAGATCGGCAGCAGCGCCGTCGCGCCACCCAGCAGCACGGCAAACAGGTCCAGCGAGATCGATCCCAGCAGCAGCTTCGCGCGCCAAACGTACTCAAGCCCCGCCAGCACCGTCTTCATGCTGAAAGCTTTCTTTTCCGTAGTCACCATCTTCGCTCGGATCATGCTCACCAGCACGATGAACCCAAGCAACATCACGAGCGTGAAGCCGTAGACGAGCGGAGCGCCGTTACACACTGCTGCGACCCCCGCCAGTGGCAGCGTAAACAAGATTCCTCCCACCGCAGGCCCAGACATATTCGCAATCTGATAGACCGTCGCGCCCCACGTCACCGCGTTGACAAAGTTTTCTTTCGGCACCAGACTCGGCAGCATAGCACTCGCCGCCGGCCCGCTGAACGCTCTGCCCAATCCAATGCCCACCAGCACCGCATATATCGGCCAGATCCGTCCATGCTGTAACGCCGTCGCGCTCAGAGAGAGCCACAGCAGCACGGCCGTGCAACATGCCTGCAGCCCGTAGCAAAGCAGAATAATCTTGCGCCGGTCATACCGATCCGCCGCGTGTCCCGCAGCCAGCATGACAAACAGTCCGGGCAGAAAAAGCGCTAATCCCGTATAACCAAGGTCCAAAGCAGAATGTGTGATCGCATACACCTGCCATGCCACCGCGACCGACTGAGCCTCTGCCCCCAGGATCACCATCAACCGCGCCATCTGATAAAGCCGAAAGTCTCGCGACTGAAACGCCGAGCGGTAACCCTGCTCTACCGCCAGCTTTACTCGTTCCGAACCATCGGCCATGCCATATGCTTTCACACTTCCGTTACGAAAATGTCACCTTCTACCAGGGCCTTTCCGCCGGTCCACCAGCTTATTGGGATCCTGCGCATCTCCCCCAATAGAACACGCCGTCGCGCAACTCAAGCCGCTCCCACAAGAGTCAAAGCAATCACGCCCTAATTTTCGTTGGAGATCCCGGCGCCGAAGCGACGCTACCGGCCCAGGTAAATCTTGTACTGTGTCTCGACGACTCCAGTATTCCGCGCCAGTTGCAGCTTCGACTGGTTGTACTGGTATAGCGTATCCACCAGCCTGCTCTGCGCAGCCGCCAACGTGGCTTGAGCCTGCACGACCGGCAGATTATCTTCCACCCCAGCCGAGAAGCGGTCGGTCGCGTCCTGCAACTCCTGCGTCGCGAGGTCCACGTTGCTCCTGGCCACCTTCACCAGGTCATTCGACGACTGCACATCCAGCATCGCCGCGCGAATCTGTTGCTCGATGGTCACCCGTAGTGACGCAATCTGCTGCGTGAGCCCCGTCACCTGCGCGTCCGCTACCTCGCGTTCGCCGCGAAGCTGACCTTCCTGAAATACCGGCACACTCACCTTGCCGGTCGCGCTAAATACGCCGTGGTACAGCGAACCAATCTCACCCAGTACGCCGTAGTATCCATCGAATGAAACCACCGGCAGACGCTCCGCTCGTACCGCCTTGCGCGCCTTCGCCGCGACCTCAAGCTGCGCCTGTAGACTCAGCAGGTCCTTCCGCCGCTCGTAAGCCAGCTTCTTCGCATCCTCCAGGGGCAGCTGCGCAAACTCTGCATAAGGAGCCGTGTCGGTCAGCGTAATCTCCTGATCAGCCGGTAATCCGATCAGCCGGTTCAGCGAAATCTTGTCCTTCGCAAACGCGTTCTCATCGTTGATCAGCGCCTGCTGCTGCGTTTGCAACTGCACCCGCGCCCTCAACTCGTCAAGATTCGTCCCGACGCCTGCCTCGTGCGAGGCCTTCGCCTGCTGATACGCAACCTCGTCCGCCTTCTCCAAAGCCTGTGCGTTCGCAATCTGCGAAGCATCCGCCAGCGACAGCAGATACTGGGATCCCACTGCCAGCGTGACGGCGTCCAGCTGATTGAGCGTCGTAAAGTTAGCCACCTTCAACGCCTGCTGCGCTGACCGGTACAGATAGTACGCAGGCACATTGAAGAGCTGCTGATTCAAACTCATCTGTGCCGAAGCCGTATTCACCTTGACGATCTCGCTGAACTCCCCCGGAGGCAAACCCAACGCCGCTAACGATTGGCCCTTGAACCCCTGCGCCGCCAGGTTAATCTGCTGCGCCTCAATGTCTCCCTTGGCGGTTAAACTCGGAAGCAGACTGTTTTCAACGGTCAACACCTGGCCACGTACCATCCGCTCATTCTGAATGACCAGCAGCATCTGCAGGTTGCGCTTCTCTCCGCGAGCGATCGCGTCATCGAGACTCAGCGGCAAGGCACCCGGTGTCGCCTGATCGACCCTCACCCCGCCCGGCAACTGTACGAGACTAGGCACAGGGGCCGCCGGCAGATCCGCACTTTGCACCTGAGCGCTCTGGGTCTGCGCACTCGCCATGGGCGCGCACAAAACCAGCGCCAGAGGCCACACCACAGCCCACAGCCGCGCCTTCGCTTCTCTTGAAATTCGATTCAGGGCTTTCATGCTCTCTTATTAGAGTGCCACACTCCCCTCGCGATGCAGAAATCACGAGAAAACGGTCCTCGCCCCCCTCCCTCAGCTAAAATACGAAAGATAATCCTATGCGTCTTATAACAATGAACCGCATCGTCCTCGCCGCAGCCCTGCTCCTCGCCCTTCCGGCCACCATCCCGGCCCTTGCTCAGGGCTTCAAAGACACCTCCATGCTTCGCGCTCCCGCCGGATCTCCGGTTGCCATCTACGAGTTTGAAGATCTTGAGTGCCCCGCCTGCTCCCACGCCTTCCCCATCGTGCATGCGGCTGTGGACAAATATAAGATCCCCCTTCTTCGCCACGACTTCCCTCTGCGCATGCACGTCTGGAGCTTTGACGCAGCCGTGATCGCCCGCTACATTCAGGACAAAATCTCCCCCCAGGCCGCCGAAGAGTACCGCCGCGCCGTCTTCGCCAATCAGATCTCTATAGCCTCGAAAGAAGATCTCAACGCCTTCACGCAAAAGTACTTTCAATCTCACGGCCGCGTGATGCCGTTCGTCATCGACCCGAACGGTCTCTTCGCCGCAGAGGTACACGCCGACCAGACCCTCGGCGAGCGCGTCGGTCTCACCAAGACCCCGACCATCTTCATCGTCACCCACAAGGGCTTCGTCGAAGTCAACGACGTCACTCAGCTCTACGCCATGCTCGACACCGCAATCGCAGAAAACCCCGCACCGGCAACGGCCAAACCAAAGACCACGACAGCGAAGCGGTAGATCAATGACCCGGGCGCAGATTCTAATCTCGGGCCTTCTGTTGACGTCTGTTATCGCAACAACGAAGGCCCAGAAAAGCTCCCCGGAGTTCATTCAGCCCTCGCGGCCTGTTCCGACAGGCCTCGCGCCCCACATGCAGGTGAAGCTGGTGAATCAGCAAAACGGGGAGCGTACCTATGCCGTCATCTTCAGCAAAGACGACGAGGTGCTCAGCGGCCTAACCGACTTCGCCAAACAATACCACGTCGGGGACGCGCACTTCACCGGCATAGGAGCAGTCTCCAGCGCCCTCACCGCATGGTTCGATTTAGATCGAAAACTCTACCACCCGCTGCCTGTCAACGAGCAGGTCGAAGTCCTCTCCATGATCGGCGACATCGCATCCTTCCAGGGCAGCCCGATCGTTCACACCCACGTCGTACTGGGTAAAAAAGACGGGACCACAGCGGGCGGCCACCTCTTCGAGGCCCGGGTCAATCCCACGCTGGAGATCTTCGTCACCGCCGACGACACACCCCTCAACAAACGCGACGATCCAACCGGCCTCAGACTCATCGACCCCGCGAAATAACCCGCACCGCCTCCGCAATTCCGGCTATCTCACCAGACATCACCGAACCTGAAAGATCAGGAAATAATCCTGACCGTCCGCCTTGGTAAAGTCATACGTCCCGACCAGCTTGTATCCAGCCTGACCCATCTCTTTCACCACAACATCGTGGTTCAATCCATGGTCCGCTCCATTGCCGTTGCGGTCGATAATCCCCACCTTCGCCCCCGGCCGCAAAGCCTTCTGCAGCACCTTCATCGTCGGCACAGGGTGCGCGATCTCGTGATAGACCTTCAGCATCAGCACCGCATCCACGCTCCCTGCAGGTAGCCGCGGATCGTCCGGGCTGCCCAGCACCGTCCGCACATTCGACAGATCTTCCTTCAACGCTCTCTTGCCGATATATTCAATCGCGATCGGATTGATATCCTCCGCGATCACCGCACCCGTAGGTCCCACCCTCCGCGCCGCACGCACCGTGAACCACCCAGAGCCTGCACCGATATCCGCAACATTCTTCCCCGGCACAATCCCCAGCAGATCCATCACGCGATCGATCTGCAGCTTCTTATCCCGATCCGGATACTCAAAGATGGAAAGGTCGCCAGAGTAAGGTGTACTCGTAGGCCGCTGCGTTACATCCTGCGCCGCATCAGGCGAAGTCAACATCATGGCGGTCGCTTTGTCCAGGCTCCGCTGCGTTCCCGCGCCCGTCTGCCCACCAGAAGAACCGCAAACTCCAGCCGCCAAAACTAAAACCAGAAAAATTCTACCCAGCCCAGGCCATCGCGAACCACTGAAAAGGATCATCCCAACAGCATCCGCCAATTCACCGGCTAAGGCAATCGCCTACAGTTGCCAGTTTTAACCTCGCCAACCACTCGCCCGACACTAACGAATCTGCACAAGCTCCGCGCCGGCGCTATGCCCCGAAGCCCGGCGTCACAGAGGAGGTCTGCGGCGCGCGCCAGTGATCGATGTAGCTTACCTGGTGCACGCAACTGATCGTGCAACTCGGCGCGCAGCTCTTCTCCGTCAAAAACTCCCGCTTCACATCTGCGGTCTGATACTCGCCAGCGGCACCCCCGGATACCCACGCTGCTGGCTGCAGTAGTGCACCAGCCCGTTTTCGCAGATATATAAATATCGTCCACCTGCCCGGCAACGCCAGTCGTTCGTCTTTCCGTTGGCGATCGCTTCCTGGAAGTGATTGAAGCGCGAGTAGCTTCGTCGCGTCAGATTCCGCACCTTGTCCCAGACGCTGCGCTCCTCCTCGCCCAGCGGCTTCAATTGCCCGCTTCCATCGTGAATGATCCCGATCGTCGAACTGAACCCCAACGCCAACGCCCGTTCACTGACCGTCAGCGCATCGTTCGGATTCGCAATGCCGCCGCCGACGACAGAATTGATATTCACGTGAAAGTCCGCATGCTCCGCGAGCATCCGCAGCTTCGTGTCCAGTACCTTCAGACTCTTCTTCGACACCTCGTCCGGCATCACATTGTCGATCGAGATCTGCATATGGTCGAGGCCGGCCTTGTTCAGCCGCTTGATCCGATCCGGCATCAGCAGATAGCCATTCGTAATCATCCCTGCAATCGCGCCCGTCTTGCGGATCCGGGCAATGACCTGGTCCAGCTCCGGGTGCAGCAGCGGCTCGCCGCCCGAGATCGTAATCACCGACGTCCCCAGCCGTCCCAGGTGATCGATCCGCCGCAGCATCTCGTCTATCGGCACTGGATCAGAGAAATCGTCAAACTCATTGCAGTAGGTGCACGCCAAATTGCACCGCCGCATCGGCACGATATGCGCCATATACGGGTGCCCCGTAGAAAGCACTGCCGAGCCAATCGAGCCCAATTCCCGCAGCTTACGAGTGACGGCCTTCAGGCGGCGTTTGGCAGGCATCGGACGGCGGCCGTTCGAACCGGTGATTGTAGAAGCAGAAGACATATCACTATCAAGTATATCGAACGGTGGAAGGCAAAGAGCCGTCACAACCGGCTATCTGCCCAGAAAGGCTTTCGCGCGGGCAGTCCGCGCTGACAGCCCTTTTGGGTACGACCGATGGGTTGGCCTCTTGACCGCGGTCACAAGGATTGCGAATCGCCAGGTTTTCGGTAAATGTAAGTGCCTGCCTTTACTTCGCCCGAAGATTCGGAAATTGCCGCGCGAACCCGCCCCTACAGCTTCGCAAGCAACTGACGTGTCTGCTGCCCCGTCTGCTGGAAGAAATCTTCCAATCCGAACCCCGGCCATAAACTTGATCGCTTCTTGCCATCGGGGGTCAACGTCAGTGTCTGCTCATGCTTGTCTCGCAAGACCACTACCGGCACCGGCTTCCCTTTATTGTCATGCACTGTCTTGGTCCAATCGGTGCCATTGGCCACGGAAACCGAGTTGATCCGAACCACCACGTCTCCCGCCTTCAGCCCGGCATCTTCCGCCGGACTATTTCCCTCCACGCTTCGCACCAGGAGCCCCGCGCCCCCCTGAGCACCAAAAAATTCGGCAAGCTGTGGTCCCATCAGCTCCAGCTTCGCGCCGGTAAAGGATGAGCTCAACACAATTGTCTCTGTGCCCAACAGATCTTTATGCTCTTTCGGACTTGCGTGTTTGTAGCCTTCGGGGTATTCACAAAATGGTTTCCACCCACAAAACCTGAAGGGCCTGGCGCGGGCACGGAATAGTGCTGCTCCCACGCCTGCGACCCAATCGTATTACGGTCGGCTGTCGTCATCGTTATCGTCTGCGTCTGTCCCTCGCGACTGATCACAAAATTCACTGTCCGCCCCACCGGAATATCGCGCTGCAATCGACGCAGTTGATCAGCGTTTTCGATCACCTGCCCATTCATCTGCACAATAACGTCATGCATTCGCATCCCTGCCTTGCAGGCCGGTCCATCATGATCGAGAGTTGTGATTTCGGCGCCGCGTGCGTCCTTCAGCTTCAACGTGCTCATCTGCTCCTCGCCCACGTCCCTAGTCTCGACCCCGAGATACCCGTGAGTGTCATGCCCATGTTCCCCCCATCGCGAACAAAAGCATGCCCACGCTTGAGCCAATCTCCGAAGCCTTCTCCAACGCATGCAAACCCTGTCCTTCCCCCAGAACAGCTACTCCTGCCACCAGCACGACGACGCCGAACGATTTGCGGTGTTTCATCAGCAACCTCAATCCAGCTTTATGCGAAAAGAACAGCGAACGAAACTTTGCTTTACGTAGCTTACTGAATATCATCGGAGCTTTGCAGCGCGTTGAACGATGCCGTTCGGATATAAGGGATTAGCGTCCTGTGTCGCAACCGTGCGGAGCACCTGGCGCACGCTCGAGTCCGACTGCACCGGCTCAAGCAGGCCAATCGCCGTCTTCCGCACCCCCGCATCCGGATCGTGCATCACTGCTTCCAGCACCGCATCGCGCACATGCTGGTCCTGCCCTACATACCGTTGGAGGCCATCCAACGCCTTCATCCGCACGCCGGCATCCTGGTCATATCGCAGCGACACCATCAGGGTGTGGAGAACTCCCTTGCCATCGGCCGAAGGCTGGCATGCATGTCCTGCCTTGCATTCATCCGTCAGCAGTGCCACCGAACTCATCCGCACCTCGTCGGTCGCTGCCGCATTAGTGCCGACCAGCAGCAGGTTCCGAATCTCCGGGCTGTCCAGCGACCCTCCATCGACTCGGGAACCATCTTGTTGTAGTTCACCTGCACCAGCTCCGAATTCGGCGTCTGGACAATCCCGGTCACATTCGCGACCACACCTCCGTTGGATGGTTCAACGACCGAGGACCGAAGGTGGCTTTGGAGCATGCGCCACCTGGTAGCGATAGAGTGAAGTTACCTGCCAGAAAACCCACGCCGAGCAGCAGACGTCGCCAGCGCGGGCGCGCTCTGCAGATGCCCCATCCACCGATGGAAGTTCATCCTCAGCTGTGTCAGAAACCCATGCGGCGGAATCATATCCAGCGCGTCGTCCAGCCGCATCCGAGACTGTGCGAGCAGATTCGGCGAAGGTTCCAGCACGGGCAGCGTCGCAAGTCGCTCTTCCAGCATCCGCGAAACGCATCCAGCTCTTCCGCGGCAATCCTCGCATCCCGTCAGATGCTGTTCCAATACTCCGGCTAGCTCATCTGGCAGCTCGCCGTAGTTCAACAACACGATACAGTCTCTTGCGCTCTCACACTTCATTGTCCTACCTCAACCAGCCTCAAATTTCTTACCTGTCTTCGACGGGCTCTGCGTGCGCCCTTATCCAGTCATTCCAACGTACCTGCACTCACATCTCACCGCGTTCCGAAGCTCCGCCAGATTCGCCCGCAGCTTTCGCGTGGCCCGGAACAGCGTATTCTTCGCCGTCTCTTCCGTCGTGCTCAACATCTCGCCGATCGTCCTCAGCTTCAGCCCCTGGTAGTGCTTCAACTCAAAGACCGTTCGTTCGCGCGGCGTCAGCTTGTCGAGAGCCTCGTTGATCCGCTCGCTCATCACCTTACGGTCGAGCTCCCGGCCCGGGTTCGCCATCGCCCGGTCATCGGAGATGTTCGCCATCAGGTCCATCTCGTCGCCACTGGCATCCAGCACCGTCGCCGGATCTTCTCTGCGGCTCTTCCGCCGCCGCAGCTGATCGAGGCAAAGGTTCGTGACAATCCGGTACAGCCACGTATAGAAACTGCACTCGAACCGGAAGTTCCCCAGGTGGCGATATGCCTTGATGAAGGCCTCCTGGTGCACATCCTGAGCATCCTGCTCATTGCCAAGCATATGCAGTGCCAGCCGTAGCACCGACTGGTCGTATCGTCGCACCAGAGCGTCGAACGCGGTCCGCTGGCCCTTTTGGGCCTCGCGAATCAGTTCGTCGTCCTCGGTCCGCTGTTGTGCCCGCGCGTCGAGCTGCGCCTGCGTCAGCTTGCCGCCATTCCTGGTCCCGGATTGGGCCGCAGCCTTTGCCATCGCTGGCATACGATTCTACAGCCGGAGCACCCTAACAATCCCATGGCAAACGGGCTAATGTGCCGCTTTTGAGCCCTTGCCAGCCAACGGAGCAGACAACTCCCCGCCTAAGATCGATCCCAATCGCATCTGCGTTCATCGACTGACTCCGGAGTCAGAAAATCGAATAACACTCAATAGACATCCTCATTTCGGAAAGGTGAGCGTCACTCGTCACCTGTTTTCCTGACACCATCGGGGTACACTCACCCCATGTCTCGCAGTTCCACCGCCGCTCCCAGCCTCTTCTCGGATACGCCAACTATCAAATCCGAAGAACTCGGTCAAAAGTCCGCGAAGTCCTCCTGGATCAATGCCCATTGCGACGGCGGAGCCCGCGGCAACCCCGGCCCCGCCGGCTACGGGGCCTTCATTACAGACGACCAGGGCAACCATCCTGGCCGAGCTCTCCGAATTTCTCGGCATCCGCACCAACAACTACGCCGAATACTCCGGCCTTCTCGGCTGCCTCCAGTACGCCCTCGACAACCACCACCCCCGTCTCCGCGTCGTCTCGGACTCCGAGCTGATGGTCAAGCAGATCCAGGGCAAGTACAAGGTCAACTCCCCCGATCTGAAACCCCTCTGGCAGGAAGCCAGAAACCGCATCGCCAAACTCGAAGGCTTCGAGATCTCCCACGCTCTCCGCCACAAAAACAAGGACGCCGACCGCCTCGCCAACGAAGCCATGGATCGCGGAATGAAACGCTCCCACACTGCCGGCCAGCCCAGCCCCGCCAGCTCTCAAATCCACACCCTATCCCAGCAAAACCGAGACTCCGACTCAACCCCTACACCACGTCTGGCACCATGCTTCGCGGCTTCACCAAAGATGGCGTCGTCCACATTCTCGGCAACGCCACCCTGCCTGACGGCATTTTCGTCAAAATCATCCGCGAATAAACCCTATTTGCTCGAGACGCCCACACCGGAGTCGTTCGCGTATTCGATCCGAAAGTCGATCTTCGCGGCCTTCTCCAGCATCTTCGAAACCGAACAGTACTTGCTCTTCGAGAGGTCAACCGCGTCTTCGGCAGCCTTCTTTGAAACAGCACCGCCAATCCAATAAGTCAGCATGATGTTCGTAAACACCCGCGGCGGAGCAGCGGACTGTTCAGCAGTTGCCGATACCTTAAGGCTGGTCAGGGGCTCGCGTTTCTTTTTTAGGATCGAAACAACATCCACCGATGTGCAGCTGCAAAGCGCCATCAGCACCGCCTCCATTGGCGAAGGGCCGTTGGCGTGCCGGTCACCCGCATCGAAAACCACGCTATGGCCACTTTCGGACCGCCCCTCAAATTCCATCTCCTTCGTCCAAACTGCCTCGGCAATCATCGCTCTCTCCTGGATTGATCGAACACTCAATCAATACTGATCCGTCTTCAGATTATTCGCCTTACAAACAAGCTCAGCGTCCGACAGCAGCCATCCGGGCACAAAGCTCCTCCACCGCCGCCATCTGCGCCAGCATCGTCGCCAACTTCTGCCGCCCCCACACCATCCTCCAATCGCCGCTGCATCCGATCCAGAATCCCCATCACCCGCACCGCTCGCCTCTTCCCCAGCGGCTTAGCAGCAGCTGCACCGCCCGCGCATCCTCCGGATCGATCCTTCGCTCCACCAAACCCTTCGCCTCCAGCGACGAGATGCAATGGCTCACATTGCTCCGTGTCGTCTCAAACGCCTCCGCCAGAGCCGACGGCTTGATCTGCCCGCGCTTCTCGAAAAAAATCGCCGCCAGCATCAACGCTTCAAACGCAGTCACCTCCTCGCCTTCAAGCACGAGGTTCAGCGAAGCATCCATCCTCCGCGCCATCCGGCTGGCCTGAAACACAGGGCTCTGCCGCAAAAACGCTTCGATCCGCATCCGCACCCTCTTCTGAGCAAATCAATTGACCAACTCAACTATTTATAACAAAACAAAACTACCTCCCCTCTCTCCTCAACCCGGCGCATCATGGTTAGCGGACACCTCACGCAAATGAAAAGATCATCCGCCCTCCTCCCCTTCTGTCTTCTATGCCTGAGCACCGCCGCCCAGCAGCTCCAGCAAACACCGAACCAAGCGCTCCCTCCAAACAAACCCGCTCCTATCACCCAAAGCATCACCGTCACCACCACCCTCGAGCCCCTCCCTCTCGCCGAGAGCGACCGCTCCGTCAACCTCATCTCCCCCCGCGATCAGCCTCTCGTCTCAAACTCCGTAGTCGACCTCCTCCGCCAAGACTCCTCCCTCAACCTCCAAGCCCGCGCCGCCAACGGTGTTCAGGCCGACCTCTCCCTCCGCGGCACCACCTTCGAGCAGTCCCTCATCCTCCTCAACGGCCTCCGCATCAACGACCCCGAGACCGGCCACCTCAACCTCGACATCCCCATCCCCCTCGACGCCGTCACCCGCATCGACATCCTCCACGGCTCCGGCTCCACCTTCTACGGCTCCGACGCCATCGGCGGCGCCGTCAACCTCCTCACACAGCCCCCGCCCTCCGGCCTCACTGTCGCCGGCAGCGCTGGCGGCGGCAGCTACGCCTCCATCGAGCAGCACCTCCGCGCCTCCTACACCAGCGGCCCCATCGCCACCAGCTCACCGGCAGCCGCGACACCTCCGACGGCTTCATCCCCGACCGCAACTACTCCAGCAACGCCCTCGCCTCCGAAACCTGGCTCACCCTCAAACCCGGCACCACCGACATCCTCCTCGCCACCAGCGACCGCCCCTACGGCGCCAACCTCTTCTACGGCCCCTACGACTCCTGGGAGCGCACCAAAGGCTGGTTCGCCAGCATCCAGCAGCAGCTCGGCCAACGCACCGCCGCCAGCTTCGGCTACCGCCGCCATACCGACCTCTTCGTCCTCTTCGCCGACCAGCCCGCAGATCTACGAAAACAACCACATCACCACCAGCTACGAAGCTGCCCTTCGCCGCGCCGACACCCTCACCCCCAACACCACCCTCTCCTACGGCCTCGAAGCCGACGGCGACTCCATCCACTCCAACTCCCTCGGCCAACACGCCCGCAACCAGGGCGCAGGCTATGCCAACCTCAGCCTACCCGCACTCGGCCGCTTCTCCCTCTCCCTCGGAGCCCGCGACGAAATCCTCTCCAGCAACGGCAACGTCTTCTCCCCCAGCATCGCCGCCGCCTACACCCTCACCCAAACCACACGCCTCCGCGCCTCCGCAGGCCACGGCTTCCGCCTCCCCACCTACGTTGACCTCTACTACTCCGACCCCACCACCATCGGCAACCCTGCCCTCAAACCCGAGTCCTCCTGGAGCTACGAAGCCGGACTCGACTGGACACCCTCAAACGGCCGCCTCACCCTCACCGCCACCGGCTTCCGCCTCCAGCAAAAAAACGCCATCGACTACTCCAAACTAGCCCTCGCCACCCCAGCCCTCACCTTCGCCGAACCCTAGCAGGCCGTCAACATCCAGAACCTCAACCTCACCGGAGCCGAAACCACCCTCCGCCTCCGCCTCACCACCACCCAGCAGCTACAGTTCAGCTACACCGCCGCCCACTCCGCGTCTCCACCCGCCAACCTCATCTCCGAGTACGCCTACAACTACGCCGCACAAAACGCCATCTTCGCCTGGAACGGTCAGCTCCCCGGCGCAGAAATGCAGGCCGCCAGATCAACGCCCACACCCAGATCAACGTCGTCCAGCGCACCCAGCACACCGCCTACCCGCTCTGGGACGTCGCTCTCTCCCGCAACACCGGCCGCCTCCGCCCCTACGTGCGCCTGCTCAACCTAAGCAACACCGGCTATCAGGAGATCCCGCAAGTCCCCCTGCAGGGCCGCACCATCATCGCCGGCACCGAGTTCAACTGGTCACGACGCTAACGCCTTCTCAGCCCCGGATCAATTCCAATCGTCAGAGCCGATGAAACGTATGCCAATGCGATACCTCTTCCACCGCAACCAGAGCAAGCGTGATAAGCGATAGCACAAACTGAACCCGCTCCATCCTCATCTTGCGAGGCGTCAAAGGTCTCTGTCGCCACTGTGCAGACGGACGACTCCGCAGACGCCGCACATGCAGCAGCACCGTCAGGTTCAACATCGCCCCCACCAGCGCTAACCCCACCATCGGCACTCGAATCCAGTCCGTATGCAATCGATCCCACTGATCACCCGCACCAACAACACTGGCCAGCGCACCCACTCCAATCAAAAAACGCAGGCCATCCAACGCAACAAAGAAGCTGCACACACTTTGCAATACGGCAAAGAGGAGACTCGACCAGGCAATGACACCCTGAACCTTCCCCGTTTCGCTCGGGATCACGCGCGACAAAGCGCCTTCAGATTCGCCCTGCTGTGCAGGAGCAGTCGTCATAGAGGAAGCACTCCTTCTCAACAGCCGATTCATGCCTCAACTTGCACGAATCCTTTCTTGCATGCTCTTCAACTACCGTCCTCGTGATGGAACTTTTACTTCGCCAGCTCCGCCTTCACAATCTCGCTCACCAGCTTCCCATCCGCGCGCAGCCCATCGGCCAGAATCCTCTGCTGCACCACCTTCATCACCGCGCCCATCTCCTTCGGCGTCGGCTTCGCACCACCCTCCGACATCGTATCGAATCGCTCCCTGCACCACACCGCGAATCACATCCTCCCCCGCAGCCTGCGGCAGATAGCCTTCGATCATCCCGATCTCCGTCTGCTCCTTCTCCGCCAGCTCCGGCCGCCCACCCTTGGTGAACGATTCCACCGACTCCTTCCGCTGCTTGATCAGCGTCGTCAAGATCTGCGACTCCTCCGCATCCGTCAGCTTCTCGCGCTTGTCGATCTCTTTATTCTTCAGTGCCGACTTCACCATCCGCAGCGTCGTCAGCTTATGCTCATCCTTCGCCTTCATCGCCACCACAATATCCGTCTGAATCTTCTCGCCAATCGTCATCGCATCTCCATCCAATCAATCCCCCATTATAAGTAACGCAATCATCCGCCGAGCAACGCGAGGCCCCCAGCCTCGGCATCACCGAACAAGGTACACACGCCACGAAGTGGTCGCCCCACGCGTCAGTCGAGGCCCGTCCGGGCAGGACCCCGCTACAATAAACCCATGATCCGCAAAACCCGCCTCTTCACCCCTGGCCCGACGCCCCTGCTTCCCGCCGCCCAGTTCGCCATGGCTGCCGCCGATATCCACCACCGCACTCCCGAGTTCCGCGCCCTCTACACCCGCGTCCTCTCCCAGCTCAAAGAGTTCGTCGGCACCAAAAACGACGTCATCATCCTCTCCAGCTGCGGCACCGGCGCCATGGAAGCCTCCGTCTCCAACCTCACCTCACCCGGCGATCGCGTGCTGGTGCTCACCGCCGGCAAGTTCGGCGAGCGCTGGACCGGCCTCACCAAAGCCTTCGGCTGCCATGTCGACGTCGTCGACGAGCCCTACGGCCAGACCTTCTCCCTCGACGAGGTCAAAGCCGCCCTCAAGCTCGAAACCCGCGCCGTCTTCGTCCAGGCCACCGAGTCCTCCACCGGCGTCCGCCACGACATCGAAGCCATCGCCAAGCTCCTCAAATCCGAAAACTCCGAAGCTCTGCTCATCGTCGACGGCATCACCGGCCTCGGCACCACGCACCTCGACATGGACGGCTGGGGCATCGACGTCCTCATCGGCGGCTCGCAGAAGGCCGTCATGATTCCTCCCGGCCTCAGCTATCTCGCCGTCAGCCCCCGCGCCTGGGACCGCATGGAGGCCACCTACAATCCGCGCTACTACTTCGACCTCCGCAAGGAGCGCAAGAACGCCGCCAAGGGCGAAACCGCCTACACGCCTCCGTCGCACTGATCGCCGCTCTGGGCGCGTCGCTCAACTACATCGCCGCCCAGGCCGCCACACCCGAGAAACCCGAAGGCAATCTCGCCGAAGGCCGCAAGAAGCTCGTCGACAACGCCGAAACCTGCGCCGCCATGACCCGCGCCGCAGCCACCGCGATGGGCTTCAAGCTCTTCGCCCCCGAAGGCTACGAAGCCGCCGCCGCCACCGCCATCGTGCCCCCGAGGGCACCGACTCCGGCACCATCGTCAAGGGGCTCAAGTCGCAGTTCGCCGCCATCGTCACCGACGGCCAGGGCGAGATGAAGGGGCAGCTCTTCCGCATCGCCCATATCGGCTTCTTCGACTACATGGACACCATCGCGATCATCGGCGCCCTCGAACAAGTCATCCACAAAACCAAGATCCCCACTCCCCAACTTCGACCTTCGGCAAAGGCCTCATCGCCGCCCAAAACTTCTTCGCCGACCACGCCAAATGACATCTCGCGCGCCCCAACACTCCTCGCGCGAACGGTGGGCGCGCGCGAAATGATCTGACGACTCGCCCTGCACCCGCCAGACCAAAACCACCCAACCTTCTCTCCTCTTCACTCGCTCAACGGAATGATACCGAACCTTCGATGACCGGCCTTACCAGTCGGCAAATACCGCCATATGGACACAATTTGATTGAATCGTGAATCTGACGCGATAATTGCCGGGGACACTGTCCACTAGTTGAGGACGACTCGGAGTCCGACTGCCATAAATTCAACCCTACTGCACTGCCGGCACCTCAATCCGTAGAATCTGCCCCGGCGTTCCCTGCGGCGCATTGCCAAGGTTCGACACATACAGCCGTCCGATCCGGTCCGAAGGTCATGCCCGTCGGCACCGCAAGCCCCGTTACCACGTCCTGAATCGCGCCCGAGCGCGTCACCCGTACAACCTTGCCCGCCCCCGGCGTCGGATATCCTGGAGCATCCGAGAAGCTCCAGCACATATAGCAACCCATCCGGCCCAACCTTCATCGAAACGATCGTCGTAAAGCCCAGCCTTCGAGCTCACTACTATTCCAATGTAAAAAGCCAGTCAAACCGGCCGCAGCGAATCCCGGCAGCGGATTCTGAATCAAACACGCCCTTCTCAACCGTCATGATCTTGGCCCACTGAGGATCGATCGGAAATAGATTCAGATTGCCGACGTACAGCACACCCTGCTCTTCCACCAGCGAAGTCGGCACGATATGCCCCTGCGAGCGCCGAGACATCAACTACCTGACTTGCACCTGGCCCCACGGAGTCACGGAGAACACCTGTCCATGGTTCGGTTCCACCGTGATCAGGCGGCCATGAGCGCTGATGAGCCCGTACCATGTCCCATCCGGCTCATAGTCATCACTACTCGTGTACTTCGCCGGAAACTCAACCAGCGCATGACTCATATTCGCGACAGACTTCCAGCTCCCATCCTTCGGATTCACCTGAAGCAACTCATTCGGAAATCCCGGGTTCCCGTGCGAGCATCCTCCTCCCGCCAGTACTGCATAAAGATCTCCATCCTGAAACGCCACATCCGCAACCCCCAGCACATCGCCTTGGGCATCCACCGCCGAGGGAAGGTCCGCTGCTAAGGGTCGTTCCTGGTTCCGCTCGTATCGACCTTCGAGATCCGCGCCGTCGGTCCCCCCTGTATAAGGTCCGATCGTCAGGCACCTTCACGCAGGCCGTTATCCGTCCCGCCCAGCCCAGCCTCCGCGACGTAAAGAGTGCCATCGCGCCCAAAGGCCAATCCCCGCGGCCCTTCCAGCCCCGAGGCATACACTGTTGCGATAGCCGGCAGTTGCGCCAGCATCGGAAATCCCCACGCGCCGCCTACAACAACAGCAGCGCACAATAACGAACAGAATCTAACTCGCGTTCATGACAAATCTCCTGGATTGAAATCACAGATAGGAAACCCGCCGCCAGGCCAGCTTTCGAGCCTCACGGTTATTCAGCGTCAAAAAGTAAGGGCCGGCGAAAGGTGCGTAATGCCACGCCCTGGCATCTGCGCTCTAAGACCAGAACCTCGAATGATCCGGTCTGTAGACGTCCGCCTCTCAGCGGCACAATCGTATACCCCGGGCATTCTTTTGTCATTATGTGCTGCCGACCCATCCGCCCCGACCCGGTATAGTTAGGCTTCGAGCTAAAAACCACCCGCAACTCGATGAAACGCTCCCGCCAAGTCGCCGCACCGCTTCTAGCCGCCGCAGACATGGCGCTCCTCACGGCCTGTTGCAAACTCGAGATCCAGCGCTGCGTCGAACCTTCTTCGCCGAACACGCCAAATAACCAGCAACACCACAAAACTTGTGCCCACGTCCTGACTCTCGGACGCGGGTTTTCAGCAGCCATGGAAGACAGAAAATCTAAATATGGCAAAAGACGACGTTTATAGCAGACGAGAGTTTCTGATCGGTGCCGCCGCCGCGGTCTCGGGCGTGCTCACGGCGCACAGCGCGATGGCGTTTGCGCCAACCCCCTCGCCTTTACGCGGACGGTTCCTGACCCATGTCTCCGTCGTGCGCGTAAACCAGATCGAGGTGACCCCGACCCGTTCCATCGGAGAAGACGAAGCTCCGGACAACAGCCCCGCCCATATTCGTTCGCGTCGAGAAGCCTTCGCCCGAGGCTGCCCGACCGGCCGAATGACATGGGCGATAAGCTGGCTCGCCTTGAACGACAACCGGCAGGAGTACAAAGACGCACGCCGTCTTCTCGCCTCCTACCACGACAAGTATGGTGACGAGATCACCTTCATTCCCGGCGGCTACTTCGCGCCCATGTACAACACGCGGGCAGCCAACCGCGAGACGATTCACAAGGCGTTGGGCCATGATCTCCAACATGGTCGGCGGAGGATATCGTCCGCAGTGCATCGTAGCGGGCTTCCTGGACGCGGAGAACCAGAGATACCTGGCCACGGAAGAGGGCATTCATGTCTGCCAGGGGCAGATCTGGAGCCAGCACGGCATCGACCACGGCGACGGCGATGGCGGCATCTGCTATCCGTACTACCCAAGCCGCGAGCACTATCTGAAACCGGCCCAGGGAGCGGCCGACTTCATCGACTGCGTCTGCCTCGATGGCTGGACCTGTGACTTTCTAACCGCACGGCGGGAGGGCTTCGAGGGCGGCTATAACAGTCGGCTGGGCGTGGGTCCAATCGAAGCTGTAGGAAATCTGGGAACTGCAGCGGGCCGTAGGGAGATGCTGGACACCACCGCGGTGCACTTCGACCGAGGCCACGCTCTGAATGGATTTGGCTGGGTTACGGCGATCTGGGAGGTCTCCATTGGGCACGACGAGGACCTGACCTACTGGCTGCAGGCCGTCAGGGACAGATGGCCCGACACCAGCGTGTTGACCGAGGGTGAGTTCGGCCTGAAGTGGCGAGAGCACACGCCGAGCAATGCCTCGTTGAACTATCAGTTCGATGCTCGAGGAACCGGCGCGCCGGGGTCAGAAAAAGAGTTGGAGATCGAGTGGTACATGAATCGCGAGTTTCGTTTGGCGCTGCTGCGGAACTGGGCGAAGAACGACGCACCAATGGTCATTGACTTCACACGCTACGACTTGCCCGTTCACGAGCCGCAGAACTTGCAGCGAGAGTGGAGCCTGATGAATGTGCTGAATCAGAAAGGCACGCGGCCGCAGGATAAACCCCAGCGGCTGGGACAGTTGACAGCGGAGGATCAGCAACGGATATTTGCGCGATATCCGGAGCTGAAGAAGCTGAAATAAACAGCAACACCTTTGGCCGCGGAATCCGACACCCACCCGTCCAGCCCTTGATACTCTTGTGCAGCCCGATGAAACGCTCCCGCCAGGTCGCCGCACCGCTTCTAGCCACCGCAGCCATGGCGCTCCTCACCGGCTGTCGCAAACCCGAGATGCAGCGCTGCGTCGACGAGAACAACCACGTCGTAGACGACAAGCTTCTGCGCCAACCTCCCGCCTGATCAACAAGGCCTCCAGCAGCAACGCCCCGACGGCCACGGTGGCTTCCTCCCCATCCTCATCCCCTACCGCTACTACTACGGCGGCTGGGGAGGCTACGGCCTCGGCAGCGTAGTCGGCGGAGGAGGCTACGCCCCTGTCGCCGGTCGCAGCTACGCCAACCGCTCCGGCATCACCATCCGAGGAGGATTCGGCCGCAGCTTCTCCGAGGGCGGAAGCCACAGCAGCGGCGAAGGCGGAGCCCACGGCGGCAGCGCGGGCGAATAACCGCAGCTACGAATCATCGACCCAGGAGACCCATGCAACGCATCACCCTAACCCCCCGCGACAACTGGCAGCAAAAAGTCGAGTCCGTCGGCCTCACCTTCCACACCCTCGAAAACGGCACCCCCTACTGGGAGGAGTCCGCCGCCTACAGCTTCACCGCCGCCGAAATCGACACCCTCGAA
Organism: uncultured Actinomycetes bacterium; assembly: GCA_963779645.1. GTDB lineage: Bacteria > Actinomycetota > CADDZG01 > CADDZG01 > WHSQ01 > CALMBW01. Next base: position 478,651 of record CAVZYX010000015.1, read on the forward strand.
GCCGCCGGCAACACCCTCCAGGAGATGTGCCTCGCCGCCGCCCAGCACATCATCGACCAGAAGCGTTACGCCGAACTCGACATCCCCGCCTTCGCTATCGAAGCGATCGAGTGGGCCTGGAACAACGAGCCGCCCGCGCTCTACGGCCGCTTCGACCTGAGCTGGGCCGGCGCACAATCCGGCCACGCCCCCAAGCTCCTCGAGTACAACGCCGACACCCCCACCTCTCTCCTCGAAGCCGCAGTCGTCCAATGGCACTGGCTCAAAGACATGCCCTCATCTCTTGTCTCCGCGAAGCCCGATCAGTTCAACTCCATCCACGAGAAGCTCATCGCCAAGTGGCAGGACATCGACCCCTACCTCTCCAAACCCATCTACTTCGCCGCACTCGACAACCCCGAAGACCAACTCACCGTCACCTACCTCCGCGACACCGCCCAGCAGGCCGGCCTCGAGACCCTGCAGATGTTCATGAACGAGATCGGCTGGAACGACGAGCAACAACTCTTCCTCGATCCCGACGAACAGCCCATGTTCTCCATCTTCAAGCTCTACCCCTGGGAAGCCATGCTGCAGGAAGAGTTCGCCCCGCACGCCATCGACACCTACCCCAGCACTCGCTGGATCGAGCCCATCTGGAAGATGCTCCTCTCCAACAAGGGCATCCTTCCCATCCTCTGGCAGCTCTACCCCAACCACGAACTCCTCCTCGAGTCCCACTTCGCCGACGACCGCAACGCCGCCCAACTACGCAACTACGTCCGCAAGCCGCTCATGTCTCGCGAAGGCGCCAACATTACCCTTGTTCGCGAAGGCACAAACATCGCCACCACGCCCGGCCCCTACAACGGCAAACAGATCATCCAGGCTCTCGCCCCTGACGCCGTCTTCGACCATCGCCACACCGTCCTCGGCCTATGGATGATCGACCAGGACTGCTGCGGCCTCGGCGTCCGCGAATCCTTCAACCCCATTACCGACAACCTGAGCTCTTTCGTGCCGCACTTTTTTCTTTGAAGATGATGTCCTGCCGGACAGGCCTCCTGCGCGGAGGGCGGCCACTTCGTGGCGCGTATACCGGTCTAGGCAGAACCATCTGCAACGGTCCTCCCGTTGGTCGGCATCAGCCTAAGCCCGACCAACGGGAGGACCATGCGAAGCTTCAAAAAGGCGTGCGAACGCCCGCCCCACGCGCAGTGGGCCCGTCCGGCAGGACAAGCAGTGACATCAGCAATAAAATCGTGTCAAGCCCCCATTCCTCCTAAACCCAGATCAACCAACCACATAAACGTGACGCATTAGTTTCATCCAATCCCGTAAAATAGAAGCTAGTACCAAAAACAGCAGTGCAGACCGCGCCGAACGGTCCCAAAGTTCGTAAACCGTTCGATAAGACGAATTTAGCCGTAACTCATTTAGATGGAGGATTTTAGCGTCCACCGCTTTCGCTATCTAAATGGAAACAGACAACTTGAGAGCACGATCGGGGGGAGGGGGTACCCCTCCTGCGCCAGCCGCACTCAACCGAAATCGAACGCAGAGGTCAACCTTGAAGATCGTTCTCGCCGAAAAAGTCTCGCCCGCAACCCTCGCCGTCTTCCAGCAAGAACCCGGCTGGCAGATCGTCACCCCCGATCAGATTCAAGAACGGCCTCGCCGCCGAGCTCGCCGACGCCGACGCCCTCGTCGTCCGCTCCGCCGTCCAGGCCGACGCCAAACTGCTCGAGTCCGCCCCCAAACTCCGCGTCATCGGCCGCGCCGGCGTAGGCGTCGACAACATCGATACCGACGCCGCCACCCACCGCGGCATCGTCGTCATGAACACCCCCGGCGCCAACGCCGTCGCCGTCGCCGAACTCACCCTCGGCCTCATGATCTCGCTGGCCCGCTCCATCCCGCGCGCCAACGCCACCATGCACGCCGGCAAGTGGGACAAGAAATCCCTGCAGGGCCACGAGCTCCGCGGCAAGACCCTCGGCATCGTCGGCCTCGGCCGCATCGGCCTCGAAGTCGCCCGCCGCGCCGCCAGCCTTCGGCATGGACCTCATCGGCTACGACCCCTTCGTCGCCCCCGTCATCGCCCGCGAAAACAACGTCACCCTCGTCCCCATCGACGAGATCTTCAAGTCCTCCGACTACCTGACCCTCCACGTCGGCCTCACCACCCAGACCGAAGGCCTCATCAACGCCACCTCCATCGCGCATCATGAAGAAGGGCATCCGCATCATCAACTGCGCCCGCGGCGAGCTCATCGTCGAGCAGGCCCTCGCCGACGCCATCAAATCCGGCCACGTCGCCGGCGCCGCCCTCGACGTCTTCCATCAGGAGCCGCTCAAGGAGTCGCCCTTCTTCGACCTCGACAACGTCCTCCTCTCCCCCACATCGCCGGCGCGACCGACGAAGCCCAGGAGGCCATCGGCATCCAGCTCGCCATGCAGGTCCGCGACTACCTCAAGCTCGGCGTCGTCCAGAACGCCGTCAATCTCCCCTCGCTCTCGCACGAGGAGTACATCGAGATCGCGCCCTACATCGAGATGGCCGAGCGCCTCGGCCACTTCCTCGCCCACGCCACGCCGGGCAATCTCGAAAACATTCAGATCACCTACACCGGCCGCATCGCCGCCGGCAAGACCGACCTCATCCGCAACGCTGCCATCGCCGGCATCTTCACGGCAGCAGACGGCGAGCAGCACCGCCAACCGCATCAACGCCGCCGCCATCGCAGCCGAGCGCGGCATCCGCATCCAGGAAGACAAGAAGGAGTTCACCACCGGCGGCGCAGGCTCCGTGCTCAAGCTCGTCCTCCACTCCTCCGACGGCGACGCCAGCGCCTCCGCCACCGTCCTCCACGGCACCTCGCCCCGCCTCCTCAGCTACGACGGCATCGACATCGAAGCCCCGCTTCACGGCACCCTCGTCGCCATCCGCAACCACGACGTCCCCGGCGTCGTCGGCCGCATCGGCACCATCCTCGGCGAGCACGCCGTCAACATCGCCAACTTCGCGCTGGGCCGCGCACGACCTCCGAGCCAACGCCAGCGCGTCCCGCAGGGCCAGGCCCTCGCGGTCGTCCAGATCGACGTACCCAACGGCCGCATCGGCCACCGCCGCCATCGAAGCCCTGCGCAAGGTCGAAGCCATCGCCAGCGTTCGCCTCATCGAACTGGGCAAACTGTAACGCTCCCATGACCGGATGAGGACTGAAATCGCATCTTAGGCTTCATCCCGCATCCCATTAAGCAGGAAATAAAGAAAGAACAACATGCCGCTTTACGAATACGAATGCACCACCTGCCACAAGCACACCGAAAAGATCCAGAAGTTCTCCGACCCCGAGATCACCGTCTGCCCTCACTGCGGCGGCCATCTGGAGCGAGTCATCTCCGCTCCCGCCGATCAGCTTCAAAGGGGGCGGCTGGTACGCCGACGGCTACGGCAACGCCAAACCCAAGTCCTCGAGCGATGGCAACGGCTCAGGATCAAGCGCCGGCGAATCGAAGTCCGCAGATTCGAAATCCACCGATTCGAAATCTGGCGACTCCAAGTCCGGTGATTCCAAATCTGGTGATTCCAAGTCCAGCGATTCCAAAACTGATGCTTCCAAGTCGGGAACTTCCAAGTCAAGCACCGACTCCAGCTCCTCGGGCAGCAGTACTCCGGCGTCCGCCCCGGCAGCGCCTGCAGCAGCCGCCTCGTCGTCAGACAAGAAGTAGCCGCGCAGGCGCTCCAAGCTTCGGTTTATGGCAGCGGCTTCAGTTGAATTCCCCGAATCAGTTCGCTCGAGACCACTTCTGTGCTGTCCGCTCTCATCTTCAGCACCTCCGCTCTCTTCTCGGGCGTGCCATAGACCTTCGCAATCACCGGTTCCGCTAGATCCGCCGACGTATCCAGTGTCGCCATATCTTTGAAGAAGACCACATACATCACGTCCCACTTCTCCGGCCCCTCGTAGTTGACTGAGGCGGCCATCGAGTACCCCGTGATGATGCCAGCTGCTTTTTCGGCCTCGAACACTTTAGGAGCATAGGCAAACGCTTGGTAGAACTCCTTCGTCTTCCCCGGCAGGATCCGGAGCTTCACAACCCGAGTCACGCCAACATGACTGTAATACTGTTGCGCCACTCCGCTAAGCGGAATAGCAGTGAGTACCAAAGCGACGAAACAACGTGCGAACGCCTTCATGGTCGTACCTCATAGATTTTTTTCGTGTGGGAGCCCGACCGAAAGCTTACACCCGTTTCCCAGAGCTGAATATCACCAAGTCACTTCGTGATTCGTTCCGGATCCCGAACAGACTCACCTCTTTCGGCCAAAGCAACGTCTGCGCTCAATTGAGGGCAACGCAATATTGTCGACAGCCGCGCAAGATACCTCTACGCGCTCGAGCCAACTTCAGCTATCCTCGCTCTAATCCCTGTCATCGTTCCAACCGCAAGCACTCTGCCTTAGACATCCGGCAACGCTTCAGCGCATCCGCAACTCCGTCCTGTCGCCAAAAGAAGGGTCAAGCACAATGGAGCAAACCGTCGCCGAATCCGAAGCCTATCTCGCTCCTGCTCCCGGTCTGCGCGCCAACATCCTCTCGCCAATGGAGACCCTCGCCCAATCCATCTCCACCATCGCTCCCACCACCACACCGACCATGACCATCCCTCTGGTCTTCGTCCTCGCTGGCAACGGAACCTGGCTCGCCTACCTCTTCGCCACCGCTGCCATCCTCCTCATCGCCCTCTGCATCAGCCGCTTCGCCCGCCACACCTCCTGCTCGGGCTCGCTCTACACCTACGCAACCTCCTCGCTCCCCCCCGCCATCAGCGGCATCGCGGGCTGGGCGCTCCTGCTCGCCTACATCGCCACAGGAGCCTCAGTAACCGGAGGCTTCATCAACTACGCTAACGTCTTCCTCCTCTCGATCACCGGCAAGTCGGCCCCAACCTTCCTCCTCGCGATCCTTTGCGTCGGCGTCTCAGCCTTCATCGCCTACCGCGACGTACAAGTCTCCGCCCGCCTCATGCTCTGGATCGAAGCCGTCTCCGTCGCGCTGATCGCCATCGTGCTCGCGCTCCTGCTATGGCATAACGGCCTCCACATCGACCACGCCCAACTCCGCCTCGAAGGCGTCACTCCCTCCGCAGTCCGCCTCGGCGTCGTCCTCGCACTCTTCAGCTTCGTCGGCTTCGAGAGCGCCACCACACTCGGAGCCGAAGCCTCCAACCCGCTCCGCACCATCCCCCGCGCCGTCATCCAGAGCGCCGTCTTCACCGGCCTCTTCTTCATCCTCTGCGCCTACCTCGAAACCCTCGGCATGCACACCGCACACCAAAACCTCGGCGAGTCAGTCGCCCCGATGCGTGTCCTCGCTAGCCTCGCTGGCGTCAGCCCCCTTGGCCCCTTCATCGACTTCGGCGCTCTCGTCAGCATGTTCGCCTGCACCCTCGCCTGCATCACCGCAGCCGCGCGCGTCCTCATGCGCATGGGCCACAACGGCCTTGTCCATCGCCGGATGTCCATGGCCCACCGCAAGAACGCCACCCCAGGCTCAGCGGTCCTTGTCTCCGGTATCCTCACTGCACTGCCCGTAACAGTCCTCGCCCTGCGCGGCGTAGCCGGCACTGACATCTATGGTTGGATGGGCTCCCTCGCGGTCTACGGCTTCCTCACCACCTACGGTCTCGCCGCCATCGCGCTGCCCCTCTACCTCAAGCGCAACCACCGCCTCACCAGCACTTCGCTCATACTATCCGCCGCTACAGCACTCGCGATCATGCTAGCGCTGGCTGGAACCCTTTACCCCGTGCCCGAGCGTCCTTACAACTGGCTACCCTACGTCTACCTCGCGTACATCCTTGCCGGCATAGCGTGGTTTGCCCTCACCCCGCCTCGGCACCCCACTGCAATCTAATCCCAAACCGACCAGCGGAGGTCCTCGCCGGTCGCCGAACAAGAAAACGTCCACAAATCACGAAGTGACCACCGTCCGCGCAGAAGGCCCGTCCAGCAGGACAAGCAACTCGTTTCAGTCCGGATGCAGCATCCTAACCGCAATCTCTTCCACCCGCTCGATCGTGATCCCGTCCCTCTGCTCCGCCGCCAGAGGATGGTTTTGATCCACAACTATAAATTGCGGCCTCTGCCCTACCGGTTGGGTCTGCACGCTCACTTCAAGGTTGTACGTATCGCCGAAAACCGGCAATTGAGAATTCAACCAACCACGAAACGGCGGTTCCATCTCTCGTCCTTCAACCGTCCACAGTTCATTAGTCCGCACAAAGTTTTTTGGACTCACTTCAGCCCAGATTCCCCAAAAAAACGGTTCGTCCAATCCGATCACAGGCACCAGAATACGGCCGCGGAGATAGAAATCTTTACCATCAACCACGCACTGATCAGGAGTAATGACCACTCGCTGATCTAACTCCTCCGCGGCAATCGCTCCCACTGCCAGTGGAGCCTTGACGCTATAACTCAACGGCAGAGCATGACGCTCCCCACAAACCCTGCATCCGAAATCACTCTTTGACTCAAGGACCATCTCTCCATCATTCCACATCGGACAGCATCTTCACGCGAGAACAATCTTGCCGGCGAGCCTTCACTCCTCACCGATATCCTCGTTCCAAATTTCAGGCTTCTCCGCGATAAACGCGGTCAGCAAGTCTGAACACTCGTGAGAATCCAGATCTATCACCTTCACTCCAAGCTCCTTCAGCCACTCCACTCCGCCGGAAAAGTTCCTGCTCTCCCCTACCACCAGAGTGCGAATCCCAAACTGCCGAATCAGCCCACTGCAATACCAGCAAGGAGCAAGCGTAGTCACCATCACTTTGTCCTTATAGGTCCGCTGTCGTCCTGCCCGGCGAAACGCATCCGTCTCTCCGTGCACCGACGGATCATCTTGCTGCACCCTTCGATTTCTTCCCGAAGCCAGCAGCTTACCGTCCCCATCAAACAACGCCGCACCGATCGGAACACCACCCTCGTTCCTCCCGGTGCGGGCCTCCTCCAGCGCAACCTCCAGCATCGCGCCATACCTCTCGATTTCCTTCATCCCTACCCTTTCTTCGGCGGCGGCGGAACCTTCTTCCCTGCTTTCCGCGCCTCTGATAAACCAATCGCAATCGCCTGCTTTGGATTGGTCACCTTCTTCCCGCTCCGACCACTCTTCAACTTACCCTTCTTCATCTCGTGCATCTCAGTCTCAACGTTCTTACTGGCCGAAGGACTGTACTTCCGCGTCGAACTCTTCTTTGCACCTTTCTTTGCGGGAGCCTTCTTGGTAGCCGTCTTTTTCGATGCCGTCTTACTCGTCGACTTCTTTGCCGTTGCCTTCTTCGTAGTCATAGAGTTCCTCCTCACACTAAGAGTGTCCTCAACCGTCACAACGTTGCATCACTAAACGACGCGCACCTCGAACGACACCATTCAGCCTCAGCCATTTCGCCTTCTTCGCCACACCACAATTCCCGCCAGCATCCCCAAAGCTGCCGCACCTATAACTCTTAAGGTCACCTTTCGAATCCACGATGGAGTCCTCTCCAGCGATCCATCCTGCCACGCCGCATGCACAAGCTTCAAGATCAGCGGCAAATCCAGGAATCGTAATCGAATCGAAATCAGTAGCGGGCAGAGATCCAAAGATCCTCGCAGGCTCCGGTGCGCCCGCCTTCCCGGTCCTTCGGAATAGCCTTGATCAGTTGCATTGATCTCAGCATCGCGAGGATCAGTCGAACAGTGCGCCATCCGCCGTGTTCGGAAACAGCGTATCGTTCCCCGTCATCTTCCTTTCAATCGCAGCAACACCGTCCTGGCAAACGCCCAGCGGATAGTACCCGCCAAACGGAAGATCGGGCCGCGCGCAGATGCTGATGCATGATACGCAATCGCCATCTTTCCCACCAGCCGTGTTACCTCCACTGCATCGGCGTCAGCGATACTCATGCGCATGACGCCCCAGCACCCAGGCCTGATCCTGCGTATCCATCGTGCGAAACTCCGCCTTGCCGTCGATGCCGAAGTACCAGCTCACATTCGCATTGCACCTTCGGCCCGCGAATCTCCCACTCGTATTCCGCATGGCTCACCGGAACCAGCAACGGACGCCTTGTCCCCGGAATCGCAATCTGCGAGTTCACCCAGAACGGCATCATCACATCCTGCCCCTTGTAATGAAAATGGCCGAAGTTGGCGAAGTATCGCGCATCCGCTACCATCACCGTGTGTCCCGTGGCCATCAGCCATCGCATCAACTCTTCGCGGCGTACTTCAGCAGCCATCCCCTCCACTGTCAGCCGTCGCGGAGCAGACACCGCTCCAATCCATTCAGACTCAGGCGGTTCAACACATCAGCCAGCCGCTGACTCTCAGCATGCATCGGCGCGAGCGTCGGATTCGGCCCATCTCCCCGCACCACACCCGCGCCCAGCTCGCTCACCAATACCCTCCGTCGTGAACCCCGGCAGATCTCGACGGCTCGTCCAGATTCACCGTCTCAGCCTTCTCCAGCGAGTAGGCACCCAGATCGACGATAGTGCTTTGACGTGTCCGTAGTTGCCGAACCTTCGTCGACTCCAACCTGCCGGTGTTCCAGGGTGCCGCTCTGCACGATCCGTTACACTCGTCCTCCTTCGCGACGACGCGACCGGCCACCTTTACGGTGGGATTGATCCCCTGCATCGTCCATCCCGGGAAACGATCCAGCCCCTGCCAATCTTTCCCCAGAATCAGCTCGCGCAGCCGCTTCATCAGCGCCGGCGTCATCAGCGCTGGCCCCTTCTTCCCGCCTTTATCCAGCTGCGCCAGCATCGCGTCCGTAAATCCCGGCGTAGCCGACAGCTCTCGCATCATCTGCGACAGCAGCACCGTGTTCGGCGGCATCGGCTCCTCCGGCACCACGTAGGCGCGTCTGCTCCGGCACCCAAACAGAGCAAGCAGAATACTCACGCACACTCCGCGACGGACCACTTCCGGACAGAGACAACGCATCTTCGCATCCGCCCATTCAAGACTACGGACCGCCGAGCACGGGGCAGCAATTCTGCAGGATGCCGAGAGGCCCCAACGCATCCAGCTTCTTCACCACCAACTCATTCAGCAGCGCAGGGTTCGCCTGTCCCTTCGACAGCTTCATCACCTGCCCCACAAAGAACGCAGCCACCGTCTTCTTCCCTCCGCGATACTGCTCCACCTGCTTCGGATTCGCCGCGATCACCTCGTCGATCATCGCCTCAATCGCGCCCGCATCCGAGATCTGCTGCGGCTTCTCCCGCTCATACACTGCAGGGAAATCCTCGTTCTTCTGCAAAGCACGTATCCAGCAACTGCTTCAGCATCTTGCTCGAAAGCTCGCCCGACTCCGCCAGATCGGCGGCCATGACAACGCCCGCCATCGACACCGGCGACTGCTCCAGCTCCAGATCCCGCCAGCCGCAACCGCATCGTCAACTCGCTGGTCAGCAGCGCCGCCACGCGCTTCGGGCTCTTCGCCTTCTTCGCCGCAGCTTCGAACCTGTCCGCAAACTCACGTGTTGCCGTCAGCGTAGCCGCATCCTGCGCGCTGATCTCGTACTCGCGAATCATGCGCGTCGCGCCGAGCTTCGGGCAGCTCCGGCATCATCTTCAGGATCTCTGCCTGCCACTCCGCCCCCACCACCAGCGGCGGCAGATCCGGCTCCGGAAAATACCGGTAGTCATGCGCCTGCTCCTTTGACTGCGCATCGAGTACGTCCGCCCCTCGCGCGCTATTCCACAGCCGCGACTCCTGCACCACGCGGCCGCCGTCTTCGATCACGCCGATCTGCCGCTCAATCTCGTACTCCACCGCCGCGCGAATGTAGCGAAAGCTGTTGACGTTCTTCACCTCAGCCTTCGTCCCGAACTCCTTCGCGCCCTTCAGCATCACGCTCACATTCGCGTCGCAGCGCAGCGAGCCCTTCTTCCATGTTGCAGTCGCTCACGCCGGTGTAGAGCAGGATCTCCTTCAGCTTCGTCAGGTATTCGAACACCTCATCCGCCGTGCGCAGATCCGGCTCGCTCACGATCTCCACCAGCGGCGTGCCGCAGCGGTTCAGATCGATGTACGTCTTCGGAAACCGAGTCCGCAAAACCATCATGAATGCTCTTGCCCGCATCCTCTTCCATATGCAGCCGAGTCACGCCGATTCGCTTGGTGATCGCCGCGCCGCTCGCATCGAACGCCGGAACCTCGATCCATCCGTGTTCGGCAATCGGCTTGTCGAACTGCGAGATCTGGTAGCCCTTCGGCGAGTCGGGATAAAAATAGTTCTTCCGCGAAAAGATGCTCGTCTCGCGAATCTCGCAGTTGATCGCCTTCGCCGCCAGCACCGCAAACTCCACCGCCCTGCGGTTCAGCACCGGCAGCGCTCCCGGCAGCCCGAGGCAGGTCGGGCAGATATGCGTGTTCGGCTCGCCGCCATACTTGTTCACGCAGCCGCAAAACGCCTTCGACTCCGTCAAGAAGCTGAACATGGACCTCCAGCCCGATCACAGGCTGGTACTTGGCAAGAATTTCGGGCGAAAGCGCAGTCGCGGTAGACATGGTCATCTCGATTCTACCAAGCATGTCCTGCCGGACGAGCCCACTGCGCGTGAGGCGGTCACTTCATGACGGGTATACCGGTCTTGGCAGGATGATAGGCATCGGGTCCCCGCTGGTCGGCAATCCTTCTTCCGACCAACGGGAGGACCAGCACAGTTCACTCGCCACAACAAGGTACACAAGTCACGAAGTGACCGCCCCACGCGCAGTGGGCCCGTCTGGCAGGACATCACCCTAAAACAAGCTACTATCGAAGCAATGGAACCCATCACCCATCTGATGACCGGAGCCGTCCTCGCCCGCTCCGGCTTCAACCGTAAAGCTGCATACGCCACCGTTGCAATGACCCTCGCCGCCGAAGCACCCGACCTCGACACCCTCTGGTCCATCCAGGGTCCCATCGCAGCCTTTCAGCATCACCGCGGCTGGACCCACACCCTCTCGGCATTCCGTTCGAAGCCGCAATAATCGTCGGCGCCGTCTGGCTGTTTCATCGCTGGCGAACCCATCGCAATGAAACCCTGAAACAACCCGACCCCACCCTGTCTTACGACCCCACGACGACCCCACTGCCCCGCCACCGCGCTCCTGTCCGTTGGGGCCTGCTCTATGGCTTTTCTCTCATCGCCCTCCTAAGCCATCTCTTGCTCGACTGGACGAACAACTACGGCCTCCGGCCCTTCTTTCCCTTCAATCCCCACTGGTACGCTGGCTCCTTCGTCTTCATCTTCGAGCCAATTCTCTTTCTTATCCTGCTGCTGGCCTCATTGCACCCTCCCTCTTCGGTCTCATCAGTAGCGAAGTAGGCGCACGCAAACAGGCATTTCGCGGACGAGGCTGGGCAATCTGTCGCCCTCGTCGCCGTCATTGCGCTCTGGGCCTTCCGTTTCGTCGAACAGCAAAAGCAGTTCAACTCGCTCAAGCCAGCGACTACAACGGAGCACCCATCTCCGTGTCTCGCCAATCCTTACCCAATCAATCCTTTCCGCTGGCAGACCATCGTTGAGACCCGCAGTTCTACCAGATATCCACCGCCGACACCTTCAACACCATCGCACCACAGCAATCAGGCAGACGTCATCTATAAGCCGCCGACAACGCTGGCGACACTCGTAGCCAAGCAGAGTTGGCTCGGCGAAGTCTACCTCGACTGGTCGCAATATCCCGTCGTCACCGAAACCGGCACCGACGCAGAAGAACTCTCCACCGTCACATTCCGCGATCTGCGTTTCTTTACGACACGCCGCTCTTCGCCGGACGCGATAAGCCCCCACTTCAGGTACGGTCGAGCTCAACGCCGACCGCCGCGTCGTTCGCATGGAGATGGACGGGCGCATCCAGCACTAGCTAAACCGAAAGCCTAGTCCTCTTCAACCGGAAGCTGGTTCCTCGCCGGCGGTCGAAGACCTTGCGCAGCACATACACCACCAGCAATACAATAGAACGCTGAACCCCATGACAAGCAAGGTCCTGATGATATCGCCGGCGTAATCGTATGCAGAATCGTAGGACCATAGTAATCGTGATGATCGCCCAAACCTCAAAAAGCGAACAAATTTGCCAAGACAGATAGCCCAGAAGAACCATAGCAGGCTTCATCTCGAACACGCCCGCAGCCAATTCGAACATCTTGACCGGGAAGGGCGGAGGCATCATCGCTGGAATCATGATGGCAAGAAATTCCTGCTTCTCAAACCGGTCTCGCATTTGTTCATAGCGTGCCGATTGATGCGCTTCAAAAGGAAAAGCTCTCCTCCTGCTCGACCCAGATAATAAGGCAGCAGGCTTCCGATCGCAGCGCCCAACGCAGCCATAAAACAGTAGAGCAAAAATCGTGACATGATCCTGCACGACATACTCCATCAGCATCGCGTCCAGCGGCATGGGAATCGACGCAGAGTCGATAATAGCACAGTCAGCACACCGATTCCCCAGACGCCCAGCGGCTTCAGCGCCGCAAGCATCAAGACATTCAATTTATCAGCGCAACGGGAGAGATCTTCACGGGGCACCTCTCATTCTAATTGCCGTCAGCCCTTCCATGCTGATCGCTCTCCGTGAACGCAGATGAGCCGTGCGCCCCGCCAGCAGATCAAGTGCATGCGGCAGCAACGGCAGGATTGCCGCCAGCGAACTCTTCGCGCCCGCCGGACTTCCCGGCAAATTCACGATCAGCGCATCTCCCAAAGTTCCGCACACTGCACGGCTCAGTGCAGCAAAGCGGCGTATGCAGAAGCCCGTCGGCGCGCATCCGTCTCCGCCAGCCCATCGACCAGCCGCTCACAGACCAGCCGCGTAGCCTCCGGCGTCACATCCCGCGCAGCCAGTCCCGTCCCGCCTGTCGTCACAACCAGATCTGCAATTTTCGCATGACGTCGTAAACCCGCAGCAATCAGATCAACCTCATCGGGCAGCATCTCCATCGTACACCACACCTGCTCCGGCCTCTTCCAGAGCAGCTCGCAGACCGCCGGTCCCGAGAGATCGATCTGTTCTCCGCGGCAGCAGCGATCGCTGATCGTCAGCACAACAGCGCGAACATCGGGAGAAAAACTGTAGGGTCACCCTTCCAGTCTACGGGTTTCCCCATAAGTTTCAGAAACTTCTTCAGAACCCCTTCTTCCGCCAGAATCAGCATCAAAAGTGAGAAAATATAAAAAGACTATCCGCAACCGGGTGCAGCCGGCGGAGAGTCATGGATCATTCGCAAAACGAAACTTTCGCCTCCGGCAGCCGTCAGACCACATAGCCCATGCCCTCACTTGAGACACCGCCCAACTCCGCGCCGCCCACCCAGCCCGTCAAGGTGCGCACCGGCCGGTTACGGCGAACTCGAAGAGCATGAGCTGATTCATCTTCTCGACTCTCTCGACGATGAACGCTCCAAGGCCCGCTTCCGCGAATCCATCTATATCTCCGTCATCATTTACCTGGGAATCGTCTGGTTTCTCTTCTACGGTCCGCGCGTCCTCTTCCATCAGCCCCGCCTCATCAGTCCCGTCGACATTCTCAAGGAGCGCGATAAGCAGCTAACCTTCCTCGATGAGCCCAGGAACCTTCCGAAGGCGCCGAGGCCGAACAAAACCATCACCGAGAAAACCCCGTCCTCAGCAGTTAGACGAGTAAGATCCTGCAGCGCTGCAAGGCAATGCGCGAAGGCGCCGAAGCTCCGCACAGCCGCAACCGTGCCCACGCCCGCTCAGCCCAGCCCGGCCTCCACAACGCCAACTCCCTCCCACTCCGCAACCGCCTCCTCCGGCTCCGCAGCCAAACCAGCAAGCTCTGGTTGAAGCCCCTAAGCCAGCTCCAACACGCCCGAACTTCGGCAATCCGAATCAGACCCCGGGCGACGCCATTCGAAAGGCCGCCCAGGATGCCGCCCGCGGAAACGGCCGGAGGCGATTACAGTCCGCAATGCTCCTGGCGGACGATACCGGCACCGGGATGGGAGCGCTGAGATTCTCTCCGATACCCAGGGCGTCGACTTCGGTCCGTATATTCGCAGAATCCTCAAGGACATCCAAGCGAGCCTGGTACCCCTTATCCCCGAGGAAGCCCGTCCGCCTCTGAACAAGCAAGGTGAGACTCTCATCCGCTTCACCATCAGCTCCGACGGTCATATCACTGCCATGAGCCTCGATGGCTCCAGCCAGGACATCGCCATCGATCGCGCCTGCTGGGGCGGCATCACCGGTGTAGGCCAGTTTCCTCCGTTCCCGCCAAATTTCAAGGCCCCAATCTCGAACTGCGCATCGACTTTCTCACCAACAAACCTCTTCCATGATCACCGCCATAAAAAGCGATACAGGTCACGAAGTGACCTCCACGCGTAGTCGGGCCCGTCCGGCAGGACAAAGTCGGTGAATAACCAGACGCAAGCAACTCACCGCACGTAAGAAAACGTGCCGCACAAATCCGTTGAATTTGAAATCTCAGTCAGCGTGAAGACAGGCATTTTCGCTCCCGAGAAAAATGCAATCTTCAAAGAACGCCCGACGACGTAAGTAGCCATCCACTGCACATCCTCAGTGCCGCACAAAGTATTTTTGTGCAATAAACTTCTTTGCAGCCGGAATGTCTAACCTGTAGAGGTTCCACTCCCGCCCGCATTGCTATCGGAATCGAACACAGCGCTCACCTCGCCCGGTTCGAGAGAACGTATCTGCGCAACCACGAAGCTCGGAAGTTGATCGACATCTTCTCTCCGGAGAAGGCCACATCGCCAGTAATCGACTGTGCCGTAGAACTCTCTGCACGCCACAAACCCTTCTCCTGCGCAACCGCAGGAACACCGCAGGCCTGCACAATCATCCTTCATCCGCCCATATCCGCAGCATGATATCTCATGCCATCACAGCTCCCTCCTTCTTTTCAGCACATGAGAGAAGCTTGTCTGCAGCGTCATCTATCATCAAGCTAAGATTCAGACAAACCGGCCACCACCATCGCACACCAGAGCCCAACCGAGCCTCGCCAGATCGAACGCCGCCGGCAGATACGCGGACTCCTTCTCCTTGCCATTGCCATCTTCGTGCTCAGTATTCTCCGCGCGGGCCCACACGTAGTATTCACGCCGGGCTGGTGGCGTCTATGGTGATGCAAGGTACGCCATGGTGAAATCTCAGGCGACCCTCTCATCGTTCTCGTCGGCCCTACCGCCAGCGGTAAGACATCCCTCGCCCTTCGTCTCGCAGAAGAGTTCAACGGCGAGATCGTCAGTTGCGATTCTGTCGCCGTATACCGCGAGATGGAGATCGGCACCGCGAAGCCCTCCCGCGACGAACGCGCCCTCATTCCGCACCACATGATCGACATCGCATGGCCCGACGAAGCCTGCACTGCAGGCGACTACAGCCGCCAGGCCCGAGAAGCTCTCTCTGGTATCGCCGGCCGCGCTCACGTGCCGATCGTAGCTGGCGGAACCGGCCTCTATCTGCGGGCTCTCATTGACGGCCTCTTCGCCGCCCCACCGCAAAAACCCGGCCAGCGCGAGCGCCTCCGCAGCACTGCCAAAGCCCGCGGCCCAGCTTACCTCCACCGCCTCCTCAATCGCCTCGACCCCACTGCGGCAACAGCCATCCACGTCAACGACGTCCCGAAAGTCATACGCGCCATCGAAGTTTCCTTAGCGGCAGATGAGCCCCTCACCCAGCAATGGCAGAAAGGCCGGGACGCCCTCACCGGCTATCGCATCCTCCGCCTCGGTCTGAATCCGCCCCGCTCCCGCCTCTATGAGCGCATCAATCAGCGCGCCGCCGCCATGTTCGAGCGCGGCCTCGTCGAAGAGACCGAACGGCTCATAGCCCGCTATGGCCCCGAGTGCCGCCCTCTCACGTCACTCGGTTACGCCGAAGCCACCGCCGTGCTGCAAAACAAACTTACCCGCGAACAAGCCGTAGCACAGGCGCAACAAGGGCACCGCAACTACGCCAAGCGCCAGCTCACATGGTTTCGCCGCGAACCCGACATGCACTGGCTCGAAGGCTTTGGCGGCGACGAAGACATAACGAGCCATGCCATCAATCTGATCACCCATCACCTCAAAGTCAGTTAGCAGCCGATCTCTCAGAAATGGAAGCTGACGAAGGTCACGAGTCTTTAGCACGCAAGGTTTTTCCATAATGAGTCACAGGTCGAGCTTGTATGCCAAACGACAGAAGGCCCATCCGCGGAATGGGCCTTCGCCTCTAACTGATAAACCAAGCAACTCAGGCTGGCTGAATCACAAGATTGTCCGCCAGCTTAAAACGCACAATCGACTCCGCCGGAATCTCGATATCCCGATTCCCGGTCAATCCACTGAGCAGCGTCCCTCCGCCTCCACCCACCAGGCCTCCAACCAGTAATCCGACACCGCCCGTCGCAACACCCCCAACCAGCATTCCGACTCCGGCACCGCCGCCGATAATCGCAGCAGACCGTTTGCCCTTCCCCTTCTTCGTCTGCGTCAGATCCCTCGTGTCCAGCGCATAACGGGTGCCGTTCAACGTGAGATACGTCAGCCGCAGCTCCAGGATAGAACTCCCCCTGAAGTGTCCCCGGCGATGCGAAGCCACCACCACGCCAGTCACCCGCGCCCCCCTTGGAATCACAACGCGGCTATTATCCCCAACCACGGGATCGACGATCTCTCCATCGAACCGATCGCCCGCGCGGCTGGTCTTTACGCTGATGTGTTGGTTGATGCGAATCGTTAGATTCGTTCCTGCCGCAACATTCACGTCCGCTGGGCGCACAATCGGCGCTGCACCCGGGGCAGGCGCTGGCACCGGTTGACCCGAAGCATCCGGTTGACCCGCCGTCACTGGCTGTCCTGTAGCAACCGGCGCAGTAGCGGGAGTATTCGCAGCAACTCCAGCCGCGGGAGTTACCGTCGTCGTAACCGCCTGCGTCGTCTGGCCAGGGGCCGGAGGCTGCACCGTAGTCGTCGTCACAGTCCCGTTCTTATCGGTAGAAACCACCTGCTGCGCCTGCCCCGTAGAAGCAGCTTGCTTCTTCGCCGAGTCAATTGCCGCATCTTCCTTCGACTTGCATCCACTCAGCATCGCAAACGCCAGCGTCATCGCAACAGCAATCTTTCGAGAATCCTGAACGTTCATTTTGTTTCCTCATTTGTGTTGGGAATTTGCCGCTGCGGATTAGGGCGCCGCAACCGCTTCTCTCCGTAAGATGCTCATTCTGCTTCAAAGACTACCCGGCCCGCAAAGGTTTACGATGTTTTCATGACCACCGCGGCCGCCAGACGCCCCCAGCTCGCCCATCTCACCGCCCAGCTCGACGACCTCCGTCAGCGCGGCACCTACTTCAAACTGCGCGTACTCGACGACGAGCAGGCCCCCGTCTGCACCTACGACGGCAAGCGAGTCATCAACCTCGCCTCCAACAACTATCTCGGCCTCTGCAACCACCCCAAGCTGCGCAGAAGCCGCCATCGCCGCCACACAAAAGTTCGGCGTCGGCTCCGGCGCCGTCCGCACCATCGCCGGCACCATGCGCATCCACATGGAGCTCGAAGAAAAGATCGCCGCGCTTCAAGAACGTCGAAGCCTGCGTCGTCTTCCAGTCCGGCTTCGCCGCCAACGCCGGCACCGTCTCCAGCATCCTCGGCAAAGAAGACTTCATCCTCTCCGACGAGCTGAACCACGCCAGCATCATCGACGGCGCCCGCCTCTCCGCGCCAAGATCAAGGTCTTCCGCCACAAGGACGTCGCCCACGCCGAAGAGCTCCTGCAGCGAAATCCAGAACGAGCCCGGCCGCAAGCTCCTCATCACCGACGGCGTCTTCTCCATGGACGGCGACATCGGCCCCGTCGACAAACTCGCCGACCTCGCCGAAAAATACGGCGCCATCATGATGGTCGACGACGCCCACGCCTCCGGCGTCCTCGGCCGCAACGGCCGCGGCTCCGTCGATCACTTTCACATGCACGGACAAGCGTCGACGTGCAGGTCGGCACGCTCTCCAAAGCCATCGGCGCGCTCGGCGGCTACGTCTGCGGCACGCCGCGACCTCATCGACTACCTCTACCACCGCGCCCGGCCGTTCCTCTTCTCCACCTCGCATCCGCCCTCGGTCGCCGCCACCTGCATCGCCGCCTTCGACATCCTCGAGAGCGAGCCCGAGCGCATCGAGCGCCTCTGGGACAACACCACGCTACTTCAAGCAGCAGCTCGCAGACGCCGGCTTCGACATCGGCGGCAACACCACCCCCGCAAGCGAAACCCCCATCACCCCCATCATCATCGGCGACGGCCGCCGCACCATGGACTTCTCCCGCGCGCTCTTCGACGCCGGCGTCATGGCCACCGGCATCGCCTTCCCCACCGTCCCCGAAGGCAAGGCCCGCATCCGCACCATCATGACCAGCGAACACACCCGCGCCCAGATCGATCAGGCTCTCGAAGTCTTCACCACTGTAGCAAAAAAGATGGGAATCCTTCAATCCTGAGCTCAGGACGAAATTTCTTCGGCGCTCAGCCCCGGCGAAGATCGGCGACCACGCGACTTCTTTAGTGAGTGGTCTGGATCGTCGGCGCGGAGGGCTGGTTCGCAACCACATCCGGGGGAAGACGATTCTTCTGAAAATGCTTGATGACGTCCGGGGCAAACTCAATCAGAAGACCGCCGAAGGCACCCTCCGCAGTCACCAGGAACCCCTGCTCGATCGTCAACCCGAATCCCGGATAGATCCTTCGGGTAGTAGAGATTCGAGATACCGCCCGCCGCCATGTTGCCCAATAGATTCGAGAAGTTCGGCTGCCATTTTCCGTTATCGCCCTTACAGCGAATCGTTGTGCTCAATGCATATAGGAACCGCTTCCCGACCGGTCCGCTTCCCATCCGGAAGTAGCGTGCGTCCTGATGCAGCAGCACGGGAAAAACTCCGTTGCCAAGAATGGTGCCGTTGAATTGGTCGGTGTAGGCCGCACCGAAACGCTTCCCATAGGCGCCCCAACCCTGCTGATAACCCTCTTTCATATATTGCACCGGGTTTGTACCGGGAATCGGATCGGTGCTGGAGTGCGAGTTCTGCGCCTGTCCGATCGCCGACGTAAACAGCGCCAGCCCGAACTGGTATGGATCGACCGCGCTCCGGAACGATGCCCGCATCTTCTGTCCCGGAGTCAAAGGGAGGTTGTTGCCATCAAGCACAGCGTTGAAGTTCGGCACGACAACACCGATTCGCTGATGAAGCTCCTTCTGAAGCTCAGCTTCCGAAGCGCTCTTCTTCTCCCCATCCGTCATTGGCTTTTTCGTCGTATCCGCCTGCCAGGAGAAGTCGGCTGCGCTAAAGGGGTCTGAGTCTGCGCGGTCTGCTCCTCATCCAGAACGGAAGAACTGTATTGGTCCGCATCTTTGCGATCTCCACCGGCGCTTGCGGCACAGGCGCATCAGGCAGAGTCGCCTGAATCGGAACCATACTCTGCGACAACAGCCCGGGAGCGGCGATGACTAGGAATGTCACATTGAGGACGAAAAGCAGAAGACGGCGGGAAAAAACGATCACTTTTAAGAGTTTACCTGACGGATATCGCGGTAATCCGCGCGGCCAAACATTGGCGGCGACACTTTCTGTACAAAATTCATTCGCATCCTCTCGCGATCGCCAGGTCCAAACTGCTAGCGGAAAGACCTCAGAACAAGAAGCAAAGCCGGCGCTCACTCCTGCTCTCAACTACTTAGGGACTCACGTCAGGAATATAGACGCGCTGTAAATCATCTCGCCTACAGGCAATGAGAGAATTACGCGCCGCACGGTAATAATGTTTAGCCTGCTCCAATCAGGCAACTTGAAACCCGCTGAAGTCCCCCGATGCCACAAACTCACCTCAAATTCTTATCAAAAAACTTCACCGCCATCTCCGACACCGTCCCATGCACCTTATCGGCGGTGCAGATCTATGTAGAATCTGTCCCTCTCGAATCCGGAGTCCGCCTGTCACGACCGCGCAATGGCAAACACAGTCCGCGGACGATAGTCGACGGATCGACTCCGCGCTGCTTGCTTTCATCTGCGGATCTCCCATGCCCTTCATCTCCAGCCGCGCCGATCCGCGCCTCATCGACATGCGGCCCGAACATCGGATCCAGCAACAGCGCATCCAGCGCATCACTGATATCGGTCGCCCGCTCCCACCACAACACAAACCCCTCTGCCGTATAAGGCTCCAGCGCGTTATTCCCCGGATGATTCACCCCCACCGCGATGAACCCGTGACGCGCCAACACAGAACCTAGCCACGCCAACTGCATCGCCGACCCACCCGTGCCATGCGACAGCATCACCACCGGAAACTTCGCCTGCGAATTCGCAATCGGCGCATTCAGCGCCGCTCCACCCGCCAGAAACAGCGGCCCATCCGGCGGTCCAATTACTGTGCGGGTCCTCGAGAAAACGTCCCATCGGCATTCGCCGGATACCAGATCGTCGTCACCAGCGCTTCGGTCTTCGCGCCGCGCCAGTTCCGCGCATGCCCCGGCTTGAACACCCGCGAACTCTCTCCCACCTCATACGTAGAAGACGCGCTGGTCGCAGCCAGACCATCCCGCATGTTCAATATCAGAATTAATCCAGAAAATAGCGTCGCCGCCCAGCGCAAAGTTCTCATGCGCCACTATACGAAATAGGGCTTCCAGACGTTCAAACTTTTCCCTCCGCAATAGATCCCCAAAACGAACCGTTGCAAGCATCCTCAAGGCATGCGGCACGATCACACTCCCCATCTCAGCTTCTGCGGCGGTGGCCGCTTCCACTTCACCGATCCCGCGGGAAACGAATAGCCATCATCCAACGCGAATCATCGCAGCTTTGACAACTAAGCCTTGAAGACGACGCGTCCTTCGCTGATCGTATAAGCCAGACTCGACCGAGCATGGGCGCGCCGTCAAAGGGAGTATTCCGCGATTTCGACATCGACTCTTCGCCGCCTCAAAGCTCCACTCTGCCGCCGGGTCGAACACCACCACATCCGCAAAGCTATCCCACCCTCAGGGTCCCGCGCCCATCAAGCGAAACAATCCCCGCCGGCTGCGCACTCATCAACTCCATCACCCGCGAGATCGTCATCCCGTGCCCTTATGCAGCACACGCAACGCCAGCCCCAGCGCAGTCTCCAACCCCGTAATCCCATTCGGAGCTCGCTCAAACTCTTGCTCTTTCTCAAACAGCGCATGCGGAGCATGGTCCGTCGCAATACAATCCACCGTCCCATCCATCAATCCGGCGATCATCGCCAACCGATCAGCATCATTCCGCAGCGGAGGATTCATCTTCGCATTCGTGTCATAATCGCCCATCGCCTCATCGGTCAACGTGAAATGATGCGGCGCCACCTCGCATGTCACATGCAGCCCTGCCGCCTTCGCCGCGCGTATCAAGGCCATCGCCTTCGCCGTCGACACATGCTGCACATGCAGATGCGGCCTCAACCCACTTGCTGCTCGATATCCCGCAGCAGCCGGATATCCCGCTCCACAATCGTCGCCTCCGCCTCTACCGTCATCCCACGCAACCCCAGCCGAAAGGCCACCGGCCCGGCGTTCATGCTGCAACCACCCGTCAGTCGCGTATCCTCCGCATGCTGCGACACCGGCACGCCAATCCCCGCCGCAGCCAACAGCGCCTCCCGCATCACGCGATCATGCAGCACCGGTTTGCCGTCATCGGTAAACCCCACCGCACCAGCCTCACGCAGCTCATGAAAATCCGTGATCTCCTCACCCATGCTGCCAAATGTACCGCCGGCATCGCAAATAGCTTCACACAAGCGCCACGCGCCGCATCAAGCATCCAATCCAGCTTCTCAACTGAATCGTTCACCGGCACCGTATTCGGCATCGCCACGACACTCGTAAACCCACCAGCTGCCGCAGCAGCCGTTCCCGTCGTGATCGACTCTTTATACGTCTGTCCCGGCTCCCGCAGATGCACATGAACATCCACCAGCCCCGGAGCCACAATCATCCCCTCCGCATCGATCCTCTCCGCTGACTTTCGCTTCGCCCGCAAGCCGCCCGGAATCTCCACCGCAACCACCCGCCCATCCCGCAACAGCAAGTCGCGCTCTGCATCCAACCCACTGGCCGGATCGACCAGCCGCCCGTTCAAAATCAATACGTCACTCATACAGTTACACTCTCAAATCCGCCTGCACCCAGCGCCCTGCACCAGCAACGCAGTCCTGACCGGCAACCCATGCCGCACCTGGTCCTCAATCGCCGAGTTCGGCCCATCCGCCACCTCACCCGAATCTCCGATCCCTCGAATCATCGGCCCCGGATGCATCACCACAGCCTGCGGCGCGCAAGCCATCAATCGCTCCTCATCCAGCTGATACCGCGCAATATAATCCGCGAGGTCAAGCTCAAGTCCCGCCAGCCGTTCCCGCTGGATCCGCAGCATCATCACCACGCCTTTGCCGTTAGAACCTGCGCGCTTCAGAGCCTTATCGAAATCCCGCTCAATCTCAACGCCCCCGGCAGACGCACCCCAACCCCAAAGCATCCTCCGGCAGCAATTCCTTCGGTCCGCACAGCACCACTTTCGCCCCCAGCCTCGGCAACAACATCGCATTCGACCGTGCCACCCGGCTATGCAGAATATCCCCCGTAATCACCACCGTCACACCCGTCAAGCGTCTCTGCATCAATTCGCCCGGCATCCAGGCCCGGCACTCGCGCCAGGATCGTTCTCAAATCCAGCAACGCCTGCGAAGGATGCTCATGCATCCCATCTCCCGCATTCAACACCGGCAATCCAGTCGCCCGCGCCAGCAGATACGGAGCCCCCGAGTTCGCATGCCGCAGAATAATGCACTCCGCGCCCAGTGCCCGCAGCGTCAGCCCTGTATCCTTCAGGCTCTCGCCCTTCTCAATCGAAGAAGACTTATCGCTCACCAGCGTAGTAATCGCACCCAGCGACTTCGCCGCCAGCTCAAACGAAGTTCTCGTCCGCGTACTCGATTCATAGAAGAGCAGTGCAATCCTACGTCCCGCCAATATCCGCGACCGCTCGGCGATCGCCATCCGTTCAATCCGGTCCGTCGCCGCAAGGATCGCCGCAACATCCACCACCGTCAGATCGGCCACAGTCAGCAACGACCCTGCAGCGTACTCTGAACTCTTCGCCGCACCATGCATGGATGGCTTCATCGAGACCAATCGTCAGTCCACCAGCTCAACCAGCAGCACCTGCTCCTGCCCATCGACCTCGTTCAACTTCACCTCGATAATCTCGCGTTTCGATGTAGGAATCGTCCGCCCCACATACGTCGCCTCGATCGGCAGCTCACGATGTCCCCGGTCGATCAGCACCAGCAGCCGCACACTCTTCGGCCGGCCCTGATCGAACAGCGCATCCAGCGCCGCCCGGATCGTCCGTCCCGTATACAGCACATCATCCATCAGAATGATGTCTCGCCCGGTCACATCGAACCCGATCGCTCCCGGCGCCACCTTCGGCCGCGGCCCATCCGTCGAAAGATCGTCCCGATAGAAACTGATATCCAGCACCCCTGTGTCCACCGGATGCTTCTCAATCTTTTCGATCAGCACGGCCAGCCGCTGCGCCAGCGGAACGCCCCTGCGCTTGATCCCGACCAGTCCCACATTCTTGCTGCCGTCATGTTTTTCCACGATCTCATGCGCCAGCCGAACCAGCGTGCGCTCGATCTCCGAGGCCGACATCAGCCTGCCCTTTTCCCGAAACTTCGGCTTCCGCGTTTCAGATATCTCACTCATACGATTGCGCTTGATGATATCAGCATCCACTCACCCGAAAGAACCGCCGCCACCCAGCCAACCAGTCTCCGCCGAGTACACCCCTAAGGTTCCAGCACAACCTCACACACATTCGCATGACAGTTCAGAAATCCAGTCTTGACAAGTTGCGCCTGCGAACCCACCGGCCAGAACCCCGTGACCGCCACCGTCTTCACTCGCTCCTCCCCGCCCTCCAGAGTCTTCGACCCCAAGGCTTCAGCCCGCACCACCTTGCCCTGGCTCAGCAGCAGACGATATTCCCCTGTTCCAGACATCCCCTTCGCCGCCCCCAGCGGAATCGTACGAAGTTCCTGAAGAGTATTCGGGTCATGCGTTGACGGTTTCACCCCAGCCTTCCGCAGCGCCTCCGCCCGCTTCTCCAATTCAACCTTCTTCTCTCCGGGGGCCTTCTTCACTCCCATAGCGTCATAGTCCGCAATCGTGGCGCCCGCAAGCTCATAGGCCGTCAAAGCCGCACTTTTATCGCCCTTCTTCTCAAGCAATTCTGCTAGATGCTTGCCCTCCTCCGCGTTTTGATTATTCCTCCACGCAGCCTTTAGGTAGCTCTCAGCCTCCGGCAACCGCCCCTCGCGATAGAGAATCCACCCCATCGTGTCCCACGTCGCCGCAAACAACTGCGACTTGGCCGCCAGCATCTGCGGGTTTTCATCGAGCGTCCATGTCTTGCTCTCATCTTCCATCTTCTCCAGCGCAGTCCGCGTCGCCGTCTCCGCTGCCGACAGATCAAACCCCGCATCCGCCAACTCATAAGCGCTGTTATTCATCATCAGAGGATCTTCCGTACTCTGCATCAAGCCGAGCAACGTAGCGCGGCCCTGCTCTTTCATCCCCGCCATCATCTGCGCCTTCCCTAACGCGATCTGAAGATTCGCATCTTTCTTCTTATCCTCCGGAAGCTTCGCCATCGCAGCCTCCGCCACCGAAACAGCCTCCGTAGCACTCTTATCCTCGAGAAGCATGCCCACCAACGCCACCGTCGGAGCGGGATTATCTTCCTGCGCAGCACTCCAGCTCCGCAAAGTCTCTATCGCATCCTTACGTCGGCCCATGCTAAGTTGCACCTGCCCCAACATCCCATACGCCGCATACTGCTCCGGATGAGACTTCAACTCCTTCTGATAGTCCTCGATCGCCTTCGACATATCTCCTTGCGAGAAAGCAAGGAATCCATAAGCCGTCCAGAGCCAGATCTGCCGTTCATTCAAGTTCTTCGCACTATCCAGCTTGATCCGCGCCGTATCGAAGTCGCGTTGCTGCACTGCCGTCCAGGCGTCTGCAACCAACTTCTGCGCCTCCGCATTGTTAATGCGGTTCTCGGTCGGCGCATTCTCAGCGGTACCTTCTTTCGCACCATTCTTCGTCGGCTTCGTCAGTTTCACCGATAGATCGCTTCCCAAATTCGTAGCATCGGTCCACTTTTTATAACTCTTCCAATCACTCACCGGAACCTTGTCCTGCAAAACCTCGATCCGGCGCTCCGCATACAACGTCCCGTTGTCAAACCGGTACGTCTCGTCATAGGTCGCGAATGCGGATCTCTCATGAACCGCTATCGGCAACTCCACACCCCAACCCTCCGGAAGCTTCAGCGATGTCGTAGAGGTCTCCGTCTTCGGCACCCCTAACAAAATTGCCCGAATCGGCGGAGCCTTCTCATCCGCTTTCGGAAGCTGAACTGCCGTAAATTGTGGATAGATCTTGTATTCGCCATTAGACCAATCGTCAGACCTCTCTCGCTTGTAGTCATAGCTGATCTTCAAAGGCTCAGTCGTGTCGTCTGGCCGGCTCACCTCAGCGTGGCTCGTTGTGCCCGAAAATCCGAGGTTGTTCGAGAGCTGCTGTACTACCTGGTCGTACTGCGCGGCTGAAAGTTGCCTGAGCACGCTGCGAAGAATCACCTCATCATCGCCGCGAAACGTTATCGTCAATCGGGAGTTCGACGTCCCCTCCTTATCCAGCGAGCCCTCCGCATGCATCGCCTGATACGAAGCAAAAGGAGGCTTCGCTGGTGTCCGTTCCACCAGCGCTACTCCAGTACTCGGAATCACCAGCGCCTGCTTGTCCCGAATCGAATACATCAGCATCTTGTAGGGAGCAACCTCTGCCGTCGCATCCAGCCATACATCTTTCCCATCAACAGGAACCATCGTGATCAGATGATTGAACGCCGCAGGCGAAGGCACCACCTCGTTGAACCGAATCCCCGCACCAATCAACACCGCATCCGGATGCAATCCCAAAACTTCCAGCATCGAAGCCAGCAGCGTGTGTTTATCCTTGCAGTCGCCATACCTGTTCTGCATCACGTCCTCCGCGCGATGAGGCTGATACCTCCCCACGCCAAACGCGACACCGATGTAACGGATCTGCGTCGCCACATACCCATACACCGCGCGAACCTTCTCTTCCTCCGTCGTCTTCCCCGCCGTCAACTCCGCAACCTTCGCCTTGATCTCCTCATCCGGCACGGTCCGGTCCTTCTCCAGACCTCGATACCACGCACCCACATCCTCCCAGCTCTTGAAGTTCGTCCACGCAATCGTAGGCAGCTTGCCCTGCGTCGCGTCCAACTCCTGCTCCGGCGTCCACACCAGCTTCCCCTTGGCCTCTTTCGCCACATCAGCCTCTTTGCCCACGGTCGGCTTCAGCTGCGAGTTCTCCCACCGCAGAATCCTGTACCCGCCCGCAGCCGTCTCCGTCGGCTTCAACGTAGGGCTCCATACATTCACGAAAGCATCCTTCGGAACCCGAAGCTCCACCGATTGAGACAGGATCACCGCATCCTCATACAAGGTCTCCTGACCCCAGAAGTGACCCGGAGCCTCCGCCTTCGTCCGCGCCACCTTCGCCTGCCACTCCAGCGTGTCGCCGACGCTCAGGCTGCGAACGGGAAGCTGTTTCTGCTTTAGATCGCTGTAAAACGGCGCAGCCTGCGTCACCGGATCGGGCTGCTCCATCGCATCGTTCACCGGGGTCTCCACCACCGTGCCATCTGGGCGTCTCACTCTGGCGTAAATAATCTCGACGCTCTCAGAGCTGCTCGCAAAGGCGATGCCAATCACGCCAAACTGTTTCACCGCACCCTCGGTCAGCACTTGAACCGATGTCGTCAGCAATCGCCACCCCGTGCCATCGGCCTCAGTCTGATACACCCGGTCTAAATGTCGAATCACCGCAGGCTCGCCAGAATAATCAGGAGATGTACTCGTTCCCTTCGCACCGGATGCCGGCGTAGCGAGTGGCAGATTCTTGATAGAAATATGTTCTGGTGAAGTCGGACTTTGACCGAACGCGAAGGCGGAGAGAACCAGCAGAGGAGCGCAGCAAAACAAAGTGGCTTTCATAATCTCTCTGCTGTATATAGCAGAACCCAATACAACCAACTACGAAATTCATCGCGCCACCAGCGCAGAACCTCGTTGAAACGAAGGAATTACCACAAAGGTCGTAGGAATCTCGCGCGAATCGATCTAACCCGAGACACTCCGCCGCATCCGCACAAAATCCAGTCGGCGAGTTGGACAGCACCACATCGAATTCGACACCGCATCGTCCGCGCTACTTGGTATGCAACAGATTCTGCGTCACCTTGTACTGATTCGGAGAACCCGTGATCGCAATAGGAATCACCGCCCCGGCATTCTGCTTCTTGAAAAACGGAGCGAATGGCTTCAGCAGTACCGACTTGAAACCCGTCGTCACATGCGACAGATCCGCCTGCATACGAAGATCCCCCACCATGTGAACACTCTTGTCGTAAAGGCTGAACGTGCCTTTGACCTTCACCGCAGCCCCGGGAACTTGAAAATCGAGACCATCGGTAGAAACCACACCATTCCGTATCCTCGCTGGCCCCTTCAGCGAAGAGAGAACCTCGTCAACATCCTCATCTGCCGGATCAGCCGCAGACGTTCCGCCCTCTGGCTGCTTCAGGCCCTGGGCCCGCTGGCTGAAAGCTGAAAGCGACTGTTCCGTGCTCTTGTCCGTAAGCCTTTCATTGGGTATGTCGAAGGCCCCATCCATCCGGAGGCGCTGGAGAAACTTCTGTCCGCCTTGGGCTGCCGCAATATACGCATGGCTCTGCAGCCACACATTCCCGGTCACCGGAACCTTGTCCTTGAAGAACGGCCGCAGAATATCCTCCGCTCGTCCCTTGGTCACCTTCAAGTCCAGGTTAGTCACCTTCGGCGCGCCCACAATCTGCCCACTTGCGTGAACAGTCGTAGCGCCAACATGCGCGTCGACCGAATGAAGCACAATATTCCCATTAAGACCGTTGACGGTGAGGTGGCCCACCGCCTCTAGTCGTGTCGGTCTGCCACTGCCCACCGCAAAGTCCGGCGTCACCGAGTCCGCATCCGCTTCTATCGCCGTCAAAGCTCCGTGAAAGTGACCCCTGCCGGAAAATGTGCCGCTGATTCCATGAATATCGCCAAGGTTGACCGGAGCAAAGGTGAACTCACCCGACACTGGCGTCGCGCCGAGATTGTTCGGATAGAGCGGACCCATGGTCCCGTTCGCCACAATATGACCGCCAGGTACAGCGTTCTGCATGTCTACGAAATAAGAGATCGAACTGCCTTTACGCAGATTGCGGATCACAAGGTGTCGAATCGGAAACGAGTATCGGCCTCCGCCTACCCGAAGTATGTCGAGGTCGGCATCGTGTACGTTCAACTCTTCCACCACCGTGGTCGGTCCCGCGAAATCGCTGCTGCTGCCAGGAGGGAAGTCCTCGTGGTTGGCCCGGCTGCCCACCGGCGGTATCACCACATGCAACCCCTCCACATCCACCAGTCGCACCCGATCCCGGAACAACATCAGGTCCAGCCAGTTCCCTTGGACCAGCAAACTGCGCGCGGAGCCGATCGGCGGAAGATCCGGCGCAGAGGTACGGCTCAGCGTCAGACCCGTCGCCACAAATCCAGGATGAGGAAAGTAGATCCGATGATAGTGATCGATCTTGATCTGGCTGGCGAAGACCTTTTGCAGCAGCGGCTCCACATTGCGGTACCGATAAGGCCAGTGCACATCGATCACATGCCACGCCGCGAAAACGACTGCCAGGCCCACCACGACGAGCAACCACTTCAGGCCCGGCCTGCGCGGAGAGCCTGAAGAAGATCTTTCGGGAATCACCGCTGGAGAGATCGCCACGAAATAGTCCCCCAGCTCTCAAAAAATAAGTTCGCACTCAACTACGAACCGGCCAGGCTACAAACCTTCACCGCCGGGAATCGTAGCCTGTCCATCTTTGCCTATAGATGCAGTTTCGCTCGCTCTCGTAGGTTTCTCTCAGGAAGCTTGCTTTAATCTCATGCAGCCCGATACCGAAACCCGCCTTGCGGGCGACCCCGGACCCACGCATACGCCCCTTGCCGACAGCCACACGACCCGGTCTAGACCGAAACCTTCCGCCGCATCCGCATAAATCCCCCCAGCGCCCCACCCACCGTCGACAGCACCAACAACGCTCCGGACACCATCGCAAACCCCGCCAGCATAATTCCCGCCCTCACCTCAGGCGAATACAGAAACCGCAGCACCTCCGGCGGCTCCGGCGTCGTCGCTGCGGCCTTCTCAATTTGAGCGTGTAGCGCCTGCGTCAGATCCGCATCGAAACCGGCCATACTGTGCAGCCCAAACCTCGCCACCAACCCCGCACCCGCCATCGCGACCGCAAGAAACGAGACCAGCGCCAGCCCCACCACCACCCCGATCCGCGCTCCAATTCCGGCATCCATCCACGCCAGCGGCTTCCTCTTTTGATACAGCGCAAGCGTAATCATCGATCCACTGATCGTCCACAACCACGTCAGCGGCGACACCAGTTGCACCCGCGCAGACACCACGCTCAGCACCCCGGCCACGCCTGCCACCAGCAGAGCACACCGAATCGCCGTCTTCCACTCCACCTGCTGGGGCCTCGGAGGCGGCGTCGCACCCGTCGTATCGCCCTCCGTGCCGTTGTTCTGCTCCTCATAGTCCTGCAAATAGATCTGCGGCGAACCGCAATGGGGGCAGAACGGCGACTCACCAACACTGGCTGGAAGCTCGCCTCCGCAACGGTGACAATACTCATGCATATCTTATGAAGCTACCCCACCCCAAAGGGCGCGGCAAGCACAGCAACTCCGCCACACCGCCCCAGCCTCAGCCTCAGCCCACTCTACTGTTTGGTCGAATCGTTGTCATCGCCAACCGAGAGATGTCCCGGCAGATCCAGCGCCACCATCCCGATCTTCGTGCCGCTGCCGTCAGGATCGATCCCGACAATATGCTGATGCTGCTTCGACCCAGCCTTCAGCTCCAGCTTGCCCGACAGATCGTTGTCGACCTTAATGTGATTCTTCTGATCGTCCGCGCAGGTCAGCCCCTCCGCCGTCCGCGTCTGCGAACTCACCGGCTTGTCGTTCTGACACTGAATCACATCCCCATATCGTGCCAGCGCCTTGCGATAAAACGCCGCCACAAGATCCGGACTGTCCGACGTCGTGTAACTGGCCGCCTTTACCTTCAACGAAAAGCTGCCGAAGCTCAAATTGATATCGGCCGCCCCGTCGTTCTTATCCTTCTTCTTCACCATCACCGCGCCCGGATACACCGGCAGCCCAATCGCATCGACCCCGGCCGCTTCGTTCGTCTTCACCGACATCCCGCCAAACGGCGTAGCGATCTTCACATTATCGGCATCGCCATGTTTGTCATTCTCAATCCGGCAACCGCTCATCAGCATCGCCGACGCTGCCATCGTCGCCGCCAGCATCGCCGCCGTACCCTGGTTCACCCGCATCTGGAGCCTCCATTCAGTCAGAAAACAATACGCTCTCTTGCCGCCTCAAGTTCCGTCTCTCGGTCTGCTCGAAAAAAATCCGGCATCCATGGCGTACTTTTCAGAAACCAAATTACCGCTGTTTTTTCTTCACGTTCACCACGCAT
The DNA here is from genome assembly GCA_963779645.1 of uncultured Actinomycetes bacterium. Classification (GTDB taxonomy): domain Bacteria; phylum Actinomycetota; class CADDZG01; order CADDZG01; family WHSQ01; genus CALMBW01. Next base: position 509,428 of record CAVZYX010000015.1, read on the forward strand.
TTCACCACATCTTTACCACATGCAAACCACAAAAAACCTGCGACTTCCGCCGAAAACCCACCCATACACCACCAAACAATTTAATCCGCAAAGGGTGCCCTGCCCCTCACATCCAAATCCCGCCAGCCACATCCAATAGCAGTGACCCAGCCAACCGAACACCTCTTCGCTCCTCTCAAGCTCCGCAGTCTCACGCTTCCAAATCGCATCGCCGTCTCCCCGATGTGCGAATACTCTTCGGTCGATGGTTTCGCCAACGATTGGCACCTCGTCCACCTCGGAAGCCGCGCCATTGGCGGTGCAGGACTCGTCATCACCGAAGCCAATGCCGTAAGCCCCGAAGCCCGCATCACCCTAGGTGACCTCGGTATCTGGAAGGATGAACACATCCCCGAGCTCAAACGCATCACCACCTTCCTCCATCAGCACGGCGCCTACGCCGGCACCCAGCTGGCCCACGCCGGCCGCAAAGCGAGCATGTCCGTCCCCTGGGAACCAGTCCGCACCATTCCTATCTCCGAAGGCGGCTGGCAGCCCGTAGCTCCCTCCGCTATCCGCTTCGACGAAGCCTACCCCCTACCCACCGCTCTCGACCGCGCCGGCATGGATAAGATCATCGCCGACTTCGTAGCCGCCACCCACCGCGCTCTCACTGCCGGCTTCGACCTCGTCGAGATCCACGCCGCCCACGGCTACCTCCTGCACGAGTTCCTCTCTCCGCTTTCCAATCAACGCACCGACCAGTACGGCGGAAGCTTCGAGAACCGCACCCGCTTCCCACTCGAGGTCATCAGCGCAGTTCGCGCAGCATGGCCCCAGCATCTGCCTCTCTTCGTCAGAATCTCAGCCACCGACTGGGCACCGGAGTCTCTCGGCGCGAGCTGGGACCTCCCCCAGTCCGTCGCCTTCTCCAAGCTCCTCAAGCAGGCCAAGGTCGATCTCGTAGACGTCTCCACCGGCGGCAACCATCCCGCGCAGCAGATTCCAGTAGGCTCTGGCTACCAGGTCCACCACTCAGACACCATCCGTCGCGAGGCCCAGATCCCAACCGCCGCAGTTGGCATGATCACCGAGCCTGCACAGGCCGACCAGATCATCCGCACCGGCCAGGCTGACCTCATCCTTCTGGCGCGCGAACTCCTCCGCAACCCCTACTGGCCATTGCACGCAGCGGCAGTCCTACACCAATCCACCACCTGGCCCGTCCAGTACGTCCGCAGCGCCCGCGGAAAGACTGAACCACGCCAGCCCGTCTCCACTCCGGGTGCCTGAAATTCAACAGGCTTGACCCTGGAAAAATTACAAACCACGCCGAGCGAGTGGCCTATACTGGCAGCAGCCGAACGATAGGCCATTCCCGCCGGGCAGGCGGTTCCGGAGCTTCTGGCATGGCGCAGCACCAGCCAATCCGCAAAACCACTCCACCCTCCGGGTCAGACATCCCGGACAAGCTCTACTTCCGCATCGGTGAAGTTGCCAAACTCTGCGACGTCCCCGCCTACGTTCTTCGCTTCTGGGAGAGCGAGTTCCCACAGCTCAAGCCGCACAAAGGCGGCACCGGCCAGCGTCTCTATCGACGTCGCGACGTCGAAATGGCTCTCCGCGTCAAAAGCCTCCTTTACAACGAGGGCTACACCATCCCAGGCGCCCGTCAGGTCTTCAAAAGCGAACTCAGGCAACGCGAGCCGCAACTAGCCCTCACCATCGAAGGCGCCCCCACCAGCATCGACTCCCGCCAGCTTCGCAAACTGCATAAAGATCTCCGCGATCTCCACACCCTGCTCTCCAAATCACCCGCCCGCCCCAGCGTGCACCCGATCCGCGCCCCGCGCACACCAACCACCCCGCGCAGAACTCCGGAAAAACTCTTCAACCTTCCACTCCTTCCCGAAGAGGACAAAAGTTGAAGATGAGATTCAAGGAGGATCGCAAGGAGAGCTCCCGCCGCAGACACTCCTCCCACACTCGCGCTTCCTACCTCGGAACCGAGTCTCGCAACGGTGCGCCTATCCGTTGCCAGTTTTGCTCCGGCCAGAGCTTCCGCCGATCCAGCCTTCGGTCGCAGGACCTCACCGAAATCCTCCTCATGCGCTACCCCGTACGCTGCCTCCGCTGCAGCCAGCGACAGTTGGTGAGCTTCACCGTCGCCGGTATCTCCATCTCCTCCAGCATCAAAATAAAAAAGAGAGGCAGTCGAAACAGCCAACCCATTCAGTGGAAAGATCCCTTCAAAGACAGGGGCGGCGATCAGCCGCGAGCCACTGCCTCCACGCCTCCCGACCGCTAGCTCCTCTCACAGAGAGATCCACCCCGCGTGGATCGCCCACAGCGACAGGCCCGCCACCACAATCCAAAGTGCGATCCCCTGCACCATCGGCCTGACACCCACCTCCTTCAGCGTCTCCCGCGTAATCCCGGTCCCAATCAAAAACAACACCACAGTCAAAGCCGCACGCCCCAGCCTATTCAGTGCCGCAAACAACGGCACACACTGCGGCATATATCGCGGCAGATAACTCGCCGCCACGGCCGCAAAGCAGAAGTACAGAATGAACCACGGCCACGGTACCTTCGCCTTGCTCTTGTTCAGCATCGCCGTAGCGATCGCGAGAGGCACAATCCACAGCGCCCGCGCCAGCTTCACCGTCGTTCCTACCGCCAGCGCCGTCGGCCCGTACTTCGCGCCAGCCCCCACCACTGAACTCGTGTCATGAATTGCGAGTGCCGACCACAACCCAAATTGCGTCTGCGAGAAGTTCATCAGATGCCCAATCAACGGAAACACCAGCAGCGCCACCGAGTTCAACACAAACACGGTGCCCAGCGAAACCGCCATCTCCTCCTCATTCGCGTTCAGCACTGGGCCCATCGCCGCAATCGCGCTCCCTCCGCAGATCGCCGTCCCAAAGCTGATCAGCAGCGACTGCGTCTTCCCCACCTGCAGCAGCTTACCCAGCGCAACCCCCAGGCACAGTGCAAACGTGATGCTGATCGCCGTATACATAAAACCCGACGCACCCGCATGCACCACCTCCTTCAAATTCATTCCAAAACCCAGGCAAACCACCGCAGCCTGCAGCAGAAACTTCGAGAGGTTCCGTCCCTCCCCATGAAACGTATGCACCGTACTCAGGCCAAACGCGAGCCCTGCGGCCAACGCGAGCGGAGGCCCGATCAACCCGCTCGCCGAAACAATGATCCCGATATAAAAGAGATTCTTCTTGCACATGCTTAAAGCATGCGCGTCCCGCAACCAGCGGTCGAGACGTACTTTGAAATCGACGATAAGTATTACTTATCGGCCACATCACCTATTTTGGGTCGACCTTGCCCATCGCGAATCTTTGAAACGCTGCCGCAGCACCCGTCATCTCAGCACCTGCAAGCCGAACAAAGCTGAAATCCCGCCGAATCTCCAGCCCTTTCACCGCGACCACCTTCAGTGTGCCCAACCGCAAAGCCTTTCCCAGCGCCCACAGCGATACAAATCCCACTCCCAGCTCCGCCTCCACTCCGGAGATGATTGCCTCCGTCGAATCCAGCTCCACCGCCACCTGCAGTGATCGCAGCGGCAGCCCCACCCTCTTCAACGCCCTTTCCACTACCCGCCGCGAACCCGAACCGCGCTCCCGCAACAGCAGCGGCGCCTTCGCCAACTCCGCCCCCTCAATCGCCTTTCCCTTCCTCAACGCCCACGCATGATTCGGACTCACAATCAGCACCATCTCATCCTGCACCATTCGCTCCGTCTTCACGTCCCGCCGCATCGCCGGCCCTTCAATGATCCCCAGCGCAACCTTCTTCTCCGCCACAGCCTCCACAATCTGCTCGGTATTCCCACTCACCAGCGAAAGCTTCACCTGCGGATACTGCTTCAAAAACGCCCCAAGAATCCGCGGCAACAAATACTGCGCCACCGTCGTCGACGCTCCAAGCTTCAGCGGACCATCCGCCTCATCATTCAGCGCCGCCAACGCCCGCTGCGCCTCCACCATCATCTCCGCCGCAGCATTCGCATACCCCAGCAAGACATGCCCGGCCTGCGTCAGCGAGATCTGGCTGCCATGGCCCGCGCCTCTCGCTCTGTCGAACAACTGCACCCCAACCTCCTCCTCCAGAGCGCGCACATGTTGACTCACTGCGGGCTGGCTCAGATGCAGCACCTCCGCCGCCTTACGAAAGCTCAACTCCTCCGCCACCGCCCGAAACACCCGCAACCGAAAGTTCTCCAAACCCTCTCCTCGCCTACGAACCAGCCCCGCCACCCATCAGCATAAGCCCACCCGATAAAATCAATTCAACCCGTGTCCACCAACGAAGATCCCATCCCGGCGCTCAACCCTCTCGAATCCATCGCCCTCGAGACCTCCATCGCAGCCGCAGGCAACGACCACAAGCCCCGCCGCAGCCTCTTCGGCCTCCTTCACCCCTCCTCCTCGCAGACCGCCTTCTCCGCCACCATCCTCCTGATGCTCTCAACCCTCCTCTCCGGAGTCCTCGGCCTCATCCGCACCAAATACATCAACCGCATCTTCGGAGCCAGCCCCGAGACCGACGCCTACAACGCCGCCTTCCAGCTTCCTGACATGCTCGCCTACTTCCTCGTCGGCGGTGTCGTCTCCATCTCCCTCGTCACCATCCTCAGCCGCTACCGCGCACAAAACGACGAAGCAGGCGCCGACCGCGCACTCTCCATCATCCTCAACGCCATGGCGACAGTCCTCCTCATCGGCATCGTCTTAGCCGAAATCTTCGCCCCCTACTACACCCGCATCGCCTTCCGCGGCTTCGACACCCACCGGGCCGCCCTTTGCACCGCCCTCACCCGCCTCCTGCTCCCCGCGCAATTCTTCTTCTTCCTCGGCGGAGTCTTAGGCTCCCGCCTCCTCGTCCGCAAAATCTTCCTCTACCAGGCCATCAGCCCCCTCATCTACAACTCCGGCATCATCCTCGGAGCCATCTTCCTCCATCAACGCTTCGGTATCTACTCCCTCGCCATCGGCGTGTTCGCAGGAGTCATCCTCGGCCCCGCCGCACTCAACCTCTACGGAGCCCTCCACGGCGGCCTCCGCTACTCATCCCATCCTCAACCTCCGCCACCCCGCATTTCTCGAGTGGCTGCGCCTCACTCTCCCCCTCATGATCGGAGTCTCCCTCGTCACCGCCGACAAGTGGATCCTCAGCTACTTCGCCTCCAATGATGTAGGCGGCATCAGTTTGCTCACCGTAGCCAAGACACTCTTCACCGCCCCCATGGGCGTCCTCGGACAAGCCGCCGGAGCAGCATCCCTACCCTTTTTCTCCGCTCTCTACAGCCAAAACCGACTCGGCGACTTCGCCAACGCCGTCAACCGCTCCGTCTCCCGAGTTCTAGCCGCATCCTTCCTCCTCGGAGCATGGATGATCGCCCTCGCCAAACCGATCGTCGACCTCTTCCGCGGCGGCTCCTTCACCCCCGAAGACGCCCACGCCACCACCGTCTACTTCACCCTCTTCACCCTCTCCATCGCCTTCTGGGCCGCTCAAGGAATCTACGCCCGCTCCTTCTACGCCGCCGGCAACACCGTCACCCCCGCCACCGCCGGCTGGATCGTCACCCTCGTCTCCATCCCCATTTATGCGTTTCTCTTCCACTCCCTCGGACTTAAAGGCCTCACCATCGCCTCCGACATCGGCATAGTAATCCAAACCCTAACGCTGGCCATCCTCCTCAACCGCCGCAAGCTGGTCCGCCTCTCCGGCCTAGAACTGCGCGAATTAGCCGGAGCCCTCCTCGCCGCCATCATCAGCTTCGCCGGAGCAGCCTCCGTCGTTCACCTCATTCCCCTCCGCCACAGCCACCTCCGCGACGTGATCATCATCGCCGCAGCCTCCGCTGTCTGGGCTGCACTAGCCCTCTCCACCCTCCACCTACCGGCTCCAAACTCCTGAACCAGATCCGCTCCCGCATAGCCTAAACCAAACCTTCCTCCGACCAACGGGAGGACCATAGCCGTTTACTAGCCACCACAAGGTACACAAGCCACGAAGTGACCGCGCCGCGCGCAGCGGGCCCGTCCGGCAGGACAAGTCTTTCAATTACTTCGCATCCTCATACTCCTCATTCCAGGCCGCCTGAATCGCCTCCAGAATCCCTTCATTCGACTTCGCAGGATCCCCCACAAATCCCGGCAAGCTCCGTCACATACTTATGCAGATCCGTAAATCGCACCGAATACGGCTCAATCTCCGGATACTTCTCCTGCAACAGAATCCCAATCTCTTCCGAATCCGTCCAATCAAACTCAACCGCCATAACGTCCCCCTAATAAACTGATCTCAAGCAGCAAAGAATCGCCGCACAAGAAAGACTACAAGAAACCCGCGACAGTCTCATGACGCACAACCGCCAAGCCGCTCCAACGCGCCTGGTCCGCCTCCCTCCTCCGCCGCGACCTCAACGCCCGCGCCCAGCACCTCGCCACCACCCGCAACCTCCTGCACGAGCACACCCCAGGCTCCGAACCCAGCATCATCTTCGGCCGCGAAGAGCAAGGAGCCCGCCCGTCACGGCAACTTCCATCCCGCCTGCTACGCCGCCATCTGCGCCAACCCCGACTGGTCGCGCCGCCTCACCAAAGCCCACACCGCCATCCCGCGTTCCCGCGCCCGCAAAGACTGGCAATGGATGGAGCTCGACTCCGCCAACAGCTCCGACGCCCTGCTCATGAACATCTTCTGCCACCCCGGAGTCTTCAATGGCCACCTCAACCCCGCCATAGCCAATCTGCTAGGCGTCCCCTCCGAGATCGAACCCACTTCGGAATTCACCCTGGAGTTCCGCTGAAAAGCTCTCCGGCCAGCAGAAACAAAACGACGCGCCCCACGAAACACAAGCAACTTCATCCGCACTCTTCAGCGACAGCAGCCTCTCCACGCCCTCATCGCAACTCGAAGAAGAGCATCACCTCAGAGACCGCACCGAGATCGACCTCCAACTCGGCGATCTCTTCATCGAAGCCAAGCTCACCGAATCCAATTTCCAGACCGCAAGCCCACGCCTCATCGAGCGCTACCGCGACCTCGAAACGATCTTCGCCGTCGAACGCCTCCCAGCAAAATCATGACGCCACCAACGCAACCATCGGCAGAGGACTTCTCCGACCTTGAAGAGCCCTCGCCCATTCCACCTTCACTCCTCGCTACACCTGCACGTTCCCGCACAGTCATCCAGGGCTACCAACTCATCCGCAACGTCCTCGCCGCCTTCGCCTCCGACGCATCCTTCTGCGTCCTCTGCGACGCCCGCCGCCGCGACCTCATCGAGATCTGGTACTCAGTCCTCTCTGCCGTCCACTACCCCAGCTTCGCTTGGCGCCTCAAGCTACTAACCTGGCAGGAACTGACATCCACCCTCCCCGAGGACCTGCAACAATTCCTCGGATCGAAATACGGAATCATGCCCGCCTAAGGCCGAGTCAATCCTAAGCACCAGGCCCATGCGCAGGCTTGCCTTCCTGCACATAATTCCGGTTCCACTTGGGAATCTCCACGACATAGGTTCCCGGCTTCTCGATCACCGCCTGGCATCCCAGCCGCGAGTTCAACTGAATATCCGCCGCCGTCTCCATCCGGTCCAGCTCCATGTCCTCCGCCTCGCTGAGTCCCCTGCGCGCCTTCCTTCACATGGATATGGCACGTCGTGCACGCACAGACTCCGCCGCACGCATGGTCCAGAAAGATATCATAGTTCTCCGCCACATCCAGAAACGACATCGGCTCGCCATGCCCCTCATACGGCAGCGTATCGAACGGAAACTCCACTGTCCTGCCCTCGGGCAAAAACGTCACCCGAACCATTCCCTCGCCCGCAGGCTTCGACAGATCCACAACTTGCAACCTTCTTCGTCTCACTCATAATTCAATCTTCCGTCGACTCTCCGGCCGTAGCCTCATCGTCATTCGAATCCTCAATCTTCTTCGTCTCTGCCTCGGCATCTGCGCGGTCATCATCTGCGCCTTCGCAAACGGATGCGGAGCCGTCGGCCCCTCTCCTATGCTCTCACCTGCGGCCTGCCATCGTCTTGCCCTGCATCGCGCCCGATCACCGCGTCATCCATCATCAGCTCCGCAAACCGCCGCGTCGCCTTATCCAGCCGCTCGATGCCTGCCGAATCACCTTGTAGTCCCCACCCTTCACCGACGCCTTCAGCTCAGATCCTCGGCCTGCTCGATCTTCTCGATCTCGTCGACTCGAAAGCTTCTGCCACGCCGTCATGCTTCCTGCCCTTCTCCACCGCAGCCAGAATCGTCTCCGCCTCATTCTTCGCCTCGATCATCTGCCGCTGCCTGAATATCCGCCTCCGCATTGTCGAACGAATCCAGAATCATCGTCTCCACCTGCTCATCGGTCAGCCCATAGGTCGGCTTCACCTCGACCTCAGCCTCTTTGCCGCTCCTCTGCTCGCGCGCACTCACATGCAGAATCCCATTCGCATCGATCAGGAACTTCACCTCAATCCGCGGCAGCCCCGCCACCATCGGCGGAATTCCCTTCAGATCGAACCGCGCCAGCGACCGGCAATCCTTCGCCAGCTCCCGCTCGCCCTGCACCACATGGATCGCCACATTCGTCTGCCCATCCACGCCCGTCGTAAAGTGCTCCGTCGCACTCGCCGGAATCGTCGAGTTGCGCTGGATGATCTTCGCCACCACGCCACCCAGCGCCTCAATCCCCAGCGACAGCGGCGTCACATCCAGCAGCAGCAGATCCTCCGTCGCCGCCGAGCCGCTCCCGCCAGAATCTGCGCCTGCACCGCCGCCCCCAGCGCCACCACCTCATCCGGATTCAGCTCCGTATGCGGCTTCTTCCCCCGCGCACTCAACCCAAACAGCTCATCCACCAGCGCCCGCACCGCCGGAATCCGCGTCGACCCGCCCACCAGCACCACCTCATCGATCTGCTCCGCGCGTCAACCCCGCATCCTTCAAAGCCTGCTTGCAAGGCCCCGCCGTCCGCGCAATCACACCCGCAATCAACTCCTCAAACTGCTCCCGCGTAATCTCCCGCAGATACTCGCTTCCCACTCGGCAGCGTCACATCCAGCTTCGCCGCATCCGCCATCCGAAAGCGCAATCTTCGCCTCGATCACCGCCTTGCGAACCGCCTGCACCGCCTCGCCATTGCCGCGAACATCCTCGCCCCAGGTCCCCAGCAATATCATCCAGCGCAATCGCAATCAGCAGGTTATCGATATCGTCGCCGCCCAGGTGCGTATCGCCACCCGTCGCGATCACCTCGAAGATCCCCTCATGCAGCTTCAGAATCGAAATATCGAACGTCCCGCCGCCAAAGTCATACACCGCAATCAAGCCGTCCTTGTTCTTATCCAACCCATACGCCAGCGCCGCCGCCGTCGGCTCATTCACCAGCCGCAGCACCTCCAGCCCCGCAATCCGCCCCGCATCCTTCGTCGCCTGCCGCTGCGCATCATTGAAGTAAGCCGGAACCGTAATCACCGCCTTCGTCACCGGCCCACCAAAAAACCGCTCCGCATTCTTCTTCAACTGCTGCAGCACATAAGCCGAGATCTCCGGCGGCGTCAGCATCAACCCGCCCACGCTCACCTTCAACACCTCACCCGGCTGCAAGCCCTCCGCCAGCTTGAACGGAAACAGCTTCAGCTCCTCCTGCACATCCTCAATGTCCGCGCCCCATCAGCCGCTTCGCCGAATACACCGCGCTCGCCGAATCCGCCATCAGCGTCCCCCGCGCCGCATTCCCCACCACCACCCCGTCATCCGTCCACGCCACCACCGACGGCACCAGCCGGTCCCCATCCTCGCCCGGAATCACCATCGGCGTCCCACCCTGCATAAACGCCACCAGCGAGTTCGTCGTCCCCAGGTCAATCCCTACAACCCGCTCATCTGCCATCGCTTCAAATCCCCTATTAGTCCATCTTCTATTGTCCTACATCGCCGCAGCCTTGCGGTTACGGCTCGTTAGATCGTGCCGACGGGCCCGCCGCGCGCGGGTGCGCCACTACGCGGGATGTATACCCTGTCACGGCAAGGAAGATCATGGTCCTCCCACTGGTCGCAACCAAAATTCCAGCCGACCAACAGGAGGCCCCATACACCCAATCCACCCAAACCGGTAGACAAGTCACGAAGTGACCGCCCCGCGCGCAGCGGGCCCGTCCGGCAGGACAATCATCTCCCCTCTGAGATAACATCAGGCCAAACCCGAGGCGATCTATGCTCTATCTCGAGCACAACCCTCATCCCGCCCTCTCTCCGTTCATCAAAACCCTCTGGTACGCTCGCGACTCCCACGCCACCCACCGCCACGAGCGTGTTCTCCCCACCGGCCGAGCCCAAATCGTCCTCTCGCTCGCGCGCGACTACCTCACCGACGCCAGCAATCCAGTCAACCCCCTCGAGCACTCCGCCGCCGGAATATTCCTCGGCATCTACTCCCGCTACCAGCAGATCGACGCCATCGACTTCACCGAGCTCATCGGCGTAGTCTTCCGCCCCGGCGGCACCCCCGCCTTCTTTCCCGAAGACGCCTGCGCCTTCACCAACCACGAAACCGCCCTCGACGATCTCTGGGGTCGCGCCTCCCTCAACCTCCGCAACGATCTCCGCGAAGCCCCCACTCCCCAACAAAAGTTCGCTCTCCTCGAATTCGCCCTCCTCACTCGCCTCGCCCTCAGCAAACACCATCGCCGCGACCCCATCCTCGACTACGCCCTCACCCATCTCCACGCCGCCCCCGGCACCACCACCATCGCCGAGCTCACCCGCACCACCGGCCTCAGCCCCCGCCGTCTCTCCGAACGATTCAACCAGCAGGTAGGCGTCTCCCCAAAACTCTACTGCCGCATCCAGCGCTTCCAGCAAGCCATCCAGCAAATGAATCGCCGCGCCGACGTCCGCTGGGCCGAACTTGCCCTCACCTGCGGCTACTACGACCAGTCCCACTTCGCCAACGACTTCCGCGCCTTCTCCGGCCTCAGCGCCACCGACTACTCCACCACCAACCGCATCTGGGCCAACCACATCCCTCTCGATTAGTGCAGTCATCTCAGGCGGTGTGACAGGAGTTTCAAAAGAGGGGCTTCAGAAAGATCGCCAGCCCGTGTAAAAACTCGTCATCTCGACCGAAGCAACGAACAGTTTCATCGGTCGTTGCGCAGGTGGAGAGACCCCCGTATTCGTCTCCGCTCCCCACCACTCAACGAGAAGAACTCTAGCGTCACCCTTCACCTCACGCCTCGCTCACTCCCCTTCAAGCCACGCCGAAAGAACACCACATCCGCAATCGCACTCTCGTTATACCGCTCGACGCGCTCAAATCCCATGTCCTCATACAGCCGGTTGGCCTCCGGCATCGCCGCCGGAACCGTATCCAGATACATCGCCTCGAACCCCGCGTCCTCAGCCCACTCGATCGCCTCCTTTACCAGGCGCCGACCCAGCCCGTACCCACGGAACGCACCATCCACCCAAAGCCGCTTCATCTCACATTTCCTCCGCTCGCCTCGCAAAAGACGCAAAGCCACGCACCCCGCCGCGATCCCATCGACCAGAGCCAGCAGAAGAACCACATAGGCTCCCGGCAGCTCCTCCAGCTCCTGCCCATACCCCTCAAGGCAGATACTCGCCGCACCCGCAGGATTCGCCGCCAGATACTCTCCATACGCCTGCATCAGCCGCCGCACAGCCGCTATATCTGCAACCCCAACCGCATCCCGCACCACAATCTCCGCCATAATTCCAGTAGCCTACCACCATGAAATCTGCCCTCCCTGCACCTGATCCAAAGGAAATTCAAACCAAAAAATCTCTTCACACCGCCGAATCTTCCAAGACCACTCCACCACCGCAATGGCATCCTTCCAACCATGAACCCTCCAATCAACACCGCCGGATCCACCCTCATCCCCAGCCTCCGCTACCGCAACGCGCTCGCCGCCATCGACTGGCTCGTCGCCGCCTTCGGCTTCAAAAAGCAGGCCGTCTTCATAGCCTCCGACAACAAAACCGTCCAGCACGCCCAGCTCACCTACGGCAACGGCATGGTCATGCTCGGCTCCGTCGACAACGGCGGCGAAGCCGGCAAGTTCATCGTCCAGCCCGATGAAATCGGCTTCCGCGAAACCAAAGGAGTCTACCTCGTAGTCCCCGACGCCGACGCCGTCTATGCCACCGCAAAGGCTGCCGGAGCCGAGATGGTCCTCGACATCCGTGACATGGATTACGGCGGCCGCCACTTCTCCTGCCGCGATCTCGAAGGCCACATCTGGGGCATCGGCACCTACGACCCCTGGGCAACAACCTCCTGAAAATCCCTCATCCCGACCAACGGGAGGCCCCGCACCTCGTCGCGCCAAGACAAGGTACACAAGTCACGAAGTGACCGCCCCACGCGAAGTGGGCCCGTCCGGCAGGACAGCCGCTCAAGCGAAGTGGGCCGTCCGGCAGGACAGGCGTGCAAGCGAAGTGGCCCGTCCGGCAGGAAGCGAAGTGGGCCCGTCCGGCAGGACAGGCGCCCACACCCGTGATACCGTCTCCAGATGGAATTAAACCCCTACGCAAAGTACCTCGGCGGCCGCGACCCCATCCCTGTCCTCACCAGCACCGCCGAGCGCCTCCACACCCTCACCGCCCGTCTCACCGGCGCCCAGATCAACAACCCGCCCGCCCCCGGCAAATGGAGCATCTGCAACATCATCACCCACCTCGCCGACACCGAGATGGTCTTCGCCTTCCGCCTCCGTCAGACCCTCGCCGCCGCCCCCGACCAGCCCCACCACATCATCCAGCCCTTCGACCAGGAAGCCTGGGCCCAGCGCTACGCGGTCTACCACCTCGAACCCGCCCTCGCCCTCTTTCAGGCCACGCGCAACTGGAACCTTCTCTTCCTCGCCACCGTCTCCGAAGACGACCGCCACCACCCCGCCACCCACCCCGAGCGCGGCACCATGACTCTCTGGACCATCGTCGAGACCATGGCCGGCCACGACATCAACCACCTCCAACAACTGGAGCGCTTGTCCGCCAACGGCAACTGAACAAACCTACAGGCGTTCCTTCCGGGCTCGAAGCCCCGACGGACGAACTCTTCACATCCGGAATCGCGCCAAGCGGTTCCCAGAATAACCGCTGATGTTGCTCCGAAGATTTCAATGGCGCCGCAGAGTGCATTGCGCGAACTGATCTCCGGCAGTCCCGGTCGAAACCTACCTGAATGTGGATTACGGTGATGCCGGCGGCACGTGCATGGTTGAGAACACTCGCAACCCTGGCCAAATAAGCGGCTTTGGCCTCCCGGGTGTAAATGGAAACGATGCCGGCTTGACAATCCATGCTCAGGACGGCTGTGTGGACCGGATCAATCATAAACGTGTCACCATCTTGGGTCCTTCCCGCACAGAGCCCGCAGGTCAGCGATTGTAGTGCAGAGCGGCGTTGGCCCCTTCAATCACCCCAAAGTCAACTCTTCGCCGCACTGGACAAAGTTTGTCGGTCGAGTGTTCCCCGCCGCCCTCCCGTCCTACAGCCAAAAACCTTGTCAAGCCCCGAAATTCGAAAACGCCGCGTCAATCCAGCACATTCGCTTGGCGTATTAGTTACGTGGGCTCCGCTATAATGAATACAGAAGATGAGAGAAGCCTCGGTCACCCGCCGGGGCTTTTGTTTTTAAACCACCGCAAGTGCCACGGCATTTCGCCTTCCGCGCGGCTAAGTCCAATGACTGGAGGAATTTAGCCGTAAGCCTTTTGGAATGAAGAATTTGTCACAGTCGGTTCTTAGCAAGTTGCTCATAGTGGGCAATTTACAGGCGAGATCTAGTGGGGGGGGGTACCTCCAAGGAGTGAACCGACGCAGACTCATCACAGCCCGGACTCGCCCTCGAGCTGCAAAAGCGATCGATATCTCGGGCCCTACAGCCACGGGATCGGGCGTGCCACCTCAAAAGTGGTGCCTTCCTGGCATCCCAACAGGTCTATACGGATCGAACGACCCGCACTAAATTACTTCGTAGGAGGGCAAAGATCATGAACCCGAGTTACCACACCGAAGAGCAAGACGAAACAACCGACGCCATGCGTTCGCAAGCCCGAACGTTTGGTCTACATCAGCTGATCGGAGAGCTTCTCATAAAGAACCAACTCCTCAGAGAACGTCTGCAAAGCCAGGAGTTGCCGTTCTCCGAACTAATCGCCGATTAGTCGACGGACGCACCTGCCAGAGCTACAGCCCGAGCGCCTCATTCACATCCCGCACTAGGTTCCGCAGATAGCTCCGCTTATTCAGCAGCGACCACCATCGCATCCTTGGCCCGAGACTTAGCTGCGTCATCCCCGGCGTCTACGCCGAAGTCCCAAGCCGACCACAACTCCTCCAACTCCGCCTGCGTCTCCACCATCTTCGCGTCGAAGGTATCTTTCGCCGTCATCAGATCGCGCCGCAACTCCGGCTCATCTTCGCCCATCTGATTAGCCGCGCGCATCTCCTGCAGCTGCATATTCAGCTCGAAGACCTCCTCCAGCAACTCCGGAGGAACAATCTGTTTCTTCTGCTCACCCGATAGCCCGCGCCGCATCGGTCGCCGCCTTGGACTGCTCCTCCAACTCGACACCCTCAAGCGTCAGCAGATACTGCGTCCGCGAGATCGGGTCCTTCAGAGTCCGGTAAGCATCGTTCAACAATGAACTCTGCGCCAGTGCCGCCTCCTGCTCCGCTACCGGCTTCGAAGCGAAGCGGTCCGGATGCAGCTTGCGGCTCAGCACATAGAACTGCTTCTCCAACGCCACAACATCAAGCGTCAGCTTCCGTGGAAGATCAAAAAAGGAAAAATAGTCCATCTACGCCGTAAAGCTGGACCCGCACCCACAGCTCTTGGTCGAATTCGGATTGATGAAGTTGAATCCCTGTCGCATCAGCGTCTCTTCAAAGTCGAGCACCATGCCATGCAGGTAGATAAAGCTCTTCGGATCGACAAAGATCCGGATCGCCGCACCGCCCGTAGGATCGCCGGCGGTCGCGAGCCCCTCGCCAAACGCATACACGCGATCGCGCTCCCGAGGCTGGGTATCGAAGCGGATGTTGTAGCTCAGGCCCGAACAGCCACCACCCTGAATCCCCACCCGCAGCCCGCCCTGCTCGGGAGAAACACCTTCTTTCGCCATCGCAACACGAATCCGCTTCAGCGCCTTTTCGGTGATCTGAATGCCCTTCTGCCTGGGCTCCTGCCCCTGCGCGGTCAGCACATTCATCCCCGCGAGCGGATTCTTCTTCTGCGCCGGATGCAGCAGCCTGCCTGGGCCGCTTCCATCTCTGCCGCGGTTTGTAGTGTCACCATCGCCATATCGCCGTCCTTACGCCATTCGCTGCCAACAGAACACGGCAGCGACGCGAACTGACAGATGCGCCGCTACCGTCTGTCTCAATCTGTACTGCCGCCCGCTCAAGTCTAGCTGAGCGACTGCAACCGTTGACGTCTCGGCGACGCTGTTCTTCTTCTTCCAGTCGCCGATCGCCGCGCGGATCGCGTCTTCCGCGAGCACCGAGCAGTGAATCTTCACCGGAGGAAGCGCAAGCTCCTTCACGATGTCGGTGTTCTTGATCGCCAGCGCCTCGTCGATCGTCTTGCCCTTCACCCACTCCGTCGCGAGCGAGGAGGAAGCGATCGCCGAGCCGCAGCCGAAGGTCTTGAACTTGGCATCTTCGATCACGTGCGTCTCGGGGTTGACGCGGATCTGCAGCCGCATCACGTCGCCGCACTCCGGCGCGCCTACCAGGCCAGTGCCAACCTCGGCTGCGCTCTTATCCAGCTGACCGACGTTGCGCGGATTGTTGTAGTGGTCAATTACCTTGTCGCTATATGCCATGTTGTTCTCCTCGTCTCTAACTTATTCCAGATTCCGATAGTCTCTGCAACTGCGAATGCCGCCGAATCTCTAGTGCGCTGCCCACTCGATCTTCGAGAGGTCGATGCCTTCCTTCACCATCTCGTACAGCGGCGAAAGCTCGCGCAGCTTCGACACCACATCGATCACCTTGTCGGCGACATAGTCGACTTCAGCCTTGGTGTTGAAGCGGCCCAGGCCGAAGCGGATCGAGCTGTGCGCCACATCGTCGCCCAGTCCCAGGGCCTTCAGCACATAAGCTGGCTCAAGCGTCGCCGAGGTGCAGGCCGAACCGGACGAGACCGCAATGTCGTTGATGCCCATCAGCAGGCTCTCGCCTTCGACATAGACAAAGCTCATGTTCAGGTTGCCCGGCAGATGATGCTCCATGTTGCCGTTGACGTGGACGTAGTCCAGCGCCTTCTCGAACTTGGCCTTCAGGTAGTCGCGCAGCTCCTGCTCGCGCTTCGCCTCGGCTTCCATCTCCTCGCCCGCAGATCTCGCAGGCCTCGCCCAGGCCGACGATGCCCGGAACATTCAGCGTGCCGGAACGCATGCCGCGCTCGTGGCCGCCGCCGTTGATCTGCTCGGAGATCTGCACGCGCGGATTGCGGCGGCGAACGTACAGCGCGCCGACACCCTTCGGCCCATAGATCTTATGGCCGGAGAGCGACAGCACATCGATGTTGTCCTTCTGCACATCGACCGGAATCTTGCCCACAGCCTGCACCGCGTCGGTGTGGAAGATGACGCCCTTCTCGTGGCAGAGCTTGCCGATCTCGGCGATCGGCTGAATCACGCCGATCTCGTTGTTCGCATACATGATCGAGACCAGGATCGTCTTGTCGTCGATGGCGCGCTTCAGGTCTTCGAGATCGATCAGCCCATCCGCCTGCACCGGCAGATAGGTCACGCGGTAGCCCTGCTTCTCCAGCCTCTTGCAGGTATCGAGCACAGCCTTGTGCTCGGTCACCTGGGTGATGATGTGGTTGCCGCGCTCGCGGTACATCTCCGCGATGCCCTTGATCGCGAGATTGTTCGACTCGGTGGCGCCGCGAGGTGAAGATGATCTCCTTGGCGGTCGCGCCAATCAGCTTGGCGATCTGCTCGCGCGCCTTCTCGACCGCCTGCTCGGCCTCCCAGCCGAAGGCGTGGTTGCGGCTGGCGGCGTTGCCGAAGCTTGCCGTGAAGTACGGCATCATCGCTTCCAGCACGCGCGGATCCAGCGGCGTCGTGGCGTGGTTGTCCATGTAGATCGGCAGCTTGACGCCCGCCGGCAGTGGTGTTGCGGACTCGCTGATCACTACGCCGTTGTTGCTCATATCGTTGCTCATCGTCTCTCCCAAACTCGTGCTCTGTAACTCTCCATAATCTAAAGCTCTTGCGTCGTCAGTCAGCCGTTGCTAAACCGCGATACTGACCAGGCCGCCGCCCACCGGAGCGCCTGATCCCGCCTGCTCGCCATCCCCGGCTCGATCAGGTCGGCGATGCGGATGCCGCTCAGCAGATCCTTGATGCTGTCGTTCACCTTGCGCAATGGTTCTTTGATGGTGCAATGCCCGCCAGGTCGCAGGTTCCGTGAATCGTAATGCAGCTGGTAATAAAAAGCGGCCCGTCGATGGCCCGGATCACCTCAAACGCCGTGATCTCCGTCGCCGGCCGGGCCAGTGCATAGCCGCCGTTGGTTCCCGCATGCGAGACCAGCAGCCCGGCCTTCGCCAGGGTCTGCAGGATCTTCGCCAGCAGCTGAGGAGGGATGTGGTAGGCCTCGGCGATGTCCTTTGCGCTGTGCGCGGCTGCCGTCCGTCTGCTCTGCCAGATACTTCAGAGCCATCAGACCGTAATCCGCTTTTTTGGTCAGACGCAGCATGTCGGCTTCCTAGAGGCTCCCGCCTGCTGAAAATCGACTGCAAATCAGACAATTCCAGTCCTAGATTAGTGTACGTCCACAATGGCGGTGCGTGCAACCACGCTATACCACTCCTTGCACCACGAATCTCACCATGAATTTCAACCAGGACAAAAGTCCAGAAATCGCAGGTTGACAAGGTGCTCTGAGACGGGCAAAATCCATACCATTCACAATTTTTCCTCCCCATATGACCGCCATCTGCAAACATCCCATCGTAAAAATTGTCGCCCGCGAGGAAGACGCCGAGTTCGTTGAGTGTCAGAAGCTGCGGAGAAGTCTTCGATTCGGCCGAGTTCAGCGACATCGCCATCGAAGAAGAACAGGGCCTGCCGAAACTCGGCTGAGAGACCCTCACCAGAACCAGGCTAGACCGACGGTCTGCGCCGGCGGCGCATTCATTCTTCGAAGACAATCCAGGCATACTGCGCCGCCGAAAGCGGCGCCAGCACCGCGATCGCGCGCACCAGACACATCGCGCAACGTCGCCAAGTGGGCCGACACAAAGATCTTCTGACAAAGCACTGCAGATCAGAGCCACGATCTGCACCAGAGTATTCAGCTTTCCGAGAAGGCTGGGCCGGAAGTCCCGCAGCGATCCCGTGACAAACAGCAGGGTGGAGATCAACAGGATTCCCACATCGCGGCTGAAGACCAGAACCGTCACATACTGCGGAATCAGCCCAACATGAGTCAGGACAACAAACAGGGTGCTCAACAGAAGCTTGTCCGCAATCGGGTCGAGATACTGTCCCAGCGTAGTCTTCTGGCTAAGCCAGCGCGCCAGCAGCCCATCCAGCGCATCGCTGATGCCTGCAAGCATGAACAGCGCAAACGCGATGCGATAGTGCCCATCCAGGATCTCGATCACCAGAAACGGGATGATGAACAGCCGCATCAGCGTCAGCAGGTTCGGTGCGGCGCGAAATTGGCTAAGGAAGGGCACTGTTGCGGGATTCAGATCCATCGTAACCCAATCCTGTCGCAAGGTTGCCCCAGCGCTCCTCTTCCGTTTAGACTGAGAGGACGCACAGGCGCGTAGCTCAGTTGGTTAGAGCGCTACCTTGACACGGTAGAGGTCAGGAGTTCGAGTCTCCTCGTGCCTACCATCCCTTCCAATCAGATCCTCGCACTAATCATTGTGTGGCCGAGATCATCGGCAGTCCGGTCACGGGCCAGTGTTCGACCAAGGCATCGGCATTGGTCTCGATCCCTACTCCCGCCGCAGTCCCGGCAACGACCCTGCCATTCCATCCATCGACAACCACCAACGCGTCTTCGCCCTTCAGGTCCGGCGTCGCCGCCTCAATCGTGATCGTCTTGCTCTCATTCGGCAGCAGCGACACATAGTTGTCGCTGTAATACACCGGCAGCACTCGCTCGCCGGAACGCTTCCGCCGCAACTGGAGATGTGTCATCAGCGCAACTTCCTTATCCGGATTATGCAGCGTCACCGTGATCAAGCTCTTTCCCTCGGCATCGCTACCGACTCACCTTCGCATCCAGCGCGATCGTAGAAAGACTGTTAAGCGCCTTCAAATCGTCCTGATGTTCAGGCAGCGCGCGCCAATAGAAGTTATCCGAAACCAGCCTCCCCGCTCCATCACGCAGCTCCAGCTTCACAAAGTGAACAGTCGAAAGATCCGCGGGCCACGCCACAGATCCAAGCGTAGTCGCCAGGCTCGGCGGAGGCAGTCACATCGAAATCGTGTTGATACTTGACCGCTCCATCGAGGTTGTAGATCGACAGATGAGCATGCGCTCCTTCCAATGGAGTATCAAGGTTATTGATAACCTGGACCTCTCCATTCATTCATTCAGCTGAATATGAACTGGCTCGGCAGCCTTCTTCACTGCGAACAAAGCCGAATTCGGTTCGAGATCGTGGTGATAGATCTGCCACACAAAACTTGGTTGCGCAGGATTACTCATCCACGTAATGACACCTGTCGTCGGATGAAACAGCTTCGCATTCCGTCCCTCATACATCGCGCGAAACGCCTCATAATTCGCAAGCTGCGACTTCCGCACAAAGTCCGCAAGGTTCGCCACCTTGCCATACCGATCCGCAATCATCGCTGGATATTTGTCGCCATCCGCCGCTCCCTTGGCAAAGTCATGCTCCGCCCAGTCATCGTTGATAGTCTCCCAATCCTTCTCCGGCATCATGCCGTGAATCGACTCCAGCGTCGGTACCGACACACTGCCAATCTCCGTCTTGAATGCCTCGTCGTAGACATAAAACTCACGCGGCGTCCTCCAGTGGTACGGCCCATGCGAATTCACCCCACGCCCGTCGGCCGAGTTCGCCTGATACAACCTCGTCGGCTCCAACTCGGTCATCAACACGCGCAGCGCATCGTCAATCTTCTTCGGCGGATAGCCTTCATTCCGTGCACACCACAACACAATCGACAGCATGGTTGCGAAACCGCAGAATTTTGTCGCGCACATTCGCCATATACGTATCGAAGTCGTCCGGATCTGGCCCATCGGAAGGGTTCGGTTGGAAAAATTCATCCCATATCAGCAATCCATACTTATCGCATAGCTCGTAAAAATCTTCGCTCGTGCTCTGTCCAACCCAATTGCGAATCATGTTCATATTCGCGATCTGGTGCATCCGAATCTGCGCCTCCAGCCGCTCCCGCGGATTGCGCTTCATCGCTTCATCCAGTCCCCAGTTCCCTCCGCGAATAAATACGCGAACCCCATTGACCGAGATCGTCAGGTTCTCCGAATCAGGCACCGCATAGTGAACTTGCGAACACCAAAGGTGACATCTTGCTATCGTCCGACGTCTTCCCATCCACCTGAAAACTCAAATGCAATTCGTAAAGATTCTGCGGCCCATATCCATTCGGCCACCACAGCTTCGGATGCGCCACATGCATGGCGGGCGTGCTCTTCGGATCAACCGAAACCGTCTGCGAACTATGCGCTGCAACCTCGACACTCTGTTCAAACGTCACATCCCCAAAGCTTCCCTTTAGCATGCCCTTCTGCGGCGCATCCGTCACATTCTCTACCCGCGCCTGCACCGAGACATCCGCCGAATCGGTCCTTGGCAGCGGAAGATCCGTCATCACCAGCGGATCTTTAATCACCACCGGCCCACTCGCCGAAAGAAAAACCTTCTGCCAGATCCCCGTATCCCGATCGCGAATCGCTGGAATCCAGTCCCAGCCAATCGTCGAAAGAAACGTCGGCCCATCGATCGCAGTAATTCCGCCGTTTTTCCCCACCCCATCGCGAATCGTATGTTCATGCGGATCTCCCGGATGCGGCTGCGGCGAGACCAGCACCGCCAGCACCGCCTTCTTTCCCGGCTTTACCTCCGCAGAGATATCAAAGATCCCCCGCTGAATGCGCCCTTCATCGTGCCGACCTGCGTTCCATTCACCCACACCTGAGCGGAGAAATTGATCCCCTCCAAGTTCAGCCAAACATGCTTCCCTGCGTAATCCTCCGGCACCTCGAAGACCGTTCGATACCAGTACGGCGCGCGCGCAAGGCTATCGGGAATCTTGTCAGGCCGATTATTCTCTCCATACAGCGGCTCTGGATAGACGCCGGCATTTACCAGACTCGTCAGCACTGTTCCGGGCACCGTCGCGGAATACCAACCCTGCGGCTTAAAATTTGCTCGAAGCGATCGCGTCCCCGGCCTCAGTCACCTTCGCCGCATCCTGCAGCTGCCAGCCCGCTGAGAGCGTTACCGGCTGAGGAAGAGACGAATTAGCTGCTGCGAAAGCCATCGAACCCAATCCCATGGAACCTGCAGCGACCAGAGCCAGCACCGATTCCCAAACTCGCATTCGCATTCAACCGCACCTTTTATCGTTAGACCACGGAGATTTGCAGCGCGAAAATCAACATCGCGCCGGACATAGAAACCCTACACGATCATCAGGCAAAGGTCACACGTCAGCTTCACCGTTGAATCGTTGTCTCAGCGCTCGTCAGTTTCTCAGAGACCTGTGCCGGCGTAGGTAACTGCGAGCGATCCCATCCACCACCCAGCGCCTCGATCAACTGCACCGAAGCCGTCATCTCCTGCACCCGCAGAGTCGCGACCGCCTGCCTGTCCGTCAGCAACGTCGTCTGCGCCGTCACCACGTTGACATAAGGATCGATGCCTGTCTGATACCGCGCCGTCTCGAGCGTCACAAACTCCTCCGCGGACTTCACCGCCTCTTGCTGCTCGATCTGCTGCTGCGAAAGAATACGCACCGAAGCAAGCGCGTCTTCGACCTGCTGAAATCCCGCAAGAACGGTCTGCCGATAGCTCGCGACATCGGCGTTATAGACCTCTCTAAACTGATTCACCGTCGCTCGCCGCAGCCCAGCGTCGAAGACCGTTTCACTCACCGTTGGCCCGATCGACCATACCCGGCTTGGCCAGTCAAACAGATGTTTGAACGTAGAACTCTCGTATCCACCAGACGCGCTCAGGGTCAGATTGGGGTAGTAAGCCGCAGTGGCAATACCAATCTGCGCATTCGCCGCCGCCATGTTTCGCTCCGATGCAGCAATATCAGGACGCCGCTCCAGTAACGCCGACGGCAACCCAATCGGTATGGGCGGAGGAGTCACGCTGGCAGCCCTCACTGGAATAGAAAACGTCGACGCATTGGCCCCCACCAACAGGGCGATGGCATGCTCAAACTGCGCACGCGCCACACCAAGATTGATCGCTTGCGACTGCACATTCTGTAGCGTATTCTGCGCCTCTACCACCGAAATTCGGTCGCCTACGCCAGTCTCGTACTGCGCCTGCGTCAACTCCAGTGCCCTCTTGTCCGCCTCCACTGTGTCGTTCAGAATCGCCTGCAAAGCATCCTGACCACGGATCTCAAAGAAGAACGTAGCGAGACTCGCTTGTTCGGTCAGTTTCTCGTTTTCAAGATCGGCGGCGCTCAACTGCGCGTTGTACTGCTGTTCGTGAATCGTACTGCGGATCCTACCCCAAAGATCGGGCTCCCACGAAACAGAAAGCGGCAACGTGCCGACGGAGCTCGTGGCACCCGTGTTGGCTTGCGACGAACGCCCCAGATTCGCTGAAGATTTGGAACGGGAATACGAAGGTCCCACAGAAGCAGTTGGATAAAGTTGCGAGCGCGCCTGCGCCACAAGAGTCCGTGCCTCCATAAAGTTAGCAAAAAACTGCTTGATGTTTTGATTGTCGATATTCAATCGTTCCTCCAGCGCATTCAGCTCTGGATCGTTGTAGATCTCCCACCACTTGCCGTGCAGCATCGCATCCTGCGGCTGCGCCACCTTCCAGCCATCGGTATCCTGAAACTGCGTCGGCGATTCCTTGTAAGTCGGAGGCGGCGCCTGGGCAACAGCCGGAGGCGTGTGGTATTTAGGCCCCACCATGCATCCCGTCAACAGGAGCGTCGTGAGTGCCGGGCAAATCAAAATGGTGAATCGAAAGTTAGTCATAGGTTAGACATCCGAATCTACTCCGCAGCAACGGCAGACGTGCCGCCCCCGGGGTTGAAAGTATCGTGCTTACGACCCAACGCGCGCAGACGCAGGCGATCCAGCGTGAGATAGACGACAGGAGTGGTGTAGAGCGTAAGCATCTGACTCACGATCAGGCCACCGACAATAGTGATGCCCAATGGGCGGCGCAGCTCCGATCCCGTTCCGGTACCAAATGCCAGTGGCAACGCCCCAAACAACGCCGCCATCGTCGTCATCAGAATAGGCCGAAAACGCAGCATGCACGCTTCAAAGATTGCATCTTCCGTATTCATACCGCCCTCGCGCTCGGCCTGCAACGCAAAATCGATCATCATAATGGCGTTCTTCTTCACAATGCCGATCAGCAGCACGATTCCGATAATTGAGATGACGTTCAAATCCACTTTGAAGAGCATAAGTGCAAGAATCGCGCCAACACTCGCCGAGGGCAGCGTCGAAAGAATTGTCAACGGATGCACCAGGCTCTCGTATAGAACTCCGAGCACGATATAAACCGCAAGCAGCGCCGTCAGAATCAGAAGCGGCTCCGTGCCAAGAGACTGCTGATAAGCCAGCAGAGTCCCCGCGAAAAAGCCATGTACCGACGTCGGCGTCCCCAGCCGCTGCTGCATCTCCGCTGATCGCAAGCGTCGCATCGCTCAAAGACATCCCGGGAGCCAGATTGAACGAGACCGTTACCGAAGGAAACAACCCCGTGTGATTCAGCGACAACGGCGTAGTATTGGTCGCAGCCGTCGCCATCGTAGACAGTGGGACATTGCCGCTGGCCGTCGTACTGCTCGTGCCCGCAGGATGAAAATAAATATTCTTCAATCCCTCCGGCGTCTGCCAGTACTCTGGAGCGACCTCCAACACAACGTAATACTGATTCAACTGTGTATAAATAATCGAAACTTCCGACTGTCCAAACGCGCTGTACAACCCTTGATCCAGCGACTGTGCTGTCTGGCCCAACTTTGCCGCAGTCACTCGGTCGTAGGTCAGCAGCTCGATCCAGTCCGCCATTCTGCTGATCCGAGCTCACATCCTGAAAACCAGGGAGACGCATCATCGCCGTCAGCAGCTTAGGTCCCCACGTCGAAAGATCTGTAACGTTATCGGCCTGAATCGTGTACTGATAAAGCGCGTTGCTCGAACGTCCCCCAATCCGCAGGTCCTGCGCCGCCTGTAGAAAAGTGGAAGCGCCGGTCAGCCGATTCAGCCCCGGCCGAAGTCGGTTGATAATATCCGGCGCGCCAATCTTTCGAACATTCAGCGGTTTAAGCGTCACAAACATATTGCCCGTGTTTGTCGCGCCTTGCCCCCCCGTAAACTCAATCACGTTCTCCACGGCAGGATCCCTCTTTACCACTGCACCAGCCTGCTGGATCGCCGCATTCATCGAAGCATACGAAGCGTCCTGCGGCCCGCGAACCGCTCCGGCCAGCGAGCCGGTATCCTGCTGCGGGAAAAACCCCTTGGGAATTTTGATAACCAGCACTACGTTCAAAGCGATCGTCAACAGCAAAACAGTCAGCGTCAGCCCTGGATTCTCCAAAACCCAATGCAGGCTCCGCCGATAGATCGAAAGCACCCAATCGAAAAACCTCTCCGATGCCATGTAAATCCTGCCATGTTTCTTTCGGTGCTCGTCCCGCAGTAAATAAGCGCACATCATCGGGGTCGTTGTCAGTGAGATCAGCATCGACACAACGATCGCAGTAGAGAGCGTCACAGCAAACTCGCGAAACAGCCGGCCCACAATCCCGCCCATCAGCAACAGTGGAATAAAAACCGCCACCAACGAGATGCTGATCGAAACCACGGTAAACCCGATCTCCTGCGCTCCCTTAAGCGCCGCAGCAAACGGAGTCATGCCATTCTCGAGATGACGCGTGATGTTCTCCATCACCACAATTGCGTCGTCCACCACAAAACCCGTCGAGATCGTCAGCGCCATCAAAGAAAGGTTGTCAATGCTGTAGCCAAACAGATACATCACCGCAAAGGTTCCTATCAATGACACTGGAACCGCCACCGCCGGAATCAGCGTCGCCCTGCCATTGCGCAGGAAGACAAACACCACCACGATCACCAGCACAATCGAGAGGATCAGCGTTCGTTCCACGTCGCTCACCGAAGCCCGAATCGTTGTCGTACGGTCAAGCACAATCGTCGTATCGATCCCCTTTGGAATCGAGGCCTCCACCGAAGGAAGTGCCGCGCGAAGTCGATCCACTGTGTCGATGATGTTGGCGCCCGGCTGCCGGAAGATAATCAGCATCACAGCTCGTTTGCCATTCAGATATCCACCCGCCCGCAGATTCTGAGTAGAGTCAATAACGTCTGCAACGTCTGAAAGCCTCACCGCCGATCCATTGTTATATCCAATAATGATCGGCTTGTAGTCCTCTGCGTGCGAAATTTGGTCGTTCGCCACAATGTCCGCAGAGACATCTCCGTTCGTAATCTGTCCCTTCGCCAGATTGGAATTCTGCAGACTAACCACCGACTGCACATTCGCCATCGTCATCCCAAAGCCTGCAAGCTTCGTCGGATTCACTTCGACCCGAACAGAAGGCAACGCTCCACCGCCGGGATTGACCTGCCCAACTCCCTGTATCTGCGACAGCTTCTGTTGCACCACCGTCGACGCTTCGTCATAGAGCTTGTCCGGCCCATATTTATCCGACGTCAGGCCCAGAATCATGATCGGCGCGTCAGCGGGATTTACCTTGCGATACGTCGGGTTCGCTGGAAGATTCGCCGGAAGATAAGTCCTCGCAGCATTGATGGCCGCCTCGACATCGCGCGCCGCCCCATCGATGTTGCGGCTCAGGTCGAATTGAATCGTAATGGACGTCGTGCCCAGGCTGCTTGCCGATGTCATCTCCGTCACGCCGGCGATGTGCCCGAACTGACGCTCCAATGGAGTTGCCACCGACGACGCCATGATCTCGGCGCTCCCACCCGGCAAACTCGCGCCCACCGAGATAGTGGGAAAGTCTACCTGCGGAAGCGGAGATACCGGAAGCACCTGAAATGCAATGGCACCAGCGATCGCGATTGCAATCGTAAGCAGCGTCGTCGCTACGGGCCGATGAATAAAAGGTGCGGAGATGTTCATGGCTGCTCCGCCGGCTCTAACTCGCCCCCACCTTGCTCCGCTTTCTTGGACCTTCTCGAAAACCGATGCGAAAGATTGTCAAAGAAGATGTAGATAACGGGCGTTGTGTATAGTGTCAGCACCTGGCTCACCAGCAGGCCCCCCACCATCGCTATTCCAAGCGGTCTGCGCAACTCAGAGCCGATACCATGACCAAACGCCAACGGCAGACCACCCAGCAACGCAGCCATCGTCGTCATCATGATCGGACGGAAGCGTAGCAGGCACGCCTCATAGATCGCATCGGTAGAGCTGAGCCCCCGATGGCGCTCCGCATCGAGCGCAAAATCGACCATCATAATTCCGTTTTTCTTAACGATGCCGATCAGCAGAACTAGCCCGATGATCGCCACCACACTTAGATCCTGATGAAAAAGAATCAGAGAAAGAAACGCGCCCACACCCGCCGAAGGCAGCGTCGAAAGAATCGTAACCGGATGAATGAAGCTCTCGTAGAGAACACCAAGAACGATGTACACGGTCACCAGCGCAGCTAGAATCAGCAGAGGCATTCCCGAGAGCGAGTTCCGGAATGATGCCGCGGTCCCCTGAAAATCGGCCTGCAGGCTCGCCGGCATATGCAGATCTTTCTGCACCTTCGTGATCTCCGAGATCGCGCCTCCCAGCGCAGCATTCGGCGCAAGATTGAAAGACACCGTAATCGCCGGGAACTGGCCTTGGTGAGTAATTGAGAGCGCCTCGGTTGTTGTCTCGAAGTGCGAGAACGCACTGAACGGCACTGCATTATTGAACGTGGAACTCGTCGTCCCCGCCGAAGTCGCACCCTTGCTCGAGGTTGAATTCACCGTGCTCGAGGTCAATGCATTGATCGGGGGAGCCAGAGTATTCGCCGAAGCAGTAAACAGCACCGAGCTCGTCAGTGCATTCGATCCCGCTGAAGTGGAGCCATTACCCGACGAAGAAGTTGCCGCCGCTCCCGTAGTACCCGACGCCGACCCCGACCGAATATAGAGATGATTCAACTTGTTCGGATCAATCTGAAACTGAGGCTCGGCCTCGAGAATCACGTGGTACTGATTCAACTGGGTGTACATCGTATTGATCTGGCGTTGGCCGAAGGCGTCATAGAGTGTATTGTCAATCGTTGTCGGCGCGACTCCCAGCCGCGAGGCTGTTGCCCGATCGATCACCAACGAGACCGCCAGCCCACCAAGCTGTTGATCCGTCGCAACATCTTCCAGCTCCGGCAGCTGCTTCAAACGAGTCACAAACCGGTTCGTCCAGTCGTTCAACTCGTTCTGGTCCGGATCCTCCAGCGTGTACTGGTACTGTGTGCGGCTCACCCGATCGTCAACCGTAATGTTTTGCACCGGCTGCATGAAGATCTGAATATCCTGCACATCCTTCAGCTTCGACTGCAGCCGGCGAATCACATCGGACGCATTCAGATCACGTTCTTCAAGCGGCTTCAGGTTGATCGACATTCTTCCACTGTTCGTAGTGATATTCGTTCCGTCCGCGCCAATAAAAGAGGACAGGCTTTCGACAGCCGGATCCTGCAGGATCACCTTCGCCACATCCTGCTGCTTGGCCGCCATTGCCTTCGAACCAATCGTCTGCGGAGCCTGCGTGATTCCCTGAATCACGCCCGTATCCTGTACAGGAAAAAAACCCTTGGGGATAATGATGTACAGAAAGATCGTTAGCATCAGTGTCGCAAGAGCGACCAGCAGCGTAATCGTCTGATAGCGAAGCACAACCTTCAAAGTCCGTCCGTAGAACGCAATCATCCGTTCAAAGACGTGCTCCGATGCTCGGTAAAAACGTCCCTGCTGAGCTTCAGGATTATGTTTCAAAATGCGCGAAGCCATCATCGGCGTCAGCGTCAACGAAACCACCGCGGACACAACGATCGTCACCGCCAGCGTCACCGCAAACTCGCGGAACAGTCGGCCGACAACGTCTCCCATGAACAAGAGTGGAATCAACACCGCAATCAGAGAAACCGTCAGCGAGAGAATCGTAAAACCGATCTGCTCTGCGCCCTTCAACGCCGCCTCCATCGGGGTATCGCCCTCTTCCAGATACCGCGAAATATTCTCCACCATCACGATCGCGTCATCGACGACAAATCCAGTCGAGATCGTTAGCGCCATCAGCGAGAGATTATCCAGGCTGTAACCAAGCGCATACATCGCCGCAAACGTTCCAATCAGCGACAGCGGCACCGCAACACTCGGGATGATCGTTGCATACAGGTTTCGCAGAAACAGGAAGATGACCATTACAACCAGGCCGATAGTGAGCATCAGCTCGAACTCAACATCGCTCACAGACGCCTGAATTGGAGTCGTCAGGTCGGTAAGCGTCGTCACCTCGATGCCCTTCGGCAGATTGGCCTCAAGCTGTGGCAGTAGCTTCTTGATGCTCTTAACCACGCTGATCGTGTTTCCGCCCGGCTGACGTTGCACATTCAGAATGACCGCGGGCGTCTGGTTCATCCACGCAGCCTGCGTCGTGTTCTCAATACCATCAAGAATGTTCGCAACGTCAGTCAACATCACCGGCGCGCCGTTGCGATACGCAACCACAACACTCCTGTAATCCTTACTCGTCACCAGCTGATCGTTGGCGTCAATCTGGTAGTCCTGCCTCGGTCCGTCAAAGTTTCCCTTCGCAGCATTCACGCTGCTCTGGCTGACAGCGTACGCAGATCCTCAAGGTTGATGCCATACGAAGAAAGCGCCGTAGGATTCGCCTGAATCCGCACAGCCGGCTTCTGTCCGCCGCTGATGCTCACCAACCCAACGCCGCTCAACTGCGAGATCTTCGGCGCCAACCGCGTGTCGACCAGATCCTCCACCTGGGATAGCGGAACTGTCTTCGAAGTAATAGCAAGCGTCAGCACCGGCGCATCTGCAGGATTCGTCTTGCTGTAGATGGGCGGCGCAGGCAGATTCGCCGGCAAAAAGCTCTGCGACGCATTGATCGCCGACTGCACCTCTTCTTCCGCGATATCAATGTTCAAGCTGAGATTGAACTGCAGCACCACGACCGAGGTCCCGCCCGAACTGCTCGACGTCATTTGGCTCAACCCCTGCAATTCGCCAAACTGGCGCTCGAGCGGCGCAGTCACCGTCGTCGCCATCACCTGCGGACTAGCGCCCGGATAAAACGTCAGCACCTGAATCGTTGGGTAATCGACCTCAGGCAGCGCCGACACGGGCAGCTGCGTGTAACTCACAATACCGACTAGCAGAATCGCGGCCATCAGCAATGAGGTCGCGACCGGTCGCAGAATAAACGGGCGGGATGGGCTCAAGGAGCGCTACTCCCAGGCGTTGCAGCGGGAGGAGTCGGCTTATTCGATACCGTAACCTTCGCATTGTCCTGCAACTTGTCGAAGCTGCTATTGGCGACCACATCCCCAGGATTGATCCCGGTCACCTGTGTGGTATTTCCTTCGATCACCCCCGGCTTCACCGAGCGCATGTGCGCCGTATTGTTCTGCAGAACATAAACAAACGACGCTGTCCCGTTATGCTGAATCGCAGACGACGGAATCAGCGTCGCTCCCTGCAGCGTATTCACCAGCAGCCGCGCATTCACAAACTCGTTCGGAAACAGCGACAAATCTTTATTCTCAAACGACGCCCTCGCCTTCACCGTCCCTGTCGTCGTGTCGATCTGATTATCCAGCGTCAACAGCGTCCCTGTGGCAATCTGTTTCAACGCCGCACGGTCATAGGCGTCGACAGTCAGCTTCGCCCGCTGACGTAGCCTCGGCTGAATCTGCCCCAGATTGTCCTCCGGCACAGTAAAGATCACCGTAATCGGCTGTATCTGCGTAATCACCGCCAGCGTGGTCGCCCCAGACGACTGCACCACATTCCCCGGATCAACCAGCCGCAACCCAACCCTTCCCGAGATCGGCGCTCTGATATGGCAGTACTCCACCTGAATCTGATCGAACCTGACGGTACCCTGATCGTTTTTCACCGTGCCCGCATCCTGCAGCACAATCTTCTCCTGGTCATCCAGCGTCTGCTTCGGAATCGCATTCCTCGACCACGCGTCGCGATACCGATTCAGATCCATCGTCGCCTGCGCCAGGAGCGCTTGATCGCGTTCCAACACACCTTGAGCCTGCAACAGCGTGGCCTCAAACGGTCGTGGATCAATCTCGATCAGCGGATCGCCCTTCCGCACAACCTGTCCTTCCTTAAAGCGCACCGCGACCACCGGCCCATTTACCTGGCTCGTAATCGAAGCCGTATAAACCGGTGTCACCGTCCCGATCGCATCCAGGTAGACGCCAATATTGCCCTTCTGCGCAGTAGCGGTCGTCAGCGCGACCGCTCCACCACCGGCCCCACGCCGTGGAGCAGCTGCGCTCGTGCTCGCATCCTCGTGATGGCGCAATACCAGAAAGAAACCAACGGCAAAGATCAGCAGCAAAACGACCCACACCACTACCCGAACGAGCTTACTTCGGGAAGATGACGGGGGTGGGGCCGGAAGTTGATGGTCAGGCCCGACGACGGGGTGTTGTTCATTTGATTCAGCTGGCAATACGTCTCCCTTGCCACATCAGAGATTTTTTGGACACACATTTGCCACAGGTCCGTAACCCTATCGACGCATCAGACCGTGCTTAAAGACTCAGCTCAGTCCTCGCAACCGTCAAACTATTATGTTGTCTGGGCCCAATAAGCATTGACTCCTCAATAAGATGTCTGCGGAAGACAGCACGATGCCCTCGCCCGGCTCTCCAATCACCCTCCAATTGAGCCCGCCACCCCTCGCATGGTATGATTACGAATCGGCAGACTACCCTTCACCCGGTAGCGGTCAGGAGCTACCACGCTCCTCGTACCACCCTTCCCCGGCACTGTTTTGAGGCTTTTTCACTCAGGCGCGCGTCCCCGGGAATCTTCTGCGACTCAGGATTGGAGCACTTCGTCATGGCACAAAAATGTGATCTTTGCGGCAAAGGCCCGCAGTTTGGCAACAACATCTCTCACGCCCACAACACCACCCGTCGTCGTTGGAACGTGAACCTCCAGCCCGTCAAAGCCAAGGTCAACGGCGGCAGCAAGCGCATGCGCGTCTGCACCAGCTGCATCAAGACCGGCAAAGTCGTCAAAGGCTAACCAGCCTCATACACCCTTGAAACAGAACGCCCCAGCCGCGTATCAGCCGGCTGGGGCTTTTCCTGTTTTTCGACTCGATTTACTGCTTCTCAAATCCCAGCGAAGCGCTGTTGATGCAGTACCGCAGCCCCGTAGGTTTCGGTCCATCCGGAAACACATGCCCCAGATGGGCTCCGCAGGGCGCGCACTGCACCTCGACTCGCCTCATCCCAAGCGAATTATCCTCGATCGAAACAATCGCATCCGGCGAAACCGGGTTCCAGAAACTCGGCCATCCGCTCCCCGACTCGAACTTTTTATCCGAGGTAAACA
Organism: uncultured Actinomycetes bacterium; assembly: GCA_963779645.1. GTDB lineage: Bacteria > Actinomycetota > CADDZG01 > CADDZG01 > WHSQ01 > CALMBW01. Next base: position 541,303 of record CAVZYX010000015.1, read on the forward strand.
GCGGCGCATTGCAGGCCCCGCAGTGATACATCCCGTCGTCATGGTTATTCACCAGCGCCCCGGTAAAAGGACGCTCCGTCCCGCCCTCGCGCATCACATGAAACTGCTCCGGAGTCAGCAGATCGCGCCACTCTGCCTCCGTCTTGTGCACCTTCTCAACCTTCGTCGTTTCGGCCATGGTTCAGACCTCCTGTCGTCTAGTCATTAGATGCTCCCAGCCGCCCTGTCAAGTTTCAGCGCTGACACCCTTCGCGATGACTTCAATCTCGACCAGCGCATCCTTCGGCAATCCGGCCACCGCCACCGTCGATCGCGCCGGCGGAACCACGCCCTCCGGCGCCAGGTACCTCGCGTAGACCTCATTCATCGCAGCGAAGTCGCTCATCGTCTTCAAGAACACCGTCGTCTTCACCACATCGCTCAGATTCAGCCCAGCCTGCGCCAACACGGCCTTCACGTTCTCCAGCACCCGAACCGTCTGCTCCGTAATTCCCCCGGCAACCATCTGTCCGGTGGCCGGATCCAGTCCAACCTGTCCCGACGCAAACAACATATCGCCAACCCGCACCGCCTGGGAGTAGGGCCCAATCGCCGCCGGCGCCTCTTTCGTAGAAACCGCAGTCTTCCCTGATCACTCATGCCGCAAGTCTATCTCGTTCCCCTGGCCCATTGAAAATCATCCGTCTGCCTTGTGTAGGATGGCTGCCATGCGCCTTCTTCTTCGCTCCCTCACGCATTGTGGCTCTTGCTCTGTCGGTCACGACCCTCTCCACCCGTGGCCCACGCCGCAGACCAGCTAAATGGTTTCTACTCCGGCAGCGGCGGCTTCTCCCAGGACGTCCATCGCGTCGTCCTAATCGAGTTCGCCGCAGACGGCAGTGCCATCGTCGAGCAGAACTGGCATGAAAAGGACCCGCAAATCTGGCACACCCACTGGAAGCGCAATAAGAAGGTCGTCACCCTCACCTATGACGCTGCTGGCGATAAACCCACCCCTGACCCTCTGGTCTTCAACTTCAAACACGGCACGCTCACCGCAACCTCGTGGGATCCACCCTCGGCCTGCTCGGGCCGCCCAAACTAACGCCTTTCGGCGGCAAAGTCCCTCAAGTCACCAGCGTCGCCAGTTGCCAAGCACTTAATACCACCGACCCCACCAGGAACTGCATCACCTGGGACTCCCGCCGCTAGAAAACATCGCTCCGTGACCAATCAGCCAGCCTCTTTCTAGACTCCGCAGCTTCCTCTGATCACTCATGCCGCAAGTCTGACTCGCTCCCAGCCAATGAAAATCCTGGCCGTCCCCACGAGCTATCGCCCTCTCTTCATCCCGAAAGCTCGAAGATCGGCAGATCAAAAGATTGACTCAATCGCATCGCACGCCACGGCGAGCCCATCTTCCTCCTCTAGGTAGTCTCCAATCTCCGCCGCTCGCGTCGCGAACCGGGCTCGCCGAGCAGACGCTCCAGAGCGGCCGTAGCGGTCTTAGGCGAATAATCAGTTCGAGGCACATGGAGTCCGCTCCCCAGCCTCTCGATGCGGGCTGCGTTATCCGGCTGGTCCCATCCATAAGGAACGATCAGCATCGGCCGTCCGGCCCTCAGCGCCTGGCCCGTCGTTCCCGACCCTCCCTGATGCACGTTGACTACGGCACGAGGAAATATCTGTGCGTAGGGAGCGTAAGGCAGCGTAATAACCTGCGATGAAGATGTCCCGGGGACTTCCTTGCCACCGAGCAACACTGCCCGACGATTCAACCGCCTCGCAGCTTCAACGCTCACCTGATAAAAATTGCCCGGATTATGAACCGCAGTTGACCCTTGTGTAAATACGATTGGAGCATCCCCATCAGTTAAAAATGTAACCGCCTCCGGCGAGAAGAGCAGTGTCATCTCTCTGCCCGTCAAAGTAAACAAATCCGGGCTGGACAGTCTGCCCGGGCCAATCCGGCTGTGGTCTGGCCAGCCAGCGAGAAAACAAAGCCAGCACCAGGTCCGGCGAGTACTTATCGCGAAAGACAGGGTCGCACCTCGGGTTCAGCCCCAACTCACGGCGCAGATCGCGAACCGGATTCGACCAATGCCGCGTCGCCACCCGGCCAAGGTTCAACCCAGCTCGATAGACCCTCCAACCCATCTTTCGCAGACGGATTAGATCTGGCGCGTTCACCATAACCGACGGATCGTGAGAGGAAAAGAAAGAGTCCGGAGACAGGATCGCCGACACCCAGCGCAATCCCAGCTTCTCCGACACCAGCGGAGCCGCATAGACCAGCTCTCCCGCAATCATCAGGTCCGCTCCAGCGGCAATCGACAACAAATCCTCGTAGGTTCCTCTCAGCCCGGGCAAGATCAGCTTGCGATAAAGTACCTCCGGCCCCCGCTTCAAGTCCTCGCATTGGCGGACAAGCTCCGGATCAGTCGGATCCCAATCAGGCCGAATCGAGTGGAAGGCGACCCCCACCTCTTCGACTCTGCTGCGGTAGTACTTCGTCGACGCTATAGTCACTCGATGACCGCGCCTTCTCAGTTCCTGAGCTAAGGCAAGACACGGATGAAGGTCTCCCAGCGACCCGATGGTAGCAATCACAATATGTTTCGACATCGTGCCCCCGGCTCGCTTTACAGGTCCATCCATACCCATCTGCTGGAAGTATCCCGTACTCCGGGCACTTTCAACCAGAACGGGATAGAAAGACGACCGGCCGGATCTTGTCTCCCGCTACGAATCCCCCACCCAACCTCACACAGGCCGGCGGCGCCGGAATTCGAGGTGGCGTGACTTTCGAAGCCAGAAATGCCTCTGCGGCCCATATCCAGCATCGACAAACCCATATCCATCACGTAAGAAATCGATAAATATTTCAGCTTCCGCCGCACTGCCTGGAAATCGGTCATATATTGGGTGCGAGGTGAACAACATGGGAATTATGGACATGATTCAATCGCTCGCCGGTCAGACGGGAGCAGCAGCCGGCACCGATCAGGCCAAAGTGGCCGGGGGCTTCATCGAAGCTCTCACCCAGCATCCCGAAGGTATCCAGGGCGTTCTCGATGCCTTCAAAAATAACGGTATGGCCGAGCACGTCAACAACTGGGGCGCAGGCCAGGCCACCACAGCTACCCCGGAGCAGGTTCAGCAGGGACTCGGCGGAACCGGCCTCATCGAAAAAACTGCAGAAAAAGCAGGCGTCTCGCCTCAGATCGTTCAGGTAGCACTCGCCACCGTCCTGCCGATGGTCATTCAGCACTTCGCCCCCAACGGCCAAGCCGCTCCGACCAGCTCCATGGGCAGCATGGCGCAGCAGCTTCTAAGCAAATTCGTCTAGCCCGCCGCAATCGCGCGGTTCGATCTCCGAAGAGCGCACGGGCCCACAGCGTTCTCCCTCAAAACTGCATCACACAACAGTCAGCCAAACTGACAAAGGAGAGCTACGCCATGGCAGATCTCGAAGCCCTGAAGCAGAAGTATGCAGGCGTCATTCAAGCCCTGCAGAAGTTCGCCCCCTACGGCGCAACCCTCGACGCGGTCGATCTCGACGGCGAAAAACTCCACATCAAAGGCACCGTTCCCTCCCGCGTCATCCTCGAGCGCGTCTGGGACAGCATCAAAAAAGCTGACCCCACCTACTCCGACCTCCACCACGAGATCGCCAACACCGGCGGCGACACCCAGGCCTCACCATCAAATCCGGCGATACCCTCTCCGCCATCAGCCTGCTCTTCTATGCCAACGCGAACAAATATTCCGAGATTGCCAAAGCCAACAACATCGCCGATCCGAACAAAGTATCCGTCGGCACCACCCTCCAGCTTCCCGTCATCACCTAGGTCCCTCTCCAAACTCCTTGCATAAACGGGTTCCGCCCTAAACGAAGTCTGGCGCGCTTCGCTAAACGTAGTCGAGGATCTGCAGTTTGACGGACAAGCTCAATATCCTGTCAAGCCCCTCATCACGAAAACCCGCGCCAATCCAGCATATTCGCGTGGCGTATGAGTTAGGCCCGATTCGCTATACTGGTATAGACAAAAGAAACAGCCCCGGAGATCAACCCGGGGCTGCTTTCTTTGGAATATAACCCCTTTATTCTCAATATTTTGCAGCCAAGTCCCATGAAATCAATACTTTGCAGCCACCTACTTTCCGCAAGTCCATGACTCTAAATATCTTACGTCCAAGATTCCCCCGGGAGGGGAGGGGGAGGCCTATCCATCGATCAGCGTGAAATCGTCGAACCCGCAGCCACCTCAACTCGGTTTCTGCCCGCCGACTTAGCCTGATAGAGCGCCTGATCCGCAGCGTCCACCAACGTGGTCGAAACCGAGTCGTGCCCCAGCGTCTGGGTAGCGCAGCCGATGCTCACCGTCACCACGCCGCATGGATTGCCCGAGTGCGGTAGTCCAAGCATCTCGACCGTCCGTCGAATCTGCTCGGCGACCAACTGAGCCCCTGCGCTGTCGGTGTTCGGCAGCACCACCACGAACTCCTCTCCCCCATACCGGGCAAACAGGTCGGAGGAGCGGTGAATCACCTCCTGCGTGGCTACTGCAATCTGGCGCAGGCAGTTGTCGCCCAGTACATGCCCGTAGATATCGTTGTACGGCTTAAAATGATCGACATCGACCATCAGCACGGAGAGCAGCGATCGGTCACGCATCGCCCTGCGCCACTCTTGATCCATCTTTTCCTCAAACCGTCGCCGGTTCGCTACTCCCGTGAGCCCATCCGCCATCGCAAGATTCTCCACTAGGCGAAACGTCCGATTCAGCTCATCTTCAGCGGCTTTGCGAGCAGTCACATCTCGCACCACATTAACGAATCCGATCGGGTCCCACGTCGTCTCGTCGTGATAGAGTCGCAGACTCGCCTCCATCCAGACGTAGCTCCCGTCCTTCCTGGCGCACCGATAGATCAACGCCTCCACCGGCTCCCCGTCGCGACAAGCGCTCATCAAAGCCTCCACCGCGTCGACATCGTCAGGATGAACGATCTGGAGATGAGTGTTTCCGATCAGCTCCTCTGGCCCCCACCCCAGCACAGTGGTCACGGCCGGCGAAACATACCTCCGGGTGCCGGAGAGATCCGAGAGAACGATGACATCATTCGAAGCTTCAGCCAAAAGACGAAACAACGTCTCACTAGCCTTCAGGTTCAGTTGCAGCCGCTCGCGTTCTGCAATCACGACCTCAACCACATAAAGCACCAGCATCGATACGGCAACGAAGAACTGCAGCAGCAGATCGCCGGTCATCGTCGAGCCTGAACGCACCAGCGTAATCGGACCGTGTCCCCGAATGGTCAGGTATCCGCCGATGATCGATACAAGCAACAACCCAAGCGCGGATCCTGCCAATCGCAGACGAGCGCCCAGCAGGAGGAGGATCGGTAGCAGCAGGAATAGAAGAGGAAAACGCGTCTGCCAGAAGACACCGACCGTAGCACCGACCAGCAGCGTAAGCAGTCCTGCAACTTCCAGCCGGGATCGGCCAGGAAACTGCTCCCTCTGCCGGAACGACAGATACAGCGGGGTCATCACCGCAATCCCCAGAGCATCTGCCACAAACCAGTGTTTCGCGGCGGTGAATCGCGGCAGCGCGTGGAGATTCGGAATACTCAGCTGGGCCAGCCCCGAAGCGATCGCCGGCGCGAGCACCACACCATACAACAGCAGACTCAGCAACTGCTTGCGCTGAGTCAGGTCTGGATCAGGGGAGATCGTCCGGTACATCAACGCAGCCGCAACGCCAACCTCCAGCATGTTGCAGCCGGCCAGGTAAATAGAGATCCAGGGCGCGAATGATAGCGCCAGATTAAGTCCAAAATCGACAGCAAAGCCGACGGCCAGGTACGCCGGCCATTGCGGTCGCCTCGAACAAAGCAAAACCCCCAGCAGAAGGCCATTCGAAGCCCAAAGGATCGTCACGCCGCCGTTATCCCAGCTTCGAATATTCAGCAGCAGCGCGGCATAGCCCAGGCACACCAGGACCAGCGCGACCGAAGTCAGTCGCCAGAGAGAAGACACGCGATCCTCTACGGCCTCATCGAGAGAACCAATACCCATAACCACCCGGAATCACTCTACCGGCAAACGCGTCCTTCCGCTTGATTGCCTGGCATCGGACTCCTAGTATGCTCCTTCCTGAAAGTTCTAACGGACATTTCGAACCATGCTGTTCAACTGTCGCTCGTGGCTCAGTTCGTGCTTGCCGCGGCGGAATCAAGCTCGCCGGCAAAATAGCTTTCACGAAAGCGAATTCGCGCCTCAGGGTAATCGGGAATTCTGACGAGTATTCTGTGCATCCCCGATGCAGGCTCTCCGTTGGCCTCGGCATGGGGCTGAAAGCTCAACAGATAATAGTTATGCACGTGGTTTGAGAGTTGATGAAGGCCTTCATCGAAGCCTCGCTGCGTCGTGAAATTGATGTACTCGCCGCCGGACAGCGCAGCCAACTCGTGCGCCGCGTTCTTCTTCAAGGCGTTGACTGCCATCACAAGAAGACCAATCGGACCGCTTCCGCCGCCATACTTGAGATCGCTCATGACCTCTGTCTTTCCCGGGCCGAATGCTACCGAATCAACGACAGTATTGGTTCTCCCAAGCGCTGCGACTACTTCAGCCGGCTTAGCTGTGCTGCCATGGTCGCGGGTCTCGCTGATCAGCAGGATCGCGTGGCGATAGTGGTTCTGGCGTGCTTCCAGGAGCTTCGTCGCATACGCAACGGCATCGAGCGTTGAGGCTTCAGGGTCGTCACAGGGCTCGAGCTGCGCGAGCGCATGGCCCGTGGCGTCTACGTTGTTGGAGAACTTGCCGAGCAGCAGTGGCGCGGAGCCGTAGGTGACGATGGCGACCTCGCGCGGTGCGTCACCGGCGATGCCGTCGATCATCGAGCCGAGGCCGCTAAGCTTGGGATACTCGTAGCCGGCGGCGCGGCTGCACTGAACGACGACCACGAGAGAGAGGCCGAGAGAGTCGGTGTCTTCGTCGACGCGGACCGATTGCGGAACTCCATTGTCTTCAACGACGAACTGCTCGGGCTTGAGTTCGTAGATCATCTCGCCGTGCTTGGTCTGGACGGTGGTTGGAACCAGAACGACGTTGGACTGGGTTTTGAGGGTGTAGCTCTGGTCGTCCGGCGGCGCGGGGGTCTGAGTCAAGGCGGGCATTGTGGCCGAGAGCAGGAGGACAGGGAGAAAAAGCCGCATAGCTCGAGTCTAACCGGAGGCGATTTTGTACTTTCGACTGGGAAAAAATGGCGTGTGGTGAGGTTGTGGTTTTTATTGAGGTTTTTCGCTTTTAAGGGCGTTTTGTGATGGTGAAAACGTGGTGAGACTGTGGTGAATTGGATGGCTGACGTGGTGTTTTAGCCGCCGGTTTTTCGCAGCCGAAAGATGCGCCAGATTTCTCAACTTCATTTTCACCTGCCGGTGCACAAAGAAGGTTTTTCCCATTTTCGTTCCCACAGAAGGAATTGGAACCGCCTCGATAGCGACTTACCGCAGGTTGACTCATCTAAGCTAGAGTCCGGGCGGCATATCTCAGCGCCACATGACCGAAAGTTGACCTGATGACGACGAACTCTGCTGTTGCCTCCCCCTCGCTTGAAATGACCTCAGCTTTCACCTATCCGACGGCTCGGACAGTGGAGCAGACGGATGACTACTTCGGAACCGCGGTGAGCGATCCTTACCGGTGGATGGAGGACGTTGATTCGGCCGAGTTGAAGAAGTGGGTGGACGCCGAGAATGAACTGACCCAGGCCTACCTCTCGCAGGTTCCGTCTCGCGAGACGATGCAGAAGCGGCTGATGGAGTTGATCAACTTCGAACGGTACACCGCTCCTGCTCGCCGTGGCACGCGCTATTTCCACTCGCACAACAGCGGGTTGCAGAATCAGAATGTCATCTACTGGCAGGAGGGTTTGGAGGGTGAGCCGAAGGTGTTGCTTGATCCGAACACTTTTTCGGCAGACGGTACCGTTGCGATCAGCGGGATGAGCGTCACGGATGATGGGTCGCTTGCGGCGTATTCCATCGCGGATGCGGGCAGCGACTGGGTGAAGTGGCATGTGCGCGACGTCGCGACCGGCAAAGATCTACCCGATATTGTCGAATGGTCGAAGTTCAGTGGAGCGGCGTGGCTCAAGGACGGCAGCGGCTTCTTTTACGAGGGCTACGACGCGCCTGAGGCCGAGGCCCTGAAGGCGGCCAACTATTTTCACAAGGTGTTCTTTCACAAGCTCGGCACTCCGCAGAGCGAAGACAAGCTGATCTTCGACCGTCCCGATGACAAGGAGTTGAACCTCGGCGCACACGTGACCGATGACGGGCGATACCTGGTGCTCTATCAGTCCAAAGGCACGAGTCCGAACAACGAGATTGCTGTCAAGGATCTTCAGCAGCCTGACTCCGCGATTGTGCGTCTGATTGAAACCGCCGACGCGACGTACGCACCGATCAATAACGACGGCACTCTCTTCTGGCTGCTGACGACGCTCGATGCGCCTAATGGAAAGGTGATCTCGATCGACTTGAATCACCCTGAGCGCGAACACTGGACGACCGTCATTCCCGAGAGCAACAACAAGCTGAGCGACATCTCGATCATCGACAACACATTCATCGCGAACTATCTTGCCGATGCGCAGAGCCTGATCGAGCTTCGCAGACTTGATGGGCAGTTGATTGAACAGCTGAAGCTGCCGGCGATCGGCACGGCGTATGGCTTCGGCGGACTGCGCGAGGACACCGAAACCTTCTACCAGTTCACTAACTTTACGACGCCGGGCACGATCTACCGGCTGAACATGAAGACGCGCGAGTCGACACTCTTCCGGCAGCCGAAGCTGCTCTTCGATCCGGCACTCTATGAGACGACGCAGATCTTCTACACGAGTAAGGACGGCACGCGTGTTCCGATGTTCGTCAGCCACAAGAAGGGCCTGGTGCTGGATGGAAGTGCACCGACGCTGCTGTATGCGTATGGCGGATTCAATGTGCCGCTGATGCCGGAGTTCTCTTCTGCGCATGTGATGTGGATGGAGATGGGCGGGGTCTACGCACAGCCGAGCCTGCGCGGCGGCGGCGAGTATGGTGAGGCGTGGCATGAGGCTGGAACGCGACTGAAGAAGCAGAACGTCTTCGATGACTTCATCGCCGCAGCGGAGTGGCTCATCGCGAACAAGTACACCTCGCCAGCGAAGCTTGCGATCTCCGGCGGGAGCAACGGCGGCCTGCTGGTGGCGGCCTGCGAGCTGCAGCGTCCCGATCTCTTCGGCGCCGTGATCGCACAGGTGGGCGTGATGGATATGCTGCGCTTCGATAAGTTCACCATCGGGTGGGCGTGGAAGGAGGAGTATGGATCTCCTTCAGAGAACGCAGAGGAGTTTGCCGCAATCTACAAGTACTCTCCGCTGCACAGCATCAAAAGCGGGGTGGCGTATCCGGCGACACTGATTATGACGGGCGACCATGATGACCGCGTCTATCCGGCGCACAGCTTCAAGTACACGGCTGCTTTGCAGGCTGCTCAGGCTGGCCCGAATCCGATCCTGATCCGTGTGGAGACACGGGCGGGGCATGGTGCGGGAATGCCGCTCAGCAAGAGGATCGAAGCGACGGTTGATCAGTATGCGTTTCTGGTGAAGGAACTGGATCGGTAAGTCACTTCGTGGCGGGTATACCGCTTCGCGTGGTCCTCCCGTTGGTCGGGATCGACTTATGTTCCGACCAACGGGAGGACCGATGCGGCCTGCTCGCCCTGACAAGGTACACACGTCGCGAAGTGACCGCCCTCCGCGCAGGAGGCCCGTCCGGCAGGACACAGGCGGCTCGGAGGTTGTCTGGTTGCTGACGGGGCACTCAGCGAGTAATAACCATTTACGCAATACAGCTTCAGGCACGCGCTCGGAGATTCAAATTTTTATTGCGATTTTGCGGCGATACTAAGGTCTCCCGCTTTCGTTGTATATTCAACTGCCTCACCTTGTGGTGATTCGCGGACAAATATGAATCCGGGAACATCGTCTACGCGTCTTATATACACGTAGAAAGGTTGCCTGTATGAAGCTGAAAATTTCTATCGGTTTATTGCTTGCACTGGTTCCCGCCATTGCCTCTGCGAGACCAGCCCCCACAGCGCATCTTCGGCCACAGCTGTACCATGACCACACCCCGAAGGCCCGCGTTCACCAGTCGCTGCCACATCACGCGTAAGTTTTTTCGCCTCGTTCTTCCGTGTCAAACGCAGGTCTTCGTTCCCTATGTTTCTGCTTTGCTCAACGAGGCAGTATTCCTGGCCGTACTTTCTTCTCGGGTTGCATTCAGCGGCCGTCGTTCAAAGTTCCACAATCGCAAATTATTGCTAAGTCGAATTGACCTTCGACTCGCGCACTTTCGTTATGAATGCGGCAAGCTTCTCCGGACTCTTTCGGCCCGGCGTAGACTCCACGCCACTTGCGACATCTACGCCCCATGGGTTGAGCTCCTGAATGGCCTCGGATACGTTTTCCGCGCGCAGGCCGCCGGCGACGACCAACTTAAGTTCAGGTGCGGCCTCTTGAAAGATGGCGCGTGCTTCGTCCCAATTGAAGGCGACGCCGGTACCTCCGATGGCTGCGCCTACCTTCGAATCAATCAGAACATGATCGACTAAACCGTCCGCTGCAATTCTGCGCAGCTCCCCGGCTACGATCGCCGCGCTGCTTCCGTCGGTGCCGACCTCCCAGTGAACGGTCTGGATCAGCGAGACCTGTCCGGCGAAGAGCTTGTGGAGGCGATGCAGAAGTGTGAAGTCGACGCCACTGTGGAGTTGAACGGCGGTGAGACCGGCCTCGTGTGCGGCACGAGCGATCTCGTAGGCATCGAGCGCATGGAAGACACCGACGCGCTCGACGGAGGCTGGCAGATGCGGTGTAATCTTCGCAACCTCATCAGAGGTGACACGACGTGCGCTGGGAGCGAAGACGAAGCCGACGGCATCGGCTCCCAGCCTGGCGGCGAGCTGTGCATCTTCGAGGCTAGTGTTGGCGCAGATTTTAATCCACATGATGTTAGTCGTCTCCGCTCACAGGCCAGCAAATTAGATGTCGGAGGAGTACTCGCGATCCAGAAGGGTGGCGAGCGCGGCGGCGGGGTCGGGTTGCCGCATGAGGGTCTCGCCGATGAGGAAGGCGTCGTATCCCGCGACATGCAGGCTGGCGATGTCTTCCGCGGTGCGTATGCCGCTCTCGGCTACGGTGACGGCGCTCTTGGGCAGAGATGCTGCGAGTTCGAAGAACACTTCAGTGCGTACGGAGAAGGTGCGGAGATCGCGGCTGTTGACGCCGATGAGGTCGAAGCCCAGGGCGACGGCGCGCTCCATCTCTTCGCGGTCGTGCGTCTCGCAGAGGACGTCGAGGCCGCGCGAACTGGCTTCGTCGCGCAGGTCGCTAAGCTCAGTGTCGGTGTGGGCGGAGACGATGAGCAGAATCGCATCGGCTCCGTAGGCTCGGGCTTCGAGGATCTGGAAGGGATCGAGGATGAAGTCCTTGCGAAGGCAGGGAAGGTCGACGACGCTGGACGCTTGTTGCAGATAGGCGAGCGAGCCTTGAAAGAACTCCTCGTCGGTGAGGATAGAGAGAGCAGCGGCGCCCGAGGACTCGAAGGTGGTCGCGAGGGTGGCGGGATAAAAATCGCTGCGGATGAGGCCCTTGGAGGGAGACGCCTTTTTGATCTCGGCGATGATGGCGGGGCCGGTCTTGGCTGCGGCCTGAAGGCCGGCACGAAAGCCCCGCGGGATGTGGGCGGCTGCCATGCTCTCGAGCAGGCCGAAATCAGCGACCGCCTTGCGAGCTTTTACCTGTAGAAGCGTGTGCGCAAGGATCTGATCAAGCTGAGTGGGCATAGTCCCTTTGCGATGGGTTGCGGGCGTACGGTGCGATGAACTGGTGTAGGTCCGCACTCGGTCGCCGTTGGCTACTGAAAGAGCTGCCTGCTGCAACCGAGGTTGAAAATTTGGTGCCGAAGGGGGGACTCGAACCCCCACACCCTTGCGAGTACATGGACCTGAACCATGCGCGTCTGCCAATTCCGCCACTACGGCACGGTGTCATTCGCTCCGCACAGATGGCCGGAGCACGCTAACCGCGAGTCTCTAGTTTTACAAACGCCGGTGCTGCTGTCAATGCGGGGACGCAACTGCAGATAGTATGTTGCGAGGGATGAGGCGTCCGGGGTAGCAGGCTTGCGCATCTAAGTTTTGAGCATCGGATCCAGGATTGCGAGTCTTCTCCCCAGGAAGCGCGTCTAGACGCAAAGGAAGGCTGAAAGTCATACATGAACGAAGCGAAGATTTCCCAGGGCACGAACGTCGAAAAGATTCCGGAAGAGATTTCAGTCGAGATGCGCAGAATCGCACACGATCTGAGCAATGCGCTGGAAATTATTGTGCAGACGAGTTATCTGCTAAGCACCGCCGAGCTGAAGGAGCCTGCTCTGGAGTGGCTGCGCATGCTGGATGGCGGCGTAGAAAAAGCAATGAACCTCAATCAGACGTTGAGGAGCTACATCAAAGAACACACTTCCAGTTAGGCTGCTGCAAAAGGGCGGTCAGGACTTCGCGCGACGACGTGCCGGCTTTGCCTTGACGGAGGTCTTCACCGCTTTTTTTGCGATGGCTCTCTTCGCGACAGGCTTCTTTCGGATGGCTGTCTTCGCGGTCGCAGCCTTCTTCACGATCGCAGCTTTCTTAGGTAGCGTCTTGTTGGCGACGACGTTCTTGGCGACTACCTTCCTGGCAACGACTTTCTTTTTGACGGGCGACTTAGCAGGCTTTGTCGAGGGTGGCGTCAAATCGAGGTCGGCAAGTTTTCGCTCATGCGTGGCGATGAGGTCTTCAATCTGCTGGAGAAGGATGCGTGTGTGCATGGGCTTGACCAGCAACTGATCTGCGCCCATCTCCTGCCAGTCCTCTTCGGCGACAGGGAAGGCTGTCAACAATGCGATGGCAGGATGGTAATTTGCAGAGCGCGCCGCCTTGATCACCTCGATGCCGGCAACATCGTGCTCCATGCGCATATCGGTGATGAGCATCTGGTACTCGCGGGTGTGCAGCTTAGACACGCCCTCGCGAGCGGATGCGGCGGTATCCACGTCAAAGCCGCTGATCTCCAGCACAGCCTTCAGGGTCAGCAGGACAGCGACTTCATCATCGACCAACAGGATACGGCGTCTCATTCGGTTTCCTTTCTGAGGGCTTCCGTGCAAACATACATGATCATGGCCCCGATGCCAAAGTTGGCAGTCTGATGGCGGCAATCGATGGCTTGCAGAAGATCGCGCAGCGCGTGCCCGACGCACTTTCTTCGCCGCTGATTACACAGGGCTTCCTGTCTGCGGTGTTATACTTTACGTTGCGGTGCAACCTTTCGCGAGATTTGCATCTAAACCCTAAACAATGCATAGCGGGTGACGAAACCCGCTGTGGAGGCGACTTATTCCACCAATTGATAAACGTTCCGCCAAGTCTTTTATCCGCACAAACGAACGCATCCGCGCCCGCGAGATTCGCGTCATCGACGAAAATGGCGAACAACTCGGCGTCATGGCTCCTTTTGACGCCCTTAAGATGGCCCGCGAGCGCTCGCTCGACCTGGTAGAGATTTCTCCCAACGCCGTGCCCCCTGTCTGCAAGATTCAGGACTACGGAAAATTCCTCTACGAGAAAGATAAGAGCGATCGCGCTGCCCGCAAAAAACAGAAAGTCATCGTCATCAAAGAGGTCAAGTTCTCCGTGACGGTGGACGAGCACGACTACCAGACCAAGAAGAATCAGGCTGTCCGCTTTCTGGGAGAAGGCGACAAGGTCAAAGCCTCGCTGCGATTCAAAGGCCGTCAGATGGCACATCGCGATCTCGGCTACAAGATCATCAATCGCCTTATTCTGGATATCGGAGACGCCGGGCTCGTTGAGTTTATGCCTCGCATGGAGGGCACCACGCTGCACGCCATTCTGGCTCCCTCCAAAAAGGCGGAGGCTGTTCCCAAGAAGGCGGCGACACCTACCGTTCCTTCCCCCAGTGCGAAGGCCGCCGAACCCGTAACGCCTACGCCGGCTCAAGCCGGATAAAACACCCACTTCGCCCCGTTTTAGGGCTGAAGTGGGTGCGCAAAACATTTCTACCGTCGAGAGTCAAAACAAAGCCAGGCAATATTCGCCTCGGCTAAATTTGTTCCGTTAGTCCTTTTTGGGTCTTGGTCGATTTGCGCGGGGGGATCACCCGGCGACTTCGGCCTCCGGCTGATATTAGCGATAACAAACCGATTAGTGCCGCGACGCTGGCGACTGGCATAACGTCTCTGGCAGTCATGGGCCTATGCGCCTTCGAGATAGATCCCCAGTGTCGCGCAAAGCCCATCACCCATCAGCGCGAGCTGCACTATTACTTTAGTAATCGAAGCTGTTTAATACTTTTGTATATAACTGATTCTATTAGACTTAGTCCAGTTTGTATCCTATTGTTACATCATCTGGTTTGTCCAGAGAAATCTTTTTACATAAATACAACTTTGGGGGTACCTCATCATGAAACACATCATTCGCGCCTTCGTTGTCGTCCTCGTCCTTACCGGTGCAGCCGCCACGTCTCAGACCTCGCCCGCCTCTGCAAAGAGCAACAAAGCAACCATGGCTCGCGTAAGCATGCTCCCTATCCCGGTCTGCGCGCCCGACGATCCTCACGCCTGTGGTATGGGTACCCGCTAACAACTTCCGAAGCTAAATATTCATGCTCCAACAGTTAGACAGATTTACACCCTGAAAGGTTTCCTCAATGAAAATCGCCATCCGCACTTTCGTTGCTCTCCTCGTTGTCACCGGTGTCGCTGCCACCACCCAGACCTCTACCGCCGCGGCGCATAACAAGGTGACCGTCGCTCGCACCAGCATGCTTCCCATTCCGGTCTGTGCGCCGGACGATCCTCATGCTTGCGGTATGGGTACTCGCTAGTTCACAGCCATACCTCGCCTTTTGAATAACTTACAAAAACATATCCGATTGGGGCCACACATGAAAATCGCCATCCGCACTTTCGTCGCTCTCCTCGTTGTCACCGGTGTCGCTGCCACCACCCAGACATCCACCGCCGCCGCGCATAACAAAGTGACCGTCGCTCGCACCAGCATGCTTCCCATTCCGGTCTGTGCGCCAGACGATCCTCATGCTTGCGGTATGGGCACCCGCTAGTTGGCAGCTATGGATGTATTTTGAGCAACTTACAACAGATTTCCGATTGGGGCCATACATTGAAAACCGTTCTCCGTACCTTCGTTGCTTTCGTTGTTGTCACCGGTGTCGCTGCCACAACCAAGACCTCGACGGCGGCTCCTCTTAATAAGGTCACCGCTGCTCGCACAAGCATGCTTCCCATTCCTGTATGTGCGCCAGACGACCCTCATGCTTGCGGCATAGGAACTCGCTAAGCCATAGCACCTTTTTGCAGCATGAAGCGTTTAAATCTGTTGTGTCCGCACCGGGAATAGGCTAGCCTGATTGAGCCTCTCGAGGGTACGAACGCATATGAACAGCTTTATATCCAGTCTTCATTTTGAGTATCTTGAGCCGATTCTCTGCGGCATGCTGGTTATCTTTCTCGTGCGCGGCAAGGCTGTCCGACAGTTTGGATTTCTGACCGCTCTGCTATGCGTGAGGTTCACCTGCTCTGTTGTCTGCCTGCCGCTGCTTTACTTCAGCCGGCAGATGATTGACAGACACCTGGCCTATCAGGTTTATTTTTATGTTTACTGGGTCAGTTACGCGCTTGAGGCGATACTGTCACTCCTGGTGATCTACAGTATCTTCAAGCTTGCGATGGCCCCACTGAAGGGCCTCCAGACATTGGGCATGTTGGTCTTCCGTTGGGTGGCGGCTATCTCCATCGCAGTTGCGATAGGCGTTGCGGTGACCCCACACCTGACCGGGATCAAGTTCATGGTCACCATGATCACTCAGCTGCAACAGACTTCAAGCATTCTCACACTATGCCTGCTGTTGTTTGTCTGCTTCGCGATCAGGCCGATGGGGCTCTCCTATCGCAGCCGCATCTTCGGTGTAAGTCTTGGCCTGGGTCTTATGGCTGCGACAAGTCTGGTCAACTCGGCCTGGACTACACATTACTCGAGCATGTATTCCACGATGAGCCTGATCAACGGACTTGTGGTTGGCGTGACGCTTCTCCTGTGGTCAGGGTACTTCGCGTTTCCTGAGCCGAAGCGCCGCATCATCACTCTTCCAACCACCTCGCCGTTCCTTCGCTGGAACCAGATCTCGATGGCTCTTGGCGACGATCCTGGACATGTAGCAGTCGGTGGGATTCCACCGGAGCTCTTTGCCCCGGCTGAGCTCGAGGTCATGCGGCGCGCCTCTGCGAAGATGGCTACCGGAGTAATCGAGGCTTCAGCTCCGATGCATTCTCTCTCCGCATAGAGCAGCATTTGACGGGCAGCATCGAAAAGACATGGAAAGTAGAGAAGGCCATCCCGATCGGGATGGCCTTCTCTACTGCTTATCTGGTTCGAGCTTAGTCGCGTTCTGATTCAGATCGCTTCCAGTTGATCAGGTCGCCCAGCGTGGTGCTGCTGCTGTTGCCCGAAGAGGAGGAGGAAGACGAACCGGAGTTGTTGCCCTTGGGCGACTTCTCGCGCTCCTTGTAGCTCTCGACCTCTGCGCGGCTGGCTTCTTCGCCGACTGCACGGATGCTGAGACCGACCTTCTTCTCTTCCTGGTTCATCTTGACGATCTTGAACTCGTGCTCTGAGTCCACATCCATCGCGACTGGCTTACCCTCGGCATCGATCGCCTCGGAGACATGGCAGAGACCCTCGACTCCTTCAGCAATCTCAACGAAGGCTCCGAACTGAGCCGTACGCAGGATCTTGCCTTTGATGACATCGCCAACGCGATGCTGAGCGAAGAACGTATCCCAGACATCGGGCTGAAGCTGCTTCACGCCAAGCGACAGACGACGATTCTCGGGCTCAACGCCCAGAACAATCGCGCGAACCTTCTCGCCCTTCTTCAGGACTTCAGAGGGATGCTTGATGCGCTTAG
The DNA here is from genome assembly GCA_963779645.1 of uncultured Actinomycetes bacterium. Classification (GTDB taxonomy): domain Bacteria; phylum Actinomycetota; class CADDZG01; order CADDZG01; family WHSQ01; genus CALMBW01. Next base: position 558,387 of record CAVZYX010000015.1, read on the forward strand.
TCCAGCTCAGGTTCGAGACGTGAACAAGTCCGTCGATTCCGTCTTCGATCTCGATGAAGGCACCGAAGTCGGTCAGGTTGCGAACGCGGCCCTCGATAATAGCACCCGTCGGGTACTTATCTTCGAGCTGCTCCCAGGGATTGTCCTGCAGCTGCTTCATGCCGAGCGAGATGCGGCGGTCGTTCGGGTTGACGCTGAGGATGATGGTGTCGACCTCGTCGCCGGGCTTGACCATCTTCGATGGATGCTTCATCCGCTTGCTCCATGTCATTTCAGACACGTGGACGAGACCTTCGATTCCCTGCTCAAGCTCAACGAACGCGCCGTAGTCGGTGACCGACAGAACGCGGCCGCGAACCTGCGCGCCGATCGGATAACGCTCGGTGGCATCGAGCCATGGGTCGGGCGTCAGCTGCTTGAAGCCAAGCGAAACGCGCTGCTTATCCTTGTCGAACTTCAGCACCTTCACCTGGATCTCGTCGCCAACGTTGACGAGGTCGCGAGGATGGGTGAGGCGCCCCCAGCTCATGTCGGTGATGTGGAGCAGGCCATCGAGGCCGCCCATATCGACGAATGCGCCGTAGTCGGTGAGGTTCTTCACGGTTCCAGTGAGGACGCTGCCCTCTTCCAGGGTGGCAAGAGTGACGGACTTCTTGGCGTTCTGGTCTTCTTCAAGAAGCTCTTTGCGGCTGATGACGACGTTGCCGCGCTTCTTGTTGAGCTTGATGACGCGAACTTCGATCTCGGTGCCGATGTAGCCGTCCAGATTGCGGACGGGACGAACCTCGACCTGCGAGCCGGGCAGGAACGCCTTGATGCCGATATCAACGGTGAGACCACCCTTGACGCGGCTGAGAACCATACCTTTGACAGGGGTTTTGTCGTTCGCCGCCTGCTCCAGCTTGTCCCAGACCTTGTGACGGAGAGCCTTGTCATAGCTGACCAGGTAACCGCCTTCGGACTCTTCGCGCTCTACCACAACTTCAACAGTGTCACCTGCCTGGAACTTCGAGACACCATTGATGTCCAGAACCTGCTCCAGTGGGATGAGACCTTCAGACTTAAGCCCGATGTCGACAACAACATGCTTGTCGGTGATCTTGACGACGGTGCCGGTAACGATGACCTCTTCTGCGGTCAGGTTCTGGGCAGCGGCGGACTCGGCAGCTTGCTCGCGATCAAAGTTCGCGAGGGCGGCAGCGAAGTCAGCTGCGTCGTAGTTCAAATCATCGTCAGACTCGTCGGCTGCAGCGGTGGCCGTGGCAACGGTTCCGTGATCTGCAGAGGCGTGAGCGGCAGCAGCGGGTGCAACGTGCTGTGCAGCTACACTTGACGCGTCGTGGGCGGTCTCATGCTGTTGGGTTGAGGTGGATTCAGAAGACAGGTCTGTGTGAGCCGCTGTCGCTTCGTGCGCTAGGACTTCCGTTTCGGTGGTCAGGGGTTTGCTCTCGTTGTGGTCAGGATTATGGTTTTCTACCATGGTGAATGCGGACTCCGGGATCCAAGAGATTTCTTCCTCTAGAGCAGCGCGTGAGTGGGAGCAATCAGCGAATCCGGGAGGGGAGGCTGGCTGCTTCTCTATCCCCGCGACAGCTTCGGCAGGATGGAAGGAATCAGGTCTTGCAGAGGAGCTATTGCACTTGGGTCCCACACGCAATAGCTCACTGATAAAGCATAGAACTTTGCATACAGTACGTCAACAAAACACGAACTGTTCGCCTGCATTTTCATCACCATGTCATGCTCGTAATCGGATGAAATTCTGTTGGGCCGTACATAATTTGATGCAGATCGTCCCGATTTGATGCAGAGAACGCTCCAAACTGCGAAATATGGAGGCGGATAGAAGTCGCAACGTCGGGAGATCTGCCTGTCCGTCTCTGTCCGCTTTGTGGCTACTCGCTCCGCTATACTCGCCGAATGGACCGCCTCTGGACGCCCTGGCGCTACAGCTACATCACCCGGTCGGACCCGCAGGCCAGAAGCGGGGTTCCTGCGGCGCTCAGCGCCTGGCCCCCAACCGAAGCGGAAGACAAGCACTGCGTCTTTTGCAACATGATCGCCGCGGTAGAATACGCGGTCGATCACGGCATGGAGCGGGTTGCCGCTGAGAAAGCGGCTTACATCGTCTGGCGAGGGCAAACCTGCTATATCTGCCTCAACGCCTTTCCCTACTCCACCGGACACCTGCTGCTGCTGCCGTACCAACATCTGGACAGTCTGGCCGCGCTTCCAGTTGAAGTTGCGCAGGAGCTTGTGGCTCTCGCGCAGCGTTCGGAGTTGGCACTCCGAGAGGTCTATCGCCCGGGCGGGATCAACATGGGTCTCAACCTGGGGGAGGCCGCAGGAGCCGGCATCGCCGATCACATGCACCTACACGCGCTGCCGCGTTGGAGCGGAGATACAAACTTCATGACGGTTACGGCCGAAACTCGCGTCCTGCCCGAATCGCTGGATGTGACGTGGGAGAAGCTTCGGCTCGCCTTTGAAATTTAATACAACCATTGTTTCCGGGTTTCCGTCCTATGAACAGCAGTTTGAGGCCAATGGTCTCGTTCGAGGGCCCAATGCCAAATCTTTCACAGACACTCCCCGCATCCCTGCGTTCAGTATCGCCTGTCGCGCCGGAAGGCCGCGGCGCTCCTAAGCCCGAACGCCGTCCTTACATCGTTCCAGTTCGTAAGCCGGCAACTTCCACCCGTAAATATCTCTCTCTTTTCCCGCATGAATCCGAGGATGCACGCCTCACTGGTGCTACCCGCTCCTTATATCGCAGACTTCTTGCGCTGAATCTTCCCCGCCCGGCGGAGTCGTCAGAGCTTCCCGCTATGCCGCGAGAGACGAGGGAGATGCGGGTATCTGTAGTCGCACCGAAGACTGCATGAGATGTGAGCGGCCTTCTCGAAGTTCGCGAAGACTCTCAAGTACGACATAAAAAGACCCTGCCATGTGCAGGGTCTTTCCGTTGTGACTCCTTGTCCTGACGCCGAACTTCAATATCTCCGAGAAAGTCTACGAGGGTCCGTCCTGAGGCACACTGGCCGCGGCCTTGGGCGCAGCTGCATCGCGATTACCCGAATCTCTCGGTCCCGGCACCCTTGTTGCTTCGAAGCTGGTGATCTTCCATCCGCCTGATGGGAGCCGTTGATAGACCCGCGTATAACGATAGGTCCCCTGTACCGCCACGCCATCATTGGTTCCTTCTACCTGAGCGCGTGAGGTGACGATGGCGATCGAGCCGACCAGCTTCACCTGCATCTCGCCCAGATCGAGTCTCGTCAGTACGAACTTGCGAGTCCGCATCCGGTCTAATTGCTGAATCTTAGTGTTGACCTGGCCGGTCATCGAGATGCCGATGTAGTCGTCGGAGAGGAGTTTGTCCATGGTGGCGACGTCACCCGACAACTGAGCCTGCCGCCATTGCTCCTCAAGCGCCTCGACCTGGCGCTTCGCATCGTGCTTTTTCTCGTGTAGTGGTTGCATGTGACCTGCAAAGGCGTCTTGCGCAGGCCATCCTATCGCTATGGCCGCCAGCAACACGCCCGAGCCCATCAGTGATCTACGAATTGGACGACCGAACAAGCCCATAAGCGTACCGGATGGTAGACCGATTTACCGCGTGGAGTCAAAACCACTTTAGTCGTACGCAAGTCTCCACAGATTAGACGGAGCTACACGCAGAGAACCCCACAAAGCCTCAACAAACAGCGGTGAGATTCTCAACCTGACGTTCTTTCATCTTTTGATACAGGCCCCCAATAGCGTACTGATGAAAATGAGGCGTCCCTCTATGATGCTCCAACGCTGCGTCATCGACGTATTGTTCGTAGATAAGAACCGTGCAGGCCTCGCCTTCGACCAGATGGGGGATATAGCTTGCGCATCCGGGCTCCTGCCGGGAAGCCGCACTAAGATGACAGAGAATCTCGGAGATCTCGTCACGGTCCGACTGGTCGAAGGTCATTCGCACGGTAAAACTAAGCATAATCCGCCTTTTCTCTTACGCCTTCAACGCGTCTTCAAATGCAGGCAATGTCATGGTCTGGTCGCGATCGGGGCCGGTGGAAACCATTCCAATCTTCGCCCCGGACTCCTGTTGTATAAATTTTAGATAATCCTGGGCTAACTGCGGGAGCTTCTCAAATTCAGTGATCCCTTCAGTCGAACTGTTCCAGCCCTTCAGCTTGGTATAAACCGGCTCGATGGCGTTGTAACCCGGCATGTCCGCAGGGATCAGATCCGTCAGCTTTCCGTTGACCTTGTAGCCGGTGCAGACAGGAATCTCTTCGCACTCGTCCATAACGTCCATCTTAGTGACGACCAGCCACTCCGTTCCGTTGATCATGTTGCTGTAGCGCAGCAGCGGAATATCGAGCCAGCCGCAGCGTCGCGGACGGCCAGTGACTGCACCATACTCCTGCCCACGCGCTCGTAGTAGATCGCTGGTAGAGTCGTGAATCTCGGTGGGGAAGGGTCCTTCGCCCACCCTGGTCACATAAGCTTTGGTGACGCCGATCACAGTGCCGATCCTGGTCGGACCAACTCCAGTGCCCGTCACCGCACCGCCGGCTGTCGAAGACGAGGATGTCACGAAGGGATAGGTTCCGTGGTCGATATCAAGCAACGCACCCTGCGCCCCTTCGAACATCACCTTTCCACCGTTGTCGATCTCATGGTTCAGCATGACCGCGGTATCCGTCACAAAGGGGGCGATCTGCTCGGCCGCGCGGGAGTACTCCTCGTACATCGTCTTGGGGTCCAGCGGCTCGGTGCCAAAGAGAGCGTGTGCAATGGTGTTCTTCTCGTGGCAGGCGTTCTCGATGTGCGTCCGCAACAGCGCCGAGTTCAGCAGATCCACTACACGCAAACCGCTGCGATGCATCTTGTCTTCGTAGGCCGGGCCGATTCCGCGGCTGGTCGTCCCGATCTTCGTTCGTCCGGGCGCATTCTCTGCAGCCAGTTCGATCATCCGGTGGTAGGGGAGGATCACCTGCGCACGGTTGGATACGAAGAGCTGATCGTCCACGGGCAGGCCCGCATCCTTCAACTTCTTAACCTCGCTCAAAAACGCCATCGGATCCAACACAACACCATTGCCGATAACGCCTTTGCACTCCGGACGCAGCACACCGCACGGAATCAGCTGAAGGACGAACTTCTTGCCTTTGATGATGACAGTGTGGCCGGCATTGTGGCCGCCTGCGTAGCGCGCAACCACGGAGAACTTCTCCGAGAGCACGTCGACGATCTTGCCTTTGCCCTCATCGCCCCACTGGGCACCCAAAATAACCGCTGATTTGCGTTGATTCACGACGGATATGTTCTCCAAGAATGGTTGTTGGCCGGAAGACGCACACCGCAACAGGCAAATGCACGCTGCCTTCTATCATATAGCGTCGTTGACCTCGACGTTTCGCATCCCTGGTTTTCGAAACCTGAATGGCAGCAAAACCGTGCGTCTATCGATCCAGACCGACCCCGAATGGACCAACCAACGGGTTCTCAGGGTTGCCCGTAGTAAAGATTTCGCGTCCTGGCAGTCACTCCAGGTGTTTCAACGCTGACCGCGACAGAGTGAGACTGATTTGGGCGGTCTGATGGCGTTGGCTCTATCACGAGGGTATAGTACGCATCGGCTTCCGCAACGCAGCGAGTAATCTGTTCGGTGATGTCGTTGCTGGAGTTGAGTGCCTGTCCGCCGCTCTGCCTGGCAAGGACCTGCAAAGCAAGATTTCCCGCCTGCGCATCTCTCGACGTCGATACCGGCTTCAGAAACTCCTCGTAGTAAGTGAGACGATTCGTTGCAGCATCTTCCACCCCAAGCGGGTCGATGCTGTAGAGCGTGATCCGGGCCTGCCGGAGTGCCGTGGAAAAATAAACGATGGAGGAAAATAGCCCCTGCTCCTCCTTCGTGGTCAGGGTTATATTCGGTCCGCTCAGAATCGGCCAGCCCGGACTGATCCAGATCACCATCTTCCGTCCCGGTTGCTTCGCCTCAGCCTCAGCAAGCAGACTCAGCCCCTTGAGAGAGAGCGTAAAACGCTCCTCCGCGCCATAAAAGCCCGCCGAGCGACGTATCGTTCGCAGCTTCGTCACATGCTCATCGAACTCGGCCAGCAACGCATTTCCGTCCTGCGAGGAGCTATTCTGCAGCTCAGTTCCTGTGTCGCTGAAGAAACCCAGAGTGACCGGATGGGCAAGCTGGCCGCCATTCTTCAGAAGAAACTTTTTGAGCTGGTCGCGCTCATAAGCCACGCGGTTGAAGGTGGTATTGACCTCATCCACCATGAAGATGATCCTCACCGGCGGCTCGACTGGAGCAGCACCGTCCACTGCCCGAAAGGAAAGAATCTTTCGAATCTGGCCACTGTCGCGCACGACAAAATCATTCTGCGTGAGACCGGCTCTGGGCTTTCCCGACTTGTCCGTCACCACAACGTCCAGCATAAGGTGAGGATCTCTGGCATCGGTAGGCGGTGAGGCGACGGCTGCTGGAAGTTGCTCCGAGCGCGGCGTCTGTTGTTGTGAAAATGCCGAAAGAGAGAGAAACGAAAGACAGAAGAAACCCAGCGTGGCCCGATGCAACCTACTCATACTTCCACCTCGAAATACTTCTCTGCGGTCGTGCGCCTGCGGGAGGTACCGTTCGAAGCGGACCGGTTTTCGACCCTCGCATAAAGACGTGGCAGCGAACTCAGTAGTTTCAGCCACTCACCGACAGCCTATTGGATGCGACTGCCATAGCTAAAAAAGCTGCGCCATGCCATTTTGGTGGCGCAAGATACGAATCTCTCGATATCCTCCTCCTGCGCCTCGGTACACCGAGATCTAGTGCGGAGAGATAGCGCTGGCGCTTTGCTTCAACTCGACACCTTCAGGGCCAACATGTCTGCATCACGCCTGCTCTACGGCACAACCATCTTCCTCGGCGCGTTCCTTCTCTTCCTGGTCGAGCCGATGGCCGCAAAGCAACTGCTCCCGGTGCTTGGCGGCTCCTCCGCGGTGTGGCTGACGTGCCTGGTCTTCTTTCAAGTCGCCTTGCTGCTCGGCTATCTCTACGCCCACTGGATCACTCGTTGCCAGGCCACCACCTGGCGTCGCCACGTTTATCTGGTCACACTCGCTGCAGCAGTGCTGCTGCTGGTCGCACAAAGAATCTTCCCTGCGGAACCTGTTCGAGGCTCCGATCATCCCGTCTCCACAATCTTCTCGACGCTCGCCTTCACGATAGGCCTGCCATTTTTACTGCTCAGCGCAACCAGTCCGCTGCTTCAGGTCTGGTTCCAGCGCGCCAAAGGGGGCACGATCCCCTACCGCTTCTTCGCCTTATCGAACTGCGGATCTCTTCTCGCTTTGATCGCGTACCCCTTCGTCGTCGAACCGCACTTTACACTGAAGCTCCAGCGGAGTCTCTGGTCGTTCGGCTTCATCGTCTATGCCGTTTTATGTGCGGTCGTCGCGCGCCAACTGCCGCTACCTGCGCCCGCCAACACTGTCGAACAAACACAAACCCCAACCACTGCACCCGCCAAAGCGAAGTGGCTCTGGTTCCTGCTTCCAATGGCCGCGGCCATGCAACTCAGCGCAGTCACCAGCCACCTCACCGTCAACATCGCCGCCATCCCTCTGCTCTGGATGCTGCCGCTGGCCGTCTACCTACTCACCTTCATCCTCGCCTTCGAATTTCCAGCGCTGTACCGTCGCGGCATCGTGGTGCGTCTGCTGGTCGTGATGCTGGCCAGCCTCGGCTACGCCATCTCGAAGACCGATGTGAGCCTGCCTATCGGCATCGCCATCCTCTTCTTTCTTGCAGAGTGTTTTCTCGCCGGGTTCTTCTGCCACTCGGAGGCCTACGCTCTGCGTCCGAAGAATCCCGCCGAGACAACGCTCTTCTATCTGCTAATCGCCGCCGGAGGAGCAGCGGGAACCTTCTTCATCGGCATCGCCAGTCCGATGGTCTTCTCCGCTAACTACGATCTCGCCATCTCTTTCTTCGTCACTGCCGCGCTCGCCATTGTCGTGACGTGGAGCGACGGCTGGCCGCAACGCCTTCTCTGGTCCACCGCCACTGCATTGCTGCTCTTCTTCGCCATCATGCTGCACACCGCCTACGCCCGCGAGGCCATCCTCGAAATCCGCAACTTCTACGGAACCCTCCGCGTAAAGCAGATGACCGGCCCGCATGGCGGCACCGAGCGCATGCTGTTGAACGGAACCATCCAGCACGGCACGCAGACTCTTCGCTCCAGGCCTCACCCGGACCCCCACCACCTACTATGCCGACAACTCCGGCATCGGCCTCGCCCTTCACCTCTGCTGCAGCGAGCGTCCCCGCAACATCGCAGTCATCGGACTCGGCACCGGCACCATCGCAACCTACGGTGCGGCCAACGACCGCATCCGCTTCTACGAGATCAACCCGCTGGTACGTCCCATCGCGCAGAACCTCTTCACCTATCTGCGAGACTCTCCCGCTCAGATCACCTTTGCCGACGGTGACGCACGCACCTCGTTGACCCGCGAGTCCCCACAGAACTTCGACGTCATCGCCATCGACGCCTTCTCCGGCGACGCGATTCCGCTGCACCTGCTCACCATTGAGGCGATCGCGCTCTATAAAAAACATCTCGGCCCCAACGGCATCCTGGCCTTCCACGTCTCCAACCAGTACCTCAATCTCGCCCCCGAGATCGGCCAACTGGCACGCGCCGCCAACCTGCAGGCAAAGCTGATCGAAAGTCAGCCAGACGACTCCCTCGGTGAGTATCGTGCCACCTGGATTCTGCTCACCTCGAGCTCGACCTTCTTCGATCAACCCGAGCTTACAGCCGCTGCCAGCGCCCTCCCCGCGGACTCACGCCTCCGTACCTGGACCGACGACTACTCCAGCATCCTGCCCATTCTGCAGCTATCGCATCACTGACGCTGCTTCGCCCGCGTCGGCCGACCCGCCGCCACGGTCGCAATCAACTAAAACTGCGTCACGCGCTTGTCGCTTGCAGCACCCAGGCTTCTCCAACCATCTGCACCTTCTCCATTCCCTTCGAAGAAAGCACAACAAAGTCGCGGTTGGGTATCGGCCAGCTCGCGGCAAGCTGGTAGCCGAGATGCTGGCGGGCCGTCTTGAGCTCCTCCGGACCGAAGATCCGACACGGCAGTGTCTTTACAAACGTCTCCAACGTGAAGAACCCTTCGCTCGTTGAGACAGGGACTTTATTCAAAAAAATCATGTACGGCTTTCGGGGCAACCGATCGATGAGCTCTTCGATCGACCAATCCACATACTGCAGACTCCCCGAACACAACAACGCATCGCATGCCTCGGTCTCTTCGACGTGCTCAAAAAAGCACAACGAGTGCACCTCCGGAGGCAAGCGCCGCCGCCCCTCCTTCACCATCGCCGGCACATCGACGATCTGCCATCGAAAGTCCTCCGGAAGACCGAGCATCTCTTTAAACGCGTAGAACTTCACTCCGATGTGGCCGCCAAAGTCGGTCACGGCGTGGAGATGGTTCTCGCGCATAAGCTTCTGACAAAAGGTCAGTATCGGCCAATCAAAGGGGTGGATCGTCGAATACGATTCAATCCCGATCGAGACAAGTGATTCATTGTCATAGGTTGCGCGGCGCTGAGCCGGAAGAGAGTTTGTCGCCTCTTTGCTGGTGCCGAACCGACCGCGATAGTGGCCGAACTCTTTGCCGACCACGAAATCCAGGACGCCGGATTGCCGCAGTTGCTTATATCCCGGTATGGTTGAGAGGTTCAAACGTGTCAGAACGCCCGTCAGCGACATGGCAATATCACCGGTTGTAGTTTGGGGAGAATTCAATCATATGCGTCCAGGTAACAAATTCGAGGCTGATTTGTTAACATCCTGTGAATTTATGACTATTAGAATCCTTGAACATGCAAAAGGCACGTAAATTGCTATGCATTTCGTTGCACCCGAAACGGAAGCCGCGCTCGCTCCTATACTTACAGCAGCATGCCTGAATTGCCTGAAGTCGAGACGGTTGCAAACGGCGTGCACGCCAGGGTCCACGGACAGACCGTGCGCTCCGTGTGGACCAGTAACAAGCCTCAAACCTTCAAGTCTTCCCCGGATCAGATCATCGAAGCCCTCACAGGCAGTCGCATCGACCGCGTCCACCGCGTCGGCAAGACGATCGTTCTCGATCTGATTCGGTCCAAAGAGAACGGAGCAAGGCCCGCGCAGTTTCTCGTTCACCTCGGCATGACCGGCCGCCTGCTCGTCTCCACCCCCGACACTCCGATTCCGTCGCACACCCACGCCATCCTGACTCTCAGCAGCGGAAAAGAGCTTCGCTTCGTCGATGCTCGCCGCTTCGGCCGGCTCTCCGTCGTAGAACCCGCTACCCCCGAGGAGAAATACGCCGGACCCGGCGCTGAACCCCTCACCATCGGGCTCGAGGACTTCATCGCGCTCTTCCGCGGCCGCAAGACTCCGATCAAAGCAGCTCTGCTCAACCAGTCACTACTCCACGGAGTCGGCAACATCTACGCCGACGAGAGCCTCTTCCACGCCGGCATTCGCCCCACCCGTCACGCCGGACGCCTCACCCGCGCCGAGTTGACCCGTCTCCACGCGGCGCTGATCAAAGTGCTCTCGGAGGCGATCAAACTAGGCGGATCGTCGGTCTCCGATTACGTCGACGCCGACGGAGTTGCAGGCTTCTTCCAGCTGCATCACCACGCCTACTCGCGAACCGGCCAACCCTGCCTGATCTGCAGCAAACCCATCAAGCGCATCGTCCTCGCCGGCCGCAGCACGCACTTTTGCCCCACCTGCCAGAAGTAGCCTGCGGTCTTTACCGGGTCGCAGCCTGCTCCGCCGAAACTGCCGCGCCGATCACCCGCACCTCGGGCGTATCATCCACAATCTCCAGCGAGTATCCCTGCAGCGGACTCATCTTCACCATCTGCTGCAGATAATCCTTCAGCATGGACATGTCCAGAAACCGCGTATTAAACCCCGACAGGAAGATCTTGCCCGGCCCCGCCATGTGAATCGTGGTCGCCGAAGCTGCCGCCAGAGCCTTGTGCCAGAGCCGCTTGAACTCCACGCAGCGGGCATCGCCCTGCTTGGCCGCCTCGAAGACCTCCTCCGGCTCCATATCAAGAAAGCGCAGGCGCATCGCCCTATGCCCCATGATTCCCTCCATGTGGCCGCGTCCGCCGCATCCGCAGAAGCGCTCCTTCTCATCGAGCGTCACCACCGTATGGCCGCCCTCCCACGCACCGGGTGCGAAGGGATACCGCCCATAGCCGATTCCCACGCCCAGCGTCCACACGCGGATCATGCTGTCCAGCTTGCCATGCAGCGAAGCCAGCCCCGCCGCCATGCCATCGGCATCGTTCACCGCGGTAACGCTAACGTCGAGCCCGTGATTACGCATCTGCGCAACCAGCAGCTCCTGTATCTTCGCGCCCTTCAGCTGCGGCAGGTTCGGCGCCTCTGCCACCACCCCGTCCTTCACCAGCCCCGGCAACGCAACACCGATCGACGTAAAGTCCTTCGCTCCATCCGCTGCAAGAAGCACCTGATTGGCGATCGTCTCCACCAGCGCTTCGGTGTGCTGCTCGACCAGGGCATCTTCGTCGTCATGATCTTCAGGAAAACGCCGCACCGGTCCTACAAGCTTGTGATCCACGACCAACCCGGCCGAGATTCGCTCCGAAAGTATTACCCCAACTGTCTTTGCCATTACCCTGTCCGCCTCGTCCTCGGGTGCCGCTTTTCTACTCGAACTTACTGACGCGGTTCAACCCGTTGAAAGCCGCAACTTTATAACATTCTGCGAGAGTTGGATAGTTGAAGACCGTATCCACGAAATAATCCAGCGTTCCGCCCAGTGCCATCACCGCCTGGCCAATGTGCAACAGCTCGCTCGCGCCCTCGCCGATGATGTGAACTCCGAGAATCGAGTGGTTCATCCGGTGAAAGATGATCTTCAGCCGCCCCGTCGTATCGCCGCGAATCTGCCCGCGCGCAATCTCGCGATAGTAGGCCACACCAACCTCGTACGGCACATCCTCCTCGGTCAGCTGCTCCTCGGTCTTGCCGATAAAGCTGATCTCCGGGATCGTATAAATCCCGTACGGATAGAGCTCCGGATTCGACAGGATCTTCTCGTCCCCAAACGCCCGCGCCGCGGCCACGCGCCCCTGCTCCATTGAGACTGAAGCCAACGAAGGAAACCCAATCACATCGCCCACCGCGAAGATCGACGGCACCTTCGTCCTGAAGTCCTTGTCCACCGGAATACGCCCACGCGAATCGGACTCAATCCCCACAGCGGCCAGGTTCAACTCGTCCACATTGCCCTGGCGGCCGACCGCGTACAGCAGCGCATCGCCCTGAACTTTTTTCTTGCTCTCAAGATTCGCCACGACGGTTCCGTCCGGCATCTCCTCCACCGACTCCACCTCTTCGTTCAGCCGCATCGTCACCCGCGAATCCCGCAGATGGTAGCTCAGCGCCTCGATGATCTCCTGGTCGGCAAACTCCAGCAGCCGCGGCCTCCGCTCAATCAGCGTCACCCGCACTCCGAGGGCTGAGAACATACACGTGTACTCGACCCCAATCACGCCGCCGCCCACGATAATCATCGTCTTCGGCAGGTTCACCAGCTCCAGCACCAGGTCCGAGTTGATGATGCTGCGCCCGTTAATCGGCACCTTCGGCGACGAAGCCGGCTTTGTCCCGGTCCCGATCAGAATATTCTTCGCCTCATAGACAGACGAACCGCGCGAGTTGGTCACCTTCACGTGCGTCGCATCTTCAAAGCTCGCCACGCCCACCAGCATCTCGATGTTGTTCCGCGAAAGCTGCGCCTCGGTCACGTCGATCTCGGTCTTGATCACGTGCTGCACCCGGAACGCCAGGTCCGCCATCGTGATCCGTTCCTTCACCCGGTAGTTCATCCCGTAGATGGACTTGTAGTTGTATCCGGAGAGGTGAAGAACCGCCTCGCGCATGGTCTTCGAAGGAATGGTGCCGGTACTGATGCAGGCGCCCCCGACTACCTCGCGCATCTCCACCAGTGCCACTTTCTTACCCAGCTTGGAAGCGTAAATTGCAGCTCGCTGCCCGGCCGGCCCGGACCCGATGACGATCAGATCGTAAACACTACTCATAGTTGCACATACTCATGGACATCCACTCCAACGTCTTGGCGGGTCTTGTCCCGTTATCGGCCCCTCGAGTGGCGATCATGAGGGGCCAGTTTCTTCGACTGTGTGCGCATTCGCCTTACTGCCTTGAAACTACCACACCAACATCGCGGACTCCACTAAGCGGACCTTGGCACCATACACTGACTTCATCATGCTTTGCTACGCCATCACCAGCCGCGCGCTCTACCCTGGCGCCGAGCAGCAAAAACAAGCCGCTCTCCTCAGCGAGGCCACACGCTGGATCATCGAAGGCATCCACTTCATCCAGCTCAGAGAAAAAGATCTGCCCGCAGCCACCCTCGCCACCCTCACCCGTAACCTACTGCAAGAAATAGCTTTGACCACCAGCCCGACGCGTCTGCTCATCAACTCCCGCCCCGATATCGCCCTCGCCACCGGCGCCCACGGCGTCCATCTATCCGCCTCGCCCGACGAACTCTCCCCTACCCAGATCCGGGACCTCTTCCACTCTGCCCACGCACCAAAACCCCTGATCACGGTCTCCTGCCACACCCTCGCCGACATCCACCGCGCCCATAGCGACCAGGTCGACGCAATCCTCTATGCCCCCATCTTCGAGAAGCCCCTCTCGTCCGGACAAACACTTCCCGGCCAGGGTCTCGACCCACTACGCGCCGCTTGCATCGCCGCCGCTCCAATCCCGGTCTACGCGCTCGGCGGAGTCACCCTCCAAAACGCATCCTCATGCCTCGACGCAGGCGCCACGGGAGTCGCAGGCATCCGCCTCTTCCACAATCTCTAATTCGCACTGGCCGCCGCCGATGGAACGCAATCGCGGGTAGAGAGTGTTGGTGGCAAATCCGATTTCAGATGCAGCAACGATGTCTGCTGAGCCAACACACGTATGTAAGCGTCGGTGAAGACTGTTGCGCAGGCATGACTGAGATGAGAGCTCTCCGGCAGATTCAGGTTCTGCACCGTGGGAAGATCGTCAATGTGAATGCCGTTCGTATGCGTGTAGGCGAGCAGCGGATCCCATCCTCTGGCTCGAGGGATATGCTTGTCTTCGACCGCCCGCATATCCGGCGCCGAAGGGGGCCGCACGAAGACAACATCGCCACCGCGAGCACGGATCTTGTCGACAGCGATCTTCGTTCTTGCCAGAATCGCCTGGACATTCTCGTCTTTGATCGGGAATGGCGGAAACAGTTCATGCCATACTTGTCCGAGCGTGTTCGCTGAGCCGTTGATCATGTTCGAGCCGGCGCCAGATGGAAGATTGCCCGTCCGTGGTCCTCTCCCCGACCTTCCAGACATCGTGATAAGGCCCCTGCACTCCGTGCCTCCAATCAGGATCAAGCTGGAAGACAAGCGTGCTGAGTTGATAGCTGTCATCCAGCATCGCCAGGCCAGGTGCGATCATGCTCTGAATCCGGGACGATGCGCGATTCGACGGAGACTCCCACTTGCTCAACGCAAGCGCCTTCTTCGGCCGCGCAACGGAATACACAGTGTCGAAAAATACAGTCTCGGCCATTCCCACGATGGCCAGCCCCTTGAAGTGCGGGTCGTCTGCAATATCCTCCAGGATGGGTAACGCGCTCCCGCCTGCAATGCCCAGCTGCAGCGGACGAACGCCGGTCAGTTGCTCCATGCGATCGAGATTGGTGTCATACAGCAGACGCGAATCGCTGATGATGGCCACGGGTATGTCGCGTTTATCCACCTGTCGTCGCAGCTCAGCCCATGCTTCATAGGTGCCGCTCGAGTCACCGGGAACCAGCTCAAGCCTCCGCATCTTCCACTCCCACAGGGACGTGAACAGGATCACGAGGACTAGAACGACGAGCGACATAGCGCGCCAGGGCTGGTCAGGGATGTCGCGCTCCGGCACCGGCTGCGCAACACCTGGACGGTCGGATGCGGTAAGTCGCAGACCGGAGGGAAGTGGCTCGCGAACAATGTCGTGAACGGCGCTAGAACTGGAAATAGATGAAGCCATTGCTCTCTCCGTGTTGAATTACCACTGCGAAGGCCATGATGGTCCACAGAGCAGTCAGCGCTGTGGGATGTGCGCGCCCGATCGCCGCCTCGAGCGTCTGGTTGCGCATGAAAGAGTGAGCCAGCAACAGGCCTCCCATAATCCCCACCGTCGTGATGATGTAGATCGCGGCCAGCACAGGTTCGGCATGCGCATTTCTGCCGAACATACCGCTGAGGATCACCATCGCCTGGTGAAAAGTCTTTGCCCGAAAGAAGACCCATGCAACGTTCACCAGCACAAAGGTCAGCAGCCCAAGCCCGGCAGACGCCACCGGTCCCGGCCGATATCCGGAGAACCGCTTGCGCAGCATTCTTTCTGACCGACAGATAAAGACCGTGTAAGCCTCCCCACACCACAAAGGTCCAGCTCGCCCCGTGCCAAAGGCCGCCGATCAGCATAGTGGCCAGCAGCGAGAAGTAGGTCCGCGCGTTTCCGTGGCGATTGCCGCCGAGAGGAATGTAAAGGTAGTCGCGCAGCCAGGCCGAGAGCGTAATGTGCCACCTGCGCCAGAAATCGGTGAACCCAATCGCCGCATACGGAAACCGAAAGTTGTCCGACAGCGCAAACCCCAGGCAAAGCGCAGCTCCGATCGCAGTAATGGAGTAGCCCGCAAAGTCGCAGAAGATCTGGCCACTGAACGCCAGCGTCCCCACCCACGCATCCACAAAGCCAGGGACGACTCTGCCACTGTAAACCTGGTCTACCACCGGCCCAGAAAGCCATCAGCCAGCACCGCCTTCTCAAAAAGCCCCAGCGTCATCAGCGCCAGGCCAAAACGCATCTGATCCGGCGTTGCCTTGTGTGGAACTTCAAACTGCGGGACCAACTCCGTCGGCCGCATGATCGGACCGGCGACGAGGTGAGGAAAGAACGTAACGAAGAGGGCGTAATCAAGGAAGTTGCGTGCAGGCACCGCGCGCCGAAGATAGATGTCCAACGTATAGGACATGGTAGCGAAGGTATAGAACGAGATGCCGATGGGAAGGACAATACTCGACTGCGGAGGGCTGTATTTGAAGCCCGCCAGCGACACCAGATGGGCGAAGTTCTCGACGAGAAAGTGGCCGTACTTGAAGTAGCACAGCAGCCCAAGGCTTACGACGATCGAGAGCAGCATCCATGCGCGACGCTTCCATTGCTGTTCCGCCTGCGCAAGTCCGCGCGCTGCAAACCAGTCCACCACGGTCGACAGCCAGAGCAGAATTACGAACGGCGGATTCCAGGCCGCATAGAAGATATAGCTCGCAACCAGGAGGTTAATCTTTCTTCACCCTCCAGGAAAAGGGCATCGCGTGCAGGAGGAGAACGATGGCAAAGAAAACAACAAAGACCAGGGAATTAAAGACCATGCCTACCTCTTGGGATCATTAACGGAATAGCGGCCCCGAGGTGCAGCTACTCTCAATGGTGCAATCCGGCTTCGATTCGTTTCGGCTGAAGCGCAGGCACGGGTTAGAAGCTCTCTTAGTTCGGTCACTGGAAGTCGCTTGCTGCTTGAATTGATAAAAGATGGCCCCGAGGAAACGATACAAACTACGTGCCCACTGGAGGCTCCCAGCCTGGCGTGGTGCTAAGAAACCAGTCTTATCCCTGAAGATCCCACGTAAGGGATCTGAGGTAGACAGAAGGCAACTTCGTGGCCCGCGTCACCGAACCAGGAACGGTTCGGTCTCTAATGGTTTTCCGGAGTGTACACCCTTTTCGGGATTGTCCCTAAAACGATTGAAGAGCGAACCCTGATCTAGGAAGCTTCGGCTGAAAACCGTGTGAGGCGCGGCGCAGCCCGGCAACTTCGCTCCGCGTCAACGCGACTGCGTGGACTCCCTCAGACTATTCCGAAGAAACCGTCCAAAATCTTGTCAAGCCCCAATGCTCGAAAACCTGCGTCAACAGCGAACAATCGCATGGCGTATGAGTTATTCGTAATCGCGATATAATAGGAACAGATCAAACAGAAGGGCCCCGGGAGCTGCCGGGGCTTTTCCTATTTCACTCAATGTTCTATCACTAAGTCCTTTGGTATGACGAATTTGGAATAACCCATTTGATATGAAGAATTTACAAATTGCCAAAAGTTTTAAATGCTGTATAATAAGACAGTTATGCGAGGATACCCCCCAGGGGGGTGCAGGCCGGGAGGGAGACTAGGACGACCGCAGCGCAGCTTCAATCCCGGAGTTCACCTCGGCCTGGGCAAACTCTGCCGCCACGCGAACGCCGTTCATGATCGCCTTCTCGTTCGACGATCCATGCCCAACGATGCAGACTCCGCGTACCCCCAGCAGCACCGCGCCGCCGTACTCCGAGTAGTCCAGCCTCTTCTTGAACTCGGCGAAGGCCTTCCGCGACAGCAGCGCTCCAACCTGCGAGGTCACGGTGGACTTCAACGACTCGCGCAGCGACGCGCTCAGCAGCTGCGCCGTTCCCTCGATCGCCTTCAACGCAACGTTACCCACAAACCCGTCGCAGACCGCGACATCGCTGTGCCCGTTGAACAGATCGCGACCTTCCACATTGCCTTTGAAGTTGATCCCCGTCAGCGCGCGAAGCAGCGGCAGCGTATCGCGGGTCAGAGCGTTGCCCTTCATGTCCTCTTCCCCGATCGAGAGAAGGCCGACGCGCGGGTTGTGGATCTTCAGGATGGTTTTGGCGTACATGTGGCCCATCACGGCAAACTGGACCAGGTTATCCGGGTCGCAGTCCACGTTCGCCCCCACATCCAGGAGCAGCGAAGGAATGCGATGGACAGTCGGCAGAATCTGCGCCAGCGCTGGACGGTCGACGCCGGAAAGCATCCCCAGCACCATCTTCGCGGTAGCCATCGCCGCGCCGGTGTTGCCCGCGGTGAAGAATCCGGCAGCACGCCCCTCGCGGACCATCTTCAGGCCCACCCGCATGGTGGAATCGCGCTTGGACCGGACCGCTTGAGCAGCCTTATCGTCCATCGTGATCCACTCGCTGGCGGGCACAATGAACACCGGCAGCCGCTGCCCACGCAACGCCTGCCGCAGAATCGGCCGCAGCCTGTCTTCCGGCCCGACCAGATGTACGCGCACGTCGTACTGACGCGCAGCAAGGACGGCCCCGCGAACCTCTGGCTCGGGGGCCTTGTCGGAACCCATTGCGTCTACAACGATGTCAGTCGGCATCAGCAGGGAACAGCAGGGTTTGAGGTGAAGATATTAGCTGGCTTCTTTGGTCACGAGAACGTCGCGGCCCTTGTACGTACCGCACTTGCGGCAGGCACGATGGGGAAGCTTGCGCTCGTGGCAGTTAGGGCACTCGGAGAGGCCGGTGGGGGTCAAAAAGTCGTGGCTGCGGCGCTTGGCAGTCCGTTGCTTGGAGTGGCGCCGTTTTGGATTAGGCATTGCAGTATCCCTTTCAATCGGCCGCGGCAATCACGCGAAAAAGCACGCAGTCGACGAGGCAAAAACTTGATTAGTGCTTCAACTCGAGCTTGTCGGCCAGATTCCCCAGACCCGCAAGCGCATTCCAACGCGGATCAGCCGGAGCCTCATCGCAAGTAGCATTTCGCTTGATTCAGGTTCTGACCACAGCGCGGGCAAAGCCCTTTGCAGTCCGCCGTGCAGAGAGTACGACTTGGCAGGGAGAGTAACACCTGCTCGCGCACCACATCCTCCAGCAAAAGACCGCTCTCTTGATAATACCCGATTTCGGTCTCATCCGCAGTAATAGAACGCTCCCCTGCGTCCGCATCGGCGGATTCGGGACGAAAGATCAGGTCAAAATCTCCCGAAAGCGGCACCTTGACCGGGTCGACGCACCGGGCACAAAGGATTTCGAAGTCCGCACTGTAGTTAGCCCGCAACCGGATGTCGTTCACATGCGAACTGGAGCTGCGGTGCTCAATCAGCAGATCCGCGACGCCGTTGACGGGCAGCGGGCCCACCTGCCGGATGTCGGAGGCATAGTCCAACACCCCGGGTGCGATGACTTCATTGAATTCAAGGGGTTCATCGACGAGTTGGAGCGGAGTAATCAGCACATTGTTAAGGGTAGCAGGTTCCCGCCACAGATCAAATAGCCTACCCGACGCGCCTCACAGACTATCAAAAGCTGCTTATGTCGAGTTTAAGCAGCTCTTCGCCGCCGCCCGCTCAACAAATAAATTGCCGCCCGCAACTCCAGCAGCGGATCGTCTGAAGGTTCGATTCCTTCCACCCGCGGAATCGGATCGAAGATGATCTGTTTCTGCTCATGCGCGTCATCCGCCACCAGCGCGGTCAAAGCGAAGCTGCCGAGTTCAAGTACCTTTCGATCTTCCGGCCAATGAATCGTTGCATCGTCTACCACATCGCCGTCGCTCGCAAGCTGCACCAGGATCTTGAATTTGATTGGCCCCTTGGCAATGCGCTCCGCGATCTCTTCCATCAGGTAGTTCGCGCTCTTAGCAGCAGTCGCAGCGTCATCGAGATGGTCATTTCCCGCCTCGGGAACAATCCGATAGCGCCCAAACCGATTAAGGCCATCCTTATTAGTGAACTTCATTGCGGTCACACCAAAGTAGCTCTCACGCGCGAAGCTCGAAGGCGCAGGCTTCGGAGCCTGCACAAACGCCAGCGCCTTCGGGTGGGAACCAAGAAACGCCTCCAGGGGAGAGCCCGCTATATTTTTCGGATCGCTCGTCGCCAATGCCGTCAGCAACTCCAGAAACTCCTGTCCTGTCCTTGTGGGAAAGCCATCCGTCGAATGAGAGACGATATCGGTATGAACGTGCTCGGCGAGGTTGAACCGGATCGCAAACCCGCGGGGATTCGCATTAGGATCGTTATCCGGCACCAGCGGAATTCCCGTTGAGTCCGAGAATCGCACGGTCACAGGGGTCGACTCTCGCACGATGTGCGGAGCTTTGGTAAGTGTAGCCGCTTCGGCAGAAGGTATAAACGTTCCAGTCAGCATAATGCCCTTGGCATGGGCGGGGCGAAAACCCGGGTTCAATCCGAAGATTGTGTCGAACTGCTGCAGCAGTTGCTGGCTCAATGCGACAATCTTTTCGTCAGTAGGAAGTGGCATCGTTAATCTCTCCTCATCACAATCTACTGAACTCTGATTCAACCTAAGTTACAACGACTCTTCACTCTGCAATTTGTTCGCGCGAGAGCACACGGGTCTGCTGCTACGAAACAAAGAAAAAGTTCGCATCTTCACTACCCCTCTATTACGTCCAATACTGATGAGCAAGAAGTGGCAAGCATCAGACATTCCATCGCTCTCGGAAAAACGAATTCTGATCACCGGGGCAAACAGTGGTATCGGCTACTACGCGGCTCTAAAGCTCGCTCGTAAGGGTGCTCACATCATCTTTGCATGCCGTGATCAGAGACGAGGCGAAGCAGCCCTTGCCCGCATGGAAGCGGATTCGCCGGGCTTACGCACAGAGCTAGCAATTCTTGACCTCGCTTCCCTTACTTCCATCCGTCATTTTGCCGCAGCGGAGCTCGCGCAACATCGGCCACTGCACCTGCTCATCAACAACGCCGGTGTTATGGCTCCGCCCCGTCGCATGGAGACAACCGATGGCTTCGAGCTTCAATTCGGTACCAACGTGCTTGGCCATTTCGCGCTTACCGCACTTCTCATGCCAGCTCTTCAGCAGGCAGCCGCCGAATCTTTTGTTGACGGAGCGGGAAGACCTCGAGTTGTGACTATCGCGTCGATTGCGCATAAACGAGGACGCATAAAATTCGACGATTTACAATCCGCGCGAAGCTATTCCCCTATGGGCGCTTATCAACAATCGAAGCTCGCAAATCTGCTCGTCGCCTTCGAACTGGACCGACGGCTGCGCGCCGCAAGTTCACGCATCATGAGCGTTGCTGCCCATCCGGGAGTTGCAAATACTAATCTTTTCCAGTCAGGGGAATATTCCGCAGCTGAAAGGGGCTTTCGTGTCTTTCTGGGCCACGCTATTGGCATTGCTCTTAACACAGACTCCGAAGGCGCTCTCCCAACGCTTTATGCGTCAACAGCACTGGAGGTAAAAGACGGTGGATACTATGGACCGCAAGGCTTTCAGGAGATGCGTGGTGAAGAAGTGGGGCCGGCGAAGATAGCTGCGCAAGCGAACGACACCGTCGCCGCGGCTCGCCTGTGGCAGATCTGCGAAAATCTTACAGGAATAAAGGTCTTTAGAGAGGTTGCCGCTTTCTCCTTGTGAGATTGATGTAAATCTCACGAAACAAAAATGACAACATGATTTGATCTGAATCCTATAAAAACACAGAAACAAATAAATGGTCGGGACGACTAGATTCGAACTAGCGACCTCACCCACCCCAAGGGTGCGCTCTACCAGGCTGAGCCACGTCCCGACTATGTTTGCGCGTCCGCCCAGGGGGGCGACGGCGGGGTATGTTGCAGTCCTAAGTGTACACGAGCTGGGCTATCTTCGCGGCCATCGGCCAACCGCTACGTGCGTCGGCGCCACAAACTCCTTGGGCAGCGCAACCGCCCTCGCCGAAGAAAAATTCGTTCATCTGTTCCACAAGGAAGTCCTGCGCCTCGCGCGTCCACGGCTGCAGGCGATATTCGTTCAGCAGCATCTTCTGCCGCTCCACCCACTCGCCCCATGGCTTTTTCGACACATTCTTGTAAGATCTTCTGGCCAAAGTCCGAGTCGAACGGCGGCTCATCTAGTCCTTCCATCTCTGCTTTGAATCTTGTGTCAAAACACCATATGCGCCATTCGCTAATCTCTCCTGGAACTTTATCTTCGATGTGTAAGGATTATTGCGCAGCACCCAACAACTCCATGGCTTCGCTTACGACATAGTGAAGGCAGCCGCGACAGCAGTGACGGCAGGGATGAGTTCGCCATGCAGCTTTTGTCCTAACGCCGTTTGCCCTTCACTTCTCGTGCGCTCCCGAGCCTTCGACTTCGTCTTGCCCCTTCTTACCCGAACGGTTCGGGCTACGATGGAGCCATCTGTCCTCGCACCGCAGCGGTCTTGATCAGCCGCGCCGACCTCGGCCGGCAACTCGCCGTCTCCCGGCACGACCGCAAATTGCAGCCGTCGCTGTTGCCGGTCGATGCGGTCCAGCAGCACGTGCACCCGTTGTCCCATCTTGAACACACTGGCCATTCCGCGTCCCACAATTTGCCGGTCGGTATCGCGAAACATGAAGCGATCGTCGCTGCCCCAACGTCAAGGCAAGCGGCACCAGCCCTTCGATGAACAGGCTATCCAGCTCCACGAAGAACCCATACTTCGTGCACGAAAGAATAATTGCGTTGAAGTCCTCGCCCACGCGGTCCTGCATGAAACTGCATCTTCTTCCACTCGATCAGCTCACGCTCTGCATCATCGGCCCGCCGCTCCGACTGGCTCGACTCCACCGCAATGCGCACCGAGCTCGGTCTCCGCGAATCGGCCCTTCCGAAGCGTACCGTTCATGCCTTTCTCTGCGTGTCCTGTGCCGGACCCTTTCTCTCCCCATGGCTGCGGATCGAGTCGGATCAGAATCGCCGCCGCCTCGCGTATTCGCACCGCTCCGAATCAGCTCCCGCAAAAGCCGATGCACGATCAAATCCGGATATCGCCGGATCGGCGACGTGAAATGCGTGTAGCTTGGACTCGCCAGCGCAAAGTGGCCTTCGTTCTTCTCGCTGTATCGCGCCTGCTTCAGCGACCGCAGCATCAGGTAGCGACAGGATCCGCTCTTCCGGCTTGCCGGCTATCTTCGCCGTCAACTTCTGATACATCTGCGGCGTTACTGGAATTGACTCCGACACCTCATGCGTCTTCGCCTTTTGTTGGTTCCGCGCGCATCGCGCCGCCGTCATCCCGGTCGTTTCATCGTCATCCGTTTCACAGGCAGATTGCTGAAGCCGAGCGAATAGCCGAACTGGCTCGCCGTCTCTTCAAAGTCCACAATCCGCTTTGAATCCGGCATCTCGTGAATCCGATACAGGCTCGCCACACATTGCTGACTCGATCCAGGTCGCCACACATTCGTTCGCCGACAACATGAACTCTTCGATCAGTCGGTGCGCCCACCCCCGCTCTGACCGTACGATCGCCTCCATATTCCCATCTGGATCAAATTGAATCACGGGTTCGGGAAGATCGAAGTCGATCGATCCCCGCCGATGCCGTTTCGCATTCAGCTTCAGCGCCAGCTCGTACATCCGTTCGAACTCCGGGACCAACTCGCCGAACTCCTCCCGCGTCTCAACATTGCCGTCGATGCACGCCCTGCACCTGCGTGTACGTCATCCGTTTGCGCGCTGCGAATAATCCCCTCGCACACTTCATACCCCAACACCTCGCCGCGCCCATCGATCTCCATGACACAACTCAGTACCAGGCGATCCTCATCGGGCCGAAGACTGCACATCCCGCTCGAAAGCTGCGGCGGAAGCATCGGAATGGCGCGATCCGGGAAATAGACAGAAGTGCCCCGCAGCCGAGCTTCAAGATCAAGCGACGTCCCCGGTCTACACGTAATGACTGACATCCGCGATGTGAACCTGCAGTTCCCAGTTTCCGTTCGGTAGCGGCCTCACCAGCACCGCGTCGTCGAAGTCCCGTGCCGTCTCCCCATCGATCGTCACGATCGCAGTCCACGAAAATCCCTGCGCTGCCCTCTCTCGTCTGCGTCCAAAGTGGCGACAGCGTCTGTTCTGCAGAAACTCGCGCGCTTCAGCCAGCACGTTCGTCGGAAATACATGCGGTAAATGATGTTTGCGAATGATGATCTCTACATCGACTCCGAAAGCATTCGGCGGCCCTAGAACCTCGATGACCCGTCCACGCGCCGGCCTTCCTGCAGTTGGAAAGTCGGTGATCTCGACATCGACCGCGAGCCCTTCGAGTGGTCTGTGCGCATCCAACTCTTGCGACCAATGAGATTGTTGCGCCTCGGCCTCTTCCCCTAGAACACGGTGCGGTGTACCCCTCCGGCATCGATCAATCTCCGACCCCCTCAGGGATCAGAATCGCCTGAGTCATCCGTTCATCCAGAGGAGTAATGTAGTTTCCGTCGATCATGGGGACACTCTCCCATGGACCTCCTCCGCGATGGGTTCTCGCGTAGTGAAAGATGCCTACCACCGTAGGATTTCTTCGATTCAGTACCCGGGCAATCCGACCAGACCGTCGACCATCTCGTCCCGGAGGGGCCTCATCCACCAGAACTTCATCACCCTGCATTGCACCGTTCAGCTCATTCGGCGGAATAAACAGATCATCGCTTCGATCCACACTTCCGTTCGGCCGCACAAATCCATAACCATCGCGGTGGAGATCGAGTCGTCCAGCCAGTAGCCTGTCCCGCGTCGCACGATGCTCCACTGGCATCTGAAGGGCACCGCGTTTCACCCGTTTCGTCTTCTCCGGCGTCGCTGCGGGCAAGCTCCACTGCTCACTATCCACCTTCACTAACTCGCCCCGAGCCGTGATCCGCGCAAGCTGCTCTAACAATAAACGCCGCTCGCGTCCTCCACCCAATCCTAGTTCACGAATCAGCTGCTTATAACCAGCACGATGCCCAGGTGAGCGTTCGATTAACCGCATCAACTCGCGATCAGTCTGTGGATAGGGAGTGTGTGCCATCGTCTCAGAGCATACAGCCAGCCGCAGTGATTTTTCTCTTACTTCAATGTCGCTGTCAGTGATTTGGACATCTCTGCTGCCTGCTCCAGCGTGATGCCATCCGGCATTTGCATAAAATCCGTCTGCATCTCATCCTGCTGCTGACCTATGCTCTTAAAGAACAAGACTTTGCCCTCGATATGCACATGGGTCTCGGTGATCTGCCACAACTTCGGCGTCACCTCTCTTCGTTCCACACGGAACGTCCCGCCTCCGCGAAGCCGCCCCAATAGTCCCCACCCGATCGTAACGTCCTGCGTCAGCTTTCCGCTGATAGTAACGATCCGGTTCTGCGCCTTATTGACCATCAGCTTCCCCGCCATCTGCCCCAGCACACG
Organism: uncultured Actinomycetes bacterium; assembly: GCA_963779645.1. Classification (GTDB taxonomy): domain Bacteria; phylum Actinomycetota; class CADDZG01; order CADDZG01; family WHSQ01; genus CALMBW01. The sequence goes on from CAVZYX010000015.1 coordinate 583,542, forward strand.
CCCTTGCATATCCGGAGGACTGAATTTTGGATTGGGCTCAAAGTTCAACGTAATGTTCTCTCCATCATCACTCTGTATCTTCCAGGTGAAAGCATCCGGCAGCATCCGAAGCAGCTCTTCGGCATTTTTTCCATCCTGTTGGCCATCCCTCTTTTGCTTCGCCAGTTGAGTCGGATCGTGAATGAAGGATTTGACGCGTTCATCTTCAACTCGGGCCTCCTCTTCACTCAGCGGACGTCCATTCCTGCTGATCAAGCGTTTTACCGAACCGTGGCCGGTCTCCACCACGATCGAAACCTTATCGATCCCATCGCGCTCTGCATCGCGATAACGCCAATGCGAATGGTCGTTCAAGTCGGCATTCAACTCGGCCTGCATCGCAACCCGAACGACCTCTTTCGGTTCCTGCGCATTCATCGGCAATAAGCCCGCACCTAAAAGCCCCGCCAACAAGACCAGCCGTACATAGACTTTCAGAATCTTCATAAGACCTACACCCTCTAAGATGCAGATTCTTCAATAACGTTAGCGCTTCTTCGACTCTAGACAAATGTTGATCCCTCAGACGTTGTTCACGACATAACAAACACTACCAAATTCACTCACCCACTCCGCCCGCTAACTCACCCATTCCACGCGCACACTTTTCTTGCCCAATCGCAGCACAATTGACTCTCCCATCGCATCTCTTCTGAACGTTCTGCCCGAGATCTTCTCTCCATTCAAGCTCACCGCATTCTCAGCCAGCTTCCGCGTCGCCTCACCCGCCGAACTCGCCAGCCCGGCCAATACGCAGCAACTTCGGCACGAAGCTCGACTACACCGTCCATCGCGCTCATCAGACCTTCCTCAGCCAGCGACACCTTCACCACCGGCACATCCTCGCTCACACCGCGCTGCTGAAACATGCTTCGCCCAGCTCTCCGCCGCAGCATCCGCCTCCTCCGCCGAATGGAAGTCCGCGCATGATCGCCCACGCCAGGTCCTTCTTCGCCTGCATCGGGATGCAGCGCTCCGCCCGCGACATCCGTCCTGCATCGTGTCAATCTCGCTCGCCCGCAGGTCCGTCAGCAGCGTCCAGTACCTCCACATCAGCTCGTCCGAAATCGACATCAGCTTCCCATACATCTCACCCGCAGGCTCATGGATGCCGATCGCATTTCCCAGCGACTTCGACATCTTCTGCACGCCATCCAGGCCCTCCATGATCGGCGTCATCAGCACAATCTGCGGCGGCTGCCCGAAGTGCCGCTGCAGATCGCGCCCGCGCATCAGGTTGAACTTCTGGTCCGTGCCGCCCAGCTCCACATCGCACTGCAGCGCCACCGAGTCATACCCCTGCGCCATCGGATACAGCATCTCGTGCACGCAATCGGCTGCTCCTCCTTGAAGCGCTTATGAAAGTCCTCGCGCTCCAGCATCTGCGACACCGTGAACTGCGCCACCAGCCGCATCATGTCCTCGAAGCCCAGCTTGTCCAGCCACTCGGAGTTGTACCGAACCTCGGTCTTCTCCGCGGTCGAGGATCTTGAACACCTGCTCCTTGTAGGTCTCCGCGTTCACCGCGATCTGCTCCGGCGTCAGCGGCTTGCGCGTCACATTGCGCCCGGTCGGGTCGCCGATCAGCGCCGTCGAATCGCCGATCAGAAAGATCACCGTGTGGCCCAGCTGCTGAAAGTGCTGCAGCTTCCGCATCAGCACCGTGTGCCCAAGGTGCAGGTCCGGCGCCGTAGGGTCAAACCCCGCCTTGATCCGCATCGGCACCCCCGACGCAATCGACGTGCGCAATGCGCTCCTTCAGCGCCTCCAGCGGAACAATCTCCGCAGCCCCCTTCGTAATCAGGTCAAGCTGGTCTTCAAGCGAAGCAAAGTTAGACATATCCTGGAGTTAGAGACCCAGCGGTAGGCCAAGAAGATCCAGCCATTGATATCTTCGAACTACGCAGTTACGAAATTGCTTATTTCTCAAAGGGACGCAGAAAAGGACACCAAGAAACAGAATCAATGCCTCGCAACTCACATCTGCCGGTTGTACGGGTGCCATGAGCGTAACGATTCCAACTCGGGTTAGAAGTCCCGACAGATAACAGCTGAGTAATCGACGATCGCATCGATACGTTGAACTTGAAAAAAAGAATGTCTCCATCTTTCACGATGTACTCTTTGCCTTCGGAGCGAAGCAGGCCTTTTTCCTTGACGGCCTGCTCGCTGCCATATTTGAAGAGGTCGTCGGAGGCGTAGCAGTCGGCCTTGATGAATCCCTTTTCGAAATCGGAGTGAATGACGCCGGCTGCGCCAGGGGCTTTCGTGCCGCGACGGATAGTCCACGCGCGAACCTCCTGGACGCCGGCCGTGAAGTAGGTAATAAGATCAAGCAAGCGATAGGCGGAGTGAATAAGCCGGTTGAGGCCGGGTTGGGAGAGCCCCATATCCCTAAGGAATTCGTCGCGTTCATTGGGCTCTAACTGCGCAATCTCGGATTCAAGGGCGCCGCAGATGCGCACAACCTGACTGCCTTCTTCTTCGGCGCGCTTTTCTACCGCGGCAGTGTAAGAGTTGCCTTCAATGAGGCCTGACTCGTCAACGTTCGCCACATAGAGCTGAGGCTTCGCAGTGATCAGGAAAAGTTCGCGAGATAGGATCTTTTCTTCTTCAGTAAGCTCAGCGGTGCGAGCGGGCTTACCAGCATGAGGGCTTCCAGAAGTTTCTGCAGCATGGCGTGCTCAGCCTTAATCTTCCCATCACTCGACGCTTTTCGCAGCGCGCTCGACTTTTGTATTGCGCTTTTCGACCGTATCAAGGTCGGCGAGGAGCAGTTCGGTGTTGATGATGTCGATGTCGTGCAGTGGATTGACGCCTACGCCTGCTACGTGGATGACCTCGGGATCGTCAAAACAGCGAACGACGTGCGCGAGCGCATCGGTCTCACGGATGTGACCGAGAAACTGATTGCCGAGGCCTTCGCCCTTGGAGGCGCCTTTCGACCAAGCCTGCAATGTCGATGAAGGTCATCGAAGCAGGGATGATCTGATTGGTAGGAATGTATTTCTGAATGGCAGTGAGGCGAGGATCAGGAACCTTCACGATGCCAGTGTTGGGATCGATCGTGCAGAAAGGATAGTTTGCCGCTTCGGCCTTGGCCGAGGTAAGGGCATTGAAGATCGTTGATTTTCCTACGTTGGGCAGACCAACGATTCCGCAGTTCAATGGCATTGTGCTGTTCCTTGTTACGAGGCGTCTTCTGGCGTCGTGGGGTTGTATTAACAGGATAGTTCATATTGTCTGCGCCCAGAAGACGAGCATTATTCTCGATCCTGTCATCTGAATGACAAGCATCTGTCGGGCAAAGTTTTCTTTTGCACCTTTCAGAAATGACAGAACGTTGACAAAAATATGTGCGGCACCAACATAGGACAGGTTAGGCTTGGAGTGCGAGGTGACAAAGATGCAGCAGATGCGTTTGATGTGCGTGGTCGCGACGTTTTGCGGTTCTGCCATGGCGATGGGACAGGCTCCGGCAGCTCCGACGGGGCCGGTCGGGCCAGCGGCCGAGGTGCAGCGAAGCTACGCTGCGGTAAAGGCGAACATTTTGAAGTCGGCGGATAAGATGCCGGCGGAGGACTATACGTTTAGACCGACGCCCGATGTTCGGACCTATGCGCGAGTGGTGAATCACGTCACCGAGGCGCAGTTCCGTACCTGCGGTGCCGTGAATCGCACGGCGGCAAGCGATCAGCCGAAGGTGCCGGCAGAGACTGCGGATAAGGCCGCTATCGTGGAGGCTCTGAAGGCTTCGTTCGCAGAGTGCGATAAGGCCTTTGCCGCGACGACGGATGCGAATCTTGGGGATACCTTCGATGTCTTCAATTCGAAGCGGTCTCGCATCGGCATTATGTGGGGAACGACGGCGCATGACGTTGAACAGTATGCGACGCTTGCGCTCTATCTGCGGTTGAAAGGGTTGACGCCACCGAGTAGCGAGAAATAAGTCTCCTAATATTTGCCACAACTAATAAGCCGCGCGAACCCTTGCCTTGGCGGGTCCACGCCGGCCACCTTCTTTAAGATCGCGACCTCTGATGCGATGCGGTTCCAGTCAGTGTCAAAATCTTCATTGCTTCAGCCAGACCGATACGAGTAGACGACAAGGAACCCTCGGGGCACCCCCCGGGGGGTATTGATTTGCAAGTTCAATGATTGCAGCAGATACAAAAATTGGGATTTGCAAAATCATGATTCCATTGGGTTTACGCCTAAATTCGTCAAAGCAAAGGAGAAAGCCCCGGGATTGATTCCGGGGCTTTCTGTTTCTGCTTTCTACATCAAGTATAGCTGACCGGCAGTAACTCATACGCCACGCGAATCTCCTTGTCTGGAGCGGGTTTTCGACGGATTGGGGCTTGACAGAATTTGGACTTCGGCAAAGAACCGCGTTTGCGGACCATAGCGGTTTGTTTTGCAACGTGAAATGATTCGGTCCATTGGGCCGACAGTGGATCGATGCGATAAATCGAGTTAATTAGGAGACGGTGATGAAGCGAGTTCTGGTTGGGCTGGTGGTTTTTGTGGTGGTTTCATGTGGTTTTGCGGTGGGGCAGCAGGACAAGCCGATGACGTTGAAGGCGGTTCTTCTGGAACAGTTGCGGTCGACCCACAACAAGGCGGAGTGGTTCGTTCCGGCGAATACGGCGGTGGCAGGGCTGACGCCGGCGCAGGCGAGCTGGACGGACAAGAGTGGGAATCACTCGGTGGGGCAGCTGGCGAACCACCTCGTGTTCTGGAATCGCGAGATGCTTGCGAAGTTCAAGGGCGAGACTCCGGCGAAGTTCGATGGCAACAACGACGAGACGTTCAACAATTTCGACGCCAAGAGCTGGGACACGACGGTGAAGCAGCTGGACGAGGTGATGACGGAGTGGGAGAACGCAGTGGAGGCAGCTGACGACGCGAAGGTTTCGCTGTGGGCTTCGAGGATCGCACACGTTGGAGCCCACAATGCGTATCACATCGGGCAGATGGTGTATGTGCGGAAGCTGGAGGGGGTCTGGGACCCGAATAAGGGGGTGAAGTAGGACGGCGCGATCAGCCGGGTACCTGAATGGCAGCCGCGCTCCTGAATCAACTGGGCTCCGAATCAGCTGGGCTCCTGGTAGATGCCAAGGACGTTGCCGCCGGGGTCGCGGAAGTGGGCGGTGATCTCTGACGCATTGGGGTCGATGGGTTGGACGATCGCCACCGTGTGCGGTGATGAGGTCGACGGTGGCGACGGCGCTGTCTACCATGATGGAGATAACGATGCCGGGCTGGGTGGATGGCGGACGATTGAGGACCCAGATGCCGCTGACCTGGCCGACGCCGTCGTCGAAGGCGGTGGTGCCGTCGCCGTGCTGGCGCAGGGACCAGCCAAAGCAAGTGGCGTAGAAGGCGGAGGAGACGGCTACGTCCGTGGCGGGGATTTCGAGGTAGCAGATCTTGCCGTGGCCTAAGGTAGGTGGCATGGTTGTCTCCTTCGGGGTGAGTCTACTGCACGTCGACGGATGACGTGAGAAGTTTTGCACGAGCGGGGAAGGAGGCGATGGGAATGAGAGTCGGGTCAGCTAGCGACGGTTACGAGCTGGAGAGGTTTTTGGAGGCACAGGCTGGCGTGTACGAACGGGCCTGTGAAGAGTTGCGGGCTGGCGAGAAGCGCAGTCATTGGATGTGGTTTGTGTTTCCGCAGATTCGGGGGCTGGGGAGCAGCCCGATGGCGATGCGATATGCGATCTCCTCGCTGGAGGAGGCTCGGGCTTATCTGGAGCATGCTGTGCTCGGGCCGAGGCTGCGGGAGTCGAGCGAGGATTGTGGTGGAAGTGCAGGGACGGACGGTGGGGGAGATCTTTGGGTCTCCGGATGATCTGAAATTTCATTCGAGCATGACGTTATTTGCGAACGCCGCGGCCATTTGCGAACGCCACGGCGTCATTCGGGAAGGCGGCTGCGCCGTCTGGCAAAACAGCGGAGGACTCGGGCGATGTGTTTGGAGAGGCCTTGAGGAAGTACTTCGGTGGGGCGATGGACCACGGGACGATGCAGCGGATTTGATTGGAATTGGAAGGCTATTGTGAGTCGCCTCTGCAACTGCACGGTCGTAGACAGCATCTTCCTGTGGTGGGCCCGACTTCAAACGAATGTAAAGGTGCACGGATGAACCGAGGTCTGAGGGTCGCAGTAGCTTTGGTTGTGGGTATGGCTGCACCGATCGTGGCGGTGGGATGCGGAAGCATGAGGCGCAGGCTATTCAGGCGACTGCTCCTGCACCGGCGATGAAGCCGGCTCCGCCGACTCCGATCGATACGAAGAAGGCTGAGGTGGGCGGGCCTACGTGGGATCCGGCGTGGGACAAGATTGTGGAGCTTGCACTGCCGCCGGAGATGCTGTCGCGGGAGGTGCCGCAGGATGTGCGGCGGTTCTGTCCGCGGTTTTACAGATGGCGGAGGCGGATAAACGGGCGTTCTGGGCGTATTTCTTTCAGGCTCTTGCGGGAGCGGAGGCGGGATTGGAGCCGACAGTGCAGGCCGGCAAGCCAGCCGGAGATGGTGGTGAAGGATGAGGTGACGGGGCGACAGGGCCGGACCTCGGGGCTGCTGCAGCTTACGTATGAAGATCAGAAGCGGTATGGGTGCGACTTCGACTGGGAGCACGATAAGACGCTGAAGGTGGAGGATCCCGGAGAGGACGATTTTGCAGCCGAAGAACAATCTGGAGTGCGGCGTGAAGATTTTGGATCACCAGTTGATGGAGCAGCATAAGCCGTTGCTGTCGGGGAGCGGGATACTGGTCGACGCTGCGGCCTGGAACGGTGAGCTACCGGATATTTGCGAAGCAGATGACGAATGTGCCGGCGGCTTGCGGGGTGGAGAGTGGTCGGAAGGTCGCTTCGCGGTAATTGTGAAGACTTGCCGAACGACTGCTTAGTTTGATTCGCCTAGCTTGGCGAAGAAGGTCGCGTCGTCGCCGGCGTTCGTATCGACCCACTCTTCGTCGGTCATCCGGCTGCGCCATTGAATAAACGGGAGAGCGTCGGGGCCGACTGCGTGGCGGAGTTGCCAGGTTTCGCTGTCAGCGACTTCGAGGATCTTGTCGGCAACAAGCGAGGGCGGGACGGGGGTCTTCAGGGAGTGCGCGAATAAGATGGCGAAGCGTGCGCTCTGACCGTAGGGTGATTCGGTATCGGGGTTTTCAATGCGGCGAGCCATGGCGGTATCGATGATGCCGGGCTCGACGAGGGCGACACGAACGTTAAAGCTTTTCATCTCGCCGGCGAGGGCTTCGCTGAGTGCTTCGAGCGCCCACTTGGAGGCGCAGTAGGCGGTGAGCGGCGGGCTGGAGATGCGTCCGGAGACGGAGCTTACGTTGATGATGCATCCGCTTCGACGCTGGCGCATGGATGGGGCCAAGGCCTGAACGCAGCGGATCACTCCAAAGTAGTTGGTCTCCATGACGGATCGGAAGGTCGAGAGAGGAAGCTCTTCAACCGAGCCGACTGCTTCTACGCCCGCGTTGTTGACGAGTACGTCGATGGGGCCGTTTTTAAGGATTGCCGCGATCGCGTCTTGAACAGATGCGTCGGAGTCCACGTCCATCCTGGAGATGAGGATGGGGAGTTTCTCGCGCGCTGCGGCTTCTGCCAGAGTCGGTGATTGCGCGGGATTGCGCATGGTGGCGAAGACCTGGTGACCGGCCCGTGCGAAGGCCAATGCTGCTTCGAATCCAATTCCCTTGCTGGTACCAGTGATGAGGATTGAGGCCATCTTTTCTCCTTGGATCATTCGGAGCCCGAAGCCGCTTTTCGCCTGTTTAGATTGCTTGTGGTTTATGGCCACCCCAGCCTAACCTACTGGCGGATTTTTTGAGAGAAACAAAGGTAACCCGCTCATGCTTTGGACGGCATGAGCGGTGTACCCGGTTTTGCAGATGAGGTTAATCATCGTCTTCGACATCGCAAACACGTGCGACGGCAGCCTCTTGAAAGCCGACACCAACCTTGAAGCCGACGGGCTTGAACGGGCCTGGTGTAACGTCAATCGCGAGCTTTTCCATCTGCTCCCAGTTTGGCCGGTTCTTATCGTAGTAGCTCGAACACTCGTAGATGAGAAATGGAACGACGATGTTGGGGTGGACTTCATTGCACATTGTGATCATCTCCGACTCGCGGTAACCGGTCATAATGTGCGCGTAGGAGCAGGTCCTGCAGAGCGAGTCCGAGCCGATCGGAGTTCCGCCCTTGATGTATGGCTTGCCCATGGTGGGCCTTTCTTTCTAACCAGCGTTTGTGCTGAATTGTTTGCGGACGCAGCTTCGTGATTCCGCAGCAGGGTCCGCGAGAGTGGAATGCTCGTAGAAGTCGGGAGACAAATCTCTCCTTGAACCACATCGAAATTATTTGCGAGTGCGACTTGCGTAGGATCGTGCGCTAGGGGCTATTGGCAGGTAAGAAGCATGGCCCGGCGATCGCCGCAGAGATGGTTCGTCTCTGGCGACCTACGCATCGTGTTGTGCGATTTTGTGTTCATCGGGCTGCTCCTACGCTTTGTTACTTTGCCAGTTACGAATTCAAAAGGCAAGAAATATTTATCTGGTTGGAGAAGATATCGGTTTGGAGATCTCGACTTGTAGGGACCTGATGACGTGAGTGCCCCGCTCACACGATGAGGGTCGCGTGAGTGGGGCGGTTGCTTGAGTTGCGGGTTATCCGATGACGCGGTAGCCGAGTTGGAATGGGTTTGCGGCGAGGCTGGCGATGAGATACCAGCCGGTGGCTCCGATGTGGAGGGATGGTCCGTAGGTGAAGTTGAAGCCGGTGTCGAGGACGCTGGAGGATGCGACGACGCCGAGGCCGCTGGGGATGACTTTTCCGCCTGCGGTCTGGCCGACGCCGAGGATCTGCTGGGCGTGCTCGATGTCTTTGAGGAGTTGAACGGCGCGGGAGATATCCGAGAGGAGCGATAGGACGGGTTCGCCTCCGCGGAGTGCTCTTGCGGTGAGTGCGGCGGAGGTGTGCGCGGTGCCTTCGAGCCAGACGGCGTGCGGATCGTTGGCGGGAGTGGTGAGGCTGGCGGTGGAGAAGGTGAGGCCGTGGACGGTTTGCGAGCCGGTGAGGCTGGAGTTGGGGGAGGCGGCGGTGTCGGTGGTTTGCAGATTGGCGAGCGCCCAGTCGATGGTGCCGCGAGAGCGGTTGTCGAGGAAGGCCAGGTAGGACCAGGTCTGGCAGTCTTCGGGGATGGGCGAGGGGTTGATGGTGACCTCGTCGGGCAGGGTGCCGGTGTAGAAGAACGGCCCGGACGGATTGAACATGGCGAAGACGAATTGGAAGGCGTGTTGGGCGAGCGCTTTCCAGGACATGCCGTTGCTGGCGTTGCCGCCGCCGGTGAGGGTGTTGAGCATGGTGAAGAAGGCGTAGGTGTCGAGATTGCCCTCGGTGGATTTGCCGTTGGGGGAGGGTTGGGACTGGTTGAACTGGTTGATGATGGTGCCGTAGGAGTATCCGCCGGGGCCCTGGGTGTTGTAGGTGTTGGTGACGATCCAGTTTGCGACGAGGAGAGCGCCGGTGAGGTATTGCTTGTCGCCGGTGCGGCGGTAGAGTTGGGCGAGAGCCATGCCGGCCCAGGCCTGATCGCCTACGGAGCTGCCGTAGAAGAAGAATGGGAAGGCGGCGGGGGTGATGAAGGCGCCGGAGCTGTCGGGCGCGTTGACGAAGTAGGCCTGGGCGAAGCGGCCATCGGCGACGGGGAAGTTGGTGGCCTGGGCGTGGAGGAGGCCGAGGCCGAGGATCCTGGCACGGGAGAGGTCGTCGGGTAAGCCGCGAGAGAGATAGGCGTGGATGGCGACAGCGTTGTCGTAGGTGAAGCCGGTGGCCTGAAGCGCGGCGTCGCTGTAGCTCTGGGAGAGACGGATGGTGGCGCCGGAGGCGTAGGCGTCCATCATGAGGTTCTGGAAGGTGAAGGCTTTGTGGACGGAGGCGGCGAGGTCCTCGGCGGTGGTGAGGGGATTGAGCTGACTGGCCTGGGCGTGGGCCGGCTGCGAGGTGAAGAGAGATGGCATTGCGCCAGCCACTGCAGCGGTGGAGACCATGCCGAAGAGACTGCGACGCGTGATGCTGTTTGAAGACATTTTGGGGAGCCCTCCTTTGGGCATCGCCACTCTACGCCCGGGTTTGGAAGACGTGCAATATCGCGAGCTATTTTTCGAGATTACTTTTTCAGCGGGTGAAGGTGCTGATCGTGAGGGTGTTGTGGGAGGCTTCGCGGGGGAGAGTTTGAGGGGCTCAACTTCGGTTGAAGTGGCGCGAGGGAGCTGCGGGTTCTCTAAGCGACGGCGCGGTCGACCTGGTGGCGCAGGAGGTCGAGGAGGGCGGCTTCCTGTCGTTGCAGCTCGTGAGATGCGTCGGCGTCTTGCTCTTCTATGGTGCGTTTGACTTTCTTCAGCATGGCGCCGCTCATGTAGGAGTCGAGTACAGCGGGATGCACATAGCACTTGCGGCAGACCGCGGGGGTGTTGCCGAGCCGCGCGGCGACGGATTTAATGGCCTGCGACGACGTTCGCTTGGCCTGGGTTTCGGAGTTCGAAGGCTTCGAACTCGTAGAGCAGCTCGCAGGCGAGGACGGTGCCGGCCCAGGTGCGGAAGTCTTTGGCGGTGAAGTCCTGCCCGGTGATCTCGCGGAGATAGTCGTTGACGTCGGCCGAGTCGATGGCGTGCGGCTCGCCGTCGTCGTCGACGATACTGGAAGAGCTCGTAGCCCGGGCAGGTCCTGGCAGCGCTGGACGATCCTGGCGAGGCGGCGGTCGTGCGAGATCGACAGTATGCTCGACGCCGCTCTTGCCCTGGAAGTTGAAGGTGATGGTCGAGCCGTCGACCTCGACGTGGTTGTTGCGCATGGTGGTGAGGCCGTAACGACTTGTTCTCGCGGGCGTACTCCTCGTTGCCGACGCGGATGAGGGTGGTCTCCATGAGCCGGACGATGGTCGCGAGGACCTTTTCGCGCGGAAGGCCGGGGAGGGAGAGGTCGTGTTCGACGCGCTCGCGGATGGTCGGGAGAGCGGCGCCGAAGACGATCATGCGCTCGTACTTGGTTTCGTCGCGTACCTCGCGCCAGCGGGGATGGTAGCGGCTCTGCTTGCGGCCTTTGCGTCGCGGCCGGTGGCCTGGAGGTGGCCGTTTGGATTGGGGCAGATCCAGACTTCCGTCCATGCGGGAGGGATAACGAGTGACTTGATGCGGGATAGTGTTTCGGCATCGCGCACTGGCGTTCCGTCGGGGTTGAGGTAGCGGAAGGTCTTGCGAAAAGGCTTACGCTGGATTCCGGGTTTTGTGTCGGTGACGTAGCGTAGGCCTGCAGCTTTCGCTGACTCCACAGGATCTGTGATGATTTGTAGTTGCTTCTTTCGCGGCATCGGATGGTCCCAGGTTTACCTGAGACCGTTGGATGCAGTTTGCGAACGGTGAGGGCTTGGATGCGTGCGAAGCAATTTGACGATACGGAAGACGGGCCGCCATCACGGGTAGATTCGGTTAAGCGTTCGGGCGAAGGGGATGGTTTCGCGGACGTGGTCCAGGCCGCAGATCCAGGCTACGACGCGCTCGATGCCCATGCCGAAGCCGGCGTGGGGGACGCTGCCGTATTTGCGCAGGTCGAGGTACCACTGGAAGGCGTCGAGCGGGAGGTCGTGCTCTTCGATGCGGGATTTGAGCAGGTCGTAGGAGTCGACGCGCTGGGAGCCGCCGATGATTTCGCCGTAGCCTTCGGGGGCGAGGACGTCGACGCAGAGGGCCTTGGTGGGGTCGTGCGGGTCGGGCTGCATGTAGAAGGCCTTGATGGCGGCGGGGTAGCGGTGGATCATGACGGGCTTGGTCGAACTGGGAGGAGATGTAGGTCTCGTCGGGGGAGCCGAAGTCGTCGCCGTAGTTGTGGGCGGTTTCGATCTTGCCTTCGGCGAAGGCTTCGTCGAGCATGGCGTGGGCTTCGTCGTAGGTGAGGCGGGGGAAGCGGTCGGCCGGATGAACGCAGATCCCCGCTTCGCGGGATGACAGTTCGTGACGCGTCGGGGCATGACGGCTTCGAGTTTGGCGATGTCGCTGCCGATGACTTTGAGGTCGGCGCGGTGGTGGTCGAGGACGCGGGTGACGATGTGGGTGAGGAAGGCTTCGGCGAGGTCCATGAGGCCGTCGAGGTCGAGGAAGGCGACCTCGGGTTCGATCATCCAGAACTCGGTGAGGTGGCGGCGGGTCTTGGACTTCTCGGCGCGGAAGGTGGGGCCGAAGCTGTAGACCTTGCCGAGCGCGAGGGCGGTGGCTTCGATGTAGAGCTGGCCGGACTGGGTGAGGTAGGCCTTGTCGTCGTCGAAGTAGTCCATCTCGAAGAGCTCGGAGGTGCCTTCGCAGGCGTTGGGGGTGAGGATGGGCGGGTCGGTGCGGATGAAGCCGTTGGTGTCGAAGTACTCGGCTGCGGCGCGCATGATGGTGGCGCGGACGCGGAGGATGGCCGACTGGCGCGGGGTGCGGAGCCAGAGGTGGCGATGCTCCATGAGGAAGTCGACGCCGTGCTCTTTGAGCGTGATGGGGAAGGGGTCTCTTCGGGGACGCGCTGGATGACTTCGATGTCTCTCGACGTCGAGCTCGAAGCCGGAGGGGGCGCGGGCGTCGGCGCGGACTTTGCCGGTGACGATGAGGCTGGATTCGAGGGTGAGGTTCTTGAGCGTCTCGAAGACCTCTTCGGGGACGGCGGCTTTGGGGACGATGCCCTGGATGGTGCCGGTGCCGTCGCGGAAGATGGGGAAGAGCAGCTTGCCGGAGGCGCGGAGGTTGTAGAGCCAGCCGCGGAGGGTGACGGTCTGGCCTTCGTGCGCGGCGAGGGAGGCGATGGTGGCGATTGGAAAGGTTGTGATGGAAGTGGTTACAGATTCGCTCATTGATTCCTTATTTGTGACTTATACAGCTACTAATTGGTTGGGGCTGTGGCTTCGGCGGCTCGCTTGAGGAGGTCGAAGGCTTGTGTGGCTTTGGTGGTGGCGGATTCGGGGCTCTCTTCGAGGTCGTGGGAGATTTCGAGGATGCCGGGCGTGTTGGCGGGCAGGGTGGTTGCGTGCTCTGGCGATGTTGGTCCAGTCGATGGATGCTGCGCCGGGCCAGAGGTGCTCGTCTTTTTGACCGTGATTGTCGTGGAGGTGGAGTTGGGCGATGCGGGGCTTGAGGAGTTCGAAGGCGGCGTCGATGCCTACCGTTTTTTTCCGGTTGCGGTGAGGTGGGCGTGGCCGATGTCGAGGCAGACGCCGACGCGGTCGAAGTGGCCGACGCGGAGAATTTCGAGGAGGTGTTCGGGAGTGGTGATTTCGTTTTGAAGATTTTCGATGCAGGATGCGGACGCCGAGAGGGTGGGCGAAGGCTTTGAGGTGCTCGATGGCGGTGAGGGAGTTCTCGAGGGCGCGGCTGTTCCAGGGATCGTCCTTCTGGCCGAGGTGGAGGACGCAGGAGTCGATGGGGATCTGCTCGGCGGATTCGAGAGCGCGCTTTACTTCATCCATGGCGGTGATGCGGTGGGATTTTTCGGGATCGATGAGATTGATATTCGGTGCGACGTGGCGCGACCATTGCCCGCTTCCCCGGTCGGTGAGATAGATGGGCTGGTGGAGCGTGGCGAGGACGCCGGTGTTGCGGAACCAGGTGGCGACGTCGCGGACGGCGGCGCGGTCGCTGTAGTCGAAGTGGTGGCGGGCGGCGAAGATTTCGATAGCCTTGGCGCCGGCGTTATGGAGAGCGTCGAGCAGGCCGGGGTGCAGGCGCTGCTGAAGGAAGACGTGGGTGGAGATGGCGGGTTGCATCACTTGTTAAGGTACAGCAGAGGATGTGCGATGGGTTGCGGTCGGCGGGTCGGCTAGAATCGGAACGCTGTGACGAGGGGGAATGATGAAGATTCTGATGCGGGCGGTTTTGTGGAGTTGCATTGGGCTGGGCGGGGTTGGATTGAGGAGTGGAGCTGGGGTGGTCGCAGGCGGCTCCGGTTGCGCCGGTCTCACAGACTGCTGCGCCGGCGGCTGCTCCGGTGGATACGGCAAAACAGATTGCGACGATGGAGGCGAAGCTTGCGGATTGGCCGCAGCTGGGGCGGTACCGGGTGGAGAATGCCGCGTTGGGGCCGGTGGCGGAGGGTGAGCAGCGGGTGGTGTTCTATGGAGACTCGATTACGGATGGGTGGGGGCGGAGGCCGAACACGGGGGAGTTTTTTCCGGGGAAGCCTTATGTGAATCGCGGGATCAGCGGACAGACGACTCCGCAGATGGTGGTGCGGTTTCGGCAGGATGTGATCAATCTGCATCCTGCGGCGGTGTTGATCCTGGCGGGGACGAATGATGTGGCGGGAAATACGGGGCCGATGACTCCGGAGATGACGGAGGATAATTTTCGATCGATGATCGATCTGGCGAAGGCGAATGGGATTCGGGTGATTGTGGCCTCGATTACGCCGGCTGCGGACTATCCATGGAAGCCGGGGTTGGCTCCGGCGGGAAAGATCAGGGCTTTGAATAACTGGCTGCAGGGATATTGTGTAACTCATTCTGTTACTTATCTGGATTATTATTCTGCGCTGGCGGATGAGAATGGCGGGATGAAGGCCGGGACGAGTTTTGATGGGGTGCATCCGAATGCGGCGGGTTATGCGATTATGGGTCCGCTGGCGCAGGCGGCGATTGATAAGACGCTGGGCGGGAGGTAGGTTCCTCTGCTGAGCTGCTACCGAAGAATTGGTTTGAAGGGCTTGCGAGGAGGCTCTGGAGGGTGAGCGCATTGCCAAGTGCTGCTCCGCTGGCGGTATTGTCAAAGACGCACCATGTCTCCTGCGCGTGATGGTTTGCGATGTTGGAGGCGAGGGATTGCAGGTAGGTCTCAGGATAGGGTGAGTAGTACATGCGCGGACTGCCGTGGAGGCGACAGTAGAGGGGATGAGGCCATCCTCCTGCAGTCGCAGCTGCGGGAGTTCGCGCGGGGTCGGCTGCTGCGCGGGCGATGTGGAATTTTCTGAGGAGATCGTCTGCTTCCGGGGTGAACCAGGTGGGATTGCGGGGTTCGAGGACGGTGGGACCGGGGTGATGGTCGCGGAACATTGTGAAGAAGGCTTTGGCTTCAGCGGGGTTGAAGATGAATTTCGGCGGAAGCTGGAAGAAGATCGGACCTAGTCTGGAGCCGAGAGTTCTTGCTTCCGTGAGGAAGTTCGTCAGTTGCTGGGAGGAGCAGGCGAGGCTGGATTCGTGGGTGATGGTTTTGGGAGCTTTCACGGAGAAGCGGAAGTCTTCGGGGACCGAGGCAGCCCATTTGATCCAGGTTGAGGGACGATGGGAGCGATAGAAGGAGGAGTTGATCTCGGCGCAGGAGAAGGTCTGACTGTACCGTTCGAGGTGGGTTCCGTGCTGAGGGATTGGCCGGCGTGTTGCCTGGGGATGCTCCAGCCAGCCGTGCCGATGCGCAGGTGAGTCATGCTTCCATTCGATGCCGTTGATCCCGTTTTCGTCCAGCTGTCGTAAGCCGGTGGTGCCTCGGACTAATGCCTTCCGGCGGCATCGACCAGTTGTTGCAGCGGCGGCAGGATGACGAAGTCGGTTAGTTCGGAGTGGTCTGGTGCTGTCTTCAGGAGGGCGTTCTGTTGGTCGCTCCATGTGGTGGTGGGTGGCGTATGGGATCCGATGGATGCGAGGGCCTGGATTCCTAGTTGGCCGAGCTGAGTCAGCTGGATGCGGCGTAGGGTGAGTTGATTCAGCTTCGGGTGCTCGGGGGCGAGGGCGTCGAGTGCTGGGCCAGAGGTGATCCATGACTGGAAGAGGATTTGAAGTTGCTGGTGCGCGGCGATGTGGTCGGCGGGAGTGGTGCTGTGGAGATAGCGGTCGACGAGGAGGCGCAGGTCTTCGCGAAGGGGTGGGTCGGGGCGGGTGTAATCGACTGCGTTGCCCATGGGGGTGAGCTGCGAGGTCTTCTGCTGTTCGTAGCGTTCGGGGAAGGAGACGGGGGAGAGCGTGGAGATGAGGACAGCGAGTTGGGAGGCGGCGTCTTCGCTTCCAGCTAGTTGTCGCAAGCCGGATTCGGGACCAGAGATGTGGGTAAGGCCGAGGCCGTCGAGCCGGATGGACTCGATCTCGAGGCGGCGATACATGTCGGGAACGTCGCGGGTTTGCCGGGGCGACCAGAAGCGTTCGGCGAGCGCAGCGGTGCGGGGCCAGACGCGGGAGTCGACCGTCTGAGCGGTGATTTATTCGGCCCACATGCAGACTTCGCCGCCGAGGATGAGTTTCTGTTGGTCGAGAGTGAGGGTGGAGTTGTCGGAGATGGGGTCGTCGAGGTAATGCGCTCGGAGGTCTTCATGTGGTCGAGATAGTACGCCGCCGAAAGGATGCCACGATAGCCTTGCCTGGCGGCGATGGCGAGGGAGTCTACGCCGCGCCAGCACTGGATGACGATGTCTTTGGGGTGCCGGGGGTCAGGATCTCGTCCCAGCCTTCCATCTGCTTGTGGTGCTGATGGACGAGCGCGAGGATGCGGGTGTTGAAGTAGGTTTGCAGGTCGTCGTTGGACTTCATGTTACGGGCGTGCATGAAGGCCACGATGCGGTGGGTGGCCTTCCAGTCGGCTCCGTTGACCTCGTCGCCGCCGATGTGGAAGTAGTCGTCGGGGAAGAGAGCGGCCATCTCGCCGATGAAGGCGGTCGAGGAAGTTGTAGGGGCTTGCGGGTTGGGTCCATGCGGGGTCGAAGATTCCGAACGTGCGGCCAATCTCGTAGGGCGCTGGATCGGTGCGCGAACTGCGGATGCCGACGAGCCACTGGTGACGTGGCCGGGGATGTCGAACTCGGGGACGACGCGGATGCCGCGGTCGCGGGCGTAGTCGAGGATGCCGCGGACTTGATCCTGAGTGTAGAACAGGCCGTCGGAGCCCTCTGCGGGAGCTTGGGGAAACGCTTGACTTCGATGCGGAAGCCCTGATCGTCGGAGAGGTGCCAGTGGAAGACGTTGAGTTTAACCGCAGCCATGCCGTCGAGATTCGGCGGATGGCTGTCGAGGGCATGAAGTGGCGGGAGACGTCGAGCATAGCCGCGCCAGGCGAAGCGCGGCGAGTCGTTGATTTCGACTGAGGGGATGACGTAGCGGCCGTCTTCGGCCTGCAGGAGTTGGTCGAAGGTTTCGAGACCGTGCAAGGCGCCGAAGACAGTTTGGGCGCGGAGGACGATCTTGTTAGAGGTTGCGCTGATGGAGTAAGTCTCGTCGGTCTCAAGCGTGGGTCGCGTGCCGGTGGTGTCTTGCACCTGAATGGTCAGGGTGGGGCTTGGAGACTGGAGATCTTTGCCGATTGGAATGCCGGTGTTTCTTTCGAGGCTCTGGGAGGGTGTGGCGTGCGGGCCGCCTCAGGATGGGATTGTGTGCTCCGCCGAGGGAGGCTGTGAAGTCTTTCGTGACGGCGATGGAGCCGTTTCCGGCGGTGACATTCGACGGTACCGGGAGGAGTGTGTTCCGGAAGGTCTGCGATTGAGCGGTGGCCATAAACGAGGCTAGGAGACAGAGTGATCCGAGGCTGGTTCTCCTGGTGCGAAAAAGGCCCAGGGTCGATGCGTGATTCATTCTTGCTCCTTGTAGCGTCCGAAAGGAGTTCCTGCGGTATTCAGTTGCGAGCTGCCCGCACCATTGTGGCGGCCCAACACATCCTGATGGCGAATTTATCGGTCGGCGTCGCCGAGTCAAGCGGAGTCAAACTAGGATAGTTTTATAGCTCGAGACCTGCGTTGGGTTTGGTTATCACGAAACCATGCACCGCTGCGATACTTGAAGGCGTCTAATCGTTAACTGATGGCGATCACGAATCTTTCCAAACCGACCTCTTTCGACCGCACGCTCGCCAGTGCGCGCTCCACCATGATGTTCAGCGAGGTGGTCCGGCTCGCAGTCGACAGCTTCCGCGCCAGCAAGACCCGCTTCCTGCTGACCATGCTGGGCATGGTCATCGGCTCGGCCTCAATCATTCTGGTCGCAACGCTGGGGTCGACCGGCAAGCAATACGCTCTCGACCAGCTCACCAGCCTCGGTCCCAACAAAATCGAGATGCAGTACAGCGGCGGCACCGTCGTCCGGTCCGGACAACACCAGCACCCCCGACTACATGACCCTCGAAGACATGCATGCCGTGCTCGACCAGGTTCCCGGCATCGTCGCCTCGTCCCCGATGCTTGAGTTTCACGATAACGTCAGTCATGGGCGGCGGCGTCACCAAGGAGACCATGCTGCTTGGCGTCTCACCGCAGTACAAGCGTCGTTCGCGATCTTGTCGTCGTCTCCGGCCGCTTCTTCGACGAACAGGATGCCGTAGCCCACGCCAAGGTCGCCGTCATGGTGCAGCCGTTCGCAATAGAACTCTACGGTTCGGCAGCCGCAGCCGTCGGACAGAACCATCAACGTCAAAGGCATTCCGTTCATCATCATCGGCGTCTTTCGCGAAGAGTATCGACACGCATGGACCTGTCCGAGATCAGCTCGACAGACCGATGCTGATTCCCTATCCGGTCGCGCGCTACTTCACACGGCACCGACCGGCATTGAAGGAGATCTTCTTCACCATGCGCGACCCCCGCGATGGTCGATACCCGCGACCAAGCCGCATTCTCGCAATCGTCCGGTCTCGCCATTATGCCAACTCGCGTCTACACTGCCCAGACACTGACCGATCTGCTGCAGTAGCATGGCGAAAATCGCCGACATGCTGACCGTCGTGCTTACGCTCGCGGCGGCTATCACGCTGATCGTCAGCGGCGTCGGCATCATGAACAGCATGCTGGCCAATGTGCAGTCGCGCATCAAAGAGATCGGCATTCGCAAGGCCCTGGGCGCAACCAGCCGCGAGATTCGACTGCAGTTTCTCACCGAAGCCGTCTTCCTTTCGCTCAGTGGCGGGATCATCGGCACGCTGCTCGGCCTCGCCATTCCGCTTCACGCTCGGCCTGCTGACGCCCTTCAAGATCCCCATCAATCCTTGGTCCGCAGTAATCTCGCTGGCGACCTCCGTGCTCGTCGGCGTACTCTTCGGAACACTGCCGGCAAATCGCGCAGCGCGGCTCGATCCAGTCCAGACTCTGAAGTACGAATAGTTCCGAGCGATGTCCGATCCTGAAACTTGCAAAACAAAATGCATCAGCCACAGCAAAGTTCGCTGCGGCTGATGCGTCTGTCGTGATCTGTCAGCCGAATTTACGTGTTGCAGCTTCCGTTGCGGCGGCGGCTGCTTCGGCCTTCCGGCTGGTCGCCCTTGACCGTGACCTTCACGTGGCTGGTGACCTCGCGGTGCAGCTTGACCGGAACATGGAACTCGCCGAGCGTCTTCAGCGGCTCATCGAGCGAGATCTTGCGGCGGTCGATCGTGAAGCCCTTCGCCTCGAGCTGCATGCGCGATGTCGCCCGAGGTGACCGAGCCGAACAGGTGCTCGTTCTCGCCGACCTTGCGCTCGAACACCAGCTCCACTGCGTTGAGCTGGGTCGCCAAGCTCCTCGGCTCCGACCTTCTCCTTGGCGGACTTGCGTACAGCCGAGCGCCTTCATCTGCTCGATGACGGCCTTGTTGGCGGCCGTCGCCTCGATGGCGAGCTTCCGCGGCAGCAGGTAGTTGCGCCCGTAGCCGTCGGCGACTTTCACCACGTCGCCGCGGTGGCCGAGCTTGTTTACATCTTCCTTCAGAATGACTTCCATTGCAGTTCTCCGATTCTTCGTGTCTGCAGGCCAGCGCTTGCGACCGTAAGTCCGGCCTGCGCAGATAAGTTAGAAGCGCGCGGCGAAGGCAGCAGGGCGATGTTGCGCGACTGCTTGATCGCCAGCGAGAGCTGCGCTGGTGCCGGGTGCAGACACCGGTCAGGCGGCGCGGAACGATCTTGCCGCGCTCGGCGACGAACTCCTGCAGCAGGCGCACGTCGCGGTAGCGAGATGGCGTCGATCTTCTCGGTGCAGAACTTGCAGACCTTCTTGCGGCGGAAGAACTTGCGTCCGCCAGGGCCGCCGCCGGGCCGCCAGCCGGGACGCGCGCGGGTGCGGAGGACCGGCCGCCAGGGCCGGAGTGACCGGAGTGCCGCGGCTGGGGCGGGATGCTGGTGCGTGCTGCTCAGTGGATTGCGTGCTGCTGGTTTCGTCAGCCATGATGATTTCCCTCTCGTTCGTTGTGCCTTCCTCGCTCCAGACCCGCGATGGAGCCTCTGAACATCCGACCGATGCAGTCGAGTGGAAGCGGAGTTCGGCGATCGTAATGCGTTGCGCGATACGGCGAAGCGTCATCGCAAATCTTGCGGCGAAACTGAACGCTTAGACC
This sequence comes from uncultured Actinomycetes bacterium, assembly GCA_963779645.1. Lineage (GTDB taxonomy): Bacteria > Actinomycetota > CADDZG01 > CADDZG01 > WHSQ01 > CALMBW01. The sequence continues at coordinate 603,898 of CAVZYX010000015.1, forward strand.
GCGGCAGTCTCGGCAGGCGCTGTCGGCGGCGCGGCTCGGCGGCTGCGGCAGTCTTCGTCGCGCTGCGCTGCGGCGTCCGGCTGCGGCGGCCGGCGCTGCGGCGCTGCTGCGATCGGCTGCGCGCTGCGCTTACCTTGGTGTCGCGGAGCGCCTTGACCTTGGCCAGGCGCTTCTCTTCTTCGTCCATGCGCACGGTGATGAACTTGATCACCGGCTCGGAGACGCGCAGACGGCGCTCGATCTCGGCGATCAGCGAGCCGGCGGCGGCGACGTCAGCAGGACGTAGAAGCCGTCGTTGAACTTGCGGACGGTGTAGGCGAGCCGGCGGCGGCCCATCTTCTCGACGCTCTTGACCTCGCCGCCACCATTGGTGACGTTCGCCGGAGAAGCCTTCGATCAGCTTGTCGAGATCGGCTTCTTCAACGTCCGGACGGACGATGAACATGATTTCGTAGGTACGATTCATTCGTTTACTTCTTTCTGCGAAGTTCTGCTTCGCACCGTGCCGGCGTGTGCTCTGCCAACCCGGTCTGGAAAATCGACTGCGTTGCAACTGCGCTACTTCGTCTTTACTCCGCCTTCGGTTCTCTGATCCACTCTCCGGATCGTCTGGCCGTCGGTTGAACTCGTTCATCGCGGCGCTGACCCCTTTGGTCAGCACCACCTCGACCGCGTCGTCCACGCGGTCGAGCACTTCATCCAGCACCGCAAGCTCCTGCTTGCGCATCGGCGACAGCAGATAATCCTTGCCGCCCGCCTTGATCTCTCTGCCATCCGCGAGCGCCGGTTTCCCAACCCCGATGCGGATGCGCAACCACTCTTCCGTGCCAAGCGCACCGGAGATCGACTTCACTCCGTTATGCCCGTTCGCCGATCCGCGCTCGCGCAATCGCGAATCGTGCCCAGCGGAAACGCCAGCTCGTCGTAGAGCACGATCAGGTCCGTCGACGGCATCGAATCTCCAGCTCCTGAACCAGAGCGGCTACCGAAAGCCCGCTCAGGTTCATGAACGTCTCCGGCTTGGCCAGCAGAACATCCTGTCCTGCCAGCCTCGCCTTCGCCGTCAGTGCCCTGCCCCGCCGGTTCTGAGCGCCACACCGCAATCCTCCGCGATGCGATCGACCGCCAGAAAGCCGGCGTTGTGCGGCGTGAACTGATACTCGATACCGGGATTGCCGAGACCGACAATCAACTTCACGCTGTCGTTCCCTCTCCAGCAAACTCAGGCGGCCTGCAACGATCTCGAAGCTCACAGACCGCACTCGACTTACTTCTTCTTTGCGTCCTTGGCATCGGCAGCACGGCAGCAGCGGCTGCATCTGTCTTGCCCTTCTTGGCAACTTCGGGCTCGGCGGCCGCAGCGGCCACCGCCTCGGCGGCAGCGAGCCTCTTCCTTGATGACCGTCACGTGAGCTACCGTTGCATTCTCGTCGCCCAGGAACTTGAGCTTGCCCGAGTGCGGCAGGTCGGAGACGTGGATCGACGCCGTTCAGCTCAAGGCTCGAAACATCGACATCGAGGTGGCTCGGAATGTCGCCCGGCAGGCACTCGATCTCGACCTCGCGCAGCACCTGGTCGAGGATGCCGCCCTGGGTCTTCACGCCGACGGGAATGCCGACCAGCTGAATCGGCACCGAGACGCGCATCGCCTTGTCCATCGCGATGCGCTTCAGGTCGATGTGCAGCAGCTTGCCCTTGATCGGCTCATGCTGCCAGTCGACGATCATCGCCTTCGACCGCGCCCGCGCCTTCGACTCGAGGTCGAAGATCGTGTTGTGACCGGAGTCCGAGTGCAGAATCTTGGTGATCACCTTGGGGTCGACCGCGACCGCGACCGGCTCCTGGCCCGCGCCATAAACCACGGCCGGAATCTTGCCGGCGACGCGCACGCGGCGAGCCGCATTCTTGTTGAACTTGCCCTCGCGGGGCGTTGCGACGACTGCTTCAATCGTTGATGCTGCCATGACTGTCTTCTTCCTTTCGGGCACGAGAGTTGAGCTCTCGCTCCCTTTGCGGCTTGCGCTAATCGTCCGCCTGTATGCTGGCTCGAACCCTGGCTGCAACTTAGTTGAACAGCGTAGCTGACGCTGGTCTCCATGTGAATGCTCTCGATGGCCCGGCCCAGCAGCCCGGCAATCGAAAGCACCTTGATCTTCGCCACCTTCTGCGCATCTTCGCGCAGCGGAATGGTATTGGTCACGATCAGTTCCTCCAACCGTGAGTTCGCGATGCGCTCGACCGCCGGGCCCGAAAGCACCGGATGCGACGCGCACGCATAAACCTTTTCCGCGCCCTGCGTCCAGCAGCGCATCCGCCGTCTTCACCAGCGTTCCGGCGGTGTCGATGATGTCGTCGAGGATCAGGCAGGTCCGGCCCTCGCACATCGCCGATCACGTTCATCACCTCGGTCACATTGATGTCCGTCCGCCGCTTGTCGACGATGGCCAGCGGAACTTCCAGCTTCTTGGCGAAGAATCTCGCCCGCTCCACGCCGCCCGCATCCGGCGAAACCACCGTCAGGTTCGGCAGGTTCAAGCTCCCGGAAGTAGCTCACCAGCACCGGGCTGGCAAACAGGTGATCCACCGGAATATTGAAGAAGCCCTGAATCTGCGCCGCATGCAGATCGACCAGCAGCGCCCGGTTCGCACCGGCGGTGGTCAGCAGATCGGCAACCAGCTTCGACGTGATCGCCACGCGCGGCCGGTCTTTGCGGTCCTGCCGGGCATAGCCGTAGTACGGCATCACAACCGTGATCCGCCCGGCCGAGGCGCGCTTCAGCGCGTCCATCATGATCAGCAGCTCCACCAGGTGCTGATCCACCGGGAAACACGTGGGCTGCACGAGAAAGACATCCGCGCCGCGAACGTTCTCGAGCAGCTGAAAGTGAACCTCGCCGTCGGAGAACCGCTGCAGCCGGGTCTCGCCCAGCGGCACACCGACGAACTTGCAGATCTCCTCGCACAACGGCTTGTTGGCCGATCCGCAAAAAATCTTGAAGCGCTTGTCTCTCGCTCAGCCGGCCGGAGCGCTTTTTTTCCGGGGCCGCTTGATCTGGTCCAGCCGTTGCCTGCTTTGTCTGTCCGCCCTGGCGGAGAGCGCGAGTGCAGGCTGAGAGCTCGTTTCTGTCTCCTCAGCCTGCTCTGAAATAGGGGAAAGAACCGCAGTCGTGTCTTGTTCGTTCACGTTGAAACCCTCCAGGCTGGTTGACCTTGAATGTTCCTGCTGCATTGTCTTGCGAAGCCTTGTTGCGGCTCCGTTACTTCTTCTGAAATCCTTGTTGCGAACTGCTCAAAAACTAAAGACTTCGGTCCTTCAAACTTCTCACTTCTTCCTCCGCGCTGTTTCTCGCGGAGTCCAAAATCCGTCTTCATACTTCTGCGGCAATGTTGCTGCCGCCGAAAGAATCCCTAAATCTGTCGCTGTTCGCATCTGGCGTCGACTGATTGGTTGGGCGACTAGGATTCGAACCTAGACAAAGTGCTTCAAAGGCACTTGACCTACCGTTAGTCGATCGCCCAGTACATCGCCGGCATGCAGTTCGAGCTTACATTGACCGGCAAGGTCACTCTGCGAACATTCTGTTCCCAGTACTCCGCTCGGGGCAAGGTCTCCGTCAGGAGAGCCTTGCACGCCAGAGGCCTGGACGCGCTGTTGAGCTGCCTTTGCATCCTGCCTCGGACCGGTAAAGTCCAAACAGAGCAGAGCCCGAACCTGAGAGCGCAGCGTAAATCGCAGGCGATCCGGAGCTATCCGAATCACTACCCATCAATTGACGCTTGGTTATCACGCAAGGAGGGATACTGAGGAAAGACGACCTCTTCAAAGTCGTTTTCAATCCCGGTGCGGACAAGCGCGAGAAGGGTATTCTCGGCCAGATCGTTCCTCGCGTCAGCCTGACTCTCACCAGGAAATCCCGTTTTTTCTCGGGATTAGGATCGCGAACGATACCGGAGGTGCCGGGCCTACTATCGTCTGTCTTTCCCGTCAGGCTAACGCCTGTTGGAGCAGAAAGGGATGAGTAAGCAAGACTCAACTGTTGTAGCTTATCCCTGGGGTCGGTGAAGTCAATCTCAACGGCTCGCGTCACTCCGTGTCCCTCGCCCAGACTCGCCTTCGGTGGACTCGCTACTCGGCCTTGTCATTCAGCGGTATGCAGAAGCGCTTCGGCATACCGCGAGTAAGCCCTTCCGCTTGATCCAGCCACTTCCGCCGCCCTCCGTGCATCCCACTCCCGGAAGGCTGCAGGCGTCGAAACCCCCACCTGCGGCACCGCGACCACGCACCAGGTCTTCGGGAGATCCGGCATGGGTATCACCTGCTCTCCTCTTCCGAGTCCCAAGAACTGCCCCGCCTAGCAGAAACAAAGGCACATCCGACCCAATCTCCGCTGCCAGCTTCAGCCTCTCGACTCCCGGCAAGGCCTCGCCAAGCTCCCGCTCCAGCCCCAGCAGTGCTGCCGCCGCATTCGCCGAGCCCGGCCCCCATCCCCCCCTGCACCGGCAGCCTCTTCTCTATATGGATCGCAACCTCTGCCGCCACCCCCAGCCGCGCGAGCGCCCGCTCCACCATCCGCCAGGCTGTGTTGCGTCCATCGCGGGGCACAAACGGATGATTTGTGGTCAGCGAGATTCTGCGTCGAAGATGCGCGCTTGGCCTTAACCGTCACCAGATCGTGCAGATCCAGCGTCTGGTACAGCGTCGTCAGCCCATGGAACCCATCGGGCCGGACCGGCCCAATCGCCAGCCCCAGATTGATCTTCGAATACGAACGAACACGCGTAGACATGACCTCTGATTCTACCCAACAGGAACAGCGAAGAATCGGCCCGTTCCAATCTCAGGCGTCCAACACGAGCGGCTATTTATTTCGGGCGCCCTTGATCCCGAACCAGCTATGCTGACCATAGCACCCATCCACAAACTTTCTGGAGCCCTGAATGCCCGCTGGCACCCGTGTCTTCGCAGCTACCGTCGGACTAGCCTTCATCGCAAATTCGCTGGCAGCGCAAACAGGCGCTCCAGCCTCGGAAGAGCCGGTTCGCGCGAAGCACGCGATGGTCGTCACGATCCACCACGACGCCACCGACGCCGGTCTGGGCATCTTGAAGCAGGGCGGCAATGCCATCGACGCAGCCGTCGCCGTCGCCTTTACGCTCGCCGTCGTCTATCCGCAGGCGGGCAACCTCGGCGGCGGCGGTTTCATGCTGATCCGCGACAAAGCACGGTCAGACTCACTTCCTCGACTATCGCGAAAAGGCTCCCGCTGCCGCCACCCGCGACATGTACCTGGACGACCAGAGGAACGTAATTCCCGACCTCTCTACGGTTGGTTATAAGGCCACCGGGGTTCCCGGTACCGTCGCCGGCCTGGTCTATGCGCAGAGCCACTTCGGCAAACTCACCCTGCAACAAGATATGGCGCCAGCGATCCACTTCGCAACGGATGGCTACGTGCTCTCTGCGGAGGAGGCGCACGAATCTCCACAGCAAGATCCTCACGCGCTTCCCGGCTTCGGCGCACATCTTCCAGCGCGACGGCGACTTCTATAAGGAAGGCGACACCTTCAGGCAGCCCCTGCTCGCCGCAACACTCACGCGCATCGCCGCCAATCCCGACGACTTCTACAAGGGCGAGATGGCGCAACAGATCGCCGTCGTTCGAACAGGCTGGCGGCGGCCTCATCACCGCCGCCGATCTTGCCGCTTACCAGGTAAAAGATCGCGAGCCCGTGAAAGGGCCTACCGCGGTTACAAAATAATCACCGCGCCGCCGCCCTCCTCCGGTGGCATCGTTCTGTTCGAGATTCTCAACATCCTCTCCGACTTACAATCTGCCCAAGCTTGGTCCGGATCGTTCTGCGCCCCAGGTCCACATCATCACCGAAGCTTTTCGCCGCGCCTACATGGATCGCGCGGACTATCTTGGCGATCCTGACTTTACGCCGCAGCCGCTTAAAGAGATGGCCAACCCTGCCTACGCCGCCGCGTGGCGCAGCTCCATCAACCCTCGTCTCCAACGCCGTCCGCGGACCTGATTCGGCCGGCAGGCTTCATGCCGGCTCCTCCACAACTTCAGCCTGCGGTGCACGAGTCGACCCAGACCACCCACTTCTCGATCGTCGACGCCGACGGCAATGCCGTCTCCAACACTTACACGCTCAACGGCACCTTCGGCTCGGGCGTCACGGTGGAGGGCCTTGGCTTCCTTATGAATAATGAGATGGACGACTTCGCCTCCAAGATGGGCGTGCCCAACATGTATCGGCCTGATCCAGGGCCCTGCGAACTCGATCGCTCCCGGCAAGCGTCCACTCTCAGCGATGACTCCCACCATCGTCACAACGAAGGGCGGTCTATTTCGCCGCACCAGGGTGGCGTATGTTCTTGGCACTCCCGGCGGCTCGACGATCATCACCACCGTGGCAAACGATCTGCTCAGTTGCGTCGACAATGGCCTGAACATTCAGCAGGCCGCCGACGCACCGCGCTTTCATCATCAATATCTGCCGGATCGTCTTGACCTCGAAAAGAAGTTCTCCCCTGAGGTCGCCGAGCAACTCAAAGCTATGGGCTATCACGTGAACCGTCTCGCCGTCGCCGATGAACACAACCCAGGCACGTGGGGCGATAGCGAACTCATCGCAGTGGATCCGAAGACTCATGAACTCCTCGGTGGCCACGATAACCGACGCGACTACGGTAAGGCCGCAGGCTATTGAGGAGCGGTTGCCGACGACAACCGCTCCGTCTCTTATTTCAACAGCGTCTCAGTTGCCATCAACCGAAAAGGTGTAGCTCCCTGAGCCGATCTCACGCACCATAGATCCCTCTTTATAAGACGTGGTGATGCGGTCTCCGTCCTGCTTTGCAACGCTGGTCGGCGTTGCGGGCAGAAAGACGGTGGCCGTCGTGTTCGCGGGTATTTTGACATTCAACTGAAGCTGGCCATCCGGCTTCTTCATCCAGTCCGTCACGATGGTCCCATACACAGAGTCATATTCAGTGTGCATGTGCGACAGACCCTGCTCGACATGCGGACTGAGGATGATGTGATGGAAGCCTGGGTTCGCAGGATCTGCATCGATGCCACCCACTCGCCGAAAGACCCATGCCATGACCGAGCCGAATGCGTAGTGATTATAGGAGTTCATGGCCGGGTCTCCTGTGTCTCCGTTCCAGCGCTCCCACCAGGTCGTTGCGCCCTTGTCCACCATGTATCCCCAGGATGGATAGGTGGTAGTCAGAAGCAAGTTGTACGCTACATCCGAACGGCCATGTGCTTCCAAGACAGAAAGCAGGAATGGCGTGCCGAGAAAACCCGTCGTCAGGTGAGTCTGGTGAGCCTGAACGTCGCGCACCAGGCGATCCGTCATCGACTTCTCAAGCTCTTTTGGAGCCAGTCCTGTGTAGAGCGTCAGCACATACGACGTCTGAGTGTCGCCGGCGACCGAGCCGTCGGCGTGCACATACTTCTGCTGATACGCAGCCTGTATGCGAGAGATCAGGGTCGCGTACTTCTCTGCGTCCGCGGTGCGACCTAGTGCGGTGGCCATTGTCTGCATCTGGCGCGCGATGATGACCCAGTAGGCCGTCGCGACGAGGTCAGAAGGAGTATGCGGATCGGGTGCGAGCCAATCTGCATAGTTCGCTCCCAGATCTTTCTCGCGCAGGTAGTTCGGATTTGTGCGCAGGATGAAATCCATCCACCGCTGCATGTCCGGCCAGCTTTGCTTAATCACCGAAGCGTCTCCGTATTGCAGCCAAGTTGCGTACGGGACCAGAACGCCCGCGTCGCCCCAGCCGGGAGCGCCAGGATGGCCGTCCCTTCCCTGCAAAAGATTCGGCGAGATGTTGGAAAAGGCGCCGTCGGGGCTTTGCGCATCGATGACATCGAGCATGAACTTGTGGGAGAAGGCGTCAATGTCGAAGTTGTACGAGCCTGTCCGCCAGAAAGCGCCAGCGTCGCCCATCCATCCCATGCGCTCGTCACGCTGGGGACAATCAGTGGGGATCGAGACAAAGTTGCCGCGCTGTCCCCACAGGCCAAGCTCACCCATCTTGTTCAGTAGCGTGCTGGAACTGTCGAAACGAATCGCCGGCGAAGCGGGAAGGCTGTTGAGCACCAGGCCTTGCAACGCGGACAGAGGAGGCTTGCCGCCGTAGCCGGACACCTGCACGTAACGGAAGCCATGAAACGTGAAGGCCGGAGTCCAATCCTCCTCTCCATGACCACTGAGGGTGTAGTAGTCGGTTGCATCGGCGTCGCGCAGATTCTCGGTATAGACCGTGCCATCGGGATTGAGCCGTTCCGCAAAGCGAAGCTTGATAGTAGTTCCCCGTGCTCCGTGCACATGCAGGCGGGCCACGCCGACCATGTTCTGGCCCATGTCGAAGACCGCATCCTGCTCCTTGCCCGAACCAACCATCGTGACCGCGACGGGCGCGATGGTCTGCGCAGGCTGCACTGGTGTATCAGGCTGCGCAGTGACGAGAATGCCAGTGTTCGCATCGTCGACAACCACCGGCATCCAGTGCGCGGAGTTGGTAGACGCGGACGTACTCCATCCCGGAACTTCAAGCCGCGCGTCGTAGGCCTCTCCGCCATAGATCTCCGAGGAAACAATCGGCGACGCGGCCGTCTCCCAGCTGGAGTCCGTCGCAATCACCTGATGAGTGCCGTCGGCAAAGGTCAGCTCGAGCTGGGCGCGCAGACGATCCGGACCAGGAAACAAGCGCGATCCCGACCACAAGAGTGGACTGCCATGCCATCCGGCCCCGAGGATCGCCGCGATCGTGTTGTGTCCAGGAACGAGCAACGAAGTGACGTCGTAGGTCTGGTACAGGACACGCTTGCGATAGTCGGTAAATCCTGGTGTGAGCCTGAATTTGCTTACTTCTTTACCATTCACATAACTCTGGTAGCTACCCAGCGCGGTTACATAGAGCCGGGCTGACACGACCTTGCGAGCCGGCGTGAACTGCTTCCGGAATAGCGCGGTACTCGACTCGATCACCGTGGGATTCTGTCCGCGCGATTCGCGATCTGTGCCAACGCCGAAGTTGAGATCGGAAAACGCGCCGAGCTTTTTTGCAGCAGACCATCCCTTTGCTTCGACTGGCTTGATGGACCGGGCCTGCCACGTATCGTCACTTTCAATCCACTTTGTCTTGCCTTCATCGTCAGCGAGCTTTAGAGCAGCAGCTAAAGCGACGCGAAAAGTTCTATTGGGTTCACTCGATTTTGGGGTCTCTATGTGGACAACGATCTGGTTGTCTCCAACGCGGAGTTGATCGCGAATATCTTCACGATCGAAGGCTCCCCATTGATCCTTATGTCCTGTGACGATGCCGTTGACCTGCGCCGTAAAGATTCCACCCGCCAAAATGTGAAGAATCGCTACGCTCGGAAGTTTGTCGAGATGCAGGTTGTAACGGAACTCCCCCTCCGTGCCCTGCGCGACATGCTCGGAGTCGCCCCCTGGCAGCCAGATCCACGAGACTGCCCTCAACACCTCTGCCTCGTCGTGATCGTCGCGCCGAATCCACTGGGCCTTCCAGTCTGAGGGTTGAAGCAGGCCCATCTCCCACCAGGCGACCTCGGAGGACCGCTCTTCTTTTCCATGCGCATCCCAGGTTTGAACGGCCCAGTAGCAGCGTTGGTGAGACGTCAACGCCGGTCCCGCATATGTCACATTCACAGACTCTGAGGACATCTGCTTTCCGCTGTCCCAGAGATCGGCGTGCTCCTGGCGCAGCGCGGCGGGCGAGCTGGCAACAAGAATGCGGTACGCCGACTGGCTCCAGTTGCGTGCGGTCGCATCGCTCTGCCAGGACAGCGTCGGGTACGCTGAATCGATGCCGAGCGGATTGATGCGTTGATCAATGCGAAGATGGACTGGCGCGGCAGAGGCTACCACAGCACAAAGAGATAAAACCGCTACGAAGGAAGCACGTTGCGCCGGTAAGGCGAACAGAGAGGTTGCGTGGCGCAGAATTTTCATGAGTTTGACTGTCCGGTACCCTTTGGGTTGCATGCGGAATTAAATAACAACTTCGCATCATTTGCCTACAGAGCGCTGCGACAGACTGCCAACCTCCAGCAGTCTGTCCAGACTCATCAAGCCATCGCAGTGACCTGCGGGTAGCAGGTGAACTCCTCTTCCGAGATCTTCCAGTACGGCACAAACTTCTGACCGTCGTTGCCTCGAACAGTGAAGTGCAGCGGAGACCCATCAACCGGCACCAAATGATTCGCGAGATGCTCAGCTTCATGTCCCTTGTCGACCGTGAGACTGGCAGTCGGAGATCCGACAGCAGCCAGCAGAATGGGACCGTACTCGACCGAATATCTTTTCTTGCCGGTGATCTGGTCATCGCCGTTGTATCGGCGCACTCGAATTTCAGCGGGAAGCACAAATTCGATGACGTCTCCGTCACTCCACTTGCGATTGATCGCAAGGTAAGTACCCGGTTTGCCGGAGCCTGTCGCTTTACCGTTGACCGACACCGCCATCTCCTTCGCCGCCCAGGATGGAACGCGGATCCTGAGATTGGCCTGTGTCGGGGCCGACACCTTCACTGCGCCGCTTACGTGCGTGTCGTAGGGGAATCGAGTCTTCATCTGCAGCTCCATCGGCTGACCTGCCTGCTGCCAGCGAATCGTAGAAGGCTCGTAAAGATTCACGTAGATTCCATCGGGTGCAATGGAATAGATGTGCTCAGGCAGCGTCCCAAGCAGTCTGGTTCCCTGTCCCTCGCAACACGTATTCTCGTGCGTCGATTTCTCTTTCTTGCCTTCCATGATTGTGTGATAGCGCAGGCCGACTCCGCCATCCTGGTTCGCCATGCCGATGTTGTAGATCGACTTCTCGATCTCAGTTGCATAGCGCTCTTCATCGGGATTCAGGAGTTGAAAACGCTGACTCAAGAAGACCCAGAAGCTGCTGCCGCAGAGCTCTCCAAGCTTCTGGTGGAGGTAGTTGCTGTTGGGCGGATCCTTCTCGAACTCGATGATGGAGATACTTCCTCCCGCCTGCTGCCAGTGTGCGCGATAAAGCTCCCATGCTCCGAGCACTCCGTCCCGATACCGCACGTCGCCCGTGGCGAGATACATATCGAGATACGCCTCCAGATTCGTCAGCAGATAGCAGTGCGGGCGATCATAGGGATATTGCCACACCTGCTCCTTCTCCTGCTTCGCCAAACCCTCCATCCATCCATCTTCCTGGTAGTAGCGCTGAATTATCTGCGCGTCGGCGGGCTTGCCGAGTGGACTGGTGCACATCCGTGTGTTCGCGACCATGCCCTGGCCGCCTTGAATCGCACCGCGCAACATGTCCGGCAAAAACGGTTGCTGATTGAACCAATCGTAGTATCCGCGCAGCATCGGCAGCGCCTTGGGATTACCGCCGTACGCGGCTTCGAGCAGACCGTGGGTAAGCCACGCACGGGTATAAGCTGCGCGCTCCGAGTAGAAGATCGTATCTTCGGGATATGCCATGATGTAGCCATTCGGCTGACGACACTCTTCAATGCCATCGACTACGACATTGAGACGGCGGTGCAGCTCCGGATCGTCAATCCAGCGCAGCGTGTTGCCCGCACCCATCAGGAAACGTCCGGCGTTCGAACCTGCAAGATCTTCCTCCCAGAACACCTGCGATCCTGTCGGCTTGAAGTTTTTGATCTTGCCGGTTCTCTCGTAGAACTGACGCAGGAGATCGTCCGTCGTGTACGAGTTCAGCAGATACTGAATGTTGTTTTGCATTGCCTCCTGAAAGACGCCACCCTCCAGAGTCACTCCCGTCTTCGGCGCTTCGGCCTTGTACTTCGCCGGCTTCCAGCTTGCGGGGTCGGTCACAGCGTGCGGATTGTCGACGCGGATTCCCTCACCATCCTGCCGGGGTGGCCGCGTCAGCTGCGCCAGAAGCTCACTGTTTCCATACTTCTCATCCGCCGTTACTTTGCAACCCACGGCAACGTCGTGCCCGCCGGAGATAACAGCCATCTTCGCGACCATCAGCGTGTAGTCGGGGCTGTCCTGAGGTTCCTTACCGAGCGGCGTGCTGTCGGAAGCGACTGCCTTAACAGCCCGGAGCCGGGTTGCCGTCAGCCGCACATACCGGGCATGGACATCGTGCGCCGCGTACTGCGTAATGTTGTCTTTCATATCCGGGAAGTCGGATTGGGTAAAGTCCGCGATGGTTTCAACTTTTCCGAAGTTCGCATCCTCGGAGGCCTCCAGCCGGAATCGCAGAGGGAACCCTTCGCCTCCGTAATACTGGTCGCGGCCCGGATACATCCGCTCTGAGGCGGGGAACAACTGGATCGCAGAGATTGGAACACTTTTTTTCAGATCCACCTGAACCCAGGTCGTCACATCGGGCGTCGCCACCACCTTCGAACGATAGGCGCGATAGTTGGTCGCCGGCGTCGCTGCCATCCTGATTCCGGTCAAATAGGGCGCCATCTGACTTTCGCTGTCGTGAGCCCACAAAGCGGCGGGCTTCATCGCGCCAATGACAGCAAAACCCGCGCCGGCATAAGTTGAATTCAATAGAAACTTACGTCGTGTTACAGCCATGACCCATCTCCCGTGCTTTGTTTCGAGTTAACCGTGGTTGCGTAAAAGGAAAGAAATCTTTGCGAGCAATCCTGAGGGTGAGGGGGCCAGAAAAGGAAGCCTCTGACCCCGCGTTGGTTGAGACACCGACGCAATTAGAAGGCGTAGCGTAAGGCAAGTTGCAGCACTCGTTGACCAATCGGTTCGGTAGTCAGCACGCCAGCAGCCGTGTTGGTGACACTGGTGCTTCCTGTACCGAAATTGGGATGGTTGAAGACGCTGAAAGCCTCCGCGCGAAACTGCAGCTGTTGCCGCTCGGTGATTGCGAACGCCTTCTGGATGCTCAGGTTCGTCGTGTCAATCCCAGGTTGGATCGGTCCGCTCCTGGCCGTTCCATACTGACCAGTCGCAGGTTGGACGTAGCAGGAAGGATCGAAGAACTGCAGCCTCGGATGTCCCGCAGGCGGCGCGCCCGAGCAGATTCGATTTGCATAGACGCTATGCACCGAACTCGTATCAGCATTGTTGTTCGCAGTGACTTGAATCGGTTGGCCGCTGGCGAACTGTTGAACTCCTGACAACTGCCATCCGCCAACAATCTCGCGATTGATTAAGCTGTTCGAGTTCAGGAACTTCTTGCCAGGGCCGAAAGGCAACTCATACACCGCGCTGATGATGAGATTTTGAGTGCGGTTGAAGCCTGCAAGACCATAGGTCAGTCCAGGCTGGTACAGACTTTGAAGGTCTGCGTTATCACCATCAAGTATGTCCATCGCCTTCGAGTAGGTATATGCACCCAGGAACTGCAGACCGTTGGTGTAGGTTCGCTCCACCTTCACTGCCAGAGCGTTGTAATTGGCCGAGATGGCATTGAGCTGTCCGTCTGTAGGTCCAACGACTTGGTTCGGCTTCAAGTCGCGAATGCCGCTCGTGTTTCCTGGAGTCAATCCATACGGTTGATTGAGATCGGCACGCGCGGACTGGTGACGAGTCACGTTGCCGATGTAGCCGATGGTCAAGAGAGTGTTATTGCTGAGGGAACGCTCGATATTGAAGTTCCAGTCCTGCACCGAAGTGTCTTTCAAATTCTTCGTCAAGGTATAGCTCTGTTGTCCGGCTAAAGATGGATTAGCAACAAACAGATGTTGAATATCCTCCGGGGCTGCAATATTGAGGGAGTAAGACTGATTTACAAAGTTCGGCGAATACAGTAACTCGAACTGCAAATTGTTGTACAGAATCGGGGCGTAATAGATTCCATATCCGCCCCGGACCACGGTGCGATCATCTGCTTGAAAGGAGAACCCAAACCGTGGGGCCCAGTCGTTGTAGTTCGTATTCCACGTCCCGGGAAGAACCGAGTTTGACGCCACACTAAACAATCCACCATGACCATTCTTGTCATTCGGCGGATTGTCAAAGCTGTAGCGCAATCCGATATTGAACGTCAGCCGAGGCAACGCCTTCCAATCGTCCTGCACATAGCCCGACACGTCCGTCCCGCGGAATGCACCCAGCGTTACGCCATTCGCAGCGTTTGCAGTCCTGGGAAATCCGAGTTCAAGATCGGCGAGAGAATTACCCTGGTTGGTTGAACTGCGCACTCCGTTTACGTACTGTGAGGTCGCGCTACCGTCAAAGTTGTAGATGCCGTTATTACCAACGACCCAGTCGCCATCAAACTGCGTCCTGACATAATCACCGCCGAACACGAACGTATGACTGCCGACCTTCCAACTTACCTCATCGGTGTACTGAAAGCGATTTTGAATCGCGCCTTGTGGTGAGTAGGGATCTCCCAACGACGTGTAGTTGTCCGTATTGAGGTTGATCGCGGGTGGAGTCCACTGCGACGGAGCCGGGTTGACATTCTCCAATCCGTAAGCAGCAGCGTAGTTCTTAACGCCCTGTCCCTGCTGGCTACGAAATAAATTGCTTCGGTTATAACCAACCTTGAATACATTCACGATATCGGAGTTGAAGACGTGAGTTTCGGCTACCGAGATATTTGTACCCTTCAACGCGATGAAAATTCCAAAAAGACCAGGCGTAATGCTGTCTTGACCAGCCTGGCTCTCAAGTCTCGCAACTGTTCCAAACATCAGATCTCTCGGCGAAATGTTGAAGTCCACACGGCCCAGGTATTCGTCGTAGTTACTGATCGCCGGAAGGTTTACAACATAGTTGACGTTGCTGGCATTGAGCGCCTGAGTTGGTAAAGGATAGTTATTCAACCATTGCTGAGCGAAGGGGCTGATCGTGGGAATTTTGTTGTCTGCAAAGGGCTGGCTTACGCCTGTCGCGGGGTCATAGGTCGCCGGATTATAAAGAGTCAACCCATCACCGGAAAAGTCTCCGCTGCGCTCCGCGGATGTAGGGACTCGATCCTGAAAGACGTTCGCCGTGTGACTGCGCAGACCTGAATAGTCAAAGAAGGCGAACAGCTTGTTCTTCCAGAGCGGAGCGCCGATGTTGCCGCCAAACTGGTTGTAACGTTTCGCGGGCTTCGACGTGGCGAACCAATTCCTGGCATCGAAGTCATCATTCTGAAGGAAGTCGTACGCTGTTCCATGAATCTGGTTCGAGCCGCTCTTCGTGATGACGTTGATGATCGACGGCTGACTAAAACGTGCAGGAGCACCGTTCAGGATCGTAGTGACCTCCTGACTCGCTTCAACCGACGACAGGATATTCACGGTCTGCGTCAGCAGGTTTGTGTTGTCGACGCCGTCCTGCAGAAAGGCCGTGTGGGCATTGCCGAGTCCCGAGATGATGACCGAGTTAGCGGTCTGCCCATAGAAACCCTCATCTCCACCATCAACGCCGACATCCGTTCCTGCCTGCGAAGCCGGCCCCAGTGTTGCAACGTTCAGGATGCTGCGGCTGTTGTTCGGCAGATTGACCAACTGCGTCGGCGAGACCGTAGTCACTAATTCATGATTGTCCGTCTGCAAACTCACCGAGCCTGAGGCCGAGGTAACCGTCACCTCCTGCTGCACATTGCCAACAGAGAGTTGCAGATTCGCGGTTGCGCCATTCGTAGTCACATCGACCGTGGTCACCAGGTGTTTGAACCCCGCTGCCGTGACCGAAACCGTGTAAGGCCCCACCGTGAGAGAGGGAACATTGAAATAGCCGTTTTGATCCGTCGTCACGTTGCGCGTCGTAGACGTTCTGGTGTTTTTTATCTCGACCTGACAATTAGGAACCACAGCGTCCGCGCTGTCGCGAATCGTTCCTGTGAGTGAGCCGAGATCGGTCTGGGCGAACGCTACCCTCAGCGGACCTATGCCTGCGACGATCAGCAGTACGAGTATGGTTTGGAGCGCCCGAGAGAGTCTGGTCTTCGGAACCACGGTCGACCGGTTGGAATCCTTGCGACGTGTTCTGCCGTTTTCTGTCGGCTCTGAAGGAGCGTTGGTTTTGCTTAGGTGTGCCATGCGATATTCCGCCTCCCTGTAACGCCCGCAAGTCGAACAGAGGCGTTAACCGATTGTCAAGGGGAAAATTATTTCAATTGGAAAATGACCGCAGAAATCTGAGGTTTGGTTGCACCCCGAAAAACCTCATCTTGCTCCAACAAACCGGTCTAACCGCGGCCAGAGAATCTCTTGCCCGACGCCGTGGTGGAGAGGGTTTCCATGGGGAAATCAGGCGGATAACTACCGACAACGGCGGCCCGAGCAAGAGTATGGATGTGGGACCATGGAGCGAGGCTTCTATGGTCTCTCGACGAGAGATCCGGATGAGAAATTCCTCCTCCCGGAACCGCTCGATTCCACTTCGCCGGCCTCACAAATACCTGCGGAACTCTGCGCGTTTCCCCGCGCGTGCTCACGCCAGCAAACATATGCGGCTCAGCCTGCATCTTCTATGCAGGAGTGCTCATTCGTTCCGATACCATTTTTTTGACCGCGGCCTGTCGGACTACTATAGGTACGAAAGCCAGTCTGAAGATCTGAGTGATATGAAACCTATCGAAGGCCGTAAGCGAGTCGTTATTGAGGCAGTCACCCCGCAAGTCGATTGTGGACGTTATCCTGCCAAGCGAATTGTGGGCGACATCGTAACCGTAACTGCAGCGGTATTTGGCGATGGCCACGACCACGTCTCAGGACATCTGCTCTATCGCCACTCCAGCGCAAAAAATTGGCGATCCACGCCGCTTTCGCCGCTCACCAACGATCTCTGGTCTGCGAGTTTCACCGTCGATGCGCTCGGCGATTGGCTTTACACCCTCGAGGCCTGGGTTGACCACTTCGACACCTGGTCCGCCGATCTACAAAAACGGCTGGCAGCGCAACCCGGCCAGCCTGGCGTAAGTCCTTCGGCCGAGCAACAGGATATCCCCCTCGCGTTGCGTTCCGGCGCGCTCTTGCTGGAGCAGGCCGCGGGACGCGCCAAAGATCCCGATGGCAAACGTTTAGCAGACGAGGCTGCGCGTCTCCTCAATCTGGCGAAAGCAAAGTCTGAAATCTACGAATACCCTTTGACCGACGAGATCGTCGCGCTCGTCGCACAATACCCAGATCTCACCTTGGCGACGCGCTATCCTCAGGATCTGCATCTGTGGGTAGACCGCGAACGCGCACGCTTCTCCACCTGGTACGAGCTCTTCCCGCGATCCACCTCGCCCGACCCCGCGCGGCACGGCACATTCGCCGACGTCCAGGCACTTCTGCCAACCATCGCCGCGATGGGCTTCGATGTGCTCTACATGCCGCCGATTCATCCCATCGGCAAAGCCTTTCGCAAAGGCCCCAACAACAACGTTACCTCGACAGAAAACGATCCCGGCAGCCCCTGGGCGATTGGTGCAAAAGAGGGCGGCCACAAATCCATTCTCGCCGAGCTTGGCACTCTTCGAGACTTCGACGCTCTCGTCGCCGCAACACGGCAGCACGGCATGGAGTTGGCACTGGACATCGCCTTCCAGTGTTCCCCCGACCATCCCTGGGTCGCCGAGCATCCCGACTGGTTCAATCATCCGTCCCGATGGCTCCATCCAATACGCGGAGAACCCACCAAAAAAGTACCAGGACATCTATCCGCTCAACTTCGAGTCACCCGACTGGCGCGGTCTGTGGGAGGCTCTGCGCGATGTCTTCACCTATTGGATCAAGCGCGGCGTCAAGATCTTCCGCGTCGACAATCCGCACACCAAGGCTCTTCCGTTCTGGGAGTGGTGCATCGGCGAGATTCATGCGAAAGATCCTGATGTGATCTTTCTCGCCGAGGCCTTCACCCGTCCGCACGTTATGTACTCGCTGGCCAAGGCCGGCTTCACCCAGTCCTATACGTACTTCACCTGGCGCAACACGAAGGACGAACTACGTGAGTACTTCGAAGAGATCACCAAGCCGCCCGTGGCGACTTCTTTCATCCGAATCTCTGGCCAAACACGCCCGACATCCTGCATGCCACCCTTCAAAACGGCGGCCGCCCTGCCTTCATGCAGCGCCTGATCCTTGCGGCAACACTTGGCGCGAACTACGGCATCTACGGCCCTGCCTATGAACTGGGCGAAAATCTTCCCGCCAAACCCGGTAGTGAAGAGTATCTCAACAGCGAGAAGTACGAGATTCGTCACTGGGACCGCAACGCAAGCACGAGTCTCGCTCCGCTCATCACGAAGGTCAATCAGATCCGGCGCACCAACCCCGCACTCCAGAGCGACGGCTCGCTTCACTTCCACAACGTGGATAACTCAAACATCCTTTGCTACAGCAAATGGAGTGGGCAAAATCAGCATTCTCGTTGCCATCAATCTCGATCCAACTCAGGAGCAGGCAGGGTGGATCGATCTCGACCTCAAGGAACTGGCCATCCCGCATAACGAAACCTTTGACATCGAAGATCTGCTCACCGGCACCCACTACCAATGGCACGATCGCAGCAACTACGTCGCTCTACGTCCGGATGTGATGCCCGCGCACATCTTCCGCTTGCTTCGCAAACCCACCGCCGAGACCGCGCAGACCCCGTAAGCAAATCATTCCTGAAGATAGCTTCCAGCACGAGGACGAAGAGTGAAAAAGATCTGCCAGCGCCACCGATCCGCTCTGGTACAAGGACGCGATCATCTACGAGATTCACGTGCGAGCCTTCATGGACTCGAATGCGGACGGCATCGGCGACTTTCCCGGCCTCATGTCCAAACTCGACTACCTTCAGGATCTGGGCGTCACCTGTCTGTGGCTCTTGCCTTTCTTCCCCTCGCCTCTGCGCGACGACGGCTACGACATCGCGAACTACGTCGACGTCAACCCCAGTTACGGCACGCTCAACGACTTCAAACAGTTCCTCGACGCCGCCCACCTTCGCGGCATGCAGGTGATGATCGAGCTGGTCATCAACCACACCAGCGATCAGCATCCCTGGTTCAAAGCTGCACGTCTCGCTCCCAAAGGCTCTCCCGAACGCGATATGTACGTCTGGAGCGACACCGACAAGCTCTTCGAGGGCGTCCGAATCATCTTCACCGACACGGAGAAATCCAACTGGACCTGGGATGATGTCGCCCAGCAGTACTACTGGCACCGCTTCTTCTCTCATCAGCCTGACCTGAACTTCGACAATCCGCGCGTGATGGAGGAGGTCCTCACGGCAATGCGTTTCTGGCTCGACATGGGCGTCGACGGCCTGCGACTGGATGCGATTCCCTACTTGATCGAGCGCGACGGCACAAGCTGCGAGAACGTGCCCGAGACCCACGTCAAGATCAAACAGATTCGCGCCGTGATCGACGCGGAGTACGAGAATCGCCTGGTGCTCGCCGAAGCCAACATGTGGCCCGCAGACGTCCGCCCTTACTTCGGCGACGGCGACGAGTGCCACATGGCCTTTCATTTCCCACTCATGCCCCGCATCTACATGGCGCTGCGTCAGGAAGACCGCCTCCCCATCACGGACATCATGGCGCAAACACCCGCCATCCCGGACAACTGCCAATGGGGACTCTTCCTTCGCAATCACGACGAACTCACCCTTGAGATGGTCACGGACGATGAGCGCGACTACATGTACTTCGCGTACTCCGCCGATCCCCGCATGCGCATCAACGTTGGCATTCGCCGACGCCTCGCGCCGCTGGTCGACAACAATCGCCGCCGCATCGAGTTACTCAACTCGCTTCTACTCAGCTTTCCCGGGACGCCCATCCTCTACTACGGCGACGAGATCGGCATGGGCGACAATATCTACCTGGGCGATCGCAACGGCGTCCGCACGCCCATGCAGTGGAACTCCGATCGCAATGCAGGCTTCTCAACGGCGATTCCCGCACGGCTTTATTTTCCCGTCATCACGGACCCAATCTGGGGCTATCAGTCGATCAACGTCGAAGCCCAGCAGTCCGATCAATCGTCCCTGTTGCATTGGACGCGCAACATGATCGCCCTGCGCAAACTCTTCCACGTCTTCGGACGTGGCACGCAGGAGTTTCTCAGTCCGGAGAATCGAAAGATCCTCGCCTACATTCGCCAGTACGAAGAGAACGGCAACTGCGAAACCGTCCTTTGCGTCGCGAACCTGTCGCGGTTTTCGCAGCCCGTCTCCCTCGACCTCTCCAAGTTTTCCGGCATGATCCCCGTCGAAATGCTCGGCTACGTCAACTTTCCAACCATCACGGCACAACCATACCCACTCACGCTTTCGCCATATTCTTTCCTCTGGCTCGAACTGCAGGCTGCACCGGCAGCGCCTGAGCCAGTAGAGGTACCTGTAGACGAACCGATCATGCACATGCTCACCCGCGGCATCGAAGGTATTCTGGCCGGAGAAGGCTTAACTCTTCTGCAGAATTTGCTGGTCAGCTATCTGCCGCACCAGCGCTGGTTTGGAGCGAAGTCTCGAACCATTAAGACCGTCGAGATTCTCGACTCTGCGGAGCTTCCTGGCTTCAACGCGATGATCCTCTTCCTGCAGCTGACCTACGACGACAAGGGCACCGATATCTATCAGCTCGCGCTTACCATCAGCACAGGCGAGATGGCAGAGATGGTCCGCGCTTCAGACCCGGCGAGCATCGTCGCAACCGTTTCCACCACCGATGGTCCCGCTCTCCTCCACGATGCAGTCGCGCGCGAAGACGTTCGTCAGGCTATCCTTCACCTCATCGAGACAAACGGTGAACTCCCCACCCGCAATGGACGTCTGCAGGGACGCACCAGCAGTGCCTTCGCCGAAGCTCGCGGCACCGATGCGCTTCCGGCTCGAACCGGATCGGCCGAACAATCCAACACCTCCATCCTTTACGATGCGAAGCTCATCATGAAGCTCTTTCGCCGGCTCCAGCCCGGTGAAAATCCCGATACCGAGATCGGCCGCTTTCTCACCGAGACAGCACACTTCCCTCGCATCGCTCCGTTTCTCGGGGACATCACGCTTCACTCCAAAATCGGCGAGCCCACCACCATCGCAATGCTCCAGGGCCTCGTCGAAAATGAAGGTGACGGCTGGCAGTGGACCCTCGACGAACTCTCTCACTACTATGAGAGTGTCGCCATCCTGCCCGCTGTTCATGACCTCGGCGCTCCGCCATCCTTCCTTGGAATGAACGAACCTCCGGCCCTCGCCCGCGAACACGCCGGCCTCTATCTCGATGCTGCCGCCCTCCTAGGCCGCCGCACCGCAGAGATGCATCTTGCACTCGCCACTCCGACTCACGACCCAGCCTTCTCCGCCGAAGACTTCACCACCGCCGATCTCGTCGCCGACGCCGACCGCATCCACACGCAGTTGTCCCTCACCCTTGACGCCCTCAAGCGTGGAATGTCGCAACTTACCGAGACTACCGCCGACAACGCCGCTCTCGTTCTCAGCCGCCGCATCAACCTGTTCGCCCGTGCCCGTGCCATCGCCTCCGCGACGCCGACCGCAGCCGGCCAGCGCATCCGCATTCACGGCGACTATCATCTCGGCCAGGTGCTTCGCTCGCGCGGCGACTATGTCATCCTTGACTTCGAAGGCGAGCCCGCGCGCAGCCTCGCCGAACGCCGCGCCAAACAATCCCCACTCCGAGACGTAGCAGGAATGCTGCGTTCCTTCAGCTACGCCGCGCACGCCGCACACACCGCATTCGCGCAGCGTCGCCCCGACGACGCAAAATATCTCGAGCCCTGGGCCACGCTCTGGCAGAACTCCGTCTCCACAGAATTTCTCCGCGCCTATCACGCAACCACCCTGGCCAAAAATCCGCGGCTGATTCCTGAACCCGCGCAGGCACAGCTCCTGCTCAACGCCTACCTGCTGGAGAAATCCCTCTACGAACTCCTTTACGAACTCAACAATCGCCCCACGTGGGTCAGAATTCCCCTCTCAGGCATCCTCTCCCTGCATCAATAAATATCTCGTTGGCCTAGGTGTACTGCCACTCAAGATTGATTCTTTTTGCTCTTGTCGAAAAAAAATTACACGATAGTCTGAATCATGGCTCCAGTGAAGCTGATCGTTGTCTTTGCCGCATGCCTCGCGTGGCCGCTGGCCAACTCACCTTCCGCCGGACATTTTCTTTTGCCAGAGCGCGGCGCCGCATCCGATCTCGAGATCGTCGGCATGGCCGCAGGTATCGCACCCGGCACAGTCCGCTACATCTCGTACGACCGACTCGCGACACTCTCTCAGACAACGGTCATAGTCACAGGCGATGACAACTTCCGCGAACTCGCTCAGCAAAAACTAACCGTGACCGGCGTCTATCTCGACGTGCTCGAGAGCTCCCTCGGCGTTCTTCCCGGATCGGATCTAATGACCGCCCTGTGTTCCGATGGCTATCGTGCAAACTACACGCGAGAGTATGTGAAGAGACACCGTCCAATCCTCGCGCTGAAGATTGACGGCCTGCCCGTCGAGACCTGGGTCGCTCAGACGCACAACGATGATCCCGGCACCTACTTCATCACCCATGCGGACTTCACGCCGTCCTACAGCGTCCTCTCTTTTCCGGAGCTTCCCAAGATCCCGGCAAAGATAACCCGCCTCGAGTTCGGCACAACCCAGCAGGTCTACGGAGCCATCGCACCTCACCAGAAAGATGCGTCCAACCCGGAGGTCATCAACGGTTTTCGCATCGCCCAGCAACACTGTTACCGCTGCCACAATATGGGTAAATACGGCGGCACAAAAGCAGGCCGCTCGTGGCAGACGCTAGGCAACTTCGCCGCCTCGTCGCCATCGAGCTTCGAACGCTACCTCCGCAATCCAAAATCCATCAATCCGAAATCTGCCATGTCACCTAATCCGCAGCTCGATGAGTCTACCGCGAAAGCCCTTCAGACCTATTTCCAGACCTTTGCCACGACAGCCCACTGATGCTCCGTTTTCGCAGCACCCACCACACGGGTTCAAGCCATGACAAACACCCCCTCTCCGCTCAGTTCTCTTCGCCACGCACTCGCGTCGTCTGAGACCGATCCCCAAACGATAGCCATCGCTGCAGCCGGCAGCGCCAACAGCAACGCCTCGCACAACACCTACCTGACTCTCACAACGATTGAATCGCTCCAACGAACCGAACGACTACCCGGCATCTTTGCCGACGCTCAAAATCGTCCATCTCTTTACGGCATTCCCATCTCGATCAAAGACTGCTTCGACCTGACAGGGACCACGACAAGCTGCGGCTCCCGCTTCTACCAGCAACTCCATCCCGTCGCCGAAAAGAACTCATGGGTCGCGCAACGCCTTCTCGACGCGGGCGCGATCATCCCCGGAAAAACTCATCTTCATCAGCTTGCATACGGCATCACCGGCGAAAACGCCGACTATGGAGACTGCGTCCAGCCACGCGACTCAACTCTGCTCACCGGTGGCTCCTCGAGCGGCGCAGCTGCCAGTGTGCAGGAAGGATCTGCCCTCGCAGCCATCGGCACCGACACCGGCGGATCCGTCCGCGTCCCCGCTGCACTCTGCGGACTAGCCGGCTACCGCGCCTCTCACGGCGTCAGCCACGGCGAAGAACGCTGGTCCGGCGCTGCCCACCTTGCACCATCCTTCGATACCCTCGGCCTGCTCTTTCGCGATCTCCGCGACGGCCCCGCGCTCGCCAGCGCCATCTACGACATCCCCTCCGTCACCGCACCAACTCAACTCCGGATCGGCTATGTTGGCGAAGAGTTCACCCACGATTGCGAACCCGAGGTCCTCGCCGCATTCGCCGCTTGGAAGCAGCACCTCACAGGATGCGGAGCGCGCCTCACAGCAATCGACACCGCCTTCTGGGCCGACAGTCTGGAGATCTTCGCGTCGATCCAGGCCAGCGAAGCAGCCCAACTCCACCGCGGCACTATCAACACTTCGAGCCCGCGATCGCAGAACGCCTCGCCTGGGGAGCGTCCATCACGATCGAGCAACTCCAGGCTTTTCGCCGGCGCCTCGAAGTCTTCCGCTCCCGTATGTCGTCGCTCTTCCAACAAGTCGACCTCCTCCTGCTCCCCTGCTCTCCCGTCAGCAAACTCTTCGCAGGCACGGACCAATCGCACATCCGCAAAGCGATCCTGCGCTACACCACACCTGTCAGCCTTGCCGGCATGCCCGCCGTCACTCTCGCTGGCGAAGCCATCGGTGCGCCCCTCGGCACTGGCATGCAGTTGGTTGCTGCCTCCATGCAGGACGCAGCGCTCTTATCCTTCGCCGCCTCTCTCCCAACGCGTCTCCGCTAGGCCGTGTGAACCGCTACGCGCGGTGCGGTCACTTCGTGACGGGTATACCTCTCCGGTTGGCGCTCCCGCTGGTCGCGATGAGAATCGTCTGCCGATCGTCGCGAGGCCCCGGGGCGAAGTCGGTATACATGTCACGAAGTGACCGCCGCCCGCGCAGGGAAACTTTACAGACGCGCTTCCATTGACGATGATGTTAGGGCCGGATGCAGTCCCTCCGGCAGTCACGGGGAATCAACAATGAGCACAAGCAACGGCGTACTACGCGAAACACTCGACAAGATCATCGGTAACGACCGCACCGAACACCTCTTCAAGCTTCTGGTCATCCATCCCGAGATCGCCTCCGCCACCGGCCCGCAAGTCTCTCGCGCCGTCCTCGCACAGGCACTCAACATGCTCCTCTTCGAAGATCTTCTTCGCCGCGTCCCCACTGCCAAAACCTACGCCGACTACACTCTCAGCAAAGGGCGCCAGATCCTCCACGATCACGGCGCCGTCCGCACCGTTGCACTCGAAGGCATGGGCGGCCTCCCCGCCGGCCAAGAAGCAATCACGCGCATTCTTCGCCCACTCGGCTACGCACTCAACGGCGTCTACCCGCTGGAACGCCTCAAGATGACCGGCCGCTCCCATGCCCAGGCCGACTATCCCGAAGAGATCGCCCAGTTCTTCCTCAGCGAACTTCACCCCGAGCGCTTCTCGCCAGAGTTCCAGGCCGCAGTCCAGCGCGTCACCGCAACTTCAAAGGACCCCGTCACCCCACAGGCGAAATCTCTCCTCGACAAACTAGAATCCACCGGCTCCCTCAGCATCGACGAGTCCGTCGCGCTGCTCCCAATCCTCGCCTCCGTCTTCGAGCGCCAGCACACCGAACCCACCCTCGCCGACTACGAGATTCTCCTCGCCGAATCCCCCGAGATGGCCTGGATCTCGACCGAGGGCAACGCCTTCAACCATGCCACGGACCGCGTTCCCGACGTGGACCAACTTGCAGCAGAACAGAAAGCCCTGGGCCAACCCATGAAGGCCGCCGTCGAAACCTCGCAATCGGGCCGCGTCCGCCAGACTGCCTTTCTCGCCGCCAAAGTTCAGCGCAAGTTCCACACACCCGAAGGCGGTCTCGTCTCCAAAGAAGTCAACGGCTCCTTCTACGAGTTCATCACGCGCCTTCCGCTCCCTGAAGAGGACGGCAAGCAGAAACTCGACCTCGGCTTCGACAGCTCCAACGCCCAGGCCATCTTCAAGATGACCGCCACCGGCAAAGCCTGAAGGCCTACTGCGCGTGGGGCGGTCACTTCGTGACGTGTATACCGGTCTTGAGGAAAGAGCGGCACAGGTCCTCCCGTTGGTCGGCACAATCATCTTCCCCGACCAGCGGGAGGGTCACCGAAGGGGTACACAAGTCACGAAGCGACCGCCCTCCGCGCAGGAGGCTCGTCCGCCAGGAAACAAAAATCATGTTGAATGTGATCCCTTTTCATCCTTATGGCTGAGCGGAATTCAACGGAAAGCTAATGTCTAAATCAGCAAGCCGAACTACCGCGAGATCAGGCTCAATAGGAGATCGATGATAGATCTGAAGATGAGTTGGCGATATCCATGTCAGCTGAAGATCTTTGTCAGCATTCTCATCACTAAGAACATAGGTCTTTGGAACCATCCCTCCGCCCGGATAGCTGAAAATATCGAACGGTTTTCCACGATTCACGGTTCCGTTAACTCTGCGGACGCTGACGGCAGTTTCAACCCATGCTGAACCGAAACCGCCCCACTGATCAGTTCTGGCTGTTGCGATCCACGCTCCATCTGGCGAGGGAATATCCTTTTTCCACACTGTAGGGTCGTAGCCGCGATACACCAGGTCGCTCGAGATGAGCCCGAGATCGACGACGTCGACGCCCTCGGCGGTCACCCCGTCGGCGAAGGCGGCGGACAGGGCGGCCCCCGAGGCCCGCATGTCGCGGCCCATCAGGATGCGGGGGGCGCCGGTGAAACGGGCGAAGGCGGTGCCCACCGACCGGGCTATGGACGCGTCGAGTTGATCGGGCACGATGCCGCGAATGTCGTACGCCTTGAAGATCGCGGCAATCGCCATTGGGCTCCCAATGTAGTTGGGGCAGGATGAGCACCTTGATCTCGGTGGTGATGCCCGCCCACGACGAGGAGGACTTCCTCGCCGCCTCGGTCGAGGAGGTCGTGCTGGGCCTCCGCGGCCGGCGCGATTTCGAGGTCGTGGTGGTGGAGAACGGCTCGACCGACGCCACCGCCGCGGTGGCGGCCAAGCTGGCCGGCCGGTTCCCGGAGGTCCGCTGCCTCTCGCTCGACGTCGCCGACTACGGGGCCGCCCTCCGCCAGGGCTTTCTGGCCGCCACCGGGAGGTCGGTGGTGATCTTCGACGTCGACTACTACGACCTGGGCTTCCTCGACGAGGCCTTGAAGGTGCTCGAGCGGGATGGTGGCCCGGCCATCGTCGTCGGGAGCAAGCGGGGGCCGGGCGCGATGGACACCCGGGGTTGGAGCCGCCGGTCGGTCACGTGGGTGTTCTCCACGACCCTGCGGGTCGGTTTCGGGCTGGGCGTGTCCGACACCCACGGGATGAAGGTGCTGCGGCGGGAGGAGATGGTGGCCCTGGTCGAAGGGTCGAAGTTCGGCACCGACCTGTTCGACACCGAGCTGGTCATCCGGGCCGAGCGGGCCGGCCTCCGGGTCGAGGAGCTGCCGGTGCTGGTCGAGGAACGCCGACCGTCCCGCACGTCGATCGTCCGCCGCATCCCCCGGTCGCTGGTCGGCCTGGCCCGCCTCCGGATGGTGCTCTGGCAGGAAGGCCGCGCCTCGAAGGCCGACTACCCGGAATCGGACCGCTGACTGCTCGCGCCGTGCAGTTCCCCGGCCGCAACGCCTCAGGCAGTTACACCCGGATGACGCTGTCACCCCTGACCGCATTCGGATCGGTGGGCTCCACACGCTGGGCCCACAGCGCGCGAGTTATTCCTACAGGGACCCTACGCCCATAGGTTGTCCATCGTCTCGTGTGTCATCGGCCGGGCAAGATCCCGGGGCGCGGCGTAGGCCATGTTGATGATGAGCCTGCGTCCACCGGTGATCGGGTAGACGCGGTGCATGGTCGTGTCGGTTCGCATCAGGTACAGGTCGCCCGGAGCCAACTCCATGGAGTAGATCGGCCGGGAGACGAACCACCTGGGCAGCTGCGGGTCGTTCTTGTTCCATGACGTCCGAGGAACGCACTGCACGAACCCGCCGAGCTCGATGGGCGGGCACTCGACGACCCACACGAGCGCCAAACTGTAGTCGTCCCAGTGCCAGCCATGGGTGTCGCCGGACTGCTCGAGTTCCGTGATGACGAAGCGCTCGGGAAGGTACGGGCATTCCAGGACCTCGTCACCGGCGATTGTGGCCAGAGCAGCGCGTATGCCGGGCGCGGAATACACCGCAGGGATGACCGAGCCGAACTCGGCGATCTGGTCGTGTCGGAGGTTCCGCATGCGACGTGGCGTGTTCCCGGTCTCGTGAAAGACCAGGTCACGACGGGTGCCGTGGGAGGCCATCAACTCCTCTGCCTCCTGAGCCACGGCCTTCTTCACGGCGTCCGGGGCCAGGAATGCAACTCTGGCCGCACCCCGTTCCAGTAGCCCGGCCCGCGCCTCACCTAGACGGGGATCATCCAACAACGCGGAGATGTGCGATTCTAATTGCGCTACCAGCGGATGGGTGAGAGTGATAACGACGACCCTTATGCTCGGAGGATGGGAAGGTACCATTGAGCCAGCCCGATAACGCGGACCGCCGCACCGAGAGCACCGTCTGGTATCTCGAGTTGACTGAACGGCGAGTCCTGCCGGTACCTCCTGCCGATCCTCGTCTCGAGATCGTCCGCGCCGAACTGCCTTCCCCGGAATTCGGCCAGTTTCTCTACAGGGCTGTGGGAGGGGACCATTTCTGGATCGATCGGCTGCCCTGGACGCGGCAAGACTGGGAGGAGCGGCTCAACCTACCGGGGCTGGAAAACTGGGTCGCGTGGATCCGCGGCACTCCCGTTGGGTACGCAGAGCTACGCGCCGAACTCGACGGCAACGTCGAGATAAGTTCCTTTGGCCTCATGCCCGCTTTCAGGGGAAGGGGCTTGAGCCGACATTTGCTCACCTTCGCCTTGGAGAAGGCTTGGACTATTGCCGAGCGATGGCCTGGGTTCCCTCCGGCTCGGCGCGTCTGGCTCCACACATGCTCCTTCGACAACCCCGCGGCACTGCACGTCTATCGGTCCCAGGGCCTGTCGGTCTACAAAGTGGAGGCGGCCATCGTCGAGCTTCCTCAAGACCGGCCGGGAGTTGCCGGTTGACTTGACGATCGTTGCTCGTGAAGTGAGAACTACGCAGTGGCAACACACGGAAACTGACAGCTGTACTCGGCGGGCAGGGCTCTTCGGCGATGACCTGCGCCAAGCCGTTGGTCGTGCAGGGTTGTCCGGACCTCGGTAAAGGCGCTCGTACCGCCGGGTTCCCTGGCGGCGTAGCTCGAGGCTGTTGCACCCTTCTCACCGATGATCGCCTGAACCCCATGCACTCGTTCGGAGGATGCGGTTCGTCCGGTCCGTCAACTTAGCGGGCCACCTCGTCGGCCTTCTTCTCGTCGTTCTTCTTCTCCTTCTCCTCGTGGTAGACGGCCTCGACGTTGACGGTCCAGATGTCGTGGGGCGGGTCGGCGCCGAGGATGTTCTCGCACCGAGAGCATGGCCGTGTACATCGAGTGGTCCTGGTTGTTGTAGCGGTGCATCCCGTTGCGGCCGACGGGGAACACGTTCGGGCGTGTTGGCCTTGAGCCAGTCCCGCAGGGTCTGCACGTTGGCCTTGTAGGTGCGTCGTACATCGGGTACGCCTTCGGCATCCGCACCACGTAGCCGGACTCGACCTTGGTGGGATCGACGAGCCCGAGGACCCCCAGCTCCTTCTTGCCCAGCTCGACCAGGTCGTCGTCGGCCATCGTCCACAGGTCGTCGCCCTCGAAGACGAAGTACTCCAGCCCCAGGCAGGTGCGGCCCTCCTTGACCATGTACGGCGACCACGAGCCGAAGTTCTGGATGCGGCCCAGGCGGACGTCGGGCGAGTGCACGTAGATCCAGTTGTCGGGGAAGCCGCACGCCTCGGGCACCACCAGGGCGACGGTGAGGAAGTCGCGGTAGTGCAGGCCGTTGGCCGCGGCCAGCACGTCGGCGGACGGGGCCGGGTCCATGATCTTGAGCAGCGTCGAGATCGGCATCGAGGAGATCACGTGGCTGGCGCGGAGCGGGTCGGCGAGCCGTCGTGCGCGGTCGACACCGCCACCGCCTGGCCGCCGTCGTGGTGGATCGCCGTCACGGGTGACTCCATGTCCACCTTGGTGCCCGGCGCCTCGACCATCTCGCGGCACCGCTCCCACATCATCCCGGGCCCGTACTTGGGGTACTGGAACTCCTCGATGAGGCTGGTGATGTCCTTCTGGTTCCGGCTTGGGCAGGATGGCGTTGAGTGACGGCCTTGATCAGCGAGAGGTTCTTGATGCGCTGGGCGGCCCAGTCGGCCTGGATCTCGGTGGCGGGCACGCCCCACACCTTCTCGGTGTAGGTCTTGAAGAAGATGCGGTAGAGCCGGCAGCCGAAGCGGGCGGCGACCCAGCCCTCGAACGTCGACTGGTCCTTGGGCGGGCGCACCCGGGCCCAGCCGTAGGAGGCGACGCAGCGCACCGCCTCGACCACGCCCAGGCTCCGCAGGGCGTTCACCGGCTTGAGCGGGTAGTCGAAGAACTTGCCGCCGTAGTAGATCCGGCTCATGCCGGGGCCGCAGCAGGAAGTCGTCGTCGGGGAGGATCTCGTGCCAGAGGTCCTCGACGGCCTGGACCTTGGTGAAGAACCGGTGGCCGCCGATGTCGAAGCGCCAGCCGTCGCGCTGGACCGTGCGGGCGATGCCGCCGACCACCGAGTCGGCCTCGAGCATGGTGGACGGTGTGGCCGGTCTTGCCCAGCTCGTACGCCGCCGTCAGCCCGGCCGGGCCGGCGCCGATGATGACGATGTCCAGGTCTGCTGCGTCGGGCGTGGGGGTGGGCGCGTGCTGTTTTTCAGTCGACTGCTCGGGGGACAACGATCTGCTCCTTTGTCGGCGTCGACCCTATCCGTGCGGGTAGAGGACCAACCCCGGGCGCTCGAAGTTATTGTTCGAGACGAGCACCAGCCGGCGCCTCGTTGCCCCGGGCGGCCGCTTCAGCTCGTCCATCATGAGCTGGCACTTCACGCCGAAGGTCCGATAGCTCGGCGCCCACACCACCCACACGTCGTGGTCCGGACCGGCGCGGTCGGGCAGCATCGTGGCGAAGTCGGCGGGCTTGGCCGCCTTCACCGCCGCCTCGTAGCCGACCCAGTCGACGAACTGGGGAGGCTCACCGCGGGGGTAGGTGAGCTGCACGAGACCGTTCTCGGGCACGAGCCGGCTCACCCCTGGGCCGAGCTGATCGGGGCAATAGGCGACGACGTCGCCGGGCCGGGCCTGGTCGCGCAGGACCTCGGCCACCCGCCCGCCGACGTGCGGTCGCCGATGGCGAACGGGATCGACGTCGTGAACCCCAGCACCACCGCCAGCCCCAGGGCCCAGGTACCGGCACGGCTGGGTGCCAGGACGGCGTAGCCCAGGCCGGCGATGAGCACGACGAGGGGGAACACGACGGCGGCGTAGCGCACGGCGAAGGCGGCACCGCTGAGGCGGCCGACGGCCACGCCGATCGAGAGGGTGACCACGGCCAGGACCGCCAGCGCCCGCCCGGGAGGGCGGCCTCGCAGGTCGAGCCCCACCACGCCGCCCACGGCCGGCAGGCCGAAGATGCCGAGGACGACCAGGGCGTAGACCAGCAGGCCCAGCGGCAGGGACAGGTCGGGCAGGCCGGCGGCGAACTGGAACACGACGTCGAAGGGCGACGCGCAGGCGGCGGCAGGCGACCCCACGGGGTGCCGGTGTTGGCCGCCTGGTAGAGGAAGTCCGGGCATCCACGGGACGAACAGCAGCGATCCCGCGCCGATGGCCACCACCGCCTGGACGGCGCCCGCACGCCCGGCCCCGTCGCCCCGGCGCCGCGCCCTCAGGGCGGTCACCAGCAGGGAGGACACGACGGTCAGCACCAGGAAGAAGGACCAGTAGTGGGTCAGCAGCAGCACGCCGGTGACGCCCGCCGAGGGCGATCGAAGCCGGCAGCGACCGACTCTGGAGGACCGCGTCGAGCGCCAGGAAGCCCCCCAGCACCAGGACGATGACCAGCGAGTACATCCGGGTCTCGGTGGCGTAGCGGATGGCGAAGGGCGACGAGGCGAGGAGCAGGAGGGCGCCCCAGGCCGCCGCCCGGCCACCCAGGCGCCGGCCCAGCCAGCCAGGCGAGGGGCAGGGCGGCGACCGCCAGCACGCCCGAGAAGGCCCGCACGGCGACGTCGCCGTGGCCGAAGACCGTCATCCAGGCATGCAGGGCGAGGTAGTAGAAGGGAGGGGAGCCGTCGTGGCGGAGGGCCCCGGAGATGTCCCCCAGCGGCAGCCGGGCGATGTTGACGGTGAGGGCCTCGTCCAGCCACATGTGGGCGACGGTGGCGAACCGGGCCACCACCGCCACCACCAGGGCGGCACCTACCGCCAGCACCATCACCCGGCCCGGAGGGCGAGCGGGCGCGATCGCAGGATCCGCAGCGGTGGCGGGCTCGGACGGCGCCGGCAGGCGCAGGTCGTCGACGGTCAACGAGGTCGGAACCCGGCGGGCGGGCTCAGCCGCCGCGGTCCGGGACGGGCAACGACTCCTGAGCCACCCAGTGGGGGATCGGATCGACTGGCGCACCGTCGTCGGGTGCACCGTCGTCGGGTGCACCGTCGTCGGGCGCCCCGTCGTGCACACCGTCGTCGGCGAACTCGTCGTCCGCCGGTGCCGATCCGTCCACGGCCTGCTCCTCCATCGGCGGGTCGAGCACCACGCGGCCCCGACGGGCCCACGCCACGGCCAGGGCCAGGCCCGACAGCGTCAGCAGCCACCCGACGACGTCGGGCGTGGTCCAGCCGTACTTCAGGGTGACGTGGGTGGAGGTCGGGATCACCACCATGAGGTTCGGCGTCACCCGCCACGGCCCCTTGGCCCCCCACGCCTTCCAGTTGGGGAAGTACGAGGCCTTCACCACCACCGGTGAGCCGACCTTGTCCACGTCGAAGGTGATCCGGTTGTCGGACGTCTTGATGTTGCTGACCTTGGCCGGCTCGACCGGTATGCGCTCGGGCTGGTCCACCGTCACGTCCTTGCCGAACACCTTCGAGTCGGTGGCGACGTGGTGGACCCCAACCCGCTGCCACTCCTTCGGCCCCGACTGGGCCAGGGCGACGTCGTGGCTGGCCTCGTCCATGTACCACTGGGCGGAGACGTCGAGCCAGCCCCGCTCACCCTTGCCGCCGCCGGTGAGGACCGCGGGCTGGAACGCCAGCGGGGAGACGATCTCGGAGTCCTTGACCTGGTAGACGTGCCACTGGCCCGACACCGCCACGGGGTCGAGGTTGGGGCTCTGCTCGGCCTGGGCCGTCGCCTCCGGGGAGAAGACCAGGTAGTAGCGGGTGCCCATCATCTGCAGGTGGCGGACGCCGGCCTCCACGTCGAGGCTGGTGTAGGGAAGGTCGCGCTGGGGATTGGACGGCGCCTTCGACAGCTCGGCGGCGGTGAGGAAGTGGTACGGCACCGACGCCGAGGACTCGAAGTACAGGCCCTCCATCGACCCGATGCAGCCGTCGGTCCAGAACGGCAGGAGCATGAGGGCCATGGGCGTGCCGAAGCGGTCCTGGCCCGATTCGTACTCCCAGTGGGTGCGGCCGCAGCCGTTGGTCAGGCCGACCTGCCTCATCATGTCGACGACGCTCTTGTACTCGGGGTAGGCCTCCTTGCGCTCGTAGCCCGAGTAGTTCCACTTGGCCCAGTCGTCGATGTAGCTGCTGTCGCTGGTGGCCGGCTTGGGCAGCCAGCTCGGCAGGACCCCGAGGGGCAGGCCCACGAACATCCACACCGCGAGGGCACCCACCACTGGCGTCAGGCGCGCCGCCAACGGCGACGCGTGGTCGGGGTCGTGAGCGAACACCCGGCCGAGGGCGGGGCCGATCTCGGCCAGGGCCACGCCGGCCAGCAGGTACAGGCACAGGTACCAGAAGGGCAGGACCCTGGCGTTCCAGAGCCGACCGGCGGGAGCGACGACGAACAGGGCGCCGGCGATGGTGGCCATGCCGACGAGGAAGAGGCCGACCCGTCGCCGGTAGACGAGGGCGCAGACCGCGCCCGTCGCCGCCAGGATCGGCAGCCACCACCGCATGCTGGCGGGGAACAGGTTCTTGGAGTACTCGGTGAGCTTCTCCCAGCCCATGTTGTTGGCGTAGGGCAGCCGGACGAAGAACGGGAAGGACCAGAAGCCGGCCAGCAGGCCGCCGAGGACCAGGACGCCGGCGAGGAACTTCAGCCTGGACTTTCCCGGGCGCAGCATGAGCAGGAGGACGGCGCCGACCACCGCGAACAGGGTGGGGAGGAGATGGCACAGCCCGGTGACGGCCAGCAGGACCCCGGCCAGCGCCCGGTTCCTGCCCGTGTCGAGGCCGCGGGCGACCACGCCCAGGAACAGCAGGGCGAACGACAGGCTGATCGAGAACGAGAACTCCCCGGCCAGGGTGGACGCGATGTTGCCCCCGTAGATGGTGAACGACCGGTCGAAGAGGAACGCCACGCTGACCACCGCCAGCAGGGCCGGTCCGGGGAAGCGCATCCCGGCCAGGCGGCCGAAGGCCCAGGCGGCCAGCGGGAGGGTGACCACGCCGAGGACGGTGATCAGCTTGAGGGCGACGCCGTAGGGCAGCACCAGGTCGAGGAACACGACCATCAGGGCGGGGAGCGGGAAGTAGAAGTGGTAGGCGGGGAAGCCGTCGTACCAGTCGGGGGCCCACCCGGTGATGCGCCCGTTGGTGAGCAGGTGGTGGCGCATGTAGTTCGGGCCCCACACGTGGGCGCCGGTGTCACCGCCGGCCGGCGTGGTGTTGGCGAGCAGCAGCGACGGCTGGAGCTGGAGGAGCACGAACAGCATCGCCGCCCCGACGACGCCGAGGGTGATGATCGTCTCGGGGGAGAGCCTCGACAGCCAGGCCTTGAGGTCCTCGACCACCGGCGGCACGGGCCGCGTGGCGTGAACCGGTGCCTGGCGCACGTCCGACATCTGGATATCTTGGCATCCCGTCGCGCGCCGGTCGTGTCGCCGGGCGGGCATCGGCCTGGCTCCGGCGACGATTTCCCCGGGCCCTCACCGGGCGCTCACACTCCGCTCACAACCGCGCGTCACCTTCTGTCACACCCGTCAGAGGAGAAATCGATGCGCCGGTCCCGATCGAAATGCAGGTCCGCACGTCTCGCCGCCGTCGTCGTCCCGCTCGTGCTGGCCGTAGCGGGGCTCGGTGCCCTGCTCGTGGCGACACCGGCAGCCGCCGCTCCGAAGGGCATGGCCACCACGAAGGGCATGTCCGCGCCGAAGCGCACGGAAAGGCCGGCCCGCAGCGGCAACTTCGTCAGCGCCTGCAGGTACAGCCACAGCGCCCCGGACGACCCCATCGTCCACCCGGACCAGCCGGGCGCCTCGCACGCCCACGACTTCTTCGGCAACGAGACCACCGGCGCCGCGTCGACCCTCAAGTCGCTGCGGGCCGGGTCGACGCTGTGCAACCGGCCGGGCGACAAGGCGGCCTACTGGGTCCCCACGCTGTCGGACAGCTCTGTGGCAGACGGTGGCGCGGTAATCCGGCCCACCCGCGTCCTCGCCTACTACCTGGTCGCGGGCCGGGACGCGTCCTCGATCCAGCCCTTCCCCCTCGGGCTGAGGGTGGTGACCGACCGTGACGCCGGCGTGGTGCGGTGGGGATGCATCGGCGGGGGTCAGGACACACCGGAGCAGTCGGAACCCCCCGATTGCCCGGCTCCGACGCATCTCGTGCAGCGGATCCACTTCCCGGACTGCTGGGACGGGCACAACCTCGACAGCCCCGACCACCGCAGCCACATGGCCTACGCGAGCGGCGGGACCTGCCCCGCCACCCATCCGGTCGCCGTGCCCCACCTGCGGCTCGGGGTCCACTACCCGGAGGGCGTGGGCGGCGCCGACGTGACCCTCTCGTCAGGTGGCCCGGAGACCTCGCACGCCGACTTCTTCAACGCGTGGGACCCGGCGGTGCAGGCGCGGCTGGTGACGAAGTGCCTCCACGCCGCCCGCAAGTGCGGGGCGGCGGGCCCGTAACGCTTCTAGCGGGCTGCGACCAGGTCGAGGACGGAGCGCAGGGCCACCTTCTGGCCTTCGCGGTCCCACCAGCGGCGCTCGCAGGACGGGCACGAGTGCATCATCACGCGGTCGCCGTTGAGGCGCATGGCGATCTCGACGAGGCTGTGCGAACGACAGTACGGACACGTCATTGCTGGACTCCCTCTTGTTGTTGCCCTCCCAAGGCTCCCTTGGTATCGGCAGTCCGGGCGCGAACCTGAAGCGAATCGGGACGGAACTGTGCGACGATGTCGCCCACTCGGGAGTCGAGCCGGATGGTGAGCGGACACAGCAGAGCGGCGGTCCGACGGTCTGTCTTCGGCGCGCTACTCGTCTTCCTCCTGGCCGGCTGCGCCGCAGGTGAGGAGCGGGGAAGCACCCGGGGGCCGATCAGCACCCTGCCGTTGCCGCCGCTGTTCGACGCCCTCCCCGAGGTCACCAGCACCACCGAGCCCGAGGTCGCCGCGCCCACGACCGAGCAGGCGGCGCTCAAGGAGGAGAACAAGGGTTCCGACGACGTCCGCGAGCTGCAGCGCCGGCTGATCGAGCTGGGCTACGACGTCGGCGCCGCCGACGGCGGCCTGGGCGGGCGCACCGGCTACTCGATCATGGCCTTCCAGAAGGTGGAGGGACTGAATCGCACCGGCGCCGACAACGCCGAGGTCAGGGAGGCGCTGGCCAAGGCCAGCAAGCCCGGGCCGATGGTGGCGGGGGGCGCCTCCACCAGGGTGGAGATCGACCTCAACCGCCAGGTCCTGTTCCTCTGGAAGGGCGGCTCGCTGGCCCGGATCCTGCCCGATCTCCAGCGGGAACGGGAAGAGCTACTGCGTGAAGGGCGACTGCGACGTGGCCGTGACCCCGCCCGGGTCCTTCCGCATCGGCCGCAAGGCCGTCGGGCTGGAAGTCGCCCCCCTCGGCGAGCTGTGGTGGCCCATGTACTTCAACGGCGGCATCGCCATCCACGGGTCGCCGTCGGTACCCGCCTACCCGGCGTCCCACGGGTGCATCAGGGTGCCGATGTACGCCGCCCCCACGCTCTACGACCAGATCGACGGGGGACTCCGGTGATACTCGTCGGCGAGGGCCCTGGGCCGAAGGGCGCCAGGGTGGTCCCGCCCCCGGAGCCGCCGCCGGCACCCGCGTCGACGACGACCAAGGCCCCGACCACCTCGCCCCCGACGACGGAGACGCCCACGACCGAGGCTCCCACCACGACCGAGCCCGAGAACCCGCCCAGCGAGGAGCAGGTCACCTAAGGTCCGAGCAGTCCCGGCGGATTCAGCGGGTGCCCGGCGGGGTCAGCGGGTGCCCGGCGGGTCAGCGGGTGTAGGCCAGCAGCAGGCTGATGGCGTTGAACCCGGCGTGGGTGACGATCGACGCACCCAGGCGGCCGGTGCGGACGGCCAGCAGGGACAGCAGCACGGCGAGGGCGGTCAGGCCGGCCATCACGATCACCACCGCCCGCCTGGCAGCGGCTGGGGGTGGGCCAGGCCGAAGAGCACCGACGAGAGGGCGACGGCCCGGCCCGTGCCCACGCGCCGCTGCAACGAGCGCAGGAGGAGGCCGCGGAAGAACAGCTCCTCCACGAGGGGCGCGAACACCACTGCCACCAGGACCAACACCAGCGCCCGGCCCCGCCGGCGTCGTTCACGAGGTCCTCGACAGGCCCGGAGACGTCGGGATGGCCGAACAGCGGGCGCAGGGCCAGGGCCACGACGGGCACGAGCAGCAGCTGGGCGAACAGGGCGCCGCCGATGCCGACGCCCACGTCGGACCACCTGGCGGTGAAGCCGAAGTCGGCGGCCAGGGTGCCGTAGCCCTTGCGCCGGCTGGCCAGCACGGCGATGCCGACGAGACCGGTCCACAGCCCGACCTGGCCGGCGGTGCGGGCCCCGAGGCTGTCCTCGCTGCCGCCGAAGATGGCCAGCCAGATGCTCCCGACGGCTGTGGCCAGCAGGATCCCGAGGGCGAAACCGAGGGCGGCGTCGCCCAGCCCCCACCGAGGCTGCACGGGGATCCCTACCGGTGGGCCGTTCAGGTCCTGGGAATCCACGGACGAAGGATAAGGCTCGATGGAGCCACGGCCGGCTTCAGGGGTGCGACGGGACCGGCTCCGGCGGCGGTGCAGCCCTACGAAGCCTCGGCCCGGAGCGAGTCGTCGGACGACTCCTCCCGCTCGCTCGAACGCCTCGCCGCCGCCATGCGCCGGTCCTGGCCGGTCCAGCCCATCGGCGGTGCCGTGCGGTCGGCGTGGGCGGCGCACAGGTCGATCGAGAAGGGCTCGTTGACCCCGAGATCGTCGAGGAAAACCGTGCGGTTTCCGTACTGGAAGGTGAGGGCGGCGGCGGCGGGAGAGGCACAGCCGGGCCGGGCACACAGTCGTGAACGCTGCATCCGGTTGACGGTACCCGTCCGGCCTCTGAACACCGAGGATGGTGGAGGAAGTTCGGAAGCCCCGGGCGCCTACCATTGAGGCGTGAGCCCTCAGACGCCCAACCCGCGCGGCGCGCCGCAAGGAGAAGTCCGGCTCGGGCCTTCCGGGAGCCGGTTCGTCGTGGCCCCGCCCGCTGGCCTGGGTCCTCATCGCCGTCGCCCTCCTCGCCCTCCTCGCGGCACCGGCGATGACCCGTTCGAGCGGTACCAAGATCGACTACAGCACCTTCATCGAGAAGGTGACCGCCGGTGAGGTCGCCTCGGTGAAGGTCACCAACGAGACGTCCCGGATCGCCGGCAAGTACAGGGACGGCAAGGGCGACTTCAGCACCACCGCCCCCGCCGCCATCCCCGACGCCGACCTCGCCCTGATGAAGGAGAAGGGCGTCAAGGTCGAGTTCCTCCCGCCCAGCTCCAACATCGTCGGCTCGCTGCTGGTGTGGCTGCTGCCGATCGGGCTGCTGCTGCTGTTCTGGTGGTGGATGGGCCGAAGGGCCCAGGGCCAGATGGCCGGGCTCATGTCCATCGGGCGGTCGAAGGCCAAGGTGTATTCCACCGAGAAGCCCAAGACGACCTTCGCCGACGTCGCCGGCTACACCGGGCGTGAAGCAGGAGATCAACGAGGTCGTCGACTTCCTGAAGGCCCCCGAGAAGTTCCGCGAGATCGGCGCCCGCATCCCCAAGGGCGTCCTGCTGGTGGGCCCCCCTGGCACCGGCAAGACCCTCATCGCCAGGGCGGTGGCCGGCGAGGCGGGCGTGCCTTTCATGTCGATCACCGGGTCCGACTTCATGGAGATGTTCGTCGGCGTGGGCGCGGCCCGGGTCCGCGACCTGTTCCAGTCGGCCCGCAAGCAGGCCCCCTGCATCATCTTCGTGGACGAGATCGACTCCATCGGCCGCAAGCGCGGCGCCGGCCTGGGTGGTGGCCATGACGAGCGGGAGCAGACGCTCAACCAGATGCTGTCGGAGATGGACGGGTTCGAGACCACCGAGGGCGTGGTGATGATGGCGGCCACCAACCGGCCCGACATCCTCGACCCCGCCCTGCTGCGCCCGGGGCGCTTCGACCGCCAGGTCGTCGTCCCCCTCCCCGACCTCGAGGAGCGGCTGCCCATCCTCCAGGTCCACTGCAAGGACAAGCGCCTGTCCGACGACGTCGACCTCCAGGTGATCGCCCGGGGCACCCCCGGCATGAGCGGTGCCGACCTGGCCAACCTGGTCAACGAGGCCGCCCTCCACGCCGTGCGGGCGGGCCGCAAGGAAGTCCACATGGAGGACTTCGAGTCGGCCCGTGACCGGGTGCTGATGGGCCAGCGCCGGGAGTCCATGGCCCTGTCCGACGCCGAGAAGGAGATCATCGCCTACCACGAGGGGGGCCACGCGGTGGCGGCCTACGTCCTCGAGCACGCCGACCCCGTGCACAAGGTGACGATCCTGCCGTCCGGGATGGCCCTGGGCGTCACCCAGCAGCTGCCCGTCGAGGAGCGCCACATCTACCAGATGTCCTACATCCAGGATTCGCTGGTCGTGCGCCTGGGCGGGCGCATCTCCGAGGAGCTGGTCTTCGGGATGATCTCCACCGGCGCCAACAACGACCTGGTCGGGTGCACCGAGCTGGCCCGCAAGATGGTCCGGGAGTGGGGCATGAGCGAGCGGGTCGGCCCGATGGCCTGGGGCTCCCAGGGCATGGTCTTCCTGGGCGACGACCTCATGCACAGCCGGGACTACAGCGAGGACACCGCCCGGGTGATCGACGAGGAGGTCGAGCTCATCCTGCGCCGCCAGGAGGACCGCTGCCCGCGAGGTGCTGAAGGAGCACCGCGGCGGGCTGGACCTGGTGGCCAAGGCCCTCTTGGAGAAGGAGACGATCGACGGCGCCGAGGTTCGGCGGCTCGTCGACGAGGCCGCCGGCCGCGAGGTGCGGCCGCCGCTGCCGGAGCCGGTCGGGGTCGAGATCGACCCTCCCGACGCGTCGACCAAGGGTGACGAGGTCTCTACCAACGGCGACGCCCCGGCCGACGACGGAGCCGGCCACGACGAGGTTGCCGGGCAGCCGAGCAGCGCCCACTAACATCGGTCGAAGGCGCGTGCCACTCGGCACGCCCCGCGCCACCACCCGAACTCTTCGCGACAACCACCCCGAACACTGCTGAAAGACCCCCCTGCCTTGAGCCTGACGATTGAGCTGCCTTGAGCCGCTTCACGACTGACGCCGCCGTCGCCCTGGAAGGCCCCGCCTGGCTGCGGGCCCGCCGGGCGGCCGCCGCGGAACGCTTCGCCGCCACCAACCTGCCTACCGAGGCCGAGGAGATCTGGCGCTACAGCCGGGTGTCGAGGATCGACCTCGACGCCTACTCGCCCGTGAACGGCCCCGCCACGAAGGGATCCGCCACGAACGGCTCTGGGAACGGCGTCGGCCCGTCGAGCCTTCCGGGCGCCCTCCGGCAGGTGCTCGACGTGGCCGGGCCGCGGGCCGCCCTGCTCGTCGTCCACAACGGCAAGATCGTGCACCGCGAGCTCGACCCCGCCCTCGCCGCCCGCGGCGTCGTCGTCGGCGACGCCCTCGAGCTGCCCGACGCCGAGGGCATCCTCGACGCCACCGACACCGGCGTCGACGCCTTCACCGAGCTGAACACCGCCTTCCTCCGGGGCACCGCCGTCGTGTCGGTGCCCCCGGGCGTGACCGTGGAGCACCCCGTCCTGGTCCTGCACTGGTTCGACGGCGAGGGCACCGCCGCCTTCCCCCGCACGGTGCTGCGCGCCGGCGCCGACAGCCAGGTGACGATCGTCGAGCACCAGGCGTCGGCCGACGTGACCGCCCTCGTCGACCCGATCGTCCAGATCGTCGTGGCCGACGCCGCCCGGCTGCGCTACGTCAACGTGCAGAACCTCGGTCCACCGCGTGTCCCAGGTCGGCTACCAGAACAGCCGGGTCGGCCGCGACGC
Source organism: uncultured Actinomycetes bacterium (assembly GCA_963779645.1). Taxonomy (GTDB): domain Bacteria; phylum Actinomycetota; class CADDZG01; order CADDZG01; family WHSQ01; genus CALMBW01. Next base: position 644,836 of record CAVZYX010000015.1, read on the forward strand.
CAGCCTCGCCTCGTCGGTCGTCGCCCTGGGCGGCGACTACGCCAGGGTCCGCACCGACTCGCTCATCGACGGCAAGGGCGGGTCGGCCCAGCTCAACGCCGTCTACTTCGCCGACGGCGACCGCATGCACGACTTCCGCACCCTCCAGGACCACGCCGCGCCGTCCTCCACCAGCGACCTTCTCTTCAAGGGAGCGGTGCAGGACCACGGCCGGTCGGTGTACTCGGGCATGATCCGGGTGCGCAAGGAGGCGCGGGGCACGAACGCCTTCCAGACCAACCGCAACCTGGTGCTGTCCGAGGGGGCGTCGGCGGAGTCGGTGCCGAACCTGGAGATCCTCACCGAGGACGTCAAGTGCAGCCACGCCTCGGCCGTCGGACCGGTCAACGAGGAGCAGCGCTACTACCTGGAGAGCCGGGGCATCCCGCCCGAGGCGGCCGAGCGACTCATCGTCGTCGGGTTCCTGGGCGAGGTGCTCGACCGGCTGCCCACGCCGACGCTCGTCGCCGGACTGCGGGACACGATCGCCAAGCGCCTGCTGGCCCGGAGCGATGCGATGATGCCCGCGACGATCGAACGCCTCTGCGCGGTGACCGACATGGCGCCCGGCACCGCCCGGCGCTTCGACGTCGGCCGCCACCGCATCGCCCTGGTGCGCATCGGCGACGACTTCTACGCAGTCGGCGACACGTGCAGCCACGCCGACTTCTCCCTGTCCGAAGGCGAGGTCTGGCCGGAGGAGCGGGAGATCGAGTGCTGGAAGCACGGCAGCACGTTCTCGCTGATCGACGGCTGCCCGCAGTCGCTGCCGGCCACCACGGCCATCCCCGTCTACAAGGTGCACGTCGAGGGCGACCACGTCGTCGTGGAGGTCCCGAAATGAGCGTGCTTCAGGTGACCGGCCTTCGGGCCGGAGTCGGCGGTCAGGACATCCTGCGGGGCGTCGACCTGTCGGTGTCCAGCGGCGAGGTCCACGCCGTCATGGGGCCGAACGGGTCGGGCAAGTCGACGTTGGCCCACGTGATCATGGGCGGGCCCGGCTACCACGTCACCGGGGGTTCGGTCACCCTCGACGGCGTCGAGCTGCTCGGGATGCCGACGTGGGAGCGGGCCCAGGCCGGCCTGTTCCTGGCCATGCAGTACCCCACCGAGGTGCCGGGCGTGTCGCTGGACGACGCCCTGGCCGCCGCCCTGGAGGCCCAGCGGCGAGGACCTGGCCGGCCTGCGGGAGCGGGTGGCCGCCGAGGCGGTCCGGATCGGCCTGCCGCCGGCCCTGCTCACCCGCGCCCTCAACGTCGACCTGTCGGGCGGCGAGAAGAAGCGCAACGAGACCCTGCAGCTGGGCGTGCTCGCCCCCAAGATCGCCGTGCTCGACGAGATCGACTCGGGCCTCGACGTCGACGCCCTACGCGACGTCAGCCGCCGGGTCGGAGGCCATCACCCACGAGATGGGGGTCGGCGTCCTCGTCATCACCCACTACAGCCGCCTGCTCCGGGAGCTGAGGTCCGACAAGGTGTCGGTGCTGCGTGGTGGGCGCATCGTCGCCACCGGCGGGCCCGAGCTGGCCGACGAGCTGGAGAAGACCGGGTACGCCGGCTACGAGCAGGACGAGCGCGAGGTCAAGGAACCGTCGTCGTCGTAGGTGTCAGCAGGTCGATCAGCGACGGCGTGGACGGCGGCGGCACTGCGGGGTCGGCCTCACCGGTCGGCAGGGGCTCGCCGGGCGCCGGGGCCGGCGGCGGCACGTTGATCTGGTCGCCCGGCCCGAGGACGTAGACGGCGGTTCCGACGCCGACCTTCGACGGGAACCACTCGGCGGCGTTCATCGGGATGCGGACGCAGCCGTGGGAGGCCGGGTCGGCGGGCACCGACTGGGCGCCGTGGATGGCCACACCGCCGTTGAAGTACAGCGGGTTGTAGAGGCCGCCCAGCGGGCCGTACTCCCATCCCGCGGCCTGCGCGGTAGACCGAGTAGGAACCCCCGGGTGTGACCGCCTTCCGGCAATAGCCCTCCGAGCAGAACCTGGCGTTGGATCCTGTCGAGACCGGCAGGATCTTGTAGATCTGCCCGCCCTCGTAGAGGAACAGCACCTGGCGGGCGATGTCGACCTCCACCCGGCTGGGCGGACCACCTGTCACCAGCGCCGGCGGGGGGCCTTCGGTGGCGTTCACGGCCGCGATCACGTCGTCGGTGGCCCGGCCCGACCGGTCCATGTCCTTGACCTTCTGGAACGCCATCACCCCGTAGCCGGTGATCTTGTCGAACGTGCCGTCCACGTCGCCGACGTCGTACTTGAGGGCGTCGAGCTTCTGCTCGAGGGCCATCACCGCGTCGCCCGTGTCGCCTGGACCGAAGCCGGGCGGAGGCGGCGGCGCGGGACCGGTGGTGGTCACCTCCGCCGTCGTGGTGGTGGTCACCTCCGTCGATGTGGTGGTCTCCGGCTCGCTGGTGGTCGGGTCGTGGCGAGCGACGGCCGCCGCCGGCTGGGCCTCGGTGCCGCCGACCGACGACCAACCCGCCACCGCGGCAAGGACGAGTGCGGCGAGGGCGACGACAGCAGCGGCAGCCATCCCGAACCAGCGCTTGGTGCTTCTCTTCGTGGTCAATGCGGGACCTTCTCGGGGCCCTTGTTGGCGTACTGGTCGACGAACCGCTCGAGGCTGGCCACGTCGGGGCCGCCGCAGAGAAGCCGGGCGTGCCAGGCCGTGGCCGCGATCGGCTGGCCGAGGGAGGCCCGGGGCACGAGCAGGACGTCTCGGGCGTGGCGCTGGACCAGGTCCTGTATCGCGGTCAGGTCAGCCGCAGGCAGGTCGGGGCGGTACCAGAGGATGATGTAGCCGTGCTCGAGGCTGTGCACGAGCTCGCCGTCGGGAGGCGTGGTCTCGGCGGTGTAGACGCCGGCGGCCGCCGGGGTGCTCAGGTGGTCGCCACCCGCCGGAGGGTCGACGTTGTAGGTGGGGTTGGCGACGTGGTTCTGGCCGAGCCCGGCGTCGCCGTCGCTCTTCCTGTCGAACTGGCACGAGCCCGACTCGAAGCCGGCCGCCTCCTTGGCCCGGTCGCGGTTGTTCGAGACGACGAGGAAGCCGACGACGAAAAGGACCACGGCCACGCCCCCCGCAACCGCCGCCCGCGTCTGCAGTGCCCGGCGGTGACGCTCCTTCTCGGCCGCGGCCAGCCGTTCGGCCCGGGTGGGGCCGCCCCGGGGTCGAGGCGGCGTCGCCGCCGGCTTCGGGGCGGTGGGGGACGCCGGCTTCGACGTCGCGGTCGTCGTGGTCTTGGGGCCGGCCGTCGTCGTGGTCTTGGGGCCGGCCGTCGACACGGTCTTGGGCCCGGCCGTCGACACGGTCTTGGGGCCGGCCGTCGACGCGGTCTTCGGCCCGGCCTTGGATCCCGCGCCGGTTGCCGGCCCGGTCGTCCTACCGGACGTGGCCGGTCGGGCCGCGGCGGGGCGGTTGGTGGGGCGGTTGGTGGGGCGGTGCGAACCCCCGGTGGTCTTCTTCTTCGCCATCAGCAGGCCGAACAGTAGCGTCCTGAGCTGCGCGTACGTCGCTCAGGGAGTCGCGTCAGTGAGCGACCTTCTCCGGGCCCTTGTTCACGTGGGTAGTGACGAAGCGCTCCAGCTTGGGCAGGTCGACCGAACCGCACAGGAGCCGGGCGTGCCAGGCGGTGGCGGCCACCGGCCGGTCCAGCGACGCCCGGGGCACGGTGAGGACGTCCTGGCTGTGGCGGAAGGCGAGATCCTGGAGGGCGGCCAGGCCCTCCAGATCGAGGTCCGGCTTGTACCAGAGCACGACGTATCCCTGCTCCAGCGCCTGGACGATCTCGCCGTCGGCGGGGAGGTAGTCCACGCTGTAGGCCCCCGGTCTGGCGGACTGGGCGAGGTGGTTGCCGCCGGCGGGGGGGTCGACCTTGTAGGTGGGGTTGGCCACGTGGTTCTGGCCCGGGCCGTCGTCCTTGTCGCTCTTGGCGTCGGCGCTGCACCCGCTGGCGCCACCACCACCGAGCCCGAAGCCGTTGCCGCGGAGGACCCCGAGGCCGGCGACGACGAGGACCAGCCCGACCACCGCGGCGACCATCCGCCGGCGCGAGATCTGGGTGCTGGTGGGACGCCGCGTCCGGGAGGACCGGCGCTCCGGCGCCTCCGAAGGCGCGGGGGGCGGCCCCAGGGCGACCGCGACAGCGGTCCTCCCGGAGTCCTCCGCCGACTCCTCCAAGGCGGCAGCCGGCGCGGGGACCCTGGCCGGGCGCCGGCCCCGCCTCGACGGCGCACGATGTTGGGTAGTGGGGCCGCCGTCGCCGCCGCCGCCCGGGGGTGAGTCGACGAACGGCGCTGGCGCTGCAGGTGGCGCTGGCGCTGCAGGTGGCGGAGGGGGAGGTGGTGGCGGAGGAGGCGGTGGCGGAGGAGGTGGAGGTGGAGGTGGAGGTGGAGGTGGAGGGGGCGGTGGTGGGGGTGGAGGTGGCGGAGGCGGGGGGGGCGGAGGCGGCGGGGGGGGCGGGGCGGCCTGAGAAACCGGAGGGGCCTGGGACCCCGGAGCGGCCTGGGGCCCCGGAGGAGCCTGGGCCGGTGCCGGCGTGGACGTCGGTGAAGGACGGCTCGGGGTCGCCTCGGGCGGACGCCGCCAGGCGCGGTCGGAGCCCGCGACGTCTACGGCCGGGTTCTCGGGAGATGGATTCTCGGCAGGCGTGCGGTCGGCAGGCGTGCGGTCGGCAGGCGTGCGGTCGGCAGGCGTGCGGTCGGCAGGCGTGCGGTCGGCAGACGTGCGGTCGGATGCTGTGCGGTCGGATGCTGTGCGGGCGGATGCTGTGCGGGCGGATGCTGTGCGGTCGGATCGTGATCGATTGGACGGCGATCGGTCCGATGGTGATCGGTCGGCGGTTGGCCGATCGGCGAGCAGGGCGTTCGGGTCGGCGAGCTCGGGAAACGCGTCCGCCACCTCGGCCGACTCAGCGCCGGCGGTGGCCTGCCGCGTGGTCGGCAACCGCCACCAGCGGATCGACGAGCTCGCCGCTGGAGCCAGCAGCCGGCACGGCGGGGGAAGACGGCGCCGACGGTCGACGGGTCAGCCACCGCGGCGGAGCGGGGGGGGAGGCCTGGCCTCCGGACGGGCTCGGTGGAGGCGGTGAGGGTGTGCCCGGACTGGATGGCGCCGAGCCAGGCGTGACCGTTGGACGGGGCACCACGGGGGATACCGAGGCGGAGCCCGACACGACGTCCGCAGGCCCGAGCGGCACCGCCGGCCCGAGCGGCACCGTCGGACCGAGGGTCGCGGGCGCTGACCGGGACTGCCGGGTGGATGGCGGAGGAGGAGGAGGAGGAGGAGGCGGCGGCGATGCCACCTGCGGCGGCGGTACCACCTGCGGCGGCGCATCGTCAGCGGGTGGCTGCATCTCCACCTTCGCTGCCCTCTGCCCGACCGGCGGCTTCGGCGCGGCGGCCGTCGGCGGCCTCGGCGACCGGCGGCTGGGCGGCCGGCGGCGGCTCCAGGGCGGCCGGTGGCCGGGGAGGTGGCGGCCGGAGGGTCGGCAGGAGCCGGCTCCGCGGCGGCGGCGGCGTCGTCGAGTCCGAGGGAGAGGCGGAGGGCGGCGCCACCATCGTCACCGCTGGAGATCGGGGGGCGGGACGGGCCGGTCGGGAGACGGGCAGGCGGCCGGAGAGGTGGCGGTGGGGGCGAGGGCGGCGCCTTGGAATCGGCGGCCAAGAGGGCGGCGCGCTCGGCCAGGCTGGCCCGGGCGGGTGCCGGTCGGGGTCGGCCGGCAGGTAGCGCCCCGCCGGCCGCCAGCTCGGCGGCGCGCTCCGTCAGCGAGACCCGTCCCGCACGTCGCGTACCCGTGTCGCCCGCTTCGCCGCTCGCCTCGGCGTCGCCCTCTTTGCCCTCCGGCTCGGTGTGGCCCGGTTCGCCGTTCGCCTCGGCCCGGCCGGCCCCCTCGGCCCGGCCGGCACGCTCGAGTTCGGCGGCGCGCTGCGACCACGACGCCCGACCGACCCGGGTCGGGGCCGCGCCCTCCACGTCGGCCGACGTGTCGTCTTCGGGGGGACCGCTCACGGGTGAACGGTCCCCACCGCCACGGGTGCTGATGCCGGCATGTCCGGGCGAGGCTACCGCCGGGCTTGCCTAGCATGCGGACTCATGCTGGCTCCCGAGGCTCACGCTCCGACGTTCCTCCTCGCCGACATCGACTCCGGCGAGACGCGTCTCCAACCCCTGGGAGGGCGAGGGGCCGACCGTGCTGGCCTTTTTCAAGTCCACCTGTCCCGTGTGCCAGATGGTTGCCCCCAAGGTCGACGCCCTTGCTCGCTCGGGCGCGCGGGTCGTGGCCATCGGCGAGGACCCGGCGCCGACGCTGGCCACCTACCGGCACGCGCCATGGCCAGGACGTCCCCACCCTCACCGAGCCGGCGCCCTACCGGGTCTCGGACGCCTACGGATTGGTGTCCGTGCCGACGATCTTCCTCGTCGACGGCGACGGCGTCGTGCGGGACGCGGTGGTCGGCTGGGACCGCGACGGCTGGAACCGCCTGGCCGTGGCTGCCGGTGGGGCGCCGGTGTCGGCTCCCGGCGACGGGCTTCCGCCGGCTCGCCCCGGCTGAGGCAGTCGCAACCGCCACTGACCCGGTCGGGCCAGACAGGACAGGCTCCCAGGACAGCTCAGGCCGGGCACGCCAGCCTCAGGCCTCAGGCCGCCGCCGCTTCGCCGCCCTTCGGGTCGTCGAGCGCAGCCACCAGGTCGGGCCGGGCGAGGCGCGCGGCGACCACGACGACGACGAACGCCACCGCGCAACGGCGGTCACCGTCCGCAGGCCCGAAGGCGGTCGCCCAGCGCCCCCTGGAGCACCGCGCCCGAGCGGGTAGACCATGCCCAGGGCGACCATGTACAGGCTCAGGATGCGGCCCGCAGGACGCTCCGGCGCCCGGAGCTGCACCACGGTGCCCAGGCCCGAGAGCACCCCGACGTAGTCGGCGCCGACTGCGACCAGCGCGACGGCGGCCACGGCAGGGACGGGGCGCCGGCGTACAGCAGGAGCAGGAACGGGAGCACGAGCAGGTCGACCATCAGCACCCGCCGGCGCCCGAACGCCGGGCCAGGCCAGTGACGCCAGGCTCAGGGCGCCGGCCACCGCGCCCACGCCCTGGGCCCCGATGAGCAGCGACGTCGCCCCCTCGCCGCCGGCGAACAGCTTGACGGCCACGGCGGGGATGAGGGCGATGAACGGTGACAGCAGCAACGCGGTGACGGCGATGGTGACGATGGCCGTCCGGCAGCCCGGCTCGGCCTTGGCGCCCCGGGCGCCAGCCACGATCCGGGCCCAGAGCCCGCCGGCTCCGTCCCGGTCGGCGGACCGACCGGCAGGCGCACGAGTAGCAGGGCCACCATCACTGCCCCGTAGGAGACGGCGTTGAGGGCGAAGGCCCAGGTGTACGAGCCGAGCACGAGCACCGCGCCGGCCAGCGCCGGGCCCACGATCCGGCCCAGGTTGTACTGGGCCATGGACAGCGAGCTGGCCCCAGCAGGTCCTCCCGGTCGACGAGGTCGGGCAGGATGGCCTGGTAGGCAGGGAAGCCGAGGGCGGTCATGCAGCCGCCGGCGAAGACCAGAGCGGTCACGCCGAGCGGCGTGGCGTGGCCGGTGCCGACCAGGACGGCGAGCAGGGCGGCGAACACCGTCTCTCCGACCGTCGTCCACAGCAGCAGGCGCCGCCGGTCGACCCGGTCGGCGATGGCTCCGCCAACCGGCGACAGCACGCCGATGGGCACGAAGGCGGCCGCCGCCACCAGGCCCGTCCACCGGGCCTGGCCGGTCAGCTCGGTGACGAGCACGCCGACGGCGATGGTCTGCACCCACGAGCCGATGTTGGAGACGAGGGCCGCGCTCCAGACCAGGGCGAAGTCCCGCCGGCGCAGCGGGCGCAGCGAACCGAACTGGTGACGCCAGCCCCCGCCGCGGCGAGCAACGGACCGTCGGGGACCAGTTGTTCCTCCGGGATCACTCACTCGTCCGGCGCCTGGTACCGGGCCTCCAGCCGGTAGTGGCCGTCGAGGTCGACGACGCGGTTGAAGTCGTCGAAGGTGGTGAGCAGGTCGAGGTGGTTGCGCAGCGTGCCCTGGTCGGCCAGCACCGGTAGGCGGTCGGCCACGGACCGGGCCATGGCGTACAGGCCGGTCAGCGGCGACACGATCAGGTCGAAGCCCAGGTCGTGCAACTCGGCCGGCGTCAGCAGCGGCGTCTTGCCCGGCCTCGATCATGTTGGCCACGAGCACACGCCGGGCAGGGCCGCGGCGATGGCCTCCATCTCCTCGATCGACTCGGGCGCCTCGACGAAGACGGCGTCGACGCCCAGCTCGGCGGCCATGCGGGCCCGCCGGATGGCCTCGTCGAGGCCGACGGCCGAGCGGGCGTCGGTGCGGGCCACGACGAACAGCTTCCCGCGGTGGTCGAGGGCGGCCTGCAGCTTGCCCAGCCAGTCCTGGCGGGGCACGACCCGCTTGCCGGCCATGTGGCCGCACTTCTTGGGCCACACCTGGTCCTCGAGGAAGATGCCGGCCGCGCCGGCCGCCTCGAACAGCTCGACGGTGCGGATGGTGTTGAGGGCGTTGCCGCCGCCGGTGTCGCCGTCGACGACGACCGCGCAGCCGCGCACCGTCCGGCACACCCGCCGGGCCACGTCGGCCATCTCGGCCTGGGTCAGGTAGCCGAAGTCGGGCAGGCCGAGCAGGCTGGCCGAGGTGGCGTAGCCGGAGAGGAACAGGACCTCGAAGCCGGCGTCGCTGGCCAGCCGGGCCGACAGGGCGTCCCACACGCCCGGCATGAGCACGGTCTGCCCTGACGGCGAGCAGGGAGCGGAGGTGGTCGCCGTTCATGGCGCCCCGGCTCCGGCCGAACGCCGAGGGGCAGTGGGCTCAGGGGGCGATCCCGCAGACCTCCCGGGCGTACCGGTTCACCTTGTCGGCGACGTCTGGAACGCCGGCTCCTGCAGCTTGGCGACCTCGGCGTCTTGGTCCGGATCGAAGTTGTTCTTCGGCGGCAGCACTTGAAGGCCGTTGGCCACTACTGGACATCGGACTTGATCTCGGCCGGCGCCTTGTCGACTGGCCTGGCGGATGGCCGCCTCGGCGTCGGTGGCGGCCCGTCTTCAGCTTGGCCGGGTTGGTGACGTTGGCGCCGACGCACGGATCTCGCTGTAGGTGCCGGGCCAGCCCGCAGAAGTCCTCGCTGCCCTGGCCGGTCGATGCCCGACGCGGTCGACGGACCGTGGTGGTGGCGGCGTTGCGCCGGAGAGTCGTCGTCGCCCCCGCAGCCGGAGAGGGCGCCGAGGGCGGCCAAGACGAGGACGACAGTGATCGAGCGGCGCATCAGTGCTCCCAAATGGTTAGGGCTGGACGGCGGCGGCCTCGTCGAAGGCCTGGCGCCAGGGTGTTCCAGGACAGCGTGGCGCACTTGATCCGCACCGGGAACTTGACCACGCCCCGCAGGGCCTCGAGCTCGCCCACTCCACCGCCGGGTCGGGCGCCACCGCCTCCACGCCCTCTGCCGTCGCCGTCGAGGCGGTGCTCGTGGATCGACATCATGGCCTTGAAGGCCCGGATGAGGTCTCGGGCCTCGGCTACGGTGCGGCCCTTGACCGCGGCCGTCATCATCGACGCCGACGACTGGCTGATCGAGCAGCCCTGGCCGTCGATCTTGATGTCGGCGACCTGCGCCGTCGTCGTCGACGTCGACGTACAGGACGACCTCGTCGCCGCACAGCGGGTTGAAGCCCTCGACCCGCTGTGCGGGCGGCGCTGGGCAGCTCGCCACGGTTCCGCGGGTTGCGGTAGTGGTCGAGGATGATCTCCCGGTAGAGGTCTTCGAGGGCATGGCGGTGGGCGATCGGTCCTAGCGGCGAGGAACAAGTCGGCGGTGGCGAGCGAGGGCGTCGGACAGGGCGTCGACGTCGGCCTCGTCGTTGTAGACGTAGAACGACGCCCGGGCGGTGGCGTGCACGCCGAGGCGGCGCATCAGCGGCTTGGCGCAGTGGTGGCCGGCCCGGATGCAGACGCCCTCTGTCGAGGACCTGGGACAGGTCGTGGGGGTGGATGTCGCGGTAGGTGAACGACAGCACGCCGCCCCGGTCCTCGGCGTCGGGCGGGCCGAAGACGCGTGAGGTCGTCGCCGTGGCGCTCGGTCAGCGTGCGCAGGGCGTAGGCGGTGAGCGCGATCTCGTGCTCGCGCACGGCGTCCATGCCCAGGTCCTCGAGGTAGTCGACGGCCGCGCCCAGGCCGACGGCCTCGGCGATGGGCGGGGTGCCGGCCTCGAACTTCCACGGGATCTCGTTGGGCGTCCAGCCGTCGAGGCGCACGTCGCGGATCATCTCGCCGCCGCCCAGGAAGGCGGGCATGGCCTCGAGCAGCTCCTCCCGGCCCCACAGCACGCCGATGCCGGTGGGGCCGCACATCTTGTGGCCGGTAGAAGGCCAGGAAGTCGCAGCCCAGGGCGGCCACGTCGGTGGGCAGGTGGGGCACGGACTGGGCGCCGTCGACGAGCACCACGGCGCCGGCGGCGTGGGCGGCGTCGGCGATCTGGCGCACCGGGTTGAGGGTGCCGAGCACGTTCGACATGGCGGTGAGCGCGACGAGGCCGACGCCGTCGAGCAGCCGGTCGAGGTCGTCGAGGACCAGGCGGCCGTCGTCGCGTCGACGGCGAGGAAGCGCAGCTCGACGCCCCGCTCCTCGCGCAGCATCAGCCAGGGCACGAGGTTGGCGTGGTGCTCCATCTCGGTGAGCAGGACGGCCTCGCCGGCGCGCAGGTAGGCGCGGCCGTAGGAGTGGGCGACGAGGTTGATGGCCTCGGTGGCGTTCTTGGTGAAGACCACGCCTCGGGGCGACGGGGCGCCGATGAAGCGGGCCACCTTGGCCCGGGCCGCCTCGTAGGCCGCGGTGGCCTCCTCGGCGATGGTGTAGACGCCCCGGTGCACGTTGGCGTGGGTCGTCTCGTAGTAGTGGTCCATGGCGTCGAGCACGGCCGCGGGGCTTCTGGGAGCTGGCGGCCGAGTCGAGGTAGACCAGGCGGTGGCCGGCGAGGCCCGGTCGAGGATCGGGAAGTCCTTCTTGACGTCGGCGACGTCGAGCGTCGTCAGCGCTCGGGACTCATCGCGCCACGCCTCGTAGCCCTCGCGCTCGAGCCGGTGGGCCAGGTCGGGGCCGCCGCTGTCCACGATGCGGCCGTCGACGAGGATGTGGACGACGTCGGGCTCGAGGTACTGGAGGATGCGCTGGTAGTGGGTGATGACCAGCACCCCGAGGTCGGGCCGGTCGGCCCGCACCTCCTGCACGCCCTTGGGCCACGACCTTGCAGGGCGTCGATGTCGAGGCCCGAGTCGGTCTCGTCGAGCACGGCGAACTCGGGCTCGAGGATCGCCATCTGCAGGACCTCGTTGCGCTTCTTCTCGCCGCCGGAGAAGCCCTCGTTGAGGTAGCGGTCGCCGAAGGCCGGGTCGATGCCGAGCCGCGTCCATCCACTCCATGATCGCCAGCCGCAGCTCGAGGATCGACAGGTCGATGCCCTTGCGGGCCGACAGGGCCTGGCGCAGGAACTGGATGACCGAGACGCCCGGGGATCTCCTCGGGGTACTGGAAGGCCAGGAACATGCCGGCCTTGCCCCGCACGTCGGTGGGCCAGGACGTGATGTCCTCGCCCTTGAAGCGGATGCGGCCGGCGGTGACCTGGTAGTCGGGGTGGGCCAGCAGCGTGTTGGCCAGGGTGGACTTGCCCGACCCGTTGGGGCCCATGAGGGCGTGCACCTCGCCGGGCGCGACGGTGAGGTCGACGCCCCTGAGGATCTCGCGTGCCCTCGACCGACGACGTGCAGGTCCTCGATCTGGAACAGGGGCGGCGCCCACGGCGCCGAGTCTTATTACGCACTACGCCCGTAGTGGAAATGTCCGGAGCCGCCTAGGCGGGCCGTCGCCGGCCGAGCTACGACCTGGTCAACGGATCGGGCCGTAAGCCCCGTCGTGCACCAGCGTTCGTGCCCGGAGCCGCGCTGCGTCCTGTCGACGCGCCGTGGACGCCCGCCTGCGGCGTTCGTCCGGCATGGCCGACCCATGGACCTTCCGGGGAGAGCCCGTCGCTCGGGCCGCAGGCGGCGGTCACCCTGGTCGAGGGCTCGGCCTTCTGCATCTCCGAGCCGCGGCGGCGACATCCGCGCCGGCGCCGCCCAGGGCCTGTTCTTCCGCGACACCCGCTTCCTGTCCGGGCTCGAGGTGCGCGTCAACGGCGCAGCGCCCGAGCCCCTGGCGGCCGAGTCGCACCGACGCCGTTCTCCGCCACCTTCGTGCTCCGCACCCAGCCGCGGGCCGGCCGGGCCGACAGCACGCTCATGGTGCTTCCGCTACCGCTACGTGGGGCGGGGGATGCGCGAGGACCTCGTCGTCCGCAACTTCGGCGAGGAGGCCGGCCTACTGCTCGGTCGAGCTCAGCTTCGGCGCCGACTTCGCCAACCTGTTCGCGGTCAAGGAGGGCCGGGCTCGCAGCCCGAGGGCGAGGTCACGCTCGACGGCGTCGCCGGCGGAGCTGCTGTTCGACTTCCGCAGGGGCCGTCCAGCAGGCGGGGCGCGCATCGGCCTGCGCGTCGGACCAGCGCAGCCATCAGTGACGATGCTGACAACGCCGCGTTCGAGGTGGTCGTGCCCGCCCGGGGCACGTGGCAGCACGTGCCTGCAGTTCACGCCGATGATCGAGGGCGACGAGATCGAGCCCCGCTACCGCTGCGGCCAGCCGGTCGAGCGCGCCACGCCCAGCGAGCGCCTGGACCAGTGGCGCCGGCGGCGTGCCCGCGGTCGAGACCGACTACGCCGAGCTCACAGGCGGTGGTCGCCCGCAGCGCCGAGGACCTCGGGGCGCTGCGCATCTTCGACCCCGACTATCCCGAGCGGGCGGTCGTCGCCGCCGGCGCGCCCTGGTTCATGACGCTGTTCGGGCGCGACTCGCTGCTCACCTCGTGGATGGCCCTGCTCGTCGACCCCGACCTGGCCCTGGGCGTGCTGCAGACCCTCGCCCGCTTCCAGGGCACCAAGGTCGACCCCCGCCAACGACGAGGAGCCCGGCCGGATCCTCCACGAGATGCGCTTCGGCGAGGCGCCGTCGCTGTCGCTCGGCGGCGGCGACGTCTACTACGGCACGGCCGACGCCACGCCCGCTGTTCGTCATGCTGCTCGGCGAGCTGCGCCGCTGGGGGCTGGCCCCCGACGTCGTCGACGCGCTCCTGCCGGCCGCCGACCGGGCCCTGGCCTGGATCGAGGAGTACGGCGACCGCGACGGCGACGGCTACGTCGAGTACCAGCGGGCGTCCGACCGGGGGCTGGCACAACCAGGGCTGGAAGGACTCCTGGGACGCCATCCGCTTCGCCGACGGCCGCCTGGCCCGGGCGCCGATCGCCCTGTGCGAGGTGCAGGGCTACGTGTACGGCGCCTACCTGGCCCGGGCCTACTTCGCCGACGAGGCGGGCGACGAGCCGACCGCGGCCCGCTACCGGGCACAAGGCGACCGACGCTGAAGGCGGACTTCAACCGGGACTTCTGGCTGGCGGACCGGGGCTGGTTCGCCATGGGCCTCGACGCCGACAAGCGGCCGATCGACGCCCTCGCCTCCAACATGGGCCACTGCCTGTGGACCGGCATCGTCGACGAGGAGCAAGGCCGCCGCAGGTGGCCGAGCGCCTGCTGTCGCCCGAGATGTTCAGCGGCTGGGGCATCCGCACGCTCGGCCACCGACGATGGCCGGCTACAACCCGATCAGCTACCACATCGGGTCGGTGTGGCCCCACGACAACGCCATCATCGCCGCCGGCCTCATGCGCTACGGCTTCGTCGAGGAGGCCCACCGGGTGATCAGCGGGCTGCTCGACGCGGCCGCCCACTTCGGCGACCGGCTGCCCGAGCTGTTCGGCGGGCTGGGCCGCGAGGAGGTGCCGTTCCCGGTGAGCTACCCGTCGTCGTGCTCGCCCGCAGGCGTGGGCGGCGGCGTCGCCGCTGCTGTTCCTGCGGACGCATGCTGCGCCTCGACCCGTGGGTGCCCCACGGCAAGGTGTGGCTGGACCCGGTCCTGCCGGAGCGGATCGGGCGCCTGCGCGTCGAGCGCATCCCCCTGGCCGGGCGGCGGGTCACCGTCGACGTCGACCGCGACGGGACGACGTCGAGGGCCTCGGCGGCGACATCGAACTGGTCAGGTCGCCGCGGGAGCCCCTGACCGCCTAGGACGCTGCTGATCAAGCCCGTCTTCCGGCGCCTGACAACCGAATTCGCACGTAAGTGCGCTGGTCAGGCGCCCGGCTGCGTAGCGGCCGATGCGATGATCAGCGGCGTCCTAACTGTCGAGGTCGATGTCGTCGAGGTCGAGGGCCTCGCGCAGGAACGCGATCTGGAGGCGGAGGAGGTTCTCGGCCACCGACTCCTGGGTCGCCATGTGGGTGACCCCCGACAGCGGCAGCACCAGGTGCGGCCGGCCCGCCTCCAACAACGCCCTCGAGAGCCGCAGGGTGTGGGCGAACACCACGTTGTCGTCGGCGACGCCGTGGATGAGCAGCAGCGGGCGCTCGCAGCATCTCGCGTCGTCGAGCAGGGAGCTGCGCCGGTAGGTGTCGGGCGCCTCGTCGGGGTGGCCCAGGTAGCGCTCGGTGTAGTGCGTGTCGTACAGGCTCCAGTCGGTCACCGGGGCGCCGGCGACGGCGGCGTGGAAGACGTCGGGGCGGCGGAGGACGGCCAGGGCGGCCAGGTAGCCGCCGAACGACCAGCCCCGGATGGCCACCCGGCCCAGATCGAGGCGATCGTCGCCGCGCGCCAGCGCCTGCAGGGCGTCGACCTGGTCGTCGAGCACGGGCCCGGCCAGGTCGCCGAGGACGGCCCGCTCCCACTCCGGGCCGCGCCCCGGCGTACCCCGCCCGTCGACGACGACCACCGCGAAGCCCTGGTCGGCCAGCCACTGCGAGGTCAGGAACGCGCCCCGAGCCCGGAGCACCCGCTGGCCGTGGGGGCCGCCGTAGGGGTCGAGGAGGACGGGCAAAGGCCGATCGGGCTTCTCTGACGGCAGCAGCAGCGCGGTTCGCAGCCTCCGCTCGCCGACGACCGCGAACTCGGCGTGGGGACGCACGAGCGGCGTTTCGGCATGGGACGCGACGGTGTGCACCGCCTGGCCGCCCCGCCGGACCTCGACGACGGCGCCGTGCCGATCCATCGACTGCGTCGAGACGACGACCACTCCCCCGCCGGCGGCCGGTGCCGAGTGGACGCCGTCACCGTGGGTGAGCCGTTCGACGACGCCGTCGGCGCCGACGCGGTGGACGTGGACGACCGTCGGATCGTCGTCCGACGCCGCAAACAGGACGTCACCACCGGCGTCGCCCTGGACGACGGCCCGCAGCTGCAGCTCTGGAGGCGTGGCGGGCACGCCGTCGACGGTGAGCCGGTGCGCCCCGCCGCTGGCCTCGACGGTGACCAGCCGCCCGGCGGACCAGACCGGGGTGCCGGGCACGATGTCGACCCACGCCTCGTCGTGCTGGCGGCGCAGGCAGGTCGTCTCCCCGGTGCTGGGGTCCGCCCGCAGGACGTCCATCGTGCGCTGGTCGCGGCTCTGGACGGCCAGCAGCACGCCGGCGGCCGACCAGTCGACGCTGACCAGGTACGGGAAGGCGCCGTCGTCCCATTCGATCGGCGTGGAGGTGCCGCCGAGGCCGAACACCCACAGCCCGACACGAGCGTTGGCGGTGCCCGCCGCCGGGTACCTGATGGTGACCGGGGCCGAGCCGGGCTCGGCCAGGTCGGTGATGTGCCACTGCTCGACCGGGCTCACGTCGACCCTGGCGACCGCCAGGTGCCGGCCGTCGGGCGACCACCAGTGGCCACGAGCGCGGCCCATCTCCTCGGCGGCCACGAACTCGGCGGAACCCCACGACACGTCGGCGTCCTCCGACTCGACGACCGGCCGGTCGGCGCCGCCGACCTCGACGACCCGCAGGTCTCGTCCGACCACATAGGCGACGGTGACCGGCGGTCGGCGACAGGCGAGGGTCGAAGGCGCCGGACTCAGTAGCCGGCAGCCGGATGGCACTGTCGCCGACCAGGTCGACCAGTACGAGCCGACCGCCCAGGGCGGCAACGGCAGTCGTGCACAAGGGGTCGGTGTCGTAGCCGACGAACCCGCTCGCCCGCTCCCTCGTGCGCTCCCGGCGGGCCCGCTCGGCGTCGGGCAGGTCCTCGTCGTCGTCGCTCAGGATCGTCCGGGGATCGGCGACGAGGCGCTCGAGGCCGGCGTCGACGTCGAGCACCCACAGGGCGTTGACGGGATCCGATCCCGACGCCGACCGCAGGAAGACCACCCGGCTCCCGTCGCCGGCCACCCTGAACGAGCGGGGGGCGCCGAGGCTGAAGCCTTGCGTGCGGGCCGCCTGGCGGGGGAAGGTCAGCGGCAGATCGGTCACCGCCGAGCACCGTACCCCTCGGGCCGATGACCGGGGCGCCTACCGCCGTGCCCAGGTGCCGGTCAGGACGGTTCCGGTTCGTCGAGCTCCGGATAGTCGGGCGCCCTGCGAAAACGGGAGATGACGATGTCTCCGATTCCGTAGATCCCGTACCCGAAGAGGAGGACGATCAGCGACGCGGCGGCCAGGACCCCGATGATCACGAAGAAGTCCCTCCACTCGCCGGAAAGGAGCGTGGCGGCATGGCCGAAGAATCCCGAACGGGCCCGCCCACTTCGCGGCGGCCGACTCGATCTGGCGCTTGTCTATCTGGCCGATGATCAGGCTCAGCGCGGTGACGGCGGCCAACCCGGCCAGGACGTAGCTCAGGACTCGCTGGTGCCGCCCGCTCCGCCGCTCGGCCTCTCGCCGCTCGACCGTGATGGCGGCGTCGAGCAGCGCCGACAGCTTCTCGGATTCCTCGTTGAGGAGGGCGATCGTGCGCTTCGACTCCTCGATGCGGCGGCTGGCGACCCGCACCACCGGGCCTGACCGCAGGCGAGCTGCCGTCAGCGGTTGGAACGGCCCCAAGGGCCGAGACGCCAGGGCCTTCTCGGTCTCGGTGGCCACCTCGTCGACGACCAGCTGCACCTCCCGCTCGAGTCTGTCGACCTGACCGACGGCGGCGATGATCTCGGCGCGCCGGCCCAACAGCGTCCGGCCGATGCCGGCCATGGCGTCGAACTTCCGCCTCCGCTTGCGGGCACGCGCTCTCGCCGCTTGGTCCTGCAAATCGGTGGTCCTGGAGTTCAGGTCCCGGATCAACCGCTCGAGCGGGCCCGCGTTGCTCGCCTGCTCGGCGATCTTGCCGACCGACGCGGCGAGGCGAACTCCGATTCTGATGTCGAGCAGCGAGAGCCGTTGTGCGGCGAAGCAGAGATCCAATTCGATCCGGGCGAAGTCGTCGGGGTCGGGATCGTCGTGCCAGCCCAGGCAGAGGTACTGGTTCTCGGTGCGGCGGCGAGACCCGCTGTACTGGGGAGCTTCGATCGGGAGGACGAACTCCCGTCGGAGGAGGGCGAC
The DNA here is from genome assembly GCA_963779645.1 of uncultured Actinomycetes bacterium. GTDB lineage: Bacteria > Actinomycetota > CADDZG01 > CADDZG01 > WHSQ01 > CALMBW01. The sequence goes on from CAVZYX010000015.1 coordinate 662,352, forward strand.
GTTGCCCTCCACGAAGAGCCCGGCCACCTGGTCGCACAAGGGATCGTCGCACCCCAGGACCTCGCGGCACAGCTCTCGGACCGAGGACCGAAACGCCGGTCCGAGGAACTCCTCCGGGGTCTTCGGGGGCGTGACCGGGTGCGCCGCATAGAAAGCCGGTGGGCGCAGCTCGTACTCGCCGATCATCATCTCGATCGGAGCGATACCGGCGCCGCGAAGGAGCACCTGGATGGCGTCGTCGGCATCCACCCACAGCGAGGTGTTGAGCATCATGGCGGTCCCCGCCGCCGGCCGGCGGATGCCGTCGTCCGGGGGCAGGCGCGGCGGTGCCACCTGGCCGCTGCGCGGCCAGTAGTCGGAGAGGCGGAGCTGCGGAACGAGCCGGTAGTCGTCGCCCACCTTGGCCAGATTGAGGTCCAGGCTGAAGAACGTCGTGGCCGCCGACCGGCGGAACCTGTCCACCTTGGCCCTGTCTTCGGCCGTTGCGTCCTCGGCGGGCATGAGGCGCGCCAACAGCCGGTCGCCGGTGGCAAAGAGCGTACCGATCAGGTAGTGCGTCGGGGGTTCCTCGTCGCGACGAGCATCTCCGCCAGCGGTAGCGGCCTGCGGGAGAAGGTCCGTGTCCCGACGAGGGAAGGCGTCGTACGGGGAGAACACGCGACCAATCCGCCGGCCGTGTCGGCTGGGTGAGGTCGACCAGGTTCTCGTTCGGCGGCACCGGAGAACCCCATTCGGCGACGCCGGGCCCATAGCCACCGTCGTCCAGCACCCGCCGCACCAGAGCCATCCAGGCCTCGGTGTCCCACTTGTAGAGCCGGGTGACCAGCACCATGCAGCAATGGAGCTCTGGCGTGTCAGGCCGTCCCGCGTCGTCCATTCCACCACCGCCATGCTCGCCGTTGAAGCTGCGTTCCGGTCGTCCGGAAGGTGCCGCCCGAGCGTATGCCGGTCGGGTCGTCGCCGTCGATGGATCGCCACGACGCGACGTCCGAATCGGCCCGGATCGGCGGGACGCCACGCCCACGCGCGGCTCCGGTCGGCGGGTCACCCGGGCTTGACCCCTATCGTGGCCGGGAGCGCGTCCTACCCGGCGACCGCTGGCGGCAACGCACCGTCCCCGTCACCCTCCTTTTCCTTCCTGGTCGTCTGGCGCTGGGTCGACGCCCATTTGGCGTGCTCCTTGGAGACCGCACCTTCGACCCGCTCGGCCAGCAGGACTGACGGGTTGGGGACGTTGGCGTAGGGCCCCGCCCTGGCGAGGAACAGGTACTCCTCGTGCTTGAGGTCCTCGCAGGTGGAGCGGTAGGCGATCCAGTTCTCGTTCCACTGGTAGAGGTGTTGGAGGCCTTCGAGCACGACGACCACGCTGGCCATCACGCTGACGACCGCGGCGGGCGCCCTCAGACCGGCCAGCGGGGGCACCGACGCCGCCGCCACCAGCTGGACGACCTTGACCCGCTTGTACCGCCGCTGCGCGTCCTGGCTCTTGCGGTCGTACCAGGCGATCTGGTCTTCGAGGCGGGCCCAGGTGGGGTTTTCGGCGGAGGCTGGGTCCGGGCCGACCGTCACGACCGGAGCGTACCGAAGTCGGACCGTCGGAGGTCGGCCCGGCGAGCGGCAGCGGTGGGGCACGCGACACCCGAGGGAGTCGCGTGCCCCACGAGCCGTTCGAGCTATCGCACCGGAGTCAGCGGCATGACCGGCTTGCACTTCCCGGACGAACCGGCGTTCCAGAGGCTGGACACTGTTGCCGCAGGCAGCTCGACGTTGAAGATCTCGACCTCGTCGAGGATCCCCTTGAAGTTGGCCACGATGTTGAGCGTGTCCTTGGCGAACGTCAGGTTGCCGTCGCTCGTCAACGAGCCCTGCCGGCCCAGCGGGTTCCCGACCTTCTGGGAGGCAGCGTCGACGTAGAACGTGATGCCGTTCGATGCCGACCTGCGCACCGTGACGGCCACGAGATGCCAGACGTTGTCGGCCACGGACAACGTCGACGGGTAGTTGGTGAAGCCGGGGCCGTCCGCCATCTGGAGCAGCAGCTTCCCGTTCGAGATGGCGATGGCGTAGCCCTTCAGGTTGTTCCCGACCGAGCCCGTGCGCTTGTCGATGATCGTCTGCGTGCCGGTGCTCGAGGCGGTCTTGACCCAGAAGTCGATCGAGAAGTCCCCCGTGCCCACGTTCGGACCGGGCCCCTGGGCCCAGGCGTAGTCGTTGACACCGTCGAACTGCAGGCCGTAGGCGACCGCTCCGGGGGTGTGGACAGGCCCGTTGACGAGACCGGCGGACGGGGCCGGCGGCCTCAGGTTGGTGGCGGTCACGCCGGTGGTCTCGTCGAACGGGTACCAGGCGATCATGTTCGCCGGAGGCACGACGCACGCCACGCCCGACGACACGGCCTTGTTGGTGAACGTGACGGTGCCGTGCTCGCCGGAGAGCGCGACGTGCTGTGCGGTGTTGAACACGTACGCGTCATCGGCGACGGTGACGGTGCGGCTGGCGAGACTGGACGACAGGGTCGTGCCGTACGGCACGCTGATGCCGGCGACGGAGGTGCCGCTCACCGCTGCCTCGGTGACGGTGATGCCCTGGTGGTTGACCGCGCCGACGACCACCTGCCTGCACGTGCCGACGGGCACCTGGACGGTGGTTGTCGTCGTGGCGTCGCTGACGGTGAACGTGAAGGCCCCGGTGATCCCCGATCCGGGCGCCGCAACCTTGCACACGTCGATGGAGGGAACTTGAACGGCGTGCGCGGGAGCCGGGGTGAGCCCTGTCACGCCGAAGGCCACGGCCGCCATGGCCAGGCTCGCCGGTAGGCGGACGCGCCTCGACTGGCGACGCGCCGGTGTGACGTCGGTGGGTGCCGGGGCGTCCGACGGCGACGCGGTGGGAGTCATGCGGGTCCTTCGACGGACCGTTCTTGCGTTCATGTTCATCAGTACGCCTTTCGAAGTGGCACGTCGGACGTTCCGACGGCCATGGCGTGAGGATGAACCGGGGGTCTGGAGCGTCGCTCCAGTCCGGCTGGAGGGAGGTCGGGGTCGGCGGCGCCTTACCAGCCCCGGTCGGCCCACTCCTGGAGGTGCGGGCGCTCGGTGCCGACGGTGGTGTCGTCGCCGTGGCCCGGCATGACGATGGTCTCGGCCGGGAACCGGGCGAAGAGGCCGTCGATCGAGCGGATGATGGCCCCGAAGTCGCTGTACGACCACCGCGTGGCGCCCGGGCCGCCGGGGAACAGCGTGTCGCCCGAGAACAGGACCGGCGACCCCTCGATCGCGAACGACATCGACCCGGGCGTGTGGCCCGGCGTGAGGATGGTGTGCACTCTCAGCCGGCCGACGGCGATCTCCGAGTCGTCCTCCAGCACGAAGTCGTAGGACGGCAGCATGGCGGCGTCCTCGGCGGTGACCCCTACCTCGTAGCCGGCGTCGCGCACGGCCGGCACCGCCTGGATGTGGTCCCAGTGGCCGTGGGTCTCCAGCACCTTGCCGACGTTCAGGCGCCGGCACAGCTCGAGCAGACGGTCGTGCTCGTTGGCGGCGTCGAGCAGGACCGCCTCGCCCGTCTCCCGGCACCGCACGACGAAGACGTTGTTGGCGACGGGCCCGACCACGAGCCGGGTGATCTGGACCTGGGAGTCCTCGTAGTGGAGCGTCGGGCCGCTCATGGGGTGGAGTATGGCCCGTGCGCTTCGATCCCACGCCCGGGCAGGTCGAGCTGCGGACCCGGGTGCGGGCGTTCCTCGCCGAGGCGTCGCCGATGGCCGAGGTGCGCCGGCTGATGGAGACCGATGTGGGCTTCGACCCGGGCGTCTGGCGGGCGATCGTGGAGGAGGGCTTCGTGGGGCCGGGCCTGTCGTTCCCGGAGCAGGCGGTGGTGCTGGAGGAGGCGGGCGCGGCCCTGCTGTGCGCGCCGTTGCTGGGGACCGTGGTGACCTTGGCCGCGGGTGTCGACGTGGGATCGGGCGTCGTGGCGCTGGCGGTGGCCGAGGACGCCGGCGTCTGGGGCGAGACGGGCATCTCCCTGCGGGCGACAGCCGACCGCGCAGGGGGGTGGCGGCTCGACGGCCACAAGAGCTTCGTGCTCGACGGCTACGCGGCCGACACGCTCGTGGTGGTGGCACGGTCCGACGCCGGCCTCGGCTTCTTCGTCGTCGACGGAGACGCACCCGGGCTGGACCGCACCGCCCTTCCCACCCTCGACCTGACCCGCCGCCTGGCCCGCCTGACCTTCGAGGCGGCACCCGCCCGGCTGCTCGGCACTGGCAGTGACAGCGGTCGCGGACCGGTGCTGGCCCGGGTACTGGACGTCGCCTGCGCCGCCCTGGCCGCCGAGCAGGTCGGCGGGGCCCAGCGCTGCCTGGACCTGACCGTCGCCCACGTCCGCTCCCGCGTGCAGTTCGGCAGGCCGATCGGCAGCTTCCAGGCCGTCCAGCACCGGTGCGCCGACATGCTGCTGGAGGTCGAGTCGGCACGGTCGGCCGCTCTGTACGCGGCGCTGGTGGTCGATCGGTTTCTCGGCGATCGGGGTGCTGACGACCTGCCGGCAGCAGCGGCGATGGCCAAGGCGACCTGCTCGGACGCCTACGCATTCGTGGCCGGCGAGACCATCCACCTCCACGGCGGTCTTGGTTTCACGTGGGACCACGACGCCCACCTCTACTTCAAGCGGGCCAAGTCGTCCCGCCTGCTGTTCGGCGACCCCGGGCACCACCGCGAGCGGCTGGCCGGGCACATCGGGATCTGACAGCTACTTCGGGATCCGACAGCTACATCGGGATCTGACGGCTACACCGGGCTCCGACGGCTACACCGGGATCCGACAGGTCCGCCCTCCGAAGGCGGCGGTCTACGCTCGGGCCCGTGGCCTTGGTCCTGGTCGTTCTCGCCATGGCCGGCGTGTTCGCCATCGCCGCCGTCGTCATCGGCCGCGAGGTCCGCCGGCTGTCGAGGCAGGCGCCCCAGCGGTCGTTCGACTTCGAGGAGGCGGTGACGTGGGTCTGCGACCACGTCGGCCCCGACGTGGCGGCGGTGCTCAGCCCCGACGACGTCAGGCGCATCCTCGACTGGCACCTCGAGTACTTCCGCAACCGCGGCGTCTCGGCCAACGGCGACCGGCCCCACACCGAGGGCCCGGTCGTGGTCAGCGGGGCCGAGACCGTCGACTTCGTGCTCATGCGGGCCGAGCTCAGCGGCACCCCCTACACGCCCGAGCAGGTTCATGCCGTGCTCGACGCCCAGATGGACTATCTGGAGCGGATCGGGGCCGTCGACCCCGTCGCCGACCCCGACGAGGACAGCCCTGCGTAACAGGCACGAAATGCCTCCACTTAGCCCTCCGGTTGTGCTTTCATAAGTGCACCGAAGGAAGGAGGTGGTCCAACTGAGCGAAAGTTGTCTTGGGACCTCGGAGGTGGCTGCCCGCTAGCGGTCAGCTGGGCCACGTCTGGCGAATACTGCCAGTCACCGCCCGAGACGACGTCCGGGGAATGGTCCCGCCCGGTGATTTCCGTTGCTCTCGGGTTTCCTTTCCAGCTAGAACTGACACCCGAGGGGGCGCAATGAGCGCCCCCTCGGTCGCGAGAAGGGGGTAGTGAACTGCCCACCGTCATCGACTCAGAGGGCCTGCAGCTCGCCGGGCACCTGTCCCGGCCGCCCTCGGCGGCCATCCCCACATCGCACGGGTTGGTGCTGTGCCACGGCTTCCCGGCCGGGCCCGGTGGCGCGGCGACGTCCGGCCAGACCTACCCGGAGTTCGCCGACCGCCTGGCCGAGGACACGGGCTGGACGGTCCTGACCTTCAACTTCCGCGGCACCGGCGCCTCCGAAGGCGACTTCTCCCTGGGTGGATGGCTGGCCGACCTCCGCGCCGCCATCGACTTCCTCGCCGACGTCGACGGCGTGGCCGACGTGTGGCTGGCCGGCTCCAGCACCGGCGGCGCCATCACCATCTGCGCCGCCGCCGAGGACGAGCGGGTCCGAGGCATCGCCGCGCTGGCCGCGCCCGCCGACTTCAGGGGATGGGCCGAGGATCCCGAGAACTTCCTCGCGCACGCCCGCACCATCGGCGTCGTCCGCCGGCCCGACTTCCCCGAGGATCCGGTGACCTGGGCGCGGGAGCTGGCCGAGATGCGACCGACGGTGGCCATCGGCAAGCTCCCGCCACGGCCCGTGCTCCTCGTCCACGGCGACCACGACGACGTGATCCCGGTCACCGACGCCCGCGCCCTCGCCGAAGCCGCCCTGGGCCAGGTGGAGCTGCGAATCGTGCCGGGAGCAGGCCACCGCCTCCGCCACGACCCGCGGGCCGTCGCCATCCTGATCGGCTGGATGGAGCGCCAGACGCCGTCCTGACCCGGCCGGAGGCCAGGCCCGAAGCCCTCCCCAGGCGGCGGTGGTCCCTGCTGGGAATCCCGCCGCTCACGCCCGCTGAATAGGCGGTGTCTCGGGCCGCCAGCCGTCCAGATCGTCCTCGTGCACGTCGCTGACGAACATGTGGCCGGGCGATTGGGTGATGGCGATGTCGAGGTTCGCGGCTGCGATCGCCAACTGGGGTGTCACGCCGCACGCCCAGAACATGGGGACCTCCGACGTCTCGATCGGCACCGGGTCACCGAAGTCCGGGTGGTCGAGATCGGTGATCCCTCTATCGGCAGGGTGGAGCACTGCCAGCGGCGCGCCGTGCGAGAGTGGGTGCCCCGCAGTCAGTTGCGTGACCGCGGGGACGTCGGTGGACCTGAAGGGCCGCATGCTGACGACGAGGGGGCCGCGAAACCGATCCGTCGGCACACAGGCGACGTTCGTGACGAACATGGCCACGTTGCGACCGAGCTCGACGTGGCGAGGTCGGAAGCCGGCGCCGGCCAGGATGCTGTCGAACGTGAAGCTGCAGCCCAGCAGGAACGAGACGAGGTCGTCCCGCCAGTACGGTCGGGCGTCGGTCGTGTCGAGCGGCGGCCGGCCCTTGCGGAAGACGCGGTAACGGGGGAGGTCGGTGCTGAGGTCGGAACCGGGCGCCATGAGCGACTCGGTTCCGCCATCGACGACCTCCAGCAGAGGGCACGCCTTCGGGTTGCGGTCGATGAACAGCCGCAGCTCCGCGGCGTGCTCGCTCGGCACTGCGATCATGTTGGCCTGGACGAACCCGGGTGCTTCGGCCGGCGTGGGCGAGTGAAACGTGCCGTGCCGGGCCGCCCGCCGCAGCCGAGCAGGCTCAGTGAACCGCGTCACCGGGCCTCCCCGTCGGGCTTCCGGACCCGCCCGTAGCCACCGCCGCCCGGGGTGAGCAGCTGGATGGCGTCGCCGGCGTCGAGATCGATAGTCAGCTTGTCGGTGAGCGGCCGCCGCGCGCCCTCGTCGCCGCCCGGCCACAGCCAGTTCTCGCCCACCGCCCCCGGGCGCCCTCCGTCGAGGCCCCACGGTCGACTCGCCCGGCGCTCGGTGATGATGGAGGCGGTCGACGGTTCGAGCACCTGGATCACCCGCTCGATGCCGTCGCCCCCGGCGGCCGCGCCCTCGCCGCCACTGCCGCGCCGGAGGCGGTACCGCAGTACCCGCACCGGGATCGATCGCTCCAGCGCCTCGGTGGGCGTGTCGGAGGTGTTGGTCATGGCGGTGTGGACGCCGTTCATGCCGGCCCGACCCGGGAGGCCGTGCTGGCCGGGGCGGCCCCCCTGGCCGCCGCCGATGGTCTCGTAGTACACCCAGCCCGAGCCGCCGCTGAGGATCAGGTTGTTCATGGTGCCCTGGCCGGCGGCGCCGACGCGGTCCCGGCGCGGCTTGGGCGAGGGCGGCCAGGCAGACGTCGGCGACCCGTTGGGAGACCTCGACGTTGCCGGCCCCCACTGCGGCCGGGGCCCGGGCGGCGACGATGCTGCCCTCGGGGGCGACGACCGTGACCGGCCGCAACGCCCCGCCGTTGGCCGGGATGGTCGGATCGGTGGCGCTGCGCAGCGCGAAGGCGACGGCGCTGTAGGTGACGGCCGCCACGGCGTTGACGTTGCCCGGCTGCTGGGCAGCGGAGCCGGTGAAGTCGAACCGGACGCCCTCGCCGGTCTTGGTCAGCGTCAGCCGGATCTTCACCCACGCCTGCTGGTGGGGCCGGGGACCGGTCGAGTCGATCACGTCCTCGGCCTGCCAGGAGCCGTCGTCCAATGCCGCGAGGGCGGCTCGCATCCGCCGTTCGCCGTAGGCGAGCACCTCGTCCAGCGGTGCGCCGCCGGCGACGATGGCCGCGAGGCGCTCGACGCCGATGGCGTTGGCGCCGACCTGGGCGTCGAGGTCGCCCCGGCGCTCGTCGGGGGTGCCGGGAGTTGGCCAGGAGGATGGCGACGACCGCCGGGCCCAGCAGCACCGGTGGGATCCGCAGGCCCTCCTGGAAGATCTCGATCGCCTCGGGGGGCATCGAGCCCGCCGTCATGCCCCCAAGGTCGGCGTGGTGGGCCCGGTTGGCGGCCCAGCCGACGATCCGTTCGCCCACGAAGCACGGCGCCACGAACGTGATGTCGTTGAGATGGGTCCCGCCGGCGAAGGGGTCGTTGAGGACGATCTGGTCGCCGGGCCCCACGTCGATCCCCGCACCGATGGCGGCCGCCACCGACGCCGGCATCGACCCCAGGTGCACCGGGATGTGCTCGGCCTGGACCAGCAGCTGCCCGTCGGCGGTGAAGAGGGCGGCCGAGCAGTCGGCCCGCTCCTTGATGTTCGGGGAGAAGGCGGCCCGCCGGAGCACGGCGCCCATCTCCTCGGCCACACCGGTGAGCTGCGAGATCAGGACTTGGAGCCCTGCCGGATCTAGCGCTTCAACAGCCATGCCCCTCCACCTCCACCGATGCCGTCCAGCCGTCGGCCACCCAGATCGTGCAGTCCGCCTCGGCGATCACCGCCGGGCCGGCGACGACACCGCATCGCCCACCCGGGTCGGGCAGGTCGGCCAGGTCGACGGGGCTGGCCAGGCGGGCCGACGCCCGCAGCGCCACCACCTCGACCGGGGCATCGGGGCGGGCGAAGCCGTTTCGCCTTCGATGTTCGGGACCGAACTCGTCGATGGCGCCCACCGCCAGCTCGTGGCTCTGGCCGGCATACCGGCAGTCGAACCAGACCTCCAGCTCGGGGCCCGGCCCCCCGACCGCGGCCGCATCGGCCCCGGCCGTGCCGGCGCCCCGGCCTGCCTGGCCCGCAGCCGGCGCCCCGCCTCCTCGCCCAGCTCGACCAGGGCGTCCTGGGCGCCGAGGTGGTCGAGGGGCTTCGGCCAGCTGCGCACCAGATCGACCTGGCTGGGAGCGGCCAGCATGCCGGCGGCCGACAGCACACCCGCTCGTGGTGGCACCACGACCGCGGCCATCCCCAGGGCGTCGGCGACGGCGCAGGCGTGGAGCGGCCCGGCCCCGCCGAACGCCACCAGGGCCATCCCCCTCGGGTCCACCCCCCGCTCCACCGAGACGGCCCGCACGGCCCGGACCATGTTGGCGTCGACCACGGCCAGGACGCCCTCGGCGGTCACCCCCGCCCTCTGCAGCGCGGCGCCGGCAGCGGCGACGTCGAGGCGCCCGAGCCCGGGCAGGTCGTGGTCGGACGGGATACGCCCGGCGGCCAGGTTGGCGTCGGTGACGGTCGGCAGCAGGCCGCCCGCCCCGTAGCAGGCGGGGCCGGGATCGGCGCCTGCGCTCTGGGGCCCGACCACCAGCGCCCCGCCCGGGTCCAGGCGGGCGATCGAACCGCCACCGGCGCCGATGGTGTGGACGTCGAGTGAGGGCATGCGGATCGGTAGGCCGGCGACATGGCGCTGGGCGGCCGGTTCGGGCCGCCGTCGCGTATCAGGCACACGTCGGTGCTCGTCCCGCCCATGTCGAACGTGACCGCGTCGGCGAACCCGGCCGCCCGGGCGGCGATGGCGGCGGCCAGCACCCCGCCGGCCGGCCCCGACAGCAGCAGCGACACCGGACGTTCGGCTGCCTCGGCGACCGGGATCAGCCCGCCGGCCGAGGTCATGACCAGCACCTCGTCGGCGGCGGGCGCCAGCGCCAGCAGGTAGCGCCGGCACGCCGGCCTCAGGTAGGCGTCGGCCACGGTGGTCACGGTTCGCTCGTACTCCCGGAACTCGGGCGAGACCTCCGACGACACACTGACGTCCATGCCCGCCTGGCGCAGCCGCCGGGCGACGACCTGCTCGTGGGCCGGGTTGCGGTCGGCGTGGAGCAGGACCACGGCCGCGGCGTCGACCGGCCCCGGCGCCGCCACCTGGCCGAGCGGCTCGACCTCCCGACCGTCGCGGTCGAGGCGCCCGACCACGTCGAGGCGGAGATGGCGGGGCACCAGGGGTTCGGGCCGGTCGACGAAGGGGTCGTAGAGCGACGGGCGGGCCTGGCGGGCGATCTCGATGACGTCGGCGTGACCGTCCGTCGCGTACAGGGCGACCCTGGCGCCCCGCCGCTCCAGGAGCGTGTTGGTGGCCACCGTCGTGCCGTGGGCCATCACCGCCGGCCGGCGTCCCGATCCGACAGCAGCCAGCCCGACAGCATCCAGCCCGACAGCCGCCAGCCCGACAGCCGCAAGCCCGACAGCCGCAAGCCCGACAGCCGCAAGCACCGCGGCCGCCGGGTCCGCCGGCGTGGACAACACCTTCACGACCTCGCCGTCGGAGGTCACGATGTCGGTGAACGTGCCCCCGGTGTCAACTCCGATTCGATGCTCCATGGATGGATCATGACGACCCGGGAACCATTCGCATAGCTAAACTATTTCGTTCCATTCACATAGGCAGCGCTTATTGAACTGGCCACGCTGGACGACGCCGCGATGACAGCATCGAGGGTGGCGGCGACCGCTGGTGAAGGGGCTCGCCCCGCACACGTGGCCACGAAGACGCGGCGGGCCAGGCCCGGCCCGCTCAGCCGATGCTGCTCGACGCGGTCGGTAGGCGGCGGGTGGGCGAGTAGTGCCAAGCCAGGAACGACGGCCACGGCCAGGCCGGCTGCGACCATCGCCTCCATCACGCTCACGTCGTAGGTCTGGAACCGGACGTCAGGCTCGAATCCCGCGGCCTGGCAGGCGCGACGCACCCCCATGCCGTAGGAGACGTCGGCTGGCGCCATCGCCCACACCCGGCCCGAGAGCTCGTCCAGCTCGATCTCGCTCCCGGCGGGAAACAGCCCGACCGGCACCAAGACGACGAGGGGGTCGACAAGGATCTCCCGTCGCTCGATCCGCTTGTCAGCGGCGATGGGAACACGGGGGTACTGGTAGCCGAGCACCATGTCGACCTCGCCGAGTCGCAGTGACAACAGGCTCTCGGTGGGATTGCCCTCGACCATGACGACCCGGACCAGCGGGAAACGCCCGGCCATGTCGCAGACGGCGTCGACCAGGAACGTCGACGCTCCCGTCGGGAAGGCCCCCACGGTCACGACCCCCGCCGGCGGCGCCGCCAGCCCCTGCAGCTCGGCCTCGGCGGCGTCCAGCTCGGCCAGCACGACTTCGGTGCGTTCGACCAGCCGCTCTGCCGCCTCAGTCAGCCGCACCCCCCGTCCGACGTGCTCCAGCAGGACGACGCCGACCTCCTTCTCGAGCTCGTGGAGCTGCTGCGAGACGGCCGGAGGCGTCACGAACAGAGCCTTGGCAGCAGCGGCCATGGTGCCCCGAAGCTTCACCTGCCGCAGCGTGGCCAGTCGGCCGACGTCAAGGGCCATAGCGAGCTCCTCTCAGGACAGTGAAGATGCGGTGATGATTACCAGGCTAACCACCAAGCACGACTTTTGTGTGCGTGGTGCGCCTCGATGTGTGGCTACGCCTGGATCCCGACGTCGGTCGTCGGAACCTTCGGGGTTGATGGCGGCGGCGGGCGGTGCCCGGTCAGGTTTCCCCTACGGCCTCGTCGATGACGACCCGTAGCTGCCGCGCCGCCGTCTCCGGGTCGTCCGACTCGGTCAGCCAGCGAACGACGACGAAGCGCCGGGCTCCGGCTGCGACCATGCCGGGCACCGTGTCGGGTGTCACCCCGCCGGTGACGAACCACGGCAGGGCGGTGGCGGCAGCCGCGTGGCGCAGGTAGGCGAGGCCCGTGCCCGCCCGCCCCGGCTTGGTGGGCGTGGCCGACACCGGCCCCGCCGACAGGTAGTCGACCGGCTCGCCGACGGCAGCGTCGATCTCGGCCGGGGCGTGGGTCGACAGGCCCACGATGGCGTCGGGGCCGAGGATGCGGCGGGCCAGCGCCGGCGGGGCGTCGTCCTGGCCGACGTGGACCCCGTCGGCGCCGCAGTCCAGGGCCAGGTCGGGACGGTCGTTGAGGATGAACGGCACGCCGTGGTCCGGCACACGCCCGCCGCCAGTCGGGCCCGGGCCAGCAGCGGGCGGGCGTCGAGCACCTTGTCCCGGAGCTGGACCACGTCGACGCCACCGGCGATGCACGCCGCCAGGAACCGCTCCAGGTCGGGGCGGTCGGCGGTGCACAGGTAGAGCCGCCGGCCGGCCAGATCCGTGGTCACCCGCCCGCCAAATCCGTGTTCACCGACCGGCCAGATGGGGTCACCCGCCGGCGACGGCCCGGACCAGCTCCAGCCGGTCGCCTTCGGCCAGCTCGGTGGTGGCCAGATGGCGGCGCTCGACGGGCTCGCCGTTGCGCTCCACCAGCACCCAGCGCCCGCCCAGCCCGAGGATCCCGAGCAGGTCGTCGACGGTGGCCCCGTCGGGAACCTCGACGATGTCGCCGTTGGCGATCACATTCATCCGGGCAGCTTCACGCCGGCACGTTCACGTGGGACGCGCAGGTCACGCGGGCGGGTTCTTGGCCGCCGCCTTCATCGCCTTCTTGTACTGGCGGACCTTGGCCAGGCTCTCCGGGTCGACGATGTCGGCCACCGAGAAGTAGCCGTCGACGGCGTAGGGCCCGGCCGCCTCCTGCCATCCCGGGGGCGTGACGCCGAGGCGCTTGGCCAGCAGGGCGAGGAAGATGCGGGCCTTCTGGTCGCCGAAGCCGGGCAGGGCCTTCAGTCGGCGGAACAGCTCGTCGCCGGTGGCGGCGTCCTCCCAGATGCTTGCCGCCGACCCGTCGTAGTCGCCGACGATGGCTCGGGCCAGGGCCTGGGTGCGGCCCGCCATCGATCCCGGGAACCGGTGGAGAGCGGGGGGCCGGGCGAAGATCCTGGCCAGCTCCTCGGGGTCGGCGGCTGCGATCTCGGCCGGATCCAGGCGCCCGCCGAGGCGCTCCTTCAGGTCGTACGGGCTGTGGAACGCCTTCTCCATCGGCACCTGTTGGTCGAGCAGCATGCCGATGAGCAGGGCGAGCGCGTCGGTCGACAGCAGCTCGTCGGCGGCGGGATCGCCGGTGAGGTTGAGGACGGCAGGGGGCATGAGCGGCCAACTGTACGCCTCGCTAATCTCCTCGGTGCATGCGTCCTCCGGTCCGACGGGTCGAGCTGGCGCTCGTCGCCGCCCTGGCCCTCGCCGGAGTGGGCGTTGCCCACGTCCTGGAGTACCGGCTGCTGGAGCCCGACCGGCATCGGCGCCTGGAGCTGCTGGCTGGCACCGGGCACCAGTACCTGCCGTCGGCCCTCGGCGCCGTCTCGTTCCTGGCCTGCCTGGCCGTCGCGGTGGTCTTCCTCACCGCCTTCCGGCGGGGGGCCACCACCGGCGGGCTGCCCACGACATCGAGGCACGACTGGGCGCGGGTCCTTCCGTTGGCCCAGGCCCTGTCGTTCGTCGGCCTCGAGGTGGCCGAACGCGTCGCCGCCGGTTCGTCGCTGGCCGACCTCGGTCCGGTGCTGATCCTGGGCCTGCCACTCCAGATACTCGTCGGCGCCGTCGCTGCCGCGTTGCTGGGCCTGCTCGACCGGGCCGGCGAAAAGCTGGGCCGGTCGGTCGCCGGCTCCCGTGCCCCCGCCGGCGCCCGCCACGCCGCCCACTGGTGGCCCTCGTCCACCGACCGACCGCCGTGCCACATCGCCGTCCGGCGGGCGCCGGCTCGGGCGCCCCCTCCCGCCTCGCTCCCACCTGAACACACCAGGACAGGAAGCCGTCCCGCCCGGGGCGGCAGGAGAACGAGAGATCGAGGAGATCCCATGCGAGTTTCGTACGCCCGCGTCGGCGCGGCGGTGTCCGGCACCGTCCTGCTGGCCCTACTGATGGCCGGGCCCGCCCTGGCCCACGAGCGACGATCGGACGGCGACGTGCAGTTCGTCGTCGGATGGGCGGTCGAGCCCACCTACACCGGCTTCCTGAACGGGGTCTCGGTGCGCCTCGCCGATGCCGCCGGCCCCATCGCCGACGTCGGCGACGGCCTGAAGGTCGAAGTGCTGTCCGGCGACCAGAAGGTCGGCCCCCTCGCCGTCGAGGGTGTGTTCGGCTCACCCGGCGAGTACGAGGCGCCCCTCGTGCCCACCCGCCCCGGCCCGTACACGTTCCACTTCGTCGGGACGGTGAAGGGCCAGACGATCGACCAGTCCTTCACCTCGTCGGACACCACGTTCGACAGTCCGAAGAGCGCGGCCGACATCGAGTTCCCGGCCAAGGATCCCAGCCGGGCCGAGCTGGCCACACTGGTCGACCGGCAGACGCCCCGGCTGACGTCGGCCGCGTCGACAGCCGACGACGCCAAGAGCGCAGCCGGGACGGCCACGATCCTCGCGGTCGTGGGCCTGGTGCTGGGCCTCGTCGGCGTGGTCCTCGGTGCCGTCGCCTGGAGGTCGAAGGCGAGGGCCGACGCGTGACCCGATGAGGCGGGGGGCGGCGACTGCCGTCCTCGCCCTGGCGCTGCTGTGGGGGATGGCCCCGGCCGCCGGTGCCCACGCCGTGCTGGTGTCGTCGGACCCCGTCGACCTGGCCGTGCTGGACCAGCCGCCGGCGGCCGTCACCCTCCGCTTCAGCGAGGTCCCCGAACCCCGGTTCTCGTCCGTGCAGGTCCTCGACCCGACCGGCACGTCGTTCGTCGCGGGCCGGCTGGAGGCGGTGGATGGCGACGACAGCGCCTTGCGCCAGGCCGTGCGGCCGCTGCCCAAGGGCGTGTACACGGTGAGCTGGCGGGCGGTGTCCCGAGTGGACGGCCACCTGACGGCGGGTTCGTTCGCCTTCGGGGTCGGGGAGCCGGTCGGCGCGGCGGCCACCAGGCCGGCGGTCGCCTCCCCCGGACTGTCGCCGAAGGGGGCGGTGGCGCGAACGGTGCTCTATGCCGGGCTGGCGCTGCTGCTGGGTGGCTCGTGGGTAGGCCTCCTCGTCGCCGGTGGACCGAGGCCGGGCCTGAACCGGCTGCTCGTCGCCGGCTTGATTGCCGCCGCCGTCGGCGTGGTGGCCCTCACCGCCGTGCAGGTGGACACGACGGGGGCTTCCCTGGGGGCGTTCTTCGGCGCCGGGCCGGCCGCACCGTGCTGTGGCAGGCGTTGGGGCTGGCCGTCGCCGGGATGGGCATGGTGGCGGCCAGGACCGCCACGACGGGCATGGTGGCGGCCAGGACCGCCACGACGGGCATGGTGGCGGCCAGGGCCAACACGACGGGCATCGTGGAGGCGGGGGCCAGGGCCGCCACGACGGGCATGGCGGAGGCCAAGGCCGGTCGGTGGCGGTCGGGCACGGGGCTGGTGGGGGCCGGGGCGCTGGTGGTGGTCGTGGCCCACGTCGAGGGCGGCCACGCCGCCGCCGCCTCGTGGCCGTGGGCGATGGTGGGCCTCCAGGTCGTGCACACGGTGGCGGCGCTGGGGTGGCTCGGTGGCCTGGCCGCCCTGCTGGTCGCCGTCGCCCGCCGGCCGGGGGACGACGCAGCCGCCGGCCTGCGACGGTTCTCGCTCGTGGCCGGCGCGGCGATCGCCGTCGTCGCCGCCACCGGTGTCGTCGCGCGCCATCGACGAGGTCGGCGGCTGGGGTCCGCTCGTAGACAGCACCTACGGCCGTCTCGTGCTGGTGAAGTCGTCACTCCTGCTCGTCATCGCCATGCTCGGGGCGCGTCAACCGCTACCGCCATCTCCCGGTCGCCACCACGTCACTGCGTGGCCTCCACCGGGCGGGCGTCGCCGAGCTGACCGTGGCCGCCGCCGTCCTCGTCGTCACCGGCCTGCTGACCACCGCCCCTCCGCCGGCCGGCGCCGCCAGCCCGTCGCCCCCGCAGATCGTCGTCACCGCCACCGACTTCGGCACCACGGTGCGAGCCCGGCTCACCGTCACGCCCGGCGGGCCCGGCCGCAACCTGTTCACAGTTCGGTTGGCCGACTACGACACCGGCGACCCCGTGGCGGCCGACGGCGTCGTCGCCCGGTTCGCCCTGCCCACCCACCCGGCCCTCGGCGCCACGAGCCTGGATCTGTCACTCACGGCCTCCACCGGCACCTACGCCGCCGCCGGCAACAACCTGTCGCTGCCCGGTCGGTGGCGGGTCACGCTCGTCGTGGCCCGGGGCGCGGAGTCGGTGGAGCTTGCGCTCGACGTGGTCGTCCCCGCCTCGTTGCCCCCGCCATCGGTGGCCGAGGCTCCCGGCCAGCCGAGCGTCTACTCCGTCGACCTGGGACAGGGCCGGTCGGTGCAGGTCTACGCCGACCCGGGGACGCCAGGGGCCAACGAGCTGCACGCCACCTTCTTCGCCGCCGACGGCACCGAGGACGACGTGGCGTCGGCCACCCTCGCGCCCGCCGCCACCCCCCGCCGCCTGGGCCCGGGTCACTTCGTGGCAGACCTCGACATCGGCCCGGGACGGACCACGGTCGAGGTCACCGGCATCACCAGTCGGGGGCGACTACCTGTACACGCCCATCGAGATCGAGACTCGGGGATGAGAGGAGCCACAATGCGTCGTCGAGGCAGAGCTACAGCAGCAGCGACCGCGTTCGCCGTCGTGGCGTTGGTGGCGACGGGCTGTGGCGGTGGAGGTGGTGGTAGCGGCGGGGGCGGCGCGACCCCCTCGACGTCCGCCGCGGCCCGCCCGAGGTCGACAGCCACGCTGGCCATCGTCGAGCCGGCCAACCAGGCAGCCGTCGCCCCCGGTCCTCTCACCGTCAAGCTCGACCTGCAGGGGGGCAGGATCGTCACCGAGGCGACCCGCAACCTGGCGCCTGACGAGGGCCACATCCACCTCACCGTCGACGACAAGCTGGTGTCGATGGCCTATGGCCTCGAACAGCAGATCGAGGCCACCCCGGGCACGCACTACCTGGTGGCCGAGTACGTGGCCGGCGACCACGCTCCGTTCCAGCCCCGGGTCACCGCCACCAGGGCGTTCGTCGTGCAATGACCGCCGTGGCCGTCGAGACCGACGACGTCGTCCGCCGGTTCGTCGAGGACCTACAACGCAGACGACGAGATGGCATGGCGTCCCTCGCCGGCAACCAGCAACCAGCAGCCGGCGGCCCTCAGCGGGTGCGGGGGTCGCCGACTTCGGTGTCGACGCTGTACCTCGCCGACGCGTCGGCCACCTCCTCGGGCTTGGCCTCGTCCACCTGGGACAGGGACTGCAGGACCGTCGTGACGATCGAGGCGGCGTCGGTCTCGAAGTGGCGACGCAGGTTGGCCGAGGTGTCCGAGCGCCCGTAGCCGTCGGTGCCGAGGGGCGTGAACGGCCCCGGCACCCACCTGGCCACCTGGTCGGGCACCGCCTTCATGAAGTCGGTGACGGCCACGAACGGCCCCTCCGACGCCGACAGCGCCTCGGTGACATACGGGACACGCGGCGTCTCGGTGGGGTGCAGCCGGTTCCACCGCTCGGCCGAGAGGGCGTCCTCCCGGAGGGCCTTGTACGAGGTGGCGCTCCACAGGTCGGCGGCCACGTCGTGGTTCTCGGCCAGCAGCCGCTGCGCCTCCCGGGCCGCGCCCTGGGCGGTGCCGCTGAAGATCACCGTCGCCCGCCGGCTCGGCCCCTCAGGTGCCGCCGCGAAGCGGTACAGCCCCCTCCGGATCCCTTCTTCGGCCCCCTCGGGCATGGTCGGCATGGCGTAGTTCTCGTTGTAGAGGGTGAGGTAGTAGAAGACGTCCTCCGGCTCCTCGCCGTACATCCGCCGCAGGCCGTCCTCGACGATGACGGCCAGCTCGTAGGCGAACGCCGGGTCGTAGGCGGCCAGGTTGGGCACCGTCGACGCCAGCACCAGGCTGTGGCCGTCGGCGTGCTGGAGAGCCCTCGCCGTGCAGCGTCGTGCGCCCCGCCGTGGCCCCGCAGAGGAAGCCGCGGCCCCGGCTGTCGCCGAACGCCCAGATCAGGTCGCCGACCCGCTGGAAGCCGAACATCGAATAGAAGATGAAGAACGGCACCATGGGCACACCGTGGACGGCGTGGGCGGTACCGGCGGCGGTGAAGCTGGCCATCGACCCCGCCTCGGTGATCCCCTCCTCGAGGATCTGGCCGTCTTTGGACTCCTTGTACGACAGGAGCAGGTGGGCGTCGACAGGCTCGTACAGCTGGCCGGTGGACGCGTAGATGCCGACCTCGGGGAACATGCTGTCCATGCCGAAGGTGCGGGCCTCGTCGGGGATGATCGGCACGACGTGGGCGCCCATGTCCTTGTCGCGCAGCAGTTCGCGCAGCAGGCCGGCGAAGGCCATCGTGGTCGAGACCTCCCGCTTGCCCGAACCGGTCTTCGTGCTCTCGAACACCTTGGCCGCCGGCTGGGGCAGCTGCCGCCGCCCGACCAGCCGCTTCGGAAGCGAGCCGGCCAGGGCCCTGCGGCGCTGCATCATGTACTCGAACTCGGGCGATCCCTCGGCCGGGCGGTAGTACGGCGGCTGGTCGATGTCGAGGGCGCCGTCGGGGAGCACGTCGGCGAGATGCAGCCGGTCACGGAACTCGTGCAGCAGCTTCTTCGACATCTTCTTGATCTGGTGGGTGGCGTTGCGGGCCTCGACCTCGGGGCCCAGCGTCCAGCCCTTCACCGTCTTGGCCAGGATGGCGGTGGGGGCGCCGACGTGCTCGGTGGCGGCCCGGTAGGCGGCGTAGAGCTTGCGGTAGTCGTGGCCGCCTCGAGGCAGGGTGCGCAGCTCGTCGTCGGAGAGGTGCTCGACCATCTGGCGCAGGCGGGGGTCGGGGCCGAAGAAGTGCTGGCGGATGTAGGCGCCGCTCTCGACCGCGTACTTCTGGAACTGGCCGTCGAGGGTGGTGTTCATCTTGTTGAGCAGCACGCCGTCGACGTCGCGGGCCAGCAGCTCGTCCCACTTCGAGCCCCAGATCACCTTGATCACGTTCCAGCCCGCACCCCGGAAGACAGCCTCCAGCTCCTGGATGATCTTCCCGTTCCCCTCACCGGGCCGTCCAGCCGCTGCAGGTTGCAGTTCACGACGAAGGTCAGGTTGTCGAGGTGCTCACGCGCTGCGATCGACAGGGCGCCGAGGGTCTCGGGCTCGTCGCACTCGCCGTCGCCGAGGAAGGCCCACACCCGTGACCGGCTGGTGTCGGCGATGCGGCGGTGCATCAGGTACCGGTTGAACCGGGCCTGGTAGATGGCGTTGATCGGCCCGAGGCCCATCGAGACGGTGGGGAACTCCCAGAAGTCCGGCATGAGCCGGGGGTGGGGATACGACGAGAGCCCGCTGTGCCTGTGGCCTCCCGGGCCGGCCGGGCCCGGCCCGATCTCCTGGCGGAAGTTGTCGAGCTGCTCCTCGGACAGGCGCCGCTCGAGGAAGGCCCGGGCGTAGATGCCGGGGGCGGCGTGGCCCTGGAAGTAGACTTGGTCCCCCGGCTGGCCGTCGTCCTTCCCCCTGAAGAAGTGGTTGAAGCCGACCTCGTTGAGGGCCGCCGAGCTGGCGTAGGTGGCCAGGTGGCCGCCGATCCCCGGCGCCTTGGCGTTGGCCCGGGTCACCATCACCGCCGCGTTCCAGCGGATGTCGGCGCGGATGCGGCGCTCCATGTCCTCGTTGCCCGGGAACCACGGCTCCCGTTCGGGCGGGATGGAGTTGATGTAGTCCGACGACACCATCGAGGGGAAGCCGACCTGCAGCTCCCTGGCCCGCTCGAGCATCTTCAGCACCAGGAAGCGGGCGCGGGGCTTGCCCCTCGTGCCGGCTACTGCGTCGAGCGAGTCGATCCACTCGGCGGTCTCCTCGGGGTCGATGTCGGGGAGCTGCTGGGACAAGCCGTCGAAGATCACAGGTCCATTTTCCCATTCCTCGGGGCGTGCTGGGTTACGTCACTGTTTCGTGTGGTTGCGCATCGCCTTGTGGACGACCTTGGACTTCTGCTTGTGCTCGGCCTGGGCCCGTAGGTCGTCGGCGCGAGCCGCGTGTTCGACCTCTCGCTGCAGCTTCGAGTAGCTGGCCAGTCGCTCGTAGCCGATGTCGGCCGCGGCCGCGGTGACCGCGCAGCCGGGCTCGCCGTCGTGGCGGCAGTCGCGGAAGCGGCAGCCGGCGGCCAGCTCCTCGATCTCGGGAAAGGCCTGGGCCAGGCCCACGGCGGTGTCGCCGCCCAGGCCGAGGCTGCGGATGCCCGGGGTGTCGACGAGGACGCCACCGGTGGGGACGACGAGCAGGTGGCGGGCGGTCGTGGTGTGGCGGCCGCGGCCGTCGTCGGCCCGTACCTCCCGGGTGACCTGGACCTCGCGCCCCAGCAGGCGGTTGACGAGCGTCGACTTGCCCACGCCCGAGGCGCCCAGCAGGACTGCGGTGCGGTTCGGTCTCAGGTGGTCGGCGACGACGTCCATGCCCTCGCCGCTGCGGGCGCTGGTCGTGAGCACGTCCACGCCCAATGCCCGGGCCTCGACCGTGGCGATCGCCGACCTGTTCTCGTCGATGGCCTGGTCGGCCTTGGTGAGCACGACCAGCGGGCGGGCGCCGCTGTCCCACGCCAGGACCAGCTCCCGCTCGAGGCGGTTGAGGTTGAGAGGGCGGTCGAGGGCGGTCAGGACCATGACGACGTCGACGTTGGCGGCCATGACCTGGTCGAGGCGGGTGAGGGCCGACCACCGGTCGAGCACGGCGACGAGGTCGGCCTCGAGCGGCGACAGCACGACCCAGTCCCCCACCGCGGGCAGGTCGACGGCGCGGGCGGTGCGGGTCTCACCGTCGTCGGCGACGACGACGCAACGGTCACGGTCGACCCGCACCACGCGGGCCGGCGACTGGTCGGCTTCGGCGACGGAGTGGAAGAGGGTGGCGACCCGGTCGTCCCAGCCGAACGGGACGAGCGCGTCAAACGTTTGAAGAGCAGGCAACGAAGGAGCTCCTTCGGGAAGGTTTGTGCCCGGCGGACGCGAACGGATGACGAGGGCGGCGTGAGCCGCTGACTACACAGTCTCCGGTGTCATGGCGGTCCGGTGCTCGATCCTCCGGGGCCACCTGCCCCGCGTTCGTCAGTCTATCCCGGCGTGCCACGTCACGTCGGCCTCGACCAGCAGGTCCAGCACCTGGCCGATGGTCCTGTCCCTGCCTACGGGCTCACCCAGCGGCAGGTGTCCCTGTATCTGGTAGCGGTTCCGGCGACCTTCCTTCTCCTTGACGATGTAGCCCGACTCGGCCAGGTCGGTCACGATCGCGTAGGCGCTGCGCTCGGTGACGTCGAGCGCGGCGGCGATGTCGCGCAGGCGGACCCCGGGATCGTGGGCGATGCACACGAGCGCTCGGGCGTGGTTGGTGAGGAAGCTCCAGTTCGCGTTCGCCATTGTCAACACTCTAACAATTCCAGGAAATTCATTACCAGTATTTGCTATCTAACCTTCTAGAGTGAGGCCCGAGGGGGCACAGGCAGATACCGAAGAGCTCGGCGCCCCCACCGGAGGAGAGCAATGAACAAGAATTCGTACCGCCGAATACGCCAGGGCGCTGTCGCCACCCTCACCGGGGTCATGGCGCTGCCTGTCATGTGGGCGCTCGCTCCGATGACCGCGCACGCCGCGGCCTGCACCCAGACCATCACCGGAGCCCACAGCGGGATCCTCAACGTGGCCGGCGGCCAGAAGCTGTGCCTTAGGAACGCCGTGCAGACCGGCGTAGTCGACGTGGCTTCGAAGGGCTCCCTGTCCGTGGTCGCCTCGACCATCGTCGGAGACGTCACCCTGAAGGCGGGCTACACCGAGCTCGAGTTCTGCGGCAGCACGACCGCTCGGGGCGCCATCTCCGCTACCGGCGGAACCGGATCGGTCGTGATCGGCGGATCGGGACTCCTGGGCGCGGGCCTCTGTCCGTCCAACTCGATCAACGGCGCCGTGACGCTCAACGGCAACAAGGCGGGCGTGACGTTGGCCGGCAACGTCGTCGCCGGAGGGGTGACCGCCAGCTCCAACCTGGGGGGCACGACGATCTCGGCCAACCGCGTCACGGGCGCCTTGACGTGCACCTCGAACGTACCTGCACCTACCAACGCCGGCGCCAAGAACACCGTCGGCGGGGCCAGGTCGGGCCAGACCTGCGCCGTCGCCACGTTCTGAGCTGACCGCTCGCCTCGGTGGCCCCGGTCCGCACTCCGCGGGCCGGGGCCACCTTTCTGCTCGCGCCACGGCGGGTAGGAGCCGGGTCGATCGCGGGCAGAATCCCGCGACGGGCCGTGTCTCACCGCTCGACTTGAATGGCGTCCGTGGAAGAGCACGAGCTGGCACTGCACTGGCGCGAGCAGAAAGTCGGTTCGGGGTGACCGCCACCGAATTGACCAGCACCGTCGTCTTCACCGACGGGGCGTGCCTGGGGAACCCCGGGCCGGGGGGCTGGGCGTGGGCGGTGCCGGGCGGGCGCTACGAGAGCGGGTCGTCGCCGGCGACCACCAACCAGAGGATGGAGGTGCAGGCCGCCCTGGAGGCGGTCACGTCGCTCGACGGGCCCCTCGAGGTGGTCAGCGACTCGACCTACGTCGTCAACTGCTTCCGCGACAGGTGGTGGGAGGGCTGGATCAGGCGGGGCTGGACGAACACGGCCAAGAAGCCGGTGGCCAACCGCGACCTCTGGGAGCCCCTCATCGACGCGGTGCGGGCCGACCCGCGGCGGGTGACGTTCAGGTGGGTCAAGGGCCACAGCGGCGACGTGTCCAACGACCTCGTCGACAGGCTGGCAGTGGAGGCGGCCCGCACCCAGACGGGCAAGGCCGGCGTGGGGACGCCGTCCACCCTCGGGCCGGCCGACGACCCCGGTGGCCCCGGAGGCGCTGGTGGTCGCGACGCCAGGCTCCCGGCCGGCCGGACGGTCGCCGTCGTGGGCCACAAGCCGCCGGAGCTGGGCGGCTACGAGCCCAATGCCGTCGCCGAACGCGTGCGCGATCGCCTGGCCGAGGTCCTGGTGGCCAAGGCCGAGCTCCACCCCGACCTCACGGTCCTCACCGGCATGGGCCTGGGCGCCGAGCAGCTGGGGGCGGAGGCGGCGGCCAGGGCCGGCGTGGCGTACGTGGCCGTGCTCCCGTTCCCCGATCCCGACGGGAAGTGGCCCGAGTCGTCCCGTCGTGAGTTCCGCCGTCTTCTCGACGGGGCCGCCGCTCAGGTCGTGATGCAGAACCGGCCACCGCCCACCAGGCAGCAGGCGGGGGCGGCCCTGCGCCGCCGGGACGCCTGGATCGCCCGCAACGCCGACGAGGCGGTCGCGGTCTGGGACGGCGAGGACGCCACCACCGGCCGGGCCGTGCGGGCCCTGGAGGATGCCCTGGGCGAGGACGAGGTGTGGGTCATCCCAGTTCCAGTCATCCCATTTCCGGCCGTCCCAGTCCCGGCCAACCCAGTCCCGGCCAGCCCAGTCCCGGCCAACCCAGTCCCGGCCAACCCAGCCCCGGCCAGCCCAGTCCCGGTCACCCCGGTGCCCCCCCGGCCACCGCCAGCCGGCTGACCAGCCGCCGTCCCAGGGCGACGTGCACGACGTCGTCGCGAACCTGGGCCAGGTGGCGGAGGAAGCCCGCCCTCGGCACGTCCCTCACGCCCAGGCTGGCCAGGTGCTCGGTGGGGATCTGCACGTCGACGATCGTGCCGCCGGCCTCCCGCCAGCGGGCGGCCAGGTCCACGAAGGCCACCTTCGACGCGTCGGGCTCCCGGTGGAACATCGACTCGCCGGTGAAGCACCGTCCGACCCGTACTCCGTAGAGGCCGCCCACCATCTCCCGGCCGTCCCAGACCTCGACGCTGTGAGCCCAGCCCAGGGCGTGGAGCTCGGAGATAGGCCTGCAGCATCTCGGGCGTGATCCACGTCCCCCCGTCGGCCGGGCGGTCGGCGCAGGCGCCGACGACGACCTCGAAGGCGGCGTCGACGGTCGTCGACCAGCCGCACCGCCGGAGGCGCTGCCGGAGCGAGCGCGAGATCGTGGCGCCGGTGGCCACCGACAGGAGTCCCCGCGGGTCGGGCGAGAACCAGGGGAGGGCCATGCCGTCGTGGGGCCAGGGGAACACGCCGTGGCGGTAGGCGTCGACGAGCGTCTCGACGGCGAGGTCGGCACCGAAGCCGACGAGGCCGGAGGCGTCGGCCTTGGCCGGGTTGCCCAGCCGCCACAGCGACGGCCCGACGCCGATGGGCGCCGGCGCCCGGTCCTCAGGCGCCATGCTGATCGGGGATGGGCTGATCGGGGATGGGCTGATCGGGGATGGGCTGATCGGGGATGGGCTGATCGGGGACGAGCTGATCGGGGATGGGCTCATCGGTGGCGGGGCCTTCCTGAGCCAGTGCGGCCAGGTAGACGGCCCGGACGGCCAGCGCCTCCCGCATCTCGGTGAGCACGCCGTCGAGGAACTCGTGGCGGTAGGTGGCGTCGGTGAGCATGTAGACGGTGAAGTAGAAGCCCGAGAAGGCGGTGAGGAAGCCGGACACCCGGAGCAGCTCGGTGGTCAGGGCGACGGGACGGCCCCACAGCTGCCACTGGGCCAGCACGTCGACGCTCCCCCCGACCCAGGACCGGGACAGTTCCGGCGTCACCGTGAGCATCCCGAAGCCCACGAAGAAGAGCCCGATCACCAGGCTGACCACCACGATCTGCACGCCCTGGCTGAAGAGCACGACCAGGCCCACGTTCCCCCACTGCCGCCTCGACAGGGGTGGCCGGGCGACAGGGCGGCCACGTCGAGGGCGCCGCGGGGGTGCCGGCGACGAGGGCGGTGGCGTCGCCGGTGCCGAACTGGGCGAGGGTGCCGATCTCCCGGGGGATCCTCGCCACCAGGAAGACGATCCCCACCAGGGCGAACAGGGCCATGGTGATGGCCAGGAACGGGCCGTCGAGGTCGGCTGCCACCTGCCAGACCTCGGTGGTGAGGAACAGGAAGACCACGAACAGCAGGAGCAGGGGCAGGGCCCTCACGAGCAGCCCGAGGAGATCGCCGAGCTGGTGCCAGAACCGACCGGCCGCCCACCGGGTCATGGGCACCAGGCCGTAGCTGGTGGAGACGTAGATCACGCCGAGCAGGGCCAGGTTGCCGGCGGCGGTGTTGAGGGCGGTGAGCCACTGGCCTCCGGCGGCCAGCGGGAGAGCGGCCGGGGCGAGGACGAAGATCCCCAGCTCCGTCGGGCCGACCCGGTGGGGGCGCTCCAGCAGCCGCTGGTGGCGCAGGGCGTTGGTGCCGGCCCACACCGCGACGAGCGCTCCGAGCCCGCCGGCGGCGACGCCGACGTTCACCCACCACGCCCACGCGAAGTTCAGGGCGCCGATCAGCTCGAGCAGGATGACCAGGGTCAGGACGGGCAGCGTGCGGGTGAAGACGTCCCGGGTGGCGCTGTAGTCCTCGATGAAGTGCGGGATGCCGCGGGAGAGAAACCATCGCTCGACGTCCCTCACGTGCTGAGCGTCGGCGACCTGGGGGTCGGGGGCCACGGCGCGTAGTCTCGCTTGAGGACGCCGAGAAAGCCCGGTCCTCGCTGGCGGCGCGGCGCCTAGCCTCGCTCGGGGATGCGATCCGGCGTCGACACGGGGGCGCCGCATGCGGGCGGCGCTGTCCGACATCCTCGGCGGCCGCTGGACGTTCACCGACGTCCTTGACTCGTGCGGACCTCACCGTCAGTGCTGCTCCTTCGCCTTGCGCTGCACCACCGACCCCACCATCCTGGCCAACGGCGGCGCCCTCAGGCCGGTCACCGTGATCGCCCCGCCCGGCTGGCTGCGTGGCGGCCACGCCACCGGTGGCCGTGGGCGCCAGCAACGTGGAGGTCAGCCAGCGGGTGCCGACGTCTGCCTGGGCCCTGGCCGCCGCCCTTCCCGGCCGCTGGCCGCAGGCCAAACCAGGACACCGGTGAGCAGCATGGTCACTGTGGTGACGCTTGGGTGTACGACGAGACGGTCGTCGGCGACCAGGACGGCAGGCCGTAGCGGGCCGGAGCGGGCCGGCATGAGCGGGGTGCACGACGGTATGACCAACACGTTGAACACGCCGACCGAGGCCCTCGAGCGGGCCTTCCCGCTGCGGTCCGGAGGTACCCAGCTACGGCGGGGCAGTGGCGGCGCCGGGGAACACCCGGGCAGCGAGGGCATCGAGTGCGACCTGGACGACTGCACGGTCTCGCTGGTGACCGAGCGCCGTCAGAGCCGCCCATGGGGCCTCGGGGGCGGCGAGGCAGGTGCGCCGGGCGAGAACTGGCTGCTGCCCAGGGGCGACGAGTCGCGGGCCGAGCGCCTGGCTGCCAAGTGCACGCTCCGTCTCCACGCGGGGAGACATGTTACGGATGCTGACGCCGGGATGCGGGGGATGGAGTTCACCGCCGTGACGAGCTGCAGTCGGCGAGCCGCCTTACGGCGGTCTCAGGATGAAATGTCTCACCGCGCCCCTACGATTCGGTCACGCCCATGCAAAGGAGTTGTGGCGTCTTCCCCCTTTGGCGTGTACGACCACGTTCGCGAATTCGAGGAATTCACTGTGCCGTCGAATTCCATGTCTGTTGCAGGCTCGTCGGACGTCCAGGTGGAGCGGTCCATCGATATCCCGGATGCCGTGGTTACGGTGGAGCCGATGCTCTCGCAAGTCATCGCCGAGATCGATGATCGACGCCGACAGTGCGGTGATGAGCTAGATCCCACGCGACGGTCCGAGCTCGGCCAGTACTTCACGCCTGCGGCCGTGGCGGCGTTCATGGCCGACCAACTCGAGGTCCAGGCGCACCCCGTCCGGCTCCTCGACCCTGGCGCTGGCGTCGGGTCGCTCACTGGGGCCGTCGTAGCGCGCTGGTGTGCGCACGGCGGCGGCCCGATCGCAGTCACGGCGGTCGAGACGGACCCTGCGCTGCAGGTCCCCTTGGGTCGCACTCTCGATGAGCTTGGCAGCGTGCACGACCTCTCCAGAACGGTGGTCACCGCCGACTTCGTGGAGTGGGGAACCGATCGAGTATCTGGCTTCGGCATCCTCGATGCTCCGAAGTTCGACCTCGTCGTGATGAACCCCCCTTACCGCAAGATCCACACCGCGTCGCCCGAGCGTCGGCGGTTGTCGGCCGTAGGAATCGAGGTGCCGAACCTTTACGCGGGCTTCGTCGCACTCGCCGTTCGACTCCTGGACGATGGCGGGCAGCTCGTGGCAATCACCCCTCGGAGCTTTACGAATGGGCCCTACTTCCGATCCTTCCGCAGGCAACTCCTGCACACGGTGGGACTGAAGCGCATCCACGTATTCGACGCGCGCGATCTCGCCTTCGCCGATAGCGAAGTCCTCCAGGAGAATGTCATCTTCTGCGGCGTGCGAGGGCATGAACCCCGCTCGCTCGTTGTGTCGTCAAGCAAGTCGGTGACGCACGCCGTCACCACCCGCACAGTTCCTTACGCGGAGGTCGTGCGCCCAGACGACCCCGAGAGCTTCGTACGCATCACCGTCGACAAAGAGGCTGTCGAGTACGCCCGGCAGGTAGGTGAACTGCCGTGTCGGCTGCCGGATCTCGAGCTGGAGGTGTGCACCGGGCCGGTCGTGGACTTCCGCTCCAGGACCCACTTGCGAGCGGATCCAGATCCAGGCACGGTGCCGATCGTCTTTCCGCACCATCTGCGAGACGGGAGAGTGCTCTGGCCTCAGCTCGGGGGACGCAAGCCGAACGGACTGATGCGCTGCGAGGAAACCGCCCGCCTACTCATGCCTTCCGGCACGTACGTTCTGGTCAAGCGGTTCAGCGCGAAGGAGGAACGGCGACGGATAGTCGCCGTCGTAGCGTCGCCCGACGATCTCCCTGGCGATGCGTACACGTTCGAAAACCACCTCAACGTGTTCCACAAGCGGGGAGGTGGGCTGCCGCCGGATCTCGCACGCGGGCTGGCCGCGTTCCTGAATACGACAACGGTCGACCAGTTCTTCCGGCAGTTCAACGGGCACACCCAGGTGAACGCAACGGATCTGCGGAGCCTGCGCTACCCCAGCTTCGAGGAGCTCATCGCCCTCGGCCAGTCGACGCCCGAGGATGCAGACCAGGACACACTCGACGCAGTGGCCGCAGGAATCGTCACAGCGTTCGCCGATCCGGTGGCCGCTCGCTCCGCCTGACGCGGCGCGGCAGCTTGGCCGGGTGCCCGTCGCCGGGGAGCCGAGAACCGCCCCTGCCCTCGCATCGGGCACCGTTCACCAGGGACGAGGGATACGACTTGGATCAACGGCAACGAGTGCGAGCTGCCCTCACGCGGCTGGGGCTGCACACGCCCCAGCGAACGGAGTGTGTTCTCGCCCTTCTCGACGCGAGTGCGCCGAGTCCGTTCGGCGCGCTTGCCGAGGCCGGCCTGACGTTCAGCGCCGGCGCCAGCACGCAACAGATCTTCCGCATCATTGCCCCCCGCCTCGGCAAAGAGAGCATCGACCGCGAGGCCCGCGATCAGGTCATGCTCCCTCTCCGCGAGGTCGGCGTGCTGGGAATCGCATACGCGGACACCGACAGCCGTTCCGTCGAGCCCAACTACTGGAAGCCCAAGAGTCCCAACAACGTCTATGTCGTGACTGACGACTTCCACGCGTTGCTCGCCGTCGGCGTCGAGACATTCGGCGACCGCCTCGACTCGTGGATCGCGTCGAGCCAGCAACGCTTGGTTCGCCTGGCGACGTCTGAGGCCGCAGCCGCGGCCGCCCATGAGGACTCTCGGCTCGTACCTCTCACAATCGAGCACTACTGCCCGGTCGCACTCGAAGAATACGAGGTCGTCTTCACCGACGATGCCGAGGCCCGCGACGGCACCGCCTGGTCGGAGAACATCGAGCGATTCGACCTCCCTCTCGACTTGTCGAGCCGCTGGCCCGACATCGTCTTGCGGGACACGACTAGTGGTCACTTCTGGATCGTCGACTGCGTCGAGTCGGACGGCGAAATCGATGCCATGCGCAAAGCCGAAATCGAGTCGGCATTCGAAGCGCGTGGCCACGCGATCGACGGCTACACGACCGTCTATCGGACGGTAGGACGATTCGCTCAACGGCAGCGGATGCACGACAACATCGCCGTGGACACCTACGTCTGGATCATGGAGATCGGCGGCTCCCACTGGCTCAAGGACCCGCTCGTCTGACTTCGTTCCGCGCCGCGACTCCGGTGGCTCGGCGAGGACCCTGTCAGGGTCTCGAGGGCCCTCCAGCGACGACGGCGCCGGCGTAACCGCCGGAGATCGTGGGCCGGGGCGCCAACGGCTCCCGCAGCCCGCGGCGGCCCGGGTCGGGTGTTGGTGACGCCTGCGGGCAGAGCGCTGGCGGTCTGCCCGTACACCGCGAATACGGCACCGAGGGTGGCCGGACGGATCGCGGCCGAAGACGTCGACGAGCCACCGTCCGCGATCGCCCGTCCGCGGTGCGCTCGAGAATCGCGAGGCCGGCGACGTCGATGCAGCGGTGTGGTACAGGCCGGCACCGGTGCGCTCGTTCCCGGCGGCGACCACGTCCCGGAGTCGGAGTCAGCCGCCAGTTGCCAGTGCGTCAGTTCGGCCCGGGGCAGTCTGGTCCAGGAGCACGGCGTCGGCCCACGGCTCCTACGACCAGTAAGGATCGGCCCCAGGAAACGATCGGCCGACGGGAACGATCGGGAGGCAATCGCGTGACCTCCCTAACCACGCCCGCCGATCTCCAACGCCGTTCCGATGGTCGGCTCGAAAGGGGCTGTCGGTGTCGACAAGGCCGTCGGGTCAGTGGCTGCCGACCAGCAGGACGGGGATCTTGCTGTCGCGAGCGAGCTCGCTGGCGGCGCTGCCCAGGATGTGGTTCGTGAGCCCCTTGCCGCGGGTGCCCACGACGATCAGCTCGTAGCCGCCCTCGGTCGCGGCCTGGCGGAGAGCCACCGACGGGTGGCCATGGAGAACCTCGAGCTCGGGATCCGCGCCGAATCGGCGGCGGGAAAGAGTCGGAGCGTCTCCGTCGCATCCCGTTCGGGCCCTCGGACTCCGCCGAAGGGCACCACCGTCGCGACCGTCAACCGGCCGATCCTGTCGCCGAGGAGACCGACAGCTGCGTCCATCGCCGCCGCCGACTCCGGCGACCCGTCGGAGCCGACGAGGACGTCGACAGGGCCGATGCCCGCGGTGGCGGGCTCCCGGCCGACCAGCGGCACCGGCTGCAGCCATTCGTCGTGCGCCGCGCCGCGACCGCCAGCACGACGCCCATCGGGCCGAGCAGGGTGCCGAGCACGAGCCAACCGAAGCTGTCGTGACCACGGCGGCCCATCACGATGGCCAATACGAGGCCGATGGCCAGCCAAGCTGCGGCCAGGACCATGAAGAAGCCGAGACTCTCGGACATGTGGCTCACCTCCGTCCCCATTCTCGGGCCTCGGACCGCCCGGCGAAGGGTCGAAGGTCCCTCAGCCGGCCATCGTTGGTCCTCACCGTGGGCTCAGCCCGCGGGGCCGCGTAACCTCGTCCCACCAGAGGACCTCGGAGGACGACGTCATGGAGACCGGCTCGAGCGGGACGCAGATCCTGAGCGACGATGAGTGCCTGGCCCTGTTGGGAGCCAACGAGGTCGGGCGGGTCGGTATCGTTTCCGACGGCCAGCCCCTGGTGTTCCCCGTGAACTACGTCTGTGAGGGCCGCAGCATCGTCGTCCGCACCAATGTGGGGACCATGCTCAGTGGCGCCTCCCTCGCGCGGTGGCCTTCGAGATCGACAGCTTCGACGCCGACCGCCGCAGCGGATGGAGCGTCATGGTCCAAGGGGTGGGCCACGACATCACCGACGCCCTGGACGCCACGTCGGAGCACCTGCAGGCCGTCGAGCTGTCGCCCTGGGCACCCGGATCGAAGCCCCGCCTGCTGCGCATCGACGCCAGGACGATCAGCGGCCGGCGGTTCGGAGAGGAAGCCGGGCAGGACGCCGCCACATAGCTGTCAGGCGCGGGCGACCCGGCGCTGACGGCGTTCCAGGTAGAGCGCGGCGTCGGCCCGTGCGACGAGGTCCTCGGCCGAGTCCTCGGAGCGCAGCTCGGCCAGGCCGACCGTCACCGAGCCGTGCTCGGGGGCCTCGGCCAGGATCGGGTTGACGACGGCGAAGCCGCTCGGACGCATCGGCCATGTTCAGGCCGGTCATGGCGCAGACGAACTCGTCGCCCCCGTAGCGGATGATCAGGTCGTAGGAGCGCAGGTTCGCCCTGAAGGTGTCGGCGACCGCCAGCAGCATCCGGTCGCCGGCGGCGTGGCCGCGCGAGTCGTTGATGACCTTGAGGCGGTCCACGTCGACGAAGGCCAACGCCAGCGGACTGCTCCGTCCTTCTCGCCCGCGCCATCTCTCGTTCGAGCTCCACGAACCCGGCCCCACGGAGGTACACACCGGTGAGATCGTCGACCGAGGCGTCCACCCGCTCCCTCGCCGACGCGCCGCGGTCGGCCTGGGATGTGTCCCGGTCGAGCTCGGCACACGTCCGTTCGCTGGCTCCGGCCCCACGATCGGCCAGCGACGTGCCGCGATCGGTCTCGGCGTGGGTGCGTTCGTCGGCGCCCGCCCGGCGGTCCTGCGACGCCCGCCGCCGGTCGTACCACGCCTCCCGGCGAGCCAGGGCCGACCGGTCAAGGGCATCCGTCGAGATCGCCGCTCCCACCTCTGCCTCGGATCGCTCGGCGGCCAGGTCCCGCCGGTCGGCTGCCTCGTCCCGCCGGTCGGCCGCCTCGTCCCGCCGGTCGGCGGCCTGGTCGCGCTGGTCGGCGGACTGATCACGGCGGTCACCGGCGTGGTCCCGCCGCTGGGCTGACTGGTCCCGCTGGGTACCGGCCTCGTCCCGCTCGTCACCGGCCTGGTCCCGCTCGTGCGCCATCAAAGCCGTGCCCATGTGGGCGATCCCCGTGTATCGGTCGACGAGCTCTTCGTCGTTCCTATCATCGACCAGCCGGGGGCCGACCTTGAGCGTGGAAGGCCCGGTGCCCGGTCAGACGCCCACGAAGTGCTTGTCGTCGTCCTTGCCGGGCACCCGCTCGGGCGCCGCCAGGGTCCGTTCCTTCGGCGTGGTGAACGCATGGGCGAAGCCGGCGATGGACAGCAGCGCCAGCAGCGCGGCGGCGACGTAGGCGACGGTCGCGACCTGCGCCGCCCTTCACGCCGAAGACGCTGAACCCGAACGAGGTGAGCAGCAGGCCGCGAAGGGTCTCGCCCTTGAAGAGGGTCTCCCGCTGCGCGGTGACCGTCGTCAGCTGCTTCTGCAGGTCGGCGAGGGCGGGGTCGTTGGCCGCCTGGGCGGCGGCGACCTGGGCCCGCAGCGCGGTCTGGGGAGCACCGAGCTCGGCGTAGGTCATGGCCGTCGGCGGTGGCCTTGACGTGCAGGCCGATGAAGTCGTTGGCGTAGCACTCGGCCTGCTTGCCGGTGGTGAGCGGCTGGCCGGCGTACTTCACGAGGCACGGCGGACTGCTTCTCCTCCTCGGTGAGGGTGTCGGCGGTCTTGAAGGTGATGTTCTGCTCGCTGAGCTGGTCGTTCACGTAGCCCTTGGCGAAGTTGGCGTTGCTGGTCATGACGAGCCCGAGCACGAGCAGGAGGCCCGGCGAGGGCGAGCCCGCCGGCACTGAAGAGGACATCGAGGGTTCTGCGTTTCATGGTTTCTCCTTGGAGTTCCGCCACCGCCACGACCGCCGAAGTGCGGCGCTGGGTCGAATCATCCGCCTCCGGCCCGACGGCCGCTAGGGACGAAGGTCCCGGAACCGACCGACGTGTGACCCCTCGGTCGCGCTGCTCAGGCGGTCCGGGGACGGTCAGGGGCGGGGATCGTGGTGCTGGCGGCGCTCGGACAGCCGGGCGGCGTAGGCGGCCGCCTCGGTGCGGCGGCTCATGCCCAGCTTGGCGAGCAGGTTCGAGACGTAGTTCTTGACGGTCTTCTCGGCCAGGAAGAGCTGCTCGCCGATCTGGCGGTTGGTCATGCCCTCGGCGATGAGGTCGAGGATGCGCCGCTCCTGGTCGGTGAGCCCGGCGAGCTCGTCGGCTTCGGCGCGGTTGCCGCAGCCGCTCGAGCACCCGGCTGGTCAGCGACGGGTCGAGGAGCGACTCGCCGCGGCCGACGCGGCGCACGCCGTCGACGAGGTCGGTGCCGCGGACCTGCTTCAGGACGTAGCCGGCGGCGCCGGCCATGATGGCGCTGAACAGGGCCTCGTCGTCGGCGAACGACGTGAGCATCAGGCAGGCGATCTCGGGGTGCTTCGAGCGGATCTCGCGGCAGACCTCGACGCCGTCGCCGTCGGGCAGGCGGACGTCGAGGATGGCGACGTTCGGGCTCGTGGCCGGGATGCGCCCGTACGCCTCCTCGGCGGTGCCGGCCTCGCCGACGACCTCGAGGTCGTCCTCGGCCTCGAGCAGGTCGCGCAGGCCGCGGCGGACGACCTCGTGGTCGTCGAGGAGGAACACGCGGACCGTCACTGCCGCCAGTCTCGCCTGGTCGCGGGCCAGGGCTCCGCCGGGCCTCGTAGTGGTGCGGTCATGTCCGAGGTGGCCGGTCCCCGCAGCCTGCGGGAGCTGCTCGACGCGGTGCTGGCCCTCGGGTCGGACCTCGACCCGCCCACGCATGCTGCGGCGGATCGTCGAGGCGGCGGTCGGGCTGGTCGACGCCCGCTACGGCGCGCTCGGCGTGCTCGACGACACCGGCACCCGCCTGGCGCAGTTCATCACCGTCGGGATCGACGACGCACACCCACGAGCGCATCGGCGAGCTGCCCGAGGGCCACGGCATCCTCGGGTCTGCTGATCGTCGACGCCAAGCCGCTGCGGCTGCCCGACCTGCAGCGAGCATCCCGACAGCTTCGGGTTCCCGCCCCACCACCCGCCGATGCGGTCGTTCCTGGGGGTGCCGATCCGGGTGCGGGAGCGAGGTCTTCGGCAACCTGTACCTGACCGACAAGACGACGCGCCGAGGTCTTCACCGACGTCGACGAGGAGCTCGTGGTCGGGCTGGCGGCCGCCGCCGGCGTCGCCATCGAGAACGCCCGGCTCCACGCCCGGGTGCAGGAGTTCGCCCTGGTCGAGGACCGTGAGCGCATCGCCCGCGATCTCCACGACACGGTCATCCAGCGGCTCTTCGCCACCGGCCTGTCGCTGCAGGGGACGGCCCGCCTCGTGCGAACCGACGCCGACGCCGCCGTGACCCGCATCGAGGCCGCGGTCGACGACCTCGACCTCACGGTGAAGCACATCCGCTCCGCGATCTTCAAGCTGGAATCGTCCCGGGTGCTCCTCGGGCGGCGGCTCCGCGGACCGGGTGCTGGCCCTCGGCCGCGAGGCCGCGGGCGCGCTCGGGTTCGAGCCGCGGTGCTTCTTCGACGGTCCGGTCGACAGCGCCGTCGGCGACGATCTCGCCGCCGAGCTCCTCGCCACGCTGCGCGAGGCGCTCAGCAACGTCGCCCGTCACGCCCGGGCGACGCGTGGTGGAGGTCGAGGTGGTCGTGACCGACCAGGTCGTCGCTGCGGGTGATCGACGACGGGATCGGTCCCCCGGCCCCGGACGAGCGCCGCGGCCACGGCCTGAAGAACATGGAGGCCCGCGCCGCGCGCCACGGGGGCCGGTTCGAGCTGCGGCCCGGTCGCCGGCGGCGGGACCGTCCTGGAGTGGCGGGTTCCGCGGAGCTGACGGCCCTGTTGTCTCCATCGGATCCGGCGGCGCCGTCAGCCAGGGACGACGCGCCGGCCCGACAGGAGCTCGGTCGAGATGGCGAGCACGATGCTGTCAGCGGCCGGGCTGTCGGCGGCCGGGCTGTCAGCGGCTGGGCTGTCAGCGGCTGGGCTGTCAGCGGCTGGGCTGTCAGCGGCTGGGTCGTCGGCGGCTGGGTCGTCGGCGAGTGGGTCGTCGGCAGCTGGGCCGTCGGCAGCCGGGTCTTCGGCGACGGCTGTCGGGAGGTCGGCCGGGGCCAGATCCTCGACCTCCGTGGCCACGCCGGTGACGGACACGCTCCAACCCGAGTGACGGACCGGGTCCACGTCGTCGACCTCGAAGGCGACGACGGCGTTCCTCAGGGCGCCGGCGAGCGTGCCACCTCGGACGGTGCGCACCAGGATGCGCTCGCCGTCCATGCGAAAGGCGACGGGCAGGACCGTCGGCAGCGCGCCCTGCGTGAACCCGACGCGACCGAGGGTCGTCAGCGCCAGCAGGCGCAGGCACTCGTCGCGGCTGAGCATCTCCAGGCCGTGGCCGTCGTCGACTTGCATGAACCGATTGTGACCGCCGGCACATCCGCCGGCTCAGGGCCAAAGGTCCCCGCCGGGTCGGCAGATGACCATCAACCAGTTCCGCCATCCCAATGGTAGATTCCTGGTATGAGAACGACCATTGATATGGCTGGACGGCTGGTGATTCCGAAGACGCTGCGTGACCGGCTCGGACTCCGGCCGGGCCCCGTCGAGGTGACTGCCGACGGCAGCGCCCTTCGCGTCGAGGCGATCGCCGGCGACGGAGTGGAGGAACAGTCGGGACGGCTCGTGATCCCGGCTTCTGGTGTGAGCATCGGCGACGACGACGTCCGGGCGCTCCGCGATGCCGACCAGAGGTAGTCGTCCCGACACTCTCGTCGACACGAGCGTGGCAGTCGCGCTGGTCGTCGCCGATCACGATCTCCATGCAGTGACGATCGAGGTCCTCGGCGAGCGACGCCTCGGCCTCGCCGGCCACGCGGCCTTCGAGACGTTCTCGGTGCTGACCCGCCTGCCGCCGCCGGCCCGCCGCAGGCCGGAGGTCGTCGCCCGGCTGCTGGCTGCGAACTTCCCCGAAACTCGCTTTCTGTCCGCTGAGGCGACGAGGGCACTGTTCGACGATCTCGTCCGAGCTGAGATTGCGGGAGGCGCGGTCTACGACGCTCTCGTCGGAGCGACGGCGGCGGAGCACGCCATGATCCTCGCGACCCGTGACCGGCGAGCGCTCGACACCTACCGCGCGCTCGGCGTCGACGTGGAGATGCTGCCCAACCGGTAGTTGCTCAGGCGGTGGCGGTTCGCAGTACGACCGGCTCGTAGTCCTCGCCCGCCAGCCACGGCGGGGCGACGGCCTGGTAGCGCTCCACCGGCACCGTGCCCGAGTCCCGCTTGTTGAAACTCCAGTCCAACTGCTTCAGGCGGTGGCGCTCGTCGAGGAGGGCCACGCC
Organism: uncultured Actinomycetes bacterium; assembly: GCA_963779645.1. Taxonomy (GTDB): domain Bacteria; phylum Actinomycetota; class CADDZG01; order CADDZG01; family WHSQ01; genus CALMBW01. The sequence continues at coordinate 698,668 of CAVZYX010000015.1, forward strand.
GCCGTTGATGTCGATCAGCTCGGCGATCAGCTCGGGCTCGCACGGGGGCATTCGCCAGCGCGGCGTGGGCCTCGAACTCGGCGGCGAAGTGCTTGACGATGCTGCCCACCACCACCTGCTGCTGGGTGGCGAGGAAGCAGCGCGACCGGTCGGCGACCGTGGTGAGCCGGTGGCGGACGACGCCGAGGTCGTGGCTGCGGCCGGCCGACGAGCCGAGCCGGGCCAGCGAGTCCGACAGGGTGATGCCGTCGAGCTTGCACGGCGAGCACTGCCCGCACGACTCGACCGCCAGGAAGCGGGCGACGCCGGCGGCGACCGCGGTCATGTCGGTCTCGTCGTCGAACACGATGAACCCGGCCGACCCAGGCCGCTGCCGATGGCGGCCAGCGACTCGTAGGTCACCGGCGTGTCGAGCTGGTCGGCGGTGATGACGCCGTTGGCCACGCCCGACAGCACCGCCTTGATCGGTGCGGCCCGGCAGGGGCCCGCCGCCGATGGGCTCGATGACCTCGCGCAGCGGCGTGCCCATCTGCACCTCGCCGACGCCGTGGCGCCGGGTGCGGCCGGTGACGGTGCAGACGATCGTGCCCGGCGACTCGGCGGTGCCCATCGGTGCGGAACCAGTCCGGGCCCGCGGCCGACGATGCGGGCCACGTTGGCAAGGGTCTCGGTGTTGTTGACCAGCGCCGGCTCGCTCGGAGCGTCCTCGGGCATCGGCCCTCCGCCGCAGGCCCCGGCGGAACGTCGGGACGATGCGGGGGAAGGGCCAGCGGCCGTCGATCGTCTCGAGCAGGGCGCTCTCCTCGCCGTACAGGTACTCGTCGGGGCCCTCGAAGACCACGATCTCGACGCCTTCGTTCCAACCCGCGGCCTCGATGTCCTCGATCGCCTCCCGCACCCTGTCGATCTCGCCCTCGAAGGCCTCCTTCAGGGCGATCACCACGAGGTCGGCGCCCACCGCCCGGGCCGCGATGAGGGCGCCTTCGAGCACGACGTAGGGGTTCCGGCGCAGGATCGTGCGGTCCTTGAAGGTGCCCGGCTCGCCCTCGGCGGCGTTGACGATCACCGTCGACGGTTCGGTCGGCGAATGGTTGGCCGCCACCGTCTCCCACTTGCGCCCGGTGGGGAAGCCCGCGCCCCCACGGCCCCGCAGGCCCGACGCCAGCACCCGCTCGATGATCGCCTCCGGCGTCATCGTCCTCGCCTCCTCGATCCCCACGCCGCCGCCGCGGGCCAGGTACTCGTCCAGCGAGGTGATCGGCGACGGGTACAGCACACGGTGCACGAGGCTCATGGACAGAGTTTACCCCCTTGTGAAAGCATTCACAATCAGGCCCGGACGAGCAGGCTACGCTGGGAGGAGGACCCTGCGAGGAGACTGTATGGAGATCGGACCCCTGACCACACGCGCCGTGCTCACCGTCAAGGAGGACGACTCCCTGCGGGACGCTGCCATCGGGATGGTGGAGCGGGGCGTCGGGTCGGCAGTGGTGCTGGTCGACGGCAGGCCCGCAGGCATCATCACCGACCGCGACACCGTGCGAGCCGTCGCCCAGGGGGCCGACGGGTCGGCCCGCAAGGTCGCCGACTACCTGTCCCGGAAGCTGATGACGGCGCCGGCGACGATGGACGTCCGCGAAGCGGCCCGGGTCATGCGGGAGAAGGGTTTCCGCCACCTCGTGGTGGTCGACGACGACGGGATCCTGGTCGGCGTGTTCTCCATGAGGGACCTGGTCGTGGGCCTGCTCAAGGAGCTCCAGGCCTCCGCCGTGTCGACTGCCTGAATCACCGGCGCCGACTGCCTGAGTTACCGGCGGAGGTTGCCCAGCAGCCGCAGGAGCTCCAGGTACAGCCAGACGAGCGTCACCATCAGGCCGAAGGCGCCGTACCACTCCATGTACTTGGGGGCCCCGGCGGCCGCTCCCCGCTCGATGAAGTCGAAGTCGAGCAGCAGGTTGATCGCCGCGATGCCCACCACGACCAGGCTGAAAACGATCGCCACCGGCCCGCCGTCGCTGAGGAACGACACGTGGACGCCGAACAGGGTGAGCACCATAGCTATCAGGTAGACGAGGAAGACGGCCCCGGTGGCGGCGATGATGCCCGTTCGCAGCTTGTCGGTGACCTTGACCACCCGGGTGGCATAGAGGAACAGCAGGATCGCCAGCACGCCCGCCGTGAGCCCGACCGCCTGGACGACGATGCCGTTGAACTGCACCTCGTACACGTGCGAGATGGCACCGAGCACGAGCCCCTCGAGCAGGGCGTACACCGGGCTGGTGAAGCGGGCCAGCCTGGGCTTGAAGATGGTCAGGAAAGCGATGCCGAGCGCGCCCAGGAGCGGCAGGAGCAGCCAGCCGGGGAACGACGACACCTCCCCTTCGACCGTCTTCACCTGGGTCCAGCCGAGCCCACCACCGATCAGCAGGATCACCAGCAGGACCGCGGTGGCGCTGACCGTGCCGCCCACGGTCATGGTCAGGTAGCCGGCGGGCGGGCGGCTCGGCGTCCACGGCGAGACCGTGTCGTCGACCGGGGACCGGGTGTCGGTGCGGACGGCACTGGCCCGGGCCGCGATCGTCTCCCGTTCAAAGATCTTGTCGTTCAGTGCCGGGTTCCCGGAACGCATGGTCAGATCCTCCGATCGAGACCGTTCATCACGCTCCAGCGTAGGGCTTCCCAGTGCGTTTCACCGGTCGACCAACCCAGGGCAGAAGTGACCAAACGGCGCCCGCGGCTGACCTGGACGGGCCGCTGGAGCCGGTCTCCAGAGCCGGGGGCGGTCGGCCGTCAGAGCCGGGTGCGCCCGGGCGCTCGCTGTCGGTGACCTGGTTGGTCACCACGAAGCCGGCGCGAGGTTCAGGTCGACCTGCGTGCCGTGGGCCCTGATGAGCGCGTTTCCGCCGGAAAGGCGGGCACTGCGCCTCGGCTCGACTCGACCCGATGCCGTCGAGCTCATGCTGGGTTGCCGTGGCGGACCCTACTCGTGGTCAACGACCCCAGCGCACGAGCACGCTCGACACGTGCAGCGTGCCCCGCACAGCCCCCGTCACCGGGACAGTTCACCGGACCATTCGTACGGGACGCCGCGTGCGTCGGCCCCCCTGCAGCCAGCACGGCAACCGTCGGTCGCCGTTGAGGTTCGGCTTCCAGGAGGTTCAGGCGTCGTCCATGAGTTCAGCGAATCTCTCCCAGGTGATTGCCTTGACGGTCCTCTTGTTTCTCGACCGCCAGTCAACGCTCCCCTTCGAGATGCGAAGCTCACCGAGCTTCGCTCCCTCACTCCTGATGACGATCGTCGCGTCGACATTGATCAGCGGCTTCGTCGGGAGGGTGATCTCGATGTCATGCTCAGCCATGTCAGTCGATCTCCGTGTCAGAGGTGGTGGATCGGTCGATGAGTCCCTGGGCGACAGGGTGCGCATCGACGGCCCGCTCGATGATCGGACGCTATCTCCCGACCCGTACCCGTCGCCGCCGCGATTGGCGGGCGCGGCCAGCCACTGGGTCGTGGCGGGAAGGGCCCCAACCGCGAGCGCGAGTGGGTCGACGTCCTACGTGAGCTAGCACACGCTAGACGAGGGGATCGTCGGCAGCGATCGTCGCATATACCGCGATCAGGAATCCGGTGTAGATGTAGTCGTCGTCGGCGAGACGAGGGTGTCCGTCGATGAGGTGGCGCTCGTCCGGCACCGCAGCGCGGACTCCTCGACGCCATTCGGCGTCGCGTCAGGCACTGATGACCCTTGGTCGGCTATCGACGTGGGTGTGCTGGTTGATTCGGCTATCCCCCGCACTGACGCACGAGTTGTGTTGGTGGTCGGTCCTGCGCCGCCAGCCGTATTCGCGGTCGCTTTGACGGTCGTCGTCGTCGTCGTAGTCAAGGGTGACCTCGTCGTGGTTGAAGGGGATGTCGACGAGTTCGGCTGGAGGGTCCAGGGCACCGATACCCCATCGGTTGCATAGAGGTCGCCGCTCGGAGTGTCGAGGTAGACGACGAGATATGGAGCACTATCCATGATCTCGAACACGTAGCGCACGACTGGGCCGATTACCTGGCGATCAACTTCAATCACGAAAGCCGTCTCTCGCTGGAGCATCGAAGCGAGCGACCGGACAACGGAGTCTTCAAGCGTACCGTTGTTGCCCGGTCCATCGGACCTGTCTGGCGTCGCCGTTAGGCCGCAAGTCCCGTCCCACTGCCCTCCCGGTAGAAACGCCATCGGCACGCTCCCATCCCCCGGCCCTGAGTCTTGACTTGAGACTTGGTCGTTCGGCGTCGTCGTCGAGCTGGGCGGAACGCTGGTCGTCGGCGTCGAGGGCGGAACTGTGCTCGACGTGGTGGGTGCGAGGGAGACGTCAGTCCCGATCGTGGGTGTCGTAGTCGTCATCGCCCCATCGGCAGGCCGGGATGGCCCGGCCCAACTTCGCAGCTGCGCCGCTCGATCATGAATCACAGAGGGATACAAGAACGACAAGGCGCAACCGCCGAGAGAAGGATCGATGCTACGGCCACGAGCGTTGGTCACGACCAGGGTGTCGCCGCCGCGGCACGTGGCCAGGGCCTCCCGTAGCCCCGGCCGCTCCCGGTTGGTGCCAGTCAGGCCGTGGTCGACGTAGATGCGCTCGGTCCGACCCCGAGGTTGGCCAAAGCCTCACGCTGAGCCGTCAGAGTCCTGCTCGTCGGTGGAGACGCGGGCGTAGCCGATCAGTAGAGCTTCCATGCTTCCCTCCCGTTGACGGTGGTCAGCCAGGCTGCGCCCGTCTCTCGTGTTTGGCTTCAGGAATGCCCGGCCGCTTCCTCCGGCCAGCACCGGCCCTGATGCGTGTCCTGAATGAGGTTCCCTCCTGCGGGACCCGGTCGTCGTTCCTCCTGCGGGACCCCGGTCGTCGTTCCTGTCCACCACCTCCGTCGCACTCCGTCCGACGTTCCGGCAGTTGCGTATCCGGCCAGCTCGGCTCGTACAAGGCGGCAAGGCGGATTACCTTGTAGAGTGTCCGTATGCATCGAAACGGAGAACTGCGTGTGTCCCAGCGTGGCCAAAGATGAGCCTGCCCGCGCAGGCGAGGCATCGTTGGGGATTGGAGGCGGGCGGCGAGGTTGGGTACCTCGATCTCGGTGACGCCATCGTGCTCCTGCCGGGCGGTGTCGATGCGCTGCGTCGCCAGCTGCTCAGCTCACTGACCGACGAGGACTGGAACAGGCGCGTGCGAGCGGCTTCGACGACCCCGACCTTGCCACCGAGTGACCCTGCTGGTAGACGACCAGGTCCTGAGCCTGATCCTGCGCGGCCAACCGCCGGCAAGACTTGTTGGCCCTGGAGAGGCCGTCTTCACCACTGGCGACCGGTACGTCCGGTTGTGCCAGGCCGTTCTGGGCGTCGCCGACCGTCCGGGGGCGTTGTCCGCCCCATTCACCGCCTTGCCGCCCGAGCGTCGTGAGGCGGGCGCTCGCCGCGCTCGATCTCCCGGAAGAGGTCGGCCTGCTCAGCCTGCGCGGTTGGCCCCGGCGATTGCAGGCCTTCGTGTCCGGCACCAGCTGAACATCCTCGGCATGGAGGCACTGGCGGCGGCGGTGACGTTCGATGGCAATAAAGCCTGTGTTTTCGGCACGGTCCCCACGTCTCGAAGTGGCGTTGCATGCCGAAGGCCGCACGTTCGATGTCGTTGGTTGAGTTGAGCTGTGCCCGGTCACCGTTCCTCCTGCGGGACCCGGTCGTCGTTCCTCCCTGCAGGACCCGCTCGTTCCCTCCTCGGGACCCGGACATCGTTTGGGCTTCTGGACGCTTGAGGGGGCGTGTGGCCTAAAGCATCGGATGCGTCGGCGGGCAGGGCGGCAGCGACCGGGGCCACGTCGGCCTCAGCCTGGAAGGGGGCCCCGGCCCCGCCGGTCGGTGGGCAGCCAGCAGCTCGCCGTGGACCACTGCTTGGTCGGGCGGCGACGTCGAAGAGCACGAAGGCCCGACAGCGAATGACCTCGGAAGCGGCCGCCGAGAGGCTGAGCAGCGTGCTCGCCACACGGCAGATTTCCGGCCAGTGTCCACACCGAGCTGGACCCGGCCGGAGGCCCACTGTCCTGCTTCATCTCACCGAAGTCCCTTCCACGAGATGCAAGCCAACGCCCGGGTTCACAACCAAATGCTTGATCCGAACTACGTCTACCTGACGATGAAGAGAACGAGGGTCCTCCTGCTCCGTGATCGCGAGTTCTCGTGATCATCGAGCATGAGATTTCCTGACCGGCCAAGAACTGGGCCGAGTCCGCCATCCGCCGGTCGTGGGAAGCCACGCCCGAGGGGTGCTTGGGCTATCGTGTCCGAGTTCTTTGGCCATAAGACCATGCCCTTGGCCGAGCGGGCGCGACCTTGAGGACCGAAGCGGGTGGAAGTCTGCCCCGAGGGGCAGGACACGACCTGGTGCTGAACGGTACCCTCGAAACGCAAGCCGGGCTGTACGGACACGGAGGGTCGGACGACGGCGAAACGGGCGACGCAACGCTATGCATCAGACCCGACCTGGTCAGACATAGCAGTACGTGTTGGCCGCCGGGACTGGCCTCCGTTCCGAGTGCCGTGCCGGGGGCTGGCAGGGCTGCTCGCCTGCAGCGGTCTGCTGGCAACGCTGTGGTCCTACGGCTGGTGCGAGCACTCGGGGGCTTGAGGTCGTTGCGCAGACTGCGCGTCCGCCCGCGCGTGCCCGGTGCAGGGAGGCG